>CAWJQD010000002.1:0-977299 GCA_963844905.1 uncultured Acidobacteriaceae bacterium | reverse complement strand
CACCCGGTTGCCGCGCACATCGACCAGCACACTCACCCCCGATTCCGCAACCGCCGCGGGCACCAGCGCCATGGCGATGTTGGTCTTTAAAAACGGCGCCGGCGAGCCGGAAGTCACCTTGCCTATCTCTTCTCCAAGATCTGAAAGTACGGAGTACCCGTCGCGCGCGATGCCGCGCTCCACCATTTCGAGGCCAACAATTTTTCGCTTCGGCCCGCCTTGAGCTTTCACCGCCTCTAAGGCCGCGCGCCCGATAAAGTCGCCCTTATCGAGCTTGAGCCAGCGCTCGAGCCCAGCCTCGAATACGTCGATCTCCTCAGAGATTTCGTGCCCGTAGAGGCTCATTCCCGCTTCGAGGCGCAGCGTGTTGCGCGCGCCCAGCCCGCAAGGCCGAATGCCGAACTCCGCTCCCGCTTCGAGCAGCGCATTCCACATCTTCACCGTCGTCGCCTCGTCGGAAGCGATGTACACCTCGAACCCGTCCTCGCCGGAGTAGCCCGTGCGCGCGATGAGCGTGTTCGCGATTCCGGCCACTGTTCCCCACGTGAACCAGTAGTTCCGGATCGCCCCGAGATCGACTTTGGTCAGCTTGGCCAGCGTTTCCTTGGCGCGCGGCCCTTGCAGCGCCAGTTGCGAGTAGTAAGGCGAATAGTTGGTGATGTGGATTTCCGGCCAGCTTGCAACCTGCCGCCATATCCATCCAAAGTCCTTGCCCGTGGTGCCCGCATTCACCACCAGCAGATAATCGTTGGCGCTCAGCCGGTGCACCAGGATGTCGTCTACGAAGGTCCCCTGCGGCGTGAGCAGCGCCGAGTATTGCGCTTGCCCATCCTGGAGCCGCGAGGCATCGTTCATGGTGACGCGCTGCACTGCGGCCAGCGCGCCAGGTCCGCGGAACTGGATCTCGCCCATGTGGCTCACGTCGAAGAGGCCCACGCCCGTGCGGACCGCCATGTGCTCGGCGATGAGGCCTCCGCCTGGACATGGATATTCAACCGGCATGTCCCACCCGCCGAAGTCGACCATTTTGGCCTTGAGCGCGCGGTGCGTGGCGTTGAGGGCTGTCTTCCTGAGCGGTGCGGAGGGGTTGGCAGAAACGGGATCAGACATGGAAGTTCCTTTGAAAGCGCCTTACCTTCCCATCATAGGACTGCGAGCGGCAGGGTCGATCCGGCGCCCGCGGCCTTTAGGTGCGCCGCGAGCAGTTAGTATGGATTCGATCGCCGCTGCGTGAACGAACGCCGCAGAAAGGATGCGCGGGTGAACCAGGTTCGAGGCATTGTGATGCTGCTGGCCGCCGCCGCGGCCATCTGGAAGGGCTGGCAGATTCATCGCGGCAAGACGGCCGTGCTCGCCTATGGGCTTGGCGCACTCGCCCTGGCGCTGGCGGTCTGGCACCTGAGGCGACCGCCGCGCCGCCCGCCCAGGCCGCGCGTGTGAGGGAGTAGCTTCGATCTCGGCCTTCAGCCCGCAGCGGCTAATTTGGAGGAAATGTTTCCCATGCGCACTCTCTACAACCGTATCCAGGGCCGCAATCTCGACCGCCTTGCCGCGTTGAGCGACGGCATCTTTGCCGTGGCCATGACGCTGCTCGTGCTCGACCTGCACATCCCCACGGCCGCACAGGCGCACGGCGAGCGCGAGCTGCTCGCGGCGCTGGCGGCGCTGTGGCCACAGTGGGCGACGTATGGAATGAGTTTTCTCACCCTCGGCATCTTCTGGGCCGGGCAGCAGACGCAGCTCAACCACCTGGCCGAGGGCACGCGCGACCTCACCTGGATTCATCTGGGCTTTCTCTTCGCCACCACGCTGTTGCCATTCACAACGCGGCTGCTGACCGAGTTCATCGCCTACCGTCTGGCTCTCGGCATCTACTGGCTGAATATCGTAGTGCTCGGCGCCATGCTCTTTTGGAGCTGGTCGTATGCCACGCATGCCAAGCTGGTCAAATCCGATACGCCTGAGGAGGTGCGCGGCAGCATCTGCCGCCGCATTTTGATCGCGCAGGCGTTGTATGCCGGCGGCGCGGCGCTCTGCTTCATCAATACATGGGTCAGCATCACGGCCATTGTGCTGGTGCAATTGAATTACGCCATTGCCCTTCGCTTCTGGTGGCGTAAGAACGGCTGAGTAGGACTATGCACCGAGAATCTGGAGCAACTTGGCGGCGGTTTCCGGATTTTCACTCATGCGGCTGCGCCGTGACGCCCGTAGATGGAGCGAATTCATGTTGACCGCAGGGATGAATGCATTGGCGCTGGTGTGCTTCGGAGGGTTCCGCCTGATTCACGGCACCGGCCGGGACGGGTTTGGCCTGCTGCTGGTTGGGTTGGTATTGGTCGTAGCAGTGGCGTAGCAGTGGTTTGGGCAGTTTCACGATCGGGCAGCAGCGAGCCGGCAAAAAGCTCGACCCAGAGGTGATTTCAGCGGCGCATTTCAACGGCGCCGCGCCCGCCAGAACGAACTGACTCCCAGGTAGAGAAAGACCGCCATGATCAGCGCCGTGACCCAGAACGTCCTATGGTCGCTGGTGTGGGAGTAGGCCAAACCCTCCCGCCAAAGGGCTGGAGCAAAGACGATGACCGGCAGCAGAAAGAAGGCGCCGGTCACTTCGAGCCACAGGATGCCGCCAGCACGGCGAAAGGGACGGAGGAAACCGCCGACTCCGCGGCTGACGCTGCGCCCGGCCTGATTTGCGACCCGCCCGGCCGCCAGTCCCGCAGTTCGCTCCTGGGCGATGGGACCGGCGGCCATCCCGCTTGGCCGGGGCTGGAATTGAAACGCGCCGGATTGTCCATGGGCCGCAAGCCTCTGCCCGACAATACGCCCGGCAACGCGAACTGCGATGCCCAGGGCGCGGCCGATGATTCGGGGTCTCATACCGTTTATGATGGTAGCAGCGGTTCATGGCGCTTTGCGCCGCTTGCTGCAGGTCCCGGGTTGCTCTCAGACCGGAATCGAAGTAAGGTAGAGAGATTCCACGCCGCAGCCCGCACTTTGGTCCTGCGCGGGACGCCGCTCATGGAGGTGATTGTGACATCCCGTCTGCGCGAACTTATTCAGCAACTGGGCGAGGCGATCCATGAGTCGGTCATCGAGAGCGAGCAAATCGCCGGTGTGGTGCAGGACATTCGCAAGCACGGCTTTGATGTGCTGCTGATGCTCGAGGCCACGATCGGTCTGAACGAAGTTCCCGGGAAGGAAAACGACACCGCTCGGGCGGATGAAGGGACCGGCGGCGAAGTGGGCGCCTTTACCCCAAATGACCTGCACTTTTTGCGCTCGCTGCGCATCTCGGTCGAAGGCGAGCCTGACGAATCCGCAACAGATGTCAAGTAGGCGTATCCGGGCGGCGGGACTAAATTCGTAGATTACCCAGGATCATTTTCCGCATCAGCCACGTTCCCAAAATCTCTGTAAGAGCCGCGGTCAATTGCACTTCCGTTTGCCACAAGCACTCTGCCGAGGCATCATTGACCCTCGTTGATTCGCTTGATAAGATGAGAGTGCGGGGTGGAGCAGCCCGGTAGCTCGTTGGGCTCATAACCCAAAGGTCGCTGGTTCAAATCCAGCCCCCGCAACCAAGATTCTGTTGATTCTAAACGGCTTCCGATTCCTGGTCGGAGGCCGTTGTTGTGGAAATAGGAGTTAAGCCGTCATTAAGACCGGCGCTGGCTTCGTCCTGTAGCTTCTTTTCAGCTTCGATAACGACTCGCTCAAGCTCCGCGCCAATCGCTCGCGCGGCCTCAAGATTCCGCTCCCATTGAAGCTTTCCGCCGTGCACGTCCAGAGTGAACGATCCGGTGATCGCATGTTCGATGTGCCCTTGGAGTGTCTCTATCGGAACGCGTAAGGTGTCAGGCGCGCTCTTGTGCAGGAAATGTGTGGCCGAGGGAGGTGGCAGGGAAAGCCAAACGCTTTGCTGAGTTGTCAGTCTTGTTTGGTGGACCTGGTCGGGATCGAACCGACGACCTCTTCCATGCCATTTCCAAGGGTGAATTGAGACGGCCAGATTCAGAGCGAACCAGAACGACACGGAGAGGCAGTGTTCATGCGGGTTTCGCGCACGTTCACTGCCTTTCTTGTGTACCTGAGTGACACTGCCTGAGACGGCCCGACACGGGCAGGGATGGCAGGGTTATGACACAAGCCGTGACACAAACCATCCCGGCCCCCCCCATGCCCCCCATGCGGGCCGGGGGGTGCGATGAATACATATCCCCTCCACAGTATTTCCAGACAAAGGCGCGGTCCCTCGAATTGCTGGACGGCTCTCTGCGCAGAATAGGCCGCTGCGCCGCGTGAGGATGCGATTTAACGAGCCGCTGAGGGTCGGGTAGGGGTATCCATCGGCGGATTCAGCCTGGGCGGTGACGGCCTCAGTGCAATGTTGCATTCGCTCAGGCGAAGCGATCCGGCTGAAAAGATTTTCAGGTTTGCCCTTGAATGACTTTTGCTTCGGTTAGCCGCCGATCTTCTTCTCTCCGCGCGTCTCTTACCCACTGCACAAGAGCGAGCAAGGCCGGGACGTTGTACGCTGATGGTCCCGCGGCCAGTAACAAACCTTTGTCAAACATTATGCCGGCGCTGATGGCCTTGTCTTTCAACCCTGCCTTGTCGATGTTCTCTTGGCTGATGGAGAGAACAATCGTCCGGCCTGTGCTCATGCACTCTTCCGCCATCGCCCGCCGTTCCTCGCTCACGGCGAGTTGCACTGCCGGCTCGGCCAGGGTGTGCTTTACCAAACCTCGGCTGCGTCCGATTGACGCGGCAACCTTCGTCTGACTCACACCCGCTGCGGTCAATGTGATGATGGTTGACTTCTCTTCGGTTGTCGGGGGCAGTTTTGGTTTCCCCTTCGGTTGGCCCTCTATCTTCGGCCTGGTTGTCATGGCAGTTTCCTTTCGTTGGCCGTGCCCCCGAACCACTCCAATAATTTCTCGAAAAGAGCCTTCTCTGGGCCGCGATCGTTAGCGGTGAGGCGGTACTTAAGGCCCGCTACCAGCAAGCTAGGCCGAGACGACGCGGTTCCAGTATCGCGTGCGAAGTCAAGTATGCCCTGCCATGCGTAATCGTGAGCCTCGGCGAGTATCTGCGAGTGCGCGACCAGCGGCGCGCGTATATCATCGAACGCGCTGTCAAAGAAGACCCGGCGGCAGATGGCGCGCTTTTCCGCGTCTATTTCTGCGCAGCGGGCAGCATTGGCCTGTTGTATCGTCTCCATCTCTATTAATGCGCTCTCCGCGGCGTGCTGTTCATCGAGTTTCTTTTGTGCCTCCTCATCCCGTCCTTCGGCCAGGAGTTCATCGGCGGCGCGCGCTGCTACTCGCGCCTTTGCCGGAAGCCGGAGTCGATACTTATCGACCGCCTCTTCGAGGTCGTTCGAGGCTGCCGTTAGGGTTGCGCGTTCGCGGTCTAGCTCGGCGGTCGCCTCGCTGTAAGTGGCGCGCAATTTTCGAAGCTGCGAGTCGATAACTTCCTTAAGCGATTCCTCTTTCATGGCTACTTGCTCCTTTTCGTGGGTGCGAGTGAATTGAAAAAGCTAACCAGTTCGGTTGTGAAAAATAGCCGGGGATTTTTCGCGGCAAGGAACCCTTGGCCGAGTTGCTTGAATTTCGTTAGCGCAGACGGGGACATAAGCTGCAATCCCTCCGCGCTGCCTATCGCATGAAACAAACGATTGAAGCCCTCTTGCGGGGAACGATTCAAAGCGGCCTCCACATCCGCCCGGACTTTTCTACCCCAGTCGCGTACGTGAACTGTCTCGGTTTCCTTGCCGTCCGAACCATATTTAGGCATCTCAACTTTTTCAGGCAAACCGAACGCGGACAGGTCGTAACCCCTCGCATTGTTGCCGGGGTTGCTGCCGACCAGTGGCATGTTAGGCGGGGTATCGCTTGCACTCGATTTGCGGATCGAAAACTTGCTTGCGGGTTCTTTCGCAGTGGGCGCGGGCTGGTACTCGGTCCTTTTCACTGCGGCCATACCCCCGACTTTTGGAAGGTTGAAGATGCTTAGGTCATATCCTGCTGGATTACTCATGGTCAGTTATCCTTTCGATTCGCTGTTGGTGCCACTTGAATCAGTTTTCGCGGGTCAAGGAGTTGTGAAAAATGCTGCGACCAGTACACCCGCACCTTGCGACCATCGATTGCGACAATGGTTCCCTCGACACCCGGCAAACCGGCGCGTACTACTCGGCTTCCGATTCTCACTGCTCGCCTCTTTCCGTCCGCACCAGCGAGTCGAGAGCGATCCATTGGACCGATCCGTTATCCCACCGCACTCTGGCCCGCGAGTCAAACAGCGCGATTACAACCCCCTCGCCTTCGGACACTGCGCCCCGCTCATAAACGCGATTCCCTAGAGCGAAAGCATCCGGCGGGGCCGTAAGTAGAGATTGTTCGTTCACGCGGTAATCCTCTTCCGCTCTCGACAGCGGGAGAGGAACTGGCCGGATCGTTTTAACTCGCTCGGCTGTATTTGTCATGCCGCCGCCTCCCTATCCAGGCGCAAACGCTCCGGGCTGTGATTCGAGTAATAGGTTAGCTTCCATGCCACACGCACCTTGCCGCCTGCTGCTGCTTTCACGATCTTCCCTGTTGGCCCGCCGGAGATCAGGCGCACGCGATCCCCAGGCTTGAGCGAGCGGCCTGTGCGCTTCGCGTTCATTGCACGGCCTCGCTACCCGGATCGTTTGCGGGCAGCCACCACAGCCACCCGCCCCCAAACGTGGCTTTACGTGAGCAGATGCGGAGCGCAATTTTCGCCCGCTGCAAAGTCCGGTAGGAAATACCCGCCGCCTCAGCCTGCTCCCGAATTTCCCTCTGCTCAAGACTTCCGGCCTTGAGCTTTTCAGCGAGCCATTGTGTTGCCTCAGTTAGTTTCCTGTCCGGTGCCTCTGGACTAGCCAATAATTCCGCCGCCGTGATGCTCGATACACCTGTCCAGGTAAATTGGCCCTGATCGTCAATCGCGTAGCCGAGTGTAGGCGCTCGGGGGCCGATGTTAGTTGCGAAGTGGATTAAAGCGCACGTTTTCTCATCGTCCGGCAATACGCCGGCAAGCATACTGGAACGCGCAGCAGCGGTTTGGTCGGCAGATCCTAAACCCTTCGATATGGCTTTCCCTCCGCTCGCTTTCGTGCCGTGGCGCAATAAGAGAAGCGCGACGCCCATCTCGTCTGCTAACTTATTAAGCGCGTCGAAAATTGGCCTTGTTTGGTTCGCGTGATTCCAGTCAACACCGGAGCCGAAAAACGATTGAACGGGGTCAAAAACACCGAGCTTAGAGCCTGTCTCTACAAATGCGTCTTTGATCGGGCCGGTGTCGCTGAGAGTTATAGAACCCCTATGTTTTTCCCCGTCCACAACCATCTGAGTTCCGAGAAGAACATGAAACCGTTTAGGGTCGCCACCCATCGCATCGAACTTAGGCCGCAGAACTTGCGCAACCGGATTTTCGAGACTCGCATACAGCGTGTCGAAAGGTTCGATTATGTCCCCGTCTGGCGTGCGGCCACGCGAGCCTAGTGCCGCGATATTCATAGCAATGGTTGTCTTGCCGACTCCTGAATCGCCAATAAGTTCATTGGTCATCCCTATGGCGATTCTCGGACGCCATAACCAATCAATCTTGCGCGCTTGCACATCGGCCAAAGTAACCAAGTCCGGTAAGAGGCGGGCGCTTTCTTGATCGGCCAGGGACTCGCCCCGCGCGTATCGTTTCGCCCACTCCTCAACCTTGCGCTTGCATTCGGCCTCTCCGCGCTGGTGCTCACACTTTCGATCCAGCGCAATGATGGCGGCCAGGATCACGTCGAACGGCTGGTGCGTTCGGAACATCGAGCCAGCTAGAGTGAGCTTGGCCGGATCGCCCTTGCCCCGTGGGATACGCTCACCCTCTACAGCGCACGCCGCTGGTGCGCTTTGCTGTACCTGGGTGCCGTTTGCCTCTCGGATGAGGGATAACAGCCACTCAGGACACGGCGCGGGCAGGACGGCTGATTCGTTCACTTCGTAGCGGCATCCGCTGGCATGAAGGCTAGGAGCGCCAACCACGTAGCCGGCCGCCGCGCGAACGTCCAATCCAGCACCGATCTTCTCAGCGGAATTGCGAACATCCACACCGGGCGGATGTGCGAAGTAAAGATGTTGCCCACCTCCGCCAGTTTTCACAGTGAAGGTATCGGGCAACGGCGATCCACGACGTTCCAGGTCGATGAGAGATTCTTGACCGCCTTTGTCCGGATCCACATCCAGCACCAGCAAACCGGACTCCGGCCCGGTCAGAATGCCAATGTTCGCATCCGGCCAGCGCCGCCACCATTCGCGGATCACGGCGGGATCGCGGGACGCATCTTTCAGGCCGTGAACAGTCCGGGGATGCTTTGCAGGACTCGCACAGTCCACCCGCCCGCAGGAGCAGCCTTGCGCCGCAGGAGTATGCAGCGGGATCACAAGCCAGCCCCGCTTTGCGTAATCGAGCGCCGCGCTCAAGAGTTGAGGCGAATCGCTCACCGGCCCGGAATCGCCCAAGACACAGACACCCGTCGCGCGGAGTTCCTCATTGGTAAAGCCCGCCTTTCCGAGAATCACGGCCGGAGACGTGCTGGTGGTCATCTGCTCTCAATCCTCACGCTGCCGAAGTGCTAAGGGTGCCAAAGGTTCACACTCATTTTCTTGGCATCCTTCGGGGGGTTTGGCATCCTTGGCAAGAGCGCCAACCGTACCGAAGAGCGCCAAGAGTAGTAGATATAAGTCCTTTAGAAGAAGAAGAGCGCCAAAA
Organism: uncultured Acidobacteriaceae bacterium; assembly: GCA_963844905.1. Classification (GTDB taxonomy): domain Bacteria; phylum Acidobacteriota; class Terriglobia; order Terriglobales; family Acidobacteriaceae; genus Telmatobacter. Next base: position 968,512 of record CAWJQD010000002.1, on the reverse strand, counting down.
ACTATGTATCTGACACACATGGCGCACTTCGCACGGTGACACGGTAACGGCCGTGGACGCGGGATAAGTCCCCGACAGACGATACCCGGATAAAAAAGGAACGCCGATACGCCGTCATTGCTGCCCCAGCGCGGGGACTGCGCGGCCCCTGGCGATTAGCTGCTCGATATGGGCGGGATCAAACAGGAGCCGTCGGCAAATGCGGACAGGCTCCAGTTTGTGCTGGCGGCACATGGCCCGGATCGTGTGAGGGGAGAGCCGGAGCTGGTCCGCCACTTCCAGCAAGGTTAATAACCGTTCGGTACTCACTTTGCACCTACCTTGCTCCTGCCGGGTTTGCCGTGCAGGTAGTCCTCCAACGCTCCGGGGGTGATGAGCACGCGCCGCCCGACGCGCATAACTTCCAGCAGGCCCTCTTTGATGGCCATGTGGATGGTGCGCTCAGACAGCCCGGATTCCGCCGCCGCTACCCTGACTGAAAAACTGATTGCCATTTTGAGAATCCCCCTTGACTTCTTGCATAGAGTGACACATACTCGCACTAGGAAGCAAGAGATGAATCACTTCCTAGTAAATGGATTTGCGAATTTCGGAATTGCGGTCGAGACGGGAGTGTCCAACGTGGGGCTCCAAGGCGATTGCATCGTGGGGGCATGGCTTGCCACGCCTAGAGTGATTCGCGCCGGGGGCTCCCATCCCATAGCCATTCATCTATTGAATTCGCTCATCGGAGTTGAGTTAGACCGCCGTCCTGAAGTGGCAATGAAATTCACGAAAAGGTTTGGTCCGCTGGCGATTCCTTATAGTGCCGGATCATCGTTTCGCTTCCCGATGTTCGATTGGGTCGCCCACGTGGCTCGGCTTACAGAAATCTGGGCCTGGGTTGCGCGTGCCGCCCGAGAGAAGGCTCCCGCCGACATTTCTCTTTTCTCCGGAGAGTACGTCCGTTTCGCTGATGGCGGATTCACGTTGAGAACGCTAAGGCTTGGCACGTTTGTTGCTCTCGAAATTGCGTCCGTGCCCGCTCCCCGGCTGCGCATCTGTGCGAATCACCGCTACGGTGCGGCGCTTTTTGAATACCACGGTTGCAGGTCTCCGTACTTCATTGCCAGCAACGGGAGAGAGAAGTATTGCAGTGAAAGTTGCGCTCGGGCGGGAAAGCGAAGGGCCAACCTCGATTGGTGGAACAAGAACAGGAAAGGTGGAGAAGATGGCACTCAAAAAGCGCGGTAAGACGTGGCACTGCCATTTTGTTGTCAACGGGCAACGATTCCGGCAGAGCCTTGATACAACGGATTGGAGAGAGGCACAGGCCAAAGAGAAGGAACTGATAGCGGCGGCGCAAGAGGGCAAGTTGCACCAGACCTCTACAACCCTGGCCCGTCAGCCGTTCGGACTGGCGGCAGATGATTACATGACGGCCCGGAAGCTGGAGCTGGCACCGGCCAGCCAAGCTAAGGAAAAGCAGTTGCTCGTACAGTTGCGGGCTTACTTCAAACAGGAACCATTGAAAGCGATCACGGCCAAACGGATCATCGAATACCGGGCATGGCGGGCAGAGCAAATGGTTGGCCCCGCAACCCTGAACGCGGAACTAGGCATCTTGCGGCGCATCTTGAAGCGGGCGCGCCTCTGGGCGCGGGTTGCTGACGATATACGTCCCCTGAAAGAGCCGAGCACCATCGGGCGGGCATTGACTGAGGATGACAAGCAACGGCTGCTCAAAACGGCTGTAATGCGGCCAGAGTGGGAGACGGCCTACCTTGCGGCCATCCTCTGCCTGAATACGACCGCGCGGGGTTGCGAATTGAAGGGGCTGCAATGGACGGATGTGGACTTGTTCGCAAAGGCTCTCACCATCCGCAAGAGCAAGACGGAAGCCGGGGAGCGCATCGTACCGCTGACCACGGTTGCCTGTTCCGCCCTGGCGCGGTTGCTTACACGGGCGGAATCCTTTGGACCCGTGGAGCCGGAGCATTATGTTTTTGCCGCGTTCACCCCGAAATTCACTTTCAGCGGGAAAAAGGTGGTCGATTACAACGTCACAGGCTTTGACCCGACAAAGCACGTCAATAGCTGGCGGTCAGCTTGGCGAACCCTGACGAAAAAGGCGGGGTTGCCCGGCTTCCGGTTCCACGATCTACGGCATTGCGCGATCACGTCACTTGCGGAGAGCGGGGCGGCAGACTCAACCATCATGGCGATTGCCGGACACGTCAGCCGCCGGATGCTGGAGCGGTACAGTCACGTCCGCATGGAAGCCAAGCGCACAGCGATGGAAACCCTTGCCGCAAGCACCAGAACGGTGGGTTATGACACAAACCATGACACAAACGCTCTGCCTTTGAACGCTCGCCCTGTCTAAATTATTGGATTGATTGGTGGACCTGGTCGGGATCGAACCGACGACCTCTTCCATGCCATGGAAGCGCGCTCCCAGCTGCGCCACAGGCCCACACGGGCAGGCAACTCTTCTATTCTCTTCGTCTGCGGCCTGTTCGTCAAACCGCGGGCCGCCCAGCAAGCGCACGACCGGCAGACCGTCTGCGCCCGTCACTCACCAATCAGCTTGCACGCGATGGGCAACGTTTTGCCCTGCGCGTCTATTAGCGGCCCTCAGTAGATGCCGCAATCCAGCAGGTTGTTTGGAGAGGACTTGCGTCCTGAATAGACGTTGATCAGTAGCTGCAGTCCCTGGCTGTCGAGCCATTTCAGCAGGGCTTGGTCGGGCTTGATCTTGTCGAAGGTGGCCGTCGCGCCGGGTGCGATTTCGTCTTTCACTTCGCCCAGATCGACTAGCCCGATTTCGTCGACATACCGCTTGGGAATGCTGTGCCTTGGGAATCCATACAGGTAGCCCGCAACGACGACGGTCTCTTTGCGCGAAACCAGCGTGTCCATTGCCTTCCGGGAATACGTGACCTTTACGCTGAATCCGGGCTGCACGGCGGGCGCCGGAGCAGGCGCTGCATTCGGCTTCTGCGCGAACGCCGACGCGAGGCCCGCAACGCCCGTGAAAAAACAGGACGAGGAACAGCTTGCTTGAAGAACCAGATTGTTCGGGCATGTATGCCATCGTACCGCCTGCAAGCGCCGGGAGCGATGGAAGTTACGATGGATCCGGCAATAACCGGCCGTCGGGCAAATTAGAGCGGTTCCACAATACTTGTAGCCGTTTCCGGCGGTGGCACAAGGTGAGTTTTTTTTTGAGGAAAAACCCACTTAGCTGTTGTTACTTCGGCATACAGCAATTGTGGAACCGCTGTAGCCGGCGCCCTCAGCCCGTGTTTCTCAGCCCCGCCGAGATGCCGTTGATGGTCGCGGCGATGGCGCGGTTGACCTCGGGCGTGTCTTCGCCGGCGCGTTTGCGGCGCAGCATGTCCACCTGAATCAAGTGCATGGGATCGATGTAGGGGTTGCGCAGCTTGATGGAGTGCGCCAGCACCTGGTTGCTCTGGAGCAGCTCCGTCTGGCGCGTGGCGGCGAGAAGCGCGCGCACGGTGCGGTGGAACTCGGTTTCGAGGAGATCGTAGATGCGTTCGCGGAGCTTCGCGTCAGGGACCAGCGTGGAATAGAGGCGCGCGGTGCCCAGGTCCGCTTTGCCAAGAGCCATCTCCACGTTGCGCAGGAGGTCGATGAAGAGCGGAAACTCCCTGGCCATGGTTTGCAAAAGGCAAAGATTCGCGCCCGGAGGCGCGTCCGGCCGCGCGAGATACTCGTCAATGGCGAAGCCCACGCCGAACCACGCGGGCACCAGCAGCCGCGACTGCGTCCAGCCGAAGACCCATGGAATGGCGCGCAGATCGGAGAGCTTGGGCGAATCGCTGCGGCGCGCGGGGCGCGAGCCGATCTTAGCGTTCTCCAGCTCGCCCACGGGCGTGGACTGCTCGAAGTAGGTGAGGACGCCAGGGTCTTCGAGGATGTGTTTGCGGTAAAAGCCAAATGCCAGGTTAGACAGCTCGTCGAGCGCGGCCTCCCACTCCGGCTTGAGCACGCCGGTGAAGTGGCCCTCGGGATCGCGCGCGTTGGGCCGCGCCAGCGCATCGAGCGAGGCGGCGATCATCAGCTCGAGATTCCGCTCGGCCAGCACCTCGTCAGCATATTTGAAGTTGAGCACCTCGCCCTGCTCGGTAATGCGCAACTGGCCATCGAAAGCGTCGAAGGGTTGTGCGAAGATGGCGCGATGCGTGGGGCCTCCGCCGCGGCCCACGGTGCCGCCGCGGCCGTGGAAGATGCGCAACTTGACGCCGGCCTCGCGGGCCGCGACGTGCAGTTCGCGATGCGCGCGGAAGATCTCCCAGGTCGAAGTCAACATGCCGCCGTCTTTGTTCGAATCGGAGTAGCCGAGCATGATCTCCTGCCAGTTGCCCCAGGATTCGAGAAGGCGGCGGTAGTCGGGCCGGCTCCAGAGCTGGCGGCAGATGGCCGGCGCGTTGCGCAGATCGTCAATGGACTCGAAGAGCGGCACCGGCATCAGGCCGGGATCGAGGACGGGCCTGTCGCCGGCTCCGTCGACGTTGATGCCGCCCAGCCGCGCCAGGCGAATCACGGCCAGAACATCGTCAACGGACGACGCGCCGCTGATGACGTATTGGCGAATCGCCTCGGGCGAGCACCCGGTCTTCACTTCGGCCACTACGCGGAAGGTCTCGATCACGCTCGCCGTTTCAGCGGAAAGGCTGCTCTCAAGCGCGGGCGCGATGGTGTCGCTGATGGCCTCGCGCAATGCGGCGGCGTGAACGCGCGCGTGCTGGCGGATGTCGAGCGTGTGCAGATGGAGGCCGAAGGTGCGCACCTGCAGGATGAGCGGATCGATGAGCGTGCGCGCGATGCGGATGCCCTGGTTGGCCACGAGCGAGGCGCGCAGCGTCTCCAGGTCGTCGAGAAAATCCTGCACCGAACAATAGGCGGGCAGGGCCTGGGTGAGCTTGTCCTGGCTGCGCGCCAGCGTGTAGGGCGTAACCCGCAGCGCTCCGGCGGCGCCCGGCGCCTCTGCCGTTCGCTCCAGAGTGCGCTGGATGCGCGCCTTGAGGCAGATGAGGAAGCGCCGGTAGTACTCGAATTCATACTGAGCGCCGAAGACCTGCGCCTCAGGCGTGTGCACCTGGGCGACGTATGCGCGCAGCCGATCGAGCAGCGCGTTGCTTACCGGCCGCTGCTGCGCGCTCGTGGTCAGCAGGTCGATGATGGAATCGAGCCGGCGCTGGTAGTAGACGAGCAGATGTCCGCGTGCCAACTCGAGGGCGGCGCGCGTCACCTCGGGCGTGACGAAGGGATTGCCGTCGCGGTCGCCGCCGATCCATGAGCCGAAGCGCAGCACGAGAGGCAGCTCGAGCGGCTCGATTTCCAGGCCATACGCGGCGCGGAGGGACGCGGAGATCTCGCGATAGAGCTCGGGGAGGGTCTCGAAGATAGAGATGTCATAGTAGTCGAGTCCCATCTTGATCTCGTCGTAGACGGTGGGGCGGCGCGAACGCACTTCGTCGGTTTGCCAGAGGCCTGTGATTTCCCCAAGGACGAGCTCTTCGAGGCGCGCCAGGTCCTGCTCGGGCAGGGGAATGCGGCCCAGCGCTTCGAGAAACTCGCCGATGCGGCGGCGCTTGAACATGACGGTGCGCCGCGCCGCCTCGGTGGGGTGCGCGGTGAAGACAGGAACGATGAGCACGCGGCGCAGCCAGTTCAACGCCTCTTCCGCGCCGATGCCTACGCGGCGCATCTCAGAGAATGTTCCTTCGAGCGAGCCGCGTTGGCGGCCGGCCTGGCCGCTCAGCCGCAGCGCGATACGGCGGCGCTTGCGATGATTCGTTTCCGCAAGATTGATGAGCTCGAAATAGAACGCGAAGGCTCGCGTGAGCAGGATCGCGCGCTCGACCTGGAGTATGCGCACCAGATCCATCGCGGCGGCGGCGTGGCGGGCGGCCTCTTCGGCTTGGCCACGGGCGTCGGCATCGCGGCGGCGGATAGTACCCTGTCGCAGCGCCTCTACTTGCGCAAATAATTCGTCACCGGCTTGCTCGCGCAACACCGCGCCCAGCAGCGTGCCCAGCGAGCGCACGTCGCGGCGCAGCGGCGCCTCTTTCAGGTCGCCGGCCTGCGCTTCGAGCTCGGCCAGCCGTTGCGACCAGCTCTCGGGATTCCACAAAAGAGCCATCGTGATTTGATTATGCACGAAAGAATTCGGGAACCGCCTCAAGATGAAGCGGCTTGGCCCTCCAACTGCGCCATCAGCTCTTCCCACTCGGCGGTGAGCGCGGTGAGTTGTGCGCGGAGTTCCTCGGCGAGCGCGGCGAGGCGCTGGGTTTCAGCCGCGGAAACGTAGACGGCCAGTTGCTCCTCGGTGTGCGCGATGGCGCTTTCGATCCGCGGAATCTCTTCTTCGAGGAACGCGCAGCGGTCCTCCATCTGCTTTTGCCTGATGGGATTGAGGCGGCGGGTTTGCTTCTTTGGCGTGGCGCTTTCAGGTGCATCGTAACCGCCCTCGATGAAGATTGTGTTGTTCGACAAAGCGGTGCGCGTATGGCCCGGATTTTCGCTGCGCGAAGATAAAGACAACCGCAGATCCTTCGGCTCAGCCGCGCTGCGCCCGGTGTCGCTCAGGATGACATCGCCACGGGAATCTTCCGCAGCCAGCGCCTCTTTCCGCCGCAAATAGTCTTCGTAGTTCCCCTCGTACGCGGTCACCGCGCCATTCTCGATTTCGAGCACGCGCGTGGCCAGGCGATCGATGAAGTAGCGGTCGTGGGAAACGAAGATCACCGTGCCGCTGTAGCCGGCCAGCGCTTCGAGCAGCACGTCTTTGGCGCGCATGTCCAAATGATTCGTGGGCTCGTCGAGGAGCAGGAAGTTGGACGGCGAGACGAGAATGCGCGCCAGCGCATAGCGATTCCGTTCGCCGCCCGAGAGCACGCCGAGCGGCTTGAAGACATCGTCGCCGGAAAAGAGGAAGCAGCCAAGGAGCGAGCGCAGCGCGGCTTCGGGAATGCGAAGCGCGGCGCGGCTGATGTCGTCGAGCATGCGCGCCTCGGGGTCGAGCACCTTGTACTGATCCTGCGCAAAGCACTCGGCGACGACGTTATGGCCCAGGCGAACTGAGCCCGTCGTCGGCGCCTCCGCGCCGGTAAGCAGTTTAATGAGCGTGGACTTGCCCGCGCCGTTGACGCCGACCAGCGCCACGCGGTCGCCGCGCTCGATGGTGAAGCGCGCGCCGCTGAACACATGCTTCGGCCCGTAGCTCTTCGCAAGGTCCTCGGCCTCGGCCACGATGCGGCCCGATTGCGGCGGCTGAGGAAACTTGAAATGAATGACCGGCTCGGCCTCTGGAATTTCAATGCGCTCGATCTTTTCGAGTTCCTTGACGCGCGACTGCACCTGCTTGGCTTTCGAAGCCTTGTAGCGGAAGCGGTTGATGAAGGCCTCAAGATGTTCGATGCGCTTGCGCTGGTTGCGGTAAGCGGCCATGAGCTGTTCGCGCCGCTCGTCCTTCTGCGTGAGGTATTTGGTGTAATTGCCCTGGTAGATGGTGAGGCTCTTGTTCCATATCTCCACGGTGCGGTCGATGGTCACGTCGAGAAAATAGCGGTCGTGCGAGATGAGAACGTAGCCGAAGGGGTAATGGTTGAGATAGTCCTCGAGCCAGTTGCGCGTTTCCAGGTCGAGGTGATTGGTAGGCTCGTCGAGGAGCAGCAGGTTGGGCTTGGCCAGCAGCAGCTTAGCCAGCGCGATGCGCATCTGCCATCCGCCCGAGAACTCATCGGTCTGCCGCGCCCAATCCTCCTTGCCGAAGCCGAGGCCGGTGAGCACGCTGCCCACCTGCGCGTCGAGCGAGTAGCCGTCGAGCGTATGAAAGCGGTCCTGCGAGAGGGAGTAGCGCTCGGCAGCGGATTGGTACTCGGAGCTTTCGTGATCCAGTTCGGCCATTTGCCCGGCCAGGCGCTCGATTTCACGTTGCATCTCGTGCAGCTCGTCGAAGACCGTCAGGCATTCCTCGAACGCCGTCCGTCCCGAGAGTTGCAGCCCTTCCTGCGGCAGATAGCCGATGCTGATGCCGCGCGTCTGCTCCAGCGAGCCGTAGTCGAGCGTCTCCAGTCCGGCGAGAATTTTCATCAGCGTAGACTTGCCCGCGCCGTTGGCGCCCACGAGCGCGGTTCTTTCGTTGTTGCGGATGAGCCAGTCGGCCTCAACAAACAGTACGCGCGGCCCGAACCGCTTGCCGGCATGTTGCAGCGCAAGCATGAAAGTCTATTTTCGCAGAGCAATTGGCGCTGAGGCGCCGGCAATTCCCATCGATCATTGTTCCAGATGAAGCACAAGAGTGGTATTCTGGCGCGTCGTCTGTTAGGGACGAGGAGGATGACGTGAGAATAGGCATCATACTGGCGATCGGAGGATTGTCGTTTTTGGCGGGGTGTGGAAACCAGGGAGACAAGGCTTCCAGCGTTCCCGTAACGCCCAAGTGGCAGGGGGCCCCTTACCATATCGCATTTGACACGCAGGCAGCCAAGCCGAACCCGGCGGGCATCACCATTCCGGCCATTAAGTACACGGCGAATCCTGACGCGCTGGAGAGACGAGCCGCCCTCGTAGTGCGAATCGATACTTCGGGAGTTACGAAAAATGGGCCGATCATGGACCAGATGATCATGGGCGCAGTGGATATTCCCGGCGCGGAGGGCGCCCTTCCCGCGGACTACATGGATGCGGCAGATAAGGGGCTGGCGACATTGCTCGGGGCCTACGGCATAAAGGGAAAAATCAAGCTGACCGTTGCGTTGGTCAGGTCGTCGATCTCCAGCCAGGCCGGAGATGACGAAGTGAACTCGAAGCGACTGTCAGACTGGCTGCCCATCGAGGTTATGTTCAAGAATCCCCATCCGGCCCGCTAGCTCCGCGGCTGCTGACGGGGTGATCCAGATGCATGAGGCGCTTACCGGCGCGCAGGATTTGTCCGAGATCAGCGTGCAGCCTTCGTATGCTGCACCGGTCTGCTTCGCGAGTCCTTTGCGGGAAACTCGGATTGCGGATAAATGAAACAACTTAAGACTATCTGGAGGAGAGGGAGGGATTCGAACTTGAGCCGTTTGCGGGCGTGAGCGAAGCGGGAGCCCCCAGGCGAAATCCTGAGCGCAGTCGAAGGACCTGTAAAGCTGGCGGGGGGATTCGAATCCCCGATACCCTTTCGGGTATGCCGGTTTTCAAGACCGGAGCCATCAACCGCTCGGCCACCTCTCCGCGGCCTGCAGGCTCTCTTCGATTGTGCGACCAATCGAGCCGTTTCAGTGAATGGCGGAGCCGAGGCGGGCGTGGCCAGATGCACAAACAAAAAGCGGGAGCGCGCGGCTCCCGCTTTACGGCAAAACCGGAGTTACTGTGTCTTGCTTCACGGTCTTCAGGGTCGCCGCTCCCTGATGCTCCCACCCCAACAACGGGGACCTGTCGTTGGGGACCCCGGCTTGGTCGCGTAGACTTGATTGTTGTGGCTCCGGGATTCACCTATTCTGGTTTGGCGATAGCCCTTAAATCGGCCCAGGCGGAGTGCAGAGAGATCGCAATGAGGCGGACTATGGGTGCTGCTTGGCTGTTGTCGCTTCACACGGCTTACCACCGCATAACGCGCCGGTAATGCCTTGGCCTTCGGTGATGGTATAGATTCGGTCCACAGCAGGAAGCTGCAACTTCTCCACTGCGCGGCTGGGCCAGTGAATCTCCACTTGATCGACCTTGTCCGAGTCGCCCAGGCCGAAGTGGACGCGCAGATCGTTCGAGGAGAGATAACTCCCGCCGCTCAGCACGTCTCCGCGCTGGCGCATCCCGTTCGCGGTCAGATAGACCGTTGCTCCGACCGCGTCGCGCGGGCTTTTGGGCCCGCCGATGAGCTTCAGCTCGACCCAGTGATGATGGTCCGGATTCACGTTGCGCAGCAGGATGGGAACCCCGTCCATGCTGTTGATCACCACGTCGATCCTGCCGTCGTTGAAGATGTCGCCAAACGCTGCGCCGCGGCCGACCGTGACCACGGCCAGCCCGGTTCCTTCGACGGCGGGGACCAGCGCGAACTTGCCATTCCCAAGATTGTGGTAGAGCAGCGGACGCTGAGCATAGCTTTGTCCCCACTCCGGGTGCTTGTCGACCTCCGGGTAGACATGGCCGTTCACAATGAACAGATCCTTCCACCCGTCATTGTCGTAATCCAGGAAGCCATCGCCAAAACTGACAAATGGTATGGAAGACTCGGCGATTCCAGCCTGATAACTGACATCCGTGAAAAAACCCGTTCCGTCGTTCTGGAAAAGTACGTTGTAGTCGTCGGCAAAGTCAGTGTTAACGATCGAAAGGTGTCCGTTATTCTCATAATCGCCCGCAGCGATGCCCATATTGGAAACCTCACGGCCATCCTTGTTCAGCGCGTATCCGCTTTCGTAACTCTGATCCTCGAACGTTCCATCTCCCTTGTTGATATAGAGATAGTTCGGAGTCGAGTCATTGGCCACTAAAAGGTCGGGCTTCCCGTCCCCATTCACGTCGGCAAACAATGCTCCGAGGCCGTAGTAACCGTTGGGATCGTCCACACCGAGCTTCTTACTGACGTCAGTAAAGGTTCCATCGCCGTTGTTGTGAAAGAGATGGTCATGCTCGCCTTTCAGCCCGCGCGGGCCGCACATTACTTCCACAGCGCGATACTGGCAAAAGGCAAAGTTGACCGCTTTCGACCCGGAGATCGGCGGATTGTTGAGATCGATCTGCGCGTAGCCGGCCACGAACAGATCCAGGCGTCCATCGCCGTCGTAATCGCCGAAGGTTGCGCCTGTTGACCAGGCGCCGACTGTCACCCCCGCCTGCTCGGCTACGTCGGTAAACGTGCCGTCATGGTTGTTGTGGTAAAGGCGGTTCTTGCCGTAGTTGGTTACGTAGAGGTCCGGCCAGCCGTCGTTGTCGTAGTCTCCGACCGCGCAGCCGTATCCCCAGCCGTCGTTCGCCACTCCCGCCTTTTCCGTCACATCCGTGAAGGTTCCATCATGATTGTTGTGAAAGAGAGCCGCGTGCGGCGGAGTAGCCTTGCCAGCCAGGGCATCGTACGTTGAGCCGTTGACCAGGTAGATATCGAGCCAACCATCGTTGTCGTAATCCAGCAGGCAGACTCCCGGACCCTTGGCTTCCAGAATCAGGCGCTTTTCCGGGGTGCCTGCGGTGTGATGCCAAATAGTGAGCCCTGCGGGTCCGGCAACATTCTGGAAAATGATCGGGCCGCTCTTTACGAACCCTCCGGCAGTGATGGGGCGGTGTTGACTGTCGAACATTGCCTCTTGCGGGCCGGCATTGGCCATCCCGCCGCCGGATCGTTTCATTTCACCCGTCTGCTGTCCGGCGCCCGTCATTGGCGCGGCATTTCCTGCGTCGAGGGCATTCTGGGCGCATACACTCACGGCTCCTGCCAGGACGAGCATCCAAACCAAAGGGCCCAGCAAGCCTTTCTTGCGTGACCGGCTGCAGATGGCGGCCGCTCTCTGCGCGATGTGTAGTGGACCTCGTTGAACCGATGCAAATCTCACCCGTCTGCCTCTCCGCGTGACGCTCCAATTCGCCGCCTGCGCTATTCGCGCCGCATTGTGCGGCAGCGCGCCCATCGTTCCGGCACAGATGGAGAACATCAGAATCGATGAATTTAACTATGCTTGCGCGTCTTACCGAAAGTGTATCTCAACCCGCACTGTGGGCGCATATTACCCCGGCAATGTAAACGCCACCGGTGACGCACGTGAATTCCAGCTCGGCGGGAGAATCCATTTCTAAGCGATCACGCCGGCATCGTTCTTAGCCTCTGGAGCCCGGAACCGGTCATAGCGGTTCCGGGCGCCAAGAGTTTTCCAGTCCTACCTCGCAAACGGCGCAGAGAATTGGCGGAAAGAGCCAATCAGAAGAGACGGCCGAACGAAGCGAACATCTTTCGCCAGCCTGCGTCGCCAACCGCTCCTCCTTATCAAATCGGCGCTTCCTCGGATCGATTACGAAGGCAGCCGAACCCAAAGTGCAACGAGTAGCGAATCACCGTTCAAAGCCGGCTTTCCTCACTGTTTCCCCACGCCACTGCCGCCCGCTTCGCGGTCAATCAAGGAACTTCCGCCGCCGGTTTTGCTCCATCGCGTGGCGGCCCATACGTGGTAGCTGTTGAAGAGGAATTGCCCGCCCAGGATTAGCAGCCAGACCCAAAGAGCAAAGCGTAGCGGCCGGCGCGGAATGCGCGCGCCCAGCAGAGTTCCTCCAACGGCCCCAGCGATGCCGCCGATGACCAGTTGCAGCAGCAGCTCGGGGTCCGTGGCATGCGTGAACCAATGCGCCCCGCTGCCGATGAGCGAGACCAGGAAGCCGAAGACGATGTCGGTGCCCACTACCTGAGCCGGCGCCAGCGGAGTCAGGCTGAGCAGCGCTGCGCTACCAAGCGCACCCGCCCCAGCGGAAGAAAAACCCACCTCCGCGCCCACCGGAAACATGAGCCACGAAAGCAGCGGACTGCGGTCTTCCACCCCACGGACGAAGACCTGTCCGTGGGGGCCCCGGTCGCGCGCATCGGATTTCACCCGCATGGGCCGCAACGAATAGAAGAGCTGCCAACTCGCCGTGCTCACCAGAATCGCTCCCAGGATGGCGTTCAGCAGGTTTGCTGATCCCGCATTGATGAGGTGCTTCAGGAACAGTGACCCCACGAGAACGCCTGGCGCTCCGCCCAGCAGCATAAACGCGAGCGGGCGCCAAGCCACGTTGCCGCGCGCAATTTGGACGGGTGCGAGGATCATCTTCACCGCCGCCGAAAACATCAGCCCGATGCCCACGGCCGCCGGCGCGGGCACGCCGAGAAACAGCACCAGGACGGGCACCGTAATCGTGCCGGCGCCCACGCCCGTGAGCGCGATGAATAATGCAATGAAGAACCCGATGATGTACTGCATCTCTTGGTCCTCTGACCTCTTCGTCGAACTCACCGCGCCGGCGCGGGCTGAATATGTATGCCGCACTCCACCTTGCGGCCGGCCCACCGGCCCGACCGCGGATTGTTAGGATCGAGCGGCAGAGTGGTGCACGGCTGGCAGCCGATCGACGTATAGCCCCGCTCATAGAGCGGCAGGAGCGGAATCGCAAGCTGCTCGCACGCATACCAGACATCGCGTGTCGTCCATGCGGCGAGCGGCGCCAGTTTTAGCAGCTGTTTGCCGCCGGGCAGCGTGAACAGCGCCGACTCCTCGAGCGCCACGCGGCTGCGCGCCTGCTCGCGGCGCAAGCCAGTCAGCCACACACGATACTCGGCCAGCGCCTTGAACAACGGCTCGACCTTGCGCAGCCCGCAGCAGCGGTCCGGCGCGGACCGATATAGCAATCCGTGCTCCGTCTCCTGTTCGGCCACCGTCTTCCCCGGCAGAAGATTGATCAAGTTCAATCCCCACTCACGCGCCATGCGGTCGCGATACGCATACGTCTCGGCGAAGTGATAGCCGGTATCGAGAAAGAGAACCGGAATGCGCGCATCAATCGCGATGGCGAGCTTTGCCAGCAGCACGTCTTCGGCCTGGAAGCTGCACGTCAGGCACACATCGCCCATGCCCGTCACTTCCCGCGTCAGAGCGGCCCGCACCAGGTCCAGCTTGGCGTTCACTTCCGCGGCAATCTCCGCGATGCTCATCACAAGTCCGCCATTTCTGAAGAGATGAAGATGCCCGCGCGCCGCAAGAGCTGATGCACCGCCGCGACCGCGTGCATCTTGTTGTCCGCGTCGAGCGCGATCTCGAAGCCGCCTGCGCTTGCCGCCAACACCCCGTCATTGCCTGAGCGCACCACGAGAGCGATCAGTCCCGAATGGGTTTCGAGATCGGTGATAACGTCAAGCATTCCTAAATGCAGAAGAGACGCCCGCTCGCCAGCATCGATGCGGCAGGCCACTGCGCCCACGGCAAACAGCGAGCGCTCAATGGCGTCAATCAGCTCCGTGGGCCCGGCCAATTCCAGCACGCCGCCGCGGTGTCCCCATCGCGCCTCCCGCTCACCTGAGGTCACACGGCCCCATGCGCCAGCCTCGTCTTCCTCAGCCGTGACCGCTTGGCCCTGTGCAGCGGTCACCATGCCCGCCGCAACCGTGGCGTTGGTTTCGGGATCGATGAGAATCAACGCGCCCGTCGATCGATTGTCGCGATAGAGATCGACGGCGATTGGCCGCAGCAAATGCAGTGAGACCGCGCCAATGTCGTTCATGCGCAGGGTCGGCGCCGGTTCGTGCGTCAACGCGCCCAGATCGACGCGGTGATCGATCGACGAAACAACCGCAGGCACAGTATCGCTGGTATGCTTGAGCAGATAGCGGCGGTTCGCATCCAGCGGGCGCTGATCCATCCATACGAGCGACGCCTTCACGCTGCGTGCCACTGTCGGCGCTGCTCCAACCGCGGCAATCAGGTCTCCCCGGCCGATGTCGAGTTCGCGGTCGAGCACCAGCGCGACGGAGAGCGGCGCAATGACCTCTTCCAAATCGCCGTCGAACGTCACGATGCGTTCGATCTTCGCCGTGCGTCCCGAGGGATAAACCGCAATCTCATCGCCGGGGCGAACCGTTCCCGACGCAATCTGCCCCGCGAACCCACGAAACGTGAGATCGGGCCGCAGCACGCGCTGCACGGGAAAGCGGAACGCCGCGCCGCGCATGTCCTGCGTGGAGGGCAGCGCTTCCAGCAGTTCCAGCAGCGACGGCCCCTGATACCACGGCATCGCGTCCGATGCGTGCCCTGCGCGGCGCACCACGTTGTCGCCCTTCAGCGCGCTGACCGGAACAAAGTGAGCTTCAACCGGCGTTCCGGTGTCAGTCGCGATGCGCCCGAGGACCGCGCGAAAGTCCGACTCAATCCCGCGGAATGTCTCTTCGTCGTAGCCGATCAGATCCATCTTGTTCACGGCCACCAGCACATGGCGCACACGCAGCAGCGACGCGATGTACGCGTGTCGCCGGGACTGAATCTGCACGCCTTTGCTCGCGTCGATCAGCACAACCGTGGCGTCGGCCGTTGACGCTCCCGTCGCCATGTTGCGCGTGTACTGCTCGTGGCCCGGCGTGTCCGCAATAATGAACTTGCGCCGCGCCGTCGAAAAATAACGGTACGCCACGTCGATGGTGATCCCCTGTTCGCGCTCGGCGCGCAACCCGTCCGTCAGCAGCGCGAAGTCGATTTGCCCAGGTGCGCTCGTACCCTTGCCTTGGATCGACCGCACCTGATCCTCGTAGACCGACTGCGTGTCGTAGAGCAGCCGTCCGATCAGGGTCGACTTGCCGTCATCCACGCTGCCCGCAGTTGAAAAGCGCAGCAAGTCCTTCTCGCGCTCGGCGAATAGGAATTCGCCGATTGAAAACTTGGGGGCTGTCAGCGTCGCCACTTAGAAGTAGCCCTCCCGCTTCTTGATCTCCATCGAGCCTTCCTGGTCGTGATCAATCACGCGGTCCGCCCGCTCCGACGAGCGGAACGAGATCAGCTCCGCAATGATGGCGGGGATGGTGTCCGCATCGGAGCGGATCGCTCCCGTGCAGGGGCTGCAGCCCAGCGAGCGCAGCCGGCACTTCACCATCTGCGCCTTCTCGCCCGGCCGCGCCACAAAACCCTGCTCGATGGGCAGCAGCGCCTCGCCACGCACATACATCGGCCGCTCCCTGGCAAAGTAGAGATCCACCACCGGAATCTCTTCCTCGTGGATGTACTGCCACACGTCCATCTCCGTCCAGTTGGAGAGTGGAAATACGCGAATGCTCTCACCGGGATGGATGCGCGCGTTGTAGAGATTCCAAAGTTCCGGCCGCTGGTTCTTCGGGTCCCACTGGCCGGCCGCATCGCGGAACGAGTAGATGCGTTCCTTGGCGCGCGACTTTTCCTCGTCGCGGCGCGCACCGCCAAAGGCTGCATCGAAGTTGTAGTGGCGCAGCGCATCCAGCAGCGCCTGCGTCTTGAGCAGCCCGCAGCAGCGCTTGGTGTCGAGCACGATGGGGTTCGTTCCCGCGGCGATGGCCGGCTCGTTGCGCCACACCAGCAGCTCCACGCCCACCTGGCGCGCCATCTCGTCGCGAAAGGCGAGCATCTCGGCGAATTTGAATCCGGTATCGATGTGCAGCAGCGGGAAAGGAATCTGCGCGGGATAGAACGCCTTCTGCGCCAGCCTGAGCATCACCGACGAGTCTTTGCCGATGGAGTAGAGCATCACCGGCCGCTCGAACTCCGACGCGACCTCGCGCAGAATGTGAATGCTCTCCGCCTCCAGCAGGCGCAGATGGTTCAACCGCGTCGATGTGACAGTTGGCGTTCGCGGCGATGTTTGGACTGATTCGCTTTCGGCGACCGGCATTGTGACCTCTCAGTTTCGGGGAACTTCTGAAGGCCGGCGCGCGCAAAGACAAACCCGGCATTCAGCTACGGGTGCGTCTTCTGGATCGATTGTTCTCAGGAGAACGGACTAGCGGGGACACCCGTCGAAGATGTTCGACAGGCGACAACAAGAACGGCTTTGCGGGGCGGGAACCATGTGTAGAGAGATCGTAACAAAACCCACGGCCGGAGACAAGCGGCGGGCAGATTCACCATACGAAAAGTACGCACAATTTGCAGAAATGCCGTAGGATAGGTGCGTCTCACGTTCTGGCATTCAGGTGAACGCCTACGGCAGACCCCCGGCTGGCAGCCCGGTGGCCCCGGCTCCACGAGCCCCCCGCCGAAGGGGATCTTTGCTTGCGTTCGCGGGCGTGGCGGCGCTGGGAGTGTTTGCAATTTTCCTGTGCCGGGCTGGCCCTGCCCGGCAGCGGCTACTTCACCCTCGATCTCAGGCTCGCGCCCGTACCATCCTTGCCGCTCTGGACCGAAGCCGACCGCTCGCCTGGGGCGACCGCTTTGGCGACGGCACGCCCGACTTTTTGCGCTTGACCGATCCGGCCGACCAGGCGGCCTTTCGCCGCTGGTTCACGCTCATCGCCGAGTACCAGGCCATGCGTCCGCGTGACGAAGTGCCGGAAGAGATCGCCGACTGCGCCAGCCTGCTTCGCTACGCGTATCGCGAGGCGCTCAAGCGCCACGACGAAAGCTGGTTCCAGACGAGCGGAATCGAGATTCCGGCGCCGCCGGGCGAGATTCGCGCCTGGAGCTACCCGCACACTCCGCTGGGCACAGCGCTCTTCCGCGTGCGGCCGGGCGCTTTTGCGCCGGACGACCTTGCCAACGGTGCTTTCGCCCAGTTTGCCGATGCCAAAACGCTGGTGGAGCGGAACGCGTACTTTGTCAGCCGCGACGTGCGCGCCGCGCTGCCCGGCGACCTGCTCTTCTATCGCCAGTTCGGCCAGTCTTCGCCGTGGCATTCGATGATCGTGATCCGCTCCGGCGCCGTTGCGGAAGTCGTCTACGACACCGGGCAGGATCATCCACCGCACGGACCAGGACCTGTCCGCGGGGACCCCGGTCACGGCCAGCGCGGCGAGCTTCGCCGCGTTCTCCTCTCCGACCTCCTCCACCACCCCCAGCCGCAATGGCGGCCTCTCGCCGGCAACCCCAACTTTCTCGGCGTCTACCGCTGGAACATTCTGCGAGGAACTCCATGATCTACGGGATCTCGACGCTTCGTAAGCCGCTCTATGCCGCTTTGCTCGCGTTTCTTTCGGCTACCGCCGCCGTCCCCGCCGCGGCCAAGGACGCGCCACGCTCCTTCTCGCTCTCCACCACGCGGACCTTCGCGCCGGGCGAGAGCGTCAAGATACAGCTCTTCGCGCGCAACGTGCCGGAGCTGGAGTTCCGCGTCTACAAGGTGCGCGATGCGGAGAGGTTCTTTGCCGGTCTCAAGGACCCACACAGCTTCGGCGCCGAGAGCTACGCGCCGCAAGAGCAGATCAATCAACGGACCTGGATCGAGCGCCTGCACGACTTCAAGGCGCATCTCTGGTGGCTGATCCGGAGATTTTTCCGGGGCCAGTTTACCGATGAGGCGCGCGACAGTTTCCGCGAGCAACAGGGCAAGCTGGGAAAGCGCAGCCAGGTGGTGGGCGCGGCGCAGTTCGCGCCGATTCCCTTGCTGAACGCGAGCCAATTGGTGGCGCGCTGGAGGCTCGAAACACCGCCCGCCCTGGTGAGCGAGACGCAGCAGTTGCCCATCGACGGGTTGAGCGCCGGAGTCTACCTGATCGAGGCCACCGACGGAACCTACAAGGCCTACACCGTCGCCATCGTTACGTCCATCGCCGTGGAGGAGCGGACGGAAAATGGGCAGGCCGATCTCTATGTGGCCGATCGCAAGTCCGGTGCGCCGATGGACGATGCGGATGTGGTGCTTTGGGCCAACGGGCAACTGCAATCGTCGGGCAAGACCGGCAGCGACGGCCTGGCCTCGCTCACCATGACGATTCGCGGCGGCGCGCAGGGAGCGGAGCCGGAAAACGTATGGATCCTGGCGCGCCACGGAGCCGACGCCGCGTTGGTTACGCCGTGGAGCTATAACTTCAGCGCAAACGGCGCGCCGCAGGAACGCGCCTACATCTATACCGACCGCCCTGTCTACCGGCCCGGCCATACCGTGCACATCAAGGGAATTGTGCGCCGCGAGCAGAACGACACGCTGGTGCTGCCGGACGAGCGGACTTTGACTCTGCGCGTCACAGGCCCTGACGACAAAATCGTCTTCAACAAGGAGCTGCCCTTCTCGGCGCACGGAACAGTTGCCGCAGACTTCGATCTCGACTCCGATGCGGCGCTGGGCTACTACAGCATCGATTTCAACGGCAACTTCGAATCGGGCTCGGGCAGCTTTTACGTCGAGGATTACAAGAAGCCCGAGTACCAGGTGACGGTGAAGCCAACGGTCCCGCGCGTGCTGCAAGGGAACACGATTCAGGCCACCATCGAAGCGCGCTATTTCTTCGGCGAGCCGGTTTCGGGCGCCAAGGTTACCTACGTCGTACACACGTCTACCCATTATTGGTGGGATGAGGACGAGGAGGACGAGAACGGCGAGGATGCGGACGCCGAGTCCGATGAATCGGGCGAGTCGGATTACGCGTGGGGCCAGACCGAACAGCAGGAACAACACGGCGTGCTGGACGCGAACGGCCAGCTCACGGTCACGCTGCCCACTCGGGTCGACGGCAATCACACCGACCAGGACTATCGCATCGAGGCGCGAGTGACCGACGCAGCCAATCGCGAGGTCGCCGGCCACTCAACGGTGCTGGCGACCTACGGATCGTTCCGCGTGAGTGTCGAGCCCACAAGTTATGTCGTCCAGGCGGGCCAACCCACGCGCGTAAAAGTCACCGCGCAGGACTACGACTCGAAGCCGGTGCAGACAAAGGTGCACATCGACGCCGCATTGCAAACCTGGGATTCCGTAACTCACCAGCGGAAGCAGACGCCTGCAGCCAGCAAAGATGCCGCGACCGGAACCGACGGAACCGTCCTGGTGGATCTTCCCATCACCGGAAGCGGCGACTTTGAGGTGACCGCCAGCGCGCAAACGCCGGAAAACCGTACCGTCGAGGCCGACACCTATGTCTGGATCTGGAACGGCGCGGGCACGTGGTACCAAACCAACGCCCAAGCGCAAATCGTCGCCGACAAAGAGACCTACCAGGTAGGCGACACCGCGCACTTACTGCTGGTGACCGGCCTGTCCGAATCTTGGGCCGTGGTCACGGCAGAGGGCGACAGCGTGCAGTCGCGGCGGCTGATCCACGCGACGGGCGCGAGTGCCGCCTTCGATGTGCCCATCACGCAGCAGGCCCAGCCCAACCTCGTCGTCAGCGCGATCATCGTCCACGACGACCAGTTGATGACGGCGCAAAAAAGCCTCAAGGTCCCGCTGGTTGAGCGCACGCTCACCATTACAGCCACGCCCAGCAAGAGCCAATACGAGCCGGAAGAAAAAGCCAGCTTCGACGTGCTGGCGGTGGATTCGGCGGGCAAACCGGTCGAGGCCGACATGAGCTTCGGCGTGGTCGATGAGGCACTCTACTCCGTGCGGCCCGACACCACCCCCGACATTGTCGCTTCCTTCTACCCCAAGCGGGATGTCTACCTCGAACCGCAGACTTCCTTTGAGTTCTACTTCGAAGGCCAGGCAGGCACCAAGAGCCCGGTGCTCGCCGATTTGGCCAACGGCCTTTACCATCCGCGCATGGCGCAGGTAAAGCCAGGCTCGGATCTGGTCGTTCCCAAGGTGCGCAAGGCCTTCCCCGACACGGCCTACTGGAATCCCAGCGTGCACACCAGCGCCGACGGCCACGCTCGCGTGGAATTCACTTTTCCTGACGCGCTCACTACGTGGCGCACGACGATCCGCGCCATGACCGACGACAGCAAGGCCGGCGGCGTGGTCACGCGGGTTCTCGTGCGCAAAAACCTGATCGTGCGCCTGGCCGCGCCGCGCTTCTTCCGCCAGGGAGACGAAACTGTGCTGCGCGTCATCGCGCACAACTACCTGGCCACGGCCAAAGACGTGACCTTCGCGCTCGATGTGAGCGGAGTCGATGTTCTCAGCGGGCAAACGCAGAAGGTGAACATCCCCGCCAAGGCCGAGAGTTATGTGGATTGGCGCGTGAAAGCGCGCGTGACCGGCAACGCAGTGCTCACAGCCAAGGCACTCACCAATGAAGAGTCCGATGCTCTCGAGATGACGCTGCCGGTTTTGCCCTTCGGCGTCAAGCAGCGGGCCGCCGGCACAGGCGTGGTCTTCTCCGGAGCGGGCCAGGATCAGTGGACGTACAACTTTCCCGCCGGATCGGATGCAGGCTCGCGCGGCCTTACTATCACGGTCGCGCCGTCCGTCGCCGGGACCGTCTTCGACGCGCTCGATTACCTCACCAGCTACCCATGGGGCTGCACAGAGCAGACCATGTCGAGCTTTCTGCCCGATGTGATCGTCTCGCAGGCCGTCGATAAGCTGGGTCTCAAGTCGCCCATCGATCGCAAGACGCTGAACGACATGGTCAGCGCCGGACTGGAACGGCTCTACAGTTATCAGCACGACGATGGCGGATGGGGCTGGTGGCAGGACGATCCGAGCCTTGTCTTCATGACTGCTTACGTCGTGAGTGGATTGGGGCAGGCCAAAGCGGCCGGCTACGCGATCGATGACGACCGCATCAATAAGGCCCGCAACTGGCTGGCGTCAACGCTAAACGCGCACCCGGACATGATTCCCGACCTGCGCTCCTACACTGTCTATGCTTTAGCCACCACGGGCGGCGCGCCCGAAGACGCGCTCGACAGAACCTGGGACAGCCGCAACAACCTCAGCGACGAAGGTCTGGCGCTGGCCGGCCTCGCGCTCGACGCAGCCGGCGATTCCCGGGCTCACGATGCTGCCGTGCTTCTCGAAAAGAAGGCTCACGCAACAGACTCCGACGCGTATTGGCAGGGCAACTACGACAGCATGTTGGAATTCTGGGACGACACCTCGCCGGAGACGACGGCCTTCGCTCTGAAGCTCCTCATCCGCCAGGATCGCGGCAGCGGCCTCCTGCCGAAGGCAGCGCAGTGGCTCGCCGGAGTTCGCGATGGCGACTACTGGTACTCCACCAAGCACACGTCGATGGTGATTCAGGGTCTCACTGACTATCTGACGCTGAGCGGTGAAACGGCCAACAGCTCCGACGTCGAGGTACTCGTCAACGGCACGAGCGTAGGCAAGCGCCACTTCGGTCCCGAAGACGCATTCGCTGCGCCCTGGCAGATCAAGGTTCCCGCAGCGCAGGCGGCCGGCGGCGGCCAGGTGACCATCCGCAAGAGCGGCAACGGCATCACTTATTGGTCCACCGAGAACACGTGGTACACCGCCGACCGCAGGTCCTTCCAGCAGGGCCAGCTCGCGCTCAACATCACGCGCGACTATTACCTGCTGCAGAAACGGCAGGATAAGCCCACCGACCCGATTACCTACGATCTGGTTCCGTTGCAGGGCGCGGTGCATATCGGCGACATTGTGGCCGTCAAGCTGGCGCTGAGCGGGAGCGGCTGGAAGTATCTGCTGGCCGAGGACCCGATCCCGGCGGGCACGGAGTTCCTGCCCGAAACCGGCCTCTACACGATCAACCACAAGCCCGACTGGTGGGCCGACTGGTTTACGCGCAAGGAGTTCCGCGACGATCGCGCCGCATTCTTTATCACCGATTTCCCATCCCGGATCACGTATGTCTACCTGCTCAAGGCCGACAACCCCGGCAAATTCCAAATCAGCCCGGCGCAGGCCGGACCCATGTACCAATCGAACGTCCAGACAACTACCGATCCCGCAACGCTGGAGGTGCAGCCGTGAGTGATGTTCCAGCCACAAACACGATGACACCCACGAACCCGTTTACCGATCTCTTTCGCCGCCTTCGCGCGAGCCTCGCCTGGGTTGCGGCCCAGTTTTGGGCTACGCTGCTGCTCGTCCTCGCGGGAGTAGCGTGGACGCGTCTGCCCGACAAACACGTATGGCAGGTGGGTTTGACGTTGCTGGTGCCGCTCCTGCTGCTAGCCGTGGCTTTACTGCTGCAGGCCGGAACCATGCGCAAGCTCCTCCATCAGCAGCAGGGGCGCGCGCCGCTGGCTATTGGGGCGCTCACGCTTTTGGTTTGGGTCGCGATTGTTTGGGCCGCATGGGCCGTTTTGGACTGGTGCGGCGATCAGATCCCCATTTGGGCAGGGTATCTCAACTCGCGTGCCTCGGCTCACGAGCGGGCGACGCTTTTTACCTACGAGCACATCCAGCACTGGCTCATCTTGGCCGTGTGGATTTTGCGTTGGATTGTGGTTCCAGCCAAGGTGATTCCCCACGCGCTGGCCTCGGCGCAGTTTGGTTGGCGGCTGCCGTGGCGGCGGGTTCTGCGCTTGCTTTGGAACTGGCGCTGGTGGGTCGCGGTGGTGGCTGCGGCGCTCCTCGGCGTCCTGCTTCCCGGCCATTTCTTTACCGGCGAACCGCACGGGACGGTGGCGCACCAGGTGTGGGCCGTGATTCTCAAGCTGGCGGGAACCTACCTGCTGGCGGTGTGCTGCTGGGTTCTGCTGCTCGCGTGGGGGGCTGTTTTGCTGAACCGCACTCGGCTCGGGTCAGACAAGCCCGCCGACGATTCGCTCGTGCCCGCTCCCGTTCACTCCGGTCCGCTCGGCGAGGATGCTGTCAAGCTACCGCTGCCCGAGGGAGGCGACGGCTCCGGCGGGAAGGCCTGAGCGCAGCCACTCGAGCACCTGCAGGTGCCCGAAGCGCGTCATCAGTTGC
Organism: uncultured Acidobacteriaceae bacterium; assembly: GCA_963844905.1. Classification (GTDB taxonomy): domain Bacteria; phylum Acidobacteriota; class Terriglobia; order Terriglobales; family Acidobacteriaceae; genus Telmatobacter. The sequence goes on along the minus strand of CAWJQD010000002.1, from coordinate 945,265 downwards.
GCGGCATACCAGGCCGCGGCGCGATGCGCGGCTTCCGACTCGGTTTCCGTCGATGTATGCGCCAGCGCGGCGTTAACAGCCTCAGGCGTGAGCGCAGGCGCCAGCGTTGAAGTGCCCGCGTGTGACGGACTTGCCGTTCCGCCAGCCTCGCTCCACATCTCCACCAGCCCTTCGCGCAGCCACAACGGCGCGCGAGGTCCGGCCTGCTCCTCCACCAATGCATGAAGAAACTCGTGGCGCATCGTCGATTCGAGGAGCCGCCGCGCCGCCAGTGTGTGCAACGGCTGAGATCCGATCCAATTGCCTTCCGTGAAAGCCGCCACCCAACCGGGTGCGAGCGTGGCCTCGCGAAAAGCCGGTGTGGACACGAAGGCCCGCACCGTGAGCGGAGCGGCTCCGTTCAGGCCGGATCGCTCCGATGCCTCGGCCCGCGCGCGGTTCAGGTCTGGCAGATAGGCCGCATCGTTTGCAGCTAGAGATTCGAGAACAAACCCGCTGCCGGCAAAGCTCTTCCACGTCTGTCCGGTCGCCTCGTCGGCGATCTGCGTCCCCGGAAAGTACTCGTCCAGGATTTGAAGCGCGGAGCGCCCCTGCGCGGCCATGATTGCCGCGCCCTTCTGGCACAGGCCTACGCCATGGCCCCATCCGCGCCCATGAAACTCAAACCGGTCGCCCTCGCGGCTCACCTCGAACCACGTGCTGGGAATCCGATTCCACCCCAGCGATTCGCCCACAGCCAGCCGGAACTCCTCGGCGTTGATCTCGGCTCCGTCGAGCCTGAGTGTCACGGCGCGGCCCGACTCGCCACGCTGGGCAACGGTGAGGTTCCGCCATCCGGGCGCGGCTAGCCCATGCGCGCTCAAGGCCGCGGTCAGCTCGGCGCGCGTGATTTCAGATGCCCACTCTCTTCCGCCATCTGTCGTGCAGTAGCGGTCGGGCTTTGACGGCAGGTAAGGAACCGGCCTGCCGCGAGGCCAGACCTCGTCCGGCGAAGCGGTGCGCCCACCGCAATCCTTCCCAAAGTAAGCCAGTGCCCGCTGCCCGCGGAACCACAACGTCTCACCGGAGGTGGCCAGCGTTGCTGCGTGCGCGGCGGACTTTCGCGTCGAGCTTTCGCTCCAATGCAGAAGCTGGCAATGTGTCGAATCGCATAAATCGTAGTCCGCGTGTCCGTGCGCCTGGTGCAGCGCAAAGCTTCGCACCACAATGGCTAAGGCTTTCAACGATTCCGCACCGTCTGAGGGGCCGCTTTCGCTCTCGACCACCCGCTCCACGTAGCTCTCCGCTGGCATCGTAATCACGATGACCAGCACGCCCGACCGCGCAGTGATGGTCACGGGATTGCGCAGCGTTACGGTTTCCCCATGGGCCGTCAGCGTGACCGCTCCGGTAATCGACAGCCGCTCCACGTGTCCCGTTCTGCCCGCTGCTGTCAGCGTCACAGCATCTTCCTCGGCATTCACTCGGACGGGTTGCGTGAATGTGAGGGTTGCGCAACTGGCGCAACTTCGCAAAGTGATTTTGTGAGCGGCGCCGGCAGGCATCAGCACCAGTTCGCGGTCATGCCACAGGGTCCACATGCCCACGCGCAGTGTTGCGCGCGTAGCTGACGGAGCGCTAGCCGCATTGGCCCCGGGCGTCGCATCCGCCATCACCGTCGGTCGCGCCGCGGGCTGCACGCCGCTCGACGCCGCGCCGGCTGCCGCCAGCAGGCCCACTAGCCATCGCGCCGGAAATTGCCTGCTCACGGCCGCTCCACAGGCGCAAGGGCCAGCAGCACTCCGGCCACGCGCGCCGCATCCGCGCCGCGGCCTGCCGGCTCATACACAACAATCACCACTTTGGGTTGCAGCGCAGGCGCGAGGCCCGCAAACCAGCCGTGCGATCGGCTCGATGCCATGCCCTCGGCTGTCCCCGTCTTGCCCATAACCGCAATGCCGCCCAGGCTCGCCTGTCCGGCCATGCCGAAGCTGGCCGAGTCCTCGAGACCCGCGCGCACCACCCGCGCTGCATCAGAATCCGGATGCGCAGCCATCTGCAAAGCCAGCCAGCGATAGGCCATGGCCAGCTCCAGCGGCGTCACGCGCACGCCTTCCACTCCCAACAACGCCAACTGCTCCGCCTCAATCGAGTCTGGTTCGCGAAAATCGGCCACTGCTTCCTCGCGCGCCAGGCCAGTCGCGCCGAGCAACCCGGTCGGCCGCAGCGAGCGGCCCAGCTCGTCCGGCTCGAGCGTGCGCGCTACTGCGGCAAAGTAGGAATTGCACGACCACGTCAGCGCCTCGCGCGCATCGAAGGGCGGCGCAGGCGGATGCGTGCACGCCAGGCGGTGGCCGGCCACCACGAGTTGCCGGTTGCAGGCCACGCGGCTTGCGGGGTTCCAACGCCCGGCGCTCACCAGTTCATACAGAACCAGCGGCTTCAGCGTTGAGCCCGGAGCCGCCAGCGTGCGCGCTGCTTCGTCCAGCCGTTGCCCCGCCAACAGCCGCCCGCTTGCGATGTCGAGCACAACAATTCTCGCCTCCGGAGCCCGGCGCGCCGCGCTCTCCATTACGCTCTGCCACTCTGGCGCGCCCGTTTGGCAAGAGGCGCTCATCGATCCGCAAGCCGCCCCAAGAACGATCGACCGAAGGACTCTGTGCACACCAGAAGTATGACCTATGCACGCTCAGATGCAACAACCAGTCGATTGACCATCCATCGCAACTCCGCCGGCAATCACCTCAGGCTCATTCGGTGGTGGTCAACACCCTGGCTGTGCTGCTTCGCAAGCTGGTTTCGATTTCTTCAAGGGTTCGGCCCTTGGTTTCTGGCAGAAAAAGCACCAGAAACAGCAGCCCAGCGAGACAGATCAGCGAATAGGCCAAGAACGTTCCCGAGGGCTTGAGAGCCGCATTCAGCAGGGGAAACGTATAAGTAAGCAGAAAACATGCCGTCCACAATGCAGTGACTGCAATCGACACAGCGCTGCTTCGTATCTGCGTGGGAAAGATCTCGGAAATGACCACCCAGGTAGCCGGCGCCAGCGACATGGCGTAGCAGGCGATGGCCGCCAGCACCAGCACGAGCATGGGCATGCCCTGAATGTGCAGACGATAAAGCACGCCCAGCGCCGTGTAGATGATCGCCAGCCCGCAGACGCCTGTGAGCAGAAGGGCGCGCCTGCCGAAACGGTCGATGGTGAAGAGCGCCACGAACGTAAAGAGGAGATTGACGGCGCCGGTGATGACAATATCGAAGAGGATGTCGGAAATCTGGTATCCGGCGGCGGCGAAGATTTCCTGCGCATAATTGAAGATGACGTTGATGCCACACCATTGCTGTAGGACTGCGAGCGCCACGCCCAGCAGAAGCACCTTGCCCATTCCAGCGGCAAACAACGCAGCGAGCGGGGAGCAGCGCGGTTGCACCTGTTCCACGGCAGAGACGTCTGCGAGCACTTGCTGTGCGTAGTCGCGGCCGCCGAGGCGCTCGAGCACTTGAAAGGCCGGCTCGATTCGGCCTTTCGCGGCCAGCCAGCGCGGACTCTCTGGAACCAGGAATGAAGCGATCAGGAAACAGACCGCGGGAATCGCGGTGACCGCAAACATCCATCGCCATCCCCATTGCCCGTTCCAGGAAATCAGAATCTCGTTTGCTGTGGCTCCGGGCGGCACCGGCCGGGCGATGAGCCAGTTCACGATCTGCGCCAGGAGGATTCCCACGACAATGGCCAGCTGATTGAGTGAAACCAGCCGTCCGCGCAGATACGCTGGGGATATTTCGGCGATATACATGGGCGAAACGCCGGAGGCGAGGCCGATGGCATAGCCGCCCATCATTCTCCAGGTTACGAATCCATAAAACGTGGTGGCCAGGCCGGTGCCGAGGGCGGAAATGACAAAGACGAATGCCGCAAGGCTGAGAAGCCGCTTTCTTCCCAAGCGATTGCTCAGGGCGCCGGAAGAGACTGCGCCGATCAGGCATCCGATCAGTGCGCAGCTCATCGCCCAGCCCACGAGGGACGGCGAATTCAGTTGAAAGTAGCGCTCGTAAAACGGCTTTGCGCCCCCAATGACCACCCAATCGTAGCCAAAGAGGAGACCGCCCAGTGCGCCGACCGTGGCCACCATCCAGACGTACGCGGAGCGGATTCCGTTCGCGGGGACGGGCTTCGCTGCGGAGACGGGCACCGGCGCGATCATGATGCAGGCTTCACCTCGAACTTTTCCGGCGCTTCCCGCCGCCTCTCCATCTTCAGTCGCGCAAAAAAAGGGTCGTTAGTCTCGATCACCAGGCATGCTGGCGACACCAATCGCTCACTGTGCCTTGTTGCAGGCGCGGCTAGTAAATCTTCACCGTTGGGTGGACTGCAAGCATATCCACGTCACGGCCCTCATCTTAAACCGGGGCAGACGGCAACGTCTCCTGCTTCATCAGTCCCTGTACCCGGTAACGCCACTCCCACACATCCTGACCGCCCCTTTGATGCGCTGAAGGCTTCCCCTTTGGTATCTTGATGACATGACTTGCCTCGCTTCCAACCTCGATCACGGCAACGACGAGGATCGTGTAAGGATATATGGGGGTTCGTGGCCAGGCTGTTTTGCAAGTAATTGAATTTAAACAGGGCGGGAGTAGTTCAGTGGCAGAACGTCAGCTTCCCAAGCTGAATGTCGCCGGTTCGATCCCGGTCTCCCGCTCCAAACTCCTCCGCGCCCTGTCGGCACGGCCCTCCCACGCCTACAACACCTCCTGCACCTTCAGTACCAGGCAGGTGATGGTGTCGTCTCCCTTCACCATCATCTGATGCGGCGTGCCTGCGGGCACATGGGCCACATCCCCTGCTCTCAAGGCTTGGCGCAGCGCCGCCCTCAATCGACGCCCCGCGCGTCTCTCCCGGCTCGACCATCCGCGTCCCGGTTACAACCCCGCCTGTCACCAGTGTCGCCTTGCCGGCAAGCACGAAAAACAAATCCGCGAATCGCTCGTGCACCTCCACCTCGCCGTCGCGGCTGCGAAACGAAAGCATGGCGCAATGCTGCGGATACTCCTTGAGCGTTTCCGACGCCGACCCATCCCCGAGTTTAGCCATCTTGCGCAGATATGCCGCGCGCTCCAGCAACACTGCGGGCGACCAATGATCCACCAGGCTCTTCGGCCGGCGCGGCTTCGGCGCGATCTCCTCAAGCGCCAGATCCTTCAGGATCTCTTTCGATACCAGGTCCATCTCTTCCCCTCTTGTCTCCGCAAACTGACGGGCCGAACGCACCTCTCACAGCGCCGCCAACTTGCGCGCCCGCTTGAAGACGGCGAGCAGCATCGCGCGGGTGAGCTTGCCGGTGTTGGTGTTCTGCAGCGAGGGATGATAGCTGGCAATCGCGATCAGTCCGCCAGGCAAGTCGTATTCGGCGCCATGCGCGAAAACAAATCCCTTGCGCGCCGGCAAATTTCCCGTCCGCGACGCATGCGCCAGCAGGCCGTCAAACGCGATGCGTCCCAGGCAAACCACCACCCGCAGATTCGTGAGCAATTTCATCTCCTGGTCGAGCCATGGCGCGCAGTTGCGCAGCTCTTCAGGAGCCGGCTTGTTGCCCGGCGGCGCGCAGCGCACTACGGCGCTGATCCATAGCTCGGTTAACTTCATTCCGTCATCGCGCGAAACCGCCGTGGGCTGCGACGCAAACCCGGCCGCGTGCAGCACCGGATACAGAAAATCGCCCGATCCATCACCCGTGAACGGCCGCCCGGTGCGATTCGATCCATGCGCTCCCGGCGCCAATCCCAGCGCTAGCACGCGCGCCTCCGGGTCGCCGAATGACGGCACGGGCCGCCCCCAGTACTCCCACTCGGCGTAGGCGCGACGCCGCTTCCGCGCCACTTCGGCGCAGTACGCGCGCAGGCGCGGGCAAAGCTCGCACGCCACAATCCGCTCATTCAGGATTGCAAGGGTTCTGGCCCCGGCCATGAAGGAATTCTACGGCGTGTCGTGGGGGCTTATGGCAAACTTGGTGCGGAGGGATTCGCGCCATGAAACCTGCAAAGCTGTTGCTGCTGGCCGGCGATTTTGTTGAGGACTACGAGATCATGGTCCCCTTCCAGGCCCTGCAGATGGTCGGCCACACCGTCGATGCCGTCTGTCCCGGCAGGAAAAAGGGCGGCCAGGTCCGCACCGCGATCCACGACTTCGAGGGCGATCAAACCTACACCGAAAAACGCGGCCACAACTTCACGCTCAATGCCACGTTCGACGAGATCGATCCCGAGGAATACGACGGCCTCGTCATTCCCGGCGGCCGCGCCCCGGAGTATTTGCGCCTCAACGCCAAAGTTCTCGATGTCGTCCGGCACTTTGCCAAAGCCAACAAGCCCATCGCCGCGCTCTGCCATGGTCCGCAATTGCTTGCCGCCGCGGGCGTGCTCAAGGGCCGCAAGCTCAGCGCGTATCCCGCCTGCGCGCCAGAGGTCGAACTGGCCGGTGGAACCTTCGTCCCGGTCGACTTCACCGATGCGGTCGTCGACGGCAACCTCGTCACCGCCCCGGCGTGGCCCGCGCACCCCGCCTGGCTGGCCCGCTTCCTTGAAGTGCTCGAAGCCCACCTGGCAGGCCGAAAGCCTGTTCCAACCCTACGCTGGGTTCGCGTTCGTTCCCGCACGTAGACACCACGCCCGCGGCCCGCCCGGTCTGCCGCAGACTATGTGCCATACTGAGTTTGTCTTCGCATTCCCTGGGGCTGCAGTCGCACCACATGCCCGGCCAACCCAATCCGGAATTGATGCGCCGCGCCATCGCGCTGGCCACCGCGAACGTCGCCGCCGACCGTGGCGGGCCGTTCGCGGCGGTCGTCGTGCGCGGCGACAAAATCGTCGGCGAAGGCGTCAACTCCGTCACCGCCTCCAACGATCCCACGGCACACGCTGAGGTCAACGCCATCCGCGCGGCAGCCAGGGCGCTCAAGACCTTCACCCTTGCCGGTTGCGATCTCTACTCCAGTTGCGAGCCCTGCCCCATGTGTCTGGCTGCGGCTTATTGGGCGCGGCTCGACACCGTTTACTACGGCGCCAGCGCTGCCGACGCGGCCCGCGCCGGTTTCGACGACGCTTTTCTCTACGCGGAGTTCCGCAAGGATGCCGCCCAGCGCAAGCTCCGCGCCACGCTGTTACTCTGTGACGAAGCCCGGGCCAGCTTCGCCGCCTGGATTGCCTCACCCAGCAAGATCGAATTTTGACTGCAGGCCCCGATTAGATGATGATGAGCACGCCTTTCTTGACCCTGCGCCGCTCACTTGCGTATGCTGACCACCGTTCACACGCATCGCATCGCGCCTGAACTTTCGTCGCAAAGGGGAGAACCTGCATGAGCACCGCCGCCACGGCCAAAGCTCCCGTTCCGCACATTGGCTCCAAGCCGCTGCTTGTTCGCCGCGCCGCCGTTCTTGGCGCCGGAACCATGGGTTCCCGCATCGCCGCACACCTCGCCAATGCAGGCATCCCGGTCCTCTTGCTCGACCTTCCCCCGAAGCCCGGAAGCAACGAGCCCCAGCTGGCTCGCGTCGCGCTCGAGGCGCTTGCAAAGTCCAAGCCGGCCGCCTTCTTCGAGCCATCGCGCGCCTCTCTCATCACCCCCGGCAACTTCGACGACGACCTGCCCAAGCTGGCCGAATGCGACTGGATCGTCGAAGCCGTCGCCGAAAATCTCGACATCAAAACGGCGCTGCTCGCCCGCGTCCTGCCCCATCTCGCCGCGCGCGCGCTCCTGACCACCAACACCTCCGGCCTGCCCATCGCCCGCATCGCTGCCGCGCTTCCTTCCATCCGCAGCCGCTTTTTCGGAACCCACTTCTTCAATCCCCCGCGCTACATGCGCCTTGTCGAAGTTATTCCCACGCCCGACGCCGATCCCGCTGTCGTCGCCGCCTTTTCCGCCTTCGCCGATCGCCTCCTCGGCAAGCAGGTCGTCTTCGCCCATGACACCCCGAACTTCATCGCCAACCGCATCGGCATCGCCGTCCTGTTCAACGCCGCCAATCTGATGCTCGAGCAGGGGCTATCCATTGAAGAGATTGACGCGCTCACCGGCCCCGCCATCGGCTGGCCGCGCACCGGAACCTTTCGCCTCGCCGATCTCGTCGGCATCGACATCCTTGCTCACGTCGCCGCCAACTTCCCTCAAGGCGTCACGGGCGGCAAATTTTCCTCGATCCTCGATGAGCTCCTCAAGCGTGGCTGGCTCGGCGATAAATCCGGCCAAGGATTTTACAAAAAAGTCCGCGGCGCTGACGGCAAAGACGAGCGCCTGGTCCTCGATCTCTCCACTTTCGAGTACCGCCCTGCCGCAAAGCCGGCGCTGCCCTCGCTCGAAATGGCAAAAAACGCCGCCACGCTTCCCGAGCGCCTGCGCCTCCTGCTCTCAAACAACCCCGCCAAAGACAAAGCCGCGGCTTTTCTGTGGCCCTTTCTCGCATCGCTCTGGAACTTCGCTGCCGATCGCATCGGCGAGGTTGCAGATGACGCTCCGTCCATCGACGGCGCCATGCGCGCCGGCTTCAACTGGGAGCTCGGCCCGTTCGAAATGTGGGATGCGGCCGGTGTCGCCGAAACCGTCGCCCGCATGGACACACTCGGCCTTCCGGTCGGCGCCCCCGTCCAAGCTCTCCTCGCCGCTTCGCGCTCAAGCTGGTACTCGCCTGACCACGACGCCTGCTTCGAGCCGGCTGCCGGCCAGATCATTCCCATCCCCGCTGTTCCCGGCCACGCCCGCGTGGCCGATTTCCGCCGCTCGCTTGGCGTCCTCCGCTCCAACCCAGGAGCTTCGCTCGTCGATCTCGGCGACGGCATCGCCTGCATCGAGCTGCATTCGCTCAAAAACGCCATCGGCGGCGACGTTCTCGCCCTCGTCTCCGCCGTCCTCAATCCCGCTTCCGATGCGGTCCGCGACTTCTTGGGTTTCGTCATTTCCGGCGACCGCGAGAATTTCTCCGTCGGCGCCAACCTCATGCAACTCCTCCTCGCCGCGCAGGAGGGCGAATGGGACGAGCTGTCCCACGTCATTCACAACTTCCAGCAGATGACCGCGGCCATCAAGTTCTGTCCGCGCCCGGTTGTTGCCGCGCCCTTCGGCCTCACCCTTGGCGGCGGCGCGGAGATCTGCCTGCACGCCGTGCGCCGTCAGCCTCACGCCGAAACTTACATGGGCCTCGTCGAGGCCGGCGTCGGACTGATCCCCGCTGGCGGCGGCACGAAAGAAATGTTGCTCCGCGCTTTCGACGCAGCCGCCGCCCTCGCCCCGCCGGACCCGAAAGACCCGCCGTCCCGCTTCGCTCAATCCGCCGAGCTCGCCACGGCGCTCAAGCGCTCGCTAGAAACCATTGCCATGGCCAAAGTCTCAACCTCTGCCGCGGAAGCCCGCACCCTCGGCCTTCTTTCGCCCGCCGATCGAATCACCATGAACCGCGAGCGCCTGCTTCTTGATGCCAAGGCACAGGCCGCGGCGCTGGCCGAGATTGGCTACGCTCCGCCGCAACCGCGCACGCAAATCCCCGCTCCCGGAGCGGCTGCCCTCGCCACGCTCGAAACCGGCATCTATCTCCTGGGCGAAGCCGGCTACGCCACCGAGCACGATCAGAAAGTCGCCCGCTGGGCCGCGCATATCCTCGCCGGAGGCCGCATCACGCCCGGCACTCTCGTCACTGAGCAATACTTCCTCGATCTCGAACGCGAGGCCTTCCTTTCTCTCTGCGGCGAGCGCAAGACGCAGGAACGCATCGCCTTCACCCTCAAAACCGGGAAGCCGCTTCGCAATTGATCCGCGCCGTCGGCCAATGGTTGCGGTTCTGCCCCTCTCGGAATAGAGTGCTCGTGAGAGTTTGCCATGGTTCGCGCAGGTTCCCAAACCAAGCTGCTGTTCGGCTCCCTGCTCATAGTTTTCTGCTTCGCACGGATCCATCCGCAGGATTTAGTCTCATCGCCTCTCAACGTTTCCGGCCAGGTCATGTTCGACGGCCACCTTACTCCCTACCTGATCCGTCATCTTCCCGTGAACTCTTTTCCCCAGCTCCCGCCCGCCGTCCAGGATGCGCTCACCCGCCGCGGCTGCCTCATTCCCCAAACCTACGAGGCGCATTACCCGGAGAATGTCGTCCACGCCAGCCTCGAGCGCCACGGCTCCTCCGATTGGGCGGCCCTGTGCTCCGTCAACGGCGCTGTCTCGCTGCTTGTCTTCTTCGCCGGCAATTACGCCGATCCCACGGTTCTCGCCAGTGCGCCTGAAACCGAGCGCCTCCAATCCCATGGCTCAAGCAATGTTCTTGGCTTCAACTGGGCCATCGATCCCGCGTCCCCTGAGGACGTCCGCGAAGCCCAACTCGGCATGAAGCATCCCCCGCCGCGCCTCGATCACGATGCCTTGGCCGACTCCGTCATCGACCAGCGCACCATCTACCACTTTTATTCCAGCAATGCGTGGACGCTCATCGACACGCAGGATTAGCATCGCCGTTAGAGCGGGTGCCCCACCCTCGCCGTGCCTTTGTTTTTGCGGCTAGGGTGGGGGGAGCTTAATCAAACAGTTGGAATTCGCTAGGAGTACTCATGCCGAAAGCCGTCCTCGTCGCTGCCGTTCGCACACCAGTTGGCCGCGCCCCCAAAGGCGCGCTTTCCACCACCCGCCCCGACGATCTCGCTGCAACTGCGTTGAGCGGGGCTTTGGACAAGATCCCAGCCTTGGAAAAAGCCGCCATCGACGACGTGATCCTCGGCTGTGCCCAGCCCGAAGGCGAGCAGGGCTGGAACATCGCACGCATGGCTGCACTGCGCGCTGGCCTACCCGTTGAAATCCCCGGCGCCACCGTCAATCGCCTCTGCGCCTCCGGTCTCGAGGCCATCGCGCTGGCCGATCAGCGCATCCGCTCCGGCGCTGCGCAGGTCATTGTGGCCGGCGGAGCCGAATCCATGAGCCTCATTCCCATGGGCGGCAACAAGCCCAGCCCCAACCCCTGGCTCGCCGCCAACTACCCGGCGTCCATGCTCACCATGGGCCTCACCGCCGAACGCGTCGCCCGCCACTACTCAGTCTCCCGCGACGATCAGGACGCATTCGCCCTCGCGAGCCACCAAAAAGCGCTCGCCGCGCAAGCCGCAGGCCGCTTCGCTGACGAGGTAGTCCCAGTCACGGTCACGGCCGCCGCGCCGGGCGTTTCGCCGGGAAAGCCTCAGGTCCAGGAAAAAGTCTTCTCTCTCGACGAAGGCCCCCGCGCCGATACCTCCGCCGAAGCGCTAAGCCAACTCAAACCCGCCTTCCACGCGCAGGGAACGGTCACCGCCGGCAACTCCTCGCAAACCTCCGACGGCGCCGCCGCCGCCGTCCTCATGGATGTCGGCCGCGCTCGCGCGCTCGGCATTCGCCCTCTTGCCCGCCTCCTCTCTTATGCCGTCACCGGCTGCCTGCCCGAGGAGATGGGCGTCGGCCCCATCACCGCCATTCCCAAGGCTCTTCGCCTCGCCGGGCTCTCGCTCAAAGACATCGCTCTGATCGAATTGAACGAAGCCTTCGCCGCTCAAGTCCTCGCCATCGTCCGCGCGCTCCATCTCGATCCCGCCCGCATCAACGTCAACGGCGGAGCCATCGCTCTCGGCCATCCCCTCGGCTGCACCGGAGCAAAGTTGACCGCAACACTCCTCCGGGAGATGAAAGCGCGGAGCGCCCGTTACGGAATGGTTACCATGTGCGTCGGCGGAGGCATGGGCGCGGCGGGCATTTTCGAACTGCTCAACTGAGCTGCCGTTCGGTTTCAATTCCCTATTCCCTATTCCCTACTGCCTACTCCCTAGTTTTTTAAAAACTCCCCATGCCCTCCGTTCTTCCACGGATCGTAGTGAGCCGCAAAGTTAGCGCGGTGTTCTGTGCTGGGATGGTCGTAGAGCCAGAACTCGATGAACGGATTCGGATTGGGATCTTCGAGCCACGATCGGCCCAGCGCATTGAACGCGGCAACCGCCGTCTTTTGCGGGTCCGGAACAATACCGTGGATGGCCTCCTGCCCATACACGTCCGCCTGGTGCTCAAAGTGGCGGCTGAAGGCATTACCGGCCGGCTCGAGAAGGAAGCCGGCAATCGAGACCGTGAACAGCAGCACCACAAATCCCGTCCGCGACGATAGCTCCGTCGCGCCCCAACGCGCCCCAAACCGCCTGACCAGCCATGCCGCAAACCCCGCGCACGCCCAATACACAAAGAACAACCCAAGCGCATCGCCCCCGATCTCTTTGGGAATGTGGTGGAGCACGTAGTGCCCGCTCTCGTGCCCGAAGACAAAGAGAATCTCGTCATCCGGCAGTTGCTCTGTTGCCGTATCCCACATTACGTATCTCTTCGTGGCGCCAATTCCAGCAACGAACGCATTGATCCCCGTCGATTTCGCACTGGCCTTTATCAGATACATGCGGTCGGGAGGGATGTTGATACCCGTGCGCGCCACCACCTTCTCCAACTCGGCTACCAAAGCCGCGCGATTCTTCTCCAGCGGCTCCTGCTTGTAGAAGAGGGGGACAATCAGGGGCGAAATAAAAACGAGAAAGACCAGGATCGGCACGGTCGCCACCCACGCGCCCAGCCAATAGCGGCGCGGCCAACGACGCACGATCCAGTTAAAGAGCAGCAGAACCGGCACGCCGATCACGAGCGTCAGCCCCAGCGCTTTCGCCTCGTCCCCAAACCAGCTCCCCCACCCCTGCACGCTGATGCCGTAGCTGAGTTCGTAGTGCTCCCCGGTCCAATCCAGCGGCAGGCTCGCCACGGCAGAAAGGATGAAGTACGCGGCAAAGAAGACCAGCCCCTGAATCCACCGGCGGCTTGAGATCTTCTGCGCCCAACGCTCCAGGCCGGACCAGCCGCGCCCAGCCAGCAGCAGCCACAGGAAGACGATGCCCCAAATCGATCCGACAATTTCCAGAATGTTGCGGATGCGGCTGAGGGCGATCGCCTTGGCCAGCTTGTCCGGCGGCAGTGTGTAAGCCTGCTGCGGGTTTGCGGGAGCGGCGGGCGCGGTCGCCGTGCTCGCGGGAGCCTGTGCGGCGGGGGCAGCGGCAGTCTGGGCAACAAGGGGCAGTGGAATCATTCCGGCCAGCAACGCAGCCGAGCACATTGCTGGAGCCAATCGGCGTCCAAATCTCATACCCATTCTCCTTTTCCTGAGTCAACTCTGCGACAATCGAGCATACAGATGTTTTTACCCAAAACCCTGAGCCTGTCGCTACTTAATTTTTCAGACGCACTGGAGCGCCGGTCGATTCGATTCCCGCTCCTCGTGCGCGCCGCAGCAGTCATTCCGTTGCTCGCCCTTCCCGTCGCAGCTCGCGCGCAGCAATCGGCCCCGGTCCACCACCCCGTGGACAAAGACCAGTCCCCGGGGGCCCCGGTCCTCCTCGACGCCATGACCGCCGAGCTGCACCGCGCCTTCACCTCGCTCGGCAAGCCCGCTCCGTCGCAGCCGACAGACCCCGCCGCCGGCAACCAGCAGTTACCGCCCTACTTCCTCAGTTATACGGTCCGCGACTCAAGCTTTGTCTCCATTCGCACGCAGTACGGCGCGTTGGCTGAAAGCTCGGCAGGCCGCACACGCTTGGCCGACGTGCAGGTCCGTGTTGGCGATCCCAAACTCGACAACACCCACGGTATGCATCGCGGTTCGGCCGTCAATACCCTCGAGCTCCCGCTCGGCGACGACCGCGAGGCCCTGGCGCGGTCGCTTTGGCTCGCCACCAACACCGGCTACGGCAACGCCCTCGACAACTATTTGCGCGTCAAGACCGAGGCTCAGGTGCGCGCCAAGGAGGAAGATACTTCGCCTGACTTCAGCCGGCAAGCGCCGCAAACGCACATCGGCGCCGTCGCTCCGCCCGTCGTCATCGACCGCGCCGCATGGGAGCAGCGCCTGAGGGAACTTTCCCGCATCTTCCGCTGCTTCCCCGACGTGTATCAGAACATGGTCGTGCTGACTGTGCAGAACGAAACCGATTACTTCGCCTCGTCCGAGGGCTCGCAAATAGTCGCGCCCCATTTGCAGGCGCGGCTGGTGGCCGTCGCCGTCACGCGCGCCGACGATGGCATGGATCTCTTCCGCGAGCAAACCTTCGAAGCCGAAACCGTCGACGGCCTGCCCAATCAAGCCGATCTTGAAGCCGCCATCCGCGGCCTGGGCAAGAGTCTCGAGGCGCTGCGCAAGGCCCCGGTCACCGAACCCTATGACGGTCCCGCCATCCTCTCTGGCCGCGCGGCCGCGGTTTTCTTCCACGAGGTGCTCGGCCATCGGCTCGAGGGCCAGCGCCAGCGCGGCGACGAGGAGGGCCAGACCTTCACCAAGGATGTGGGCAACGAAGTGTTGCCCGATTTTCTCTCCGTCGCCGACGATCCCACCGTCACCACCTTCGGCAACACCTGGCTCAGCGGCAGTTACCAGTACGACGACGAAGGCCAAAAAGCCGAGCGTGTCGACCTCATCCAGGACGGCGTGCTCAAAAACTTCCTCATGTCGCGTCTGCCTATCGCCAATTTCGCCTCGTCCAACGGTCACGGCCGCGCTGAATCCGGCCACGTGCCGACCGGCCGCCAGGGCAACCTCATCGTCACTTCCACCAAATCTATTCCAGAAGTAAAACTGCGGGAGCAGCTCATCGAAGAAGCGAAGAAGCAGGACAAACCTTACGGCCTTTACTTTGAAGACATCTCCTCCGGGTTCGCCGTCACGCAACGTAGCTCGCCGCAGGCCTTTCAGGTCATTCCGCTCGTCGTCTGGCGTATCTATGTCGATGGCCGCCCGGACGAATTAGTGCGCGGCGTCAGCATCGTCGGCACGCCGCTCGCCGCCATGAAGAGCATCATTGCCAGCGGCGACAAGAGCGAGGTCTTCAATGGCCTGTGCGGCGCGGAGTCGGGCACCATCCCTGTCAGCGCCGTGGCTCCGGCCATGCTCCTCAGCGGCATCGAGACGCAGCGACAGCCGCAAGGCACCGCGCGCCCGCCCATTCTGCCCATCCCCGGCGTCGATTCTTCAGCGCCCGCAACTGAGAAGGTGCAATGAATCCGGCTCGCCCCAGGATCACGCTCGCTTGCGCCGCATCAATCGCGCTTTTCCTCTGTGCGCCACACCCCTGCATCGCTCAGCCCACCCGCGCCGACGCCGAAAAAGATCCGGTCCTCAAAGCCATGCTCACCGAGCTCGGCCGCAGCATGAGCCAGTTGCAATTGAAGGGCTTCGCCAAGCCGTTCTTCATCCAGTACCGCATCGAGGAAGTCGACGACTTCGAAACTAAAGCCGAGTTTGGCTCGAGCGAGGGCTCTGACCGCGCGCACCAGCGCATCGCCCGCGTCACCGTGCGCGTCGGCGACTACAAAACCGACAGCTCTGGCGCCCGCGGCGACGGCGCCATCGAACTCGTCGCTCTCGACAACGATCCCATTGCACTGTGCTCGTCCCTGTGGACCGCAACCGACTTGGCTTACAAGAACGCGCTCTCCGCCTACGCGCAAAAGCAGGCGGAATTGAAGGAGGTGCAAACGCCGCCGCAGGCCGACGACTTCAGCCAGGAGAAGCCCATCGTCTCGCTCGCCGACCCCATCGCGCTGCGTCTCGACGAAAGCGCCTGGGCCGATCGCATCGCTCGCGCTAGCGGCCTCTACCGCACGGACGCCTCGGTTAGCGCCAGCCAGCGCGACGTCGAGTACTCCTCCGCGAGCTTTCGTGCCCGCGCCATCAACACCTGGCTCGTCACCAGCGAGGGAACCATCGTCCGCAAGTCCACTGCCGAGTACCAGGAGGCCTTTGCCGCGGGCACGCAGGCCGCCGATGGCATGCACCTCGACCGCTCTTACGCCTCGGCCGGAGCCTCGCCCTCGGACCTCGACTCCGAGACCGTCTTCAATCAGCACGCCGTCGACGAGATCGCCTCGCTCGCCGATCTGCGCCAGGCCCCTCTGGTCGAAGAGGAGTATCATGGTCCCCTGCTCATGAGCGCCGACGCCGCCACCGACACGCTTCGCGGTCTGCTCGCCGCCGCGGTCACGGCCACGCGTCCCGCCCTCGGCACTGAAGCGCGCACCAACGGCCCGTTCGCCTCCAGCTACCACGCGCGCGTCATGCCCGATTTCATGAATGTGGTCGACGATGCCGGCCTCAAGACCTTCAACGGCAAAGGCCTCCTTGGCGCCTACGATGTCGATGACGAAGGCGTCCCCGCCCAGGCCGTCAAGCTCGTCGAAGCCGGGCGCCTCGAGAATTACCTCATCGACCGCCAGCCAGTGCGCGACTTTCCGCAATCGAACGGTCACGGCCGCGCCGGCATCACCGGCCCCGCTCGACCCATGATCGGCGTGCTTAAGGTTACTGCGGAAAATGGCCACACGATAGACGAACTCAACCAGAAGCTGCTCGCAATGGCCAAGGATCGCGGCCTTGAGAACGTCTATTTTGTAGAGACGCTGGGCGGCGAGCGCGCGCCGCGCCTGCTCTACCGTGTGAGTTCCGATGGCAAGCGCCAGCTCGTCCGCGGCGCCGTGCTTGACGACATTGACGAGCGCGCCCTTCGCTCCAGCATTGACGCCGTAGGCAGAGACCTCTGGATCGCCAACTACTTTGGCGACCCGCCGGTCACCGTCCTGGCCCCTGCGCTGCTTTTTGACGATGCCACCGTCCGCCGCGCCAACGAAAAGAACGAAAAACTGCCCTTCTATCCCCCGCCTGATTAGCGCCGCCGGTGGCGGGGAGGAAACCCACTACCGGCAGTCTCCGCCCGCCATTTCTCGTCCCGGCCGTCTCAATCTGCGAACTTTCCAGAACCCCGGCGGCCCGTTTCCGCATCCATCCAGATAGATGCCTTTTTCCGCCCGGCTGCCGAATTTAACCAAAATCCGCTTCATCTGGGCTGAATTCACACAGTACAATCCGAACGAAGGAGATTTCCCCAATGGCATATGAGTTACCGCCGCTTCCCTACGACTACTCAGCGCTCGAACCCTTCATCGACATCGAAACTATGCATCTCCATCACGACAAGCATCACCAGGCTTACATCAACAACGTAAATGCCGCACTGGCCAGCCACCCTGCGCTTGCCGCCAAGTCCGTTGACGACCTCATCAGCGATCTGAACGCGGTCCCTGAGGATATTCGTGGCACAGTCCGCAACAATGGCGGAGGCCACTCCAATCACACCATGTTTTGGACCATCATGGGCCCGGCCAACTCGTCCGGCATCGGCGGCCACCCCTCTGGCGAGCTCGCCAAACAGATTTCCGCCGACTTCGGCGATTTCGACGCCTTCAAGAAGGCCTTCAACGAAACCACTGCCAAGCAGTTCGGCTCCGGCTGGGGATGGCTGGTCTTCACGGGCGGCAAGCTGAAGGTCATCACCACCGCCAATCAGGACTCGCCGCTCTCGCAAGGGCTCTATCCCATCCTCGGTAACGACGTGTGGGAGCACGCCTACTACCTCAAGTACCAGAACCGCCGCCCCGAATACCTCGCGGCCTGGTGGAACGTCGTCAATTGGGCCGAAGTCAGCAAGCGCTTCGCCAAAGCCAAAGGATAAAAGCAGCTCTTGGCTTCTAGCCCCAGCTTCTGGCTTTTCCTCGCAGCGTTGACGCGCCAGGGGATGACACGATGAGCTAGGAGCTAGAAGCTAATAACTGACAGCTAATAGCTAAACCGGAGGTTGTTTCCCCATGGCAACCATGCAAATGACAGTGCGCCCCGAGGATCTCTCCCAGGTCCCCACTGGCGCCGAGCGCATCCCCG
This sequence comes from uncultured Acidobacteriaceae bacterium, assembly GCA_963844905.1. Classification (GTDB taxonomy): domain Bacteria; phylum Acidobacteriota; class Terriglobia; order Terriglobales; family Acidobacteriaceae; genus Telmatobacter. The sequence goes on along the minus strand of CAWJQD010000002.1, from coordinate 927,497 downwards.
ATCCGGGCATCCTCGTAATCTTCGGCGCCTCCGGCGATCTCACCAAACGCAAGCTTTTGCCCGCGTATTTTCACCTCTTTCAGGCGAATCTCCTGCCCAGGCAGTTCGCCATCGTCGGCGTCGCGCGCCGCCCGCTGGGCGATGCGTTTGCCGCCGATATGCGCGCCGGCATCGTCGAGTTTGGCGGCGTTGAAGCCACCGACCCCAAGCTCGACAGCTTCGTCAGCCACATCAGCTACTTTCCCCTCAACTTCGACGATCCCTCACACTACGCCGCCTTGAAAACCGAGCTCGCTCACATTGCGAGAGAGAAGGGAATCGGCGACGACCGCCTCTTCTATCTCGCCACGGCTCCCGAGTTCTTCGCCGGCATTATTGAGAGCCTGGGCGCGCAGGACATGGCCCGGTCCGAAAAAGGCCGCGTCGCCGTGGTCATCGAAAAGCCCTTCGGCCACGACCTTGACTCCGCCCGCGGTCTCAACCATCAGGTCAATGCCGTCTTCAGCGAAAGCCAGGTCTTCCGCATCGATCACTACCTCGGCAAAGAGACCGTGCAAAATCTGCTCGTCTTCCGCTTCGCCAATGGCATCTTTGAGCCCATCTGGAAACGCAACTACATCGACCACGTGCAGATCACCGTGGCCGAAACTCTCGGCGTCGAGAGCCGCGGACCGTTCTACGAAAAGGCCGGAGCCCTCCGCGACATGGTGCAAAACCACATGATGGAGCTGCTCGCGCTCGTTGCCCTTGAGCCGCCCTCCAACTTCGAAGCCGAAAGCGTGCGCCGCGAGAAGCTCAAGGTCTGGCAGGCCATCCCGCCCATTCCCATCCTCAACACGGTCCGCGGCCAGTACGGCCCCGGCATCGTGTCCGGCGAGCACGTTGTCGGCTACCGCGATGAAGACCGCGTCAATCCCGAATCCGGCACCGAAACCTACGCTGCCCTCCGCCTTGCCATCGAGAACTGGCGCTGGGCCGGTGTTCCCTTCTACCTCCGCGCCGGCAAGCGCATGAAGAAACACGCCACGGAAATCAGCATTCAGTTCAAGCAGCCCCCGCTGCTCATCTTCAACCGCATGGCGCTCTCCGGCCCATGCAGCGAGATTCAGCCCAACCTGCTCACCATCCGCATTCAGCCCGACGAGGGCATCTCCCTGCGCTTCGGCGCCAAGGTGCCCACCACGCCCGAGATGACCGTCTGCCCCGTCAACATGGATTTTGATTACGAGGCCGCCTTCGGCAAGTCCAGCGCCAACGGCTATGAGCGTCTGCTCCTCGACGCCATGCTCGGCGACCAGACCCTCTTCGCGCACCGCGACGGCGTCGAGACCACCTGGGCCCTCTACACGCCCATCCTCCAGGCGTGGGCCGCGAAAAATCCCGAAGTTTTTCCCAATTACTTCGCCGGCTCCTGGGGTCCCGAGTGCGCCGACCATCTGCTCGAAAGATACGGCTACGCCTGGCGCAATGATTTGGGACGGAAGGCGTGAGAGTATGAGTTGACACGGCTTGGAAGTACTCTGTACGATCTAAGGGTCGATTGCTATGCGAGTTCCGCAGACGCGGTGTCTCGCCAAGAGGCAGCGACACGGAGAATACCACAATGACAAAGCCTACCGTCGATGCGCGCCAGCGCATTCAACTTTCCTATCAGCTCATCCGCAACACAACAAGCCCAGACGAAACCGCCACCGGCGTGAGGTCATTCGTCTGCAACCTCTCCGCCTTCGAGATACTGAAACTCGGGACCAACGCCAATCTCCGCACCTACCTCGCCGAATACAGCGAAAGTAAGCGCAATCGCGTTCACGAGGCAATCGAATACACGATCGAGAACGACCCGGCACGATTCATCACCCGAAACAGCGGCTTTGCAATTGCAGCAAGCGAAGCGCAGATCGACGATAACAAAAAGACCATTCTTCTCTACGACGCGAGCGTAATAAACGGGGCGCAGTCCCAGGGCGAGATTCGCCGTTGGGTTAGGGAAGAATACGGGGAAGAAGGCCCCGACACGGACGAGGATATTCCTTTCTACGTGAGGGCGGAAATCATCGTCGACCCTGACTCCAAGCAAATAGTCGAGACCGCCATTGCCAGAAACACTGCAACCCCCGTCAAGTCCATATCGCAGGCCGGAGGGCGTGGCCATCTCGAAGACCTCGCACAGAGCATCGCGAAGATCCACCCCGAAATCAAGATTAGGAAGAAGGAAACGGACCTTGAGGGCTATTACGACACACGCAAAATCCTTCAGTACACTCGCCTCCTGATGCCGCAAAATATCTCGGGAAACGATTCAGCGGCAGAAAAGCTCAAGCCCTACAAGAATCCCGAGCAGTGCCTCACGGAGTTCTCCGAGTGGCATGGCGATCGCGAGAAGAATCCAAGCGCGAAGCTCAAATACGAATTCACCGTGCAAATGGCCCCGTACGCTATCACGGAGTACGAATACTGGGAACACCACCAAGCATGGAACCGCCAGCGCCTTTGGGAAAACACCAAAAAGGGGGGCAGAGCTTGCCGCCGAGATAAGGGCAACAACAAGATCACCTGGGTTTCCCCGGGCCTCGTCTTTCCGATTCTCGGTGCCATGAGCGAATTCGTCGAACAGGACACAAAAGGTAATTGGCGCATTTCCAAGCCTAATCTCTTCCGGCCGGATGAGATGATTGCGCGCGCTGTCAAGCAGTTCAGATCGACAGAGGTGAAAAGCGACCCAATGTTGATGGGGCGCTCTTCGGGGATCTACGAAGCGCTGCGTGATTATCCCGCTACGCTTGTCGCGGTTCTCAGGGAAATGAAAGAATCCTAAGGAGCCCTTAGGCCGGGCACCCCAGGTCTCGCTCTTGAGACCTGGGATTTTCCTATCTACGGCTTTTTATAGCTTTCTTGGTCCCTCGTTCCCGTGGTCCCTTGTTCCCTGTCCCTTATCCATCGCCTCATTCGCCAGCCGGTCCGCCTCCTTATTTCCGCCGCGCAGCGTGTGCCGCATCTCAAATCCCTCCAGCTTGAGCGCCCGCCGCTGCGCTTCCTCCCACAGCGGCCGCAGCCCTGGATTCTTCACCTTGTACCGGCCCTTCATCTGCCGCACCATGAGCTCCGAATCGGACGTCACCCGCAGCCGCCTCACCCTGTTTGCGAGCGCCCACTCCAGCACTGCCAGCAGTCCCGCATACTCGGCATAGTTATTCGTCTGCCGGCCAAGATATTCGCTCAGCCGCGCCACCACCCGCCCCTCGGGATCCTGAATCACTGCCCCGTACCCCGCCGGGCCGGGATTGCCCCGCGCCCCGCCGTCGCAGTGCGCCGTGTACCACCGGGCCGGCCCGCCATCCGTCCGCTCGTTCCGCGCGCCGTCAAACAGATGTTCGGTCATCGCTTCCCAGTTTATGGCAAAACCAAAGTTACTTTGTCCTATTTACTATTTTCAGCGTGGCCGCTCCCTGTTGGTCGCGTCGACTTGAGTGTTTGGCTGCGGAATACATCTACTTTGGTTTTGCGATAGCGGGCGCTGCCCACCCGCACCCTGCTCGCGCCCCAGGGTCGCCCCGCAGGTAACCGCCGCCAACCCAATTTCCCGCAGATCCGGGGTGACCAAACCTGTCATTCCGCGTCCATTTTTATAGGTACAGGCTTTATCTTCCGGGGGCGGAGAAGCGATGGCCACTGACGCGGGCAGTGTTTCCATGACTCTGGAGCAAGCCGCCGGCACTTTGGCTTGGCCGGCAGGTCGGAGGGTACAATCCTCTCCAGGCATGTCTGCGACGAGGGCAACGGGCGGGGTAAACCGGCAAACCTCATCCGAGGATGCCGCGAGCCGCGCACAGGGGCGCGTGCATAACCGCGCGCTCGAGATGGACCTCATCCGCGAGGCCCAGGCCGGTTCCCGCGCCGCTTTTGACTCTCTCGTGCGCCAGTATGAACACCAGGTCCTGCGCCTGGCCCTTCACCTCACCGGCTCGGAGCAGGACGCCGAAGACATCTACCAGGACGCTTTCTTGAAAGCCTACCGGTACATCGGCAACTTCCGCTTCGAGTGCTCCTTTTACACGTGGATTTACCGCATCGTCACCAATCTATGCCTGGACCAGTTGCGCCGGCGCAAGACCCGCCGCGAAGACCACGCGGTCGTGGTCGACCGGGGTGGAGACGAGATCGACGTTCTGGCGTCGGTTTCCGACAACCGATCGTTTTCCAATCCCGCCCGCGAGTTGGACCGCAAGCTGCTGGGCGAAAAGATTCAGGCGGCGCTGGGCAAGCTTACGCCGCGCGAGCGGATGGTCTTCGAACTGAAGCATTACCAGGGCCTCAGGCTGCGCACCATCGGCGAGATGTTGAACACCACGGAAGAGACCGCCAAGAATACCCTCTTCCGCGCCACCAAGAAATTGCGGGCGCAACTGGCGGAGTTGAGATAGCTATTTGCTGCCAGCATTAGGCTGCCAGCTCCGTTTCAGAAGTACGGAGCTCATCGATTAAGCAAGATGAGCCGAAAGTTTATAGCTAGAAGCTAAAGGCTAGAAGATGCATTTTTGAGGCTGGAAGGACGTAACCATGAATTGCGAACTTGCACAGGAACGGATGGTCGCGGCGGCATATGGTGAGCTTCCCGACGAGCAAGTCCACGAGCTCGAGCGGCATGCGGCCGCCTGCCCGGAGTGCCAAAAGGAACGCGAGCTGGTGCTGGCGCTCAAGCTGCTCGCCGACGCGCATCCCGCCGCAGAGCCGGATCCGAATCTGGTCGCGCGCGCTCACCTGCGCCTCGATGAAGCGCTCGATACCCTGCCGCCCAAGCGTTGGTATGAGCGCCTGGGCCAGCGCATCGTCTCGAACTTCGCCAGCCTGCAGGCCGCGCCGGTGGCCGCGCTGCTTCTGTTGGTGGCCGGGGCCGGAGCCGGCGTTCTGGGCGGCTATGAGTACGCGCAAAGCCGCGCTGCCCACCGGGCAACCGTGGCCCCGACCACCCAGTCTGTCACGCCTCAGGCGCTTCCCGCCGCGGCCCTGCCCGCGTTGGCCAGCGTGGCCAATATCTCGGGCATCGCACGCCGGCCCAACAGCGAAATCGTCGACGTCAGCTACAACCAGCTCGTGCCGCGGCAGATTGAGGGTTCGCTCGATGACCCGGCCATTCGCCAGTTGCTCATGCTGGCCACCGAGGACGCGGCCTCGGCGGGCGTCCGCGACGACTCCGTTGCGCTACTCGCCGCCGAGTGCCGTGCCGGCCACAGCTGCCAGCCCTCCGGCATCCGTGAAGCGCTCATGGTGGCGCTGCGCTACGACCGCAGCCCCAAAGTCCGCCAGAAGGCGCTCGAGGGTTTGGCGCCTTATGTGGCCGACGATGTGCGCGTCCGCGACGCCGTTCTTGAAGCCGTCTTGAACGACAGCGACCCGGCGATCCGGACCGCTGCCATCGGTCTGTTGGAGCCCGTGGACGCCGACACCAGCGTCAGACAGGTGCTCTATTCGGTCTCCAATTCCGACCAGAATCCTCAGATCCGTAACGTTTCCCGGCAGGTTTTGAGCCAGGTTCCGGAAACTCAATAGTGCTGGAAATGGAGCATAACGCTGCAAATCGGGTTAATTCGCCTATCCTTCCGGCCACTGCGCCGTCTTTAAGAGCGCGGACCGGACGAAGAACTACCGGGGGAGTAAACGCAATGAATCACCTTTTGAGGCCGTATCGTAAATCTCATCTCAACTTGACTCTTGCCATGTTGGCAGCCGCGGCAGCCCTCCTGTTTCTCGCGCCGCCCGCGACCCACGCTCAGGCGCAGGAATTCGCGCCCTTTTTTGAAGATCCCAGCCCCCTGCTGGCTAGCGCCAACACCGCCGGCTATCTCGGCGTCGACGTCTCCGACGTTGACGCCGACAAAGCCCAGGCCCTTAAGCTCAAAGAAGTCCGTGGCGCGGTCATCACCCTCATCGACCACGACGCGCCCGCCGGGCAAATCGGGCTCAGGGTCAATGACGTCGTCCTCGCCATCAACGGCCAGAACGTCGAAAGCGCCGAGCAGTTGCGCCGCACGTTGCGCGACATCCCGCCCGGCCGCAAGATCCGTCTCGAGATCAGCCGCGACGGCAACATCCAAACCCTGGCCGTGCAACTGGTCGATCGCAAGGCAATGGAGCGCGACATCTGGATCCGCATGGAAATCGATGTCGACGGCATTGCGCCCGCTCCTCCGCCGGGACTGGGCCTCATGGAGGGCAGCGGCGACGTGGCCATGCCCGGCAGCGGCTTCCACATGTCCATCTTCACCAGCACTCTGAACGTGGGCGCATTGGTTGAGCCGCTCACCTCGCAGATGGCCGAGTACTTCGGCGTTCAGGGCGGCCTCATGGTCAAGCAGGTGACCCGCAAGAGCGAAGCCGCCGCCGCCGGATTCAAAGCCTTCGACGTGATTCTCAAGGTCGGCTCCGATTCCATCAATACCTCCGCCGACTGGGACCGCGCCCTCCGCTCCAACGTAGGCAAGCCCGTGCCGGTCACCATCCTGCGCGACAAAAAGCAGCAGACCCTCACTCTCCAGGTCGACTCCAAGCACCGAGGCGCCGTCGAATTCCCGAACGAATTCCAAGATTTGTTCTCCACCGATGACGCCTCGCTGCTGGCCGAGAGATGATGCCCGAGTTCGACGCCGGCCTCGCGCAGGGGCTATCCGCTGAGTCCCAGGCCCTCCGCCGGCAAATGGAAGAGTTCCGAAAGAGTTTCGACCAGGAGCAGATGAAGCGGCTTCAGCAGCAGATGGAACAGTTCCAGCGCCGCATGGAAGAGTTTTGGCAGCACGCCAACGGCAACTTCGTCTAGGGCATCGCGGAATTCAAGCAATCATCGGGGCGCCGCCGCATCGCCGGCCGGCGCCCGTCGCATCTTGCGCCGTACACTAAAATTCATGGAAGTTCTCTACGGTCTGCACCCGGTCGAGGAGGCCCTCAAGTCCGGCAAGCGCCGCTTTGACCATGTTCTTGTGGCCCGCGAGCGTCACGATTCTCGTCTGGCTCGCCTCGTCGCCCAATGCAGCGAGATCGGCGTCCGCATTCTCCAAGAGCCACGCGAACAGCTCACGCTCACCGCCAAAACCCCCGCGCACCAGGGCGTCGTCGCCTTCGTCCGCCCGCAGGAACTTGCCTCCATCGAAGATCTGCTTGCTCCGCCAGCGGCCAGCCCCGCCGCCCGTCTCATCCTCGCCCTCGATGGCATCGAAGACCCGCAGAACCTCGGCGCTCTGCTCCGCGTGGCCGATGGCGCCGGCGTCGACGGCGTAATCCTCACCAAGCGCCGCTCTGCGCCCTTGAGCCCCGCCGCCGTCAAAGCCAGCGCCGGCGCCGCCGAGCACCTTCGCATCGTCCGCGTGGTCAACCTGGTCCGCGCCCTCGAAGACCTCAAGACCCGTAACCTTTGGATCGTCGGACTCGACGAACGTGGCCCCACTCACTACGACCAATTCGACTTCACCGGCGATCTCGTCATCGTCCTCGGCCGCGAGGGCGCGGGCCTGCACGATCTCGTCCGCCGCACCTGCGACCACCTCCTGCGCATTCCCATGGCCGGAGGCGTCAGTTCCCTCAACGTCTCCACCGCCGGCGCCGTCGTCCTCTTCGAAGCCGCTCGCCAGCGCCGCGCTGCAGTGTGTTCCGCCACGGAACTCGTCCAAAAGGCTGCTGCATGCAATGCTGTCCCACGCAGTGGTGCGAAGCAGAAAGGCCTCGGCTCATGAAGCTCGATTTCGCCCGCATCGTGCGGCTTGCGGAACAGCGCGGCTTAGGAACGTCCGCGAAAGATCTTTGGCAAGTGAAAGGTACGGGCTTCAGCCCTTACGTATCCCGCGAAGAAATGATGAGGGCATTAGCTCGGGAGGGAACTTTTTCGTCCCGCCCGCGCCCCTCGCGCACAACACGCTCTCTCGTCGCGGCGTTCCTTTTCGGCTCGATCGCAATCTTCGCCTCACCGCAATCCCCCTCCGCTCCTCCATCCCCGCCGGATCAACAATCTCACGGCCAGGTCATTTTCTCCCGCTCCGCCGACGACAACGGCCAGACCACCTCCGCTCCCGCCGCGTCAGCCCCCGGTGGCCAACCCGTCTCCGCTCCCGTTGCAACCGATGCCGAACGCGATGCCGTCACCTTCACCGCCTTCGACATGGACGTGCATCTCCGCCCCGCCGACCAGCAAATCGCCGTCCGCGCCCTCCTCACTGTACGCAACGACGGCAAGTCCCCCCTTGCTCACATCCCCCTGCAAATCTCCTCCTCGCTCGCCTGGGAGCGCATCCGCATCGCCGGCCGCGCCGTCGCCTTCACCGTCGCCACCCTCAACTCCGACGAAGACCACACCGGCCAACTCCACGAAGCTGCGGTCCCTCTCGTCGCCCCGCTCGCCCAGCCCCTCGCGCCCGGCGCAACTCTCCAGCTCGACGTCACCTACTCCGGCAGCATCGCCCTATCCGCCCAGCGCCTCATCACCATTGGCACGCCCAACGACATCGCCCTTCACACCGATTGGGACTCCATCGGCGTCGACTTCACCGGCCTGCGCGGATTCGGCAACGTCGTCTGGTATCCCGTCTCAAGCGTTCCTGTCATCCTCGGCGACGGCGCGCGCGTATTCGACGAGATAGGCGAGCACAAGCTGCGCATGGCCGGCGCGCATTTCCGCCTGCACCTCACCGATGAGTTTCCTCACGGCCTGGCGCCCACCGTCGCCCTCTTCGACGGCCACGTCGCCCCGCTCACCGTTACCGACTCCGCCACCGCCGGCGCTGAAGTCTCCGGTATCGCCGCTGCCAGCTTCGACTCAGCAATTCTCGGCTTTGAAGTTCCCAGCCTCTTTGTCGCCATCCGCGCACCCCGGCAAGCCGCCAACACCACGCTCTACGTCCTCCCCGAAGGCGAATCCGCCGTGGAAGGCTGGGCCTCAGCCGCCGCCTTCGTCACCCCGTTCCTGCAGAGCTGGCTGGGCCAGGCGCCCCGCTCCCAGCTCACGATCCTCGATCTCCCCGACCCCGAAGACGCGCCCTTCGAGACTGGCGCGTTGCTCGTCACTGCCATCCGCCAGGCCACGCCCGAGCAGCTCGATGGCATCTTCGCCCACGCCCTCACTCACGCCTGGATGTCCTCTCCTCGCGCTTGGCTCAGCGAGGGTGTCGCCCACTTCATGGAAACGCTCTGGCTCGAAAAACAGAACGGCCGCCAGAAAGCTCTCGAAGAGCTCGCGTCCGGCCGCACCGCGCTCGCGCTAGCCGAGCCCTCCAGCCCCGGTGAAAGCCCAGGCCAGCCGCTGGCCCAGGCCATCTCGCCCGTCTACTACCGCACCAAGGCCGCCTACGTCTTCTGGATGCTCCGCGACCTCGTCGGCGACCCCACGATCTCTGCCGCTCTCCGCGCCTACTCACCCGCTGAAGATGCAAGCCGTGGGCTGGGTCCGAACGCCAACGGGGCCCCCAACGGCGAGGGTCTCCAAGAAGCAACTTCTGCTGCTTGGGGTCGCGCAGCGGGGGGCGACAGGCCCTCGTCGCTGGGGAGTGGGAGCTCTGCCTACTTCGAAAAACTCCTCGAACAGGCCGGCCTCCGCCGCGATCTCTCCTGGTTCTTCTCCGACTGGATCGCCAACGACAACGGCCTACCTGATATCGCCATCGACAGCGTCTTTCCCTCTCAGACCGAAGGGAACAATTGGCTGGTTGCCGTCAACCTCTCCAACTCCGGCTACGCCGCCGCCAAGATTCCCGTCACCGTCAGCAATGCCGACACCTCCGTCACCCAGCGCGTCCTCGTTCCCGCCCGCGGCAAAGCCACGCAGCGCATCCTCATCCAGGGCAAGCCTACTCAGGTTCAGGCCAACGACGGCACCGTCCCCGAAACCGAAGCGAGCATCCACATCCGCAAACTTACTGACGTCGACACCAGCCCCTCCTCATCCCAATCCACCGGCGTACCGCAATAGCCACGAGGCGGCCGGGCGCTTCTCGCACGGGGAATCAGCCCAAGCGAAATCCATCTGCATCCGTCGAAATATGCTAAACTTCCGGGCAGATCATGCCATGGTTGAAATGAGAGTAACCGTCCCGCTGGAATGCTCAGACGCCGTCGAAGCGCTGAAGCACTCGCTAGGGCTGGCGTGCACTCCCGTCAGAGTCCCAGTTATCCCTGAACCTTCAGCGCGAGAGCGAAACTGCTTCGTGACAGTGAGGGACAAGGCTGAATCAGACGGGGGAAGAATGCAGCTCGGATGGGCGGTCTGGCAGCATGAGAATCTGTTCGTCGAAGGGGAGTTTCACGCCGTCTACGATCCAGGTAACTCCGCCCCGTGGATTGACCTGAGACCGAATTTTCTTCAGATACGAGAGATTCTCGTTCTTGCCGACGACTGAGCAACATACGATTTCGAATCGACAGACGTCATCGACAACCGTCGCGTCGCGCTCCTTCCCGACCCCAGGATTGAGTCGGCCCTCCGGCTTTTCTCCGAAAAGGCCCAAATCCTGAATTCAATCCCAGGAATAGACGTGACGATCGACAAGGTAGCCCCGGAAACACTCCTCAAACTTGCTCTTTGCGAGCAAAGAGCATCAGCCCTGCTCGAGGAAGTGTTGTATTCGCAACGAACCGGGCAATATTCAGCGCTGAGAGTCGGGCGCAACGACCCTTGCCCATGCGGGAGCGGGAAAAAGTTCAAGTGGTGCCATGCCTTTGGCGCATAGATCGGCGCCTGCTCTCACGCGGCCTTCAGCTTGACCCAATCCGGGTCTTTCCCGCGCAACCTCCGGCAGGCAACAGAATCAGAACAGATGAACATCTTGCTGGACGCGACGTAGCCTGTGGGCTACAATCTTTGTAATGATCGAGATTCGGGAAACGGAGACGTTTTCTGCTTGGTTGCGGCAGCTTCGAGATTCCAGGGCGAAAGCCAAAATTGCCAGCCGGACCCGGCGATTGGCCTTCGGTAATCCGGGTGATGTTCGCCCGCCGGAGGAGGAGTCAGCGAGTTGCGCATCGACTATGGGCCTGGCTATCGAGTCTATTATGTGCAGCGCGGGACTGCCCTGATTCTGCTTCTGTGTGGCGGGGACAAGAGCACGCAAGACAAAGACATCGAAAGGGCTCGCAAGCTGGCGAAGGAGGCAAAATGAGCACTGTCAAAACAAAACCGTTTGACCCGGCGGAATATCTCGATGACGACGAGGCTATCGCTCTTTACATGAGCGATGCGCTCGGAAGCGGCGATCCCGCGTTTGTAGCCGATGCGCTTGGAGTCGTCGCCCGCGCCCGCGGCATGAGCGATATCGCGCGAAAAATTGGAATGTCCAGAGAAAGCCTCTACCGTGCGCTCAGCGCGGAGGGCAACCCAGAGTTTGCGACCGTTCTGCGGGTCGTGCAGGCGTTGGGTCTCCAATTATCCGCTGCCCCAACCCGCCGCGAGAACGCGGCCTGAACGGCCGGTCACCGGCTAAGAAAAGCATGCGGCAGAGATCTCTCGGACCTGAAACTCTTGCCGCTACGCCGCCAGCCGGAACCCATCTGGGTCCTTCCCGCGAATCCTCCTCCACCACACCTGCGCGGTGGGAATATTGAGGGTCACCGAGAAAATCTGCCGCAGTTTCCCCGGCGGGCACTTCAGCGGCTTCATCCCATGCCATGAGTGCGGAGTGCGTTGGAACAGCAGGCTCCCGTTCCCCGCCGGTCCAGCCGCCGCAGCCACTGTCAGCTCGTCAAACGTCGGCGCCGAATGCGTCGGAATCGCCCGGTCGCTGGCAAGAATCAGCGTCTCGCCGCCCCACGCCGGATCCCACTCCTTCTCGTCGTTGAAGTGGAAAATGTGCGTAGCCCGTTTGCGCGCCGCGTCGCAGTGCGGAGAAACATCGCACCCCTCCCACGCATAGTGCCACGAGAAGGTGGGAATGTACGTCCGCGGCCCCAGCAGCCGCCGCAGGAACTGCTCGTAGTACTCGCCGCGCAACTCGTCGAGAAACTCGCGCCACGGCTGGGGCAACTCGAGCCCAGCCCGGTAGTGCAGCATGTACCGGTTGTGCGGAGCCTGACCGTGCCCGCGCTTCATGCCCACGTGCTGGTCGAAGTTCTCCAAGCCCGGCAGCGTCTCGCGCAGCCGCGCATACCCCTCTGCCGTCAGCGAATTCTCAATGTGCGCGTAGGGATACGGCTGCGTCTTCTGAAATGTCTCCGCGGACAAACCTTCCAGCACTTCGCGATTCAAATACTGCATCTGAATTGACCTCGTGCAGGGAATCCGGGGATCGGAACGATTCTATTCTACTTGCGCGCACTCACGCGCAACCCCGCTAGCTCCGCTAACTCCGCCAACCCCGCTGGCCTCTGCTCCCTGTTCCCTGATCCCTGATCCCTGCGTTCCGAGCCCGCACCTTAAACCAGATCGGCGTTCCCTTGAATCCGAACGCCTCGCGGATCTGGTTCTCCAGAAAGCGCTCAAAGGCAAAGTGAAGCTTCACCGCGCGATCCGTGAACAGTACAAACTTCGGCGGAGCCACCGCCGCCTGCGTCATATAGTAGATGCGCACGCGCTTGGCCATCGGCACCGGCGCGCGCTGAAAGTCGATCCGCTCCAGGAACCGGTTCATCGCACCTGTCGACACGCGCTTGCGCCGCTCCTTGGCTACGGTCACCACCTCGCGCAGCACGCGCGCCATGCTCTTTCTCTCCGGCCCGGTCCCTTCGAGGGCCGAAAGAAAAATCACCGGCGCATAGTCAAGATATTTGAGCGTCGCGCGCAGCTGCCGCTCGAAAATCGCCCGGTCGGCGGGCGATTTTCCGTCCGTCCGCCGCGTCGTCACTGCGTCCCACTTGTTCACCACCAGGATCACGCTGCGCCCGCTCTCGTGTGCGTAGCCTCCGATCGTCGCATCGCTCGCCGTCACGCCTTCTGTTGCGTCCAGCACCAGCAGCGCCACGTCCGCAGCTTCCAGATGCCGCCGCGCCATCACCACGCTCAGCTTTTCCGCCACCAGCTTGGTCCTGCCTTTGCGGCGAATCCCCGCAGTATCCACAAACCGCAGCGCATTGCCCTCGAATTCCACCACCTCGTCCACCGCGTCGCGCGTCGTTCCTGCTATCGGCGACACAATCGCCCTTGTGGTCCCCGTCAGCGCGTTCAAGAGCGTGCTCTTGCCCACATTCGGCCGCCCGATAATCGCTACCGACGTCTCGCGCTGCTCAAATTCCCCATGCGTGCGGATTTTCTTGCCGCCCGTTTCCTGGCCCGGATGCGACTCGGAATCCTCACTCTCACCCTCCTCGGCAGAGTGCCCCACCCTTGCCGCGTAGTTGCTTTTGCGGCTAGGGTGGAGTTCCACCTCCGCCCACTCCGGAATCGCCTCCGCAACTGCATCCAGCAGCTCGCCTACGCCCTGCCCGTGCTCCGAGCTCACGGGGAAGACATCGCCAAACCCCAGTCGCCGAAAGTTCTCCGCCTCTGCCTTGAGCGCCTCGCCCTCCACCTTGTTCACCGCCAGAAACAGCGGCTTCCCTCCGCGCCTGAGCAGGCGCGCCAAATCGTAGTCCGGCCGCGCCAACTCCGTGCGCGCATCCACCACCATCACCAGCGCGTCGGCTTCTTCGAGCGCCACCTTCGCCTGCGCAAAGACCTCCGCCGCCATCTGCTCCGCATCGCCGGGCACAATCCCGCCCGTATCCACCAGCCGGAACCGCCGTCCCGCCCACTCATACTCGCCATAGATGCGGTCGCGTGTAATCCCCGGCTCATCGCCCACAATCGCCCGCCGGCTCCCGGTGATCCGGTTGAAGAGCGTCGACTTGCCCACGTTGGGCCGCCCCACAATCGCCACCAGAGGCAGCGCTCCAGCCCAGGGGCCCCCATGGACAGGTCCTCGCCCATGGAGTGGAGTATCCCCCGCCTTCGCGGGCGCAACCGATCTGCGATAAGTGGGCAACGTCTGTATCTCCTGAACCAGTTTAATGTTCCACGGGTGAGCTTCTTCTCATCTCTCCGTTTATGTCCCGGCCCCACACTTGCCCTCTTGTTCTCATGGAGGGAACGATGCAGATCCATGGGAGCGCCATGAACGTCCAGGCGGCCAACTTCTACTCCGCTGCCCAAGGCGAACGCGCTGCCGCCGCCCAAAAGGCCGCCAAAGTTCGCAAACGCCTCCTCAAATCCGCCGAGAGCATCGCCGCAGCCGCCGATCCCGATCCCGACGCCACCTTCCTCCTCGGTCAGTGGCTCGACTCCCGCTGGCTCCGCCAAACAAGGGCATAGATATGTTCGCCCTACTTGAATTTGGAGCAGATTCTGAGGTCCCGGGAGTTTATTTCGCAGCAATCGCCGCGCCGCCATAGCTCGCGAGCGCCGCTCCCTGGCGGTTCAACAGGAGTGCAGCACCTTGCTGTGCTTCATGGTGAAGTGAATGTGCGCGCCTGTCATTGCATCGACAATGTCCACAGTCTGTGCATCGAGAGACTCGTTGCTGAAGCTGTAAATCTCCGCGTCATTGAGTGCAGTGGGAAATGCCAGCACATCCGGCGACAGTGGCTCCACCTCCCGAAACGCCGGTTTCACCCCTGCTTCCTCCAGCGCCCATCGATTCAACGCCGCCCTCGCCGTGTAACCCTCGGCAGACTCCACCCGTTCTGCGGTCCACAGAATTCGGCCGCTTCCATGCGGAACCACTTCGACGTCTCACTGGCTCCTTATCCGCTCTTTCTCGAAAGAACATCATTAAATTGGAGGTATCTGCCAAAGGCCTCGATCTGTTTGGCATGGTAATCCCGTCGTTCGACCGGCGAGGACAAGACGGTGGACGTTGAAGTTGCTCCCAACGCGGACAGACGGTCAATCAGAACTTCCAGGTGCCGTATGGAAACCACGTCTGCCTCAATGACAAATGATTCGGCGCCGGTAATGCGATGGCAGCGGCTAATCTCCGAAAGTTCCTTGATCGCCGTCACCGTGCGACTGACCTGGAGGTCGCCGCCGGGAATAGTCAGCCGTACCAGCACTCGAATCGGAATGCCGAGTTTCGAAGTGTCTACCGAAGCATGGTAGCCGGTGATGACCCCGGCCTCTTCGAGCCGTCGAACGCGCTCCGCCGCGGCCGGCGTCGACAAGCCGACTTTTCTGCCGAGTTCTGCAAAGGAAAGACGAGCGTTATGTTGCAGGCTCTCCAAAATCTTCCAGGAAATCGCATCCAGCTCGAAAACATTGGGATCGGTTTTGTGCGCCATCGGCAAGCGGTCCTTAAGTCACCAAACCATTATGCCTAATTTCGTTAAGTGACGACACGCCATTTTCTTTGAACCGACCTTTTCTGCGCCGTTGCGCGGACCTATCCTTTTACCGTTGCCAAGCGAATGGCCGGAAATGCGGCTTCCCCTTCCCCAATGCATTTCCGGCGAAGGAGGAATTGGCATGAGTGCTTCCCCGAAACACGCACCATCCCAAGTCATGCCACAGAGCACAGCAGCCGCCGATCCCGCAGTTGCGGATTTTCTTCCGCTCAAGGGAACCGATCACGTCGAGTTCTATGTCGGCAACGCCCGCCAGGCCGCATACTTTTACCGCGCCGCCTTTGGCATGTCGCTCGTGGCCTATGCGGGCCCCGAAACCGGCCAGCCCGATCGAGCTTCGTACGTAGTGCGGCAGGGCAAGATTCGCTTTGTGCTTACCACCCCTCTGCGCAGTGGTAATCCGGTTGCCGATCATATCCAACATCATGGAGATGGCGTTCGAGTAATCGCCCTTTGGGTAGATGATGCGCGCCAGGCCTGGCAGGAGACCACCGGGCGAGGCGCAATCAGTGCTGCCGAACCGCACGTTCTTTCGGACAATCATGGGCGGGTCGTCCTTGCGAGCATTCGTGTCTATGGCGACACGATTCACACCTTCGTCGAACGCGGCGCATACTCAGGCCCTTTCCTTCCCGGCTTTCGCGCAATTGAAAGCGACCCCATCGCACGGCCTGTGGGCTTGCTGTATGTCGATCACATGGTAGCCAACGTGGGGTGGCATGAGATGGATGAATGGGTCGACTTCTATGCCCGGGTCATGGGCTTTTCGCTGTATCAGCACTTCGACGATAAGGACATCTCCACCGAGTATTCGGCGCTCATGTCCAAGGTGATGGCGAATGGGAATGGCTATGTCAAGTTTCCCATCAACGAGCCGGCTGAGGGGCGGCGCAAGTCGCAAGTCGAGGAGTATCTGGATTTTTATCGCGGGCCCGGCGTGCAGCACATTGCCCTGGCCACCAATGACATTCTCGACACGGTCAAGAAGCTGCATCGGCAGGGCACCGAATTCCTGCATGTTCCGCATGCTTACTACACCGAACTGCAGGAACGTGTGGGAACGATCGACGAACCGGTCGGCGAGTTGGAGGATTTGGGCATTTTGGTTGATCGCGATAACGAGGGGTACATGCTGCAGGTTTTTACCCGCCCCGTAGAAGACCGTCCGACGCTCTTTTTTGAAATCATTCAGCGCAAAGGAAGCCGCGGCTTCGGCAAGGGCAACTTCAAGGCGCTGTTTGAGGCCATTGAACGTGAGCAGATGGCGCGCGGCAATCTGTGAAGCCCTGCGGGAGGTGAGATGACAACCGAAACGCTTTCCATCGCCGCGCCGTACCTTATCCTGCAGGACTACTCCGCCTACACCGAAGAACAGCACGCGGTCTGGGCAGAATTGGTTGGCCGAGTGCTGCCAGAACTTGAAAAGCACGCGGCGCGTGAATATCTCGACGGCTTCGAAATCATCGGCCTCAAAACAGACCGCTTGCCGAACCTCGCTTCGATCAGCGCGCGGCTCGAACCCAGAACGGGTTGGAATTCCACCCCGGTAAGCGGCTTTCTTCCCGCCCCAGCGTTCTTTGAGATGCTGGCCGCGCGCCGGTTTCCCACCACAACTTGGCTGCGCAACAGGGAATCGCTGGAGTACACACCGGAACCGGACATTTTTCACGATGTGTTTGGGCACGTTCCCATGCACTCTCACCGCGTGTTTGCGGATTTTCTTGAACATTACGGCCGTGTTTGCGCATCCATCTCCGACGCGACTTTGCTCGAAAAGCTAGGCCGTCTGTTTTGGTATACAGTGGAATTCGGCGTCATTCGGCAGCAGAATGAGACCAAGGTATACGGCAGCGGCCTGATCAGCTCCCACCGCGAATGCGCCAATGTCATTCAAGGCCACTGCGCCATCCGGGACTTCTCTCTTGATGAAGTGGTGAAAACTCCCGTAAAAGTCGATGAGCTGCACAAACTGCTGTTCGCAGTGAGAAGTTTCGATCAGGTTTATGAAGCAATGCATGAGGCGGAGCGCCGCGCCCTGAGCGGCCGCCTGTGAGAGGTGCCCTATGACAAACAAGATTCGCTACCAAACCGGCTTTGGCAACGAATTCGCAACCGAAGCGGCGCCGGGCGCGCTGCCCGTGGGCCAGAATGCCCCGCAGAGACATCCCCTCGGCCTCTATACCGAACAGTTCAGCGGCACTCCGTTCACGGCCCCGCGGGCAGTCAACCGCCGCACCTGGACCTATCGCATTCGCCCCTCCGTTACGCACCGTCCTTATGAAGAACTTCCCCTGGGTCTGATAGGCAGCGGCCCGTTCACTGAAACACGGACCACGCCGAATCAACTGCGCTGGGATCCGCTGCCGCTGCCGGAACAGGCGACTGATTTCCTTGATGGCATGGTCACGCTCGGCGGCAACGGCGACCCCGCCATGCAAGCAGGCATCGCCATCCACCTCTATGCCGCCAATACATCCATGCGCGAACGGTTCTTCTCGAACGCCGACGGAGAACTGCTGATCGTGCCGCAGTTGGGAGCTCTCAGCGTGCATACCGAGCTCGGCATCCTCGAGGTGGCGCCCGGCGAGATCTGCGTGATTCCGCGCGGCGTCAAGTTCCGCGTCGAGCTGCCGCAAAACCAGGCGCGCGGGTACATCTGCGAAAATTACGGCCTTTCCTTCCGCCTGCCTGAGCTCGGACCAATCGGAGCCAACGGGTTGGCGAATCCCCGTGATTTCAAATCGCCTGTCGCAGCCTACGAAGATCGCGACGGCGAGTTCCACATCGTCTCGAAATTCCTCGGCCGCCTGTGGCAAGCGTCTATCGATCACTCGCCGCTCGACGTCGTCGCGTGGCATGGCAATTACGCGCCCTACAAGTACGACATGGCGCTCTTCAACTGCATCAACACGGTCTCCTTCGATCACCCCGACCCGTCGATTTATACGGTCCTCAGCGCGCCGTCGGCCATTCCTGGCACGGCAAATTGCGACTTCGCCATCTTTCCGCCGCGATGGATGGTTGCCGAACACACCTTCCGCCCTCCCTGGTTCCATCGCAATTTGATGAATGAATTCATGGGGCTCATTTTTGGCGCGTACGATGCAAAGGCTGAGGGATTTGTTCCTGGCGGAGCCAGCCTGCACAACTGCATGGCCGGTCACGGACCCGATGCCGAGACTTTCGAACGCGCCAGCTCCGCCGGCCTCGAGCCGCAATACCTCGGCAACACGTTGGCATTCATGTTCGAAACGCAGTTTGCGGTGCGCCCTACAGAGTTCGCCATGCAGTCAAGAATTCTGCAGCACGAGTATTTTGAATGCTGGCAGGGGCTGAAGAAGCGCTTCGTTGCGCCCAATCGCGTGGAAGAGCCGGTCAGGGCATGAGCCTAACGAACGTGGAGGGGTTGGGATGGAGCTGAAAAGCTGGCTCGCATCGGCGAACGATTTCGGCTCCGATTTCCCCATCCAGAATCTGCCCTATGGCGTCTTTCGCTCCAGCAGCGGCAACCACGTCGGTGTCGCTATCGGCGACCAGATTCTCGATCTCTACGCCTGCGCAGCGCACGGTCTGCTCGGTGGTCTGCATGACGCCCTCGCCGCAGCGTGCTCCGCCGACCTGCTGAATCCACTCATGGCACTTGGGCCCGCCTCATGGTCCACGCTACGCCGACGCTTGACCGCTCTCCTCGATGCCGATCAGGCGGACCGCCAAACTCAGGAACGCATCGCGCCGCACCTTATTCCGATGCGCAACGCGGCAATGCAAGTTCCGGCGCTGATCGGCGACTACACTGACTTTTACGCATCCATCCATCACGCCACGCGAGTCGGCAAGCTATTCCGGCCCGACAACCCTCTCCTGCCCAATTACAAGTACATTCCCATCGGTTATCACGGCCGGGCGTCATCGGTCGTCGTCGGCGGAGAAACGATTCGCCGGCCACGCGGGCAGACAAAACCTCCTGCAGCAGAGCCCGTCTTCGGTCCTGCGCGTTCTCTCGATTACGAGCTCGAGGTTGGCATGTTTGTCGGCGCCGGCAACCCACTTGGCGAGAGCATCCCCATCGCGGAAGCGGAGCAGCATATCTTTGGTCTCTGTCTGGTGAACGACTGGTCCGCGCGCGATATCCAGTCCTGGGAGTATCAACCGCTCGGTCCGTTCCTGGCGAAAAGCTTCGCCACCACGATCTCTCCATGGATTGTCCCCCTGGAGGCCTTGGCTCCGTATCGTGTTCCTGCAGCGGAGCGCCCTGCGGGTGACCCTGCGCCGCTGCCGTATCTCTCTTTGCCATCGTCCCAACTGGCCGGCGTTGACCTCACGCTGGAGGTCTATCTAGAGTCAGAGAAAATGCGCCATGCGGGTGCGCCGCCCATGCTGATGAGCAAGGGCAATCTGCGCGATCTCTACTGGACCCTCGCGCAGTTGATGAGCCATCACACGAGCAACGGCTGTAATCTTCGTCCAGGGGATCTGCTCGCTACCGGCACCATCTCCGGCCCCGGCGAGGGATCGGAAGGCTGCCTGCTGGAAATGCAGCACCGTGCCGAACCGATCCGCCTGCCTGGCGGAGAAGTGCGAAGCTTTCTCGAAGATGGTGACGAGGTGACCTTCCGCGGATATGCTCATAAGGCAGGCCTTCCGAGGATTGGGTTCGGTGAGTGCTCGGGGACAATTGTCGGAGCAATCTCTTAATCAGGAGGGTTCGCGAGGCTCCATGAGTGACACAGGCGCACGTCCATCGGGAATGAACAAGCTTTGGCCAAGTGCCGACGCAGCGCTGGATGGCATGGTGAGGGATGGAATGCTTCTGGCCATCGGCGGGTTCGGCCTGTGCGGGATACCTGAGGCGCTTATCCTCGCCTTGCGGGACAGCGGCGTTCGCAACCTGACCATCGCCAGCAACAACGCCGGTGTGGATGGCTGGGGCCTTGGACTGTTGCTGGAAAACCGCCAGGTCAAGAAGATGATTTCGAGCTATGTCGGCGAAAATCTCGAGTTCGAGCGCCAGTTCTTATCCGGCGAATTAGAAGTAGAGTTCTGTCCTCAAGGAACGCTAGCGGAACGCATGCGCGCCGGAGGCGCAGGAATCCCCGGCTTCTACACGCGGACCGGCATTGGAACGTCGGTTGCCGAAGGCAAGGAACACAAAGACTTCGATGGGGTGACATACATTCTGGAGCGCGGGATTCAGGCCGATGTGGCCCTGGTGAAAGCCTGGAAAGCCGACCTCTACGGAAACCTTATTTATCGGCGTACCGCGCGCAACTTCAATCCCAACGCGGCCACTTGCGGCAAGATCACCGTGGCTGAAGCAGAGATCGTCGTTCAGCCCGGTGAACTCGATCCGGATCAGATTCATACGCCGGGTATCTTCGTTCACAGGCTGGTGCATAATCCGCACTCCGAAAAGCGAATTGAGAAGCGCACTGTCAGCGAAAGCTGATCTCTGTCCACCGCTCACTGAAACTTGACAACGGCAACCCGGAACCCGCTATGGCATGGACTCGTCATCAGATGGCCGCTCGCGCCGCCAGGGAGTTGCGGGATGGCTACTACGTGAATTTGGGCATCGGCATTCCCACCCTGGTTGCAAACTACATACCCGCTGGATTGACCGTGACCTTGCAGTCGGAGAACGGCCTGCTCGGCATGGGAACTTTTCCTCGCGATGCGGAGGTCGACGCGGATCTGATCAACGCCGGAAAAGAGACCATAACCCTGGTTCCGGGAGCTGCGACTTTCTCCAGCGCAGATTCCTTCGCCATGATTCGCGGCGGTCACATCGACCTGGCGATCCTCGGCGCCATGCAGGTTTCAGAGCGCGGCGACTTGGCTAACTGGATGATCCCAGGCAAGCGGGTGAAAGGAATGGGCGGGGCAATGGATCTTGTTTCCGGAGTACGGCGCGTCATCGTCGTGATGGAGCATACGACTCCGGATGGCAGCGCCAAATTGCTGCGCAACTGCACCCTGCCATTGACCGGAACCGGCGTCGTCCATCGTGTGATCACCGATCTTTGTGTGTTGGATGTTACGCCGGTGGGCTTCGAGGTGGTCGAGTTGGCTGACGGCGTCACACGCGAGCAGGTGGAACAGCGAACCGGCGCCACAGTCCGCTTTCGCTGAACCGCGATGTAGTGCTGCTCCCGGGAATGCAACGGAAAGTGGCGCTTATTTTGTCCAGATGGGCTTTTGCTTTTCCAGAAACGCCGCAATCCCTTCGCGAAACTCCGCAGTCCCACGGGCCTGCGCGTTCGTCTCCAATGCCGCCTCAATCGCGGCATCGAGCCACATCTTATTCTGCATTGCCATCAGGCGCTTGGTTGCTTCCAGAGCCTTCGGGCTGTTCGCAATGAGAACCCCCGCTAGCACCTGAACGCGCTGCATCAGCTCCTCCGGCGGCACAACTTCATTTACCAGCCCGAGCCGCCACTACTCTTCGGCATCGAAGAACCGTCCGGTCAGCAGCAGATCGCGGCTCCGTTTGTCTCCAATCTGCAACGCCAGATAAGCCGACATCAGCACGGGCACAAAGCCGATGCGCACCTCATCGACTCGCCGATCTGCATTGAGACCGTTGAACTGTCGCTGTTTATGCCTGCTGCTGACGTCGAAACTGAGTAGGGCTGACTCCATAGCGCTCGTGAAAGAGCCGCGAAAAGTAGAGGGCATCGGAAAATCCAACCAGTTCCGCCACCTGAAATACAGCCAGATCCTGATTCGCCAGCAATTGCGCGCTACGCTGAAGTCGCAGCCGCATTGCGTACTCTCTTGGCGGCGCTCCAAACTGCCGGGCAAAGCAAGAGCAAAAGTGAGATGGCGAAAGGTGAGCCTGATCGGCGGCCTCCGCTAGGTTAAAAGGCTGGTCGAAGCAGGTCTCGATGAATCTGCGTGCGCGCTCTAAGCGCGGATCAAGGCGGCGAGAAGCACGACCCATGCTGACGCGGCGTTCGATATCATGCCAGAAGAGTTGTAGCAACGCCTCGAGCATGTCGGGATCCTGATGAGGACTGCTACGTAGTTCGTCACTGATCATCTGCATATAACGGACTGGCAGAGCATCGCCGGCCATATCAATGGGTACTCCCAACGGGACTATGGTGCCGCGAAGGGTCCGATCGATCCAGCGACCTGTAACGCGCAGCCAGGAATGATTCCACCTCCTGGAAGGATTACCGTATACGTGCCTCGCTTCGTATTCCCAAATAATCAATCGATGCTTCGCGGGCAACCACTCACTTCCATTTGACGAAAGCGACCATGCCTGGTCATGAAACACCATGATGAGGCTCGGATACTTTGTGCCCTCGCCGCCATGCCGAATCACACCCGAAGGCATGATTTCGCAAATACCCATGGCTGGCACGTGTATCTGCTCGGATGCGGCATCGTGCAATTGATCGACGTAGATTTGAGTCTGGCGATACATGTCGAAAGATTATCCATAAAATACGCGATCGTGTCCATACCCTTTGTATGGCAACTTATCCTATGCTTTTCCAGCGCAGAAAAGCTCACGACGGCGATGGAGCTGCTTACGCAGTCTCGCGCCAAGATAGGAGTATTCTACATGCCCAAACGCTTGGTCTGTACCGCGCGTGACACCGTTACCTGGGAAAACTACGAGCTGCCCGCAAAGTTGGAAGCCGGTCAGATCCGCGTGTGCAACACACACGGCGCTGAGAAACACGGCACTAAGGTGTCCTTTGTCCACGGCCATGGCAATAAGCGTGGGCATTGGGATGCCATAAAGCAGATATTTGTGCCGGGCGGCGTGGCCTGGAGTTATCCCATTCCACTGGGCAACATGCAGGTCGGCATCGTCGAAGAAACGGGGTCCGGGGTTCGCAACTACAAGCAGGGGGATCGAATTCTATATTTTGGGGCCTTTGCTCCAACCGCGCTGATTACTGAGGAAGAGACCTGGAAGCTGGCTCCCGATACTTGCTGGAAGGCTGCCACCTGCCTTGATCCAGCCACGTTTGCGCTCTGTGCGCTCCGCGACGGAAATGTGCGGATTGGCGACTCGGTAGCTGTCTTCAGTCTGGGAGCGATCGGTCTCATGACGGTCCAACTGGCTAAACTGGCCGGCTGTCACCCTATCGTTGCAATTGACCCCCTCCCGAATCGCCGCGAGGCTGGCTTGAAGAGTGGCGCGGACCGGGCGATCGATCCGGTCAACTCGGATGCCGGGCAACTTCTCCGCGAGGCGACTGACTGGCGCGGAGCGGATGTCGTAATCGAATACAGCGGCGCCATGGAAGCATTGCAGGCGGCTCTGCGCGGAGTTGCTTTTGGCGGCAACGTGGTTCTCGGCGCTTTCCCCGGCCCGATGAAGGCTGGCCTCGATCTCGGCGCAGAGGCGCACATGAACCGGCCCAACATCATGTTTAGCCGCACCGAGAGCGATCCTAATCGCGAGCATCCGCGTTGGGACAACGTGCGTGTCCGCTCCACGGTGCACGGAATGATTCTGAAGGGGCTTATCAACGCGGATTTCATTGTTACTCCCGTGGTGAAGTTCGACGATGCATTGGCTGCCGAATACGACCAGCTCATAGCCGGGTCCAGCAAAGGCATCAAGTTCGGAGTTGAATACTAGGCTCAAAAAAGGAGAATCTTATGCCCGTAAACCAAAGTGTTGTCATACCCATGATGAGGCCTAAGCAGATCTCTCTGAACGAGTTCATGCGAGAGATCAGGAAGATCGGATATCCAGCGGTGGAACTCTGGGACCGTGGCTCCGACTTCGGTGAATTCGTGGAGGCCGCTCGAAGTAATGGCCTGCGGATTGTCAGTATGGTGGGGCACAAGCACGAATCGCCCACGGCGGGAAGCCATGCGGAGGCTTTCAGCCGTATGGCCAACCATGATCGGCTTGAAGCGGAGCTCAAGGAGTCGATCGATATCGCTGCACAGAACAACATCCCCGGAATCATCGTCCTAAGTGGCCATCGCAATCACCATGAGTCCGATATCGAAACCATGCAGGTCTGCGCCAAAGGGCTGCGGCGCATCGCGCCCTATGCGGAAGAGAAGGGTATCAACTTGAACCTGGAAGTGCTCAACACCAAGGTCGATCATCCGCACTACGTCGGCGACCACACTGACTGGGCAATCGGCGTCTGCGAATTGGCCAATAGTCCCAGGATCAAGATTCTCTACGACATCTACCACATGCAGATCATGGAAGGGAATGTCATCAGCACCATTCGCAAATCGATCCGATGGATCGGCCATTTCCATACGGCGGGGGTTCCCGGCCGCCACGATCTCGATGATTGGCAGGAGCTGAACTACCGCGGCATTTGCAATGCAATTGCAGCGACTGGATACAATCTCTACGTCGGCCATGAATTCCTACCCAAGGCCGATGTATTCCAGTCTCTGCGTGCCGCCTTTGAGACTTGCAACGTAGCGTAGTGACTCTGGCAAACCATCCCAGTGGATTCCACGCAAAAAGCACGGAGCAAGATTCAGCAGCGCGCTATGGCCAGCACGCCACTTGAGATACAGCCAGCTGGCGCCCTTAGTACGGGCGCCGGCTAGTCCGAGTTCATATAAGGTGATCCGCCATGACGTTGACCACCCTGGACTTCGCCGTG
Organism: uncultured Acidobacteriaceae bacterium; assembly: GCA_963844905.1. Lineage (GTDB taxonomy): Bacteria > Acidobacteriota > Terriglobia > Terriglobales > Acidobacteriaceae > Telmatobacter. The sequence goes on along the minus strand of CAWJQD010000002.1, from coordinate 902,610 downwards.
TTCTTCGCGTTCTACGGATTCGTGGTCGCAGTCAGTCTGTACAAAAGCCGCAATGAAAAGACAGGGGAGGACTTTTTTCTTGCCGGAAGGCAGCTCTTGTGGCCCATGATCGGCTTCTCGCTTATCGCTTCAAATATATCGACGGAGCACTTTGTCGGGTTGGCCGGTCAGGGAGCAAGGCACGTAGGCTTTGCCATCGCAAACTACGAGTTTATTTCGGTCCCCAGCATGATATTCATGGCCCTTGTGCTTCTGCCGTTCTTCCTTAGAAGCGGAATCTGCACCATGCCGGAGTTTCTGGAATATCGCTATAACTCAACCACTCGCGCCTTGATGGCGACTTACACGGTCTTCATCTATGCGTTCGTGACCATCTCTGCAGTCATCTATTCCGGCGGGCTGACCATACAAACCGTTTTCGGCGACCCCAATAATCCCAAACATCTCCTGTACGGCATTCTTGTTGTTGCAGCCATTGCAACGCTGTATGCAACCTGGGGCGGATTGAAGGCAGTGGCATGGGCTCAACTGTTCCAGGGATCCGCGCTTTTGCTTGGAGGATTCGTCGCCCTGTTCGCAGCGCTTCATGCCGTAGGCGGCCTGGGTAAGTTTTATGCTTATAACTCTTCCAAAATGCACCTGATTCTGCCCGCGTCGGACCCACTTCTGCCCTGGACCGCACTTATTGTCGGATTTGGGCTATGGATTCCATGCCTTTATTACTGGGGATTGAACCAGTTCATCACGCAGCGGGCACTGGCTTCGAAGTCTTTGAAGCAAGGCCAGTACGGCATGATCTTTGCCGCGGTACTGAAGTCGTTAATGCCCTTGCTCATCATCATTCCGGGAATGATAGCGGCGCAGCTTTATCAGCAGCACGTTTTCCCTGCAGGTTCGAATCCCGACCAGGCCTATCCGCTCCTGGTTCGTTACCTGCTTCCTGCGGGACTTCGAGGCTTCATGTTCGCCGCGATAATCGATGCGGCGGTGTCTTCTCTCGCCTCAATGTTGAACTCCGCTTCAACTATCTTCACAATGGACATATTCAAACGACATTGGAAGAAAGATGCCTCCCCGCGATTGATTGTGCTGGTGGGACGAATTATGACGATTGTGTTTGTCCTGATTGGCGTCTCGATCGCGCCCATTCTCGGGCAGCAGAGCTTCAGCGGTATTTTCAACTATATTCAGGAATTTCAGGGGTTCGTGTCACCCGGAGTTCTGGCGGTATTCCTCTTTGGGCTGTCTGTGAAGCGCGCGCCGGCTTCGACGGGCGTGGTGGCGATGGCGCTGAGCCCGGTCATCTACGCAATCACTATGGTGTTCTTCGGCGACATACCGTTCTTTCTGCAGCATCATATAACGGTTGTCAGAATCGCGTTCCTTAACCGAATGACCATTTCCTTCGTACTGATTGTACTAACGATGACGGTCATGACGATTCTAAGCCCGATGAAAAAGCCGGTCGAATTACCGGTGCAACACGAATTCGACATGAAGCCAGCAGCCGGGTCGATTGTCTTCAGCGGCATAGTGATTTGTGCCCTGGTCGTCACATACGTCCTTCTGTGGTAGAAGGCCGGCTGTCTCCAGATGTGTTCTCCTTCTGGTCACTGCAGCCCGATCGGGTCTGGAAGCACAGGCCTGGTTGAGAGTCGCGCTCGCATCGGCACGCGCATCCGCATGCCAGCAGGACAACATATCTTTTCTTTGGTTTGTGTCCGGTCAACGATCGGCTCTGCGCGATCTACGGCAAAACCAGAGTTACTGTGTCCTGCTTCGCTTTCTTCAGTGTCGCCGCTCCCTGTTGCTCCCACCCCAACGACAAAGAACAGTCGTTGGGGACCCCGGGTTGGTCGCGTCGACTTGAGTGTTGTGGCTCCGGGATACACCTACTCTGGTCTTGCGATAGCGATCGCTCGATGGGATTCGGCAGAAGCAGGCGTCTACTTCGTCCAATTCGGCTTTCGCTTCTCGAGAAACGCGGCAACTCCTTCGCGAAACTCCGCAGTCCCACGGGTCTGCGCGTTGGCCTCCAATGCCGCTTCAGTCGCGGCATCGAGCCACACTTTGTTCTGCGTTACCATCAGGCGCTTGGTTGCTTCCAGAGCCTTCGGGCTGTTCGCAATGAGAACCCCCGCCAGCGCCTGAACGCGCTGCATCAGCTCCTCCGGCGGCACAACTTCATTCACCAGCCCGAGCCGCCACGCCTCTTCGGCATCGAAGAACCGGCCGGTCAACAGCAGGTCCCGGCTGCGCTTGTCTCCAACTTGTAACGCCAGAAAAGCCGACACCAGTGCGGGCACAAAGCCGACCCGCGCCTCAGTGAACCCGAATTTCGCCGCCGGAGTGGCCAGCGTAAAGTCGCAGATCATGGCCAAGCCAGTGCCGCCTGCGATAGCCGCCCCATGCACCGCAGCGATGGTCGGAATCGGCAACTCATAAAGCGTCCGGAAGAGTTTTGCGATTCGCTCCGCATCGACGCGCTGCTCGGTTGCCGTCTTATCGTGCATCGCCTTCAATGCCGATAGATCCAGCCCGGAACAGAACGCCTGGCCCGCGCCAGCAAGCACGAGCACCCGGCAACCGCTTGCGACAGCATCTCCCATCGAGGCAATCAACTCCGTCTGCATCTCAGGAGTCATCGCGTTGCGCCGCTCGGGCCGATGCAGTGTAATATTCCGCACCTGTCCGTGGTCCGCAACCACAATCGTTTCGTAGTTCAACTTGTCCTCCAAACCGTGAGCCGGACCAGAAATTCCGAAGCAGAACTCCGTGCATTATCATGCAACCGCGCCAAAGCTACTGACGATCTCTGCGTTCGCACGCATCAAATCCCCCAGCGGCCCCAGCTTGGGCAGCCTGGCGCCACACTCCGTCAATACCGCAATCAACGTTTCCGTGGGGATGTTGCCTACCAGTGCATCCTGCGCAAACGGACATCCGCCCAGCCCGCCGATTGCCGCATCGAATCGCCGGCAACCTGCCTCGAATGCCGCGCGAATTCGCGCCGGTGCCCCGTCACGCCGCGCATGCAGATGCACACCAATCTCTGCGCCGCGATGAGCAGACGCGATGGTGCCGAAAATTTGTGCGATCCAGTCCGGCGGCGACAATCCTACCGTGTCCGCCAGCGAAATCTGTTGCACGCCAGCATCGACGAGCCGCGCGTATGCTTCCACCAGTCGCCGCGTGCTGAACGATTCGCCATAGGGATTCCCGAAAGCCATCGAAATGTATGCCACCGCGTTGAGCCCCGCCTCTCGTGCCCGCGCGACGACGACCTTCACCATTTCGAGCGCCTCTTCTGGTGTCTGGTGCTGATTGCGCCGGAGAAACTCGGGCGATATCGAAAAGGGAAACCCAAGAGTCCGCACCGCGCCCGTCCGGATCGCCCGTTCCGCGCCCTTTTCATTGACCACGATTCCGATGATCTCTACGTGCTCTGGGGGACCAAGCAGCGCCAGCACCTCCTCGGAATCGGCCATTTGCGGAACGGCCGAGGGTGATACGAAACTGACGGCATCGATATGCGTGAATCCCGCGTCTGTGAGCTTTCGCAGGTAGCCCGCTTTCGCCTCTGGCGGAATCAGCGCGGGCAGCCCCTGCCAAGCATCCCGAGGACATTCCACAAACTTGACGAAATCGTTCATTGGTTTCCCAGGAGACGTTTTGCCGGACTGGCGAGTTAACCCCGAGATGGATGCACTTTCAGGATCTCCCTGGAAATGATCATGCGCTGAATCTCGCTGGTGCCCTCACCAATCGTACACAGCTTTACATCGCGGTAAAATTTCTCTGCCGGGTAATCCTTGATGAAGCCGTAGCCCCCAAACAACTGCACTGCCTCATCGCAGATGCGCACGGCCACTTCGCTCGCGAAGAGCTTGGCCATCGACGACTCGAGCGTCACCTTGCGGCCCGCATCCTTAAGCAGCGCGGCCCGCTGAGTGAGGAGCCGCGCCGCGTCCAGTTCCGTCGCCATATCCGCCAACTTCCACTGTATTCCCTGAAACTCGGCGATCGCCTTGCCGAACTGGTGCCGTTCCTTTACATACTTCAGTGCCGAATCGAGCGCGCCCCGCGCAATCCCCAGCGCCAGTGCAGCAATCGAGATTCTGCCGCCATCCAATACGCGCATGGCGTCGATGAATCCCTCGCCCTCCGCTCCGAGCAGATTTTCCGCAGGGATCTCGCAATCCTCGAAGATCAGTTCGCTGGTGTCGCTGGCCCGCAGGCCCAGCTTGTTCTCTTTCTTCCCGGGCCGGAATCCCTTCGTCCCCTTTTCGACCACAAAGGCCGACATTCCGTGCGTGCCGTTGCTCTTGTCGGTTACCGCAATCACCACAACGACGTCGGCATAGCGCCCGTTGGTGATGAAGGTCTTGTTCCCGTTCAAAACATACCGGTTGCCCTTTCTCGCCGCGGTGGTTCGCGCGCTGCCCGCATCCGACCCTGAGCCAGGTTCGGTGAGCGCCCACGCCGCCAGCCACTCACCGCTCGCCAGCCGCGGCACATACTTCCTCTTTTGCGCCTCATTGCCCGCCAGGAAGATATGATTCGTCCCCAGTGAGTTGTGCGCCGCAACCGTGAGCCCAAGCGACCCCTCTGCCGCAGAGATTTCCTCAATCGCCAGCACGTAGTCCACGTAGCCCAGCCCAGCGCCGCCGTATTCCGGAGGAAAGATCACACCCAGCAGCCCCATCGTGCCGAGCATTTTTACCGTGGCCATTGGGAATTCACTTGCCTCATCCCAGGCAGTCACGTTGGGCACAATCTCCTGCGCCGCGAATTCCCGAATCTCCCGCTTAAGATGTTCCTGCTCCTCCGTTAACACAAACGGATACAGACTATGCATCGTCTCTAGCTCGACGGTCATGTCTACGCTCCTTCGCACTCCAATTACGCCGCCTTGCTTCACTCTCTACCTGATTAAAATGCCTCCGTTCTGCATGAATACAGTAAGAGCCAAAAGAAAACTCCATCAGGTTTGCATGACTCCCGGATTGAAACGGGGCACGTCGGGATTCAGGGCGCAGGCCTCCAGCGCTGCGATCAGCGCCTCTCGGGTCTTTGCAGGATCGATAATCGCATCGATCCAGAGCCGCGCCGCGCCATAACGCGGATCTGCCTGCTCATCGTAGGCCGCGCGGATTTCTTCGTAGATCGCCGTCTTCTCCGCGCTCGAAAGCGTCTTTCCCTCGCGCTCCTTCTGCTTGGCGCGCACCTCGGCAAGTGTGCTCGCTGCCGATGTTCCGCTCATCACCGCATACCGCGCCGTGGGCCAGGCAAACACAAAACGCGGATCGTACGCCTTCCCGCACATCGCGTAGTGCCCGGCGCCAAAGCTGCCGCCCACGATCACCACGATCTTCGGCACCACGCTCGTGCTCACCGCCGACACCATCTTTGCCCCAGCGCGAATGATCCCCGACCACTCTGCGTCCTTGCCCACCATGAATCCATTCACATCGTGCAGGAACACCAGCGGCACCAGGCTTTGGTTGCAGTCCATAATGAAGCGAGCCGCCTTCTGAGCGGCCTCTGTGTAGATCACCCCGCCCACCTCGATCCGCTTCGCGTCAGCCGCCGAACCCATTGCGACAGTCTGCATCTGGTTGGTCTTCTGGTTGGCGACAATTCCCACGGCTCGTCCGCCAATCCGCGCGTAGGCGCATAGTACCGTCCGGCCGAACTCCGCCTTGTACTCTTCAAACTCGCTGCGATCCACAATCCGCGCAATGATTTCGCGCATGTCATACACGTTGCTTGCGCCAGGCGCGGGATTCAGCAACCCATAAACATCCTCCGCCGCAAACTTCGGCGCATCCCGCACCGCTTCAAACTCCAAGCGGTGAAAAATCTCCGCCGCGGGAACAACCCCCTGCCGCTCGCCCATCTTACCCACGAGAGATCGCAAGCGTGCCACGCACAAGGGATCGTTCGGCTCCCTGAAATCAACCGTTCCAGAGATCGCTGCGTGCATCGCCGCTCCGCCGAGCTCTTCCGCATCGGTCTTCTGCCCAATCGCTGCCTGCACCAGCGCCGGCCCAGCTAGAAATAGTCCCGACCCCTCGGTCATCAGCACGGTGTCCGTCATCACTGGCAGATAGGCGCCGCCCGCCACGCACATGCCCATAATCGCGGTGATCTGCGGGATTCCCAAAGAACTCATCACCGCGTTGTTCCGGAAGATTCTTCCAAAATCGTCAATATCGGGAAACACATCTTCTTGCAGCGGCAGAAACACTCCGGCAGAGTCAACCAAATAGAGCGTGGGAATGCGATTTTCCAGAGCGATCCTCTGGGCGCGCAGCACCTTCTTCACCGTCATCGGGAAAAACGCGCCAGCCTTGACTGTGGCGTCGTTGGCGATGATCATGCACAAGCGTCCACTCACCCGGCCCAGCCCTGTCACGACGCCGGCGCATGGCGCACCGCCGTACTCGATGTACATTCCATGCGCCGCCCATAAGCCCAGTTCCAGGAGATCTGTTCCTTCATCGACCAGCAGCGCAAGGCGCTCCCGCACCGTCAGCCGCCCCTTGGTGTGCTGCGCCTCCGCAGCTTTCGCTCCTCCGCCCAACCGGATCAAATCCTCTTCGGTAGCCAGCGAAGCCATTAATGCCAGGAGCGCCTCGCGGTTCTCCTTCACGCGAGCTGACTGCGAATCCAGCGTCGAAGGCAACGTGCTTTCAAGTTTCAAATCCTCCGCCATATTCCACTCCACAGCAACTCGCGGAATCGAGCATTCCCGATAGCAGAAACGTAACACGCCGTCCTGGAGTGCTCGAAGGAAGGGAAGGACCGCGTCCAGTCGATCTGCCTCGGTAATAAATACCGCGGTGATGGTTTGTGCCGTATCGGGAAAAGAGAGAATGAAGCAAGTGAACTACTGCAGGACAAACCTTGAGCAAGTTCTTTTCTGGCTTAGCCTGCTAAAGGATACCCTTCAGCCCGATAGATGCACCAAGAATGCAGAGTGATTCTAGAGATGTTCCGCATTTGTTGCATGGATAGTAAACCGAGCAAGCCGAAAATCGAAGTTCTGGGATGAGGTCGCTCCTGGTTGGAACCCACACTCTCATTACTGGCCAAGGAGCCCAATTTGCAGGGTTGCGCACCCGGATTGTCAACGCTGGATTATTTGGCAACCGGACGAGAGAGAAGAAGAGCGCCGTCACTCCGCTGAAGTGACTCCCCGGCGGCGGAATTGGGAATAATTGGGAAGCCACTCAGGAACTCCAAGTTATTTAACTTGGCGAGATTTTAATGTAAGTGATTGAAAAGAATGGCCGGGGAGAGAGGATTTGAACCTCCGACCCCCTGGTCCCGAACCAGATTCCGGCAGATATTGAAATCCGTGGAATTTTGATGTTCTTAACTGCTTTATATTGAACGGATTGGGGGCGATGTGTTGCGGTCGTTGGATCTTTGAGGCATTCGGATGCTTTGACCGCTACGATTCCGTCTACAGTGAGATGGTGTGAACCTCTTCGTTGAGACAGTTTTCGATTGTTACACCAGCAGCATTTCCGATTGCGAACCCTTGCCGTTTCCCGGGCCATTCACCACCTGGGATCTTATCCCCAAGCAGCGCCGGGCGGTTTGAGGGCTGATCCTGTAACCCGCCCCCGGAGGGCTTGCCTCCATCATCCATGCAGCAAGGCTGCCGCATTCGGTCTGCATTCCTACCTGCTGCTTCTCCCGTTATGGCACACTTTGGCGGCGCACAGGCATATCGCGTCTCAACCCGAGGGAAAAGGTCGAAATCGAACAACGTTTGCAACTGATTTCAGCTTCAAAACAAAACTTCCATGCCCAAAAGAGCTGCGCACCCATCAACTATTCAGGAGTCCTGATAGTGGCAGGCGAATCGTTGCGCATGCGCCTTGACCATCGTCACGGTTAACAAGTTGAATCTTCCCGCCATGGGCGCGGGCAATCTGCTGCGCCAATAAGAGGCCTACGCCACTGCCTGAAGGCTTGGTGGTATAGAACGGAACAAATAGGTTTTCGGCATTGGCAATGCCCTGGCCGCGATCTTCAATCACTACGGACAGATTGGGACCGGTGACTTCCCAGGTAACGCGCACGAATTGCGCGCCGTTGGCCAAGGAGGCATCAACCGCATTGGCAAGTAAATTGATGAACATCTGTTCCAGTTGGTCTGAATCGGCGTTGACGGCCGCTGGCGGACCCGGATCGAGTTGGACCGGGAGGCGCTGTTCCAAAAGCACCACGCGCTCCAGAAGCGGCGCCAAGGGAACGCACTTCAACTGCGGCGGAGGCAACTGCGCCAGTCGCCGATAAGACTGAACGAAGCGGTGCAAGGCCTCGGCGCGGCTTTCGACAACGCCTAAGCCGCGCGAAAAATCCCGAACAGTGGCTTCTTCGCCTTGCAGGCTTTGCACTCGCGCCAGCAAACTACCAGAGATCGAAATGATCGGGGCCAGTGAGTTTGAAAGCTCATGCCCTAACACGCGGATGAGGCGCTTCCACGCGATCTGCTCTTCTTCTTCAAGAGGCTGGCTCACATCCGCAAGGAGCACCAGTGTATGGGGCGCACCTTCCTGGCGGAACGATGCTTTGCGTAACAGCCATCGTGCCGGCTTGGGGCCGAATCCGTGCAGTGTTTGATCCTGCGCATTGAGCAAGTTCTCGAGTCCCAGTTCTTGCGCAGTGCGGCCAAAGCCGCGCGCGTATGGAATACCGAGCAACTCAAGGCCCGCATCGTTGACGAGTTGGAGCCGGCATTCGCGGTCAAAGGCAAACAGCGGCATGCGCACCACTTCGAGAATGCGCGCGAGCAAGGCTGTCGCTTCGAGCGAGCGAACGCGGTGTTTTTGCAGCAAATCGGCCAGGGAGTTGATATCCGACGCTAGTTCGCCGAGTGCATCGTGCGCTGCCGCGCCCCGTGCGCGAAACGAATAATCGCCTTCGCGCATCGAGAGAACGACATTGGAGAGCGTCTGCAGAGGACGGGCAAGGTTGTCAATGAGTACCGCAGCGATAAGCGCAAAGTAAGCGAACCCGCAAGCCGCAAGCACGAGAGCGGGCACAAGGCTGATGGGATGCCAGTAAAAGAGAATAGCGGCAATGATCATTGCGGGAAGCGCTAGCAGGAAACAGTACAACCACACGCGGCGCAGAACCGAGCGCGAGCGTTTACGTGAATTTGCGTCATAAGCCATATTTCTCGATGCGCCGATAGAGGGCCGCGCGGCTCAAGCCCAGGGATTCGGCGGCCTGCGAGATGTTGCCGTCGCAGCGCCGCAACACTTTGCGGATGAGCATTGCCTCCATCTCGTCGATGCTCATGTCCTCAAGCGACAGTGCGGCGGGACGCGCGGCTCCGATAGAGAGATTGGCTGGCTCAATCTCCTCGCCACCGCAAAGGAGGAGGGCGCGCTCGATACTGTGTTCCAGTTCGCGCACGTTGCCAGGCCAAGGATACTGCATCATGAGCTGCATGGCGGCTGCTGAAATGCCATTCGCCTGTTTGCGATAACGTGTGCGGAGCCGGGAAAGAAAATGCTCTGCGAGCAGCGGGATATCTTCGCGCCGGTCGCGCAGCGGCGGCAGGTGAATCTCAACGGTATTGATGCGGAAGAGAAGATCTTCTCGAAAATTGCCTGCCTTGACTTCCTCGTGCAGCAGCGCATTCGTCGCACAGAGAAGGCGCACGTCGACGCGCCGGGTCTGCGACGATCCCACGCGTTCCAATTCTCCTGTCTCCAGGACGCGCAGAAGTTTGGCTTGCTGGCGCAGCGGCACGTTAGCAATTTCATCCAGAAAGAGCGTGCCGCCGCCGGCTAATTCAAAACGGCCCACGCGGTCGGCGCGTGCATCGGTGAAGGCGCCCTTGACATGGCCGAAGAACTCGCTTTCGAAGGTCCCTTCGGGCATCCCGCCTGCGTTCACCGTCACCAGCGGCATGCGCGCACGCGGCGATGCGGCGTGCAGCAGGCGCGCGACGATCTCTTTTCCCGTGCCGTGCTCGCCGGTAATCAGCACGTTCGCGTCGGAGGGGCCAACCCGCGCGATCAGTTCGAGCACTGGCTGCATTGAGGGAGCAGAAGCAACAAACTCCGGCATGCCTTCGGCGCGGAGCAGGCGGTTCTCGAATTCCAACTGGCGGGCACGGCGCAGCGCCTGGCGCAGCTCAGCGTGAACGCGGATGAGGGAGAGCAGCCGCTCGTTCTCCCAGGGCTTTTGGATGAAGTCACGCGCGCCGCGCTTGATGCTTTCGACGGCCAGGTCGATGTTGCCCCACGCCGTCATCACGATCACCGGAAGCCGCGCATCGAACTCCTGGATGCCGGCCAGCAGATCGAGGCCTTCCCGGCCGGAGGTCGTGTCGCGTGTGTAATTCAGGTCGATCAGCACCACATCGTAGTCGCGCTCGTGCAGCGCCTCCATCAGCAGCTGCGGGGATCGCACACAGTCCACATCGATCGCCTGCGGTTTGAGCAGCAGCTCGACTGCCTCCAGAACATGCGGTTGGTCGTCGGCAACCAAAACCCGAATTTTGTTTTGCTTACAGGAGATGGCGCGCCTCCATAACCCCCGGTTTGGCTCCCAGCGGCGGAGGCCCGCCACTGGACGCACAGAACCTACGGCTCATGCGATACAACTCCCATTTTCGCATCGTTGATCGAAACTCCGGTTTGCTCAAGTGTCTCTCCAGTGGCCCGGTCGAGTTCCACCTTGGTCTTTTCATAGGATGTCTGCGCGGCCACAAGCAGGGACTCGGCAAGGGACAGGTCGTGCTCCGCAGCCAGTGTATCGCTGCTGGACTTGGCTCCGAGTTGTTGCTCCTGCCGCGTGACGTCGAAGGTATGTTCTGCCAGGTCGCGAGCCTTTGTAGCCGCATCGACGCGAGCTTGCGCCTGCTCGAGTGCGTACAGCGAGTTGCGTACGTCGAAGCGGATGCTTTTCTTCTGCTCTTCGAAGGTGATCTGCCGCTGCCTGAATTCCAGCGACGCCCGAAACTGATCGGCCTTGGCAACGCGGTTGCGAAGGTTGATCGACAGATTCATTCCGAACTGATATTCCGGCGAAGAGTAGTTGAAGGTGTTCTCGAACATGCTGCCGAATCCTGTAGGCAAATCGGATACGCACTCGGCGCCCAGGTCGCAGTCAGGGTTTTTCGGTCCCGCAATGCCCGCTCCTGCGTAGAAGCCATAGAGGTTCAGCGTGGGCAACAGCTCACTCCGGATCGATTTGAGACTCATCTCCGCCACCTGCATTGCAAGCTCGTCTTGGGTGACGTCAGGACGGTTCTGTTCGGCTTCGGCGATGAGTTCGTCAATCGATTTGGAGGCGTTGGGATCGGGAGGTCCGGCGCGATCGAGGGGGATGACCGGCATCTCGTCGATGTCCGCATTATCGGTCTTGGTAATGGCGTTTTTGATAAGCAGTTCGTTCAAACGCAAAGTCGCGCGCGAAACGGTGAGGTCGCCTTCGCTGGTCGCCACGTCCGCTTCGTCCTTGTTGACTTGCAAGGCTGGAATGGCCTGCAGTTGGAGCTGCTTCTGGTCATCTTGAAGAGTGCGCTGTGCAAAGGCGAGGGAGCGTTCCTTGACCTGTTCGTCCTGATAGGCGTTCACAAGATCCCAATAAATATTCTCGACCTGCGTGACGGTCGCAATCACCTGCGCGCGAAAGGCCAGGTCGGTAATCTGGAGATTCTTCTTAGCGATATGCATGTAGCGTTCGTTGGTGGAGATACCGAAGCCGGCGAGGAGCGGCTGCGTGAGGATCACCTGAAAATTCGAGTAGAGCGAAGGATTGATGGCTTCGTAGGGGCTGTTATTGGCGTAGCGCTGCCCCTCGTAATTGACGGTCAAGCCTGTTCCCAAGGGAAAGTTCTGGGTGTAATTTGCCAGGGCTTCGATGGTGTTCTCCTTAAACACGGGAACGCCATAGCTAAAGGCGTTGCCCTGCTGGGCGACGGAGTGATCCGTGAAGCTCTTGAAGTTCAGGTAGGGATCGAAGGAAGCGACAGCGGTCCCGGCGCCGAGCGTCGAGGTCACGATGCCCCCAGTGCCGGCAGCAGCCGACCCCGAGCTGGCGCCCCCGGAGCCGGAATTTCCACCGGCGAAGCCCTCCTGCGTAGACGACTGCACGATTCCAGTATTGACCCCGTTCACGCTGCCGCCAGCCTTGGTACGCGCGTAGTCGGTTTGCGCAATGGGGAAGTTATAGCGGAAGTAGGCGAGATCGAGGTTGTTTTCGATAGCGAGGGCGATGGCATCGTGCAGCGAAATGTACAGTTTCCCGTCACGGATCAGGTTCTCAAGGCGCGGTGAGTTCGTGAGATCCAGCGGGGGCGCCTCGCTGGGTCTGTACGGTGCGAGAGGGTTATGCGAGTGCGGCAGATCCACGTGAAATGGCCGCTGTGGGACAATCGCCTGCTGCTGTGTCTGCTGCATCTGCTGCGCCAGCGTGGGGGGAGGCGCGGCAACGCCGTTCGCCGCCGGGGCGGGGGCCTCCGGCGCCGGTTGCGTCGCCTGTGAGTTTTGCGGCGCAGACTGCGCTTGCGGAGGCTCGGCCGCGAGGGCCAGGTTCACTTGCACCAGCAGAATCGCTGCGATGGCTTGAAGACGGATAATGACCGATTTGGAGGAGCGGGAATTCATGCGTGTCTCACCAACAGGTTGTGTAGGATTGTCGTTCACCTTGCCTCCGTTACCTTTGTCGCCAGGGTTTCATCGCGTGTCATCCAGCCGTCGCCCAATTCGACTATCCGTCTTCCGTAGCGCGCGTTCGCTTCCGAATGTGTCACTTGCACAATGGTCGTGCCGGAGCGGTTGAGTTCGCAGAAAAGCTGCATGATCTCGCGGCCCTGTGTGGAGTGCAGGTTTCCGGTGGGCTCATCGGCCAATAGCAGCGCGGGCGCGTGCACCACGGCGCGCGCAATGCCCACCAATTGTTGCTGCCCGCCGGAAAGCTGGTTTGGATACAGATCCTTCTTGGCGACGATCTGAAAGCGGTCAAGGATGTCGGCGACCATTCCCGCGCGATCCTTTGCCGGCATGTTCTTGTAGGAGAGCGGCAGGTCGATGTTTTCCGCCACGGTAAGGTCGTCGAGCAGGTGATAGCTCTGGAAGACCATGCCGATGCTCTGGCGGGCCAGGTCGGCGCGCTGCTTGCGGTTGAGCGTGTGAACCGCGGTGTCGCCGAACCAATACTCACCCTTCCAGCCGTCGTCGAGCAGGGCCAGTATGTTGAGAAGCGACGACTTGCCTGCGCCCGAAGGGCCCATCACGGTGACAAACTCGCCCTCGCGGATGGTGAGCCCGATGCGGCGCAGCACCCATGTCTCGGTGTATCCGGTCTTGTAGCTGCGTTCGATGTGTTTCAGTTCGATCATGATCTTCTTTCCACTCCGTGTTGAAAGATATTTCCTCGATGCGTGTTATTCCGTGCGCAGTGCCTGCATGGGTTCAATGGACGCGGCACGGCGCGCGGGCAGTAGGGCTGCGCCGCCGGAAACGACGATCATGGCCGCGGTAGCCAGAACAAAGCTAAGTGGATCGAGCGGCGACATCTGGTAAAGCATCGCCTTGAGCGGGCGCACGGCGAACAGCGTGAGGGGAATGCCGGCGGCTAGACCCGCGATAAGCACCCACAGACTTTCGCGCATCACCATGGCCAGCACCTGCCCACGGCTCGCGCCCAGGGCCATGCGTACGCCGATCTCGGCGGTGCGGCGGCTCACGCGGAACGAATGCGAGCCATAGAGGCCGGTTGCCACCAGCAGCGCCGCCAGCACTCCGAAGAACCCTCCCATGGCGGCAAACATGCGCTGCTGCGCGTAGGAATCATCAAACTGCTGCTGCTGCGTCATGGGCTTCTCGAGCGGGACATTCGGATACAGTGAGGCCACGGTCTTGCGCATCTCAGGAAGCGTGGCCAGGGCGTTGCCGCGGACTCGCACCTCGATGTGCATGGCGCCGATGCGGTGCGCCTGCATCTGCGCGTAGTAGGCCATCGGCATCGGTCCCTCATCCACGCCGCTGTATTTGCTGTCTCGCACCACGCCGATAATGGTAATGGGATACTTTTCGTTACCGATTATGTGTCCCAGCGGATTGGTGTTGGCCAGATATTTCTTAACGAACGTCTCGTTGACCAAAGCCACGCGCTGCGTATCCGGCGTATCGGAATCGAGAATGTCGCGTCCCGCGAGGATGGGCACGCCCATGGTTTGGAAGAAGCCGGGACCGACGCCGTTCGAGCGCAACTCCTCGCCACGACGTTCCACGCCATCCAGCATCAGTCCGTTGTTGTCGGTCCAGCTGGAACCAGGACGGTTTTCGACTATTGAAACGGACACGACGCTGGGAGCCTGCGCAATGCGATCGAGCAGCGTGCGATAGAAGACATGAGTATCGGTCTGTCCCTGCGGTGTGACGCCGAAGACCAGCAAGCCTTCCGTCTGCATACCAAGGTTCTGCGTTGCGTAGTTGTGCAAAGTGCGGAGCAGCAGCATCGCGGCCATCAGCAGCACCAGGCAAACCGCCATCTGTCCGGCCAACACGACGCGCCCGCCCAGAATGTGGCTCCGGCTCGTGGTTACGCTGGTTGCCGTCGCGCGGAGCACGCCCGCGACCGGTGCATGGGTTGCGCTCCACAAAGGGAGGAGGCCGAAGACCAGCGCGGCCGCCGCCGAGATCAGCAGCGTAAAGAGCAGTACATTGCTGTCGGGGCTGAGGCCCGTCTCGATCTCCGACCACGACGCCAACAGGCGTGTGGCCGAAAGCGCGAAAAGCCAGCCTAGCGCCGCACCCGCCGTCACCAGCAGCACGCTCTCGGCAAGCAACTGGCGGAAGATGCGTGCCCGGCCCGCGCCGACGGCCAGGCGAAGGCTGAATTCGCGGCGCCGCACAGTGTTGCGTGCCTGAATCATCATGGCCACGTTGGTGCAAGCAATCAGCAATACCAGCGAGACCAGACCCATGAGGATCGCCATCGGTTCGCGGTAGTAGTCGTTATAGCCTGCAATTCCGCGAGCAGGCACAAACTCCAGCAGCGGCTTCCATTGCTTCGGATCGACCGTGCCAACGGCCTGGCGCGCAACCTCGCCGAAGGTTCCCATCAGCGCCTGCTGTGCCTGCATTGGCGTAACGCCGGGACGCAACCGCGCCATCAGGTGCAGACACCACCATTTGGGCGAGTAGAGGTTTCCAAAGGTACCATTGATATTTGGCATACCCCATGGATTCAACTCCGGGAGGTTCTGCAGGGGAATCCAGAAATCGGTTGCCGTGGCCGGCTCAATGCCCTTGAATCCGCGGGCTGTCACGCCCACCACGGTCATGGGAACGCCCTTGATATAAATCGTCTGTCCCACGATGGACGGATCGCGCGCAAAGCTCCGCATCCAGTAGTCGTAACTGAGCACGGCGACTGGCGTGTGGTTTTTTTCGTCTTGCAGCGTAAAGCCGCGGCCTCGCTCGATGCGCGCGCCCAAGCCGGAGAAGAAGTTGCCGCTGACCTCCTCACCCTCGGCCTCCTCGGGCAGAACGCCGTGACGCACCGCGACGCTGCCGCTAAGGCTGAGCGGAACGTAGGCGATCAGATCCTCGAAGACGTCGCCGCGCTGGCGCAGCGCCCCAAAGGCCGCTTCGGAGAATGACGTAGCCGGGTCGCCGGTGTCGCCCGCGCCCGGCGGCTGCTCCTGCCCGTTGGCCTCGTGCACATAGTACAACCCCAAAGGCCGGCTGACCGGAAGCAGTTGCATCAGCGTCGCGTTCATCACGCTGAAGACGGCGGTGTTCGCGCCTATGCCCAGCGCCAGCATCAGCACAACCGTCAATGTGAATCCTGGCGCCTTGCGCAACTGGCGCAGCGCGTAGCGAAGATCGTGAAAGAGCGCGTTCATTCGTGTTCTCCTTGAGCCTTATTCCGTTCTCAGCGCCTGCATGGGTTCGATGGATGCCGCGCGGCGCGCGGGCAGGGCCGCGGCCAGCGTCACCATGACCGCGGTTAGCATCACCGCGCCCGCGAGGGTGATGGGGTCGAAGGTTGTGACGCCGTAGAGCTGGCTGCGGAAGAGGCGGGCCAGGGCCACGATGGATGGCAGCGCGATCAGGGTGGCAACGGCGGCGATCACGGCCATCTCGCGCACGACAAGAACGACGACGGCGCGGCGCTGTGCGCCCAAGGCCAGGCGCACGCCGATCTCTCGCGTGCGCTGTTCGGTGGAGTAGGCCAGCACGCCGTAAAGTCCGACAGCGGCGAGAATCACGGCGAGCGCGGAGAAGGCGGCGGCAAGAATAGCCAGCGTGCGTTCGTTCGAGGAGCTCATATCAATCTGGGTTTCCATCGTTCTCAGGCCATCCACCACCAGCAGCGGATCGAGTTGTTGGATGGCTTTGCGGATGGCGAGTTCGACGGTCTCAGGGGGCTGGAAAGTGTGCGCATAAATCTCCATTCCGCCGGGATGCCGTTCCTGGAGGTACGGACGGTACATAGCAGGGCCGAGGTCAGTACGTAGATCCCTATGCCTTACGTCGCCCACGACGCCAACAATGATCGTGTCCGGCTTGCCTTCGCCGACCAAGCGGCCCAGTGCATTTTGCGGCGAGCCGAAGAATCGCTTGGCAAGGGCAGCGTTAACGATGGCAACGCGGGGCGCGCCTTGCGTATCCGAGGCAGTGAAGTCGCGGCCGACAAGCACGGGCTGATGCAGCGTGGCGAAGTAGCCGGGCGTGATCCAAGGATCCTCAAAGTTCATGTCTTCATTTTCGGCGGGCGTGTAGCCCTGCACGCTGAAATTGGAGAGATTCGAGTCTCCGGCCAGTTCGGGGTCTTCGGTGCCCGCGGCCTGCTCGACACCGGGAAGGCGGCGCACAGTTTCCAGCACGCCGGTCATCACCTGCACTACGCGGTCCGGGCCATAACCGGAGTTTGAGGGATCCACTTTGAATCCGATGAGATGGCTGGTTTCAAAGCCAACCGGCTGGTGGCGAAGATGATCGAGCGTGCGCACGAAAAGGCCAGCAACGCCCAGCAGGAGAACGCTCAGCGCGATTTGAACGCCGACGGCCAGCTTGCGGAAGCGCTGTGAGCCTTTCGTCGCGGTGGAGGCATTCTGGCGCAGCGCGCCAGCCAAGTCAGGCCGCAGGAAGTGAAAGACAGGCGCAATGCTGAACAAGAGGCTCACGACAAAGGAAACGGCAAGCGTAAACAGAAGAACGCGCGCATCAATGGATGCGGAGTAGGGCTCGCCGCCTGGGTCGGCATTGGTCATGAGGCGCACCAGCGAACCAGCGACAAGTGGCGCCAGAATAAGGCCCGCGGCAGCTCCGGCGATGCCGAGCAGACCGCCTTCGACGAGCAACTGCGATGCGATGCGGCTTCGCTTTGCGCCCAGAGCATAGCGCATCGACATTTCGCGCGCGCGGTTGGCCGCACGCAGCAGCAGCAGCGTGGCCACGTTGATGGCGCACATGGCTGCGAGCAGGCCGGCCATGCTCATCAGGACGATGAGCGGCGTCTTCAGGTCCATGCGTTCGGGCGAGAAACCCTGCGAATCGTCCAGAACCTTGAGGACCGATTTGTCAACGAAGCTTTCTTTGAAATGCTGAGATGCCGACTTGTAAAGCGTGAACTCTTGTGCCCGTAACGAGTGCCACAGCGGAGCCAGGCTGGCCTGCGCTTGCGGAATGGTGACACCGGGCTTGAGCCGCGCGAACAGCGTGAGCCAAAGAGACTGGCGATTGTTCAAATCGTCTCTAGTCGCCGCCCACGGTATGGCGATTTCCTCCATGCTCATCGGGATGAACACGCCTGGCTGATAGCCGCCGATGGCTGATTGAAAGTTTTCTGGCGCTACGCCGAGGATGGTGAATGCATGGCCGTTGATGAGAACCGTTTGCCCCGTCACGTCGCGCGACGATGCAAAGCGCGACCTCCAGTAAGCGTAACTGAGCACCAGAACAGGATTGGCATTCTTCACGGTATCGTCTTGCGGCGTAAGCAGGCGGCCCAGCGCGGGCCTAAGCCCGAGCACCTGAAAGTAATTGCCGGTGACGATCTCGACATCTTTGGTCTCGGCCTGATTGCGCCACGAGACGCCGACGTTGGCTCGGTCAGCCGCCGCGACTCCATGGAAGACCTGATTCCCGTCCCGCAGGTCTTTGTACATGGGATAGGAAAAGTAATTGTTAAAGTCGCCGCCAAAACTGCTGGCCGAACCGGAGAAACCGCCGTGCCATTCGAAGCGCACCAGTTCTTGGGGATTCTGGACCGGCAACATGCGCAGCAGCACTTGGTCGAAGAGCGTAAAAATAGCTGAATTCGCGCCAATGCCGAGGGCCAGCGTGACGACAACCGTCACAGTGAATCCTGGCGCCTTGCGCAACTGGCGCAGCGCGTAGCGAAGATCGTGAAAGAGCGCGTTCATTCGTGTTCTCCTTGAGCCTTATTCCGTTCTCAGTGCCTGCATGGGCTCAATGGATGCTGCACGGCGGGCGGGCAGCAGCGCAGCGGCCAGACCGACGACCATGGCCGCTACGGCCAGAACAAAGCTAAGTGGATCCAACGGCGACATTTGGTAGAGCATCGCCTTGAGCGGGCGCACGGCGAACAGCGTGAGGGGAATGCCGACGGCAAGACCCGCCACGAGCACCCACAGACTTTCGCGCATCACCATGGCCAGCACCTGCCCACGGCTCGCGCCCAGGGCCATGCGTACGCCGATCTCCATGGTGCGGCGGCTCACACGGAACGAATGCGAGCCATAGAGGCCGGTCGCCACCAGCAGCGCCGCCAGCACGCCGAAGAACCCTCCCATGGCGGCAAACATGCGCT
Source organism: uncultured Acidobacteriaceae bacterium (assembly GCA_963844905.1). GTDB lineage: Bacteria > Acidobacteriota > Terriglobia > Terriglobales > Acidobacteriaceae > Telmatobacter. The sequence goes on along the minus strand of CAWJQD010000002.1, from coordinate 883,785 downwards.
GCTGCGCGTAGGAATCATCAAACTGCTGCTGCTGCGTCATGGGTTTCTCAAGAGGAACATTGGGATAGAGCGCGGCCACGACCTTACGCATCTCCGGCAGCGCGGCCAGAGCATTACCGCGAACGCGTACCTCGATTTGCATGCTGCCGAGCGACGACATCTGCATCCAGGCGCAATAGGCCATAGGCATCGCCCTTTCATCGACAGTCGTGTATTTGCTGTCCTGCACCACGCCAACAATGGAAGCTGCACATAGCGTTCCGGCAACCACGTGGCCCAGCGGATTTGTGTTGGGAAGGTACTTCCTGACGAACGTCTGGTTAACCAGCACAACGGGTTGCGTGTTCTGTGTGTCAGATTCGGCGATGTCGCGTCCCATCAAAATCGGAGTGCCCATGGTATGAAAGAAACCGGGGCCAATGCCGTTTGAGCGTAGCGTATCTCCGTTTTTCTCGATACCATCGAGTCGGAACCTGTTTGTGTTGCTTGCGTCTCCCATGCCGGGGCGGACCCAAGCCATGGAGGCCGACTCCACACCTGGCAACTGACGAATGTGGTCGAGCAGCGTGCGATAGAAGACGTGCGTATCTGCTTGTCCTTGCGGCGTGACGCCGAAGACGAGCAAACCTTCAGTCTGCATTCCCAGATTTTGCGTCGCGTAGTTGCGCAGGGTGCGCAACAGCAGCCCAGCGGCCATCAGCAGCACCAGGCAAACGGCCATCTGCCCCGCCAGGACGATGCGTCCGCCCCCAATGCGGCTGCGGCTCGTAGTCATGTTAGAGGCGGTCGCGCGCAATACGCCCGCCACCGGCGCATGGGTCGCGCCCCACAGGGGAACAAGACCAAATACCAACGCGGCCAGGGCCGAGACGAGCAGCGTAAAGAGCAGTACATTGCGGTCCGGGCTGAGACCGGTCTCGATGCCCGACCACGACGCCAACAGGCGCGTGGCCGCAAGCGCGAAGAGCCAGCCCAGCGTCACGCCACCGGTCACCAAGAACAGGCTTTCGCAGAGTAGTTGACGGAAGATAGTTCCGCGGCCCGCGCCAACCGCCAGACGCAGACTGAATTCGCGCTGCCGCACCGTGTTGCGCGCCTGGATCATCATGGCCACGTTGGTGCAGGCAATCAGCAATACCAGGGCGACCAGGCCCATGAGAATACGCAGCGGTTCACGGTACTCCTCGTTATAACCGGCAATGCCCCGCGCGGGCACGAATTCCAGCAACGGTTTCCATTGTTTGGGATCGATGGATCCAATGCCCTGTTTGGCGGCCTCGCCGAACGTGCCGGCGAGCGCCTGCTGCGCCTGTATCGGCATAACGCCGGGGCGAAGGCGCGCCATCATTATTAAAGACCACATATTAGGGGATCCATAGAGCTGACTCCCCGTGAGTCCCCAGGCATTCAGCTCCGGCCGGTTTTGCAGCGGGAGCCAGAAGTCGGTCGCGCTGGCCGGCTCAATGCCTTTGAATCCATGGGCCGTGATGCCGACAACGGTCATAGGAATGCCCTTGACATAAAGAGTCTGTCCAAGAACGGATGGATCGCGGGCATAGCTCCGCGTCCAGTAGTCGTAGCTGAGGACCACAACGGGCGCGTGAGCTTTTTCTTCAGCCAGCGTGAAGCCACGGCCACGCTCCAGCCGGATGCCGATACCAGAAAAGAAGTTCCCGCTGACCTCTTCTCCCTCGGCCGTTTCAGGCAACTCACCGTGTCGGACCGCAACGCCGCCAAAGAAGCTGAGGGGGACGTGGGCGATCAAATCCTCAAAGACATCGGTGCGCTGGCGAAGCGCCTCGAAGACCGGCTCGGAAAAGGCAGTATTTCGATCTCCATTGTCGCCTGCCTGAGGCGGCACGCCTTGCCCATTTGCTTCATGCACATAGGACAAACCCTCTGCGCGACTGACGGGCAGCAACTGCATCAGGATCGCATTCATCACGGTGAAGATGGCGGTGTTCGCGCCAACGCCCAACGCCAGTGTGAGCACGGCAATAAGCGTGAACCCCGGCGACTTGCGCAATTGGCGCAGCGCGTAACGAATGTCGGGCCAAAGATTGTTCATCGCGTATTCTCTCCTTTGCCGTCTCCGGCCACACGATTACTCAGCCCTAAGTGCCTGCATGGGTTCAATGGAGGCTGCACGAGCAGCAGGGATCAATGCCGCGACCAGGCCCGCAATCACCAGCAACAAAGCCGCCAGAAGAAAACCTCCGGCATCGTGTTTGGCGTCGATGTAGATGACTACGCCGATCAGCTTGCGGGCGATCAGGGTAAGCACCAACCCGGCCGCCGCTCCCGCGCCCAGCATCCACGCCACGCGGCGCATCACCATGGCGAGAACGCCGGATCGCGATGCTCCCAGGGCCATGCGCACGCCGATGTCGCGGGTAGACTGCTCCACCTCGTGGCTGACCAGGCCGTAAAGTCCAACCAAAGACAGAAGAAGAGCAAGCCCGGCAAAGATGCCGAAGAGCCAACCCAACATGCGCTGGAAGACCAGAACCTCCGAGACGACCTCGGTCATGGTCCGGGGCTCCTCGAAGGGAACGGTTGGGTCCAGCTCATGAATGATCGAGCGGACAGCCGCGATCACTTGCTTCGGATCGCCGCTGGTGCGCACCAGCAGTGTCATGTCGGCAAGGCTGTCCGCGCCCAACTTGATGCCAACCTCGTCTATCAGCCAATCGCGCTCGGCAAACGGCGGGTCGTAGATGCTCTGCCGAATGTTGCCGGTAACGCCGACAATCTGCGTCCAGTTCTCCTGCTTGTTGCTGTCAGAGTCGATGCGCTGTGCCGTAGGATCGACGCCAGCCGGAATGAACTTACGCACGAAGGCGTCGTTGACCACAACGGTCAGCGCGATGTTCTCGGCGCGGTCCAGAGCGGGCGAAAGCCAGCGCCCGCGACGCAGCGGTATGCCCATCGCATCGAAGTAACCTCTACTGACAAGCCGGATATCCGCCAACACTTCTTGGTTGGGTGGATTGGGCTGTTGGCCGGCAATGTGTATATCCCCGTTGAAGCCAGATCCCTCGATAGGCAAAATATTGATCAAACCCGCTGCCTGGACTCCTGGCAGATGGCTCACCCGCTCCTCAAGGGGCTGGTAGAAGGCGCTTATCGGGTCGCGGCCCTCATACTTCGCCTTGGGCAGCCCGATCTTGACGGCGAGAATGTGCGCGGGATCGAAACCCAGATCTGTATTGCGATAGCGCATGACGACACGGATCAGCAGCCCGGCAACCATCAACAACACCAGCGTGAGAGCAATTTGCGTAACCACGAAGCCAGAACGCAGCTGGTGCTGGCCGCGCCCGATGCCTGCGCTGCCGCCGGCCTTGAGTACGCGATTGGGATCGATGCCGGAGAAGCGCAACGCCGGATAAAGCGAAGCGGCAAGACTGGCGACGGCGGAAATGGCAATCGCAGCGGCCAGCACGATCCAGTTGAGATGAATGTCCGCGCCGCGCTCCAGAGCGTGGATCAGGAAATCGCGCATAAGGTCGAGCATGACCCACGCGAGCATAACTCCACCCGCTGCGCCCAGCGCGGCTAGCAGCAACCCTTCCGTAAGCACTTGGCGAAGAATTCTTGCGCGGCCCGCTCCAACGGCCGAGCGCATGGCCATCTCGCGTTCACGCTTCACTCCTCGCGCGAGCAACAGCCCGGCCACGTTGACGCAGCCGATGACCAGCACAGCCAGCACCGCGCCCAGCAGCACCCACAACTGCTCTTTGGCGCCTGCCGTTGCACTTTCCATCACTGACCTGAGTTGTACTGTCCGGCCTTGGTCTGTATCTGGATAAGTTCTTCCTAAATCCGTAAAAACATGCGTGAGATCGGCCTGCGCTTGCTCGATGCTCACGCCGTCTTCGAGACGCGCTACCGTCATGAGCCAATGCGATCCGCGGTAGTTGTTCGCATACGGCGGTACAAAAATCCGAGGAGTGTAGACGGCGTTGTGTATATTCAGCGGATAGCGAAATCCGGCGGGCATCACGCCGATGATAGTAGAGGTGCGGCCATCCAGCTTGACCGTCTCGTTCAGCACGCCACGATCGCCGCCGAAGTATCTTTGCCATGCCTCATAGCTCAGCACCACAATGTCATTTTTCCCGTCTTGTTCTTCGCCGGGCAGATATGTGCGACCGAGCAGTGGCTTTACACCGAAGACCTGAAAGAAGTTGTCGGTCGAACGCACACAATCCAACGACACGGGACCGCTGGACGGGGTCTCCATCGTGATTTTTCCAAAAGAGTTATATCCGGCTAGCGCCGCGAAGCTGCGCGTTTGTGCAGTTACATCTTTGTAACTGGGCCATGAGTAGGGCTGGTTAAAACCCTGGCGGGCATAGCTTATTGCATCGACGATCTTCTCCGGGTGCGCGTAAGGCAGCGGGCGCAGTATGACTGCGTCGAAGACGCAAAAGACCGCCGTGGCCACGCCCACGCTGAGGGCCAGCGTGAGCACCACGGTGAGGGCGAAGCCAGGAGCGCTCCGCAACTGCCGCACCGCATAATGCAAATCCTGAAGCAGGCTCTGAAAGAACACGTTACGCCTCCACTTCTTCTTCGAGCTTCTTCATCTCCTGTTCGCTGACCACCTTGCCATCGAACAGATGTAGCTCGCGTTCGGCGTGGCGGGCGAAGCGCGGGTCGTGCGTGACCATGCAGATGGTCGAGCCTTCGCGGTGCAGATCGGCGAGCAGGCGCATCACCGCCTCGCCGTTCTTCGAGTCCAGGTTGCCAGTCGGCTCGTCGGCCAACAGGATCGCGGGCGAACCGGCCAGGGCACGTGCTACCGCTACGCGCTGCTGCTGGCCGCCGCTGAGTTGCGCCGGATAGTGCCTCATGCGGTGCGCCATGTTGACGCGCTCCAGCGCTTCTTTTACGCGCCGCTTGCGCTCCGCCGATGGCATTCCGGCGCGATAGGTGAGCGGCAGCTCGACGTTCTCTTCGACGGTGAGGTCGCCGATCAGGTTGAAGCTCTGGAAGATGAACCCTATCTCCTGGTTGCGGATGCGCGAGCGCTCGCCGAACTTCAGGCTCTCGACCGGATTGCCGTTGAGCAGATACTTGCCGCCCGTCGGCGTGTCGAGCAGGCCCAGAATCGAGAGCAGTGTGGACTTGCCGCAACCCGATGGGCCGGAGATGGCCATATACTCGCCACGAGCGATCGTCAGATGAACGCCCGAGAGCGCATGTGTCTCCACTTCGTCGGTGTAAAAGACCTTCGTAAGATCCTCGATTTCAATCAGCGTGCCGTTCGATGCCATGATGTGCCTTTCTTTGTTTTGCGATTCTGATTCCTGATCTCTGACGCTTGATCCCAGTTCTATTCCAGCCGAATGCGGTCCACGTTGTCCCAGCGCGACATATCGGAAAGGATCACCGTGTCGCCTTCCTTCAAGCCCTCGATCACTTGAATCTCGTTCACCGAGGCGCGGCCTACTTTGACCGGCACGCGCGTGGCTCCTTTGCCATCGGGATCGAGCTTGAACAGGCTCAGCGTGGAGTCTTCATTCCCCAGCGCCGGCCGGCCCACGTAGAGCACGTCCGCCATGCGCTCCAGGTCGATGGTGCCGTCAACGCTCAACTGCGGAACCGCGCCCGGCGGCAGCGGTCCATCCAGTTCTACGTCTACAGTGCGTGTTCCGTTCACTACCGAAGGATCGATGCGCGTGACGTGACCGGGAATCACACCGTTGTGCGTGTCGATCGAGGCCGGTTGGCCGATCTGGATGTCGCGGGCCTGCGTCTCGGCAATCTGCAGTGCGGCCTTCAGCTTGTCGCGCTGGATGACCTCGGCCACACTGGTCCCCGCCGCCACGTGTTCGCCCACTTGCACCGGGGTGGCCAGCGGCGCCAGCGTGCCGGAGATCGTTGAACGAACTTCCAGTGCGCGCTCCTGCTTCTGGTAAAGATCGAGCAATGCCTGAGCCTGGTCGATTTTGGTCTTCTGCGAGGCAAGCTGCACTTCGGTCGCCTTCTCGTTCACATCAAGCTGCTGCTGGCTGAGCTGGTGCTGGGTGGTTAACTGATCAGCGGTGCTCTGCGACTTCTTGTAGACGAGGCCGGAGATGACCCCGAGGTCGTAGAGCGCCTTGTCGGTCTGGGCCTGCAACTGGTCCTGCGTATAGTCGGCGTTTACCTGCGCAGCAGACGTCTTCTTGTCCATCAAAGTGCTTTCGAGCTGAGCCTGCAGGCTCTTGTAGTCAGCGTCAGCAGCCTTCAGCGCCAACTGCGCATTCAGCAGCTCCTGCTCAAGCTGCGGATCGGTGAGATCCATGATGATGGTGTCCGGCGTGACTTGGGCTCCGGGTAGGATGCGAATGCGTACCACGGTCGCGTCGGTCTGGGCCGGGATCAATTCGATTGAATCCTCGCGCGGCGCCAGAACGCCGGTCGACGAACGCACTTGGCGCACCAGCGGTCCGCGCTTCACCGTGTCCGTCCAAATGGTGGAGCGGTCCACCTCCGGCGCCGCCGGCTTGAGCCGGGAAACAGCCACCGCCAGCAGCCCGAACAGCACAACTCCTACGCCGCTCCAAAGAATAATCCGGCGCTTCCTCTTCGCCTTCAGGTCCGGTCTCGCAATGTCCATGATGCCTGCATTCTTGCACTTTTCAGACCAAACGGCATCTCGCGTGGCCGCCAGAAAATCAAGGACTTACCGCAAATCGAACCCGCCGCTTCGCCCTTGCTGTGTCCGTTCTCGTAAAATACTGTTCGATTTCGGACAGTGCCGCTTTTCCGAATCAGCTCTTGGCGCCTTGCATCCGGATGTTCGTTCTCGAACACCGAATTTCGTTTTTGAACACTCTTCCCGAGCCGACCAGCGGTAACATCTTTCTTTTCGGCGGTGCTTTTGGCCTCTCAAATGCTCTGCAGCAGGGTGATCCCAAGGAGACGATCGTGTTCCGACTCTTACAAGACGTTCGCTTTGCCCTTCGCAAATTCAGGCAAGCTCCCGGCCCGATCTTGGCGGCGATGGTCACGCTCGCCTTCGGCATTGGGGCAAACAGCGCCATCTTCAGCATTGCGGACGCAATCTGGCTGCGGCCGCTCCCGATCACCGATCCGTCTCATCTGGTGGCGCTCGCGAGCGTGAAAAACCACGCATCTGCGGATTCCGAAGGTCAGACAGAATCGTCCTACACCGAGTTCAACGATGTCCGCCAGCGCGTGCCGGCGTTCTCCGATGTGGCGGCGCACGTTCGCATGGGGGTCAATCTTGAGACGCCCGACGGTCTTCAAAATCTTTTGACCGATGTCGTCAGCGACAACTACTTCGCCTTCATGGGAGTTCGGCCGGAACTCGGCCGTCTGCCCAGCGAAAACGAACTGCGCCACACCGACAGTCCAGTCATCATCTTGGGGCACGCCGCATGGAAAAGCATCTTCGCCGGAGACCCTTCCGTGGTCGGCCGCACCGTCACGGTCAACCGCATCAAGGCGACCGTGCTCGCCGTCCTTCCGGCAGAGTTTCACGGAACCGAACCGATGATTGACCCGCAGGTTTATGTCCCTCAATCGAGCTGGGTTATCTTGCGTCCTGGGGAACGCAATGCTCCGCGCACGGATCGTGAATACGAGCTATTCGCCAGGCTGCGGCCGGGAGCGATGCTCGATCAGGCAAACGCGCAATTACAGCGCTTGAGCTCGGACTTGTCGGCCGGCTATCCGGAGGCGAATGCCGGGCGCAGCCTGACGGCCGACTGGCAACAGAAATCCCACAACGGCTTCAAAGCGCTCAGCATCCTGCTGCTCGCCATCGCTGGCGTCGTCCTGCTGATTGCGTGCGTCAACATCGCCAACCTATTGCTGTCGCTTAACGACGCGCGCCGGCGCGAGATTGCCATGCGGATTGCGTTGGGCGCCACGCGAGGGCAAATCCTGCGGCAGTTCGTCACAGAATATGCACTGCTTGCCCTGGCGGGCGTTGCCGGGGCGCTGCTTCTGGCGCGAGGGCTCATCTCTCTCCTCCCCGCGGTCATGCCGAACATCGGATTTCCACTCGGCTTCGATTTTCGCATCGACCACCGTGTGCTCGCGTTCACGGCTGCTTCGGGCGTGTTGTCCGTCCTCATCTACGGAATCTTCCCGGCCATCAAAGCCACACGAAGCTCCCCGCTCGATGCCATGCGGGCGCAGCCCGCGCCAACCGGCAAACTGAAGATGCCGGCGCGGAAGGTCTTCGTCGTGGCCCAATTGGCCGCATCCATGGCGCTGCTGACGGTGATGGGGCTGCTGGTGAGGACACTGATCGACATCGAAACCGCGGATCAACTCGGATTCAACAGCCGGCAGAACGCCGTATTCCTCGATATAGGACTCCCTGGACAAGGCACCGAATTGTTCGCGAAGTACGGATCGCTGGTCGACCGCATGAAGGCCTTGCCGGGCGCAGCCGGAGCGAGCATTGCGCGAGTGGTTCCCTTGCCGCTGTCCGAGGGAGGAATGACTAAAGTCGTGTTGATGCCGGGCGAGCTTCCGTCGCCGACGGCGGGCATGCCGGTGTGGTTCAACTCGATCGATAACGACTACATGCGCCTGATGGGCATTCCCATCCAGCGCGGAAGGGCGTTTGATCGCCGCGATACGCCCTCCAGTGAACGCGTTACGATCGTCAATGAGACGCTGGCAAAAAAGCTCTATGGCAGCGTCGATGTTGTGGGGCGCAATTTGCGCATTGGCCGGCAGAACCCAGTGGATATGCAGATTGTGGGCGTCGCGCGCGACGGCAAATACAATGATTTGAGCGAAGCTCCGCAGCCCTACCTCTATTTCCCGCTGGCGCAGGATGTGCAAGGCGGTGTCAACCTGATTGTTTTCACCGCAGGCAAACCCGGCACACTCCTGCCGGCCATCCGGAGGACCCTGCGTGAAGTGGACCCAGCCTGCGTCGTCCTCAATACCGAAACCCTCACCGATCACATGCGATTCGCGGCCTATACGCAACGGGTCGCGGCGTGGCTTTCAGCCTCGTTGGGTGGGCTGGCGCTGCTGCTTACCGTGGTCGGCCTCTACGGCGTCATGGCTTACAGCGTATCGCGTCGGACCCATGAAATCGGCATTCGCATGGCGTTGGGCGCTCTTCGTGTCACGGTCTTCGGCGCGGTTTTGAAAGACGGCCTGATACTGGCGGCCGCGGGAATCGGTGTGGGAGCGGGTTTGGCTCTTTTGGCGGGTCACGGGATTCGGAGCTTTCTCTATGGCGTAAAGCCCATGGATCCCTTTATCCTGCTCGGCGTTGCCGCTTTGATTCTCGTCACGTCTGCCGCGGCCGCGATCGCGCCGGCCCGCCGCGCCGTGCTCGTGGATCCGAACGTCGCACTCCACGAAGAGTAGTCTCCGTTGCAAATTGTTGCCCAACCTTGAATGGAAAAACCGCACCCTGCGCGCTTTTACACAAGCGGCTTGACGTCATCCTTTTCCGCAACCCTCTTGACGGTTTTAACCTGCGTGATATATCAAAACACTATTCGCGAAGGGGCGCGATTTGCTTGGCGGTTTTCCGGCTGCTGCACCTTCAGGGACTGCGCGGGCATGGGTGTCGTGCTGATGTGGGAAAGGATTCACATGAAAGCAGGAGAGACCACGGAAGAAATCTCTTCAGATGGCATAGAAAAGCGCGTGAAAAGGAGCAAATCGCATCGAAGCACCCCTTGCGTCACATCACCGCCGATTCACTGGAGAAGCATGAATACTGTCCGTCAATTGTGTGTCTTAGTCCTCGGGTTGTTTTTTTGCGGGGCGGTCTATGGAGCGACTTTCCCGGCCAAGGCGCGTTATCCGCTCAAGATCAGCAGCACGAATCCACACATGCTGGTGGATCAGGACAATGCCCCCTTCTTGATGGTGGGCGATTCGCCTCATTCCTTGCTTGCGAACCTCACGGCGTCTGAAGCGAAGTTTTATATGGCGGACAGAGCGGCGCGTGGATTCAATACTGTGTGGATTGATTTACTTTCTGTTGGATATACGGGCGGGCGTCCAGACAGCAGCCTTTTGAACGGAACTAAACCCTTCACCAATACCATACCCGGCACAAGTTCTTACGATCTGACCACGCCGAATGAAGCCTATTTTGCTTATGTGGACGAGGTTATCCGCATGGCGGCGGCGAACGGAATTGTGGTCATGCTTGACCCCCTCGACACTGGGGGGATGCTGCAAACAGCTCTCGACAACGGTTCAACCCGTTGCCGGGCTTATGGACGATATCTTGGGAACCGTTACAAGAACTTTCCCAACCTCATTTGGGGGAGCGGAAACGATTATCAGAGCTGGAGCGTGGCGGCGAATGACGCAGTTATCACCTCGGCCGCGCTGGGCATCAAGGAAGTAGACCCAAACCACCTTCAGACCATCGAATTGAATTACCAGGCGAGCAGTTCATTGGACGACCCAAACTGGGCGCCCATCGTTGGCCTGAATCTCGCCTACACTTATTACGCCACCTATGCCGAAGTGCTTCATGCCTACAATCAATCGCCCTGCATTCCAGTGTTCATGGGCGAGGCCAACTTTGAATTTGAGACGGACAACGACGAAGACGGCGGTTCGCCCCGCATTTTGCGGATGCAAGAATACTGGACCATGCTCTCCGGGGCGGTTGGCCAGCTTTACGGCAATCACTATATCTGGACATTTCTGCCGGGCTGGCAGGAGTTCCTCGATTCCCCCGGCGTCGTTCAGTTCGGCTACATGGAGAATCTATTTGGCGCCCGGAAGTGGTACAACTTGGCGCCCGACCAGACGCACGCCTTCGTCACCGCCGGCTACGGCACTTTCATTACCACCGGGCCGCCGGCCAAGGAATCTCCCAGCGGACGATTTCGCGGCAACGACTATGTGACGGCGGCGCTGACGGCGGACGGCGCGCTGGGGATGGCCTACCTGCCGCAGGGAGGGACCATCACCGTTGATATGAACAAGCTCCGGAAAGGCCCCATCACCGCCCGCTGGTTCGACCCCACTGCCAACACCTTCACGCCCATTGCCGGTTCGCCGTTCGCCAATGACCCGGCGCCGGTGGTTCCCGCCCAACCTTCCGGCGCCGCAACAACGAACGCGCGGGACTCGACCCTGCCCGGCACGCGACAATTCACTTCGCCCGGCAAGAACAGCGCCGGCGACCCCGACTGGGTATTCGTGCTGGAAGCGGCTGCCGGCCCGGTTACCAGCCAACCCCAGCCAGTTACCAGTCAAACCAAGGTGGAATCGGGGCAGGCTATTCGTCAAACGCAGAAGGAACTTGGGCAGTTGGAAGCGGCGATAGAGGGCTACCACGCCGCGTACGGTTTTTATCCGCCGGGCAATCGGGCCAATCCGCTGGCCAACCAGCTTTATTACGAACTGGTAGGGACCTCTTTTACGAATGATGTTTACGAGACTTTGGATGGCAACACGAGTGCAAGTATTCCGTCGGATGCGGCTTTCAATTTGTTTGGCGTTGGCAGTTTGACGAATTGCAACAAGGGCGGTCCGCGCGAAGGTTCAAAACCGGCTAGGAATTTCATCCCCGAGTTGAGTCCGCACCAAGCGGGGATCGAGACGAGCAATGGTGTTAAGTTCACCGTCCTCGTCGGCTCGGTCGGCGGACCGGACTTGACTTATCAGCCGCTGGGAGTGCCTGGCTTGAATCCCTGGCGTTACGTTGCACCCGGCGTCCACAATCCTGCTGCTTATGATTTGTGGATTCAGCTCTCGATTTCCGGGAAGAAGTGCCTCATCTCCAACTGGAGCAAGACGGTGCTGACCGACAGTCCGCTCCCTTGAATGCCGCCGTGAGCTGTACCCTTCACTTAGTCCGAGTAAGTGAGGGTCCTCGGGTTTGAGTTTGACTGCAGATTCAACCCGCAGCCACCGTCGGGGCTGTGCGAAGTCCAGGGTAAAAAGCCAGTGTTCGCTGAGGCATCCTTCACGAAGTTTACCGTGGGAGCCTTCGATGCAGCCGTTCTCCATCGGCTTACCGGGTGTGATGAAGTGCAGCGTCACATTGTTCTTCGAGGCCCATTGATCGAGCGCCTTCGAAGTACGCTCCATGATCAATGACGATCCGCACCGGCAGGCCGCATTGCAGCCGAAGCTTTTCCAGCACCGGGACCACCAGTAGCGCCGGCAAGGAGGTGTCGACCTCGATGGCCAGCGTCTCTGGTGCGTAGGCGTCCTCGATCGCCAGCGCAGCATCTCATGCGCGTAAAGTCACCATCGCGCACCCATGATGGAGTGGCACACGCAGCCTGAGCGCACCTTCCTTGTCCTTAGAGAGTACCGTTGGAGCAACGGCAGTCTCGACGTCAGGATGAATCACGGAATATTTCAACTTGTCGAGGCCCGGGATATTTCTGAGAATAACTTCGGCGAATTCAGCCCCCCCTCCAAAACAGACCGGCATCGCATAGCCGCCGGGGACCTGGAACAAGTTGACCTTTGCCGTGTCACCGACCACTTCGACGCAATGCGGCGCGAGTACCCATTTCTTCCCCCGCATCGCGTCCAGCAGCGGACCGTAAGCCACATAATACTTCTCAGGCTTCATCCACAGGTGCGCTGTATCCCGCTCGAACAGCGAGCCGTATTTGTAATAAAAGCCGCGGGTGCCGTCTTGGTTTTCCTGCGCAAGATTGCCCTGCGTTTCCCATTCCATATCGGGAAGGATGCAGTGGTTGTTCCAGGGATAGGGCGCGGTGGGATAGGCCCCCATGATCAGATGACGTTGGAAAAACGTGTCCGGATCAGGGCGGAAGAGGCTCTCGTTATAGGTCCACACCATCACCGGCTTCCTCATGCCCATCAGCGCAGTGCTGTTCAGCCCGCGCCCGTCGTATCCGTATTCGTCGTAGAACCCATCGATCTGGCGGTAGACGTCGAAGCGCGACATAATTGTGCTGGCGAAGATCACCTTGCCGGCCGTGCGCATCTTCGGGCCAGCCTTGTCAAAGAAACTGTTCCACGAAATGCACAGAGACCGCGCCGCCTTGCCGTTGATCCAGCTCACACCGTCATCGGCACCGGCGTTGTTCCAAAACATAAAGTAAGTGTTATCAATACAGACGCCGGCCGAATCAGGGAGCCACCGAATGTCCTGGTCCACCTGCTCCAGAAGAAACTTCTGAAAATCGGGATCACCACAATCGATGACATCCGGATCGGAGACTAACTGCGCGTGGGGAAAGTTGGCGGCGAGAAACGCGCTGGCATCTTGCCATAAGGGAGCGCCGGGGACTTTCGGTTTGCTCCAGTCGTCGCCATAGTTGAATACGTTGAAATAATCCAGCAGGTAAAAGCCGTTGGTCTTCAGATAGCTGGCATAGTCGTTCATGCGGCCGGCGCTGGTCCAGTGCGGCTTGTTGGGGTCATCCGCTTCGTACGCCCAGGACCGCTCCCAGGTCTCCTCCGAGCTGGTGATCGGCGGCAGGAACATGCCCATGTAGGGCATATCGTCATCGAGCTTCCAATTCACGCGGAAGGCCATCTTTTTGAGTTTCGCCACGTCGATCGGCCCTTCGTAGCCGGAGTAGGCGGAGCAGCCAGCCATCGCGTCGGCGTTCGGACTGGGAGGCTCAAAAAACTCGGAATAGCGGGCCGTCATCCATCGCAACCCGCCGCGCCAGTCCGCTTCATGCGCGATCAAATCCATCTCAAAGTGAACCGGCTTCCCGCCGCCCAGGCGGTAATTCGCGCGGGAAAACCTGACGGAACCGGACGGTGTTGTGGTCAAATCCGACCCGCACAGAATGATATCCGCCGGCGAAAATACCAGGCTCAGGGCGGAATCATCCGCCGGTTCAGCGACCGTCGCCAGCGGCAGCACGATATGGTCGGCGGTAGAGTTATATCCGCCATAGTTCCAGGTCGCATCGATCAACGGTTGCAGCACGAGCGGATCGCGCCATTTGCCGGTCGGCTGTTCCTGCTCCGGCGCGTTCTCATGCGAGCTCGACCAGACGGGATCGGCCCACGCCGTCCAAAAGCGGGTTGCCGCAGTGGCCGGATACTGCAGTTCTGTCACGATGTCGGTTGTCCAGGGACTGCCATCGGAGACAATCTCGATTTCCCAGCGCACGCTGTCGCCGGCCGGGCTGAAGCGATCTACCGCCGTCAGGCTCCGTCCCGACGCGCTGTCCTTCAACGTCCGCGTAAACTGGATCGCCCCGTCCGTGAGTTTTTCCTCTTTGGCGGCGCCGGCTTGCGTGCAACCCGCCAGGCTCGTCCGCCCCACGAGGCTGATCCTGCGGCCCCCGGCCTTCACGCCGACGATCTCGCCCGCCGCAGAAAGTTCTACTCCGATCCCTTTCGCGTTCAGCTGAAATTCGGGCGAGCCACCTGCAATTGCAGTTTCGGCTGCGGAAACAGCGGGGATCGCCGTCCACTTCGCTCCCCATAGACCCGCAGCAGTCCCCATCAGACTCCTCAGAAAATTTCTTCGCTGCATTTCCCTGTGTCTCCTTCTCTCTTATTTGTCAGTCCGACCCGTGTCCTGGCTCCTACGGACGGTAGGCCGCTCATGGATCGTTGTGGATACGCCAAATCCTCGAATCGCTCTTGAAAAATCCCTATATTTCACTATCTCACCGCCACCATGACTACAAGGATGAATACCTCCTCAAAACCGGCCCGTTGTGGGATGTGTGCGCAGTAGGAAAGTGCAGCTCCTTAGGGAACGACATCGCGGCATTCGCTTTGAGTACTTCGTTTCGTCGTCGGATCTCCCGCATGAGCCGCTCCAGCAGGTTGTTGGTCCTGATGCAACGCCAGCGCCCCGACAGCATCTCATGGGTGTAAAGTCACCATCGCGCACCCATGATGGAGTGGCACACGCAGCCTGAGCTCACCCTCCTTGTCCTTAGAGAGTACCGTTGGAACTTCGGCAGTCTCGACATCAGGATGAATCACGGAATACTTCAACTTGTCGAGGCCCGGGATATTTCTGAGAATAACTTCGGCGAATTCAGCCTCCCCTCCAAAACAGACCGGCATCGCATAGCCGCCGGGGACCTGGAACAAGTTGACTTTTGCCGTGTCACCGACCACTTCGACGCAATGTGGCGCGAGTACCCATTTCTTCCCCCGCATCGCGTCCAGCAGCGGACCGTAAGCCAGATAATACTTTTCCGTCTTCATCCACTGGTGCCCGGTATCCCGCTCGAACAGCGAGCCGTATTTGTAATAAAAGCCGCGGGTGCCATCTGCATCTTCCTGCGCAAGATCGGCGCCCCGATTTTCCCAGTTCATATCGGGAAGGATGCAGTGGTTGTTCCAGGGATAGGGCGCGGTGGGATAGGCCCCCATGAGCAGATGACGCTGGAAAAACGTATCGGGATCGGGGCGGAAGAGGCTCTCGTTATAGGTCCACACCATCACCGGCTTCCTCATGCCCATCAGCGCAGTGCTGTTCAGCCCGCGCCCGTCGTATCCGTATTCGTCGTAAAACCCATCGATCTGGCGGTAGGCGTCGAGGCGCGAAAAGATCGGACTGGCGAAAATCACCTTGCCGGCAGCGCGCATCTTGGGGCCGGCCTGGTCAAAGAAACTGTCCCACGAAATGCACAGAGACCGCGCGGCCTTGCCGTTGACCCAGCTCACACCATCGTCGGCATCAATATTGTTCCAAAACATAAAGTTAGTGGTATCAATACAGATGCCGGCCGAATCGGGGATCCATCGAATGTCCTGGTCCACCTGCTCCAGAAGAAACTTCTGATAACCGGGGTCGCCGCAATCAATGATTTCTCGGCCGGCATCTGACCGTGCCCGCGCATTGGGAAAGTTGGCGGCGAGAAACGCGCTGGGATCTTGCCATAAGGGAGCGCCGGGGTTCGGTTTCCTCCTGCCGCCATGAATGGGGAAGATGTTTACGTCGAAATAATCCAGCAGGTAAAAGCCGTTGGTCTTCAGATAGCTGGCATAGTCGTTCATGCGGCCGGCGCTGGTCCAGTGCGGCTTGTTGGGGTTATCCGCTTCGTACGCCCAGGACCGCTCCCACGTGTCCTCCGGACTGGTGACCGGCGGCAGGAACATGCCCATGTAGGGCATATCGTCATCGAGCTTCCAATTCACGCGGAAGGCCATCTTTTTGAGTTTCGCCACGTCGATCGGCCCTTCGTCGCCGGAGTAGGCGGCGCAGCCAGCCATCGCGTCGGCGTTCGGACTGGGAGGCTCAAAAAACTCGGAATAGCGGGCCGTCATCCATCGCATTCCGCCGCGCCAGTCCGCTTCATGCGCGATCAAATCCATCTCAAAGTGAACCGGCTTCCCGCCGCCCAGGCGGTAATTCGCGCGGGAAAACCTGACGGAACCGGACGGTGTTGTGGTCAGCCGCGACCCACACAGGATGACATCCGCCGGCGAAAATACCAGGCTTAGGGCGGAATCATCCGCCGGTTCGGCGACCGTCGCCAACGGCAGCACGATATGGTCGGGGGTAGAGTTATATCCGCCATAGTTCCAGGTCGCATCGATCAACGGCTGCAGCACGAGCGGATCGCGCCATTCGCCGGTCGGCTGTTCCTGCTCCGGCGCGTTCTCGTGCGAGATTGACCAGGCGGGATCGGCCCACGCCGTCCAAAAGCGGGTTGCCGCAGTGGCCGGATACTGCAGTTCTGTCACGATGTCGGTTGTCCAGGGACTGCCATCGGAGACAATCTCGATTTCCCAGCGCACGCTGTCACCGGCCGGGCTGAAGCGATCTACCGCCGTCAGGCTCCGTCCCGACGCGCTGTCCTTCAACGTCCGCGTAAACTGGATCGCCCTGTCCGTGGGTTTTTCCTCTTTGGTGGCGCCGGCTTGCGTGCAACCCGCCAGGCTCGTCCGCCCCACGAGGCCGATCCTGCGGCCCCCGGCCTTCACGCCGACGATCTCGCCCGCCGCAGAAAGTTCTACTCCGATCCCTTTCGCGTTCAGCTGAAATTCGGGCGAGCCACCTGCAATTGCAGTTTCGGCTGCGGAAACAGCGGGGATCGCCGTCCACTTCGCTCCCCATAGACCCGCCGCAGTCCCCATCAGACTCCTTAGAAAATTTCTTCGCTGCATTTCCCTGTGCCTCCTTCCGTGTTATTGGTCCGCCCGGCCCGTGTCTTGGCTCTCTGCTCAGGATGACAGCAGTCAGTATAGGCATTTGAGAGACTTTACAGTAGGTTTCTTGCGCCTCATGATCCGAACAACCGGCACAGCTTGTTTCAGGGAGCCGAGAAGAAACAGCGGGGGAGACGACATGCGATGTCGTCTCCCCCTTCTGTGAGCGTCAGCCCTGAGTCTTAGAACGATATACGAGCCGAAAGTTGGAAGCTACGTGCGTTAACGCAGACATGCTGGATTTGCTGTGTAGACGGACCAGCGTAGGGGGTCCCGACTCCGCTCGACGAGGTGAGGTTAACAGAGTCTGGATCTCCGAAACTGGGGTGATTGGGTACATTGGCAGCGTCGGCGCGAATCCGGAGCTTCAAGTTTTCCCACAACGAGAAATCCTTGCCAAGCGAGAGGTTGATAGCACTTGACCCAGGTCCAAATAGAGAGTTCCTCCGCACGTCACCTAAAGTTCCATTCGCCGGCTCCGTAAAGGCGGCGGGATTGAACCACAAACTGGCGCCTCGATTTGCCGGCTTGGTGCTGACTCCGGGATTCCGGTTTGGGAACTGAGTCGCACCCGACGCCAGTTGGTAGGTGGAGTTATCCGCATATACAGTAAACGGCTGGCCCGAAAAAATCGTCGCCGAACCGGTAAGCTGCCAACCTCCAACCACCTCATCGGCTACCGCATTGTCGTTCAGGAAGCGAGCTCCCCTCCCAAACGGTAAACGATACGCCGCAATGCCTTTAAACGCTTGGGGCAGGTCATAGCTGGAGTTGCTGTAATTGGCATGAATGACCGTATTATAGTCGCCGGCCAGCTGATATGGTTGTACTCCCTCTTGACCGTTCCAGGACGAGCTGTCCTGGTCAGACAAAAACTTCGACCAAGTATAGCTGGCATCGAAGCTCAGGCCCGAGCTCATGCGTTTATCAACGGTCACCTGAAGGGAGTTGTAGTTGGAAACACCATGTTGCGCCAGCGCATAGCTGGCAATGTTCCCAAAGTTCGGGTACGGACGGAGGCTCTGGTCATTCGATGAGACCTCCGAAATTGGCACTGCATTAGCGTCGTCGGGACCGATTAGATCGAATCCGTGGCTCCCAACATAGGCTGCCTGGACAGCCATATTGGAACCGAATTGTCTCTGAACGGAGAGGGTGTACTGAGAGATTTTCTGAATAGGCACATTGTACGGGAAATAACTGACGTTTGAGCCGTTATACACGTCGGGAGCGGTGGAAGCCTGTACATAAGGCAGCGCCGCACCCGTGCTGCAATTCTGGCCGGTTGTAACAGTAGTGCTGCAAAGCGTGCCGCTTCCCTGCAACTGCACTATTGGATAGATGCCGTTGGTTTGGTCACTTACGTTACCGGAGGAAGAGAGCGCTGTGCCCAGCCCCCCGCCGTACTGGTCCTCGCTGCGTTCATGGTCGTACATACCGAATCCACCGCGAACGGTAAGATTCGGCCTGACCAGCCAAGAGAATCCAAGGCGAGGAAGCACCGTACTGATGTTGTCTGATTCCAGATTTTTGCGGCCATTGGCGTGTGTAGTTCCGAACCACATGGCGCCCAGGGTGTTGGTTGCAGGATTAATGACTGTCGGGTCAAAGGAGCTTTCGTTGTTCTTGACTTCAAGCCAACCATGGGTGATATCGTAGCGAATGCCGAGATTGATGGTGAGATTGGGACGTATCTTATAATCGTCCTGAAAGTACATCTCAGGGTTTTTCAGACGGCCGCCGTACTCGTCAAAAACATCCCCGCCCCAACTGTTGCTGAAACCAAGCAGAAAATCCGCATAATCGACCCCGGTGGTATGGTCGGGAGTATAGCATGTGGTCTCACCCTTCGGGCAACCCACAGTCGTAGGTATCCACTGGTCAGTGTAGGTGCCGGAGAAATCAAATGACCCGGCAGTCTCGTTTCCCCATTGCGTGGCGTTGTCCTCATAGAACAGGAGGTCCCCGCCAAAGTGCAGGATATGTTTTCCACGAACCATCGTTACGACATCCGATGTGTCGTAGAGCATCTGGTTGTAGACTGAGTTGGACGACGGGCCAATGGATGAGTAGTCACCCGTAACATTCGGAGTAAGACTTCCCAGCGTGACGCCCGGCAATGAATCGGACTTGGCAAACTTCCAGCCAAGCTTTGCGGGATAACCGTGACCCAGGGACAAATCGGCAGCGAGTTCCGGGAAAAAGGCAAAATTGATCCTGGCTTCATTGATAGTGGACGTGCTGATGTTCCACACGTCGGCAATTTGCGCCGATTTCAATGCATTATCCCAGCCCTGGCAACCGATCGGGCAGTTTGTGAAGGAGCTCTGAACATCGATATAGGGGTTATCGGCGTCCGTGTCGAAGAAGGACAGCCGATTGTTCTGCGTGATGTCATAATCCAGACGCCCTGTGTACCTTACCATGGGGACTATGTACACAAAATCTGACGAATAATTATCCAAAAGCGTCCCATTCGAATCCACGGCTCCAGAAATGAAATGTCCCTGAGGAACAGGATTATTCGTAGGCGTGGGATACCAAAGTTGTTGGTCCGCGTTGGCAACTGCATCAATCAAGGCAGTGGGTATCACGTTCCCGTTCCCGTATTCAGACGCAAACGTCTGCCTCACCGGATACGGATTGCCCAACGAATCGTAGGCAATGGTTTGAGTGGTCGGATCGTAAAGGGTCCGGTTATCGTTGGAAAAGTCGCCGCCCATATTGGCCACGGTCGGAATGGTCGAGTAGTTGTTGGCCTCTCCTGCGTGGTTTATGATCCGATCGTAGTTGAAGAAAAAGAACACCTTCTTCTTCAATATTGGGCCGCCGACGGAACCGCCGAACTCATCGTAATGATAAACCGGCTTCGGAGGAATGGGTCCTAAGAAGATATACGGCGAAGCCTCGAGAGCGGTATTCTGTATCTCCTCGTAAGCGTCTCCGTGGAATTTTTCGGTTCCGCTCTTGGTGATCTGATTCATCACCATGCCCCCGACCCCGTATTGCGCCGAGAATGAGGACAGGGATATCTGCACTTCTTGTGTTGCATCGAAGCTATCGTTGTTCCATGTGTTTCCGCCATGCGACATGGTAATCGACGAACCATTCAGAAGGACGTTGCTGTAAGGCATGTTTCCATTGGCGGATATTGTCTCGCCGGGATTCGTTTCCAGGCTTTCCCCGGCATCCCGTATTCCTTGGCCTGCTGTGCCAGGCTGCAGAATCATGAAATTTTCCCATGACTCGCCTGTCCCGCTGACCTGGGGCAGTGATGCCAATTCATTCAGTTCGAGAGTTTGCGTCTGACTGCCTGACTCAGTCTGCAAGAGAGGTGCCTCTGTGGTAACTGTTATTACCGTCGAGCTCTTGCCGACTGCCAGCACCGGGTTGACGCCCGTAGCGCCGACGTCGATCGTGAGCGGGCCGCGCTCCAAGACGCTAAACCCATCTTTTGTAAAAGTGAGCTTGTAACGGTCCGGAATGATGGAACCCGTGTCGTACACGCCGGATCCATCGGTCACAAAGTGCAATACAACGCCCGTATCAAGATTCTCGACAGTTACCGCTACGCCCGGAATCACGGCGCCCGAGGCATCCGTTACTGTTCCTCGAATGTCGCCCGAAGTCGGGGTTTGAGCAAGCGCTGATTGCGCGCAGAGCAAGATTGCCATTGCAATACTTGCAATACTGAGTTGAAACGTGTGCCGCATGCTTACCTCCAAAAGACTTCACCGGTAAACTCGTAATGTTCGTAAACGGCGACTGGCAGAACAACTACCAGCAGCCAGATTCTTGGTGGTTGTTACGAGTAGGGTTGCGTGGGGGCGGAACCGTACAGCGTAATAACGAATCCTGCTCATAATATTCTGCTCATCGTACAGTGCATACACGTCGGTGTCTTCTCGTTTAGTGACAAAAACATATCGTAAGTTGTCCACCGTCGACAAACCCTCAACGAATAGCAGCGCACGATGGGCTAGAGCCGGTTATTAGCTTTGTGGGAAGCCCCGCAGAATCAATGATTTGCAGTGATTTGGCCGGAGCCGAGTTGTCTCGCAAGTGCCTTTGAATCAGCAGCTTGCGGGAAAGTTAATAACAGGATCCAGAGCAGAACCCGAAAGCTATACCCATCCTGAAGTAGGTGGGCTATTCTTGGACTCTCTGGTGAAGTGACGGCGACGGAAGCGGATGGGACAAGCATTTTCCGACGATCGGCGGAGGAGGATCGCCGCGGCGGGCGAGCACGGCGTCACGACCCCAATGACCAGGCTCCGCGCAGGTTGCCTTGGAGGCCGGCGCATCCACGAAGCCACGCCCGGAGGTCACTGCAAGATCCTGACCGTTCTGGGCGCCATGAGCCCCAACGGCATGGTTGCAATCATGACCATCGAAGAGGCCACCGACGCCGATATCTTCCTTGCCTACGTCGAGCAAGTACCGTGCCCCGCGCTCAAGCCCGGCGACGAGGCTGGACGGTGAACCCGAAGCGCGTCTACCGGTTACGCCTAAGCTGCATCTGCTGCGTTGAAGACTCCCGCCGCGGGAGCGGCGCCTGTCCCACTGCAGACGGTTTGTGCGCGGCAGACTCGTTCGCCATCCCAGCGAGGTGATACTTAATCGCTCCGTTGCGCACGGCGCCGAGATACAGGTATGATTTGATCGCGATGCCCGCCAAATCTATATTGCTCATACTGTTTTTGCTCCCAGCCCCCCTATTCTGTCTCTGTGCCAGGCGTCGCCAAGGAACCAGGACCAAATTAGTCTTCATTCGCGTTTGGCGCAACAGTATCTTCAGGAGCAGCGCCCTGATTTGGCCATCCCGGAGCTGCAGGCGGCGGCGGCAATCCATCCCGAAGACGTCAACACGCAGGGCAATCTGGGCGTGCTGCTGTTTTTTCAGGGCAAAGCGGCTGAAGCGATCCCGCACTTGCGCGTTGCCGTTGCGGAAGAGCCGTCGCTCAACAAGATTCAGGGCGTTCTGGGAATCGCCGAACTGCGGACGCAGGAGGTTGAGCAGGGACGCCAGGATCTTGAAACGGCATTTCCGTTGATCACGGACGGGAAGTTCAAAATCCAGGTTGGCCTGGAACTGGTGGGATCGTATACAGAGACCGGGGATCTGGATCAGGCCGCGGGCGTGCTGGCGCAGTTGAAGAAAGCGGCGCCTGGCAATCCCGAAGTTCTCTATGCGGAGTATCGGACCTATTCCGATCTCTCCGGAGAGGCGAGGCTTGCGCTTTCGCTGGCGGCGCCGGATTCCGCGCAGATGCATCAGCTGCTGGCGCACGAAGAGATCAAGGAAGGGAATACTAATCGCGCCATTGCCCAGTATCGCCAGGCTATTGCCATCGATCCGCGCCTGCCGGGGGTTCACTATGAACTGGGCGAGCTCTTGAATACCGCATCGGATCCGGCCGTCAAGAAGGAGGCGATCGCGGAGTATCGCATAGCTTTGCAGCAGAATCCCCAGGATGAAAAGGCGATATTGAGCCTGGCGGAAATTGCTGCGCAGCAAGGTGATGTTCAGGAGGCGTACCGGGATTACTCGAAGGCGGTTGCGTTACAGCCTGCAGATGCGGACGCCAAGCTGGGGCTGGCCAAGAGCCTGATCGCAATGAATCAGGACGACAAGGCCCTGCCGCTGCTCGAGGAGGCGGTGCGGCTGGAGCCGACAGATCCCACCGTGCACTATCGCTTGAGCACGCTGTATCGGAAGCTGGGGCGCATGGACGATGCCCGGCGTCAAGTAGAGCTCTACAAACAATACAAGGATATGAAGGAGAAACTTCGCGCGGTCTATAAGGATCTGCTCATCCAGCCCAAGGAAATCCGTGCCGACGATCAGGATGACAAATAACTCTGCAATGCAAAGCAGCGCCTGTGCACTCGCGGGGCTGCGCGCCATCCTTCTGCGATGCTGCGCGGCGATTTGCCTGCTGTGCCTGACCGGTGCGGCCCGAGCGCAGGCGGGCATGGGAACGCCTACACCGCTTTCTCCTGCGGAGCGGCAAAAGGCGGAAGCGGAAAGGCTCGCTACCGGACCCCTCCCTGACTATCCGCAGTTAGTGGATATTACCGGCTTAACCGGAATTCATTTCGATCACTTATCCAGCCCCGCGGCGAGATTCATCGCGGAGTCGATGAGCGGAGGCGTGGCGATTATCGACTATGACGGCGATGGCTGGCCAGACATCTATTTCACCGGCGCGCAGAACGTAGACATGGCCCTTCACGGGGTCAAAGCTCGAGGCGCTTTGTACCATAACAACCACGACGGCACTTTTACTGATGTTACAGACAAGGCCGGCGTGGGTTATCCGTGTTGGGCCATGGGCGCATCCGTCGGCGACTATAACAACGACGGCCGTCCGGATTTGCTGGTGACCTGTCTTGACGGCGTGGTGCTCTACCGCAACAACGGCGACGGAACATTTACCGATGTAACCAAGAGCAGCGGGCTGGGCAGCGATCACGGGTGGGCAACAGGAGCGGCCTTCGGCGACTACGACCATGATGGCTGGGCCGACCTGTTTGTATCTCATTATGTAGATTTTCATCTCGACGACCTACCCGGATTCGGCTCTACGACCAAGCCATGTAAGTACCTCGGATTTGATGTGCAGTGCGGCCCGCGCGGGCTGAAGGGGCTTCCCGACAATCTCTACCATAACAACGGCGACGGAACCTTTACCGATGTGTCGAAACAGGCCGGAGTGGACGATGCGGAAGGGCGCTACGGACTGACCGCAATCTGGTCGGACTTCAACAATGACGGGAAGCTCGATCTTTTTGTTGCCAACGACGGCGAGGCTAACTATCTTTACCAGGGCGACGGCGCGGGGAAGTTCGAGGACATGGGGCTGCTGGCCGGCGTGGCCGCGAACGAGGACGGAGTGGAGCAGGCCAATATGGGTGTGGCTGTGGGCGACTATCTGCACACGGGCCTCATGTCCCTGCTTATCTCGCATTTCGACGTTGAGTACGCTGCTCTCTATCGCAACGACGGAGGGATGAACTTCACCGACGTATCGATCGCTTCCGGTATTGCCAGAGGAACGCAGGGCTATGTCGGCTGGGGCGACGGCTTTGTCGATTTCGCCAACGACGGATGGCAAGACTACTTTGTGGCCACCGGGCATGTGTACCCGCAGATCGATAGCCTGCATCTGCCTGCCAAGTTTCGTGAGCCGAAACTGCTTTTTCTGAATCAGCGCGACGGAACCTTCCTGAATGTCAGCCGGCGGGTGGGAGAGGCAATCCAAGTCCCGCAGGTCAGCCGCGGAGTCGCCTTTGGCGATCTCTTCAACGACGGTAAAATCGAAGCGGTGGTGGAGAATCTGGTGGGCCAGCCAATGATTCTGCGCCCTGTGGGAGGTCCGAAAAACCATTGGATCAGCTTTCAACTGGAAGGCGTGAAATGTAACCGGCTGGCTCTGAATGCGCGAATACGAGCCACTGCGGGAGATTTGGTGCAGCTTGGCGAGGTGCTGAGCGGGGGAAGCTATCTTTCGCAGAACGACCTGCGCCTACACTTTGGACTGGGTAGCCATGAGAGCCTGGATCAAGCCGAAATCTTGTGGCCAGATGGAACGAAGGAAACACTGACCAATTTGGCCGCCGACAGGTTCTACGTGGTACGTGAAGGAATGGGTATTGTCTCGAGCAAGCCGCCCGAGAACGTACCGAACCTTCCATAGGACCGGCAAAGCCATCCGGGGCGTCCGAGCAGTGCGCCGGTTCCGCACGATGGCTGAGAGAGGAGTTCAACGGAAGCCTGCGCAAGCGAATCGTCGCGTCTCTTTCCTCATTCTTGTGCGCCGATAGCCAGCGGCGTTTTATGGGAGTAGAATTCAGCACTCATTTCGCGTGCAAATATGCCCGCCTCTCCAGCATTTTGTGTGTAATGGGGCGAATCTCAACGTGGAAAAGTAAGCACGGCACACTGTAACAATCTAACTGTACAAAAGATCGCGAAGACCAATGTGCGCGCGACTACGCCGCTCCCTGCCTGCGTCGGGCGGCTATGTATTGAGGACGCTCGAATCGCGCTGCAGCTCAAAGCGGCTGATGAATCTGTCGGCGAGCATCTTGTCCGGCAGGCAGTTCAGAATTTGAGAGAGACGCGCGAGGCAGGCTCAGAGACGAGTCAAGATCTCGGTCAAGACGAGATGTTTTCCAGCTTGCGTTTGCTGGCCGGGAGGTGGGAACAGCGGTTCGAAGACTCCCGGACGCACTCGGCACGAGCGATTTCAAGTGCTCCAGCGTCATTGGTGTGGGTCTGATTTACACTGGTCCCATCTTTTGTGCAAGAGGGGAATCGCGGCTGAAAGAGATGGACGCGATGAAAATGTGCCGTCCAACCCGCCGCCGTCCGCGACACCAGGAAGAAGGGTACATGCTCCTGGTCGCCATCTTCTTTCTGGCGCTTCTCGTCCTTTCGCTCGCTGTCGCTGCGCCCCAGATCGCCAAATCCATCCAGCGCGACCGCGACCTTGAAACCTGGCATCGCGGCATGCAATACCGCCGCGCCATTCAGCTCTATTACCGCAAGTTCCAAGCTTATCCGCCCAATCTCGACGCACTGGTTAAAACCAACGACATCCGCTTCCTACGAAAGAAATATGCCGATCCCATCACCGGCCAGGCCGACTGGAAACCCATCATGTTCGGCCAGAACAAAACCCCGACGGCGATGGGCTTCTTCGGCCAACCGCTGGCCGGGAGTGCATCCACACTGGCGGGCGTAGGGCCCAGCGGAGGCAATGGACTGGCGGGAACGCCCAATGCCGGCGGTGCGAGCTCTCCTTTCGGCGGCAGTTCCTTCGGTGGAAGCCCTTCGGGCGGCTCCATCTTCGGCTCGTCCGATTCCGGAAACAGTTCCTCAACCCCCACCGGAATCTCGGACAGTGGTTCCAGCTCAACCGACAACTCCGGCGGTACGAACGGGAGCACGAGCGGCGGCGACAATTCCGGCGGTACAGGTTCGGGGGGAAGCACATCCTCAGGGACGGCCTCGACCGGCTCCGGACTGACCGGTCAGACCTTCGGCGGCGCGGGCATCATCGGCTTTTCACCCGCCAGCTCCAAGCAATCGATATTGGTGTACAAGAAGAAGAATCACTATAACGAGTGGGAGTTTACCTACGACCCGCTCTCGGAATTGAAAACCATCGGCGCAACCGGTGGGGCAAATCCTTCGGGTTTGGGCCCGGGCGGCACGCCGTCAGGCCAGCCGGGATCCAGCCCATGGGGACCAAACGGCAACCTCCCAGCGCCTCCGGGCGAGCCACCGCCAGGCTCGCCGGGATCGAACCCGGAAACATGGTCCCCAAACGGCAACCTCCCTGCATCTCAATAACAGCAGAGAGAATGCCGAGCGGACACCCAACTCATCCGCTCGATTCGACACCGGATCGCAATTCTGGCGAGCCTCAGCTCAAATCGCCAGCAATCTAATCGCCGCGACCACCGCGCCGATGAGCACGCTCATCCAGTCGGTCAATGCGAAGACAAGAGGATCCTCATTCAGCTCGCCGCGCGAGGCCAGCAGCCACGCGCGGCAGAGTCACAGAATCATAAGCGCTTTCGAATCGTTGGATGTTGCGTTGATTGTTGTCGGCGCCGGGAATAATTGCAGTGTGATCTAAATCACAATCAATCTCACTGAGCAACTGGGAAACTGTCAGCCAAATTAGAGCCGCATTATGCGGTACGGCCAGTAAGGGTATGTGCGGTCCTGAGTTCTCGTCTAGCGAATTCGCAATTCAAGGTACAGTTGACACAAACATCCTTGCCCGGTCTGTGCCAGAATGCGCTGTATCCACTTGAGTGGACATTGCGGCATGCGTTCCCTTCGACCCATAAAAATCAGACAATTCGCTTGAACTTTGGAAAATTCCAGGCTCGCCGCTCCCAGTTTTGCCTCTCTTCAGACAGCGTAATATCCGGGCGAAATCCTATCACTCTTTGGCAGAAATCGAGAAGACGATCAACAGAATCGGCGGTATCGTCTAAGTACGCTGATCGCTTAGCGAATCGCCGGCCCATGTTCATTTTGGATCATTTCTTCGGTTCGGAGCTGGAAGAGGAATTCTGATTCGCGTTGTTGGGAGGTTCCTGTTCGCTAATGCATCACGAATCGGACACAATCGGGTCCGCGTCACGACTTGGCTCGACGTGCAATCGCACGAGTGCGGATCATGGTGCGGAAGGGGCAACTGATGAATCGTCCGTATTATCTCGACCTCGCGGCAGCGGGTCTGCGGATGCCTATTGGCACGGATCTGATCTTGCATGAGGAGTGCAGGCCGGAGGAGGTCCGCAACGACGGCGCGGCGCTTGGTCGTGTCATTGAGCGTTCGGCACGGCGGTGGCATACTCCGCTTGCCGTTCCTCTAATGGATTTGCGCCTTGAGAAGATCGATCTTCTCGCGTTGGCCGGTATTCCCGCAGCAGAGGCCGAAAGTTATCACATTTCGGCTCCGATGGACGAAGACACGTTGACGAGATTGTGCGGCGCGCAGGCTGTAAGAGTTTGTGCGGGGAGTCGTGCACGCGATGAGGCGCTTCAATACGTCGCCACGAAAGAAGACTTGGTTCCGGTGGGTATGTCTATTGGGCCGTTCTCACTCACTACACGGCTCTTGGCAGATCCAATTACTGTGACGGCGCTCGCCGGCATGGGGATACCCGCGGAAGATTCGGAAGATGTAAGGCTGCTCTGGCAATGTGTTCGGGTTTCGGAGGCTGCGGTTCTGCGATCGATACGCAGCCAGATCGCGCACGGTGCGAGAGCCATGATGATCTGCGAGCCGGCGGCGTGCACGGCATTCATCTCGCCTCGTCAGTTAAAGGCTGGTTCCGATCTGTTTGAGCGACTTGTGATAGAGCCAAACCTTCGGTTGAAAGCCATGCTGGAGGAAGCCGGGTGCGAGCTCATCTTCCATGACTGCGGGGAATTGATCGACCCGATGGTGGAGGCCTTCGCGCGCCGGCTTCATCCTGTGATCCTCAGTCTGGGCAGTTCGCGCAAGCTCTGGGAAGATGCCCGCCTGGTGCCGAAAGACGTGATTCTTTACGGTAATCTTCCCTCGAAGTCGTTTTACTCCGATGGCGCCATGCCTGTAGAGGAGGTGAGTCGCAGGACCGGCGAACTGATTGCAAAGATGAAGGAGTGTGGCCATCCCCACATAGTAGGTTCGGAGTGCGATGTGCTGTTCGTGCCGGAATCATGCGACAAGATTTCGAAAAAGGTGGACGTGATGATGTCGGCAAAGCCGTGCAGTAATAGCAACAGAGGAGCCGGCTGCCAACCTGCTACCGAAACAGCAACGAAACTCGCCGCAAGGTAAGACGCAGACCAAAGCCAACCATGGCGCCAAAAGCGACAGCACGAAGATTTTCGAGACTGGCGATTGCGAGCTCCGATGAACTCTTGTATGGAGTAAGTCCGCGCCCCGTCGAGTGCGGACTAGGTCTGACGATTGGCGGGGGCATAGGCCTAACCGAGGTTCCTTTTTCCCGATGAGACGGCGGGTTTGTCCTGGTACGTACAAGCTGGGAGCTTAGCAGCTGGAAGCTACCTTTATGCATCTCAAACTCATCGCCCGCCGGATCTTCACTCGCGAGTTTGAGCACATCCTCGCGCGCTCGCAGAACACCGTTGATCTCGAACTCATTCCCATGGGCCTGCACTTGCGCGGCGTCGAAATGCGCCCGCACCTGCAGGAGCGCCTCGACGTTTCCGACCGGCTCGGCTTCGACGCCATCCTGCTCAGCTACGCTCCCTGCGGTCGCGGCACGGAAGGCCTCCGCGGCACAAAAATGGTTCTCCTCACCGACCGCGAGCCAGCACTCCCGCCCATGGAGTACGTCAGCCTCGCCGCCGGGTCGGGGTTCCAAAATGAATTTGCGAACTGCATGCTTTTTCCTGGTCAAAGACAATTGGAATTCAACTAAGGCAAGAATCAAGACATTTTTCGGGCACGAGGAATAGCGATCACAAGAAGACTGAAAGGGAATGACGAAATGACAGCTGAGAAAGACACGAAGACAAGCCGCGAGCGCCTGGTCATGACGCTGAACCATAAGGAACCCGATCGAATCCCGATCGACTTTGGCGGAACTGCGGTAACGGGTATCCATGCGAGTTGTGTGGCAGCACTACGTAACTACTTTGGACTCGAAGAGCGCCCCGTGCGCATTCACGAGCCATTCCAAATGCTCGGAACGGTTGATGATGACCTGCGAAAGGCGATGGGGCTGGATGTCGTGGGTGTTTTTGCGCGTACAACCATGTTTGGGTTCCCCACAGACAAATGGAAAAGCTGGCGCTTTAACGGGATCGATGTTCTGGTGCCTGGAGATTTCAATGTCACCACAGATGTCAATGGCGACACACTGATCTATCCAGAGGGCGATACGAGTGTTGCCCCTAGCGGACGGATGCCGCGTGGTGGATACTTCTTCGATTGCATTGTGCGCCAAGAGCCCTTTGACGAAGACAATTTGAATCCTGAAGACAATCTTGAGGAGTTCAAGCCCATTTCGCGCGACGACCTCGATCACCTGGTACGTGCCACGCAGAATGCTGCTGAAACCGAACTCGGTGTGATCGCCAGCATCGGTGGAACCGCGCTCGGCGATATCGCGCTCGTTCCTGGGCCGTTTCTCAAGCATCCCAAGGGCATTCGAGATGTTACCGAATGGTACGTATCCACCAGCAGCCGTCAGGACTACATTCACAAGGTCTTTGAGCGTCAATGCGAGATCGCGATTGAAAACCTTGCACGTGTTCAAAAGGCGATCGAAGACCGCATTCAGGCCGTGTTTCTTTGTGGGACGGATTTCGGAACGCAAACTTCTGCGTTCTGTTCCGTCAGGACTTTTCAGAATCTTTATCTTCCT
The DNA here is from genome assembly GCA_963844905.1 of uncultured Acidobacteriaceae bacterium. Classification (GTDB taxonomy): domain Bacteria; phylum Acidobacteriota; class Terriglobia; order Terriglobales; family Acidobacteriaceae; genus Telmatobacter. Next base: position 853,788 of record CAWJQD010000002.1, on the reverse strand, counting down.
TATTACAAACAACTTTGCGGTTGGATTCACAGTCATACTTCCTGGAAAGTTTTCAAGCATTCCTGCGGCGCCGTCTCAAAGTTCTTGCCCTATTTCATCGAAGCTGGGATTGACATTCTCAATCCGGTGCAGTGCTCGGCGACCGGAATGGATCCCGAACAACTGAAGGCCAACTTCGGAGACGATTTAATTTTCTGGGGCGGAGGCGTGGACACGCAAAGAGTTCTTCCCTTTGGCACGCCGGACGAAGTGCGGGAGCAGGTTCTTCGCCGTTGTGAGATTTTTTCGCGAGGCGGAGGATTCGTCTTCAATACTATTCACAATGTGCAGGCAGAGACACCGGTCGAGAATATCGTAGCCATGCTGGATGCTGTCCACGAGTTTAATGGTGCGCAATAGGCGCGACTGACAAGAACAGCTTTGGTCGTCAACCTGAAATCGGACTCATCTCGAATCGCAGCAATGACGCTTGGGATATCGACAATTGGAGATCGCAAAAGAGAACTGTTCAGCATCCGTCCGAAGAGCGCGAAAGCTCATTCATTTCCCGCGTATCCCGCGAGATAAGCAATCTCTGGGACCACAGCCATAGGCCTGCGCAAAGACCTTGTAAAACTGTGCATAGCTGCCGAAGCCTGCCGCGTACGCCGCTTCCGCAAGGGTTTTCTGGTCCGCGACCTGGTACTGTTCGAAGAAGCGGGAAAGCCGAAGAGAATTGCGGTATCGATTCAATGGGATCCCGACCTGTTTGTGGAACATTCTACTAAGATGGCCTGTGCTTGCACCGCAGGAATTGACCAATTCCTTGAGATCCTGTTCTGTATCGGATTCGCTCAACAACTTGAGTGCGCGCCGGACCGCCGGGTGCAAAGCGACAACATCACGCGTTGTCTTCCCTGTGCGGAGGTATTTCCAACACAGAAGCAGCAAGTAGTGCAATCCTGCATTCAGGGCGTCGGGATCATGATGCTCGAACCGGAAGTCGGATGCCGGGCCATACCCAGCTTCCCTATTCAGTATATCGGGATCTAAGGAGCTCTGCATCAGAGAGTCCATGATTGTGGATGTGAGATCGAAGGCTTTTGGACTGAGCTGCGTATTTAAGATATGGTCCTCCTCGTCCGGCTCATGCTTCAGACCTTCATAAGATGCTGTCTGACATGATTTCTCAATCAGTGACGGCTTAAAGGCGACGACGTAGAATCGAGCGTTGTCTGATCGGTCGACCAATTGATGTTCCTGGTTCGGAAACAGCCAGAGTAGGGTTCGCGACGAAAATGTGAAACGACGACCATTCATTACATATGTGATCGTTCCTTGTATGACAAGGTTTAGCTCAAGTTCGCGGTGATGATGACTTTTAATCCGAGGCAGATTCCGAGTGGATTCAGCAAGAAACAACAGGCCGTCGTAATTGCTGCCAAGCTTTAAATCAACCAACATTTGAACAAAATACGATAACTGTGCATCATCTGTCAAGAAGACAGCACCTCAATAATCAGCTTCTGTAATTTATACTGGAGTTAGGATGGCACAATTGCCGGTTTCGCGGATTTTCGGTTGCCTTCCCAACGGGGAAGCCGTCGAGGCTTGGACCCTTTACGGTGCGGGCGGCATCACCGTCGAAGCGATAACATATGGCGCAACGATCACGCGGTTATTGGCTCCTGACCGAGATGGCAACCTGGCAGATGTGGTCCTCGGTTTCGAAGGCCTCAATCCGTACCTGACGCATCGTGCGTACTTTGGAGCTACGGTGGGACGGGTGGCAGGCCGCATCCCGCACGCTCGTTTTTGTCTGGATGGGGCGAACCACGACCTCGCCCGGAATGCGCCTCCGAATCATCTTCACGGAGGGAACGAAGGTCTTGACAAAAAACTCTGGACCGTTTCCGAGGCGAATTCCGTTGCAAATGCGCCGTCCTTGCGGATGGAGTACTTCAGTCCTGACGGGGAGAACGGCTACCCGGGCAACGCGCAGATCACGGTGACCTACACGGTTACGCAAGACAATGCTCTGGTGGTCGAGACCGACGCAATTTCCGACAGGCCTACCCCGCTCAGTCTCACCCACCATTCCTACTTCAATCTTGCAGGAGAAGCCTCCGGCACGGTCGCGGGTCACACGCTGCAGATATTTGCTGACGAATTCGTTCCTGCCGATGATGACCTGACGTTTTTAGGTCGGCTTGAGTCTGTTGTCGGACGCGGCAACGACCTGCGCGAACCTCACTTTCTCAAAGATGTTATTCCGCAACTCTTTCAGAACCACGGCGACCTCTATGCACTCCGTGGCAGGCAAAGATGCACTTCTAATTCAGACCTAGCGCCCGCCGCCAGGCTAGTCCATGCCGAGAGCGGGCGTATCCTAAATGTATTCACTACTGAAATGTATCTCCAGCTTTACACTGGAGCCGCCCTCGATGGGTCCTTGATTGGCAAGTCTGGTGTTCCCTATGCGCGCTACGCCGGTCTCTGTTTGGAGTGCGAGGGTTATCCCGATGGCGCCAATATCCCGGAGATAGGAGACATCGTTCTCCGTCCTGGGATGCGGAGGCGCCAGACCACGGCTTACGCCTTCAGCTCACAAGCGCACTAGGACAGTCGGGACGATCGACTTGCGTTGGACTATGGAATTGGAAACTCAAGATTCGTCCCTGGAGGTAGACCTTAATGAGCCGCAGCGCACAAGTCGCTTTTGACCCTCAGGTTCAGTTTGACTACAGCCTTACGGGAATCAACGCATCACTGGCCATTGAAAAAGGCCTTGCCGAGGCTGACTGGTATCAGTGTTACGTTCCCCGGGAGACAATGCGCCAGTTGCTAGAGCGCCGCGATGGCCCGGCGCTCCGGGACACCTTCATCTGGTTCGCGCTTATTCTCGGGTCCGGCTACGCCACGTTGGCACTTTGGGGATCGTGGTGGGCCGCTGTGCCGTTTGCTGTTTACAGTGTGCTCTACGCGTCTACGTCCGACTCGCGCTGGCATGAAGCCGGCCACGGCACGGCATTCAAGACTGACTGGATGAACAACGTACTTTACGAAATCGCATCGTTCATGGTTATGCGTGAGTCTATAGTTTGGCGCTGGAGTCACATGCGGCATCATAGTGACACGATCATTGTCGGTCGCGATCCCGAGATTGCCGTCCCGTTGCCGCCCGACTTGCTTGATATCGTCCTCAAGTTTTTCAATATTCGGGGCTACGTCAGCTATTTCAAAGGCATCCTTGAACATTCTGTCGGACGAATGTCAGCCGCGGAAAGGACTTTCATCCCTGAGTCCGAGTTCCGACGCATCTACCTGCGGGCACGCGTCTACGTGGCGATCTACGCCGCAGTGATCGCAATCTCAATCGCCGAGCGCAGCATTCTTCCACTCATGTTGGTGGGCCTCGCCAATCTCTTCGGCACTTGGCTGATGCCCATATACGGGCTCACGCAACACACGGGCCTCGCGGAAAATGTTCTAGACCATCGCCTAAACTGCCGGACTGTCTACATGGACTTCATCAACCGCTATCTCTACTGGAACATGAACTACCACGTCGAACACCACATGTTCCCGCTGGTTCCTTATCATGCGCTGCCGCGCTTGCATGCATTAGTAAAAGACGACTGCCCTACGCCCTATCCAAACCTTGCGGCGGCTTGGCGCGAGATCATCCCCACTGTGCTTCACCAGCTCAAAGACCCAGCTTTCCATGTCAAACGTCGCTTGCCAGAGCCCAAAAGCCGCCGTAGCGAGACCCTCTATACGATCCAGACGCAACCCGATGCAGATGGTTGGGTCACCGCCTGCGCCGCCAGCGTGCTCGGTTGCGCTGACGTCATCCGCGTTGACCACGGGAAAAAGACCTACGCTCTCTATCGCGACGAGACCGGTAACCTCTTCGCTACGGACGGTATCTGCACCCACGGCAATACCCACCTCGCCGACGGCTTAGTAAAAGGCGGTATCATTGAGTGTCCAAAGCACAACGGCCGCTACCACCTCATTGATGGTTCGCCAGCACGCGCGCCGATTTGTCGCGGCCTCGCAACGTATCCGATCGCAGAGCGCGACGGCCAACTCCGGATTAACGTATCTCGTGCAGGCGGCACCGGAGCCCGTGTCCAGCAAAACCTCACTTTTCGGGTGGTGAGCAACCGGAGCGTGGCCACCTTCATCAAGGAACTGGTTCTTGAATCCGCCGATGGCGCGGCACCTCCCTCCTTCGCTCCTGGAGATTATCTTCAGCTCGATATCCCCGCGTATGACGCAATTCGTTTCCGCGACTTCGATATTCCCGAGCCATATGCTTCGATTTGGGAAAGACAACATGTGTTCGATCTCGTCGCCCACAACTCCGCTGCGAGCCGCCGTAACAACTACTCCATCGCTAGCAATCTGCAACTGGAAACGGCGCTACGCTTTAACGTGCGTATTGCCACTCCGCCACCCGGGCAGGAATGTGCCCCAGGAGTCGGCTCTAGTTATGTATTTAGTTTGAAGCCAGGTGATATGGTCACTGCCATCGGCCCCTTCGGCGACTTCCATATAAAACCCACGCAACACGAGATGCTTTACATTGGAGGCGGAGCAGGCATGGCTCCACTGCGTGCCCACCTTTCACACCTATTCCTCACAGATCACACGGCGCGTAAGGTCAGCTACTGGTACGGCGCGCGTTCTCGCCAGGAGATATTCTATCAAGAGTTCTTCGCGGCTATTGCCCAGCAGTACCACAACTTCAGCTTCCATGTTGCGCTCTCGTCGCCCCTGCCCGAGGACAATTGGACCGGCCCCACCGGCTTTATCCATGAGGTGGTGCTTGAAAAGTACCTCCGCGACCACCCCAGTCCGACATGTATCGAATATTATCTCTGCGGTCCGCCAATGATGATCAAAGCCTGCAATCGTATGCTCGCCGGGCTTGGTGTGCCGGAACATCGCATTGCATACGACGAATTCTAGACAGGCCGCCCATGACCAGGAGATTTTGCTATTTCAACGATGGCTCGCCCGATGCGCCGAAGCTGCTGGTTTATCTGAATTTGGGTAGTCTCGAAGATCTAGGGTCAGAAAGCATATGGCCTGGTCTCGATGGCTCCGCGCGTTGCCAACGACTTTTGGACGACGGATTCGAGGGCGTTCAACTCACGTCGGATGATCTTCCTGTTTCGGAGTCCACTGTCCCGTTTTGCGGTCTTGACCGGATCAACACGGCGGATGATGCCGATATGATTGCCGCCAAGCACGCTGCTAGGGGGGATCAGTGCCTTACGATCCACGCCGGATGGGGCATGGAAAACGACGATGAGGTCTTCCGCTTGACGGAAGCGATTCTGAACGCATCGGAACGGCATCGACTGCCGATCTTCATCGAAACGCACCGCGCCACCATGACACAAGATCTCTGGCGGACTGTACAACTCACCAAGACGTTCCCTGAAATTCGGTTCAATGGTGATTTCAGCCACTACTACTGCGGCCAAGAACTTGTTTATGGTGACTGGGAAAGAAAACTCCTCTTTATGGAGCCTATTTTTGCAAGGATCGGTTTCTTGCACGGACGCGTCGCCAGCCCCGGGTGCATGCAAGTACCGATCGATACCGACCTGACCGCTAGGCCAGCGCAGGCTCATGGTGCGATTAACTACCTCGACCATTTCAAGGAGCTATGGACCCGCGCCATGTGCGGTTTTCTCGGCGCTGCCGACCGGGGAAGCGTCCTGATCTTCGCGCCGGAGCTCTTATCGCCCGCCATCTACTACGCACGGATGTTTCCGCATGCATCAGGCCGCCTGGTCGAGGAGTCGGATCGCTATCGTCAGGCGATACTCCTGAAGGATCTTGCGCACGCTTGCTTTTCAGAAGCCCAGAGGATCTTTGGCCGATTGGCGAATTCGGGTCACGTGGTCTCCCCATGAGTAATTCAGGACCGTGGGCAAACACTGATGTATCTCCGCCAATTTGCAAGATGAACAGTGTCCGGCGGATCGGGATCTTTCATTCCGCGCAGCTGACACCCCCTGCTCACGTGTGAGCCATTCGCGGAAATTCAGATCTTAGCTAAGGAGCATGCGGAGTGAGTTCGTCTATTAGATATCGTTACTTGGCCTTCCTGGCTTGCACGGCCGCCTTGGGGGGCTTGTTGTTCGGCTTTGACATCGCCATCATCACCGGTGCTGGTCCATTCATTTCCAAGGGATTCGGCCTGAGCGATCTCGGTCTGGGCTTGGCATTCAGTTCATTGTTGTTCGGCTGTGTCATCGGATGCTTTGTTTGTGGCAGACTTACAGACCGTTATGGACGAAAAAGGCTGCTCGTTTTCGTTGCGCTCCTGTTTGCCTTGACTTCAATCGCGACAGCGCTGGCGCCAAATTTCGATGCTTTTATATCTGCACGCTTTTTGGGGGGCCTGGCTGTTGGAGGCGTCTCTCTCCTCTCGCCTATGTATGTGTCAGAAGTCTCTCCACCTACTATTCGGGGCCGCATGGGAACTCTATACCAAATGTCAATCGTCATCGGCGTCATAGTCTCTTACGGGATTAATTATCTTCTGCGAAATAGTGGTGCGAACAACTGGAGATGGATGTTTCTAACCGGAGTCTTGCCATCCGCAGTATTCCTTCTCTTGATTGTCGTAGCCCCAGAGACACCGCGATTCTTGGCCATGGTCGGCAGGCGGCAGGAGGCCTTTATGGTCCTAAAAAAGATAAGCGGTACCGAGACTGCGCAGGAGCAGTTGGCGGAGATTATCGCCACAATGCACAAGGAAAAGCAATCCTGGCGCCAACTGCTCCGCCCGGGGGTCCGCCGTGCCTTGGTTGCCAGCACATGCCTCGCAGTTCTCATTCATGTCTCTGGCATTAACACGATCATTGATTATGCTCCAGCCATCTTTCAGTCTGCTGGCTGGGGGATAGAAAGTGCCCTTGCGTCGACATTCATTGTCGGAGTTACCCAACTCCTTTTCACCATCGTCTCTCTTTTCATTATCGACAGGTATGGACGCAAACCGCTTTACATTACCGGATCGCTCGGGATGGGACTCTCGCTTTTATTTTTGGTTGGAGCTGTGCAGACTGACCACTTCCACGGAGCGCTTGTTTTGTCGCTGATTCTGATCTACATCGCCTTTTTTGCTGCCTGCATCGGTCCTGTCTTCTGGACGCTGGTGCCAGAGATTTTCCCAAACGACGTACGCGGACGAGCAGTGACGGTCCCTGTGCTTGTTCAATGGGTCGCCAATGCAATTGTCGTTCTGCTTTTCCCCTTGGCGTTTCACGTCACTGGAAAGGCTCTAACATTCGGTTTTCTTGCGCTGATGTCCGTAGCGCAAGCCCTTTTTACTTGGATATTTGTTCCCGAGACCAAGAATAAGCGGCTCGAAGAAATCGAAGCTTGTTGGACAGATTAGATCACAGAGTGCATTACGCGCCTTCCTACGAGACGGCGCCGATGGATCGCTGGGCACGTTTCGTACCTGGACCTCGCCAAAGTGTGTCATCACGGCAAAAGCAGGAGGTAGGACTGTAGGCCGAATGCGGCAGCCTTGCTGCATGGACGATGGAGCAGGCCCTCCGGGGGCGGGTTACAGGATCAGCCCTTAAAACTGCCCGGCGCTGCGCTGGGATATGCTCCCAGGTGGTGAACGAACCGGGAAACGGCGAGGATGACTCGTGAGGTTTGTGCCAGGAAGCCGCGTCGTCGGAGCATCGTTCACGAGACCAGCGGTTCCCAAACTTGGCCGATCCTGGTCAGCGCTTCGGTGGCAGCCGGCGATGCGTGCATCACACGGATTTCGCGGAACTTGCGCCGGGCATGCGCCTTATCCCGAGCACCGGATAAGGCGCATTATCGGGAGTGCGGATTTATCTGGAGAGATCGTGGAATCGCCTCTGACGCATGCAGTGAGACTGATCGTCTCGCGTTTTTGACTTCGGATAGAAGCTTTTAGCGTTTGAAGGAGCGCGAGTACCTTTGGCGCTGGATGCCATGGCCGGGCTGCTGCGGAAGTTAACCCGGAAAGCTGCCAAAAGGCAGTCGATTTGCCGGCGTCATCTCACCCCGCGCACATTAATTTTCTCAATTTTCCAAGGCTATTTTTGACTTTGGGCCTGGAAAAGAGCACGCAATCCGCACATCGGGCGGAGAGGTGCAGATTTTGCCAGAACTTCGTCAGTAGCGGTCATTGATCGAGCAAATCAATGCGGTCCCCCACCGAATTGTGAGTCGTTCAGATTGACACCCCGAAGCGCCCTTTATATTGCCCAAGAGGATTCAACTGCGTTTTGCCAGCAACACTGAGGTTGATGCCGTTTCTCAAGCGCTGATTCGCACGGTGGCTACGCCGCTTTGGATCCCAGCAGCTTAATCCCTTCCCGACAAGCGAAGGAGGATATCGCCGAGTTGTCACTTTGTTTCTGGAGGCTTTGACCGCCACAATTTCGACTACACCTGTGTCTCATTTCGTGGGGTCAGTCCACGCCTCTCGCCATAGGCAGTTTCCATCCTCAGTTCGTCACTCTTAATCCGGGTTGTCCAAAGAATTCTAGCCGACTTTGCCCTACTCGCGTGTTCAGCATTCGGCGGGCATCCTAAACCGTGCATGATCGTGATTGATGAACACTGGCCGACAATATCAGGACTAATCGCAGGATAGTTCCACAAGTCACATATCACAAATGACTTGTGGATCCAGCCAATGAAAAAATTGTGTCCTTTATTCAAGCGGCGGACTGCTGACACCAATGGTCCTCAACTTACAAAACGCCATTTCCGGCCAGCACGGCTTTTGCGCTTCGCTTCTTCCAGTTACTTGAGCTTGTCTATGTCCTCACATCCGCCATACCAGCGGATGATCTCGCCTGTCGATCCGTAAAACGGCGATCCACGAGCACGCAACCACTTCCACGTGCCGTCCACAGTCTTGACTCTGTGCTCAATGTCGATCCGCTCTCCGGTGCGCAGCGCTTCACTTAGCGTCTTCATCGCCCGGCTCGCCATCATGCGCTGCGCCGCTGGCGGAATTCGCCCCCGAACTCAAGTCGGGCGTCAAGAAAATACTCCTACTCTGCGTTGATCGGCCATTCGGAACTCGCATTCGTTTGCGAATCGCTCCACGCCTGCGAAAATCGAGTCGGGATCGAGATGCGCTTCCGCGATCACTTCCGGTTCGAGGCCGCCGCTTCTCCAGGAATTGTCGAAGTCGGGCGTGAGCGAATACTCATCCGTCAACGGACCGAGGTTGCGCAGCGGCCACATGCGCCGCGTGCCCGTTGATACCACCATCAAATTGTAGCGAGCCTCGGGGGGCAGCACGGAATCGCGATACGCTTGCGGCTGGCGATCGAACAACTCCTCGCTGATCGCCGCGATCACCTTTACGTTCACACCGGCCGCTTCGAGTTTCGGCAGCACTTTCACGAGATTCACAGTGGAACTCGATCCCTGCGCGATCACGTAACCGTGGCGTGGCTTGTCCGGCGCGAAATCGCGGATCACGTACAGGCCTTTTGCCGCAGCGCGCAGATCGGAGTCGGCGAAATGGCTGCGGTCCGCGACTGCGAAGTCGGGACGCGCCACTTCCAGCGTGATGATGCCCACGCGCGGATCGCGCGCCGCGATTTCCGCCGCCGCGAAATAGCCGGGCGCGACATCGTTGTAATCCCAAAAGCTCAAATTGATTACTTGACCGCGCGGGAACAACTTCCACACTTGCGGCGCGAAGATGCCGAAGTGCGTGCGCGCGTCGGCCGCGGTTTCAGGACCGGAGTGCGCAGTGAGAATGTGCAGCACGCCAACGCGGAATTTGCTGTCCTGATTTTGTTGACTCCAGACGCGCGCCGGAGTATACATCAGCGGCGTGAACGCTCCGTAGGTGCCGCTCAAAGCCCAAACACCAGCGAATTTTTCGGGATCGACGGAAGCGCTTTGACTCACCAGCCCGATGGCGGTGGAAACATTGCCCGCTTCTTGAATGGGCGCTTTCAAGCGCGTGCCCAGCGGATTGTCCACGGGACTGTAGTGTCCCCACAAACTGCCGTGCTCCACGTTGATCGACTCCGAAAGGTCGGCGGCCACCGTGAAGAATCGCCCTTCAGTGACGTAATTCATCCACTTGATGATTTCGGAAATCGCGCGCCGCGTTCCGGCCATCTCGCCCGGTTTCTTGAACAGCGCGATGCTAACTTGCTTCTCCGCGCCAGAAATGGAATTGCGAATCGAGACCTTCTGCGTGTCTTCAGGCAGCGCCGCAACGCGCAGGCGATCATCAAGGAATGGATCGCTCGAGGCTGAGATGCGCAACTTCACGTCGTCGCGCACAGTGTCGCCGATTTCCACGAGGCGATCGGCGAGGCGATCGCCCAATCCGTTGCGGTCGAGCAGCGACATCACAACGTCGATGTTCGTCTTGAATTGGATCAATCGCTCGCGATGGTTGCTCACCGGGCCCTTGCGAATTCCTTCGAACTCGACGCCGTAATGCTTCTCGAACGTCTGCGCCAGAGCGACAAAATACTCCGAGTTCATCTTCAACGCGTAGGGATGGCTTGGGTAACTTAGCAATTGATCGCCGTAGCCGGGGATTTTTCCGTCGACGGCCGCGGGCCAGTAGCCCTTGGTCGTTTTGCCGATCGCGACGATGGGACGGCGGTCGTGCGGGTCCACTTCGTCCATGGCTTTCAGCGCCGCGGCAACTTCGCCGTAATCGTTACCGTGCGACAGCGTGAAGACGTTCCATCCATACGACGTCCATTGATTCACAAGATCGTAGCCGTCGAACTGCGCTGCAATCACGCCGCCAATCAGGCAATCGTCGATACCCGCGTTGTTGTCGGAAACCAGCACGCGCAAACGCTTCCCCACCTGCAGCGCGAGCGCCTGCGTTTTCAATTCCTGCGCGTGACCTTCCGTGAGCGCGAATTCGCCTTCCAGCGCGATCACTTTCGGCGAGTCTGGCGCACCCGCCACATCCCAGAACGCCGCTTTGCCCGCAGCGGTCGCGATGCCGATGCCCGAGGGTCCACCGTTCACGTCGTTGGTGCAGTCGGTACTTTCGGAATGCCCCGAGAGCGCGCGAATACCGCGGCCCTTCGCTTGCGCGAAAAGCGGATGGTCTTCCAAATTCGTTTCGTGAAGCAGCGTCTTCAGCGCGCCCGCACCGCGCCGGAATCCCAACGCGTCAATCGGCAGCATCGCGACGTGCAGATCGACGCGATAACGCGGATCGCCGGTCTGCTGATACTTGCGATAAAGCGCCTGGCCCATGATCATCCACAGCGCGTAGCACGTGGGAATCGAGTGTCCCCCCGCGAGCATAAATTTATCGGAGTAAGGATGCTTCGGCCGGCGGTAATCGAAACAGAGTCCGCCATTGTCAGGACCGATCAGATGCGCCGCAACATTGTACGGTGTGTGTGCGAGCGGTCCACCGAGATGTCCGGTCTGCGCGTAATTTCCGAGCAGCACAAGGGTCATGCAGGTCATGTATCCAATGTCGTCCAGCAGCGGATCGTACGCCAAAGATTGCTGCCGGAAGGAGGAAGAAGCTACGTGCATGCTCGATATCATAGACGGTCCTTACCGGAATCTCCTTTTTGAACGCAGCCTCAGCGCTTGCGGACGCGGAGGCTGCAATCGACCACGGTGGATTTATTTGTTTTCCGCGTAAGGTCCGACTTCGGGTTTGCCTTGCGTGTCTTTGAGCGGCCCCAGCTCGTCAGCGACGCCGCGCGTGATGGCCGAGAGTTCGCTGCCAGCCTGGAAGCACGTGAAATCAGGCCGGTTGAGCCAGCTGATGGGGCCGCAAAGCCCTTTGTGCTCAGAGATCGCCGCATCGTGCACGATGTTGATCAGCCGCTCGTAATCCGGCGAGCCGGGCCGGTAGCCGGAGCGATTGGCCAGATCAGAGGAGGCAGCAAAGATGGCCGTCACGCCGGGAATGGAGGCAATCTGTTTGGCCTGCATCAAGGCGGGCAGGGTTTCAATCATATCGATCATCACCAGGTTTTGGTTAATGGTAGCGCGATATCCGCCCGGGACGTTGCCCCAAAAAGCCGGAGTAAAGGCCTGGCCACCGCCCAGGCTGCGGTCACCGAGGGGCGGGAAAAAGGCAAAGTCTCTGGCCTCGATGGCCTGCTGGTACGAGCGGACGGTGGGAATGACTATCACCAGCGCGCCGATATCCAGGGCGTGCTGGATTTCGCGCTCGTTGGCGTAGGCTATGCGCACGCCGGGCACGGCTTTGGCGTGGGGACATGCGGCAAACATGCGGGCCACGTCTTCCCAACCGCGCGGATCGTGCTGCATTTCGACCCAGATGAAGTCGTAGCCGGCGTTGGCCATGGCGCAATAGTCTGATGGACTATCGCTGCTGAAGAGGGTCCCGCCGGTCACCTTCTCGCCTTTCATCATCTTGATCATGACCGGATTCCAAATCTTGGCATCGGGCGGGGGGGCATCGGCAGGGCCGCGTTGCCATGTTTGTGCATTGAGGGGGCCCTGGTTGTCGGCGCCGGGGAGCGCCTTGTCGATGGCGTCCGAGTTTTGGCCGGCGGGCGCCGCGAGGGGGAAGTCGGTGCGGTAATGGACTGCTGTTTCACTGCCCGACGTTCTTCCGCCTAAATTATCCTCAGTGGTTTGGTTTGATTGTGCCCGCGCCTGGACGATCCTAAATCCGAATGCAACCGCGAGCGCCACAACTAGCGCCAACCCGAGCCGTACGACTGCAAACCGTCGATGATTCATCGTGAACTCCTTCCGGTCATTCTGGTAGATCGCAGGCGGCCCTTTGGGCTGCCGGATATTTTGTACCAGCGTGAGTGTTAGTGTAGTGCAGGAATGAAGGGACCAGTATTTCTGTACCAAGTCCAGAGTTAGTCATCGGCCGGTTTAGGCTTCAGCCAGATCGCGGCTAGCCGCGATCTGGCTGGCGAACTCGCTTGGCGTCCTCTCTCCAAGAGATCGGTGAGGACGGCTCTCATTGTATTCCCTTCGCCAGGATTCGATGAGCTGTTTGGCTTCGTCGAGGTCGGCGAACCAGTGAGCATCCAGACACTCGGCCCGGAAGGTTCCATTGAATGACTCCACGAAGGCGTTATCGGTCGGCTTGCCAGGACGTGAGAAGTCGATCTTCGCTCCGTTCTGATAAGCCCACAGATCCATGGCCTGACTGGTAAACTCGCTGCCGTTATCGCAGAACAGCAGTTTCGGCACCCCGCGCTTGTTCTTCAGCTGGTTCAACGTTCGTACTACATCGTCGCCCTTCAGACTTTGCCCAACCGTGATGGCCACTCCCTCGCGGGTGAAGACATCGACGATTGTCAGTGCGCGAAAACGCCGTCCATCCTGCAACTGATCCGCGACGAAGTCGATACTCCATGCCTGATTTGGACGATTAGCCAGGAATCGTTCTTCGCGATGCTTCACAGCCTTGCGCTTCCGCTGAGGCCGCATCTTCTTCAGCGTCAGACCTTCCTCCTTGTACAGCCGGTATACCAGGTACTTGCCAACATCCCAGCCCTCGCGGTTCAACAGTGCGCGGATCTTACGGTATCCGTAGCGCACTCTTGACTGAGCGATCTCGCGGATGCGCATCCGCAACTCAGTTCGTGGATCAAGATGACTGCGATAGCGATATGTGGCCCTTGCCACACAGAGAACCCGGCAGGCTCGCCGCTCACTCACGCGGTAATTGCCGCCCAGATGCTCCACCATCGGTCCACGCCGCGAGGGCTTTACCATTTTTTTGAGAGCACGTCCTGAAGCATCGCCTTGTCCAGCGTCAGCTCTGCCACCAGCTGCTTTAGCCGCAGGTTCTCCTCCTGCAACTGCTTCATCTGGCGAACCTGGTCCACCTCCAGGCCAACGTATTTCGCCTTCCACCGGTAGAACGTCTGCTCACTGATCCCAGCCTTCCGGATCACCTCCACGACAGGGACACCAACCTCTGCCTGTTTCAGCACCCCCACGATCTGCTCCACACTGAATCGCTTTTTCTTCATCAGCAAAATCCTCCGCCCTCTTCAGGCTAGGTTCTCGCCGAAGACTAACATTCAAGCTGGCTCAGAAATACCGGGGCCGATCAGGAAGGTCAGTCAAATTGAAAGTTATGCCAGGCGGGCACATCGTCACCGCGACGAGTGAAGATGGAGTCGATCAGGTTCAGCAGATTGCCGAGGTCAAAGAGGACTAGCAAAAGTTAGTAAGCTGAAGTCGGCATCACGGATGACGAACTCTATGTCAAAGTGGCACTAAAGGGGCTTTGCCTGGGCAGCGCGTTTTCGGCGGCTGGCAAGAGCCTACGACCGCCTGGCCGCTACACTGGCGGCTTTGCATTACTTGGACTTCCCCTGCCTTATGCTCGCCAACCTCGTCAGGACATTCGAAGGAAGTTAATAACAGGCTCTAGGCTTTCTCACCCGCCGCTTCCTTGCCGGCGATGTACCCCTGACAGGTACACCGTGCCAGGCCGTGCTCGCTGAAGCCGCCGGCACACTCGCCTCCGGCGAACAGTCCGGGAATCACTTTCCCATACAGATCGACCACCTGGCACTTCCCGTTGATGCGCACCCCGGCGCGGGAGTCGTGCAGCACCGGAGTTGCCCAGGCAGCATAGAAGGGTGCGGTTTGAATTTTGTATTTGGGTTTCGGTTTGTCGAAATCCGCGTCCCTGCCGGCATCGACAAACGAGTTGTAGCGGGCGACGGTGTTCTCGAGAGCCTCGGCGGGCAGCGGTTTCGCCTGGTACTTCATCGTGACCTTGCCGGCCAGTTCCGCGAGCGTATTGCCTTCGAAGAAGAATCCGTTGGCGGTATCCACGTCGGGCGGTTTCGGGTTCCAATTTTCGCGCTTGACGGCATCGGCATCGAAGATCGCCCAAATCGGCCCGCCGCCGTTGACCGGCTCGCCGGTTCCCGCCATCGCGGCATCCAGGAAGGCCGTCGAACGAGCGTCCATCTTCACGTTCAGGAGGTTGCGGTAACCGCCCTGCTCGTACGGTTGAACGGCGCCGCTTCGATTGGAGCTGAACCCATCGACGGTTTCGTCGTAGAAGCGCAGGCTGGCCTGGTTCACCAGGATCACGTCCTGCCAATCGGATACGTCAAGACCGGAAGCAACGGCCTCCTTGAAATAGGCGCTTCCAGGCAGCCACTTCAGAGCGCGATACCCGTACCGGCAGCCGACCCGCCTCGGCTTGGTGATATTGATACCGAATTCGCCAATCTGATTGTAGGCTCCCCACAATGATGCCCCAACAGCCATGGCGGCCATTTCGCCGCTGGCGTCCTGGAAGGAATACGGCTCGCCGGCCACGCCGCAGTATTCTTCGGTCAAACGAGGATCGAAAATCCGACGGAAGTTCACATTTCCGGTCGAACCGCCGGTAGCCAGAATGACAGCCTTGCGGGCGCGGAAATTCAGCGTTTTCCCTTTGTTGTTCACCACCACGCCGAGCACGCGGCCGGAAGTCTGGTTCTCCCGGATCAGGCTGTCCATGTGGTGGTCAAGCAGGATCGGGATATTGGCCCTTTTTGCGGCGGCCTCCAGTGGACGCATCAAGCCGACGCCATGCGACATCGTCTTCTGCACCGACTCGGGAAATGGCACACCGGCCTCGGGGCGCACAAAGTTCAGCGGCGCGCAGTGCATCTCGCGAAAGACTGAGTTGCCAACCGACGTGCCTCCGAGGTTGTCTGGGCCATTGTTCACGAAAGTCACGCCCTGGGCGACCAGCCATTCAAAGGTGGCTGCCGCATTGTCGGCAAAAGCGCGGATGATTTCGCGGTCATTGTAGCGATAGTCGGGGTAGCCATTGGGTTCGATCACCGACCAGTCCACCAAGTCCTTGAACAGAAGGTCGGGCGAATCCGCAATGCCGAACTTCTTCTGCACGCTGGTTCCGCCGCCCAACGGCACGTTGCCAGCGCTGACAATGGCATGCCCGCCAATGTCGCGGGTCGCTTCCAACAGCAGCACCGAAGCCCCGGCCTGCTGCGCGCGAAGCGCAGCAGGCAAACCCATCGCCCCAGCGCCCACAACGACCACGTCCACCTCCCGGTCCCACTTCACGCGATCCGGAGCGGCCTGCGCGGCGGGCGCCAGTGCGGCCTGCGCGGCGGGCGCCAGTGCGGCCAATGTCGTACCCTTCAGAAATGCTCTACGATCAAGGTTCTTCTTTGGCATTGGTTTTCCTATGATGTTTTGTCTACTCCGAGGTTCGATTCCAACCTCATCCTCATCCATGTCGTAATCGTCGTGATCTTAGTTGACTGTTCGCAGGACAGGGGAATGTTCCCAGCTTGGCTCGTAACGTACCCGGGACCGGTCAGTATGTCTTCGGAAGAGCTCACAGTGCCCTTTCGTCGAGGATGAAATCTCATCTACGCAATGATCAAATCTTTATTGATCTCCACGCCCAAACCAGGACCTTGCGGCAAGTTAAGATAGCCTTCCTTGTCCACGAGTGGGGGGTTCTCCATAATCGCGAACCCATTGGTATACGCGGCGACGGGCGGATCGTGGAGGATCTCAATCCACGGCGAGTTCGGCCAGGAGGCGATGGCGTGGAGCTGGGCGATGGTGCCGAGATTGCCTCCGCCGTGATGGGGAATCAATCTCTTGTGGTATGCCTGGGCCAGAGCCCCGATCTCACGAAAGCCCGTGACACCGTCGGCCACCATAATATCGGGTTGCACGATGGAGTAGACATTCTGTTCGAGTATCCACCGGTACTCGTGTACGCCGCGATTGTTCTCTCCCCCGGCGATGGGAATGTCCACCAGGCTGCTCAACCTGGCCAGTTCATCGAAAGAGTAGCGCAGACGCGGTTCCTCCAGCCAGAGACAGTTCAAACGCTCAAGTTCCCGCGCGGTCTCCAGCGCGCGGCGAAAATCCCACATCACCCCCGGCTGCCACGTGCCAAAGGACTGGGCTTGGTTGGCGTCCACCATGATCACCATGTCGTCGCCCACCGCTTTGCGCACCGTTTCGACCAGTTGCACGTCCTCCTTCAATGTCAGGTAATGCGCCCGAAGCTTGATTGCCCTCCAACCTTGCGATTTGAGCTGGACCGCCATCTGGGCTCTCTCCTCCGGAGTAGAAAGCTGGATCATGCTGGCATAGGCCGGTACCCGATCCTTGTCCGCACCCCAGAGTTTGTACAGAGGTTGGCCGGTGGCTTTGCCCATAAGGTCCCACAGCGCAATCTCCAGAGCCGAAATTGTACGCGGGCTTCCACCCAGGTAATAGCGGAGCGGACCGGCCAACTGCTCAATACTGAACGGGTCCTTACCGATGAGCTGGGACTTGGCCGCCTCCAGCCAGGCAGGGTCCATCTCCGGCCCGATGCCCGAAAGTCCCTGATCGGTTTGAACCTCGATGACTGAGCCGCCGCCGATCCGATGTGTGCTCACCGTTCCTGGATTCCACGCCGCTTCCATCTCGCCGGTTTCGCGAACGACCTTTAATTTCACGATCCGGATGTCGGTGATTTTGAGCGGAACCGTCGAGCGCAACTGCGGCATCAGCGAGGTTAAACCTGGCATCAAAACGGCAATGGGTGCGGATTTCAGAAAATCTCTTCGCTGCATAGGCACAGAGTATACCAACCCTTCCCGACATTGGGAGGTCGGGTGAATAGATTTCTCCATGCCTTGAAAAACTCGTCCAACAAGCTGCCGCACAGCGGCCTCCTTGCCAGCTTTTAGGGCTCGCGTTACCCGCAAATTCTGAGGAAGAGCGGATTTTCCATCGACCTCAAGAGCCATGTACATATGCGTCTCGATGAAGGCTCCACAGTCCTGATCGCCGACTCCCGCTGCCCGGGCAAACCATCAGCTATAGGCGGCGCATCAGTGCGGGACCAGGGCGGTGAAGGGATGCACGTAGGCCATCAGATAGGCAACTCCTCCCACCAGACACGCGAGCGCAATGCTGTGCGCAAAGACGAATCGCAAGATGGAGCCCTCCTGTCCGTAAATGCCCGTAGCGGTACTGGCCACCACCACGCTGGGCGCCGCGATCATCTTGCCCATCACCCCGCCGGCGGAGTTGGTTGAGGCCATCAGCATGGGTGAGATCCCGATCTGATGTGCGGTCATCTGCTGCAGGCTGCCGAAGAGCACATTGGATGCCGTATCGGAGCCGCTGCTGGCCACGCCCAACCATCCGATCAGCGCGCCGAAGATGGGATACAAAGCTCCGGTGCGTGCGAAGGCCAAGCCCAAGGTCGCGTCCAGGCCGCAATAGCGCGTGATGTAGCCAATCCCCATCATGGCCGCGATAGTGATTAAGGCGAACCGGATGTTGAAGCAGGTTCTGAAGAAGGAGGTGAACAGCGTTTTGGGCCCCAGGCCCATCAGCAATCCGGCCAGCACGGCTGCGACCAGGATGCCCGTTCCGCTGGCCGTCACCCAGTTGAAAGTGAAGACCGCGGATTCGGCGGTCGGCTTGGGCACCACGGGGGGAACGCGATCGATGAGCTTATGCAAACCCACCACGGTGAAATTGAGGGTGGTCTTGGAACCCATCCAGTGGGAGACCTGCGGGATTCCCCAGATGAAGATCACCACGCTCAGCACCAGCCAGGGCAGCCATGCCCTAAAGATCTTGCCGGCGCCGTACTCGCAGCGCTGCCGCGTCTGCCCGGTCACGTCCTCACCGTTGGCATTGAGCACCCGCTTGGGCTTCCAGAAGCGGAGGAAGGCAATCAGCACCACAATGGTGGAAGTCGCGGCGACGATGTCCACCAGCGTGGGGCCGAAATAAACCCCCATAAGCAGTTGCACCACGGCAAAGGTGACGCTGGCTGCCAGGATCGGCGGCCAGACTTCGAGCATGGCGCGAAACCCAACAAAGGCCCAGACGAGCCAGAAGGGAATGAGGAGGCAGAACGGGAACAGGATAATGGCAATGGTCTTCGACAGCGGGAATAGACCCAGGTTCGTGACGCCGTTCAGCGCCACGATGGGGATTCCGATGGCGCCAAAGGCCACGGGCGCAGTATTGGCTATCAACGAGAGCGCCGCGGCTTGCAGCGGGCGGAAGCCGAGACTGATGAGGATGGCTCCGCAAACTGCGGGGGACGTGCCAAAGCCCGCGGCGCCTTCAAAGAACGCGCCAAGGGCGAAGGCGATGAGCAGCACTTGCAGCCGGCTGTCGTCGGTAATGTTGGTCAGGCTCTCCTGCAGGGTGACAAAGTGCCCCGTCCTCACGGTCAGGTTGTAGAGAAAGATGACCGGCAGGATGATCCAGCAAATGGGAAAGATTCCGTAGCCCGCTCCAAAGGTCGTGCTCGTGAGCGCCAGCCGGACGGGCATGTGAAAGACCACGATTGCCACGAGGAGCGCCGTCGCCAGGCCGGCGACCGCGGCGATGTGCGCCTTCACGCGCAGGATCGCCATCGCGCCCAGCAGCACAATGATCGGCAGCCCCGCAACGATGGTCGAGAGCCACCAGATGCCCAGCGGATTGTAGCCTTGTTCCCACCCGGCTGCCGAAGTGTTGGTCATGAAGAGATAGATTGCGCCCAGAATAAGAGCAACGGTGACCACGCTGAGCGTCCAAACCGAGGACGCAGTGACCGGTGCCTTGCCCAATTCGGACGGCGCTTGAGAAGCTGAAGCAAGATTCGATTCCATAGGATCTCGGGAAGGTGCTTTTTTGATACTTCGATGTTTCTAACAAAGAAACCGGGGGAGAGACGAACAAAGACTGATTATCTATGAGAACCGAGCAAACTGGCTCTCTTTTCCTCCGCTCTGATGGTTCCCTTCCATTTCGCCCTTGACACGTACGCCATCCTGGACACTGGAGTGCCCGGCGGAATCTGTGCTAGTAAGAATCAGAGAGACTGGTGTGGTGAAGGGACCAGAAAGCCTGTACTCGACAAAACCTTAAACAACCACAAGGTTCCACAACTCAACGGGCATAATCTCATCTGACTGTAGACGATTTCGTAGCTGTCACTGCATCCATACCCTCAACGGATACTCAATAAAGACGCGCTTTCTGTCACCAGAGCACCTGGGCTGAACCCATAGGGTCGGGATCGCTGGTTTGCAAGTGATTGAAAATATTGGTCGGGGAGAGAGGATTTGAACCTCCGACCCCCTGGTCCCGAACCAAATGAAAGTCAAAATCTAAGTGCTTCATCTGGTGCCGCTTAGGGACAAACCACCAGACTTTCTCTCACCTTCAAATGTACCGAAGTTGTACCGAGGATGCAGAACAAACAGATGACTGCCGGCCTTCAAGCGCGAAATCGACCAAATTGGCCTTTTCTCTTACTGTTCGGAGCAATTGAGAAAATCTCGGACGAACATGCCCTCGCGATCTTTGTTTCGCGTCATCCCCTTTATTCTGCAATTTCCAGCGCTTCGGCGGTCCTCACGATTACCGGATTGGAGAATTCGTGTATTACGCCGCCCTCTGCCCTGCTGGTGGCTGAAGCCAAATTACGGGCGCCCATGCGAATGGATTTCGCAGGCTGGCGGAACTTCAGCGCACTCAGTTCAAGCTGCCCCTGAGCGCATGAGATCGACAGAGTCTGCCCCGTCCGGCTTAGGGTGCCGAAGCCGGAGGCTGTGACCCACGGAATTCGAAAGTCTCCGGGCGCAGCGGGCATGACCGCGAGGGTCTTGTTTGGCAGGTCAGGCTTAAAACCGGCAGCGGCGAGCATGGTAGCCCAGCTGCTCATGGCGCGGGAGTAGTGGCCGCCGCATTCCACATGGTTCCACGGCTGGCCTGCGCGGAGATAGCGCCGGTTAGTCGCTTCCACGATCCGGACGCCGTCGCCGTAATGGCCGTGATCCATAAGCAGGGAGGCGAAGGCGAACTCGATTCCGGACCAGACGCCGCCGGCCTGGAGATTGTTGAGCGCGAGAAGGTCCGGTCCAATTCGGGGCGCTGTGGCATTGCGCACGCCGAATTCCGGGTTGAAGTTGTTGCGGAAGACGCTGCTGATGGCGCGCTGGAGGTTCTCTTTCGAGACGGTCGAAGGCAGCCCGATCAGATGGGTGAACCACTCGCCCGAGATTTGATCGGTCATGCACAATTCATCGCGCGTTTTCCCATCGACCCAAAGGCTGTAATAGTCGCCGTTGAAGAGCATTCGATCGAAGCTTGCAGATGCCTGGGAAAGGGTCGCATTCCAGGAGGCCACCTGTTCCGTTTTGCCCATCGCCTTGGCGAGGACGACGGCGGCGCGAAGAGCGCCGATCCAGAGGGAAGCGATGTAGGAAGGCGTCCCGCGCATTCTCCACTGGTCGTAGGTCTGGAGCCCGGTGTCACGGTCGGGAAGGCCGTCGCCATTGGTGTCGAGGGAGTGGGTAAAAGCCATGGCGCGGATGACGTGCGGCCACGCGGATGCGAGATACTCGCGGTCGCCGCTCCAAAGATAATCACGGCAAACCATCATGACGAACTGCGGATTCATATCGACGCGCGCAAAGCCCTGGGGATCGACCTTGTCGAAGCTGCCGGCGTAGTTGTGCGGCACCTGGCCGCGCTGGTTCTGGCGGGTGATGATCCGCCGCATCTGCGAGAGCTTGAGCTCCGGGAAGAGCGCGACAATGGGGAAACTCCCCTGGTAATCGACGTCGGTCGTCGAGAGGCCGCAGCACCCGAGACCCTCCCAGATGGCGTATTCGCCACTCTTGCTCCACCAGGTGTTGAAAACCAGGGTGGAAAGCTGACTGGACCAGGCGAACGCCAGCGCATCGCCGAGGGTTGTGTCGCAGAGGGTGCACGCGAAATTCTCCGTCACAGAGCGGTGCTGACTGTAGCGGGCGCAGAGAAAGCGATTGACGTCTGCTGCATCGCGGAACCAGTTGGCGTACATGTGGCCGATTTCGTGACCGTCGGGCGTAAGGTGATGCGGGAAATACCAACTGAGAGCGAAGCGAATCCCGACTTTCTGCCCGGGCGCCAGACGCACGGTGGATGCCAGGGCGCCAGCTCCCCAGGTAAGGCGAGACTTGCCCTCTTTGTCGAGGAGATTCTTCCGTACTTCGTTGAGGAGTTCCCTGTCGCTTGTGCCGGACCCAGCAGAAGCGGCATCGGCGAAGACGCGGTTCAGCAGCGCGTCGGAGCTCAGGTCGCCCATCATTTTGCGCATTTGGGCGGCGGGAGCGGAGTCGATTTCGGACGCGTTGGGCAAGCCGGTGCTGGGATCGGTTGTTCGCTGGGTGTTCGGCAGGCGGCCGCTGGCTGCGAAGGGCTGCATGACGTCCAGCAGCATGTAATTCAGGCGCGGCGTATTCCAGCGGCAGAGGCCGGGCAGCAGATATTCGCGGAAGCTGCCGGTGATCCAAGAGGATTCGCCTCCGGTGACGGAGAAGCACATGTTGCCGATGCCGGACGGAAAATCGGTCTGTGCAGCCGTATCGAGAAAGAGGGCGGTGAACCCGTCGCCCTGCAAGAGCTGATTGCTCAGGCGCCGGTCGGGGAGCGCAGAGGCCAGTGGGTTATCGAGCAAGCCGACAAGCGATACTTCGACAGGTTCGTCGCCGGGATTCTCGAGAGTGTAGGCTACATGAAACCCTGGTGTCGCCGATTCGCGGGCGTTGCCCGGCATGAATGGCGAGAAGACCTGCGCGGAGACTCGCACGGGGATTGTGGGATCGTTGTATCTCAGGCCTGTCATAGGATACGCGGCCAGGTACTCGATCGATTGCACGTCCTGAACGAAGGGAAGACTGTACAGGTCGTTTTCGTCGGAGCGCAGGTAGAGGCGACGGACCTCGACGACTTCTTCCGATGCTTTCCTGGTCCGGAGCAGAAACCGCAAGTATTGGGGTCCGGGTGGGGGTGGCGCAGTGGTGGGGCGGGCGTTCATCGCCCAAGGGCCCGAGTTGAAGATCTGCCATTCGTGGAAGCAGCCGTCGGCGCGGATCTCAATGAAGCCGGTGCCGATACCGCCGAGGGGCGCTCCGGAACCCATCGGCATGGTAGCTGGAATCCTGAACGGCACAGCTTCGGTTGCGGAGCCGAAGCCAGTGCTGCTGAGCGCGGCATGCGCGGCGCCGTCGTGATGGACGCTGACGCGATACGGGGCAGCAAAGGTAGTTGGATCGGTGAGTGCAGCGGTGCCGGTGACGGCGCATTCGGCTAGAAACCTGCGACGTGAAATGCCCACGAAAGCTCCGAATTGCTGGACGGGATTGCGGTGCCTGTTTCATATTCTCACATCCCGATCTCCCTGTTCAGAAGCCCTCTTTGGACAGGCCAATGATTAACATCCATGGCGCAGACTGACTCTCAGTTGATGCATTATCGCCAATGCGCTCATCGACAGCCGATCGGTTCCTCTGGAGCGCCCGGCAAATTCAGTACACGCGGTGGTGAGACAAACTGGTATGGTCAAAGGCTATAATCGCTCGCTTTTGCATCGATGAACACACTGATTTTCCCTCGTCTCCGTATCGTGATACTGACCGTAGACAGCAAAAGCTGGACTTGAGCCTACCCAAGCTTCCAATACACCGAATATCGCTCGTCAGTAATGCTCGCCAACGGAAGGAAACGGCAGCCCTGCTGGGCCGCTGAACTGCTATAGGTATAGTTTCCCATCAAGGTTAGCCCGTGCGAGGCTCTCTTATTGACTGTAACCTGAAGAGAGTTGTACATGGAATTGTAATCCGAGAAGAACTCGGTGATACTATTGAATCCGACTGGATAGTAGGGTTCGCGTGAAAGGATGTTGTTCCCGTCATTTGTGCTGGCGCCGGGTACAAACATTGGCCAGTTCACATTGCGAGATTCGGTAAGATGAGTCGCTCTCGTCGCAACCCAGCCGGCCGAAAAGACATAGGTGTTGATTGGCTC
This sequence comes from uncultured Acidobacteriaceae bacterium, assembly GCA_963844905.1. Classification (GTDB taxonomy): domain Bacteria; phylum Acidobacteriota; class Terriglobia; order Terriglobales; family Acidobacteriaceae; genus Telmatobacter. The sequence goes on along the minus strand of CAWJQD010000002.1, from coordinate 829,971 downwards.
GATTTCAAAGGTCAGGTTGAACTTGTCATATTGACCTGAATTATACCCTGGGCCTATCGCGTCTCCGACGTCCAGAGGATTCGAGTAGACATAAGTGGCAGCAGCTTTCGAGCCCGCATTCGGAGCCGTATACGGGAACGCGATGCTTCCGTATTGTGCATATGGCTCAGCCAGATTTAGACCCTGAGTAAGGGGCGAGTAAGTGACCCCAAAGGGTGCAGTTGTGGTGAAGTTATTGACATTGATCAAGTACTCACGATCTGTGTATCTCCCATAGCCACCCTTGAGCGCGGCCTTATTATTCTTCAGGATAGACCATGCAAAGGACGCCCTCGGTCCCACGTTGTAAACATCTCCGGACAAGTTTCGTGGAATGCCTGCGTCGCCAACGGTCACAAGTCCGACAGGGGCCGTTGGAAAGACCGTCGATGGTTCACCAGGGCGGAAGGTTACGAAATGGTTGTTTGCCTCCCGAACTCCCAAATACGGTTGTAATCGCGCGCCAATCATGACTATGAAACAAGGCTTCAGCTTGACGGTGTCCTGGATATATGCTTCACGAGCTGGGTAGGAAACATTGAGGTTCTGAGTACTGTTCTGGTAGAATCCCGCAACTGCGTTTTGGATTAACATGTCGGCGATCCCATTGCCCGTGCCGCCATACACATTGTTGGAGTCGCTGAAAGAGAATGTACCCCCGGAATCCCACGTCTGCTGGAATATCTCATTGAAGCTGCGAAGTTCGAAACCAGTCTTGACGGTGTGGCGTCCCCTGGTAAACGTGAAGTTGTCTGTGATGTCTACAGTATTCTCGGTCGCTGGGTTGATGTATCCATTCCAGAGGTCCACGCCCATGCTTCGGGGAGTAGTGATCTCCTGGACGCTCGGGGCAAGCGAGTTCGCCAGCCAGATCGCGGCTAGCCGCGATCTGGCTGAAGCCTAAACCGGCCGATGACTAACTCTGGACTTGGTACAGAAACACTGGTCCCTTCACCGTTGCGCTACACTAACAATCTCGCCGGTACAAAAGATCGGGCAGACCACTGCGCACCCGCCCCGTTGAGTTGCACATGCAATCCCAAGTTGCAGTAGAACTCAAGTGTCAGCAAAGTCTGCTTCAGAGCCTTTTCATGTTCGATGAGTTTACGTGCCTCTACCAGCAGATGGACTACCTTGGTCTCATCGTTAATAGGATCGCCAGCTAGTAACCGCCGCAAGTTCTCGTGAATATCGGGCTGCATTATGTCTCCAATCTCGCAGCGTATCTATCGCGCTCAGTATGCCCCTATTCCGGTTTGTAGGAAAGTAGTGCACTTGGCGAGTTCAAGCATGGCCGACCTGTTCACTCCGAAACGCACGAAGGCCACGAACTCTCAACTTCCCGCCGACTTAGTACTTGGATCACACCTGGAGAACGCTTATTTCGGAGCAGCAATTCGTACCAGAAGGACATCATGTGCAGCCAGTTCGAGGGGTTGGCCATCAGTGAGTTTGATCGTCTTACCTGTCCATAAGTCCCTCGCTGACTGAGGGCCCTGCAGTCCAAGTCTAGTTAGGCTCAGGTGGAACGGATGAGACGCAAAGCGGCCGTTGTCGGCGCCGTTGATGATGGCAACGGCCAGCGCTCCTCCGGCGAGATGGCGGGTCCAGACCTCCACCTCGCCTTCAGCATAGGCCCGAGTGCCCTGTTTACCTAGGCGGTCCTGGTCGATGGCGATCGCGTCTCGATTGGTGAGGATGGCCCGGATCTCCGGCTTCATGTTGGGCAGATCATTCCCGGCCAGCAGGGGCGCAGCAAGAATGGCCCAGAGTGAAAAGTGGGATCGGTTCTCGGCCAAGTTGAGATCCCCGTTGCCCACCTCGAGCATGTCGGGATCGTTCCAGTGACCGGGACCTGCGTATTGCTCCAAGCCAGCTTGGCTGAAGCCGATGACGGCGATGCGATCCCAATTAGGCGTAATGTCGCCGGTAGTACGCCAGAGGTTGCCGCCGATCGCGGGCGCCCACTCCCACGGGGCGTCCCATCCATATTCGCAGAAGGAGTAAACGATGGGACGGCCGGTGGCCTTGAGCGCCTTACCCATCTTGGCATAGGCGGCCTGCATCAACCGCATTTGTGCTGCTTTGTCGTTCGGAGCCTGTTTCTCCATGACTTGGCCAATAAAGCTGCAGGCATCGTACTTCAGGTAATCGATGCCCCAGGAGGCGTAGACCCTGGCATCCTGTTCCTCGTGTCCGAGCGACCCTTCGTAGCCAGCGCACGTCTTTGGCCCCGGCGAGGAATAGATGCCAATCTTCAAACCTTTGGAATGGACATAGTCGGCCAGAGCCTTCATGTCAGGGAATTTGGAATTGGGGTGGAGGACCCCGTTCGCATCACGTTGGCCCTCCCAGGTATCGTCAATATTCACGTAAATGTAACCAGCATCTTTCATGCCGCTGGCCACAATTTGATCGGTGGCGGCGCGGATAGCTTTGTCATCCACCCTTTCGGCAAAGTAGTTCCAACTGTTCCAGCCCATGGGAGGGGTTTTGGCTAGGTTTTGCGCATTTACCGGCACCCGCGATACAAGAGCGAGAAATGCTAAACCAAGAGCAGCAGCAGACTGCGAAATAAGAACACGCATTGTCAACCTCCGTGAAAACGTTTCCATTCGAAAGAATCAGCCCTAAAATATTTCGGTGCAGGCGAAGCTGTCAAGAGCGAATCATCGCAATTCAACAAGTCTACATCCATCTATTGAGCAACTTTTGTTTCTCACGAGTGGCCTCGTTCTCATGGCCCCTTGGTTTGGCCGTATTCTTGCCCGCCCAGGAGGCCGCAGGTTTCGTCCTCCGCGTTGTATCCCGACCCAATGCAACACTAGCCGGAAGTACCTCAGCAGTCCACTGCGTGCGACGCAACCCGATTCAAGGTCCGTTTTTTCTCTGCTTGGAGGCAAGAATTCGCAGTTCTGCGTGCGCTCCTAAATTCGGGATTCTCTCCGTGCGGAGCCAAGGTTTTCTCCGCTTGGCTCGCGTTGCTCGCTGTCAACGCCAGTCCTACGTCAGCGCGTGCGAACCTTGCAAGCCATTCATAATGGCGGAGTCGCGGGCGTTTGCCCGCTTTCCACATGACTCCCCGGGCACGTTTGAGGCTTCGCTTCAGCACAGTCCCGCTCGCGCTAAGGCGGACTGAATTCGGTAAGACGAATGAGCCAGACAATAGGTCCATTGTCGTGCTGACGTCATTTCAACGAGTGCTAGGATAATCCCGAGCCCCGGTAAGGTTCCTAATGCGGTCTCATGGAGTAGGAGGACTTCGGCGCAATGGGGATACACAGCGGAATTCTCCTGCGCTCGTCGAGCAACCCACGGTTTAAGCGATCTTCGGCACGGATACTGACGGTTTGTGGTCAGACAATCGCACTTACATTGCTGGGCGCAGCGCAGCGGGTTGATGCAACAGCGTCGGAAGACATTGCAACACAGTTGAAGACCGCTTCAGCATTGCACCAGCGGGCCGATTATGCGCATTCCATCCCGCTTCTGAAACGGATCGTAAAGGCGTCGCCTCGGAACTATCTTGCCAACCTGTTGTTGGGCGAGGATCTGCTTCGCAGCGGGAGGCCGCAGGATGCCCTCGGCCCACTTCAGGTTGCGTCCGCGGCGCGGCCCGAAGAAGTCGATGCACTGGATTACGTTGTGGCCGTAGCTGAAGCGCTAGGCGATTCTGCTACAGAGTCGGAAGCGCTTGAGGCTGGCGTTACTCGTTCGAACGGGGACGAGAAGCATATGTTGGCCTGGGCCAACTTTTGCCTGAATCGCTTTCACGCGCTGCAGCTCGCCTTTCTGACCTCCAAACGCGGTGAAGGATCTGAGCTTCGTATCGAAGCCTGGGCGAATTCGGAAGGAACCGAAGCCAGGGAGTCATTGCTAGAGCAATCTGCTGCTGCCGATCCGGAACAGCGGGGAATTTGGGGAGAGCTTGGCATCGCGCAATTGGAGCTCGGCATGCAATCGCAAGCGCGGGCCACTCTCGAGGAGGCCCAGCGGCGTGAACCGCAAGAAGCCGAGACCGTGCAGCTTGAGGCTCTTCTTGCCGCCTCAGAAGGAAACTGGCAAGCAGCGGATGAGCGGTTGCTGACCTTAGGGGCTCGATCGCCGGCAGAGTTGGTCAAAGCCGTGGGAGCATGGCCTCCGGCCTTGTTGCCGGGGCCTGAGATCGGCGGAGCTTTGTGGCATTGCATCCGCAACACAACCGCTCCCTGCCCTTTGCTTTTAGCCCAGCCCCGGGGCGGAGAAGGCTTGAGCCCAAAGGAACTCTATCTAGAAGGGCGATGGGAGCAGTTGAAGGCCCTTCCCGTAGTTGCGACCGCGGAAAGTTCAGAATGGGTTTGGCGAGGAGTGGCCCATGCCAGGACGGGAGATTGTCCGCAAGCTATTCCATTGCTCGAGCGTGGATTGAGCGCCAACGATCGTGAGGGCAGCTTCTATCTTCAAGTCTGTTACGCCAACGAAGAGGAGCGTATTGAGGACAAGCTGGCTGAAGTGGACAATCAGGGTGCGCTTCACGAACTAAAGGGGGATATGGCGCTCAGCGTGCGCAACGATCCCGCAGGAGCCCGGCAGGAGTATGAAGAGGCTTTGCGATTGCGGCCGAATGACGCTCGCTTGAATGCCAGATTGGCAGAGGCCTACGAGAGGCTTGGCGATTCGGCGCATGCGCGCTCGGCTGCTCTCTCTGCGCTGGCCATTAACCCTCGCGACGCACCAGCACTTCGCACTCTGGTTCAAGTAGCTCTCGCTGGGCGGAATTACGCCGAGGCGCTTATCCGGCTCAAACAATTGGCTGCTCAGCAACCTGGGAATGCGTGGACTCAGATTGGATTGGGTATAGCTTATGAACAACTGGGCCAACCCGCGGAGGCTGTGCACTACCTTCGGCCGCAGTTGGCCGCTGGCTATCCCGACCCGAAGGGTGCACTGCACGCTCAGCTCGCCATCGCACTGAAAAAACTTGGCCGTACGGAGGAAGCCAAGAAAGCCGCCGCGGAAGCCTCTCGATTGGCTAACGCATCACTCGAACTCCACGAAGAGGAGAATATCGATGCTCCGTAGCAGGCGCGATTTTCTGCTTCAGAACGCAGCGCTCCTGTCGGTAAGCCTCCTATCGCGGCGAGGATGGCCTGCCGATGAGATCCCCATCAGGATGGTGAATGAAGCTCCGGCCTGTGGATTGGATTTCGTGCTCGCCACAGGAGCGACTGGACACAAATACCAGCCGGAAACCTTGGCCGCAGGACTCGGCGTCATTGATTTTGATGGGGATGGATGGCCCGACCTCTATTGCGTGAATGGGGCCGCGCTGCCGCAGCTTGAGAAGACTGGACCGAGCTTCTGGAATCGCCTTTACAGGAACAATCGCGACGGAACGTTCACCGATGTTACGGAGAAAGCGGGCGTAGCCGGTCACGGCTACGGCATGGGCGTGGCTGTAGGGGACTACAACAATGACGGTCACGAAGATCTGTTTGTCGTGGGCGTCCATGGCAACCAGCTTTTCCGCAACAATGGCGATGGAACCTTTACTGATGTAACAGAAGCTGCCGGGTTGAACCTGCCCCCAGTCAGGGGATTATGGTCGATCGCGGCGGCGTGGATCGATTACGACGGTGACGGCAGACTGGACCTGTTCATCTCCAATTACTGCGAATGGGCACCAGGCATCGATCCTATCTGTGGCGGAATGACGGCTGAGGGCCGACGTTATTGCCCGCCGGACAAGTATGCCGCCGAGCCGATGCAATTGTTCCATAACAACGGCGATGGAACTTTCACCGAAGTGACGGGCAAGGGAGCTATTGCATACGTTCTCGGCAAGGGAATGGGAATTGCGGTCGCGGACTTTGCTAGAGACGGCAGGCCTGGACTTTTCGTTGCCAACGACAAGGCCCGCAATCTGCTGTTCCGTAGTTCAGGGCATGGGTTCGAAGAGATGGGCATGGACGCCGGCGTGGCCTATAACGGAGATGGCCGGAGCATATCCGGCATGGGCGCCGACTTTGGCGATATCGACGGCGACGGCCGTTTTGACCTGGTGATGACCGCGCTCAAAGGCGAGACCTTCGACGTCTTCCTCAATCGCGGGCATGGCGAGTTTGAAGATGGAAGCATTCCGTCACGACTGTTGGGTCTGAGCCAGCCCGTCAGCGGTTGGGGGTGCGGGCTGGTTGATCTGGATAACGATGGCTGGCTCGACCTGTTTGTGGCAGGCGGCGGCGTGGACACAGACCAGGGGATGACAAACCGGATCTTCAGAAATGTTGGCGGCAAGTTCGCCGATGTATCGAACGAATCCGGAGTTGGATTGGCGCCAGTGCGCTTGCATCGCGGCTGTGTCTTCGCCGACTTTGACCGCGATGGCCGCTTGGATGTGGCAGTCACCTGCTTCGATGGTCCGATTGAAATGTGGTGGAACAAGAGCCCGAAGCGACACTGGCTGCAAGTGCGGCTCACAGGCACTCGCAGCAACCGGTCAGCGATCGGAACCGAAGTGACTTTGAAGACGACCAACCGCACGCAAATTCGGTGTGTAAACAGCAGCGTCGGCTATGCCTCCAGCAGTGACCTTACCCTTCATTTCGGAATGGGGAACGAGGGTCGCGGCGCGATAGAAGTTCGCTGGCCTTCTGGTGCTCTACAAAGGCTTGGCGATGTGGAGGCGAATCAACGGCTCGAAATCAAGGAGCCTTCGTGAACAGGTCATCGATGCACAAAACCGGATTGAGTCTTGGAGCTCGCAGAAGGGTGTATCACGGATTTGGGATGTTGTGTTCGCCCGTGGACCCCTGAGGAGCCGCTTTCGGCGGTGCTTGTTCCTCTTGACCCTGGTTGGCCTGCCGCGCGGCTTGGAGGGGTAGATCGTCAAAGCTACGCTTCAAATTCTCCCTTTGTGCCTTTAGCTTGAGGAATTCGTCCATCTCGCGCTTCGCCGCGTCTAAATCTCCTGCTTTGTGGCTGGCTTGGCTCAAGTGATAGTACGCACTCACATTTGTCGGGTCCAATTGAACGGCGCGACTAAGATAAGTGCTGGCATCCCGGCTTGAACCCGAGGTCAAAAGAACCATGCCATAGCCTTCGTTTGCGTCAGGGTCGTTAGGTTGAAGTTGAAGGGCTCGTTGATAATGCCGGGCGGCAGCTTCAGGATTCGAACGTTGCATTTCGATGTCCCCGAGCCTGCATTCGGCCTTTTCATCCAAAGGATTGTCAGCCAACGCCTTCGCATACTCATTCTCAGCTTCCGCCCTTTCATCTGCATTGCGAGAGATGCTCAAAACCTCGCCCAGTGCAAAGTGCACGCCGGAAAGATGCGGATCGCGCTCAATGGCCAGCCGATACGCCACAATCGCTCCCTGCATGTTTCCTATCTCCGCCATTCGATCGCCGCGCAATTGGTACATTCGCGCTGAATCAGGATCGAGTTGACCCATGGCCAGGAATGCCTTGTCTGCAAGAAGGGTGTAGACCTGGTGCACCGCATAGAGCGCGTCAACATTCGTTGGATCCAGGCGTTGTAACTGATCGGCCACGCCGGCGGCCCGGTTCAATTCGCCTGCTTCAAAGAGAATGCCGAATAACTGCTTGCCCACGGCCAGACGAAGTGAGGGCTCGGCCACATGCTGGAACGCTTGCTCCAGATGCACGGCCGCGTCTGCGTTTTCGCCGATTTTTGCCTCGGAGAGTCCGCAAAGCGCCGCGATGTTCCAGAGATCCGGCTTAAAGTGGAGAGCGATCTTGAACTCGCTTGCCGCCGGAGCGAACTTACTCTGAAGATAGTCAGCCAGACCCAAGTTAGAATGAGCGCTGATGTTCTTGGGATCGAGAGCGAGTATCTTCTGATATTCTGCCGCTGCCTGTTCCGGTTTCTGATTGTGAAGATCGGACTCCGCCTGTTGTGCGAGGCGAAAAATCTCCGGGTTGGTCGTCGTTGTTTTCTGAGCGGGTGCACGATTGCCGGTGGACATCACCAGCAGCAGACAAGCAAGCAGAATGCCGATAGCATTTTTCAAGAAAGTGCGTCCGGAGCCGTCGTTACCAGGCCGACTCGGCCTGATGGAGCGGCGGCCTCGCGCACGAAAAGATGGGACACAGGATCTCGAAACATGCCGTAGACGGAGCACTCTCACGGTATTCATCGCTCTATCGGCGCAAAAACGGCCCGTCGCTTTACGCATGGCGCCCTCCTGACGGCTACGAGAATACCAGATTCAGGAAGAGCGCTCGAATGTTGACATCCGCAGCATCTCGGAATATAAGCGTTGTGAAGACAGTGCGATTCCGTGCATCGATGCACTTGAACCATGACGAAGTCTTGCAAAGAGCACTCTAACCTGTTCGACAAAACGAATCGTGTGTCAACGCTCGCCCGGTAGAGATTGGTGGAGTTGTGATTTCCGGAGGCTTTCCGGTGTCGATACGCCCTAATCGTTCAATGGTTTCGATAATTTTTCTCAGCATCTTTGCCGCGTGCAGTTTTGCGTCACTTTTCGGTCAAGGCACTTCGTCCAGCACCAATGGAGTGCCCGTCTTCAAAGTCAACGCGCGCAGCGTGATTGTGGACGTCGCTGTAACGGATCGGCATGGGAACACCGCAGGGGCAAGGTGATTGGGCGGCAGCGGTTCACGATTTCAACTACAACTCGAACGGGATCACGATTGGCACATATTTCAAGCCGTGGATTTCACGTGCTACGGCAAAGGCGCTCATTCAGAGCGACAACAATCTGATCAAGAATGCTGGCGGGGTCCAAGGCGCCAAAATGGGGATGTTCTTCGGAGTAGTAAACGCATTTCAATGGGTCTTTCATCCCTACTTTTAAGACCGGAGGAATGTACCCAGCTGGAGGGTGGCTGGCGGGGGCCCTCTCCAAGTGTTCCTTGTTTTCTGGAGTGTGCATCATGAAGCGGCAGGCAACAGTTGCCCTGATTCTCTTGTTTTTCGTTACCATGATCGCCCGCCCTCAATCGTCGACGCAGGGTCAAAACCCGGCGCTGGAGACGCGGGCACGCGGGTATTGGAGTGATCCTTCTACCGGACTCATGTGGACCGCGAAGGACAACGGCGAGAACGTTACATGGGGCAAGGCGATGAAGTACTGCCAGAACCTGAGCTTGGCTGGATACTCCGACTGGAGGCTGCCGTCAATTGATGAGCTGCAGGGGATTTACGACGACAGCGGCTTCACCGCCCCGCACCCAAAAGACTTGACGCCGGTTCTCGCGGGGAGGGCACAAGGAGGGTTGCTTCTGACGGGCGCTCGTGAGTGGAGCAGCAGCCGGGTGCTTGATGATCGCGGGCACCGTACCGGGTATGCATGGCAATTCGATTTTCCGCATGGGATGCGATGGCGCTATGATCCCCTCGGTTACACCGGCGGCCTACGCGCGCTGTGTGTGCGTAGTTCAGGCAAGTGATGTGCTCGGAGGCCGCCGTCTGTGGGCGGCTACTACGCCGATGACGCAAAGACCGACCTGGAAGTGGCTTCCAAGCCTCCCGGCGATCCACTGCAGCCTTTCATGGATCCGGGCATGCCGGATTCGACCCAGATTGCCTTCGCGCTGCAGGTCCACGCTGGACCTGTTCGCACCGGAACCCCGGCGGGCGACAATCGCCAACTGGATAACCTCAAGGCGCAGTGGATCCGCTATCGGGCCCAATTTGCGGTAGAAGCGGTTGGGATCCAGCTGGATACGTCTGCCGACGGCACGCGCCATGGCAAGCTCGAAGCTTCGCTGGTTGCCTATGGCCGCGACGGCCGCGCACTGAACTCGACTGTGAAGGAAATTGATCTGAACATGAACGCCTCGCGCTATGCGGCTGTGCTGCTGCACGGCGTCAACTTCTTCCTTGAAATCGATATTCCCCGGGAGGCAACGTCTCTGCGCAGTGGCGTCTATGATTTGGCGTCTTCCCGCGCTGGAACACTGGAAGTGCCGCTCAGCAGCATCTCCCCAACCACCCAAAAGGCCAGCTTCAAACCGCGGTAGATTTTCGAGATCTGACAAGCACGCGTCGAACGCCGTTGATAGACGGATGCCGCGCAGATCATGCGCTGAGATTCCGCCAAAACCTGATTCACTTCTGCTCGGGAACGACCTCGAGTGCGGTCAGGTTGGCATAATTCTGATTGGGGACAAAGGATAGAAAGAGCTTGCCCTGGTGGTTGGGCCTCAATCCGTGGAATGTCCTGGTCAAAGCCTTCAGGCTTCCGCCGGCTTCCTTATAAATATCCAGGTCGCGCAACAGGTAAGTGCCGTTGCAATAGACGTCGAAGACGCGCTTACCTGTCCACACGCCATTTGTGTTTCCGTTTGCCGGCGCGCCAAACCATGCTTCGGCAAAATAGAGGGTGAGCGTGTAGGTTGTGTCCGTGGTGACTGGGATGGCATAGGTGAAATTACCATAGCGCTCCGACTGGTAGAGTTCAGGATCGCGTGTGCCTTCGACCTTATCTCGGTTCGCCCGCCTGCGTCCGCCTTCAACGAATTGATCTGGGACCCACAGGCGGCCCGCCTGGTCCTCAATCGCAGAATCGCTTGCGACCCAGCGGACGGGTAACATGGTTTTGCTATCGGTGCGGGTTAGCTCGATGGCGTTAACAAAGGCAACGCCCTTGAGCGCCCAGTGATTGCGAAACTTGAGATGGAGCTTGCCGTCAGCACCTGGCGAAATCCCCGGGAAGACGCGAACGTCTGCGGTGTTGCTCCCTCCCGCATCAGAAAGCGGATCGAAATCGGTCAATATTGGCGCGCCGTTCGCAGTAACGTCGAACATGCGGCTCGATTCCCCACCACCCTCGGAATTATCTTCACCGTAAAAAGTTTCTGCGAAGTATAGCCGCAACTCATAATCCCCAGGCTTGAGCGGAATGTCGTAACCAAACTCCTGACCTTGCCGGGCCGAAAGGAACAGTTGCGGATCGCTGGTTCTCAAAATGCGACGATAGGGGACAGGCCAAGGCTCGCCGCCATCGAAATATCGATCGACCGTCCAGATATGCCCCAACTGATCTGTGTAGCTCTTCGCTGATGAGCCAGCCATGATCAGGACCTCAGGAGAGCCCATCGTGGTAATCGGTAATGGCGCCGTTGAAGCGGCAGCTGGAGTGGCTTGTGTCTTCAGGCGATTGTGGAGAAAGAGGAACAATCCTGCCGCAATCAAGCCGACCAGGAGGAGTGCCGACAGTCCGATCGCAAATTTGCCGACGGGAACCAGCCTCGGCAGGGAAGGCGGCGGCGGTTCCGCGGACTTTGCAGCCGCTCCCTGGGCCAAACTTCCGGCGGCAGTTCTTTCCTCCTGCGCTGAAACGAATTGAGGAAGGTAGCTGCCCTGGGGCAGGACCAAACGAATGGGATGGCTCGCACCCTCGCTTGCGTAGTAGTCGTGTAGGCGCCTTCTCACCCGATGCGCTTCCACGCGAACGATGGAATCCTGCTGGGGGTCGAAGTCCGCACGACGGCCCAAGGCTTCCACGGCGACCTCGACCTCGCCTAGGTGGTCGACTCCGGCAAAGAATTTGTCGGAAACGTACCTGAGAAATCGGTTGGAATTGGTTTGGCCGGCAAAAAGGGACGACGACAGTACTGCTTCGTACTCAGCCAACTCCGCGGTTCGGTCGATTGCCGGCATGCCGCACCCCGAGCCCATCTACGTTAGCACGGGCAGAACAGCCCCGGCAACCATTTTCCAAACATAGTTGTAACGTGTTGGAACCGATTTGTAACGTGACAATACGTCAGTAAACCCATGCATTTTCACCCAATTTCGTGGCTTCGCCATTGCATTAGGAAAGTACCGGCATTAACACGAATTGTACTGGACAGGGTTTCGATACGGATGCACCCTTCCCTCTGAAAAATGACACGCTTCCCAGTTCACTTTCAGGAGGATCCAGATGATCAGATATTCATGTGAATGTGAGTTTCAAACCCCTCGAAACGCTTCTGGTTGTTCCGCAACCGCTCTCCAAGACAGGCAGATCGCACCATCCGGGTCACGGATCACACATGCATGCCGCATCAAGGCAGGGTGGCCCCTCCTGATCGCGGCAACCGCGTGTCTCATTCTGCTCCTTTCAGTTTCCATTCAAGCATTTGCGCAGATTGACATCTCGGCTTTGCTGACGGGATTTGTCACGGACCAGAATGGCGCAGTAGTCCCCAACGCTACTGTAACCGTGCTCAACGTTGATACCGGGGCCCAGGCGAAAGCGACGAGCAACGGAATTGGCTCCTACCAGTTCGTTTCGCTCTCCGCCGGCACTTACAAGGTCACCTGCACCGTCGCCGGCTTCAAGACGTTCACTGCAGAGGACGTGGTGCTCCATGCCGGAGGAGTCTCGACACTTCCAGTGACCCTCCAGGTTGGTACGGCCAACGAAACAGTCACCGTTTCAGGATCGGCGGCGATGGTAGACACCGAAACCGCGAATAATCTAACTACGATCAGTGCCGACCTCATCGAAGGCATTCCCGTTCAAGGGCGCGATCCGCGAGAGTCAATGGAAGTTCTGATGCCGGGCGCAACGGCCGCCGGAACCGGGGCCAGCTTCTTCATCCCGGTCACCAGTTTCAACGGCGTTTCGCAACTGACCAACAATTACGATATCGACGGCGCCGCCATGAACGATTACATGCATGGCTCAGCGGCTGCGGACTTTCCGCAATCGGAGAACACGTCGGAGTTCAGCGTGGCATCAGCACTCCCCGACGCATCGGTCGGGCGTGGCGCGGGTGGGCAGATCGAGGCCACACTGAAAAGTGGCGCTAATCAATTTCACGGTCAATTCTGGACCTATTTGCAAAACGGCGCATGGAACGCGAACCCCTGGTCGAACAACTTTCAAGGTGTGCCGCGGCAACCGTTCCACCAGGAATGGTATGGCGGCAATGTGGGCGGTCCAGTGTGGATTCCGAAGATCTACACGGGAAAGGACAAGACGTTCTTCTTCCTATCCTATGAGCGCACCAGTACCTCGAAGAATTCGACGACCACCGGGCAGACTATTACCAACGACGAACGGGGCGGCAACTTCGCCAACTCGCCTGACGGCATCCCGGTGATCAACGGAGAGCCGACTCCGACGATTCCTACTTCCGACTTCGGCCCTCTCGGAAACACACTCAACTCCTCGGCCGGACAAGCCGTTATGCCTGCTCCGACAAGCGGAACGGACACTTTCACTTGGAATCCGAGCGATGTGTCCTTGATTCAGACCTGGGTTGTGAGAATCGATGAGAATTTTGGCGCCAAGCACCGGCTGTTCGGCAGCCTCTGGTGGTACAACGACAACCCTACGTTCCAGGACATGTACGACGAGTTCTCTGAAGCCTCGTGGGCGACGCAGTATCCGAATCCCGGTGCAACCTGGGGCGAACCGGTGCAGACCAAGGTTTGGGCCGTCAACGACACGTATACGATCAGTCCCTCCATGGTGAACAATTTTGTCCTCGGCCTGACGCAAACGGAGATTTCAGTTACCAACACCTGCGCGCCCTGCTCCGGGGTCGTTAACCCGTCGAATACAGGAATTAACGCTGTAGGCGACTCTCTGGCCCCGGATGTCGAGGAAATCAACACTCCGCGGAATATGGGCGTGGACATCTGGAACGGCTACATCAATCCGATGACCCAGCACACCTGGGACATCACGGACAATTTCACCTGGACTAAGGGGCGCCACACGATCAAGACCGGCCTGGAACTCCGCAATTTCCATGAGCTCTTTAACCAGACATGGGATGCAGGAGCCGATGTCTCGTTCGAAGACTATGACAGTTCATATGGCGGCACCGGCAACGGAATCGCTGACATGCTGCTCAATGGGGGGCCCTTAGGGCAATTTGGGGGTGGATTCTATCAGAACAGTACGCAGAACCTCGATATTAACTATCCGGCTCGCGAAGCATATATCCAGGATACCGTCAAGCTGAAGCCGCGCCTGACTGTCATGCTCGGTTTTCGACTGCAGCCGTACTTCGGAATTCGCCCGGCCAACAACGCCTTCGTAACCTTTGTTCCGGGGCAGCCATCCACGGTGTTTCCAACAGCCCCTGTTGGACTGGTGACAATTGGAGACCGTGGCATTCCGAATAACCTGACCGGAGACCACTATAACGTGGGACCGAGGGCGTCCTTTGCGTGGGACATGTTTGGCAATCACAAGGCCGCGCTCAAGGGCGGATACGGGCGCTACACGGATTATCAGTACACACTCGGATTCAATGGCTATACCACAACTGCGCCGTATGGGGTGGACTATTCTCCCGCTCAGGGCCCGGGACTGGATCTCTCCCAGCCTTACGCGCAATACGGAAGCGTGCCGTTCCCGTACAAGGTGCCGACCGCGGGATCGGCCGCAGCCGAGACCCTGGTCTTCCCAAATCCGCTAAGTACCCAAGCAATAGCCCCCGGCTACAACTCGGGCCAGTATGACAAGTTCAATCTGGCATTTGAGATCGAGCCGATTAACACCTATGTCTTCTCCGCAGCGTGGGTGGCGACACGGGGGACTCATCTCAATGAATCGCATAACCAGAATTGGCCCAGGTTTGTTGCCGGCGGGAGCTCGAATGCCAGTGCAAACATCTATTCGCGTGAGCCCTTCTATCCGGCAGGTTTTAGCGGAATTTCAACGTTTTATTCGGATTACAACTCGATGTATAACTCTCTGCAAGTCCAGGTGAACAAGAGGTACTCGTACGGCCTGACCCTATTGGGCACGTACACCTACAGCAGCTCATCGGCACAGCAAGGCTGCCGTTACTACACCGATTGTGCCCTGGATTACTACAGCCCTGGGACCGCACATCAAATGACTGCTGCCTTCCGCTACCAGATACCGCGGTTTCTGAGACAGAACCAGTTAGCTGACAAGATCTTCGACGGATGGGCAATCGGCGGCACGGGGACTGCAATCACAGGCGGCTACGGCAGCATTGCCGATTACAACTGCAACGAATTCAACTTCAGCTCAGCCGGTTGCTACGCAAACTATACCGGAGGCGGCGCGCTGCTTTCAAACCGCAAGAGCGTGGTCATGTCCGGGGGTAGCGAGATCGGCGTGAGCTGGCTGGATCCCAGCAAGTTCATCCGGGCGGATCAGGCCCTCGTCAATGGGACGCCTACGACACTCCCGAGTGTAGGTCAGCGGCTGTTCCTCGGTAATGCCGCAGTGGGCGTCTTTAAGGGGCCGGCATCCGGCATCGAGGACTTCAATGCCAGCCTCGACAAGGACTTTAATATTTGGGAGACCTTGAAGCTGAATTTCCATGCAGAGGCATTTAACGCACTGAACCACACGGTGCTCAACGGTCCCGGGTATAACAATACCGTGGGACCGAACACTCAGGGCTTTGGCATCATTAGTACCGCGAACGCTCCGAGGAGCATTCAATTGTCACTGCACGCTATCTTTTGAGCGGCCTCGTAGAGCAGGCTCGCACGCATCCCTGAGGCCGCCGATTCCGCGCGGCCTCACGGAGTTCTCCAATCGCAGCCCGAGGATGGGCATCTGAGGCAAATGCGACGTGTAATGGAATGGCATCGTTCACAGCGAATGATTGAAACCAAAGCTGCGTTTTTTGGCAGCAGGAATCGAGCAGCATCAAGGTGAAGTCATGACGGGAAAGAAGAAGATGACACGAAGAGAGTTGATGGCGATTCTATCGGTCGTGGGGGCGGGCTCCTTAATGGATTTGCCGCGGCTATGGAGCCAGCCTGCCGATAGCGGATGGGTGAAGTGCAAGGAAAATCCCGTACTCGGGGGACAGTATGGTACATGTTTTGACATTTCGGTGCTCCAGGAGTCTGGAGTCTACCGGATGTGGGTCTCATGGCGTCCGAAGAAGAGTATTGCCATTACTGAGAGCAAAGACGGGATTCATTGGAGTCCACCCGAGATCGTTCTTGGACCTCGCCCAGAGACTGGCTGGGAAGAGGACATGAATCGTCCCGTGGTGGTGCACCGCGCTGACGGATATCACATGTGGTTCACGGGGCAAGCAAAGGGAAGTTCGAAGATTGGCTATGCTACCAGTCCGGATGGACGCACGTGGGTCAGACTGTCAGTTAAGCCCGTATTGGAACCGACCGCTCCATGGGAAGGCGTCGCGGTTATGTGTCCGCACGTGATGTGGGAAGGCACGAGCCACCTGTGGAAGATGTGGTATTCGGGGGGGCAACAATACGAACCAAACGCGATCGGATTTGCAACGAGCAAAGATGGGCTGCACTGGGACAAGTTCGCTGCCAATCCCGTGTTGGCGCCTCGTCCAGACATCGAATGGGAAAAGAACAGGGTGACCGCCGCACAGATCATCAGTTGGAAGGGTTGGTATTACGCTTTCTACATCGGCTTCCGCGACATCGATCATGCGCAGATCGGGCTGGCACGATCGAAAGATGGAGTCACCGGTTGGGTTCGACACGCAGGAAACCCCATCGTCCGGCCTACTCCCGGAGGCTGGGATGCGGACGCGTGCTACAAGCCCTTTGCAGTACATTCCGATGGCCGCTGGAGGCTATGGTACAACGGCAGACGCGATCACCTCGAACAAATCGGTCTTGTGTTTCACTCCGGCGAGAGCCTGGATTTCGTTGCGGAATCGTGAGCGTTATGAGGCTATTCCGATCGGGTGAGATGGTCTGAATACGTGTTGGACGGTTTTACGGATTTATGTTGCGGCTCATGTAATGCGTGACTGGGATCGCGAACAGGAATGACATGATGAATCGTCGGAATGTCCTATCATGGCTGGGCGCAACGGGCGTGTCCGCACTGGGAGCTTCAAAGCGCATAGGCGCTCTCACCACGCAAGGAACTGCAGGGGGATGGCAAAAGTATCCAGGAAATCCTGTCCTCGGAGGTGAATACGGTACCTGCTTCGACATTTCCGTAATTGAAGAGCAAGCCAAATTTCGCATGTGGCTTTCCTGGCGCCCGAAGAAGTCAATCGCTCTTTCGGAGAGTAGCGATGGAATTCATTGGTCCGCTCCGCGGATCGTTCTGGCTCCCAACCCATCTTCCGGATGGGAGGATGATATTAACCGGCCTGCAGTCGTCAGACGCGCGGATGGCTATCACATGTGGTACACCGGTCAGACCTGGAGAAAGGAGCCTTCCGCGGAGGGACGCTTGGATGGGCATTCTGCAATCGGCTATGCCACCAGCAGTAACGGCATCGATTGGGTTCGCCAAGCGAGTAAACCGGTCTTGACCGCCGAACTGCCGTGGGAGGATGTGGCTCTCATGTGCCCTGACGTTCTCTGGGACGCGACGAACAGACAATGGCGGATGTGGTATTCGGGCGGCGCTCAATATGAGCCAAACGCCGTTGGACACGCGACCAGCAAGGATGGATTGCAATGGGTGAAGGATCCAGGTAATCCAATCTTCCGGCCTGATCCGCAATGCGAATGGGAAAAGCAGCGCGTAGCCGGGCTTCAGGTGATTCAGCAGGATGGATGGTTTTATGCCCTTTATATCGGATATCGAGACATCGATCATGCGCAGATTGGGCTCGCGCGCTCGCGTGACGGCTTACATCAATGGGAACGCTGCGCGTCCAACCCGATCATCCGGGCAACAGGCGTTGGCTTCGACGCAGATGCGTGCTACAAACCTTATGCTGTCTTCTCCGGGGGCAAGTGGATGCTCTGGTACAACGGCCGAAATGTTTATCTTGAACAAATTGGCCTTGCCACCCGCAACGGACCGTCACTCGGATTTTAACCATAACCGGACGAATCTGCTAAGAGCATGATCGATTTGATTGCCGGAACGGGGTTAGCGCGGGATTGCCTATCAAGCTGTGACGGACGACTGGATCGAGGATTTCGAATGGTCAGGCACTTTCTTCCCCTCATGGTATTCGTCCTTACGCCACCCTCGATGGCTCGAACGTCAATGCCACATTTGCCACAAGATGCTGTGCCACAAGAGAACGAAGCTCCCGTCATCAAAGTTCAAACTGTGAATGTGATCGTCGACGTTGCAGTCACGGACAGAGACGGAAATCCCGTGCAAGGGCTCAACGAGCAGGATTTCCTGCTCTTCGAAAATGGAGAACCACAGCATATTGCGTTTTTTGAAGAACACACGGGGGCACGGTCCGTCCAGGGAAAAACGCCTGTGCTGCCGCCCAATGTGTTCACGAATATTCCCCGGCAAGCTTCGCCCGACGCGACGGTCGTACTGTTGCTCGATTCTCTGAATACACAACTGCAAGACCAGGTTTTTGTTCGGAGTCAGATCCTTGAGTTCCTAAAGCATCCCTTGCAGGGACGCCGAATTGCGATCTTCACACTGAGCGATAAGCTACGCATGATTCAGGACTTCTCCGATGACTCCTCTGTGTCAGCAGCTTCCATAGCCAATCCGAACAGCGGAGCAAATCCAAAGGCTTCGCCTGAGTTGAGCTCAACCGACGCAATCGATGGGGAGGCTAATCTACTGACTTCGCTGGAGATCCCAGAGGGAGCGCGCCAGGCCGTCCTGCGAAGTCTCTCGCGTCAAAATGCAACATCCACAGACGCACGCGTAGCGATGACGCTCGAAGCATTTCGGTTCCTTGCCCATTACCTTGGCGGAATACCCGGGCGGAAGAGCGTTTTGTGGTTCTCCGGTGCTTTTCCGCTAAGAATCGCCCCAGATTCTACGTTTGCGGGTGTGACGGGAGAGGAACGCGACTACGGCAGTGAAATTCGCAAAACCGATCAGCTGCTTTCGGAAGCCCGAATAACAATCTATCCAATCGACGCTCAGGGCGTCGTTGCCGACCTGCAGTTCAACCCCGACCAGAAAACCGACCTTCAGTCGCAAATAACAAAAGGCTTGGAAGGTGACTCCTTTGCTGCACACGACGCAATGAAAGCGATCGCGCAGGAAACCGGCGGGGAGGCTATCTACAACACAAATGGATTCGAAGAATCTGTAGCAAAGATCGTTCGAAACGTGCCATTCTTCTACCCTCTTGGGTACGCACCAGCCGGCCGAGCCGCCGGCGGAGGATTCAGACGAATCACTATAAAGATTGCGCACGGTAACTACAAGCTCGCTTATAGGGAAGGATACTACCCAGTGGACATAACCACCGGTCGCAACAAACCAATGCCCTCCAGTACAGACCCGCTGCGTGCACTTATGAGCTTCAACTCGCCGAATTCGACTGAAATACCCTTTGCACAACAAGTTCATAGATTGCCTTCGGCTCCTGCGAGCGAATCGAAGAAAGGGGAGAGTCAGCTCGCAAATCCGGCAGGATATACCAACCATCTTGTGATTCAGTTTGCGATCAGGCCGAACGATTTGCGCCTAGAGACCTCTTCAGATGGCAGCCGCCACGGCCGCCTCGAAGCCGAGGTGATCATATTCGATGCAAACGGACAGATCCTGAATAGCGCACTGAGCCAAATCCCGCTCGACATGAGCGAGAGTCGCTATGAAGGAGTCCAGAAGCACGGTGTTAACTTCATTCTCGCAATCGATGCCCCTGGAAGCGCTACCTATCTCAGCACGGGGATCTATGATTGGATGTCCTTTCGCGCCGGGACCCTGGAAATTCCAATGCGCGAAATATTCGGGCCTGTTTCGTCTGCCACGGGCCCGGGACGGCATTAGTGCCAGGCCAGGAAGGAAATTTAGCTTCAGGCCTCGGGAGGTAGAGATGTTGCTTTGTGAGGCGGAAAAAATCGTTCAAGATTAGGAGGGGACGCGATGGGACTCCGCAAAAGCCGAGCGTGTAGGTTATTCCTGCTTTTGAGCCTGGTGATCTCGTGCGCGCCAGGGAAAGCGATCGCGCAAAATGCAGCTGCGCATGGCCTGCTGGCCCCCGAGTCGTACCATCATTACTTCACCGAATTCGCTGCTCAGGAGCGCGAGTTCCTGAATGACCAGCCGGTTCTCGACTGGCCCTGGTTTGCCGCCAACATCCCATGGCTCGATGTGCCCGACAGGCAACTGGAGCAAATCTACTACTTCCGTTGGTACTCCTTTCAGAAGCACATACACCACACACCCGACGGCTATATCATCGACGAGTTCCTTGACAATGTCCCGTGGGCCGGCAAGTACAATGCGATCGATTGTGCGGCAGAGGATCATCTGAAAGAAGCGCGCTGGCTGCGTGACACGGCCTACGCAGAACAGGACGCGCGCTTTTGGTTTTCGCCTGACGGAGAGCCTCGCCGCTACAGTTTCGCTGCGGCCGATTCTGTTTATGCAGTCTATCTTGCAAATGGCGACAAAGAATTGGCGACCGATTTACTACCCGCCCTAGTAAATAATTACGAGGCGTGGGAGAAGACGCACCAGGATCCCAATGGCTTGTTCTGGCAGATCGACGACCGCGACGGCATGGAGGACAGCATTGGTGGTAGCGGCTATCGCCCAACCATCAACAGTTACATGTACGGTGATGCAGTTGCCATCTCGAAGATTGCCGCACTCAACGGAGACGAGGTTCTATCCCGGCAGTACACGAAGAAGGCCGTGGATCTGCGCGCTTTGGTAGAGAGTGCTCTCTGGAATCCGAAGGATGAATTCTACGAGACGGTGCCGCGCGGTTTCGGCGCGACCTGGGTGGGCGTGCGCGAGCTGATCGGCTATGTTCCTTGGTACTTCGATCTGCCCCACTCTAACCACGTAGTAGCCTGGCAGCAACTCACTGATCCGCACGGATTCGCAGGAAAATACGGTCCGACAACCGCCGAACGCAGAAGCCCTCGTTTTCGTTTTGAGTATCCGCATGAGTGTCTTTGGAACGGCCCATCCTGGCCCTTCGCTACCACGCAGACATTGATAGCACTGGCTAATCTTCTGAACGGTTCTCCGCAGACAATCATTGGACCTGAAGAATACCGTGAGGTGTTGGCCGAGTACGTTCGCTCCCAGCATATCCTGCTTCCGAATGGTCAAATCATCCCCTGGATCGACGAGGACCTTGATCCTGATACAGGCCAGTGGATCGCGCGCACCATTCTCGAAGAGAAAAAACAACCGCCGGCGAATCGCGGCCGCTACTACAACCACTCCGAATTTGCCGATCTCGTAATTACGGGTCTCATTGGCGTTCGGCCTGCGACCGGAGACAAGTTCATTCTGAATCCTTTAGTACCTCGAGATAAATGGAGTTACTTCGCTCTCGACGGTCTTCCCTATCACGGACATCTCCTGACCATTCTGTATGACCGCGACGGGACCAGGTATCACAGAGGTTCGGGTCTTCAAGTATTCTGCGACGGCCATGCCATTGCGCATGAGAGTAAATTGCTAGCGATCACAGTGTCATTGCCGCACGACGAACAGTCGCAGGAGCAAAAACGTTGAAGATGATACCCTTTGTTCCTCGGGAGAGTAGCGTTACCGCTCTGCTTTCTCCAAGACGCCCTATACAGCATTGAAGAGAGTGTCGACCTTGTGAAGCTTAATAACTAGTTTCACGAATAGATTCGGTGGAGTCAGAGGCCGTGGCCATGCGCGAGCTCGGTAATCGCAATTGGTGGAAATGTGACTTCAAGTGCCTTGCCCATCTGTAGTAGGTGGAGCACGGAGTAAATGCAGTAGCTGCTAAAGGAGCCTTGATGAAAAGTGGCATCGTCATTTGTTGTTTGTCAGTCAGCATGGCAGCATCTTCGATTCTGACCGCGTCGGCTCAGAATCCACGGGCTGAGAGAACCACAATTGGAGCGCGGGTTGGTCTGAATTTCATGCGCCCCGACGTGGGCCGGCCGGGCAACTACGACTTTAAAACCAACGGCGTATGGTTGGCCGGACAACTGAATGAAATGGGTGTGCAATGGACCCGCATGGCTTTCTCCTGGGTCCTGGTGCAGCCAAGCAAGGATGAATTCGACTGGAGCGCGTACGATCGCATCGTCGATGCCTGTACGGCCGAACATATTCAGATACTTGCCACACTTGGCGGCCATTTTGACAGACCCCCGGTTCCTGCGTGGGCAGGTAGAACTCTGGCCGACGTGGTGGCTAATCACCCGGAGTACCTGGAAAGGTTCATCCAGGCGTGGGTAAGCAGATATAAGGACAGAATTCACTACTGGGAGATTCTCAACGAGCCGTCGGGACAGCACTTTGATTTGACGCTTAGTACCTACGTAGAAAAGATCCTTAAGCCGAGCTATCGCATTATCAAGGCGGCGGATCCGCAGGCGAAGGTTCTTCCGTGTGCCTATGGCAACTTGCCCGATGCTCGTTCCAGGAGAGAGGATCCACGCGGAAGCGAAGCGTTTTGGGATCTGGCGCGCGGTTACTATGACATTGGCAACTTTCACGAATACGCCGATTGGAACATTTTTCGCACGGAGCCTGTCGCAGATATGGAAGAGCGAGATCTGCGCAACTTCAAGGCGCTGATGGCCAAACACGGCGAAGGGGAGAAGCCGTTCTGGGTTACGGAGATCGGCTGGTGGGGAACAGGCAGCCTGAGTAATAAATACGATGTGTATCGTCAGGATCCCGAAACTGGCATGACGTTTAAGCCGGTCTATACTGGCAAGGAAATCATCGAGAATCCGGTGGTGCTGCGGGAGGATGCGTTGCGGGCCGAATGGATGAAGGATTTGATTACCCGGGTCGCTTCGATTCCCGGTTGCGAAAAACTCTTCCTTTGGGCTTCGATGGATGAGTTCGAAGGCGGATTCGATCCGCACACGGAATACGGCGAGCATGCAGCAGAGGCCGACTTGTGGGGATTTATTGCAGGTGACAAGACGTGGCGCAAGAGCGCCTTCACATTGCAGCAAATATTGAAACAATGAAAGGTGGAGTGCTGGCAGAGTTTTGTACCAGCATAAGTGAGGCGGCATTCCTGGCCGAAGACTAACATTTACCGTGGTTCAAAATACCCGGGGCCGATCACACACTCACCTCTTCGTTTCTTCGCCGCCCGTCGCTCTCCTGCGCCGATCCGCCCACTTCGTCTTGAGCCGTGTCACAGGTCGTTGCCGTCGCGCGCTGCGGCAAAGGGAGCAAGATCATGGCAATCGCGGACAGCGGCGGTCTTCCTATCGCCATCGGGGTTACGAGCGCTTCGCCGAATGAATCAACGTTGGTCGAACAAACCCTCGACCGGCGTCACATCGGTCCATTGCCCAAACGCATGATCGGCGACAAAGCCTACGATAGCGATCCGTTGGATCAGCGATTGCAGGAGCGAGGTGTGGAGATGATCGCTCCCAACCGGCGCAAGCGAAAGAAAGCGCAAGATGGAAGACCGCTGCGCCGCTATCGGCGCCGCTGGAAAATTGAACGGCTGTTCGCCTGGCTGAAGAACTTTCGACGCATCGCCTGCCGATGGGAGCGCCACGCTGCAAACTTCCTCGGCATGGTTCAACTGGGATCCATGTTGATCCTGTTGAGACATCTGTGAGACTGGTTCTAGCGTCTGCCCCTCCTTACTTCCGTAATGCGAGGCGGCTTCTTTACCTCACTCTGTATGTCTCGCTGTACGCCGAGCAGCGCAAACTGCGGAGCTCCAAAGCGTGATGACAGACAGCAAGAAAGCGAGTCACAGGGCACGCGCCCGCCGCACTGTTGAAGCACCAGGGAATTTTCTTGCCGAATTGGCATGGCATCCAAGGTGACCGGAGACGACTGGCTCACTTCAGAGTTCAAGGAAAAACTGGAGTCGTTCCGTCTGAACCATCCGCGCCTGTACAGGCTTCTTGACAAAAGCTCACTGAGTTATATAGGTTCGCCGGCCGATAGGCTCTGGCCTTCATTGACAGTTAGAGAGAATTTGAACCCCCGACCTCCTGGTCCCGAACCAGATTCAGCTAGTTATTGAAATCTGTTGAAATTCGTTGTTTTTAACTGTTTTATATTGAATGGTTTGCAGCCTCCCTGTTGAAAGCTGTGGTTCCGCGTTGCTCTTGGAGGCTTTGACCGCCACAATTTCGACTACACCTGTGTCTCTTTTCGTGGGGTCAGTCCAGAGCGATCGTCTTCGGTCAATCTTGTCGTCACTTAGGTCTTCATTACCTCACGCAAAAATGATTTCATCCTCGGCTCTGTGCGGATTTAGGGGAGCATATATGGACCCGCCTCGTATGCAAGAGCTTTCTTCGAGGGAGCAGCGGGAATGAGACGCGTACATATATCCGGCCTGTTGTTGGGTAGATGGGAGATCTACCCTGGCCATAATGGAATCTGCGCTTCTTCTCCTCATCAGGTCATCGGCCTTTAGCGGCCCGCCCCCTATCAGGTTCTGAAGAAGCTGGTCTCACCAGTTGCGCCATCGTTGGCGGCTCGAGCATCTCGTTGGGAAAGCTTTTCGGTTCTTCACTGGCTCCAGGCTATGCTGCGTGCCGGTACTCCTGTTCGCGGGTGATGAGCGACCAGATGATGCGCGCGTTCTTATTGGCTACCGCGACACAAGCCTTCGTCGTCCCGAGCCGTTGCTGCTTGTCGATGATCCAGAGACTTCGCTTGTCCGTCTTGGCCTTGGCTCGGAAGACGACAGAGCGGGCGCCATGAATCAGCAGCGTTCTCAGGTATGGATCGCCGCGCTTGCTGATGCCCAGCAGCCTGCTCTTGCCACCGCTGGAGTTCTGCTTGGGCACGAGCCCCAGCCATGCTGAGAACTGACGCCCATTTTCGAAGGCATGCCCGTTGCTGATCGCGGCAACAATGGCCGTCGCAATCAACGGTCCTACGCCCTCGACCGCGGCTATTCGCCGGCAATCGGGGTGGTTCTGGAATGCGATCTGAATCCGGCTGTCCGCTGCGGCGATCTTCTCGTCCAGCTGTGCCAGCTCCTCATAGAGGCTGCGAAACAAGTCTCGGCCGAAGCCCGTAAGTTGGTTCTCGGCATCCTCCAGCACAGTCGGCAAGCCGCTGCGTACCTGTCCTGGATGTTGCGGCAAGACGATCCCGTACTCGGCCAGCAGGCCGCGGATCTGGTTGATGAGCTGGGTGCGGCAGGCGACCAGCCGGCTGCGTACCCGATGAAGACACTGAAGATCCTGCTGCTCGACAGACTTCTGCGGAACGAACCGCATGTTGGGCCGTGTCACGGCCTCGCAAATCGCTTCCGCATCGTTGGCGTCGTTCTTCTGCGACTTCACGTACGGCTTGACGAACTGTGGCGCCATCAGCCGGACCGTGTGGCCCAGTCCGCCCAGCACTCGTGCCCAGTAGTGAGCGCTTCCGCTGGCCTCGATCCCTACCAGGCACGGAGGCAGCTCGGAGAAGAATCGAATCACCTCGCTTCGCCTCAACTTCCGACGCAGTACCCCTCGACCCGTCTTGTCCGCCCCATGTACCTGAAAGACCTGCTTCGCAATATCCAGCCCAATCGTCGCTGCCTTCGTCACGGTTCGTCCTCCTCGTAGCGAGACTACCAGCTCACCTCTACGAGGCGGGTCCATCCCATTAGGTCACCCTGTCCAGAAAGGTTAGGATCGCAGGCCATCGGCACGTTCACACTTCCACGCGGCGGGCAAGGGAGCCGGGCCAGACGCACTTATTTCACAAACTGCGCCGCGGCATCCGTCGCATTTCTCAGCTTGGCACTCATCGCTAACGCTTCTTCTGCCGACTTACGGTCTCCGGTCTTCAGGTAAAGACGACCCAACCGGTAATAAAAGCCCCCGTCCACATCCACGCTCACGGCCTGCTTCATCTCCGCGATCGCCTTCGCGGTCTCACCCTGGTCTTCATACACCTTTCCCAGGTCTGCGTGAACATACGGAAGTTCCTCCGGTGCCGCATGCAGCGCCTTCAGCAAGAATGGCAGAGCATTGGCCAGCGCCGAACGGTTTACCAGAATTTCTCCCATGAGGTAATTGGCTTCCGCGTCGTCCGGGCTCAAATCGAGTACACTCCGCACCTCCTGCTCAGCTTCGTCGGTCTTGTGGTCGGAATTGAGAGTGCGTGCCAAGCCAAGATGAGCAGCCAGGAACGAAGGCTTGATTGCAATTGCCTTGCGGTATTCGGTAGCGGCTGCGGTCAGATCACCCTTGGCCTGTAGCAGGTCGCCCATCAGCACATGAAGAGAGACAGAATCGGGATTGAGTACACTGGCTCTCGTAATCGCCGTAAGGCCCAATCGCTCGGTCGATTGCACCCGCCAGTATAGGGCTTCCGAATCCGCGGGAAGTTGCTTGAGAATCTCGCTACTTGCAGCCATGACGATTTCGTCTTGACCCGTGGAATAGGAGCAAAAGCACAAAAGACGGAGATGCGGCGCATCCAATTGCTCCCTCTTCTGAGCGAGCTTTGAGACGCAAGCGGAGTAATAACCTCTTTTCGCGTTGCTTTCCGGACCGTCCGATACTACAGGCACCGGCTGCTGCCTTGCCAGGATTTGGGCGATCTTGCTGTCTTCTCCCCCCGCTGTCAAACTGCTCAGATAAAGGCTGGCATTCGCTGCAACAAACGCCGGGTCGATCGCAGCAGCCTCGCTAACCTCCCGGAGTGCGTCCTGTGTGTCACCCTTTTTCTCATCGAGAGACGCATTGCCGAGCATGGCAAGCAGACACCCTTCGCCGGAGCGGGCGTTCCAATCCAGGTCGAATTGTTGCTGGGCATCCGCGAATCTGGCTTGCTGCAGGTAAGCAAAACCAAGTATAGAGCGTGCGCAGAGTACGGTCTGTGATTTCGTTACCACGGAGCTGAGCATGCTGATCCCCTTGTCGAGTTGACCTTGCTGCAGATACGACTCTCCCAGTAGAACCGTGCGAAACGGAGAGGCGGAGCGATGAAGATTGCTCTCGGTCTCCTTCTCGATGCTCAAGTAAGTTGCACCCATGCCATACCACGCTTCCGCATTTCCGGTATTCAACTTTGTCGCCCGCGTAAACTGGTCCAGCGCCTCCGCATACTGTTTAAGCTGCAGATAGCTATTCGCCAGCCCCACCCGGGCTTCAATGTTCTCGGGACTCAATCTGACTGCTCTTTGCAAGTGCGGAAGCGCTGCCTGCGGATTGTCCAGCTTGAGATCGTCGAGCCCGGCGATCAGGTTAGGGCCGAGCAGATCGGGGTGCTTCGACAGCACCTGGTCAAAGCATGCAACCGCTTCCCGGGGTTTTCCTGCCAGGTGCAGCATAATGCCGAGATTGACTTCTGCCTCGGTAAAATTCGGTTGTATTGCAAGGATCTTTCGATACCAATCTGCCGCGCGGTCGTATTCCTGGCGTTGTTGCGCGGCGGTCGCTTCCGCCCACATCTGTTCGATCGACCCCATGGACGCAGGCGCCTGTTCGGCCCGAATCGAAGACAACAAACAAGCAGCCAGGATCACACTGCATAGCTGTCTCAATAAACGGCATGTAGATTGACTCGGCGGCGGATGGAACCGATTCATGAACTCAATTATCCTCTACGTTGCATAGCGGAAAAAGCGGGCACGGCGTCTGCCGTGCCCGCTTGACATTTTAGAGGTGATCTGACAAAACGCATCAGCAAGTTATGCATTTCCTCAGACACCGATTGAAGATTCGGTCCCGTTCAATTTCGTCCCTCTACCATAGGATCTTGACAGCGCCCTGAATCTCGCGCGGCTGGAATGCTCCCGAGATCAGACCGAAGTTGGAGTCCCCCAAACCGGTATCGGGATTTGTAAAATACGGGTGGTTAAAGATGTCGAATGCGTCACCTCGCACCTGTACCCTCCAGCGCTCAGTGATGGTGAAGTACTTCTGCAGCGAGAAATTTGTGAGATCCGTTCCCGGTCCGCGGAGGTACGAGAGGTTCCGCTCCGTATTGCCAAATGTAAAGTTTGCGGCCTGCTGGAATGCAGTCGTGTCGAAGTCGATAATTCCCGTTCCGGCTGCGTTCCAAGTCCGGCTTACTTTGAGCGGAGTATGCACCTGATCCGGCGTTTGTCCTCCGCCAAACGAGTTTGAGGTATTGTTGTCGTCTGTCAGGTTCAAGGGCCCGCCATTTCTGAACGTACTGACGCCGCTGAGCTGCCAGCCGCCAACGATGGCGTCAACCGATTTGGGCATATTCGCTCCAACCGGTTGACCGTGGCCAAAAGGTAATTGATAGATGTAGCTCACGACCAGGCTGTTCGGAACATCCGACGCATCGACCGACTTGTTCATGGCAATGTTGGTGTTGTCTCTGAATTCCTGGTTTGAGGCGCCCCAGCTCCATGCCGAATTGCCTGTAACATCATCAAGCCACTTTGACCTGTTGTATGAGGCAAGCACTTGGAGCCCGTGCGAAAAACGGTGGGTCCATGTCACCAGCATCGAGTTGTAGGTGTCAAAACCAATCGGCACTTGTTGACTGTAGATGTCGCAATACTCAGGGAAAGGACGCTCGAGCTGGTAACGTTGGACAGTCTGGCCTTGCAGTCCGCATCCACCGTTTGCAGTGATCGTGGTCTGAGTATAGAACGGATTCGGAACTTCATCGAGGAGCGGGTTGTCCGTGCCTCCGTTCGCCGCGTACGCCTGAGCCGCCTGGGCGATGAATTCATCCGGAAGCTGATTACTGTCGAGGCTCCCCGCGACGGGAAGATGTTGTCCGCGATTTCCCACATACGCGATATCAAGAACATCGTTATTGGTTAGCGCATATTGGATTCCGAACGTGTAATCCTGCACATACGGGCTGCTCCAATTGTGCTGTATGCCGTTAATGCTCGCGCCAACCCCTGTCAGGCCACCCAGGGCATTTCCTACGATCGGCAGCAGTCCGCTCTGGAAGGCCTGGCTGGCCGGCGTCGTGATGGTATAGGCATTATCGCTAATCGCGCTGTTCTTGTCCTGCCAGTAGGTTTGTTGCGAATAGCCGTTCAGATTCGCATCAAAAGACACCGATGCTCTCTGCGGATAGAAGATTCCGTAGGCTCCGCGCACCACCCACTTTCCAGCCGGATGGTAGGCAAATCCGAAGCGTGGAGCGAAGTTAAGGTAACTGTCGGTGATCACTCCCCGTCCGTTATTTCCATTGTTTGGCCACACAAGTTCCCCAAGAGGTGTGATCGGGACAGGCGCCACACCTCCCACCGGCTGCGTGACTTCCATGGACGAGATCGGGTTCACCGCTGTCTGGTCGAACCAGGCCATCTTGTTGAAGCGGTCGGTCGGGGAGGGCTGCATCTCGTAGCGGAGTCCAACGTTCAGAGTCAGCTTGTCGGTAACCCTCCAATCGTCCTGGAGATACCAGTCGATCTTCTTGGCATTTGAGGTTTGCGACCCACTCTGTTGGAAATTCCCGGTTCCAGCGCCCAGCAGGAAGGCAGCGAAGGAGTTACCAGTCTGGGGGCCGACCGTGCCGGAGTTTACGGGATCGAATCCTGCCGTCCCGCTCTGCGAGAAGGACAGACTAGCGTTGCCCGGAGAAAGATTGTTGTAGTACTGGGAGGTGAAGTCAAATCCGAAGGTGTACAACTGGCGGCCATAAGTCTTGGTAAAGTCCGTGCCGATCGTTCGTGCTTCCCTGGGAGCCGTCTGGGGAGAGCCGGAGCCGAGCCCGGCATATCCATTGCTCAAGCTGACGCTCGGGAAAACTCCGCCGCCGACCTTGAGCGACGGCAGCCAGCCGAGTTGCGTCACGTCGAACGGGTTTCCCTGAGGCACGTTCGTCTCGATCCATCTGTTCCAGCCCACATTGACCGTCCAGACCAGGGTCGGAGACAGAATTCTGGAGTAGCCGAGGGCGGAATCCCAGCGATTGTCGCCGTTCTTGAGTCCCGGCCCGCCGGCGTCATTCGAGCCAAACGTGGCGACGCCGCCGGTCTTGAATTCATCCCTTCGCGAGAAACGTCCCCATACACGTGTTGCGTCGCTGATGTTTTGATCGACGCGGATGTTGAAGGAGTCCTGCTGCTGCGGCGAGGGTCCGCTGAACACGAAGTTGTTCGTGGAAGCGGAATTGGTGGGTTTGGGATAGTACTGGAGGAGCGTGGAACCGAGCTTGTCGAATCGCGACGAAGGAATCATATTTGTGGGTACGGATCCGGTCACTCCGCCGAATGGGTCCATAATCACGCCAGTGGTTGTAGCGGTGAGCTGGGAGACCGGATCGACCTGTCCTGCCGTTACTACACGAGCTGAATATGGGTCATAAATGGCTCCGGCGTAGACTTGCCGCCCGAGATAATCCTTCGTACCGGTGATCGCCGATCCCAATAGAGCAGAGAAGTCGCCGCCGCGCTCAGCCACGGTCGGAACCTGGAGGGTCTGAGTGACAGGATTGGCTGCGCGCAGGCCTTCATAGGCGCCGAAGAAGAAGGTCTTCTTGCGCCCGGAGTAAAGATGCGGCAAAACCACAGGACCGCCCAGGGTGGCGCCGAACTGATTCCGGTGGAAGAGCGGCTGCGGACCATTGTCAAAGTAGTTCCGCGCATCCGCCGCGCTGTTACGGATGAAATCGTAGACATCGCCATGGAGGGTGTCGGTGCCCGACTTCGTAACCATGTTAATGACGTTGCCCGAGCTAAAGCCGAACTGCGCTGAAAAGCTGTTGCTTTGCAGCCGGAACTCCTGAGTTTCTTCGACGCCCGGAGTGTAAATGATTCCGCCCCACTGCGGGTCGGTGTCCCAGTGACCGTCAAGAAGGTATTCGGTATCGCCGAACCTGCTACCGGCAAAGTTCAGGAATGAGAGGTCCTGATCGGCGTTGGGTGAGTTTGCGCTCGTCCCGCCCTGCCATTGCGTCAGAGCCTGGTTTGTGACAGCCGCATTGAGAAACGTCAGGCTGACAAGGTTGCGCTGATTCAAGGGTAGCTCAAGGATGGCTTTGCCATCGACATAGGTAGAGACGTTCGAATCCTGGGTATTCAATTGCGGCGGCTCGCCGGTCACAGTGACAACTTCTGCGACGCTGGCCAAGCTCAGCTGGATGGGATTCTCAAGTGCTTGGCCCACTTGCAGCGTGATGTTCTTCTCCGTGTACGTGCTCAGGCTGGCCTTCTGCACTGTCAGCGAGTATTTTCCCGGCGGCAGCAGCGTGAACGCGTAAAGTCCCAAGTCTGAGGTCTTCATCTGGCGTTGGAATCCAAGATCCTCGTTAATGAGAGTCACGGTCGCCCCAGGTATCACGGCGCCCGTCTTGTCGGTAATCGTGCCGGATAGCATTGCGCTCGATGCCTGTGTCTGGCCGATTGCGCGGGTTGGCAGCAATGAGATCGCGAGGATCGCAAAGCAGGTTGACGCCAGCAAAATGATGTGTGTCCAAAGTCGCGCATTTCCGCTGACGCGGGTTGTGCGTTCAGGTTCTGAGTTGCGGTACCATTTCATCATGAGATTGCCTCCTGTGATGGTTTCAAGTGCAACTTCGTAAAAGGCAGACCTTCGGAGGCGATTGGCGCATAATCCCGGCCGCGGCCAAGCTCAATAGTCAACGGTTTCGAGGAGCTTGCTCCGGATATCGAATCGTGTACCGATTCTGGAGCCCGAGCTGTAAAAGCAACGGACATTCTACGCCTGCCCCGTGCTGTCTGCCATTGATGGCGAGCATTCTTCGGGATGTTTAAGCGAGCACCCCTCGGAACTCCTTTCGCGGGAAGAACGATTTCGGCATCCACCTTAAGATTGACCGTGGCAGTTGACCATGGATACGGGGCGACGTTTTTACGAGGTTTTCCCGATTGCGGTAAGTCTTGCGTTTTCATCACGATCCGGACTCTCTGTGCACGCCCTGACACGCTCATCTATAATCCCGACGAGGCTTCCCTGTGCAAGGCGATTTCAGGATCGGTGAGTGGATCATTCATCCGCGACTCAATGCAATGGAGTGCGACGGAACGACCATTCACCTCGAGCCGAAGGTCATGCAGGTGTTGGTCACGTTGGCTTCCGCCTCTGGAGAAGTCATCACTCGCGAGCAGCTTCGCGGCGCTGTCTGGCCCGATGTTTTCGTGGGTGAAGATGTTCTCATCCGGGCAATCTCCGAACTGCGGCGAGCCTTTACCGACGATCCACGATCTCCACACATCATCGAGACCATCCCCAAGGTCGGCTACCGCCTGATCGCCCCGGTTTCCCACCCTTCAAGCGGCTCCGGCAACAGCTTGCAGTCCGCGGCCGGCCCCAGCTCTCAGGTTTCAGGAGCCGCGCTTCCAGGCTCTGTGGAATCCGTATCCGGACCTGCTCGTGGCCGGCACTCTGTCTTGACGCGTATAACCGGCGCCAAACGTATCTTGGCCGCCGCATCGTTGGTGATCGTTGCTGCTGGAGGCGTCTTCTTGTGGCAATCCAGACGGCATACCTATCAGCCGGAGATCTTCGTCAGCCGCCCTCTGACAACCTATCCCGGTTCACAGCTTCAGCCTGCCTTTTCTCCCGATGGCAGCGCCATTGCCTTCGTGTGGAGGAAGGAAGGCGAGCAACACGGTCATATATATGTAAAGCAAATGGGCTCCGAAGTACCTACGGCTCTCACCTCGGGCGATTCCGATGAATTCAGCCCGGCCTGGTCTCCCGATGGCCGCACGATTGCGTTCATTCGCCACAACGACATCAGGAGCGCGATCGCGACGATCCCGGCAATTGGCGGTTCGGAACGCGAGGTCTATGTTCTGCCTTTCAACAGTGTCGATGATTATGGCGGCCTGGCGTGGACTCAGAGCGGCAGTCTCATCTTTCCCCAGAAACGTTCTCCCGAAGCCCCAAGCGCACTGGTGGAGCTGAATCTGCAGACTCGAGAGCTTCACACCATCACGAATCCGCCGCAAGGCTGGGATGGGGATTTCACTCCGCAGGTTTCACCGGACGGAACAGCACTGGCCTTTGTGCGGGGACCGCAGAGTTTGACGCGCGACGTCTACGTAATGAATTTGCCTTACGGAACCGCGCGGCGCCTCACGTCAGACGGCCGGCTCATCGTCGGGTTGGCATGGACGGCCGACGGCTCTGCCATCGTGTTCGCTTCGAATCGAAGCGGCAGTGTATCGCTTTGGCGCGTTTCGGCGAAGGGTGGAACACCGGAGCATGAGCCTGTTGGAAGCGATGGCGCGTACGGTCCTTCCATCGCAAAGCAAGGCGGCCGGCTCGTGTATTCACACGGAAATGCAATCTGGACCATCCTCGGGCTGGATTTGAACGAAGGGAGTCCGAACCGCGAAGCTGTCATTCTGACCTCAAGTGAACAGGATTCCTCGCCGCATGTGGCCCCGAACGGTAGTATGCTCGCCTTTCAATCCTGGCGTTCGGGCTCACAAGAGATTTGGATCGCTCATATCGATGGTTCCAACCCCATCCAGATCACTTCTTCCGGATATTCGGCGGGAAGCCCATCCTGGTCGCCGGACGGCAGGCTGATCGCATTTGATGCCAGACCCGGTTCGTATGCCCACATTTTTCTCACCGACACGATGGGCGCTTCTCCGCATGCGCTTACCGTTGGCAACTACAATGACATTATCCCCAGTTGGTCAGCCAATGGGCATTGGATCTACTTCAGCTCAACGCGGTCCGGCACGTGGCAAATATGGAAAATCCCTTCCGATGGTTCCGGGCCCGCCCAGCAGGTGACCAGCGGAGGTGGAATGGTCGCCCTTGAAAGTGAAGATGGCCGCTGGCTGTATTTCACTCGTTCGGCAGAGCCCGGCATCTGGCGGATGCCGCTCAGCGGCGGCCCGGAACGTAAGGTTTTCGAGGGTCCGCCGGTCGGTTATCAGAATTACTGGACCCTCTCCAACAACCTCCTGTATTCCCTCACGGAACGGAACGGACATATCGAAATCGACCGTATCGATCCGGAAAGCGGGATCGGGCGAAGCATCCACGTCCTGCGGCAGGATCCTACCCCCCTGGCGGGAATGTCCGTGAGCCCGGACGGTAAGCAACTGATCTTCGCCGAATTGGCTCGCGCTTCCAGCGGTCTCACGCTCGTCGACCACTTCCAATAGCTCATAAAGCCGAATCCTCGTAAATCCTTCAGCGAACCTTGGAAATCCTTCGGCAAACCTTTATGAGCGTATGCGCACACCTGCACGCATATTAGGACTATGAACTTCTCGGGGCTTCTTACTGCAGTCCTGCTTTTCCAGCTTCATTCTGCGCACCCCTCGCCGCTGCGGATATCCGATGCATATCCCGACAAGGCGCGGTACGCACCGTCAGAGCCGGTACAACTGATTGTCGAACTGGACGGCGCCTCTCAGGGAACCGAGCGGCTATCCGCGACACTGTGGCATCTGGACCGCGTCGCCGGAACCTGCGGACCCATCCAATTGAGCCCGGCTTCAGCCAGCCCGCAGATTCTTTCCTGCTCCGCGCCGGATCGGGCCTTCCAGGGTTACCTCGTTGACGTCCAACTGACCAGCGCCGGAGGACAAATCCTGGACGAGCGGCGCACCGCCATTGATATCTCGCCGGATTGGAAGATCTTCCCGCGGTACGGTTACCTGGCACACTTTAGCGTCAACGAGGGCGCCGATCCAAAGTCGTGGATGGCCGATCTGAATCGCTTCCATATTAACGGGCTGGAGTTTTACGACTTCGAGTATCGCCATGACCAGCCTCTGGCTGGCACGGTCGCGCATCCACAGCCCACCTGGAACGACATCGCTGGCCGCACCGTGGATGGCGCTATTGTGAGCGACTTCATCGCCCAGGCACACCGCTACAACATGGTGGCGATGGCTTATAACGCAAGCTATGGCGCCTATGAAGACGTCTTCACCAGGTCTTCCAACCCTCTTCCCCTGCGATGGGCGACATGGACCACTACGGACGGTCCACGAAGCGCCGCAACTGCCAAGAATCTGCCCCTTCAGGCCTCCGGATGGTCCACTCACTTCCTCTATTACATGAACCAGAACGATGCCGGATGGCAGCGCTACCTGTTCAACCAAATGCGCGATTTGTTTGCAGTCTATCCCTTCGATGGCTGGCACATTGACACCTACGGCGACCAAGGTGGATATGCGCTCGATGGCTCCAGAGTGGATTACATCGCTGGCTTTCGATCCTTCATCGACCATGCACGAACAGACTTAGGCAAATCCGTGGTTTTTAACACAGTCAATGCGCTTGGTCAGGATCAGGTTGCCCGCTCGTCTGCGGACTTCGTCTACTCCGAACTTTGGGATGACCACGAGACCTTCGCCAGCATCCTCGAAACCGCCGAACAAGTCCATATTGCGCGGCCGGGAGGTGGCGTTGTCTTTGCGGCCTACGTCAACCGCAATGAATCGAACGATCCACCTCTGCCACCGGCCAAACAGTTCAACGCGCCCAGCGTGCTTCTCAGCGACGCTGCGATCTTCGCCTCCGGGGCCGCACACATTGAACTTGGCGATGGAGACCGCATGCTTTCCAGCGAATACTTCCCCGCAGATACGCGCCTCGCTGTTTCGCCCGCGCTGTACACAGCTTTGCGTCATTATTACGACTATCTAACGGCTTACGAAAACTATCTGCGCGGTGATCTGCAACCCGCTGCTGTTGAAGTGCATATCAACGGCGAGCCCGCCGATCCACTGGCGGTGCCGAACACAATTTGGACGATAGCGCGCTGCAACCAGGATACGACCATGCTTCACCTCATCAACCTGCTCGGATCAAGCGACGCGCATTGGCGTGATATCGACATGAAGCGTCCTGAGCCGCCGCTTCTCAATCAGGTGCCAGTCAAAGTGCGCATGCCTGAAACAATCCGCTCAGTAGGCTGGGCATCCCCGGATGTGGATGATGGACAATTTCATCCTTTGCCGTTCAGGGCATATGTAAAGTCTGGAACTCAGTGGATCGAATTTACCGTTCCGCAGTTGAAGTATTGGGACACGATCTTTCTGTCACGCTAGAACCAGTCTGGTTCTGTTAACATCCTCATTCCGGCCAAGGGCGGCGTGTGGCGGAAGAGGAGGTAAGTGATGCCGAACGGCAGAGGCTGGCGGGCCGGGCTTTGTCCTGGTGACGTGGCCCCAAAGTTCGTCCGAATCGGCATCTGAAATCATAAAGCAGATTTGTTCTCTGCTTCGCTTTCCCGGAAAGACCACGCGAAATCAGGTCAGCGTCCTAAAGCAGGTCAACCTTTGGATCTGCCTGCCGCCAATCTCCGAGCAGCACCGTTTAGTTGCGAAGCTGGACGCATTGCAGGCTGAAGTAGATGCGTTAAACCAGCTCCAAACCAATACCGCCACGGAATTGGACGCGCTCTTACCATCCGTTCTTTCCAAAGCCTTTGCCGGTGAACTTTAAACGTCGTCACGGCTGTTCTTTTTCAAGAAGTTTCTTCGCCCTTTTCATTCGTCGT
Source organism: uncultured Acidobacteriaceae bacterium (assembly GCA_963844905.1). Taxonomy (GTDB): domain Bacteria; phylum Acidobacteriota; class Terriglobia; order Terriglobales; family Acidobacteriaceae; genus Telmatobacter. Next base: position 793,756 of record CAWJQD010000002.1, on the reverse strand, counting down.
TTTTCCCGGTGTTGATGCCATTCAGCCTCCCATGATGGCAGGCCCAAATGGATTTGCTGTGTCGCGTCACACGTGCTAAGCAATCCTCGAACGCGATCAAACTTGTTCTTTAGTCTGGCTTCTTCCCAACATTGCGGCGGGCCAAAGAAACTGAGGAGTTCGTGTCCCGTGAGAATGAGCACGGGGTTGATCGGTCGATCATTCTTCCATTGCTTTCTTCCTGCCCGGGCAATGCGGGTGATCGCCTTCACCTCTCGCGGCGTCAATTGTTTTCGCAGGGTCGCAAATACCAAAACCGCTCCGGGGAACGTGGACGCGAGATAGCGCATTCTCTTAAGGTCCTTGTTTTGAAACTCGCCGTACGTCTCGCATTCCCCGAACGCGACGCCGTCTTTTCGCTCGCCAAAGATGGAATCCTGCCAGAAAAGCGCAAAATCGGCTTCGACATCTTTCTTGCCTGGAGCCTTTGCGGTAAAGCTCATCGCGGGCGTGATGAGCATAGTGTGCAATTTTCGACCATTGAAAAATTCGAGCGCGAGCAGCGTCGAGTAGGCACCGTCTGCGTAATTCGGAACACTAAACGGTCCCGTCGTTTTGTAACGCCAGGCCCCATTCTCGATATTGCCAATCGCGGGAAAGGTGTTGAGGCATTTGGAGCAGCTCAGTTCCTTTCCGATGCGATCGATAGGATGCCAGGAGTTCCGGAGACACTGTGGGCACTGCACGCGCACTCCAACCGCAAAAACCCCTTTGGAAATCAGATAATCGCATAGGTTGCTTGGCCTTCTCGCGTCGTCCAGCCTACTGCGAATTTCGCCTACCGACAGATCGCGCTCTTGCCCGATCTTATTCTTGAGCACCGGATCGCCGCTCATCTGGACCGTGCCGCCATTCATGTGCTCCAGCAGGCCGAGCAGCTTCTCATTGGCCAACGTATACGGATTTCCATCGAGCGTTTTGAAGATTTGCCTCGCGAGGAGCCCCGGAGACGACAGCTCCGCTTCCCACCCATGATCTTTCAACCACGCGAACACGACCCGCTGCGATTCGGGAATCTTCCAATGCTCCGTGAAATCGTCGGAAACCAATTTCACGAGCCCGTTTCGTCCTACCCGCCAATAATCGCGGAAGGAGCCCCAGCTAGAGATGGACTGAACGAAATTGGTTCCAGAATACTGCGGAAAAACTTCCGAGAGGTATTCGTCCGATCCGTAGAGCCGGAAACTTATCTCATTTGCGCATCGGATTTCTGCGAGATACGCGCGGTCGTCGATGAACTCTGGCAAAAGCGGGTGAAAAGAGACTTCGAGGCTCTTGTCGTCTTTGCCGATTTCGATTGACGATTCCTCTCCGTAGAAGTCATCGGGGAGCACCCCGTCCTTATCGCGCGCCCACTCATCCCAGACTCTCGGATACCAGTGCTGCAGCGAAAAGAAAGGGTCCGCTGAAGGATCGTCAGGCGTTCGCTCAATGACGAATGTCTTTGCGAATTCCTGCATTTCCTCCATCGTCGAGCTCCTCGAACGCACAATCGACGCAAAATCGCACACTGCGTGATTGTGCGGCCAATGCCGCCGGTTCTCTTGGAAGAAATCGGTAAAGAGCGCACGAAATGCGTCATTGGCAAGAAACTGCTTGGGCATTGGGACCACGTTGCGTCCCGTCGCACGGAGGTTCCAATAATCGATTACGTCTTCCACTTTGCTCACATCCATGTAGAACGCATAGGCGCTTCTCATCCCATGGGAGCGGCGCGCGTGGTCAAGCGCGTGTTGGGTGAGCCGCCGCGGGAACACCGTATCGCGCTTGAAGAGCGCTTGTATATCGTCAGGAGCGACGTGCATCTCGGTGATCTCCAGGGGCTCGAAATAGTGTTTCTTGAGGTGAGGCAACAGCTTCGGCGAGATTTCACCGTATACACTTGCCCAAAAGAGCGTGTGCGTAGTCGGCAGCACTGGTACGACCACCTTGAGGGGATATTTCGCTTTGTATTTGAAAAAGATGTCGAAAATGTCCTTGAGAAGCTCCGGGATTCCAATGCCGAATTTCGGCGCGAGTGTTCTCCCCTCGTCCAGGGGTTGCCAGATCTCCTCTGGTCGGATGATTTTCAGGCCGCGTTCCTCTATATATTGCGGAACGTTGCCCGCAAATTGCACGAGAATATCCGGATCGAAGGCGTCGATATATCCCAAGACAACTTCCTTCGCAGAAGGAGCCTTAATCGGCCCTTCGCGCCAGGTGTTCGGCATCCTTTTGTATAACGGGATGAGTGAGAAGTACGCCCCTCCCCATAGGGTGGATGCGAGCTGGATTGCCTCTCTCGCTTGTTTCGTGCTGCCGGGATCAACGAGAAGAGCAAACCGGATGGGCCGAATTTTGAGATTGACTGTTCCAAATCTGGCCATGGGGAGTCACAAAGATTTCCTAACCCTGAACCCGGAGGAGCCGTGGGAATTCAGTACCTCACGATTCAAGATTGTATGCAACAGAATCTCTTAAAGCATAGCGCCGGCAGATGATAGCGCAAGGGCACTTATGGGGCTGCGAGAGCGCACCCAGGCGGAAATCATCGGAGGCTTTGACGGCTACAAAATCGACTACAGCGGGATCTTGGGCTATCCGAACAACGGCTGTAAGTTATTGAAACTAATGGTCGGGGAGAGAGGATTTGAACCTCCGACCCCCTGGTCCCGAACCAGGTGCTCTACCAGGCTGAGCCACTCCCCGACGTGTGGGTGAATCCAGAGGCTTCTCCATTCTACAGCGCCGCGTCTGACGGCGCAAACAAGCGATAATTGAAACCGTTGGACCCAAAACGAATCAGCGCTTATGAGAAGGAATGGGATTTATGAACGAGCTTATCTTTGAGCCGCGTCGTACAGCAGTTGTTGTGATCGACTTGCAGAAGGGCATCGTTGGGTTTCCTGGATCTCCCCATTCCACTCCCGAGGTGGTGGCAAATTGCGTCGAAATCGTTGCCGCGGCGCGGAGCGTGGGAGCGCAGCCAATTCTCGTCCATGTGGGCCGCTCGCCGGATGGAGGCGATGCGCTGCAGATGACGGTCGATGAGCCCATGCGCTTTACCGCGCCACCGCAGCCCGATTGGAGCGAGCTGATTCCCGAGTTGAACAGGCTGCCCAGCGACATTGTGATTCTGAAACGCCAGTGGGGCGCGTTCTACGGCACCGATCTCGATTTGCAATTGCGCCGCAGAGGATTGAACACCATGATCCTTTGCGGAGTTGCCACGGAGTTTGGCGTGGAAAGCACCGCCCGCGACGCCTACGAGCGCGGGTACCAGCAGGTGTTTGCCGAGGATGCCATGACGGGACGCAGCGCGGAGAGCCACGCAAACTCGATCGCGCATATCTTTCCCCGCATGGGACGGGTTCGCCGGGCCGAAGAGATCGTTGCCGCGCTCAAGCGAGAGTAAGAGCGCCTTGTAGCGGACCGGCAACCCGGCAAATCAAGCGCTTTACGCCGCAGAAAGGAATGGTAAAGGTTGGAGATAGAGAAGGGCGGGATTGCGGCGAGCGCCTGGCAGCCCAGCCACAACGTGTGGCTGATTGCCTTCTCCGTCATGCTGGCCACGTTTATGGAGGTGCTGGACACTTCGGTAGCCACGGTTTCGCTGCCGCACATCGCCGGAAATTTATCCGCGACAACCGATGAATCCACTTGGGTGCTCACCAGCTATCTCATCTCCAATGCCATCATTCTTCCGTCGTCGGGCTGGTTGAGCAGCCGTTTGGGGCGAAAGCGCTATCAACTCCTCTCTGTCAGCTTCTTCACGTTGGCTTCCATGGCTTGCGGAGCCGCTACCAGCCTGGGGATGCTGATCGCGGCGCGCGTTCTGCAGGGAGCGGCCGGCGGCGGGTTGCAGCCGGTTTCGCAGGCGATTCTTCTGGAGAGTTTTCCCGTTGCCAAGCGCGGCCAGGCCATGGCGGTTTACGGCATGGGCATCATCGTGTCGCCGCTGATCGGCCCTTTGCTGGGTGGATGGATCACCGACAACTACTCGTGGCGCTGGATCTTCTACATCAATGTCCCCGTCGGCATCTTGGCGCTGCTCATGATTCAAGCCTTCGTGGAAGACCCTCCATACCTCGCCAAAACAGAAGGCACAAGGATCGACTACATAGGGTTTGGATTTCTGGCCATTGCGCTCACCGCGATTCAGGTGGTTCTGGATAAGGGCCAGGAATCGGATTGGTTCAGCGCCACGTGGGTGCGCTGGTTCGTGGGCGTCGCGGCCGTGGCCTTGCTCGCCTTCCTTGTCCGCGAACTTCGCACGCGCTCACCCATCGTGAATTTGCGGATCCTCACAAACCGCAACCTCGCCACAGGAACCTTTCTTATCGGACTGCTCGGCGTCATCATCTACGGAACCACGGCTCTGCTGCCATTGTTCCTGCAGGACCTGGTGGGATATACAGCGTTTAAGAGCGGATTTGCGGTGGCTCCGCGAGGCGTCGGCGCAATTCTCTCCATGATTCTGGCGGCGCGCTTGGTCGGCCGCGTCGATGAGCGCCTGCTCATTACCATCGGGGTCATCATCCGCGGCGCATCCCTCTTCATGCTTGGCGATCTCAACCTCACCATGAGCATGACCAGCGTCATCTGGCCCAATATCGTCAACGGATTTGCCAATGGGTTCCTCTTTGTTCCGCTGACCACGATGACCATGAAGACGCTGCCCAGGGAGCTGACAGGAGCCGGAACGGGTCTCTACAACCTGCTGCGCAACATGGGAGCAAGCATGGGAATCTCCATGGTCACAACGTTCCTGACCCGCGGAGAGCAGGAGCACCAGAACGTTTTAGTCGCGAGTTTGAATGGGAGCAATCCCGTCTATTCGAGGACACTCCAGCGCCTCTCGCATTTTCTCGCCGCACAAAGCGGCAACGCGGCAGGCCGGCATCTGGCCATGGGGGTCCTTTATCGCGACCTCGTGCAGCAGGCCACGCTCTGCTCCTATATTGACGACTTCCGGCTGCTGGGATTTCTGAGCCTGTTGTGCCTGCCGTTCCTGTTTTTCTTCCGCAACGTCAAGGCCGAAAAGCGGCCGCAGCGGCGCTAGGTTTCTGACCGCATGAATTCGTGCCAGTGCTGGGTGCCCCAAGTCCCGATTTTGGGACCTAGGATAGCACGAACCTAAAGTACCTCTTTACGTGGTCAGAAACCTAGAGAATATATCGGGACAGATCGTGGTCCTTCACGATCGAAGCAACCATCTGCTTGACGTACGCGTCGTCGATGAGGAAGACCTTCTCAGGACCGGAAGCGGTCATGCGCTCCTGATAAGGCAGTAGCGTGGTCGCTTCGTCCTTGATGGCTGCAGAGAGCGCCGCGGCGGCTTTTTCATCGGGCGCGTGACGGGCCACGTCCGGCGCCAGGAAGCTGACATCCTCGAGCACGCGCTCCATGATGGTGTGCAGGCGGCGCGCGCCGATGTTCTCCGTGGTCTCGTTCACCTTGAAGGCGAATTCGGCCATCTCGCGCAGGGCTTCGGGCGCAAACTCCAGGCGCACGCCCTCGGTTTCGAGCAGCGCCGAGTATTGCTTGGTGAGCGAGGCCTTAGGCTCGGTCAAGATGCGCAAAAAATCATCGACGGTAAGCGATTGCAGCTCGACGCGAATGGGAAAACGGCCTTGCAGTTCGGGAATTAAGTCGCTCGGCTTGGAAACATGGAAGGCGCCGGCGGCGATAAAGAGGACGTGATCCGTACGCACCATTCCGTAGCGCGTATTGACCGTGGTTCCCTCGATGATGGGCAGAATGTCGCGCTGCACGCCCTCGCGCGAGACGTCCGGCCCGTGCCCGCTTTCACGCCCGGCGATCTTGTCAATCTCATCCAGGAAGACGATCCCGTTGGACTCGACGCGCTCGACCGCGGCGCGGTTTACCGCATCCATGTCGATCAGCCGGCCTTCTTCTTCCTGCACCAGGTAGTCGAAGGCGTCGGTGACTTTCATCTTCCGTTTTTTCGTGCCGCCGCCGAAAATGTTGGGCAACATGTCCTTGAGATTCATCTCCATGTCTTCGAGGCTTTGGTTAGAGATGATGCCAAGCTGCGGCAGATTGCGCTCGCGCACGTCGAGCTCGACCATGCGGTCGTCAAGTTTGCCTTCGCGGAACTGCTGACGGAGTTTTTCGCGCGAGCGTTGATGGCTTTCGGCGCCGGGCAGTGAGAGCTGAGCTTCCGGGGCGTGCGGCGCGGAAGGCGGCGGAGGCAACAGCACGTCGAGAAGGCGCTCCTCGGCGTTCATTTCCGCGCGGTCCTCCACTTCCTCGAGGCGCTCTTCGCGGACCATGTCGATGGCGATTTCGACCAGGTCGCGGATCATGGACTCAACATCGCGGCCCACGTAGCCGACCTCGGTAAACTTCGACGCCTCGACCTTGAGAAACGGCGAGTTGGTGAGCTTGGCGAGGCGGCGCGCGATCTCCGTTTTGCCGACACCGGTAGGACCAATCATGATGATGTTCTTGGGCATGATGTCTTCGGCCAGGTCGGGCGGCAGCTTCAGCCGGCGCTGACGGTTGCGCAGCGCGATGGCCACGGCGCGCTTGGCGGCGCGCTGGCCGACGACGTGCTTATCAAGCTCGGCGACGATCTCGCGCGGCGTCAGCTCGTCGAGCGCCAGCTCTTGTTCTTCGGCGGATGCAGGAAGATAGATGGCCATGGACAAATGTCAGCGAAAGCGCTAACCCTTTAGCTCCTCAAAGGTGACGCGGTCGTTGGTGTAGATGCAGATTTCGCCGGCGATCTTCATGGACTTTTCGGCAATCTCGCGGGCGCTCAAATCGGTGTTCTCCATCAGCGCGCGGGCGGCGGCGGTGGCGTAGCTGCCGCCGGAGCCGATGGCCGCCAAAGGCTCATCGGGGTCGATCACGTCGCCCGAACCGGAGATGAGAAACGTCTGCGCCTTGTCGGCAACCAGAAGCAATGCCTCCAGGTTGCGCAACATCTTGTCGGTGCGCCAGTCTTTCGCCAGTTCGACCGCGGCGCGGTTCAGGTTGCCCGCATGCTGTTCGAGCTTGGTCTCAAAGCGCGCGAAGAGGTTGAAGGCATCGGCGGTGGAACCGGCAAATCCTGCCAGAATCTTGTCCTGGAAGAGGCGGCGGATCTTTTTGGCCGAGTGCTTGAGCACGTGGTCGCCGAAGGTCACCTGGCCGTCGGCAGCCATTACCACGTCGCCGTTGCGCCGCACACAAATGACGGTTGTGGAGTGAATGTTGGAATGTTCTTTCATGCAATACCTTGTCCAAGAGCGGGAAAAGCCGGGATAAAGCGCACCCGGCGCGGTGGAACCCCGCGTCTGACGCAACCTAGAGTATAGGTCATTTGCAAGGGCTTGGCGCTTCATCCGGCGCTGCGCATCCAACAAATGCGGAGCGCGATCGGCGCCCGGCGCATGACGCATTTCCTCTGCGGTATCCTCAAATTGGGACTTTCCCGGGTGGGGTCCAACCCTGTGATGAGCTTGCTGAACACATCGGAATCGGAGATTATCGCCGGGCTGGCTGCTGCTGCCGCAGTAGCCGCGGCTGGAGCGTGGCTGGTGCTGCGCAAGCGCCCCACAGCGGATGAGATCGAGCGTGAACGGCGGCAGTTCCTGGTGCAATCGGGACGGCTTGTCGACGGCATGCTGCTCGACATCTACAACGTTGATGCCAAAGACGGCCGAGCGCTCACCATGCTCCTGTTCAATTACCGCATCGGCGGCGTGGACTATGAATGCTCGCAGGACATTACAGTAATACATGACGTGGTAAACGCGGCCGACGTGCGGGCCGGGTTTCCGTGTAGCGTGCGCTACCAACCCGGCAATCCGCAAAACAGCATTGTGGTGGCGGAGGGCTGGACGGGACTGCGCGAAGGTCTGCCGCAACTGCCTTCTTTCGAGGATCCCGAATCCCCGGACACCAGCCATCTTCGGCCCGGAAACGGCTAGGGCCGTGCGTTGGCGCGCGATACCCATCCCCGGTTAGACTATGGCTATGCATTTCCACGCGGCGGGCAAGGCCGCAAACCGGACAAAATTGATCCTGCGCATCTCGCTGGCAGCCACGCTGGCGTACGTTGTGGTCACGTTTGTCGCCGGACTGCGCGCCCATTCGCTGGCGTTGCTGTCGGAATCGGGGCACAACGTCTCGGATTTCCTGGCCCTCCTGCTCAGTTTTACGGCAGTCTACTTCCAGTCGCGGCCTGCCGACCACACGAGAACCTTCGGCTATCAGCGCGCCGGCGTGCTTGCCGCGTTCATCAACGCGGCTACGCTCATTGCCATCTCGCTTTGGATCGGCGTTGAGGCAGTGCACCGGCTCAGCTCTCCGGTCACTGTGGAACCGCGGATCATGATGATTGTGGCCGCAGCCGGCGTGGCGATGAACGGCGCGATCGCCGCCCTGCTGTGGGGCGTGGCCCGCGACGTGAACCTGCGCAGCGCATTTCTGCACATGGCGGGCGATACGCTCTCGACGGCGGCGGTGATTGCGGGCGGCGCGGGCATCCTGTTCACCGGCAGGAATTGGATCGACCCGGTTTTGTCGCTGTTCATCGCCGCGCTGATCTTCTGGTCCAGCGTGGGCATCGTTCGAGAGACCCTGAACATCCTCCTGGAGGGCGCGCCTCACGGCGTCTCCCTCGACCAGATCCGCTCCGGCATGGAATCTCTAGAGGGCGTGGTGAATGTTCACGACTTGCACGTCTGGAGTCTGGGATCGCACTCGCGCGCCCTGGCCTGTCACGTTACCATAGCCGACATTCCTCCGTCGGAGAGCGCGTGCATACTGGCCAATCTCAATCAACTGCTGCGGGGGCGATTCGAGATCAGCCACACGACCATCCAATTCGAGCATATCGGCTGCCAGGCTCTGGAGGGTTGCGTCACGCCTCCCGAGGAGATGGCGGGCAGCTATCCACAGCGTCACGGTCACGCGCTTTAAGGTCCGTCATTGAGTCTGACGCCAGCTTGGAGTGGTGTTTGCCTCGGAAGTAGCGTGAGGTTTGCGAAAATTGCTTGTGCGCCGGTGAGCCGGAGCAGCCTTTGGAGGGCCGAGATTTGATTTCCCGCCGCGCAGTTCTTGCAGTCTTTTGCCTTGCGCTGATTTCCATTCCGTCCGCTTCGGCGTGGCCGGCCGCGCAGTCTGCGCAAAAGGCCGGTGCTCCGCAGCTTGAGGCGTTTGTCGGCGAATATACCAATCCTGCCGACCCGGACATCGGCTACAGCTTCTATGTGCAGGACGGCGTGCTAATTGTCGAATCCGACCGCCGGGTTCCCACGGAGCTCAGGCCGATCTCTGCGACGGTCTTCGGCATTGCGCGCTCCGACGCCACCGTGACGTTTATCTTCGACGCATTGGGCCGGCCAACGAGCGTCGCGTTCTCAGAGGAACCTGGCGCGCTTTATGTACGCACCGGCGAACCGGTGCGCCGCGTCTTTCACGATTACGTGCGCGGCGAAACGATGATTCCCATGCGCGACGGGGTCAAGCTGCACGCGGTGATCCTGGCGCCGGCCGATATCACGGCGCCGCTGCCGATCCTGATGCAGCGCACACCCTATGGCGTGGACGGAACCAGCCGCGCCTCGTTTTTCGCTCAGCGCCCGGAACTCGCGCGTGAAGGCTACATCTACGTGGCCGAGGACATTCGGGGGCGCTACAAGAGCGAGGGCAAGTTCACGATGATGCGCCCGCTGGCCGATCACCGCGACGCGAATGCAATCGACGAGAGCACCGACGCCTACGACACCGTTGCATGGCTCATCGAGAACGTGCCCGGCAACAACGGTCGCGTGGGTGCGGTGGGCACCAGCTATCCGGGATTCCTGGCCATGATGGCAGGCATTGATCCGCACCCGGCGGTGAAGGCGATTTCACCGCAGGCGCCCATGATCGACGTGTGGATCGGCGACGACTTCTTTCACAATGGCGCCTTCCGCCAGAGCTATGGCTACGACTACGTGCTGGGGATGGAGGCGAGCAAAGAGGATACGAGTGTCAACTACGGCAAAGACAAGAATGGCCAGCCCGCGGACGGCTTCGACTTCTTTCTGGAGCGCGGGAACTTCGCTCAGAGTGCGAAGGAATCAGGGTCCAGGATGCTTCCGACATGGAAGCACTTCCTCGATCATCCCACCTACGACTCTGTTTGGACTTCGCGCGGCGTGGAGTACGCGCTGAACAGCGTTACTGTGCCCACGCTCAGCGTCGGCGGCTATTACGACCAGGAGGATATGTATGGGCCGCAGGAGGAATACGAAAAGCTCGAAAAGCATGACACGAGGCATGAGAACTTCTTGGTTCTCGGGCCTTGGCGTCATGGCTATTGGGATTCGTCGTCGCGGCGCCTTGGCAACCTCGATTACGGAGAGCCGATCGGCAGCGAGTTCCGCAAGCAAATCGAGGCCAAGTTCTTCGCATTCTATCTCAAAGACAAGCCCGGCTTCGATCTCGAAGATACGGCTAGCTTTCAGACCGGCTCGAACATATGGAAGCACTACGCGCACTTTCCGCCCAGGGAATCGCGGCCGACGAGTCTGTACCTCGAGGGCGCGGGGTTGCTGAGCTGGAACGCATCAACTTTGCAAACGACGGGGGCGCAAGCGACGACTTCGTATGTGAGCGATCCGGCCATTCCTGTTCCCTACAGGCATCGGCCCATCCAGCCCACCTACGGCCCGGGCTCCGAGTGGTTCGACTGGCTCACCGAAGACCAGCGCTTCGTGACGGATCGCAAGGATGCGGCCGTGTGGAAGCTGCCCGTGCTGACGAAAGATTTGACGCTCACCGGCGAGGTGATCGCGGACATCTTCGCTGCGACCACTGGCACGGACAACGACATGGTGGTGAAGCTCATCGACCAATATCCCGACAGCGATGCGGACGCGAAGATGTGCGGCTATCAACTGATGACGAACGCCGAAATCTTCCGCGGTCGGTATCTCAAGGGATACGACCATCCCACGCCGCTCAGGCCGGGCTCTATCTACGAGTACAAGTTCAGCTTGCACGACGCGGACCACGTCTTCAAAGCCGGGCACACGGTGATGGTGGAGATCCAGAGCACTTGGTTCCCGCTTTACGACCGCAACCCGCAAACATTTGTGCCCAACATCATGAAGGCTGTGCCCGCCGACTACCAGCCGGCGACGATCACGATTTATTCAGGGCCGGGACACCACTCCGCGCTCGAAGTGCCGTTAATGGGCCCGCCGTAGGCCGAGCGCGCAGCCGGCGAGTGTCCGATCCAGAGAACTGCAGACGTGGCGGCGTCAGACTTCGGCGACCTATAATCGAAGCAGGTTTGCAACCGGCTCCGATCTTCCCTGTAAAGCGAGGAGAAACTTGGCACGTGAGCTCGATACGGCGCGCCTGGCGCGCAAAGACTGCATCTCGGAAGTTGCCCAATGCTATCACTTCCTGTGGGTCGTTGAAGGGCGTGAGAACTTCAATTACCTTCCCGGCCAATTCATCTCTGCCATGGCAGAAGACCAGAACGGCAAGATGCAGACCCGCGCTTACTCCATTGCGTCGGCGGCCAGCGGCAACCATTTCGATCTGTGCGTCAATCGGGTAGAGAACGGGTTCTTCTCCAATCACCTGGCCGACCTCCCCGATTTGCCCGTTGGGGCGACGATCAAATTTCACGGTCCGCATGGGCACTTTGTGTTGCAGGAGCCCATCACCGACTCGATCCTTGTATGCACCGGCACAGGCGTCGCACCGATGCGCGCCTATACGCAGTGGCTTTTTCCCGAGGGCGGCCCGGATCGCAGCCAGGGCAAGGAGATCTGGCTGGTCTACGGCACGCGCCACGAGACCGACATCTATTACCAGGAGGAGTTCGAGGCCCTCGACCGCCGCGTGCCCAACTTCCACTACCTTCCCACGCTCAGCCGGGCTCTCGATAGCTGGACCGGCCTGCGCGGCCATGTGCAGGCGCACGTGACCATGATTATTGAAGAGCGCGCCAAGCGCCTGGGCCAGCCGCTGCCCGCGCCACCGGTCGATCCGGCGATTCCGGCAGCCGACCTGCGCTTCGACATCTACTGCTATATCTGCGGGCTCAACTTTATGGTCTCCGGCGTGCGCGATCTGCTTTCGAGCCTGGGCTGGCACAAAAAGCAGATCGTTTTCGAGCGGTACGACTAGAGCGGTTCCACAATACTTGTAGCCGTTTCCGGCGGTGGCACAAGATGGGTTTTTCTTGAGGAAAAACCCACTTAGCTGTTGTTACTTCGGCATACAGCAATTTTGGAACCGCTGTACGGGTCGTCTGGGCGGCTGATCTTCGGATCGAGGTGAGCGGGCCGACGGGCAGAGACAAGGCTGGGGACGAGCGACGGCTACGGCTGCCGGGCCCCAGCGCGCCGTGCCCTGCTCGTGAACCGCTTCAACACGAACTCCCGCAACAGATTGCCTGCAGCGTCGTCGGCAACATCGGCGAGTCCGTTAGTGAAGGTCAGCAATGCGCCGCGGTTCTGCGGCGGGTAATAAAGGTTGGAAAGCCCACTCGCGGCAAAGATCCCCAGAACATAGGAGTAGTTCGGTTCCCAACGCCCGTTGTCGCCTCTTGCGATGACCGCGGCGGAAATGGCGTAAAGCGCTCTGGACCGGAAGCTCCCGGTTCCCTTGTAGAAGTAGCGCGGATCCTGGTGGAACAGCGATGGGAAGACGGCATGAGCCAGCATTCTGGCCGTGAAGTTGCTGGTGTAGGCCGCGCCGAATCGCTTGGCGTAGCCCTGCGCGCCGGAGCCGTACCCGGAAAACGCGCCGGCCTCCTGCTCGATGCCAGCGGCCGCTGCCACTCCAACGAACGCCATCGGGTCGGTTAAGGAGCGAAGCGCCAACTGGAACTTTTGTTTCGGCAGCAAGGGCGGAGCGTTCCAGTCGTAGCTGCTATAGAAGTTGGGGAAGACGCCCACAACGCGCTGCTGCTCGGCAATGTGGACCTGCTCTTCGGCCAGCTCTTCGCGATTCGCGAACACGCGCACAGATGTGGAGGCAGTCATTCGCAGAACGACTTTGGGAACGATGTAGAAATCGCCCGCGTGAAGCTGAATTTCGGCCGAGGCGAAGGTTCCCCAGCCTCGACCGCTGATTACGAGTTTGAATCTCCCGGGAGGCAGGCCGGTGAACTCGAATTCGCCGTTGCTGCCCGACTGTCCGCTGCGAATCTGCGCTCCCGTCAGGCAGTTGAGCACCACATGCGCGTCTTCGACTTCGGCCCCATTCGTGTCCATGACGGTTCCCGAGATTGTGGCTGATCCCTCGGTTGCTGTTTCGCCGCCGGCCGGCACGTCAGGCGCCGCTGCACTGCCGGGCGCGTTGGGTGCCGCGCGATGGTTCTCGCCTTCGGGCGTTTGCTGGGCCGCCGCAACCTGCGGCGCCCAAAGAACGGCAGCCAGTGCGACCGTGCCGAGCAGGCGCAGCGCGCCGCCGATGTGCGTATCGCACGCCATGAGCACACTTAGCTTCTGGCGCCTCTTGGAGCCTCGAAGGCGGCAGCGTTCTCCCAGGAGAGGCCGCCAAAATCCCTGGACGCGATGGAAGTGCGGCATGCAACTCCTTGGAGGCGTGTCGTGTACGTCCCGCGGGGCAAACGAACCTAGGCTGGCGATCCGGATCCTTGGTCCTTGGCCCGACACTCAATGGACGATGATGGTGCGCGTCTGTAACGCGCAATTGCGCGTAGTCTTCGCTATGCCTTGACGTGTTAGGGCGTGTTTCAAGAATGGCTCGGTGCGTGTCGCCTGTAGCCTCGCAGGGGCTAAAGCCCCAAGTCTTTTGGCACCCTTCGGCACGCGACCCGACCCAGAGGGTGCCCCGGTGCCCCGGTCGAGCCCTGTTACAAAGCGGATTTTCGAAACACGCCAGGCAATGGTCACAATCCCTTTGCGGTTTCAGCCAAATCTGGTGCATCGGCGAAAGCCGGGAAAATGGGATTTCGGCCGGCGAGGCAAGACAGGAGCGCACGACGACCCGCCACGGCCAGTTGGCCCTACAGGTTGAACAGTTCGCGCAGGCGTTTGGTTTGGGCGCGGCTGACGGAGATCTCGGTCTGCTGTTTGTCGTTCATGCGCAATCGGTAGCTGGACTTGAACCAGGGCATGACTTCTCGGATCTGATCGATGTTGACGACGAAGCCGCGATGGGCGCGCCAGAAGCGGGCGGGATCGAGGAGTTCGAGAAGTTCCTCGAGGGTGCGGCACTTGGATTGGCCCTCGAAAGTGCGGGTTACGATGTGAATGACGCCCTCGTCGATGGAGGCGAAACAGATCTCGGCCTGATCGACGAGGAGAAGGCGGCTCTGCGCCTGGACGATGAGCTTGGCGGGCGGGCGGCCGTGTTCGGCGCTTTGGGGGCGGTTGAGCAAGCGGAGCACGCGGTCGAGCTGGGACTCGATGTCGGCGTCGGGCGAGCCCGGCGCACCCGAGCCGCCGGCGGCGATGCGGACCCTGGCGCGCTCCACGGCTTCAGAGACGCGGGCGAAGTCGAAGGGCTTGAGCAGATAATCGACGGCATTCACGTCGAAGGCGCGCACGGCGTAGTGGTCAAAGGCCGTGGCGAAGACGATTTGGGGCAGGGGCGTGGCGCTTCTTTCCGCCTCGGAGCCGCCGGCCTTGGCGGTCTTGGCTCGACTGCGCTCCATGAGCCGCTGGATGACGGCGAAGCCGTCCTGCCCCGGCATCTGCACATCGAGAAAGACGAGATCGGGGCGGTGTTTCTCGATCAGATCGACGGCCTCGATGCCGTTCGCTCCCTGCGCGACGACATCCACGCCACCCACCGAGTCAAGCAGGTATCTGAGCTCCTCGCGGGCCAGTTGCTCGTCGTCGATAATGAGCGCGGAGATGGACATGGAGGCCGGAAGCTCGATTGTAAAGCATGCGAGTTTGGGCGTGCCGGGGCGGGCTGCGGCGGGTGAGCGGAGTTAGCGGAGTTAACAGAGAAGCGAGTTAGCAAGTCAGCGGGTCAGCAAGTCGGTAAGTTAGCCAAACGTGCCCAGGCCACGCCAAGACTCCTGGTCCCCCAAGCTGAGGGCGGCGGCTAGTCGCTCATCACGCGCAGGCGCGCCGGAGTATGGTCGGCGGCCAGTTCGTGGCCGCAGTTGGTGCAGTAGAGGTCGGTGGCGCGGACGGTGCGGAAGCAGTTACCGCAATTGGCCGCAAGCTGGTAGTTGCACTGGGGACAAAAGTGAAAGTCGCCCTGAACATGGGTGCCGCAGGCCGGGCAGCGGGAGACCTCGGGCTGGCGCAGGAGAAAGTACAGTACCGCGCCAATGCCGGCCGGCATGACGAAGCAGATAAACATCCAGAAACGCGTGCTCATGGCGCGGCGCGGAGCATCTTTGCTGATGTAGCCGACCATAAGGACATAAAGCGAGGCCACAACTCCCCAGGAGAGGTTGAAATAAAGGCGCAGCCCAAGCGGTGGCGGCGCGTGGTGGCGCTGCTCGGGCGCGAACACCCAAAAGTAGTATTCGACGAGGACGAACGCGATGCTGGCCGCAACGATGGACCAAACCGGGATCATCCGTTCCTCTTCGTTTACGCTGATGGACTCCGGATCTGGCATCGGCCGTCCCTCCCCCGGAGGGCCTTTCTGCGTGTAACGACGCAGCTCAACCCACTCATTATATGGACGGAGAAGTTCGGACGGAAGTTGCGAACCTTCGGTTTAGGGGCGTGATTTAAAGCGGTTTCATGCCGCTTAGCGCTTGCTGCGCGACCAGCCGGCAATCAGAAAGGCCGCCAGCAGGGCGGGGCAGAGGACGCAGACCCAAAGGCTGGTTTGGGTAGCGATGTCGCTAATGTGCTCTCCGCCGATAAGATCGTCGGCCACTCGCCACGCAAGCGGCGCAAAGGCGATGAGGGCCACCAGAAGTGAGGCGAGTACGAGGGACCGGGCGCGGCGCCGGCCAGCTTTCTGATCCTGCATGACGCCGAGCGAAGCGAGTACCACGCGCCGCGTGTTCTCGGCCACGGCACGGTCGCGGCCGGCTTGTTTGCCGGTGAGCGCCGCGAGCAGATCGCGACCGGTGCCGTCCGTTCGGGCGCTCGAAGCCGGGTTTTCGACTGGATTTCCACCCAACTCAGCGGTCTTCACAGCGCCTCCTGGAAGCGCGAAGCAGCGTATTCGAGCTTGGGTTTGATCATCGCCATGCCGCGGTAAAGCCGCGATTTCACGGTGGAAAGCGGCGCCCGCGTGACCCTGGCGATCTGTTCGAGCGACAACTCCTCGTGGAAGCGGAGCACCAGTACCTCGCGGTACAGCGTATCCAGCTCAAGCAGCGCCGCTGCAATTCTCTCCCGATCTTCGAGGTTGCTGACGAGTTCGAATGGAGTGGGATCGCCGGCAGCCACCTCGAAGCACATCGCACGGTCGTCGTCACCGGCGCCATCGATCAGCTCGTCGAGGCTGTTCATGGTCCGCTTGCGCCGCTGGTCGATGACGAGGTTGCGGGCGATCGAGAAAAGCCAGGTTTCGAAGCGGGCGCGGCCGTTGAATTGACCACCGCGCACCAGGACGCGCATCCAGACCTCCTGGAAGAGATCCTCGGCGGTTTCGCGGTTGCCGGTGAGAAAGAGCAGGTAGCGCAACAAGCGGTGTTGATAGCGGACGATGAGCTCGTCGAGCAGGCCCGCTTTCCCGCGTTTGAGGCCCTGGGCGACGGCAAGGCTTTCCTGTCGCGCCTGATCGTCGGCCGCAGCGGCAGAGGCTCTGGGGAAGAAAGTCCGTACGGAAGCGATTGCCATCTTGCTCCATTAGACGATACAACCGCACGCGAAGACCAGCAAACCGCATCGCGGCTTATCGTTTTTCCTCCTGCTGCCTCACTTCAACCCTGGCTACTGACCAAAAGTTGTTCCTCCCCGGCTCTTTACCAGAAATTGTTCCTTTGGGGGACTGGTGCTGAGCGGAACGGAGTCAAGCGGACGGCGTTGCGGAGCGGCAGACATAGCAATTCAGTCCGAATCTCCGGCGTCGCGCAAGTAACCGTTTAAGAATAAGCGGCTTAGCTCTCATCGCGTGTCGTGCCTGGCATTCCGCTTCGCGACGCGTAGCGCGTCATCAATGGCCTTGGGGGCACGGCGCTCGCGGGCGTCGGCAGTTTCGTAGTAGAAGATTCCGCGCAGACGGTGCGGGCGCGAGCTGCGGTCGTACAGACTCGCCGCGCCCTGGCCGCGATAGCGCGCCACCCACTTGGCAGCGGTCCTGGCGTTCACGTTGAAGGCGGCTGCAGCCCCCTTCAACGTGCTTCCCTGCTGCAACACCGCTTTTGCCATCTGCTCTCGACTCCAAACCGTCAATCGGGCATTCTGGTGAAGGTCGATTCGATCTCTCCTCAGAAACTGGATTGCTCTCACAATCAGCTTCTCCGGTCCAGATCGAATGGACAACCTATTGGAAGGTCACAAATAGCGAATGGAACCTATGGACTATCAACTTTTGGCTTCCGGATCATGGCTGGACCGAAAAGGGATTGAACGGCGTGGCCAACGTCGGGTAAATCCATAGTCGATTGAAAATAAATACACTTCTCGTGATTGCAGTATTCTGGCTTGACAAAAGATATATCGTGAGATATATTTTCCCATGGAGATATGAAAATCATGATGGATCGAGAGAATTTTGAGTACACCGGGCGCCGCGGATGCGGTGGGCGGCATTTTGAGGGGCGGGCTGAGTTCTGCGGCCCGCGTGGATGGGCGGAGCGCCGGTTTGCATGGATTCGCGGAGGGCCGTTCGAGATGCCCGGAGGCGGATTTGAGCGAGGGCGCGGAGGGTTTGAGCGGGGCTTCGGCCACGGGCGCGAGCGGTTGTTCGACGCTGGCGATGTGAAGCTCGTAATCCTGAGGCTGCTTTCCGAAGAGCCAAGCTACGGGTACCAGCTGATGAAGAAGATGGAAGAACGGCTGGGCGGCGGCTACACGCCAAGCGCCGGCGTGATCTATCCGACGCTGACCATGCTCGAAGAAGAGGGCCTGGCGTCGGCATCGACCGCGGAAGCAAACAAGAAGGTGTACAGCGCGACGCCGGAGGGCCTCGAATACCTGAAGGCCAATGCGGGACGCGTGGAGCAACTGTTCGAGCGGCTGGAGGAGGCGGGACGCGGCTTCAGGCGCGGACGTTCGCCGGAAATCATGAAGGCCTTTATGGACCTGCGTGGCGCGGTGGTTGCGCGCATGTGGCGGAGGAACGCGACGCCGGAACAGATCCGCAAGATCGCGGAGGCGATTCACGCGGCGGCGTTGGAGATAGATAAGTTGTAAAAAAGCAGCTTCTAGCCGCTAGCTTCTAGCTTTCCCGGGTCCCCAGAAGCGGGACCTCGGGGCACCCGATTTTGTGGTGGGTTGGCGTCGTGGAACCCGGGCCACCCGCCGAGGCGCAGCGTGTAAAGTCGGAAGAGCGGCACGCCGGGTCTCGCGTTTGGCGAGGACTCGGCGACCGATGGATGGGGCGACCCAGGAGAAGAGTTCATGGCGATTCCTCCGTGCCAACTCTCACTCTAATACGAGTTACGGGAGCCGGGTCTGGATGTCGGCGGCAACGACCTTGAGAAAGTCTTCGGCGGCGCGAACCGCATCTTCCGCCTCCACATCGCTGATGATGGCGATGTCGTAGAAGGCGATGTTCCGCTTGCGGCGCATGCGGTCAAACAGATCGAAGGCTGGCGCCAGTGTGGGATCGAGGTGCTTCCGCGCGAATTCGAGGATGACGAAGTGATGGCCGAGTTGGGCGCGGGGACGCTGGCCGTGGCTCAGCATGAGAGCCAGGGACGCCTTGAGGATTGCCTCGTACGCTGTTTGATGTGCGGTCTCCTCGTCGATCGCCAGGTTTTTTCGCGCGGCGGCGGCTTTCTTGCGCGCGTCGGCCAGAAACTGCCTGACCTGATTCGGATTTACCGGCTGCGGTTTGTGCAGTTTGGTCGAGGCCATGGCCAATCAGCTCGATGCGCTTTCCGTTCCAGATGTCGGCGATGAATGCGTCGCGCCTGGCAAGCCGCCGATTGAGCTCCTGGGAAGAAAGAACAGTGTAGTTGATCTCGCGGCGGAGGGCCTTTTCGGCCCTGCGGATTTCGGAGGCGAGCTGTGTCTGGTCCGGCCGGCCGAGTATCAAAACGTCGATGTCGCTTGCGGCGTCGGCCTCATTTTTCGCAAACGATCCGTAAATCCAGGCGGATTCGATGCCGGGAATTGCCTGGAGTGCGTGCCTCAGAGTCGGCTCGACGCCGACCGAGCCCCGCAGCAGGGCAAAGACCGGCTTGAGATAGGGATAGTCGGGATTGACGCTGTAATAGCGCTGGCGGCCCTCGGTTTCAGAGCGCAGGAACCCCTCGCGCTCAAGGCGGGCGAGCTCGCGGGAGACGTTGGTGGAGTCGGCGCCTATTGCCGTGGCCAACTGGCGGACGTAGGCGCGGGCAGAACGGTTGACATAGAAGAGGGTCAGCAGGCTGCGACGGAGATTGGAACGGAGAGAGATCATTGCAGTAGAATTATACTGCATTTGCAGTAGAAATGTACTGCAATTCGACGGGCCGACCGGGCTAGGCTTTCCCAGGGCTGCCCCTTCGTCGCTTGGGCGACTCAGGGTTGCCCTGAGCTAACTTCTGGCGCTCTCTACGGGAGCTTTTCTCACCTAGAGACAGCTTCCAGCCGGCCTCTTTCAGCTTTCAGTTTGTGCTGTCCCAGATCCCCAAATGCGAGGGACCTGGGGCACCCATTTTCGTAACGGGCTAGCGTCGCGAGAGCTGGGCCACCCGCAGCGCTTGGCAGGTTGACGCGGTCGCGATATTCAGGTATTCTAATTTGGCATCGGGGAATAATTGAATATGGCGAAAGCTGAGTACACCGCGCCAAGCGGCGCGAAGGTCGTGATCGAGGGCAGCCCGACCGAAGTTGCAGGACTGCTAAAGAAGTTACATGGTTTTTCCGACATTGGTTCGCCCGCGCTGCGGAAGCGCTCGACGGCGACGAATTCCAGCGCGAAGGCGACGCCGAAGAATTTGATTGCTTCTCTGATAGATGGAGGATTCTTCAGAAGGCCGAAGGACTTGGCGTCGGTCAAGGTATCGCTTGAGGAATCCGGCCACTATTACCCAATTACTACGCTTTCGCCGGTCCTGCTTCGTTTCGTGCGCGCAAAACAGTTGAGACGAATGAAGCAAAACAATAAGTGGATTTACACGGGAGGCTAGTGACTGCTGATGGAGATTGAGGAGATTGTCAAGCGGTTAGAAAAACTCGAGAAGGCCGTGTTCGGGAAGCGCAAGGAAACCGCTAAGGTCGTCGGTGACTTCAGTGGCGTTGCCGGGGGGGTGAGGCTTCTGCGTACCAAGTCGTTCTTCGCGAAAAGGCACACGGCCCCCGAAGTCAAGGCGGAGATGGGGAAGCACGGCTATCACTACTCGATCGCGGCCGTTCAAACCGCACTGAATCGGGCTTCGGTTAAGGGCGCGCCATTGACCGCGCTCAGGGAAAAGGGTCTGAAGGTGTACGTGGATAGGAAGTGAGGCGGATGAAAGTTCACGTTAGTCTGTACGACGAAAACGATCGGATCGTCGCTGAGGGCGAGGTAGCCCTGACGCCGGTAATGGCCGCAAAATCGGCGCCCAAGGCCGCCTCAGCCGGCCCTTCCGGATGCGGCCGGAAGGGCAGCCTTGATTTTTCTTTGCCAGAGCGTGCCTTTTTTAAAAGGTATGCCGCTTCCCTCAGCGGACCGAAGCAGTTTGTGCTTTTGCTTGCCTATCTCGCGCACGGGAAGGCGGGGCAGCCGGTGGCGCTTTCCGACGTTAAGGGTCGATGGGGCAAGATGATCTCGATCCTTGGCAATGATTTCAACCCTTCGTATACGAACAGCGCAAAGGAGCGCGGCTGGGTTGACGTTAAGAAGGCGGGACAGTATTTTTTGCACGCGACTTGGAGCGAGATCGTGGACTGAGATGGAGAGCCTGCTCGTACCAACGTTTGAGCGAAAGCACATTAAGGCTGCGCTCGACCACTATGCGGAAATGGTTACGCGCTTCCAACGCGGGGAGTGGGAGCCCACGATTCTTAGATGTGGGAAGTTCGTGGAAGCCGTGATGAAGGCGTTACTTGTTAAGGTGGGGATGACGCCGACTCCCGGTAGAGGCTTTAAGGCAGGGCGGGCTATTACGGATGTGCAGGGTAGTCGCGCCATTGCGGGTGATGATTCGACGAGGCTCGTGATCCCGAGGGCGTGCCAGTTTATATACGACATCGCTAGTAACCGGGGCGCTAGACATGATCCCGATGAAGTAGATCCGAACCAGATGGATGCTAACTCTGCGGCGATGGTCGCGTCTTGGATACTGGCTGAATTGATACGCGTTGCCCAGAGGGGGGCGCTGGATATGAACGGGACTCAGGCCATTGTTGAGTCCCTGACGCAAAGAAAGTTCCCGGCCGTGGAGAGTGTGGACGGCAGGCTCTATTTTCACTACCAAGATCTAAGCGCCCCAGACGTCGGTGTCTTGTTCCTAGCTGAGGTTTACCCAAGAAGAGTCCCGGCAGCCGAGGTGTTGCAAGCCATCAGGCGCCATCACTTCACAGCGGAGAATGCGGCGATCGCCGTTCGCCGAATTAGCCACCTCGTGGATGATGACGGAGCTGGGAAGTTGAAGGCGCTTGGCACCTGTCTACGAAAAGCGGACCTGATTCGCCAATCAAAAAAACCAGCCTGAGGGCGCGTGGTCCGACTCATCTTGCAGGCCGCCCCCCGAATCCGAACGCTCCCAGATCGCTTATGTTTCAATAGTAAGGATGGGAATTCCCCGGAGATCGACGCTGAGGGGGCGGTGGATTGCTGCCAAGCGGAAGGCGCGCGAGCTTAAGATGGTGGCGCGGGCGCTGGCCGATACGGCGCATCCGGTTCTGGTGCAGATTATCCCCATGCGGTTCTGCAATTTGAGCTGCGCGTACTGCAACGAGTACGACAAGGTGAGCGAGCCGGTACCATTCGAGGAGATGGTCCGGCGGATTGACCATCTGGGACGGCTGGGGACGGCCATGATCGGCATCTCGGGCGGAGAGCCGCTGACACATCCGCAATTGGACGACATTATCCGGCGGATGCGGCGGACGGGGGCAATTGCGGGGATGATTACAAACGGCTACCTGCTCACACCTGACCGAATAGAGCGGCTGAACCGGGCGGGGCTCGACCACCTGCAGATTTCGATTGATAACCTCGTGCCGGACGAAGTGTCGAAGAAGAGCCTGAAGGTGCTGGACAAGAAGCTGGAGTGGCTCAAGGAGTATGCCGAGTTCCACGTGAACATCAACTCGGTGGTGGGCGGCGGGATCCGCAACCCGAACGACGCGCTGGTGATTGGCAAGAGAGCGCTGGAGCTGGGGTTCACGTCGACGGTGGGGATTATCCACGACGGGGATGGGCAACTGAAGCCGCTGAAGGCGGACGAGGCGAAGGTGTACCACGAGATGCGCGGGTGGAACAAGAAGAACTACGCGCGGTTCGACGATTTTCAGGAAGCGATTGCCGAGGGGCGGCCGAATGAGTGGCGCTGCCGGGCGGGCGCGCGCTACCTGTATATCTGCGAGGACGGGTTGGTGCACTACTGCTCGCAGCAGAGAGGGTATCCGGGCGTGCCGCTGGCCGAGTACACGACGGCGGATGTGAAGCGGGAGTTTTTGACGGCGAAGAGCTGCTCGCCGCATTGCACCATCGGGTGCGTGCACAGGATCAGCCACATTGACCACTGGCGCGCTCCGCAGACGCGGATGGTGGCGCCGGACGGGCAGGAGCTGGTGAGAATCAGTGGTCAGTGATCGGTGGTCAGTGGTCAGCTTGGAGCCAGTAGCTGGTAGCCTGTAGCTCATAGCTCGGGCCTTTTGGCTACCGGCTACCGGCTGCATTCCGATTCAAAGTTCATAATCAACTTAGGCAAAGAAGGGCGGCGTTCGCGATGGCGGACGCCGTTTTGATTTTACGCACGAGTCTCGCACGGAGCTAACGCGGTTCTCCAATTGGTGTAGAGCGAAGCCACAAAAGCTAAGTGGCTTTTTCCTCAAGAAAAAGCCACCTTGGAATAGATCGGAAACGCTACATAGAAATTGGAGAACTGCCTTAGTGACCGCGGGTTTCGGCGAGGGCCTGGTCGATGAGCTGGTAGAGCTTGCTGCGGTCGACGACCTCGACGAAGGGCGCGGCGTGGGCTGCGTTGGTGACGATCCAGATGGTGGGCGTGTGCTCGATGCCGATGCGCTGGCCAAGGGCGTAGTCGGCTTTGACTTCCTGCGCGAGCCTGCCCATGGGATCGACGGCGAAGGGCAGCGCGGTGCCGTGGGCGGCGGCGAACTTTTGCGTGAAATCGCGAAGCTGGTCGAGGGTTTCGATGGAGATCTGGTTGGCGAAGATGTAGTCGCGATAGTCGTCGCCGAGCTTCTTGCTTTTGGTGTCGAAGAAGCGGGCGTAGACGGCGGCCTGGAAGCTCCAGTTATGCTGCGGGAGGGGGAAGTCGTGGCGCACCCAGGGGATGTTGTATTTTTCCGCGGCCTCCTTGAGGAGCGGGTTGGCGGCAGCGCAGTCGGGGCACTCGAGGTCTTCGAACTCGACGATGGCGACGCGGGTGCCGGGTGGCGGCTTGAGCGCGGCGGGATCGTGGACCGTTGTGGTGGGCGGGGCGCCGAATTGCGCATGCGCGACGGAGGGGCCAACAAACAGTGCGGCGAAGGCCAGCAGCGCGGCCAGACTCAGCAAAAGGCCGGCTTGGGTACAGGGATTGCGTCTGCAATGGGCAAGCAAAAAAGCACGAGGCATAGCGTTTGGACGGCTCCCTAAACCTATTGTAACGGCCGGGATGCGGGTTAAGGCTATTGGTCGCGGCCGCGCCGGCGGCGGGCGATCCATTGCCGCCATTTGTAGTCGGCGTAGAAAGAGCCGACGACGAGAAGGACGGCGACGATGGCGAGAAAAATCTTCATTCCTGCGTCCGGATTCGCATCGATTCTACCGCCCGACGACAATGACGGTGAAGGTGCCGGGCAGGACGGGTGGACGCGGGCGCGGGTTCTGGGGCGTAGTGTCGGGGCGCGGGCCGAAGTCGGCGGTGACGAGGTAGATGCGGTCGGCGCCGGAGTCGTAGGCCATGGTGCGCGCGCCGCGCTGGGTGGGCAGCCTCTCAATGGTGGGATAGCCGGGAGCAGAGGCGTCAACGACGGAGAGGATGCCGTCGCCGCTGGAAGCGAAGGCGAGCGAGTGGGCGGCGCTCCAACCGGCGGCGTCAGGGCCGCTGCCGATGGAGGGATTGGCCAGCAGCTTGCCGGTCGAGGAGTCGATGACGGACATCTTGTTGCCGTCGCAAACCGGGAATAGGCGATGGCCGGCTACGTCGAAGGCAAGGCCGGAGGGGGAATCGCAACCGGCAGGCCACGTGGCGGTGATGGCTTTGGCCCGAGCGTCGATGCGGACGATCTCGCTTTTGTCTTCGATGTTGTCGAAGACCGTGCCCTGGCCGTCGGCGACGGCGAATTCGGGCTTGCCGGGAAGCGGGATAGTGGCCACGACGGTACGCGTCGCGGGATTGATGACGGAGATGTTGTGAGAGCGGCCGTTGAAGGCCCAGACGGTTTGGGTGGCGGGCTCGAAGATAATGCAATCGGGGTTGGTTCCGGCGGGAATGGTGACTACGGTGGCGAGCGTCGAGCGGTCGAAGACGACCACCGCGTTGCCGCCGCCGTCGGAGATGTAGCCGAATTTTCCGGAGGTGTCGAGAGCGATGCCGTGGACGCCATGAAGACCGGTGATGGCGCCGATGGATTTACCGGTGGCGGCGTCAATGACTTCGACGCGCGTTCCGTGGGCGAGGTAAAGGCGGTGCGCGCCGGGGTCGGCGATCAGGTAATCCCAGCCGCCTTCGCCGCCGATCTTCCAGTGATCAATGACGTGGTAGGGCTGCGCCTGCTGCGGCAGGAGCGGAGTGGGCGCAGCGGCGACGGCCACGAGCAAGGTTGCGGCGGCGAGCGAGGAAGCGATGCAACGAAGCGTGCGCGAATGGGACATGGTGAGCTCCGTGAGGAATTTTAGACGGGGCAAGGATAACACTTGGACTTTGCAGATGCGGTAAAGGCAAACGCAGCGGCCGCAGACGAGCGGACGGGAATCAAGCAGGCGAAGAAAGGTGCTATCTTGGTGAGCAATTGCTGGTGCGGAGATGATGAAGGGGCGGGACGGTTTGGCGAAGTTCTGGAGAGCGGCGCGGGTTGTGCTGCTGGGGAGCGCTTGGGCTGTGGGGCCGGTTGCACTCTGCGCACAGGGTCCGGCGGAGAATCCGGCGCTGGCGTGTGCGAGCAAAAACCAGGTTGACGAGGCGACGGTCGGGCGGTACCAGTTCACGACGTACAAGAGCGGCGATGGCGCGTGCCTGCAGGTGATGAGCGGAGGCAAGGCCGTTTACAGTCAAAGTGTCGACAGCTTTGAGAGCTACACGCTGGGGCAGGCTGGCGATGCGCAGGAGGAGATTCCGGCGCTCGCGAACGGGAGGGACGTGACGGGGCGCGGCGAGCCGGACATGATTGCGTCGCTCTATACCGGCGGTGCGCACTGCTGCACGATTCACTACGTCTTCGAGCTCGAGCCGCAGTTCAAATTGCTGGCTACGCTCAACGATGCCGACGACGATTTGGCCCACTTTGAGCGCATGAGAGATGGGCACTATTACTACGTCACTGCGGACTGGACCTTCGCGTATTGGCCCACATGCTTTGCCTGCTCGCCGTCGGAGGTGGTGACACTTCACTGGGTTGACGACAAGAATGGCGGCGGGTTCCATTTGGCCATGGATCAGATGCGGACGCCACCGCCGACTGTAGCGGAGTGGGACAAGGAGCTGGGCGCGGCGCAGAAAGCGGCGAACGACGGCGCAGTTGACGACATCGGACAGGCATTGTGGGGCGTGGTGCTGAATCTGATTTACGACGGACACTCGGATTTGGCGTGGAAGTTTGTGGCCGCTGCCGGACCCAAGGCGCAGCAGAGCCCGTTTCCGGCCCTCAGTGATTTCTGCGCACTGCTGAAACAGAGCCCGTACTGGCCGGATTTGCAGCCGACGTTGAAGGACACACCGGCGGCGTGCGCGAACGCAGCGGCAAAGCCGGCGCAGTAGCGGCAGGGTACACGAGCCTTCGTAGGCAACTCGAAGTTGACCTGCTGCAGACAGTGAATTGCGTCCCCGATGCTTTAGTCTCAAAGTTGCGAATCTTGCACGAATGGGGGAGCCGGGATTGCGCATTGTTCTGTCGAACATTGGAACATTTGGGGACATCAATCCACTGATTGCGATTGCACTGGAGCTGAAACGGCGCGGACATGCGCTGGTGATGGCGCTGCCGGAGGTGTACCGGCCGAAAATTGCGCCGCTGGGGCTGGAGTTTCACGCGCTGCGGCCGGACATCGATCCCGAGAACACGAAGCTCGTGGAGATGATCTACGACGTGAAAAAGGGCACGGAGACGGGGTTGAGGGAGTTTCTGTTTCCGGTGTTGCGGCAAACGTATGACGATCTGCTCGACGCGGCAACCAGGCCCACGCGCGCCGACCTGCTGCTGCTGGGCGAACTGAACTACGCGGGGCCGATTGTCGCGGAGGTGACGGGGATCAAGTGGGCGAGCTACGTGCTGGCGCCGTTTTCGTTTTTCTCGGCGTACGATCCGCCGGTGCTGCCGCCGTATCCCAGGCTGGCGCGGGCAGACAAGGTGGCGGGGATGGGCCGCGCGATGCGGCGGCTGGCGCGCTTCGTCACTCGCAAATGGCCAGAGCCGATCTACGAGCTGCGGCGGGAACTCGGGCTGCCCAAGGGCAAGAACCCGATTTTCGACGCCAAGCATTCGCCGCACCTGGTGCTGGCGCTTTTCTCGCGGGTGCTGGGTGTGGAGCAAAAGGATTGGCCGGAGAACACGCTCATCACGGGGTTCTGTTATTACGATGCCGACGCGGGGAATGCCGCGCTGCCAAGGGAGCTTGAGAAGTTTCTCGCCGCGGGCGAGCCGCCGGTGGTGTTTACGCTGGGGTCGGCGGCGGTGCTGGCGGCGGGGGACTTTTATGAACAGTCGGCGCGGGCAGCGATGAAGCTGGGCGGGCGCGCGGTGCTGCTGATTGGGACAGACCCCAGGAACCGGCCGCAACAGGAGCTGCCGGATTCGATTTGCGTGACGGAGTACGCGCCGTATTCGAAGCTGTTTCCGCGGACGGCGCTGGTGGTGCACCAGGGCGGCGTGGGGACGACGGCGCAGTGCCTGCGCGCGGGACGGCCGATGCTGATCATGCCCTACTCGCACGACCAGCCAGACAATGCGCGGCGCATGCGGCGGATGGGCGTGGCGCGGGTGATCCAACGGGCGAGCTATAAGCCTGCGCGCGTGGCGCGGAAAGTGCGGGCGATGCTCGCCCGACCGGAGTTTGAGGAGCGGGCGCGAAGCGTGGCGGAGGAAGTGGCGAGCGAAAACGGAGTGAAGGCGGCGTGCGATGCGCTGGAAAAGCTGCACGCACAAACGGCGCAGAGATAGCTTGCCCTCACTGGATCGGCGGGAACGGAAGCTGCGGAGAGCGATCACGGGCTGCGAGCGCGTTGAGCCAGGAATGGACATCTTGCCGCAGAATGTCCACAGCGACTCCGCCAAATTTGGCGGGATAGCGTTCGAGCCGGCCGAGCGCGGCACGGAGCAGCTTCTCAGTGCCGATGAGGTTGGCGCGCTCCAGGTGATGAAAAGCAGCTGCAATCTGAATGAGCGCCTGAAGGAATGTCTTCTCCGGTTCGGCTGAGCCGCGCCACTCGTCTTCCCAATGTTCGTGCGCAAGGAAAAACTCCTGCCTGCGATAGCATGCCAGCCCTTCGGCAAGCGCGCCGTGCTGCCAATCGAGGCGCATGTTACTGCGGGGCGGGGAGATTGCCGGAGATTTCTGCGGGTGGGACGGCGGCGAGAGTCTCGGTTTCGGCGGGCAGCGGCGCGGGGAGCGGACGCTCGAGGGCGAGCGCCAGGACTTCGTCCATGGTGTCGACGAAGTGGAGCTTCATGGCGTTCTTGATGTTGTCGGGTAACTCGGAGAGATCTTTCTCGTTGGCGCGGGGCAGAATGGTTTCGAAGATTCCGGCGCGCAGAGCGGCGAGCAATTTTTCCTTGAGGCCGCCGATGGCGAGGACCTTGCCGCGAAGGGTGATTTCGCCGGTCATGGCGACGTCGCGGCGGACGGGAATTTTGGCCAGCGCGCTGGCGAGGGCGGTGGCCATGGTGATGCCCGCTGAGGGGCCGTCTTTGGGGATGGCGCCTTCGGGCACGTGCAGGTGCAGGTCGACGTTGCGGTAGAACTCGCGCGAGAGGCCGAGGGCGTGCGCCTTGCTGCGGATGTAGGCCAGCGCGGCCTGCGCCGACTCCTGCATGACGTCGCCGAGCTGGCCGGTGATGGTGAGCTTGCCCTTGCCGTCGAGGACCTGGACCTCAGTGGTGAGGATGCTGCCGCCGACTTCGGTCCACGCAAGGCCGGTGACGAGGCCGACTTCGCTCTTCTCGTGCGCCTCGGAGTCGCGGAACTTGGGCACGCCGAGAAATTCGCCGATGTTCTGGGCGGTGAGCTCTTCCTTGTGTTTGGCGTCGCTTTTGACGACCTTGCGGGCAACCTTGCGGCAAATGTTGCCGATCTCGCGCTCGAGGTTGCGCACGCCGGCTTCACGCGTGTAAGAGCGGATGATTTCGAGGATGGCGTCGTCTTTGAAGACGATGTTTTTCTCGCTCAGGCCGGTCTGCTCGCGCTGTTTCTTGACGAGATATTGGCGCGCGATCTCCAGCTTCTCCGGCTCGGTATAGCCTTGCAGGCGGAGGATCTCCATGCGGTCCTGCAGCGCGGGCGGAATGGTGTGAAGGACGTTGGCCGTGGCCACGAAGAGCACCTGCGAGAGGTCGTAGTCCACGTCGAGATAGTGGTCCTGGAAGGTGATGTTCTGCTCGGGATCGAGGACTTCAAGCAGGGCGGAGGCCGGGTCGCCGCGGAAGTCGGAGGAGATTTTGTCGACCTCGTCGAGGAGGAAAACAGGGTTCTTGGTGCCGGCGCGTTTCATGTGCTGGATAATCTGGCCGGGCATGGCGCCGATGTAAGTGCGGCGATGGCCGCGAATCTCGGCCTCGTCGCGCACGCCGCCGAGCGAAAGGCGGACGAACTTGCGGCCGGTGGCGCGGGCGATGGACATGCCGAGCGAGGTCTTGCCCACGCCGGGGGGGCCGACGAAACAGAGGATGGAACCTTTGGGATTTTTCACTAACTGGCGGACGGCGAGAAATTCGAGGATGCGCTCCTTGATTTTTTCCAGGCCGTAGTGGTCGGTGTTGAGGACTTTTTCGGCGTAGTCGACGGAGCGGGTTTCCTTGGAGCGCTTTTTCCAGGGCACGGCGAGCAGCCAATCGATGTAATTGCGGCTGACGGTGGATTCGGCCGACATGGGCGGCATGGCTTCGAGCTTCTTGAGCTCCTGGATGGTCTTGTCGAGGACTTCCTTGGGCATGCCGGCGGATTCGATTTTCTTGCGCAGCTCGTCGAACTCGCTCTTTTCGCCGCGGCCCAGCTCCTTCTGGATGGCCTTGATCTTTTCGTTGAGGTAGTACTCTTTTTGCGCGCGCTCCATCTGGCGCTTGACACGGGACTGGATGTTGCGGTCAAGGTCGAGCTTTTCGATTTCGACATCGAGAACGTCGGCGAGGCGGGCGAGGCGGGCGGCGGGATCGAAGATGGCGAGCAGTTCCTGCTTCTCCTCGATGCCGATCTGCAGGTTGGCGGCGATGATGTCGGAGAGCTTGGCGGGCTCGTCCATGCGCGCGCTGGCGATGATGGTTTCGTAGTTGAGCGATTGCTGCAGCTTGACGTAGTTCTCAAAGAGCGTGGTGACTCGCTGCATGAGCTGCTCGACGGCGGGCGTCATCTCGAACTCGCGTTTGCCGGTGCGCACGGTGGCCACGAAGAAGCCGTCGCGGTCGTTGACTTCGGTGGACTTGGCGCGCTCCACGCCCTCGACCAGGACCTTGATATTGCCGTCGGGCATTTTGAGGCTCTGCACGATGTTGCAGATGGAGCCGACCTGGTAGATGTCCTTGGCCTTGGGTTCGTCGATCGAGGCATCGTGCTGCGTGGCGAGAAAGATTTTGCGGTCGCCGGTGAGGGCCTCTTCGAGGGCGCGCACGCTGGACTCACGGCCGACCACGAAAGGGGTCATCATGTAGGGAAAGATGACCATGTCGCGGATGGGCATCATGGGCAGCTTGCGCGGCTCGTTTTTTTCGCGGGGCACGGTCATCGGGACACCATAGACAACGACGGCCAGCTCGCCCGAGCAGGCTGGTCGTGGAGTCATAAAGGGATTGTACAGCGAAGCGGGGAACAACGGAACAGGGACATGGGGACTAGAACTGGTTGCTTAAATGGCTTTGTGAAAGGGCACGACTTTAGTCATGCCGTAAAGGGCGCATAAAACGCGGGGCTTTAGCCCCTGAGGGATGCGCCCTTACAAGCTGATTGCATTTATGCAACCAGTTCTAGTCTCCCGAGTCATAAATGGCTTGTATATATTGTGGGGATGTTCTATGTTGAATCATGGAACCTGTTCGTGGACGACCCAAGAAGCATGAACTGGTTGTGAGCCCTGCGCAGAGGATGGAATTAGAGCGTATTGCGCGGCAGTCGCGTAGTGCCAGGTCGGCAGCATTTCGTGCCCGGATCGTTCTGGAGTGCGCCGGGGGAGCGAGCAACGCCGCGGTCGCCGCGAAGTTACGCACCAGCCCGGGGACGGTTGGTCTGTGGCGCAACCGTTTCATTGCCGAGGGCGTTGCCGGACTGGGGGATGAGCCGCGCCCGGGAGCGCCGCGCGAGATCGGTGACGAGAAGATCGAACGCGTGGTGCGATTGACGCTGGAGAAAGCCCCGAAGGGCGCTACCCACTGGTCGAGCCGCATGCTGGCGGCCAGGACCGGGTTGAGCCAGTCCACGATCAGCCGCGTCTGGCGGGCCTTCGGACTGAAGCCACATCGTGCGGAGGGTTTTCAACTATCCAGCGATCCGTTGCTGATCGACAAGGTGCGGGATATTGTTGGACTGTATCTGGAACCGCCTCATCACGCGCTGGTGTTATGCGTGGATGAGAAGTCGCAGATCCAGGCTCTGAGCCGTACCCAGCCGGTGCTGCCCATGCGGGTCGGACAGTTGGAGCGACGCACTCACGACTACAAGAGGCATGGCGTTACCAGCCTTTTCGCTGCACTCGATATCGCCACCGGCAACATCCTGGGCAAGTGCTATCGACGCCATCGTTCCGTCGAGTTCCTGGATTTCTTGAAGAGGATCGATGCTGCCGTTCCAGCCGATCTCGATATCCACCTGGTGCTGGATAACTACAGCACCCATAAAACGGCTCTGGTCCGCCGTTGGCTGCAGAGACGGACACGGTACCATCTGCACTTCACTCCTACACACGCCTCATGGCTCAACCAGGTCGAGCGATGGTTCGCACTGCTCACGCAGCGGCAAATTAAGCGCGGCTCGCACGCCAGCGTCCAGGAACTGGAAGATGCTATCCGGGAGTTCATCAAGGTCCACAATCAACAGCCGAAACCCTTTCGATGGGCCAAATCCGCAGACCAGATCCTGGCATCCATCGCCCGATTCGCCACTTCCACTCTGGCTGCTCATGCCCCTGCTGTTTATACAAGAAATCAATGACTCAGGAGACTAGGGTCTAGGAAACAGGGAACAAGGAATAGGGAACAGGGAATAGGATCGGATTCGCCGCGGCGCCGTGGAGCGGGGGCCTGCTCGCTACCGATTTCGCTGGATCACTTGAATTCCACCGGGCGCTGTATGCCGCTCGTCTGATGTTCACCCAAGTTTCGAAAAGACGAGGACCCCCCACGAGGGCAGGTTGATCTATATCTGACCGTTCACGGCCTGTAAATTCGTTGCGAAATTGCCCACTGTATTGATGCCTCCATAGGCGGGCGCCTGGGAGTTGAATACTTCCAGCCAAGTCCCTCCATCACCGGCCAGATTTACTGCATACTGATTCTCGTCCCATTGCCCATTGCCTGCATTGACAACGACCAGAAGCACGTCGCCGGCCAGGTTATAGCGCTTGAACGCAACCACCTGATTCTGATCGTCTGCGTGAGTGACAAAGCCGGCTGGCGACCGCAGCGCCGGGTGAGCCCAGCGCAATTGGTTGATGTCGCGCACCATCTGCTGCATCGGCGCGCCCAATGCGTCGCCGATTTGCAGCCAATCGATGCGATGATCGTAGCCGGCGGAAACCACCGGGTCCCAAAAGCCATCCAGGTGTCCCTCAGTTCCCATAAAAAGCATGGGCGTGGCCGCCAGCGTGGCATTCAGCGCCCAGGCGAGGCGTGCCTTGGAGCGCGCCCAACCGTTTTCGCGGCCGCCAAATCGCTGGGCGAAATACATGCCGGAATCTCCCTGCCCGCCGTAAACCTGATCGTGTGATCCAGTGAGATAAGCCACAAGGCGCCACGGATTGGGGTCGGAGAATTGGCCAATCCGGTATTGCAGTTGCTGCACAACATTGTTCTCGCCCAGGAGTGAGAAGGTCTGCCCCGGACTTGCGAGATCCCAAGTGGCGCAGAAGCCCAGGGTCCCGTACGGATCCTGCGGCGGCGACGCTGAAGTGCTGGAGTCGCCGGAGTTGTACTCGGCGATGAGGTATTTGTCGGGAAACTCTGCCCGCAGGGTCTGCACGATGTATTCCACACCATCCGACTGCATGGCCTGCACCGCATCGAAGCGCAGGCCATCCACGCGGTAATCCCGTAAACACATTCGGGCATTGTCTAACAGAAAATCTTTGATCTCCTGTTGCCACAGGGCAAATCCCTCGCCCCAGGGCGTGTGATATCCATGGACAAAATAGATGCCGCCGCGTATGGAGATTGGGGCGCCGTTGTATATCTCGTCGTCGCCGGCGAAATTACCGTCGTATCGCCAATAACGGTTGTCATTGATCCCAGCGTGGTTGTAGACCACATCGAGAATCACGGCCAGTCCCCTTGCATGCGCAGCGTCAATCAGCCGGATGAGTTCCGAGACTGCTTTCTCCGGGCTGGTGGCGTAAAGATCTTCCGACGCAAACATATCCGAGGGCCCGTATCCTTCACCGGCGCCGCCCACGTCGCATCGGAAGTCGGTAATGGGCAGCAGCTCAATGGCGTTGAAGCCGAGCCCCCGAATGTAATCGAGTTTGTCGATCACATCGATAAATGTGGCTGTGAATTCGTTGACTGCGACCTGGTCGTTGCGCCCGGAAAACGATCCAACGTGCAGTTGATAGATGAGGAAGTCCTGGAACGGCGGAGTCGTGAACGTCGTCCGTGAGTTGACGAAAACCGCAGGATCGACGACATATCCCATGGAAGCGGCATTGGAACTCTCTACCTGCAGAGCTCGCGCATCGGTACGAACCCACGGCTGCGAATTGTCGTTGTTCGGGCCGCCCATATTCATGACGATGTACTGGTATTTCGTTCCAGGCGGGGCGGGAATCTGATCCGCGGACCAGTTCCCCGTACCTGGCTCGGATGCAAGATTGAAAGTTGGTCCGGTTGCCGCGTCGTTCAAGATCACCTGAACTGCGTTGGCATTGGGAGACCAGACACGAAATCGACAGCCCGCGCTGCCGGGCAGACTTCCCATTCCATCGTTGTTTGGCGCAGGGGCGCGCATGAGGACCTCCTCGATTCGGGGATTGGCGTCCGGATCCGATGGGTATTCATCCTAGTCGATCATGTTCTTGTCGGCGGACTCATCCATGATCTGCTTGACTTCCGATTCAATCCAGGTGGTGCAGAACGTGGCGAGATTCTGCTGAGAGTTTCCGTCGAGGACGAGCTGATCGTGAAAGGTTTGGTAGACGGCTTGCGGGTCCCGCTTCCTTTCGGGAAAAGCGCAGGTTTGGGCCGCCTTGTTCGGGGCTTCGGACTCGATTTGACTTGTCGGGCAGCCTTGAGTTCTTGGGTGTAGTGCAGGGGCATGGTTTCTCCTGTTTTTCTGGAACTGGAATTCGAAGTGTAATTGGCGGCGGCCGAATTTGGGAAGAAAAGAAGGGGAATAAGAGTTGAATGAATTCCCCTTATGAGCGCCGAGAAATGTACGGTCCCCCCAGGCTTAGCGGGCGACCGGAAATCTGGACACTGGTCGGCTTGTAGGGACTATACTCTATGAACGCCATGTGGACCATGCCGGGCAGCCGGTCAAGTAGTGATTTCCGGGTAGCCGGTACTCCACACGCGATACACTCATGAAGTTGCCGGGGCATCATTCGGTCAACCGCCAGAACCAGGTTTGCGGCCTGCTAATTCAAACTGAAACTTCGCTGCGGATGCGCAAGGATCTGAGAATCCCGGCCGGAGAAAAATCGCCTTTATACTTCGTGTTTTAAGTGTGCTGTCAAAGGGGAATGCGCAGACTGATGGGAGAAAGAGCCGCCGCGTCCGCCGGTGCGGGCAGCCCGCATGGTAAGGAGAGTACAAGGGGCGGTTCTCGAATGAGGTTGGGAGTCGCTGATGAAAGCCGAAAAATGGCGCGAAGACACGACAAAGGGGGCCGAATCGATGCCCTCATTGATCTTCCGCGCACTCGGCAGCCCTGAGCTTGCTGCACCTCCGCAACCGGCGGAATCGGATGACGGCCAGCACCGTCAACCTGGGCCAGACGATGCGCCGGAGAGCGACGAAATCCTCGCCACTTTGTTGCGCGCCATTGAGGGCACGGAGGTTGCCGAGCGTCTGCAAGAGATGGTGCCGCGCATCGCGCAGCCTGATATACCCGCGCCGTCCGAGCCACCGACGAGCGACGCCTCCATTCCCGCCCCGACGCTCCCCGCGGCCAGACCGCTGTCCGACGCGCCCCGGCAAGTTGCGGCATCACCCGCCGTTCCGCAGCGCGAACCCCTCCCGGACCATCCACATATCCTGACGCCGGTTCCGCAAACAAGATCGGTTCCCACGGAAAAGGCGCCAGACAGTGTTCCTCCTGGCCCCTCTGTGCCAGTTGAGGATCGCTCTCAAGGGGTCCCGTTCTTTACCAGGCTCAACGGCGATGCAAGGCGCCATGCTGCGAAGATTGGCGCATCCACTTCAGTGCTCCTGGACAGGTTTGAGGAGCGGCTTTCAACATGGCTCCAGAATTACCTTTCGCCAGATCCACGGCGCAGCCAACGCCTGGTCAAGCCCCCCCTGGTTGCCTATTACTGGACGGGGGGTACCCCCAGGGCTCAATCAATTGCCAACATCAGTTCGAGCGGCCTTTACCTGATCAGTGACAATCGGTGGCTCCCGGACACCGTGGTTTCCATGACTCTGCAGAGAACCGACCGAGTGCGTGGAACACCCGAAAGCTGGCTTGCTGTGGATGTCAAAGTCATTCGCTGGGGCAACAATGGCTTTGGCGGTCTTTTTCTTCTGTCCCAATCCGGCCTCGCCGATATTTCGGCAAGCAGGGTAGGGAACTGCGCAGACAAAAAGACTCTGGAACTATTTGTGAAGCATCTTGCCGAGCCCACCCAACCTTAGAGCATTTCTCCTTCACTTGTGACTTTTGGAATATCCGTGCAGGGTGGCGTTTCCTTGAGGAAAACGCCACTTGAGGTTTTCGGCTTCGGTATATAGCAGAAGGAGAAATGCTATAGGCGCCCGCTGCTCCACCGGTGTGCCCATCAATGTCCGGATCTTCTCCTCTGGGATCTTCGCGCGGGTTCGCCGGAAGGCTCCCGAGCGGGTGGCCGGCAATTCGTCAGTTGCTCTTTGGAACGATCATTCCGATCGCGCATGTCAAATCCCCGATGCGCCACCCTATACGGCTCTAAGGTTTCACGATCATCTTCCCGACACCGTCGCGATATTGGCTGGCTATTGCGAAGGCCTCATCGATGTGTTCGATGCCCCTCGTGTGCGTAAGCAGCGGCCGAAACCACTCGGGGTGCGCCCGGAGCAGTTCCAGAGCCTCTTCGGTCTCGTGATTCGATCGGCGCACGTTGAAGATGGCGAGCTCCTTGCGCCTCATTGCCGACGCGTCCAGGGATACCAGGGGATTTGAATGAATTCCCGTCAGCACGACGCGGCCGGCATTGCGGGCCAGCTGAATCGCCTGGCCGGTGGTATTTTCTCCGGCGGCGCAGTCAATTGCGCAGTCCACGCCGCGCTGACCTGTCGCGCTGAGAATTTCCTTAACCGCTTCGGCGGGCTCGACCGCGGCGTCAGCGCCAATCCCCCGGGCTAACTCGCGGCGGTGCGCCAGCGGTTCCACAGCCCAGATACGTCCCGCCTTGGCGGTGCGCAGCGCGGCGATCGTCAAAAGCCCGATGGGTCCGGCACCGAAGACGGCTACCGTTTCGCCGGAGCAGATCGACGCCAGGCGAAGGGAGTGCAGGGCAATCGCGAGAGGCTCGGCCAGAGACGCCTCGCCGAACGACATCCAGGCGGGGATGGGAAGAAAGTTGGCAACCGGCAAGTTGACCAGTTCGCGGAAGAAGCCGGGATGGGGAGGGGTGCTCAGGAAGCGAATGTTCGCGCACACGTTGTGATGCCCGCTCAAACAGAACTCGCAGTGATAGCAATAAATCGCGGGCTCAAGCGCCCCGCGGTCGCCCGCAGCGAGTCCAGTGGCGCCGGCGCCGGTCTTCACGATCCTCCCTGCGGGCTCGTGCCCGAGCACCATCGGGTAGGCATTGGGATTGCCGCCGACCCCGCCCTCGCCGTAGGCATGGAGATCGGACCCGCAGATGCCCACCGCCTCGATCCGGACCTGCACCTCGCCCGGCTCGGGATCTTCAATGGGCATGTCGGTAAGCCGGAATGTCAGGGGAGCGATGAGTTCCGCGACTCGCATCAAATACTCTTCCTCAGACACGATACCGCACCGGCAGACAAAACGAAAGGCGAGCGGACGGCCGCCCGGCGGCGCATCTCGGGCGTGTTGCCGTTTATACGGAAGCACCGCTTGGTGCACAGCCAGCCGGCGCTGGCCGGAATCGGTTCGATTCGTAATGACGAACACGCTCGCAGAGAGCCATCGGATATCGGGGCAGCCAGCTTGACAAGTGTATATATCAAAAACCTGATCTATATATACAAAGGAGAGCCTATGCCCGCGACCCTGACATCGATTCGGCTGGACAAGAAGCTGGCGGATGAAGCCGCGCGCGCCCTGGGCGTGAAGTCCCGCACGGAAGCGGTGCACATTGCGCTCAGGGAGATTGTGCGGCTGAAGGGCTTCAAGAAGCTGATGAAGGATTACGGAGGCAAGGGATCGTTCGCGGGGAGCGATGAGTGAGTTCGTTGTCTTCGACACATCGGTTCTGGTCGACCATCTGCGTACGAACCGTCACGCGCTGCGCATGACGAATCTTGACGCGCCGGTTCGCAACTCTTCCGTTGTGCTTGCCGAACTCTGGCGCGGTGCGTCGACGGCGGTGGACCGCAAGGTTGTCGGCGCTCTTGAGCGAAGGCATCCGATCTTGACGCCAACGGCAAACAACTGGCTGGAGTCCGGGCATATCCTGGCGAAAATCCGCGAGGGCAAGGGCTTCAAACCGCAGAAGCTGTGCGAGGTGCACTTCGATGTGCTGATCGCCCTGACTGCCCGCGCCTACGGCGCCCGCCTGATTACCACGAAGCGCGCGGACTTCGAGCTGATTCGGGAGTATCGGGATTTCAGGCTGGAAGTGTGGTAGTTCGTCAAACCCCAGGTCCGACATTCCAGATCTGGGGATTGCCCAGCGCGCTGCTAATCTTCCTCGACTCCAACCAGGAGTTTTTCGGGGAATGCATCCTCTTTGGCCTTTGGCGCCTCTCCAGCTTGTTTAGCTCGAAGACGCATTGCTTCGCTTTCTCGATACTGCTGGGCCTCGGCCACTTTTGTAAACTCGATCTTTACGCCCTGAGATTCCGCGAAACTGACTATCTCGCCCAAGGTAGCCCGGAAATACTCTTTCCGTGGATTGATAAGGTTGAGACGGTCCTCTGAGAATCTTCGATGGAAGGCGAGTTCCAAGGAGGGTGCGTCATCAGAGAAGATCATTGCGTGAACGTCGAAGCCAAAGGGTACTGCCGCGCCGCTAAGTTCCTGAACGCGGTCCTCAGGGTCGAGTCGGCGCGTCATCCCAATTTTGAAAACTCCCTCCCCGAAAGATCCGACATTCGAAATCACGTAGACATGCCCCATTTTCGTAACCTGTGCCATCGAAACCGCATGGTCCTGCTTGGCTTGCGCCTCCGCTACCTTTTGTTCGAGATCCTGGATGTGCGCCTGAATGGCTTCAAGATGTTCGCCGGATGCTCTCTCTAGCTCCTCCCTGGCCGCGGCCAATGCCTTTTCGGCACGATCACGCTCCAGCGCTGCGTCACGTTGCGCTTTCTCGTATTCCTTCTGGGCACGCTCCTCCTCTCTCATTTGTTCCCTGATTTCACGCTGTTCTTCCTTTTCCTGTTGTTTCTTCAATTCGTATTCATGGGTAAGGCGAAGCTCAGCAAGGCATGCATCCCGGTATGTCGGGGTGATGCTTACCTTATTGACCTCGCCAAGCGTGTTTATCGCTTCAAAGGACCTGGTGATCCGCTCTTCCATCCGCGTCGCATTGTTCCAGATTACCTTTGCTACTGCGGCATCGCATTAGCCGTTGAAGGCACGCAACATAAGCTTGGCCTGATGCTTTGTCATCCGCAATCCTTCTACCTTGCTGTTGTTCACAGTCCATTCTTTGGAATAGAACGCAGCAAGGTCATTCCGGATCAACGCCTTCTTCTCGGCATATATCTTTTCAAGGGCTGCCTTGTAGGCTTCGGCGCTATCGAAAGCATAATGAGGCTTGTATAGTCCGAATGAAAGGTCCTCCGAATCCTCCTGCAGAATCGAAATCTCGTGCTGGAGCTTGTCGTAGGTCTCCTTTGCTTCGCCGTAGTTCTTGTTGAGCTCCACAGCCCTAGATTTGGCGGCGCGCACTGCTTCCGAGGCCTCTGCCTTCGAGCGTTCAATCTCTTGCGCGGCTTCGGACCTGCTGCTGTCGATTTCCTTCCGGAGTCGCGCTGCCTCTTCGTCTAAGGACAGAACGGGCTTGAAGCGCTTGACAATCCCGAAATACTTGGTCGCGAGGTATGTCGCAGCAACGGACGAGCCGAGTGCAACAACTGCAAAGAAGATTGTTTCCATGTCACTCCTCCCGCGACTCATCGTGTAGCTGCGAATGCGAACACGAGCAATCCGCGTGGAAACCGAAGTTCCGTATCACGGCAATGAACAAATTCACGGAAGACCGTATATTACGTCAATCTGCGGGACTGTGCCAGCTTTTCCCTTTTAGGGCTAGAAGCACGAAGGCCGTCCGCGCTTGCGAACGGCCTTCGTGTTGAGAGAACCAAGGGAGGGATATCAGTCGCCGGCGACGAGGTCGGCTTCACGCTGCCTGTTCCTGTTGATGGGCGAGGCGGCGTTATTCGAGGCAGGGCGGATGTCGCTGAGCGAGACTAGGCCTTCGATGGGCTTTTCGCCGAGGATTTGCTCGCGGTAGAGCTTGGCCATGCGGGCGTTCTCGGCTTCCTGCTTCAGGCGCTCGTCGCGCGCGCGGATTTTCTCTTCGCGGGCGTTCTTGGCGATGCCGAGATTGTCGAGGGTGTGGTTGGCCTCGGCGTTGACGTGCTCCATGTTGAGGACCAGCTCATGACCCACGTGATTCATGGCCACCTTCTTGCCGCCGGCGAAGATCTCGTGTCGGCCGTGCTCCTCGTACCACTTGGTGAGGGTGGCCGTCATGTGCATCTTCTCGATGATGTTGCGCCAGCCTATGCCGGTGTTGTAGGCGCAGAACGAGATCTCGCCTTCCTGCGTGGCGTAGGGGATGATGCACTGCTCGGTGCGGCGGAAATCGTAGTTGAACAGGTCCTGGAACCACATGCCGGCGATGAAGAGGAAGTTCCAGCGGTCCTGGCGGCGAATCTTGATGTCCTCAATGGTGCGGTCGCCCTTGACGCTGCCGTAGTTCTTGCCGGTGGCGTTGAAGGTCTTGTCCATCTTCTTCATCATGTCGGTGATTTTGAAGTGGGTGGGCGCCTGGAAGGGATCGTAGTTGCGCAGAAGCGAGATGCCGAGGCCCAGGACAGAGAGGAACTTTCCGCGTGCGGCGTCGTTGACCTTGGCCAGATCCTTGGCCACCTGGCCCATGTCGAGGAAGGCGGTGACGGGCACGGCTTCCTTGGTGTGCTTGTCGATCATGACAGCCATGCCGATGCCGCAGTTGGGATGGCAGCCGCAGGAGAGTTGGCCCCACTCGGCGCTGGGCCCGTGCACGAGGTCGGCCCAGTCGGAGAATGTGCTCATGAAGCTGATGGGGAACCAATCGCGCGCCGGCTCGCCCATGCCAACCTGCGCCTTGACGTCGTGCGCCATGTGCGAGAGCGTGTAGCGTTGGGCCACGCGGCGCTCGTCGGTGATGTCCTCGTCGCGGCCGGTAAAGCTGACCGGCTGGAACGAGAGGAAGCTGATCTTCCTGGGATTGTCGAGCGCGAACTCGATGATGCGGCCCACCTGCTCGTTGTTGATGCCGTTGACGATGGTGGTGACGGGCACGATTTCGACGCCGGCCTCGTGAAGATTGTTGATGGCCTGCAGCTTGACGTCGAAGAGGTTGCCGACTTTGCGGTGCGAGTTGGCCGCGTTGCCGATACCGTCAAATTGCAAATAAACATAGCGGAGGCCGGCCTCGGCAGCGGCGCGGCAGAGCTCCTTCGACTTGGCGAATTCAATGCCGTTCGACGCGGCCTGGACCGAGTTGTAGCCGACCTTGCGCGAGTAGGCGACGGCGTCAAGGAAGTAGGGCGAGAGAGTCGGCTCGCCACCGGAAAACTGCACGCTCATCTGCCGCTTCGGCTTGATGGTGATGGCATTGTCGAGCATGGTTTTGATTTCGTCCCAGGTGAGCTCGTGGACGAAGCCGACCTGGTTAGCGTCCATGAAGCAGGGATCGCACATCATGTTGCAGCGGTTGGTCAGGTCGATGGTGAGCACCGAGCCGCGGCCGTTGGTGATGGTGGACGTGCCATGGTGGTGCAGCTTTTCGGCGCCCTCGCCGTGGGCGCGCATGTCGCGGCCGGGGAAGCTC
Source organism: uncultured Acidobacteriaceae bacterium (assembly GCA_963844905.1). Classification (GTDB taxonomy): domain Bacteria; phylum Acidobacteriota; class Terriglobia; order Terriglobales; family Acidobacteriaceae; genus Telmatobacter. The sequence continues at coordinate 752,574 of CAWJQD010000002.1, read as the reverse complement.
TCTTCCAGGTGCTTGAAGAAGACCGGATCGATCGACATCACGTCTTCGAAATGGCCGTGCTTGGGGCAGTCCTTGACCATGAGGATTTTGCCGTCGCGCTCGATGATCTGGGCCTTGATCTCGCCCACCTTTTCGTTAAGCAGGACTTCGTGGGGTAGTTTGCCGTCGAGGATCTGCTTGCGAATCTCGGGGACGCACTTGGGGCAGAGCGAGTCTGTGGTGCGCGGCCAGCCGAGAGGCGGCTTCTCCTTCTGCCAGCTCTTCATGAGCGGCTTGTCGCTCCATTTGGGGGTGAAGGAGGGGTTAGGGCTGATGCGGTTGAGCCGCTCGAAAACGATCCAGGCTCCTTTGGCTGCGTAAACGGCGGCCTTCTCGGTGTATTTAACGGCTTTGGACATGATTGCGGTCTCCTCGACTAGCTGAGATAAGAGGCCAGGGCTTAAGGACTTACCCGGCTCAGGCCTGACGCTTCCCGGCCGGGAACGCGAGGCCTAAAAAGTCATTACAAGGGTAATTAGGAATGCCGGTCTGCCCAAGCGGGGCGCAGCGAATGGGGATATTGAGACGTGGACGGCGATTTGGGGGCGATGAACGGGGGGCTGAAAGTAAGGGTGAGGGACTTGGCAAGTGATTGGCGGAGCAGAGGTTACGACTTTCTTTCGCCGTGCAAAGGTGGTTCCCAATGTCGCGGCTTGTCACATCGACCTATGGCGGCCATCACAGACGCGGCGCGAAGTTGGCGAGAAATTCTCGCCATAGCTGGAGGGCTCCCCCAAAACCATCTCAGCGAGATGCAGTGAGCCCGCCCAGTGATGGTATTCCATGCTTTTCGCACGAGGTGAAGATATGCGCCTTCGGCCTTTTCTGCTGTACTGTTTACTCGCATCTGTTGTCTCCCTTAAATCCGTCGGACAAACCGGGCTTTCCCAAAACTCCGGGATCAATAGCGCCGACACCTGGGTCACGCTCGATCTGACGGTTCAGATCCAGGACGCCTCGATGACGCTCCCCAGCCCCGTCTACAATCCAATAACGGGGCGACGTCGAGCACCGTCTCGGTTGCGCCGGTAGCTCGAAGCTTTCACCTCGAGGCGGGTTACGACTCCAGTGGTGGGCTTGTCATGAACCTATGGCCTACCGATGGTCCTTTCAATCCGAATACGTCCGACGTCAGCCTCGCCAGCTTGATTAGGGTAGCCGGAGGGCAGGTAACTGTTTTCGATCAGAACGGAAATTCCCTCCCCATGATGACGCCAAACGCCAGCATTCCTACGAATTGGCCGCTCAAGTTGCTGGGTAGCAATCCCGGCCCCTCTATCCTATCGAGCCTCGTTGTACCGAACATCCAGACTCGGGCTTCTGCGTTGAACGCAGCGCTGACGCTTTTTTCGAATCCGGAGGTTGCATCCCTGGCCGTTCCCCTGCCGAAAGGCGGAGCCAGCTCTTGGACTTATGCGCAGTCAGGGTCGAATTGGATCGCGCAGTCGGTGATGGTTCCCCTCTCCACATCGCAAATTTCCTCAAATCTCACGATGCAATTCGCCGACGTGAACTGGAGTGACAACGCGGCGAACGACGCGGCCAGAGCGGCCCTTGGCTCGACAATGCAGGCGCCACCGACCGCCAATGCCGGGACACCAGACTTCCTTCCAGCGCCTCCCCCGCCCATCAGAGGTGGGCCTATAGAGCCGACGAATTGCAACACAAACACCTACAATCTTGGTGGCGCTCAGAACATCGTTCTCATGCATGGAATTTGGTCAAATTCCTGCGCCTGGACGCGCATGGCCAACTGGCTCAATCAGGACTTTCTCATAGGAAAAGAGGTTATTCCTTCGCTCGATTCAAATGCTGCAATTGACGGATCGCAGGGTCCTGCTCTCATCAGTGAGATCAAATCTGTGGGTGGAAGCAATTACATACTCATCGGGCACAGCCAAGGAGGACTTGTCTCCCGGTCCGCAGCACAATACTTTCAGAACAATGCGCCTTTTAATATATCGGAGGGTGTGGTCACGGTGGACACCCCTCACGATGGCGCCAACCTTACGTTGAATACCCCCTTGGCGATCAGTGCGTGGCTCGATACCGAAGCAGTGAATGTTTGGGAGTATGACGGCTGCGGATCGGCCTACGATAACTATGGCTGCTGGTTGGCAGCCCTTATGTTTTCCGCAGGCACCTCCATTGAGCCCGTGCTCGCGTCTGGGGTCGGTTCGATCTCCTGGTCCCAGCTTCAGCCCGGAAGCACGTTTCTGAGTAATCTCAATGCTGCTCCGGAGAACTTCAAACAGGCTGCCGTTATCGGGTTGACGCCGCAACGATTCGCCTTTACGAGAATTGCTGCAAATGCCTTCTTCGGCTGCAACCCGGAGGATGGGCTTTGCGGCGAGCGTGCAATCGCCACTGACACCGAGGTGTTCTACGATGCTCTCCTGGCGGAGCAGATTTATTATGATTTCGAGTCAACCATCGACTGCTCCAATGGCGATGAGGAAGATTGCGAATACGACATTGAAGCGGCGTCGTTTTTTGGAGGGTTTATGTCCATTATGGACAATATCGATGGCTACTATAACGCCTTTATCGATTTGCCTGGAGATGGCTCATCCGATGGGATTGTGCAGGGCCCAAGCCAGTACTATCCGCACGCGACGGCAGTTCAATACACGATAGGCGGCGCGGACTCGCACACAGGCGCTCTGAAGAGCAGTTATGTGCATGCGGCTCTCGACGCAGCATTGACAAGCACGCTGTTCAATGTGCCGACGCCGGCCAGTTGCGCCTTTAGTGTCTCCGGCTCTCCCTATTCCACGAGCGCAAACGCGGCGGGTGGCAGCTTTGCTGTATCCGCGGGTGAGGGCTGCCAATGGTCGGCATGGAGTCAAACGCCGTGGTTGAGCGTAACCTCCGGCGTCTATGGAACTTCGACCGGCGCTGTAGAATTTTCGGTCGCGGCGAATCCGTCAACGGTGCCGAGGCAGGGCTCGATCCAGGTTGGGAATAGGAGCTCGTCAGCGCTGTTCACCGTGGACCAGAGTGGCCTCTGTGCCTACTCGCTGTCTGGGGATACTATGATTGCCGTTCCGCCGGGGGGCGCCAGCAGTACCGTTCAGGTAAACACTACTATCGACTGCCCATGGTCTGCCGTCTCGAACGCGAACTGGCTCACGATAACATCTGGTGCCAGCGGCACGGGCTCTGGATCGTTTATTTGGACGGCCGCCCCGAACACGGGGACTTCCGACCGGAACGGATCGATCACCGTAATGGGCCAGGTAATTAACTTTGTGGATGGCATTTCCGTGGGTACGCCGGGCCAAGGTACGGTGACGATATACGGCTATCCGGAGAATGTGCTCTTCTATCCGTGCGGGAACCTCAACTGCCCGGTCACCATCCCGGAGACGGGCGATGTAATCGTAACTGTCGGTGGCGTCACATTCGAGGCCCCTTACAGTAGCTCTGCCACGATGGTAGCGTCAGAACTGGCCAGCACGATTAACTACCTCACGAATATCGTATCGGCGACCGCTTCGGGAACGACCGTTACGATCACTTCCACGCTGAACGGTACGGGAACGAACTATCCGCTCGCAGTTGCGGTGACCTTCGGGCCAACAGAATGCTCTGACGGGGAGCGGGAGCCATGCGCCACTAGCCCGGCGTTCTACGCGACGACCCCTTTCGGCCCCAGCCTGACCGGAGGCACAAATTGACCAATGGTCCTCTTGCGCGAAAGAACCGCGTTTCCCCGAGGTTGCCGGCGGGACTTGCGCTGACCGGCATTCTTCTGGCTGCGGCTGGGTGCTCCGCCGGGTCGAGTGGCGGAGGAGGGATAAAACCTCCCCCGCCAACGATTACGCTAACGCTGGTGGGGCCATACCTGGCCACGTTGGAGAGCAACAATTGGGTCGTCGCCGGCATTCCCGGTTTCACGCTTCTCGCAACGGGCACCGGCTTTACAAGCGCATCGGTCATCCAGTGGAACGGCACTGCACTGGCAACTCAATTCGGATCCAGCACGGGGTTAGCTGCCCAGGTGACCAGCGCAATGGTGGCAACACCGGGGACGGTCGCTATCACGGTCGAGGACTCGGGGACGACATCAAATTCCTTGCCGTTTGGCATCGCTTCGCCGGCAGCCGCAACGGCGGGCGCCGTTCAAATGATTACTGTCGCTCCAGATGGCTCGCCGGCCAATGCCAACAGCCTTGTGGCGCCCGCGATCAGCGCAACGGGGCGATACGTCTCATTTCAATCTGCCGCGACAAACCTGGTCACTGGCCACGCCGCAAGCGGCTATCAGGAGATCTACGAGCGGGATACATGCATGGGTGCACCTGCGGGCTGCGCGCCCAGCACGATCCCCATTTCGGTGACCTACGATGGCTCGCCGGTCGACGGCCACAGCCGCGACTCTTCAATCAGCGGCGACGGGCGCTACGTTGCATTCGATTCGAGCGCTGACAACATCTTACCTAACGGTTCGATTTGCGCGAGCACGTCCTGCGTGTTTCTGTATGATACGTGCATTGGGGCCGCTGCCGGATGCTCCCCGCAGATGACCCTTATCTCAGTTGCGGCGGACGGGTCGACAGGTAATGGCGGAATTCCGGCGACGAGTCCTGACGGGCGCTTTGTAGCTTTTGATTCCAGTACGGGAAATATCGCAGGCGGCAATCCGAGCGGCTATCCAAACGTCTTTCTGCGAGACACTTGTAATGGGGCGCTAGCAGGGTGCACACCTGGAACCGTCCTGATCTCTCAATCTTCGACGGGGGTTATTGGGAACCAAAACAGCCACAGTCAGGCTGTGAGTACCGGCGGCCGTTTTGTTGCCTTTCAGTCCTATGCCACCAACCTGATTACCGACGATACGAATATCTGGTCCGATATCTTTCTGCGCGATACGTGTACCGGCGCAGACCCTTCCTGCGTTCCGAGCACAGCCAGGGAAAGCGTGGCAACCGACGGGACGCAGGGAAATAATTCCCTGGACTACGAGGTGGTTCCTTCGATCAGCAGCGACGGGCGTTTCATCGCGTGGGCTTCGGACGCCACCAACATGGTCACGCAGAATGTAAACGGGTACGCGAACATTTATCTGCGCGACACCTGCTTCGGTGCGCAAACTGGTTGTACGCCCACTACCACCCTTGCCTCAATTGGCAATGACGGCTCCATCCCGAACTTCGGGCAAAACAACCAGTCAATGGACGCAACTGGGCGGTTTATCGCGTTTGCCTCTCTGGCGTCGAATCTTGTGCCCGGCGATACATTTACCGCTGGGGCTTGGAAGGACATCTTCGTGCATGACACCTGCTTCGGTGCGCCAAGCGGATGCGTCCCGAGTACGGTACGGGTCTCGGTGGCCAACTATCCGGGTAATTTCGCAACGCAGTCAAACGGCATCAACGACTATCCGCAGATTAGCGCGGACGGACATTATGTCGTCTTCCTGTCAGCGTCCACCAATTACCTGGCATCCGGCGGCAATGGCTACGACATGGTGTACCTGGCTCTGACGGGGTTCTGATAGCCGCGCAACGTTAACATTACGGCGGGTTCCGCGACACGGTTGATCGTGCGCTGGTCCGCGGCCGGCTGTGGACGGAGCGCGCTCGTCTGCGGTAGAGGCCGGCGTTGACCATTGCGGTTCTCTAGTTGGGCTGGAAGCGTTGACGCCGGGCGGCGCGGCCACGAGACTTTAGACAGGTTATTCGCCAGCAGCTTCTGAAGGAGATAACGATTTATGAGCGCACCAAACACTCCCGGCTGGGGCTCGCAAGGAGCGGGCCAGCGGATTGAAGAAGCGATGGAACTGATTGAGATGGAGCTGCGCCACGCCATCGCGTATGTGAACGACGCGGTGATCCCGCAGGTGCGCAGGGAGTCGATCTCGGCCATGCGCGCTGCCGCGGACACGTTGCGCAACCTTGCCGACCGCTTTGAACAGCGGAGCAACCCGGCGGCGAACCAGCCCTATGGCCAGCCGGACGACAAAGGCAGGGGACAGGCGAAAGACCAAAACGCGGAGCCGCGCCCTTGAGTATTTGCAGGCTGCGAGAGAAGACGGTTCGGGCTCATGCAGCCCGGCACGGAGCGATTTGCCACAACGCGGTCTGGCGTGGCGCAGTCAGCGCGGGTCTGATGGCGGTTGCGATGCTGGGCGCGAGCGGCTGCCGGCATCGGGAACAAACGGCCCAGGCGCCTGCGCCGCAGGCTTTGCCGCCCGAGGCGCTGCCGGCTCCCGCGGCCGCGGGACCGACTACTACAACGGGTACTCCGGCGCCCGGCCCCGCGCGCATTCCGGTCACACCGGTTCCGCCGGGAGGGATCAGCGGGGAAGATCTCGACTATGTAGCCACGCACCAGCCCATTCTGAGCCAGGTGGGCTATGCGACCTGGTACACGGCGCCTTACAAGGGCCGGCGCGCCGCCAACGGCCAGGTCTTCGACGACTGGGCGATGACCGCCGCGCATCGCACGCTGCCCATGGGATCGCTGGTGGTGGTGACCAACCTGAAGACCGGCCAATCCAGCGCCATGCGCATTAACGACCGCGGCCCGTTTGCCGAGGACAGGATGCTGGATTTGACCATCGCCTCGGCCAAGGCCACCGGCGTTTACCGCACCGGCATGGCCCTTGTGCGCATGGATGTGTACGAGACGCCCAAGCCCATCGATTCGGGCGGGCGCTGGTGCGTGCAATTTGGCGCGTTCCACGACGAGCGCGCGGCTCTCAAGCTGAAGGAGCAACTCCTGCGCCGTTATCCCGGCTCGAATGTGATCGAATTCCCTGGCGAGAAGAGCTATTGGGTGCGCATCCGGCCCCAGGGCGACGACCGCGCAATGGCCGAGTATATCTCGCGCCGTGTGCAGCCAGCCGAGGGCGATGCGTATCTGACAAGGCTGGACTAAAGGAACAGCGACTCTGCAAGTCAGCGAGCCGGCGAAGTTCGATGAGGATTGTGATCTCCCACGCTTTTCGCGGTTAGGCCTTGAACGAAAAGGACATGGCACTCGGCACGGAATTTTACGTCTTATCGCAGCAGCGCTGACGCTGCCCAGAGCACCGGCTCCTGGCCGTGGAAGTCGCCGGTTCTGCGCTTGCGCTCGAGGTAATACTCCAGGCTGTTGGACTTACCGGTGCCCTCGCAGACGCTGGTCATGTCATTGTTCTGGTCGATGAAGCCGGTGACCGCAATCCACGCCTTGCGCGCGGCAGGACCGTAGGCAGAGGCGTCGAGCCAGCCGTTCCTGACGCCGGTGATCAGGGCAAAAGCAAACATGCCCGAGCTTGAGGTTTCTTCCCACGCCTCGTCGTGATCGATGAGCTGGCGCCACATGCCGTCCGCGGCCTGGTACTTGAGCAAGGCGGCCATCAGGAGCTTGTAGCCCGCCAGGATGCGCGCGCGCTGCGGATGGTCAGCAGGCAGGTCGCGGAGCATCTCGCTCATGCCCGCGGCTACCCATCCATCGCCGCGGCCCCAGAAGAACGGCGCATCGGGCGCGTGATAGAAGAGGCCGTTGGGCTGCTGCAGCTTGTCGAGATATGCCACCATCTCGTTGGCGCCGCGGTTGAGGTACTTTTTGTCGCCTGTGGCGCGCCAGGCCTGAAGCTGCAGGATGGTGAGCATGTACATATCGTCGATCCAGAAGCGCGTCTCATGCGAAAGGCCGCCGGGCAGGGGATTCTCCCATTGCCGGTCGGCGTAGGTGAGCCCGTAGTCGACGTACTTCTTGTCCTTGGTTTGCATGCCGATTTCGAGGGGCACGATGCCGAAGATCGCGTCGTCCACGTCATCGCGCGTGGGGACGAGGGCGGCCTCGGCGCCTCCGGGCATGAGCGGATCGAAACGCATGACGAGCCGGTTGCGCAGATCGGTGTCGTGTGTCAACTCCGCGAAGGTCAGCGCTCCGTACCAGGCCCCAACTTCGCTGTAGACAATCGCCCCGTTGCCCTGATGCGGGCTGGTGATGAAATGCTCGGCAAGAGCTTTGCCGACCTCTTGCGGGGAACGCCCAGGTGGCCAGTTGGTGAAGTAGTTCTGTTGAGCGGATACGTTGATGGCCGCGGCCGGAAAGAGCAATCCCCACGCGGCAATCTTCCAAACGGCATTCATGTGCACTGCCTCCGAAACGTGCTGAATTGTGCGTAGCAATTCTAAGCGCTGGACGTTCATTTGGCTTACGGCAGCGCACTCACGAAAGCCGGATCGATGGCCTGACGCACGGTCGGGGAGAAGCCATCCCAGGTGCAGGAATAATCCTGGCGGCTGCATCCGGGAACAAAAACAGGCAACTCGGCGGGCGGGTTGGACGGCGTGAGCGTCTGCGACTGGCGCATTTGCTCCAGCGTTTGCGCTGTGAAGGCGACGCGCACGAAGGGTTTGCCGCCGGCGCGCGGGCGCCAAAGCTCGAAGACCAACGCGCCGCCCGGAGGCGTATCGTCAACGCGGCCGTCGAGCACCCAACCGATGCCCAGAGCGCCGGCTATGGTGGCGATATTGGTGTCGTGGCCCACCAGAATGACCAGACGGTCGCCGGGCTTCCCGAGCGCGCCCGGAACGGGCTTTCCCGTCACGCTCTGGTCCATGGTCTTGCGGATGTGGTCGAGGAGATTGGAGGCGTACATGCGCGCGATGACGGGCGTGCGGAAGCCGTAATCCCAACTTGCGGTGTCGAGTTGCATGAGGGCGTGCAGAGTGGCCCCGTCGACGCATCCCCAGCCGGTATTGGCGTCGCTCATGCCTTGCGTATATTCGAGGAGCAGATTCTCAGTCAGCGTAGAGGCGGTGACGAGCGGCCCGCGCGCCGACACGGGAGAGCCGCCTGAGCCCTGCTTGAGGCTGGCCGGAATGTCGAAGATGGAGGTGCGTCTTGCATTGGCAGGCCCATGACCACAGCCGGCCAGAACGCGGTCGAGCGCGGCCAACTGGGGCCGGTAGGCCGCGGTGAGGTTGCTGGGGTTGCCGCCGATGCGCCCCTCGATGGCCGCGACTGCCAGTGCGGCATCGGGATGGCCGAGGTCCGCATTCAGCGGGCGAAAGAGCGGGTCGGCCGTGCCCTCGGGCTGCGCATGGACTTGGACCTTGCAGCCGGGAAGCATTCCCTCGGCAAGTGCCTTGCCCGTTTCGCGGGTGCGCTGGTCGCTGTCGGCGAAGATGGCGACACTCGCGGCGTCGGCGCAGCCGGAGGGAGCGAGAAGGCCTTCACCGGAGAGCTTGACGCGATCCCAGGCGCCGAAGAGCTTCATCAGTTGGTAGCCGTGAGGCGTGAGGTAGCCGGGCGGCACGTCCCACTGCGGCCATGGCGCTGCGGAGAACTGGTTGTAGACTTCAGGCTTGGCCGTGGGCGCGCGGACGCCATGACGGGTGAGCACTACAACCAATTGCAGATCGGCGTCGCGGCCGGCGGAGGGCGCGGCGCCAGTCTGCGCTGCCAGCGGCGCGCAAAGCGGTAAGAGACAAAGAGGGCGAAGAAAAAAGAGACGCAATGCGGCGAAAAGGGTCATTCAGACCTCCCTAATGGCATTTTAGGGAACTCTGCGGGGCGGGTCCGGTGCATGGGCGTGCGCATCAGCAATTCCTGGCCGCGCGGCGATCCCTGACCATCGTAGCCTCGTTGACCAAGATACTTGCCATCGAGCGCCGGCATGGAGCAGCACCAGACCCATGTGACAGCTCGCCTGGGCGGAGATGCGCGCGGGATCGACATCCGCGCGGTCAGCGGGGTAATCGACGGCGTGCATTCTTTGTGACAGAGAGCTGGCCAGCCGGTATCCTGTTCGAGACATGGATTGGCGCAAGCTGGCCAACGGCTTCCGGTGGCTCTTCGACGGGCACCGCGGCCCGCGGGGCCAATTGGTTCCGCGGTGGATCTTTCTGCGCGCGCTCGCCGCCATCTACTTCTCCGCGTTCTATTCGCTGCTGTTTCAGATCAAGGGCCTGATCGGTCCGGAAGGAATTCTGCCTGCGCAGCAGTATCTGGCATTCCTCGCGCAACAATTGGGCGTCGAGCGCTATTGGTACGCGCCATCGCTCTATTGGATCTCGTCGAGCTCGGCGATGCTGATGACGGTGACGTGGATCGGGCTGATCGCAGCCGTGATCGCTTTCCTCAACGTGTGGCCGCGGGTGAGTTTCTTAGTCTGCTTTGTGTGCTTTCTCTCGTTTGTCGGCGCGTCGAACTTGTTCTCGAGCTATCAGTCGGACGGCATGCTGCTCGAAGCCGGGTTTCTGGCGCTGTTTTTCGCGCCCCGCGGCCTCAGGCCAGGATGGGGCGAGGCCGGTCCACCCTCGCGCATGAGCTGGTTCCTGTTGCAATGGGAGTGGTTCCGGATCTACTTCGAATCCGGCATGGTGAAGCTCGCAAGCGGCGATCCGCAGTGGCGCAACTTCACGGCCATGGACGAGTACTACCAGAACGGCCCGTTGCCCACGTGGATCGGCTGGTATGTCGAGCATCTGCCGCATTGGTTTCACGCGGCTACGGTTGCAGGAACCCTGGGGCTCGAGCTGGGCCTGGTGTTCATGATGTTCTTCCCGCGCCGGGTGCGGCTGATCTGCTTCTTCATCGTCACGCCGTGGGAGATCGGCGTTATCTTCACCGCCAACTATGCGTTTCTGAATTACCTGGTGCTCTCTCTCGGCGTTCTGCTGCTCGATGACAAGTTTCTGGTCCGCTTCGTTCCCGCGCGTTTCCGTCCGCGCGCGCCGGAGCGGATCTCAAAGCCGGAGCCGCAGGCGGAGGCGCATGAAGAGCAGCCCCTGTCGATTCTGGCCCAGGGCGGGGCCGGCGCCGGAGCGGCGAAGATCGAGCCGGACACGCGCGTCCGTAAGCGGCAAACATTTCTGGACCGGCTCGGCTTTACTTTATGGGCAGCTCGCCTGGCCGCGGCCGCGTTCCTGCTCACTTGGATTGCCTACGACACGACCGTGGAGATGATCGCCATTCCACTGCGTCACATTCCGCTGCCCGCCGGGCCGCTGATTGTGCTCGAACCATTTCGCATTGCCAACCAATACGGCCTCTTCGCTGTGATGACGCGCGGCCGCTACGAGATCGAATTTCAGGGCTCCGACGACGGCACGAATTGGACCGTATATCCCTTCCGGAACAAGCCGCAGGCATTGAACGAAGCGCCCGGCATCTACGCGCCGTACCAGCCGCGCTTCGATTGGAACCTGTGGTTCGCGTCGCTCGGCAACTGGCGCGAGAACGAGATCGTGCCTCTGACAGAGGAGCGCCTGCTGCTCAACGATCCCGATGTGCTGGCGCTGTTCCGCCGCAATCCCTTCCCGCAGATTGCGCCCCGCTATGTGCGCGCGGTACTGTGGCAGTATTGGTTCACCTCGATGGATGAAAAGCGCCGCACCGGCAACTGGTGGCGCCGCGAGTATCTCGGCCTGTATGCGCCAGAGCTTACCATGACCACGGATGGCAGCTTTGCCGTGGTGGAATGGCCACAGGAGCTGCCGCCCCACGACTGAAGAACGATCGCTCGGAGGAGGAAGACACGATGAACCGCGCGTACGTGATTGGATCGGGCCCCAACGGGCTCGCTGCGGCCATTGTTTTAGCGCAGGCGGGGCTGCGCGTGGAGGTCTTCGAGGCAGAAGCCGAGCCGGGCGGAGCGGCGCGCACGATGCCGCTCACGCTGCCGGGATTCTTGCACGACTTCGGCTCCGCCGTGCATCCGTTCGCGGCCGGTTCGCCGTTTTTCAGCACATTGCCCCTGAAAGATTACGGATTGGAATGGATTTTGGCCGAAGCGCTGGCGCACCCGCTCGACGACGGATCGGTGGTAGTGCTGGAACGCGACTTTGAACGCGCCGAGCGCGCGCTGGGCGCGGACGGAAAGATGTGGCGCCATTTGGTGCAGCCCGCGGCCGAGAACTGGTACGAGTTTGCGGAAGACTGCCTCGGGCCGGTGCTGCGCGTCCCGCATCATCCGCTGCGAATGGCGCGATTCGGGCTGACCGCGCTCCACTCCGCGCAAAGCTTCGCCAAGAGCCACTTCGTCAGCCCGCGCACGCGCGCCATCTTCGCGGGGTTGGCGGGCCACTCGCTCCTCAGCTTCGACCAGCCGTTGAGCGCGACCATCGGTTTGATGCTCGGCATCACCATTCACGCGGTGGGCTGGCCCATTCCGCGCGGTGGCGCGCGCGCCATTCCGCAGGCGCTGATTGGCTACCTGAACTCGCTCGGCGGCACAGTGCATACTTCGCGACGCATCGATGCGGCTGCGTTGCGCGAGCTGGAAGCGGAGAGCGAATTTGTGCTTTTCGACACCGCGCCGCAGCAACTGCTTGCGCTTGCCGGAGAGCGACTCACGCCTGGTTACCGGCGCGCGCTCAAGCGATTCCAACCTGGGCCGGGCGCGTTCAAGATCGACTTTGCTCTTTCGCAGCCTGTTCCGTGGCGCTCGCCGGAGTGCAGCCGCGCAATCACCGTGCACCTGGGTGGATCATTTGAGGAGATCGCGGCAGCCGAGGATACAGTAGCGCATGGACGCGAGGCCGAGCGGCCCTTTGTGCTCGTGGCGCAGCCTACACTCTACGATCCGACGCGCGCGCCCGAGGGCAAACACGTGCTGTGGGCTTATTGCCACGTGCCGAATGGCTCGACATTCGACATGACGGAGCGCATTGAGGCGCAGATCGAGCGCTTTGCGCCAGGATTCCGCGACTGCGTGCTGGCGCGGCGCGTTTCGCCGCCTGCGGCGCTGGAAGGGATGGACGCAAACCTCAAGGGCGGCGACATCAGCGGCGGCGCAATGACAATGCGGCAGATGATTTTCCGGCCGACTCTGCGCGGCTACTCGACCGGCGCGCCGAATCTGTTTCTGTGTTCGGCATCGACGCCGCCGGGCGGCGGCGTGCACGGCATGTGCGGCTTTCACGCCGCGCGGCTTGCGCTGCGACAGATGAAAGAGCGGCCTGCGGGAGCACCGGAGAAAACTTAGGCCGCTCGCTTGAGCTGCGCAATGCCTTCCATATCGCGCGGCCCAGGCGAACGGCCAACCGGACATCTATACAACTTTCAGTTTTGCAGGACTTGCGGCTTTGTCCAAGCCTTACTTCGTCCCCCGTGTAAACATCTGCAAGGCAAGAAAGTCGAGCAATCTTACCCGCGCGCGTAGCTCTCCAGAGCCATACGGCTGGGGATGGTGAGCGTGCACCCGTGCTGGGCCACCAGATGGCGGTTCTTGAAGATGCTCAGCGTGCGCGTGACGGTCTCGCGCGAGGCGCCGATGAACTCGCCGATCTCCTCATGCGTGAGCGACAGGCGGCAGCGCGCGGCGCGCTCCGGTTTCTCGCCGGATTCATCGCTCCACACCAGGAGCAGGCGCGCCAGGCGCTCCGGCACCGAAGTGGAGAGGCCGACCATGCGCAACTGCTCGCAGGCAAGGTTGAAGCTGCGGCTCACTTCGCGAATGACGATCTGATAAACATCAGGATGGCGGGAAAGAAACTGCAGGAAAACCTGGCGCGAGACGTGCGCGATCCTCGCCGGGTAAAGCGTGTCGGCAGTCATCTCATACGCGCCGCCTGTGAGCGTGGACGAGAGCCCCAGCACTTCGCCTGCTTTGGCGATGTGAAAGCTGAGGCGGCGGCCATCGCTCGAGTTGATGGAGAGCTTAACTTCGCCCTCCAGAACCACGTAAATGCCCGAAGACGGCTGCGTCTCGCTGAAAAGAACCATGTTGGATGGATATGCGGAGGGCATCAGGAGCGGCTCCAGATCGGCCAGCGCCGCAGCCGGCAATGCCTTGAAGAAATCGCCCTTCCGGTAAGAAGGAAGACTTGCCTGATTCGTTAATTCGTGACCCATGTACATCTCAGCCCTCCGTGTCAGCATGTTGAAAGTTCTCGCGCGCCACCTCTTCGGCAAGATACTCGGTCCAGGGTGTACCGGTGAGGATTGCGGCCCCCGTTTGAGAGTAGATGGCTCTCAAAACCCGCATCCCGCCGGCGTCGGCGAATGTGGTCCCCCGCAGATCGAGGGACATTTTTTTCTGCGCTGCAGCCGGAGCTCTCTCTTCCCACAGGCGGCCAAGTTCGGCCGCCCATGGCCCGGCGATGCGCCCTTCCAGCTTGATGACCATTGCGTTCGAGCTTTCTTCAACGGTGATCCGTAGCACTTGCCGGCCCACCTTGCGCCATGCCTGAGTAAAGGCACGGCGCGTGCCAAACTTGTGCCGCTGCGCAGCAAAGCGCGCGCAGCGCTGAAAATCAAAGCATTTATTTTTTGCAGAGCCGCGTTACGGAGTGCGACGAGGCGCACGGCGTGACGAGGTGACGATGACGAGATTTCGTCACAAAGACTACATATAGTCGCCGCGCTCGATGCCGAGCTTCTTCATTTTGGAGTTGAGGGTGGTGCGTTTGACACCCAGGCGCTCGGCTGCGCCGCCGGGTCCGCCGATGATGCCTTTGGCTTCGCGCAACGCGCGCAGAATATGGTCGCGCTCAGCGGCCTGCAGGGTTGCGTTGGCCTCCGCAGCGGATTCTTCCTCCTCTCCCTCTATAGCTTCCAGCTCGGCCAAAGGCACGTGCAGCACCGGCCCGCGCGAGAGGATCACGGCGCGCTCCAGGAAGTTCTCCAGCTCGCGAATGTTGCCTGGCCACTTCCACGCGATCAGCGCCGCCATCGCCTCGGGCGGGATGGTTTCGATGGTCTTGCCCATGCGCCGGGCGTGGCGCGAGACAAAATGGCGCACCAGGATGGGAATGTCGGCGGCGCGCTCGCGCAGCGGTGGCGCATAGACGGGGAAAACTTTGAGGCGGTAAAAAAGGTCGCTGCGGAACTGTTTTTCGGCGACCATTTTGGCCAGGTCGCGATTGCTGGCGGCGATGAGGCGCACGTTGACGGGGATGGGCCGAGTGCCGCCCAGACGCTCGATCTCGCGCTCCTGCAGGGCGCGCAGCAATTTCGGTTGCAGGTCCAGCGGCAGCTCGCCCACTTCGTCGAGGAAGAGCGTGCCTTCGTGCGCCAGCTCCAGGCGCCCGATTTTGCGCGCGATAGCTCCGGTGAATGCGCCTTTCTCGTGACCGAACAGCTCGCTTTCCAGCAGCCCGGCAGGAATGGCGGCGCAATTCAGCTTGATAAACGTGCGCTCACTCCGCGGACTCAGCCGGTGAATGGCGCGCGCCAGCAGTTCTTTGCCGGTTCCGGTTTCGCCCTGGATGAGCACGGTGGCGTCGGTCGGCGCCACGGTCTCAATCTGGCGCAGCACGTTGCGCAGGCCCGTGCTCTCGCCCACGATGTCTTCGAAGCGGTGCTCGACGTTGATTTCTTCTTCGAGGTACTGTTTTTCCTGGGTCAGGCGGTCGCGCAGTTCGGCGATTTGCTTAAAGGCCAACGCGTTGTTGACCGCCATGGCCATTTGCCCGGCCACCTGGCCGAGCATCTCGGCGTCGCGCTGCGAAAACGCGCTCTCCACGCGGCTGGCCACCATCATGGCGCCCAGCGTCCTTTCGCGGTGAATCAGTGGAACCCAGACTCCCGACTCCATGCCCATCGCAGTTAGGTGCTTCACAGACTCGGGGGCAAAAGGCCAGTGGCCGATCCGGTTCACGATCACCGGCCGACGGGTGCGGAACGCCTGCCCCGCCGGAGAAACATCCTCATCCACCAATACCTCGCCCTGGCTCGCGCCCGCGTCGCCAGCGGCGGCAAGGAATTGCACGCGCAGCTTGCCGGTCGCTCCGTCGGGGAGCGCCAGCGTTGCCGCGTCGTGTGGAACCAACTGCTTCATGCTGGCGGAAAAGGCTCCGAGCAGCTTGCGAATGTCCATATTGGCCAGCAGCACGCTGCTCAGCTCGGCGATGACCGATTCCTGCGCCTGCTTTTGCCCGGTCACATCGCGGGTGACCTTGGCAAAACCCGTCACCGCGCCGGTGCTGTCGCGGATGGCCGTAAGCACGGCGCTGGCCCAGAAGCGGGAACCATCCTTGCGCACGCGCCATCCCTCCTCCTCCACGCGTTCCCTGGCCGCAGCCTGGCGCAAAAGCTCGGTGGGCTGGCCGCGCTCCTGGTCCTCTTGCGTAAAGAAACGAGAAAAGTGCAGGCCCAACACCTCGTCAGTCTTGTACCCCTTGAGGCGCTCGGCGCCGGGGTTCCAGGTGAGGATGTAGCCTTCGCGGTCGAGCAGATAGATGGCGTATTCGGCGATGCTCTCGACGATTGAGCGCAGCCGGAGATCGTTGAGCCGCAGCGCCTCCTGCGCGGCGCGTTGCTCGGTGGCGTCGCGAATGAAGCCCACCACCGCTTGACCGGTTGCGGTCTGTATGGGCTTGAGCATGATGTCGACGGGGAATTCGCTGCCATCCTTGCGCAGACCGAAGAGATTGAGGGCCGCGCCCATCTGCCGGGTGCGGGGATGCGCACTGTAGTTTTCGCGATGGCGCGGATGGCCGCCGCGAAAGCGCGCCGGGACCAGCATCTCGACGGGCTGGCCGATGAGCTCCTGGCTGGAATAGCCGAACAGCCCTTCGGCGCGCGGATTCGCGCCGCGCATTGTACCCTCCGCGTCCGTGACGAGGATGGCGTCGGGCGAAAACTCAAACAACCGCTCGATCGTATTTTGGGCAAAGCCCGACGTGAAGCGTTCTTCCGCAGCCGTGGCCCGCCCAGGGGAATCCGAGGGACCCATTTTGTGCTACCGACCTTAGCTGAACGTACCCCCACGGAGGGCTCTTTGGCAATACCCCAAAATGCGATGGCTCAATGAGCCCGGGCCAGCCGGCGGGGATTCAGGAACGCCGCGCCTGCTCCGTGAGGTACTTGAGCCACTCGTCCATGCCCGCGCCGGTTTTGGCGGAGGTCTCGAAGATGCGGATTCCGGGCCGAATCTCGTTGATGTTTTTGAGCGCGAGATCGCGCTCGAAGCCGCAGGGGACGGCGAGATCGATCTTGGTGATCACGGCGGCGTCGGCCGAGTTGAACAACCCCGGATACTTGAGCGGCTTATCTTCGCCCTCGGTCACGCTAAGCAGCACCACGCGGATGCGTTCGCCGAGGTCATAGCTCGAAGGGCACACCAGGTTGCCGACGTTTTCAATGAAGAGATAGTTGAGGCCAGCCAGCGTCAAGCCCTCCCAGCCTTCGAGATGCTTCGAGATCATTTCCGCGTCGAGGTGGCAGATGCCGTGGGTGTTGATCTGGCGCACGGGCGCGCCGCTCGCAGCCAGCCGCCGCGCATCGTTGTCGGTTTCCAGATCGCCCACCAGCGCCGCGGCTTGGGCTCCGCGCGCGCGCAATTCGCGGAGGGTCCGTTCAAGGAACGTCGTCTTGCCCGTGCCGGGGCTGGAGACGAGGTTCAGCACGAGGACGCCGGCCGTCGTGAAGCGATCGCGCAAGCCCGCCGCCAGCTCGTCGTTTTTCTTCAGGATTCCCCGCCGCAGCTCAACAATCCGGGTCGTCATATGTGCTCCTCCACCGGGTTCGGCGCGCCCATCTCCGGTTCCTTGGGCTCCGGTTCCTCCAGCTCAATCGAATCGATCTCCAGCTCACGCCCCTGGCGAAGATCGGCAGCCAGCTCACCGCAGCGCGGACAGCGAAAGCTCTGCACGCCCTCAATTTCCGCATCGACGCTGCAGGCATCGCAGTGCACAACCACGGGCAGCTTTTGGACGACCAGCGCCGCGCCGGCAAGCGGCGTGCCTTCCGTGGCCAGCTCCCAGCAGAACTGGAGCGAATCTTCGACGACCGAGGCGAGCGCACCCACCCGCAGCCGCACTTCTTTGACGCGTGCGCGAGGATAAGCGGAGGCCGACTCGTTGACCGCCTCCACGATGCTGGCCGCGATGGAAAGCTCGTGCATAGAATCTTTCTGCAAGATACTACGATAGCGCAGACTTTGGCTGCGAGGAGGTGAACTCCGGCCGGGACTCGGACCGGTTGCGCTTCTGCTTTGTCAAGCAGGACGCGGAGCTGGACGAAGCCTGCGCGCGGCTGCGGAGGCGGTGAAAAATCCTTGTCTGCGCTCGGAAACACTGCTGACCTGAAAAATTCAGGTGGAAATGGTGCGCCCTATACGGTAGAGTGTTGGGCAATGAATCCGAACTTGCCCGGCAGTCTTGAAGATCAAGTGGCTGAGTTGCATTTGCGCGTTGGCCGGCTGGAAGAAGCTTTGGCGAGCCGCGGTGTTATCGTCAACCGGGAAGAGGCTGCGCCCGCGCCGAGAGCGCCGGGTGCAATGGAGGCGCATGCGGCGCCCTCCGCTCCGGCTGCGAAGGCCGGGGCTCCTCAAGCTCCGCCGTTCGTTCCCGCCTATGCGCCGGTTGCGCCGCCTCGATTCGGCATGCCGGAGCATGCGAAAGCAGAAGACACACGTTCGCTCGAGAATCGCATCGGATCGCAGTGGTTCAATCGCATCGGCATTCTGGCCATGCTGATTGGAGTAGCGTGGTTTCTCAAGTATGCCTTTGACAATCATTGGATCGGCCCGCTGGGCCGGGTGCTGATCGGACTGTTGGCGGGCGCGGCGCTCATTGTCTGGTCAGGACACTTCAGAACGCGCGGATTTGCGGCCTTTGCATATTCCCTGCAGGCAATCGGCAGCGGCACTCTTTATCTCTCGCTGTGGGCGGCTTTCTCAGTCTATGCACTCATGCCCGCGGGAGCAGCCTTCGCGGCGATGATCCTGGTGACGGCCTTCAACGGATTCATGTCCTGCAACCAGGATTCGGAGTTGCTTGCCCTCTACGCCATTGCCGGCGGCCTGAGCACACCGCTGCTGGTTTCCACGGGCGGGAATCACGAAATCACCTTGTTCACCTACCTGCTGGTGCTGGACGCGGCGGCGCTGATTCTGGTGGCGCTGCGCCCCTGGTCGCGGCTGCTCTTCGTGGCTTTTGTGGGCACCGCGGTGTTTATTGCGGGCTGGTGGTTTGAGTTTTACTCGCAGGTGCAGGCGGCGCGCACCGCATTTTTTCTCACGTGCTTTTTCCTGATCTTCGCCTTCGCTCCGCGCCTCGTCCGGCTCAACCTTAACGAGCGAGGAGGTTCCTCTGCCTGGGATGCCCTGGCGCTGGTGGCGATGCCGGTTTTCAACGCGGGCCTTGGATTCCTGGCGTTTTACTCGTTGCCTGCGCCTTCCACCGCAGATTGGGCCGGGCCCTGGATCGCGGTTGCGCTCGCAGCGTTCTATCTTTTGTTGCTCAAGCTGCCGGCGCGCGGAGTTTTGCAGCCAAGCTCCGCCGTGCTTTCGTCGCTGCATCTTGCCGCCGCGGTTGTCTTTCTCACTCTCGCCATTCCGCTGAAAACGCACGGCCGATGGCTGACGATCGGCTGGCTCGCGGAGGGTGCGGCATTGCTGTGGGTGTCGAGCCGCGTGCGGTCTATGTTGCTGCGTGTGTTTGCGCTGGTCTGCCTGGCGCTCGGGCTCATTGCATTGCTCACGGTGAACCCGCCGGCGGCAACCACGCCATTTTTCAACCAGCGATTTGGAACCTACCTCGTCGCGATTGCGGTTTTTGTTTTCGTGGGCTGGTTGGCGCGAAATTCCCGCGATGCAGAGAGCCCCGAGCCAGGCCTGTCGTGGCCCGCGCTGGCCGGCGCCGCAGTGCTGGCAGTGAATCTTCTCATCCTGCTGGCGATCGGCTGGGAGATTCACAGCTATTGGTGGTTCCTGCGCTGGCGCGGCGACTGGAAGCTGATGGGCGACTACCGCATGTATGCGCAGTTCACCTATTCGGCATTCTTCATGCTTTTTGGCGCGGTGCTGCTCAGCGCAGGTTTCTGGCGGCGCTCGGCATTTCTACGCTGGCAGGCGCTGGTGCTGCTGGCCGTAGCTGTGGCAAAAGTCTTTCTGGTGGATGTGAGCCAGTTGAGCCGCGGGTTCCGCATTGTCAGCTTCCTTGTGCTGGGCGCAGTGCTGCTCGCGGTGAGCTTCGCCTATCAGCGTGACTGGCTGAATCTGCGCGGCGAAGGAGAAAAGGGGTGATGAGGCTCTTCGCGGTCCTATGTCTGCTCGTGGCCGCTGCGCCTTCGGCCGAGATCCGGTATTTCCGCTACGAGCGGCCGGTGGAGAATGTGCCGCAAACCAGCGTGCAGGCATGCCTGATTGTGGATACGGGCATCTTTCAAAAAGCCGCGCCGGGGCTCGCCGATCTTCGCCTCTATCGCGATACCACCGAAACACCCTACGTTCTTCAGACGGCTGCTCCCACCGCACCCTCCGAGCAGCAGATCCCGCCTTTGAATCTGGGCCGGAGCAGAGGCCAAACGGTCTTTGACGCGGTCATGCCCGCCGGAAGCTACAGCGACCTGGATCTGGCGGTCAATGCCCGGAACTTCATTGCCACGGTGACGGTTTCCGGAAGCCAGACGCAAGGCGAAGGGGTCGAAACCCAACTCGGCTCGTACACCATTTTCGATCTGACCCGCCAGAAGCTGGGGCGCAGCACGGTGCTTCACCTGCCGGAGTCGGATTTTCGCTTTTTGCATTTGCGCATCGCCGGCCCTATTCCGCCCGAGGATGTCACGGGTCTCTCCGTGGCGCGGCTGCCGGCCAGCCAGCCAAAGTTCCTGGCGGTCGCCGAGACAAAGCAAATCGCGCAAATGGGGCATGCGACGGTGATCGAGTTCACGGTGCCGGCGCACACGCCCGTCGACCGCGTCGTCTTCGTACCGGGAAGCGAGCCGGCCAGCTTCAGCCGCGACGTCAGCGTGAGCGTTTCACCCATCACACCGCCGCCTGCCACAGATGGGGCCGAGCCGCCGCAACCGGTCATGTCCTACGGGAGCCTGCTGCGCGTTCACAGCGTCGAGAATGGTCAACGCATCGACGAAGAGCGGTTGAGCGTGGATGCTCCCTGGGCGAATTTCGACACTCCGGCAAAATGGACGGTCACCGTGAAGAACGGCGACGATGCGCCAATCCGGCTCAATTCGGTGCGCCTGGAAATGCTGGAGCGGAAGCTGTGCTTTGAGGCTGCCGGCGCGGCCAGTTACACGCTCTACTACGGCGACCCGGCCCTGTCTACCCCGCAATACGACTACGCCACGCTGTTTGCGGCCGAAGCTAATGCCGCCCAGCTGATTGCTGGGCCGGAAGAACAGAATCCCGCCTACCAGGCTCGCCCTGACGAGCGCCCGTTTACCGAAAAGCATCCGGCGCTTTTGTGGGCGGCGCTGATCCTGGTCCTTCTCCTGCTGGGCGGAATTGCGCTCCGCACTGCGAAACAAAGTTCACAATCGCAGCCGTAACGGGAAGCAAAGCAATCCGGAGCCGCGGCTCGGCTCACGAACCGCCCTGCGCGGCCAGCCACGTCTTCAGATTCGTTTCCTGCAGGCGTCGCAGCTCGATACAACCGTCGATGTGCTCGAGGGCGTGCCTGAGCGCCACGTCGGAGGCGGGAACCGGATGGGCAGCGAAGAAATCTTTCACATCGTCGCGCGCCTCGGCGGTACAGAAGCCCCCTGTGTGACTCACCAGGTCAGCGCCGAGGTCGGTGGTCAGGTCCGCCTGGACCTGATCCCAATGCGTCTTGATGAAATTCCACGTCGCATCGCGGTTTTCGGGAATCTCGAGACCGATGGAGAGCTGAATCGCCGCATCCTGATTGCGCACCTCGCTAGAAACCGAGTAATCGAGAGCACGCCGCAGCAAACCGGGATTGGTGAAGCTAACCAGGTCGCGCAGTGCCTGCTCCTGCATGTCAGGATCGTTTGAAGTCTCGTAAATCTTTTGCAGCCGGTCAAAGAGCTTGGCGTCGCCGTATTCCGATGCGACGTCAAGAGCGGCCCGTCCGAGCGTTGGATCGACCGACGCTGGATTGGCCAGGTACCGATCGGCGATCTGCCGCGTTTGCGTAAGAATGTCGGGGTAATTCCCGCTATCGGCGAGCAGTGCGAGGAGCTGTGCGCGCAGCTCGCGCGTGTTGGGAGAGTCGGCGGACGCGGGAGGACCGAGCTTGGCGTACTCGGGCGCGAAGTTGCGGTGAATCCATGCGTCGAGCGTGTCGCGTTCCTGTTTTGTCGAAGCTACCTGATCCCAAATGGCGCCGAGAGGTCGAGAGGCGCTCAAAAGCACTTCGGCGCTCGGATCGGTCTTGAGCGCGGCGACCAGGTTCAGATAGTCGCCCACGGTGGCTCTGTTGGCGCGCACCTGCGCCCACTCGTCACCGGCCAGGCTGATGCGCTCTGCGGGCGTCAGCTCCGGCTCGGCGTGAACCACCAGCTCCGCATATTGCGCAGGCGCGTAGGCGCTGCGATAGTAGCCCTTGCCGCCGGCGTTGGCGAAGAAGAGGCCATCCGCGGGGATCTTGAGGCTGGTCGTAGAAGGGGTAAGGACCTCGCAGTCCTTACTGGCAGTCATGACACACACGGGCATCGTCCATTTCTGCGTGGGATTCGGCTCAATGCTGGGGCTGAGGAAAAATCGCTTCTGCTCGACAGAGACTTTGCCGTCCGCAGGCGTGGCGAAGGTGAGGATGGGCTCGCCTGGCTGCAGGACCAGCGACTCCATAATTTTGTCGACAGGTTTGTGGCTCGCGGCTGTCTCTGCGTTCCAGAAATCCTGCGCCGTGGCATTGCCGTATTCGTGCGCGGCCAGATAGGCATGCACGCCTCTGCGGAAGGATTCCTCGCCGAGGTAGTTCTCCACCATCAGCAGCACGTCGCTGGCCTTGTCGTAGGCGATTTCGTCGAACAACTGGTCGATTTCCGCCGGCGTGCTGGCCTGGGCGCGGATGGGGCGCGTGGTGGGCTGCGCGTCGACATCGAGCGCGTCCTGTTCGTCGGCGGCCACAATCTGCGGAATGTTCCACTCGGGATGCATGGCGGCGACGGGCTTGTTCTCCATCCACGTTGCGAAGCCTTCGTTGAGCCAGATGTTGTCCCACCACTGCATGGTAACCAGGTCGCCGAACCACTGGTGGGCCATCTCGTGCGCGATCACCAGGGCCACCTCCCGCTTCGCGGCGACTGGGGCAATCCTGGGATCGAGCAGCAGCAAGTCTTCACGGAAGGTGATGGCGCCAAAGTTTTCCATGGCGCCGGCCTCGAAGTCGGGAATGCCGATGAGGTCCAGCTTCTTGAGCGGGTAGTGAATGCCGAAGTAGTCGTCGTAGTAGTGCACGACGTACTTTTCGATGTCGAGTGCGTAGGGCGTGAGCGCAACCTTTTCAGGCGTGGAGCAAACGCGCAGATCCACGCCGTCCTGGTGTCCGCCCGTGCACTGGAAGTCGCCGACCAGGAAGGCGACGAGATAGGTGGACATTTTGGGCGTGGTGGCGAATTCGAGCGTGTGCTTGGTTGTCCCGGGGCCCGGCTTATCGGCGACGATGGGGGTGTTGGAGATGGCGGTGTCGCCGACGTTGACCACCAGCGAGATGTCGAATCTGGCCTTGAAGGCCGGCTCGTCGAAGCAGGGAAAGGCGCGGCGCGCGTCGGTGGCCTCGAACTGCGTGACGGCGTAACTGCGGCGCGCGGTTTTGGAGAGATAAAAACCGCGCAGCTCGTTGTTCAGAATGCCCGCGTAATGGATCTTGATGGTGGCGTTTCCTGCGGGAACGGTTTTGGGGAAGGTGAACGTGGCCTGCTGCTTGGCGGGATCGAGGCTGACCGTGCCCGTCTGCTCGGGGCCATTAGGGTAAATGGCCAGGGACTGGAAGTCGATCTGAATGGCGTTGAGAGTGATGGAGCGCGTGGGCTGACCGATGTTCACGTCGATCGATTCGACGCCCGTGAAGGTGGCGGCATTAAGATCGGGCGTGAGCTTGAGGGTGTAGTGCGTTGGGATCACCGTGGTGGGCAGACGCTGGGCGGACGCAGGGCGAGGCCAGGAGAGAACAAGGATGGCAAGCGTGACAACGGCGCCAAATGTCGCGCGCGCAGAAGAGGCATAACGGGAATATTTCATCGGAGTCCTCATAGAGCGGAAGGCAGTGCCGTACAGAAGCACATTTAGGTAGATGCGGACCCTCGGCAACGCGACCACTTCGTAATGCGGCCACCGGAAGCGAATTCTCATGCGGGCCACCTTCCAAGTTTGACATAGCGAGCTATTCGATGTGCGCTGGCGCCAGCCGGGGCGAAATGGCATAAATGATGACGAGCTCGCTGAGGTAAGCCGAGCAGTCCAGCCACCCTGCCGCATATGGGCGGCAACGTCAGGAGAAGACTTTTTTGTGGGGCCGCATGGAGTCAAGGAACAATAGGCACGCGCCGATGACGACAGAGGAGTCGGCCACGTTGAAGTCGGGCCAGTGATAAGTAAAGATGTGGACCTCGATGAAGTCGATGACCGAACCATAAACGATGCGATCGTGAACGTTGCCGATGGCCCCGCCGAGGATGAGCGCGAGCGCGACGGTGGTCAGCGTGATGCGATTGCCCAGGCGCACCAAGACGATCGAGACGACCAGCGCGGCGGCGAGGGTAAATGCGATGAGCGCCCAGCGAACCATGTTGGGCGAGGCAGAATCGGCGAAGAGCGAGAAGGCCGCGCCTTCGTTGGTCCAGTGGGTGATGCGCAAGACGCGCGGGATGACGGGGATGGCGCCGCCCAGACGGATGTGCGCTGAGACCCAGGTCTTGGTCAGGCGGTCGGCGGTAATGACCAGTGCGGAGATGAGCAGAAGCCAGGGCAGACGGCGGGGTGCGGGCCAGCTCATTGGGCGACCTCCGGCTGCGGGGGTTCGATGCCCATCTCGTGCAAAGCGGACTGGCAGCGCGTGCAGACGTTCTGCCAAATGCCGTAGCTGGAGACCTCGGGCATGAAGTTCCAGCAGCGGGCGCATTTGTGGCCGGAGGCGGGCAGAACGGTAACCACGAGTTCAAAGTCTTGTCTTTCAGTTGCGCTGACCCCGGGCGCGCGGTCTGGATTCACGACTTCCCTCACTACGTTGAGCTGAGGGTCTTCAACAACTCTTACACTGGAGACGTTGAAGATCTCCTTCAACCCCGAAGCGTTACGCTGCAAGAGCGAGAGCATTTCGTCTATTGCGTGGATCTGAAGCTCCGCCTCCAGGCCCTTCCCAATCTTCTTGTCTTGGCGCCCTTTTTCGAGACCCCGCAGAGCCTTGTCACGCAGCCAGAAGAGTGGCTTCCACTCGGCGAGCACCGGCGCAGGATCTTCGGAGAAGATCTCTTCCGGCTTGGGGAAGAGGGCGAGATGCACGCTGGCCTCGCGGCCTTCCACGGCGGGAAGATGCTCCCAGACCTCATCGGCGGTGAAGCTGAGGATAGGCGCGACCAGCCGGACGAGGGCCTCGGTGATCTGCCAGAGGACGGTCTGCGCGGAACGGCGCGCCGGGCTCGTGGGCGCGAAGGTGTACATGCGGTCCTTGAGCACGTCCAGGTAGAAGGCGCTCAGATCGACAATGGCGAACTCGTTCACGGCCTGGTAGACGCGATGGAACTCGAAGGCCTCGTACCAGCCGAGGATCTTCTCGGTAAGGTCGCGGGTGCGAGCGAGCATATAGCGGTCGAGCGGCAGGAGCTCCCGCTCTTTTACTTTGTCGGTTGCCGGGTTGAAGCCGTGCAGATTGCCCAGCAGGAAACGGAAGGTGTTGCGCAGCTTTTTGTAGAGCTCGGCGCAGCGCTGCATCAGGTTCTCGCTGGCGGCCATGTCTTCGCGGAAGTCCACAGAGGCCACCCAGAGGCGCACGACCTCGGCGCCCATGCGGTTGGCGATGTCGACGGGATCGACGCCGTTGCCGAGCGACTTGGACATGGCGCGGCCCTGCTCGTCGAGCGTCCACCCGGCGGTGGCCACGTGGGAGTAGGGCGCGCGGCCACGCAGCGCTACCGACGTCAGCAGCGACGAGTGGAACCAGCCGCGGTGCTGGTCGCCGCCCTCCAGGTACAGCACCTCGGGCCCGGCTTTTGGGGCTTCTCGCCCTTCGCCCTTTTGGAAGGCGATATAGGCCGGTTTGAGATCGGGATCGGACTCGCAGACAGCCAGCCAGCTCACGCCGGAGTCGAACCAGACGTCGAGAATGTCGGTTTCCTTGCGGAAGGCCTTGCCGCCGCACTTTGCGCAATCGGCGCCGGTAGGCAGCAACGCTTCCAAAGCGGCGGCATGCCACGCCTCCGCGCCCTCTCGCTCGAAGAGATCGACAATCCTGCGGTTCAGGGCGGCATCGATGATTGGCTCATCGCAGCCGTCGCAGAGAAAAACGGCGATGGGCACGCCCCAGATGCGCTGGCGGCTGATACACCAGTCGGGGCGCGTGGCGATCATGTTGGTGATGCGCTCCTTGCCCCAGGCCGGGTCCCAGACCACCTTATCGATCTCTTCAATGGCAAGTTGCCTGAATGTGGCCTCAGAGCCGTCGGCACGCTTCATTGGCGTGTCGATGCTGATGAACCACTGCTCGGTGGCGCGGAAGATGACAGGATGGTGGCAGCGCCAGCAGTGCGGATAGGAGTGCTCGAGGTCCGAGACGGAAAGCAGGGCGCGGCGCTCTTCGAGCATGGCGACGATGACCGGATTGGCCTTCCACACGCTCATGCCATCGAAGGCAGGCGGCTGCGCAAGATGCCAGGCGGCGGGATCGACGTGGATATGCCCGCCGGCATCGACGCGGCAGGTCAGGTCGAGGCCGTAGCGCTGGCCGGTGTAGAAGTCGTCGGCCCCATGGGAGGGCGCGGTGTGGACCGCTCCGGTGCCCGTGTCGGCGGTGACGTAGGCGCCCAGCACGCCGAGGATCGAGCGCTCCAGGAAAGGATGCTGAAAAGTGACGCGGTCGAGCACGGCGCCCTTGAAGCGGGCGAGTTCCCTGGTGGGGCCGAGCCTGCACGCTGCGGCCACCTGTTCGGCCAGCGCAGCAGCCACGATGTAGACCGGGGGTTGCTCAGGTCCGCCGTCTCCCACCCTTGCCGCAAAAGGCTGCGCCAAGGATGGGGCACCCGGCTGGGGCAAGGGTGGGGCACACAGCTCATCCGGCTCTGGCGCTTCCAGCGCCACGTAATCGAAGTCGGGATGGAAGGCGACCGCCAGAGACGCGGGCAGCGTCCAGGGAGTAGTGGTCCAGATGATGGTGGAAACCTGCCGCCCGGCAAGCACCGGTGAGATGGCGGCTGGGTCGGAGGTGAGCCGGTAGCGGACGTAGATCGAGGGGCTGGTGTGGTTCTCGTACTCGACCTCGGCTTCGGCCAGAGCTGTGCGGTCGTGGATGCACCAGTAGACGGGTTTGAGGCCCCGGTAAACGAAGCCCTTTTCAAGAAAACCGTAGAACGCCTCCAAAGTCCTGGCCTCGTAAGAGCGAGCCATGGTCTTGTACGGCGTCTGCCAGCGCCCGAAGCAGCCGATCCGCTGGAATTGCTCGGTCTGCAGGTCGACATATTTCTGCGCGTAGGCGCGGCATGCATCTAACACTACAGGCACCGGCATGGCCAGCTTCTTGTGGCCTAGTTTCTCGTCGACCTTGATCTCGATGGGCAGCCCGTGGCAGTCGTAGCCGGGGACGTAGGGGCCGTCGAATCCGGCCATGGTTTTGGACTTGACCACGAAGTCTTTGAGGCCCTTGTTGAGGGCGTGGCCCAGGTGGATGGGCCCGTTGGCATAGGGAGGGCCGTCGTGCAGTAGGTAAACGGGGCGTCCGCGCCCGGCTTTGCGCAGTTCTTCGTAAAGGCCAAGCGAGGCCCAGCGAGCCAGCCGAAGCGGCTCATTCTGCGGCAGATTGGCTTTCATCGCGAAGGCGGTTTGGGGCAAGGTGAGGGTCGCCTTCAACTCCAGCGCAGGGGACATCCGGACTCCGTTCAAGGATATAAACTGTTCCTGGACCAGTGTAAACGGCGGAGATAGAATTTTCCGGTAACAAACCGAACCTGATCGGCGTCTATTGTTTATGGAAGTGTTGAAGCTGACTGAATACAAAACCGCGGAGGGCGGGCCCGGGCATGAACCAAGCCCGGGAGCCGAGACAAAACCGGGCGCGGTCAAGCATAATGGATCGATGGGCCTGTTCAGGGACCCGCTCGCGTCCGAACAGCCAGCGACAACCGGACCATCTGCACTTATGGCAAACGATCTTTTGACACCGCAACAGATGAGCTCCCAGGCAGCCGGGTTTCCAGGGACCGGCCACGAGCTGGATGCGTTTCTTGGAAAAGCGTTCGAGGAGAAGCCCATTTGGGTGGGCCTCTGGGAAAGCATCCGGGACGTGTTTTTCCCGGTCAAGCTGCCGCCTTTGGTGCTGACTTCGCAGCCGATTCCGGTGCCCGACCGGATGGCCGTGAAGGCGAACCCATGGGCCATCGGGATCTCGACGACAATCAATATTTCCGTCCTGCTGCTGGCCATCTGGCTGGGCATCCACGTGTTCAACAAGATCGTGAAACCGCCGCTGCAGGCGATGAACATCGACTTGACCGATTACGGCCCCAAGGCAGATAAATTGGCCGGCGGCGGAGGAGGAGGCGGCGACAGGAGCCCCATCGAAGCCAACAAAGGCAAGCTGCCCGAGAAGATCAAGGACCCCGTTACTCCACCGCAGCCACAGACGTTTGAAAAGCCGCTGCTTCCGGAGCCTGCGGCCATCAATGTGCAGAAAGACATTCAACTGCCGGACAACAACATGCCGATGATCGGTATGCACGAATCGGCCAACGTGACTCTGGCCTCGGCGGGAACGGGGAACGGCGCAGGCATGGGAACGGGCAGCGGCGGCGGCCTGGGATCGGGGATGGGGAACGGCTATGGGCCAGGATACGGCGGCAATGCAGGCGGCGGGGTCTACCAGGTTGGCGGCAGGATTTCGGCGCCGGTGGTCATCCACAGCGTAGAGGCAGAATTCTCCGACGAAGCGCGGCGAGCCAAGTATCAGGGCGTTTGCCTGATTTCACTCATCGTCGATGCGCAGGGCAATCCGCAGAATATCCGTATAGCGCGGGCGCTGGGCATGGGATTGGACGAGAAGGCGATTGAGGCGATCCGGCAGTACAAGTTCAAGCCGGCCATGAAGGACGGAAGAACGCCGGTGCCGGTGTTAATCACCATTGAGGTCGATTTCCGGTTGTATTGAAGCCTGAATCTTTCCGCGGCACAGGAGAGCGGAGCGCCGGTCGCTCCGCTTTTCTTATGCCATCGACTCTTGCGGAATCAGCCAATCGCCGCCGTGTTCCGGGAGTTCCTTCCTGGCGGCGCAATCGGCCGGCGCGGCAGAGCGGTTTCTTGACAAGCGTTTGTCTTGGAGTATGATAAGAACAAGTCTTACTGGGTAAGACTCTAAAATAGGTTGTTAAATCTATGAGGACCACTGAAACCATGACTGTCTCCCTCCCTCCGGCACTCGTCCGCCAGTTCGAGGAAGTACGAAAGATAGAATCCCGCACCCGGTCCGAACTGGTCCGTGAAGCCCTGCGGGTATATTTTGAGTCCCGCTATCCCCTGGTCCAGCCGACCAAAGACGAGCGCAATGCCCTCAGCCTGGGCCGGGCTGCCTTTCGTCGCGGAGACGCGGTATCATTACGAGCATTCCTCCATGACATGGAACGTAAGAATCGCGGGTCCGGATCAAAGCGTAAGAATCACGGGTCCGGCTCAAAAGGACTTCCGAAAGCTGCCACAAAGGGGCCAAGCGCGCGTTAAAGCAGTTCTCGTGTCAATGGCGAGCGATCTCTTCCAGGGTGATTTGAAGCGCCTCCAGGGGGAACCCTCCGCGCGGCGGAGTAGGGTGGGTAATTACCACATCATTTATGACCTCGACTTTGACGAGCGATGGATCGTGATCTCCGCGATCCTGCGGCGGATCCGCCAACATCAATTTTCGTAAGCTATTGATTTCAATTATGCTATGGCGCGCCCGGAGAGATTCGAACTCCCGGCCTACTGATTCGTAGTCAGTCGCTCTATCCAGCTGAGCTACGGGCGCACACGCGCGGGCTTCAGGACGAAGCCCAAGAGACGAACCTTTGACAGATTATCAAGCTTAGAGCGGCGGCGCAACGCGCGCCGGTCAGGCTGCGGGCGCCGGCGTTATTTAAGGCATATCTCCTTCAGGTATAGCTCTTGCAGATTTTGAGGAGGGTGGCGATTTCCTGTTGAAATCGCCACTTGGCGGCCGAGACTCCGGCATATATCTGAAGGAGAAATGCTCTAGGGCGCGGGCGCGGGAATCGGCGGCGCTTCTTCGGCGATTTCAAGGCCGGCCTCACGAATGAGCTTGGTAACCATGGCGGCATTGAGGCGCGTGGCGTCGAACTCGACGCGGAGGGTGTGGGCGCTGCGATCGAAGCTGAGATGGCGGATGCCGTAGACGTCGCGCGCGCGAGCCAGCGCCAAAGCTACTTGCTCCGTGGGCGGAGCGGCGTAGCGATAGGCAATCTCCACTGTGGTCATAGAAACAGGATAGCAAGGCGCGGTTGCTCAGGGCGTTTGCGCTCAGAAGCTCTTGAGGTAGGCGCGGAGCTCGGGGCTGGTCCAGTCCTGGGGGCCGACATATTTGCTGCGGATGATGCCGTTGCGGTCGATGACGTAGGTCTCAGGCCACATGTCGGTGTGGAACAGCTTGGGAACGGACTGGCTGGGGTCGCGGACGGTGATCAGGTCAACATGGTGCTGGGCGATGAAACTCGAGTATGCCGAGGGGTCTTCGTCGATGCTTACGGCCAGAATGACGAGATTGGGCTGGTCGCGGTGCAGTTCGAGAAGCGAGGGCAGTTCGACAAGGCAGGGCGCACACCAGGATGCCCAGAAGTTGAGCAGCACTACGTGGCCGCGGTAGCCGGCAAGATGGACAGTCGAAGTGCCGTCGGAGACGGTGAAGTCCGGGGCGCGGATGTCGAGCTGCGCGGGGCGCGAGCCGCGGTTACACGCGGGCACAAGAGAGAGTGGAAGCAGGAGCGCCAGGATGAGGCAACGAGGAAACCGCACATCCTTATAATACGGAGCGAAAGGGCGGGATGAAAAACGGTGCGGCACGATGAGCGGGGATGAGCCAGAGCGAAGCGGAAGCGGCGGCTGGAAGCCGGTACTAGGGCTTGCCGGTGCGGCAGAGGGTCCGGCTGCGGCGACGGACTGGCGCGACTGGTCCGTTAAAACCGTGCCGGGTACGGTTTTTGACCAGCCCGAGCCCGAGAAACTGATCGAGCTAACGGTGATTGTCCCGGCGCGCAACGAGGAGGATTGCCTGGGCGAGTGCCTGCAGTCGCTGGTCAACCAATCTGAAGAGATCTTCGCGCTGGGCAAGGATTGGGAGCTGATCGTGGTGGACGACCACTCGACGGACCGGACAGCAGAGGTCGCGCGCGGATTTGCCGGAGTAACGCTGATGCAGGCGGGCAAGCTGGAGCCGGGATGGACCGGGAAGGCGAACGCCGTGTGGACGGCGGCGCGGCGGGCGCGCGGCCGGTGGCTGCTGTTTACCGATGCGGATACGGTGCACGAGCCCGGCGACCTGCGCCGGGCATTGCACGAGGCGGAGCGGCACAAGGTGGGCATGTTGAGCTACTCGCCGCGGCAGGTGGTACGCGGGTTGGCGCAGCGGTCGCTCATGCCGCTGGTCTTTTGCGAGCTGGCGCTGGCCTATCCGCCAGCCAAGGTCTCGGACCCTGCGCAGCGCATCGCGGCAGCAAATGGGCAGTTCCTGCTCGTGGAGCGGGAGGCGTACCGGCGGCTGGGCGGGCACCCCAGCGTGGCCGACAAGGTGCTGGAGGACGTGGAGCTGGCCTTTCTGGCCAAGCGGCGCAAGGTGGGCTTGCGCTTTCGCTATGCCGACGATGCAGTGTCCGCGCGCATGTACCGCAGCACCGCAGCGATGATCGAGGGCTGGACAAAAAATCTGAAGCTGCTGTTCAACAATGCGCTGATATTGGCGGTTTGGCGGGCCATCGATATTTTTCTTCTTTTTGGACTGCCCGTGTTGGCATACGAACTGTGGAATGCGCGGCTGGGGGCGCACGGGCCCGAGTGGCTGGGTGCGGGGTGGATTCTGGCGTTGCTGTGGCTGCGCACGCTATTCCGGTTCTACACGCGCGTGGCGAAGTCGAACTTTCCGTTTCTCGATTGCGCGATTTCGCCGCTGGGTTTGCCGCTGTTTGTGGCGCTGCTCTATCGCAGTTGGTTTCAGCACCGGATTCTGAAGCGCGTAAGCTGGAAGGGGCGGGAATACAGGGACTAGGGAATAGGGAATTGGGACTGGGGACAAGGGACAGGGTATGTAGTAACTGATTCGGTGAAGCGCAGGCGCGAGTAGAAGCATCTTTGAGAAGAGGGCACATGATCTTTTTGACGCGGCGGGCGACGTTTTCCGCGTCGCACTACTACTGGAACGAGGCCTGGCCCAAGGAAAAGAACGAGCAGGTCTTTGGACGTTGCGCGAATCGCAACGGCCACGGGCACAATTACACGCTGGAGGTGACGGTCGAGGGTGAACCGGACCCGGTGACCGGCTTTGTGGTCGACCTGAAGTGGCTCAGGGACGTGATGGAGCGGGAGGTGATGTCGGCCTACGACCACAAGCACCTGAACCTGGATGCGCCGGAGTTTGCGCACGCGATTCCGACCACCGAGAACATCGCTATCGCAGCTTGGCAGCGATTGGAGCCGGCCATCACGGCAGCGGGCGGCGCGCGGTTGAGCCGGATTCGCGTGTACGAGACGCCGGAGATCTTTGCCGAATACCGGGGGGAGGCGTGAGAGCGTACTTCGGCCGCCGATACCTGGTGAGCGCAAGCCACCGGCTGCACACGCCCGCTCTTACGGCCGAAGAAAACCGCCGGGTGTACGGAAGGTGCAACAATGCGCACGGCCATGGGCACAATTATGTTGTTGAGGTTCTAGTGGGCGGCTCGGTCGACGCGGAAACGGGAATGGTGGTAGATCTGGTGGCGCTGGATGCGGCGGTGCGCGAGCTGGTGTTGCAGCGATTCGACCACGCCAACTTGAATCTCGATCCCCTGTTTGCCGATCGCGTTCCCACGACGGAGAATTTATGTAAGACGATTTTCGTGTTGCTGCGCGACGCGTTGCCGGCAGGCGAGCTAGAGCATGTGCGCGTGGAAGAGACGGAGAATAATTTCTTTGAGTGTTCGGCGAGAGGATAAGCAACGATGGCGCATCCGATAGCAGTGACGAAACCAGTGCGGAGAGTACTTGAGGCAGACGAAGGGCTAAGTAGCTTCAGCACGCAGGAGATGTACCGCGAGATTCTGAGTCGTCTGGGCGAGGATCCCGACCGCGATGGACTGCGCACCACGCCGGATCGCGTGGAAAAGGCGATGACCTTCCTTACCAGGGGCTACGATCAGAATCCGGCGCAGATTCTGCACGGGGCGCTGTTCGATGTGGACTACGACGAGATGGTCATCGTGAAGGACATCGAGATGTTCTCGTTGTGCGAACATCACATGCTGCCCTTCTTCGGCAAGGTGCACGTGGCCTACATTCCCAAGCGCAAAGTGATCGGGCTGAGCAAGATTCCGCGCCTCGTGGAGGTGTTTGCGCGGCGGTTGCAGGTGCAGGAGCGGCTGACGCGGCAGATCGCCGACGCGATTCAAGAAGCTATTGCGCCGCAGGGAGTCGGCGTAGTGATCGAGGCGCGGCACCTGTGCATGATGATGCGCGGCATTGAGAAGCAGCATTCGTCCACGGTGACCAGCGCCATGGTGGGGTGCTTCCGGCAGAAGGAGACGCGCGCCGAGTTTCTTACGCTGGTGCGGCAGCCGGGGAATGGCGTGGTTTAGAGCGGTTCCAGAATTCACGTGCCCTTTTTGGAGCAGTGAGAGGTGGCATTTTCTTGAGGAAAATGCCACTCGGCCGCGGCGGTTCCGAGGTACAGCAATTCTGGAACCGCTGTAACGCTGACGAAAGCAGCTCCGCCGCCATATCTCCGTTTCGATCCTCAGATTCCAGTTGCGAAGGGCATCGCCAGATACTTTCCGCGAAGCGCATTGGCTGCGGCGAGCGCCTGGTCGAACTTCCGCTTGGTGGTGTGGCCGATGCGCGTCAACAGTAAGCCGTCCCGCTCCGGATTCAGGATCTCGCGCGCAATCTCATCCAAATGCTGCCAGTCGTGCCAGTCGCCGATGCGGCGTTGCACTTGGCCGAGCGCGCCGGCTAAGCCGGTATCGGCGTCCGCGGAAAGCTGCAGAATGTAGCGCAGCTCTTTCACTTTGAGGCGAAAGGCGTGGATGTTCTCTGCACTGAGTGGCGGCCATTCGCCGAGCTCCCGGACAACGTTCATCGCCGCGGCATGAATCTCCTCGTGTTGCTGCCCGTTGGCGGATGCAGTGGGGCCTGCGGCAGTCAACGCTGATTGGACGAGCTTGGAGTATTGCTTGAGGTTTTGCCGAGCTGCATCGCGCCTGCGGTGGAGCGCGCGCCGCAACTCCGCAGCGTTTCGCTGGCGGGCTATTTCGAGCTGCTCCAGAAGGCGGGTAAGGGAATCGCCCAGCCGGGTAGCGGAATCGCCGGCAGAGTACCGCGCCAGCCTGCGTGCGTTAGCCAGGAGCACGTCCATATCGCGCACGCCGCCGGCCGCCTTGCGCACCGGCTCAATCGATTTGAGCAGGCGCCGCGATTTCTTTTGGTCGCCCGGCGCCAGCGCGGCAATCGCCTCCACCCGCCGCGTGGCCGTGCGCAGCTTGTGGACCTCCTTGGGCGGAAGATCGGTGGGCAAATTCTTCAGCGTCTTGCCGAGATCGCGCAACGCCTTGCGCGCGCGTTCGAGTTCGTCTGCCATCTCATCATAGATTGGAGCGTCTTAGGCAGAGTTGGCAAGGGGAGCTCCTGCCGCTAAAGTGATGATGTGAACGGGTTTCTTGTAATTGATAAGCCGGGCGGAATGACCAGCCACGATGTGGTGAACTGCCTGCGCCGGATCACGGGAGAGCAATCGATGGGTCACCTGGGCACGCTGGACCCCATGGCCACGGGCGTGCTGCCGATGCTGATGGGCAAGTTCACCAGGCTGGCGCAGTATTTTTCTACCGCGGAGAAGAGCTATACCGGGGCGATCCGCTTCGGATTCGCGACCGACACCTACGACGCCGAGGGCGAGCCTGCGGGGCCGGACCTGTGGCCGGAAGCGGCGCAGGGCCTGACCCTGGAGCGGGTGCGCGCGGCGGCCGAGCGGTTCCGCGGCGAGACGGAGCAGATGCCGCCGCCGTTTTCGGCAAAGAAGATCGAAGGCAAGCCCGCGTACAAGCTCGCCCGCGAAGGCAAACCCGTGGAGCTGAAGCCGGCGAAGGTCCGGGTCGATAGCTTCAAGATTGTTGCGATGGAGGGCGCCGAGGCCAGTTTCACCATCGACATTAGCGCTGGCGGCTATGTGCGCGCGGTGGCGCACGAGCTGGGGCGGGAACTGGGTTGCGGGGCTCACCTGAGCCGGCTGCGCCGAATTCGGGCCGGCGCCTTTACGCTAGATGACGCGCACACCCTGGAGGAACTGGAGGCGCTGGCCGGGAATGCCGAGGCGTTGGAGGCCGCGTGTATCCATCCGCGGACTTTGCTGCCGCAGATACCCGCGGTGACCGGCGACGGCCTGGCGCTGGGCAAGCTGCGCAACGGGGCGCAGGCCAATCTGCCGGAGTTCTCGCAGGCTCCGCTGGTGAAGGTTTTTGCCGGACCGCGCGATCTCGTTGGCATCGCCCGCAGGGTCGCAGGGACGCTGTTTCAGCCGGTGTTGGTGATGGGTTGAGAACAGGTGTCAGGGGTCAGGGATCAGAGACCAGAAACCAGAAAACGCATGGCACACTCACTGGCTCAGGTGCCCTTCGAATTCGCTCACCCCGGCCTTGCTTCCGACGACTGAACCCTGACACCTGAAACCTGACCCCTAATAGCCCCTTTTCCTCACCAGCCTCAACCCTCACGGCTTAGACTGGAATTTCGCAGTTTTTTGAGGAGCAGACTTGCTATGCCCTATCCCACGGACTATCGCTATACTCGCGAGCACGAATGGATCTCGGTCGACGGCGCCATCGGCTCGATCGGCATTACAGACTATGCGCAAGGCTCGCTCGGCGACATTGTGTATGTCGACGCGCCCAAGGTGGGCGCCACGGTCACCGCCGGCGCCAGCTTCGGGTCGGTCGAGAGCGTCAAGGCCGTCAGCGATCTCTACTCGCCGGTCAGCGGCAAGGTGACGGCGGTCAACGAGGAGCTGAAGACCGCGCCGGACAAAATCAACCAGGATGCTCACGGCACGTGGATCATCAAGGTCGAACTTTCGAACCCAGGCGAGTTGGCTTCATTGCTCGACGCCGCGGCGTATGAGGCGCTGATCGCGGAGGAATCCGGAAGCTAAACTATGCGCTATCTCCCAAAATCCGACGAAGAACGCCGGCAGATGCTCGCCGAGATCGGCGCGGCCTCGATCGACGATCTCTTCTCGAGCATTCCGGCCGAGTACCGCCTGGACCGTGATCTAGAAGTGCCGCGCCAGCAGGCCGAGAGCGAGATCGTGGCGTACTTCCGCGCTGCCGGCCAGAAGAACGCGACCGACTACGCAAGCTTCCTGGGCGCGGGCGCGTATCGCCATTACCGGCCGGTGGTCATCGACGCCCTCGTGCAGCGCGGCGAGTTCCTCACCAGCTACACCCCCTACCAGGCCGAGATCTCGCAGGGCACCTTGCAGGCCATCTTTGAATTCCAGACCATGATCGCCGAGGTGACCGGCATGGACGTGGCCAACGCCAGCATGTACGACGGGTCAACCGCCGCAGCAGAGGCAGTGATGATGGCCGTCCGCGTCACTGGCCGGCACAAGGCCGTGGTGGCTTCGACGGTGCATCCCGAGTACCGCGAGGTGCTGGCGACATACGCGAAGCACCAGGGGCTGCCGGTGGCGCTGGTTGGCTATGATGCCGCTACCGGACGTATCGATCTTGAGGGGTTGGAGGCCGCGGTGACGGATGAGACGGCTGCGGTGCTGGTACAAAGCCCGAACTTCTTCGGCATCATTGAAGACATTCCGGCAATCGCGGTCATCGCTTACGCCAAAGGCGCGCTGCTGATCGTGTCGATCACGGAGGCCGTTTCGCTGGGCATCGTCCGCCCGCCCATTGAAGCTGACATTGTCGCCATGGAGGCACAGTCGTTCGGCGTGGCGCTCAGCTATGGCGGGCCTTACTGCGGGGTCATCGCGGCCAAGGAGCAGTACGTGCGGCAGATGCCGGGACGCCTCGTGGGGCAGACGGTCGACGGGGCGGGGAATCGCGGCTTTGTGCTCACGCTGGCCACGCGCGAACAGCACATCCGCCGCGAGAAGGCGACCTCGAATATCTGCACGAATCAGGCATTGGTGGCGTTGATGGCAACGATCTTCATGGCCGTCTACGGCAAAGAGGGGATGCGCGAATTGGCCGAGCACAATTTGACCAAGGCCGATTACGCGGCCAAGACGCTCGCCAGTCAGCCGGGCGTAAAGCTGCGTTTTAGCGGCGCGCCGTGTTTTCACGAATTTGTGCTCGAGACCGACGAAACGCCCGCAGCGTGGAGCCGGCGGCTGATGGAAAACAAGATTGTCGGCGGCATCGACTTGAGCCGGTGGTATCCCGAGCTCGCAAGCTGCACGCTCTGGTGCGCCACGGAGGTGGTGACGCGCGAACAAATTGACACGGCGGCCAAGGTGCTGGCTGCCGCGCCGGTGGAGGCGTAGATTCAGCGCAGTATTGAATCCAGCGTGTGGAGGCGTCGAGATATTCGGCAGGTCGAAACGCCCGATGACCGACCAGGAACGCGAGAGTTGGGATAGGATCCGCCAGCACGGAGAATTTTACTTCGAGTTGAAACGGGCTGGTATCGCTGCCTTAGCCTTTATCGGGGTCTTATGTTTCGAAGCTTCTTTCTTGCGCCGACGCGTGATTTAGTCTTCACACCTGGTTGAAACCATTGCTCTCGTCGTAGGCAGTCTTTTCGAAGGCATGATGGAATGGAACTCCGATGAGAAGCGCTATGAGGTTTGGAAATCAACCACATCCAAGAACGCAGAGATTTTGAACGGGATCGAATACCTCGCAACAGGGGAATCAAATGCCAACCAGCCCTAAAATCACAGGCCCACGGACAACCGGCAAGGTCCGTCAGCACCCGACGCAGAATGAGGCGCTGCTCTTCGAGAAGTCGTCGCCGGGCAAGCGGGCTTATAAGCTGCCGCCGCTCGACGTGCCTGCGGTCGATCCTGCCGCACTGCTGGGCGCCGCAAGGCGCGATAAAAGAGCGGAGCTCCCCGAGCTGAGCGAGATCGAGATCATCCGCCACTTCACGCGACTCTCCACGTGGAACTACGCCATCGACCTTGGCATGTACCCGCTGGGATCGTGCACGATGAAGTACAACCCGCGGGTGAACGAGTTTGTGGCGCGCATTGAGGGCTTGGCCGAGGCGCATCCCTACCGGCCCGAGTCGCTTGCCCAGGGCGTGCTCGAAATCTTCGACCTGCTCCAGCGCTGCCTGCTCGAAATCACCGGCATGGATGCCATCACGTTGCAGCCCGCGGCGGGCGCGCACGGCGAGTTCACGGGAATCCTGCTCACGCGCGCGTGGCATGAGTCGCAGGGCAATCCGCGGCGCAAGATTCTGATTCCCGACTCGGCGCACGGAACCAATCCGGCCACGGCGGCTATCGTCGGCTACGCGGTCGAGAACATCAAGTCGAACGCCGAGGGCAGCATCGACCTCGCGGCGCTGGAGCGGCAGGTGGACGAGGAGACCGCTGCGCTGATGCTCACCAACCCATCCACTCTCGGCGTCTTCGAGAGCCAGATCCATAGGATCGCCGAGATTCTACACGCCAAGGGCGCGCTGCTCTACATGGACGGCGCCAACATGAACGCCCTGGTGGGCAAGGTGCGGCCGGGCGACTTCGGCGTCGATGTGATGCACCTCAATTTGCACAAGACGTTCTCCACGCCGCACGGCGGCGGCGGGCCGGGATCGGGGCCGGTGGCGTGCAAGGCGTTTCTGGAGCCGTTTCTGCCGATCCCGGTGCTCGTCCGAAAAGCAGGGGCTGAGGGACTAGGGACTAGGGATCCTTCGGCTTTGCTCAGGACAGGCTCCGGAACGATGGGGCAAGGGACGAAGGGACCAGGGACCGAGGGACTAAATCCCGGCAAGCTGCACTGGGAATACAACCGGCCGCAGTCGGTGGGGCGCGTGCGCGCGTTCTACGGCAACACCGGCATGTTCATCCGGGCGCTGGCTTACATTCTGGCCAACGGCCCCGACGGCCTTCGCCAGACCACACAAGACGCGGTGCTGAATGCCAACTACATCCGCAAGAAGCTCGAAGACCTGTACGAGCTGCCCTATCAAACAGCTTCAATGCACGAGGTGGTCTTCAGCGACAAGCGGCAGGCAGCGCACGGTGTCAAGACCGGCGACATCGCCAAGCGGCTCATCGATTACGGCTTCCACCCCTACACGGTCAGCTTTCCGCTCATCGTGCACGGCGCGCTGATGATCGAGCCCACGGAGAGCGAGTCGCACGAGGAGCTGGACCTGTTCGTCGCTGCCATGCGCTCCATTGCGCGCGAGGCCGAGGAGACGCCCGAGCTGGTGAAGACCGCGCCACATTCGACGCGCGTGTCGCGGCTCGACGAGGTGCAGGCAGCGCGAAAGCCGATCCTGCGCTGGAAGCCGTAAGGACAGGGACTAGGGACTAGGGACTAGGGACTAGGGAAGAAGCCGTCCCGGGCGTTTAAAGAACGGACTGTGACGCATTGTCGCCGCTCCGTTGGGAATGCAACTCAAGCTGTTCCTTATTTCCTGATGCCTGTTCCCTGCTTCATGAACCAAGCCTGCCATATACGCCACGGCACGGGCTGGCTACACTCGTCATCAGGATGGCCAGCACTCCTCCATCGCAGGAATCGGGCGATCGCACACAGGCTTCAGGCTACCGCGGGCGGCTGGCGCCCTCGCCTACGGGCTACCTGCATGTGGGCCACGCGCGCACCTTCTGGACGGCGTTCCAGCGGGCGCGGGAGGCAGGCGGCACGCTGGTGATGCGCATGGAGGATCTGGATCCCGACCGCTGCCGCGCCGCCTATGCGGAAGCGGCGCTCGAAGATTTGCGCTGGCTGGGAATCCGCTGGCAGGAGGGCCCGGACAAGGGAGGGCGGTATGGGCCCTACGTGCAGAGCAAGCGCCACGCCATCTACCTGGACGCGTGGCGTAGGCTGCTGCGCACCGGTCGGCTGTTCCCTTGCCGCTGCTCGCGCAAGGACCTGGCAACCGCGCTCGCCGCCCCGCACGAGCGCGTGCAGACGGGGCGCGGAGGCGGCAAATCCGACACTCTCGACGACGAACCGCTTTACCCCGGTACCTGCCGGCTGTTTATCGGTGGCACCCCGCAGCTCCCCGGGCCTACCTCCGTAGACATGGATATTCCGGGCAACACCAACTGGCGCTTCCGCGTTCGCGACGGGGAAGCGATCGAGTTCGTCGACGAGAACCTGGGGCCGCAGCGCTTTGTGGCGGGCGTGGACTTTGGCGATTTCGTGGTGTGGCGGCGCGACGGGGTACCCAGCTACCAGCTTGCCTGCGTGGCCGACGATGCGGCCATGGGCATCACCGAGGTCGTCCGCGGCGCAGACCTGCTCAAGTCGACCGCGCGCCAGGTCCTGCTCAACCGCGCCCTGGGCTTCGACAACCCGGCCTGGTACCATTGCCGTCTGGTCGTGGATCACAACGGCCGGCGCCTGGCAAAGCGCCATGACGCATTGAACCTGCGCGCCCTGCGCCAGCGCGGGCTCACGCCAATGAAGATCCTGTCGGCGGAATTGCCGGTTGAGTTGTAAGCCCCCGGTTTAGACCGTCAGCGCGATCGAACGGGCGGCTGTGTCCGGACGGCGCCTCGTGGGTTCCATGCTTTACCATCGTTGACAAGAGAAGAGCTTTTCGCCGCGGCCTAGCGCCAACTACTCGACTGCCCATCATGCAAGAAAAGCTGAACCGCCGATTGAACCCGTTGCGCAGTACTCCGAACCTGCTCACGCTTTTGCGCATCTGCATTGCGCCGTTTCTCGTGGCCGCTATCCTCGAGGGGCACTACCTGCTGAGCTTCATTCTTTTTGCGTCCGCAGGATTGACCGACGCGCTCGATGGCCTGCTGGCGCGGGCGCTCAAGCAGCGTTCCATGCTCGGGCATTATCTTGACCCGGTGGCCGACAAGCTGCTGTTGAGCACGCTGTTCCTGGTGCTTTTGTACAAGGGGTTGATGCCGGTGACGGTGACCGTGCTGGTCTTCGGCAGGGATATGGGGATCCTGCTGGTGTCGGCCATTCTTTACGCCGCCGTGGGGCGACGGGAGTTTCAGCCCAGCTTCTTCGGCAAGGCGAATACTCTTGCCCAGATCGGCGCTGTAGCGGCTGTCCTGCTGCATCAACTCACTGCGGCGTACTGGGTTGCAGTGACTCGCACGGTGACGCTCGACGCCACGATCGCGCTTACAGTTGTCTCGGGCCTGCATTATGCGTGGGCAGTTTCGCGCCGCGCCGGCGCGCCGGCGGCCAACGGCGCCAGCGCCAAGTAATGCACCCGGGAGGCGGCGAGGCACATCAGGATCTTTCCCGCTCGGGTGAGAGCTCCTAATCGCATTTAGGAATCGTCCGGGAGATCTTCCGTTCCAGCCGTGTCTTCAATCTCCATATCGCGAAACTCTTCGGAATCGAAGATCTCGCCACACTCCAGGCACTCAACATACTCGGTGTCGTCGTGCCGGGAAACGATCCGGACCTTAGGGTGTCTGCAGGCGGTTGCCATCGTTCTCAGGGCCTGGTGAATTTACAGCAATTCCAGAGCT
Organism: uncultured Acidobacteriaceae bacterium; assembly: GCA_963844905.1. Taxonomy (GTDB): domain Bacteria; phylum Acidobacteriota; class Terriglobia; order Terriglobales; family Acidobacteriaceae; genus Telmatobacter. The sequence continues at coordinate 710,860 of CAWJQD010000002.1, read as the reverse complement.
GCCATGCCCATTCCGGATGAACGCCTGGCCACCGCTCCTCGCCGCAGCGAAGAGTGTCGACTTCACCCCAGCGGAAAGGAGCATTCGCTGGAGCCGGTTTCCACCCCAGCGGCGAAGACCTGCCGCTGGGAACCCCCGATGTTAGGGTTCCGGCTTCGGGGAACAGCCACTCGGGAATTGCTATAGTTGCTCTTTCCGCCAGATTGTAGCCGTCTTTTGCCCAATTGCAAACCGATTTTTGATGAAACTATCAAGATATCGCCCGGATTATCTGCCGCCCTGACCGGGGCAAGCGCGAACTTGAAAGCCGGACGAAAACGGTCGTATACTAAATAAGGACCGAACAAGTCGCATATTCCATGCTAAAGCTCACCAAGAAAGCGGATTACGGGCTGATGGCGCTCAAGTATCTCGCCGAGCATCCGGAAACCCCTGCGCTCAGCGCCAAGGATGTCGCGGATGCCTACGGGATTCCCGCCCAATTGCTGGCCAAGATCCTGCAGCGGCTGACCAAAGTGGGGCTTTTGCGCTCCCACGCGGGGATGAACGGCGGGTATGCTCTGGCGCGGGACGCACGCCAGATTTCGGCCTTTGAGGTGATCCACGCCATCGACGGGCCGTTGTTTATCACCTCCTGCTTCAAGGGCACAAAGTCCTGCGAATTGACGCCAAGCTGCACCATTAAGGAGCCGCTGGCGCGTGTGAACGAGACCATCGCCGGAGTTCTGAAGAGCATTAGCATTCACGACCTGGCGGAGCAGGAACATGCCGCGGCAAAGGCGCGCGAGACGCATGGGCTGGTGGCATTGACGTTGTAGAAAGCGGTGTTGGCGTTCTGGCGGAGTTAGCGGAGTTGGAAAACGGTTAGCTGCTGCTTTTACTAACTCCGCTCACAGGCGTGCAGCGCGGCTAACGTCGCTGGCTCCGATGTGGTACACGGAGGCGGGAATGAGCACGGTTGCGAATCCAGCGGAAGCGCCGGGAGGCATCCACCTGCCCATTTACATGGATAACCAAGCCACCACCCCGCTCGATCCCAGGGTGCTGGAGGCCATGATGCCTTACTTGACCAGCAAGTTTGGCAACGCGGCCAGCCGCAACCACTCCTTCGGATGGGAGGCGGAGCAGGCGGTGGACACGGCGAGGGAGCAGGTCGCCAGGCTCATTGGTGCCACCGCCAAAGAGATCATCTTCACCTCCGGCGCCACCGAGAGCGACAACCTGGCCATAAAGGGCATCGCGGAGATGTACCGCGAGCGCGGCAACCACATCATCACGCAGGTGACGGAGCACAAAGCGGTGCTCGATACCTGCAAACGCCTGGAGAAGTACGGCTTCCGCGTCACCTATCTGCCGGTGAAGGCCGACGGAATCATCGATCTCGAAGACTTAAACCGAGCCATCGACGACAAGACCATCCTGGTGACGATCATGGCCGCCAACAACGAGATCGGCGTGCTGCAGCCGATCCGCGAAATTGGCAAGCTGTGCCACGAAAAGGGCGTGCTCTTCCACACCGACGCGGTGCAGGCCGTGGGCAAAGCGCCGTTCCATGTCGTCGACGATTACGTTGATGTGGCCTCGATCTCTGCGCACAAGATATACGGGCCCAAGGGCGTGGGCGCGCTGTATGTGCGCCGGCGCAATCCGCGCGTGCAGATCGCTGCGCAGATCGACGGCGGCGGCCATGAGCGCGGCATGAGGTCGGGCACATTGAACGTGCCGGGCATCGTCGGCCTGGGCAAAGCCTGCGAGTTGGCGGAGGAAGAGTTGCTCGAGGAGGGCCGCCGGCTGCAAGCCCTGCGCGACCGGCTGAAGGCGAAGCTGGAAGCGGAGCTCGACTACGTTCACGTCAACGGCTCTATGGAGCACCGGCTGCCCGGCAACCTGAACATGAGCTTTCTATTCGTGGAGGGTGAGTCGCTGCTAATGGGTATCAACGACGTTGCCGTTTCCAGCGGCTCGGCCTGTACCTCGGCCACGCTGGAGCCCTCCTACGTGCTCAAGGCGCTGGGACTGGGGGACGATGTGGCCCACAGCAGCATTCGCTTCGGCCTGGGGCGATTTAACACTGAGGCTGAAGTGGATTACGTGGCGGCCAAGGTGATGAACATTGTGCGGCATCTTCGCGAGCTGTCGCCGCTCTACGAGATGGTGAAGGAAGGCATCGATCTGACCAAGGTCGAGTGGCAGGCGCACTGAAGACAGGGAACGAGGGAACGGGAAAGCATCGCCGGGGCGCACGGAAGCCGGTAAGGTAAGCGATGAAGAAAGAGACCAAGTTGCGTTTGGCGCGGTGGATCGTGATTCCGTTGATCATCATTGGCCTGCGCTTCATCGGCGGGGGCCGGGTTTGGGAGTACATGGTGAATCACCTTGCGCTGACGGCCTTGCTCCCGCTCGTGGTGCTTTTTTTGGTGCTCTTCGTGCGGGGCATGTACATGCAGTATCGGCGGGAGCCAAACAAGAGTTCGAGGATGGACGGCGCGCAGAGCGCAAAGCCGTGATGAGATACATCGGCGGGCGCACCTGCCGAATCAAATGGAAAGGGACGCGAGCGCCGCGCCAGGAAAACGGGGAACGATGGCATACAGCGATAAAGTCGTGGATCACTACAACAACCCGCGGAACGTGGGCACGCTGGATAAGAACTCGGCCGAGGTGGGCACCGGACTGGTGGGCGCGCCGGAGTGCGGCGATGTGATGCGGCTGCAGATCCGCGTGAATCCTGAGACGGAGGTGATCGAAGAGGCCAAATTCAAGACCTTCGGCTGCGGCTCGGCCATCGCCAGCTCGTCGCTGGCCACCGAGTGGATCAAGGGCCGCACCGTCGACGACGCGATGGGCATCAAGAATACCGACATTGTGAAGGAACTGTTGCTGCCGCCGGTCAAGATTCACTGTTCCGTGCTGGCCGAGGATGCGATTCGCGCAGCTATCGGAGACTGGAAGAAGAAAAACGGCGCTGCGGAGGTTGCTCCGTCGCCAGCCGCGAAGTAAGTCCCCAAGGATGGCGGAGGCAAGTCCGTCAAAAGGCGGTTGAAAGTCAGGAATTATGGCGAATATCGTCAGCATCGAATCGAAGGCCTCGCTGGACGCGGCTACAGGCGAAGCGCAGCCTGCCGCAACTGCCACTGGGGGCGCCCCGCCGCCCGCGCGCGACCTGCAAGTGACCCCCAGCGCGATCAAGCGCATCCGCGCGATCCTGGGTAAGGAGGGCATCTCGATCGAGGAGGGCGGCCTGCGGTTGGGCGTGAAGGGCGGCGGCTGCTCGGGGCTTTCCTACTCCATCACGTTCGACACCCATCCCCGCGAGCGTGACCGTATCTTCACATTCGAAGATGTGCGCGTCTTCATCGATCCCAAGAGCTTCGTCTATCTGCACGGCATGACGCTCGACTACGAGGAGACGCTGATGCGCCAGGGATTCCACTTCATCAACCCGAACTCCACGCGCTCCTGCGGCTGCGGGTCGTCGTTTTCGGTTTAGTGCGGGGTACGCGTAAGAGCCGTATCATGCTGAAAGTCCTCGATCCCGCGGTTCCGGTTGCCTGTTGGTCCTGTTCCGTCGCTCGCAACGAATCCACGCTCTTTTGTCCGCATTGCAGCAAGATTCAGCCGCCCCCCGGCGGCGATTATTTTTCTGTCTTCGGGCTGCAGCTTCGCTTGAACATCGATCTGGCGGCGCTGGAGCACGAGTTTCATCGCCTCAGCCGCAAGCTGCATCCCGACCGCTTTGCCCGCGCCCAGGAAAACGAAAAGCAGTGGAGCCTGGCCGATACGGCGCTGCTCAATGACGCTTATCGCACGCTTAAGGATCCCCTGCGCCGCACCGAGTACCTGCTCAAGCTGGAAGGCGCGCAGATGAACGAATCCGCAGGTAGCGCCACATCATTCCTCCAAAACCAGAAAAAAGTCCAAAGCCAGGAAAAAACGTCGCGCGTGCCTGCCGATCTGCTGGAAGAAGTCTTCGATCTGAACATGCAGCTCGAAGAGATGCGCATGGCAAAGAAAATGGGGGAAGAGAATCCGGAGTTGAAGGAAAGCCTGATGAAGGCCAAGGAAAAATTCAAGGGGCTGGTGACTGCGGTGGACCGCGATCTGCGCGCACAATGGGCGGTTTGGGATGTCGGCGACGATGCCGCGCGTCAGCCCGCGCAGCTCGCGATGGTGGCCCTGCTCGACCGCAGACGCTACCTCAGCAACCTGCTTCGCGACGTGACCGAGATCCTGGGGGTTTAAGCATCCGAAATGGCGGAAGGGCGAATTGTCGGCATCGATCTGGGAACCACGAACTCCCTCGTCGCTTACATGGAAGACGAAAGACCCGTCGTAATTCCCGGCGTGGACGGATCGAATCTTGTGCCGTCGGTGGTCGCGCTCGATCCTATCCCAGCTGGCGGCGGCCGGCCCACCGTGACTGTGGGCAACAGCGCGCGCAAGGCGCTGATTGAGACGCCGGAGCGAGTCATTTATTCCGTGAAGCGATTGATGGGCCGCGGGCTTGAAGAGGTCCGGAAGGAGATGAAGTATTTTCCTTTCCGGCTAGCCGACGACGTTGAAGCCGGCGAAGTCCCGCGAATTCAGTTGGGCGAGCTGCGCTTTACCCCGCCGGAGATTTCGGCGTACATCCTGCGCCAATTGAAGCGGAATGCGGAGCGGTTTTTCGGCGCGCCGGTCACGCAAGCTGTCATCACCGTGCCGGCGTACTTCAACGATGCGCAGCGCCAGGCCACCAAGGATGCGGGCCGCATGGCGGGCCTCGACGTGCTGCGGCTGGTGAACGAGCCCACCGCGGCGGCGCTGGCCTACGGACTCGATCGCGCCAAAGAGGGCACCATCGCCGTTTACGACCTCGGCGGAGGCACCTTCGACATTTCCATTCTCAAGCTGCGCGATGGCATCTTCGAGGTGCAGTCCACCAACGGCGATACGCATCTGGGCGGCGACGACATCGACAGTTTGCTGTTGACGATTGCGCTCGACGAGATTCACGCTGAGCACGGCGTCGATCTGCACGCGCATCCCGCCGCGGTGCAGGCCCTACGCAAGGCCGCCATCGACGCCAAGGTCAGTCTTTCCACCGAACCGGCCGCGCACTTCGACATCGAACTACCCAACGGCGACCGCTATCAGCGCGAGATTCCACGCGCCGTTTTCGAGCTGCTGATCGAGCCGGTGCTCGCGCGAACCGTGGGTCCGTGCAAGCAAGCCATAGCCGACGCCGGCCTTTCGGCGGAGCAGATCGACGAAGTAGTTCTGGTGGGCGGGTCGACGCGAATTCCCGCGGTACGCGCGCTGGTCGACGATCTCTTCCGGCTCAGTGCGCGGGGCAAGAAGCCGCATACCGAGTTGAATCCCGATGAGGTGGTCGCGCTGGGCGCAGCGGTGCAGGCTGATATTCTCGCCGGCGCCTCGCAGGCCACCGGGGAGATGCTGCTGCTTGACGTGACGCCGCTTTCGCTGGGCATCGAAGCGCTGGGCGGAACGGTGGCGCGCATCATCCAACGCAACTCCACCATTCCCGCCTCGGCCACCGAGCACTTCACCACCGGCGTGGATGGCCAGACCAGCGTCGCGATCCACGTGGTGCAGGGCGAGCGCGAACTCGCCGCCGATTGCCGCTCGCTGGCGCGCTTCGATCTGAAAGGTATTCCGCCCATGGCTGCGGGCCTGCCGCGCATCGAAGTACGCTTTCTTATCGACGCCGACGGTATCTTGCAAGTCTCCGCGCGCGAGCAGCGCAGCGGAAAGGAGGCGCAGATTGAGGTGAAGCCGACTTATGGATTGACGGATGAGCAGGTGGAGAGCATGATCCTGGATTCCTTCGACCACGCCGAGGAGGATTTTGCCAGGCGGCTCTTGATTGAGGCGCGCAACGAAGCGGAAGCAATTCTCTCCGCAGTCGCACGCGCTCCGCGGAATCCCGCGTGGAACGAGTTGAGCGCAGAGGAGCAGGCGGCTATCGCGGCGGCGCGGGACTGGCTCGTGATGGTCAAGCAGACTGATAATTTGGCCGCGATCGCGAAGGCCATTGTTGCGCTCGACCAGGCCACCCGGCGATTTGCGGAGTTGATGATGGACGCGGCGGTGTCGAGCGCCATTCGCGGCAAGACGATGAATGAGGCCGGCGAGGAGCTTGACGAAGCAGTCTCGGCGCCCCATGCCATGGCGCCGGCGGAGTTCAAATGAAGGCGGAGTTAGCGGAGCTAGCGGCGTTAGCAGGTATGTGCGAGTGAAGTCTGTGCCAGGGCACGGCCTAAGTCGTGCTGCAAGCGCAACAAAATAACCGACGGGCTTCAACCCCTGAAGGGGTCGCGGGTACGCGCAGAGGGATGGACAGAACGAAATGAGCGAAGCAATCGGAAAGCCGATCCCGCCCGAAAAGCTGGTCCGCGTCACGTTTCTTCCCCAGGGCCGCACCGTCGAGTTTGAGTTCGGCGCCATGCCTTACGATCGGCACGGCAAGCCCATGTCGTTTCTCGATGTGGCGGAAAACTTCGGCATCTTTCTCGACCACGCCTGCGGCGGATCCTGCGCCTGCACCACATGCCATGTGTGGGTCAAAGAAGGCGCGGCTGGCATCAGCGAGGCAGAGGACGATGAGCTCGACCGGCTCGACATGGCCGCCGATCAGCAGTTGAACTCGCGTCTCGGCTGCCAGGCGGTGATCACGCGCCCCGGGAATTACGTCGTGGAGATCCCAAGCTGGAACCGCAACTACGTCTCCGAGGGCAAGCCGCTGGCGCTTGCGGAACAGAAGTAAGGAGAAATGCCCGTGCCGCGAACAATCTGTTGGACAGACGCCCAAGAGATCGGCATTCAGTTGGCGGAGAAGTTCCCCGGCCTCGATCCGCTCACCGTCCGCTTCACCGATCTGCACCGCTATGTGATCGAGCTCGAAGGCTTCGCCGACGACCCCAAAATGTCGAACGAGCCGCGCCTGGAGGCGATTCAAATGGCCTGGCTCGAGGAGTTCGAGGATGCGCAAAAGTAGCCCGCGCAAGCCACCCGGTTACCGAAAGGGCGCGCGTATCTGTCGCGCTAGAATTCAATTATGCCCGCCATAGCTGTATCTTCCAATGTCCTGACGAAATACGAACCCGTGATTGGGCTGGAAGTGCACGTGCAGCTTCTCACGGCTACTAAGGCCTTTTGCGGTTGCGCCAACCGGTTCGGAGCGGACCCGAATACGAATATCTGCCCGGTTTGCCTGGGGCTGCCGGGGGCGCTGCCCGTGCTGAACGCGAAGGCCGTCGAATTCGCCACCCTGGCCGCCCTCGCGCTCAACTGCCAGGTGCGCGAGCGATCGATCTTCGCGCGCAAGAACTATTTCTATCCCGATCTGCCCAAGGGCTACCAGATTTCGCAATTCGACAAGCCTCTCGCCGAGAATGGATGGATCGAAACTCCCACGGCTGACGGCTCGATCAAGAAAATCGGCATTACGCGGCTGCACATGGAAGAGGATGCGGGCAAGAGCCTGCACGAAGGTTTTGCCGATTCCGCCACGCGCACCTATCTTGATTTGAACCGCTGCGGCACGCCGCTGATTGAGATCGTCAGCGAGCCGGATATTCGCACGCCCGACGAGGCCTTCGAGTACCTGACGCGATTAAAGGAGATCCTGCTTTACACCGGCGTCTCCGATTGCAACATGGAAGAGGGCTCGCTGCGCTGCGACGCCAATGTCAGCGTCCGTCCCAAAGGTCAGGAAAAACTCGGCACCAAGGTCGAGGTGAAGAACGTCAACAGCTTCCGCTTCATCCGCGCGGCGCTCGAATACGAGATTGAGCGGCAGGCCGACTTGATCGAGAGTGGCGGGCGCGTGGTGCAGGAGACGCGGCTGTGGAATGCCAACGAAGGGCGCACCTACTCCATGCGCTCCAAGGAGCAGGCGCACGACTACCGGTACTTTCCCGAGCCGGATTTGCCGCCACTGACGCTGACGCCCGGGTTCATCGCTGAAACGAAGGCCAAGATGCCGGAGCTGCCGGAGGCTCGGCGCAAGCGAATGATTGCCGAGTACGACCTGACGCTGCAGGACGCGCACACGCTCACCGCCTCGCGCGAGTTTGCCGACCGCTTCGAGGCAGCGGCCAAGACTGCGCGCAATCCGCGCCGCGTGGCGAATGTGCTGTTGAGCGAGGTAGGCGGGCGGGTGAAGGCGCTGGGATTGGAGCAGGAGCAAGCGCCGGTGTCAATGGCCGGCATTGTGCTCGCAGCCGATTTGCTCGATGAGGGCAAGATCAGCTCCAGGCAGATGAAGCAGCTCTTCGATGTGTGCTTTGAAAAGGGAGAGGACTTTGGCGCCGCCTACGAGCGCGAAAAACCACAGCAGATCACCGACGCGGGCGCCATCGAAAAGCTGATCGATGAGGCGATCACCGCCAATCCCAAACAGGTGGAGCAGTATCGCTGCGGAAAGAAGACGATGGCGGGATTCTTTGTGGGCCAGGTGATGCGCGCCTCGAAGGGCCAGGCCAACCCGGCGCTTCTCAATGAGCTGGTGGTGAAGAAGCTGGAAGGCTGAAGCTTAAGCTGCAGCTTCTATCGCCGTCTGCCGCTCGCAATCCCCGCGCGCTGCATAAGGATCGCGTCCGTTTATTTCAGCTTGAGTTCTGTAATGAAGTCCTTGCGGGCATCCCACGAGCTGACGGTTTTCGTTGCGCTCTTTCTGCCGTCTCTCTCCGCCCACAGGTCGTAGTCGACGCTCATGTCGACCTGGGCGAAGTGGAAGTGGCCGTCGGCCGTGGAATCATAGCTGCGAATGGTCTTGGTCTTCTCGTTCCTGAGAAAGACGGTGGCGCCGGAAACGGGCTGGGAGTTCGCGTTCACCACCGTGCCCGACACCGTGCGCATGCCAATGTTCTGTGCCCCCGCGGCGGAAGCCAACCATGTGTCACGCGGCCCCGCCCCGAGCGCTCCCCACGCCAAAAGACCAAATACCGCCGCCAGCCAGCTTGCACGGCTCATTCCTACTCCTCCTCATCCTCTTCGAAGGCTTCGTCTTCCTCTTCGAGGCCCTCGTCGACGCGCGCCAGCTCCAGCGGTTCAACGCCAACCACCTCGAACTCCGTTCCGCACTCTTCGCAGGCGATCACGTCGCCTTCTTCCACTTCGTCGACTTCAATGTCCAGGTTGCTTTCGCATTCAGGGCAGCTGGGCATAGCAGCCTCCTCACTTTCCAAACCGAATCGCATTGCGGGATAAAAACCACTATTTTCGACAACCACCGCTAGTTTTAGTGAGAACCCAGCTTCAGGTCAAGAGCCAGGCGCGGCCCTCCACACCTGCATTCCTCTGCCGGGAACAGGCCCATCATACTCCTCAAACGATGCATATTTCCGGAGCAGCGTTGGCCGTGCCCCATCCCTGGTGCAGGCCCAAGTTTGCGCGCGGCCATCCGCCCCGGCCTCCGCACTCTCGCGCTTCGCCCGGACGCCATGACAGCGGCGCGCTTGAGCGTTTACCCTGTTGATTACGATGCCCAGAGCTGGCTCCAGTCCGTTCGTCTTCCCCGACTTCAGGGGCGCTACGCGCCGCCTGATTCTCATCAACCTGGCCGCCTACTTTGTGCTGTTGCTGGCAAGCCTGGCGTCTTCCTCCACGGCGCGGGTTGCCGCTTCGTTGACCTTCGATCCCTACTCCTTTGTGCACGGGTACCTCTGGCAGCCGGTTACCTACAGCTTCATCCATCCGCCGGGCATGATCCTCGGCACGCTCTTTGAATTGCTCTCGCTGTGGTTTCTGGCCGGGTTTCTCGAGAGCTTCCACAACGCCAACTGGGTCACGAGCCTCTACGCGGTTTCGGTTCTGGGCACAGCCGCGGCGGCGCTGGCTCTCTACGCGGTCTCGATCCCGCTGGCCCCCTCGCTCCTGGGAAATTCAATTGCGCTTTATGGATGTTTTGGCGGCATCTTCGGCCTGCTGGCGGCCATCGGGCTCCTCTATGGCGACGTACAATTCATGTTGTTTCCTTTGCCCATCGGCATCAAGGCGCGCTATCTGGTCATCATCTATGCGCTCGTCGCGGTCGCCATGCTCTTCGGCCAGGAACGGATGTACGCCTTTGCGCAACTGGGCGGAGCGCTGGCCGGGCTGCTATTTGTGCGCACCGCGCCACGGCGCGGGATGGGTTTCGCGATGAGCGAAAGCTGGTTCGGCTTGCGCAACCGCTATTACCGCTGGAAGCGCCGCCGCGCAGCGCGCAAGTTCGAGGTCTACATGCGCTCCCAGGGCCGCACCGTGAAGTTTGACGGCCAGGGCCGGCTGATCGACGAAGACGCGGACGACAAGAAACGCTGGAACTGAAAAGGCAGGGAACAGGGGCCAGGGATCAGGAATCGGGAATCGGCGGCACATGCAACGCAGAGGCCGAGATCTGCAAAATGCGCCAATCGCGGGCGTGCAAGCCCGCAACCGGCTACAATCCTTTGTGGAATGAACGCGAAGATTGCTTTTCTCTTTCCTGGGCAAGGCTCACAGGCGGGGGGCATGGGCCGCGAGCTTGCCGAGCGATTCCCTGTTGCAGCGCAAACCTTCGCCGAGGCCGATGCGGCGCTCGGATTCCCGCTTTCGCGGCTCTGTTTCGAAGGGCCGGAAGAAGATCTGCGCCTGACCGAAAACACGCAGCCGGCCATCATGACGGTGAGCGTGGCGGCGGCGCGTGTTTTAGCAGAGCACGGCGTCGCCCCGGCGCTTGCTGCGGGGCATTCGCTGGGCGAGTGGTCGGCGCACGTGATCGCGGGGACGCTCGCCTTTGCCGACGCGGTGCGCGCGGTGAAGGCCCGCGGCGCGGCTATGCAGAAGGCGGTTCCGGCGGGCGAGGGAGCCATGGCCGCCGTGCTTGCGCTCGATGCCGCGCAGGTGGCCGAGGCTTGCGCAGAGGCTGCCCGCGAGACCGGGCTCACGGTGCAGGCGGCGAATTTCAACTCGCCGGGGCAAACAGTGATCTCAGGCGCCGCTGCGGCTGTGGAGAAAGCTGCGGCGCTTTGCAAAGCGAAAGGCGCACGCCGCGCCGTCATGCTTCCCGTGAGCGCGCCCTTCCATTGCGCGCTCATGCAGCAGGCGCAGGAAGAAGTTGCGAAGGTGCTTGGCGGGACTGCGATTCACGACCCGCACATTCCCGTGGCTGCCAACGTGACCGGCAATCTTGTCACCACGTCTGACGCCACGCGCGATGCGCTGGTGCGCCAGGTGACAGGCGCCGTCCGCTGGGTCGATTGCATGCAGGCGCTCAAAGCTGCCGGCGCAAATCTCTTCGTCGAGGTCGGCCCGGGCAAGGTTCTCTGCGGCCTGCTGAAGCAGATCGATCCCGAGCTGAAGGCGCTGAATGTCGAAGACGCCGCGAGCCTGGAGAAGACGCTAGCGGAGCTAAAGAGCATTTAAGCCAACCGCCCGATTTTGGATTGACAGACCTGCGGTTACGCATTAAGCAGCAAAGAGCCGCTTAATAATTATGGAAAACCATCACAACGGAAATGCGGGAAGCGACAGGCGTGCCGTTTTTGGTCGCAGGTCCGAACCGATATTGCTGCACTGCCTCTGCGGCCTTTCCGTCGAGACCAAAACCGGCCGACTGCATAAGGCAGATATTCTGAGGCTCGCCGTCGGTGTCGACGACAAGGCTAAGAATGGCCTCAAAGTGCGTGATCCGGCCTTTGCGTTTTTGGTGCCTTGCCTCATCTGAGAATTGGGCGTTAACCGAATGCTTCAACGCCGGAGGTGTAACATCCCGGTCCGGAAGATGCGCAATTCCGTCTGTCGAAATGCTGTCGTCGAATTTGTTGGGGCACAGTGGCACGGCCAAATCTGCTTGGGTCGAGTGCGGATCACGGACAATCGGGGGCGGCGCAGGCTCATCGGGTTTGGGGGTGGAGGCTTGTTGCGACCACAGGCCACCCGCCGCAAAAACGATCAGAGAAAACAGCAAACTTAGCTTACGCATAGCGATTTCACTTTTTCGGAATTGCAGGCGCACCCAGTCTAGCAGACAATCCCTAACTCTTTCAGCAAGAATGCGTAGTCCAGCGCAATCTCCTTCAGGTAGTCGTAGCGACCGCTGGCCCCGCCATGACCGGCCTGCATGTTCGTCACCAGAAGCAAAGAGTTGTTATCTGTTTTCAGCGTGCGCAACCTGGCCACATACTTGGCCGGCTCCCAGTACATTACTTGGCTATCATGCAGTGAGGTTTTGACTAACATCGCCGGATAACTTTCCGCGCGCAAGTTATCGTACGGCGAGTAACTCAGCATGTATCTGAAGTAAGTCTCGTCGTTCGGATCGCCCCATTCTTCGTACTCGGGAACGGTCAAAGGCAGGGAAGCATCGAGCATCGTATTCATCACGTCCACAAACGGCACATGCGACACAATGGCGCGGAACAAGTCCGGCCGCATGTTCGCGACCGCGCCCATCAGCAGTCCTCCGGCCGAACCGCCCTCAGCAGCCACACGCCTAGGATCGCCGTATCCTGCGGCCGTCAAATGCTGGACGGCGGCGATGAAGTCGGTAAACGTGTTGCGCTTTACCAGCATCTTGCCGGCGTCGTGCCAGGGCTTGCCCAGTTCGCCGCCGCCGCGAATGTGCGCGTACGCCATCACCACGCCGCGATCGAGCAGGCTTAGCCGGTTCGAACTGAAGCCGAGCGGCAATGAGTACCCATACGATCCGTAGCCGTAGACATAAAGCGCATTTCGTCCTGGTTCGCGTTTGTCTTTGCGATACACAATCGACACCGGAACCTCGACGCCGTCTTCCGCCCTGGCGTGAACCCGCTCGCTGGCGTACAACGTGCGGTCGAATCCGCCCGGAATTTCAAGCTGCTTGAGCAGCGTCGATGCGCCCGTCGCCACGTCGTATTCGTAGACCGAGCTCGGCGTGACCAGGGACTGGTAGGCGTAGCGGAACGTTTTCGTCTCGAAGATGCGGTTGATGTGCGGGTGGGCGCTATAAGCAGGCTCGGGGAAGGCGATCTCGTAGGAGGGCGAGGCCTCGTTTCCAAATTCGGTCCCGTCGCCTGCGAACTTCCACAGACGCAATCGCGGCAGCCCGTCCTCGCGCTCGCACGCGATGAAGAACCCGGCGAAGAGATCCACATCCTCGAACATAACCGTGTCGCGGTGTGCGATCAGCTCGGTCCAATGCTCGCGGCCCGGCGTCGCCACGGGCGCAGTAACGAGCCGGAAGTTGCGCCCGCGGTCGTTGGTGCGGATGAACCATAGCCCATTGCGGTGGTCAATCGAGTACTCGTGCTCGTCCTCGCGCGGCGCGATGATGCTGAAGCTGCCGGCGGGGTCGTCCGCAGGCAGAACACGCGCCTCGCTGGTGGTGTGGCTGGCCGATTCGAGAACGATGTATTTGCCGTCACGCGTGCGCCCGGCGGCGATGTTGAATCGCTCATCGTCATCCTCGTAAACTAAAACGTCCTCTGCGTGCGCCGCTCCCATCGCGTGCCGCCAGAGCTGATACTGCCGCTTCTGCTCTTCGTCCTCCACGGTGTAAAACAGCGTGCGATTCTCCGCCCCAGCAATCCCGGCTCTGCGAGCCACCCATCCCTGAGGGCCCCGATTGTCTGCCGCCCACACCACGGAGCCCACGCGTTCCACCTCGCCGGGAGGGGTTTCGCCGGTCGCGAGGTCCTTGATGTGCAGCGTGTATTGGCGGAAGCCCTTCGTGTCGGTGGTATAGGCCAGCCAGCGGCCATCGTCGGTGATGTCGGTATCGCCGATCGAGAAAAACGCTTGCCCCTGGGCCAGTACATTCCCGTCCAGCAGCACCTCTTCCGATGCGTCGGGGTCCGGGCCTGCAGGCGAACCGCGCTTGCGGCAGTGGATGGCATATTGCAGGCCCTCCTCGGTACGCGTGTAGTACCACCAGGCGCCGTCGCGGTAGGGAACCGAAATGTCGGTCTGCTTCACGTGACTCAGCATCTGCTGGTAGAGCTCTTCCCGCAGGCCGGCCAGAGGCGCCATCACCGCATCGGCATAGGCGTTTTCGGCCTCGAGATAAGCGGTCACGTCGGGATTGTCTTTGTTGCGCAGCCAGGCGCAGTCGTCGGTGAGCAGCACTCCGTGCTTCCGCGTTTCGGTGTGGTGTTTGGGGGCGACAGGCGGCAAGGGAAGCGGATTCTGGCTCATTTCTATCCCAGTGTAGAGCCTGCCGCCACGGGAACTTCTCAGGCCCGCCCACGTACAATGAAGAAGGAATGAAAGGCCCTCCCCGCGCGCGTTTCGCCGTTTTTCCGCCGTTGCTGGCGGCGCTTTTTGTGTTTCTCGCCCTCCCCTCGTGCGCCGAGCCGGTCGCCAGCCTGCCCCAGCCCACCGATTATGTGAGCGATTTTGCCCATGTGCTCTCGCCAGAGGCAACGGCGCGCCTCGACTCGATTTGCGCCCAACTCGACCACTCCAAGGCCAATGCGCAGATCGCCGTGGTCACCGTGCACGATCTCAACGGCGACGACGCAGCCGACTACGCCGACGACCTTGAAGACCATTGGAAGATGGGGAACAATGGTCTGAACCGCTACGCTATGGTGCTGCTGGCTGTTGCCGACCACAAGTACCGGATCGAGGTCGGCTATGGACTTGAAGGCATCCTGCCCGACGGTAAAACCGGCGACATTGGGCGCGCCATGGTCCCCGAACTCCGTGCCGGCGACTATGACGGCGCGGTCACCCTGGCTGTGGGCGAAATTGCCCAGGTGATCGCCGCCGACGCCAAGATTACGCTGAACGAAAATGAGCCCGCGCCTGCGCCAGCAGGCCAACCCGAACAGCAGGGCTCCGGGCTCGGGAGATTCGTTCTTTTGATCATTCTTCTGGTGCTTTTTGGAGGCGGTTCGCTGCTGCGCATGCTCTTTGGCTTCGGTCTGTTCTTTGGAGGCTGGGGTAGAGGCGGTTGGCGCGGAGGACCCATGATCGGCGGACCATGGATTGGCGGCGGCAGCGGCTTCGGCGGGGGTGGTTTCGGCGGCGGTGGAGGCGGCGGATTTGGCGGATTTGGCGGCATGGGGGGTGGATTTGGCGGCGGCGGCGCCGGAGGGAGCTGGTAGGCTCGCAGCTTTCAGCTTTCAGCCGTCAGCTTATTCTGAGTGGCGTGGAGCGTCATCGTCAGGGCCGGTAGCTGAAAACTGATGGCTGACGGCTGATAGCTGTCTTGAACGGAGGAGAACGAACTGTATGAGCCGTAGACTTGGAATTACGCTGGCCGTTGTGGGCGTCCTGATTCTGGTCGTCCTCATGGTCTTTGGCAGTTATGTGAGCGCAAGAAACCAGATGGTGGCCAAAGATCAGGTGGTCAAGCAGCAGTGGTCGGAGGTCGACGTACAACTGGAGCGGCGCGCCGACCTGATTCCGAACTTGGTGGCGACCGTGAAGGGATTTACCAAGGAGGAAAGCAGTGTATACGCTGATATCGCTCAGGCGCGGGATGGATTGATGAATGCCCAGACCCCGGCAGCCAAGATCGCCGCCAATGGCCAGCTCGATAACGCCCTCGCCAAGGTTCTTGTCTTGACCGAGAACTACCCGCAACTGCGCTCGAGCGACCAGTTCATGCGTTTGCAGGACGAGCTCGCCGGGACCGAGAATCGCATCAGCGTGGCGCGCAAGCGCTATAACGACGCCCTCCAGGACTACAACACCTTTGTGCTCCAGTTCCCCAACAATATCTGGGCTGGGATTGCCGGATACCACGTGAACAATGCGTATTTCACGGCCAGCCCGGGTGCGCAAAACGTGCCTTCCGTGCAGTTCTAAGGGCTCAGCCCGCGGCAAACGCAAAGAAGCCATTCCGCGCGAGCGGGATGGCCTCTTTGGCTGGGCACAATGGCCAACTTGAGTTATTTGAAGGAAGCGATGGCGCTGGCCTCGTCATCGTAGATGTCGAAGACGGTATACAGCTTGGTCAACTGCAGCAGGTCGTGGACCTTTTTGGTCAGCTTGAGCAGTTTCAGGCTGGCGCCCTGGTTCCTGGCCGTAGTGTACGCGCTCACCAGCTCGCCCAGGCCCGAGCTATCGATGTAGTTCACTTCACCCAGATCAAGCAGGATGTGCCGCTGTCCTTTGCCAATCAGGTCGCGAATCGTGTCGCGCAGCTGCACGCTGCCCTCGCCCAGTGTAATCCGCCCGCTGAGTTCCACAACAGTGACGCCATCCACTTCACGGGAAGCTATCGCAAGTGCCACGGAAAATCCCTCCTTCTCGGTACTTAGGTTATAGCATCTTTGCGGCCGCCGGCTTCAAGGAAAACTCGGTGGCGGGTCCCTCGGGGGGAAGAACGGCGATCCTGCATTCCCCGCACTCCCGCCACCATGTTAGGTTTTTCCTCCCGCTGGCGCCAGATGCTTGATCAACTTCAATTCGGTCCCGGGGTGCAGTTGTCGAAAGTGTACCTCATCCATCAGCGACCGGATTAGAAAGATGCCGCGGCCTGTGCCGCGGAGAATGTTCTCGGGGGCGAGCGGGTCGGGCAGATGGTCGGGGTCGAACCCGTGACCCTGGTCGGAAATCACAAAAACAAGATCCTTGCCCGTGTTTTCCAGCGAAACGTCGATTTGGCGCGCGGCATCGTATTCGTTGCCGTGGAGCACGGCGTTGATGGCGGCCTCGCGCACGGCCATAACGATGTGGAAGCGCTGATCCTCGTCGAGACCAGCCTCGGTAGCCAACCGATCCGCGGCCGCTTCCACCTCGCCGACGCTTTCCATGGTGGAGCTGAGCCGGAAGCTCCTTCGTTTACTGGGTGCGCTCACCGGGCTGTCTTCCGCCTCCATTGGAGTGGATGGACACCTCCACCCCCCTGCTCCATCAACCTTGCTGGCAGTTTCAAGTCTGGATGCGATTGTGTCAAGCGGCGCGGGGGATTACTTTGGCAGATTCCGGCGGGCAATCGCCAAGGCCTTGGGCGTAAACTGCGTTGCAAAGGTCTACACTCAACCCATGGAGTCGCGCATGGACCAGCGCACCCCAATTCGTGTCAGCCTGACGGCGCTGCTCGGCACGCCGGTGACCGATTCCCAGGGGCAGTTGCGCGGCAAGCTCAAAGATATTGTGGTGGCCACGGGACCCGACGGCGGCAAGGTGGCAGGTCTCGTGCTCAAAACCCGCACCGGTCTTTCCGTCGTGCCTTCGCAGGAGGTGATGGAGACCCCTGCCGGCACGCTCGAGCTGCGTTCGGCTGCGGCATTGGCCCCGCTCAAGGACGAGAGCAGCTATCTCTTTCTGCAGCGGGATCTCGTCGACCGGCAGATCATCGACATCAACGGGCGCAAGGTGGTCCGCGTCAACGATGTGGACCTGGAGTGGACCGGCGAGGGCGCGGCCCGCCATCTGCGTGTTGCCGAAGTCGAAGTGGGGCTTCGTGGGGCGTTTCGCCGCGTCTTCAAGGGAATTCTGCCACGGGCCCGTCTCGAATCCATCTCCCGCAGATTCGGCGCCCGCGCCATTCCCTGGCAGTTTGTCGATGTCATCGAGCCCGACCCCGCGCGGCGCGTCAAGCTGCGCATCGAGCACGAGCGCCTGGCCGAGATTCACCCCTCCGAGCTGGCCGACATCCTGGAAGATCTGGCGCCCGCCGAGCGCGAGGCCATCTTCACCTCGCTCGACGAAGAGGTGGCCGCCGAGACCCTCGAGGAGGTCGAGCCCAAGTTGCAAAAGGCCCTGCTCGAAAAGCTCGACGAGGAGCGCATCGCCGACATCGTGGAAGAGATGGACCCCGGTGCCGCGGCCGATCTGCTCTCCGAGCTGCCTGAGGATCAATCTGACGCCATTCTCGAGGAAATGGAGCCGGAGGAGCGGCAGGAGGTCGAGGATCTGCTCGAGTTCGACGAGGACTCGGCCGCCGGCTGCATGACCACGGACTTCGTCTACGTGGGTGTGGACGCAACCGTTGCGCAGGCCGTGCAGGCGCTGCGCAGCTTCGACGGCGACCCGGAGAGCGTGACCGAAGTCTTTCTTCTCGACGAGAAACGCATGCTTCGCGGAGCCATCCCGCTGGCGCGCCTGGTCATGGCGCAGCCGGAAACGCATCTAAGCATTCTGGCCGAGCCCCGGGTGCTCTCCTGCCCCGCCGACCTGAAGCAGAACGAGCTGGCCGAGATGTTCGACAAATACAACCTCCACGCGCTTCCCGTCGTCGATCCCCAGGGCCGCATGGTGGGCGTGGTCCGCGCCGAGCAGGTCATCAGCTTTCTGCGCGAGAAGCTCTAAAGCCTCTTCAATCACGGCGATTCTGAGCAATTCGTTACTTTTGTCCCGTGCCTTGGCATAATATGCGCCAGATCACTCGGAAGAATCAAAATCTGTGAAACAATGCCTAGATGATCCAGTTTCCAAGAATTATTCAGGGCGGCATGGGTGTTGGTGTCTCCAATTGGCGTCTCGCCCAAGCCGTCTCAAAGCTCGGCCAACTTGGCGTCGTCTCGGGCACTGCGCTCGATTCTGCTTTCGTGCGCCGCCTCGCCGACGGCGACCATGGTGGACATATGCGCAGGGGACTGGATGCCTTTCCTTTTCCTGAGATGGCCAAGCGCATCTGGCAGGAGTATTTTGTTCCCGGCGGCAAGCCCGCAGACGCGCCCTACCCGGCCGCGCCGATGCACCAGCGGCAGAGTCCCCGCAAGCTCATCGAGCTGTGCATGGTAAGCAACTTTGTCGAAGTGTTTCTGGCCAAGGAAGGTCACAAGAATCCGGTGGGCATCAATTTTCTTGAGAAGGTGCAGATGCCCCATCTTTATTCGCTCTACGGGGCTATGTTGGCTGGCGTCGGCTACGTCCTGATGGGCGCGGGCATACCGCTGCACATTCCCGGCGTGCTGGACGCCTTTGCCGCGCTTCACGCGGCGGAGTACCGGCTGGCGGTTACCGGCGCGGCGCAGGGCCAGCTTGCCGATATCGACACGATGATGAGCCTCCGTCCCGCCGAGTTCGCCGAGGGCCCTCTGCCCGTGCTTCACCGTCCGAAGTTTTTGGCCATTGTTTCCTCCAACACCCTGGCCGCTACCATGCTGCGGCGGGCCAGCGGCCGAGTGGACGGGCTGGTGATCGAAAGCCCCACCGCGGGCGGCCACAATGCGCCCCCGCGCGGCAAGCTCCAGCTCAATGCTGCCGGAGAGCCGGTCTACGGTGAGCGCGATCAGGTCAACGTCGCCGAGCTGCGAGCGCTGGCTGTTCCCTTCTGGCTGGCAGGCGGGTATGGTAACCCGGAAAAGCTCCGCGACGCGCTCGAACAGGGCGCGGCCGGAGTGCAGGTGGGAACCGCATTTGCGCTCAGTCGCGAGTCCGGCATGCGGCCCGACTTGAAGAACACGCTTCTGGCCCAGGCCGCGGCGGCCACGGGCCGGGTGTTCACCGATCCGCTGGCCTCGCCCACGGGTTTTCCTTTTAAGGTTGCGCAGCTTGAGGGCACGTCGTCGAACAGTACTGTCTACCAGGAGCGGAAGCGCGTTTGCGATCTTGGCTACCTCCGGGAACCATACGTCGCGGGCGAGGGCAAGATCGCCTATCGCTGTTCTGCCGAGCCGGTAGCCAATTATGTGGCCAAGGGCGGCAAGATCGAGGACACCGTTGGCCGCAAGTGCCTGTGCAATGCTCTGTTGGCCAATATCGGCCACGCGCAGGTCCGCAGGGACGGTGCAGTCGAGCCTGCTCTCATCACTGTGGGCGACGACCTGAATACGATTGCCCAGTTCATGGTCCCGGGTCGCGAGAGCTACAGCGCCGCGGATGTGGTGAAGAGGCTGCTGAGCCTGAGCGCTGCTGCGGAGCCAGACATGGAAGAAATCGTGGATCAGCCTCTCATCCGCGCAACTTAGGTTCCATAACTGCCAGTGCGGGAAAAATAGTAACTCGCAACTGCGTCGAACCGTAAGGAACGAGAGACACTCGCTCGACAGTCTCACTGACTTTGCTCACGCTCAAATCCGGCAGCGGTGGAGTGAATTTCTGGCTCGCATCCTCTGGATTGGACTGAAGTTCCCAGTCCTCGATCCTTCTTGCCGGCGCCGTGAGCGTGATTGGCGGATTCTCCCATGGATCGTGCGCTTCATGCTGCGTCAGCGGTGTTTTCCTGATCTCAACTTCGCTGGCCAACTTCGCAGGATCAAGTGCAATTCCGTAGTTCCACGCGCTGGCTGGAGTGGCCTCCCAGCTGGGGAACTCGGCCGTTGTGTACCTTGGCTCGACGCGCGTAGTCCAGTTCTCATTGATCGGCAAAGAATACACAAGGGGCCCGCGTTCAATTCCGATCCCGTTCTGCGGCCAATGCGTGATCGCCACTTTCATCGGTAGAGTCAACGTCACCACGTCGCCGGGGCTAAACTTGCGGTGTAAAATCAAAAACCCTTGCTTAGTCCGTGACGCCGCAACCAACTCGCCATTCACCGTGAGACGCGGTTCATCGCACCATGCGGGAATCCTCAAGGAAAAAGGAAATATCACTGCGCGGCTGGAACCGATCTTGAAGTGGATCTGCTCATCGAATGTGTAGTTTGTCGTCTGGACAAACTCAATCTGCTGGCAGTCGGGCCCCACCATGGCGTTCACCTTCGATGGGCCATAGAGAACTGCCGCCAGTTCGCCATCTTCGCCTTTCATCCACATGCGGATTACATAGTTTGGAAAGATGCGATGAACATTTCCGCCGCAACAGGCAGTCTCCTGCCCTGGATTGGGTTGATAAGCCATCAAACGGCCGCCGTGGAGATCTACGTTGTGATCGGAATGCAGCGTGGCCAAAAACTGGTTAGGGCAGGAAAAATATTGCAGGGCTTTCCAGTCGTTCTTGATGGCCCCCGGCGCGGCATTGAAACATGCGCGCTCCACACGATCGGCCCAGATTGCATCTCCAGTGGCCATCAGCATGTAGCCCCACGACCAGGTGTGATCGGAGATGTCGCAGGTCTCGTGGGAATCGAGAGAAGTTACTGTGCGGTAATACTCCGAGGTGGAGGGGATGCCGTCGATCAGCATATGGTGGTCAAAGATGCGACGCTCGGCGGCGTGGGCAAACTTGAGATACTCTTCCTTGCCGGTGTAAAGATAGAGAATGGCCGGCAGTTTCATGATTTCGGCGTAAGTAACGCCGTGAGAATTGATGGGCAGGGCGGCAAAGACGCGCATCGGCGACAGATCGCCATAGTCCAGGTTGTGGGCGGCCCATTCTTTCGGAGCCGCCTTCTCGTATTCCTGCCATGAATTTTCCGCCAAGGCAAGCAGACGTGGATCGCCGGTGTGCTCGTAACACCACAGCATCGCTTCGATGTTTGTTACGTTTCTTATCGGTGTTCCGTAGGAAGCCTTGTCGTTGAGATAGTGTTTCCGTAACACCTGGGCAATATTGATGCTCTCTGGCCCGCCCGGTGCGGATTGCGCATCTCCGACTGCCGCCAGGCTGCGAAAGAAGACGTTCTGCGGCCAGCGATGATAATTGGCCGTCGGCTGATTGCCTTTAATAAAATCCGGCCCAAGATACCCATCGGCGTCGGCATGCGCGAGCGTATAGTCGATTGAGGCTCGTACCTGTGCCATGAGTTGCTCGTCCTGGAGAACGATGGCCAGACGAGTGGCTCCATCGATCCAATAGCCCTTCTGCTCCCACGGCCCCCAAGCGTCCTCTTTCCCCGCTTCCCCATTTTTCTCGCCGCCCCAGTACGTCCCGGTGAATGGCCACGAAATCTGCGGCAGCTTGGAGCCCAACTGCGACGCCTGTTTTTCCATGTATCCGCGGAGCCATCCTTCGGGTTGCACGGCTCCAGGCGCTAAAGAGCGCAATGCAGCATAGGAATGTGGAGTTGAATCCGCCTCCGCACCCTCAAGCATTGTATTGGCGCCCGCCAGCATTGCAGAACTCATTAAAGATAGGCGAATGAATTCGCGGCGGTTCAGTCCGTTTTTCTCAAGATTGGGTCCGTATTCCATAACAACCTCATTTCAGCTCCGACGTTGGAAGGCCGCGTTGTAAAAGAGAATCGTAACACTGGAATCTGCGGAGGGATGGTGCTTAAAAAACAGGTTGAATATCCGCCCCCACGGCGTACGCGGCAAGGGCGAACTAGATCTTTCTGGAGCCTTTCCACACCGACTCGCGCGGTCACGCCTCGGCCTGATATGGTCAGTGAGGAAACTCTTTCCGTACATCTAAGGCTGCAATGAATCCACCCTAGGAACTCGCACACCCATGTGGAAGCACTGGCGAATCCGGATCCTGCTTTTTCTGGCCGTTCTCGGTCCCGGATTCATTACCGCCAATGTCGATAACGACTCCGGCGGCATCTTCACCTACTCTCAGGCCGGCGCGCAATACGGCTACACCCTGCTGTGGACCTTGATTCCCATCACCATCGCTTTGATTGTGGTGCAGGAGATGTGCGCGCGCATGGGAGCGGTCACGGGAAAAGGCCTCAGCGACCTTATCCGCGAGGAGTTCGGCCTGCGCATCACCGTTGTGATCATGGTGCTGCTGATTGTGGTCAACTACACCAACGTGGTCACGGAGTTCATCGGCATCGCCGGATCACTGCATCTGTTTCATCTCTCCAAGTTCATTTCTGTGCCCGTGTGTGCCGCGCTGGTGTGGGCGCTGGTACTGCGCGGCGACTACAAAAGCACCGAAAAGATCTTCCTCACGGCTTCGCTGGTCTACATCGCCTACATCTTTGCCGGCGTGCTCGCGCAGCCCAACTGGCATGAGGCGCTGAAGGCCACGGTGCTGCTGCCGGATAGCTCGGTGTGGGGCGACAAGGCCTATATCTATATGGCCATCGCCGTGGTGGGCACCACCATCGCTCCCTGGATGCAGTTCTACCTGCAATCGTCGATCGTGGAAAAAGGGATTCGCGTCAAGGACTACGCGGCCTCGCGTCTTGACGTGATCGTCGGCTGCTTCTTCACCGATCTCATCGCCTGGTTCATCGTGGTGGCCTGCGCGGCCACGCTCTACGTGCACGGCATGGGGACCATCCAGGTTGCCGCCGACGCGGCTGAGGCCATGCGCCCGCTGGCCGGCGACTACGCTTTCCTCCTCTTCGCCTTCGGACTCTTCAACGCCTCAATCTTCGCGGCGTCCATTCTGCCGCTCTCCACGGCGTATACGGTCTGCGAAGGGTTGGGCGTCGAATCCGGCGTCGACAAGACCTTCAAAGAGGCGCCGTTCTTCTATTGGCTCTATGCGCTGCTCATCGCCGGCGGAGCCATCACCGTTCTGCTCCTGCCCGATGCGCAACTGATCAATGTTGCGATTCTGTCGCAGGTACTCAACGGCGTCCTGCTGCCGGTGGTCATCATTCTCATGCTTCTGCTGATCAACCGCGCCGACCTGATGGGAGAGCACAAAAACTCGCGCCTGTGGAACTGGATTGCGTGGGGCACCAGCATCATCGTCATCGGGATGACGATCGCGATGCTGTGGGGGATGATGCCGGGGCACTGAGTGGCAGAGGCCAGGAAAGCGAAGGAACAGAACACGCCTGCAAGCCGGGAGCAGGTCCCGCATGAGTTGTTGGGCGGGCATGCAGCCGCGTGGCGCCCGCTGCGGTTAGCGCGGGTGCCGTTGAAAGCTGCAACGGAGCGATCTGCGCTCCCGTCAGCCGATGGCGGCTGAGGGGGCGGGCAATTTCGGATTGGGGCCGTACCGGTTGTCGCCCGGCTGGCCATCCGTCGCCCACCAAACGATCAGGAGGATGGCGCCGACAAAGGGCACAAGCGCAATCAGCCACCACCAGCCGCTCCTGCCGGTATCGTGGAGGCGGCGCGCTCCAACAGCCCAGCCTGGCACAAGCGCGGCCAGAAGATAGACGAAATACAGCCCGAAGAACAACATGCTAAGAGAGCTGCTCTGTCCCATCGTTGCCATGCCGCAGAGATAGAGTGCTGTGCCGATGATCGTATTGAACAGCACAAACATCCAAAGCTCTTTGCGGCGTGAACGGCCGCTGAACTGGGCATAACGCTTCCACACCATCAGATACCATTCCATGGTCTTTCTCCGATCGCGGCGCCGCCTGCCGGCCGGCTGCTGGGCTGCAGTCCGGGTCCTGGCGATTAGCCGGCCGATTTGGATTTGGCTTGTTGGCCGCGCCAAGGATACACGAATCGCTCAGCGGATGACACGGACTTTCCGCATATTTTTTTAGGGCTTGGCCCTGCTCTCGGAAATGAATCCGGGCGTCGAAGATTCGGCCTAGGCCATGGCGCAGGCCCAACCTGACACCTGCACTCAATAAACCGCAGATTCGGGAAATAATAAGGCGAGACTGACGTAACGCGTGTTTAGGAGTTCAACCCTAGTGGTATGATTCTGCCATTCTTAAGAACCAACGACGGAGGCAACAAAATGGGATCTCCCGGGTGCGCAGGGCCTAAAGCAGCTCTCAGGCTGTGCTCAATCGTTCTTCCAGCCATTCTGGCGCTCAGCGCCGCCGTTCCGGCGCAACAGCCGAGCCTCGCCGGCCAGTGGCGCGGTGTCTACCAACGGATCACGATAACCATTGTGATCCAGGCGAACGGGCAATACATCCAGACCACCCAGTCGGGCACGATGATGACCCAACAGTCGGGGCCCTATAGGCTTGTCTCCCCCAACGCCATCATCTTTTCGGTGACAAACTGGGCGCCCAAGACGCAACAGATCTATCACCCTACGGGAACTGTGGGCGGCTACTATACCACCGAGGTGGTGGCGAAGCCTCCGGGCGCGACGGACACGTATGTGTTCAACGGACCAAACACCATCATCCTGACCGATCAGATGGCCCACGGCTCAATCACGTTGACCAGAGTGCAGTAAGGGGCCATCGGCGCCCTGTGGCGTTACATCTTCGCGCGAATCCTGCGATACCTGCGCCGCAGCAGGATTACCGGTGCCGCAACGACCGCAATCCAAATCAGAATTACAGGCCCGTACGCGATTAAAAAGAGGAAAATGCCGACAAGTGCCCCGGCTGCGTTGCGGTAGCCGGCCACAAATGCGTTGTGCATCCGCAGTGAAAGAGGCGCAGAACCTGTGGCGATGCTCACGCTGTACTCCTCGCTCACTGACAGATCGATTGAGGCGAAGTCGACACGATGGTTCAAGGTCGACTCCTCGGCTTCCATGCTTTCGATCTCGCCTCGTACACGGGCGATTTCCTCCTCCACTTCCAGAACGTCACTCAGGTTCCCAGTGCGTTGCTGGAGGATGGCGCGGAAACGGTCCTCGGTGTCGTGGGCGGTCTTCAGACGCTGGTCCAGATCGACATGCTGTTGCGTCACGTCTTCGCCGGACTCCGATTCGCTCAGCACACGGCCAAGCCCGCGCAGGTCGCCGATCGCCGCGGCAAGATTGGACACGGGAATCCGCAACGAGGCATGAAGGCTGGGCGAGCCGTCAGCTGGCGTGTCTACGGTGATTTGCGCCGCATATCCGTGATACCGCGCCAGGATCGCATCGAGCGCCGCGCGAGCGGTGTTCACATCCTTGGCCATAATCGAGAAGGTTACCGAACGCGCGATGAGCGGAGCCGGCGCCGGGGACGAGAAATCACTCACGGGAGTCGATCCCGCCGCCCCTACCAGCGCATTCATGGCGCCATTTCGCGTGTAATTCGCGGAGTTCGCTTGATCTCCGCCCGCATTCGAGCCTTGCGCCACCATCGCCTCGCTCATTTGGTTTGAGCGACTGCGCGCCTCGTCGGAGTGGCGCGAGACCAAAAGGCCGACGGCCAGCAAAAGCATGGTTGCCACCACCGTGCCCGCCCCTCCCATCGCCCACGGTCTCCAATGCCACCCGCCGCCGTGCCCTTTGCGAGCCGCACCCTTCCGTCCTTTGCGGCTGAAGGTGAGTCCACGGAGATCTTCCTTCACGGATTCTCCCGCTTCGCGCGGGAGGGGCGGCACGGTCCACCTCGAAAGCGCCTGCGAAATCTCGCGGAATTTGCTCACTTGATCTGCGCATTCCGGGCAGATTGCGATATGCGCAACCACTTCCTGTGATTCTGCTGCGGAAAGTTCCCCGTCACAGAAGGCCATCATCTGCTCAGCGGTAAACGGATGTGTTGTGGAGTTCGTCATATGCTCTCCTCATGCGTTCGAAGCGCCGGGGCTTCGGCCGGCGCGCGTGCCGCAAGCAGCTCCCGAAGAGCCATGCGTGCGCGGAAGAGGCGCGATCGAACCGTATTGAGCGGCAAATCGAGCAACGCCGCAATGTCGGCGTAGCTCAGCTGTTCGAATTCGCGAAGCAACAGGATTTCGCGCTCCATCCCGTCCAGTTGCGTCAGCGCCTCCCGCATTAGCAATTGCTCCTCAATGCCGGATTCCGCCGCGGGCTCCGGATGGTCCCCCGGTGTTCCCAGGAACGTGGCCCGGAACGCGGCTTTTCGGCGATACGCTCGAAGGATTTTGAGCGCAATCGCATAAAGGTAAGTCCTGAATCGCGCGCTTGCCTCATAGCGCGAGGCCGCGCGAATCACCGCAACAAATGTCTCCTGAGTAAGTTCCTCGGCCTGCGCGGCGTCGGCGACCCGGCGCCAGAAGAATCCGAACAAAGGCTGTTTATAACGCGAAAATAGTTCGTCAAAGGCGCCCGTTGCACCGCGGGAGAAGGCGGCCATCAGCTGTTCATCGCTGCTCTCCGTCGCGGGAGCGGCCGCGCCGGAATCTGTCGTCGATCTGTCCATTGAACCGGTCTCTATCGCCATCGAGTCTAGACCAAACGCCAGGTACGCGCCTTCCATGGGTAGCCGCTTGCTCTCTTCGCAAGCGGTTATTTCCCGGAAGGGCGAAAAGTTCCTGGCCCGCAAGCTCCTTTTGAAGTATTTTGAACGGGGAAGCGGTCGCCTACAGCAGCTTGCCCGCCGCCAAATCCTGGATCAGACCGCGGTCGGCGGCCAGGAATTGATAGCCGGTAAGGTTCTCGAGCTTGACCCAGCGCACCTGCTGGTAGATCTGATTGTTGATCTCGCCCGTAAATTCGCGCACCACGAAAAACTGCAGGTCCACGGCGCCGCCGCGGCGATAGTTGTGGCGGATGCGGGTGACTGCGGGGCCAACTTCGGCGCGAATGCCAAGTTCCTCAGCCAGTTCGCGGGCCAGCGCCTCTTGGGGGCTTTCGCCGGGCTCAATCTTGCCGCCCGGAAACTCCCATAACGGCCCCATGGGCTGATCGGCCCGCCGTTGCCCGATCAGAATCTCTCTGTCGCGGACAATCAGCGCCGCCGCCACAAAGCGCAGGGCGGGACCATGGACATGCGTTCTGGCCTTTGGCTGCCTCGGTTCCACTTCCTCCAGTGTAAACGAAATAAAAGAGATAGCAGGCCGGAGAATGGATGCCTTGCGGTGTAGCGTGAGAGATAAGCTGAATTGGCGCCGGGATGGAGAATCCGGCGGGGACCAAGATTCTATTCGCCGGCCACCGCGGCCTCGAGGCCCTCGGCAGCCTGCGGGCGGAAGTAGCCCCAGCTTTTTTTTGCAGCCGCCGCAAGCAGCGCCGGAGACGGATTCACCGGGAAGGGGCAGCGCGCCATCTCCAGCATCGCCAGGTCGTGCACCGAGTTGCCGAAGACGGCATCGGGCGTTGGCAAGCCCACGCGCCTGAGCGCGGTCGCCTTGGCGGGGCCCGTGGGCACGTCAACGATCTCGCTGGTGATGATTCCGTCTACCACGCGCACCTCGGCGGCCAAAATCCGTTCTTCGGGAATTTTGAAATCGCGCAGACCTTCGGCAATCACCCACCGGTTGGTTGAGCTGACGGCCCAAAGCTCGGTCCCGGCCTTTCGCATCTTCTCGACCAGTGCGGCCATCTCGGCAAAGATGCGACCGCGCACAAATTCGCCAACATACCGCGTGGCGGCGGCGTGCAGTTCGCTGTCGCGCAGGCCGGCATACATCTGCACCATCTCGCCGCACATCGCCTCTTCGCTCACGTTTCCTGCCAGGTAGGCGCGGTACCGTGTGTCGATCCAGTGGTTGGTCGAGCGCGACACCAGTCCCTGCTCCAGCGACCAGGCCATAAAACCATAACCGGCGTCGCCGCTCCACAGCGTTCCGTCGCAGTCGAAGACCGCGACCCTGGACTTGCACGAGAAAACCAGCCGCTCAAACTCCTCTGCGGTCCATTTGTGAATCTCCGGTTCTGAGGGCGCCGAACGTTCTTCATTCTTCTTTGAAGGATTCATCCAATTCTATTTTCGTTCATGCCGGCCGGGAATTGCAGGTCCGGGCATAACGAAGAGCCGATGGAGGCACCCCAATCGCAAGCATCGGCGCCGCTTTTCATCGGATATTGATTTTTTGAGCGCGGCGTTTTTCAAACGAGGCACGGTGAGAATCGCCGCTGCTGCGGATACGCCTTTCCGGCTCCCATGGGATCCTGCAAAGGAATTCGTGCGCGATTGCGGGGATTAGTCAGCTTGCAGCCGTTGGCGCAGCCTCTATCGTTTCCACGCGGATTTTCGCAATGCGCCGCGCATCCATCTCCACCACGGTCAGGCGCCGCCCTTCGTACTCGACCGACTCGCCCGGCCGGGGAATGTGCCCCAGACGGGCCAGCACGAATCCCGCCAGCGTCTCCACGCCGCCATCGCGTGGAAGACTCCATTGCATCTGCGTTTCCAGATCGCGCAGATTCACGCTCCCGTCCATCAGCACCGCTCCTCCGGCGATGCTGAGTACGGGCTGCGAGGGCGCATCGAACTCGTCTTCAAGCTCGCCCGCAAGCTGTTCGATCGCGTCCTCCGCGGTCACCAGTCCGACAGTGGAACCGTACTCATCCACCGCGATGGCCAGATGTCGGCGGTGCTGCTTGAAGTCGCGCAGTAGATCCAGCACGGATTTAGTTTCAGGGACTACCAGTACCTCGTGCATGATCTGCGCCAGGCGAAGCTCGCCCTGGGGTGCTGCGGGCGCAGCCGCAGACCTTGTTAGAGATGTGCGGAAGTAAAACAGCCGGGCCAGGTCGCGCGCATAGACAGCTCCGACGATGTGCTCGGGACCGCGCGCAGGGTCGTAGACGGGAATGCGCGAGTGGTTGCGGCCGAAAACCCGCAGGCAGGCCTCTTCAAGGAGCATGTTGGAAGGCAAAGAGAAGATCTTCTGCCGGGGGGTCATGATCTCGCGCACGGGGACGTCGCCGAGCTCTAGTGCGCGGTGCACGAGCGTCTCCTGAAACTCGGGCAACAGGCCCAGCCGGCGCGCCGCCGTGGCGATCAGCTTAAGCTCCTCGGCCGAGTGGATCGACGCGGCGCGCTCGGATGCGGGAATATCGAACCCGCGCAGAACCGCGGCGGCCGACCGGCTGAGCAGGCGCACCGCGGGGCGGGTGACAGCCATAAACACCAGCATGGGCGGCGCCACGGCCACGGCCAGCGCCTCGGCCCGGCGCAGGGCCAGCGCCTTAGGCACCAGCTCGCCGACGACGACGTGAAAGTACGCGATAATGGCAAAACCGAACGTCACCGCGACTACGTGACCATAGATTTGCGCGTGCGGCAGCTTGCCCATCCATCCCGCCAGGATCTGCGCGGCCAGCGGCTCGCCCAGCCAACCCAGCGCCAGCGAGCAGAGTGTCACGCCGAGCTGCACGGCGGGAAGCAGGTCGTCGAGATTGCGTTGCAGCCGCCGCACCGCACGCGATCCGGGAACCCGCGCCTCAAGAAGCTGCTCCACACGCGTTTCTCGAATGGAGACGAGCGCGAACTCAACCGCGACAAAGTAAGCGTTGGCCAGAATCAGCATGGCCACGGCGACTGGTTTGAATAGCAATAGGCCGTGCATCTGGGTGAGAGGATAGCATTGGACGGTGGGCACGCAACCAGAGGGCGAGCTTCACGTGCCTTGTTTCCACGGAACCGAAGGGCTGGCACATGCGTAGAACCTTTCAGAGGGCAATATGAAGATCGCAAAGAGGCTTTTTTTTGTGGCAATTGCGGTATCCCTGGCGCTGGCGGCCACGGCCGCGGTTCCGGCGCGGGCCGCGGAGGCAACATTTGAGCGCGACCTGACAGTGAGTGGCCGTGCCGATCTCACTGTCGTCACCGGCTCCGGTTCCATTCATCTCACCAGCGGCCCCGCAGGCCGCCTACACATCTTCGCGCGAGTCAAGTCGAGCTGGGGCGGCAGCGATGAGCAGGTGCAGGAGATCGCGGCGCATCCTCCCATCGAGCAGACCGGCAACATCGTCCGCATCGGCGAGAGTCACCAGCATTTCGGCAACATCAGCATCGATTACGATATCCAGGCCCCGGCTGATTCCTATCTGGACGCCGGAACAGGCTCGGGCAACATGACGGACGACGGCGTAGGCGCGAATGCAAAATTGAGCACGGGCTCGGGCTCGATTCATGCCACCGGCCTGCAGGGTGGGTTCGCGCTGGGAACGGGGTCGGGCGACATCTATGCCGAGCAGGCTGGTGCGGGCGACGTGAAAGCCGAGACGGGATCGGGGTCGATCGAGCTGAAAAATCTGCACGGCGGACTGCGGGCGCAGACCGGCTCGGGCAGCATCAAGGTGAGCGGCGCGCCGGTTGCGCCGTGGCGAATTGAGACCGGATCCGGCAGCGTCGAGCTTTGGACAGGCAATGCCGGACTGACGCTCGACGCCGAGACGGGCTCAGGCAGCGTCCATTGCGACCGCGAGATCGTCTCGCAAGGGAACATCGAAAGCCACCACGTGAAGGGAAAAATCGGCGGCGGCGGCCCGTTGGTGCGCGTTGAAACCGGCTCGGGCAGCATCCGCATCCACTAGCGCCGCTACCATGGTCAGACGGCCCTCCAAAATTTCAACCGCCTCTCCATGCTTTGCTTGCCAGGTCAAAACGATGCCGGTTCTCCGCCGGGTCCGAGCGCACCGCCCATTACACTGGACCTATGATCCGTGTCTTTCGCACGATTCCCGTGGAGCGTTTGAAGCTGCTGGTCTTCGATCTCGACGGCACGCTGATCGACTCGGCGCAGGACCTGTGCAACAGCGTGAATGCGGCGCTCGGGGAGTTTCACATGGGCCCGCTGCCCGACCCGGTGATTGCCGGCTTTGTGGGCAACGGCGCGCCCCTGCTCATGCGCCGATCGCTGGCCTTGGCCGGGAATCTGGCCCCGGATCACGTCGACGAGGATCTGTTCGCCAAGGCTTACGCGTTCTTTCTCCACTACTACCGCG
The DNA here is from genome assembly GCA_963844905.1 of uncultured Acidobacteriaceae bacterium. Taxonomy (GTDB): domain Bacteria; phylum Acidobacteriota; class Terriglobia; order Terriglobales; family Acidobacteriaceae; genus Telmatobacter. The sequence continues at coordinate 679,731 of CAWJQD010000002.1, read as the reverse complement.
AGCACAAGCTCGACTTCACTTACGCCTACGCAGGCGTTCTCGACTCGCTTAAGGCATTGCACGAGCTGCACGAGGCGCCCGGCGAGCCCGCAAGAACCATGGCCGTGTTGACCAACAAGCCGGTGCGGCCGGCGCGCGGCATCTGCGAGGGGCTGGGCCTTGCCGGTTACTTCCTCCACATCTATGGGGGCGACAGCTTCCCCGTAAAGAAGCCCGATCCGATGGGCCTGCGCTCGCTGATGGAAGAAACCGGCGCCACACCGCAGGAAACGGTGATGATCGGCGACAGCCAGGTGGACGTGCAGACGGCGCGCAACGCCGGCACGTGGTCCGTAGGCTGCACCTTCGGCTTCGGCCCGAAATCCCTCACGGACAACCCTCCCGATGTGCTCGTCGATTCAGCCGCCGAATGGACGGAGGCGCTGGCTCCTGCGTAAGAGCGCTGGGAACCTCCCGCTGCCCTTGCGCGTATATTGGGCTATAGCGAGGATGACGCGCCTATGCATGGGAGACTTCTTGCCCTCTGCCTTTTCGGCGCCGCCCTGGCGGTTGCCACCGCGCCGGCTCGCGCCGACGAGGATGCGGTGCAGTTCTTCCGCAACATCAATGTCACCCCCGACACTCCGGTGCATGACGCCGTCTGCTTCTTCTGCAACGTCAACGCCCAGGGCAAGGTTGAAGGCGACATTGTGGTCTTCTTCGGAAACGTGCGGCTCGACGGCGAAGCCCGCCACGATTTGGTCGATTTTTTTGGCAACGTCTCTGCCGACGAGAACTCCTCCATCGGCGGCGACTTGGTTTCGTTCTTCGGCTCCGTGCGCCTCGGCGAAAAAGTCACGGTTCGCCAGGACGTGGTCGCGGTCTTCGGCGCGATACGCGCGCCGGCATCCGTCTCCGTCGGAAAGGACCGCGTGGAAATCTCACCGTGGATCTTTTTCGGCCCTCTGCTAGTGATTCTCCTGGTGATCGTTGTCATCGTCCATGAGATCCGCGCTCACCGCCTGCGTCGGTTCGCGCAGGGCTACCCGCTTCCGCCCAGGCAATAAAACCCGTCAAAGGCAGGACTGCGCGTTACGCTGATTGCATGGGCAATCCAGGCTTTCAGAACTCCCGCCCGTTGCGCATTGTTTTGCCCGGCGGCAGCGGCCAGGTGGGCAGCATGTTGGCGCGGTTCTTTCAGGAGCGCGGACATCACGTCACGGTGCTCACGCGCGGGCCGTACACGGCGCCCTGGCTGACGGTGCATTGGGACGGGAAGCAGCTCGGCCCCTGGATCGAGACGCTGGAAGGCGCCGACGTCTGTATCCATCTCTCCGGCCGCAGCATCAACTGCCGCTACACTGCGCGCAACCGCCGCGAGCTCTGCGACTCGCGCATCGGGCCTACGCGCCTGCTACACGAAGCCTTCGCCGTGCTGGCCAATCCGCCGCGCATCTGGATGAACGCCTCCACGGCAACCATCTATCGCCATGCTCTCGACCGCCCAATGAACGAGGCGAGAGGCGAGCTGGGCGGCAACGAATCGATCTCGGCCCTCCGGCATGCTCCCGAAAAGTGGAACTGGACAGTTCGTTTGGTGAAGGACTGGGAGTCCGCGTTTTTTCGTATCGAAACGCTGCACACGCGCAAGATTGCGCTGCGCACCTCGCTGGTTTTCAGCCCCGCGCCGGGCAGCGTCTTTGCGGTGCTCTCGAATTTGGTGCGAGCCGGCCTGGGCGGAACGCAGGGCAACGGCCGCCAGTATGTGTCGTGGATCCACGAGTCCGATTTTGCCCGCGCTCTGGAATTCCTGATCGATCACGAGGAGATCGAGGGCCCGGTGAATCTCGCCGCGCCCAACCCGCTGCCTAACCGCGAGTTCATGCGCGCCTTGCGCGAGGCATGGGACGTGCCCAACGGCTTGCCCGCTCCCGCCCCGCTCATGGCCATCGGCATGTTCTTCCTGCGCACCGAGCCCGAACTGGTCCTCAAAAGCCGGCGCGTCGTCCCCGGCCGTCTCCTCGACGCCGGATTCGAATTCCAGTTTCCCGACTGGCCCGAAGCCGCCGCCGACCTCGTCCGCCAATGGCGCGCCCGCGACGATCGCTGATCCCATTGACCGAAAGCGGCAGATCCAAGCACAGAGAGAACGAACGCCGGGCCCGCCAGACGGCGCACAAATGTGCTCATGGTAACCTCCGTGGTGTGGAAAGCGATTGAGGTCGCGATCTGCTTCCGGGCGCAGTATTTGCCGGAAACACGGTAAGGGAAAGCCGAAGGACTATCTCCGCGGCGTGTGATGCGAAAAGGACGGGCGGAGTAGCCCGCTGGCCAACCAATTTTGAGCGGGTTGGCCCGTGTCTGAGGGATTCGAGCTCCCTCGCAGAATACTGCGCGCCGTTCCTTGAAAGCAGCGAATCATCTACAATACGAAACCTGGACAGCAAGTCGCAGGAGTTCCGCTCTCGAATGTTGCGCTTTCGATTCTTAACCTTGGCGCTGGCGGCTGCCTCAGCGATCATGCCGGCTGCGGCCCAGTCACGCAAGGCAACCCTGACACTCGATTTCTCGAAGAATCTCGGCCCCGCGCAGATGGACCGCATCTCTCTCGGCCAGGGTGGCCTCTCTCCCGATCCCATGTGGGATAGCCGCATCGCGGAAGTTCGCGCGCTCCATCCACGCTTGATCCGGCTCTTCGTGCAGGAGTATTTCGACGTGATGCCCGCAATCGGAAAGTATCACTTCGAAACTCTCGATCGCTCCGTTGATGAAATCGTGCAAGCGGGCGCAATTCCCCTCATGTGCATCACCATTCGCCCCAAAGTTCTCTACCCGAAAAATCGATCAGGATATTGTCGACCCGGCCGATTACGGAGTGTGGGATACCTTGATCTCCGCCATGGTAGGGCACTTTAAGCAACGCGGCCTGAGCGGTATCTATTGGGAAGTCGGCAATGAGGGCGACATCGGCGAGCTAGGGGGATCGCCATATCGGTTTACCCCCGAAAATTACGTGCGCTATTACCGGCACACCGTTGAGGCCATTCTGCAAGCCGACCCCACAGCGCATGTCGGAGGCCCTGCGATTGCCAGCTATACATCGCCCCTCTTGCCCGCACTTCTCGACGCTGCCGATCGGGAGAAGGTTCCACTGAGTTTCATCTCCTGGCATATCTACAACAGCGACCCTCAGGCTGTGCAGAGGACCATCGTCTACATGCACGATCTCTTGGCAAAGTATCCTTCGCTTCACCCCGAAACAATTCTCGACGAGTGGAACATGGCGCTGACGGCCCCTCCGGCCGATCCGCGCATTCAACCGGCATTTATTGCAGAGACCGCCTGGCGGATGAAGGAGTCCGGGCTGGACGATTCCTGTTACTACCAGATTCGCGACTACCATGTGGATCGCGCGCAATTTGCGGCTTATATGTCGCCCGGCGGTGCCTCGTTCATGGCCAGTTGGTGGAATCGGATGCCGCAATACTCCGGACTCTTCGATTATCAGAACGTGATGCGGCCAGCCTACTTCTCGTTTGAATTGCTTGCGCGTCTCACCGGAGACCGGCTCGAGGCAGGCAGTGACGACGGCCACGTCCACGCCTTTCTTACATTCGATAAGGTCTACGATTATTACAGCCTGATGTTTTGGAATTTCTCGGAGTCGCCAGTCGACGTAAGTCTGAACCTGCAATCTCTCCCTGAGACGCTGACAGCTCACCGGCGCGAGCTTGATGCATCTACACCTTCGCAAGACGAGAATGCCCGTCTCCATCCACTGGAAGACGTGACGCTCACTTCCAATCCTGCTCGGGTCCGAATCCATCTCGGGCCTTATGGCATCCAGTTCTGGTCGCTCGAGCCGCTGCATTGGCCCGATCAAATCATGAAGAATAACGCACATCCGGCTGCGGTAAAATAAACCGGCTGCGGACTTACCCGCGCCCCCTAGCGCGAGGCGCTCCATCACTTCGGCGTAATGTTGGTGACGGGCAGATCCCAGTGCCCGAGCAGAATCTCAAACCGCCGCTGCTCCTCGCGCTTGTAGGTCTCCTGGTCGGGCCATAGCTCCTTGATGAACGCCTCCTCGTCCGGGTTCGCGCTAGTCGCCACGGTCGAGTTCTTGTAAACGATGGTCACGCGATAGTCCCAGCGCCCATCCTCGGTCGTGTGGTAGGCCGGCGACTCGATCTTGAGCGACAGAATCCGCCCCGTCGACTCGATCTTCTTCAACAGCGGCCAATGGTTCTTCAGAAACAGGCTGAGAAACTCCTGCTGATGGCCCCACTGGCATTTGTAGTAGTACTCGATGGTGTACGGCTCCCCGGCGCTCGATTGCGGCGGCGCGCCCTGCGCCCAAACCGCCCCGAAAGAGCCTGCGGCAAACATTAACGCCACAACAGCGGGAAGAATCCTGCGCATCAAAATTTCCATATGAGCCTCCATGCGACCGATGGAAGCATTGTAGCGTAGGGCACGCGGAACTGGATCGGTCCGGCCGCAAAGGGCTGTTCAGGAATCGCCGTGTGCAGACAAAAAACGGCCCCCGTTTTTAACGGGGGCCAAATTGCCTTGGTTCTCTCGCGTTGCGAGAGCTTGGTTGGCGGCCGAACGGCGGGGTGGCCGTTGGCGCGGGTGCAGAGCCTCGGGGGAGGATGGCCGCGAAATTACGGCTGCTCCGCGCCAGCTGCGGCAGGAGCGCTTTGGGGTGACGCTCCTGCCCGGGCCGCCAAACTGTTTTCCATCAGCCGCAGGTGCACGCTGCTCGTCCTGATTCGCTCCGGCTTCTCACTCTGATCGTCGGAGTTCATTGCCATCGTGGCATTGCCCAGCGCCACGGCGTGCATACGGTAGACGGGAATCTGGTGTTCGGTTACGAGATAGCGCTTGACTGCTTCCGCCAAACGCTCGGAACTCTGGATGCCGGCGCTTCCCGACATCGGCGAATGCGCCTCCATTTCCACAATGTAGCCATCTCGGCCGGTTAAGCTCGAAGCCAACTGGTCGAGCGTTGCTTTGGAATCGGCCGTCAGCACCGGGCTTCCGCCGCGGAAGGTGATCTCAGCTTCAGTGATCTGGTGATATTGGTCAAGGCCGTTGACGGTTCCGTTGATGTTATCCACGTGTTGCGAAGCCTGCTGCGCGGTGCTGCTGGCGTTCTGTGCCTGTGAGTTGGCGGACATGGCAATTTGGTTGGCCGCATCGGCCGAGGACTGCGCCTTCTGGATTCCAGCCTGCGCCCGCGCATCCACATCCTTGATGTCCTGCGCGTTCTTGGCGTTCACCTCATCCAGTTCCGTAAGCCGGTCGTTGATCGGGTCAGTCTGCCTCTTCACCCACTTCTTGCGTGCAAAAGGATAGATGCGGCCCCAGAACCCCTCCTTCGGTGTGCTCAACGGCTGCTCAACCGCTGGCTGCTGAACCGCTGGGGAGGGCTGCTCTTGCGCCACCGAAGGAGTCGTGCTCTGGGAACCCCCTGTCGATGATTGTGCTGATTGTGCTTGCTGGGCCCAGACAGGGATTGCGATCGCAGATGCCAGCGTAAGTAACGCCAACTGGCGCGGGAACGAAATCACAACATTCGGAGAAGTTTTCATGGGATGTACCCCTTTTGACTCGCGGCTTTGAAACGACCTCCCGCGGTCTGAGCGCTGCTGTCCACTCGCCCTACTAAGAGCAAGGGCGCTGCCAAAGGCCGGGCGCTGCCGAACAAACTTGTATCTAGCTGAAAAATAGGATGCTTAGCAAGAAAGCCCCCGAAGAAAAGCTGGCCGATTCTGAGCGCTGTAAACCACTGTTGCCGCGTAAATTTTGCACGCTTGCGTACTTTCTACAGGAATAATGCGGATCCGAGCCTTCCGCAGGGGTCTACTTTGGCTCGACGCGGATGACGCGAATCTCCGGAAACGCTCCGTCCCAGTCCTGCGGCACCGTATCGAAGATGAGCCGGAAATCCTCCTCGCCGCCGGGCTTGAGCGGTGAGGCCGACAGCGGCTCCACATCGATATAAGGCTCGCGCGTCCGAATGATCCGCAGAGGCTGGGTCTCATTCCACGCCACTTCATGCGCCGGGTCGCGGAAAAGCGCCTGCACCGTGATTCCGGTCACCATCCGGCTCCCCTGGTTGGCGATCTGCCCGTCGAGGTAGGTCACCTTTTCGCCGGCAAAGTTCGACGACTCGCTCATGTGTAGGCCGCTGATCGCCAGGTGCTCCGCGTAAGGATCGGTTGGCGCCGAGATCGGCGTCACCGCGGGCGCGTTCTTCCCGTGCTCAAGAATCAGAAACAATCCTCCCGCCACGGCCAACACGATGGCTGCAGCCGCTGCCATCGGCAGCCAGTTGCGCTCCTGCGCCGCCGGAGGGCGCACAATTTGAGGTCCTGTGCTCACGAGCGAGATTGTACACCCGTTTTGGCCGGCCCCACGGCCCTTTCACCATCGCGCTTCGACGTGCGCAAACTCTCCTCACCGCCGATCCGCGAGCTATGAAATCTTTTCATCAGATCTCCACCTCTTATTGAATCCGTCGCGCAACTCGCGCGTCTAAGGTAGCGAGAGAGACTGCCACGAGAGGCGCCGGAGCCGGCAAGATTCCGGAGTCTCCATAGCCAGGGACCAGAAACGCACGAAAAGGAACCGGAAACATGATTGCCCCGTAATGCTAATTGAAAGGCAGGCCAGCCGATGCAGCCCTTCCCCTGTTCCGTCAACACCTCGCCGCCACCCTCCACAAGCGCCGATGCGCAGCGTAACCAAGTAGCCGAACGGGCCTATCAGGGCTTGACCATCGCCGCGATGCTCTTGCTTGTGTACAGCGTTTGGCTGTTCCGGTAATTTCCTCGGAGAAAGCCCCGCCGGGGAGAGTCGGATCGGTCATAAGTTGAGAGCTAAGAGCTAGAAGCTAAAGACTGTCTTTCATCCGAACCGCGCCCGCTTGATTCCCGTCTGCCGGCAATCCTTTCCGCTCATCTTAACGCGGATGCACATCTCCGCCAGCCGCGACAACATGCGGTCGCCGATGCGGTCACCCAGCGTGGACTCACGCGCGGCCCGCTCGGGATCGCTCAGGCCCCCGGCGGCTGCGGGCAGGTCAACGTAATTCGTGGTAATGACGGTAGTTTGCCGGTCGTTGTAGCGCGTATTCAGGATCAGCGCCACCGTGTCCCACACCCACTCGTTGGGCTTCTGCGCGCCCAGGTCATCCAGCACCAGCACCTCGGCGGCAAATACGGGCTTCAACAGCTCCAATTCGGTGGTCCGTACCTCGGGGTTGTAGCTGTTTTGGATGCTCTTCAGCAGCTCGCGGTAGTCCGAGAATAGCCCCTTCACCCCCCTCTCCCGCACCAGTCGCTGCAGCACGCCCACGGCCAGGTGCGTCTTGCCCGTTCCCATCGGCCCGGTAAACAGCAGCCCCTTCCCCGCCGTTCCCGCCGGATACTCCTCGACAAACCTTCGCGCCGTCAGCAGCGCTTCGGCCAGCGACCTGTCGGCCTCGTGGTAGATTTCGAACGTATCCAGCGTGCAGTCCTTGTAGCGCGCCGGAATCTGCGCCGCGGCCAACCGCCGCGCCTCCCGCTCCGCCTCCTGGCACTCGCACGGCCGGCTCACCCAGTTCCCGGCCGCGTCCATCACCCGCACCAGTCCCACCCCATCGCAAATCGAGCAAACCGTCATTCCGCTTTCCAGCCTAGCGCACCCGGCCATGACGGACGCCGGTGCACGCCGCGTGCCCGAATGTGGAAAAGAGGCTCGGCCAGCCGATCCATTCGCCAAACTTGCGCCGGGGTCAGTCCAGCGACTTGCGAAAACGGAGGATGGCGATGGTAAGCATGCCAAGGCCAAGACCCGCCATGGCGGCCATCTGCGGCCAGAGAATGTCCAGCCCCACACCCTTCAGATAGGTTCCGCGGAGCACCACGAGGAAGTAGCGCAAGGGACTCGCGTAAGTCATCAACTGCAACCACTGCGGCATGGTGCTGATGGGGAATCCGAATCCGGAAAAGACGATGGCCGGCATGATGAAGAAGAACGCTGTGACCATGGCCTGCTGCTGCGTGGACGATACCGTGGAAATAAGCAGGCCGGTACCCAGCATGCAGAGGAGAAACAGAACGGCGCCCAAAAACAACACCCAGAGACGGCCGCGAAACGGAACCTGAAACCAGAACGAGCCGACCACCGCGATAAGCGAGACGTCGAACAAGCCGATCAGGAAGAAGGGCAGCGTCTTGCTCAGGATGAATTCGGCCGGGCGGATCGGCGTGACCATGATCTGCTCCAGCGTGCCGATCTCGCGCTCGCGAACCACGCCAAAAGCGGTGAGCGTAATGACCAGCACCAGCGTGAGGCTGCCAATGATCCCCGGAATGAAGAACCAGCGGCTGCTCAGGTTCGGGTTGTACCAGGGGCGGGGTTCGAGCTCTACCGACGGCACAACCTGCATCAACTGCGGCGCGATGCTTGCGATGCGTTCTTGCTGGTAATCCTGCGCGAAACCGTCGGCGATCTGCGTAACGTACGCGGCGGCGATGAGCGCGCTGTTGGAGTTGGTGGCGTCCACGATCACCTGCAATGGTGCAGGCCGGCCCTTGCGCAACAATTGCGCGAAACCGGCATCGATCTCCAGCCCCACTGTGGCCGTTCCGTCCTCAATCTGGTTCGTAAGTTCCGTGGAGTTATCCAAATGCTGTTTCACAGCGAAGTAGGGGCTCGAAGTGAAACGTGAAATCAAGTCCCGGCTTTCCTGGCTGTGGTCATAGTCGACTACGACGGTGGAGACGTGGCGGATCTCGAAGGTTGCGGCGTACCCGAAGATGAGCATCTGGACAATAGGAGGCAAAATGAGGATGACTCGCGTGCGCTTATCGCGAATGACCTGGATAAACTCTTTGATGATCATCTGCTTCATGCGCGAAAACATGTGTCCCCTCCTATGCCAGCCTTTTGTGGAACGAACGGGTGGCGAGCACGCCCAGAACCGTCGCAAACAGCGCCAGCGGCACAAGGTCGGCATACAGCAGAGCAGTAGGCGTGCCTTTCAGGAAAATTCTTTTCAGGACCGACACGTAATAGCGCGCAGGAATGATGGTTGTGATCCATTGCAGGACGGTGGGCATCTGGTCTATCGAGAAGAGGAATCCCGAAAGCAGGAACGCAGGCAGAAATGTGGTGAGCAACGCGATTTGACTTGCTGCAAACTGGCCCTTGGCCAGCACGGAGATAAAGAAGCCGAGGGAAAGCACAACCACCATAAACAGGGCCGAGCTGGCAAGAAGCGTAAGGAACGATCCGCGAAATGGCACACGAAACCAGTAGATCGCAATCAGCGCGCACATGACGGTGTCGGCCATGCCGAGAACGAAATAAGGCGCCAGTTTGCCTAACATGATCTCTGCGGCGCTGACCGGCGTGGAGATCAACTGTTCCATCGTGCCGCGCTCCCACTCGCGGGCGATGGTGAGCGAGGTGAGGAATGCGCCGATGACCGACATCACCAGTGCCAGAACTCCGGGAATGATGAAGGCGCTCGACTCCAGATCCTCGTTGTACCAGGTTCGCGTCTCGACACTGATGGGCGCCGGCTGGACATCCATTCCGCGCTGGCGGAGGAAGTCCGATTGCACCTCCGACGCGTACTCCTGCACCACGCCTTGCGTGTAGCCGATCAGCACATTGGCCGTGTTGTCGTCGGTCGCATCCACCAAAGCCTGGATCTGAATCGGACCGCCTTCGCCGAGCTTTTCGGAGAAATCCCAGGGAATCACGATCCCCATTTTGGCGCTGCCATCGTCGAGTGCGCGGGTGAGTTCAGGGTAGCTATTCACCTCTCGCGTGACGTGAAAATACGCACTCGCTTGAAATCGCTTGAGTAAATCCTGGCTCTGCTGGGTGCCGTCCTGGTCGTACACGGTTACCGGCAGTCCCTTGAGGTCCAGGCTCACGCCGTAGCCGAAAAGCACCACCAGAATGGCCGGCATCACGATGATGATCATGAGGCTGCGCGGATCGCGCAGAATTTGCACCACCTCTTTGCGCGCCATCACCCATAGCCGTCTCCAGCTCATGCTGCGTGCTCCTCCGTCTGCCTGCGCTCGGTGGTCAACGAGACAAACACATCTTCCAGGCTGGGGCGAATTCTTGTTGTGCGATTAAGCCGGATGCCGCGCTGAGCGAGATAATCCTTCAGCGGCGGTTCCGCCTCATCGGCGTTACGAACCACAAGATGCAATGCGTTGCCGAAGACCGCCGCATCCAGCACGCCGGGAGCCGATTGCAGAATCTCGAGCGCCGGGCCCAGAGGCGCACATTCCACGAGCAGCAAATCGCCTTCCATGAACTTCTGTTTCAACTCCGTCGGCGTGCCCAGGGCGACAATCCTGCCGCGAAAGATGAGCGCCAGGCGGGTACAGTATTCGGCTTCCTCCATGTAATGCGTGGTGACGAAAACTGTGACGCCTTCTTCGGCCATCTGGTGGATCAATTCCCAAAACTGGCGGCGCGAGATGGGATCGACTCCGGAAGTCGGCTCGTCGAGAAACACGATCGGCGGCTTGTGCAGGACGGCGCAACCTAAGGCGAGCCGTTGTTTCCATCCTCCTGGAAGAGTGCCTGTGAGGAGATTCTCGCGGCCCTTCAGATTCGACATCTCAAGCGTCCATTCGATGCGGCCGGCTAATTCTGCCCGGTTGACGCTGTACAGGCCGGCGAACAGGCGAATGTTCTCCAGAACCTTGAGATCGTTATAGAGCGAGAATTTCTGCGACATGTAGCCGATGTTTTGCCGCACTTCCTCGGGTTTGCGCTCGACATCGAGACCGGCCACGAGCGCCCGGCCCGATGTGGGCCGAAGCAAACCGCAGAGCATGCGGATGGTTGTGGACTTGCCTGCGCCGTTGGGACCGAGAAAGCCGAAGACTTCGCCCTTGCGAACGGAGAGATTGATGCGATCGACAGCAGTGAAGCCGTCAAACCGCTTGACCAGATCCCGAACCTCGACCGAGCTGCCATTCTCACGCATGGGCAGCACCTTGCGCGCCGACAGCATCGACGAACAGATCCTCAATCGTCGGTGCAACCTGCTGAACGGAATCGAATGGTACTCGCGTACTGCGCAACCGCTCCTCAAATTCGCCTGTGCGGCGTGGCGCGTCGTCCACCACAGCGCGCAGGCCATCGCCGTGCAAGACCAGGCTCGAAACGCCTTCCCGATCCCGTAACGCATCGCGAACCTTGCGCGGATCCGAAGAGACAATCATCACGATACCCTTGCGAAACCTGCTTCTCAGGTTATCCGGCGTATCGCAAAACAGCAGCCTGCCCTGATGCAGGAGAGCCACACGATGGCAGCGCTCCGCCTCGTCAAGATAAGCCGTCGAGGTCAGAATGGTGACTCCCTCAGCGACCAGCTCATAAAGGATTCGCCAGAAATCGCGGCGCGAGACGGGGTCCACGCCCGTCGTGGGCTCATCCAACAGAATCACTTTGGGCCGGTGAATCAGGGCGCAGATCAGGCCCAGTTTCTGTTTCATTCCACCCGACAATTTGCCTGCATAGCGGCTACGGAATTCGCTCATTCCGGCAGCGTGCAGCAATTCCGCGGACCGCGCCACCCGGTCGCTTCGCTGAACGCCAAACAAGTCGGCGTAGAAGCGGATGTTCTCCTCGACGGAGAGCTCTTCATAAAGCCCGAAGCGCTGCGGCATGTAGCTGAGCGAGTGCTTGGCGCGTTCCGGGTGGCGCACCACATCCATTCCGGCGATGGACGCATGGCCCCGATCGGGCGGCAGGATGCCTGCCAGCATGCGCAGGGTCGTTGTCTTTCCCGCGCCGTCGGGACCCACCAGTCCGAAGATCTCGCCCGCGTGCACGTCGAAGCTGAGCGCATCGACGGCGCAAATGCCGGGAAATGTTTTCGTCAGGCCATCGGCAACGATCGCGGGTTGGGCTTGATCGTTCATCTTCCGCCGGGCGCCGCTCCGGCAGAGGCCGCTGCCGGGCCGACTTCGATCTGCGCGTCGGCAGGCATGCCCGGTTTCAGCTCGTGGTTAGGATTGTCGATGTCGATCTTGATGCGGTAGACGAGCGTAACCCGCTCTGTGTAGGTTTGGACGCTTTTGGGAGTGAACTCGGCAGAAGACGAAATGAACGAAATGCGGCCATGGTATTTCTTGCCCGGATAAGTATCCGTCGTGATGGTCGCGTCCTGGCCCCAGCGAATGCGGCCCAGATCGATTTCCGCAATGTAGGCGCGAAGCCAGATGTGGTCGAGATCGGCCAGCGTAACGACCGGAGTCCCGGGAGAGACAACTTCACCCAGTTCCGCCTCGCGCACGGTAATCACACCGGCAAAAGGCGCGCGAAGAACGGTATATCCGAGATCGACACGCGACAGTCCGAGATCGGTCTGGGCCTCCTTCAGATTGGCCCTGGCAATGGCGATGTCCTCCTTGCGGCTTCCTTCCACGGCCTCGTTGTAACGCTCCTGAGCCTCCTGATACACCGCTTGAGCGCGCTTGAGAGCCGTTGCCGCCAGATCGCGATCCTGCGCGGAAACCTCATCCTTGGCGAATAGCTTTTGCTCGCGCTCGTTGTCGATCTGCTTCTCTTGCAGATCGGCTTGCGCATCCAGCATGGTCTGCTGCGCTGCCTTGATCTCCTGCTCGCGTGTGCCGGCAAGCGTGAGAGCCAAATCCGACTGGCGTACCGCAACGCTGGCCTCGTCCACACGAACTCTCTGCCGGTAATCCGCACCGCCAAGACGCGCCAGCAAAGCGCCCTGCTCCACCTGCTGGCCCTCTTCGATGGGCAAATCGGCGATGCGGCCCTGGACTCTGAAGCTGACAAGGCTCTCGTGGGCCTCGATGTTTCCGGAAAGCGCGAGCTGATTTGTGGAAGCGGGCTTTCGAACCAACTTCGGGTAAAGATAAATCCCCGCCGCGGCCGCTGCGGCCAGCAAGATCAGTATCGGTATTAGTCGCTTCTTCATCGCCAACCTCGATCCGGGAACTCTGGGATTGACCCTCAGGAGAACGGTCTTTTACTGCTTTGCAAACTCCGTAACATTCTTTTGCGTATCGCCAAGAGCGCGGGCCAAAGCGAATTTCGCATCCTGATAGCTTGAGAGCGCGAGGATGTAATTCTCTTCGGCGCGCGCAAGCTCGTCCTGGGCGGTGATCACTTCGACGTTGTTCGCCGTGCCCTCTTGAAAACGATCGCGCGCCATCTCGAGTTCGCGGCGCGCCAGGTCCTGCCCCTGGTCGGCAACGTCCACCTGTTGTCTGGCCGAGTCAAGGTTCAAAAGCGCCTGGCGAATATCCTCTTCGATGCCGCGCCGCAGATCGGCGATGCGGTCGTCGACGCTCTTCAGTTGCGCAGCCAGTTCCTGCGCCTCGCCGTTGCGATCGCGGTCGAAAAGCGTGACGTCAATCTGCCCCTGGATCAGGCCTGTAGCCTGGACGCCGCCAATGCTGCGGCCGATTCCGCCGTAGTTTCCATTAAGGCTCAACTTCGGATACAGGCGGGCGCGGTTGGCGCCCTGCTGCTCCACGATCGCCTGACGCTGCGAGGCGAGCGAAAGATAGTCGGCGCGCGCCACCAGCGCCTCAGGCACCAGCGTCTCCGCCTGCTGCCCGGCCAATGGGTGAAATTCCAGGGTCTCGGCCAATGCAATGGGCGTGCCCGGATCGATGCCGATGTCGCGGGCCAGTTCGAGCAGCGCCTGTTGATATTGGTTCTGCGCAATGAGGAGCCCTTGCTTGTCGTTGGCCAGTTGCACATCGGCCCTCAGAACATCCACGCCGGTCGCCGTTCCCGTGTCGTGTTTGTCTTTGGCCAGTTGGTAAAGCGCCGCCGAGTCGGTGACACGCGATTGCGCGGCCTCGGCTTGCGCGGCGGCCGATTCGGCGCTGAGGTAGATTTCGGCAACGGCGCGCACGATCGCATCGCGCGCGTCGCGCTCGTCCATCCTGCCCGCATCGAGTGCCCGATCGCTGGCTTTCAGCGTGCGATAACTCTGCATGTCAATTACGTTCTGCTGCGCATAGACGCGGAAGTCATAGTTCGAAAACGGCCCCACCACGTTGGGAATCGGAAGGCCCGGCACCGAAATGCCGAAAGCTCGCAGATTGCGGTTTTGATAATTGGCATATGTTTCAGCTTCGACGCGTGGAAGCAGCGCGGCAGCCAGGCTCCTCTGGCGCGCCCCCTCGTCCTGGTCCACGCGCGCGCCGGCGAGCAAAACGTTCAGATTGGCCTTAAGTCCCCTCTCAATCGCTTCCTGGAGCGTGAGCCGGTAAGGTGCGGGCGCCTGTGCTCGGCTGCGTGGCCATTCCGACGTTCCGCACAGCGTGAAGATCAAAAGGACGGATGCTGCAATGGGTTTCTTTGATTTCATGGCTTGCGCTCGCGGCCTTTTGCGGCAATGGCCCGCCAAAAAAGGCGAAAACTGTCTTCCACCCAGTTCTTCAGGTCCGGCTCGCCGTGCAGCGACCAGAGCAGGACGGTCCCAAGCAGCGTTTGTTGCATCTGAAGAGCGACGTCCTCGCCCCTGAGCTTGGGGTCGATCTCGCCGCGCTGTTGGCCCGCCGCGATAACCCCCGCAATAGTCTTACGGCCCGCGTGCATATTTCGTTTCAGAATTTCACGAACAACGTCGCTGGCCAGGAAGGATGCAATCAAGGTTCTGGCAAGGTAAGGGCTGCGGCCCGGTTCCTCTGCCAGGCGGAGAAACAGGTGGTGAACGGCAGAGTGAACGCTGGACTTGCCCGATGCCGCCTCCTGAACCGCTTCCTGAACATGCGCCAGTTGCAGCTCGGCCATGACACCAAGAACATGGTCTTTGCTCTCGAAATAGTTGAAGAAAGTCCCCTTGCCTACGTCGGCGCCCTCGGTAATGTCCTCGACCGTGACATTGGGGAATCCGCGATCGGCGAAGAGCTGGAGTGCGATGCGGAACAGGCGAAGCCTAGTTTCTGCGGCGCGCCGCTGGCGGCGGCCCATGGCCCGGGCTTCAGTCCCCATTTCCCCGCCGGGCGCCATCGCCGGCGCATCGGCGCGCTTGTTGTGACCATTCCTCATTTACGGTCCGAAGCCGTATACGACTATCAGTCAACTATGTACCGCAAGTCACCAGAGTTGTCAAGAGGCCTGGCAACACCTCCTGGCGGCGAATGTCAATCGGGGAAATTCTGAAGGCGAACGCTAATTGAGACGGACCGGCTGTCGCAAAACCAGACTAGGTGTATCCCGGAGCCACAACACTCAAGTCGACGCGACCAACGGGGAGCGGGCAACCTTGAAGAAAGTTAAACAGGACACAGCAACTCTGGTTTTGCCGTAGCCCATCTGTCAGGGAAGCAAGCTCACTAAAGACCAGGGATGGCCCTCGACAGGAGCGAAGGCTCAGTCAGGACAAGGCCTAATCGCAGATCATCTCCGCATCGGGCGACGCTTGGTCCGCACCTTCAGCCTCGGCAGGGGGCTCCGGCTCAAAAGCATCGCCAGCCTCAATCCGCGGCACAAAAAACCGCTCTACCTCGGCGAGCACCTCGGCGCCAGTGCGCGCCTGGTAGATCGCCGCGCGCAGCTTGGCCCCGCCCGGCACGCCGTGCGTGAACCACGTGGCGAACTGCTTCATCTTTCCCGCCGGATCCCCTAACCGCGCGTCGTGCGATAGATCCTTCGTTGCCCCGGCCTCAGCCAGCAGCATCTCGAAGTACGCGCGAATCATCCGATAGCGATCCCCGACCGTCGGCCGCTCGTACTTGCCCGTCGCCGTGTACTGCGCGATCTGGCGAAAGATCCACGGATTTGCCGGCGCAGCGCGCCCGATCATCACCGCGTCGCAGCCCGTCTCGGCCACCATTGCCACCGCGTCCTCCGGCGTGCGGATGTCGCCGTTCCCGATCACCGGCAGCTGCACCGCCTGCTTCACCGCGGCAATCCAATGCCACCGCGCCTGCCCGCTGTAGCCCTGTTCGCGCGTGCGCGCATGCAGCGCCAGGCCGTTCAGTCCCTCCGCCTCGGCCACCCGCGCCAGCTCCACGCACACAATTTGCTCGTCGTTCCAGCCCATGCGGAACTTCACGGTGAAGGGAATCGTCACCGCGTTGCGGATGGCGCGAAAGATCTCGCCGATCCGCGGTAGATCGCGCAGGAGGCCCGACCCTCCGTTGCACCCCACCACGCGCTTAGCCGGGCAGCCCAGGTTCAAATCCACTGTGTCGAAGCCCGTCTCCTCAACGATGCGCGCCGCTTCCGCCAGGGTTTCCGGATTCGACCCGAACAGTTGAGCCCCGATGGGATGCTCATCGTCGTAAAACGTCAGATAGCGCCGCCGCTTCGCCTCCCGCATCCGCGCCAGGCCATCGGCAGACGTGAACTCGGTCATCAGCAGCCCGCACCCCGACTCGATATTACTGATGGCCGCTTCAACACGTTCGAACGCGGATCCCCGATCCCTGATCTCCGACCCCTGATCTCTGTTCTCTGATCTCTGATCTCTGGTAAACAAACTCGCGTGCCGGATGAACCGCCGGAAGACCGTGTCGGTCACGCCGGCCATCGGCGCCAGAACCGTTGCCGGCCGCACCGCCACCGCGCCCAGCCGCACCTCCGCCGGAACTCGCGCCTCCGCAGGCATGGCATGCTCCACCGGATTGTCCCAGTTCTTCTTCACCGTGAATCCTCTGCGCGGCATGGCAACCACCTGGGTGCCCAATCATTGCGGCGCTCTTTGCTGCGATGGTGGGAAACCACGAATTCCATTCAGCCGATTCTTGCGGAATCTATCCCAAACAAACGTAAGCCTCCGCCGCGGCGGAGGCCCACTCTTGAAATCCGTCGCGCCGGTTACTTGGCAGCCTTCGCCTCGGCGGCCTTGGCGTACTTCCGCCGGAACCGCTCTACGCGTCCCGCCGTATCCACCAGCCTCTGCTTGCCCGTAAAGAACGGGTGGCAAACCGAGCAAATTTCCACGTGAATGTCGCCCTTGTGCGTGGACCGCGTCTCAAAACTGTTTCCGCAGGCGCACATCACCCGCACCGCGGCGTAATTAGGATGAATCTTTTCCTTCGGCATTTCTGATAGACAAACCTTTCTTGCAATTCTTCTCTATCCATTGTAGGGGGAGCCGCCCGCTTGCGCAATCGGAGGAACAGCCATTAGCTTTTAGCCTTTAGCTTTTAGCTTTTTCCTGCGTGAATAAGCGAAGTTCAGGCTGACTTCAGGTCGCCCCCTAGCACGAACGAGCTAAGAGCTAAAAGCTAACGGCTAATAGCTGTCTTATCGAAAATCCCTCGACCGTACCTCCGCCCGCGTGATCTCCAGCGGCTCGATCCGCTGCGCCTTTACGTGAATCACGCCCTCCTGGTTCTGCACCGGCCCCTCGATGCGCAAAAAGCGGTTCCGCGTCACCACCAGCCGGTCGCGCTCAAACACATCCGGCGTCAAAATCACGTTGGCAATCCCCGTCTCGTCCTCGAGAGACAAAAACACAAATCCCTTCGCCGTCCCCGGCCGCTGCCGCGCAATCACGCATCCCGCAATCGAAACCTGCCTGCCGCTCCTGCACTCCTCGAGATCCGCCGCTGAAAAAATCCCCTCTGTGCGCAGCGCTGCGCGGTGATAGGCCATGGGATGAGGCCCCGTCGTCAACCCCGTGCCCGCATAATCCGCTGCCAGCCGCTCCTCCGTCGTCATCTGCTTGAGCGGCATCGCCGCCGCGCCGCCCGCGGCCGTTATACTCCGCGCAGTCTCATCGCACAGTACAGGCCCGCCATCCCGTACAGCACCATCGCTGCGTGACGCTTCGGCCCCACGCAACAGCGGACCCACCGGCCTTCCCGCCCACTCCACCTGCCACAGTGCATCGCGCCGGTGCTCCACTTCGCCCAGCGCATTCAGCGCGCCAATCTGCGCCAGCGCCACCAGCTCCTTGCGGTTCAGCGCGGGCACGCGCCGCGCCAAATCGTCCACGCTCGCAAACCCTCCCGCCCCGCGCGCCGCAATCAGCGCCTCCGCCGAGCTCTGCTGCAATCCCTTCGCGTAGTTCATCCCCAGCCGCAGCGAGAGCGAGCCATCCGCTTCCGCCTCCAGCGTGCACAGCCACTCCGACCGTTGCACGTCGATCGGCCGCACGCGCAGCCCGTGCCGCTGCGCGTCCTTCACCAGCACCGCAGGCGAATAAAACCCCATCGGCTGGTTGTTCAGCAGGCCGCACGTGAACGCCGCCAGATAATGCACCTTCAGGTACGCCGAGGCATACGCAATCAGCGCAAAACTCGCCGCATGACTCTCGGGAAATCCGTACATCGCGAACGACGAAATCCCCTGCACAATGTTTTCCTGCGCCGCGGCGTCCAGACCGTTGCGCGTCATCCCCGCGCGCAGCCGTCCCTCCAGGTCCTTCATGCGCTGCATCGACCGCCGCATGCCCACCGCGCGCCGTAGCTCCTCGGCCTCCGCGCCGGTAAAACTCGCCACCGTCATGGCCATGCGCAACAACTGCTCCTGAAACAGCGGCACGCCCAGCGTCCGCTTCAGCACCGGCTCCAGCGACGGATGCGGATACGTGACCGGCTCCTTGCCCTGCCGCCGCCGCATGTAGGGATGCATCATCTTGCCCACAATCGGCCCCGGCCGGATGATCGCCACCTGCACCACCAGGTCGTAAAAGCGCACAGGCGCGTTGTGCGGAATCGACGCCATCTGCGCGCGGCTCTCCACCTGGAACATGCCCACCGTGTCCGCCTTGCGCAGCGTCTCATACACCAGCGGATCTTCCGGCAGCAATGCCAAGTCCACCTGCTTGCCGTAGTGCCGCGGGATCAGCTCGATCGACTCCCTGATCGCCGCCATCATACCCAGCCCAAGCAAATCCACCTTAATCAGCCCGAGATCCGCGCAATCCTCCTTGTCCCACTGCACTACCGTCCGTCCCGGCATCGACGCGCGCTCGATGGGCACCACGCGATTCAACAGCCCCGCGCAGATCACCATGCCGCCGGAATGCTGCCCCAAATGCCGCGGCAGATCCTTGATGCGCAGGCACAAGTCGAGATAGCGCCCGATGCGCGGATGGCGCACGTCGAAGCCAGCCTGCGCAAAGTGCTTCTCCATGGTGTCGTTCGGGCCGCGCCACTCCCAGTGGCCCATCAGCCCGGCCAGGCGTGCCGACTGCTCCTCCTCGATGCCCAGCGCCTTGCCCACCTCGCGCGCCGCCGACCGCGCGCGATACGTGATCACGTTGGCCGTCATCGCCGCGCCCAGCGCGCCGTAGCGCTCATACACATACTGGATCACCTGCTCGCGCTCCTCGCCCGAAGCCAGATCGAGATCGATGTCGGGCCACTCGCCGCGGTTCTCGCTCAGGAACCGCTCGAACAAGAGCTCCATCCCCACCGGATCGACCGCCGTAAGCTCCAGCGCGTAGCACACCGCGGAATTTGCCGCCGACCCGCGCCCCTGCACCAGAAATCCCCGCCACTGGCAGTAGCGAACGATGTCCCACACGATGAGGAAGTATCCGGCAAAGCCGAGCTTGGCAATCACCGCCAGCTCGTGCCGCACCTGCGCGCGCGCCTTGTCGAGCAGGTGGCGCTTTGCCGGCGATCCGTACCGTTTGCGCACGCCCTCCTCCACGCGCTTGGCCAGAAAGCTGTCCATGGTCTCGCCCTCGGGCATCGGGTAACGCGGAAATTCGTAGCCCAGATTGGCCAGCGTGAACTCGATCCGCTCGCTCACGATGCGCGTGTTGGCAATGGCCTCGGGAATGTCGCGGAAAAGCGCCGCCATCTCGCGCGCCGTGCGCAGATGCCGAGCATCGTTCCGCGCCAGCAGACGGCCTGCCTGGTCGAGCGTCATGTGATGGCGAATCGCCGTGAACACGTCCAGCAGCTCGCGGTCCTTTTCATCCGCGAAGCGCACGCCGTTGGTCGCAATCACCGGAAGGCCGAGGCTCTCTGCCAGGCTCAGCAGCGATTGATTTCGGCACTCCTCTTCGCGCTCCTGGTGCCGCTGCAATTCAAGATAAAGATTGCCGCGCCCGTAAATCGCCGTGAGCCGCTCGGCAATCTTTCTGGCCTCGCTCTCGCCGCCGCGCACGAGCGCCGCAGCCAGCGGTCCCTCTTCGCCGCCGGTCAGGCAAATCAATCCCGCAGAAAATTCTTCGAGATCGTCAACCATCGCCGCGCCCTCCGCTTTCGTCGCCTCGTGCATCTTGAAGCGCGTAATCAGCTGGCACAGGTTCTGATAGCCAATCTGTGATGTGCACAGCAGCACCACGCGCGGCGGCTCATCGGGAAACTGGTGCGGCAGCCAGCCCGGAGGTGTCAGCCGATTGCCAAACGTCGCGACCGCGATCTCCGCGCCGATGTGCGCCTTCACGCGACACGGTTGCGCCGCCGTGTGGAAGCGCGCCGCGCCGTATACTCCATTCCTGTCGGCCAGCGCGATGGCAGGCATTTCCAGCTCAACCGCGCGCTGAATCAGCCGCTCCGGCAACGACGCTCCGGCCAGAAAGCTGAACGCGCTGGTGGCGTGCAACTCGATGTATTCGTTTTCGCCGGCGATTGCCGATGATCGAGGCTGAATGCAATCGCTCGCGGATTCCGCAGGCGCTGCCGGTCGATACTCGTCGTTGGGATGGCAGACGGGCGTTCCCGGCGAGCGTATGTTCGGAACGTTGAAGCTGTGGTCAGTCGTAAAACGCCTCCAGCCGCCATGCATTCCGCGTCCGGTCGCATGTCAACAGGCAGGCCACCGATCTGCCGTCTCTCGTCGCGGCCAGCACATCCCACTCCTCCGCGTCCCACGCATCCAGTTCCCACCAGCAACCGCTCGTCCGCCACGGCCCATACGCGGCCGCAATCTCGTACCGGTTTTCGCCATCGCTGAACGCAACGGGCCCGCTGCCCCAGAGCCTGTCCTGAGCTTGTCGAAGGATCTCGATTTTGAGACCTGGGAAAGCACATCCCCGCGCACTCGCACGAAAAACTGATCCCTGATCCCTGCCGGGGCCCCCGGCGAGCGATCTTTGCTTGCTGGGGTGGCTGATCCCTGATCCCTGTCTTTGCACCCGCACAGGCCGCGGCGGCCGCACTCGCCGCAACGCCATCCGCGGGCCCTCCTCCATCTCCGCTTCGCTGCCGCCGTGGGTGCCCCGGGTCTCGATTTTGAGACCCGGGTTCGCGAACCCCTCTATGCGAAATGCGCCCGCGCGATGTGTATCCTCGAGCGCAGGCGACCCCACGCGCTCCTCGCCCACCATCGCGCGCAATCGCGCCAGCGTCACATCCAGCCGCGAGGGCTCCGGCATCTGCGGCGCAAACAGCCCCAGTTGCACTTTGCTCTGCGCTCCCGCCTCAGCCCGTAGCGTGAGCGAAACCACCGCAGCCGGCGGTGGGTGCGCGCCAATCTCCAGTTGCAGCAGCTTGAGCAGAAATCTTCGGTCCGCAGAAGGCACCGCCGGCCGGATCGTGCCGCAATGCGTACCTCCGCTCTCCAGGCCCATCTGCGCGGTGAGCGAACGCAATGCCAGCGCCCGTCCCGCGGCCCGCGTCACCAGGCAGTCGATCATTCGCGCGCCTACAAAGAGCAGGGAATCGATCTGCTCTACCGGTGTCTCGAACTCGCAAAACTCGGCGAGCGAAAATTCAGGCTCGATGGGCTGAAACGCATGCTCCGCCGCGCCGCGCGCCAGCGCCAGCCACCGGCGCGCCTGCCCGCCAACGCGCGCAACCAGCTCCGCTTCGGGCAGCGCCGCCAGTTCGCCCAGCGTGCCGATGCCCCACAGCGCGAAGGTTGCCGCGTGCTCCTCGTCCAGATCCAACGCGGCGATGCCCAGCGCCGCAATCGGCAACCTCGCCAGCGCCTCCGCCTCCGCACTCTCGGGAATCACCGCGATCCCGCGTATGCTCGCCGCCTTCATGCGCACCGCATCGTAGTTTGCGCCCACCACAATCGAGGCGCGAAACCCAGCTTCGGCCAGCTCCTCGCGCAGCCGCTCCGCCAACTGCTGCGGCGGGCCAAACAGCCGCTCGGTGCCCGTAATGTCCAGCACAAACGCGCATGCCGTCCCGCGGCTCGCCTCGTTCGTGCTCGCCTCCGGACACGCCTCTTCAATCCGCGGAGAAAACTTCGCTGCGCACTCCAGAAACACTGCCCTCGCTGCGGCCTCGCTCTCCGCCGATCGCTTGAGCAGCCGCAACGTGCCCACGCTCTCCACCTCCAGGCGCGTCATGCCGGCCGTCGCGCCCATCCGCGCCGCCTGCCGGTTCAGCGAGCAGACCCACTCCTCGGGCGCGCGCCCATCCAGCACTGCCAACGCCTCCGTCTGCCAGTCCGTGCGCAGCCGCAGCAGCGCCTGCGCGGGAAACTCTGCGGCCCATGCGCACGCGTACAATTTGCGGCTCATGCGCTCTTCTCCGCGTCCCGCGCCGCGTTCGCCTGCCAGGTAGCCGCAGGAGGTTTTCCACCCCAACGACGAAGACCTGTCGTTTCCACCCCAGGAAGCAAAGACCACTTCCTGGGGGCCCCGGTCGTTGGGGACCCCGGTTTACGCGTCGTGATCTCGATCGGCGCCGATCGCTCTCTCCCGCGCCGCACCGTAAATTTGAAACCGCGCAGCACGGTCCCTCCCGCCTGTTCCGCACGCTGCGCTTGGCACTCCAGCACTACCCCCGCCGCCGACTGCGCATACGCCCGCTTGCCCACGACCACCAGGCTGCATTGTGTGCGCTCCGCCGCCTGCCTGAAGCGAAACCACGTTGCCAATGGAATGCGACTCCCTTGCTCCGGCGCCGTATCGCCCAGGTCCAGCACAACGCTTGAAAATCCCCCGGCCTGCAGCAGCAGATCCGTCGCCCGCAGCCCTTGGTCGAGCCTCGCCCACGGCTGAGCCTGCCGCATGCCTGTCCCACCCGCAGTCCGCTGCGCCGCAGACCCCGCTGCGAACCCCGCATCCGCCTCATCCCGGCAGCGCATCCATAACAACCACTTCAGCCGCACGCCGTTTGCCGCGGCCGACTCCGGATCGAAGGCATCGTTCACATCCACCCACGCGCATGCCCGCCCCTCCACCGTCCGCCGCGCCACGAACTGGAGCGCCAGGCTTGTCCGTCCCGACGACGCCGTCCCCGTCAGCTCGCTGATCGCTCCCACCGGCAGCCCGCCATGCAGCAGCTCGTCCACAGCCGCAATCCCCGTCGCCGCAACCTCCCGCACCGCGCGCGGCGCAGGCGTCAGCGCCGCCGGAAACCTGTGTTCCAGCGCGTGCTCGATCTCCAAACGAAGTGCGGCGGCAGAAGGCATATGATTCGAGGCGGCCTGTATTTTCGCCTTTTATTCGCCAACTGTACCGCAAAACACCCCGCCTGTCAAAGCCCCAGCCAGCAGATTTTTTCAGAATCTTGTTCGGCTTCCCATTCGCGGCCATCGACAGACATATGGCCGTCGGCGCGACTAGGCCTTCCCGCGACCGCCAACGAATTTATGCGCTCACGATTCCCGCTGACATGCTACGCGCTGACTCGCTAACTCGCTGATCCCGAACGCCCTCGCGCCCCCTCGGCCAGCTCCGCCCTTGCCGCCAGCGCGATCGCCATGGCCATCACGCGGTCGTCGTGCGCCCCCGCCCGCGCACCCGAGCTCCCATTGGCCATGCGCACAAAACTCCGGCACTCGCCCAGCAGCCGCCGGCTCTGGAACCGTTCCGGCTCCTCGACCAGCGCCGCATCGAGCCGCCCCAGCATCGCCGGCCGGCTCACACTTGTCGTCAGCCAGCCCGCCTGCCCGCCCTGCCGAAAAATCCGCGCGTACTTGCAGGCCGTCTCCGCCAGCGCCAGCACGCCGCTGCCGTGGTTGTTCCGCTCCACCACCAGCCATGCCCCGTTGTACTCCGCGGCCAGATCCGTCACCAGTCGAGCCAGTTCCAGCCCGCCCATGTGCCCGGCAAACTCGGCGCACTGCAAACCCGTCTCCATCTCCAGCACCTGCGCCGCCGAGTAGTCGCCTTCGCTCCCGCCGCCGGCCGGATCGACAGCGACCACATACTCCTTGCCCTTCACCGGCGGCAGCCAGATCTCCAGCTCCCCATTCCGCCGGCGCTTCACCGGCTCCGGCGCCGACTTCAGCCGCGTCTCAACCGCCGCCATCTCAAATACGCTCTCGCCGCTGGCCAAAAAGCAGCTCTCTTCGTCTTCGGCATACTCCTGCCGCGCCAACCCACGAAAATCCGCCCGGATCTGCCGCCGATACCCGATCTGCCTCAGATCCAATCCCTTCTGCGCGATCAGCGTCCACTCTTCCTCCGTCAGGCTCGCCTCGTCCACCGCCTCAGCCCGGTACTGCCGCTCCATCCACCATGGGAAGAAATGCCGCACCATTCCCGTTTCATCGGCCTTCAGCCACTCCTCGTGGAAGCATCCGCCCACCCCCAGCGGCGTCGACTCCAGAACCAGCTCGGCTCCCGGCGCCATCGCCGCCCTTAGCCCGGCCAGCGTCTCCACCGCGTCGCCCGGCCAGCGCGCCAACTCCGAGCAGTGCAGATTCTGCACCGTCATTCCCCGCCCCGCGTTGCGGTCGGCCGCGCTCACCACCCGGTACTGCGCATCGATCTCCGGGAACACAATCTGCCGCACGTTCGACCGCGCCGTCCGTAGCGGACCCTTGCGCAGCCCGTCCGGCAGCCAGTCCACAAACCGGTGCACGATGCGGAAGATCTCCTCCGCCGCTTCCTGTGTATGCGCCACCTCCAGTGTCAGCGTTCCCGGTTTCGTGATGGTCTTCAGAAAGAATCGCGCCGCCACCCACGTGGTCATTCCCATCTGCCGCGCCTTCAGTACAATGTTCCGCGCGCCGCGACGCCTCTCAAACGCCTTCTGCACCTGGTTCGCTTTCAGATTCCCCGGCCTTCCTTCGCGCGTCCTCACCACCAGCAGCGCTTCCGCCAACGCCATCCCCGCTGTGCGTCCGCGCAGGCTCCTGGGCCGCTGGTCGAGAATCCGCCCGTACTGTTCCAGCTCCTTCCGGCCCAGCTTCTCCAGGCACACCTTCCACACCGGCGCGTCCAGCGTGCATTCCACTTCCGCTGCCGCCACCGGTTTCCTCCAGGAGCATGTTTTCTGATGGTGCAGAGCGATCCCATGCGGCAGAGTTGGCGCGACCGCCCCGATCGCGCGCCAAGCGGAGGCGAAGCTATGCCCTCAGCGACGCCTCCCATCCCAAAGAGCCTTGTTCTGCTTGTTCTACAGCGGTTCCACAATTGCTGTATGCCGAAGTAATAACAGCTAAGTGGGTTTTTCCTCAAGAAAAACCCACCTTGTGCCACCGCCGGAAACGGCTACAAGTATTGTGGAACCGCTCTAGTACCCGCCGCACCAATATTTGATCGTGTACGCCGTCGACGCCGCGGGCGCCGTGTTCGCCGTGATCGTGATCGCCGTCGTGCTCTCCGTCCAGGTGTCGCTGGTGATCACCGCGGTCGCGCTCTCGGTGGTCACAATGCAGTTCGCCTGGTTTGAATGCGTGTTGGGGAACGACAGAGTGGCCAGCGTTCCCGTCGTGGGGCTCGTCCCCGTGGTCAGCGTCACCGTTCCGCTTATCCCGTCGCACACGTGGCTCGTGGCGCACGCAATCGTTGGGCTCGACCCGGCAGCCGCTCCCGCAGCCAGTGTCATCGTGCCCGTTCCCATCATGAACTTCCCTTGCAGGAAGCCCGTCGCCGTCGTATTCCCGCTGCCCGTCACCTGAAAGGCCGCGGTAGAGTAGTTCGAGCCGCCCTCGTAGACGATGAATCCGCCCGTTCCCGAGCCGCTGGTATTATTGATCACCACCGCATTGGCGCCGGCTCCGGCGTTGATTGTTGTGTTGGCGTTCTGCGGGAACAGCGCCCGATCCAGCGAATTCACGGAGTCGGTCAGACGCAGATAGTTGCTCGCGTCCTTGCGCAGTTGCCACTCCGCGGTGCCGGAATAATTGTTGAACTGCACAGCGCCGATCTGGTCCGCGCTCGTGCCGGGCTGGATGGCCAGCGTCTGATTCGAATTGGCTCCGTTCTGGAGCGTCACGTTGCCCTGCATGGTTGTGGTTCCCGTAAGCGTCGGGCCGCTCGCCAGCACCACGCTTCCGCTTCCGGTCGTCGTCGCCGGCGTCCACTTTCCTGCTGTCGCATTCCAAAGGATCGAGGAGCCATTCGCCACGCCGCTGTCTGTCCAATCGCTTAGGTTTGCCGTGCTGAATGGATTCACCGCGCCGGTGGAGGGCGTAAGTATATCGAACTGAGGAGACGCAACTGCCTCAGTCGTGGCCGCAACTCCGGGCGCGTTGAAGTTCTGCGGCACCGCCCCGTGCATCAGCTCTTCCCGCCAGCGTTCCACCTCGTCTATCGCCGGAGTAGTTCCCGCAACGTATGCCGGGTTGTTTGGTCCCGGTATCAACGTCGTCATAAAGGGCTGGAAGGCTTGCAGCCCCACGCCGGCATTGGTGCAGGTATTCATTTGCAGATAGATAGAATGGGATGCGGTTTCGCCGGTCGCTATCGTAGCCAGAGCTACAACGGGATGCCAGCCGGCGTTAAGCAAGCGCGCGTCGTAATTCCAAGGGGCATCATAGTTACCGCCGGTGCTTTGAAAAGTGTCCGTTCCCGCGGTATAGATGTCATACGGCCCCCAACCATTGCAGGTACCGGGGGCTAACTGGCCCTGTCGTGTCCAACCACCATAGATGATGAAATCCCCGGCGTAGGTTGAGGCGGTAAGCTTAATGGGGTAGAAATGACCTCCTCCTCCGCTAGAAGTCAGTTCTGCCGCGTTGGTAGTGCCATCCGGCGCTAGAACAGGCGTAATCGTACAACCTGAACAGGACCAACTAGACGGCGCGGGGGCGGCAACTGTGGGCCACGGGATTACACTTGGCCCCAGAGAAGCGCCCTCGCTGATAAGCTCTGTCCTGGTTTGACCACCGTAGACATAAGTGCCAACCGGAGCGCCGCGCCCGTACACCATGGTCATCGGATATGCCGCATTGTCGGCATAGACCGGACCATTGAAGTAGGAGTTGACCAAGTTTTCTATCTCTCGTTGGTCTGTGTTCTTAAAGGCAATCTGGCCATTCCCATATCCTCCCGGATCGGTCTGGGAAACAAATCCCAAAGAGCTCGGCCCAAGATAATACCCGATGAAATCGTCCTCTGAGTCGGGCGCGGTGATGAAAAAACGTTGTGCGCCGAGATAGCGGTTGTCGATCCAAATCCCCGCGCCGGTGGATTCCCGAAAGGCATCATTGACAAATTCCGGCGTGAATAGAGCATCGGAGGATGCCCCGCTGCTGTCAATCTCTACCCCGCCGACAAACACATTGTTCGTTAGCCAGCAGCTTCCGCACCCCGAGGCGTTGCCGTTGCCGTTGGGAAAGTGCGTGATCCGTAACGCGCCGGAAGAATATCCGACCGCCGGGCAGCTAACCCTGCTATTGCAATAACCGGGGTGGTTAGCCCGTTGCGACTCGAACACTGATTTGTCGATCGTGACTTGGAACATGCTAATATCCGCCGGGACAGATGTGACATTGGCAGTTCCAAGAAAGCCATCGGATTCCAGCGTCACCTGATTTGTTGCATCCGCCACGTATTCTGCGCCTGGAGCGCCAGAGATGTTGATGTTATCCATCTCCTCGATGTTGGCGGCAGTCGTATCCACGACGCCCACCATGCCCCACTGAGCCGACGCAGAGTGCGTGCGCTGGAATGAGGCGGTGAGGGTCGAACCCGACACTGCGGTAATTCCCACAGATTCAAAAGTGTCTTGATTTGTGCCGGTAATCGTGCAACCTGTAGTCGATCCTGCGCCCAATGTGGGGGCGCCCCATCCGATAAGTTCATGCGCGTAATCGTCAAAGACTACGACCGTGTTCGTAACATTGTAAGCCGAGTTCGCACAGCCAGCCACAGTGATAAGCGATCCCGGAGCGATGCGTGTGTAGGCTGACATCGTAGCCGTTACGTTGTAGCCAAGGGTGCTCGTGGAGGTTCCGCCGCTGCCCCACGCCGTGCTGGTCACGTTGCCGGTTGTCGTGACGGTCACGGGATCAACAACTGTGATCCAGCTTATATTTGGCACAAAATTGGCAATACTTCCCTGCCCGGAATTGAAAGTAGGGGTAAAGGTCGCCGCTGTATTCGTCGAGGTGATTGCAGTGCCCAGCGTTCCGGCCACATTCGCGCCGACAATATCGGCACTGGTGCCAGAGGCCATCCCCACGTCGGGTGCCTTATGGCCCCCGCCTTCGCCTTTCAGAACGAGACCCGGCCCCTTGGATAAGGTCCCTCCAAGCTGCACGGAGCCTTGCTCGTCGATCTCAATGGTTCCCTGGTAGCCCGTCGCTTGCAGGGTATTCTGCGGAAACCAATAGCACCCCACGCCGCCGCAGGGCAGCAGTATCTTGCAACTTACTCCGCCGGTCCCCGAGTAGATAGGGCAAGCGGCCAGCGCTGCCAGCACCGCAGGGCCAATGTCCGTCGCGCTGTTGATGACCGCGCCATACGCGCGAATATCCGCGTAGGGCGACGTGGCGGGGATCGACTGAGCGGCTGCCACGTCGCCTTGCACTGTGATGCCGCTATTCCCGTCCGATGCAGTTCCAGGCAGCAAGTTTGCCAGTGCGCTGCTTGCGCTGTTCGCACCCGTCCCTCCCGCCGTCAGCGGAATCGAGCTCATGCCTCCAATCGCCGTGCCATTCGCGGTATAGTATGCGATCTGCCCCGAGCTCCCCGAGTTGATCGTGCCGTTCACGCCGCCTGATCCTGATCCCGATCCGCACGACGAGCCGGTGTTGGTGATGTATCCCGAGTCATCGACCTGCAGGCAGAAGTCCCCTGACGAAGCCGCCAATCCCGGGAACTTGATAGAATTCGGCGCCAGGAAGGCTGCATCCAGGCTCGCGCTCGGTCCCGAATAGATATCTGTCTCCGCGCCGGAACCGGGTTCGTAGTTCAGCCGTATATGTCCCGTCGAGTTACTCGCATCGATATAAGTATCTCCGCTGTTTGTGCTCTGGTATGCCTTGAAGCTGTCCAATCCTCCAGTCGCGGAATTGAGCGCCCAGTTATTGTTCACATCTTTCACCAGATACCATTGGCTATTCCCGTTCCAATCCTTGTAGGTAAAAGATCCTTTCTGACTCGTTGTAAGTCCCGGCCATAAGTAGTAATCTACTTCCGCGTCCGCGTTATTGCGCGCGGTCACCGTTCCCGCCGATTGTGTCGTCCCGCCAATCTGTAGAGTCCCGACAAACTGTGCATCCCCGGCATGATCCACGGTGGCCACCGCCGCCGGCGAAGTGCCGCCGCTGGCGAAGGTCACGCCCCCGGTGCCGGAGTTTGTCGAGCAATTGAAGCAGACATTTCCCGTGCCCGCCGCATTCAGAGCGGTCTGATTGTTGGTGCTGCTCTGGCCGTTATTCCACTGCTGGATCTGCAGCCGGTACACGTTGTTGAGCAGGTCCTGCAGTTGATAAAGCTGCTGTCCGCCCGTGCCGTCGCTGAAGCCGTAAAGCCAGCGGTAGCCATAGTCGGTCTGGATTTCGTTTAGCAGTCCGCGCTCGTTTCCCGCCCCGATCCCCAGGCGGAAGTGATTGGTCAGCGTGGCGTCCTGCTGGCTCCCGTACCAGTCGCCATTCAATGCGTTGAAACTCCGGTGAAATGTATCGAGAAAGCTGTTGCGCGTTCCGCTGTCGGTCAATTTCCCGGTGAACATGGTTCCGCCCGTTATCCAGTTGTTGTAGGCGCTGCCCGCGTCCGCCACCACCTGGCTGGTCGAGTTCTCGTTCCGTAGGCCCACGATCGTATTGTTCTGCGCATTCGGTCCTAAGTGCAGCGCCGTCGAGCATCCTTCTACATCTCCTCCCGTGAAGGTATTTCCATCGCCCTGTTGTAGATTGATCCCGTAAGTCCCACTTATTGGATCGCCGCTCGATGTCGGGCAATCGATGTGCAGCCTTACAAATGTGCTCGCATTCATCCAATCCGTCGTCGCCGGATTCGTAACCTGATGCCCGATCGCGTTCACCGCCGTCCCGAATCCGCCAAACTGGTTATCCAGGAACGTTCCGCCCGTGTAATTTCCCGTCCCGTCCAGCGTCATGCCCGTCTGATTCGAGTTACCCAGAAAGTACAAGCTCTCTAAGTTCAACTCTTGTGTCCGGTAGGCGACGAATCCTTGCGCCGTTGCGCTCGCGTCTCCGGTTGTATTGATTACCACGTTGTCCATGTGGAAGCCCGGCGTGTCGGCCGCATACGCCGGATCGCCAACCTGCACCATCGCGCCCGCGCCGGAGTACGCGAAGACCGTTCCGCCGATGCTTCCGCTCGCCGCCGTCCCGCCGCGCAGCGCGCATCCGCGCAAGGCCACGTTCCGCGCGCCCGCTGCCACCACGATCTGGTTCGCCGTTGCGATCGTCGCGCACGGCAGCAGAATTGCCACATTCCCCGTTGCGATCGTCAGGTTCGATCCCATCGTCAGGCTGCCCGTAAAATTCCGCGCGTCGCACGTCCCGCCGTAACTGGCATTCACTGCGTTCACGCACGCCTGAATTTTCGCCCCAATATCCGCGCCCGGAAACTGATCCACCGGGTAGGTGCTGCCCAGCTTGCTATTCGCCACCAGCGCCGCGTAAGCTCCTCCGCCCGGCAGCGTGCCCCCTCCGCCATCCAACTGCGTCCCGTTACTCGCGGAGTTCGCCGCGTTCCACACTGTGTATCCGCCGTTGCCCTTCAGCAGATTTCCGGCGAAGAACGTCATATCTTGTCCGCCGATCAGGTTCACCGGCGCCGCCGTATCCCAGGTGCCCGCAGCGTTCAGGCTCGCCGTCGTAGTTGCCGAGCAGCCCACGCCGCCCTGCGTCAGCGTTACGCTTGCGATGGACCCATTCGCATTCACCGTCGCCGCCTGCGCCGTGCAGCTCCCGCTGAACGCTACCGGCACGCTCGTCCCATACGGATCCCAACCCAGCCCATGCTCGCTGCCTACCGTCACCGCCGTCACCGCGCCGCCCGCAGCCGTCACCGTCAACGCCGGCTGAACCGCGTACCACGCGGGCATCACCACTGCATTCCGAACCGTCCATCCCTGCGCGCTCCCGCTCAGGTCCAGCACCAGACCCGTCGGCGGCTCGCCAGTCGCCGACGAATTCCCCGCCAGCGCCACCACGTTATCCAGTACGTTGTTCGATCCCGCCGCCGCCGTGAGCGCGTGCGCCGCCTGGATGGTCACGTTCTGCCACCGGTTCGAGTCCGCGTTCAATCCCGCCGGCGCCGTCACCGGCAGCGCCGGAATCGCAATTCCCGTATTCAGCCCGCGAATATCGATATTCCTGAATTCGCTCCACTGCGGCCACTGCGCCAGATACATGCCGCACGTATGCGTCGAGTGCGCGCCCGCGTACTGCGCCGCCATCAGATCCACGCCCGTCGCCGCAATCTCCACGTTTTCGATCTCCGCCACGCGCAGCCCGTTGCCTCCCGCGCCGGTCGCCGCCTGCATCGCGATCGCGCAGTTGCCCACGTCCCACGCCGCGCCCGTACCCGCCGTTCCCGTCAGCCCATTCCCGCCCGGCGAAAAAATCGAATTCGCTTCCATCGGCCGGCTCATCTGGCAGCTTCCAGCCACAGCACGTCCCTGCGCCGGTGTGCACGACACATCCACGCTCTGGTCCACGTAGATCGTCAGATCGTGCAGCCGCGTATAGCTCAGCATGTTCGTCGCGTCCGGCCCGCTCGCCAGCACATCCTGCCCCGGAAATCCCATCAGCGCCGAGACCTGCTTGCCCAGCCCGCCAATCGATTCCCCATGCCAGCTCAGCGTCCGCGTCTTGCACGTCCCCTGCGGAATGGTCAGCGCCACGCCGTGCGCATTCGCATAGCTGATCGCCGCCTGCAGCGCGTTGGTATCGTCCGTCACGCCGTCGCACACCGCGCCGAACTCCTTTACGCTGCGTTCTGCCTGCTGTGCGCCCGCGGTCCGCAAATCCGTCACCTTCACCCCATTCGGATTCGTGAACGTGTCCGTTCCCGCATATGCCGGCGGAATCACCATCGCGCCATTCGTTCCCGCTGCGTTCATCGCCGCCTGTAGTGTCGTCTGGGCGCTCGCGGTCGTCGGAGACTGCACTCCGTTCACTGCGGGCGTGGTCAGCGCGCCCGTCATATTTCCGCCCGCCAGCGGCACTGCCGTTGCCACCTGCGTATCCACGTAATGTTTATCCGCGGCCTGCAAGGGCTGCGTCGGATCGCCGCTCAGATACAGCGGCCCGCTCAGCGTCCCGCCGCTCGCCGAGAGCCCACTGCTCGCGGCCAACTCTGCGATCGCCTGGTCCACATAAGCCTTGCTCACCGCCTGCACCGCCTGCGCCGCCGGCATCACCTGCGACTGCACCTGCGCCAGGCTGGCCTGCGCCGCCGCGGGAACCACCCAGTACTGTGTGCTCGTCGACCCGTCGCTCATGTAATACACGGCTGTGTAGTACTCTCCCGCGGGCGTCGCGCCTACGTTCGGCGCGAGGTTCACGCTCACAAATCCATCCGGCGGAATGGTCACCGTCGTCGAATCCGCCGCAACCGCCTGTCCCGCCGCGGTCGTAAACGCCGGCCAGCTGATTGTCAGTGTCCCCGCGCCCGGCTGCCCGTTGGCCAGATACACCGTCCCCTGCACCGTCGTCGTGTTCACCGCCTGCGCCGTCGCCGTCGCTGCCAGCGCCATCGCCAGCAGGAACACCGCGATTCCGCTTGAGACAACCCCGTGGCCCATCCTTTTCGCGTTTCTTGCGAGAAGGGCGGGAACCCAGGAACTCCAGTACCGCATCTCGAACCCCTCGTCTTTCATGAGCTTCATTCCCATCGCATCCTTCTTCTCACTTCTCACTGCAAATCATAGAATTCTGCTCGCCGCGGAGGACCGCAGCGGACCCACCCGCTCCGCCCTGCAACAAGCCAAAATTCGAGTCCTGAGAGTTAAGAGCCAGGAGTTGGCAGCTCTCCCACTCGCTCACTTTCTCCCTCGCACCCAACCTCAAGCCGGCGCCCCACTCCCTGGTCCCTATTCCCTTGTCCTTGCTTTCTCCTTTGCCTCCATCTCCTCGTCCCACTCCGGCTCCGACGCCAGCATCTCGGCAACGCTGGGCCCCGTCCAAGGCTTGTCGTCTTCGCCTTCCTTCTTCTTGTCCTCCATCAGCGTAATCACCATCTCCGCGCTGCGTATGTCGCCCTCCACGGTATGATCCACCAGCGAATCGGCAATTTGCTTGCTGCGCTCCCTCACCGCTCTTTTCACCGCCTTGCGCAGCGCCTTCTTCGCTCCTTGGTTCGGCGCCTTCTTCTCTCCCTTTTTTGATGCCTTCTTCTCGCCCTGCTCCGTCTTTTCTACCGCGGCGCCCATGCCGACGTCTCCGCCCGCCTCCTGGTTGCTCTTGCCGCCGGTTTTGAGCGGCTTCTTCTCGTTCTTGCTTCTACCCGCCCGCTTTTCCTTGTCCAGCTCGCTCTTGCCCATCGTTCCACCATTCTGGTCACCCATCCACGGTCCTTCCCTTGCCGCCGGGACCGCGTGATTCGGAATTGCGAAAGAGCGGATCTGTTTCGCATTCCGCCTGCCTCACATGGATCGTGATCACCGGCTCACGCGGTCTCGTTGCTTGCCGCGGAAAAGGAAAAGGGGCAGCTCGCCCAACGAGTCGCCCCTTCGGTCTCTTCTTCTCTCGTTACGTCCGCGCGCTCCGCGGTGATGGCCCGAAGAAGATCGGAAAAGCCTCTTCGACCTTCCCATCAGCCAGAATCATTTCGCCACGATTGCTTCTAGCTTACCCGATCCGCCCGTAATTTCCTGCAAACTCCGATGCAAAATGCGCGCCTTTGTTTTGAATCACTTACGCCTAAAACGCCCCCTACGCCTCTTTGACAAGACTGGGGTGAACCCCTTGGGTGAGACAGTTTGTATTTTGACAGTTCGCCGTTGGCTGAAAAAGTGTATTCATTTTGTTGGCTGTTGTGCAGAGTGGGTTTCGGTTGGTGAAGCGGAGACAGGCTCTGGTGGAGACCAACCTGTCAAGGCCGGGGTCCCCGGCGACAGGTCTTCGTCGCTGGGGTGGAAGGAACAGCCAACTGGCTCTATACCAAGGCTGCCTTGCGCCGGCATCCGTTCCCGCATCGCTTCCCAGATGCCGTTTCGCCAGAGCCGGTACTGCCCGGGCGCAGAGCCTCGACCTTTGCGCATGCAGCCTTCAAAA
Organism: uncultured Acidobacteriaceae bacterium; assembly: GCA_963844905.1. Lineage (GTDB taxonomy): Bacteria > Acidobacteriota > Terriglobia > Terriglobales > Acidobacteriaceae > Telmatobacter. Next base: position 645,486 of record CAWJQD010000002.1, on the reverse strand, counting down.
AATCCACTTCCAAGGTCCGGCCCAGAAGCGCTTTCTTGAGCTGCGCGTTCTCCTGGCGCAAGCCTTGCGCGGTGGCGTCGAAATGTTTCTGCTGCTCACGCTGCCGGCTCTGCCGCCACGAGCACAGAAGCTGGCGTGAGATGCCCAGTTCCCGGGACAACTGGGACATGTTCGGGGCCTCGCAAGACGGCGCAGCGCCGCCTCCCGAAACTCCTTCGGGAACTTCCGGTACTTTGATTCCTGACTCATTTGCAGTTCCTCCCTTCGCTGCAAACTGTCAATTTACACCCTGTCTCACTTTGGGGGCGCAGTCCACGCTGCTCGGCCTCCCGTGCCCATGGGGTCGAAGCGGGCCGCAGCGTCAGCCGAGGTCCTGGTTCCAGGTTTCGAGGGCTTTTTTGAATTCGGCCATGAACTTGCCGGCGGCGCCGTCGATGAGGCGGTGATCGAAGCCGAGGCATAAGTACTGCATGGAGCGGATGGCAATTGCATCGTTGCCTTCGGCGTCGGTGAGGACGGCGGGTTCGTTGCGAAGGCCGCCGGGAGCAGGAACGCCATCCGTGGACTCCCGCAAGCGCTCGGAGGAATGTACTTCAAGAAATCGAGCACGAGCGAGGTGATTGGGTGTATTCTGACTTCGAATTGGGATGCCAAAATGGAAATCCCAGCTGGTTTCTCGCTCGGCACGACAATCGCCCAGGATCGCAGGCCGCGTGTATACTTTCCGCCGTCGGCAAATCCAAACGGAGGATTTCTGATCCGCGGCCGGCAAGAGAAACGGCCACGAACATTCCTGACTTCAACAGAGGAGTCTATGAAGAGCGTGCTCATTGCGCTTTCCCTTGCTGTGCTCGGAGCAACTCTCATTGGGTCGTCCGCACAGGCCCAGGGACGAGGGTTCGCGTCCGCTCCGGCTGGCCGAGGTGGAGCCGCCATCGCGCGGGGCCGTAGCGGAAGGGCGGGTGTAGCCAGACAGGGCCGCGGACGCGGGTACTTCCCGGGTTCGGCATATGCTCCGTATTTTTACTCCGATCTCGACTACGACTCCGACCTCGGCTATGACTCCGCTTATGAGCCCATGCAGGAGGCGCCTCCGCCCCAGATTGTCTCAGAAGAGCCTTTTCGAGCAGCCGCCCCGCCACCGCCGCCAAAGCCGACCGAGGGGATGGTGCTGCTGGAGTTGCAGGGCGATCATTGGGTGCGAACTACATCCTATGGCCCACCGCAGATTGTCGGGCAATTGTACCGGCCGGAGCCAGAACAGGCGTCCAATCTGCCAGCCGCTCCACCTTCCGCCGTACTCGTATTTCGCGACGGCCACAAGGAAGAAATAGGAAAGTACTGCATCATCGGAGCAACCATCCACATCGACGCGGACTACTGGAGCACCGGTTCGTGGACGCGAACGGTACAGATCCCCGATTTGGATGTCCCCGCAACTCTGAAGCTAAACCAAGAGCGAGGCACGCACTTCCGCCTGCCGTCGGGACCGTACGAGGTGATGATCGGAGGGTGAGCTTCGGTCCCTTCGCAGGCGCTCTTTACTGCGTTGCAGGAACGACTGGGACTGAAGCTGGCGCCGGCGAATGCATCGGTGGAAGTAATCGTGAGTAAAACGGCACTTTCAGCCTTTGGGTTGTGGGCTCGGTTCACAGTTTCGCAGCCAAATGCCACCCCCCCACCCCTTTTGAGGTTAAGGGACTTGTTTTCAATCGCTTGTACCTTTCGCCGATTTCTGCAACCTGTTGATTCCAAATGGTTTTACCCAGTAAAGTCGTCCATTCAAAAGAGTTACGAAGGCTTGTCAGGCCAAATGGGCGCTTCGGGCCAGATTTGGGACGTCGTTGACTCCCTCCGCGAAGGACAGCCGGCGGGCGCGGTCTTTTGCCTGGAGAGACATCATGGAACCATTGTGCAGGAAGCGGGGGGAATTCTCTGCAAATTGGGGGATGTAGCTAAGAGGCAGGGAAAATTAGAGTTAGAGCGGGTGGAAGGTGCGAGAGCACTTAACACGGTGACTGGGCTGGCGTGTATTGCGGTGGTGCGGGGGCAATTCAAGGTTCGTAGGATCCCAGGTGCCCAAAAGCGAGGCACCTCCACCCCGCGAACGAAGACCTGTTCGCGGGGACCCCAGACCTGGGGCACCCATCATTTGTGGGGGAACTCACTCCGTTCCCCCGGCACCTGGGCCACCCGCCTGGCGTGTATTGCGGTGGTGCGAGGGCAATTCAAGGTTCGTAGGATCCCAGGTGCCCAAAAGCGAGGCACCTCCACCCCGCGAACGAAGACCTGTTCGCGGGGACCCCAGACCTGGGGCACCCGTCATTTGTTGGGGAGCTCACTCCGCTCCCCCGGCACCTGGGCCACCCGCCCCTTCCTGAGAATCGAGTTCCTCCCCAGCCTGTTACCCGATCTCCTGGTTCCAGGATTCCAGCACCTTTTTGAATTCGAGCATAAATTTGCCGCCGTCTGCGCCGTCGATGAGGCGGTGATCGAAGCCGAGGCAGAAGTACTGCATCGAGCGAATCGCAATCGAGTCGTTGCCTTCAGCGTCGGTGACGACGGCGGGTTCCTTGCGCAGGCCGCCGACAGCGAGAATGGCCGACTCGGGCTGGTTGATGATGGGCATGCCGTACTCGCCGCCAAAGGCGCCGGCGTTGGTGAGGGTGAAGGTGGAACCGCCGACCTCGTCCGGCGAGAGCTTTTTCAAGCGGGCGCGGAGGGCGAGATCGGCGATGGCGCGGGCGATGTCGGCAAAGCTGCGCTGCTCGGCCTGGCGGATGACGGGCACGATAAGGCCCCAGTCGAGGGCCACGGCGATGCCGAGGTGGATGTTTTGGTGATAGCGGATGGCGAGGCCTTCGGAGGAGCTTTCGAGCGAGGCGTTGACGATGGGAAAGCGGCCGAGCGCGGCGACGGCCGCGGCGGCGATGAATGGCATGTAGGTGAGCTTGATGCCGTGGCGCTGCTCGAAGGAGGCCCTTTCGCGGTCGCGCAGGCGGGCGATGCGCGTCATGTCGACTTTGTAGACGGTGTGGACGTGGGGGCTGATGCGCACGCTCTCGACCATGCGCTCGGCGATGATGGCGCGCATTCGGGTGAGGGGGACCACCTGCGGTGGGGCAGACTCCTGGAGGAGATTAGCGGCGGCGCCGGGCGCCTGCGGTGCGGCGGAACGCCCGCTATCGCGGGCGCTTGCGTCCAACGTGGCGCCGACCCCGCTCAAAGAACGGAGCACATCTTCCTTGGTGATGCGGCCTTCGGCGCCGGTGCCGGCGATGCGGCTGAGGTCGAGGCCGTGCTCTTTGGCGATGCGTCGGGCGAGCGGCGAGGAGCGGATGCGGCCCACCTGCGCCACCTGCGGTGGGGCAGCCCTTTGGACCGGCCGTTGCGCGGCAGCTTGTGCCTCCGGCGGCACCTGCGGTGCGGCGGACTTTGGGACTGGCGATTGTGCAATGTTTGCGGTTGTCTGCGTGGGAGCTGTGGTCTTTGTGCCGGCTTCGCCAATGACGGCAACGACGGTGTTGACTTCGACTGTAGCGCCTTCGGGAAAGCGGATCTCGGCGAGCACGCCGGCCGCGGGCGAGGGGATCTCGGCGTCCACCTTATCAGTGGAGATTTCGAAGAGCAGCTCGTCTTTTTCGACGGCGTCGCCGATGGTTTTGAGCCATTTGGTAATCGTGCCCTCGAAGATCGACTCGCCCAACTGGGGCATGATGACTTCAGTGGACATGCGTCCCTCTCTTGGCGGAGTTAGCGGGGTCAGCGAGGCTAGAGCGGCATTGGCCGCCCCCGATCCACTTCTCTGCGCGCGTAACTCCTGCCGGATTATAAATCGCGGGCGCGGCGGGGCGGGTGGCTAGGAATGGCTGAATCAGGCGGTGATCGGGCGGGGTTTGGTGCGGCGCAGGCGCTCGATCTCGGGAGGGATTTGGAGCGGTGTGTCTTGAGCCGGGAATTCAGGGGCTGGAAAATCGGGAGCCGGAGATTCTGGGACCGGAGAATCGGACGGGGCGGTGGGCTCAGCTTGCGCCTGAGCGCGGAGCGCGGCAAGACCTTCAACGGCTACGACCGGCTCGTTAAAGACCACGCCGAACTGGCGGGCGGCCTGGTGGGCGAGGGATTCGAGGGAGGGTAGGGTCGCGGGGTCGGCGACTTCGCAGGCGAGGCTGGTGACGGGGCAGCCGGTAATGCCGCAGGGGTTGATGAGCCCGAAGTCGTGGAGGTCGGTGGTGACGTTGAAGGCAAAGCCGTGTGATGTAACGCCGCGCGCGACATGAATGCCGATGGCGGCGATCTTGCGGCCTCGCCCTCCGGTCCGGGGGCTTTTGGACGAGTTTTGCGGCGAGTCGCAGGTCGGGCTTCCGCCCGACCCCGCGGACGGAAGCCCGCACCAGACGCCGCTGAGGCCGCAGATGCGGCCGGCCTCGACGCCAAATTCGCCGCAGAGGCGAATGAGCGCTTCTTCCATGAGGCGGACGAAGTCGACCGGGCCGAGGCGGCCGCCGGAGGGCGAGCGCAGGCTGTGCAGATCGAAGATGGGGTAGCCGATGAGTTGGCCTGGGCCGTGGTAGGTGACGTCGCCGCCGCGATTGATCTCGTGGAGGGTGACGCCGCGCGCGGCGAGCAGCTCATTGGAGGCGAGAATGTTGGAGCGGTTGGCGTTGCGGCCGAGCGTGAGCACAGGCGGATGTTCGAGAAGCAGGAGAACGTTGCCGATGCGTCCCTGCGTGCGCGGGACGACCAATTCGTCTTGAAGGCGAAGCGCCTCGCCGTAGTCCACGCGGCCGAGATAGAGAGAACGGATCATCCCTACCTACGATTGTAGCGAGGCTGTGGGGCGCGAGGGCGAGCGGGTCGTATAGTCCGCGATTCCCACCCCTTCCGCAATCGTCGCGGAAAGGATGGGCAACCGCTGCTGCAGATTGCTATTTCGACGGGTCGACCAACGCCGCGTAGACGAGCGCGTGCGTGCGGTAGAGCAGGGGGTGATTGTCGGGGCTGGTGCGGCGCTGGATCATGCCGACGAAGACGATGTCGTTGGTGGGATCGACCCAGAACCAGGTGCCGGCAGCGCCATCCCAGAAGAATGTACCTTTGCCGTCGGGCAGGTTGGCTTCAGGCGGATCGAAGATGACGGCGCAGTTGTAGCCGTAGCCGAAGCCGGGCCGCATGATGTGCATGCCGCCGCCGAACTGGCCGGTGAGGAGCGCGGCGGGCAGGTGGTTCGAGGTCATGAGCTTGACGGAGGATGGAGCGAGGATACGCGTGCCGTCCAACTGGCCGCCGTTGAGAAGCATTTGCGCGAAGCGGTAGTAGTCTTCCGGAGTGGAAACCAAACCGCCTCCGCCCTGGGGCGCGGTGGGCTGGGTGACGTAGTCGGTGGGCACGCCGTTGGCGGTGGGCTCGGCAACCAGCTCGCCATTGACCTCGTGATAGCCGGTGGCGAAGCGCGAGCGCTTATCCGGCGGGACGAAGAAGCCTGCGTCTTTCATGCCCAGCGGGGCGAAGATTTGGTCGCGCATGAAGTCGGGGAGGGACTGGCCGGTGAGCTTCTCGACGATATAGCCCTGGATGTCCATGGACTTGCTGTAAACCCAGCGCGTGCCGGGCTGATAGAGCAGCGGGATCTCGGCCAGGCGGTCGATCATCTCCTGTAAGGTTTTCGCATCTCCGACTTTGAGTTCGCCGTACATTCTGTCGACGGGCGTGTCGCCGTTGCCATAGGTGAATCCGGCGGAGTGGGTCAACAGCTCGCGCATGGTGGGCGCGTGATCGGGATCGGCGAGAAGCATCTTGCCGTTGGGATCGAAGCCGTTGAAGACCTTGAGGTGAGCGAACTCGGGGATGAACTTGGAGATGGGATCGGCGGGCTGCCACTTGCCCTGCTCGTAGAGGATCATCATGGCGACGCCGGTGACGGGCTTGGTCATGGAGTAGTCGCGGAAGATGGTGTCTTTGGTCATGGGCGTGGCGCTGGCCAGGTCGCGCATGCCGTAGGCGTGGTAGTCCACGATTTTGCCGTGACGAGCGAGGATGGTGACGGCACCAGCGAGCTGCTTCTTGTCGAGCTCTTCCTGGATCGCGGCGTGCAGGCGCTCCAGGCGCTCGGAGGAGAAGCCGACGGACTCCGGGCTGACGGGCGTCATGTCAATGATGGGAACGGGGGCGGGGCGCGGAATGGATTGCTGCGCTTGCACTGCGGGAACGGCGAAGGCAAGGATGATCGCGGCGAGAAGGACGGAGGGGAGGCTGAACATTGAGGTGGTTTTCATGGGATTCCTCTTGAGCCTTGCGTTTCGAGATTGCGGCGTTCGGCACCCTTTATATCAGATGGAGCGGGCGGAACACGCGCTGAACGCGCCGATGGCTGATGGCGGCATCGATTTCGCGGTAGACTAAAGGCTGGCAGGAGGACCGGGCGGTCGCTGCCGGATCTCTGCGAGAGCAGGGGTTGCCGGGAGAGGAAAGTCCGAACTCCGCAGGGCGGTGTGCCGGATAACGTCCGGGACGTGAGCGTAAAGGCTCATGGACGGCCAGTGCCACAGAAAAGATACCGCCTCGACTGTGTTTTCCCAGGTCTCAAAATCGAGACCTGGGGCACCCGCAGCCGGGGTAAGGGTGAAAAGGTGCGGCAAGAGCGCACCGCTCCGGCGGTAACGGCGGAGGCAGGGTAAACCCCACACGGAGCAAGACCAAATAGGGAGGGAAGCCGGGGCCGCGGAGCCAGGCTCTCGCTACGCATCGGCCCGATGCGTCAAGGCGGTTCCAGAACGCGCTGAAACCTCCGGGTAGGTCGCTGATGAGCGCCCGCGGTAACGCGGCGCCTAGAGGAATGACCGCACACGACAGAATTCGGCTTACAGGTCCTTTTGCCGAATGCTGAATACCCTGACGGCGGGTGGCTTGTAGAGCCGGAGCCGTTGGGGAGGGAGACGACAGCCCCGGTTGGGCGAACGCCCGGCCGGGGCTGACCATTTGGGAGCGGGCCGGCGAGACAGCGGGTCAGCGAGCCGGCAAGTCAGCGAGTTAGCGGGCCACGGGGTTAGCGATGCAGTGAATCGAACACGACGGTGGGAGCGCCCTCCTAGCGTTCAAGCAGATTTCTGCAGTTCGGCGCAGGCATGGGCTTCAGCAAATCTCTGCGAGTACCGGCGAACCTTCTGGTAGACCCCGATCACGACCTGGTCCACGCAGACACAATAAACCTGCGTATCTCCATCCCTCGGATCGTTCGCCGTGCCACGCGCAACATCAAACATGCAGCGCGCGCCCTCAAGGAAGTCATCGTGAATGAGCCGCCCGTTCAACGAGCGAACGTTTGCTCTTACACGGGCAGTATCCACAACAGCCTGGACCTCTCTAGGGCTGCACCGGTGCTCCCAGACATCCCAACTGCCACTCCTGAACTGTTCGGCAAAGACAACTATTTCCATTGGCTTCCACTCCGCACACGCAAAACCATGATCTCGCCGCGGCGCAGCTCAAAAGACGCGCAGTGTGCTGATTTGTGGCCCTCTCGCCTTTTGGGTCGCTACCGGGCGCAAGCATCAACTGCAAGGCTTGTTGTAATTCGAAACAAATGCCCCGGGAAAATTCCTCGTACAGTGTGCAACACGAAATGCGGCGATTCAATGGTACGAAAGGGTTAGGCTGAGCCCTCAAAAAGATGCGCAGAATTCTTGAGCAGGGCACGGATGGAAAGAGCCTCAGCGAGACTTCATGGCCTGCTGCTAACATCGGACACATGCTGAGAGTGAAGCGGCTGGAAGCGGGCGCGCGGCTGCCGGTAGTGGCGCACGCCGGCGAGGACTTGGGCTACGACGTGTTTGCGCTGGAGGGGGTGCGGCTCAGTCCCCGCGCCACGGTGAAGGTGCGGACGGGGATTGCCGTGGAGGCGCGGGATCCGGTCAACGGAGCGCCATTGGGATTGCTGGTGCGCGACCGCTCATCGATGGCGGCGCGAGGAATCGCCACTACAGGCGGGGTGATCGACGCGGGCTACCGCGGCGAGATTCTGGTTGTGATGACCAACCTGGGCGATGCGGCGGTGGAACTGAATCCGGGCGAAAAGATCGCACAGATGGTTCCGGTGCCTGTGCTGACCGGGCGGGTGGAAGAAGTGGAAAGCCTGGAAGGCTCCGGGCGGTCGGCGAAGGGGTTTGGCAGCTCGGGGCGGTGAAGAAGACAGGGAACAAGGGAACAAGGGACCAAGAGCGGAGGGATCAGGGGCTGAACGGCACAAGCGTAGACGTGTTCACGAACTGAATCTGGCGCTGTTTCACTTTTTCCGCGATGAACGCGCAGTTCCCTGCCCTGCCCGGACCAGACGGTCCCCGGCGCCAGATCGGCTACGCGGCATCCTCGCGCCGGAACCGCGTTTCGGGCGCGTGCGTATCATGAAGGCAGGATCATGCCACTTCGAGAGGCATTCAAACTCGCGCTGCAATCGCTGTGGGCGAACAAACTGCGCACCATTCTCACGCTGATCGGCGTGGTGATGGGCGTGGCTTCGGTCATCATGGTCATTACGCTGGTGAATGGCGCCAACCGCTATGTCGCCACCAAGCTTTCGGGCTACGGCGCGAACGTGTTTCAGGTATCGCGGCAGGCGAGCGTGACCTTTTCCCCCGAAGACTACATGCGTTACCAGAAACGCAAGATCCTGCGCATTGAGGACTACCGGGCGGTGCGCGACAACTGCACGGCGTGCAGCGAGGTGGGCGCGATGCTGGATAAGTCCACCAACGTGGTGGCGAACGGCCACTCCAGCGACAACACCGACGTGCGCGGCGGCACCTGGACGATGCTGTCGCTCAACAACATCAACATCGCGATCGGACGCGGGTTTACGCCCGCCGACGACGAGCACGGCACGCACGATACGATCGTGGGCTACGACATTGTGGACAACATTCTGGGCGCGGGTGACCCGATCGGCAAAGAGATTCGCGTGGACGGGATTCCCTACACGATTGTGGGCGTGGGCGAGCGGCAGGGCAAGACGTTGGGCCAGTCGCAGGACAACTGGGTGGCTGTGCCCATCAGCACCTATCAGCAGATTTACGGGTACAACGATTCGGTGGACATCTACGCGCGGGTGGCGGGCGGCGCGCAGGCCATGACGCAGGCCGAAGACCAGGTGCGTGTGTTGATGCGCACGCGACGCCACGATGCACCGGGATCGCCCGACGACTTTGAAATCGAGACCAACGATACTTTTCTCGACATCTGGAAGCAGATCACCTCGCTGTTCGCCAGCGTGGTGCTGGGGCTGGCGTCGATCGCGCTTGTAGTGGGCGGCGTGGTGATCATGAACATCATGCTGGTGAGCGTGACCGAGAGGACGCGCGAAATCGGCGTGCGCAAAGCTCTGGGCGCCAGGCAACGCGACGTGCTGCTGCAATTCCTCATCGAGAGCGCAACCATGGCGGTGACCGGCGGAGCCATTGGCGTGCTCTGCGGCATTCTTGTGGGCAAACTCATCACGATTGTCATCGGGTTCCCGACCAGCGTGCCGTTGTGGTCGATTTTTCTTGGCTTGTTCCTGGCCGGCTCTGTGGGTATCTTTTTCGGCGTGTATCCCGCCAGCAAAGCAGCCAAGCTGGATCCGGTTGTGGCGCTGCGCGCGGAATTGTGAGAAGCAGTGATGGCGGCGAATGGACAAACCCGCGAATCGGTGAAGATGGCACTGGATACGCTGCGCACGAACAAGATGCGCTCGGGGTTGACGGTCCTGGGCATCGTGATCGGCGTCGCCACCGTCATCTCCATCTCGTCGGTCGTCAATGGAATCAATAACCGTGTCTCGAGTTTTATCAACTCGCTGGGATCGAATGTATTTTGGATCGGTCGCCTGCCAATCATTAGTGTGCGGCCGACAGCGGAGATGCTGGCGCGCAGAATGCTGACCATCGATGACGCCAAGGCGTTACGCACACTGCCTCACGTGATCACCACAGATGCCGAAGGCGCCTACATCAAGAGTTTCCAGGTCGGCGATGTCAGTGCAAGATACGGAGGCAAGAAGGTTGCCGGGGCGATCCTGGCGGGCGACTTCCCCGAGGTGATGGACGTGACCGAGCTGGCGCTGCTGCAAGGGCGCATGTTTACCGACGCCGAAGATGCCCGCGCCGCGCACGTGGTGGTGCTGGGCCACGACACATGGGAGGAGCTGTTCGGCGACGCGCCAGCGGTGGGCAAAGAGGTGGCGATCGAGTCGGGGCTGTACACGGTGATTGGCGTGCTGGATAAGCGCAAGGAGCCCTTCGGGAGCGGCAAGAGTCCGCGCGACAACATCATCCTGTTTCCGTGGGGAACCTTTCACAACCTGCACCCGGAGATCACGGATCTGACCCTCATCGTGAAGTACGACAGCCCGAAGAACAAGGACCTTGTGGAAGAAGAGATTCGGGAGCTGCTGCGCATCCGCCGCAAGGTACGCGTGGATAAGCCGGACGACTTCGAAATCTTCGGGCCCGATTCGCTGAGCCGGCTGTGGGATCAACTGACCGAAGGGCTGGTCATCTTTATGATCGCCGTCTCCAGCGTGGGGCTGATGGTGGGAGGCGTGGGCGTGATGAACATCATGCTGGTGAGCGTGACCGAGCGCACGCGCGAGATCGGAGTGCGGAAAGCGATTGGCGCGACTAAACGCATGATCCTCACACAGTTCACAACCGAGGCGGTGACGCTGTGCTCGATCGGCGGCATTGTGGGTATTCTGCTGGGCGCGGTGATTACGTGGATTGTCTATTTCCTGCCTATCGGCCTGCCGGCCACACTCTCCACCGCGTGGGTGCTGATCGGGTTTGCCGCTTCCTGCGCCATCGGGTTGCTGTTCGGAATTTATCCGGCATGGAAAGCGGCGAACCTTGACCCGATTGAAGCGCTCAGGTACGAGTAGCAAGCGGTCAGTGCTCAGTGATCGGTGGTCAGTGTTTCGTGCTGAACCACGGCATATCGTCTGACTGCGATTTCGATTCCGCTCTATAGAGTATGAAATCGCTCTGCTCTCTTGGCACGTGGGCGCAAACACCCCCGCGATCGCCGGACAACTGATCCCTGATCCCTGACCACTGTAAACTGCTTTTGTGATGCCGCACGCACTGGCGCAGGCCGTGGAGATGGCGACGACGGCGCTGGCCGTGGCGGGGATCGGATATTTTCTCGCGGTGCTGGCGGCGGCGCGAGTTTTCCTGCACGAGCGGCGCGCGCCGTGTGCGGAGTTCGCTCCCGGCGTGAGCATTCTCAAATCCCTCAAGGGACTCGACCCCGGCATGATGGATGCCTTTCGCAGCCATTGCCGGCAGAATTACGCGGGAGAGTTCGAGCTGCTCTTCGGCGTGTCGTCGCTTGACGATCCTGCGGCGGCGGCTGTCAAGCAGTTGCAGGCCGAATTTCCGGGACGGGCGATCCGGCTCGTCGCGTGTCCGCAGCGGCTGGGAGCGAACGGCAAGGTGAGCACTCTAGCGCAGCTCGCCGCTCATGCGCGGTACGAATTTCTGCTCATCAACGATTCCGACATTACCGTGGGGCCGCGGTATCTGGAGCGGGTGATGTGTTGCTTCGCGCCGGCCGCAGATTCTTCAGGGGTTAAAGCCCGTACCCTTCAATTGGGAATCAGTAGAGGCTTCCCACCTTTGCGCCAGAAAGAAGGCGCGAGGATGGGGCACGGCGTAACCGAAGTTGGGCTGGTGACGGCGCTCTATCGCGGACGCGCTCACGGCACGCTGGCGTCGAGGCTCGAGGCGCTGGGAATTGCCGCGGATTTTATGGCCGGAGTGCTGCTTTCGAAGATGATCGAGGGCGGACTGCGTTACGGGCTCGGCTCAACGCTCGCGGTGCGGCGCTATGCCCTGGAAAAGGCCGGCGGATTGCTGCCGCTGGTGGATCACCTGGCTGACGACTACGAACTGGGTGCGCGCGTGGCGCAGGCGGGCTATCGCATCGAGGTGAGTCCCGAGGTGGTGGAGACCGGCGTGCCTGCGTATGGCTGGAGCGAGTTTTTCAATCACCAACTGCGCTGGCTGCGGACGGTGCGCAGTGCGCGCCCGGCCGGCTATGTGGGCCTGATCTTTACACACGGCCTCGGCTGGGCGCTACTCAATGTGCTCGCTAGCGGATTGAGCCCGGTGAGTTTGTGGCTGCTGGGGCTGAACTTTTTCCTGCGCCTGGCGCAGGCCATGACCGTGGGCGCCGAGGTGCTGGGCGACCACGAGGTGCTTGCGAATCTGTGGCTTCTGCCGCTGCACGACGCGATGGCGATGGGTCTGTGGGTGGCGGGCTTGACTGGAGACACAATCGTGTGGCGCAGGGAGCAGTTCACGCTGAAGGATGGGAAGTTGGCGAAGGTGAGCCGCGGCTAACGGAGCTCATCTGCCGGTCGCCGCCGCGGCTTCTTCGTCGGCGCGGATGGCTTGCGTGTCGAAGGTGAGGCATGCGCCCAGCTCGTCGAAATCCTTCTCCCAGCGCGGATGTTCTTCCGCGGACAGCGCGGTGAGCGCGTGGCCCGAGGTGCGCAGGATTTCGTACCAGATGTTCTGCGCCTGCCAGAGTTTCAAATCGAAGGGCAGCTCGGTGAGCATGCGGGCGAGAACGAGCGCACGGTCGAGCATCTCCAGCGAGCCCGAGGACATTTGCAACTCGACCATGGCGCGCTTCATGCGCTGATCGGAGATGTAAGAGAGCGTGGTGGTGTCGAGGGGAACCTGGTCGGCCTGGGCCAGCGTAAGATAAGAGCGCAACTGCGCCAGATCGATGGGGTCGCCCTCGAGCACGCGACGCAGGCCGGCGTTGATGGCGAATCCCGCAGCCAGGGTAAGCGCGGGCGGCTTGGGCAGGCCCGCCTGCGAAAGAAAGTGGAGCAGGCTGGCGTGGTCCTGGTAGATGGTGGTAAGCGAATTCTCGATGTCCCAGAGCGTGGAGTTGAGGATGAGCTCGACAATGCGGCGCTGCTCGTCGGAAAAAAGCGAGGTAAGCGAGTAGTCAGCATGGCCGTAGAAGCGGTCGAGCAGGCGAATCACCTCAGGGAAGTCGGCGCGCTGGACATGGGCGACGGCCTCGGCGGAAAAGGCTTCGAAGGCCCTTGCATCGTCGCTGGTGTAGGCCCTGACGGCGGCGGTAATATTCTGGTCGCCGAAGTGGAGAACCGCAAAGGAGAAATTCTGCGCGTGGCCGGTGATGGCGCTGGCTATGTGCACGCGGCCCAGGGCGAGGCGGCTGCGGCCTGAAGTGTGGATGTCGTACGAAATGCGGCGGAGGTGGTAGCAGAAGAGGTCGGTCTCGTCGGCAAACGAGGAGAAGACCGAGCTGATGGCGTAGTGAGCGGCGACCTGCTCGAGGTGCAGCTCCATGGTGGCCACGCACCGTTTGTATATTTGGGCGCCGTCGCCGGCAGCCCGATCGTTGGAGCGGGCCTCGGCCAGCCGCGCGAGAAACGCGGGCTCCAGCGGAGCGGCCTGCTCACCGAAGACCTGCTGCGTAAGTTGCAGCACGCGCGCGGCGTAGGCGATCACCTGCACGGTCTCAATCCCGGCGATGTCGTCGAAGAACCATCCGCAACTGGTGTACATGAGCTGGGCGTGGCGCTGCATTTCCATCAGCTCGAGGGCGCGCACACGCTCGGCTTCAGAGAGCGCATGCGCCTGGTGGGCGGCGAAGAAGCGGTCCACGGACTCCGTGCTGCGATCGAGCATTACCTGGATGTAGGCGTCGCGGGCGGCCCAGACATCGCGGAACAGGCTGCCGGTCTCCTGCTCGGTGAGCGGAGCCAGCGCGTCGCGCAGTTCGTCGAAGGCCTGACGCAGAGGCGCGCGCCAGGCGTGGTTCCAGCCGGGCCTGCCGCCGTTGCAGCCGCAGTCGGATCGCCAGCGCTCGATGCCGTGCGGGCAGCTCCATGAAGTATTGTCGACGATCTCGCACTCGAATTCGGGCGGGAACTGCTCAAGGAAGCTGCCGTAATTGGTCAGCTTCACGGTCTTGTCCTGCCCCATCAGGCGCAGCGCGTAGGCCAGGGCCATTTCGCCGTACCTGTGATGATGTCCGTACGACTCGCCGTCGGTAGCCACATGAACCAACTGCGGCTGAGCGGCGTCTTTGAAGCCTGCCTTGAGGCGCGCGACGAGGTTATCGCCGGAGTTCAGCAGCCCCTCAAAGGCGATGGCGCGCGAGACCGGGCCGTTGTAAAAGAAGACAGCGATTGAGGCGCCGGAGGCGAAGCGAACGAGATAGGGATGCGTGGTGTCGACCGTTGCACTCGGCGTGTCGGTCCACTCGGCTTGGCTTTTCTTGTCTTCGACCTTGAGCGGGCGGACGCGCTTGCACTGGTGCGGCGCCAGCACCGTGAACTTGATGCCGTTCGCCGCCAGCGCCTCCAGAGTGGCCGTGTCGGCTGCGGTCTCGGGCAGCCACATGCCCTCGGGCGGCGCACCAAAACTGCTCTCGTAGTCGGCAATTCCCCAGCGGATCTGCGTGGCGCGGTCGCGTGCGCCGGCCAGCGGCAGGATCATGTGGTTGTAGACCTGCGCCATGGCCGAGCTGTGGCCGCGGTAGCGCCCGCGGCTGCGGCTTTCGCCGTCGAGGATCATGCGGTAGGTACGCGGCGCATTCTCTTTGAGCCAGCTCATCAGCGTGGGGCCAAAGTCGAAACTGATGCGGGCGTAATTGTTCACGATGCGCGTGATCTGGTTCTTTGCGTTGACTACGCGCGCCGCGCCGTTGGGAGCATAGCACTCCGCGCAGATGCGCTCGTTCCAGTCGTGGTAGGGGGCAGCCGTGTCCTGGGTTTCCACCGTCTCCAGCCAGGGATTTTCGCGTGGCGGCTGATAAAAATGACCGTGAATGCAAACAAAACGCTTACCAAGAGGCATGAGGTATCCGATGAAGTGCGCCGCGTCCAGTATATTCCGGCCGCTTGCGCTGTTTGGTGGCTGTCGCGCAGGCTGCTATCGGACCAAACGTCCGGCGGGCGGAGTGTTTTTGGCCAGATCGCAGGCGCGCCAGAGGTACCAGCTTGCGACGGAGCGGTAGGGCGCCCAGCGCAAACCGCGGCGGAAGATCACGTCCGGCTTGGGCAGATCGCCGGCTTCGAGCGGGCGCGATTTGGGCACGCGCAGGAAAGTGAGCGCGTAGCCCTTGCGCACACCGTAGTCGGTCGCGGGCAGCACATCGGGGCGGCCGAGGCGGAAGATGAGCAGCATTTCGACCGTCCAGGAGCCGATGCCGCGCACTTCGGTGAGGCGTTCGACGATCTCGGCGTCAGACATCTTGAGAATGGCCGTGTGTGTGGGTACCGTGCCGTCGAGACTGCGGGCGGCCAGATCGCGGAGGGCCTTGATCTTGTTGCCGGAGACGCCGGCGGCACGCAGCGGTTTGTCGGGCGTGGAGAGCAGAAGCGCGGGCGTGGGATCGCCGCCGAAGTATTCGCGCACCCGGGCGTGGATGGTGGCCGCGGCCTTGCCGTGCAACTGCTGGTAGAGGATCGATTCGAGCAGGGACTCGAAGGGCGAGGCCGAGCGGTCGAGGCGGAGGCTGAACGGGCCGGTGCGATCGATGAGCGCGGCGAGTTTGGGGTCGCGGGCGCGCAGGTGCTTGAGCGCCTCGGCGGGATCAAAGGGAAGTTTGCGGCTGTGGCCGTCGTGAATCATGGATGGAGTGTACCGCATGGAGCTCGTGGCTCGATCCATAGACCGCGAGGCGCGGGGGCTTCTTTTTTGTCACGGGTGGTACACTGCGGGCGGCTCGGTGAAAGGAGGATTTTTCGCCATGAAACGCCGCGATTTTGTGAAAACGATGACGGCCGTGGGGACGGGATTGCTGCTACGGAAGAGCGCGTTTGCGGCGCAGGCCGCGCAACCGGAGCAGATTGACCCCAGCGTGAAGCGCGTGCTAGTGATGTTCAAGTGCCATTTCGACGCGGGTTTTATCGATACGCAATACAACGTCGTCCATAAAAGATACTTCGACAAGTTTTTCCCCGAAGCCATCGAGATTGCGCGCGCCGCCAACGCCGGAGGCAAACGCCGCTACGTGTGGACCACGGGCTCATGGCTGCTCTACGAGTACCTGGAACAAGCCTCGTCCGCGGATCGTAAGACGATGGAAGCGGCCATTCGGAGCGGCGACATCGCCTGGCATGCGCTGCCTTTCACCTGGCAAACGGAGATGCTCGCGCCCTCGATGATCGAGGGAAGCCTGGCGCTGGCGCAGTCGCTCGACCGGCGCTTCGGCACGGTAACCACCGGCGCCAAGATGACCGACGTGCCGGGGCATACGCGGGGAATGATTCCGCCGCTGGCGAAGCACGGCATTACTTTTCTTGAGATCGGCGTAAACGGCGCCTCCGCATTCGCCCAGGTGCCGCCGGTCTTTCTTTGGAAGGACCCTTCCGGCGCGAGCATGGCCATGATGTATCACCACGATTACGGCGGCGTCGCGCGCGTGCCCGGCTCCGACCTAGCGCTGGTGACTGAAGTACGCGACGACAACAGCGGCCCGCACACGTCGGAGGAGATCGACCGCATTCACGCGAATCTGGCGGTGCGGTTTCCTAATGCAGAGATACGGGCGAGCAACCTCTCCGAGATGGCGAACGCGCTCAAGCCCTATCACAGCAAGCTGCCGGTGGTGGCCGAAGAGATCGGCGATACGTGGATCTACGGCTGCGCCAGCGACCCGCTGAAGGTAGCGCGCTATCGCGAGGTGGCGCGGCTGCGCGAAAAGTGGATCGCACAAGGCGCCTTTCAGGTGGGCGACGCAACCGATCTTCAACTGCTGCGCCACGTGCTGCTGGAGCCTGAGCATACTTGGGGAATCGCCGCCAATCACTGGCTGGACCTGGACAACTACGAGCCGGCCAACCTGGCGCGGATGCTCGGCACAAAGAATTACAAGGTGGTGGAGTTCAGTTGGGTCGAGAAGCGGCAGGACCTGATGGATGGCGTGGCCACACTGCCCGAGGCGCTGCGTGAGGAAGCGGAGCTGGCCATCGCGAGCCTGACTCCCACCTGGCCGATCGCGAGTCCAAAGGCCGTTGCGCATCCGGCCGGCCAGCCGATCGAGACCAAGCATTTTATCCTCGGCATCGACGCCAAGACGGGCGCCATCACGCGGCTGCGCAACAAGGCGACCGGCCGCGAGTGGGCCAGCGCGCAGAATCCCATCGCGCTCTTCACCTATCAGACGCTTTCGCAGGAGGATTACCGGCGTTACCAAGCCAGCTATCTAGTGATGAAGACGGATTGGGCGAATTTGGACTTTGGCAAGCCGAACATCGAGCGGTTCGGGGCAAGAAGTGAAGAATGGCAGCCGGCCAGCGCCGATGTCAGCGTGGAAGAGACGGCGGAAGCACACCGCGTTCTGGCGCGCCTGCACATCGAGGACGAAGAGGCGTTCGTATCCGGCCGCGCATCGTTTCCGCGCACCGTTTTCCTTGAACTGCTGCTGCCCAAGGCCGAGCCCGTGATCCATCTGAGCCTGTCGTGGTTTGGCAAGCCCGCAACGCGGCTGCCTGAGGCACTGTGGCTCACCTTTAATCCCATCGCCGCGGACCAGAAAGGCTGGTCGCTGGATAAATCCGGCGAGACGATCTCGCCTTTCGGCGTGGCGCCCTCGGGCAATCGCCACATGCACGGCCTGCAAAAGGGATTCGCGTACAAGGAAGGTGCAAACCAGTTCGCGGTAGAGACACTCGACGCGCCGGCGGTCGCGCTGGGCGCTCGGGATCCACTGCACTTCTCCAACGACCAGCCCGATCTGAACAAGGGACTCCACACCTGCCTCTTCAACAACGCGTGGGGCACCAACTACATTATGTGGTATGGCGAGGACGCCTGCGCCCGGTTTGTGGTGCGGGCCTGAACGGGTGCAAGAAGGGCAAAGCCGTTCCCGGACACGAAACAGGAAAGCCAGGGCTGACGCCTCATTCCGGATCTGGCTGCGAGGAGACTCTTTGTCTTGGTGCGCCACTGCACCCTCACACTTGTACCATTGAGGAGAGTGTGGGAACAGGAGCGGCAATACCATGAAAATGAGGCCGGGATCGCAGACCGGATTTTTGCTGTGCGGCAAGGAATGGGTTGACGGAGAGGCTCTGGAGGTGCGGTCGCCGTGGGACCAGGGCGTGGTGGGGCGCGTGACCGTGGCTACGCGAGCCGACGCGCGCCAAGCCGTGAATCACGCCGCCGCGAGCCTGCGCCGGACGCGCGCACTGCCCAGGTGGAAGCGCCGCGAGATTCTGGAGGATGTGGCCGCCGCGCTGATCGAGCAGAAAGAGCGGTTCGCACAGCTGATTGTGGCCGAGGCGGGCAAGCCGGTGCGCATGGCGCGGACTGAGGTGGATCGCGCCGTGCTTACCTTCAAGACCGCCGCGGAGGAGGCCGCGCGGCTGGGCGGCGAGAGCATTCCGCTGGATTTGACCGAAGGCAACGAGGGGCGCTGGGGACTGGTGCAGCGCTTTGCCGTGGGGCCGGTGCTGGCGATTACGCCCTTCAATTTTCCGTTGAACCTGGTGGCGCACAAGGCGGCGCCGGCGATGGCCGCAGGTTGCCCGCTGATCCTGAAACCCGCGCCGCAGACGCCGTTCACCGCGCTGGCGCTGGGCGAAGTGATTCTGAAAGCCGGCTGGCCCGAGGAGGCGCTGGCTGTGCTGCCGCTGGACAACGCCGACACCGCGTGGCTGGCGGAGAAGGAAGACCGCATCAAGCTGGTGAGCTTTACCGGCTCGGCCAAGGTTGGCTGGGAATTGAAAGCGCACTCTAGGCGCAAGCACGTGCTGCTGGAGCTGGGCGGGAACGCGGCGCTCGTGGTGCACAGCGACTGGACGGACCTGGACGATGCGGCGCTTCGCACCACGCATGCGGCCTTCAACTTCGCGGGCCAGTCGTGCATCAGCGTGCAGCGCGTCTTCGCAGAGCGAGGAATCTTCCAGAGCTTTCTGTGGAAGGTGGTGGAGCACGCGGCCAAGCTGGTCATCGGCGATCCGTCGAATGAAGCCACCGAAGTCGGACCACTGGTCCGCCTGAGCGAAGCGGAGCGCGTGGAAGCGTGGGTGAAGGAGGCCGTGGAGAACGGGGCCAAGCTGGTGGCTGGCGGCGAACGCAAGGGTTCCGTGATCACGCCGGCCATCCTGACCGGAACCAAGCCCGGCATGAAGATTCGCGACGAAGAGGTCTTCGGGCCAGTGGCGCTGATCGAGCCATACGACGACTTCGAGGATGCGCTGGCACAGGTGAACCACTCGAAGTACGGATTGCAGGCGGGACTGCTTACACGGGACTCCGGGCGCATCCTCACCGCGTATCGCGAACTGGAAGTGGGCACGTTGATTGTGGGCGACACGCCGAGCTGGCGCCTGGATCCTATGCCTTTTGGCGGCGTCAAGGATTCCGGCCTTGGCCGCGAAGGCATTCGCGCCGCCATCAACGAGATGACCGAGCCGCGCATGCTGATGATGGCGTCCCTGGGCTAAGACAGTACCGAAGACAGAGCCGGAGCGGAAGGAAAGCCGGCCGACAACTGGCGTGCCGAGCGGTCCGGTTCCCGGCGCGGATTGTCTCGAAGATTCTGCTCCACGACTGCGCAATCATGGGTGTATGCTGGCCGGGACCAAAAGTTCGAGAGCGAATGTCTGCGCTAACGCGGTTCTCCAATTGGTGTAGAGCGAAGCCACAAAAGCTAAGTGGCTTTTTCCTCAAGAAAAAGCCACCTTGGAATAGATCGGAAACGCTACATAGAAATTGGAGAACCGCCTTAATTGCTCGGAACGGCGCTGCGGCGGGCCCCCCCACCGGCAAGCCTTTCGACAGGCGGGCAAAACCGGAGGAAAACGATGAACTGGTATGCGGAGCCCTGGAAGAAATACGCCCAATTCAGCGGGCGCGCGCAGCGCTCGGAGTATTGGACCTTCACGCTGATCAACCTCGCGATTTGGGGTCTGCTGTTTGTTTTCGGGATCATGTCCTACGGCCGGGAACATGGCGGCTTCGTTCCGGTGCTGCTTGTGTGTTGGACTTTTGGTCTGGCCGCGTTCATTCCCATGATGGCTTGCGCAGTACGGCGGCTTCACGATACCGGCAAGAGCGGCTGGTGGCTTTTGATCATTTTTGTGCCGGTCATCGCGCTGCTGGTGTTCTCCGATCACCCATTCGCGAATCGCCAATTGCAGGATCTCTTGCAGTATCCGATCGTCTTGGCGCCCATTGTCGGCGGAGCGATCATGACTGTCTTTCTTTTGCTTGACGGCAATCCGGGCGCGAACCATCACGGCCCGAATCCAAGAGCGGCGGCGTAGTCCGAATCAAATTGCGAATTGAATTGCTTCGCTGTTCGGGCGGATGATTGCGGCGTGAGCTCTCTTTGTGCCATGGGACGTTCCCCCGCCTGCGCGCGATGAACGTGCGCAGAGACAATAGATCCCTGCAGCCGGATGACGCCGCCGTGTGCGCAGAGAGAGTTGCAGTCGACCTACTGCTTACCGCATGTCCCGGATGACTCGAGCGCCGCCGCGATTCCCGCCGGGTAAGTCTGGCTTCCATTCGTGAGAAGGAATGTCGCCGCGCTGCGGGGTCTTGCTCCAAGTCAAACAGAGAGGTGCTATGCCTTGGGTTTCGACTTGGCTCGCTGTGCGGCCCAGCGCTTGCGCTGCGCGTCGGCAATCTTCTTGCGCGCCTCGGCGCTGAGCACGCGCTTTTTCCTGGGCTTGGCTTTGGCAGACGCCTTCTTGGCGTTGCGTCCGGTTTTGGTGGCTGCGGTCCCGATCGTGGCAAGCAGAGAGCGCGCCTGCTTGAGCCTCGCTATCTCAGAGTCGATTTGGGTAAGAATGTTTTTAATCGCCATAAACAAAGGATAAGTCAAAAAATCAAATCCGGAACAGTTTTCTGCAAAGTATTTTTTCACTTAGGCCAGCATTTTCGAGATAAGCATCATCCTTCTTGCAGCAACAACGCGGCCGCTCCCTGCCGGCAGCGCTGGTTTGAGACCGCCGACTCCGGCCGATAAGCTTTCCTGAAGCATTATAAGTTTCTTTGAAAGTAATTCATCTCAAATTTTGATTGATCTACATACCAGCCGTGTGATAGAAAAACTTCCTATGCCGGCTTGCCAGATGAAGGATGGCGCAGTGGAGCTGGCGCCGGTTCCCGTCGAACGAAGCGCGGCTGTGACTCAGGAAGCTCCCCTTCAATTCAGAGAAATCATCGCGGCAGTCGGCGCTAACCAAGGGGATGTCGACAAGGTGAAGGATTCGTTCGATGTTGGAAGAGGATATTCCTGATTTCAACCAAACGGGTGATTTTTGGTGAGCAATGGAGTTTGGGTGCGCTTATGGGTCCGGCCGCGGAGTAAGCGTTGCTTCGCCGGAGTTTTTCGTCTCAATCGTCTTTTGATTCCGGCCGTGACTTGTCTTCTCGCGGCACAGATCACGTGTGCTCAGGGGGAATCGGCGCCAGCCCCGCCGCTAGGGACCAGCGAGCTCTTTTGGCAGGGATATGCTGCCTATGGATGTTTTAAGTTTGCCGGCGGCGCGACCCGCGCTTCGATCTACTTATGGTAGCGTCGAGTACGACCGGGGCAACCTGGGCTCTCACCTCAGTACCCTTGGCCACTATCTAAACATGCCGGGCAGACTTGTGCATGCGCGGGTGGACTATGCCGCCGAGTTTCTGCCCCTGGTTATTCTGCGTGAACCTGCCGTGAGCGACATATGGGGAAATCCCCTGAGCCCCAACCAGAAAACTGTGCCTGGAATGGCGATTACTCCTTTGGGCTTTCGCTGGCTGTGGCGCGACGGCAAAACCATTAAGCCGCTCTGGACAATCAAGATGGGAGGAGTCGTCTTCACCCAGAAGGCACTTTCGACGAAAGCCACTTATGCGAATTTCACCATTAACTCGGCCCTTGGCCTTCAAGCCAGACTCACCCCGCGCATCGATCTGCGCATAGCAAACGAGTTTCATCACTTTTCAAACCTGTATGTGAACACAAGCAATCCCGGCCTTGACGCGCTTGGCATTATCTTCGGGATCGTCTACCACCTGCCGGCTTCCGGAAGGTGGTGAAGCTGATAGAGGCATCAGACGAGATCCATTCGGGAAAACTCCCCACCACAGTTCGAGTCGATGGAGGTTGCGCCGGCCAATATCGTTCTCGCCGAGCTCGAGATCGGAAGAATGGCACAAATCTGCTGCTTACAGTTTGCTACGAGACCGCAGGGATCACGATCGGTCTTTCAGGGCTGCCGGAAACAAGTCGGTGCCAACAGCGGAGATTCCCCCATCGCGCGGGAAGATGACGCGGGCGGAATGCGCCGATGACCTATCCCGCCGCGCCTCGTTTGAGATTCCGAAGCTGCTTCAGGATCAAACGGATTACATGCCCAGGTACTCGACGTGGACATAGGTGCCGAGGCGCACGTTGTAGGCGAGATACCAGCCGATATGGTCTGGATCTGCGTAGATGACAATTTCATCCGAGTCCCAGAGCCAGTCGGTGCAGAAGGCTAAGTCGGCCGCCGCGACCGACCAGAACCATCCGTTGAACCAGAACCTGTCGGGACCGCCGCCGGCAAGATGCCATACGTGGGAGGGACCAAAGCCGCCGGTAAAGTGGCCGTATTGCCAGGGATGGTCGAGATGGTAGTTCGGATCGTTGGGGCCGGTATCGTGACCGACCCATGTTTTGCCGTTCACTACGTGCGGAGAATTGGGGTTGGCGGGCTTGTTGGCATAGTTTCGGTTGGGCTGGGGCTGGGGCTGGGGATGTGGCTGGGGCCTTGCAGGAGTCCCGCGAACCGGTGCGGGCCCGTGTGACGGGACGGGCGGATGGCTTTCTTTCTGACTTTGACTCTGATGCTGCGCAAACGCCGGCACGGCGAACACGAGTAAAGTTGCAAACGCAATGTGAATGGACTTCATCGAATCCCTCCTGAAACCCGCACGGAGACACGCCGGACAACCTGCGCTTTCCCGAACGGGCGATCGAAGACAACTGATTCCACTTGGCATTCTTGCACAGGCCGGCGCGGTAGGGCACGTATATTTTCCGTGCAGGCAGATCTCCGCCAATTGCAGATTGGCAGTGGTGAAGGAATCTATGCCGGGTTGTGCGCCCCGAAGTGCAGCTAGGCGGTGACTGCGACCGGCGCCCGCCGCCAGGCATAGAGCGGGAATTGGTTGGCCATCTCGGCCACTTCGCCGCGTATGCGCACAAGCGCCGCATCGTCGCCCCGTTGTTCGAGAGCCTTGGCAATCCACTTGGCAATCTGCCGCATCTCGGTCTCTTTCATGCCGCGGGTGGTGAGCGCTGGCGTACCCACGCGAATGCCCGAAGGCTTGAGCGGTGGATTGGTGTCCCAGGGAATCGAATTCTTATTCACGGTGATGCCGGCCTTGCCCAGCGCCAGCTCGGCTTCGGAGCCAAGGATGCCTTTCTCAAAGACATCGACGAGCATAAGGTGGTTGTCAGTACCGCCGGAGACGAGGCGGAAGCCGGCCGCTTGCAAGCCCTCAGCGAGAGCCTTCGCGTTGGCGACAATCTGCGCGGAGTAGCTGCGAAATTCGGGACGCAGCGCCTCAGCGAGCGCGACCGCCTTAGCGGCCACGATATGGACCAGTGGGCCGCCCTGCTGGCCGGGAAAGACTGCCTTGTCGACGGCCGCGGCCAAATCCTGTGTGCAGATGATGAGCCCGGCGCGCGGGCCGCGCAGAGTTTTGTGCGTTGTGGTGGTGGTGATCTGAGCGTGGGGAACGGGCGAAGGATGCACGCCGCCCGCCACCAGGCCGGCGATGTGCGCCATGTCGAAGATGTACACCGCTCCCACCTTGTCGGCGATCTGCCGCATGCGGGCGAAGTCCCAAAGGCGCGGATAGGCGCTGGCGCCGCCGATGATGACTTTGGGTTTCTCCAGGGTCGCGGTGGCTTCTAACTCGTCGTAGTCGATGGTTTCTGTGTCACGGCGAACGTGATAGAAGGTGGGCCGATACAGCTTGCCGCTGAAGCTGAGACGGTGGCCGTGCGTCAGGTGGCCGCCATGGGAAAGGTCGAGGCCGAGAATAGTGTCGCCCGGCTGCAGCACCGCCGCGTAGGCCGAGGCGTTGGCCTGCGAGCCGGAGTGCGGCTGCACGTTGATGTGCTCGCCGCCGAACAGTTGGCGCGCGCGGTCGCGGGCCAGGTTCTCCACGATGTCGGCATACTCGCAGCCGCCGTAGTAGCGTCGTCCAGGGTAGCCCTCGGCGTATTTGTTAGTAAACACCGAGCCGGCCGCCTCCAGCACCGCTTCGGATACGAAGTTTTCGCTGGCAATCATCTCCAGGCCTTCGTGCTGGCGGAGAGTTTCGTGATCAATAGCGGCGGCTACTTCGGGGTCGATCTGGGCGAGGGTGAGGGACATGCGGTCAGTCATATCTGAGATTCTAGCCTGTTCCCCTTTCTCATCATAGATCGATCTCATCTGTCCGGCCTGCAAATTTCGTAAACTGGGTTGAGCGTGGAATTCATCGCTCATCGAGGATTCTGTGAAAGCCGGAATGAAGCAACTCGCCTGGGTGTTGATGTGTGCATACGCGCCCTTTTTGGCAACGACGCAGTCCGCAGGTCAGGCGCCGAGTATCGACGCGGCTCTGCTGGCCAAGGCCAATGAAGGGGACGCCGCAGCCCAGGTGCAAGTGGGCGAGCGCTACGCACAAGCCGCCGCGACTGAACAGAACCGTGAGCAGATCGCCAACGACTATAAACAGGCGGCGGCGTGGTACCGGAAGGCCGCAGAGCAGAACAACGTTGCCGGCGAACTCCATCTGGCCGCGCTCTACCGCGACGGCGGCAAGGGATTTCCGCGCGATATGGAACAGGCGGCTGCGTGGTATCGCAAAGCCGCCGAGCAGGGAGACGCGAGCGCGCAGGGAACGCTGGGCGTGCTTTACTCGATGGGCCAGGGCGTGCCGCACGACGACGTGGAGGCTTACTTCTGGTTCGATCTTGCCGCAGCGGTGAAGGGGCCGAATCAGGAGAAGTATGCGGCCAATCGCCAGACGGTCGGCGAACGCATCACGGCCGATGAACTGGCCGATGTGCAGGAACGTGTGGCCGCGTGGAAGGCCGCGCATCCGCGGCCGGATGAGACAAAGTAACGGAATCCGATCATATTTGCCGCTGTTGGCCGGTATGCTTGTGACCATGCGACATTCCCGACCATGGCCCAATCTGTCGGCGGTTGCCGGTTTCCTGGTCATCGTTCCCGCTGGGGTCTTCGCTTTTTTCGCTCGTGCGCAGGGCGTGGTTCAACTTACGCCAGCCGAGGTCGAAGCCGGATCGCCGGAGTTGATTCGCGTCGATCTTCCCACCGGCGCGACGGTGGACGGCGAGTGGCTGGGGCACAAGCTGGAATTTTTCCGTGGGCGCGATGGGCTGGCGTGGTATGCGCTGGCCGGGGTTGACGTCGAGACGGCAAGCGGACCTTCGACCGTGCGGATCTCCGCTCGCACGGCGGCGAATGCGGCGATCGACCTGAGCCGGACCGTCGAGATTCATCCCGCGCACTACCGGACAACGGCTCTCACGGTCGCGCCGAAGTTTGTCGAACCGGGACCCGAGGAGCTGAAGCGAATCAAGGCCGAGATAGAGCTGAAGGACAAGGTCTTTGCGGTGAGCGCGCCCGAGCCGCTATGGTCGGGCGACTTTCGCGCGCCGGTTCATGCCGCGCCGACCGACCCCTTCGGCACACGGCGCACATTCAATGGCGAATTGGCCAGCATTCACAAGGGGATGGATTTTCGCGCGCCGATGGGCACGCCGGTGCGCGCGGGCAATAGCGGCGTAGTGGTGCTGGCGCGGCCGCTTTACTACGAAGGCAACTGCGTAGTCATCGACCACGGGCTGGGGCTGTTCACGATCTCGATGCACCTGAGCCGCATCGACGTGCACGAGGGCCAGCACGTGAGCCAGGGCCAGCGCATCGGACTGAGCGGCGCCACGGGCCGCGTGACCGGACCGCATCTGCACTGGGCGGTGCGCTGGCAGAATGCGTATCTCGATCCCGCCAAGCTGCTGCGCCTGGATTTGAGCCGGGTGCGTTAGCGTGAGAGAGCTTGCTCTTCGGTCTCGGGCGAGGGGTCGCGTGCCGCACGCAGGCGCCCCGCCTTTTCTTCGCGCAGCGCCTTGAACGCGCGATAGACGAACCAGCCCATGTACCAGCCGTCGATGAATTTGAAGGGCGTTTCGCCGGTGGTGTAGTGGCCGCAGGGCAGCACACGGACTTCGTGATTCAAAGTGGAGCGGCGGGCCGCTGCGACGACCTGAAGCGAGTACTCCCTGGGAAAGGTGAGGTCGTAGTTGGCGTAGACGAAGAGGATGCGTTTGCGGGATCCGGCGGCCTCGGCGCCGGCAAACCGGGTGTAGTAGCTGACCGGGCTGATGGCGGCCCAGAGTGCGCGCAGCCGCTCCTGGTTGAGGCCTGCCGCTTCCACTGCCTGCCGGATGTGGCGCGTGCTTTGCCCGGCCCAGACGACGTCACCGAACGCGGTTGAAGCGTGGTTGAAGGCATTCACGCGCAGCCGCGGATCGTGCGCGCTGGCGAGAAAAGCGTAGCAGGAGCCGAGACTGGTGCCCAGCACGCCGAAGTGCTCGTAGCCCTGTTCTTCGAGCCAGTCGAGACAACAACGGATATCGACCACCGCCTGGCGGCAGGCGGAAATGGTGCACCCGATGTTGGCGCTCACGGCGTAGTCTGAGCGCTCCAGATCCGCGGGACGGCGAATGTCGTGATAGGGCTTGGAGAGCCGCAGCGCGGAAACGCCCATGCGGTTGAAGAGCGTGCACAGCGAGTTGTGGCTGAAGCCGTCGGCATTCCACTGCGGCAGGACGACGATGGCTTGCCTGGGACGCGCGGGATCCTTGTGTTCGGGGGCCGGATACCAGCGCGCGTTCACCAGGTCGTTCTCGGGGTACGGCGTGCGCTCCGGTGAGGTGAAGCGGAGGAACTGGGCGGGTGGGAGCTTTCCCTCGGCGGCCTGTTGCTTGATCGCGTCGTCTTTCAAGAGAGTTTCAGGGCGCACGTTGGTGGGGAAGAGCTGCGGATAGCGCGCTTCAAGCCGGAAGTCGGTGGGGCGCTCGTAGCCGAAGAAGACGCCGCTATGGCGCACCAGGAGCTCGTTGATGCGGAGCATGGCAGCTTCGGCAGCCGCGTTGTCGCGCACGACATTGGGATCGGGCACCGCGGCGCCAAAGCCCTGCGCCTCGAGAAACGGAGCGATCCATTCGAATCCCCACTCCAGCGGGCGCACTACGCGATTTTCGTCACGCGTGCACAACCGCGTTTCCCACGCGTACATCCGGCGTGCGTACCAGTCTTTGATCATGGATACAATCCAAGTTTATCAGCGCGCGGGATGCACAGCAGGGAACAAGGGACCGAGGGAACAAGGGAACAAGACGGCGGCGATCAAGGAGCCAGCGGCTGATAACTGCGAACTGTGAGCTGCAAACTACGAACTGGCTTTGCGTTCGCGTGCCTTCAAAACCTCCGCTACGATGAGCCAGACGGCGGCGAGCAGCGTGATGAGAGCGATGATGCATTGCGAGATGACGCAATAGAGGCACCAGACCTGGAGGATATTTTTCTCGATGCCGGAGAGATGCAACGCGAAACTCGATCCTAGTATAGCGACGATGATGAGCAGGATGCGCCGCCGCCCCAGCGCCAAAATCCCAAGCAACAAATAGCCCGCGATGCCGATGGCTGCCACGGGGATGTGGAAGACCTCAGAATACGGGCTGTGATTCACGATGCCGCAGTCCCAGCGTTCGTTGATGGAGCAGGGCTCCGTGGCGGTGGAGTAATGGACCTGAAGGGCAAGCGCGGAGACGACCATTCCGGCGAGGGACAAGAAGGCAATGAGATATCGCATGGCAGTTGCGGCTTTCCGAGTTCCAATCTTCGATAAGATTCTATCCGATGAGGCGACCGGCTCCGCGCGATCCGCCCCGCGGTGGCCACAGCGGGCGCGGTGGACGCGGTACGATGAGGCCATGAGCCAGGCGGACAGCGGCGATCTGCTGGGCGAAGGCGGGAAACGCATTGCGTTCTTCGGCGGAAGCTTCGACCCTCCTCATCTGGGCCATCTGGCTGTGGCGCGCGCCGCACGCGCCGCGTTCCGGCTGGATACGGTGCTGTTCGCTCCAGTTGGCGCGCAGCCGCTCAAAACCGAGGGATCGGCCGCGAGCTTTGAGCATCGGCTGGCGATGACGCGGCTGGCCATCGCCGGCGAACCGGGATTTGCAGTATCGCTCGCCGATGCGCCAAGGCCGTCTGGCGGCCGCAGGTTTGCGCCGAACTACACGATCGAAACGCTCAAGGGGTTGCGCGCTACTTTCCGGCCTGACTGGGCGCTCTATTGCCTGATGGGCGCCGACGCATTCTTCGGTCTGCGGCGCTGGCATCGCGCCGCCGAGCTGCCCTTTGTGGCGCCGATGATCGTCGCCTCGCGGCCGGGGCAGCCGCTGGAGGGATTAAAGGCTGCGCTGCCGCAGGGGCTTACGCTTGAACCGGCGCCCGGCGGCGACAGGATCGAATCCGGTGTTCAGGTCTGCGCCTTCTTTCTCGTGAACGCAGCTGAGGACCGCGCGCCATTTTACGTGCTGCCTGGACTGGATGTGGAGATCAGCGCGTCAGAGATTCGGGCGCAAATCCGCGATGCCTTAGGAAGCCAAGCCTTTCGGCGGGATCTTTTGCCGGCGGCCGTCCGCGAGTACATCGCCCGCCACGAGCTCTATCGTGCGTAGGCCGGGACAGTTCGTAGTTCTCAGTTCTCAATAGCCGACCCCGTTGTTTGTCGCCGTTTCGTTCCCTTGTTCCTCCCTCCGGAAGGGACGGCCGCTTGCTCCATGCCGAAGCGACAGGCTAGGATGAGCTTGGAGAGCGTTCCCAAAGCATGAACAGTTCGCCGGCGCAGAAACAGACGCGCGTCACACAGGAAACGCGAATTTTGGTGCAGGCCGCAGCCGCGGTCTGTGATGAAAAGAAGGGCCAGAACACCCGCATCCTCGAACTCGACCCCGTCGACTCCGGACTCTCAGACTTTTTCCTGGTCACGTCGGCCACCAACGAGCGCCAGGCCATCGCCATCGCCGACGAGATCGAGCTGCGGCTCAAGCGCAACTTCGGCGTCTACGCGCACTCCGTGGAGGGCCGCCGCAACGGCGAGTGGATCCTGCTCGACTACGTGGACTTTGTAATCCACGTCTTTCTCGCGGAGCGCCGCGCCTTCTACGACATCGAGCGGCTGCGCAAGTCGGCGCGGCCCATGACGCCGGAGGAGTTCGACGCCGAGCTTAAGGCTGCGCTAGCAGAAAAAACGCGCGCCGTGCGCCAGCGGAAAGCTGCGAAGGCCAAGCCAGCGGCGGCCAGGCGCAAGCAGGTCACAAAGAAGCTGCCGGCTACCGCGAAGCGCGGAGCCGGAAAGACCTCCGCCAAAAAATTCCCTGTCCGCCAGCCCAAAGCCAAAAAGACCGCGAAGAGAGCCGCAAAGAAGTAGCGCGCGGCCGCGGCGTCAACCGTGGCACCCACAAAAGCAGAAGGGGCGTCCGCCGTAACGGACGCCCCTTGTTGTTTGTGCGGCTAAACCGGGGCGGATCAGAAGGTCAGCTTGCCGGTGAATTGGATAATACGGGGCGACGCGTCGCCACCGAGGAATGCGCCATAGATGCTGGTCGGCGGGCTTACCGTGCTGACCGAACTCCCGAAGATCTCGGAGAAGACGTCGGAATTCGGGCTGGCAAAGTTCGGATGGTTAAACAGGTTGTAAGCGGTTGCGCCGAATCTGAATTTTACATCCTCACGATAGAGCGGAAAGGTCTTGGCCAGCGTCATGTCGGTGTCGAAATAGCCGGGCCCGGTGAACTGGTTGCGGTCGTAAGGCGCAAGCATAGTCGATGGGTCGCCCGCTGTCGGGAACTCTGTGGCGGGGTCAGTGAAGCACGAGGTCTTCGCGGCCGAGCCGCCGCAGTGGTGCGGTGTGCCGGCTGCGGGCGCGATCTGCGCGACACCGGCGCCGCCAAGATCACCCGACGCCGCGACGAACTCCGTCTCCGTCACGCTGAACGGGAATCCGGTGTGCAAGAACAGGACTCCCGAAAGTTCCCAGCCGCTCGTCGCCAGCTTTGGCCCTCCGAAATAGGGAAGGTCATACAGGTAGTTTCCGTTCGCGTAATGGCGGATGTCGTAGTCCGAATTTCCGTAGTTATGGCGAAGGTTATTCGGATCAATCTGGTTGACGATGGAGCTTGTGGTAAACGGCAGGATACCGCCGTTCGAAATCTCGTCCAGACCGTGGCTCCAGGCGTAGTTGAATTGCAGGTTAAGGCTTTTCCCCTTGTGTCCGAAGGAGACGATGAGTCCATTGTAGTTGCTGACGGCGGTTGACCGGATCTCGGTGATCGCCCCAAATGGTGAGTTGCCATTGGCGGGGTTCGACGCAGCCGGCGCGGCGGGGAAGGGCGCTGCGCCATAGGCATTCAAGGCCGCGTTCTCGACAGGTTCGTGATACCCGTGATTGCCCACATAAGAGATATCGAACGCGTTTTTAAGCGGCAGCTCGTGCTGAACCTCGAGGTTCCACTCCTCATAGGTCGGATATTGCAGCCGCGATGCCACCGTCGTGAAGTTTGGCGGCGAGTAGCAGAAATTTGCGTTGGCGGCGCACTCCGAGTCAAAGGTCCCGGTCTTGTAGTTGCTTTGGAAGGTCGTGTTCACAGTAGCCGCTTCCTGAGCGGAGCTGTAACTCTGCGACGGGTCAATCCCTGCAAAGTAAATCGTGAACTGCGGATTGATCGGCGCATTGAAGAGTTCAGTGTCGGCGATCGTTCCAGGGAAGATGTCAGTAAAGATGCCTATGCCGCCGCGAAGAACGGTTTTGGGCATCCCCGGAGGCGAGAACGTGAACCCGAGGCGCGGTTCCACCATCGCCGGCAGGTAGCTTGGAAATGCATTATTCAGGCCGGATTTGATCAGGGTCGAGTAGGGCGTCGACTCAAAGTTGTCAGCGCCGATGGAGGCAACGTAGTTACTAAAGCTCGTACCGAAGTTGGATAGGCTGCCCTTCGCCGCATACGGGTTCGAATTGCGCTCTATGCGCGCGCCGATGGTCACCGTCACATTGGACACCGGCTTCCAGTCGTCCTGAACATAGAATCCCAGCGAGTAAAGGCTGATCGGCACGTGCGTGGCGAGTGGGAAGTCCTGGATCGCTTCCAGCGAGATGCCCGACCCGAAAAGGTTCCCGACGGATTCTCCTACGGTCGAATTGCAAGTCACCGGGCTCCCGCAGGTGAGCACGAGCGGCGTTACTAACTCCGTTATATCGTAGTCAGAGACGTAGTCCTTCTTGTAGGCGAAGCCGGCCTTTAAGGTGTTCTTGTTAAAGCTATAACTGAAGTCGTCGCCGAACTGATCCTGGGTGACGTTCCTGCCCTCTGGGAACGCATAGTTGAGGTAGTTCAGGTCCGAGAAATAGCCGTCGAGGTCTCCGAAGTTTAGGGTCTCCGGCATCGCCGCCGTGGCAGCGGCCTGGTCCACCGCTTTGAAGATGGCGCTGTAATAGGAGCCCGTTATCAGGAACTGATTGACCGCCTTGGCTTTCTGATGTGTCCACGACAACTGGCCCTCGTAATCCGGCTGGTCGGAATTCATATTGAATGCCGTGGTGACGGGGTCCACGTAGGTGGGCTGCACGCCATGATCGTACTTGAAGTGCACGAATATTCTATCCTTGTCGCTCACAACCTCGTCCACCCGTGCATTGAACAACTTCTCGGTGAGGTTCGACCTGGGGGCTGCGGAAAGCTCGAGCTCGTCGTCCGGCGTGACCCCGTTCGAAGTACTTAGCGGTGTCGCGTTGGCGTGGTTGGGCACACCGTTATACAGGCCGAATGTCTTCTTGTAGAACGCACACTCCTCAGGGGCGCCGTTCTCATACAGCGAACTGCTCGAGTCGTCGCAGCTGCTGTCGGTTCCGATGACCGAGGCCTGATAATCGGCAGAAGGCAACAACAGCGAATCCACCGGCGCCGTAATGAACGACAGGCCTTCGTAATTCACGAAGAAGAAGGTGTGGTCCTTCTTGATGGGACCACCTACAGCGGCTGCCCATTGATTGGTGTTCGAGAACGGGCGCCCCTCGCTCTGGTTGTTCAGGAACCAGTTGTTCGCGTTCATGGTCCGGCCGTTCCACCAATAGTTCGCATTCCCATGAAAGGAGTTGCTGCCGGAGCGGCTGATTGCGTTGACCTGCGCACCGCCGAAGCTGCCATACTGCACGTCGTAGGCGTTGGTTACGATGTTCACTTCCGCAACATCGTTCAGTCCCAACAAAAGGTTCGACGGACCTGAGTTGTTCAGGTTCAGAAAGGGATCGTTCACCTGCATGCCGTTCATGGTGAAGTTATTGGAGGTTCCGGGCAACCCGTACACTTCGAAGTTGCCGTACTCGCCGGTCGTGTTCATCACCGCCCCCGGAGAGGTCTGGGCAACGTAGGTAATGTCGCCGCCAGGATTGGGGATATTCTGAACCTGCTCGTACGCGATCTCCGTGCTCAGGTCCGCGGTGTCGGTCTGCAACAGTTGCGCAGTGGCGCTGACCTCAATGGTCTCGTTCGCAGCTCCCACGGTCAGCTTGAGGTCCTGGGTGGTGATCTGGCCGATGTTCACCGTCACGACCGTTGCGGTTGCCTTGAATCCCTTTGCGGAAACGGCCAGGCCGTAAGTGCCAGGCGTCAGCAGCGAGAACCGGTAGGCGCCTGTTGCCGATGTCGTGACGGTGGCAACGGCGCCGGTTTCCTGGCTCGTGGCCTTGACGGTTGCGCCCACAATGGCAGCGCCGCTGGGGTCCGTCACGGTGCCGGCAATGTCGCCGGCCAACATCGATTGCGCATGCGCGGCGGGCGCACTTACCAACCCGAAAAACACCGCGCAGAACAACAAAGGCAGCGACACCAGCGCTGCCAAGGCAAGTTTATGAGACTGGGAACACCACATTGAACTCCTCCAAAACCGTCTGAACCGGAAAGCCTTAGAGGAAGGCTGCACGATCCAGGTTGTGCGCTTTCGGAGGCTCGATGGGGAGGGCAAGTCCGATCCCGCAAGTTAATTCAAACAAACAGAACAACAAACGCCAAAAAACTGAGTCCTAAAACGCCGTCCAGGCTTGCGGGGGGGGTCCCAGGACGCGACCTCTACGCTGAAGGATTATCTTTGGAACATTTAGGCAATTGATGTGCCAAATGAATACAGCTGCCCGCAAAGACCCATCATATTGAAACAAAAGGAGTTTTGCCACCATGTTTTTTCAAGAGGGTCTACGGATATATGAATTGTTGTAGGGGCTGCTTTGGAGGTTCTGGAAATTGGATCTAATGGGCCCGCTATGCAGGACGCGGACGCCGCCAATGCTGCACATTCTACCGGGAACTTCAGAAGACGCCCGGGGACGGGCCGATTGCCGAACAGCCAGAACAGAATCAACAGCATACAAGACCAAGGATGCCCGGCTGGGGAAGGCCCCGGAGCGGATTTCCGGGGCTATTGGCTTTCTGTTTCTGTTTCCCGCAGTCTAGAAAACCACTTTACCTCCCAGGATCACGAATCGGTTGCCAGATGTAGAGCCGGGGACGGTTCCGGAGCCGTTTTCCTCGTTGCTCGTAAAATTGGTGGCGGCGATGTAGGGGTCGCCGACGCCGCGGAACATCTGGTTGAACGCGTTGTAGGCTGCCATGGAGAGTTGCAGGTTCACGCGCTCGGTAATGGGGAAGGTTTTTACAACGGTCAGGTCGAGATCGCTGTAGGGCTGGCCACGCAGCAGGCTTCTGCTCCAACCCGGATAAGGATTGTTCACCGAGAGCGCATAGGCCTGGTTGTTGACGATCCAGTGCGTGGTCGTTGGGTCGACGGGCGTGCCTGGACTGTAGACACCACTCGAGTTGAATCCGTCGCTGTTATAGACCACGTACTCCGGGGTGCCCAGAAGCGGCGCCCCAGTGTCCGGATCCTGGCCTCCGGTGTAGGGGTTCAGGTAGGCGAGCGTATTGATGGGCGCTTTTTTGTTTGAGACCACCAGCCGGCAGCTATCGATGCCAGTTACATTGGCATTGAAAGCCCCGTCGCAGAAGCTTGTGTCGCCAGTGATGCCATCGAGGTAAACAGGCTGATAGGGCGTGTAAACCTGGCCGCTGCGATAGCGGTAGATGCCAGTGAACAGGAAGCCATTCACAGCGCGGCCGAGCAGCGCGTTACCCCTGACAAACTTGGGCAGGTCGTAAGTAAATCCGATCCCGACGGTGTTCGGGAAGTCGTTGCCGCCGAGTCCGCGCTCGCCTGCGCTGGGGTTAAGCGGGTCCTGAGGAAATGCATTCGTACTGCCTCCGCTCCCAGTGCTGCGGAATCCGTCGGTGGCGTTGTTGAGATCCTTGCTGAACGTATAGGACGCGGTCCCGGTCAGGCCGTGAAAGTTTTGAGTGGTCAAGTTCAGCTCGAGGGCGTTGTATTCCGCCCAGCCTCCATTGGCAGTATTTATAAGATTCGAGGAGTTGCAGTTGGGGCGTCCGAATCCATCGGCAAACGGGTCGTTGCAAAGCGATATGCCGGAGTAGAAATTCGGAAAGGCCTCGACCACGGGCAGTAAGAAGGGATTGGCATCGAGCGACTGGAAGTCGTCAGTGGTCTTCGAGCCGACGTAGCGCACTTCACCCACCATGGCGCTACCGATTTGATGCTCAATGCCGAGGGTCCAGGTTTGCACGTAGGGCGTACGGAAGTTGCTGGGGAGGGTGTCCTCGAGAGCCTGTCCCGGATCTCCGCCGGCGATAGAGGGCAGGTTGAGCGTGCGAAAATCCTGGCTCAGGATGGAGCCGTTTGAGGGAACGCAGGCGTTGGTAAAGCAGAGGAAAGCGCTGGTGTTGGTGTCCGGCGCAAAGTCGTGGACGAGCAGAATGATGTTATAAAACGAGGGATTCGCATTGATGGCGTAACCTGAGCTGACGACCAGCTTCTTGTCGAAATCAGGATTCCACGCCAGACCGATGCGCGGCTCGAAGTTTGTATAGACCTGATTGACATAGGGCACCGTGCGGTCGCTGAGCGGCAGCTCTGTACTCCAGAGGGCGGTACTGGGATTGGACTCGCGGGTCACGGTTTCATTGTGCAGCGCGTTAACGGCCTGGCCGAAGAACTCCCAGCGGAGCCCCAAGTGCAGGGTCAACGTGGGAAGCGCCTTCCAGTCGTCTTGGAAGTAGGCGGCGGCGTCGGACTCGGTGTACGGAACATTAAGATTGCCGTCCGCCAGATAGGATTCTGCAGACGTGTTTGACGGCACACCATATTCTTCTATGAGCCCTTCACTGGGTGCGCCCATCAGGTTGCTCGTGGTTCCGTAGATTGGATAGCCGTTATAGTAGAAGATTCCCGTGATCGGGGTATCCTGGTAATCGAACTCTCCACCAAACAGAAGGGTTTGGGCGCCATGGGTCCAGGTTGCATTGTTCTGCACCTGGGTAACCTTTACCGTGCGGTTTTGCGGGAAGTCAGCGTCTCCACCGAAACTCAAGTCGTCGTCTGATCCGTTGAAATTCATCTGCGCCGGGCACGCGCCGAAGTTGGAGTTAACGCAGTTTGGAAAGGCCCCGCCTTCGAAGGGGGATTTTGCTTCCTGGAAGCTGTAGCGCAACTGGTCGACGATGTTCGGTGTAAAGGTGTGGGTCCAATCGGCTCCAATCGAATAGTTGGCCGCAGGCACAGTCACCCAGTCGCCGGCGGCGATGCCGTCGCCGCCCCCAGCGATCCCAAATGAGGGCTGGTAAAAGTAGCGGACGAAAAAGCGGTCTTTTTCCGTGGCCTGCCAGTCGAGGCGAGCCAGCTCCTCCTGGTCATCGAAGGGCAGGGCGATGGAGCGCGTGACGCCTTGTTCCTCGACCATGGCCGTGTTGCCCGCGGCGTCGGTGACCGGTTCATAGCAAATGCCGGCCGATGTGCAGTCATCAGCAGAAGGAAACAGGCTGGGGGGCACGGGGATTGGCTGTGGGTTGCCAGCCGCGATGGAGTATGGGCCGTAGCTGAGGAGCGCGGCTGCGCCCGGATCGCCGGAGAATGTCGATTGAATTGTCGCAAGGCCGTTCGCGTCGGGAGTGAGACCCGGGAGAGATTCGGAGGGCGATACTCCCGTGCGAATCCGATCCCAGTAGGTGCTGTAGAAAAAGAAGAGCTTGTTTCTGAATACAGGGCCGCCGATGGTTGCTCCCGCGCGATTCTCGACATAGCGAGGAAGGAAGGGCGCGGCACAGCCGGTCGATGGACTTACGCCGGGAGGGGAGTAGCCAAAGAGCGGGTTCTTCTCAGTGTTCGACAGCGAGCTGAGGAACTGGCCCTGATAAAGATCGAAGGCGCTGCCGTGGAACGAGTTGGTTCCGGACTTGGTAATGTAGTTCTCTACCGCGCCGGCGTTACGACCATACTGGGCGCTGTAATCGTTGGTGATGACCTGGAGTTGCTGGATGGCATCCTGGTTGCCGAAAAATATTTGTGGTCCGTCAATCGTGTTGTCGTTGTTCGACTGGCCGTCGAGTTCGAAGTTGTTGTAGCGCCCGCTTTGGCCGTTGACGGAATAGTTGTCGCCGTTGTCGTTTGTGAAGTTGTCATCGCCGGTGCCGACCACCCCTGGAATCAGTTCAACCACGGTATCGAAGCCGTTGTTGAGGGGCAGGTTCGTCATGGTTTCCGTGTTGAACGTTGTCGTCACCTGCGAGTCGGTGGTCTCAAGCAGCGAGGCGGCTGAGGCGTTGACTTCGATCACCTCGGCCTGTCCGGCCGCAACATGGAGCTTCACTTCGTTCAAATTGGTGGTGGCTCCAGCGGCAACCTGAACGTTCTCGACATCCTCATTGACGAAGCCGCTTGCAGTGATGAGCGCACGGTAGGTTCCGATGGGAACCAAGGAGAACCTGAACGAGCCGTCGGCCGCGGACTTCTCGTCGAGCTTGACGCCAGTCGCCAGATTGGTGATTTGAATCTGAGCGCCGGGAACGACAGCCCCGGAAGGATCGGCAACCGTTCCAAAGACGGTACCGGTTGTGATTCCCTGGCTGAACGCGAGTGTTGTGACGGCGATCGTGAGCAGGCTGAGCGCTAATGCCGCAGGGTGCATCCGGAACAAACGCATTGAACAACCTCCAGAGTCAGTGAGACGGGGAAGAACTCTTGCGAAGCAGCCGTAACGACCGGCGGCGCTTCAACGTTTTAACCGGGGAAGCGTGGCCCATGGTTCAAACGGCAAAAAGCCTGCAATAAACAAAACTAGATAAAGCCGGACTAAGTTACGTCTAGGTATTCACTTCGTGTCGGAATCTACGCCGACGGAAGCGTTTCGAGTATCGATGCACGATGATTGCCAATTTGATCGAGTGACCCCTGCAACTCATTGCTGACAGAAAACAAACAAGTTATCTGTGCAGTGTCCACTCGATTCGAATCGGATACGTATGAGATTTCATAGAACTTTATTGAAAGTCTATGCCGATCTTCCCAAAATTGTACGAAACTCTCAAATTTCCAGGGATTTGGCCATCCCGGCGGATACGTTCAGGCGCCAGAGGTTTGCGGTATTCTCCTCTCCATGCAGGTGACGCTAGCGTATATCGGCGCCCGGGCCCGGACCGAAGACAGATACGACGGGCTGGTTCACGACTATCTCAAACGCTGTGCTGGAGTTGTGCGGTGCGGCACGGAAGCATTCCGAAGCGAAAAGGCGCTTTTTGCGTGGCTGGGCCGGCAACGGAGTCGGACGGAAGCGGCTGTGCTGCTGTTGGATGGGCGGGGCCGGCAGATGAGCTCCGAGGCGTTTGCGGAGTGGCTGGGCGCGCGCCGCGATGAGGGCGCGCAGCATATCGTCCTGGCCGTCGGACCGGCAGATGGATGGACGGAGGAGGCGCGAGCCGAGGGCAAGCGCCGAGGCGGGCTGCTCTCACTGGGGCCGATGACGCTGGCGCACCAACTGGCTCGCTTGGTAATGGCCGAGCAGCTTTACCGGGCATGTACAATTCTCAAGGGTCATCCGTATCACATAGGTCATTGAGGACCATGAAGGCTGAACCGACCTCTCGGCGAGGACTGATTTTGATCAACACCGGCCCCGGCAAGGGCAAGACCACCGCGGCGCTGGGCACCGCGTTGCGCGCCGTGGGATGCGGCATGAAGGTGCTCGTGCTGCAGTTCATCAAGGGGTCCTGGCACTACGGCGAGCTGGATGCCGCGGAGGCCTTCGGCGGGAGCTACGCGGGCAACATGGTGATCCGGCAGATGGGGCGCGGTTTTGTGAAGATCGGCGCCGCGGAGCCCGATCCCGAAGACATTCGCCTAGTGCAGGCGGCGTGGGCCGAGGCGCGGGAGGCGATCTACTCCGGCGAGTGGGACATGGTGGTGCTCGACGAAATCAACTACGCCATCAGTTACAAAATGCTGGAACCGGCTGCGGTTGCCGAGGCGCTGAAGGGAAAGCCCGAAATGGTCCATGTGATCCTGACCGGGCGTAACGCCCACCCCATGCTGGTGGAGCTGGCCGATACGGTGACCGAGATGCGCGAGGTGAAACACGCCTACCAGAAAGGCATCCTCGCGCAGCGTGGAATCGAATATTGATCAGCGTGGGATCGAGTATTGAGCAAGGAAGGAGGAGACTGTGCGGCAAAGCAAGCACCACCGCTGGGCCGATATTGTGCCGGAGCCGATGAATCCGCTGGTAACGCGCCAGTATGTGGTCGGCAGCAACACTATGCTCGCCAGGATCGTGCTCAAGAAGGGCGCGCATGTGCCCATGCACCACCACTTTCACGAGCAGATTAGTCATGTGGTCGAAGGCGCGCTGAAGTTCCTGATCGACGGAAAGGAAATTGTGGTGCGAGCGGGCGAGATTCTCTGCATTCCGCCGAACATGCCGCACGAGGTGATCGCGCTCGAGGATTCGGTGGCGCTGGACATCTTCAATCCGCCCCGCCAGGACTGGATCGATGGCGACGACGCGTATCTGCGCGGCGGGACGGCGATCGCGAAGAGCTGATGGGCAGAATTCACTCTGCGGTTTCGACTGCCTCAGCATTTGTTCTTCGGCTTAGGCATCTCTCTGATTTTGCTTTGGGGTAGATCGCGAGCTGGTATTTCGGGGACCATTAATCGGATCTGCTCTTTGGTCTTTCCTTCGGTTTTCTCCAGAAAATACCAAAGAGCGTCAACCAAAATGTCGTTGAGGGTCGTGCGTCTGTTCTTCCTGAGTCTGCGGACGTCTCCGATCCAACGGATCGCTGCTTTCTCCTCCAAGGTTAGGCAGACGGAAGTCCGCTGGGCACTGTCTGGGACGTGTTTCTCTCTGGGGCTCATCGTTCAGATTTCAATTGACTGCATTATTGCATTGTGACATTATAGAGTTATAGTGCAATAACGCTTTTACGTCAATTTGCACCCTGCCGGCGCTCCAGGCGTCGTAAGATTCTGGAGGGGATTTCAATGGCCCCTGGTGGTTTGTTCGCGACGGAACTCAGCGTGTTTAAACAACACCGTGATGAGTGGCTTCGCTCGCACCCCGGCTCATTTGTTGCCATCCAGGACAATGTCATCGTGGAAGGGTTCTTCGGTTCATACGCGGAAGCTTTCAAGGCCGGTCTGCAAAAGTTCGGGGTCCACAAGGGCTTTCTTGTAAAGCAGGTGTGGATGACCGAGCCCGTTTACTTCGTGTCCTAGCATGGCGTGCGTCGAGTTGGAGTGGAACCCTTTCGACCCAGCTGACCCAGGTCCTTGCATCGACGTTATCGTGATGAACTCGCGCGACGTGATCGAGGCGGGTCGTGTGATCGGGCTCGAGTACCCGGCACCCAGACGGATGCGAGCGCTCCTGGATACCGGAGCGTCCGTCACCGTTATTAGCAAGAAATTCGCCGATCACTGCAGGCTCTTCCAGACCAACGAAGGAAGTGAGATAAGCGCGATAGGTGCCACACACCATTGTGGCGAACACGCGGGCTCCGTGAGCTTCCCCGAAACCGAGCTGCGCCCATTTGACCCCATCCGCATCGTTTCGGCGGTCTTCGCCAAAGAGCGATACTACGCGATCCTGATCGGCCGAGATATTCTCCGGAATTGGAAGATCGCCTTCGATGGCCGCTCAAGGCGGGTGACGATCGAAGATTAACTACGGAGTCCCGTCTCAATCCAGGCGGGATTGGTCTGCTCTTGCCTACACCCCGTCCATTTACAATTGGGTTCGGTATGTCGTGGTTTAAGCGCGAGAACGGCGAGTTTGAGCCAGGGCCGGCCCCTGAAAATGGGCCCGATGCCGCCGCGGCCGCCGGCGCGAAGAACGTGCGCACCGAGGGATTGTGGATCAAATGCCCGGGCTGCCGGCAGACCATCTGGAAAGCGGAGTTGGAAGCTAACCTGGGCGTCTGCCCGAAATGCCAGCACCACTTTAAGCTGGGTGCGCGGGAACGCATCGAAATGCTGCTTGAGCCGGGTTACGAGCTGGTCGACACCGGGCTGCGCTCCACCGATCCCCTGGATTTCAACGACGTGAAGCCGTACAAGCAGCGGTTGCGCAGCGCGCGGGAGCAAACCGGCCTCGACGATGCCGTCCTCAACGCATTGGGGCTGCTCGGGCCGCATGAAGTCGTGGTGAGCGCCATGGAGTACGGGTTCATCGGCGGGTCGATGGGAGCTGTGGTGGGCGAGACGATCGCGCGCGCCGTGGACCGCGCGCGGCTGACGCGGAAGCCGCTGGTCGTTGTGGCCGCTTCAGGCGGGGCGCGCATGATGGAGGGCGTGGTGAGCCTGATGCAGATGGCCAAGATCTCGACCGCGCTGGCGCAGCTCGACGATGCCCGCGTGCCGTATATCTGCGTGCTCACCGACCCCACCACCGGCGGCGTGACCGCCAGCTTTGCCATGCTGGGCGACTTGAATATCGCCGAGCCGGGCGCGCTGATTGGCTTCGCCGGCCCGCGCGTCATCGAGCAGACCATCCGGCAAAAGCTGCCGGAGGGCTTTCAGCGCGCGGAGTTCCTGCTGGAAAAGGGATTTCTCGACGCCGTCGTGCACCGGCACGCGTTGAAGGCCTACCTGATCCGCGCGCTGGAGTTCCTGAAGACGCCTGCAGCGGCGTAGCGTCATACTCCGATCGAAAACTCGCCTGGTTTCGTCCGGGCACTGCTGCGACCTTGGTGCAAAAGCGTGAAAAGTGACGACCTGCAGGTGGAAAAATGACCCATAGGTCGTCAGAAACGGTGTACCCCACCCGTCTCTGCAATGAACTGCTTTGTTTTCATGAGCTTGGCGCGCACACGACGTGCCAAGTATTAGATTGCAAAGAACTTGTCTGCAGATATTAGACAGAAAAGGAGTTAAG
The DNA here is from genome assembly GCA_963844905.1 of uncultured Acidobacteriaceae bacterium. Taxonomy (GTDB): domain Bacteria; phylum Acidobacteriota; class Terriglobia; order Terriglobales; family Acidobacteriaceae; genus Telmatobacter. The sequence goes on along the minus strand of CAWJQD010000002.1, from coordinate 604,069 downwards.
AAGCAGCTATCAGCTTTCAGCTATCGGCTCGGAGCCGGTAGCGAATGGGTACGAGCTACTGGCTACTGGCTATTGGCTGTTTTTGTCATTGTGCGCCGGTAGGGAGAAATTATCTGCAAAGTTGGGCTGAGAAATATTCGGTTTGGAATGATCCAAGTGGAGCGGATTTGAAGCGGCCATGGGCTTGACATCCAGTCCGCGGTGAAGCGCAGATTCATCTGCTCGTGGATTAACTTCGAATTCCATTCTGTCCCCGCCAATTCCATCAAGCTCCAGTTCCGTCGTCTGCCATCACTGCGGCCGCTTTAGCGCTTTTTCAAGAACTCGAAGGTACCTTTGCCGGCAGCAAGCCGGAATGATCAGGACCCGCTCGGATCTGCCGTGCCGGGGATGACACTTGTGAGGTCGTCGCTCAAGATCGATGGACACCAGTGGGTCTCGATTTGCTCGACAATCAGTTCGCTGCCGCGCGTGTGGCTCATGAATGGGGGCCTGTGCGGAAAGTACCCCGAGTCGCTCAGGTCCCGCACGAGCACCATGTTGAAGCCCAGCCGCGTCATCATGCGGATTCCGAAGGAGCGGTTGAGGACACACTCGTTGGTGTGGACGCCCGTGATGGCGAGATTGGTGATGCCTTCCTGCTTACAGTAGTTGTAGACTTCCTGGCCGCTTTCACTGGTGCCGTCATAACCGGCTATATCGATGGCCGAGTGCTCGCGCTGCCAGGGATATTTGCCATTGCCTCTCGTAGTGGACGGTCCGGGACCTGTAAAAAATTCTTTAGAGATATTATCGCCACAAACGCCGCGGAACAAAGGGTCAGGGTTCTGTGGGGTTGCACCGATCGGGATGGGCGAGGGAACCATCGGCGCACGCTGCATTCTTATCCGCTGGGGGGTCCCCTCGTAATATTTCATCGTGTCACTGGGACAGTGAAAGATCATCACGCCCAGGTTCCGGGCCGCGCTGACCGCCTCGTTGATCCGCGGCGCCAAGATACGGTTACGCTGCACCTCAGTCACGCAGCGGTCAGTGTCCCAAACATCGCAAATGATGATGGCCGTCTGAGCCACCTCCCATCGCAGTACCTCTTCGGAGGTCCGGAACTTACCGCTGCCGGGCGGGTCCTCCACGCGGCGGCGCGCCCGGAGGCTAAGCGTCCCGGGGACCTTGAAGCGATTCTGCCGCCATTCCTCTTCCGACTGCGGTATCCATTCCTCTGGCGGCTGCGGTGACCATTCCTCTTTCGGCTGCTGCGTCTCCGCCACGGCCATCCCTACCGCTCCCAGCAGCATGCCCAGCAAAGTTCTTCGGTACACGAATCCTCCCTTTGCCCCCGAGGGGGACAACAGACATTCTCAAATTGCACAATTCTCAGCGTTGGTGGGCAGCCTCTCCAGCAGCCACTTCCGAAAATCCTTGGTGAGCCCGACGCCTTTCAAATCGATCTGTTTGATGCCCATCTTCAGCGCCGGCGAATCCGGCTTCAAACGGAAATCACCCTCCTTCAAATTGGCGAACAAGGGGTCCGCGTACGCATCTGTCTGGGCGACGCCCAGCGCCTGAAGGTCCTGTAAGAATTTGGGCGTGGATCTCTCTTCCACGCCAGCGGCGTAATACAGATTGTGTTCGACCTTCGAGGTAGCCAACTGCTGCGGCTGCCCGTTCAGGTATGTGTAGAAGACCGCGGGCCCATTGGGGCTGTAAAAGATGTTCCGCTCGATCGCGCTTCCATCGACCGCGCAGCAGGCGCCCCTGCTTGCCGACATCCGGAAATAGCCTTCGGCAAGCAGGTCAATGCAGTAGTTATTGATCACGTTGTTGGCGCCCTTGTGCTCCCAGGCGCCGGCGTTGGAGCGATAGATGATGTTCTCTTCCCAGGTGGTCCCGCTCTGCCAATCGTCGGTGCGCAAAACACCGCTCACCCATTCGCTGGCGAAGATATCGTGCAGGTAGTTGCGCCGGATGAGATTGCCGCCGCCGCAGCCGCTCACGTTGATCGCCGCGCCGTCCCCCAGCTTCTGCAACACGCGCTCCACTTCATTGTTCTCGACGACGTTTTTCCTGGTGTGAAGATACGGCATGGCCTGGTCCCAGGTTTGCACCTGCCCGATCTCCCGCCAGCGCACGCTCTTGCAGATTTCCCGTCTCTCACAGGGTCGCCGGAAGTATTCCATGCGCGGCCCGCTCAGACAGATGGCGTGCCGCGGCATGTGGTGAATGTAGTTGTTGGCGATGCGGTTCTCCCCGCTCTGCCACAATACGACGCCGAGAGAGTGCCAGTAAATCAGCCCGCAGTGATGGATGTGGTTGTTGAGAATCTCGTTGCGCTTGTTGACATCCTTCACCCCGGCTCCGTAGCCCAGCAGTCCGATGCCGCCCTGGCCCATCTGGCGGATCTCGTCACCCCTGATGCGGTTATTCTGGGCGTACAGATCCAGCCGGATGGCATTGCCGCCGCTGTCGCGGAACTTGCAGTTTTCGACGGTGCATCGTTCGGCGCCGCGCAGCCGGAGTAAAGCGTCGGGCTTGTCGATCATCTCCCAATCGTGCTGCATGCCGGTGTCGTTTTCGGTCCACACGTCACGATCGGCGTGCGCGAAGGTCAGCCCTCGAAAGATGAGGTCTCGCACCGGAACATCGGTGGGGCCATCGGCATCGATTTTGCCCTCGACGCGGATCAGCTCGCGCAGGCGCGGCGCCACGATCTCTTCCGGCTTCTCCGTCCGCGGCCACAGGTAGAGCTTACGCGTATGGGTGTTGAGCACCCACGCGCCGGGGTGGTCCAGAACATCCAGGACATTTTCCACCCACGCTGAGGGCGTCGCCAAAAGGTCCGCGTCTGTGGTCCTGCCTATGGGGTAGGTGGCCGGAAGCTTGGTGCGGGCCATCCGCGTCTTTTCGTCCACCGATTCCAGCGGCAGGATGTTCATGGTCGAACGAGAGGCGGGCAACGAGCGAATGACAATCTCCACATCGTCGAGATTGCTCCAGTTGCGGATGGCCCCCGGCGGAAAGTAGAGATTGCGGAGCCGGGCGGCCCGGTCGCTTCGATCGGCGCCCGCCGGCGGGTCTTCCGGCATGAAGCCGTTCCCCTGCGCCCGCGGCAGATGCCCCCGATGGTCGTACAACGTGTAGAACCGGCCGAGCGATTCTGGAACATCCGCCACCCACACCTTCCCACGGGCGGGAACCGGCAGTTCGGGCAACATGGCGTCGAGTTGCTTCCAGCCTTCGATCTTCACGCCGGACGTGATCACCGGTTCCTCGCCCGGAACCGCCGCATAAGCGATCGGGTACTCATCCGTCCCCGAATCCTCGGGTCCGAAGATCAGGGTCTCTCGCAACGTGTATGTGCCGCCATAAATCCAGACGGTGACGTTTGTCCTGAGCCCCTTGGCAACCAGCTTGCGTACCTCGTCGCGCGCGCGCTGGAGGGTAGCAAAGGGCCTGCTCCTGGCGCCGGTATTCTCATCCCGGCCCCCAGGAGCAACATAGAACTCAACACCTTGGGCGCCGGAGGCCCGCAACCCGGGGACGGCAGCAGCGGCGGCCAAGCCGCTCACCAGAAACGATCGGCGGTTCATCGCGCCTCTGTCCGCTTTCGAGCGGAATGTATCGTGTTCACCGCGTCAGCCGCAGAGTTAATTGAGGTTCGCGCGGCGAGTTGGCGGATGGATCCGGAATTCCCATTTTTCTCTCTCGGCGATGACAGTATACCGCCGGTCGCCGCTGCTGCGATCCTTCTCTGCATTCCTTCCAGAGCCAAAGAACCGGACGCACCCGTCGGGGCCGCCTCCGGGACCAAAGAGCCATGATTTGCCCCATTTTGAAACGATCTCTCGGACACTTCTTCCTCAACTCCCCTCCTCCGTCCAGATTGGTTTCGCCTTCCTGCCGAGCCTACCCGGCTGGCAGCTTGCGGTGTTGAGCCCTCACTCGGCGAAGTCATGAAGCTGCTTCCCTGAGGGCCATATTTGTGGAGCAGGAATGTCTCTGGAATGATCCGAAAGCTGCGTCATCGAGCAGACCATCCGGCAAAAGCTGCCGGAGGGCTTTCAGCGCGCGGAGTTCCTGCTGGAAAAGGGATTTCTCGACGCCGTCGTGCACCGGCACGCGCTGAAGGCCTACTTGATCCGCGCGCTGGAGTTCCTGAAGACGCCGGCGGCGGCGCAAGAAGCTCGGTCGCCCCACAAGGCTATCGGCATGGAGCCTGGGCCGACAGTAATGTTGTGGTGTCAGGTCAATTATTATTGTCGTCCGGACTTGGGCGCCACTCCCCGTCCTTTGGGTCACGGTACTGCGCGATACCCGCTTCGTGCATCTCTTTCCCAAGTTTCTTTTTTATTGGCTCTTCGGGATAGACCGGTCCGACATATGATCCAACAGGCATTTCAATTTTTGCGGGATTTTCATTCCGGATCAGAACCAATTGAGCGATCGGTAAACCTGGAAAAATTGTCAGCGGCGTATTCGAAACATTTGCAATTTCTAGTGTGAGGCAACCTCGATAGAGGGGGTGTATCCACGGAGCCGTCTCAATGACCATGAAGCAACGCGCAACGGAGGACTTCGTGAGTATCTGACCGGAAAGGTCTTTTGGAAGTTTTATGAATTCAAGCGTCGCCCCAAGCACGGTCTCATGGGCCGGAACCACAAAGTAGCTTCCAAGCGGGACGTGGATTCTTGTGTGGGAGTGTCCACCCACCTGCGCGGAGCCCCATCGGGGTTCTGGCGGCATCTGCGGCAACAAGAAGTGGCATCCGAGCCTGAGATCAACTGAGTCGAAATCGAAAGCCTCTTTCCTTGGTCTTGGCGTGATCACGAGACTTTTCTTGTCGGTGACCTCAAGCTTGAGACGGCGCTTGATCTCCGCTTCCTTTAGGATTGACATCTGTCTCCCCCATCCTGAGAGATACGTCTTCTATGGCTTTGGCAACCCAGTCTTCGACGCGCCGGATCTAGTGCAATCTCCTTGGGTATGCAGTCACATCTTCGCCCGAAATCGATTTGATCAATTGGTTGGTGCGTGTGAGGTAAAATTCCATTCCCGAGTTCAGCAATACGAAGGGAGAGGCCGGAAATGCCTTAGTGTCATCAGGTCGCTTACCGGTGCGGATGTTCAGGGTCGATGGCACTATGCCATTTGCCAAATAATCTTGCACCGTCGGGTTCAGCTTTGAGAACGACGCGAAACCGTCGTCAACACCGTCAAATGCCGCGCCGATTGCCCGTCTGACTTCGGGCATGACGGCGTTGAGAGCCGGCACAAGACTTCCTAGTTTCGGGTTTATCTGGATATGTGCTTCCATCGGAAAGACATCCACAGCCTGGAGTAAACCGACGTAACGCGCAGAGCGGCTGGCCATATGGTCCCACCATGGTGACTCGTGCAGAAACATTGCTTGCTGCTGCAGTCTGAAAACGTGAGACGGATGTCTTTCATAGAAATCTGTCCGAAGGCGAATTCTTTCTTCCGAGATTTTGCCGGCGCTATCCAGAACAACCGACAGGTCGTAAGCCTCTATATATGCGTACGTGTAGCACGGGCCAAGCAGGGCAATGCCAAATATGTCACAGAATATCTCTTCAGCCCACCGGGTTACGGCTTTGACCAACGAGTCCTTGTTAGGTTGGTCTTCCTTTTCATAGGCGGGGAATGAAGCAGCGAGAGCGGTATTCACCATTGGCCGCAGGATGTTTTCGACGGCCGTTCCCTGATAGAGGTGGTGGCCGATCTCATGTGCCACGAGGCAATTGGCAAATGCGGTTCTGGATTGAGAGTAAGGTATTCCGATTAGGCCGAGATCTGGTGGAAACATCGGCGCATTTGGAATGATCGCGCGGAGCTTCTTAGCTAAAGTTCGTAGGGCCTCAGTGCGGACCGCGACGTAATTGAATTCTGCAGTATGAAATAGCGCGAACTTCGCGTTCTCATGGCCAGGAAGTTCTTGAAAGCGACGCACAATTCCGTCGACGACGGCAGATGGCACTTGGAGCGTGTCGGCATCAAACGCAGGCTTTATAAGGGCATGAAGCTCCTGCCACGCCTTCCTGATTTCGCCAAGTTCCTGCCGCCTGTCTTCAAATTCCTCGTCATGGTCTACTTCCGATAGCCAGCCGGCAATGTGCTGCTTACAGCTCTCCGCTAGGTCGGAAACAAATTTTAGGAATTCAACTGCCGCGGGGCCATATGCGGTAGACGAGCTTTTAAATGCCGCACCTGCGACTACGTTCTCGATGAACGCATACAGTGCAGTCAGGTCATGCAGCAGATGCTCGCGCTGTACCGACATTAGGAATTAGACCATGAAGGTATCGCCGGAAGCAGGATCATCATAGTGATGTAACGCACGACTTTCCAAAGCCCGAAAAAATGTGCTCGCCCTATTGAGGTCCTCCAGGGAGGGTCTTTCCGCTTCATCCGAAAGCAGCGACTTCAGGCTTTGGATGAGGGGCTCGGGCTCAAGCGAGGAGCTAACTTCCCTCAGAGTCTGAACCTCCTCATACTGGACGTAGTGCTCTGGGGAGTGACGCGCGTACAGGTCCGCGTGAGTCCTAAGAATTTCCAACGACGCCGTGGCTGCCCGGATTGAATCGCGTAATTCCTCTGTGCGTTCTTTGCCTTTGTCGGCGGCGCGGATGGCGTTCAGCGCACGACGAGCGTCCAGCGCAAGCGACAGATAGTGAACCCGCTCTCCCATAGCGACCATATCGGAACTCTCCCGCAATGCGTTAAGGGGCATCATAATTGACGCACCTCCTCCGCTACCCGTTTTTAGCATTTATTGCGAGAAATGTCAACAAATGTTGACCAACTTGCACAACATTTGTTGACAAACAAGGATTTAAGAACAACAATCGACAGGTGGCGAAAATCAAAAAAACTGACCTGGATCGAGATGCATACTGCCAAGCGGTACGCGATCACATCATGCGTGTGCTTGATTCCGGCGTGACCCGTCGTGTGTTGGGGGATGAGTTGGACGTTACACGCGCGGCGATTTCTTCCTATGTGACTGGTAGGACTACGCCGAAGCCATATATTATCGAACGACTTCTGACGAAATGGCCAACTCAACTTACCTTCCGTGGTGTGCCTTTTGGAGTTGGCGCGTACGGCAGCCCCGCACCGAAACCTGAGTCTGTGCCTTACCAAAGAGATCTTTTCTCGACCCTGAGTTCGATCAAGCCCGAGAGTATGAAGATCGAAGCTAAGAGGGTGAGCACAACAGATGTTGAATTGAGGGTCTCAATTAGGGTTGCTGGATAACCCGAACTGCTGGGGGATTCAGGGGCCTGAAGGCCCCTGCTCCCTGCGACGATTCTATGCGCGTGGTCAGATGCGCATGGGCATGAGAACGTAACGGTACTTGTACTCGGCGTCGGGATCTTCGGGGCGCATCTGGCCGGCCGATTGCGCATCCTTGAACTCGAGGCGCACCTCGCCCGCATTGTCGAGCGCCTTAAGGAAGTCGAGAATGTAGCCGGAATTGAAGCCGACTACGATGGGCTCGGACGAATACGGGGTGTCGATGGTGTCCTCGCTCTCGCCCGACTCAGTCGAGTTAGCGCTCACCTTGAGTTCGTTGTCCTCCAGGCGCAGACGAATGGCGCCGGAGCGCTCGTCGGCGAACTGCGCCACGCGCTGAATGGCCGCAGAGAGTTCGCTAGCTCGCACTACGGCGAACTTGGTGTTGTCGCGTGGCATGACAGCTTCGAAGTTAGGGAACTGGCCGGTGAGCTTTCGGCTGCTCAGGGTGCGATGGCCCACGCGGAAGAACAGCGTGTGCTCGTCGTCGGCGAACTCCACCTTTTCGGCTTCGGAGGTGGAGAGCAGGAGTTGCAGCTCCTGCAGCGCCTTGCGCGGAATGAGCACGCGCTTTTCGCCGCTGACGCCTTCCAGTGTTTCGCCGGGCTTTTCTACAAAGGAGAGCCTGTGGCCATCGGTGGCCACCATGGTCAGCGATTCCGCTTTGAGAATGAGGAGCGCACCATTGAGTGTGTAACGGGACTCCTCATTCGAGATGGCAAAGATGGTGCGGGCTATGAGGGTGCGCAGGGATGCGAGCGGGATGCTGGTGGCTGCGGCTGACGGGAATTCAGGCACCTGCGGGTAGTTGGCGCGCGCCATCCCGACCATCTTCGTGTTGGAGCGACCACTGCGGATCTGTACCCAATGGTTCTCGAGCAGTTTGATGGACATGTCGCCGTCGGGCAGGAGCTTGATGTAGTCGTATAGCTTGCGGGCAGGAATAGTGCATGCTCCTGGCTTCTTCACCTTTACCGCGGCGCTGGTGCGGATGGCTTGGTCCAGATCGGTTGCCGTAATGTACAGCCGGTCATCATCGGCCTCAAGGAGAAAATTGGAGAGAATCGGGATTGTGGTCTTACGCTCCACCACGCTTTGTGTGGCTGTAAGTTCCTTGACGAGTTCCTGGCGGCTTACGGTAATCTCCATCACTGCCCCCTGAGTGGCTGGCTTCTCAACTTTAGTCTCCGCACTTGGCATACACCTACCCTAGCTCTCAAAGCCATTTCCTAGCCTCACTGTATAACACGTTGCAAGCCATCGGAAGTAGCTGGTTTTTCCCAACCTGATTGTAGTCACCTCTTAATGAATATGCGCGTGGAAAACGAGGCCGATTCTCTGAATTCCGCACAGGATACCCGCTGGCGCGCTGATTTGGGAACACTGTTAGCCTTGTCTTGGCTTGAGCGGATCTATCTTGGCTTGACGAATCGGTTCGGTGAGCAGTGAAAAGTGAATATGAGTTAAGAAGAAGCTAATAGTACCCGTAGTATGAGTAGGAAAAGTGGCCATTCGGGTCAAGTGGCTATTAGGCAGCGGATTGAGTGTCCGGCTGCTTTTCTAAATCCCGGGAGTGCATATTAGGGAAATTGGAAAAGAGGCTGGGTTGGCAGGAATTCGGGCGGTCTTTCCCTCGGTTCCCACAAGGAGCACAGAATTCGCTGTGGAAGGCATTATGGTTGTGTGCAAGATGAAAGGAAAAGGAAAGCGTAGAGCGAGTTGGAGCAGACGCGTCTTGCACAGTAGCGAGACTTAGAGACGAATCAACGCATCAGCACAGACGCATATTTCCGGATGCGGCTTTTATACTAAACTTCTCATGTCCTATGCGGCAGCCATCAATCAACTGAACATCATGGCGCCAGAGTTATATACGCGTATAGGGCAGGCGCGGCGCAGGTTCTCTTTGGAGGAAGTGAGAACGCTGCTCGATGGACTGGGGAACCCACATCTGCAGGTTCCGGCAGTCTTGATTGCAGGCACAAACGGGAAGGGCTCGGCAGCCTCGACGTTGGCATCGATCCTGACGGAGGCGGGGCAATGTACCGGGCTTTACACCTCGCCGCATCTCGAGAGGCCCAACGAACGCATCCGGCTTGGCCGCGAAGAAATCGAAGACAAGGAATTCGCACGCCTCTATTTTCAGGTGCATGACGTAGCGCAAGAACTGCTGCTCGCTGGCCAGTTGCCACAGCTCCCCAGCTACTTTGAGATCCTGACGGCGCTGGCATTCCAGTATTTTGCCAGGAACAAGGCAGACATCATGGTGTTGGAAGTGGGCATGGGCGGCCGCCTAGACGCAACGAACGTTGTTGAGCCACTGCTCTCGATCATTACCGACATCTCCCTCGACCACATGGAGTGGCTGGGCCCAACGATCTCCGCGATTGCACGGGAAAAAGCCGGAATTCTGCGCCGCGGTGGAACAATGGTCACGCTGCCGCAACATCCTGAGGCAAACGAAGTTCTTGGTGAGGTCGGCACAGAATTGGGGGTACACGGGGTCAGTGCAGTTCCGTATCTGCCCGCAACCGGGGCGTTAGGCGCGTACACAGTGGAGGCGCTGGGGGCAACGATCAAGGTCGATTCGCCGCTCGCAGGCGCGCATCAGCAACGCAACGTGGCGCTTGCCATTGCCGCAGCGGTCGAGCTTGCCGGTCGGCACGGATTTCTGATCACCGCCGCCGCCATCGAAGATGGGATTCGCCGTACCTACTGGCCGGGACGGCTGGAGCGCATGGCAAAAGGCGTCGTGGAATGGATTCTCGACGTTGCGCATAACCCGGCCGGGGCATGGGCGCTGCGTGCGAGTGTGCGTAGCATTCTTGAGGTCGAAAAACCGCGCGTCCTGATCTTCAGTTGCCTGCGCGACAAACCTATTGCCGAGATGGCGCAGATTCTTTTTCCTCTCTTCGAGCAGGTAATCGTTGCGCCGATTCACACCGCGCGCGCCGCCGCTCTCGACGATCTGCTGGCCGCGGCCAAGGGTACAGGTACGCCTGCGGTTGCCGCAGAATCGGTGCCAGAAGCGTTGCGTCTGGCGCAGGACCGAGCAGCCGGCGGCGTGGTCGTCGTGTCCGGATCAGTGTATCTTGTGGGCGAGGCGCGCACGTTGCTGCTCAAGGGAACGAGCGAATCGCCATGAGCCGGCGGCCCAACCCGTTACCGCGGCTCTATCGATGGCAGAGCAACGCACTGCAGTCGCCGCTGCTTTTGCTGGTGACGGCGGTTTGCGCTACGACCGCGCTTTTGGTCAGTGTCGTTGACAAGAAGGGCCGCGCGCAACATCGCATCGCGCGGTTGTGGGCACGCAGCGCGGTGCGTATTTCGCTGTCGACGCTGAAGGTGGAGGGCGCGGAGAACTTCCACAAATACCCCGTTGCCGTGTATGCCTCGAATCACACCTCCTTTATGGACACGCCCGTCATTTTCGCCGCGCTTCCCTTTCAATTCCGCATCCTGGCTAAAAAGAGTCTTTGGCGGTGGCCGCTGATCGGCTGGTATCTGGGGCGATCCGGGCAAATGCCCATCGACATTGAGAATCCAAAAGCGACGGTGTCCAGCCTGGGCGGGGCGGTTAAGGCGTTGCGCACCGGGATGCCGCTCTTCGTCTTTCCGGAGGGCGGCCGGACGGCAACCGGGGAGCTGCGCCCGTTTCTCTCCGGCGCGGCCTACCTGGCCATTCGCGCGCAGGTGCCGCTGGTGCCCATCGCGCTCACCGGCGTCTTCGATCTGCTGCCCATTCACACCCGTCACTTCTATCCCGGCAAGCTCACGCTGCGCGTCGGCGAGCCCATCGAAACCAAGGGAATGACCGTGCGCCAGAACGGTGAGCTGACCGAGCGACTGCGCGCGGGGATCGCGGGAATGCTCGGGCAGGCGGCGCCAACCCGCGCGGAAACGCCGACGCCGGTGGCATGAAGACGGCGGTCTCTTATCCCAATCCAAACTGGATGATTCGATGCAGGCGCGCGCCAAGTGTTTGACATCGGCCGATTCGATGTATACGCATATAATATGACTGTGAAGATGACTTCGGAACGGCGCTTGCCGGTGCTGCCTTGCACGTGCGCCAACCTTCGCCGGGCAGCGAGGGCCGTCACTCGTTTATACAACCAGGAACTTCGGCCGACCGGGCTTGAGCTGACGCAATTCACGTTGCTGATGGCGCTAAAGCAGACTGGGGAAACCACGCAGGGAAAGCTGGGGAAGCTGCTGGCGTTGGATTCGACGAGCCTGACGCGCATGCTCCGTCCGATCACCGTGCGGCGATGGATCGGCGAGAAGAAGGGCGATGATCGCCGGCAAAAACTGCTGCGGCTGACTGCATCGGGCGAGCGGAAATTGGAACAATCCTGGCCCTATTGGGAGCGCGCGCAGGCGCGGCTTCGGCACAGGCTAGGCGAACCCGGTTGGAGCCAGATGGGTTTCCTGCTGGCGGAGATTTTGGCGGCATCCGCGTCAGCATGATTTTCTTGCGACCATATAGATGTATATACATCTATATCAGTGAACGAATTATCTCCATAATCCTATGACCAAAAGGAGAGAAATCGACATGCCAAATACCGTCACAACCCGAGTTGATCAGCTCGAACTTCCAGTTAACGCGGTTCTCCAATTGGTGTAGAGCGAAGCCACAAAAGCTAAGTGGCTTTTTCCTCAAGAAAAAGCCACCTTGGAATAGATCGGAAACGCTACATAGAAATTGGAGAACCGCCTTAGTTCCGGCACGGGGGCCGTCGTGGCCATCTTCTTTTTAGCCTGGTTAGCGCTCATCTTTGTCCTTGGCGCACGCGGTGTGTTCCTCGGGACGCCTGGGGCGCCACCGCTTGCAATGCTGATGGCCCTTATGGCTCCCCTCAGCTTGTTCCTCATCGGATATCGGACCATCCCGTCGCTACGAGAGTTTGTTCTGTCGGCTGACGTTCGCGTGATTGTTGGTATCCAGGCGTGGCGATGGGCCGGCTTTGGGTTTCTGACGCTCCACACGTACAGAATCTTGCCTGGAATTTTCGCTTGGACCGCCGGCCTTGGCGACATGGCGATCGGTGTGACTGCTCCGGTGGTGCTAGCTGGTCTTCTGCGCCGGCCTGGTTATGCGGCGAGCAAGAGGTTCGTCGCCTGGAACCTTGCCGGCATTCTGGACCTTATCGTGGCTGTGAGTATTGCGGCGCTTGTCCCGCTGTTCGCTCCCAATCTCCTCGGAGCTGTTTCAACTGCTCCCATGGCACAGCTCCCGCTCGTGCTGATACCTGCATATTTCGTGCCAGCTCTCGTGATGCTGCATTTGACTGCGCTCTTCCAGGCGCGACGCCTCCGCAAATAGGCAAGACGCTACTCACGCAGAAGTCACACATGATTCGACGCGCTCTGCATCGTGGTCGCAGGCGTCCTTGCGATCGTCGCCGCGAGCGCCATTTCACGCGGCCGTTCGTGGGCCACTGCTGCGGTTTGGCTGTTCAACGTGTGGGGCACGGCGGATCTTCTGTTCGGACTCTACCAGGGGCCACATTTGGAGATTCTTCCCGGCGCATTTGGAGCTGCGTTTTATATTCCGACTGCCATCGTTCCCCCAGTGCTCGTAACGCATTTCCTCATCTTCCGGCTTCTGATCGGAACAAAGAAAGCCTGAATGCTCTTCCAACTCGAAGCCGCGGTTCGGAATCTTTGCCGGTCATTGATTTTGATCAGACTCAGATCCCAGAAGGAAGAGACAATCGTGTGGCGAGGGGGGAGCGTCTCAAATGATCATCGAAATGCGCACCTACAAGCTCAAGCCAGGGAAGCGTGCGGAGTTCTTCGAGATTTTCCGCACGAATCGATGCCGGCCCACGCAGAGATCGGAATGAAGATACTCGGTCCGTGGCTCTCCATCGAGGACCCGGACACATTTTTCTTCATGCGCGGCTTTCCCGACCTCGCCTGGCGCGAGCCGATGAAGGCGAAGTTCTACGAAGGCGAGCTGTGGAAGAGCGAGCTGGAACACGTACTGATGCCGATGATCGACAAGTACGATGTTGTGCTCGTCGACGATGCGGACGGCCTGGTGCGCTGGTAACGCCGCCGCAGAGCTTCTGCGCGGCAGCGGCGGACAATGCAAGCGCGGATGACGCGCGCCGGCTTTACACTGACTTCATGGCTGTCTGCATCGCCATTCCCGAGCCGACAAGCAGCGATCCGGAATACAACCAGCGCGCGCTGCCCCAGTATGTTGCGGCGCTTGAGGCCGCGGGCGCGGAGCCGGTTGTAGTGCCGCTTAACGAAACGCAGGAGCGTGTGGCCAGACTGCTGGCAGGCGTGCAGGGTATTCTGCTGCCGGGCAGCCGCTACGATGTCGATCCGCAACGCTACGGTGAAACTCGCGCGCCGGAGTGCGCGGAGGACGATCCGGCCCGCACCGCGGCCGACGAGCTCCTCTTGCAAGATGCATTCAACCTGCACAAGCCAATTCTCGCCATCTGCCACGGCGCGCAGTCGTTGAATGTGTGGTGCAGCGGATCGCTGATTCAGGATCTGAAGACTCAGGTGGATCACCGACCCGGCCGCGAAGTGGTGGAAGCGCATCCGGTGCGCGTTGAAAAGGGGTCGCGACTGACCGGGCTGGTGCCGGCGACGAATCAAGCCGAGGTGCAGGTGAACTCCAGCCATCATCAGGCGATCCGCACGCCAGGCGACAATCTGCGCGTCACAGCGGTCTCGCCGGGCGACGGGGTGATCGAGGCCGTGGAATTGGATGCGCCGAATCACTTCGTTGTCGGAGTGCAATGGCATCCCGAGCGCACCTGCGCGCAAAGCGCATTCTCGCGGGCGATTTTTTCTGCGTTTGTGCATGCGGCCACCGTGTGGCAAGCTCCGCAAATCGATGGGGCCGAGAACGGGAAGTGAGCGATGGACGCGAACGGCGCAAGCTTGCGACTGAATGTGCAGTTGGCGGAGGCCGGTCTGGAACCGCTCGGCGGCGAGACGGCCAGCAAATTCGACGCCTATCTTTCGCTCTTTGTTCGCTGGAATGAACGCCTCAATTTGAGCTCGGTCCGCGGCGAGGAAGACGTTATCACGCGACATCTTGCTGAATCTATTGTTGTTGCGCGTGCCTTGCCGCATGGAATCGCATCACTGCTCGATTTCGGCTCCGGCGCGGGTTTGCCGGGAATTCCCATTGCGCTTTGTCGGCCGGAGATCTCAGTGACACTGGCCGAATCGCAAGGAAAGAAAGCGGCGTTCCTGCGAGAGGCCGTGCGGGTACTGGGAATCCCTGCTAAGGTGCACGCCGGGAGGGCCGAAGCGCTTCATGAGGTCTTCGATTGTGTGGCGCTGAGGGCAGTCGACAAGATGCCGAAGGCCGTTGCGGCGGCAGGGAAGCTTGTCGTGCCGACAGGCTGGCTGGCGCTGATGACGACGGATACGGGACTCTCGGAGCTTCAAGCCGCCGCTGGGGCGCCGTTCTGCTGGGCGGAGCCGGTCCGCATGGCGGGCAGTAAGTGGCGGCTGCTCGCACTGGGCCAGAGAATCCGCTCTTGAGCTTGATCTGGGCTACAGCGGTTCCACAATTGCTGTATGCCGAAGTAACAACAGCCAAGTGGGTTTTTCCTCAAGAAAGACCCACTTTATGCCACCGCCAGAGACGGCTAGAAGTATTGTGGAACCGCTCTAGTTTTTTGACCAAGATCAGACCTTCTGGCGTTCGGCTTCAATTGCCACAGAATTGCGGAGGGCGCTTTTCCAGGAAAGCGCGGATGCCTTCCTGGTAATCGTGGCTGTCGTACACCTCGCGGCGTAGCGCCTGAAGGCGTTCATAGGTCTCCGGATTGACTGGATGGGCGTTGGTGAGAACGCGCATCTCTTCTTTCAAGACTCTGAGAACGAGTGGGGAGGTTTGTGCGATCCGGCCGGCCAGGTTCATGGTGAACGCCTCCGGCTCCTCGCGCGGGACGACGTGATTGACAACGCCGGAGGCCACAAGGCGGGCGATTGAGACCGGCTCCGCTGTAAAGATGAGCTCCTTGAGCAGATGCATCCCGGCCACTTTGATCAGATTCAGTGTTCCGTGAATGTCGTAAGGGACGCCGAGCTTCGCCGGTGTGAAAGCAACGGTTGAATCGTCTGCGGCAACGATCACGTCGCAGCCCAGGAGCAACTCGCAGGCGCCGCCCCACACGGAGCCCTCGACCATGGCAATTACCGGTTGAGGGCAATGCTCGATCTTGCGCATGACTTGCCGCAAAGGATCGTTGTAGGTCAGCGGATCACGCCCGTTGGTCGGCAGTTCTTTTACATCGTGGCCCGCGGAAAAGACCTTCGCTCCCTTGGCGGCGCGCAAGACGATCACACGCACAGGCGAGGACCGCAGGGAATCGAATGCAACGACAATATCGTCGAGAAGTGCCCTGCTCAACGCATTCACCTTCCCGTGATTCATGGTGATGATGCCGATGACGCGGTCGACAACGGAATAACAAGCATTCACGTGCGGGCTCCTAAGGTACGGATTGATAGTAGTCCTGCTTTGCCGGGGCCGCTCGACCTAAGTTGATCTTCTTTGTGCGAGAAGACCAGCCTGGAAGCGTCGACTTGTTTGCTCGAGGGCGGGGCTGTTCCACGTGGAACATTTTAGGTCGCAGGGATCAAGGCGGGGGTTGAGATTGGGCTTTGTTCCACCTGGAACACCCAGCCATGGGGTCCAATTTGCATCTCGTTACCAAAACGGTACGCCCACCACCGAAGGGGGAATAACGCCCCTGCTCAAAGGCAGTTTTCCACCATGATTGCTTTTTCTCCGTTTGGTTGCCTGCTCGCGGCGTCGCACGGAAAGACCTTCCCATTCAAGCGTTTGCTCGCTCGAGCTGCTGCCCTCTTTCTGTGCTTTCCACAGCCGCGGCGAGTTTCCCACAATGCAAGTGCCTCCGCGCAGAACCCCGGCCCCGGTACTCTGGAATCCCATGGGTAAGATCGTCGGTCTCGTCAACCAAAAGGGAGGCGTGGGCAAAACCACTACCGCCATCAATCTGGCCGCATGTCTGGCATTGGACGGCCTCAAAATCCTCCTCGTCGATTGCGATCCCCAAGCCAACGCCAGCTCCGGCCTTGGCCTTCAGCGCGACGACAACCGCCATTCCGTCTATGACGTTCTTATGGGCGACAGTCTTGCGGAACAGGTGATTCTTCCTACCGAAGTCGACGGGCTCTGTCTGCTGCCCAGCTCCAAGAACCTGACCGGCGCCAACATCGAGCTGGCTGCCGCGGAGGGCCGCGCCCTTCGCCTTCGCCGCAGCATGGAACCGATCAAGGGCAACTTCGACCTCGTCTTCCTGGATTGCCCGCCGGCCCTTGATCTGCTCACGCTTAACGTCCTCTCTGCCGCAGAAACACTCATCGTGCCTATGCAGGCCGAATACTTTGCCCTTGAAGGGATCTCGGAGTTGATTTCGACCCTCGAGCGCGTGCGCTCCGTTTACAATCCCATCCTCGCCATCGAAGGCGTGCTGCTGACCATGTATGACGACCGCACCAACCTGGCTCAACAGGTAACCGAAACTCTCCGCGAGTACTTTCGTGAAATCGTTTATCGCACCGTAATCCCGCGCAACGTCCGCTTAGCGGAGGCGCCCAGCCACGGCAGACCGGTTGCCTTGTACGATCCCCGCTCGCGCGGCGCCGAAGCCTACTTCGAGTTGACAGATGAGTTTCTGGCGCGCAATCAGATGGAGAGTCCGCACGCCGCTGAACGCAAAGCCGCGGCAGCGGACCGCCCAAAGGGCAGGGGCGCATTTTGGCCCTATTCGTGAACTGCCTCGCGGTTGACGGCCCACGCGGTTTGGAGACTTCGGATTTTAGTCGCATTCGCTGAAATTGAGGATTTTGCATCATGAATACAACCGCCACTGACATGAAACGACGTGCGCTGGGGAAGGGGTTGGACTCCCTGCTTCCGCGCCCACATGCCAGCCCCGCACTCGAAACCGAGGGTGGAACGCCGCGCGAAATTCCCCTAGACCAAATCGACTCGAATCCGTTCCAGACGCGCTCGCACGTGAGCCAGGAGCAGTTGGCCGAACTGGCCGCCTCCATTGCCGCTAACGGGGTTGTGCAGCCCGTACTTGTCCGCCCGCTGGCGGACGGCCGCTTCCAGATCATCGCCGGAGAGCGGCGTTGGCGTGCCTCGCAAATGGCGGGCAAAACCACCGTCCCGGCCATCCTGCGTCAGGTCTCGGACGAGCAGGCGATGGAGATCACCATCGTCGAGAACCTGCAGCGCGCCGACCTGAACCCGATGGAGCAGGCACGCGCTTTTGAGAGGCTCTCGCAGCAGTTCCATATGACCCAGGAGCAGATGGCGCAACGCACCGGGAAGGACCGGGCAACCGTAGCCAACTTCCTTCGTTTGTTAAAGTTACCGTCTTCGGTACAAGCTCGCGTAGAGTCGGGCGAGCTTACCTTCGGCCATGCGCGCGCGCTGCTGGCCTTCGAACACGCCGAGGAGATCGAAAAGGCGGCGCAGCGGATCGCCACACTTTCGCTCTCTGTTCGCCAGACGGAGAACTACGTGCAAGGACGCATCGACCCCAGCCGCAAAGCCAGAAAGGGGCCCAAGCCGGCGCCGCTCATCGATCCCAACGTGCGCGATGCGCAGGAGCGGCTGCAACGAGCCCTGGGACTTAAAGTTACGATTGAAGACCACGAGGGCCGCGGGAAAGTGATCATCGAGTACGCCAGGCTGGAGGACTTCGACGCGCTCATGGAGCGGTTTGCGGGCGAGTAAGGCGGTGGAAGAACGAGCAAGCCGGTGCAGCGGCGCACGATCTGTGGCAGGACCAGAAATCTGATAATCTGATTTTATGGACGCGACCTCCATCAGCGTAACAGAAGCATCGCGCAACTTTGCCGACTGCGTGAATCGCGCGCGCTATCAGGGCACAACCTTCCTTCTGCTCAGAGGCGGCACGCCGGTGGCTCGCATCGAGCCGGCAGCGAGGGAGCCGAAAAAAGGGATTGAGTTGGCCGATGCGCTCGAAAAAGCCGTCGAGGGCCTTCACCTCGGAGAGGATGAGGCGGCCTCCTGGCTTCATGATCTGGAACAGGCGCGAGGATCTCTGCAAACGCAGGTGAGGCCATGGCGTTTCTGATTGATGCCGATGTAATCATTCAGGCCGAGCGGAAGTCCTTCAACCTGGGTGCGTGGCTCCGCTCTCAGCCAAACGAGGAGATCATGGTCGCGGCGATTACGGTGGCCGAGCTGTGGCGCAGCGTGGAGCGCGCGACCGGCGTGCACCGCGCCAGGCGGCAGAAATTTCTTCAGCGCGCGTTGACTGTGTTTGACGTTGTTCCGTACACCGAGAAGGCCGCCCTGGAACACTCGCGGCTGTGGGCGGATGTTGAAGCTGCTGACCAGAGAATGAGCCCGCACGACCTGATCCTTGCGGCAACGGCGCGTGGGAGCGGCGCTGCGATCGTCACCTTCAACACGCGGCGTTTCGCGGCGGTTCAGGGATTGACGGTGCTCAAACCTTAGAGCATTTCCCGAATTTACCTGCCCGTTTGAGATCGTTGAAAGGTGGCTTTTTCTTAGGGAAAAAGCCACTTGGACGTGGGATTTCGGTCTACAGATATTCGGGAACTTCTATAGCCGGCCTGCGCACGAGAGAATTAACCGCGCTGTGCCTTGTGCTCTGACCCTGTAGAATTCTCCTTCCTGACGAGAAGGAGTTCCACATGAAATCCACTACTTCCCAAACCGCACGTCTACGTCTGGCGGCCATGGTGCTCCTCGCCACCGCGCTTCCCTGCCTGCACGCGCAGGACCGATGGACTGAGGCGCAGGCGAACGCGTGGTACGCGGCGCAGCCCTGGCCGGTGGGCGCGGACTTTCTCCCCTCCAATGCGATCAATGAGCTGGAAATGTGGCAGGCAGACACTTTCGATCCGAAAACCATCGATCGCGAGCTGGGCTGGGCCGAGGCAATTGGGATGAACACCATGCGCGTCTTCCTTCACAACCTCCTCTGGGAAGAGGATCCCGACGGATTCAAGCGGCGCATCGATATGTTTCTCAAGATCGCGGCGAAGCATCACATCCGGCCCATGTTTGTCCTCTTCGACTCGTGCTGGGAGCCGTTTCCCAAGCTGGGCCCGCAGCATCCGCCGATTCCCGGCGTGCACAACTCCGGATGGGTGCAAGCGCCAGGCGCTCGAGTGCTCGCGGACCCCTCGCAATACCCGGGGCTGGAGCAGTATGTGAAGGGCGTCGTCGGCGCATTCGCCAACGACTCGCGGATCCTGGCTTGGGACATATGGAACGAGCCGGACAATGGCAACGAGAGTTCTTACGCGAAGGGCGAGCCGCGCAACAAGAATGAGATTGTGCTCAGCCTGGTGCCGCAGGTGTTTGCCTGGGCTCGCAGCGTGCATCCCACGCAGCCGCTCACCAGCGGTTTATGGCACGGCGACTGGGCCTCGCTCGAAGCCATGCCGCCAATGGCGCGCGTGCAGATCGAAGAGTCCGACGTGATCAGCTTTCACAACTACGGATGGCCTGAGGAGTTCGAGAAGCGAGCGAAGGAGCTTGAGCAGTTTCATCGGCCACTCATCTGTACCGAGTACATGGCGCGCGGCAATGGCAGCACATTCGACACTATCCTGCCCATTGCTCATCAATACCGCGTGGGCGCCATCAACTGGGGCCTCGTTGCCGGCAAGAGCCAGACCTATCTTCCATGGGACTCGTGGCAGCGGCCGTACGTGAATGAGCAGCCGCCCATCTGGTTCCACGACGTCTTTCATCCCGACGGGACGCCGTATCGCGAACGCGAGGTGGAGATTATTCGCGATCTGACAAGCGGCAAGCAGCCCCCGCTGTGACGGCCGTGCTCCGCAGTGAAAGAGCGGTTCCACAATACTTGTAGCCGTCTCCGGCGGTGGCACAAGGTGGGTTTTTCTTGAGGAAAAACCCACTTAGTTGTTGTTGCTTCGGCATACAGCAATTGTGGAACCGCTGTAGACTTGGGTGAGTCAGTGAAGGTCGAAACATGGAAGGAATGTTTGCTCTTTCAGGCCGATACCTGGTCACCGGCGGCACACGGGGGATCGGCCGCGCGATTTCACTGCGCTTTGCCAGAGCCGGCGCAACCGTAACCGCAATTTATCTCCGCAATCAAAAAGCTGCGGATGAGCTAAAGGCTGAGGCTGCGAAGGACGGGCTGCAGATCGATCTGTGTCGCGCCGACCTCACCAGCTCCCAGGGTCTGGAGCGAATCGAAAGATCCATCGAGGACACCCACGGATCTCTGTCCGGCCTGGTTCATTGTGCGGCGACGGGTGTGCACCGGACATTCTACGAACTGAACGCGCGCCATTTTGACTGGACGTTTTCACTCAACGTGCGGGCGTTTTTCGAATTAACGAAGGTTCTGCTGGATCGGTTTTCCGAACGATCGAGCATTGTGGCCATCAGTTCGATAGGAGCTCAACGGACTTTGCCATATTATTCCGTGGTTGGGGCGTCGAAGGGCGCGCTGGAAGCGCTCGCCCGGCATCTCGCGGTGGAACTGGCGCCGCGGGGAATCCGCGTGAATATCCTTGCGCCGGGCGCGGTAGCCACGGAAGTCTGGAAGGCGCTGCCTGAAGCAGAGGGCCGCATGACCGGAGTAATCAACCGTACTCCGATCCAGCGGCTGGTCACTCCCGAAGAGGTGGCCTGGGCGGCCCAATTCCTTTGTTCAGATGCATCCACTGGAATCATCGGGCAGACTCTTGTGGTGGACGGTGGAGCGGGAATCGTGGGCTAGAAGCGGGAGTCAGGGCATGGTTCCAGTGGCTTCCGAAGAGTCACGATTTTCAAAAAACTGACCGTGCTGGTAAGCTAGTCATCGATTCTCGTAAGCCCGCTTTGACGATCGAGGGGAAGTGTATGGAAAGTGTTCTTGCTCGAGTTCGGGAGGTTTTCCATTCGGCTTTTGGCAAGGACCCGCAGTCAGTTTCCCTGGAAACCACTCCCAGCGATGTGCCGGGATGGGACTCGGTGGGACATCTGGATCTGGCAAGCCGGTTGGAAGAGTCTTTCGGCATCAGCCTTGACGTTGACGATCTTATGGAAATGGAGAATGTCCGCGAGATAGTCAGGATCATCGATGCAAAGCTCAAATAGCGGGAGTGTCGGAAATGGCGCCAGCTTGCCGGAACAATTTTTGTGGACGGCTCGTGGAGAGGCTGGGAGAGCACTCCTCTCTGATTGACGCGGCCAATGGTGAAACAATCCTCCCCTCTGAACTCCGCCAACTGATTATTGGTTTTGCTTCCCGCCTTCTTTCCGCCGGATTGCTACGAGGCGACCGGGTACTAATTGGTTGCACCCTGTCACCCTCCAGTTGCATAGCCTACCTGGGCGCTATGCATGCAGGCCTGGTGGCTGTCCCACTGGAGGAAGGCGTTCTGGCCGCAACGATCACTACTTTACTCAAGGGAACCGGCGCAAAAGCGGTGTGGACGGAAAAGAGTTTTCCGTTCGACGGGACAGCTGAAACCGGAATCCTGGTTCTTCACGGCCTGCCTACCGAGGGAGGGGCTGAAGCGCTACCGCCTGCCCCCTGCGAGGAAAACGATCTTGCTGCACTCTTCGCGACCTCGGGGTCCACGGGAGCGCCTCACTTCGTCATGGTCAGTCATGGGAACCTGATTGCCAATACTGAAGTGATCATACGCAGTCAAGATCTGGCAAACGATGAGCGTGCAATGCTCATTCTGCCACTGAGCTACTGCTTCGGCGCGAGCGTCGTGCACTCGCACCTGTATCAAGGCGGAGGCGTGGTATTCGATCGCCGCTTCATGTTCCCGGATAAAGTGCTTCACGCGATCAACACCTATCAATGCACGACGTTCGCAGGAGTTCCCACCGTCTACAACATTCTGCTTCGCCGATCGAATATCCGCTCGATTGCGATGCCTTCGCTGAGGCGATTCCTGCAGGCGGGAGGCCCGTTGGCCCCGCAGCGGGTTGCCGAGATGCGCGCAGCGGCTGAGAAACCGAAGTTTTATGTGATGTACGGTCAAACAGAAGCAACCGCTCGAATTTCTTGTCTCGACCCCGAGCATTTAAACGAGAAACGGGGCAGCGTTGGCCGGCCATTGCAAAACCTGACGGTGCGCATCATCGATGAAGAAGGGAAAGATCTACCACTTGGGAAAACCGGCGAGATCGCCGTCAAGGGCCCGTCGATCGCCCTGGGGTATTTCAATGAGCCGGAAGAGAGTCTTCGCACATTCAAGGATGGCTGGCTGTTGACGGGCGACCTGGCTCATGTGGATGCGGATGGATACATCTGGATAGACGGGCGCAAGGGAGAATTCCTCAAAATGCGTGGAGTGCGCGTGAGCTTCGCCGAAGTGGAAGCGAAGGTAGCCGCCGTAGCGGGTGTATACGAATGCGCCGCCGCATCCGTTCCGCACCCGGAGGTTGGTGAGGCGCTTGCTTTGTATATTCTGCCGGACCAAGGAGCGAGAGACGTGATCGAGCGGGTGCGGCGCAGCCTGCCCACGTCCTGGACGTGCGAACGGATTCAGATTGTTTCGCAAATACCCAAGACAGCACGAGGTAAGGTGTCAAGAGATTCTCTGTCCGCGATGGTGAGTGGAATCCATGAATGACATTGAGCAGAAGATTGATCGCTTGCTGGCAACTCCCCCTTTTGGCTTGCCAACGGAAGAGCGGCAAGCTGCGCTTTTGGCGTTGCTAAAGGATGAGTTGGAGTATGCGTGCGATCGAAATCCCCGGTACCTGAATTATGTTCAGCACTGGCCGGTTTCGACGCGCTCGGCACAGAGAATTGCCGATCTTCCTTATCTACCTGTAGGGCTATTGAAAACACAACCTCCTTTGTCCCTGGTAGAGCCGCAAGAGATCAAAAAAATCCTTACGTCGAGTTCCACTACGGGGCAAATGCCGAGCAGGATAGCCCTCGATTCGCCGACGGCGAGGCGAATGACGAAAGGGGCGGTGGCCATTGCGCGAGATTTTATCGGTTCCCAGCGCAGGCCTTATCTGGTCGTCGATTTACCTGGCTCAACGGCAGGCGGTGCGGAACTCGGCGCTCGAGGCGCCGCCATACAGGGCCTTCAGCCATTTGCCAGCGAGGTAACCCACTGCCTGAAGCCGGACCAAAGCGGGGATCTCACAATGGACCGGGACAAGCTCCGGCACTTTGCGGAATCGCACGGCCGGTCGCCAGTGCTGGTGTATGGTTTCACATCCATTCTCTGGAAGCACCTGGTGAAACCTTTGATGGCAGAAAACGTGAGCCTCGGGATGCCCGAAGTCCACATTCTGCATAGCGGCGGCTGGAAGTTACTGCAGGAGGAAGCTGTCGATAAGGAATCATTCAATGAAGGCGTGGCCCGCGCCTTCGGGTGCTCCGCTGAACGAGTGATCGATTTCTACGGCATGGTTGAGAATGTGGGCGTTATTTACCCCGATTGCCCTGAGGGCAACAAGCATGTTCCGGCATTTGCAGATGTTCTGGTGAGAAATCCGCTGACGCTCGATCCTGTGCATGAGCGGGAACAAGGGATCGTCCAGGTGTGCAGCGTGTTGCCGACAAGCTTTCCCGGGAACTTACTGCTGACAGAAGACGTCGCCGAAATCGTGGCCTATGATGGGTGTCGTTGCGGGAGACGAGGAACCTGTTTCCGGTTTGTGGGGCGGGTAGCGAAGGCCGAATTGCGCGGGTGCGGGAATTTTGAACGGAAACGGCAACAGGCTGCCTAGGTGAGGAGGAGCGTGACGGGTCAGA
Source organism: uncultured Acidobacteriaceae bacterium (assembly GCA_963844905.1). Lineage (GTDB taxonomy): Bacteria > Acidobacteriota > Terriglobia > Terriglobales > Acidobacteriaceae > Telmatobacter. Next base: position 579,976 of record CAWJQD010000002.1, on the reverse strand, counting down.
CCATGCACGCCGTTGACTTAGCCGAGGAGATCTCCGTCATGGCGGGGGAACTTCGGGAGACAGTCTATGCGACGGAGATTACCCCGAGTGCAGTCCTGGATGGTTTCGAGGCCTGGGCATCTGCTTTGGGGGAACGGGAAACCGCTGACATACCCGGTGTTCAATTCCTGCGAATCTGGTTAAGGCGCGGGACTCTTCAGCCGATCCTTACGCGTGAACTAGGCGATGGTGCGCTTTGCGGGGGCTGGATGGAAGACGGCCGCGCCAGACTGAAAGCGTATCCGCTCGGCATCGTCGGTCACTGGCCGGCTGGGAATATCGAGATCCAGCCGGTTCTGTCGATGACCTGCGCGCTGTTAGGGGGCAATGCATCCCTAGTGCGAGTGCCCGCAAGGCTCGACGAACCGACGCGACTCATCGTGGAGAAATTGGAACAGAGCGACAGCAAAGGCGTATTGACGGGGCGCGTGCGTATACTCGTCTTCGATCACGCCCGAAGGGACTTGCAGGAAGCGATGGCTCGCTCCGCAGACGGGGCCATGATATGGGGCGGCGAAGAAGCCGTATTACAGGTTCGGAGCCTTCCCTTTCCGTATTGGGCGAGGCTGGCGATTTTCGGGCCGAGGATTTCGGTTGCGGCCATGGATGCCGATTCCTGGTCAAGAACCGGGGAGCAGGAGTCCTGGTGCAAGCGCATCGCGCGGGATGTTTGGCAGTTCGACCAACAAGCGTGCTCCTCGCCGCAAGTTCTCTTCCTCGAGAAGAAGATCGGCCACTCGCCGCGCGAATTCGTGCACTCGCTCCGGAGAGCTTTTGAATTGGAGGACCGGCTGCATCCGAGGCAAACGATCCCCGCGGCATTGACCACCGCAATATGCCAGGCGCGCGCTTCGTGGTTGCTGGACAACGTTGCCAATAGCGCGTTCTTCAGCCAGGGTCCGGAATGGACAATTCTTTTGGGAAGCGGGACGGAAATTCCTCAGCCTACTCAAGGAAAGACACTGACCGTCCTGGAAGTCGACGACCTGCTCGATCCCATTGCAAAACTCGATGGAAACGTGCAAACACTGGGGCTGGCCATGGCGGATCCGGAGCGGGAGATCATGCTGGCATCGATTGCGGCCCGTAAAGGCGTGGACAGAATCGTAAAGCTTGGACGCATGCACGTCTTCGCGCCGCCGTGGGATGGCGTTGACCTCATCAGACCGATGGTACGCATGGTTCGACACGTGCCCTCAGCCGAATAGAAGAAAGGAAAACTATGGCGGACGCCAACACGTTTCTTGAAGCGCTGGACCGGAAGGCGAAGATATTTGTGCCGGCGGCAAGGGCGACTGTCGAAGCCAACCGGAATCTGTGCTCCTGGATGCTGAATCCCTTGGCCCGATGGGCTCAGGCGGCATATGGAGACCGCGCATTCGAAGATGCCGCGCGGGGATACGCGCGGTATTGCCTGGGAGTTGCCAAGTCGCAGCAAATCTACGAGCAAGCCGGGAAATACACACCACAGACGTTACCCGACGTGATCGCTGAAGTTTATGAGGATGAAGGCTACATGGTTCCCTATATGTGGGCGGCCATCCTCATTTATCCGTTCTGGTCATCGATGGTGAACCACATTGCTCTGTACCGCGATGAGTTTGTGAAGGCATTACCAACCAACGCTCGCGTTCTGGAGTTAGCGTCAGGGCACGGAGTTCTCAGCTTGCTGGCTGCCGAGGAAAGGAAGGACATCCGTCTGCAAGGACTCGATATAAGCCCGCCGGCGGTTGCCGTTTCCAATCGCCTGCTGGCCGTCTCAGGACATGCCGATCGAGTGAAGTTCGAAGTGAAGGACGCTCTCGCCATGGAACGGGACGGCGCTGACGAAGGGTATCAAGGAATTATTGCCGCGATGCTCGCAGAGCATTTGGAAGATCCCAAGCCTCTCCTCCGGGCCATCTCCCGCCTTCTTGCCAAAGATGGCCTGGTCTTTTTCAGCACGGCAATTGAATCGGCTCAGCGTGACCACATTTATGAATTTAACGAGGAGAGTCAGCCGGTGAAACTTGCCGAAGAAGCAGGTCTTCGCGTGACCCGCCTCGTCAGCGATGCCAGCGCTCCGTTGCCAGGCGCCCGTTTTCTGCCCCGCGCCGTAGCCATGATTCTGCGCCGGCGCTGACGCCCCGCAATGCCGGCGATTGGGCGAGGTATCGATATGACGATGAGCTTCGAGGAGATTAAGAGCCACCTGAAGCAACGGTTTCCTATGCTGATGGTCGACAGAGTTTTGGAGGCCGAACCGGGCAAAAGAATCAAGGCGCTCAAGAATGTCACCGGCAATGAAATCCAATTCCTTGGCCATTTTCACGACTATGCGATCCTGCCGGGAGTGTTCATCGTCGAAGCTATCGGACAATGTGCTTCCATTCTCTTCAGCCTGACCACCGGCCAAGGGCAGAATGCGGGTGAACTTCTGGTTCTCGGCTCAATCAGCGGCATGAGGTTCTTCGCGCCTGTGCTCCCAGGCGACACGATGGTCCTGGAGGTCAACATCTTGACCAGGATGGCGGGGGCGGCACTGGTGGAGGGGATGGTCACCGTGGACGGCACGTTGGTGGCCAAAGGCAAACTCAGCTTCGCCAGAAAGGCCTTCTGATTGGTCCTAGCAAGAATGCGTACGGAAGCACAGACCCGCTGCAGGGCCGCGAATCGGATGCCGGCTCGGCAGCCGGCCAGCAAAGGAAGAGCATGAGTAAGTCACTGTTCAAAAGGATTTCCAACAGGACGCTTCATCTGATGGCCCGATTTTTGCCCGGCTCGACAAACCTGCGGCCGTTCTTGCATCGTCTGCGCGGCGTCAAGATACATGGGACGGTTTTTATCGGAGATGATGTTTATCTTGAGAACGAGTATCCCGAGTGTGTTGAGATACACGACGGCGCAGCCATTGGTTTGCGGTCCACGATCGTTGCGCACACGCGCGGCCATGGAAGAATCATCATCGGGCAAAATGCAGTTATTACGGCATGCTGCACGATTGTCTGCTCGAAGGGCCAGACTCTGACCATTGGGGAAGGTGCGGTCATCTCGGCCGGGTCTGTGGTGTCAAATGACGTTCCTGCCTACACCTTTTGCGCCGGACCGCGAATCAAGGCAATCGCAAGAGTCACGGTGCCGTTTACTCTTCAAACCAGCCATGAGGATTTCGTCCGCGGGTTACGATCCCTGCGGACCGAGGACAAGAAGGAAAGATAGAGTACTTAAGAGAGAGTACTCGGCCGCAAACCTCGATTTGGCTAAGCATTCGTCATGCTAAGATGTGTATCGATTATTAAGGCAATCGCGTCAATAAAGCGAAACCTCCGGCTCGGGTTTGCCTAGACCTTTGATTCATTTCATGCGAGAGCCCAAAAAGGTTGGCGATCGTGAGGCAAGCAGGGGTGAGGAATCTGCTTCTATTGTCGAGCCCTCAACAGGCGGCACAAGATCAACGCCTCCTGAACCTTGCGGCTTGGATGGGCGTCTCGACCCGGACCGTTGCAATCGAGAGCGGCGGGGCTGATAAACAGCACATCCTCAGCGAGCTTCAGCCTGGCCCATGTTGTTTAGGGATGAGCGCCGAGACGCTCGCGGTGCTGCGTAAGGCATTCACTTCGGCGACCGAACTGCGACACTATTTCGATGAATTCTGCGCGGAGTTGCTGGTTTTCGGTTGCCGCGGCTCGACGGAACAAAATACCGCACTCTCATGGCTCACGGATGGAGCAGTCTGCGGGATCGGTCATACGGATGGCCCCGATACGATTTTTGCATTGCCCCGGGAAGCGGGGACCTTCAGCCGGCAACTTGCCGGCCTCAGCTTTTCACGACGAAACACGGAGCCGGTGCCTGTCTTTGAATTGCGCAGCGGGACTTCCGCACCGAGAGTGATTGTGGATGCAAACCGTCGCCCAATATTCGTCCGGATGGACCGAGGCCGGTGCCAGGTCTTTCTTTTAGCCGGGCCTGATTTGCACGATCTCGATGAGCCACTGAGCAGCGACCACGGGATGGAAGAGCATTACGATCGGCTGATTCCGGTTCTTATTTTCCTCCGCCACTGTTTCCGAGAGAGTTGTTGGCACGGTCCGGAACCCACGGCCAGAATCATTATTGACGATCCGCCACTCAAGGAACGTTACGGTTTTCTGGATTGCGGCGAGCTGGTCAAATCCATGCAGCGCAGCAATTACGGAACGTCAATTGCCTTTATCCCATGGAATCATTGGCGCACTTCCAGGCAAAGTGCAGCGAGGTTTCTCAACGAGAGTTCTCGCCTCTCGATCTGCATTCAGGGCTGCGACCATACGAACAAGGAATTTGCATCCCATGCCCCGGAGCTTCTCAGCAGGAAGGCCGGCCTGGCCATGCAGCGGATGGAGTCTCAGAGGGAGCGGACCGGCGCGGAATTCGAGCGGGTCATGGTATTCCCCCAAGGGCTGTTTTCCAGGGCTGCGCTCCCGGCATTGCGCGCCAACAACTATCTGGCCGCGGTCAACACCACTTGCTTCCCGACGGACGGTGGATTGGACGATCTCAAAGTCCGCGACTTTCTCCGGACGGCCGTCATCCGGTACAACGGCTTCCCGATTTTTCAACGGCGCCCGACTCAGCGCCTTTTCGATCTTGCATTCAATCTCTTTCTCGGCAAGCCGGCACTCGTCGTGGAACACCACGATTATTTTCGTGACGGCATCGGAAAGCTGGAGGAGTTCGTCGCCGCTCTGTACCGGATGGAACCCGATCTGACATGGCCGACCCTCACCTCGCAGCTGACTCGAAGCTGCCAGATGAGAAGCCTTGCGAATGGCGCGACCGAGGTCCAATTCTTCACCAGAAGATTCCAATTGACCCATTGCACCGAGACTGCAGGCCGCTACCTGCTCAGCAAGTACGAACCAGATTCGGCAGCCATCGGGACGGTGCTGGCTGACGGAAAAAGCGTGCCTTTCTATTTCGATAAGGACTTTTTGAAGCTGGAGTTGCAGGCGGAATCGGGTCAAGCGCGGAACATCGAGATTCTGGACCGGCAGAATCCCATGGAGCATGTCGGCGGTTTGAGAGTTTTCCACAACGCGCGGGTCCTGGTGCGAAGAGGGTTGTCCGAATTCAGGGACATGACACTTTCGAGACACAACGGACTGTTGAAGGCCGCCAATAAGGTAGCCAAGGTAATGGGGGTTACAGGGGATTCATGACAAGCGCCTCACGGCAATTCCAGAGTTGCCATGCCCTCTTGGTATTGGTAGAAAGTCGCTGCTGCCTGTGGGTCGCATCGACTTGAGCTCATCGGTTCTGGGATACAGCTACTCTGCAACTGCGTTAGGCCGGCTCGATACGTATCAAGGGCGCTGAAGAGGGCGCTGAAACCAGTTGACGTAATGGCAGGGAGCAGACGCGCGGCATTGTCTGGTATCAAGGGGATCGCTCATTGAGTCGCTTTCTACTTTCCTATGCAGAAGGTGGAAAAGATCAGGTTGAGGATGTCGTCGGGGGTGGTCTGGCCGGTGAGCGAGTCGAGGGTCCACAGCGCGCGATAGAGGTCGAGCAGGATCATCTCGTGGGGAATGCCGCCGGCGTTGGCCTTTGCGGCGTCGGCCAGCGCGGCGAGCGCCGTGGTGATGGCCTGGTGCTGGCGAAGATTAGTCAACATGCCGGGCTCGGCTGCGGCTCCGCCGGTGGCGAGCGTCAAAATGCGGTCGCGTAACGCTGGAATACCTTCGCCGGTGAGCGCAGAGGTGGAGAGCGCGGGGATGCCGTTGAGCGCGGTGGGCGGCTTGATTACGGATTGAGGCTCCGAAGAGCCTCCCACTGGGGCTAAAGCCCTGTTCGGCTCTGGTAAGTCTACGTACGGGCTGAAGCCCGTACCCTTCACGCTGAAGCCCGTACCCTTCTGCCGCACACGTTCATTCGCAACTTGGCTGACGAGGTCGCTCTTGTTCACAGCGACAATCGCCGGCCGGCCTTCGACGGCGGCGAGCAATCGGCGTTCTTCTTCACCGATCGGCTGCGTGGCGTCGAACACCACGAGCACCAGCGCCGCATCGGCCAGCGCTTCGTGGCTGCGGCGAATGCCAAGCTGCTCGGCCTCCTCCAGCAGGTGATGAGCGCCCTCGCGGAGGCCCGCCGTATCCACCAGCTCGATGGGAATGCCGCCGAGCGAGATGCGTTCAGTGACCAGATCGCGCGTGGTGCCGGGAGATGCGGTCACGATGGCGCGATCGCGCTCGACGAGCCGGTTGAAGAGCGAGCTTTTGCCCACGTTGGGCCGGCCCACAATCGCCAGCGTCAACCCATCGTGGACGATCCGGCCGCGCGCGAACGAGGCTTCGAGCGCGGCGAGCGGCGGCGTCATCTCGCCGATGCGCCGTGCAATCTCTGCCTGGGGCGTCACGTCCACGTCGTCCTCGGCAAAATCGATGCCGGCTTCAAGCAGGGCGATCAACTCGACGAGCGATTGCTTCGCCGGAGCCACGCGGCGGCTGAGCGCGCCGCCCATCTGGCTGGCAGCCTGCCGAGCCTGCGTGAGCGTCTGCGCATCGATGAGGTCGCGAACCGCCTCGGCCTGGGTCAGGTCGAGCCGGCCGGCGAGAAAGGCGCGCTGGGTGAACTCCCCATGCTCAGCCAACCGTGCGCCGAGATTCAGCGCGCGGCGCAACAGAAGTTCCAGCACCACCGGCGAGCCGTGCGCGGCAATCTCCACCAGATCTTCCGCCGTGTAGGAGTTTGGCGCAGCAAAGAAGGTCACCAGCGCCTCGTCGATGCGGGCTGCTTCGGCGTGTTCCGCATCGAGCACATCGGCCAACCGCGCGCAGGCGTGTTCGAGCGGCTGATGCGGCCGCACGAGCTGCGTTGCAATCAAGAGGGCCTGCGGGCCGCTCAGGCGCACGATTCCGATGCCGCCCCGCCCCGGCGGTGTGGAGATGGCGGCAATAGTGTCGGTTACGGGTTCAGGCGCAGCCATGGGTTGCACTCAGTGTAGTGTGCGGATCTCGAGTGCCCAATCACGTCCTGCCGATAGGGCGACAAAGGTCCTGGACGTAATCCTCTACAATAGGCCGATGCCGGAACTGCCCGAGGTGGAGACGATCGCCCGCGGCGTGCACAAACGTGTGCGTGGCGACCGCATCGTCCAGGCTTGGTTTGCCAGTCCCCCGGAACCCTTCAAGACGCCGTCCTCGCGCCAGCGAAAGGGGCTTGTGGGGCGGACGATTCTGGGCGTGCACCGCGCCGGGAAACATATCGTCTTCGAGTTGGACGCACCAAGCAGAACGCACAACGATCATGGTGAAGAGACGGCACAGCGTGAGCAAGATTCCGCCGTGCCCACGGCGCAGTGGATCGTCCACCTGGGCATGACAGGACGGCTGCTGGTCACTGCTCCCGATTGTCCCGTTGCTCCTCACACGCACGCGCGGATCGATCTGGCCAGCGGCCGGGAGCTGCGATTTGTCGATCCGCGGCGCTTTGGCCGGCTGGAGTTCCGCGATCTTCGGCGCGGCGCAGCGTTCGGCGCGCCTGGTGCCGAGCCGCTCGCCATTGGCGCGCGGGAATTTGCCGCACTCTTCCGCGGCCGGCGCTCATTCATCAAGGCAGCTCTGCTCGACCAGACGCTCCTGGCCGGCGTGGGCAATATCTATGCCGACGAAAGCTTGTTTCAAGCCGGCATCCGGCCGCGCCGCCGGACCAACCGGTTGACTCGCGCCGAGATGGAGCGGCTCCGGCTGGCATTGCGCCACGTCCTCACCCACGCCATCCGGCTTGGCGGCTCCTCGGTCTCCGATTACGTGGATGCCGATGGAGCCCGGGGCTTCTTTCAGCTCGAGCACTGCGTTTACCAGCGGACCGGCCAGCCCTGCCGCCGCTGCCAAACGCCTATCCGGCGCGTGCTGGTAGCCGGCCGCGGAACCCACTACTGCCCCAATTGCCAGCGCTGATCGTCGCTTGGTGAGAGTCCGCGCCACTGTCCTATGTATTTTTGAAGGATTCTCTCCTCCCGTCTACCAGAATCCAGACAATCACCGCCTTGGCCTTGCGTAATCCAATGAAAATAAACGAAGTTCCGAACGGAACTCCGATTGCTACGTTATTAGCGCCAGTGATGTATCGGCTGCTGGAGGAATGCCCAGCGAGCCTGAGCAACACCGGGCACCCGGCAAGAGCAACCGCCAATGAGCGGCCCTTAAAAGGGGAGAAGCCGGCTGGGTAGCCTGCAACCGGAGCGGATGAAACAGCCCGCTCCTCATTTGGCAGGAGGCCAGTGACCTGCGCGGGAGGATGGAAACGCCACTCCGGTCGGAGTGGCGTTTCTTGCGTTAGCCCTCGCGTTTTGCTGGCGGCGCCTTCAAGATCGCGCGCGAACAGACCCTGGGGTTTGCCTGATTGTTACCAAAGATGTATCTACTGAGAACCCCCACTTGCCAGAGGGGGACCTTCACTGTAGTATCAGAGTTGCCTATCAAGCGGCTGACGCGGGCCACCCAGGGATGGGTAGAGCAAGCTCGCCGCTAAGCAAGCAAATTTCGTCCGGCAGTTGCGTTCTCATCAGGCTGTGCGCGGCGAAGGCTCGCATAGGAAAGGGCGTCATCTGAGAAAAGCAGAGGCTTCGCCGAGTCGATTCCGGCGATCGGATGAGGTTGATTGACGGCTTCCGCGTATGAAGCGGCAATCGCATTCTCACAGAGGCTCAGGGAGTGAAACCACAGAGGCTGGGGTGCGATGACGGTCCCGTGGCGTTTCCCCGCGTCGAATGAGACGGCCGCGCCACTTTTTGAAGAGGGCAGTGCGCTAAGCCAAGTCTGCGGTGTTTTTCTTCGGGACTGGGAGAAAACGCGGGCAAGGGAATGCACCTCTGTATCCGGGATTGAAAGCGCAATTCAATGCACCAGAAAGCAAAGCACCGGGAAGTACACGCATCATGACAACAGAACTGACGCAGCCCCAGCCTGAACAGGGGCCTCCTCCTGACAACGGTCAGGTGCAGCCGCAAGGGCATCGCCGCCGGCGCCGCCGCCGCAAGAACAAATCCAATAAACAGGCCGCGATGCAAGCGCAGCCATTGCAAGGGCAACCGCAAATGCAGGCGCCGGCCCCGACGCAGCAAGCCGCGCCGCCCAAGCCGGTCCACCAGCATCAGAGCCGCAAGAAGAAGAAGTTCTTCCAGAAGCAATCGGCTCCTCCCACGCAGCCAGGCAATAGCATCTCCGCTCCGCCGCAGGGCAAGCGCAGGGGACGGCAGAAAGGTCCGCGCGCCTTTGTGGGCCCCATGGACCACAGCTATCGCGCTGTCAACGGTAACGTAGCCGATGGCCCTCCCTCCACAATTTCGGTCATGGGCAACGGTCACAGCGGCGGATACTATCCTGACGTCTATCCGGCGCAGCCCCCGGCGCCCATCCGCGAAGACGCTCCCACGCGCATCTTCTGTTTCATTGAGGATCTCTTCTTCCTGGCCAAGATTCAGGAGACGGCGCGCAAACTGGGGGTGAAGGTGGAGTTCGTGAAGGGCGACAAAGACGCCGTAGCGCGCATCTACGACGCCCCGGAGACCGAGCGGCCCTCGTTGCTGGTCTTCGACCTGAACAACCTGAACGCCAAACCCATGGCGCTGATTCCCAAGTTCAAGGGCAAATTCAAGAAGGCCGTCTCCATCATCGGCTTTCTCAATCACCTGCAGGGCGATCTGAAGATGAAGGCTATCGAGGCAGGGTGCGACGTGGTAATGCCGCGCTCGGCATTCTCGCAGAGCCTGCCTATCCTCCTCCGCCGCTACGGCGTGGAAGAGGAAGAAGAATATGCGCGTCAGCCGGTCTAGTGTGGTGTGCTGATTCGGCCCAAAACAAGAGGGCGCAGCGATTAGGGTGCGCCCTTTTCGTTCTCATGTGCGCTGGCCGATGCCCGGCCGCGGATCGCGGTCCTTAACCCGGCGGCCAGGTCATCTGCCGGCCGCCCATCAGGTGCAGATGCAAATGGTCCACGGTCTGGCCGCCGTCTTGGCCCGTGTTCATCACGACGCGGTAACCGTTCGCGAGTCCTTTCTTGCGGGCAATCTCTGCCGCGGCCCACAACAAGTGGCCGAGCAGAGCGCGCTTGTCCGCGCCTGCTTCGTCGAGCGAGCCGATGTGCTCGCGCGGCACAACCAGCACGTGCACCGGCGCCCTGGGATTGATGTCGGCAAATGCGTACGTGAGCTCGTCCTGGTGGATGGCGGTCGACGGAATCTCACCTGCGACGATTTTGCAGAAGATACAACTCATGGCTAGAAACTCAAGACTTGATCAGTGTACGCGCAGCCTGTGCGACCCGATGCGCCTGATGGCGAAAAGCGCCGCCCAAAAAACTCGCCTCGCTCAGGCAGACTCCAGAATCATGTTGGCGTACTGAATCATATCCCCGGTGCGAATCAGCCCGATCGCGTGCGGAACTCGTTTCTTAAACTCGATGTGCGGCTCGAAGATCAACGGAACGCCCGCTAAGGCCGCCGCAAACTCCTTGCGCGTGCGGGCATTGTTGGCGCCATGAAACTCCTCGGCCATCCACGCTTGCCCGATGACAAAGTTCGCCCGAATGGCCTTGAGTACGTCGAGCACACGCGGCATTCCATCCACCAGCGAGATGTCGACGGTTTCAATCTGCGGCCAGAAGGGAAATCCGCGGTCGGCGATGACCAGAGTGTTGGTGTGCCGCACTCGCGCGAGCAGAGAAAGAATCTGCGGATTCAGGATGCCTGTTTTCAGCATGAGGTTGGTGCTCCCTAATACCTTTTACCCGAAACGTGTCAGAAGTATACAGAGCTAAATGCGAACTGATTCGCATATAGTGCCACGAAACGTCAAACGGATCACAATTAGTCTTGGCCTATAATGGCCTCATGGCCGCGCCGGCTGCTTCCCCTCCCTTTCGCGTCGTGCACACCGTTTGCTCGCACGATTGTCCGGACTCGTGCGCGGTGCTGGTGACGGTGAACGAGGAAGGCCGCGCGGTAAAGGTCGAAGGCGACCCGTCGCAGCCGGTGACGCGGGGCTTTTTGTGCGGCAAGGTGGCGAAGTATCTCGATCGCGTCTACGCGCCGGACCGCATTCTCTACCCGCTGCGCCGCAAACCCGGAGCGGCAAAGGGCCCGTTGCAGCGCGGGCGCGAGCACGAAGCATTCGAGCGCGCGAGCTGGGACGAAGCGCTCGATGCGATCGCTGCGCGGCTTCACGAGATCAGCGACCGGTACGGCCCCGAATCGATCCTCCCTTACTGTTACGCCGGAACCATCGGCGTGCTCGGCTACGGCTCCATGGATCGCCGCTTCTTTCACCGCCTGGGGGCGTGCCAGCTTGACCGCACCATCTGTTCCGAAGCGGGCGGGCAGGCATGGAACTTGGTCTACGGAAAGAAGCTGGGCACGCCAACCGAAGACTTCCGCCTGGCCAATCTTATCCTCGCGTGGGCCGCGAACATCCACGGCAACAACATTCACCTGTGGCCATTCGTCGAGGAGGCGCGGCGCAACGGAGCGCGGCTGATCGTCATCGATCCCTACCGCACGCGGACAGCCGCAGTAGCCGACTGGCACATCGCCATCCGTCCCGGAACGGATGCGGCGCTGGCCCTCGGCATGATGCACGTGATCCTCAACGAGGGCCTCGAAGACCGCGCCTACATCGCGGAAATGACGCATGGCTTCGAGCGCCTGGCCGAGCGCGTGCGCGAGTTTTCGGCGGAGCGCGTCGCTCACTACACCGGAATGACCGCGGGCGAGATCGAGCAGTTGGCGCGCGAGTACGCCACCACGCGCCCCGCCGCGCTGCGTCTGAACTATGGGGTGCAGCGATGCGAAAACGGGGGCGCAGCGGTGCGGGCCATCGCCATGCTGCCTGCGCTCACCGGCGCATGGAAAGTTCGCGGGGGCGGCGCTCAACTTTCGACCTCGGGCGCTTTCGCTTGGGACAAGAAGGCACTGGAGCGGCCAGATCTTGCGCTGGCCTCGCCGCTGGGCCGCCTGGCGCGCGTCGTCAACATGAGCCAGTTGGGCCACGCGCTAACAGAGATGGGAACAAGCCACCCCATCGGGCAGAAATTCCCCGCCCCCCCCCGCTTCGCGACCCCGGCAGGAAACAAGGGAACGAGGGAACGAGAAAGCGGGACGAGGGAAATAGGGACGGCGATGGTCCGCCGGTCATGGCGTTGTTTGTCTACAACTCGAATCCCGGAGCCACGGCGCCGAATCGCAACGCGGTGCGCCGCGGCCTCGAGCGCGCCGATCTTTTCACTGTGGTTCATGAGCTCTTCTTCACCGACACCACCGACTACGCCGACTTCATCCTGCCCGCGACCACGTTCCTCGAACACACCGACGTGCAGGGCGCCTACGGTCACTACTTCGTGCAGCTCTCAAAGCAGGCGATTGAACCGCCGGGCGAGGCGCGGTCGAACGTGTGGCTCTTCGGCCAGCTCGCGCAGCGCATGGGGTTCACCGAATCCTGCTTCCGCGATACGCCGGAAGAGATGATTCGCCAGGCGCTGGCCATCGGCGCAGACGGCCACTCGGCGAACACAGGCATGGAGCACATCACACTCGAAGACTTGGAGCGCAAAGGGCACGTGCCGCTTGCCTTTCATCGCTCCCCCGAGACGCAGCCATTCCGGCCGTACACCGCCGGCCCGCTTGCTACGCCATCGGGCAAAATCGAGTTCTTCTCGGAGACATTAGCCGCCGCGGGCCTCGACGCCCTTCCGGGCTTCTACCCTCCGGTCGAGTCCCGCTGGAGCAAGCCCGCGGAAAAATACCCGCTGGAACTGCTGGGCCGCAAGAACGACAACTACATGAACTCGACCTTCGCCAACCTGCCCGGCCATCGCAGGATGGAGGCGCGCACCAGCCAGCGGCTCGAAATACACCCGCTGGACGCGCAGTCTCGCAGCGTAGCGGACGACGATCGGGTGCGCGTCTTCAACGACCGCGGCTCGCTGGAGCTGACGGCAATGCTGAATCCGAGCCTGCCGGCGGGCGTCGTAACGGCGCGGCTCGACTGGGCTAAGCTGCATCCGGATGGCGCCAACATCAACGCGCTGACCAGCGAGCGGCTGACCGACATCGGCGGCGGAGCAACGTTCTACTCGACGCTGGTTGAGGTCGCGAAGGCGTGACATAGGGAACCAGGGACCAAGGGTCCAAGGGAACGAGAAGACAGGACATCAGCGGTAAGGGCGGGGACCAACGAATCAAGCTGGGAGATAAGGGACTTCTATCACTTTCCCGCGCGCTCGCGCTGGAGTTCGCGGTAGAGTTCGCTCTTTGACCGGCCTAGCTCACGAGCGAGGCGCTTGAGCGCTTCCTTCTCGTCAATTCTCGCGTTGGGGCCGCTCTCGGTCTGGATGCGCGCGACGCGGTCCGCAATTTTTTCGGCTGCGGCTTCGGCGCCCGGCGCCGCGCCGGTCGAGGCCGTCTGCGCAGGCGCTTCGATCAGCAGCGTGATCTCTCCGCGGATGCGGTCGCGGGTGGCGAGTTCCCGGCGCACATCGGCGACGGTTCCCCGCACAAACTCTTCGTGAATCTTGGTCAGCTCGCGGGCGACCACTGCGTAGAGCGTCGCTCCCCAGATTTGTTCAATGTCGGACAGCGTGTCGAGCACGCGATGCGGCGCCTCGTAAAAAATCAGCGTCCGCCGCGACTCATGCGTTTCCGCAGCAAGCTTTTCGAGGCGCGTGCGGCGAGCGCCGGCTTTTTCCGGCAGAAATCCGAGGAACTGAAATTCCTCAGCGGGAAGTCCTGAAGCGATCAACGCGCTGATGGCTGCATTTGCGCCGGGAACAGGAAAGACCGGCACGACAGCGGCGATGGCTTCGCGGACAAGCCAAGCGCCAGGATCGCTCACCCCCGGAGTTCCCGCGTCGGAAACGAGAGCGATGGCCTTCCCGGCCTTTATGTTTTGGATCAGTTCCGTGGCACGGGTGTGCTCGTTGTGCTCGTGGCAACTGACGGTGGGTTTGGCGATCTCGAAATGGTTGAGAAGCTTTTGCGTCTGGCGAGTGTCTTCGCAGGCGATGCGGTCCACGCGGCGCAGCACGTCGAGCGCGCGCAGCGTGATGTCGCCCAGGTTACCGATGGGAGTGGCGACCAGATAGAGGCCCGGTGCGAGTGGTGTTGTTGCCGTGGATTCCCTGGTTCCAAAATCGGGATCAGAGGCAGCCCCCGGTTTACGGCATTTTTCGAAATACTGTGGTCTTTTTGACATCGTGCAAGGTCGCCGTTCCTTTGGGTCACGTCGACTTGAGTGTGTTGGTTTCGGTCTACACCATTGCGAAAAATGCTACAGGGCGGTCCGCCGTGGGAGCCTTCAGTTTTCCGATTCCTGGCGTTCGATCCGCCTCTGCTCGGCGAGAAGCGACATGGAGCTCATGAGGTTCTGCACGCTCACGATTCCCACCACGCGCCCGCTCTCGGTGACCGGGATCAACGCTAGGCCGCGGCCGGCGCTGAGGCGGCGGATGGTAGTGCCCAGCGTGTCCTCAGGCCGCGCCACCTGGAAGGCCCGCGACATAACCGACTGCACGTAACCGTTGCCGTTGCTGCGCAGGGCGTCAACGATGCGCTGGCGCGAGACGATGCCTACCAGTTGGGGGCCGCGCACAACGGGAAAATCCTCCTGCAGCGAGTGCACGCAGCGGTAGAGGGCGTCGGCCAGCGTGTCAGAGGGCGAGAGCGTGGCAAAGTCAGTGAGCATGACCTCGCGCATGCGCACGGTGTCGACGACGGATTGGAAAAACACGCCCTGATCCTCGACCTGTGCGCCGATCATGATGAAGAAGCCGGCGAGAACCAGCCAGGGATCGCGTAGCGGCATGTAAGAGAGCATGAGGAGGAGAGCCAGCGCCTGGCCGAGGCCGGCGGCAGCGCGGCCCGCTGGAGCAAATCCGTGCGTGCGCGCGAAGCCGTTGCGGATGAGGCGGCCGCAATCGAGGGGATAAGCGGGGAACAAGTGGAGGACGCCCAGAAACGCCTGCATCCAGACCAGGCTGCGCAGCAGATGGGCAGGAGTAATGAACGGATAATCTAAAAGCCGGACATCGCCGCTGGCGCCAAGGATGACGCCTGCAGCGGCGATCGCCGCGCCCCAGTTTGCCAGCGGGCCGGCGATAGCCAGGGCAAACTGTCCGGCGCCGCGGTTGGCGTTTTCCTGGCTTTCAGGGTTGGCGTAGGCAAACAGGCCGCCAATGGGCAGCAGCAAGATGGCGCGAAGGCGCAGTCCCAGCCAGGCCGCCACCAGCAACCGCGCGGTCTCGCGGACGGCCACGGCCGCTACCAGCAGAAGAAAGAGGGCCAGCCCGCGCGGCCAGCCTTCCGCACCGCTGATGGCAAACAGCACGAAGACGAGCAGCGGGAAGAATATGTGGACGCGCATCTCCACACCCATCCACCGGCCCAGCGGGATTGACCAACCTCGCATACATCGATTGTAGAGGCTCGGGGGCGCCCAGCTCATAGTTCACAGTTCTTAGTTCACAGCCTCCAACTCTCCGCCAGTACCTGTATGACTGCGAACTAAGAACGGTGAACTGCTTTATGCTCGTAGTCGATGCGCATCATCGCCGGAAGGTACCGCTCGCGTACACTCGAAGCTCCGCCCGGGTTGAGCACCCGGCCCACCAGCGATCGTCTGCGCGAGACGCTCTTCAACGTGGTTGCGCCGCGCGTGCACGGCACAGCTTGGAGCGCAGCTTTTCTGGATCTATATGCCGGCTCGGGCGCCGTGGGCATTGAGGCGCTCAGCCGCGGCGTCACGCGTATCACCTTTGTCGAGCGGGCTCCGGCGGCCTTGAAGGTTTTGCGCGCCAACCTGACGCGTCTTGAGATCGGCAACGAAGTTCGCGTTCATGCAGGAAGTGTGAGCGCGTTTTTACGCTCTATCACGAAGGCCACTCCAAAACCGGAACGCTACGAAGTAGTCTTTCTCGATCCCCCTTACGACGCGGTGCAGGAGTACGAAGTCACCCTAGGGTTGCTGGGCGGCGCGGCTCAACGAATTCTGGCGCCGGGCGCGGCCGTCGTCGCCGAGCACCGGCGCAAGCAGACCCTCGGCGAGCAGTATGGCAGCCTCAAGCGGAAGCGCCTGCTCGAACAGGGCGATGCGGCGTTGAGCTTCTATGCAGTTCCATCTACGCTTCAGGATCAATCGGCAATCAGCCATCGGTAATGATCGGTTGGAATGCGGCGCTTCTTGCACATTCAATTGTGAGCGAGGTCACTTTCATCCACATTCATCCACATTGACAGCAGAGGATAGTTGGAGAAAAATGGCGGAGCGAAGGAAATCGAGCCGTATCATGACTTCTACGGAGGGAAAGTGAAAAACGCGGTAAAGTTGCAGGCTTTGGGAGCTTTGGTGTTGTTAGGCGCCGGATGGTGGCTGGCGGGTTGCAAGTCTGCGCCGGAGCTGACGCAAGCACAGGCTTTGACGATGATTCAGGCCAAGTACGACCAGACTCCCGCTGCGCCGGTCAGCATCACGGTGGGCACCAGGGGCATGGTGCAAGGAGTGACAGCCAAATACTGGTTCGAAACCAAGAGATATCCCAACGGGTATTGGGGCGACTTCACAGTTACGCCCGACGGCCAGAAAGTTCTCAAGCTGCAAGGCGGCGGGGACGTGATTCAGTGGCGGCCCGACAACCCGAACGATGCGCAATTTGCCGTGGTCATCCAGTCCGTGGCTATGAATCATCTGAAAGCGCGCGATGTGGGCCAGATTCAGACGGTGGGAGACAGCAGGATCGCATCGTTTACCGAGGACGTGAACCTGGACGGACTTCCGTCGCCTCTGCAGAATATGGCCCACAACCCCGGTAACAAGCTCAGCGCCCTGCGCCAAGCCACCTTTGTCCTGACCAATGGAGCTTGGACTCTGCAGTCGATCGAATAAAGCTCGCTTATTGCGGCGGTGAGCTGCGCGGAACAGCAGGCGGCTCGCCGCCCATCGTGCCGGCCACGTTCACGCTGGTTGCGGTAAAGATCCCATCCTTGACGGCGCCTTCCACGCGAACGGAATCGCCCACTTGAATATCGGCCAGAGTCACAGGCTCGCGGCGCTTGCGGAAGGTTGTATTTTCGTCGGCGACAACGGTGTGAGAGGCATTGTCCAACGTGCCGATGAGTATGATCTTCGTGCCGTCGATGGCTGTTACCTTGCCTTGCAGCCAGGTCTTGCCGAAGTTGGCCTCCATCTCACGCATCTGCTCGACAGCAGCGGGATCGAGCTCGACAATCCGCGTCGCGCCCACGGATTTGGCGGTTGCGTCGATATCGCCCATGATGCTGATGGCATCGCCCACCTTGATGTCGGTCGCCTTGATCTGCTGCGGAGGATTGCCGCTGCCGTAGCCGCGGCCCATTCCGCCGCCTTGGCCTGAACCCCCGCCCGCGCCCTGGCCTGCACCCATACCACCACCACCGCCAGGTCCGCGCATTCCGGCAGCCTGCTTCACGATGCGCGTGTCAGCGGTGAAACGGACGGTGTATATTTCTCCCGCGTCCGTCTTGATGGTGTAGTGGTCCGCGGCCACTTCGGTGACCGTGCCCATCAGGCCGCGACCCATCATGCCCCCGCCCCTGAAGCCGTGGCCACCGTGCTGGCCGTAGCCGCCGCCTGATCCAGGGCCTGCGTTCTGGCCGGCTGGCGGAGAGGAGCCGGAATCCTGAGCACCGGCTGCAGCAGTGAGAGCAACGGCAACCACGATCGCGGACAACAGACGGATTTTCATACGATCTCCTACGGCGGCACAAAGGCCGACCTACCAGATATAGACGCGGGAGGCGCCGCAGGAGACGACGGGGCGCGTGGCAAGCGCCGATGAGATCGAGGCATTGCCCTACTGGCTGCTTTGCTCAGCGATGAGCTTTCGGAACCCGGAGTTGCCGCTCAACGATGCGAACTGGCTATCGGTGGCGACCTTCCTAGGGTCCACAAAGCCCTCATCCAGCGATTCACGTAGATAGTCGAGGGCGTGATCGGCTTCACCGGCGCGGACGCAGGCCAACGCCATGTAATAGTTCATCGCGCCACGCTCGTGCGCGGGGGCCGGGTTATCGACCGTGGGGTTGTTGCCGTCCACGAAGATTTTAGGATCGAGGGCCAGAGCCTGCTCGTATGCGTTCCAGCCAAGATCGTACTTGTGCTCTGCGATCAGGTTCGTTCCAAGATTTTTGTATGCCAGAGCGAAGTTGGGGTCCAACTTGAGCGCCTGCCGGTATATGCGATCCGCCTTGTCGTATTCTTGTCTGGACTCGTACAGAGTCGCCAGGTTGTTCAGGACGCGGGGATCGCCGGAGTTGAGCTTGAGCGATTCTTTGTAACAGTGCGCGGCCTGTTGGTAGTTGTACATCAATTGGTAGGCCATGCCCATCTTGTTCCAGATCTCGGCAGTCATGTGCGGAGATTTCCGGTAGGCGGCGACGGCTTCCTCGTAGCGATTGTGCACCGCGAACGCGTCGCCGATTTCGATGGGGGTGAACTCCGGAGGTTGAATTGCCGCAGGAGCTTGCGGGGAGATCTGGGTTGGAGCTTGTGCCCGACCCTTGACCGAAGGCCCCGGCCACAACAAAACACCGCCCGCCAGTGCCAGCAGGCAGAAATAACCACTGAGCCTCAACATCTTCCCTCCCGGAACGCGAATCGAAGGGGCGATTCACAGTTCCAACCGCGAGATGCCGTACTGCTCTTTCCCAGAATTAAACCACGAAACGGCCTTGAAAAAAAGAAAAACGGGAAGAAAAAATGATGCGGCCGGCGTACCGGTGCCGGAAGGGGCAAGTCAGAAGATGCTCTTTGGCTGGCGTTACTGGCTGCGCTGTTCGGCAAGCAATCGCTGGAAGTCGGGATTCGAGCGCAGGCTGGCAAACTCGCTGTCGGCCGCGACCTTCTTGCGCGTGGTAAACCCTTCATCCAGCGCCAGGCGGAGGTATTGGAGAGCGCAGTCGGTGTAGCCGGCGCGGGCACAGCCCAGCGCCATGTAGTAGTTCATGGCGCCCCGCTCCTGCACGTTGGACGGGTCCTGGACCGTCGGACTCGAGTGATCCGTGAAGACCTGCGGATCGAGTGCGATGGCCTGCTGGTAGGCTTCCCAGCCTTTGTTGTACTTATGTTCCGTCAGCAGGTTGGTGCCAAGATTCTTATAAATGAGCGCAGACTTGGGGTCGTACTTGAGCGCTCTGCGGTACATCTTGTCGGCCTGTCCGTACTCCTTGAGCGAGGCGTAGACCGTACCCAGGTTGTTCAGATCCTGAGAGTTGCGCGGATCGAGCTTGAGAGATTCCTTGTAACAGCGGGTGGCGTCCTTGGAGTTAAATATCATCTGGTAGGCGATGCCCATCTTATTCCAGAGAGCGGCTGTCATCTGAGGCGCCTTGGCGTAGGCCGCAATGGCGGCCTGGTAGCGCTGACGGGCGGTGAGCGAGTCGCCGATTTGCTCAGGTGTCGGCTGTGCGGCCGCCGGAGTCGCGGCGGGTGGGGCCGGAGCTTGGTCTTTTGCCTGGGCTGGCAGGACCCAAGGCATCTCAAAAGCGACTGCGAATGCAACTGTCGCCCAAATCCAGCGTCTCGCCTTGAGCGTGAACATGGTCCCTCCTTAAAAACACCAGAGGGCGACAATTCTTCCAAATCGTCCGCTGAAATTAGAGCACCATTACAGGACAATTACCAGTCCGGCATGCGCGCACCGTGATCTGACTGCCAAATGACAGGTGATGGACCGCGATTGCTGGCTTTGTGTATCGCACGGAACGGAAGGAAAGGATGTGACGCAAGGCATTCCTGTTGCCCTATACGAAAAAAAGCAGCCCCGGGCCCCCGCGAGCCGTCTAACGGCAGTGAATTGCGCCCAGAAGGACCACACTCACCTCAGATGGGAGGTCGCACCTTGAGCACCACCGCCTTTTCGGGCCCCCGATCAGAGATCATCAACCGTTTCAACGAGGTACGGCAGAGCAGCCTGGCTCTTTGCGAGCCGCTCACGCCGGAGGATATGATGGTGCAGTCGTGCCCCGAAGCCTCTCCGGCCAAGTGGCACCTGGCTCACACCACATGGTTTTTCGAATCGTTCGTACTGCGGGAGTTCCTACCCGGCTACCGGCTCTTCCACGCAGACTTTCCATGGCTCTTCAACAGCTATTACGAGAGCTTTTCGGCCTTTCCCGAGAAACGGCTGCGATCGTCTTTCTCGCGGCCGGGACTCCCGGAGGTTCTGCGCTATCGGGAGCACGTAGATGCGGCCATAGAGCGGCTGTTTGAGCGGGAGCCGGAGCCCCACCCCGCGGACGGAGACCTGTCCGCGGGGACACCGGCGCCGCAGGCGCTTCGCCGCATCGAGCTGGGTGTGAATCACGAGGAGCAGCACCAGGAGCTTCTGCTGACCGACATTCTGCATGCCTTCTTCACCAATCCGCTGCGGCCGACGTATGTCGAGCAGAGACCAAGGGACCAAGCCACCCCAGCGAGCGAAGATCGCTCGCTGGGGGCCCCCGCAGGGACCGAGAGAACAAGGAGACAGAGGGAGACACGGCCGCTCGTATTTCATCAATATGAAGGCGGTCTGCGCGAGGCAGGACATGCGGGCGCGGGCTTTTGCTTCGACAACGAGCTGCCGCGCCATCGCGTTTGGCTGGAACCGTATGCCTTGGCCAACCGGCTGATCTCTTGCGGCGAGTTCGCGGAGTTTATGGCCGATGGCGGCTACCGTCGGGCGGAGCTATGGCTTTCAGCGGGGTGGGATGCGGTGAAGGCGAACGGTTGGCGGGCGCCCCTTTACTGGAGCGATGTGAACGGCGGATGGAGCGTGTTCACCCTGCGCGGCGAGCAGCCGCTCGAGAAACTCGAATCCACACCGGTGAGCCATGTAAGTTTTTATGAGGCAGATGCTTACGCGCGCTGGGCAGGCCGCCGGCTGCCCACGGAATTCGAGTGGGAGGCCGCAGTCGAGGGCCAGGCGGTGGAGGGGAATCTGCTCGAATCGGGGCGGCTGACGCCTGCCCCCGCCATAGAATCGCTCCAAACGCAATGCCCTGCGCAGCAGTGGTACGGGGACTGTTGGGTGTGGACGAGCAGCGCTTACCTGGGCTATCCGGGATTCCAGCCGCTTGCGGGCGCGCTGGGCGAGTACAATGGAAAGTTCATGAGCGGACAGATGGTCCTGCGGGGCGGATCGTGCGTCACGCCGGCCCGGCACATCCGTCCGAGCTACCGCAACTTCTTTTCCCCCGAGACTCGCTGGCAGTTTTCCGGAATCCGGCTGGCGTCGTAAGTCCCGGCGGCATCCAACCGAGAACATAGCGTCAGCACCATCCCCTGCCGTAGCACAACAAAGAAAATGACTTCAGCAGCTTCCCCTGCCGTATCACAACAAATCGATGAGCACGTCGGCAACGCAGTCCGCAGAGAACTCACTTGCCGGCCCAAACGGCTGCCTTGCTGGTTGTTTTACGATCAAGCCGGCTCGCGGCTCTTTGAAGCGATCTGCGAGTTGCCCGAGTACTACCTGACGCGCACGGAGCGCGGGATCCTGGCGGCGAACGCCCGGGCCATCATCGCCCGCGCATCCGATGGCGTGCGGCTGCGCATCGCCGAGCTGGGCGCGGGGTCCGCGGACAAAACGCGGCTCTTGCTCAAGGCAGCTGTGGCGTGCCAGGGAACGGTCCTCTATGAACCGGTCGACGTCTCCGCAAGCGCGCTCGACGGCGCCAGAGTACGGATTCAGCGCGAGATTCCCGGCGTCACGGTAGCGCCGCGTGCAATGGACTACACGCATGGCGACGGGCGAAGGTTTCATCTCGGCGCGGTTGTCGCCGGCGAGCGGAGGCTAGTGCTTTATATCGGATCGAGCATCGGCAATTTTGAGCCGCCCCAGGCCACGCGCCTGCTGCGCCGGGTTCGCGCGGGACTGGAGTCGGGCGACGGACTTCTGCTGGGCGTCGATCTCGTGAAAGACGAAGCCACGCTGATCGCCGCCTACGACGATGCGGCGGGGGTGACCGCGGCCTTCAACCGCAACATTCTCGTGCGCTTGAACCGTGAATTGGAAGCCGACTTCGAGCCCGATGCTTTCGCGCACCGCGCGCTCTGGAATGCCGCCAGGTCGCGAATGGAGATGCATCTTGTGAGCCATGCGGCGCAGCGCGTGCGCTTTCACACGCTTGGCTTGATGGTGAATTTCGCCCGCGGCGAAACCATCCACACGGAGAACAGCTACAAGTACCGGCCGGGGCAGGCGGAAGCGCTCTTGGCCGAGACTGGCTTTGCGCCGACGGCAAGCTGGACTGACGAGCGGGGATGGTTCGAGGTGTGTTTGGGGCGCGCCATCTGATCCCTGTCTTTTCTACTTCGGCGCCGCAAGCCTCACCAGCAGGATGTCGTGACTGAGGATTTCGAGCGGCATGCCGTCGGTGAGCTTGATCTCCTTGCCGGTCCACAGGTCCTTGCCCTTCTGCGGGCCGTGCAGGCCGAGCTTGGTGAGGATCAGGTGGAAGGGATGCGTGGAGTAGCGATCGCTACCGGCGTTGACGACGGCAATTGCCATGGCTCCGCCGGAGAGATGCCGCGTCCAGACGTCCACCTCGCCGTCAGAATAAACGCGCGTGGCTTCACGGCCCAGGCGGTCCTGGTCGATGGCGATCACGTCGCGATTGGTAAGGATGGCCTTGACCTCCGGCGTCATGTGGGGCAGGTCGTTGCCGGCCAGCAGCGGCGCGGCCAGCATGGCCCACAAAGAAAAGTGGGTGCGATTCTCCGCAAGCGTAAGCCTGCCGTTGCCCACTTCCAGCATGTCGGGATCGTTCCAGTGGCCCGGCCCCGCGTATTTGGCCAGTCCTGCCTGTTCGTTGAGGATCGAGTAGATGCTGTTCCAGTTGGGCTGGATGTCGCCGGTGGTGCGCCACAGGTTTGCACCGACCTCGGGGCCCCACTCCCACACCGCGTCCCATCCGTACTGGCAAAGCGAGTAGACGATGGGCCGGCCGGTGGCCTTGAGCGCCTTATCCATCTTGGCGTAGGCCGCGACCATCAGGCGCATCTGCTGGGCTGGGTCGTTGGGCGCCTGCTTCTCCATCACGGCGGGGATGAAGCTGCACAGGTCGTACTTCAGGTAGTCGACGCCCCACGATGCGTAGAGCGCGGCATCCTGCGCTTCGTGATCGAGCGAGGCTTCATAGCCGGCGCAGGTCTTGGGTCCCGGCGACGAGTAAATGCCGAGCTTGAGCCCCTTGGAATGCACGTAGTCGGCCAGCGCCTTCATGTCGGGGAACTTCGCGTTCGAGTGCAGCACACCGTTGGCGTCGCGCTCGCCCTCCCAGGTATCGTCGATGTTCACGTAGATGTAGCCCGCGTCTTTCATGCCGGTGGCGACGAGCTGGTCGGCGGCATTGCGAATGTCCTTATCGGTGACGCGCTCGGCAAAGAAGTTCCAACTGTTCCAACCCATAGGGGGCGTCTGCGCGACCGCCTGCGGTGAGGCGGACTTTTGAACTGGCTTTTGCGGGAAAGCCGACAAGGGGCAAAAGGCAAGAACGGCAACGGGCAGAATCGCAGAAACACGCACGGCGGCAATCTCCTGAGAACTTTTTTCAGCGATATGCTACTCCGCTGGCGCAGAATCAGGCAATGGCGCCGTCTCGTCCGATTTTGCCTCGCGATTGCGCGTAAGCAGGAAGTAGACCAGCGGCGTGATGACCAGGCTGAGGACCATGGAGATGGTAAGACCGCCGATGACGGCGATGGCCAGCGGCTGCAGCATCTCAGACCCGGCGCCCAGCGCGAATGCCAGCGGCAACATGCCGCAGACGGCGGCCAGAGCGGTCATGACGATGGGCCTTAGGCGGCGTTGCGCGGCGTGCAGCATGGCTTCGCGGGCCGAGGCGCCCCCGGCGCGGTAACGCTCGTCGGCATCGAGCAGCAGGATGCCGTTTTTGGCCACGATGCCGATCACCATGATGAGCCCCATGAACGACGCGACGTTGAAAGTTGCGCCCGTGATGAGAAGGGCCAGAATAACCCCCGAGATGGAGAGCACCGAAGAGGAAAGAATGGCAATGGGCGCGGGGAAGTTGCGGAACTCGGCCACCAGCACGCCGAAAACCAGCGCCAGCGCCAGCACCAGCACGCGCAGCAAATCGCTGAAGGATTGTTGCTGCTGCTGGTAGGTGCCTCCGTACTCCACGCGCACCGATGCGGGAAGATGCAGTGCCGCAACCGCCAGCTGCACTTTGGTCATGACTCCGCCCAGGTTCGAACCCTCGAGATCGGCGGTCACCTCCACGAGCTGCTGCAGGTTCTCGCGCTGAATTTCGTTTTGCGGCGGCAACTGCTGGACCTCGGCCAGCGAGCCCAGAGTCGAAGTATGGCCGGAAGCGCTATTAAAGACTGTGTTTTCGATGGCGTCGAGCGAGCTGCGATGCTCCTCCGAAAGCCGCACGCGAATGGAGTACTCGCGCCCGTTGGCGATGAGCGGATTGGTGGTGATTCCGTCCAGGATCGACGTCGCGTCGTCAGAGACTTCGGCGGGAGTAAAGCCGAGCCGGGAGGCAACGATAGGGTCTACTTGAAAGTTGGTGGCGGGTCCGCTGATGGTGTTGTCGACCCCATTCTCGACATCGACGACGCCGGGGATCTTGGCGATGGCGCCGCCCACGCGCGGTCCCAGTTGGTTGAGCAGCGCGGCATCGTCGGAAAAGATCTTCACCTGAATTGGCTCCGGCGCATTGGACAGATCGTTGATGTTGTCCTGCAAAACCTGCGTCAACTCGATGTCCAGCTCCGGCTCGGCGGCTTTGATGCGGGCGCGTGCCTCATCTTCCACGTTCCAAACCGAGCGGCTGCGCTCGGCCTTGAGCTTGACCGTAAAATCGCCGGTGTTGGCCTCGGTGACCGCGGCTAAGCCAAGTTGCAGGCCGGTGCGCCGCGAGGTGTTTTCGACTTCCGGGATGGAATGCAGGATGCGCGTGACGTCTTCGAGGACGCGGTTGGTCTCAGCGAGCGAGCTGCCGGCGGGCATGATGTAGTCGAGGATGAATCCGCCCTCGTCCATCTCCGGCAGCAGATTGGAGCCCAGCAACCGATACCCGCCCCAGGTGGCGAGGATGAGCAGAAGGCAGATTCCGCCCACCCAAAGCGGCTTAGCCAACGCCCACTCCAAAACGCGCCGGTGCACGCCGAGGACGCGGCTGAGCATAGGCCCGGGGCCGGCGTGGCGGGCGGCGCGGCTGGGGTCTTCGTGCCCCAATGAGGCAGACCTGTCGCCCTCCGGCTTCGCCGTCCCGTGTTCGCGCAGCAGCACATAGCTGAGGCCAGGTGTCCAGGTCAACGCCAAGGCGAGCGAGGTGACCAGCGCCGCGGCCATGGTGATCGCCAGGGCGCGGAAGAAGACGCCGGTTACGCCGCTCACCGCGACCAGCGGCAGAAAGACAACCACTGGCGTAAGCGTGGATCCGAGCAGGGGGACGGTGAGCTCTTGGAGCGCCTTGCGCACCGCCTCGGCGCGGTTCTCGCCCGCGTCGCGGTGCATCACGATGTTCTCCACCACCACGATGGCGTCGTCGATAACGAGGCCGATGGCCGCGGCCAGGCCGCCCAAGGTCATCAGGTTGAAGCTCTCGCCGATCGCCCAGAGCGCAACGATGGTGATGGCGATGGTTACCGGGATCACCAGGCCGGCGATCAGCGCGGAGGTCCAGTCGCGCAGGAAGAGAAAAAGGATCACGCAGGCCAGAACGAGCCCGATGCAGATGGCGTCGCGCACGCTAGCGATGGAGTCGCGCACCAGTTGCGACTGATCGTAAAAGAGCTCGAGCTTGACGCCCTTCGGCAGCTTTTGCTGGAGCTCGGCGACCTCTGTGGCAACGGCATCGGCCACGGCAACAGTGTTACTGGAGGGCTGCCGCGAAATGCTTAAAAGCACCGCGTCTTTACCATTCGCGGTCACGATGGTGTAGACGGGCATGGTGGAGGATTCGACGGTGGCTACGTCGCTTAGGCGCACCGGCGCGCCGCCCGGCGTGGTCTTCACCACAAGCTGGCGCAGGCCGGCGAGATCGTGCACCTGCGCGCCCACGAGGCCCAGGATCAACTGATGATTGGCCGTGTAAAGGCCCGGCGATTGCACGATGTTGGACGCGTTGATCGCGTTCACTATGTCGGTAATCGTCACTTCGGTGGCCTGCATGAGCGCCGGGTTGGGCGTGACGTGAAACTCCGGCACCTGCCCGCCCTGCACCACCACAGAGCTGACGCCATCGACGCGGTTCAACGGCGGCTTCAGATCGTACGTAGCTAATTCCCATAGTTGGGTCTGAGGAACCGTGTCCGACGTGAGGCTGTAACCGAGAACCGGAAAGGTGGCGAAGGTGAGCCGGTTGGTGGTGATGTGGGCCGTGGATGGCAGCGACTGCTGCACTTGAGCCAGCGCCGCATTCACCAATTGCAGCGAGAGCACCATGTCCACATTCCAGTCGAAGAACAGGTCCACCTCGGCCGAGCCGCGGCTGGTGGTGGAGCGCACAGTTTGGAGACCGGGGACAGAGTTGACCGCGTTTTCGATCGGCTGGGTGATGGTCACTTCCATTTGTTCCACCGGCATCACGCCGTTGTCGACGCCGATGATAACGCGGGGAAAGTTGGTATCGGGAAAGACCGAGATGGGTACCTGAAAGGCAAGATAGATGCCGGCCACCATGAGTATGGCGGCGAAGAAAAAGATGGTGCGCGTGGACCGTGCCAGCCAGAATGACTTCTGCGCGTCGCCGGCAGATTCGGCGGGCATCAGTCCTTCCCCCCGCCGGCGGCCGCCGGACTCACCTGCACCTTCGTGCCTTCGTCCAGTGCGTAAGCGCCACCCGCGATCACCATGTCCGCGGGCGCCAGACCGCTCACGACCTGCACGTTGGTGCCGTCATCGATGCCCAGCGTGACCGGCTTGCGATGCGCAGCGCCGTCGCTGCCCACTACCATCACCGACTTTGTGCCATCGTCCGCGGTCACGATCGCCGAGTCGGGCACCTTCCAGGCCTGGGCGACAGTCTTGCCCGTGATCGACACTTTCACCGGCGCTCCCACCTTGAGTTTGCCGGCTTGGTTGCCGATCTTCAGCCACACCTCGACGGTGGTCGAGCCGGGATCGAGCGCTGGGCTGACCATGGAGACCTTCGCCGGAACGGGATCGGCGACTCCCGGCACATGCACCGTGGCCGCGTCGCCCACCTTCAATTGCATAGCCAGGCTGTGCGCGATATGCGCCTTGGCTAGCAACACGGTGGTATCCATCACGGTGATCAGTGGAGCCCCCGCCGCCGCCGTTTCGCCGGCAAACAGCGGCCGGTCCGTGACGACGCCGTCGATGGGGCTGCGAATTTCAGAAAAATCAACCTGCGCCTCGGCGCCCTTATATTTGCCTTCGGCCGAGGTCAACTGCCCCTGCGCCGCCTTCAACTCGGCCTCGCGGCTCACGCTGCGCACCGACTCCAGATGCTTGGCCGCCGCATCGTAAGTGGCTTGCGCCTGCACCAGCGCTGCCTGCGCCGTGTCCAGATCGCGGCCCGGAATCGCTCCTTCCGCAAACAGTTGTTTGCGGCTGTTCACGATGCTCTGGTTCAAATCGAGATTGGCCTTGGCTTCGGCCAGCTCCGATTCCGCCTTGAGCGTCTCTTCCGGCACCTGCGCCTTGGTCTGCGCAGCATACGTAGCTTGCGCCGCCTCAAGCGATCCCTTGTTGTCCATAGCCGCGGCTGTCAAGTCGTCATTCTCAAGCGTGACCAGCAGCTCACCCTTCCTCACCTTCGATCCACGCTCGACGTAGAACTTCTTCACCGGGGCGGTGATCTTGGGTGCAATTGCGGCCTGGGCGATCGGCGCCAGAATCGCATCGACTGTAATTTGTTCGGAAATCGGTCCCTGCACCGGATGTGCGGCCTCGACCGTCACCTGCGGTTGGGGCGCAGTCGCATTTTTGCAGCCCGGAAAAAAGGCCGCAAGCAGCGCCAGCGCCGCCAGCAAGATCGGATGTGACCGTCGCGTTGTGTTCGCGTTCATCGAATCGCTCATCGTAAAGTTCTCGATTCCTCGATCACTAACCACTGTTCACTGTCCACTGCTCTTCACATCGTTCCCGTGATGGTTTGCAATGCGGCCCGCGCCGTCTCGTAGCGCACACGCCCATCCTCGCGCGCGTTTTCAGCACTCACATAGGCATCTTCCGCATCCACCACTTCGAGCACCGTCGCGTCGCCGCCGCTGTAGGCCAGCTTGGTCAGGCGCAGGCTCTCGGCTGCGGTGGATACGCTCAGGTCCAGCGACGCCAGTTGATCGCGCGCCGCCTGGGCGTCGGAGTACGCCTCTTCGAGCTGCGCGATCAGCCGCCTTTGTGTGGCGCTCAACGCCACCTGCGCGGCATCGCGCCTGATCTCGCTCTGCTTCACCTTGTGCTCGCCTGCCAGCCAGTCCCACACGGGAACGTTGACCGTCAGGCTGGCCGAGTAGCCCAGGTTGCGCACATCTCCTGGCCCATTTGCGGCAAACTGGTTCGCGTCGATACCGTAAGTCACATTCAAACCCACATTGGGCAGCAAAGCGCCCCACGCCGCCTCGACGTCAGCGTTGCTTACGGCCAGCACCGCCAGCGCGCTCTTGAGCTCCGGATTGCTCTTCGCGGCTGCCTGCTCAACGTCGTCGCGCGAAGGCAGCGGCGCAGCGGCCTGCGGCGCGCTCAGCGTGTACGCGGTTCGCGGGTCGGCAAGCAGCAGCACGCCCAGCTCCAAGCGAGCCCTTTCCGCTGTCACTTTGGCGTCCTCCGCGTCGCGGTCCCGCTGCTGCTCTACGAGTTCGGCCTTCACCACGTCGGCATGAGCCGCCTCGCGCGCCTGTTCCCTCTCGGTTGTCAGCCGGGTAAAATCGGCGGCCTCCTGACGCGCCGTTTCAGCTACCGTCAGCTTGTGGTCCGCCGACAGAGCACTGTAGAACATGCCAGTCACGGCAGCCACCAGCCCGCGCCGCGTAATCTCCTGCTCAGCCTCAGCTACGGCTGCGGCCGCGTCGGCACGATGCATCGCCGCCACCGGCCCCATC
This sequence comes from uncultured Acidobacteriaceae bacterium, assembly GCA_963844905.1. Classification (GTDB taxonomy): domain Bacteria; phylum Acidobacteriota; class Terriglobia; order Terriglobales; family Acidobacteriaceae; genus Telmatobacter. The sequence goes on along the minus strand of CAWJQD010000002.1, from coordinate 550,871 downwards.
CCCAGGGTCTCGTTCACAATCGCCTGGCTGAGGTACTCCCGCACCCCATTGTTTGCGATGAACTTGGGTAGAGGCTGTGAGCTGACGCCTTCTCCGCTTTCGCCGTACGCACCGTTGGGCTCTGTATACAGGCCCTGGGCATAATAGGCCACGTTGGGCAGCAGCCCGGCGCGCGCAATCGACTTGTCCAGCGCCGAGCTCCGGCTGGCCGCTGCCGCGGCATCATACGCCGGCTCGCTCACCTGCGCCAGACGAATCGCATCCTCGAGCGTGATCACCACCGGCTTCCCGGCGTCTGCGGAGGCGGTGTTGCTCTGCGCCTGTCCATGGGCGACGACGGCCGCAGCCAGCAGCAGAAGCGAGGCCATTTCCCCAGCCACGACGCCGTGACGGCGCTGCGCTGCGGCCCGACGGAATTCAGCCCACGTACTCACACTCAGAAGCATACAAGGCGCGCCAGCATTCTAACTGAATCGACATGCCCCGGGGTGCGCTACACGGTACCGGATGGCCGCACAAAGACCTGATCCTCGAAGAAATTGGAGCCGCGCCGCAGGCCTCCGCCCGCGAGCCCGAGGATCTTAGGAAATCGGGTCCCACCCCCGCCCCGGCTCTGCGATACTTATCTGTTATGCCGATTGACGACCTGCAGCAGGCGGCCCAAGAGATCGCCGGATTCCTGAACACCCTGAACAAGCTGGGTGGAATGCGTTTGAAGTACCGTATCACGGCGGGCGATGGTGCGCGCGATCCACAGGGCATCGAGGCGCGCCAGATCTACGTGGAATTGGCCGGACCCGATGTGCCTCTCGTGGTGCAGCACAACGGCGAGCTGCTGCGGGCGCTGGAAACTCTGGCCGCGCAGATGCTGCGCCTGGACCACCACGAGCACGACCTGGTAAGTTTCGACGCCGCCAACTTCAAGGCCCTGCGCGCCCAGGAACTGCGTCTGGCCGCCGAAACCGCCGCGGAAAAGGTGCGCCAAACCGGAGTTCCCTACAGCTTTCCGCCCATGAACAGCCGCGAGCGGCGCCAGCTGCATCTGGCCTGTCGGCCGCTTCAGGGGGTCGAGACCGCCAGCATGGGCGAAGGGCCAAACCGCTTTCTCGTGGTCTATCCCGAGGGCAAAACCAACCTGCCGGTCGCGCCGCAATTTAAGCCCAGAGGGTTTGGGCGCAGGTAGAACAGTGTTCAGTTGTCAGTGATCAGTGGTCAGGGACGGCGCGAAAACTTCCTTGACGCGCGCGTCACAACCTGGCTCGGTGTATGCCACAATACCCATCTATGAGAAAAGCATTTGCCGCGCTGCTGCTGGCGGCTTGCGCCATCCTATTGCCGGCGCAAAAGCGCCTGGTGCTGATCGATCAGGACGGCTCCGGTCCCGGCGGCTCCGATCAGATGTCCATGCTGGCGCTGCTGCAAGCGCCCGATGTGCAGGTGCTGGGCATCACCATGGTGACCGGCGACGCGTGGCGCGACGAGGAGACTCTGCACACGCTGCGCATGTTGGAGCTGACCGGGCACGCCGGCGTTCCCGTGGCTCGCGGAGCCGTCTTTCCGCTTGTGCGCAGCGAGGAAGAAACCCGCCTGGAAGAAGCGCTCGACGGCAAAGTGACGTGGCTGGGCGCGTGGGGACGTCTCCCGGCGATGCCGGCGGAAACCGCAACCGGCGTCATGCACGCCGCTCTCGCAAGGTTCGAGCCGCACGATCCCTACGAGATACCGCCCATGCCCGAGGGCCTTCCCACCACGAAACCCCTCGATGAGGACGCAGTGCATTTCCTTATCCGGCAGGTGCGCGCGCGTCCGCACCAAGTGACTATTTATGCCGCCGGGCCGTTGACTAACATCGCGCTGGCCGTGTCCATCGATCCCGAGTTTGCCGCGCTGACCAAAGGCATTGTGCTCATGGGCGGCAGCATCGAACCGCAAACCGAGCCGCAGACGCCCGATCTCGAGTTCGGCGCCGATCCGCGTCATGAATTCAACTTCTGGTTCGATCCCGAGGCCGCGCACATCGTACTGCACGCCGATTGGCCGCGCATCGACGTGACCACCGTCGATGTCTCCGTCAAAGCGCAGTTTACGCAGGCCATGCTCGACGCCATTGCAAGGTCGCAGGCGCCCGCCGCGCGCTACATCGCCGCCTGGAGCCAGCGGCGCACAACCATGTGGGACGAACTCGAAGCCTCCGCATGGCTCGACCCCGCGATCATCACCAAAGAAGTGCCGATCTATATGGATGTGGACCTGAGCCACGGCCCGAGCTACGGCGACACGCTCACTTGGCCGGAAAAGCTGAAGCCCGCCACCGGCGTGCGCCTTGTCCACGCCCAGCTCGACCTCGATCTCGCGCGCTTCCAGAAGATGTTTGTCGACCTGATGACCCGTACGCCGTAGCGGTGCGTTCGGGCCGGCGTCAATCCGATTCGCCCCTGCCGTCGCGATTTTGGTGCTCGTACTTGCCGACGGTGTCATTCAGCCGGTCGGGATCGACGGAAACCTGCACTACATCTAACTCGTTGCCATCGAGATCGAGCACGAAGAGCCCCATCCGCCTGCCCTCGGGATGCGCGAAGATGAGCGTTTGCTCGTTGCCTTTGCGGCTCGTCTCGCGGATCATGCGCTCCCATCCCTGGCCCAGCTTTTCCTCGACCATGCGGTTCAGCTCCTCGCTGTCCACGGGCGCAGAGAAGTGCTCGAACTCCGCCACGTGCACGCCGGCCACGCCGCCATGCGTGGCTCTGCCCGCGATCAGGCTCACCAGCCCCAGGAACGGAATGCGCGTGGCCCGCACGTGATAGCGGCTCTCGATGCTGCTCACCACGCCGTCGAAGCCGCCTTCGCCGCCGCCGGCGAACACAACCCACGGAACCACCACGGCGATCACCAGAGCCGCGCAGCCAAGCGGAATGAAGAAATGCCGGTTCATTGCGTGCCGCCTTTTCTGGTCTTGTCTTCGTGCTTCGTATTCTTGTCCACGTCGCCCAATGCGCCCAGGCCGCTCAACCCCTTCAATTCTCCGAGCTGGTCCATGCGAATGGGCCCCAGAATCAGAACGATGCTGATCTCCTTCGGCTCAACATCGAGTACGAACAAGCCGCCTGACTGGCCATTTACCAATTTGACCATTACGTTGCTCGACTCGCCGGTTTTGGTGTCCCGATCTCGCACCAGCGGCGACCACTCGCCAGTCTCGAAGTACTTGCGCAATTGCTCGACCTGCTCGACGGAGAACTGTCCCTCCTTGTCGAATTCATAATCGCGAACGTAGATGCCGTCGAGACCCTCGATCAACTGCTTGACCGCGGCCTGATCCTTGTCGTTGCCGTCCATGAACTTGGCGGCGAAGTCGAGCATGCCCTTGCCCAGCGTTACCTCGCTCACGTTGGAGGCGCGGGCGGCAAGCTCCTTTTCCACCGGCGCCGGCAACGGCAACGGCGAGGTTTGGGCCAGAGCCGGCGCGACCAGAGCCGCGGCTCCCAAAATCAAAGCCACCATGCGATGTTTCATGTGCGATTCTCCTTCATCTCTGCCGGGGTCCCGCGGAATCGGGATCGCCGGCGATTTTTTGCCCGCTGGTGCGGTAGGGCAGACCGCCGCCGGAATGGTTACCGGAAATTCTTGTCCTGCTGCTTCAATTGCGCGTTCATCTCCTCAAGCGCGTGATTGGCTATGCGCAGCGCGGTGAACACCTGTTGCTTCGCTTCTTCGCCCTTACGGCGCTGTTCCGCTTGCTGCTGTTCATAACCGCCATAAATCGCCAGTGCGGCCAGAATGCACAGCAATACCGAAACGAATGAGGCCGCCAGGCCCCTCCATGCAAACAAAGGGAAGGGCTGCCGTCGCCTGGCTCCGCGCCGCCGCTCCATCACTTTGTGCTTCAGGCTCGGGGGCGCGGGCCGGCGCACGAGCGCCTCGCTCAGCTCGCGTTCAAAGCCGTCCATCGGTTCAAACTCCACGGATGTACTCCTTCAACTGGCACTCGGCCTTGGCCCGCAACAGCTTCAATCCGCGCTGCAGGTGACTCTTCACCGTAGCCAGCGGCGCGCCGAGCGTGGCCGCAATCTCCTCCGGCGTCAGGTCCTCCTGGTAGCGGAGGACGAGCGCCGCGCGCTGCGCATCGGGCAAGGTGGCGAGCAACTGTTCTACCCGCGACGCCAACGGCGAACTGCGCTCTTCCCGTTGCGCGCCGTGGTTCACGTCCATCTCGACCCACAAGTCGATGCCACGCACGTGCCGGCGGCGCAAGGCATCGGCGGAACGGCTCATGGCGACGCGCCGAAGCCAGAAGCACGCATGCGACGGCGACACGATCTTCTTCAAATTCCGGTCGAGTTCCAGAAAAACATCCTGAGCAATTTCCTCGGCCAGGCCACGGTCACCGGTGATGCGCAACGCGAGCGAAAAGACCATCGACTGGTGCTCGTCGACGAGTCGTTCGAAGTCGGGCTGCCAGTCAACGGCCATAAGACTCGCTGCTACCTTCTAATCCGCAGAAATGCGCGGGCTGGGATGCAGAGATTTACGCGCGCCGAAGGAAAAAGTTCAAGGTTTCGGAATGGCGGGCCGTTTTTATCCCTGAAACCTCACACCTGATTCCTGACCCTGCATTTTGCCCTAAACTGTTCGGTATGCTACGGCACGGATGGTTGCTCTTGTTTCTACTGGCCGGGTTCGGCGCGGCGCACGCGCAGTGGGAGATGGAAAACTCCGGCACGACGGCCGATCTGCGCGGCATCGACAATGTAGGCGGAGGCGTGGCGTGGGCGTCGGGCACGAATGGCACTGTGCTGCGCACGGAAGACGGCGGCTACTTATGGCAATCGTGCTCCGTTCCTCCCGGTGCAGAGCATCTCGACTTCCGCGGCATCCAGGCCTTCGATGCGAATACGGCGATCGCGATGTCGAGCGGCAAAGGCGATCTGTCACGGCTCTACGAAACTACAGACGGTTGCTACAAGTGGAACCAAATCCTAAAGAACGACGAGGAGGATGGATTCTGGGATGCGCTGGTGTTTCAGAGAAGCGACTTCGGCTACATCAGCTTGCCAGACGAAGCCATGCTCATCGGTGATCCGCTGCATGGAAGATTCGATACCCACTTCGGATACAAAAGGGACCATTGGTTCGTGGATACCGCGGGTTGCGAAGCAAAACCCGAGGAGGCTGCGTTCGCGGCGAGCAACTCCTCTGTCGTGGTCCTGGGATTAACTCGGTACGTCGTGGGAACAGGGGGAAAGGGAGGCCCGCGCGCGCTGATCTCTCCGAAGTTGCTGAAAGGCGGTGTTGCGACCGATCCCTGCCTGGAAGTCGAAGTTCCAATGGCAGGCGGAACGGAGTCCGCTGGGATCTTCTCATTGGCGCTCCGCGATGAACAGCATCTCGTTGCTATCGGAGGTGACTACGCCAAACCGAACGAATCAAGCGGCACGGCTGCATACTCTAGCGATGCCGCCCGCCACTGGTACGCAGCCGTCACTCCGCCCCACGGCTACCGCTCCGCCGTCGCCTACAATGCCGACGCGAAGACCTGGATCACCGTCGGCCCCAATGGCACCGATGTCTCCACCGACGACGGGCTCAACTGGCGCGCGCTTCATCCCGATCCCGCTCTCCACGAAGCGCCCGACGCCGATCGCAACTGGAACGCGCTGTTGCTTCCGTTTGTTGTGGGCCCGCACGGCCGCATCGGCAAGCTCAATCCGCACGCGCTGGCGCCCGCTTCTCACTGACCCCTGACCCCGGAAACCTGATCCCTGCCTTCAGAAAAGGTCCGGAATCGCGTGGAACGCAATCCGCGTGGGCGCGGCCTTGTAGGCGGCGAGCATGGCCGCCGGCGCCAGCGTGCTCATGCCGTACTTGTCATTGATCTGGTCCATGGTCGCCAGCAAGCGCGTGCGGCTCTGTTCTTCTTCGAGGCCATCAAAAAGCGCCAGCGTGTGCAGGCGGTCGGGGACGAGGCCGTTGAGTTGCACTCCGATGAAATACGGGTGCTCGTACTGCGCCCCGGATGGCCGCGTCTCCCACAGCCGGCGCAGCGCCGCGATCAAAGTGGTATTGTCCTGGCACTCGCTCAGCTTCAGTTCGCCGCGCCAACCCCGCGCGGGCACGCCGAAGCGGCTCACCGGCGTGTTTTCCGCGCGCGGCACCGCAAAGCCGATGGCGAGGCCGATGTTGCCGGCCCACAAACCTGCCGCGCGCAGCCGCATCGCCGCTTTGTGCAGCAGCTTGTGGGCCACGGCCCATGCCTTTTCCGCGGTGCGCATCTCCGGCGCCAGCACGTGCGAATGGCTGATCGATTTCTGGTGCTCGTTCTCCGCCATTTCGAAGTCTTCGCCGCGCAGCCAGTGCCACAGGCGCCCGCCCCACACCGATCCCCAAATCTCGCCGGCCTGCTCGCAGTCGAGCGCCAGCAGATCGTCCATGGTGTGGATGCCTCTTTCGTTGAGCCGCTTCTCAGTGCGCGCGCCGATGCCGGGCAGATCGCGCAGCGTGAGCCCCCTGAGCGCCTCAGGCAAAATGTCCAGCGGCAGCGCCACCAGGCCGTCGGGCTTTTCCATGTCGCTAGCCACTTTGGCTAAGTACCGATTCGTAGCCAGGCCCACGGAGCTGCGCAGTGTTTCGCCCACGCGCTCGCGGATTGTCTTTTTGACACGGAGGCCAAGGTCAATCGCCGCCAGCAGTGGCCTCTCGCGGCCCATCAGGCGGCAGGCCATCTCGTCGATGGAGCAGACGGCCGTCACCGGGACGCAACTTTCCACGGCCTCCACGACCTTGTGATGAAACTCCGTGTACAGTTCGTGGCGGCCTTCCACCAGCACGATCTCCGGGCACATCCGCTTGGCGTCGGCGACGATGGTTCCGGTGCGCACGCCGAAAGCCTTGGCCTCATAGCTGGCCGCGATGCAGCAGGTGGTATCGGCGATCATGGGCACCACGCCCACCGGCCGGCCGCGCAGCTCGGGCCGCGCCTCTTGCTCGACGGAGGCAAAGTAGGAGTTCAGATCGACGAAGAGCCAGTTAAGCAGTTGCCCCTGAGTAAAATCCGCGTCTGGAGCGTTTTCCGGCTCCCGCCGGGCGCCCTCCTCCGGAAAGCCCAGGCTTGCGAACTCCTCCGGCCAGTCTTCGGGAATGGGCGAGGGCGCCGGTTTAGGATAGGCCGCCATTTTCCACTAATTTTCGCTTTTTCTTCACTGTTTTGCAATGAGAATTTTTTCATTCAGGCACAGTGATCCCGCAAAAGCGGCAGAGCATGACCCAAAAGGGTGTATTCTAGTCGCATCATTGGAAAGGGTAGCATCCGTGTGTACCTCAACCCCCCGGGAGAGACCGGATCGTCCCAGGAATGGTGAGCGAAGATGCAGACCCTAGGGCATTGGCTCGCTGCGAATGGAAGCATCCTTACCGTGCTGGTCACGATCGGGATAGGTGTTCTACTGGTTTGCTGCCTGGAGTGCACCCACTGCCCCAAGCGCGAAAAAGACGAACTTTTCCGTCGCCACGAAGGCTAAGACGGTCAGTTCCCGCCCGCTGCCGGGGCTTCCGGATTAAGAGCCATCTCAAACTGCGCCAAAATCCTGTTGTAGAGGTGTGTCCGGTCAACTGGTCCTGAGATGGAGTGCGTCTTGCGCGGGTAAATCTGCAGGTCGTAGGGAATGCCGCCCTCAACGAGCTTCTCGACAAACTGCACTGTGTTTCCGATGTGCACATTGTCGTCGCCGGTTCCGTGCACAAGAAGCAGCCGGCCCTTCAGATTCGCCGCCGAGTTCACAGGGGAGAAATCGCGATAGCCCTCGGGGTCCTCAGCGGGCAGGCCCAAATATCGCTCGGTGTAAATCGAATCGTAGTCGCGCCAGTCGGACACCGGCGCCACGGCCACGCCCGCGCGAAAGCGGTCAGAGTGCGTCATGGCGTAGAGGGTGAACGTGCCGCCCCAGCTCCAGCCCCACCATCCCATGCGTCTGGGGTCGAGCTGAGGATACTTTCCGAGCGCCGCATCGATCACGGTCAATTGGTCCTCAAGCTGCACGGGGCCGAAGTTGCGATAAGCCGCCTGCGCGAAGGCGCGTCCGCGGCTCCCCGTGCCGCGATTATCGGCATGGAGCACGGCAAAGCCATGTTGCGCGAGCAATTCGTCGAAGAGCAGGCTGTTCTCCCAGCGATTGGCCACCACCTGGTCGTGGGGTCCTCCGTACGGATTCACGATCAACGGCGCGGTAGCGGGATTCGCCGTGCCCTGAGGCAGCAACAGCGTGGCATAGAGCGTGGTTCCATCGTCAGCCTTAACCTCGAGTTGTTGCGGCGCGCGCAGGTGGTAGGAATCGAGCGCATGCGTTTCCCAAAACACGCGGCAGTTAGCTGCCCCCGCGGGCGCGGCCGTTACAGGGGGCTTCTCGGGCGCCTGGCAGAGGCGCATCACCGGAGGCGTCATGCGCGCAGAGAACTTGTCGGTAAACGCGCTGCCGTCGGGGGCGAAGGTGGCTTCATGAAACCCCGCGCCGCTACTCAGCCGTTTACGGCCGCCGCGAAAGTCGGCCTGCCAAATCTGCTGCTCCAGCGGGTTGGCTTCGTTGGAGGTAAAGTCCACCACTTTATTCGCGGTATCGACGCGGTACACATCGGCGACTTCGAAGTCGCCTTTGGTCAGTTGACCTGCAGGCTTCGCATCGGCCGCAAGGGGCTTCTCCTTGTTGTAGCTGTAGAGGTAAAGGTGGTTGTGCCCGTCGTTCCAACTCGTGAGCACGATGGCGCCATCGCCCACCGCTATGTCGTAGGTTTCGTCGAGGAACTTATCGTCGCTGATCTCCAGCATCTGGCGCACATCGTCGTTTTCGGCATCGGCAAAAAACAGTGCGCGGTGCTTATGATCGCGGTTCAGCGTTTCAATCCACAAGGTCCTGCGGTCGACCCAGCCAAAGCGCGGCACGTAATCGTCGCCGCCGTGAAACGGGATCTTGAGCCACGCCGTTTTGCCGCCGCGCGCGTCTACCACACCCAGGCGCACATCGGGATTTGAATCCCCGGGCTGCGGGTAGCGCTGCCAGTACACCTGCGCGCGGGTGGGAATCCAGTCGGTGAGAGGGCACGTCGGCACCTGCGATTCGTTCATCTGCAAATAAGCGATGTTCTTTGAGTCAGGCGACCAGAAGTAGTTGCTGCGCACATCGAGCTCTTCTTCGTAGACCCAGTCGACTTCGCCGTTCAGAATCACCTGCCCGTTGGCCGACGAAGGATTGGGGGCCGGGGCTAGTACGGCCATGGGCGTGCCTGGGTCGCGCAGCCGGATCACCGCCAAACCGTGTTCGCGAATGAACGAGACGCAGCAGCCGTCGGGGGAAAACTTGGGATCGTCGCCGGACAGGAGGCCTGAAAAACCGATTTGCACTCCGGTCCCGTTGTGCAGATCGTAGAGCCACAGACGGCCATTCGAGTCGAAGAGCAGGTGCGCAGAGTCCGGAGCCCAAATGTAGCTGGCCATGTTGTAGCGCTCGCGATGGTCGCGGTCGCGCTCGGAGTCGCTGCCGCCGTCGAGCGGCGCCATTTTTGCCGCGCTTACCAACACATGCGCTTTGCCCGTCGCGGGATCCATATCCATCAGCTGTCCGCTATCCAGATAGGTCAGATGCTTTCCGTCAGGCGACCAGGCGAGTTCTCCGGGCGGCTCGCCGATGAGCGGTCCGTGGCTGTAGATGGCTTCCACGGTCAAGGGCTTCGCCGGGGCCGTGGAGCGGGGGAGCTTCTCCGGCGCTTGCGCAGCGGCCGCGGCGAGAGACAAGGCAACAACAAACGAAAGCGGAAGAGTGATTGTGCGCATCAATAGGAAATTCCTCCTATGCGGGAATTCCGGAGGGTAGCCAAGATTAGCCATTTCCGGCCGCGACAGAGAGAGGCGAGGTTCCAGAAGAAGTGTAAATCACGCGATGCACCGTCTTGCGCCGCACGGGTAGACGGTGTATGTTCCGCTGTATGCACTGGGCAACTCCTGAAGAACGCCGCGCCCTCGGCCAGGCGCGGCGCAAGCAGGTGGGCCGCCACCAGCACGATGACCTGCATCCCAAGGCGCGGCCGGCCTCGGCACTCGAGCTTGTGGCGCGGTCCATGCGCGGCCGCGTGCCGGCGCTCATAGCCCTCAAATACCAGCTCATGGCCGAGTCGCCGTTTGCTTACTTTCGCGGCGCAGCGCCGGTGATGGCCGCGGACCTGGCACAGTTGCCTTCCACGGGCATCGTGAGCCAGCTCTGCGGCGATGCCCACGTGCGCAACCTGGGCGCATACGCCGCGCCCGACGGCCGCCTCGTCTTCGACATCAACGACTTCGACGAAACCATCCACGGGCCTTTCGAGTGGGATCTGAAGCGCATGGCGGCCTCGCTGGTGCTGGCCGGCCGCGCCGCGGGACACAAAGAGAGCTCTGCGCGCAAAGCCGCGGAGGCCTGCATCGATCGTTACGCTGGCCAAATGCGCGCTTTCGCCAGCATGACCCAACTGGAAGTGAACCGGTTTCAGGTGCACCGTATCGGATTGGCCAGGCCGGTACATGTGGCGCTCGCCAAGGCCGAGCGCGCCACGCCCCAGCACACGCTTGAGCAGCTCACCGCACTGGCTTCGCCCCGGCCCGGTGCGCCACGCCGCTTTAAGGAATCGAAGCCCACGCTCACGCGCATCACCGGCGCTCGCGCCCGCGCCGTGCTGGCATCGCTGGGGCCTTATCGAGAAATGCTGCAACCGGAGCGGCAGCACTTGCTGGATTTCTACCGGCCCGTGGATGTGGCGTTCAAGGTGGTCGGCACCGGCTCGGTGGGCCTGCGCGACTACTGCATCTACATGGAAGGCAACAGTCCCGCCGACCCTCTCTTCCTGCAAATTAAGGAAGAGGTTGCCTCGGCCTACGCGCCGTATTTGCCTGACGCCCACCCCGCACCTCACAACGGCCAGCGCGTGGCTGAGGGGCAGCGCGCCATGCAGATCCAGGCCGATCCGTTTCTCGGCTGGACGCACATCGGGAGCCGTCAATATCTCGTCCGCCAGCTCAACGATCATAAGGGCTCGATCGAGATCGAAGACCTGGCCGGTGTCAACCTGAGAGCTTACGCCGAGGTCTGTGGTGAACTCCTCGCCCGCGGCCACGCCCGCTCCGGCGATCCGCAGGCAATCGCAGGTTACATCGGATCCGGCAGCGCCTTTGCTGTGGCGCTAGCCAAGTTCGGCGCCGCTTACGCCGACCAAACGGAGAAAGACTGGGAAGAACTGCGGCGATCGAGCAGAGTGCGAAAGAAATCGTAAGGCGGTCGCGGGCCATCGCTAACGCCGGTACACATCGTAGCCGCGCAAACGCGCCGCCGGAGTGAACTCACGCATCAGGATATCTATCGTTTCCGCGCGCTCAGGCGTGGGGTCTTCCTTGGTTTGCAAGTCGGTCTTGACAATCAGCCAGCGGATATTGCGCGACTGCACCAGCGAGGCGATTTCAGCAGGCGAATAAGGATCGATGGTGGGATCGAAGAACAGCACGGGAAAGCGCGGCACGCGGCCGCTGACAAAGTAGAACGGCTCTTCGCCGGGAATCAGGACCAGCCCATCGTCGAAGGGAATGTTGGCCTGGGCGTAGCGCAGCAGTTCGTCGATCTCCGGCAAATACGGCCCCGGCGTGGCCAGACCGGCAAGCTGCGGAAATGTGGAATGCACGGGCGGCCCGTCGGGAAAGGATGCGTAGGAGAGCCGCTCTTCGCTGGCCGTGTAGAACCCTCCGCAGACGAGCAGCGTGACCGAGATTAACGCTGCCAGCAAAGGAGAAAGCCGCTGCGCTACGCCGGTTGGCGCCACGAGACGCTCAAGAAACGCGAGCATCTGCGCCACCAGCAAAACCAGCAGCGGCCAAATGGCGTACGTCGAGCCCCAAAGCTGTTGCGACATAAACGTGCCATTGATGGCGGCCAACAGAACCAGCGGCAGCAGCGCGCGCAGGGATAACTGCCGCGGCAAGCGGAGCAGATTGGCGATGGCCAGCGCGGCTGCGAGCAACAGCAGCAGCGGCCAAAGCGCCAGCAGACTGTCGCCGCGTTCGTCGGCATCGTCGTAGAGCAGCAGCGAGGCGAGCGTGAAGAGAAACGGCGCGGCCAGCAACAGAAAGGCCACCATCCGCGCCCATCCCTTTTTGCCAAGCCCGGAGCGCAGCGCCGCCAGCGCGGCCACGACGCACGGCAGCGTCCACAGGAGCGATGGATCGCGATAGACTCCCAGCATCTCGCCGAATCCCGGCAAGCGCCGTTGCGCGGCAAACAGGATGGTCCAGCGAATGTAATTCTTAACGCCTGCGGTCCAATGCAGCACGAGCACGGCTGCTGCGAGTGCGGCGCACGCGCCGGCCAAAACGCAGAGCAGGGCGCGTGACACAGGCGCCGCGAGCGGCTCTTGCCCGCGCCGGAGCCACTTGACCGCGAGCACCAGCAGAATCACGCCGATGGCAGCCGCCAGAAAAGGCAGCCCCATATTTTGTTTGAAAAAGAGCGGCACAGTCAGCGCCGCTCCGGTGGCAAATCCAAAAGCCGTGCCCGTCTTTGCATCGAGCCGCTGCAACAGCCAAAGCGCAATCAGCATCGAGAATGCGCAGTCGCAATCGTACTCGGGATTGGGCACAATGCAGTAGATTCCCAGGACAGTAAGCGGCGCGCCGAGCAAAAGCGCCACCGTCCACGCGGCCGCAACGCGCTCGTGCAGCGATCGAAGCGCGATCCTCCACGTAAGAACCGTGCTTGAGCCACCCACCAACGCGACATAGAGCACATGATGAAGGTAGACGCGGCCCGTGAGGCGAATGATCGCCGCCTGGATGAGAAAAGTGAGCGGTGGGTGCGGCAGGGGAAAGGCGCGGTACGGCATTTTCCAGTCGGCGATGCGCGCTGCGGTGTTGAGTATATAGCTAAGGTCAAACAGGGCCGCTACGTGCGCGTTCTGCCAAAGCACTACACTTGCCGTGGCCGCGAACAGCGCAATCCCCGCGATCCAGTCACGCAGGGCCCAGCGTGGCTCCAGCAAGCCGGACCTAGGCGGCTCGGTCCCTTTTCTCACCATCCGCGATGATAGTAATACGCGACGCAGGGCATCGAGCAAAGCGCCATCAGGAGCGCTACGAACCAGCCGACCACGGTCCAGCCAAGGAAGATGTTCAGCAGCAGGATTCCCGTAGCGTTGTGCGTATGCCGCAACGCCGCGATAATGGCCGGGAGGAAATACAGAAAGGCGCCAAAGATCAGGAAGTGCATAGAAGCTCCCGCATGTGTTCCCCAAGTGCTACGCAGAGTGTACCGCCGAAGTTCCCTCATTCCCTAAGGTCTTTGGCGTCGGCTTCATCTGCCGCATCCCGCGCTGCAATTCCCCATTGCGCGCCGTAATTGGGTGCGCGTATACTCCCCAAGTCCCCCAAGGAGCGATCATGGGAAAAATCAATGTAGGACGTGTGATCCTCGGCGGCATCGTTGCCGGGGTCGTGGGAGATATTCTCGACTACCCGGTTGACGGCATTTGGTTGGCGCCGCGCTGGTCAGAGCAGCTGGCCCTGTTGGGCCGGCCCAACTTCGGGACGAGCCAGTTTGTCTGGTTCGACTTGTTTGGCATCCTTGGCGGGATCGTCGCCATCTGGCTTTACGCCGCAATCCGGCCGCGCTTCGGCCCAGGCGTCAAGACGGCGATCTATACCGGACTGGCCGTTTGGATTCTGTGGTTCGCTATTCCGAATGCCACCTCCATGTGGGTTTCCGGCCTTTTCACGAAGCATCTCGCGCTGTACACAACCCTTGGAGCCCTTGTAGAAGTCGTCGTCGGCACCATTGCCGGAGCCTGGCTGTACAAAGAATCCTAGGCCGCCCGGCAGCGCAGAGGCTGTCGCGGTTCCGGGCTGTCTTTCGCGAGCCACGCGGACCCGGAACGGCGCCCGCTTGGCTTCACAATGACCATCCGTGCTGTGCAGACGGAAGGGAAAGTGTTTGTGTCGCTCCGCCCGCGAGTGCCGTCTCTCGGGCGCGTGTGCCGCTCTGCCATTCTCCGTCCCTCTACAATGAATTGGTATGCCGACCGCCGTCCGCTCGCACGCCAAAATCAACCTAGGGCTATTCCTCGGCCCGCCGCGCCCTGACGGCTTCCATTCGCTCGTCACCGTCTATCAAACTCTTGAAATCCATGACTTGGTTACGGTTACGGCCCGGCGCGCACCGGAGACTGCGTTGCGGATCAGCGCCAATGACGCCCGCGTGCCCACGGACAGCCGCAACACCACCTGGAAGATGATTTTCCTGCTTTTGGAGCAACTTGGAGTCAGGGCAGAGGTCGAAATCCGTATTGACAAGCGGTTGCCGGTGCAGGGCGGCTTGGGCGCCGGGTCGGGGAATGCGATTGCCGCGCTGTTAGGACTGGAGAAGGAGTTGGGAATAGCGAATCAGCCAGTCAGCGAGTCGGCCGCTCGGCGTGTGAGTGAATCAGCGAGCCGGCGAGGTTTCCGACCCTTCGAGGATAAAGCGCTCGAAGCAGGAGGCACGGGAACTTCGAACGTGAATCGGGGTGAGCGAAGGATGGAGCTTGCCGCCCAGGTTGGCTCCGATGTGCCGCTCTTCCTCATCGGCGGAACGGTGCTGGGCCTGGATCACGGGCAGGAGGTCTATCCCTTGCCCGACATCGAGCCGGTATGGTGCGTGATTGCCGTGCCTGAGGCGGGCATCTCCACGCCGCAGGCCTTTCGCGACTGGGATGCCCTGTGCGCGGCGGAGGGTTTGACCGCCGAGGCCAGCGCCGCTAGACTAGAGAAGTTGAGCCGTGCCTACTTGAGCGCCTTTCGGGGAGAAATCCCCGAGGGTGGGCTTGAAGCAGGCTCCTCCGGTGTCTTCTCCGGTGGAGAAGACCTGGCCGGACCGCAAGAGACAACACAGGGGTCTGGGCTTGTCCGCACCGGGATCATGAGCTGGATCGAGAACGACTTCGAGCGCGTGCTCTTTCCCCAGCATCCTTCCCTTGCTGAGATCAAGCGTCTTCTTGCGGCTCCGGGCACGCCGGAGGCAGCCCTCTATGCCTCGCTGTCGGGGTCTGGTTCGGCGCTCTTCGGGTTGTATAGGACCCGCGGAGATGCGGAAGCGGCCGAGGACCGGATCGGCAGCAAGGCCCAGGAGTTGGCAGTGCGGAGCACCACCATCACACGGACCCTGCCGCGAGCCGCGTATTGGCAACAGATGGTTGAGGAAACCAGCTCTTAGCTTTCAGCCTTCAGCTTTCAGCTTCGACACGGGAGCGCCAACGGTATCGCGTACCGCAAGAAAAAGCTGAAAGCTGAAGGCTGAAAGCTGATAGCTGTTTTTTGAGGATTGACAGTCCACCGTTGGGCAAGCGAGACTCACCCTCGGCTGACCGTCTTGCTGGGCGATCGTTCAATGGCAGGACAATGCCCTTTGGAGGCATTTATCCAGGTTCGAATCCTGGTCGCCCAGCCAGAAGAACAGCTTTTAGCTGTCAGCTTTCAGCTATCAGCATCATTTCGCGGGAACGAGCTGCATTGTTCTCCCGAGGAATAGCTGAGAGCTGAGGGCTGAAAGCTGAAAGCTCAACCAGAACGCAGCCATAGCCAACCAGCATGGAGGTGCTCTTTAGATGGAAACGGGAACGTTGACGGCGACGTTGGAAGGCAACAAGCCGGGTGAACCAGGCCCGAAGAAACCAGAAGGGGGCAAGGAGGCGCCAAAGGGCGGGTCCGGGGAAAGCGCCAAGGCCAAGGATGCCAAGCTGACCCCCGCCCCGGAGCGCAAGAAGTCCGGACGGCTCAGCGAGGACAAGCGCTTCAAGCTCTTCAGCGGCACGGCCAATCCCAAGTTGGCTGAAGCCATCGGCAAGCACATCGGCGTTCCGGTGGGCGAGGCCAAGCTGCAGCGCTTTGCCGACGGTGAGGTGTACTTTCAACTGCTCGAGAACGTGCGCGGCGTAGACGTTTTTGTGGTGCAGCCCACCTGCTATCCGGTGGACCAGCACCTGGTGGAGCTTTTGGTGATGATCGATGCGCTTAAGCGGGCTTCGGCGGCCCGGATCACGGTGGTAGTGCCTTACTACGGGTACGCCCGCCAGGATCGCAAGGACCGTCCGCGCGTGGCCATCAGCGCCAAGCTCATCGCCGATCTGCTGACCGTCGCGGGCGCCAATCGCGCGCTGTTTGTCGATCTGCATGCCGCGCAGATTCAGGGCTTCTTCAATATTCCCGTCGATCATCTTTTCGCCAGCCCGGTGCTGGTGAGCTACTTCCGCGAACTGAACCTGCCCAACCTGACGGTGGTCTCGCCCGACGCCGGCGGCGTGGAGCGGGCGCGGTTCTTTGCGCAGAAGATGGGCGCGCCGCTGGCCATCGTGGACAAGCGCCGCACCGATCTGAACGTCGCCGAAGTGATGCACGTTGTGGGCGACGTGAGCGGCCAAATCTGCCTGATTATCGACGACATCATCGATACCGCAGGCACTCTCGTAAAGACTGTCGACGCGCTCTATGCCTCCGGAGCCCGAGCCGTTTATGCCTGCGCCAGCCACGCCGTACTTTCGGGCCCGGCCATCGACCGCATCGCCAACTCGCGCCTCGAGCAGCTCGTAGTCACCGACACCATCCCGTTGCGCGAGGCGGCGCAGAAGTTAACCCTGCCGGCAAACGATCCGGCGCAGAAGTTACCCAAACTGAAGGTGCTCACGATTGCCGGCCTGCTGGGCGCAGCCATCGAGAGCATCCACATGGAAACCAGCGTAAGCACGCTGTTTACGTAAAAGGCAGCTTTTAGCTCCTAGCTTCTAGCTGCTAGCCAGTTCAGTGGGAGATTAGGCTTTTTCTTACGTCGAACGGACCAGAGACGACGCAGCGATTGGGCTGACTCGCCGTGCAAGAGCAACAAGCAGCTAGAAGCCAGAAGCTGGAAGCTGCTTTTCACAAAGGGAGCGGAACTCAACACTCCGTGCCCGAAACCAAGGAAACGAGAAATCGAAATGCCAGAAGTTGTCGTAGCCAAGCCCCGCGAGGGCAAATTCAACAAGAACGCCGCGCGCCGCGTGCGCGCCGCCGGCAAGATTCCGGCGGTGCTTTATGGTCACGGGCATGAACCGGTGGCCGTCGAAGTGGATCCCAAGCAGATTTCGCGCATTCTCCTCTCGGAGACCGGCCACAACACCATCTTCGATGTCGAAGTGGCAGGCCAGCCCGCGGCCAAGGCCATGATCGTGGACTGGCAGCGCGAGCCCATCAACGACCGGTTGATCCACATCGACCTGAAGCGCATTGCGCTGGATAAGGTTCTGCGTGTGAGAGTGCGCGTGAAGCTGCTGGGCATACCGCTGGGTGTCAGGACGGAGGGCGGCATCCTGGACCAGGTGATGCGCGAGGTTGAGGTCGAATGCCTGCCCGCGGATATTCCCGGTCACATCGATGTGGATGTGAGCGAGTTGGGGATGCACCAGGTGCTGCGCCTAAGCGGCCTGCCACATTCCGAGAAGATTAAGTATTTGACCCCGGAAGACGCCACCGTAGCCCACGTCGTGCACATCCGCGAGGAAGTAGTTGCGGCGCCGGAGACGGCGGAAGCGGCTGCGGCAGCTGCGCCGGGCGAGGCGGCTGCGCCGGGCGAGGCGGCTGCGCCGACCGAGCCGGAAGTAGTGAAGAAGGGCAAGCAAGAGGCCGAGGCGCCGGCAAAGAAGTAGACCTTGGCGGAAGCGATCGAATTCGGTCACCCCAGCGAGCAAAGATCGCTCGCCGGGGCCTCCAATTCCGGTGGCCGGCGCAGCCCCTTTCTGATTGTGGGGCTCGGCAATCCCGGCCTCGAGTATCTGTGGACCCCGCACAACGCGGGATTCATGGCCATCGACCGCATCGCGCAGCAGGAGGGCGTTGCGGTCCAGAACCGGCGCTGCCGGGCCACAACAGCGACCTGCAGGATCGCAGGGCGCCAAGTGGTTCTGGCCAAGCCGGAGACGTTTATGAACCTGAGCGGCGTTGCCGTGGCCGCTTTGGTCGAGGAGTTTGAAGCGGACCCGGCCAAGGATCTGCTCGTGATCTACGACGAGCTGGATCTGGTGTTGGGTACGTTCAAGATCAGGGAGCGCGGATCGACTGCGGGCCACAACGGCGCCCGCAGCGTCACCGGCGCCCTGGGATCGGAAGAGTGGTTGCGTTTGCGCATCGGCGTCGCACCCGATTTATCACCCCACGGACAAAGACCCGTCCGTGGGGGCCCCGATTTATTTCCGGAGGCCATTGCGGCCGGAGGCGGCGCGCGGCCGGGCATCGATTACCTGCTCTCGCCCATGCGCAAGGCGGATCTGGCGGTGCTGGACGAGGTGCTGGACCGTGTGGCGACAGCCGCGCGGCGCATCCTCGAGGTGGGACCGGCTGCTGCGATGAGCGAGTTCAACCGGAAAGACAGGGAACAGGGATCAGGGAACAGGGATCAGGACGAAGAGCCGGAAGGCGGAGCGTAGGAACTGCAAACTAAGAACTGCGAACTGTGAGATGCGTGCGGAAGCCAGTCGCTTCCGCGGAAATGGAATGCTGATGTCCCGATTGTATGAAGTGATGTTTATTATCCGTCCCGATGTGGAGGACGAGGAAGCCGACAAGCTGATTGCCGGCTTTTCCTCCACGGTTACTGCCGGCGGCGGCGTGGTGAAGTCGGTAGAGAAGATGGGCCGCCGCAAGCTGGCGTACGTGGTGCGCAAGTTTGCCGAGGGCAACTACGTTCTGCTCACCATTGAGGCCAACGGCGCCGTGGTTTTGGAGCTCGAGCGCCGCCTGCGCGTCACCGAGCCTGTGATCAAGTTCATCACCGTGCGCATCGACGAAGAGGAGAAGCGCCTGGCGAAAGTGAAAGCTCTGCGTGGCACGCGCCGCAAGGCGAGTAGCGAAAGCGCAACGCCGGCAGCGCCGTCTGAGCCGGCTGAGCCTACCCAGGCCAGCGCATAAGAAGCAGGGAAGAGGGACCAAGCCATCCCGCCGGGCTAGAATCGCCCGCCGGGACCCTGGCGGGGAACAAGGGAACGAGAAATCTAGGCAGCAGCAATCTTGCGGCGTTGGCTTTTCTTCTCCCTCTACCCTTACCCCTTTCAACATTTTCCGGCTGTGCCGGAAGCTAAGAGAGCGAAGAGGAAACACGATGCCTGACGAACCCCTAGCAAAAGCGACCGCCGCGGCGGACGCGCCCGCAACTTCACAAGCTCCATCCTCACCCGGCGGAGGGCCGCGCGGAGGGCCCCGTGGCGCGGGCGGGCCCGGCGGCCGCGGCAAATTCTTCCGCCGCAAGAAGGTGTGCAAGTTCTGCACGGATAAGATCGACGCGATTCCTTATCGCGATGTAAGGCTGCTGCAGCAATTCGTGGCCGAGCGCGGCAAGATTGTACCGCGGCGGCTCAGCGGCGTTTGCACCACGCACCAACGCCGTTTGACCCGCGCCATCAAGCAGGCCCGGAACATCGCCCTGCTGCCCTTTGCCATGCGGCACTAACGCCGGACTAAAAGACGAAGCTGTCATCCTGAGCGTAGGTCGCCCGCCGCGGCGGGCGGCCGGAGTCGAAGGATCTGCGGCTCGGGCGCGCACTTCATCAGTCTTCGAGAGATCTCACGAAGGGCCGCGCCCCCAGAAAATGAATGGAGAGTTTCCCATGGAAGTAATTCTGAAAGAAGATGTAGCCAATCTGGGCTTTCGCGGAGAAGTGGTGAAGGTGGCCGACGGCTACGCGCGCAACTTTCTGCTGCCGCGCAAGCTGGCGATGCAGGCCACTGCGGCCAACCAGGCCGTGATCGAGCAGATGAAGGCCGCCGCCGCGCGCCGCTCCGCCTCAGAGAAGGCGCAAGCCGAAGAATTGGCGGCCAAGCTCGAACCGCTCGAGCTCGGCTTCAACCGCAAGGCCGGCGAGGCAGGCCATCTCTTCGGCTCGGTCACCTCGGCCGACATTGCCGCAGAGCTGGCTGCGCAAGGCCACGAGGTCGATCGCCGTAAGATCCAGTTGGGCGACGCGATCAAGAGTGTGGGCGAGTTCAAGGTGGCCATCCGGCTGCACCGCGAAGTTACTGCGCGTGTAACGGTAAAGGTTCAGGCAGAAGCGACTGAGGAAGAGGAAGCCGCGGAACCCGTCGCTGCCGAGCCTGCTCCTGCCGCCGAGCCGGCCGCTGCCGAACCTGCTGCGGAAGAAGCCACAGCCGAGTAACACCAATCGCGTTCAAGCCGGTTGTCCCGGCCGTGATCCAGGGATGAGGTTGAGATCCGTGCTCGGTGCTCGGCTGATCCTGCCGGCAGAATGCCTACGACGAAAACAGCGAGCCGGAGGCGGCTCGAATGGGGGCGAGGCGGCTGCGGCGGCGCGCCGGCTGCGGCGCTGAAGAGCCCAGCAGATTGGCAATCTCGCGCAACTCGGCGCGGGCGTGACCGATGGCGTCGGCGATCGCGTTGAGCCGGTTGCCCTGATCGCCCGCGAGCGGTAACGCGGACTGGGGATCGTGGCGCCGCTTCGGCTGGCGCTGCTCTTGTTCGAGAACCGTGCGCGCGCCCGACAGCGTGTACCCCTCGGCATGGACCAGGCGCTTGATCTCGAGCGCCGTCTCGACGTCGCGGCGGCGGTAAAGCCGCTGCCCGGTCCCGCTCTTGTTGGGCTTCAGTTGCGGAAACTGCGACTCCCAAAAACGCAGAACATAGGTTTCCACGCCGCACAGTTCGGCGACATCTCCAATCTTGAAGTAGAGGCGGTCCGGGATGGGGGGTGGCGAGTAGGCGCGCTTCCGGTTGAGTTGCGTAGCCATAGAAGTCGGCGAGGAGACCACAACGACCGCGGAAACGCCTCGCACTACACGCAGTATAGGACACGTTTTTCGCACTTTGGGAAGCAAAATCGCGCCACGAACCTGACTGAGCAGAGGAAAAACCAGGCGAATCTGAGAACAGGGAACGAGAGAACGAGGGAACGAGGGAACGAGGAATCGGCTGCGTGAGTTTCAGCGGCCTACTGTTTCTTGAGCACAGCCACTGCCTGCTCGTCTTCCGTGATGGCGCTTTCGAGCCTGCGGAAGTCGGCGGCGCGCGACGCCGGAATCTCCACTTGGCGCACCACGTATTCACGCTCGTAGTGCAGCACGTTGCCCTTGGCCGCGACTGTCGCGTGGTAACTCGCAAAATCCAAGTCCACGTCCACCGGATCGGGCGTCTCGTCCACTACGTAACCGGCAGGCAGCGTGATATCGAAGCTGTCGCGCCAATCGCCCGTAGCGTCGAGGTCGATGGGCAGCTTACGCGGCTTTTCGTCGAACGCCACCGAATCGTCGCCCACCACGCGCGGACGCAGCAACAAGAGTGGGCCGGCCGAGTGGGAGAATTGCAGCACCGTAACTTTGTACTGGAACTCCAGCGGCTTGTTCAGGTCAGAGGGCTGCACAAACTCGAACGAATCCAGCACGACGCCCGGCAGGTCGCGGGCAACCAGTTTCTCCCAGAACACGCGCCGTTCCCTTTCGTCTGTGTACTTCAGGAAAAGCCGGTAATCTGCGCCCTCCGGGCCGCTGTGCGATGTTTCGACGGTTCCCGTCAGTGCGCCATCAGCTGCCAGCGTGAAGGTTCCCGTCTGCTTTGTGCCATTGGCCTCCGGCGGAAGCACCGGAAGAGCGATAATCTGGCTCGCCGGGCCGGCAGCAAGAATGCCGTAGCCGCCCTGCAGATACGAGGGCAGATTCCCAACCGGCGTGCGTTCGTTTGTGGGGTCGAAGATCAGGTACCGATTGCCGTCCGTCGCCTTCACGACGGCCATGAGGCGCGGATCATTCACATCGGCCGGAATTTCGATAGCCGTGATCATGTGATCGCCGTAGAGCGATGGCGCATCGGGGTCGACAACGCCACGCCGGTGGTCGACCGGAACGTAATAGGCCTGGATCCCAACTGCTTGGAGCATTGCAATCAACAGCGTGGTCTTGTCCTTGCAATCTCCATACCGATTGCGGAAAACGTCCGCCGCGGGGTGCGATTGGTAGCCCCCGATGCCCCGCTCGATCACGAAGTAGCGGATGTTTTTCTGGATATACTCGGTGATGTTTTTCAGCTTGCCATAGAAGTTCGGCGCCCCGGCTACGAGCTGCTGGGCCTGTGCTGTTATCTCCGGAGTGGGATCGGAACGGTGGGCCTGAAGACTCGCGTACCACTGTCCGAAGGCCCGCCACTCTTCGTGCTTTCCTGGCACGGCAGCGTCTCCCCAGGTGACTGACATGCGCGCGGCCAGGGCCTCCCATTCCAGGCTCGCCTTCATATCGCGAAGGTCGAGTTTCTGCATGTCTCTGATCTCCCAACGCCAGTGGTTGGGAGCGACTTCGACCGGTTTCAGGGGCTGAAAGCGGTGCCACGCGTCGGCGTACGCGCGGCCCGATGGCAAATCGATTTCCAGCGCCTCAAAGACAAATGGAACTTCGCTCTCGATCTGCCAGAACTTCTCCTGTTTCCACGGCGCGAGTAATTCCTCCGATTCGCATAGAATCGTCGCACCCACATCGGCTGCGGGAGGATGCACCACCCGCGTCTTTTCGGTGGAGAGCATTACAGAATCGGAGTTGTCGCCGACGTCTGCGAAGTCAGTGTCCTTGGCCTGGAAGGTCTTGCCGTCCGCCGTGATTGTCCACTCGCGGAAGTAGTTAATCTTCTCATCGACGTCGTAAGAGACTTCGCAGGCTGTCTCGCGGCTCTGCGGTTGAAGAATTCGCACGGCTTTGCGCTCGCGCTCTGTGGTGCGGCCCTGCCCGTCGATCGTTTCGACATATTCGTCGTACAGGATCACCGATCCCGAGCCTTTGGCATAGTCCGGCGTCGGCGTCTTTGCCGCGTCCAGCGCCCACTGCGGCGGAGGGCTGTCTTTGCCGAACAGACCGGCGCACGCCGGCGTGGCGGCGCAGGCCAGCAGTGCGGCCGCCAAGACACAGCCAAGAAGAGTACGCAAGCTGATCCAGTGACCCATGTTCAGTTTCCTTTTGTTGCCGGCGTTCGCGCCAGCACGATCTGCTGCTGATCGGCCGCAGCGAGCTTCGAATAGAAGTCGTGCAGTTCGGTGTATTTCTCCGCGCCAAGCAGGGTGAAATTGCGCCCGAAACCGCGCACCACTTCAACCGTATCGCCCTGCGCTGCGGAGTTGATCCGCAACAACGCGAATCCAGGCCAGGAGATGTCGGTAGCCTTCGGCGTGCTCTCCACCGTATAGCCCGGAGGCAGGTGGTAGGTCACATCGTCCAGCTCCGACCTGGGATAGTGAACGTCGATCGGAGTCGTGCGTTTGTCCTCGGCGACAAACGGGTGCTTCGCGTTGGACTCGAAGAAGAGGCCAGGCAGAAAGAAGTGCTTGCCTGTAGCGGCGCCAATCCTGCCGCTCACCTTGATAACGACAATCAGGTAGGCTTCGAAATCGTCAAGGGCAAGGAAGTGATCGGAATCGGCTTCCACGCCCTCGGGCAGATCGGCGCGCAGCCCTTCGATAAACTGTTTCTTCACTTCCTCTTCGTCGTTTTGCAAGGCAATCTGCCGCCAGTACAGCGCTTCCGCGCCGCTCAACACAATCTGCACCGTTCCCGTCACGTTTCTGTCGTCATCCACGGCCAAATAGGCATTGCGGGCCACCGTGTTGTCTTTGTAGCCGGAAGCCGGTGTCAGCGCTTGCACCGCTCCGGCGCCCGTTTCGCGCAGACCACCGGCCAGCATATGTGCCCAATACATGCTCCCAAAGGGGCACAGTTTTCGCCCCGGGTCGACATAGACTTCTTTCCCGTTGAGGACTACCACAGCGATATAGTCGCTCAACTGCCGAATGTTGAGATAGCCGGCGTCGAAGAGAGCGTTGCCGCGATTAACCACTTCCATGGGCCACACCTTGAGCCCGGCGGCGCGGGCCAGCGCCACATAGACCAGTGCGATCGCGTTGCCGGCTCCAGCCTGGTTCTTCCATACGTCATCGACGGTGTGGACCTCTTTAAGCTTCTCCTTCTTCCGCTCTGCTTCCGACTTCACGCGGCTGTAATCGGTGTTATCGAGCTTCATCACGGCGGCATAGATCTTGCGCGCCTTCTGTTCGTCGCTGTCATTGGTAGAAACCAGGCTCGCGGCCGCCTGCGTCAGCGTGCCCGACGGCTTGATGAACCATTCCGTATCCTCGACCCACTGCTTGCCCGCGTAAGTCCAGAATTGCGCGGGGCTGACCGCGTAGGTGTAGTAAAACTCGACGCGCCAGTTCAGCGTATTGAGCGGCGGCTCCCAATCGTCGTCGGGAATTGGCGGAATGTCGGTGAGATCCACGGTGAACGACCCTTTCGCCTGCTGCACCACGATCGGGCTGCCGCGCGGCGTCACCACCCACATAAGTCGGTCAAGTCTCTCCCCGCGGTCGTTGGTGATGTACGCTCCATAATGCGATCCCGGTCGAAAAGAGTAATGCGCCTTGTGGACAAAATAGGGCTGCTGGATATCCCAGCGCGGCGAAACGGCCAGCTCATCGCCGTAGTGAATCTGCATCCGGTACTCGACGATGCTGCCCACCTCGGCACCGGGCAGCGTGAACACAATCGTATTCTCCTGGAAGTGCTTGGTCTTGAAGTCCACCAGGTCCTCGGGCTTCACGGTCAGGGGAATTACCGTGCCGTCTGAGTGAATGGTGCGGCCTTCGATCTTGGCTACTTTAAACTGCCCACGTTCGTAGGGAATGCGAATGGTCGCCAGTTCCTTACCTTTATCCGCAAGAATTTTGATTCGCTCGTAGTAACTATGGAAATGGTTCTCATCGTCGGTGGTCTCTTCCCGGTAGAGGTAGACGGCGGCCGCTCCGGGCGCTTTGGCGTCGGCTGTCATCTTGAGCTCTTCCTGGGTCGGCTCCTGGAATTGCGCGCAGAGGACCAACGGCGATACTGCGGCGAGGAACAGAACCGTGCCGCGAAGGAAAAGGCTTGCATTCCGCATGGCAGTGAACCCTGGTTTGTAAGGTGGGACGATTCTAGCGCGGAACGAGGCCGCTGCATGGTAAAACTCCCAATTATCTTGCGAGGACCCGCCGGCGGATGGCGGCGAGAGAGCATCCGCACCCTCTTGGCGAGGCACCCGCAAACAGCACCAGTTGTCCCTGATCCGCGGTGCCACTTTCTCGAAGTATCTCCGCAAGTCCTGATAATTCATGGCCTTGGCCTGATCGAGAGCGCGCGGCTGAAGACGGCGCGGCAGGCCTGCGCGCTGGGTTCTACCGCTCGCTGGTGGTGGAAGAGTGGATCGCGGCGGCGTGCCTGGCGGGCTATTGGGCGGCGCGGGCGCGGCTACAGGCTGATGAGAAACCAGAGATCGGTGGTCAGTGGTCAGTGATCAGCCTTTGCGGCGGTAGAGAACCTGGAATTCGTAGCCAGGGTTCGCGGGGAAGAGGCCGGCGGCGTGTCGCAGGCGCTCGGCGAGAGCGGGAGCGGCGAGGAGCGGGTACTCGCGCTCGCGGAGGTCGTGATAATCGAAGTCGACGGCAAGCGAGAGCATGTAGATGGCGAGAGCGTCGGAAAAGGACGCCTCGAAGAAGCCGTTGCGGGCGCGCTCGTCGATGGTATTGCCGCCGGGGGATTTGACGCCGGGGTGGGGCTCGAGGGCGCGGCGGCGGGTCTCCCAGGCGTCCTGGCTGGTTTCGCCGCGGACCTGAGCTTCGGCCTGCGACCAGACGAGCGTTGAGAAACTCTCGGGGACGCCGGCGGCTTCGACAAAGTTGTGGGCCACGTTGATGAAGAATTCGAAGGCGAGGCCGAAGCGGTCTTCGACGAGGCGCGTCGAGATAAACACGGCCTCGGTCGAGCCGAAGGCGGCGTTACGATGGCAGACGGCACGGTCGCCGAGCTCGACGGTGTAGACGGGCGCGACGAGGTTCTCGCCGGTGTCGGCGATGGCGAGGGGGACGAAGTAGTAGGCGCGCTGGCGCAGAGCAGGAGCGAGCGCGGAGGGCACGGCGGCGACAAGGCGTTCGAGGTCGGAGTCGGAGACGCGGGTTTCGCCCCAGGTGGCGTATCGGATGCCGTTGGGGGCCTGCTGCACGATGACCTGCGTGGCCACTTTCTCCGCGTGCCAGAGCTCGATTTGCGCACTGCTGGCCATGAATTTGTATTCTAGATGAAAGAGGTCAGGGGGTGATGATGCAAACCGTGCAGGGCGAACGCGGGAGAAAGGTTTTTGGATTCCCGCTGGAGGGGTTCAGCCTGTTCCAGAGCCTGCTGCTGGCCGTGGCGTCGGCGTTTCTCACGTTTTTTGCGACTACGTGCGTCGCAATCTTTGCGCTGCTGGGGTGGAACGTGGCGGGCGGCCACGCGGTGAGCTACGTTGACACGTACCGCTATGTTGGCTTTCCGGCGGGCGTGATTGTGCTGGTGGTGGCGCTGCCGTTCTTCCTTGTGCTTTGGGTGAGAGCGAAGGTGCGGAAGTAGAGTTCGGGGCATGGCGCGCGCGGCGGGTTCAAGTTTTTGCATTCCCAGGTCTCAGAATCGAAACCTGGGCCACCCGGCTTGATAACGATGGGCCGCAGACTCGGCTCGCTCACAACCCCCGGAGTTTGGATTGGCGGGCTCGATTTTCGCGGCCTGGGATTTGCGGGCGAAGCCGAGACGGGCTTACCTCTTCCTGGCTGCCCGTTGAGCGCGCGCTGCTTGGTTGGCCGCCACCGCGGCGCGGATGAGTTGCTTGAAAGCAGCTTCGTCGATACCATCCCCTTCGCGGAGGTCGATGGCACGCCGCGTGTTTCCTTCGAGACTTGAATTGAAGAGCTTCTTCGGGTCCGGGATGGAGGCTCCGCGAGCGAAGGTAAGCTTTACGACCTGCTTGTAGGTTTCCCCGGTGCAGACGATACCGTCATGAGACCAGACGGGGGTTCCGGGCGACGCGGGCTTCGCCCATTTCCACTCCTCCTCAATGCCGGGGTCGGCATCGTGGATGAGCTGACGGAGATGAGCGAGGGTCTTGCCGCGCCAATCCCCCAGTTCTTGAATCCGCTTGGCGATGTTTGCTGAAGCGGTCTCGACCTTCGGACGACTTGTTGGCTTCATATTCTCTCCGATTCGTTTCGCTATCGAGCGTTATTGGAGCCCGGCGACAAATCTTCTGAATGAGCGCATCATCGCCGACACACTCAGCGAGGTCGAGTTCTCAGAGGCCGGTGGGCTTGGGGTTGGCGGGGTCGAATTTGGCGACCTGAACTTTGCGGGCGAGGCCGAGGCGGGCGAGAAGCCAGATTCCCCAGAAGTTGCAATCGATCTCGTACCACCTGAGTCCGTGGCGCGCGGAGACGGGATGGGCGTGATGGTTGTTGTGCCAGCCCTCGCCGCCGGTCAGCAGAGCCACCCACCAACTGTTGCGCGAGTCGTCGCGCGTGGCAAAACGGCGGCTGCCCCACATGTGGGTGGCCGAGTTGACCAGCCAGGTGGCGTGCAGGCCGAGGGTGACGCGCAGCAAGGCGCCCCACAGCACCATGGCGATGCCGTTCACCCATCCGCCCCAGTACCATCCGCCGGCCAGCAGGAGCACGCCGCTGATCGCGACGGGGAGCCAGTGATACTTGCTGAGCCACACATGGAAGCGGTCGCGGACGAGATCGGGCGAATAGCGGGAGAGCGCTGCGGTTTGAGCATGGAGGGCCTCGCCAAAGAGAATCCATCCGGCGTGCGCCCACCAGCCGCCTTCGCGCGGGGTGTGCGGATCGCCCTCTTTATCGCTGAGCTGATGATGCAGGCGATGCGTTGAGACCCAGAAGATGGGCCCGCCCTCGAGGGAGAGCGTGGCGAAGACGGTCATCAGGTATTCGAGCCACTTGGGCACCTGATAGCCGCGGTGCGTGAGCAGGCGGTGGTAGCACATGCCGATGCCCACGTTGATGGCCAGAAAGTAGAGCACCGCCATGACCAGCAGGCGCGGCCAACTGAAGAGAAACAGCGCGGCCAGAGCGCCCAAGTGAAAGATGCCGATGACGAGGAGCATGGGCCAACTGAGGCCCGCGCTCACGGCGGCGGCGCGGCCCATGCGAAGCAGGCGGCGCGCGGGGACGGTGTGCACGGAGCGCGCGGGCGCAGGAAGCAGAGATTCTTCAACAGGGGAATTGTGATTAGAGGAGGTTTCGGTCACAAGATCAAGGGAAGGTGCGGTCAGGGCTGTTGCCATGGGGTCGGGGATCCTTTGAAAAAGTGGCAGCAAGCCCACTTGTCTGTCTCGATTGTATAGGAGAAATGATGCAAGATCGCGGATGGAAACGAATCTTTTGAGGGAGGAGATTGGCTCGGCTTCCCAGGGTTTCACCCTGGGCTACTTTCGACCTATCCCTCCGGGATGGAGGGCACGCGTCCGACTGTGGGCTAACTGCTCCGTGCGCTAATTGCTGCCCGGAACGCCAATGGCGTCAGCGCCGCTCAAGAAGATGCGGGTTGCGTCGCCGCGCAGGACGCGATAGAGGGCGAACTGGCGCTGGGTGGCACCGCGCAGCTCAAAGAGGAGCTCGCCGCGGTTGTCGGCCCTGGCGTCAACGGCGTCGATGAGCTTCATGCGCGGCGTATCGTCGAGGTGCGCGGCGTCGGTGACGTTCTTGAGCAGCACGGCAACGTTGCCGTAGAGATCGGGCTGCGCCACGAGGGTGACGAATTTCTCCTGCTCGCCGACGCCAGCCGAATGCGCGGAGATGACCATGGTGGCTCCGGAACCGTAAGCCAGCTCGAAGACGCTGAATTGCTCGACGAGGAGCGGTGCGGGCGGTGGAGCGGGTTTGGCAGTCTTGTGGGCGGAGGCTGTTTTGGGCGCGGGTTTGGCTGCGGGAGCGGGCGGCGGACTGAGGCCCAGTGCCGTGCGCGCCAGGTCTTCCATGGCGGTCTTCATCTTGGCCGCATCGTCAGGGTCAGCCCAGGTATAGTCCCACACGTGCACAGGACGGTTCATTGCATCGGAAACGGCGACTTCCTGGTGCATTTCGGGCGGCAGGCCGATGAGGCTGGGCAGGACGGGCGCGGCATAGCCCGCCGTTTTGCCGTAAAAGAGATGCGGGCGGTCGGGATTGGTGAGGGTGGCGACATCTGAAACGTAGGCCTCGTCGTCATCGTTCTTCTTTTTCAGCTTGGGGCGGTTGGAGCCGCCCGACGATGCGCTGCCGGAGGAGCTATCGTCGTCGTTGCGCAGGATGGGGCGATTCGGATCGGGAGGAGGTGCGTTGGCGTCGGAGCCTGAACTGCCGGAGTCGCCGGAGCTGCCGCTGGAAGCATCGCCGCCCTTGTGCAACGTGGGACCGCCGGAGCTGGAGGCCTGTGTCGAGCCGGCGCCCGAGGCGCCGCTGCCACTGGAGCTGCTGCCAGAACTGTCGCCGGAAGTGCTGCTGGAGGCGTCGCCGCCCTTGTGCAGAGTGGGACGGTCGGGATCGGGAGGTGGCGCGTTGGCGTCAGGCTCTGAGCCCGAGCCGCTGCCTGAGCCGCTACCTGAGCTGCTGCCGCTGCTTGAATCTCCGGAATGATGCTTACGGTGCAGGATGGGCACGTCGCTCTGCACATCCTCTTCGTCGACCCTGGCGAGCTGTTCCGACGCGGGCTTGGGTTTGGGCAGGGGCCGCAACTTGCCAAAGCCGACCCAGGTGCCCTGTTGCTGGCCGGCGCTGTCGACGACGAAGAGGCCCACGGGTTCGCCGTCCTGGAGGAGCTGATATTCGACCTCGCTTTGGAGGGCCAGCGGCTCGGGCTGGGCCAGGTAGATGCCTCCATCTTCCAGATCCTGCCCGTCGAAGACGCAGATGGGAATGAGGCGGCTGGCTTTGGGGTGGTCCTGGTCGCCGGTCCACTCGAACACAGCTACGGCGCGCAGCTCGGGCGTGTTCTTGTCGGGGTTAGTGATTTGGCCGGGATACTGCGCGGCAGCCGGGAGGGTGCAGACGAGCGCGGCTGGAACGAGCAGCGACGCTGCCGTTATCCACAAGCGACTTGCACCTCGCGATGACACGTTCCGCTTCCCTCGTAAATAATCGAAGCTGGCGGCCGCACGGCGGCCCGACCCACCTATAGAGAGGATATTCCCCATGGAACTCAATGAGAAAGTCGCCGACTTCACCTTGCAAACGGACGAAGACAAGTCGGTAAGTCTCTCGGATTTTGCCGGCAAGCCGGTCATCCTCTTCTTTTACCCTAAGGCCGATACCCCGGGCTGCACCATTGAGGCCTGCGGCTTCCGCGATACCTTTAAGAAGCTGCAGGGGGCGGGGGCGGTGGTTCTGGGAATCAGCCGCGACACACCGCGCGATCAGGCCAAGTTCCGGGCAAAGTACAACCTCCCGTACACGCTCCTTGCTGATGTAGACGAGAAAGTGTGTAAACAGTTTGGCGTACTGAAAGAAAAGAACATGTATGGGATGAAAAGGATGGGCATCGAGCGGACGACCTTTGTGATCGGACCCGACCGCACGCTGCTGCACATCTACCCCAAGGTGACGCCCCAAGGTCATGCCGAGGAGGTTCTGGGGCTGATCAAGGAATGGAACGCGGCCCACAAGTGAGCTCGAGGCTGGCTTTCCCACCGAACCGTCGGGGGCTTCCCACGCCTTCGCCGCAGAAACGAAAAAAGGTTCGGCCGCCCCGTGGTGAGGAATTGCAGGCGCCGCGAAGGCTGCTGGAGCGCGCGTTCTTTGAGGCACCGCCGGAGCGTGTGGCCCCGCGGCTGCTGGGCAAGTTGTTGATAAGCAAGACAAGTGCGGGGCTGATGGCGGGGAGGATTGTGGAGGTTGAGGCGTACCTGGGGCCGCACCGGCAGCCGGCCGACCCGGCGGCGCACGCGCATCGCGGCCTTACGGAGCGGAACCGGGTGCTCTTCGGGCCAGCGGGGCATGCGTATGTCTATGCCATTTATGGGCGCTATTTCTGCATGAATATTTCCTGCGAGCGAGAGGGACGGGCGGGGTCCGTGCTGCTGCGCGCGCTGGAGCCCTTGGCGGGGCTCGAACAGATGGTGTGCAACCGGGGATTAGGACCGGACGCGGAGGCGCGGGAGCTTACCTGCGGTCCCGGCCGGCTCTGCCAGGCGCTGGATCTCAAGCGCGAGACACACAATGGGCTCGATCTGCTCGATCCTCGCTCGCCGCTGCAAGTGCGGGACGATGGCATGCGCGTTACGCGCGTTCTAGTGACGCCGCGCATTGGCATCCGGCATGCGGTGGAGCTGCCGCTGCGCTTTGCCGTTCCCAGGCACGAGTGCGTTTCAGGCCCCAGGAAGGTTCCCGGCAAGTGTATCGATCTGCGCGTGGGCGGCCTGCGCTTCAGCGCGGCCAGAGAATAGAACTCGCATCAACCAAAAGGTCGATAGCATAAGGCCCGTAGACTAGAGCATCTCTCCTGATGGTGTATAGTCTTGATGGCGATTGTCCGCGCAAGATGCAATGGCGCGACCCTATTCGGATGATTTGCGGCGGAAGCTGCTGGAGGCCTACGACCAGGGCAGGGGGAACCTGTCGGAGTTGGCCGAGCGTTTCGGTGTGAGCTTGGGCTGGGCGTGGAAGGTATCGGCGGCGCAGGAAACGTACCGGTCGGATGGAGCGGCCAAGTTATCGTCCGGGAGCCAAGCGCCGGATCGATGAACAGGCCTTAGCGGGCGTGCTGCGTTCGCATGCGCGACGCGACATTAGCGGAGTTACAGGCTGAGTTAGAGAACAAGACCGGCCTTCGGGTGAGCACTCAGCATCTGTGGCGGGTGGTGAAGCGGATGGGTTTCCGGCTTAAAAAAAGTCACTCCACGCCCAGGAGCGGGACACGGAAGAAAACCGCAAGCGGCGCGAAGAGTTCGTCCAGGTGATCGGCAGGATCGACCTGGAACGGCTGATCTTTCTTGGATGAAAGCGGTGTCTCGACGCAGATGACGCGCCTCTATGCGCGTTGTGACGGGTGGCGCACGCATCCATGAGGGGACTCCCGACGGGCGATGGAAAATCCTGACCATCCTGGGCGCCATCAGCACGCGCGGCATGA
This sequence comes from uncultured Acidobacteriaceae bacterium, assembly GCA_963844905.1. Lineage (GTDB taxonomy): Bacteria > Acidobacteriota > Terriglobia > Terriglobales > Acidobacteriaceae > Telmatobacter. The sequence goes on along the minus strand of CAWJQD010000002.1, from coordinate 518,875 downwards.
TCGCCACAATGACCGTCGAGGCGGCCACGGATCGGGAGATATTTCTTGCCTATCTGGATGAAGTCCTGTGCCCGAAACTGCGACCCGGCGACGTGGTGGTGATGGACAATCTCAGCTCACACAAGGTCAAAGGGGTGCGGCGAAAGAATCGAGGCGGCAGGAGCCCAGCTGCTTTACCTGCCGCCATACTCGCCCGACCTGAACCCTATCGAAAAGGCCTGGGCCAAACTCAAACAACTGCTGCGCACGGCCAAGGCGCGGACCAAAGAGGCCCTCGACCAGGCCATCGCCCAACTCCTGCCGCTGCTCACTGCTGAGGATGCAAAAGCTTGGTTCGGACTCCCCTTCAGCGCTCTACACCAATAGGAGACATGCTCTAGGGTATGTAAGATAGGGTCTCAAACCAGACCCCGAGAGGAATGCTGCGCGTGAAGTTTTCTACCCTGCTCTCATCCGCCGCCGCGGTCGCCTTGGTGGCCGCGGCCCTGCTTGCCGCCACCACCGCAGTGCAAGCGACGCAAGATCAGCCGCAGGACTCAGCGCCGTTTTCAGCGGCCGCGCCATCGTCATTGAGTCAGCCGACTGCGCAAGCCGCGCCCAATCCGCCCGCTCCGGCAAGCCCGCCGCAGGAAGGGGCGCCAAGCGAGAGCCCAGTTAGGCGGATACGCAACTATCCCCCGCCGACCAACCTGAAGGTTCTGCCCAAGGACCTGACGGGTCGCGAGGTGCGCGACATCATGGAGAAGTGGGCGGGGTCGCTGGGCGTACATTGCGACACTTGCCACGTGGCGGACCCGAACCGTCTGGGCCCCGACGGCCGCCCGCGGTTGAATTTCCCCGACGACTCCAAGCCGGACAAGCAGATCGCGCGGATCATGTACACCATGACGCAGCAGATGAATGCGGACTACATCAGCAAGGCCATGGACTTGGACAAGGATAACGAAGGCATGCCGGTGACGTGCGGGACGTGCCATCGCGGGCACAAGATGCCCGAGGAGTTCGTGATTCCGCGCGAGGAGCGGCAGGGTGTTCCGGACGAAGGAGAGGGAGGGCCGCCGCCGGCTGGGGCTGCGCCGCCGGCAGGAGGCACGCCGCCACCACCGCAGAAATGATTGGAGCGCAGCACCGGCAAGGGCGCAGTGAAGCCAACCATTCGAAGACTTGCAGCTTTGCCTGCGGGAATTAAACTGGCTCCGTATGCGGCTGTTCGTGGGGATTCCGTTGGCGGACGCGGTCGAGCGCGAGCTTGCGACGGTGGTGGCGCGGCTGCGCAGCAAAGAGAGCGGACTGCGGCAGAGCGAGAGCGGGGCGCGGCAGAGCGGCGGGCTGCGCTGGACCGTGCCCCAATCGTGGCATATCACCTTGCAATTCCTGGGCAACGCGACGCCGGAGCAATACGAATGCCTGGCCGCGCGGCTGGGCAAAGTACGTTCCGCGCCGGTCCAGGTGCAGCTCGGCGAACTGGGCTGCTTTGACCGCGCCGGCGTTTTCTTCGTCGATGTGATGGTGACGCCGGAGCTTGCGACTCTCGAGCAGCGCGTGGTTGCAGCAACGGGGTCATGCGGATTCGTGGCTGAGACGAGACCCTTTCATCCGCACATCACGCTGGCGCGAGCGAAGGGCCAGGGACGCGTGACGGGCTTGCGCGAACTTGGGGCGGGCATTCTCGGCCAGCCCGCGTTCACGCGCTTCACGGCGCGCGAGCTTGTGTTGTATGAGAGCCATCTGGGCGCTGGCAGCGCTCGGTATGAGGCGAAGACGCGGTTTGAACTGACAGCGAACAGTGGTCAGTGATCAGTGATCGGTGGTCGGTGGTCAGCGGTCAGCCAACAGCTGACAGCGAGAGCGCCGGGTTGGCCGATGACGTTTGCTGCTTCGTCCCCTTGTTCCCTTGTCCCCGGTCCTCAGCTCGGTTTGGTTGGGAGCAGCGGCGGCGGGTATACTGAAGATTCGGCAAGGCGATGGCGCGGGCGTCTGTGCGCCGGCCGCTGATGCGGCGCCCAAAATACAAGAAGAATCCGGAGTTGAACCATGGCACAAATATGCGATATCTGCGGCAAAGGCCCGCGCTTCGGCAATAACATTTCGCATGCTCACAACGTGACGCGCCGGCGCTGGAACGTGAACCTGCAAGTGGTGAAGGCGCTGGTGAACGGCACGCCCAGGCGGCTGCGCGTGTGCGCCAGTTGCATCAAAAGCGGCAAGATCGCGAAGGCCTAACGCGGTTCTCCAATTGGTGTAGAGCGAAGCCACAAAAGCTAAGTGGCTTTTTCCTCAAGATAAAGCCACCTTGGAATAGATCGGAAACGCTACATAGAAATTGGAGAACCGCCTTAAGGCGCAACGGGTTCTCGCGAAGGCCCGTCCAAGATTTCCAACCCCGTCTGAAGGAACGGTTTTTTTCTTGTGCCTAATGAACTGTACCTGGGCCGCCCGCAGGCCGAACTACGATTTCTTCCATTCACCCTGCCGGGTGAAGGCGAGCGAAGCCGAGTTGATACAGTAGCGCTGGCCGGCGGGTAGGGGGCCATCGGGGAAAACGTGGCCCAGGTGGCTGCCGCAGCGGGCGCAGGTGACCTCGACACGGTGCATGCCCTGACTCTGGTCCTCGTGCTCCTCGACGGCCTTCGCGTCGGCCGGCATGGTGAAGCTGGGCCAGCCGCATCCGGCGTCGAATTTGGCGCCGCTCAAGAAGAGCAGCGCGCCGCATCCGGCGCACCGATAGTTGCCGGTCTCGTGGTTTTCAGTCAGTGCGCCGGTGAAGGGCTGCTCGGTGCCCTTCTCGCGCAGCACATGATATTGCTGGGGCGTGAGCTTGGCGCGCCATTCCTTTTCGGTGCGCACAATCTTGTTTGGCGATTCGTCCAATTCGACCTCCTCCATTCCGCGCCTTTCGATTCGCGATAGCGGCGGAATGCGCTTGAGATTCGCGTGGGGAGCGCGGGATGAGACCTTTCCTCCTATTGATGCAGACCAGTTTACGGATCCGATCAGGCTTCGGCAATCAGTTCAATTTCGACGAGCACGTTTCGGGGCAGGCGCGAGACCTCGACGGTGGTGCGCGCGGGGGCTCCGTCATCGGATTCGAGATATCCCGCATAAACGGCGTTCATGGCTGAGAAGTCGCCAAGGTCTTTCAGGAATACGGTTGCTTTGACCACGCGGTCGAGGCTGCTGCCGGCTCCTTCGAGGATGGCTTTCAGGTTCTCGAGCACGCGCTTGGTCTGCTCGGCGATGCCGCCCGGAACCAACTGCTGCGTGACCGGGTCGACGGGGATCTGGCCAGCCGTGAAGACGAGGCTTCCCGCGCGCACGGCTTGCGCATAGGGACCGATGGCCGGAGGCGCGCCATCCGTGGTAATGACCGATCGTGTCATATGTCAACTCTATGGGCTCGATTCCACGCCCTGTTCGCTCAGCCCCGATGGCATCGCCGAGCGGTAGTTCGCGAGACCCGCGTGAACTGATGCAGCGCGATGAAGGGTCTGGCTTTACAAATCCAAACGCGGCTTGGATGCCCGGTGCGGCAGCTCAAGCGGCGGGTTCAGCGCCTGCGCCGCGACATGCGTACCTGTTGCAAATTGCGGAGGGGCACCTTCGTGAAGAAGTTGCCCCTCTGCCGCCTCGATTCCCAAGCCTCAGCGGGCGAAATGGTCTAGCCGTGGAAAACCGCCAGGAGGCTACCGCCGAGCCCCATGGCCAGCAGCCAATAGGCAGCGTTGATGGCGAAGAGGTTGACGCGGCGGTTCTCGTAAATGTGCTGCGTGAGGAGCGGCGGGGCGATAAAGCCGGTCCATAAAACCACGCCGAGACCGAAGCCCCCGCTGAAGGTCTTCGTCCCCGCCCAAACCTCGATGTGCGCTATCACATACGAGAGGAGCAGGCAAGCAATAAAGGAGACGACCATGCCGAAGGCAACGTTCTTCGGCTTGCTGCCCTCAGTGAAGCCGGCCAGTTTCAACCAGTGCTTGCGGAAAATGAGGCCGAACCAAAGAGCCCCGAGCAGCCACTGACATACGGCCGAAATCAAGACCATAATCGCCGTATGCCCGGTAGGCGTCATGAAAAGCAGGATCGCGGAGTAGTTGAAGAAATGCATTCGTGAATCCTCCCCAACGGGATTGATGTTCGGCTCCTACGCACAGAGGCCCCACGGGGGGGTTCACCGCTGGCCAATCTGACAGGAGTCGCCGCAAACACTCTGCGGCAAGCAAGAACGCAATGTCAAGGTATTTCGGGGGATAGGACGCAGAATTGGTAACTATTGGGAATCGACCTCCGACGGTTCCCGCGCACATTCAGCGGCGCATAAGAGCCTCCAATTCGTCCAGGGTGCGGGGCCAGTCGGAGCCGAGCAGGCGGGAAAGACTGCGATCGGCGAGGAGTTTTCCGCCGGTTTGGCAGGCGGGGCAGTAGTTGGTTTCGTTGTCGGCGTAGCGGATGCGCTGGATAGGAGCCGAGCACCGCTGGCAGGGCTGGCCGAAGCGGCCGTGAACGGCCATTTCGGGGCGGAATGCAGTGACGCCTTCCGGGAATTTTGTCTTGGCTTCGGCGACGAGGCGTTCGATCCAGAGCGAGAGTGTGGAGCGAGCGGCGGCAAAGAGGCGCTCGCACTCTTCGCGCTTGAGCTTGTGGGTGAGCGCGATGGGCGAGAGCCGGGCGGCGTGGAGAATCTCATCGGAGTAGGCGTTGCCCACGCCACTGATGAGGCGAGGATCGGTGAGGGCGCGCTTGAGGGTGCGGTTTTCCAGCGTGAGCGAGGCACGGAAGGCGTCCAGATCCGAGGAAAAAATTTCGATGCCGCCGGGATCGATGTCGCGGAGGGCCTGCTCGCCGCGGAGAAGGTGGAGGGATGCGCGGCGCTTGGAGCCGGCTTCTGTGAGGGTGAGCGAGCCCAAGGGAAAGTCGAGAGCGAAGAGCCCTTGGCGGCCGGAGAGCTTCGCGTGCGGCGGACGCCAGTGAAGACGTCCGGCGATCATGAGGTGGATCACGAGCCAGAGATCGCCGTCGACACCGATGGCGATTCGTTTGCCGATGCGACGGAGGGCCTGGACGGTGCGGCCTTCGACGGAGGCGATGGGCGGGTCGGCCGTACGCAAGACGAAGACGCTTTGCAGGCGCACGCGCTCAAGCGGCTGGCCGAGAATGCGGGTTTCGAGCGCGGTGATGTAGGCGGTGATGTCGGGGAGTTCGGGCATTGCATTCAGATTGCGGCTAGAGCGGGGATGCGCGCAATGACGACTTTTTGCGGAATCCCACCCTGGGCGCAAGAACAGAAACGCGCCGAGGGTGGGGCACCCTGATCTGTGGGATCAGGTTCAAGTCAGGATCGTGTTGTCGATCAGCCGGGTGGAACCGACCCAGGCGGCGACGGCGAAGAGGGCGCCGGGAGCAGCCGTTTCGACGGGCTCGAGCGTGGCCCAGTCAACGAGGGCGATGTAATCGATGCGAATTTCAGGCACGGCAGCAAAAAGCCCGCGTGCGGCGGCGAGGAGCGTTTCGGCGCGGCGCTCGCCCTCGGCGACGAGCGACTCGACGTGGCGGACGGCGCGGCTGAGCGTGAGGGCTTGGGCGCGTTGGGCGGGGGTGAGGTAAGCGTTGCGCGAGCTGAGAGCGAGGCCGTCGGGGTCGCGGACGATGGGGCAGACGACGATTTCGACAGCGAAGCGTAAATCGGCGACCATGCGGCGCAGCAGCGCGACCTGGGCCGCGTCTTTCTGGCCGAAGAAGGCGAGGTCGGGCTCGGCGGCGATGAACAGCTTGGCGACGACGGTCGCGACGCCGCGAAAGTGGCCGGGGCGGGATGCGCCGTCGAGGCGCTGGCTCAGGCCGGGGACCTCGACAAAAGCAGAATCGGGGCCGTTAGGGTAGAGTTCTTCGACGGCGGGAGCGAAGAGAACGCCGGCGCCTTCGGATTTGGCGAGGGCGCAGTCGGCCTCGAAGGTGCGGGGGTAGCGGGCGTAGTCTTCGTTGGGGCCGAACTGCGTAGGGTTGACGAAAAGGCTGACGGCGACGTGGGTACACGCCGCCCGCGCGGCGCGGATCAGCGAGGCGTGGCCCGCGTGCAGCGCGCCCATGGTGGGGACGAGGCCGATGCGAACTGCGGATTCCCGAGTTTCAGAATCGAGACCAGAGGCGCCCGCGTGATTTCGAATTGAGCGGGACCAGCGGCGGAGTTCGGCGACGGTGCGCAGGATCTGCATTTCGTTCGATGGTTACCAGCTTGGCAATGTTATGACCGACAGTTTCCTATACCGGCTTCCCGAAAAGCAGGCCCTTCGACTCGTCCACTGCGCGGGCTCGCTCAGGACGGCTCAGCTTGGCCAATCCTCGAAGGCGTCCCGATTGACGATGGCGTCGGCGGCGTCGGAATCGGGAGCGGCGGCGCTGAGGGCGTGGCGCGCGGACGCGGGCAGGTGATAGCTTTCGGCGTCGGACGGGAAGGCGCGATGCTCCACGTCTTCGCGGTAGCGCTCGATGGCGGAGCGGAAGAGCGCGGAGGCGTCGGCGTAACGGCGGACAAATTTGGCAGCGGGCGCGAAAGTGAGATTGACGAGATCGTGGAAGACGAGAATCTGGCCGTCGCAGTCGGGACCGGCCCCAATGCCGATGGTAGGGATGGGCAGCGCGGCGGTGATTTGCTCGGCGGCCTCGCGGGGAACGCCTTCGAGCACGATGGCTCCGGCGCCGGCCTGGGCGAGCGCGAGGGCATCTGCCTGAAGCCGGCGCGCGGCTTCGGCGGTGCGGGCCTGCACGCGGTAGCCGCCCATGCGATGCACGCTTTGCGGTGTGAGGCCGAGATGGCCGACGACGGGAATTTCGGCGTCAACGAGCGCACGGACGAGCTCGATGCGCGGGCCTTCGATCTTGACGGCTTCGGCGCCGGCTTCCTTGACGAAGCGGACGGCGTTGGCGAGTCCTTCGGCGGCCGCGCCGTGATAGCTGCCGAAGGGCATGTCGGCCACAACGAGGGCGCGGCGGACGGCTCGGCGCACGGCGCGGGTGTGGTGGAGCATCTCATCGACGGTGACGGCGAGTGTGTTTTCGTGGCCGAGAACGACCATGGCAAGCGAGTCGCCGACGAGAATGAGATCGACGCCGGCCTCGTCGACAAGGCGCGCGGTGGAGTAGTCGTAGGCGGTGAGCGCGGAGATGGGCTTGCCCTGGCGCTTCATCTCAGTGAGCGCGGGCATGGTGACTTTGGGGAGGGAAACGCCGGGCGGCGAGAGACGCGCGCCCGAGGGAAACTCGGTGAGGCTCATGATGGGCTCCAGTGCCGCTCCGAAGACTCAGGATGCGACCCGAACAAGGAAAGTATACGCCGGAGTGCTGGAGGAAGGACAGGGGCGAGGACCTCCTTTCGGAAGATGGCGCGAGGTTCGGCGCGGCGCGTGGGGCCCTAACTGGCTCTGTTCCGATCCGCAACGATGCGGTGGGCGGCAATCGAATTGCCGTTGAGAATCTCCTAGAATGAACTATGGATTCAGGGCGGGCATCGGCTGCCCGTCCGAGCGCCCGGGAGTTGCCGCAGCGCGGCGGAGGAAAGCATGGCCTACGATCTGGCGATCGTGCTACCCACATTCAACGAGAGCGGAAATGTGAGTCCGTTGTTCGATCGCCTGGCGGGTGCGCTCAAGGGCATTCACTACGAAGTGATTTTTGTGGATGATGACTCGCCCGACGGCACCGCGGACGCGGTGCGGCGGCTGGCAGAACGCCACGACAACTTACGCGTGCTGCAGCGGATTGGACGGCGGGGACTGGCTTCGGCATGCATTGAAGGCATTCTGGCCTCCGCGGCGCCGTATGTAGCGGTGATGGATGCGGACATGCAGCACGATGAAACGGTGCTGCCGGAGATGCTGCGGCTCATGCGCGAGGAGAATCTCGACCTGGTTGTAGGCTCGCGCAACATCGCCGGCGGCAGCATGGGTGAGTTCGCGCGCTGGCGGGTGAAGCTGAGCCAGTTGGGCAAGCGGATGAGCCTGATGGGCGCGGAACATGAGCTGAGCGATCCCATGAGCGGGTTCTTCCTAGTGCGCGTCTCGACCTTCGAGCAGTTTGCGCACCGGCTTTCGGGCATCGGCTTCAAAATCCTGCTTGACATTGTGCTTTCGGCTGGGCCGGGGCTGCGCATCGGCGAGGTTCCGTACCGCTTTCGCGTGCGCGAGCGCGGCGAGAGCAAGCTCGACATGCTGGTGGGCTTGGAGTACTTCGAGCTGCTGGTGGACAAGCACCTCGGCGACCTGGTGAACGTGCGCTTTGTGCTGTTCGGCATGGTGGGCGCGTTGGGCGTGGGCGTGCACCTGCTTATTCTGAGCGCGCTGCTCAAAATTGCGGGGCTGAGCTTTGCGGCGGGCCAGACAGTGACCACTTTCACCGTGATGATTCTGAATTTTGTTTTGAACAACTCCGTGACCTACCGCGACCGGCGGCTGCGCGGATGGAGATTCTGGGGCGGCTTGCTGACGTTCTGCCTGGCTTGCGGATTGGGCGTGGCGGCGAACGTGGCCATCGCGAATGAGGCGTTTCACCGCGGAGTGCCGTGGGTGCTGGCGGCGGTGACGGGCCTGCTTTTCTCGGCGGTGTGGAATTATGGCGTGACGTCAATGACGACGTGGCGGCAGGAGCGGCGCTCGAGCGAGCAGCGCGCCAGGCGGCGCATGGAAGCGGACGCGTTGCAGACGGAGCGGCGCAGGGACGAAGAGGTGCCGGCCAAAACGACGTAAAGCGCAGCGATCAGGGGCGGAGCGGTTCGCTCTGCGATGACTCTGACTGTGCCAATATCTCTACGGGAGTTTGCGCGTTCCCACGTCTCAGAATCGAGACGTGGGGCACCTGTTTCTTGATGAAAGAGCGGTCAAGGCAAGTTGCCCGCGTCGGGTTTGACGCCGCATACTGGCAAGCAGAATGATTTCTCCTATAGCGACCGGGGTTTTTGGCGGGCTGGGCGCGGCTGCGTGTGCAGGCCTGGCGGTGGGGGCATATGCGTATGCGTCGCAGTGGCCGGGATCGCGCATCTTTGGCAAGGCTCTTGTGGCGCCAAAGCGGCCGGGCGAGCTGGCGCTGACCTTCGACGATGGGCCTAACACGAAGTGGACGCCGAGGCTGCTGGACGTTCTGGCGAGTCACGAAGTGCGGGCGACGTTCTTTCTGCTGGGCGGCCGCGCCGAAGCGGAGCCGGAACTGGTGCGGCAAATTGCGGCCGCGGGGCACCTGATCGGGAATCATTCCTGGGACCATCCAAACCTGGCCCGGACAGGCGCGAGCCGCGTGCGCGAGGAGCTGACACGGACCAGCGAGACGCTCGGGCAAATAACGGGCGCGCCGGTGAGGTTCTTCCGGCCGCCGTATGGGGCGCGGCGGCCGGTGGTGTTTCGCATCGCGCGCAAACTCGGCCTGAAGCTGGTGCTGTGGAACGCGATGACCTCGGATTGGAGCGAGCCCTCAGCGGAGCGGATTGCGGAGCAGTTGACAAAGATGATTGAGGGGCAGCGGCGGCGAGGACGCGCGGCGAACATCGTGCTCCACGACGGCGGCCACCGGGACCCAGCGGCAAATCGGCAGCCATCCGTGACCGCGGCGGAGAAGCTCATCGAGCGGTACAAAGGGACGCACCGGTTTGTGACGGTGGATGCGTGGGGGTGAGCGCCGTTACGCGGAGGGCGGCTTGTCGAAGGCCGCGATGGCTGCCTCCAGTTTCTTTTGCAGCTCGGGAATATCGCGCTCAATCACCTTCCAGACAACATCCAGATCGATGACGAAATACCCATGGGAAAGCTGGTTCCGCATCGCTTAAATCGCGGCGAAAGGGATGCCGGGAAACTTTGTGGCTGCATCGGGAAGCGAGCTGAGAAGGTTTCTGGAGGCCTCGCCAAGAATCTCGACATTGCGGACCACGCCGTCCTGCAAGAGCCGGTCGGAGAGGAAATCGCCGGCATTCTTGCCGCGCGTGTAGATCTGTATCTGGCCAACTGCATCGAGCATGTGGCCAAGATAATCGCGCGCTCTGAGTGGGTGGCGGGTCATACCGGCACAGCTTCGGCCAGGACCTTATCGCGGAAAGATGCAGGAAGGAACTTGGGCGTGCGCACGTCTACTTTGATTCCTACCGTGGCTTCCAGTTCAAGTTGCAGCTTGGCAAGGTCGAGCAGGCTGGTTTCGGGCGAGGGATCGACCAGGAGATCGAGGTCACTGCCGTCGGCATCGTCGCCGTGCATGACGGAGCCGAAGAAACGCGGGTTCGCCATGCCGGAGTCCAACACCATCCGGCGGATCGCATCACGGTGCTGGGGAAACACCTCGGAGGGCCTCATGGCAATGATTTTAGCGTAACTGCGGCGGTTCTCGGATTGCAGCGGCGAGGCGCCATGTCGCCATCAGGCAATCGAGGTGCTCAAATCCCCCACAAGGCGATCTCGCCACATTTTCGGCAAACTGCGGTTCCCCACATTCCCGAAATGTTATCTGCGAGCTGCCCTTCGCTCATCTGTTGCGTGTCGCATTCGACAGGCTCAAGCGAATTCGGGGCCAAGCAGGATGGGCACTCAGTCGGGATCTTGTCTGGTTCAGCCGCTTCTTCGTTCATCGCGCGCCGTGTCCTTGATGGGAATTGCAACCCGCCCGCAAGAAATCGATGAAAAAGACGATGGGTCTGTGAGACGTCGGACCGGCAGGCCACCTTCAGCTCGGCAAGCGTGAGAGCTTCCATTTTTCGCCCATCAGTGTGCTTTCGCTCGCCGAAGTTGAGTCTTACGGCTTTGTCCAAGCTGACTTTGAACCCTGCCTTTTCGCTCATGATTTCGTGCAAGTCAATGTGCTTGCCGCGGCGGGGCACCCGGCCAATTAAGCCATAATGCCTTCTGAGGACTAACAAATCGAAGCACTTGCCATTGAAGCTGACGATCTCACCTGCTGATTGCAGTAGCTTTATCAATTTGGCCGCATTGCGAGGTGTGAAATATCTGTACTCCTGACGCGATTCGTCAAAGATGCATGTGACGCGCATTTTCGGTGCGTGCTTTGTTCTTGCTTTCGCTGTGGTAGCGTCTTTGAACTCTTCTGAGAATGGTTCGGTTTCGATGTCAAATACGATTCGTTTCATCTAACCCGTCTCCATGAGCCTCAGTAGCATTGTCAAAGTGCGTCTCCCCGCATGACCGTTCCAATTCCTGTTCATCTTGTGTGGACGGCTTCGAAGGCTGCCCGCGCGGCGGCGATCGTGGCCTGCACTTCGGCTTCACCGTGGGCGGTCGACAGGAACGCGGCTTCAAACTGCGAGGGCGGGAGCCAGATGCCCTGGTCGAGCATGGTGCGGTGAAAGCGGCCAAAGGCGGCGGTGTTGCTCCGGGCGGCGCGGGTGAAGTCAGTGACCGGGCCCCTGGTGAAGAACCAGGTCCACATGGAGCCAACGCGGTTGGTAGTGAGGGAAACGCCGGCGCGGGCGGCTTCGTTGGCGACGCCTTCGGCAACGGCTTTGGCGGTGGCTTTGAGGCGCGGGTAGACTTCGCCGGCGTGCTCCTGCAAATAGCCGATGGCGGCGAGGCCGGCGGCCATGGCGAGTGGATTGCCGCTGAGAGTTCCGGCCTGGTACACGGGACCGAGCGGGGCGAGCTGATCCATGAACTTTCTCTTGCCGCCGAAAACGCCGACGGGAAGGCCGCCGCCGACAATCTTCCCGAGAGTGACGAGATCGGGATCGAGGCCGTAAAGCTGGCATGCGCCACCGAGGGCGACACGAAAGCCGGTCATGACTTCATCCACGATGAGCAGAGCGCCATGGCGTTCGGTGAGAGCGCGCAGAAGGGCCAAAAAGGCGCGGCCAGGAGGGATGCAGCCGGCATTGCCGACGATGGGCTCGACGATGACGGCGGCGATGGTATTGGGGTGGGCGACGAACGCGGACTTGATGGCGTCGAGATCGAGTTGCAATGAACGCAGAACCGTGACGCCGGACGAGTGTGCGGCGAAGGCGGCCCTCACGGCTTTGAGGTCGTTGTAGGGCAGAGAGAGTGTGAGGCGGGCGATGTCATCGGGGACGCCGGCGGACCCGGGGATGCCGTAAGTTGCGACGCCGGAGCCGGCTTTGACGAGAAGGCCGTCGGAGTGGCCGTGGTAGCAGCCATCGAATTTGACGATGAGCTTGCGGCCGGTGACGGCGCGGGCCAGGCGAATGGCCGACATCGTGGCTTCAGTTCCGGAGCTGACGAAGCGCATTTTCTCGATGGCCGGATAGCAGGTGGTGATGCGCTCGGCGAGATCGCCCTCAGCGGCCGTGGAGGCGCCGAAGCTGGGAGAGTTGCGCGCGGCGCGCTGGATGGCTTCGACGACGGGCGGGAAGGCGTGGCCTAGAATCATGGGACCCCAGGAGCCGAAGTAGTCGATGTAGCGATTGCCGTCGGCATCGATGAGATACGCCCCTTCGGCGCGATCGATGAACGGAGGATCGCCGCCCACGGCGCGAAAGGCGCGGACAGGCGAGTTGACGCCTCCGGGGAAGAGCCGCTCGGCGCGTGCCTGAAGGGCCCGGGATTTGGCGCGACTCGATGCCGGGGCCTGAGGATTCATGTTGGGTTCAGTATAGAAGGCTGCGCGATTGAAGGCTGTGCGCTGCGACAGCTTTCCCGGAACGTTATCCGCTCAGGACGCACACCGGCGGGCGCGGTAGATGGCAGTTAGGTTGGCGCCGATGGAGATGCCGAAGAGCAAGCCGTCGAAGCCATCGAACCATGCCTGCGCAGCGACTCCGGAGGGGCGAAGAAAGTGCCAGCACAGAATGGCGGCGACGAGAGAGAAGTTGCCGATGACCATCATGGAGCGGGTTTTGGGATCGCGAAGACGGTTCGGGACGCACATGTTTTGAAACTCCTTTTCTTTCGGCTCAACTGTTGAAGCGGTACCAGGTGAAGAGAGATAACTTGAGGACCAAGAATGTGAGAACAACGGCGAACAGATCCCAGCTCCAGATATGGTCGTGAAAGAAACGGTACTCGAAGAGGCCGAGGGCAAGCAGGGCGGTAGCGATGCCTGCGACGCTCGAGGAACGGCGGCGGTGGTCGAGGAAGCGTTCGTCGACGAATTTGCCGAGGATCGGAATGCGGCTGAGGACGGGATGGGTCATGATTGGTTCTCCGAAGCACTGATGCCGCAGAATGGAGATCCCTCCAAGCCGAAGATCGAAAGAGGAAAACATGCCCAAGAAAGCGACAAATGAAAAGCCGATCCCGCACATTCCCCTGCCATTCGAGGAAGTGATGAAAGACGTGCTGAAGGTGAAGCCACCGCAGAAGGTACAGCGAAAGCCTAATAGCCGCACAAGGATAAAAACGGAAGGGAATGAAGTCAAACCCTGGAATGGTGCAACCCTATAAGTTCCTTGCGTATCACGCAATAGCAACTGCCGCTAAGCGCATATTTTTGGATCTTGTGCTTGCTGCTGCCAGTTGCTAGCCCCTTATAGCTAATGGTCATGGCTTCGCCCAATATCGCTTCGCCATGTATGGAATTGTGACTCGCAGCAGCTACGAGAGGAACCGGCTGCTTACTTTTCGTCTCTTGGGATGGCCGCTGTAATATCTCCAGCGGACGTTCAACTACACAGAATGCATTGACCTTAAATAGTCCGGTTTCCTTCCACACTCCATTGCGGCAAGTACTTGGCTTCGAAACATATTTACGAGCCTGAGCGGCAATGCGCTCGCCCGCGATAGAACTGCCGACAGAGCGCTCAGTAGAATCCCTCGCCGCTTTGCTACTTGGTAGAGGGTTCGCCAATCAGCTCCTCCTGTTCGAGCTGATTGCAAATCTCCACGGTTTGGCGGAGCGGCAATTTCAGGCTCTCGGCAATTTGATCGTAGAACAATGAACCGGCGTGTTCGTTGAAGAACTTTAGGATGCGCTCACGAGCTGCGCTATCATCTAGCTCTTCTATTTCAATCTCCAACCCTGAGCCAGCCACATGCGAAAGAATCTGTTCAATCATCGTTTTCTGATGAGCCAGTTCGCCTTTAATTTCTACAATCTCTTGTCTCATCAACAGCAGTGTGGAATTTATGCCTGTGTAATCAGGTATAGTCAGCGGTTCAGTAGATATGTACATCCCCGAGTAGGCCGGTCCTTTTGATGGCGCATGGGCCGACCAGACTTCATACGGGCTTGTAGGCCACTCAAGATTATGGAACAGGGTCTCAGCTTCCGCGCCTACATTAAGCAATGAGACATGTGCCGTTTTCCTCTGTGCCTGAGCGACACTCATTTGACTTCTTCCTTTTTCCTCACTGGAGTCACGACATCTTTGGCTTGGGCGGGGATTTGCGCCAAGATCATGGACAGCCGCTGATGAAGTGTCGCTGCCGTTGGGATCGACATGGCAAACCGTGCGATGACATTGAAATCAATCAAAAGGGGAGTTGCACCCTTTGCGTTGGCAGCATTTACGCTTTCAGGCGAAACAATGCCAAGATCAAGAATTACGTCTGACCCCAGGCCGACGAAATCCGTAGCATTGACAAAAACAGGCGAAGGGGGACCTCCCTCCTGACCCGAAAAGACCTTTCGGAGCGCTCCAGTTACTTTTCCAACCTGCACTTGCGTGCCAGCAGATGGAGGCGACGTGGATTCTTTTTTCATATTCTGACGCGAGAGACTGTCATTACTGAGGTTTCTGGTCCGGATCAGATAGGGGAGGAGAAACGGCGAGCCGGGTTGGCAACAGTACGGCGAACTCAGCAGGGGGCATCATTGCTGCACGCATTATCACAGAACGAGCCACTCTCGCCAACTTTATTCAGGGTAGTATTAAAATACGCAATACTACCCCCTACCTAAACTTTACCCCATTATCCACCGAAACCCCAAGCTTTTCCATAGGGCATCTCAGTTTCGCCAAGCCTTCGCCATCCCCAGTCGTGGGTTTGTCAAAGGCACAATGTCGAGCCGGCTTTCCACTCCTTCTTGAAGAAAGTCTGTTCCGAGGGCGAATTCGGCTCTTCGGGCAGGCTACGATCCGGACTTTCGATTTGTGGGAAATGCACCGCGCAAATGCTGCTAGAATGCTGCTTTCCGGCTCATCCGCGCCGAAGCATCCTTCAGATAAGAAAGCCCGGACCTTGCCACAAACCATCGCACCCCAATCCGTGACTTACGCCGATGCGGGCGTGGACCTGCGCAGCGGCGAGCGCGCCAAGGAGCGCATCAAGTACCTGGCGCAGAAGACCTTTAACCGCAACGTGCTGGGCGGGATCGGCAGCTTTGGAGCGATGTTCCGGCTGGATTTGCAGCGCTGGAAGAATCCCATTTTGGTGAGCTCGGCCGACGGGGTGGGGACCAAGCTGAAGGTGGCGTTCGAGCTGGGGCTGCACCAGACGGTGGGCGCGGACCTGGTGAACCACTGCGTGAACGACATTGCCGTCGAAGGAGCGACACCGCTCTTCTTCCTCGATTACCTCGCGACCGGCAAGCTTGACGAGGATGTGGTGGAGAGCGTCGTCAGCGGGCTGGCCGATGCCTGCAAGGCGAATGGATGCGTGCTGATCGGCGGCGAGACGGCGCAGATGCCCGGGTTCTATTCCGGCGGCGAGTATGACCTGGCGGGATTTATTGTGGGCGCGGTGGACCGCGACAAGATGGTGACGGGCGCGGGCATCAAGCCGACCGACGTGCTGATCGGGCTGCCCTCGACGGGGCTGCACACCAACGGCTACTCGCTGGCCCGCAAACTGCTGTTCGAAGTGGGCGGCTACAAGCCCACGCAGTACGTAACAGCGATCAAGGAAAAGGCCGGGGCGGCTCTGCTGCGGACACACCGCAGCTATCTGCACGTGGTTCAGAAGCTGGTGACGGGCGGGTTGACGACCGGCATGGCGCACATCACCGGCGGCGGCATCACGGAGAACCTGCCGCGCATTCTGCCCAAGGGCGTGACGGCGCAGGTGGAGATCGGCTCGTGGCCGGTGCTGCCCATCTTCGAGCATCTGCGGGAGCTGGGGAATGTGCCGCAGGAAGAGATGATGCGCACGTTCAACATGGGCATCGGGCTGATTGCGGCGATTCCGGCGGTGAAGTTTACGCGCGCCAAGAACCTGCTGGACCGGTCCGAAGAGAAGTTCTACGTGGTCGGGCGCGTGGTGAAGGGCGAGCGCCGGGTACAGTACACGTAGGAGCCCCTGGGCCTGTTCGCCCACCGAGGAAAATGACAAATTCCAGCAGTGTCATCCTGAGCGGAGCTCGGCGCGTGTTCGCGCCAAGTGGAGTCGAAGGATCTGCGGTTGCTTTTCGGCCAGGCGGGGGCGGCGCGGCGCCTCGGCGCAAGCCGATGCGCCTCGGCATCCTCCTTTCCGGCCGGGGATCGAACTTTCTGGCCATCGCCGAGTCGATTCGCGCGGGGCGGCTGAAGGGTGTCGAGATTGCGGTGGTGATCTCGAATTTGGCGGAGGCGGCGGGAGTCAAAGCGGCACGCGAGATGGGGCTGCCCACGGCGGTCTTGGTTTCGAAGGGCCGCACACGCCGGGAGCACGACACCGATGTGATGGCCTGCCTGCATGCGCACGGCGTGGATCTGGTTTGCCTGGCCGGGTACATGCGCCTCTTGTCGAAGGAGCTCGTGGCCGCGTTCCGCAATCGTATTCTCAATATTCATCCCTCGCTGCTGCCGGCGTTTCCGGGCCTGGACGCCCAGGAGCAGGCGTTCAACTACGGCGTGAAGGTGACGGGCTGCACGGTGCACTTTGTCGACGAGGAGTTGGACCACGGAGCGATCGTGGTGCAGCGGGCGATTCCGGTGCTGGAGACTGACGATGCGCACTCGCTGGCGGCGCGGATTCTTGTGGAGGAGCATCAAGCGTATAGCGAGGCGATTGTGCGCGTAGTGAGCGGGGAGTATGAAGTGCGCGGGCGGAGATACGTGAAAAAGCAGGGAACAAGGGACCGAGGGAACAAGGGAACAAGAAAATGAGGGGTCGGGAACCTAGGGATGCCGGAGCGCGCAGGGCGGGAGCTCTGCTCGCCTGCGCAGAGTGTCAAGGGGGCTCCCGCATAGATTTGTTGTAACTAGATTATTTTTCAGCGGCTCACGACCTCTTGCAATTTGCAGGGAATATCCCGCGAATTGCGTAGGCTTATAAGTATCCAGACAAACGACGGAAGTGCTGCGCCGGGCGAATGAGTACGCCTTCTCGCGGACGGTTCTCCAATCCACTTGCACACTGACATTCTGCAGGGGCTTCGGGCGAGAAGCTGTTGGGGGATCCGTTCCCACAGAGGGCGCCGGGGCGCGGGACCGTCGTTGTCTGCATGGAGCGGCTCTCGGCTGGATGCCGGGCCGGAACCACGGAGGCGTCCGGAGTTCAAGAGCCGCTCGGAATCCTGCGCAAGGCCAGCGCGCGATTGCGCTTGAACTGCGACGTCATGATTCTGTAATCAGGGGCTTCCCCCCTAGCCGCAAAAACAAAGACGCGGCGAGGGTGGGGCACCCGCGACGGTACAGAAACAAGCGGTCAAAGCCCTAGTGGATCGCGCCAGTCGTGTGCAGGAGAGATTTTTCGGCGCAATCGAAAGAAACCAAATCAATCCCGCACGCCGCGCGGCAAGCTGCGGCACGAAGGAGTATTTTTGCAATGAACTTCATCTCGAATATCTGGAATCATCCCAAGACGTCGGCGGCGGGGCTGCTGATCGCCGTGGGCAGCGTTGCCGGAGTTCTGTCGCAGCAGGGCGTAACGCTGGGCAAAGTGGGAACCGGCACTGTGGTGTCGCTGGCCAGCGCGCTGGCGACAGCGCTGTTGGGGCTGCTGGCGAAGGACCCCGCTGAAGCAGCGAGTCAGCAGGTCAGCGGGTCAGCGAGCCAGCCAGTGAGCGGGGCGAAAGGTCGGCAGGCGAAGTTGAGCGCGTGGATGCTGATCGCGCTGCTGATTCCGCTGCCGTGGATGCAGGGTTGCACGGCAACCAGCGTGGCGCAGAACATTGTGAACTGGACGCCTTCTTTGCAAAGCGCGGTGGCGACGGCGGACTCGACCGCGGCGCTGCTGGCGCCGGCCGATGCGCCGATCTTTGCCGCTGCAACCGCCGGGTTCGACGCGGCCTCGAACCTCTTGGTGGCGCAGGCCAAGGCATACCTGGCTAATCCTTCCGCCAGCGTAGTCGCGCAACTGCAAACCCAGGTGGTAACGCTGCAGCAACAGGTGAATACGGCGCTTCTCGAAGCGGCGAAGATCGTGGATCAAAAAAGCCAGCAACATGCGGTGGCGGTGATCCAGGGGGTGGGTACGATTGTGAGCGCAATTCTGGCGCTGGTCGAGACGATTTCGACGAAGGCGCAGGTGGCGCAGATGGCGCGTGCGTCCGGGGTCAAGCTCGCTGCGGTCGAGCCGTATCTCGACGACTCAAGGGCGGCAGCGATTGTGGCTGCGCACTACGGCGAGCCGGTCGCGTTGGCGCGGGTGCAGGTGGCGCAGGCAGAGCAGGCGGAGATGAGCGCGGGATTCTGAAGGACAGGGGTCAGGGATCAGGGGTCAGTGAGTTGGAGCTAGAGAATGTCAGTGGTGTCCCGGGTCTCATCTACCGATGCGGACGAAACCTAGGCACCCGGCGCGCCGCGACGGTCGAAGTGCGTTCAAAAGGCAGTGTGAACGTGATTTTGGCGTAGAACAACCGCAGTTCCTTCGACTCCGCCTCTCGCGATGAAGCCGCGAGAGGCTCCGTTCAAGATGACATCGTGGTCTTCGGGCGAAGTTCCGAAACAGTGCTCTACGTGTTTGAATCGTGCGCTTCGCCCAGAATCAACTTGAGCGTCATCTGTTTCTTGCCGCGCACGATGGTCACGCTGACGGTGTCGCCGGCCTGGTGTTTGTCCATGATGGCGTTGATGTCCTGAGGATCGGCGACCTCCTGGCCGTCGATGGCGACGATGAGGTCGCCGCCGAGCATAATAGGCGTGTTGCCCACGTAAGCCTGCTCATTGCCGCCGCGCAATCCTGCGTGATCGGCCGCTCCGCCGGGAAGCACGCGCTGGATGAGAACGCCTTGATCCGCCGAGAGGCCCATTTGCGTGGCCAGATCGGGACCGATGGCGTAGGAGACGATACCCAGCGAGGGCCGCTTGACGCGCCCATAACGGATGAGGTCGCCGAGCACGGCCTTGGCGGTGTTGATGGGGATGGCGAAGCCGATGCCGGAGCTCTGGTCGGCGCCGTTGGAGGCGATCATGGTGTTGATGCCGATGACTTCGCCCGAGGAGTTGAGCAGCGGGCCGCCAGAGTTGCCGGGATTGATGGCCGCGTCAGTCTGGATGGCGTCTTCAATGCGCGAACCGCCGCCGTTGCCGATGGACCGGATGGAGCTGATGATGCCGCGGGTCATGGTGCCGCTGAGGCCGAAGGGATTGCCGATGGCGTAGACCTTCTGGCCCACGTTGAGTTCGGAGGAGTCGGCCAGCGTGACCGGCTGCAGGTTAGGCGCGTCGATCTGCAAGAGCGCGAGGTCGTGGACCTTGTCAACGCCAACCACGCGGGCCGGGTAATGGCGCTTGTTTGAGAGCATCACCTCAATGCCGCGGTTGGCGCCCTCTACGACGTGATAGTTGGTGAGAATGTGGCCGGCCTTGTCGAGAATGAATCCCGAGCCCTGGCCCTGCTGCGGCACCGTTCCATAAAAGAAGTCGAAGACCAGGGTGGTAGAAGTGATGTTGACCACCGAGGGCAGGACTTTTTTGTAGATAGCGATATTGTTCTGCTCTTCGGCGTCGTAGGCGGGCGCGGCGTGAGCCTCAGTGAGCTCGAGCGGGGCGCCGGAGCCATCGGACCCGACGAGGGTCGGATGGCTCATGGTAAAGCTAGGCGGAAGATGCGTGGTGATGAACCAGAATCCGCCCAATAAAAGCACCGTGATCAAGAGAATCCGGCTCAGTTTCATGGCTCGCAAACCTGAAAAACCTTTCTCAATTTGTTACGGCGGCAGCGGGGCAAAGTTCCACGCCGCAAGGCGTACCCGCCTCTCTTATTGTAGAGACAAGTTCTGCCGGGGTTTGTTGCTCTCGGCGACCAGTCGCGGCCAGAGCGCCTGGACCTGGGTGTGGAGTGCGGCGATATCGCCCGAGTTATCAAGGACATAATCGGCTAGCGCTGCTTTTTCCGCATCGGAAACCTGATACGAGAGGCGAATGCGGGCATCGGCTTCGATGGCCTCCTGCCCCGGCGACGAAGGCCTATGGCCCTCCCGCTGCGCGACCCCGGTCACGCGGTCAGCGCCGGTTGGCGCGCCGTCACAGCCCCTCCATTGGATGCGCGCGACGTAACGGGAGATTTTTAGATCGTCGGGCGCAGTAACCACAATGATGCGATCGATGCGTCGGCGCCAGTCGGCAAGCAGGCTTTCTTTTTCGCCGCGCGCGCGAGCGTCGCGGGCGACCTCAAAGATCAATGCCGATTCGAGGACGGCGACGGCTGCGGGATCTCGCGCGAAGACCTCTTCCATCCAGCGAATCTGCGCTTCGATCACGGGCGGATGCACGATGGCATTCAGCTCCCGCAAACGGCCCTGGCGAAAGGCGAGCTCGGCGAGGCGCGCGCGGTTGAGATGACCGTCGGGATTGACGACTTGCCGGCCGAAATGCCGCACAATCTCGGCATAAACGCTTTGGCCGGGCTCCATGAGCGCGCGGCCCAGGGCGTCGGCCTCGATGACCTGAGCGCCGAGCTCGCGCAGCATGGCGGCGACAGTGCTCTTGCCGCTGCCCAGGCCGCCAGTGAGACCGACGCGCAACATGGGCTACAACCCCCACCGCATTTTGGCGGCGCGCACGGTATTGGCCATCAACATTGCAATCGTCAGCAGGCCAACGCCGCCGGGGACGGGCGTGTAGGCGCCGGCAAGCTCAAAGGCCTTTGGATCGATGTCGCCGACGACAACGGAGCCGCGCTTCGCAAAGGCTGCCTCGCGCTTGAGGTCGCCCTTGAAGAAGCGGTCGAACTCCTCGCGCGTGGTCAGGCGATTGATGCCAACATCGACGAGCGTGGCGCCGGGCCGTACCATCTGCGGCGTGATGAAGCCCGCGCGGCCGATGGCGGCGACGAGAATGTCGGCCTGGCGGGTTATGGCGGGCAGGTCGCGAGTCTTGGAGTGACAGATCGTGACCGTTGCATTCTGGTGGAGCAGGAGCAGCGCGACGGGCTTGCCCACAATGTCGCTGCGGCCGACGACGACAGCGTGCTGGCCGGCGATAGGAATCTGGCTGCGCTTGAGGATCTCGATGATGCCGGCGGGCGTGCAGGGCGTGAGGGCCGGCCGGCCGGCAAGCAGCCGGCCCGCGTTAACAGGATGAAGGCCGTCGACATCCTTTGCGGGATCGATTGCATCGAGCAGCCTTTTGGAGTCGACCTGTGCCGGGAGCGGCAACTGGATGAGGATGCCGTCGATGTCTCCGCGCGCGTTAAGTTGGGAGACGAGCGAGAGCATTTCTTCGGTGGTGACGGAGGCGGGCGGCGTGATGAGGTCGCTAAAGATACCAAGCTCCGCACAGGCCTGCACCTTATTGCGGACGTAGATCTCCGACGCGGGCAGGTTGCCGACGAGCACTGCCGCGAGGCCCGGCCGCAGGCCCTGAAGAGCCAGCGCGCGCACCTCTTCGGCTACTTCCTGCTTAATGGCTGCGGCAATGGCCGCGCCATCGAGAATCCTGGACATCCTGGGCTCCAAAGTTCATGGTAGCGCGTGGTCTCCCACCATTGCCGTGATAAGGCCGTGGTGCCCAACCCGGCCCGGAGGGCGCCCCGGAGTCCTGGCGCCCAGATGGGGCACTCGGCAGGAGCGCCGACGGTTTGCAGCCGGGTGGACAGGCGCAATTCCGAAACCATCTTGGCGCCTACCCGGCGTCACACCGGAATGTGAGCTATCTCACATACAGTTCGGCAAGCAGGCCCTAAGGTCAAAGGAGCCGGAAGTGTCCCAAATCACGTGCTTCGTCACAAGAGGCGCTTCCGGCTAAGGCTGTACGGAGACAGCGCTTGATGAGCGGTCTGAAGGATGCAGGACATCTATTCCGGTTTGCGGGGCTTTTCGTTCTGGCTTTTTTGGTGTTTCTCGTTGTGCGCGGGTACGTGGTTCCGAAGAGCTTTGGGGAGTATGGGCACTATCGCGGGGCAGCCTTGGGCGAAATTGCCGCGCACCCGATCAAATTTGCGGGCCACCAAACATGCGAAAGCTGCCACACGGATACCGCCGACGTTAAGGCCAAGGGCGCGCACGCGCATGTGAACTGCGAGGCTTGCCATGGGGCGCTGGCGGCACACGCGGATGATCCCATGTCGGTAACGCCGGTGTGGCCGGATGCGGCGGTGCTGTGCGCCCGCTGCCACACGGCCAGCGCGGCCAAGCCCAAGGGCTTTCCGCAAGTGGATCCGGCAGATCACTCGGGCGGAGTTGCCTGCCAAACCTGCCATAACCCCCACAGTCCGGCAATCGGTTCCGACGCGAGCGCCGCGACGGGAGGCGCCAAATGAATATCAGCCGGCGTCATCTGCTGGTCCTTTTGCCCGCGGCGGCGGTTGCGTGGAAATTCGTGAGAGCCGGGACACCCGAGGACTCGCCGAACTACACGATGAGCGAGCACTGGTGGGGCATGCTGATCGATATTCCCAAGTGCATTGGGTGCGGCAATTGCGTGCGCGCCTGCCAGACGGAAAACGATGTGCCCGACGGATTTTTCCGCACCTGGGTGGAGCGCTATCACCGGTCGGACTACCATCTCGAGTACCCGGAGGTGATCTCGCCGGATGGCGGCAAGGAGGGGTTCCCCGTGGTAAAAGAGGGCGCGGAGGGGGACTACTTCTTTGTGCCCAAGATGTGCAACCACTGCGTGGACTCGCCCTGCACGCAAGTGTGCCCGGTGGGCGCGACGTTCATCAGCCCGGATGGCGTGGTATTGATTGACCCGAACTATTGCTTGGGATGCGCCTATTGCGTGCAGGCCTGCCCGTACGGATGCCGCTACATTCATCCTACGAAGAAGGTCGCGGACAAATGCACGCTGTGCTACCACCGGATCACCAAGGGACTGACGACGGCCTGCTGCGAGGCCTGCCCGACTGGGGCGCGGCAACTGGCCGATTTGAAGAATCCCAATGACCCGATTCACGCATTTCTAAGGACACACACCGTTCAGGTGTTGAAGCCGCAGATGGCTACCGGGTCGAAGGCTTTCTACAACGGGCTGGATGGGTCGGTTAGATAAAAGCAGGGACTAAGGGACATAGGGACTGGGGACTAGAAGCTAGTCGAGAACAGGCGAGACGATATGAGTGGTGTTGAAGGCTATATGTATCCGAACGAAGTCACGCTTTATTGGAGCGTGCTGATCGTTTTGTACCCGTTCATCACGGGACTGGTGGCTGGCGCGTTCATTCTGGCGTTGCTCGAGCGCGTGTTTCGCGTGGAGGCGGTGAAGCCGACGTACCGGCTGGCGCTGCTGACGGCTCTGGCCTTCCTGCTGGTTGCGCCGCTGCCGCTGCAGTTCCACCTGGGGCACCCGGAGCGCTCGCCGGAGATGTATTTCACGCCGCACAGCAGCTCGGCCATGGCGATGTTCGGCTACGTGTACCTGTGGTATCTGATGGCCGTGCTGGTGTTCGAGATCTGGCTCGACTACCGGCGCGAAATCGTGGTGCGTTCGCAACAGTCGAAGGGCCCGGTGCGCTGGATTTACAAAATCATGACGCTTGGCTCGAACAACATCAGCGAGCGCTCGCTTCAAATCGACGAGAAGGCCGGCTGGATTGTGACACTGGTCGGCATTCCTTCGGCATTCCTGCTGCACGGCTATGTGGGGTTCATCTTCGGATCGATCAAGGCCAATCCCTGGTGGTCGTCGCCGCTGATGCCGGTGGTGTTTATCTTTTCGGCGATGGTGTCGGGAATCGCCGCGGTGATGCTGCTCTACATGGGGACGACCAAGCTGCGCGGGCAGAAGATCGACATGCGTTGCCTGGACACGATTGCGATGTACATGTTCTACATCTTCATCATCGATTTCAGCCTGGAGATGCTGGACCTGGTGCACCGCGTATACGAGGCGGACGAATCGTTCCGCACCCTCAATTTCATGGTCCACACCGAGCTCTACTTTTCGCAGATCGTGGTGCAGATCTGTTTGGGCACGCTGGTGCCGCTGGTGCTGCTGTTCCTTACCCTGATTGTGAAATTCACAGAGATCGTGCGCAAGCGCATCTTTGCGCTCTGCGGCAGCCTGATCCTGATCAGCGTGTTTGCCATGCGCTGGAACGTAGTGATCGGCGGCCAGCTTTTTTCGAAGAGTTTCCTGGGCTACACGACCTATAAGGTGGATCTGGTGACAAAGGAAGGGTTGCTGGTAGCGATTGGGCTGACGATCCTGCCGCTGCTCTTCCTGTGGGGGCTGGTGAAGTTGCTGCCTCCGTGGCCCGATAAGAGCGTGCACGAAGCCGCCGCGGGAGACTAAGGACGGCGTCTTCAGCGAAATCGCGTTTTTGGAAATGCTTTGACGCGAAACCTCTTGAGCGGCGTCAATGCGACCAACAGGGAGCAGTGACGTTGCACGACCCTAAAAACGGCACGCAGTTTCCGAAAACGCCGTGGATCGGGTGGGAATCATGAGCGATCTTCCCGACGCAACGGAGCAGCTCAAAAAACGCCTCGAGGCGCTGGAGCAGTGCGTCGCGACGCTGGAACCACGAGTCGCCGCGCTGGAACACCCGCTGGCAACGCGTTGGCCGCATCCCTCGCCGGAGTTGGAGGGAAGATCCGCACCGGAGGCCGCAGAAGGCGCGGCCCTTGCGCCGGCCGGAAGCATGTTTTCGCTGCTGGGCAGGGCCATGCTGGGCATTGCCGGCGCCTATGTGCTGCGCGCCGTGGAGGAAGCAAGCTCTCTTCCCAAGTTGGCCGTAGCTTCCGCGGCCATCGCGTATGCGTTCCTGTGGCTCGTGTGGGCGGCGCGGACACGCCGGGGGCCGCGATTCGCCAGTGCAATCTATGCCGGAACCTCGGCCCTGATCCTCGCTCCCATGCTATGGGAGCTGACGCTGCGCTTCAAGGTGTTGCCGGCGGCGTTGAGCGCCGGGGTGCTGTGCGCGTACGCGCTTGCGGCGGCGGGGCTCGGATGGAAACGCGATCTGGCGCCGGTCGTGCGAGTGGCCGGGGTGGCGTCGGCCGGACTCGCGTTGGCGCTGGCGCTTGCCTCGCACGCGATGATGCCGTTTATCGTTGTGCTGTTGATTTTGGCGGCGATCTGCGAGTTTGTGCCGGGACTCGCGCACATGCCGGAGGTTCGCGCACTGGCGGCGCTGGCTGCCGATGCGGCGATCTGGATTCTGATCTATATCTACTTTGCTCCGCAAGCCGCAGGCGAGAGTTATCCGCCGTTAGGGCGCGCTGCGTTACTCGCTCCCGGCATCGCGCTGTTCGTTTTGTTCGCGGCCAGCGTGGCTGTGAAATCGATTCTGCGGCGAAGGCAGATCGGGGTCTTTGACACAATCCAGACCACGATCGCATTGTTGCTGGCGGCTGTGAGCGTGGTCGATTTTGGACCTCCGGGCAGCGCTGTAATTCTCGGCGTTGTCTGTTTGATTTTGTCGGCGGCGAGTTATGCGGCGGTCTTCACCGTCTTTGAGCGCACCCCGGAACGGCGCAACGCTGCGGTTTTTGCCGCATGGGGCGCGGCGCTGCTATTGGCCGGGAGCTTTCTGTGCCTGCCGCCGTTTGCAATGATCATGCTCCTGGGCGCGGTCGCGATTGCAGCAATGATCGTAGGAAGCCGGAGGAGCCGGGTCGCCTTCGAGTTTTACGGGATGGTGTTTTTGCTCGCCGCGGCCTCGGCATCGGGATTGCTGAACTTCCTCGTCAGCGCATTAGTCGGGACACCGCTAGGCGTGCCGGCGCCGGGTGTCTGGCTGATCGCGTGTTCTGCGATTCTCTGCTATCTGGCCGCGCAACCTGGCCAGGGCGAGGCGTGGAAGCCGCAGGTTCTTCATCTTACCTTTGCCGCGCTGGCAGCGGGCGCCGTGGCGGCGCTGCTGGTCGACGGACTTACCGGGCTGACGGCCTTGTTCGTGCAACCCGGCGCGCATCATCTGGCGTTTATCCGTACACTGACGCTGAGCGCGGCGGCGCTGGCCCTGGTTTTTGGCGGAGCCCATTGGCGCCGCCGGGAGCTGACGCGGCTCGGGTACGCGGCGCTGGCGCTGGTAGCAGTCAAGCTCGTCACGGAAGACCTGCGCCACGGCCACCTCGGATACATTGCCGCATCGATCTTCCTTGTTGCGCTGACGCTCCTTGCGGCTCCGCGCGTGGCGCGCACGCGACAGAAGACGTGAGGGGATGCCGACCCAACCCAGCGCTGTGGTATCCCACTCTTGCTGCGATAAGGCTGCAGCAAGGATGGGGCATCCCCCGATAGATTTCAGCGATAGATCTGCGGCTGGAAGACATCCGGCTGGTGCATCGGCTCCGGGTGAATGGGGCGCGGCCTCACGATACGCTCCTCGCCGCGCAGCTTCATTTTGCTGATGTGCACGTCGTAGTCGGTACCCGGCAGCAGAGACTCCAGCACAAAGGTCTCCGCGCCTCCGCTTTTGAGCTCGCGATAGCGATAGATGCCCACCTCACCCTCGCTGTTTTCTGTGCCGCCCGAAGGCGTGTCGAGAAAGTGCTGGGCGTCAGCCACGCCGGGAGCCGCATGATTCTCGCCTTCCGTCAGACTTTCGGCCGCGTAGGAGCGGACCAGCTTGGTCCAGTAGCGTGAGAGCAGATCGGTGTTAGCGAAGAGGTCGGCCCACACAATCTCGCCGCGCACAGCCACAACTACGCCGATGGCGTGCTCCTCGCGCAGCCTGGCCAGGACCTGCTCGCGAGCGTTCGTCACCGACGCGGCTGCTTCATCCACCTTCTCGCTGACGGCCGAGTCCTGCACGGCTTTGGCGTAGCTGGTGGTGCCGAGTGTGCGGCGATAGATGCCTTCGCCTTGCGGAGCGCCCGCGCTGGCCGGCGGCGACGCCGCGACTTCCATTTGAGATATAGCGCCGTTTACGGAGTTCCAAACCTGCTGCTGGTTCTGGTCGACCATGGCGCGCTCGCGCACTTCGGGCTGGACCATGATGCTTTGCGAGGCCGATTTGCCCGCGGCGCCGAAACTGTCCGAACTCCCGGTCCAGCGGCCCGGCTCGATGCAGAAGACGGAAAGATCGATGGGATCGGCGTCAGGGGGAACAATGCGGTCTTTGGCGATGATGCGGTCCTGCTTGCCGCCGGTGACAATCTCGCCGGCCAGCAGCAGCAACGGCCGTTTGGAGTGATTGACGAGGACCAAGGTGTTCACTTCATCGCCGCGATAGGCGTAATTCGGGATCTGCGGATTTTCGCCGTTCCGGGGCCGCACCAGGCCGCGCGCCCGGCCTGCCTCAGTCACTTCCACTTCACCGCTCTTCAGGCCTTCGTCGAGGGTGATGAACGGGGTTTCTCCCGAGGATCTTCCATCGGCCCGCACGACGGGAAAGAGCAGGAGGTTGCCGCTCTCGATAGGAGTCAGCACGCGGTACGGTCCGCCTCCGGTTTGCGCCGGTCCGCCGGCCGCTTTGACGCCTTTCCATTGCTGAACTACCACGAGCGCAACAAACAGCGCTGCTGCCAACCCAAATCTGCCCAGGTTCTTCATAGGTCTCCTCCGCCGGCTTCCGAATCATTGCACCGGCCTTCGAAGGGAGAACGACAGGCTGGCGGCTTCTTGCAGGAATTTTTTCGGTGCGAAGGAATACGGTGAGCTTTCGATCCGGCGGCTGGATGGTCCAACGGAACGTCCAACTATAGGCGTATCGTGGGGGCGTGGGAATGGCGCCAACGGAAACGGTGGCCAGCGCGGCCGGCGCGGAGATCCCGGGACTGCCGGGAGCGATGGAGCGGCGTGCGCTCGACGAGCTTTGGCGCGCAAGCGATGCGGCCAGTTGGGGCCTGAGCCGGGAGGAGTTCGACCAGATCCTGCTGGAGGCGGGAGCGGCGCAAAACTTTGGGTTGGCGGAGGGCGAGGCAGCAACACGGCATTACCAGACGGCTTTCTTCCGCAGCCTGCGCCTGAACGATCTGGTGCTGGCGCGCGCCTGCGCGGCCGGGAACGAACGCGCGTGGGAGCGCCTTATCGTGACGCACCGGCAGCCGCTGGTCCGCGCGGCAATCGCCATCACTGGCAGCGAGACGCTGGGCCGCGATTTGGCAGATCAACTTTACGCCGAGCTCTACGGCTTGACCACCCGGAATGGCGAGCGACGATGCCCGCTGCTTTCCTACCGCGGCCGGGGATCGCTGATGGGCTGGCTGCGGACCACGCTGGCGCAGCGGCACGTGGATCATCTTCGCCGCAGACGGAGAGAGGAGCCGATCGAAGAGGCGCTCGGGGAAATAGGCGCGCCGGCGCCCGATCCCGCGCCGCAGACGCAGGCCCCGCAGCTTTCGCTGCTGGAGCGAGCCATCGAGGAAGCGTTGCGTGAGAGCGATGCGGAGGAGCGGTATGTGCTGGCGGCTTATTATCTTGACGGGCAGACATTGCTCCAGATTGCACGCGTGCTGGGCGTGCACGAAGCTACGGTGAGCCGCAAGCTGCGGCGAGCAACCGAGGGCGCGAGGAAGCGGGTGCTCCGCAATTTGCAGCGCGGCGGAATGAGCAGGCGCGCGGCCGAAGAGGCGATGGGCGCCGATCCACGCGATCTGAACGTGAACCTGAAAAAACCGCTGCAAAATTCGCAAGCGGAAACGTTCAAAGAACAGGCTGCGCCATGAATGCGATGACCCAACGCGAGTTTCATCCCGATGCGGAGAGCCTGAGCGCGTTTGCCGAACAGGCGCTGGGCGAGCGGGAGCGCGGACAGGTGCTTGCGCATCTTGCCGTGTGCGGCCGGTGCAGGCAGGTGGTGGCTTTGGCGCGCGAAGCGGCGGATGCGGAGGCTGTGGCGACGGCGGCGCGGCGGCCCGAGATTCAACCAGATGCATGGTGGAAGAGATGGCGGATTGTTTGGGTTCCGACCGCCGTCGTAGCCGCCTTCGCTGCGGCGTCAATCTCTGTTTATATCCGGCAAGCAGCGCAGAGCGAGGGGACGATCAAGATCGCAGAGCAGACCGCCACGCAGAACGTGACGATGGCCTCGAATCGACCGCAGCCGGAGCCGGCGAAGGCTGCTGCGGCGGCGCCAGGCGAAGTTGCGGAGGTCGGAAAAGGCAAGAGGGCGGCATCTACGACGCCGCGCGGGCGCGGTCGCGGTCGTGGTCGTGATGTTTTATATGTAGGGAGGCCGGATTATTTCAGGAACATGGGGGTGCCTGAGCCGCCGCTGTCGAAGGTGCAGGAGCAAGAACTCGCCGCGGGGTTGGCGTCATCGGAAAATCAGTCCAACAATGCCGCTCCGCCTCCGAGTGCAATGAACAGGGCGCTTGCCAGCAAGTTGGAAGCTCCGGCCGAACAACCGGCCCGCTCCGGCGCTGCACCGGCGGTTGATGCGCTTGCGGAGCAGAAGAAACAGATCGAGGCGGAAGCAGTCGAGAGGCATATGTTCGCCGCCACGGCATCCGCTCCGGCGAGCGGGCACGGCGCGAATGGCCCCGTTCCGCGAAGTGGCGCGCAGGTGACCGTGAGCGCTGCGGCGCCGCAACCTGAGACGCTGAGTGCTCCCTCCTCGAGCATTGAAGCGCTGAAAGGGCGAAACGTCGGCGGACTCTCCGCCGCGCGCATGGCGATTGCGATTCATCTGCCCAGCGGCCTGCCCGCGGTGTCGATGGCATCCGCGGGCCAACGCATGCTGGCCATCGACCAAGCAGGCACGCTCTTTCTCAGCGAGGATCAAGGAGGCACATGGGAACCGGTGACGCGGCAGTGGACCGGTCACGCCGTGGTGGTGCGCAGGCAAGCGACCGGCAGCGGCGAAGCGGTGCCCGCCTCCGCACCGGAAACAACGGGAAACACTTCTGCCGACACGAGCGCTGCGTCAAGGCCAGCCCCGGTCTTTGAGATTCTGAATGACCAAAGTCAGATTTGGCTGAGTACGGATGGAAAGATCTGGATCGCGAAATGAGTTTTGAGTCTGCGCTCCCTCGCATGGAGCGCAATTCCCCCTGTTGAAAACAAATCTGACAGCCGAAGAAGGAATAGCCGGGATGTGTGCGGCGTTGACGGCGCGCGGGGGGTGCCCAGCGTCTCCACAGAGCGGGACGAAGGCGCCTTGCGGGAAGATGCCGGAATGACAGGCGGGCGCAAGCGGTGGGGGCGGTGGGGATGGACCAGCGAAGCGGACAAACAGCCACTCTGCCCTGGGCCTATCTGCGGCTTCCGCCGTTTCCGCAGGTTGCTGTGCGGGTGTTGCAACTGGCCAACAACGAGAACGTGCAGTTGCACCAACTGTGCGATCTGATCTCCTCCGATCCGGCCTTCGCCAGCGAAGTTCTTACCGTTGCCAATTCCCTGCTCTACGCTCCGCGCTATCCCTCGACAAGCATCCTGCAAGCGGTTGCGGTGCTAGGCGCCAACACGCTGCAGGGCATGTGCGTCACGGTGGGCGTGCGTTCCTATCTGGGCAAGACGATGAGCTGCGCGGCGATGCGGAACTTGTGGCGGCACAACCTGGCGTGCGCCATCATCGCGGAACGGATCGCCGCGGGGGGGATCATCGACAAAGACATGGCGTATACCGCAGGCATCTTGCACGACATCGGACGCATGGCGCTGGCGGTGATTCAGCCCAAGGGGTACGCCGTGCTCCTGGAAAAACATCAGGGCCAAGCTGCTTCCATCCTCGAGGCGGAGCGTGAGCTGTTCGGCTGGGATCACTGCGAGATTGGGCGGCAACTGATCGGCGACTGGAAGTTGCCTGAGAACTTCGAGTGCGTGGCCGCCGAACATCATGAGGCGCGTCGCAAGGACGGCGCGTGGGATGCGGCGGAACTGGTGAAGGTGAGCTGCGCCATGGCTTCCGCGGCGGGGTTCGCCGCATTTCCGGGATGCGAGACCGCGGTTTTCGGGGATCTGCTCGAGGAGCTGCCGGCGCGGGAACGCAGGCTGTTCCATCCCGATGCAGAGACGCTCAAGAGCGAAGTGAACAAGAGCGTCCACGCAATCGAGTCTGTTTAATGGGGCCGTTTTACCGTGCGGCGCTTGCGCCATGATCGCACCAGGTCCCCGCCCTGGCGCCCTTTTTCGCTACGCGCGCATCAGTTTGCGCTGCAGCTTTTCCAGGGTTTGGCCCTCGGTCTCCGGATAGAACAGAGCGACCACGATCAACTGCACCACCGTGGCGGCGGCGAAAAAGATGAATGGTGTGCCCGCGCTGAGCTGCTGAGCCAGGATCGGGAAGATATAGAGAATGGCCATGTTGATGGCCGAAAGGCTGGCGTTGCCAGCGCCCTGGCCCTTGGCGCTTCTCAACTAATCCGGCGGCTTCGCAGGACCATCCGGACGGGGCAACCCGGCCAAGACGCGGCAGCGGTGCTTGTCGGCCGCGCTCCAGATGAGAGGCAACTTGCTCTCCATGCAGGTGCAGTCGCCGGTTTCGAGCTTAAGGAGCAGCTCGGTTGAGAGTCCGGTCTCGACCGCCAACCGGTGCAGCGTGAACCGCTTGCCGGTGCGCAGAGAGCACGGCTTGAGGCCGATACAATACGGTTCCAGCGACCATTGGAAGTACGAAACAGCCTTGGACATTATGAATTCCGGTCCTCAAGTCGAATCTTTGAACAAGCCGGGGTCAAAGTCTCGGCGAATGCGCCGCCAACGCGCCTGGCAATGGTAATTTGAGAAAGGCGGCGCGAGGGGTTGCGGAGCAACGCATCGACCCCCGAATCGCATCGAAGAAGAAAACACCGGGCCGTTATCAGCGGTCGAAGGCATTTCCTTCGCCGCATCTCGAAGCGAGGTCATCATCCCCATGAACACCTTCCCCGTTCGCATGTTCATTTCTCTGTTCCATCGCAGCGTTCGCATTGCAATGCCGATCGCCGCGCTGGGCGCGATGGCTTTTTGCGCTGCGCAGAGCAAGCCGGCTGCGCCAGGCCCCGCGGACCACGCGCCCGATGTGATGGTGCTGAGCAACGGCGATACGCTGCACGGCAAGTTTGTGAGCGAGACGGCAGGCAAGGTCACGTTCCACAGCGATCCGCTGGGAGACATCTCCGTTCCCTGGGACAAGATCAAGGAGCTGCACGCAACAGAGAGATTCGGCGTGCTGAATTCGACCGTGAAGCTGCGCGGCAGGAAGAACGCGGGCAAGATTCCGGTGGGCACGGTGGAGGTGGCAAGTCAAGCCGTGACCGTGCATCCGGAAAACGCTGCGCCAACTCCGCCGATTCCGGTGAAGGATGCCCAGTACATCATGGACGAGGCCACGCTGAACAAGCAGATCTATCATCAGCCGAATTTCCTTACGGGGTGGAACGGCCCGGCGACCGCAGGCGCGACGCTGGTGACGGCGACGCAGAACCAGTACACCTTTTCGGGGGCGGTGGGGCTGGTGCGTGTGGTGCCTACTGTCAGCTGGCTGAATCCGCGTGACCGCACTTCAATGGGGTTCAGCGGGTCGTTCGGCAAGATCACGCAGCCGGCATACACGAATCCAGGCCCCCCGCCCACCATCGTAGCCGCCGTAACAACGAAGACGGCCATCTTCCATGCCGATGCGGAGCGCGACGAGTATTTTTCACCGCGGTTTTTTGCCCTCGGCCAGACCGCCTTCGACCACAACTTCGGCCAGGATCTCGCCCTGCAACAGATCTACGGCGGCGGGATGGGATGGACGGCGATCAAGACGCCTAAGCAGGAGCTCGACGTGAAAGCGACCATGCAGTATGAGAAGCAGCAGTTCATCAGCGGCGCTTCCGGCACCAATCTGAATCTGGTGGGCTCGACGTTTTCCGCGGACTATGCGCTGCATAGGAAGCTGCTCACCTACACGCAAGGCCTCGCGTTCATCCCCGCGTACAACAATGCGGCGGCCTACTCTGCCAACGAGACGAATACCTTTGCGTTTCCCGCGTACAAGAATCTCAGCTTCTCACTGGGCACGCTGGACAGCTATCTGAACGATCCGCCGGTGTCGCTGCCGCCCACCAAGCGCAATTCCTTTCAGTTCACGATGGGGCTGACCTACGCAATCAAGTCGAAGTACTGAGAGGCGCACGCGGACGCATTAGACCTTCACAAAGATCCGCTTGCGGTAGAGGAACCAGACCGGAAGAAAACAGACGGCTGTGTAGGAAATCGAGTAGGCAAGGGCTCTCCAGCCCGGATTGGCGATGGGCATGAAGACATGCACGTAGACGAAGCGGAGCGCGTCGATGCGCCGGCCGCCGGCGGTGACGGGAACGAGGTCGACGGCCGGGGCCAGCAGCTCGCTGATCATGTAGGCCACGATGGCATTGGACCCGAAGACCAGCCACGGCCACACGAGCCCTTTGGTCAAGCCCGCTTTGCCCCAGCCGCGCTGCTCCATGGCCCAATAAACCAGCGCAAACACGAGCAGCGACCATCCCGCCGCCACCAATACATAGGAGCTGGTCCACATCTTCTTATTGAGCGGAAACCAGACCGACCACAGATAGCCTGAGGCGAGGCAGGCTGCCGCGCCCGCTGCCAAACCCAACGTCTTTGTCTTTACGGTGCGGGGGCCGCGCAACCACAGCGCAGTCAGCAGGCCCAGCAGCGTGGTCCCGATTGCAGGAATGTCGCTGAGCAGCCCTTCGGGGTCGCGCGCGCTGTAGAGTGGTGCGTCTTCGTAGAGATGGCCGGGCATGAGCTGCCGGTCCACCCAAGCCACGATGTTTTGGTTCATGTCAAGGAAGGGAATGTCGCGGCTCGGAATCCCCGCTTCCGGCACTGGAACCCAGCGCACCAAAATCCAGTAGCCGATAAGCACAGCGGCCAATACCGCAGCCTTGGTCCAAACGCGCCGGTCCCACAGATAAAACAGGCTCACAACCAGGTAGCAGATAGCGATGCGCTGCAAGACCCCGTAAATGCGCAGGTGGTGGAGATGAAAATAGGGAAACCCGTTCACGACGATCCCGAGCAGAAATAAAATGACCGCGCGGCGCAACGTGTGCCAGGCCAGCTTTGCGCGGGAATCGCCACGCTTGAGCCGCGCCTCCGTGGAAAATACGAGCGACGTGCCCACTACGAAGAGAAACGTAGGAAATACCAGGTCTGTGGCCGTAAAGCCGTTCCACGCGGCGTGCCGCATTTCGGCCCAGGCGCCGGGCCCCCCTGGGTTATTCACCATGATCATGAAGGCGATGGTGAGGCCGCGGAGGACGTCGAGTGAAAACGGCCGATTAGGCGCGAAAATGGATGCCGGACCGGTCATCGCAATCGAGCTCTCCTTCAGTCGTGAATGCTCCTACGCTACGCGACCGAACCTCTCTTTGCCAAGCTGAAAATCGGCCCGCGGCGGGGCTTGCCCAGGCCGAGGCACGGCGAGCCGAGGATCAGCAATCAGGAATGCGCAGATCGGCTTCTTGCGCACAGAGAAAGGCCAGGACCTTTGCGGCCCGGGCCCTCGTTATGCGGCCGCCTGCACTATGAGCGCAGGCGGCGACGTGTCCCGTTACTGTACCTGAAGACTGAACGTCGTCGTGTGCGTCGCGCCCCCGCCTGTGCCGGTGATCGTGATTGGGTAGGTACCGGTCGTCGCGGTCCTGGCCACTGTGAACGTCAGCCTCGATGAGCCAGAACCGGGTGCGGCAATTGGGTTTGGACTGAAGCTTGCCGTCACGCCGGTTGGCATGCCCGTGGCGGAAAGCGAAACTGCGGAATTGAACCCGCCGGAGACCGCGGTGGACACCGTGACGTAACCGCTGCGGCCCCGCCTTAGGGAGCCTGAAGTGGGCGAAACGGAGATGGCGAAGTTTGCCGTCACCGGAGCGGTGACCGTGAGCGAAACCGTTGTGTTTTCAGTTGTGTTGCCCGACAGGCCCGAAATTGTGATGGGGTACTTGGCGGGCGTCACGGTCGAGGCTACGGTAAAGGTCACAGTCGAGCTTCCAGCTCCTGCGGCAAACGACGTCGGGTTGAAGCCGATGGTCACGCCCGAGGGATTTCCCGAGGCCGACAGCGAGACGCTCGAATTAAATCCGCCGAATACCGTGCTCGTGACCGTGGAGGTCCCCGCATTGCCCTGCACCACTGAAACCGATGCGGGCGAGGCGGAGAGGCTAAAGCCGGGAGTCGAGGAAGTCCCCGCCAGCGCGTTGATCAGGCCGCTGCCATTCGGGCTGCCCCAGCCGGTAGCCAGATCGTAGCCGGTTGTGGCCGAGTAGCCGTTGCTGCCACTGGTGATGTCGTGGAAGTCCGCGTCGTAGCTCGAGCCTGCACCAATCGAATACAGGCTTGGGTTGATGAACCCGAGCGTCTTGTTGCCGTTGGCCACGGACTGCTGATTGATCAGAGCCAGGTAGCCGGCCCACATCGGCGTCGCAAAGCTGGTGCCACCGTACTCGTTGGCAGTGCAGGTAGTCTGGTCGGCGCACACGTAAAACGTGAAGTTGGCGTTGGCCGAAACGTCGGGGCCGTTGCGATAGGTTTGGGAGCAACTGGCGCAGCCGGCAGCCGCGGCCGTCTGCCAGGAAGGAATGGCATACTTGTGCGGCGAAATGCCGCCGCCGCTATCGGACCATGCGGTTTCAGAAGCCCAGGGTCCGCCTGCCGCGCTGGTCGTGAGGTCCGTTCCGCCGACCGAAGTCACGTAGACGTCATCCGCGGGGTAAATTTCGGAAGCGGTCCCCGACGTCGTCCACTTTTTATCATCGCCGGCCGCTTGAAACAGGTTCTGGCCCTGCGCCGCGAACTCCTCAAAGTAGGGGTCGTCGGTGCTCGGGTCGGCCGGGTACCAGGTCCACGAGGAGCTCAATTGCGCGTTGAGCGGGCTGGCCGTGGCCATGGCGTTGAAGATGGCGGCGTCGGTCGAGCCCACGTACATCACCAGGCTGGATAAACCCGGCGCCATGCCCAGCGCCTGCGTCATGTCCAGGGTCTGCTCGGTGTCGTCGCAGTCGCCGCCGGCACGGGTGTAAATGCAACTTGTACTGGTGCCGTCGGTGGAGACGAGCGAGATGGGCACGTTGTTCGTCTGCTTGGCGTTCGTAAAGTACGTGGTCAGATCGGCCAGATCGGTGCCGTAATACTCCAGCAAGCCGAGCGACTGGCCGGCGCCGGTAAGCGCCGTTCCACCGTAGTAGGCCGCCCGCATGTCGCTGCCCAGAAACGAGGCCGAAGGGCCGGAGCCGGTGGTGGCGCCCGATCTTGAGCCGGAGCTGGCTGGGTTTTTGTCGAGGCCGGCGGGATGCGGAATGGAAAAGTTGTCGAGCCCGGAGACGTGCCACAGCGCAAACGTCAGGTTTGTGGTGGGCTCGCGGTCCGGCGCGTAGAATGTCCGGTTCTCGGTGGGGTGCTGATAGACGCCCATATTGACATGGAAGGCTCTGTCAATGCTCGCTACGCTCCCCGCCACTTGCACGTTGAGGCGATTCGGGGAATCGCCCACCACGGTGAGACCGTTCTCCTTGGCGAAATTGATGAGGGCATCATAGTCCTGCTGCGTGGGTCCAAACTGCGCGGTGAACTGTTCCACCGTGAGGAACTGCCTGTAGGACGGGCTGCCTGGATCGTAGAGATCCTTCAGGAGCTGATCCAACTGGTCCTGGTTGCGGAGCGGCAACGTGATCACCAGGCGTAAGTTCTGCGTTGCTGAAAGCGGGCCAAGCAGCCGCGCGGTTCCATCCTGGGTGGCTTGGCGCACGTGATGCGTTAAGAAAGACTGGCCCTGGCAAACGCTGACGGCAATCGACAGGACTGCGGCAATCGCGAGCCCATTTTTCCCCAATATGCGCAACATGGTATCTCCTTCTTGCGGCTATAGGATTCTTCCTGGCGGCGCAGAGCGATACGGCGCACCCATACATGCCCCGAGGCGAACAGGCTTTTGGCTCTCTACAACATCAGGAAAAATACAAGATGAATGATGCCGTCCTGGCAGACGTAGACCCCCGCCCCTGCATTCTCTGGCAAAGAAAGCGCCGCTGTCCACAGAAATCTATGTGCCGAAACAGGCGGTTCCCATTACTTTTGGGTGATTCGAGGGGTACGACGCGTCTCCACCCCGCCCA
The DNA here is from genome assembly GCA_963844905.1 of uncultured Acidobacteriaceae bacterium. Lineage (GTDB taxonomy): Bacteria > Acidobacteriota > Terriglobia > Terriglobales > Acidobacteriaceae > Telmatobacter. The sequence continues at coordinate 481,732 of CAWJQD010000002.1, read as the reverse complement.
CTGCCCGCTCGCTCCTTGTGACGCGCTGCCCCTCCCGCTGCTACACTCGCCCTTCAGGGATTTCTTGCAGCTTCGCGTGTAATCGTCCGGAGGCTATCCGTGCCCGACTTTCAGCCCTTCGTTCCCGCCACACAGAAACCGCCCGAGTTCACCATCCGCGCCATCCTGCTGGGCGCTGTTTTCGGCCTCATCTTCGGCGCCGTCACCGTCTATGTAGGCCTGCGCGCCGGACTCACCGTGGCCGCCTCGATCCCGATTGCGGTCATCTCCATCAGCTTTTTGCGAAGCGAGGGCAAGGTATCGGTTCTGGAATGCATCATCGTCCAGACCGCCGGCAACGCCGGCCAGTCGATCGCCGCGGGCGTCATCTTCACCCTGCCCGCGCTGATCTTTCTCGGCTTCGACCTCGAATACTGGCGCATCTTCATCCTGGCGCTCATTGGCGGGTATCTCGGCGTCCTCTTCATGGTGCCGCTGCGGCGCCCGCTCATCGTGGAGGAGCACGGTACCCTGAAGTTCCCCGAGGGCACGGCTTGCGCCGACGTGCTCATGGCCGGCGCCAAGGGAGGCTCGTTCGCGAGCCGCGTCTTCTTCGGCCTCGGTCTGGGCGCGCTCTACACCTTCTTCCAGAACGAGAATCTTTTCGGCGCGTGGCCGGGCACGCCCGAGTATCAGCCCGATTTGGGCCCCGATCACGTGCTCAAAGGCGCGTCGATCAAGGCCGACGCCACGCCTGAATATCTCGGTGTGGGCTACATCATCGGCGCGCGCACCGCGGGAACCATGTTCGCCGGGGGCGTTTTCTCCTGGCTGGTCATCATGCCGCTCATTTATTTCTTCGGCAAGCAGTTGCCGCATCCCGTCTATCCCGGCACCGTGCCCATTGCGCAGATGGGCCCCAGCGATCTGTGGATTACCTACATTCGTCCCATGGGCGCGGGCGCCGTGGCTGCAGCCGGACTGATCACTCTCTTCAAGACCCTGCCTACCATCGCGGGCGCGCTGCGCTCCGGCTTTAAACACATGCGCGGCGGTACCGTCGCTGAGGCCAAGCCCATCCGCACCGAGCACGACTTCTCCATGGGCACCGCCGTCATCGGCTCCATCGCGCTCATCGTCCTCATGTTCTTCTTTCTCGAGTTCAAGCCGGTGCCCGGCGCGCAAGTGGGTCTCTTCGCCAACGTCGCCGCCTCGGTCCTCGTGGTCGCTTTCGGTTTTCTATTTGTCACCGTCAGCTCGCGCATCGTCGGCCTGATCGGTAGCTCGGCCAATCCCATCAGCGGCATGACCATCGCCACGCTGATGGCCACCTCGGCCATCTTTCTCGTCAGCGGCTGGACTGCTCCGGCGTTCGGCGCGCTGGCCATCACGATTGGCGGCGTGGTCTGCATCGCGTCGGCCGAGGCCGGCGACACCTCGCAGGACCTGAAGACCGGCTTCATCGTCGGCGCGACGCCGAAGATGCAGCGCTTCGCCTTCCTCATCGGCATTGCCGTCTCAACCATCGCCATCGGCTGGACCCTCCAGCTCATGAACAGGGGCCTGCAGACCTTCCGCGAGGCACCGCAGGCATGGAACATCAACGCTCCGCACCCCGGCGTCGAAATCCAGCACGACACAAAGGGCCTGATTGACGAGTTCCCCGTCATTGCCCCCAACGGCGCCACGGCCATCCATCACAAGAGCGACTACATCGTGCTCAATGCGATTGGCTCGTCGGAGCTGGCCAACGGCAAATATCTCTACTCGCCGGTGACGGGGCGCATTGAGGTGCGTTGGATTCCCGGCATCGGCAGCGAGAAGGCCGCCGCGCCACAGGCGCAACTGATGGCCACGGTCATCAACGGAATCCTCAGCCGCAAGCTGCCCTGGGGGCTGGTGATGATCGGCGTGTTTCTGGTCATCGCCATCGAGCTGCTCGGCATACGCTCGCTTTCGCTCGCCGTCGGTGCTTACTTATCGATTGGAACGACGCTCGCCATCTTTACCGGGGGAGTGATGCGCCTGCTGGTCGACGCGGCCGTGAAGCGGGCGGGCGCCTCGGCCGACGCCGACGTCTCGCCGGGCTCCTTGTTTGCATCCGGATTGATCGCCGCCGGCGGCATCGTTGGCCTGCTCGGCGTGGCCCTGCGCGGCTACGAAACCGTTCTCGATAAACCAAACCCCATCGGCTGGCCGCACACGTTTCTCTATCACGACGGTGTTTCGGTGCTGGCCTTCGCGATGCTGGCCTATTCGCTGTATTACTTTGCCCGCAAGCCGCTGAAGAAATGACCGGATTCATGGCCTCGAATGACCGCTCGGCGGCAAAGTTGGCCGCTGCCCATGGGATATTTGCGAAAGCATATCGTGATAAAGCAAGTACGCGAGGTAGCGCATGAGGCCGGGTGCCCCAGGTCCGGATTTTCGGACCTGGGATACCGCAAAGCGCCTACGCCACCACCCGCAGCCGCACGCCTTCCCGCTCCTGCAGGCAAGAGATGATGTGGAACAGATTCGCCGCCGTAGGATTTCCTCTAGGTCCGAACATCTGATGCAGCGCCTTCACGTGAATGCCCGCCGTCTTGGCGACCGCGAGAAAGCCTGGAGTGGCGCACATCCGCGCGGAATTCCGCGTTCCGGCGCGGTTGCTTCCCCCAGAAGCGCCGCAACGGCGCCGCGCCGCACCACTCCGCAAGTTCCATTGACACGCGGGAATACTGGGCCTAAACTGCGGGCAGTTTTCCTTTCATCGTCCGATAGGGAGTCCGCGCGCTGACCCTCCGGACCTCCGATCGCTCCGAGGTGTGGCCATGCGCGCACGCGGATTTGCCGTTCCCGCCCTTGTCTCTTCCGCTGTTCTGCTCTTCACCGCGTTCATCGTATCCGTGGGCCTTCCACTTCACGCCCAACAGCCGGGCAGCGTGGTCTCCACAAGCCCGATCCCTGCGCTGCCTGCCGATGTTCAGGCAAAGCTCAACGAGCTACAGGCCGGTCTCAAGGCGGCACAAAGCAAGGGCGACGCCAAGGCCGAGGCAAAGGCGCTCAACGCGATCGGCGATCTCTACTTCGGCGTCTCCGCATATCGGCAAGCGGAAGACAGCTACAACCGGGCGCGGACGCAGGCTCGCGCGGCGAAGGACGCCGCGCAGGAAGCCGCCGCGCTGAATGGAATCGGAAGCTGCTACCGCAGCCAATCGCAGAATGACAAGGCGCTGGAAACTTATCAGCGGGCGCTGGACCTCGCCACGGCGTCAGGCGACCTGCGCGGCCAGGCCACCGCGCTGAACGGAATCGGATGGGTGCAAGCCAACCTGGGCCGGCTCCAGAAGGCGATGGAGTTCCAAGACCGGGCATTGCCGCTGGCGCGGCGCGCCAATGATACCGGCCTGGAAGCGACGATCCGGCTCCGGATTGGCGTACTTGAGCGCGCGTTGGGCTCACCCGAAAGGGCGATGGACACGTTCAACCAGGTCCTGCCGGTCTTTCGTGCGGCAGGCGACCGCCATGGCGAGTCCGGCACACTCAACAACATTGGCGTCAGCTATTACCGCCAGGGTGAGTTTCAGAAGGCGCTCGACTACTTTAGTCAGGCCCTGCACGTCTCACTTCAGATCGGCGACCGCGACCTCGAAGCCTCGGCGCTGGTCCAGATCGGCAATATTTATGGCGATCAGGGCGAGCAGCAGAAGTTGCTCGATTCCTACGGGCAGGCGCGGACAGTTTATCGTGCCGTGGGCGATGTCGCGGGCGAGGCCAGGGCAGTAGGCGACATGGGCGTGGTATATCGCGACCTGGGCGAACCGAAGAAATCGCTCGACTCTTTCAACCAGGCGCTGCAGTTGATTGCGGAAGTGGGCGATCGCGGTTTCCAGGCCCAAACGCTGCTGAACATCGGCGCCGTGTGCTACGACATGGGCGAGAAACAGAAGGCGGTCGCTTATTGGCGGCGCGCGCTGCCGGGCTTGCGCCAGACGAGCGATCGCGACGGCGAGGCCATGGCGTTGAACAACATCGGCTACGTTGACTACGATCTCGGCGAGTTTGCGCAGGCGCTTGACTCTTACAACCATGCGCTGCCCCTCTGGACTGCATCGGGCGACCGCAGCGGCGAAGCGCTGACTCTGAACAATCTCGGCATGGTGGCCCACCGCCTCGGTGAACAGCAAAAGGCACTGGACTACCTGAATCGCGCGCTGCCGATCTGCCGCCAGAGCGGGGAGCGCGGCGGCGAGGTGAGGGCACTGAGCAACATCGGCGATGTCTACCGCGATCTGGGAGAGCTGCAGAAGGCGCTCAAATCCTACAACCAGGCGCTGCCCCTGGCCGCGGCCATGAGCAACCCGCTGATGGAAGCGAGCGTCTTCCACTCCCTGATGCTGGTGCAGCGGACCCCGCATTCGCCGCTGGCGATCTTCTTCGGAAAGCAGGCCGTGAGCCTCTTGCAGCAGATGCGTGTCAATATGCAGGGGCTGGATCAGCAATCGCAATCCAGTTTCTTATCTTCCAACGGAGACTACTATCACGACCTGGCCAACCTGTTGATCGACCAGGGACGGTTGCCGGAGGCGCAGCAGGTTCTGGATTTGCTTAAGCAGCAAGAGTACTCCGATTACGTGCGCGGCGAGGCGGCGAAGACGCTGAGCCCGCTGGCGCTCACACCGGCGGAGAAACAGGCGGAAGATGACTACGTAAACTCCACCAGGCAGATTGTCTCGCTCGGTGAGCAGTGGTCGCAGTTGAAAAACATGGCGTCGCGCACGCCGGAGCAGGAGCAGCAATTCCAGCAGCTCTCGGAGCAACTGAACCTGGCCAGCAAGGGCCTGAACGACTACTACGCGCGCCTCTATATGCTCTTTGGCGAGAACAGCGACGCCAACAAGCAGGTCGCCGACGTGAAGGGCGACGTGAGCCTGCTTAAACAAACCATTGCCAGGATGCCGCACACCGTAGCGCTCTACACGCTGGTGGGCGGCGACCGCTACGGCGTCATCGTCATCACCGGCTCGACGGCTGCGGCGCGGGAATACGCGATCACGCAGAAAGACCTGAACCAGAAGGTTGCGTCCTTTCAACAAGCGTTGCGCGATCCCCACAGCGACGCCAAGCCCCTCGCGCACGAGTTGTACAAGATACTTGTCGGCCCGATCAAGGCGGACCTGGACCAGGCGCAGGCACAAACGCTCGTGTGGTCGCTGGATGGCGCGCTGCGCTATGTCCCCATGGCCGCGCTCTACGACGGCAAGCAGTACATGGTGGAGCGCTACTCGACAGTGACCATCACTCCCGCAAGCATTGCACATCTTTCCGACAAGCCGGACGTGAGCAACCTGAGCGTTGTGGCGATGGGAATTTCGCGCCAGTATGAGGAGGCTCTGCCTGCGCTGCCGGCCGTGGTCGCCGAACTGGACGAGATCGTGAAGGACGCGCAAGTGCAAGGAGCAAACGGCGTCCTGCCGGGAACAATTTTGCTGAACAGCGCATTTACTGAGAAGGCGATGGAGAGCCAGTTGGGAGGCCAGCACAACCTGGTGCATATTGCCAGCCACTTTGTGTTCAGGCCCGGCGACGACAGCCAGTCTTACCTGCTGCTGGCGGGAAAAGAAGAGGGCGGCGGCGGATTCCATCTGACGGTGGGCGATTTCCGCGACGACCAAAATCTCTCATTGGATTCGACCGACCTGCTCACGCTTTCGGCCTGCGAGACGGGGATGAGCGGCAGCGCCAGCAATGGCCGCGAGGTGGATGGGCTGGGAACCACGGCGCAGCTAAAAGGAGCCAAGGCGGTGATCTCGTCACTCTGGGAAGTGAACGACGCCAGCACGGGCGCGCTGATGGCCGACTTCTACAAGCGATGGGTCGACGGCGAGGGTAAGGTAACCAAAGTCGAAGCGCTGCGGCAGGCGCAGCTGGACCTGTTGCAGGGCAAGGTTTCGCCGCAGTCCGGCGCGAGCGGCAGGGGCGTCGATGTTGTCGAGAACAAACCCGGTCAGCAAACCCGGCCGGCCGGTTACGCGCACCCATATTACTGGGCGCCCTTCGTGCTCATGGGCAATTGGCGGTAGAAGGCGCGCCTGACATCCCGACCCTCCGGCCGTGCCAGACCGCGAGGCGCAAAACCCGGCCCGCCGGACCCCTCCGCTACAATAGGGGGAAGCTCCTGCCAGCCGGGAACTCGAGTCCCTGGTTCGTCAGGAGCATTGACACATTATGCTGGCTGAAAATTTACCAGAAGCACTTACGTTCGACGATGTCTTGCTGGTGCCCGCCTACAGCGACGTCGTGCCCGTTCAGGTAAGCACGCAGACGCAACTGACGCGCGAGATTGCACTGAACACGCCACTGATCTCCTCGGCCATGGACACGGTGACGGAGTCGCGCATGGCCATCGCCATGGCGCAGCAAGGCGGCATCGGCATTGTGCACCGCAATCTCTCCATCGCCGACCAGGCGGGCGAGATCGACAAGGTGAAGCGGTCGGAGAGCGGCATGATCGTCGACCCGGTAACCATCGGCCCCGAGAAGATGATCGGCGACGCACTCGAAGTGATGCGCCGTTACCGCATCTCCGGGGTGCCGGTGACGCAGGGCAAGCGGCTGGTGGGCATCCTGACCAACCGCGATTTGCGCTTCGAAACGCGCACCGATATTCCCGTCGGCGACGTGATGACCAAGGAAGACCTGATCACTGTGCCCGTGGGGACGACGCTCGAAGAGGCCGAGCTGATCCTGCACAAGCATCGCGTGGAGAAGCTGCTGGTTGTGAACGAGCAGTACGAATTGAAGGGCCTGATCACGGTAAAGGATATTCAGAAGAAACTGAAGTATCCCAACGCCAGTAAGGACGATCAGGGCCGTCTGCGCGTGGGCGGAGCGATCGGGGCCACGGGGGATTTTCTGGAGCGCGCGGCGGAGCTTGTGCGCAACCGCGCCGACGCGTTGGCCATCGACTCGGCGCATGGGCATTCTTCGCGCGTACTGGAGGCGGTGCGCGAGGTGAAGAAGCGATTCTCCGGCGTGGCCGTGCTGGCCGGCAACGTAGCCACGTACGAGGGCGCGATGGCGCTGATTGACGCGGGCGCGGACGCGATCAAAGTGGGCATCGGGCCCGGCTCCATCTGCACCACGCGCATGGTCACCGGCGCGGGAATGCCGCAGATCACGGCTATCGCCGAGGCCTCGCGCGCGGCGCGCAAGCACGGAATTCCGGTAATCGCCGACGGCGGCATCAAGTATTCGGGCGAGATTACCAAGGCCATTGCCGCGGGCGCCAGCACGGTGATGATCGGCTCGCTGTTTGCCGGCGTGGACGAGAGCCCCGGCGAAACCATCCTTTACCAGGGGCGCAGCTTTAAGACCTATCGCGGCATGGGCTCGCTGACGGCCATGAGCCAGGGCTCCGGCGAGCGCTATTTCCAGGGCTCAGCCGATTTGGCCATCGCGGAAGGTGCGCCCGAAGGCGTGGTGCAGCGCGAGCGCGCCAATGAGAACCGCCTGGCCAAGTTCGTTCCCGAAGGCATCGAGGGACGCGTGCCGTACCGCGGACCGTTGGAGGCGATGGTCTTTCAGCTCGTCGGCGGATTGCGCTCCGGCATGGGCTACTTGGGCTGTGCCAATATCGCGGAGTTGCAGGAGAAGGCAAGCTTTGTACGCATCTCCGGCGCGGGCTTGCGCGAGAGTCACGTGCACGACGTGATCATCACCCGCGAAGCGCCCAATTACCATGTCGAATAGCCGGCGCGGACTGAAATTCTGGATCAACGCGTGGTGGCCCGTGGCCGTGGGGATCGCGATCGTCGCGGCGGAGTCGACGGAGTATTTCGGCGCGGATCGAACCTCTCATCCTCTGCGGTGGCTGTTTCAAACGATCTTCGGGCCGGTGAGCGATGCGAACTGGGCCATTATCCATCATTACCTTCGCAAGTCCGGACATTTCCTGGGCTATGGCGCACTGGGGCTCGCATGGCTGCGCGCCTGGTGGATCACTTTGCCGCGCTTCCGGTTCCTCTTCGATGCCGAGCTGGCGCTCGTGGGCACGGCGCTGGTGGCCAGTTGGGATGAGTGGCACCAGACCTTTCTGCCCAACCGCACCGGCTCGCCATGGGACGTGCTGCTCGATTGCTGCGGCGCCCTCTTCATGCAGTGGATCGTGTTTCTGCATGTGCGGCTGTTCCGGCCCGGCGTGCTGATTCACCGGGATTGACGGCCTTTGCCGGCTCGAAGCGAATGGCTCAAGCAAGGGAGGTTCCACCACTGCGAGGTTTTCTTGCCTGCGTTCTCCCGCAACCTGACCTTCAAGCCTCTGCCGTACGGACTTTCGCCCTGACCCGAAGTGCCGGGCAAGCCCCATCGCGGCAGAAGGCGGCGCGGAATAAAACGCTCCCTTCATCGACTTGAGACGCATCTTAAGAAGTCAAAGCATAGGACGGCACATAGAATGCCATGCAATAAAAATCAACAACTTAAGGGTGTATTGCATTTGTCATACGTTTTCCTTGCTTCCTTCGTACACGCGTGCTAAGGTAATCTCGCTCATGAGCTTGCGCCTAACCTAAATAACACACTTTGGAGCAGGAGGCGCGCTCACCCGCAGTGAATGCGCTCGTCCATGCGGGCTTTTCTTGCCGAAAATGTACGGTCCATCGACAGATTTGGGACCGACAGGGGCGAAGCCTGTCGAAGGGCCCCATCCCGGCTGTGATCCGATCCATTCTCGCCCAAGGCCGCGATCCAAGCCTCGCTTAAACCCTGGCAAATCCCCTGATCCGCAATCTGCCCTTTCCTCGCGCACGACATCGGCGCCCTGAAATCTCCATTCCCTACCCGAGTTCAATATGAGAGTCCTGAGACCACGATCACGGATCATCAGCATCCGGATGTCTGAAGAGGAGTTCTCCACTCTGCGGCGGATCTGCGCCGCAACCGGCGCCCGCAGCTTGTCGGACCTGGCGCGGGAAGCGATGCGCGGCCTTTTCAATGGGGCGAATCAAGCGGGCGCGGCAGACGCAACGGGGAGCGCGTATTACTCTCAAATGAAGAACCTGGAACAAAAAGTGGAGAAACTCAGCGCTGAAGTTGCGCTGTTCAAGGCAGATCGAAACCTCTAGGCGGGCCGTTGCCAGGCGAGGAAATGAATACAAGTGCAAGCAGACTGGAGTTGAGAACCTTCCATCGCGATGAAGAATAGAGTCCTGATTTTTCTCCTCTTGCCGGGCGCGCTTTGCTGCGGGCAGACGACTCCCACCGCTCCCGGGGCGCAGACGATTGTATGTCCCCCCGGGCCGGGCCCCGTTCCCGAAGGTGTGGCGGCGCTGTGTCCTCCGGCTGCGAGTACGACATCCACGACAGGAACGACGGTGGCTCCTTACGGAACGGCGCCCGGCGTGGCGACTCTTCCTTCCGGAGCCGCTGCCGTTGCTCCCGGATCCGTTGCTGCGCCCACTGTGATCGCCCCGCTGCCCTATAAAGTGGTTGGCCCAATTACCGCGCGAACGGAGTTCGAGATCTTCGCTGAGGACGAGGCCGGCCGCTCCCTCCCGGTCTTCGGCAGAAGCCTATTCGACGCGGTTCCCACAACCTTTGCCCCGCTGGACCGCGTACCCGTTCCCGCAAATTACGTGCTTGGACCGGGCGATGAGCTGCTAATCCACGTTTGGGGTAAGATCGATCTGGATACGCGCGTGACCGTGGACCGGAACGGTCAAATCTTTGTTCCCACGGTTGGGACTTCGACCGTCGCCGGCCTGCGCTACGAGCAGCTTGAGAGCTTTCTTCACTCGGCTATCGCGGCCCTCTACAAGGATTTCGACCTGAACGTGACCTTGGGCCAGCTTCGCTCCATTCAGGTTTTTGTCCTGGGCAGCGCTCGCCAGCCCGGCGTTTACACAATAGGCTCATTGAGCACCCTGGTGAACGCGCTCTTCACCTGCGGCGGACCCTCGGCAACCGGCACGATGCGCCACATTCAGCTGCGGCGCGGCGGCCAGTTGATCACAGAATTTGATGTCTACGATTTGTTACGAAGAGGCGACAAATCGCACGATGCCCAATTGCTTCCCGGAGATGTGATCTATATTCCGCCGGCCGGGGCCGAGATCGCGATGATCGGGAGCGTGAATGAGCCGGGGATTTACGAACTTAAAGGCGATGAGACTCTGGCTTCGGCTCTCGACGATGCGGGCGGCTTGACGAATCTGGCAGACGAGGATCGCGTTCTGCTGGAACGGATTGCGAATCACGAGAAACGCCAAGCCGATTCGTTCGCAGTCGATGCTTCCGGCATGAAACAGGTGCTGCGGGACGGCGACGTGCTGCGCGTGTATCCGCTTTCTCCGCGCTTCGACAACGCGGTAACCCTTCGCGGCAACGTGGCCCAGCCGGGCCGCTACGTGTGGCACGAAGGAATGCGCATCTCCGACCTCATTCCTTCCCGCCAGTTTCTGCTCACCCGCGATTACTGGAACCAGCAGAACTATCTCGCACCCGAGAGAATCAGTCATCCGTTTGGCCTTTCGCCCAACCAGTTCAATCCGCAGCCGGGTTTCAACGCGCAGACGGGAGTGAATCAACAGACCGGATTCAATGCACAGAATGGGTTCAATGCGCAGAGCGGCGTGAATGCGCAGGCCGGAACCGAAGCACAAGCTGGTTACAATGCGCAGACTGGGGCCGGCGCGCAGACCGGACTCAATTCACAGAGCGGAATCAACGCACAGGCCGGGATGAATGCCCACACCGGAATGAATCCGCAAGCGGAGAACAACCCGCAGGCCGGATTCAATGCCCAAACCGAATTCAACCCCCGCCGCGAAACGGGTTTTGAGGCAGCCCGCAACAGCGAGGAGATCAACTGGGACTACGCGGCCATCGAGCGGCTCGACGAGCACGACCTGAGCACCCGCCTGATTGCATTCAACCTGGCCAATGCGATCGACAGCCCGGCATCTGCGGACAATGAGACCCTTGAGGCCGGAGATGTGATCACCATCTTCTCGGAAAAGGATATTCCTCTTCCCGCCGACAAGCACGCGGCCTTTGTTCGCGTGGACGGAGAGGTGAATGCGCCCGGTGTGTACCGAATCAGTCCTGGGGAAACATTACGAGATGTGGTGAAGCGCGCCGGAGGACTTACACCGCACTCCTATCTCTACGCTTCGCAGCTCACGCGTGTATCTACGCGCCGCGCCGAGGAGCTTGAGATCAGGCAATCGACCGCGCAAATGCAAAGAGACCTGCTCGCGCGCAATGCGGCCGCTTCCTCTGTTGGCGCCGCCAACTCTGCGGAACAGCAGGCGCAGTCGAGCGCCCAGCAGGCTTTGATCGCGCAGCTTGCCGCGGTGCAACCCACAGGGCGGGTGGTTCTGGCCATGAAACCCGACGCGAACAGTCTCGAGGACATCCCCACTTTCCCATTGGAGGACGGAGACGCCTTCTATGTTCCGCCGGAACTGAACACCGTCCAGGTTTCCGGCGCCGTCTACAACGAAAACGCGTTCCGCTATGAGCGGAGAAAACGGCTTTATGCGTACCTGAACGATGCCGGCGGACCCACGCGGCAAGCGGACACCAAGCGCATTTTCCTGATTCGAGCGGACGGCACCGTGGTCAGCCGGCAAACCCACAGTGAGTTTTGGCCTTCAGACTTTGAAAAAACAACTTTGCTGCCCGGAGACGCGATCATCGTCCCGCCCAAATTGAAGGGCCCGAGCACATTTATGCAACAGCTTCCATACTTCACCCAAATCCTCTCGCAAACAGCCCTGACCGGCGCCGTGCTCGGCACGGCCTATTAATGAAACGGCGAGTCATGATCGAACAGAATCCAGAGATCGCGCCAGAGCAAGGTCCTGCGTACACAACAACTTCTTCTGAAGAAAGCAAACCGCCGGCCGGCCTGACTTTCTTTGGCGCCCTCACGCTGTTTGCCCGTCGCAAGCGGCTGCTGGCGGCGGTTAGCGGAATCGCGATGCTGATTGGAATTGCGATCAGCCTGTTGCTGCCCGTCCAATTCACCGCCACCACCAAGATTATGACACCGCAACAGACGCAGTCGTCAGCCGCTTTCCTGATGAGTCAACTGGGGGCAAATCTTTCTCCTGCAAGTGCACTGGCGACCGCAAGCGGAGGGACGCTGAGCTTGAGAAACCCCAACGAACTTTACATGGGGCTTCTGGGGTCGCGGCCGATAGCGGACGCATTGATAGGAAAGTTCGGCCTTATGGGCGTTTATCAGGCGAAGGACATGACGGCCGCCCGCAAAGCGTTGGCGAACAACACGACGATCACGTCGGAGAAGAGCACACTGATTGCCATCTCCGTGACGGATAAAGATAAGAATCGCGCTGCCGCGATGGCCAATGCCTACCCCGAGCAACTTCGCGCGCTGACGAAGAACCTGGCAATGACGGAAGCGTCCCAGAGACGGCTCTTCTATGAGCAGCGGTTAAAGGATGCCAAAGAAGACCTGGTTACGGCGGAGCTGGCGTTTCAGCGGATTGAGAAGGAGAAAGGCCTGGTTCAACTGGACGCGCAGGCCAAAGCTTTAATCGCATCCCTTGAAGAATTGCATGCCCAGGTCGCGGCCAAGGAAGTGCAACTGCAAGCGCTGCGCTCTTATTCCACAGAACAAAATCCCGAGGTGCAGTTGCTGGAAAGCCAGCTTTCCTCACTGCAGGAGCAGGCAGCCGGGCTCGAGGAGCGCAGCGGCTCTCCGGCATCTGCCGGCCTGGATCTGGGGGATATTGCCGGTGCCGGAGCGGACTACCTTCGCGCCGAGCACGAACTTGCGTACCGTCAAGCGCTGTTCGATCTGTTGCTGAAGCAATACGACGCCGCGCGGTGGGATGAGGCCAAGAACGCCGCGGTCATCCAGGTGGTGGAAGAGGCAATTCCCCCGGATCGAAAATCCGCGCCGCACCGGACAATTATCGTCCTGGTATTCACGGCACTGGGGATGCTTGGCTCGTGGTCGTACCTATTGGGGCGCAATCTGGTTCGGAACCATCCTCACGTTTCCCAATTGCTGGCGGAATTCAAGTCAGTGCCTGTCAGCGAGTGAGTGCCTGCCGAGCGCGGAAGTAACCCCGCGTGCCGGGTTCTTTTGGTCGGTGTCGGGCCATGGGAGCGGCCTGCTGAGGCCAATCTTTGGGCACACTTTCAGTCCCCATCCGCACTCGCTCCGGCGGATTGCACCATGGAGAGTCAAAACGTCGCATCATCGCAAGCACCTGGTCTGGTCCTATGTCTCCACTTCGGGCGCAAATGTGCTCCGCGTGGGGCTTGGCGCCGTTTCCGGCCTGATGGTTTCGCGGTTATTGTTGCCGCGAGGGCGCGGCGAACTTGCGGTTCTTTTGTATTTCCCCACACTGATGGCGGCGTTTTTCAGCCTGGGGACGCCGCAGGCAATCACGGCCCTGATTTCCAAGGGCGCCGAGGACACACAGGAAGTTCTAACCACCGGGTTCCGGCTCGCCGCGGCTCAGATTCTTCTGGCGGTTCCGCTCTTCATGCTCTGCGCGCCGTTGACTCTGACCGGCGACAATCGTCATCTTGCCTTCCAGGTGGAGATAGCTTGCGCGTGCGGGACCTCCATGGTCCTTACGCCGTACTTCAACGCCATGGCCTATGGCTTGAAGCGTTTTACCTGGGTCAATGCCGTGACCCTTACCGGCCAGGCTGGTTATGTGGTTGCGCTCTTCCTCTTGTGGTTCTCGGGAACCCTGACGCCTCTCTCCGCCGCGCTCTCCGCCCTCGCCTCGCAATTGCTGCAGTGCCTGCTCTACCTCATTCACATCAAGCCGTGGTGGCTGAATAAAAAGGTCCCGCGCGGAGCCTACACCCGATGTTTCAGGCTGGGATTGCGTTTCGCAGCGCCCAGTCTGGCGGCCGTGGTTCTGCTCAACGCCGATCGCGCCATCCTCATACGAACCACCACGTTGGTCGAGATCGGCTACTACGCCATCGCTTTCGCGGTAACCATGCCCATCACGATCACCACGGAAGCATTTACGCAAATTGGTTTTGTCGAAGTTTCCAGCGCCGAGAGCGCCGATGTTTCTCATGCCCTGATGCTTCGCCGCTTTCAGATGGCGCAGGTTGTCGCCGGAATTAGCTTTCTTTTCGCTTCCTTGCTGATCGATCCGGTAATTCGGTTCGGCTTCGGAAAAGCCTATCTCAACGCCATCCCCGCCGCGTATCCCCTCGCATTCGCCATGTTGCTTCGAGCCATGACGAGAACTCTGGAGAACAACCTTCGCGGCCTCCGGCTCATCGTTCCGGGAACGGTCGGCGCCGCGATCAATCTTGCGGCTCTCGTTCTTCTCAGTATGTTCCTCGTGCCGCGTTGGGGAGCCTTGGGATTCTGCTGCGCGAGCCTGGCATCCGAGGCGCTGTATATCTCTTGCTTGGCGCTGTATCTGACATCCCAGCGAAATATCCCTCTGCGATCGCTTTGGGGCATGCGGCCCTGCATCGTTCGCGCCATGACGATGGCGTTGGTGGAACTTTTACGGGAGAAACTTCTCGCGGGGAGCAAGGAGGCGGCTGCGGAGAGCCGATGCTGAAGCGCGGAGAAAACACGCGGGCCATCCCCTGGCGCGGGCTTCTTATGGTTGGGGTTGCTCTGGCCGTTGTGACCCTGCTGGTGCGGCGCGACCGGGTGGCCACTCTCGGCGCTGGAGCGCTGGCCGCAGCCCTGCTGGTGATTTCGTTCGCCATGGTGCTGCGTGCCGCGGTCAAGACCGGCAGACTCATGAATGGATATACGCTCGTGCTCGGTACGTTCTTACTCGTCTACCCGCTGTCGGCACTCGTTAACCTCACCGGGGTGGACTATGTGTCGCTCGGGTTTTACGATGTTGCCGCACTTGACGCCCACACGCAGAATCATCATGTATACCTCTCGCTCGCGCTGGTTTTGCTTGCTCAAGTCGGTCTCTGGTGGGGACTTGCGCCGGCACGATCACCGGTGTCATCGCATGGTCCACAACTGGTCCGCGTGCGTTCCTGGTTGCTTGCTCTTGCCGGACTGGCGTTTACGCTTGCGGGGATCGCAGGGACGTGCCTGCTCTTCTTCCGCTCCGGCGAATTATTTGAAGACATATTGACCGTGGACCGCACAAAGGTGCTCGATCCGGGAACCGCGCGTTATGCATTCATGTCTGGGTGGCTTTCCTGGGGAATCATCTTCGCCCTGACTGCATTCCTGGTTTCGCGGACCAGCAAGCGCCACCCGAAAATCACAATCGCATTGCTTATTGGCGGGTCCGCTTGCATGGTCTCTAACCTGACTTGGACCGGGGGCCGCGCCGAGAATCTGCTGGCGGTATTACCCCTGATCTTCGTGGTTAAGAAGTTTGCCCCTCAGGTTTTCCGGCCATTTACCTCGGTTGTTATTACGGGAGTTATGGGGATTGTCGTATTCGAGACCTTCGCGCGGACGACCGTGCTGCTTAACGGCGGCTTCGACTATCTCGTGCGCAGCGGAATGAGCACGAGTCAATTGGTGGCCAGTCAAGTTGCCGCGGTCCTTGACTGGCAGATGGGAAGATACGCAACGATCAATCTTGCCTTTGATATGGTGAATCGATATGGCCATGCCTTCGGTTCAACTCTACTTCAAGGCCTGATCATGACCATCAACGCGCCGTTGACATTGCTGCACATTTCAGCGAAGGTGCCGGAACCGGAAGCGATGACTGCGCTGGTGGGCCAGTATATCTACGGTGATCCGACAATCACCGGAATCGTGCCCGGAACGCTTGCCGAGCTCGACTATAACTTCGGCGTTCTTGGTGTCTTTGGCGGATTCTTTGTCATTGGCAGAATTGCCAAGTACTGTATCTCAGTGACGCATTCTGCCCGCGACATGGGGACCTTGCTGCTCAGCTTTTATATCTTAACTTTGCTGTGCGTGTGGACGATACCTATGACTGCAACCCTCGGCGTGTATCTCCTGGCTACACAAGGCTTGCCTATCCTAGCCTTCTGCGCAATCGAGCAGATGGTAATTCATTGTGTGCGTCCTGTACCGCTGGGAGCCACCCAAATGGCTCTCACTTGATGGCCTGCAAGGTTGTGATTTCATGAAACTAGAGGGCCGGCGCCCCATGAGGCAATCGACGAAAAGAGGAGAGCCGCATGGTGAGGAGCAAAGTCCGCTGCGCCGGTTCTTCCCAGCCAAAGAGCAGGAAATGCGAAAGAGATTTTCCATTTGTATTCCGGCGTTCAACCGCCCTCGAGAACTCCTGGAGCTATTGAGCAGCATCGCTTCTGAGGCCCCCGGCGATTGGGAGATCCTCGTGAGCGAGGATGGTTCGCCGAAGCGGAATGAGATTGTGGAAGTCGTGAATCACTTCGCCCGGGAACACACATCTCTCACGATCCGGTTCCTCAGAACGCCGGAGAACCTCGGTTATGACGGCAACCTGCGCTTTCTTATCGACCATGCGGAGGGGCGCTATTGCGTGTTTATGGGCGACGACGATCTCTGGTGCGCCGGTGCATTGAACGAACTTAGGAAAGCTATCGGCGCTGTCCCCGAAGTTGGCGTAGTTCTGCGGGCCTGGCAAACGATCTCAAGGAACACGGGGGAAGTGCTAGATGTGCATCGCTATTTCCCAGGTGATCGTATGTTCAAGCCCGGCCCCGAAACGGTAGCAGCATTCTTTCGGCGGTCGATCTTCATCTCTGGCCTCACCATCTGCACTGACGCAGCGCGCGCGATCAGAACCGGCAAATTCGACGGCACTTTGCTTTATCAGCTGCACTTAGTCGGCACGTTGCTGATGACGATGCCGGGATACTATCTGTCGCAAATGACTGCAATTCGCCGCGCCGGCGGCGAGCACTACTTCGGATCCAGCGAGAGAGAGCGCGAGCGGTTTGCCCCACGGCAGCTCTCTGCAGAACATTCCCTGAACTTTGTCCGCGGCCTCTTCGACATAGCCGAAAGCCTTGAATCCGCATATGGGCCTGAAGTCGGTCGGTTGATACGATCCGATATCGCCCGCTACTCTTACCCGCTTCTTGCCATCCAGGCGCGATCGGGCACCCGATCCTCTTTCAAACATTACGCATCGGCATTGTCCGAGCTCGGTCTCGGCAAGTATCTATCATTTCACCTATACCGCGCGGCTCTCTCCTTGGCTGGGATTCGGATCTGTGACACGCTGATTGGCACGTCGAAGCGTGTGCTTGGATCAACGCCCGTGATGAGTGGAGCGCGCGGCGTCCGTCCTTCGTGAGTGGAGTATTTCCCAGGAAGATATATGCCGACGCCCGGCGGGAGAAAAGTTGCGTCCGTCCTGATCGTCCGCTCGGCATTTGGTGAAATCTACGAGCTTGCCTGGCTCCGGGCGCTTCGCGATCTGGGAATCAAGGTTGAGCTCTTCGACACCCATTCGTATATGCCGGCGAATCTTGCGGGGCGGCTCGAGCAACATTACTTGTTTGGCCCCCATATCGGCACGGTAAACCGCATGGTAGTCGAGCGTGTGCGGGAGGCTCATCCCGATGTGGTTGTCTTCTACCACGGGCATCACTACAATCGCGAGACGATCGCGCAAGTGGCAAGAATGGCCTTTGCTTCCGGCTCACACTGCGACGACCCATTTGGAAGGGCCGGTCTTAGAGAGTATCGGCTTCTCGTGCAGGCACTGCCGGAATACGATGGGTACCACGTCAACCGCCAGTGCAATCTCGCCGAGGCCGCCGCATACGGCGTCAAGCGCGTGCGGGTCCTGATGATGTATTACATTCCGTGGCTTCATTACCCGTGCTCTCTCAGCGCCGAGGAACAAAAGATTTGGGGATCCGATGTTGTTTTCGCCGGGCACATGGAGCCGGATCTTCGCATTGAGTGCCTGACGAGAGTGGTGCGGGACGGGCTGAAGTGCAGGATCTTCGGCGGCGAAGTAGGATGGAGCTCGGCCCTTCCGGTCGATGTCTATCGCATCCTGAGGCCGATTCCCAACGCAAGAGGAGGGGATTACCGCCGAGCGCTTTGCGCAAGCAAGATCGGAGCCTGCTTCTTCAGCAAGTGGAATCGCGATCAGTACACCAATCGATCATGGGAGATTCCTGCCTGCGGCACCTTTCTTCTCTCCGAGCGAACTCCTGCCATGCAGGAGTTTTACTCAGAAGGGAAAGAGGCTGAGTTCTTTGATAGCCCCGGCGAGTTCATCGACAAAGCGCGCTTTTACCTGCGCAACGAATCGGCAAGAAAAGGGATTGCCGCCGCTGGATATGCGCGAGTAATTGCCTCCGGAAACGATATCTACAGCAGAATGCGGCAATGGCTCGCCGATGTTGCGGAGTGGCGATATGAAAAACAGCTTGAAAATTGACTTACCGATTTCACAGTGGACATAACTGCTCGAAAGGATGCGGAGCGATCCGCGAATATGGCCGATCTTCCCGGCTGCCCATCATGCGGCCAGCGCAGTAATCACGTGATTTACACCGGCTGTGCGATCAAACTGAGAAGGTGTTCTGTATGCGATCTCGTTTTCACTGACCCGATGGCAGCCGTTCACCCGTCATACTACCAGGAACACGTGGTCTATGCGCATAAGACGATGCCCGACGCTCAGGAGGAGCGTGCGCATCTCGACAGCCGGCGGATTGCCTGGTTTGAGGCGTTGACGCAACGGGGATCAAAGATGCTCGATATTGGCTGCGGATCCGGCGCATTTGTGGCCTGCGCGCGCGATGCCGGGCGCGACGCGTATGGGATCGACTTCAACGATCAGGAAATCAGCCTTGGCAAGACTGCCTTTCACCTGGACGGTTTCCTCATGACGGGTCAAGTTCTTTCGATGCCGGATGAATGGTCAGGGTTCGATCTGATCACGATGTTTGAGGTGATCGAGCACCTTCCAAATCCGAAGCAGGTGATTCAGGAGGTCCACCGGCGCTTGAAAAACGGCGGATACCTGGTTTTGTCCTGTCCGAACGAGCGGAGGTGGCAGCCTGCTGGTCGAATCTTTGTTGATTATCCGCCGCACCATCTGACGCGATGGACTCCGCAGTGCCTCCGACGATTCCTGGAAAGTAGCTCCTTTGAGCATGTCCAGACGGAGATCGACGCGAGTCTGCACGACATCCTGTGGACTGCGTATGTCAATCGACGTGCGCGAAGTAAGTCAGTGGCTTCAGCCCCCACTCAAGAAGCAAAGCGATCATCGAACTGGAAGTGGGCTTTGGATCGGGTCTTGCGCATAGTCTGCCTGCCCTTTGACGCGCTTTTGAAGATTCTTCACATCGGAACCATGGGCATGCGCGTGGTTGCGCGAAAGCCATCTTACGAATCCTGAGTGAGATGGCGTTAACGTCCAACCAGGCAGTCGCGGGTATGTTGCCTCATGGCCGGGAAAGCAAAATGGAAATCAAGATCAAATTACCCTCCGGCGTTTCCAAGACCCATGGATGATGCGCCAATCTGTAGACTTTGCGGCTCGCCCAGCGTCGAGGAAGTGACTTCCGAAGAGCATGACCTTCGCATGTATCATCTCGTGTTTTGCTCGAATTGCGATCTCATTCAAACGGTCGAGCACTACTCGGAGCTATCTCCAGACTACGTCGACTTAGACACTTCCGCACTCGACGAAGGCCGTTTGTGGTGTCAGGGCGTGCATAAGGTCCGTGCGTTCAACCAATGGCTGGCATACGCGTCGCGGTTCGCAACCAAACCGGGCCAAAGGCTGTTAGACGTCGGGTGTGGTACGGGAGGGTTTCTTACGTTTGCTTCCGCAAACGGGTTTCTCGCGTATGGGTTCGACGCATCAAGAGCACAAGCTGAATATGCATCGAATTTCTTCCCCGAAGTGCGGCACGCAAGCTCCCTCCAGGCCTATCTCGAACTCCTTGACCAGCCTGGCCTGAAATTCGACTGCATCACGCTGTGGGACGTCTTCGAGCACATTAGGAATCCGGTGCCCTTTTTGCAGCAGCTTGCGGAAGCCTTAGAACCACGAGGACACTTATTCATCTCAGTTCCCAACGGCCGGGCAATTCCCTGGAAAATCCGGATACATCGCCTACTTAACAGGCCTTTGGATCTTGCACCTTGGGAGCATGTCTTCTATCACTCGATTCGATCGCTTCACAAATGCGCTGAAGTCTCGTCACTGGAGTCTGTCCATTGCGGAGCAGTCGATTGCTATCCACGGCCACTGTCACTTTTTGAACTTTGTAGACGTACCGGCTTCCTTCTGCTTAGAGCGGTCCCTAACCTGTCGCCTCAAATCTTCATTTGGGCGAAGAAGCCATCCGCGTGACTTCACCAGCGACGATGTTTGTTCGCGGCGCACTTTCCATCCTGGAGAATCGCTAGCGTGAGTGATTTCATGGTTGAATCTGACATCGAGAGGAGTTCGGAAGCCTTCCCGAACAGCGTGGAATCCAAACCCCGTCTCAAGGTCGGATTCCTTACGTACGATCTGCAGCGGAACACAGAGGACGCGCTCTTCGAAGTGGCGCGCGCAACAGCGTTCTCAGTAAAAGCATTTCCGCTCTACAGGCACAACGATCAGGAGCTTTCAAGAGTTGCTTATCGCCCGGCGATCGCGCGAGGCAGGCACTACGGAGCCCATGTGAAGGGCAGCACGCAAGAGCAACTTGTTTCCAACCCGGAATGGGCGGTTGGCCTGGCATGCGCGCGCGAGTCCGACGTGGTGGTTCTGAAGGGGTTGCTGGGCCTGGGAGCGATCTGGTGCGCGCTCTGCGCTCGTCTCCTGGGGCGGGTGGTGATCTCAACCAATCAAACGGTCCCCGTAAAGTTGGAAAGAAAGCGGCGCTGGTGGATCAGGCTCTTGAAGCGTTTCCTGCTTCGCATGTGCCAGTTTCATATTTACCAGAATCCCGCTGCTGTAGAAGTTCTAACCGAAATTTACGGTTGCGCGCCTGACCGGTTGATCCCAGCCCCATACGAAGGCGGGGCAGCTCTCTTCAAGAGAATTCTCGGCGGAGTCGGAACCGATGCGGATGTGCGGCGCGATCTTGGCCCGGATTGCGGCGTCATTTTTCTGTACGCGGGGAGTCTCCATTCGTTCAAGGGCGTGGCCGACATCATAAGGGCGGCGGCGTTGCTTCCGAAGGACTCATCTTTCTTGTGCGTGTTTGTTGGACCGGAGGAACCGGCCAGCAAGCAGGGCGCGACGATTGACCACTTCACCGAGCTCGCCCGGTCGAACGGAGTCGAGCAGCGTGTGTGCTTCCTTGGCCCGGTTGCGCCGGAGAAACTCGCGGAGCTTTACTGCGCGGCGGATGCAGTGCTGCTGCCGACGCACAGAGACAACTTTCCCAAGGTCCTGGTGGAGGCCGGATTGGCCGGTAAGCCGCTTGTGACTACGACAGCTTGCGGATCGGCAGGACTCATTGTGCAGGACGGAGTCAATGGATTTGTGATTGAACCCGGCGATATTTCCCAGTTAGCTCAGGCGATGATGAAACTCTTCGATCCTGAGCTCCGCGCTAGAATGGGGTCCTACTCGCGGGAAATCGTCAACCGGAATTGCCGGATGGATCTGGAAGTTCAAGGCTATCTGGAAGCAATTGAGCGCGGCGCGGCGCGCCTGCGTTTGAGAGAGAGGACCGCGGCTTCACGAGAGTTTCGCGCTCCTTGAGCCATCGCCCACCTGACGCGCTCTGGCCTGACATGTCGCATTCTCAATTTCGGCTATCCGTTCTCACTAACTCAATCTCGCGGATGAACGGCGGAATCTTCGACGCGATGCGCAACCTTACCATTGCGATCGCCACGGAGAAGCGGTATTTGCCCTTGGTGTTCAGTGCGCGTGACGCTTATACGGCAAGCGATGAGGCGCTATGGAGCGACATAACGACAAAGGCTTTCCCTGTTCGCGGCCCGCGAATCTTCGGTTATGCGCCGGGGCTTGCGGCTGCATTGCAAGCAAGCGACGCAGACATTCTCCATGTCCATGGCATCTGGATGTATCCGTCGGTCGTGGCCCTTCGCTGGTCGCAAGGCAGGAGGCCTTATATTGTCAGCCCGCATGGGCTGCTCAGGCCGTGGGCGTTGCGCAATTCCCTGTGGAAGAAGCGCATTGCAGCTCTGCTCTATGGAAACGCGCACCTGCGCCGCGCCGCCTGCCTGCACGCTTTGAATGTGTCCGAAGCGGAGGCGTTCCGCGAGTACGGGCTCACCAATCCCATCTGCGTCATTCCCAACGGAACCACGCTGCGGCATGATAAAGTCTATCGGGAGCCGCGGCAGGGCCGGTCAATTCTTTATCTCGGCAGGTTTCATCCTTCCAAGGGACTTGGCAGTCTAATTGAGGCCTGGCGCATGGTTGCGAAGGAAGCGGAAACGTCCGGCTGGCGCCTTACTCTGGCCGGGTGGGACCAGAATCGCCATCGCGCCGAACTTGAGCGACTTGCAGATCGGCTTCAGGTTCGCTCAAGCATTACCTTCCTCGGCCCGCAGTTCGATGCGGACAAAGATCGCTGCCTCGCCGCGGCCTCCGCGTTCATTCTGCCCAGCAAAAGCGAAGGCTTGCCGGTAAGCATTCTCGAAGCGTGGTCGTGGCAATTGCCGGTCCTGATGACCCATCAGTGCAATCTTCCCGAGGGCGCCGAAGCAGGGGCTGCAATCAGGATGGAGCCGGAGGCGAACAGCATTGCAGCGGCTTTGCGCAGCCTATTCTCTCTGACGGATGCAGAGCGCGAGGCAATGGGGATGAATGGCCGGCGCCTTGTCGATGAGCGCTTCCAATGGCAACGAATCGGTGAAACCATGACTCAGGTGTACGACTGGATGCTTGGCCGTGGATCAAAACCTGACTGCGTTTTGGTTTGACAAGAACGGCGTGGAAAACGATCTCTCGTGCGAGTAACACGGAGTAGATTCGAGGCTGCGGGCTCTCCAACGCGAGCGGCTTCGCGTGCGCGAATCGTTATCATAAGTCAGTTTTTTGGACCGGATCAGTCGGCGGTTGGGCAGTTTCTGGCTGACTTTGCGGACGAGGCCTCGAAGGCGGGTCACGATGTCCGCGTGATCTGCGGCGCGAACGATTATGCCGCGGACGAAGTTGCAGCGCGCGGCAGCGGTCAACGCGAGCATTCCGAGACAACGGAGGACCGCGAATACCCGGCAGGACAGGGCGCAATTCAGGTCACGCGCCTGAGAACCGCGGCGTTTTCGCAGAACAAGGCGAAGAAGCTGCTCTCCTACGCCACGTTTTACGCGGGAGCTGTGTGGAAAGCGCTAAACACTCCGAAACCAGATGTGGTAGTGACGCTCACTGCGCCGCCAGGACTGGCTTGGATTGGGTGGTTGTTGCAGCGGATACGCGGGTGCCGTCACGTGGCATGGGAGATGGATTTGTATCCGGATATAGCAATCGCCCTGGGCATTCCGGTAGCAGGCTGGACCACACTTCTGCTGGATTTTCCCCGGCGCCGGGCGGACGCGGTAATTGTCCTGGGCGACTGCATGAAGGCCCGCCTGTTGCGGCACCGGGTTCCTGAAAATCGCATTTCGGTCGCGGAGAATTGGGCCGACGGGCGGATGATTTCTCCGTTGCCGTTTCCCGCGTGCGGGCCGCTGCGCATCCTGTATTCGGGAAATCTGGGGTTGGCGCACGATGTGGCGACCATTCGTGATGTGATGGATCGCCTGGCGGGCCTGCCCGATTTTCTCTTTGTTTTTGCGGGCGGCGGCCTCAAACGCAAAGTATTGATTCACTTTTGCCAGGAGCGCGGAATAACGAACGTCTCTTTCCGGAGTTACGTTCGCCAACAAGACCTGGGAGCAAGCTTGGCGGAATGCCATGTGGGCCTGGTAACACAGGAGCCGGCAACTGTCGGCGCCGTTGTGCCCAGCAAGATTTATGGGCTAATGGCGGCGGGGCGGCCGGTACTCTATATTGGCCCCGCGGCGGCTACGCCCGCTCTTCTCATTCAGCGGTTCGATTGCGGCTGGCAATTTGAGTGTGGCGATGAAGGCGGCGTATCCGCGCTTCTCATGCATCTCCTGAAGCACCCGCAAGCAATCTACAGGAAGGGACGGAACGGCCGGGAGGCTTTCCTGGAAAACTACGACAAGCCTGCGGGAGCGGCCCGAGTGATTCGAGCCTTGGGTCTGGAAGCTCCCAACAACTGCTGAAGAGAACCTGCCGCTTGCACCCGATGCACATGTTGTTAGAAGCAAGATATCGACTGATTACCTGAGATGGCAGAACGAGTATTAGTGACAGGCGCTGACGGATTTGTTGGAAAATATGTCTGTCGCAGGCTCATGGAAACAGGGTATTTTCCTTGTGCCGGAGTGCGGAGTCTCGAACGGTGGCCGGAATTGCAGCGAGCGGTTCCCGGGTTGAGCGATTTTTCCCTCCTCGGGGACCTGAGTGCAAATCAAGATTTGCGCGCTCACCTCGCGAATGTATCCGTTGTTGTGCACTTAGCTGCCCGTCTCCCTGCGGCGAGGGATAACGCCGACGACCCGCCGCAGGAGTACCGGCGTGTCAATGTTGGCGGCGCCAAATCCATCGCTCTTGCCGCCGCAAGTGCCGGCGTACGGCGGTTCATTTTTGTGAGCACGGTAAAGGTGCATGGCGAGGCAACCTTCGAAAAGCCGTTCACCGAGGACATGCCCTCCAATCCCCGCGAACCATACGCGGCTTCGAAGTGGGAAGCCGAGGAGGCGCTTCGCTCAGTCGCGGCGGAGAGCGGACTGGAGGTGGTGATTGTTCGTCCCCCGCAGGTTTATGGGCGCGGAGTGAAAGGGAATTTTTTGCGGCTCATGAGGCTCGTGGATCGCGGCCTGCCGTTGCCTTTGCCTGCAAGCGAAAACTGCCGCAGTCTGCTCGGCGCCGAAAACCTCGCAGATTTTCTGGTGCGTTGCGTGAGCCATCGTAACGCCGCCAATCAAACCTTTCTCGTAAAGGACACTGAGGACATATCGACGCGCGAATTGATCGCGCGACTGGCGCGCGTCCTGGCGCGGCCTTTCCGGTTCTTTCCCGTTTCCCCGGCTCTGATTCGTTTGGCAGCCAAAGTGACTTTGAACGAGGAGGCAGCTGGCAGAGTTTTGGGTTCTCTCGTGATTGACTCGAGCCGAGCGCAACAGAGATTGGCGTGGGTTCCTCCAGTCACGCTTGACGACGGATTGGCGGCCACCGCCCGGTGGTATCGGGAATCCAAATGGCCGGCAAGAGCAGCGGCTCTCTAATGCGTCTATTCCTTCTCCTCTTCCTGATTTCCGCGCTTGTAACTGGCGGGGTTCGCAGGTACCTTGTCAGACACGGCGTAATGGATCTTCCCAATGCCCGCAGCTCCCACGCGGTGCCTGTCCCGCGCGGGGGCGGTCTGGGCATCGTTTTGGTTTTTTTATCGGCGGTAGTCTGGTTTTTCCAGAAGCAGGTTGTTCCTGCAAGGCTTGCCTGGGCGCTCGCCGGCGGCGGGATAGCCATCGGCATTGTCGGCTTCCTCGACGATCACTTCAGGTTGCCTGCCTGGCCGCGGCTCATTGTTCACTCGCTCGCGGCAGCATGGGCTCTTTGGTGCCTCAATGCGATGCGCCCTTCGCCATTCTGCAACAGCGGTGCTCATTGGGGTTGGGTCAGCCGAGGCATCATGCTGGTTGCCTTGATCTGGCTCACCAATCTTTTTAACTTCATGGACGGTATCGACGGCCTGGCCGGAATGGAAGCCGTCTGCGTAAGCGGGCTCGGCGCATTTCTGCTGATGCGCAATGGGCTTCCGGATATTGCGCAGGTTTGCTGGATGCTGGCCGCTGCGAGCCTCGGCTTCCTGGTTTGGAACTGGCCGCCTGCAAGGATCTTCATGGGCGATACCGGAAGCGGTTTTTTGGGATTTTCTTTGGGCGTCCTGGCGCTATTCTCTTCGAAGGCCGGCTCGTCATTCCTTTGGCCCTGGCTGATTTTGCTTGCCGCCTTTATCGTAGATTCCACGGTGACCCTCTTACGCCGCGTTTTCTCTCGCGCGCGGTGGTACGAGGCCCATCGCAATCACGCCTATCAACACGCCGCCCGGGCGTGGGGCAATCATGCGAAGGTGACGCTGGCGGCCGCTGCAATCAATATGGGATGGTTGTTTCCATTGGCATGGGGTGCGTGCCGATATCCGGCGGCTGCGCCTGCATTCGCCGGGGTTGCAATCGTTCCGCTGTTGTACATAACCTTTCGGTTCGATGCAGGCCTCGAGGGAAATCCCTCCGATGTTGCTCTTGAAAAATAGACCCATCGCAAGAGCGTTCGTGACGCTAAGATCGATGTGTGGCCGCCGATCGATTCAGGTTGGCGGAATGCGGAGTGAAGTCCGGAACCAGTTGAAAAATGACATCGCATAGAATACCTTCACCGTCTGCGTGGTTCGGGAAAGCGAGCCGTGGATGATGCGCAAGGAACAGAATCTTCTCTTACGAAACGATGCGTTGCGCCGAGTTGTAATCTGGGCGGCGCTGACCGGAATCTTTGCGGCCTCAGCCGTGGCGGCATTCCTGCTTCGCTTCGACTTCGATGTGCCGCCAGTCTATCTCCGCTACCTTCCGTATGCTCTTGCCGTCTGGCTGCCCGTCAAGATGGTCGTGTTTCGTGCAGCCAAGCTCGACCGGGGTTTTTGGATTTATGTATCTACGATCGACCTGTTACGGATTGCGGCAGGGAATCTGATCGCATCGGTCATCGGCTGTCTCCTGATTCTTCTGTTGGCGCCGCCGGGATTCCCGCGATCGATCTACATGCTCGATTTGATGGTCTGCTTGTTGGCCACAAGCGGCCTTCGGCTTGCGGCTCGCGCAACGTCGACTTTTGGTTCACAGTCGCGAAGAAGTAATGGGCCTGTGAAGCGGGTCCTTATCTACGGGGCTGGCGACGCGGGCGCCACATTACTGATGGAAATTCGCAACAACGCGAGACTGGCTTATCGAGTTTGTGGCTTCATCGACGACGATCCCGGCAAATTGGGTTTGCGTATTGGCGGCGTGCCGGTGCTCGGAGAAGGGGGCAAGATCGAGACGCTCGTGGCGCGGCACAAAATAGCCATCGTGCTCATTGCCATTCCTTCCTCCACGGGCGCCGAGATGACGCGCATTCTGAAGTTGTGTCACGCAGCAGGAGTCGAGGTAAAAACTGTGCCCGGGCTGGGCGAGATGATTGAGGGCCGCGGCATGGCCGGCCAAATCCGAGAAGTTGCGGTCGACGATCTTCTGGGCCGCACCCCTGTACATCTCGAGGAAGACTCGATACGAAGCACGCTCGAAGGCAAGGTTGTCCTGGTCACCGGCGCAGCGGGCTCCATCGGCTTCGAGCTTTGCCGGCAAATCGCGCATTTCCGCCCTGCTCGAATTGTCGGATTGGAGATTGCGGAAACGTCGCTGTTCGAGATCGATCGCGAAATGCGGCAGGCCTTCCCGCTGGTTCCGTTTTACGCGGAAATCGGCAGCATTCAAAACGCCGATCGCCTGAACGAAATCTTCTCTCATTACAGGCCGACCGTGGTCTATCACGCCGCAGCATACAAGCACGTTCCTTTAATGGAAACGCATGCCTTTGAGGCCATCGAAAACAATGTCTTCGGAACCTACAACGTGGCGGTGGCCGCGGCGGACCACGGCGTCGAGGATTTCCTGCTGATCTCTTCAGACAAGGCTGTGCGGCCCACAAACGTGATGGGCGCCACCAAGCGCATTGCCGAGCTGATCCTCCTGGCGTTGCAGAACGGCCGCACCAAGTATGTGGCCGTTCGCTTCGGCAACGTACTGGGTTCGCACGGCAGCGTGATTCCCATCTTTAAGAAGCAGATCGCGGCCGGCGGGCCCGTCACCGTCACGCATCCCGAAATGCGCCGCTTCTTCATGACCATTCCCGAGGCCTGCCAGCTCGTGCTGCAAGCGCTGGCGATCGGGAAGGGCGGCCAGATTTGCGTTCTGGACATGGGGCAGCCCGTGAAGATCGTGGATCTGGCCAAAGACCTGATTCTCTTATCGGGTCTCAAGCCCGAAGAGGACATCAAGATCGAATTCACGGGAATCCGTCCCGGCGAAAAACTCTGCGAAGAGCTCAGCACGCTCCTTGAAGATACGGTGCCGACGAAGCATGACAAGATTCGTATCTTTGTCGGCAACGGCGTGCCGGAGGAGGACATGCGGAGCTGGCTCGAAGCGCTGCGCGAAATTTGCGAAGCCCGCGACACAAGCCGCTTGGTCGTCGCGCTCAAGGAGCTCATCCCGGACTACAGTCCAAGCGTCCACCTGCTCAAGCGCATGACCAATCGAGAGCATCCCAACGGCGCTGCATTGGAATCGAGTTGAGCCCACTGCGTTTTCCCTTCTGCGGGCGCTTGATTCACAACGAGCGCTGGAGAAATGGGCCGCCGGAAATCTCGTTCAAATAGCTTACAGCGATTCCTCACTCCTATCCTTGTGCCGCCGACACCTGCGCCTGCAGGCGCCAGCGCCCGATTCCTTTCAGTCCAGCGAGAACGATTCCCCGTGCTTTCCATGGTGCGCGTGGGAATCTCTGTGTCGTACTGCGATTGCAGGGAAGCGATGCACGGCTCATATCGCATCCGGCGCGCCGGAAGGTTCTTCCCTTGAACCGGGTTGCCGGCAAGGATTGTCCCGTCGAAGGGATTGATGTTATTGAATCTGACAAATTAAACCGATGAAACATGCCTGGGCGAGAATTCTGCGATATACTTGAAACAACGTCCAACGTTGGTTCACTCCTTCTTGTTGCTTGAGATCGCAACTCTCAAGCAGCCGCTGCGATTCAGACCCTCTCGAAAGAAGAATGGGCAAAGCGCAGTCGGCGTCATCGATCGAGCATCTGAATTCCCTCCATGTCTGCGTCGTTCTTATCGGAGCATGAAATGTCCGAGGGCGCTTGGCGTGTAGTGCATGTCGTTGCGAACCATGAACGGCGGGTTGCTCAGCACCTGACGGTGCGTTCCCTTGAACACTACCTGCCTCTGTACACGGTGCGTTCCAAATGGACCGACCGTGTAGTCGACCTTCAGCGCCCGCTTTTCGCGGGGTACGTCTTTGTTCGCTTCCCGCGCGAGGCCCGAATTTCGGTCGTGAGCACACCAGGGGTTCTGCGCTTGCTCGGAGACGGCGCGGGCAATACCGTAAGCGCCGCCGAAATCGCGAGAATCCGCGAGGGCCTGGCCAGCGGATGCATCCTGCGGCCTCATCCCGCAGTTTCCCTGGGAGAAATCGTGCGCGTGCATCGGGGAGTTTTCGCGGGAGTGGAAGGGATTGCGACGGAATTTCGCCATCCATGCAAGGTCGTCATCGCACTTTCCGCGACCAAGCAGTGCTTCTCACTGGAAGTGGATCTGGACGATATCGAAGTTCTGCGCCAGCCGGTTGCCAAGGAAGTGCTTTCCCAGAGCCGGCGATTGGCGTTGTCCGGCGCTTAAAATCTTAAGCGCCTGGGTGCTCCCCGGGCTTTGCCGGTGGAACCAAAGCTGCCGACAGAAGAGATCTCGCATCGGGAACAATCGAAGATGAGAAAGCGGGCACCCCGGCGGCGGGATGCCCGCTTTATTTTTGAGCGAAGAGTTCGCCAACCTGCCGGTTGCTTACGCGGCCTGCTCTCCGCCCTCTTCGGATTCTTCCGCTTCCTTCTTCTGCTCTTCGAGCTGCTTTTCGAGCTCGGCTCTTTTCTTGGCCTTGATGTCGGCGCGCTTCTGGCGCTTCACTTCGAGCTGCTTTTCGGCGCCCAGCAACTCGATAAACGCCTTGGCGGCCCCGTCGCCCTGCTGGAAGCCGGTGCGGACGATGCGCAGATAGCCGCCATCGCGGTCGCGGTAGCGCGGAGCCACGACGCTAAACAACCGTTTGACGGCCTCATCAGTGCGGAGAAATGCGAGCGCCTGCCGGCGCGCATGGAGATCGCCCTTCTTGCCCAGCGTGATCATTTTTTCGATGTGCGGACGGACAGCCTTCGCCTTGGCCACGGTGGTTTCTACGCGATCTTCCTCGATGACGGACGTGACCAGGTTGCGCAATAGTGCACGGCGATGGCTGGTGTTGCGTCCGAGTTTGAATCCTGCATTGCGATGGCGCATAACTCTTCCTTCTAGGGACTGACGGACTAGGGTCTAAGCATGCGATGGCCTTTCTAGTCC
Source organism: uncultured Acidobacteriaceae bacterium (assembly GCA_963844905.1). Lineage (GTDB taxonomy): Bacteria > Acidobacteriota > Terriglobia > Terriglobales > Acidobacteriaceae > Telmatobacter. The sequence goes on along the minus strand of CAWJQD010000002.1, from coordinate 451,639 downwards.
CTAGTCCCTATTTCCTAGTCCCTGTCTCTTAGAAATTCTCCGTCTCGGTGGGCAATTGCAGATCCACTGAGTCCAGCGGCTCCTCTTCGTCGTCGTAGCGATAGCTTGCGGCCAGCGCTGTCTGCGGCGAAATGCTGGTGGGCCCGGGCACCGCGTTACCCTGCTCGTTGATCTTCATGCCCAGCGACAGTCCCATCTGCGCAAGGATCTCCTTAATCTCATTCAGGCTCTTGCGGCCGAAGTTCTTGGTCTTCAGCATCTCGGCCTCAGTCTTCTGCACCAGTTCGCCGATGGTCTGAATGTTGGCGTTCTTCAGGCAGTTGTAGCTGCGAACGCTCAGCTCCAGCTCTTCCACGCTGCGGTTGAGGTTGTCGTTGCGCAGCAGGGTGCGAATTTCCTCGCCCCGCGCTTCCGCCTCGATCTCCTCCTCAAAGTTGATGAAGATGTTCATGTGGTCCTTGAGCAGCTTGGCCGCCAGACCGACCGCGTCGGCTGGCAGCACGGCGCCGTTGGTCCACACTTCGAGCGTCAACTTGTCGTAGTCGGTGATCTGGCCCAAACGGGCTGCGTCGACCGCGTAGTTTACGCGGCGCACCGGCGAGTGCACCGAATCTACGGGAATGAAGCCCAGGCCAAGGTCGGCGTCGAAGTTCTTGTCGGCGGAGATATAACCGCGCCCGCGCTTGAGGCGCATCTCCATATCCAGTTTGCCGCCTTCGGAGAGAGTGGCCAGATGGACGTTCTTGTCGAGAATTTCCACGTCGTTATCGGCCTCGATCATGCCGCTAGTAACCACGCCGGGATGATCGGCGTGCAAATACAGCGCCTTGGGACCCTCGCCCTGGAGCTTGAAGGGAACCTGCTTGAGGTTGAGGATGATGTCGGTGGCGTCTTCGACCACGCCGGTGATGGACTGGAACTCGTGCAGCACGCCCTCGATGCGGACCGCGGTGACTGCCGCGCCCTCGATGGAGCTGAGCAGCGTGCGCCGCAAGGCGTTGCCGATGGTGGTGCCGAAGCCCCGTTCAAAGGGCTGGGCGCTGAACTTTCCGAAGGTATCGGTAAGCGTCTCGGCATCGACCGCAAGGCGCTTCGGTTTCTGAAATCCTCTCCACAACATAATTCGTCTCTCGTTTCCCGCGCGGCATGTACGTCGCGATGCATTTTGCGGCGGCCGCGCAAGTGCTCCTTGGTTTGAAATGCAGCTTTCAGCTTTCAGCCATCGGCTTTCAGCCCTTTCTTAATGCAACCAACACCGTTGGCCTTACCAAGAAAGAAGCTGAGAGCTGAAAGCTGAGAGCTAATGGCTGTTACTTGCTGTACAGCTCGACGATCAACTGTTCGTTGATCGGCATGTTTACATCCGCGCGCTTGGGCAGATGGAGCACGCGCCCGGACAGATTCTCAAAGTTCGCTTCCAGCCAGGTGGGAACCGGGTTCTGCGCAGCGAACTGCGCAGCCTGCTCCACAATTGCCAGTTTTTTGGCGCTGTCGCGGACGGCGATCTCGTCGCCCGTGTTCACCTGGTAGGAAGGAATGTTGACCTTGCGGCCATTCACCGTGACATGGCCGTGACGGACAACCTGACGGGCCTGCCGGCGCGAGATGGCGAATCCCAGCCGGTACGTTACGTTGTCGAGGCGCCGCTCCAGTTGCTGGATGAGCAGCTCGCCGGTGACTGCGGTGGAACGGCTGGCTTTCTCGTAGTACTCGCGGAACTGCCCCTCGAGCGTGAAGTACATGCGCTTGGCCTTCTGCTTTTCGTGCAGTTGCAGGCCATAGCCTACGATCTTGGCTTTGCGGTCTTTGCCGTGCTGGCCGGGCGGAAAGTTGCGTTTCTCCAGCGGACAGCGGTCCGAGGTGCACTTGGCGCCCTTCAAAAATAACTTGGCGCCTTCGCGGCGGCAAAGGCGGCAAACTGCTCCGGTATAACGTGCCATTTCTTCTCCTGACTTCGGATGACGGCCGGTTTACGCGTAATGCAGCCTGGAGCCTGTAGCCGGTAGCTGCCTTCACACAATCGAAGGCAGACCGCACAAAGTTCGTTTGCCGCATGGGACGCTTCGTCCCGGCCCGTTTCGTTCTAGCTGCTAGTTCCAGCTTGTCTTCGCTTGATCGAAGCCACAAGTTTAACCCAGGCACGATCAAGCTAAGAGCTAAAGGCTAAAAGCTAAAAGCTAAAAGCTAATAGCTAAAAGCTAAAAGCTAATAGCTGCTTCTTACACTCTGCGCCGCTTCGGCGGACGGCAGCCGTTGTGCGGTACTGGCGTCACGTCGCGGATCGATTTCACTTCGATGCCAGCGGCGGCCAGAGCGCGGATTGCCGATTCGCGGCCCGAACCCGGACCGGCGACCCGAACTTCCACCGCGCGCACACCGTGATCGCGCGCCATGCCGGCGGCGTTCGAGGCTGCCTGCTGTGCCGCGAAGGGCGTACCCTTGCGCGATCCGCGGAAGCCCAGCGATCCCGAGCTCTTCCAGCTCAGCGTGTTGCCCACCGGGTCGGTGATGGTAACGATGGTGTTGTTGAACGAGGCCTGAATGTATGCAATGCCGAACGGCACATTCTTGCGCTCGCGTTTCTTGAACTTCTTTGTCTTGCCCTTCTTGCCGGTTTCGGCCTTCTGCTCTGGTTTGGCCATTAGGTCTTCGCCGTCGCTTTCTTCTTGCCGGCAATCGTGCCCTTGCGCGGGCCCTTGCGAGTGCGGGCGTTGGTGTGGGTGCGCTGGCCGCGCACCGGCAGGGACTTGCGGTGGCGCATGCCGCGATAGCTCTGGATGTCGATGAGGCGCTTGATGTGCATGGAGACGTCCTTGCGCAGGTCGCCCTCGACGTCTCCTTCGTCCTCGATCACCTGGCGGATGCGGTTGACCTCGTCTTCGCCCAGATCCTGGATCTTCTTGTAGGCGTCAACATTCGCCTTGTCCAGAATCTTGCGGGCGCGCGGCTGGCCGATGCCGAAGATGTAAGTGAGCGCGATCCTGGCCTGCTTCGTGCGGGGCAGATCGACGCCAGCAATACGTGCCATTGGAATTCCTTTGCTGCTTCAGGTTGTGTGCCTCCGGCCTTGACCGGTTCGCACGGGTTACTCGGAGCGCTTCCAGGGGTTCACCGCAAGCCTTGACTCAAGCTAACTAGCCTCTTTCCAGGGGGCAGGGATCAGAGATCAGGGGGCAGTCTCATTGATTTGCAACTTGCCGTTCTCAACGAGTCCCTGGTCCCTACGTCCCTTAGTCCCTTTCGCGAAAGTCTCCCTTCCTGCCAGGGCTTGCTTACCCCTGGCGCTGCTTGTGCTTCGGGTTCTCGCAGATCACGCGTACCACGCCTCCGCGAGTAATCACCTTGCACTTGACGCAAATCTTCTTTACCGATGCCCGAACTTTCATGACTGCTGCCCTTCTCCACAAAACCAGTTTTCAGTTCACAGTTCTTAGTTCTCACTTCATCTCGCATTCCGATGCCGCTTTCAAGGCACGAAAAACTGAGGACTGTGAACTGATAACTGAGAACTATTTGTATCGGTACACAATCCGTCCGCGATTCAGGTCGTATGGACTTAACTCCACGGCCACGCGGTCGCCGGGCAAAATCCGGATGAAGTTCTTGCGCATCCTCCCCGAGACATGGGCCAGCACCTCGTGATTGGTCTCGAGTTTGACCTTAAACATGGCGTTGGGCAACGTCTCAACGACCGTTGCCATGACCTCAATCGCATCTTCTTTCGGCAATCTATGTCCACTTCTGCCGGGCTCCAGCTCGTGCGCTCCCGGCTTTTTTGGACCGAACGGTTCTATTCGGTCAAAACCCTCGCCCCGGTTGCAGTGACCGCAACCGTTTGCTCAAAATGAGCGCTCATGCTTCCGTCTTTGGCCACAGCCGTCCAGCCGTCGTCCAGGACCAACACATCCGGCTTGCCGGCATTCACCATGGGCTCGATGGCGATGACCATGCCCGCTTTCAGCTTCATGCCCTGACCCGCTTCGCCAAAGTTCGGCACCTGCGGATCTTCGTGCATATGGACGCCGATGCCGTGGCCCACAAACTCGCGCACCACGGAGAACCCTTCGCCCTCGACTACGCCCTGCACCGCGGCTCCCACATCGCCCAGGGTCGCCCCCGGCCGAACCGCGGCAATGCCCGCCTTGAGCGACTCTTCCGTGGCCTTGAGCAGCCGCGCGGCCTTGGCATCGACGGCGCCCACAGGCACGGTAATCGCTGCATCGCCGTAGTAGCCATCCACCACCACGCCGAAGTCCACCGAAACGATGTCGCCTTCCTTCAGGACGCGCTTGGGCGACGGGATCCCGTGCACGATTTCGCTATTCACTGAGGTGCACAGAACACAGGGAAACCCATGGTAACCCTTGAAAGCAGCCTTCACGTCCAGTTCGTTCAGCCGCGCTTCAGCGGCTTTCTCGAGATCGTAGGTGGTGGCGCCCGGCTTCACCTTGCTGCGCACCAGTTCCAGCACCTCGCGGACTACCTGCCCCGCGCGGCGCATCTTCTCGATCTCCTGCGTCGACTTCAGTACAACAGCCACAACCCAGCCTTCAGTTGTCAGTTTTCAGTGGTCAGTTTCAGCGTGCGATGACTGGCGGTTTCCACCAACCCTGGATTCCCAATCACCTCAGTTAAGGCCTCTCGTTCCGGCGCAGGCCAACTGAACACTGACCACTGACCGCTGAAAACTCGCTTATTCACGCGCAAACCCACCGTCCGGCTGCGTTACTTGCGCAACCGCTCAACGGCGGCAACAATTCCGGCTGCGATCACTGCGATCGGCCGCTCTCCATCCACTTCCGCAAACCGTCCCAAAGCGCGGTAGTGCTCCAAAACAGGCGCGGTGAGGGCCGCGTAAGCGCGCATGCGCTCCTTGAAGACCTCTTCCGTGTCATCGGCTCGCTGGACCAGCGCTGCACCCTCAACGTCGCAAAATCCATCCTTTTTGGGCGGATTCATGTAGACGTTGTAGATGGTCTGGCAAACAGGACAGTTCCGGCGCCCCGTAATGCGGCGCAATAATTCATTATAGTTCACTTGGATGCTGACGGCAACTACCGGCAACGACTCGATTTGCGCCGCAAGGCGGGCGTCGAGCCAGGTGGCTTGCCCCAGTGTGCGCGGGAAGCCATCAAGGATGTATCCCCGGGCCGTGTCCGGCTCGAGCAGCCGAACAGCGACCATCTCGTTGACCAGAGAATCGGGAACCAGGTCTCCTCGCGCCATGATCTCCTTGGCTAGACGGCCCAGATTTGTTCCCTGGGCGACATTGGCGCGCAATAGGTCGCCGGTGGAGATCTGGGGGATGTCCCACAGCTTGACCAGTTCCTTAGCCTGGGTTCCTTTGCCCACGCCCGGCGCGCCCAATAAAAGAATCGGGCCGGGAACGATGTCAGATTTCGTTGCCCGGCCGGCTTCCACTGAATTCTCAGATGATAGAGATGAAGACATTACCAGGTTTTCCTTCCGCGAATGCGACCGGAGCGCGGGGAAAAGCCGTCATAGTGACGCATGATCAGCTGCGATTCGATCTGGTTGACCGTATCCATGGCTACACCCACGACAATGAGCAGCGAGGTGCCGCCAAAGTAGAAATTCACGTTCATGCCGTGAATCATGAACGTGGGCAGATTTTCAAAAAACCTCCCGATAAGCCAAATCTTGTCGAAACGGATGCCCGAAATGAGGAAGGTTGGCACCATTTGCACAACAATGAGGTAAAGCGCGCCTACCAGCGTGATGCGGGTGAGAATGTCGTTGATAAAGTCGGAGGTGCGCTTGCCGGGCCGGATGCCGGGAATAAAGGATCCCGACTTGCGGAAGTTGTCGGCGATGTCGTCGGGCCGCATCACAATGGAAACGTAGAAATAGGCGAAAAAGATGATGGCCATGATGTTCAGGAACTCATACCACGGCCAGCCTGGCGTGAGCGCCTGCATGATGGGCTGCAGGATTTTGCTGTTCTGCACCCACTCTGACTGGCCGAAGAGCAAAGGCGCCGACAGGATCGAGCTGGCGAAGATAATCGGCATGACTCCGCCGGAGTTCACTCTCAAGGGCAGATGGCTGGACGAACCGCCCATCATGCGCCGGCCCACGATGCGCCGCGCGCTCTGGATGGGGATGCGCCGCTCGCTGCGCTCCACAAAGACGATGAAGCCCACCACCAAGGCCATACCGGCAAGAAGCAATAGCACCACCAGGAAGGTCATCGGTCCCCAGGCATCGGTCTGGACCTTCTGGATCAGGTCGCCGATGCCGCGCGGCAGACCGGCTACAATGCCCGCAAAGATGAGCAGGCTCATGCCGTTGCCGATGCCGCGGTCGGTAATCTGCTCGCCGAGCCACATGATGAAGGCGGTGCCCGCAGTAAGCGTGATGACAGTCAGCAGGATGAATCCGGGGCCCGGAATCAGCACCACGCCTTGCTTGGTAAGAATGGCCGCGATGCCCAGAGACTGCAGCGCGCCAAGAATGACCGTCAAGTAGCGCGTCCACTGCGTGATTTTGCGCCGGCCCAGTTCGCCTTCCTTCTGGATGCGCGCCAGCGGCTCATAAACCACGGTGAGAAGCTGAAAGATGATCGACGCGGTGATGTAGGGCATGATGCCCAGGGCGAAGATGGTCATGCGGCGCAGCGTGCCGCCGCTGAACATGTCCATCAGGCCCAGCGCGGAGCCGCCCAGGCCATTGAAGAGCACTTGCAGTTGCCGGTAGTTGACGCCCGGTGTGGGGATCCATGCGCCCAGGCGGTACACGGCCAGTATGCCCAGAGTGAACAGCACTCGCTTGCGCAGGTCGGGAATCCGGAAGATATTGAGAAACTTCTCCAGCATATTAGGTAATCCGCTTCAGGCGCGCCAAGCGCCACTCGAATCCTACATTGATCCCATCTTACGGCGCTTCTCCGGTTCTTATCATGCTACCGAAAACCGGGAAACGCGGACTATGCCTTGCGTCACACCCCCAAATGGGCCTCCAGGCTCCGATTTTGAGTTTGAAACGGCAGGACTTTACGCTGCCGCCGGAGCGGCCTCGCCGCCCACCACCACGGCCTTGCCGCCGGCCTTCTCGATCTTTTCGGCCGCCGATTTCGAAAACTTGTGGGCGTGAATGGTAACGGCTTTGTCGAGCTCGCCCGAGCCGAGAACCTTGATCAGCGCCTTCCGCTTCGACGCCAGACCCAGCTTGCGGTAATCGTCGAGGCCGATCTCAGCCACGCCCAGCTCGGCGATGCGGCCTAAATTCACAATCGTGTACTCGGTGCGGAAGATGTTGGTAAAGCCGCGCTTCGGCAGCCGCCGGTGCAACGGCATCTGTCCGCCTTCAAAGCCGCGCATCAGGCTGGAGCCGGAGCGCGAACCCTGGCCCTTGTGGCCGCGCGTCGCGGTCTTGCCCATGCCCGATCCCATGCCCCGGCCAATGCGCTTGCGCCCTGTGTTGGCCTTCCGCGGCGCCCGCAAATTCGATAGATTCTTCGCCATGTTCTCCTCGCTATAGCGCCGGCTGAAGCTTTTTCCTAGAAGAGCCCCGCCGACTCGCGCTCTAAAGCAGCTTTTAGCTGTTGGCCAGTAGCTCTTAGCTTTTTGCGTCTAACGAATGGCCTCGCCTTCGAACACCACGGGCTAAAAGCTAAAGGCTAAGAGCTAAAAGCTAGTTCTCCAAAATCCTCACCAGATGCGGCACCGCCTTCACCATCCCTCGCACCGATTCCGTGTCCTCACGCTCGACGATCTGATTCAACCGCGTAAAGCCCAGCCCCTTGACCACCGCTTTGTGCTTGGCGGGCGTGGAGTTCTTCGAACGGTAATACTGAATGCGAATGATCCTGGGCTTCGCCATCAGAGCTCCTCCACCTGCTTGCCACGCATCTTTGCCACATCGGCCCTGTCGCGCAACTGCACCAGCGCGTCGAACGTGGCCTTGATGACGTTGTGCGGGTTGGGCGAGCCGAGACTCTTGGTCAGCACGTTCTGCACGCCAACCGAGGTCATCACCGCGCGCACCGCGCCGCCGGCAATCACGCCCGTGCCTTCCGGCGCTGGCTTCAGCAGAACCTGCCCGGAGCCGTAGCGGCCCAGCACCTGATGCGGAATCGTGGTTTCGGTCAGGTTCACCTTCACCAGGTTCTTCTTGGCCGACTCGATTCCCTTGCGAATGGCCTGGGGAACCTCCTTGGCCTTGCCCGAACCGTATCCCACCACGCCGGACGCGGCGTCGCCTACCACCACGAGCGCGGCAAACGACATATTCTTGCCGCCCTTCACCACCTTGGTTACGCGATTGATGGCCACCACCTGATCTTTCAGGTTGTACTGGTTGGCATCGAGTTTCTTCGTCAAAGTCGTCATGATTCTCTCGTTTTCCTAGCTCTCAGCTCTCAGCCTTCAGCCTTCAGCTTCTCTCACTCACCTATCTGTTTCTCGCACAACGCGAAAGAGCTGAAAGCTGAGAGCTGACGGCTGAAAGCTGCCTTTAGAATTCCAGCCCAGCCTCGCGCGCCGCATCGGCCAGCGCCTTCACACGGCCGTGATAGAGATAGCCTCCGCGATCGAAGACCACCTGCTTGATCCCCTTGGCAACGGCTTTCTCCGCCACCGCTTTGCCGATCTCTTTGGCCGCCGCCACGTTGCCGCCGGTCTTCGACTTCAACTGCAGCGTCGAAGCTGAGATCAACGTCTCGCCCTTCTGGTCGTCGACCACCTGCGCGTAGATGTGGTTGAGCGAGCGATACACGTTCAGCCGCGGCCGCTCGGCCGTCCCCGAAAGCTTCTCGCGGATGCGCCGATGAATGCGCTGCCGCGTTTCGTTTCTCTTGTTCTGCGTAATCATGTCTATTCTCACCTATCGGCGGAACCGCCTGGCGGCCCCGTTCGGATTCAGATCCTTCACTTCGTTCAGGATGATCGCGCGAGGCTCAGACGCCTCGCAAACGCGATCACTTCGCTCCCGTCTTGCCGGCCTTCTTCTTCAGCCGCTCGTCAGAGTAGCGCACGCCCTTATTCTTGTACGGGTCCGGCTTGCGCAGCGAGCGCATGTCGGCCGCCACCTGGCCCACCTTCTGCCGGTCGACGCCGGTGATGGTCAGGTGCGTCTGCTTGGCATCGATAGCCACCTCGATACCCGAAGGCAAAGGAAACTCGATGGGATGCGAGTAGCCTAGCGTGAACACCACCGTGCCCTTGCCCTTCAACTCCGCGCGGTAGCCGATGCCCACAATGTCCAGCTCCCTGGTCCATCCTTTGGTCACGCCGTGGACAGCGTTTTGCACCAGCGCGCGGGTCAGCCCGTGCAGCGCGGCTTTGTCCTCGCTCGCGCGCTCCACCTGCAGATGACCGTCGACCGTCGTCAGCGTGATGCCTTCCGCGATCAGCGCCGAGACCTTGCCCTTGGGACCCTCGACCAGTACCGTGTTGCCCTCAACCTTGTACTTCACGCCCGCCGGCAGCGGGATCGGCTTCTTTCCAATGCGCGACATTCTTCAATCCTTCTTGGCTTGCGAGTCCCGCAGAAGCTTTCGCTTCGCGTTCCACTGCAGCCGGAAAAACAGAGATCAGAGATCAGGGGTCAGGGGTCAGTAAAAAACCACGATCACACAACCTGTCGGGATCTGAACCCTGATCCCTGAAACCTGATCCCTGCTGCTACCACACTTCGCACAGCAGTTCGCCGCCCACGCCTTCGCGGCGCGCCTGGCGACCGGTCATCACGCCCTTGGGCGTGGTTAAAATGGAGATGCCCAGTCCGCCCTGCACGCGCTTGATGTCGTCGCGGCCCACGTAGACGCGGCAGCCAGGGCGCGAGACGCGCGCCAGGTCGCGGATGGCCGCTTCGGTGCCGCCGTACTTCAGGTACACGCGCAGCACCAGTTTGCCGTCCTCGTCCTGGAGCTTGTAGTTCGAGATATAGCCCTCTTCCTTGAGGATGCGGGCGATCTCGGTCTTCAACTTCGAAGCGGGAACATCCAGCTTCTGGTGGCGTGCCCGAATCGCATTGCGGATGCGCGCCAGAAAATCTGCTACTGGATCCGTCAGACTCATTCCTTCTCCTTCATCCCCCGTTCGCCCGCCGCTCGTTTGGCGGGAACCTGCAGGAATGTCAAAAACAGCCTTTAACTTTCAGCCCTCAGCCTTCAGTTCATCTAGCTTTTTCCGAATGCTTCAACTCCGCACGGAAAAAGCTGAAAGCTGAGAGCTGACGGCTGAAAGCCGGCTTGCTACCAGCTCGACTTGTTGACGCCCGGAATCTCGCCTTTGAGCGCGAGCGCCCGGAAGCACAAACGGCAGATGCCGAATTTGCGCAGGAAACCCCGCGGCCGCCCGCACAGTTGGCAGCGGTTGTGCTTGCGGCTGCTGAACTTCGGCTTCCGCGCGTCCTTTACCCTTTTTGCAGTGGTTGCCATAAAACCTCGTTAAAACCAGCTACTAGCTTCTAGCTTTTAGCTACTAGCTCTTCGTTCCACTCACTTCCGCTCGAATCACCCGTTGATCCGCCTGACTGAGCCAACTCAATCTGCCCGAATGCTGGCTCCGCCACATCAAGCTAAAAGCTAATAGCTAAAGGCTAATAGCTGTCTTTACGCCCCTTGCCGGAAGGGCATCCCGAAGTGGCGCAGCAGCGCGCGCGCCTGGTTGTCGTCCTTGGCCGTGGTCACAATGGTGATATTCATGCCCTTCAGCTTTTCCACCTTCGCGTAGTCAATCTCCGGAAAGATTAGTTGGTCGCGCAGGCCTAGCGTGTAGTTGCCGCGGCCATCGAAGCTCTTGGTGGACAAGCCGCGGAAGTCGCGCACACGGGGCAGCGCGATCGAAATCAGCCGGTCGAGAAACTCGTACGCCCTGTCGGAGCGCAGCGTGACCATGGCGCCGATCGACATGCCGGCGCGCACCTTGAAGGCCGAAATCGACTTCTTGGCCTTCGTGGTTACCGGCTTCTGGCCGGCGATCTGCGTCAGGTCTGCCACCAGCGGGTCGAGCAGCTTGGTGTTCTGCGTGGCCTCGCCCAGGCCCATATTGATCACGATCTTTTCCAGGCGCGGTACAGCCATTGAGTTCTCAAGCCCCAGCTCTTTCTTGAGCGCCTGCTTAATCTCTTTCTGGTACTTCTCTCTCAGCCTTGCCGCCATGTTGTTTCACTCCAAAGTCAGCTATTCGCTTCTAGCTGCTAGCTTCTCGCTTCATCCTTCAAGCTGCCAGTCCCCATATCAATCTGATTAAGCCAGCTCTGCCACCGTCGAGCAAAAAGCTAGAGGCTAGCGGCTAGAAGCTGCCTTTCTACTTCTTCGTAGCCAGCTCCTGCCCGCACTTCTTGCAAATCCGCACGCGCATTTCGCCCTCAATTCTGTGGCCCACGCGCGCTTCGCCGCAGTTGGGGCACACGAGCACGACGTTGGACACATCGATCGGCGACTCCTGCTCGGCGATACCACCCTTGGTCCGCTGGCCGCGCTTGCTCGAAACCGTCTTCTTGACCACGCGCACGTGCTCCACCAGCACCGTGCCCTTGTCAGGGAAGACACGCAGCACGCGACCCGTCTTGCCCCGGTCAGCGCCCGTAAGAATCTTGACCGTATCGTTGCGATGAATACTCAAATTCGGCATCTTGACTCCAAGCTGTCAGCTCTCAGCCTTCAGCCATCAGTTCTTTTCGTTTCAGCCGCGTCCATCAACCCAGCAGAAAAATGCTGAAAGCTGAGAGCTGAGGGCTGAAAGCTGTCCTTACACCACTTCCGGGGCCAGCGAAACAATCTTCAAAAACTTCTTTTCGCGCAGCTCGCGGGCCACCGGCCCGAAGACGCGCGTGCCGATGGGCTCGTGATCGTCGCCGATCACCACGGCCGCGTTCTCGTCAAAGCGGATGTAGGTGCCGTCGCGCCGCCGGTGCTCCTTGCGCGTGCGCACGATGACCGCCTTGACCACCTTACCCTTCTTCACGGTGCCGTCGGGCGAGGCTTCCTTCACCGCCGCGGTCACCACGTCGCCCAATCCGGCCTTTGCGCCTAACCCGCCGCCCAGCGGCAGAATCACCTGCAGCTTGCGCGCGCCGGAGTTATCGGCCACCGCGAGCATGGTTCTCATTTGCACAGCCATGGTTTACCCTCCTCTCGGCAGCCCTACTTCTCTGCAGGAACGGTTTCGCCCGGAAGCACCGAGTCTTCGATCTGGCCGAGCGTCGACCGCCGCACAATCTCTTCCAGCGACCACCGCTTCAGCTTGCTTAGCGGGCGCGTCTCGCGGATGCGCACCATATCGCCCAGACGCGCCGAGTTCTGCTCGTCGTGGGCATAAAACTTCTTCGTCGTGCGCACGATCCGCTTGTATTTGGCATGGGCCTTGCGCATCTCGACCGCGACCACGATAGTCTTTTGCATCTTGGTCGAGACCACCTGGCCGACCTTCTCGTTGCGCCGCGCGCCCACCGCGGCGGGCGCCTCAACCGAATTGTTAGTCGCCGTCATTTGCGGGCTCCCTTCGCTTTCGCTGTCTTCTTTTCCTCGGTCCGCGCGGCTTTCTTCGCTTTCACGGTCTTGGCTTCCGCAGCGGGTGCGGTTTTCTTCGCCTTCCGGGCCTTGGTTTCTGCCACAGACGCGCCTTCCTCGACCTTCTCGGCCTTGGCTTCCACGGCCGGTTCGGCCTCCTCGGCTTTCGGAGCTTTGGCTTCCGCGGCTGAAGCCGCTTCCTTCACACTCTGGATTTCGCCGTGAATGCCCAGCTCGCGCTCGCGTGCAACGGTCTTGATCTGCGCGATCTCCTTGCGTAGTTGACGGAGCTTCTTGACGCCGTCGTTCTGCCCCATCGAGACCTGGAAGCGAAGGCGGAAGAGCTGCTCCGCGGAAACCTTCTCCTGGTGGATCAGCTCGTCGTTGCTCAAACTGCGAATCTTTGCGAGTTCCATTGTTTCTTAGCTCCTAGCTCTTAACCTCTCGTCCTGCTCATGCATCGCTTTTCGATTCAGCACGAAGGGCTGGAGGCTAAATGCTGTTCTTCTCCTCGGCTTTGGCCAAAACCCTTTCAGCGCCGGGCCGCTGCACAAACTTGGTTCTCAGCGGCAGCTTGTGCGAGGCCAGGCGCATGGCCTCCGCCGCAGTCTCCGGCGTCACGCCTTCCATCTCAAACAGGATCTTTCCCGGCCGCACCACCGCGACCCAATGGTCCAGCGCGCCCTTGCCCGAGCCCATGCGGACTTCCGCCGGCTTCTTGGTGATGGGCTTGTCGGGGAACAGACGCAGCCAGATCTTGCCGCCGCGTTTGACGAAACGCGTCATGGCGATTCGACTGGCCTCGATCTGCCGGTCGGTGATGTAACCGCACTCCATCACCTTCAGACCGTACTCGCCGAACGAGAGCGTGGAACCGCGCCACGCCTTGCCACGGCGCTTGCCCTTCTGCTGCTTGCGGAACTTCACTTTCTTTGGCATCAACATAACGAAAACCCTCAAAGGCAGCTATTAGCTCTTAGCTATTAGCCTTTAGCTTCGTAATTGCAAAACACAGCCGGTGGGCCCACTGGCTTAGCTAATAGCTAACGGCTAATAGCTAACGGCTACTCCTAAAACACCGTCTTCCCCACCGGCTGAGCCTGGCGGCGCTTCTGCTCGTAAATGTCGCCGCGATAGATCCAAACCTTGACGCCGATCACACCATAGGGCGTGTCGGCCTCGGTAAAGCCGTAGTCGATATCCGCCCGCAGCGTGTGCAGCGGCAACCGCCCCTGCAGATACCACTCCGAGCGCGCAATCTCATTGCCGTTCAGCCGGCCCGAGACGCGCACCTTGATTCCCTTGCAACCAAAGCGCAGCGCCGAATCCACACTCTTGCGCATGGCGCGGCGGAAGCTTACGCGCTTTTCGAGTTGTAGCGCGATGTTCTCGCTCACCAGTTGCGCGTCCAGTTCCGGCTTGTTCACCTCGATGATGTCGATGAACACGTCGCGGCTGGTGCGCTTGCCCAGCTCGGTCTTCAGCTTCTCGATCTCCGCGCCCTTGCGCCCGATGACGATGCCAGGCCGCGCAGTGCGGATCAAGAAGCGCAGCTTGTTGCCCGGCCGCTCAATCTCGACCGAACTTACGCCCGCCGCTTTCAGCTTTTCGCGCAGTTCCGCCCTCAGCTTCACGTCCTCGACCAGAAGCTTGTCGTACTCGCGCTCCGAAAACCAGCGCGAACGCCACGGCTTGTTGACTCCCAGCCGGAATCCGTAAGGATGGACCTTTTGTCCCATACTTTTCCTCTCAAAAAACTCTCGGCCTACTTGCTGGCCTTTTTCTTGGTTGCCGCAGCGGTTTTGGCTGCCGGCTTGGTTTCTTTCGCCTCGGTTTTCGCCGCCTTAGCATCCCCCTTGGGCGCGGCTTTCTTCGCCTTGACCGCCGCAGGCGCAGCCTTCTTTGGCTTTTCGCCCTTCGGGGGTACGGGCGCCGGCTCTTCCACCTTGGTCACCAGACCCGTCGCGGCCTCGCGCTCGACCACCGACAGCACAATGTGCGTCAGCCGGCGCTGATAGCGGTACGCCCGGCCCATCGGCGCGGGGCGGATGCGCTTCATGCGCGGTCCGTCGTTGGCCAGAGCCTGCTTGACGTAGAGATTGTCCACGTCCAGGTCGAAGCCCTCTTCGCCGGCCACATATTTGGCGTTGTCCACCGCCGAGGCGAGCAGCTTGTACACCACAGGGGCGATACGCTTCCTGGTGTAGGCTGCGGTTTCCAGCGCCTCCTGCACTCCGCGCCCCTTGATCAAATCCAGCACCAGCCGCGCCTTCTGCGGCGATACGCGCTGGAACTTGGCCTCGGCCCGGTATTCCCTTGTTTCCACTGCCATGGTTATGCCTTCCTCAACTGCAAGCTTCGAGCCCTTAGTCGTTAGCTCTTAGCTCCCCTCGCGCCGGAATCTTCTCCTTGCGCGCCTTAGAAATCCTTCATTGCCTTGCTCCGACGCCAATTCTTCCCCGATGAAGCTAAAGGCTAAAAGCTAACAGCAAAAAGCTGCTCCTTACGCCGGCTTGGCTACGGCCTCGGTGGGCGCCTTGGCGCCGCCGGTGTGGCCTTTAAAGATCCGCGTAGGCGCAAACTCGCCAAGTTTGTGCCCAACCATGTTCTCGGTCACGTACACAGGAACGAACTTCTTGCCGTTGTGCACCGCGATGGTATGGCCCACAAACTCGGGAAAGATTGTGGAGCGCCGCGCCCAGGTTCTTACCACTTTTTTGTCGTTGGCCTTGTTCAGCGCCTCGATCTTCACATTGAGGTGCGCATCCACAAACGGCCCCTTCTTTGTCGAACGTCCCATAGAAATCAGCTCCTAGCTCTTAGCCGTTAGCTCTTAGCCTGTTCCTTGCCACGCCAAGTGCCGGCAACCGCCCGAAAATCCCGTTCTTCCAACTCCTAGCTAAGAGCCAAAAGCTAATAGCTAAAAGCTGCTCTCCTACTTCGCTCTGCGGCTGACGATGAACGCATCGGTCCGCTTGTTGTTGCGCGTCTTGTAGCCGCGTGTCGGCTGGCCCCACGGGGTCACCGGATGGCGTCCTCCCGAGGTCTTGCCCTCGCCGCCGCCATGCGGATGGTCCACTGGATTCATGGATACCCCGCGATTCGTCGGCCGGATGCCCAGCCAACGATTGCGTCCCGCCTTGCCGATGGCCACGTTCTCGTGATCCGTGTTGCCCACCTGCCCGATGGTCGCCATGCACTCGGCCAGCACCCTGCGCGTTTCGCCCGAAGGCAGTTTGAGCAGCGCGTAGTCGCCTTCCTTGGCCACCAGTTGCGCCTGCGCTCCGGCCGAACGCGCCATCTGCGCGCCCTTGCCCGGCCTGAGCTCGATGGCGTGCACCGTGGTGCCTGCGGGAATGTTCTTGAGCGGCAGCGCGTTGCCCACAAGAATGTCGGCCTCGGGGCCCGAAGTGACGGTGGCCCCAACCTTCAGCCCCACCGGCTGCAGGATGTAGCGCTTTTCGCCGTCGGCGTAGTTCACCAGCGCGATGCGCGCCGACCGGTTGGGATCGTACTCGATGGTCGCTACCTTGCCCGGCACGCCAAACTTTTCACGCTTGAAGTCGATCAGGCGCAGCTTCTGCTTGTGCCCCCCGCCGTGGTGGCGGATGGTCATGTCGCCCGAGTTGCGGCGTCCGCCGGTGCGCTTGCGGGTCGCCAGCAAGGGCTTGTGCGGCGCGGCCCCAGTCAGATCGTCGGTCGTCAGCGAGGTCTGGAACCGCAGCGTCGAAGTGACCGGTCTGTATGTTTTGATTGCCATGATCGTTTTTCCTTAACGAGCCATTAGCTTTCAGCTCTCAGCCTTCAGCTCGTCCTGCTCAAACTCAACTTTCGCTTTCGTCCCCAGCATTCGCCTTCGCACGAATAAGCTGAAGGCTGAAAGCTGACAGCTAGTAGCTGCTTTACAAATTGCTCACGTACTCCGGCAGCTTCTCGCCGGCCTTGAGCTTGACGTACGCCTTCTTCCAATCCGGCCGGAAGCCCGCATACCTGCCGCGGCGGCGTTCCTTGCCGGCCAGGTTTGCGGTGCGGACCGCGGCGACCTTCACTTTGAAGAGCGCCTCCACGGCTTCTTTCACTTCCGTCTTGGTAGCCGAAGGCGCAACTTCAAAAACTAGCGTGCCCTCGGTCTCTTTCACGCCCAATCCCTTTTCCGTGATCAGTGGACGGCGAATTACGGTGTAGAGAGTCGGCATTACACGGCCTCCTTCTCGGCGGCAGCCTTGCTCCCCGCGGCGCGTTTCAACGCGGACTTTTCAAGAGCCTCAGCCAACTGCTCGATGGCCGCCTTGGAAAAGATGGCCCGGTCGTAGCGCAACAGATCGTAGGGGTGTACTTCGTTGTTCAGCACCAGCTCCACGCCCTTCAGGTTGCGCGCGCCCAGTACCAGCGACTTGGTGAGCGTCTTGCCGTTTTCGACCAGCAGCGCGGTGCGCCCGACGTCCAGCTTGTCCAGCGCCTCGCGATAGAGCTTGGTCTTGCCTTCCTTGATCTCCAGCGAATCCACCACCGTCAGCTTGCCGTCGGCGAGCTTCGCGGCCAGCGCCGAGCGCAGCGCGCCCAGCAGCTTCTTGCGCGGGAAAGGATACTCGTAGCTGCGCGGCTGTGGCCCGTGCACCGTGCCGCCATGGCGCCACAGCGGCGACCGCACAGAACCGACACGAGCGCGGCCCGTGCCCTTCTGCTTCCACAGCTTTTTGCCCGAACCGGCTACGAGTTTGCGGTTCTTGGTGGCGTGCGTGCCCTGGCGCAGGGAAGCGCGATAGTGCTTCACTGCCTCCCACAGCAGAGCCTCATTCACCTGTTCCGGCGCAAACACCGCGTCGGCCAACTCCACCGAGCCCACCTTCTTTCCGTTCAAATTCACTACATCCACTTTTGCCATCGTTTTCTTCCTGTGAGCCTTCAGCCATCAGCTTTCAGCTATCAGCCCGTTCATCGGTGAAGCAATCATCCTGGCTCTCGCGATCAAAAGCTGAAAGCTGAGAGCTGAAGGCTGAAAGCTGGCTACTTCCTCTTCATTGCCGCCTTCTTCGCAGCCTTCAGCGGATCCACCGTGCCCGATCCGGCAAAGCCGCGGCGCTCGCGCGGCGGCGCTTTGGCTTTCGAGATCAGCACATAGCCCTCGCGCGGACCCGGCACCGCTCCCTCAACCATCAGCAAATTCTCGTCCAGGTCAATGCCGCGAATGCGCAGGTTGCGCACAGTCACCTGGTCCGTTCCAAGGTGGCCGGGCATACGCTGGCCCGGAAAGACGCGCGACGGAAAGCTCGAAGCGCCAATCGAGCCCTGCACCTGGAACATGTGCCCGTGCGACTTGGGTCCGCCGCCGAACTTGTGCCTCCGCACCACTCCAGCGAACCCGCGCCCCTTCGAAGTGCCGCTCACGTCCACGAACTTCGCATCGTTGAAGATGTCCACCAGCACCCGGTCGCCGGCCTTGGTTTCTGCGGCGCCGTCAGTCGCGGCTTCAATGTCCACTTCCTTGATCATCTTTACCGGCGGAGCTTCGGTCTTCGCCAGATGGCCGGTTTGCGCCTTGGTCATCCGCGAAGCTTTCACAAACTCCACCAGCCCGATCTGCGCGGCGTCGTAGCCATCCTTCGCCGCCGTCTTCAACTGCGTAATCACGCAGGGACCGGCCTGCAGCACCGTAATCGGGTGTACATCGCCGTTGTTGTCGAAGACCTGCGTCATGCCGATCTTTTTTCCCAGAATTCCTGTAACCGCCATCTTTCCCTCACCTCATCATGCGAGCTGGAAGATCTCGCACTGCCGGACTTGTCGATGAGTTGTTAGCTCTTAGCCTTTAGCTATTAGCTTTTCCCTTTGCGGAAGGACTCATCAACTCCATCTCACTTCGTGCTGCCGTAACCGCTAGTGCCGCTTCAATCAAGCTAAGAGCTAACGGCTAACAGCTATTTCTCGAACGCCTTGATCTCCACATCGACACCCGCCGGCAGATCCAGCTTCATCAGAGCGTCCACCGTCTGCTGCGTCGGCTCCAGAATGTCGATCAGTCGCTTGTGCGTGCGGATCTCGAACTCCTCACGCGATTTCTTGTCTACGTGCGGCGAACGCAGCACGCAATACTTGTTCTTGACCGTCGGCAAGGGAATCGGGCCCGCCACCGTTGCCCCGGTGCGCTTGGCCGTGTCCACAATCTCGCCGGTCGAGGTGTCCAGCACGCGATAGTCGTATGCCTTCAACCGGATGCGAATTCTTTGTCCTACCATTTGCTCCCCTTCAGGCCGCAGCGATCAGTGGTCAGTAACAGTGATCGGTTTTTCTCGGCCTTGGGCACCGGTTTAGAAGGCCGGAGCCCTATCTGATCCCTGATCCCTGATCCCTGTTCCCTGGTCTCTAGTCCCTTAGTCCTTGTCACTTAAGAATCTCGCTGATCGTGCCCGCGCCCACCGTCCGGCCGCCTTCGCGGATGGCGAAGCGCAAGCCCTTCTCCATGGCCACCGGCGTGATCAAGTCCACCTCCAGCTGCACGTTGTCGCCAGGCATTACCATCTCCACCCCCGCCGGCAGCTCCGCCACTCCCGTCACGTCCGTCGTGCGGAAGTAAAACTGCGGCCGGTAGCCCTTGAAGAACGGCGTGTGACGGCCACCCTCTTCTTTGCTCAGCACGTACACCTCGCTACGAAAGTTGGTGTGCGGCGTGATCGAACCGGGCTTCGCCAGCACCATCCCCCGCTCCACATCCTCCTTCGGCGTGCCGCGCAGCAGGATGCCCGCGTTGTCTCCGGCCAGCCCTTCGTCCAACTGCTTCTTGAACATCTCCACCCCCGTGCACACCGTCTTGCGCGTCTCGCGGAACCCCACAATCTCCACGTCCTCGCCCACCTTCACCTTGCCCCGCTCGATCCTGCCCGTCACCACAGTGCCGCGCCCCGAGATGGAAAAGATATCCTCGATGGGCATCAGGAAGGGCAGATCCACCGAGCGGTTCGGCTGCGGCACGTACTTGTCCACCGCATCCATCAGCTCGTCCACCTTCGCCTCCCACTGCGCCTCCCCGTTCAGCGCGCCCAAAGCCGACCCGCGGATCACCGGCACGTCGTCGCCCGGGAACTGATACTTGGTCAACAGCTCGCGCACTTCCATCTCCACCAGATCGATCAGCTCCGTATCCTCCACCGCGTCGCACTTGTTCAGAAACACCACAATGTACGGCACCCCCACCTGCCGCGCCAAAAGCACGTGCTCCTTGGTCTGCGGCATCGGCCCGTCGGTCGCCGCCACCACCAGAATCGCTCCGTCCATCTGCGCCGCCCCGGTGATCATGTTCTTGATGTAGTCCGCGTGCCCCGGGCAGTCCACGTGCGCGTAGTGCCGGTGCGCCGTCTCGTACTCCACGTGCGCCGTGGCGATCGTAATCCCCCGCTCACGCTCTTCCGGCGCGTTGTCGATCGAGTCGAACGAGCGGAACACAATCTTCGGATTGTGCTTCTGCAACACCTTGGTGATCGCCGCCGTCAACGTCGTCTTGCCGTGATCGATGTGACCAATCGTCCCTACGTTCACGTGCGGCTTGGAACGGTCAAATTTCTCCTTCGCCATAAAAAGCCTCAGATTCCTTTCCTCGCTTCTACTTCCCGTTGCTCCTCGGGGCGCCGGCGTTCCGGCTCCAGCCCCAAAATTCTAAAATCAACCATCAGCTCTCAGCCCTCAGCCCTCAGTCATCAGCCCTCAGCTTCTTCCCCCGCGCCTGCCACTTCTGCTCAATATCCCACCGCACGAGCTGAAAGCTGATAGCTGACGGCTGATAGCTTGCCTTTATCACTTCCCCTGCGCCCTGCCGATAATCTCGTCGGCAATCATGCGCGGCGCCTCTTCGTAGCGCGCAAACTGCATCGAATACGACGCCCGGCCCTGCGTGGACGAGCGAATGTCATTGACGTAGCCGAACATCTCCTTGAGCGGCACCATGGCCTTGATCACCTGCGAGCCGCCCGCGTGCTCCATGCCCTCGATGCGCCCGCGCCGCGCGTTGATGTCGCCGATAATCACGCCCATGAACTCCTCGGGCACCGTCACTTCGACCGACATCACCGGCTCGAGCAGGACAGGGTGCGCTTTGTGCGCCGCTGCTTTGAAGGCGATCGAGCCGGCAAACTTGAAGGCTATCTCGTTCGAGTCCACTTCGTGATATCTGCCGTCGAAGAGCGTCACCTTCACGTCGACCATGGGGTAGCCGGCCAGAATGCCTAGCTCCAGCGCGCCCTGCACGCCCTGGTCGATGGGCTTGATGAATTCTTTGGGAATCGCGCCGCCCTTGATCTCGTTGACGAACTCGTAGCCCGCGCCAGGCGCATTGGGCTCCACGCGCAGCTTGCAAACGCCGTAGTTGCCTGAGCCGCCAGTCTGCCGTATGTAGCTGCCCTCGGCTTCGGCTGCCTTGCGGATGGTTTCGCGGAAGGCGACTTTGGGCTCGCCCACATTGGCCTCCACCTTGTGCTCGCGCCGCATGCGGTCGACCAGAATCTCGAGGTGCAGCTCGCCCATGCCGCTGATGATGGTCTGGCCCGAATCTTCGTCGGTGCGCACCTTGAAGGTGGGATCCTCGTCGGCCAGCCGCGAAAGCGCGATAGCCATTTTCTCCTGATCGGCTTTGGTCTTGGGCTCAATGGCCACGGAAATCACGGTATCGGGGAAGGTGATGGCGCCCAGAGCGATGGGATGATGCGGATCGCAGAGGGTGTCGCCGGTCTTCAGGTCCTTCAGGCCCACGCACGCGCAAATGTCGCCGGCCAGGATCTCGCTCACGTCCTCACGCTTGTTGGCGTGCATCTTGACCAGGCGCCCGATGCGCTCGGTCTTGCCGGTGCGCGGATTGAGCACCATGTCGCCGGTCTCGAGCGAGCCCGAGTAGACGCGGACGAAGCACAGTTTGCCATAAGGATCGTTGATGATCTTGAAGGCCAGCGCAGAAAGCGGTTCGTTGTCGTCCGGCTTGCGCTTTTCAATTTTGGAGTAATGGGAGGGATCGATACCTTCAACGGGAGGCTTGTCGAGCGGGCTGGGCAGGTAATCGACGACGGCGTCGAGCAGCGTCTGGATGCCCTTGTTTTTGAATGCGCTGCCGCAGATGACCGGGAAAACCTTCCGGTCGATGGTGGCCTGGCGAATGCCGGCCTTCAGCTCTTCGATAGTCGGCGTCTCGCCTTCGAGAAACTTCTCCAGCAGCAGGTCGTCGGTTTCAGCGATGACCTCAATCAATTGCAGCCGGAAGGCCTCGGCCTTCTTTTTGAGATCGGCGGGAATCGGTTCGATCGAGAACTCCGCGCCCAGCGTCTCGTCGTGCCAGACGATCGCCTTCATCTCGATCAGGTCCACGACGCCCTTGAAGTTCGCCTCGGCGCCGATGGGAATCTGCAAGGCCACGGGCCGCGCGCCCAGGCGCTTGCGAATGGTCTCGAGCACATGCTCGAAGTCCGCGCCGTTCTTGTCCATCTTGTTAACAAAGCAGATCCGGGGAATCTTGTACTTGTCACCCTGCCGCCACACCGTTTCGGTCTGCGGCTGCACGCCGGCAACGGAGTCGAAGAGAGCCACCGCGCCGTCGAGCACGCGCAGGCTGCGCTCCACTTCGGCGGTAAAGTCCACGTGGCCGGGGGTATCGATAATATTGATACGGACGTCACGCCAGGTGCAAGTGGTGGCGGCCGAGGTGATGGTAATGCCGCGCTCCTGCTCCTGCTCCATGTAGTCCATGGTCGCCGTGCCCTCATGCACCTCTCCCAGCCGGTGCGTGATGCCGGTATAGAAGAGGATGCGCTCTGTCGCTGTCGTCTTTCCGGCGTCGATGTGCGCCATGATCCCGATATTCCGGCAGCGATTGAGTGGTACGGTGCGAGCCACGGTGAAAATTCCTTGCGGGATGTCGTTCCCCGCGGTTGCGGCCAGTGATCAGTGGTCAGTGATCAGTGGTCAGTAAAATCCTGAATTCCTTGAGCCGCTTACGAATCAATGATCACTGTCCACTGATCACCGATCACTCGCGCCCTACCAGCGATAGTGCGCAAAGGCCTTGTTGGCCTCGGCCATGCGGTGCACGTCTTCCTTCTTCTTCATGGCCGCGCCCCGACCGTTGGCCGCATCCAACAGCTCGTTCGACAGCTTGTCGATCATACCTTTCTCGCCGCGGCTGCGGCCGTAAGTAATCAGCCAGCGAATGGCCAGCGAGGTTCTCCGGTCGGCATTCACCTCGATGGGCACCTGATAGTTGGCGCCGCCCACGCGCCGCGTCTTCACCTCAAGCAGCGGCTTGCAGTTTTCCACCGCCTTCTTGAAGAGCTTGAGCGCGTCGTCGCCGCCGCCCTTCTCTTCCAGGTTCTTCATCGCCTGGTAGAAGATGGCCTGGGCAGTCGACTTCTTGCCGCCCCACATCATCGAGTTCACAAACTTGGTCACCAGCGTGGACCCGTACACCGGATCCGCCGCCACTTCCCGCTTCGCAATGTGCCCTTTTCTCGGCATAAATCCTCAAAAAATAGCTTTCAGCTATCAGCCGTCAGCTTTCAGCCTGTTCGCGCCAGCTCCACCGCCGCCGGCTCCCGCGATCAAAAACCGATAGCTGAGAGCTGAAAGCTGAGAGCTTGCATTTATTTCTTCGCGCCGCCCTTGGCGCGCTTGGCCCCATACTTCGACCGGCTCTGCGAACGTTCTGACACGCCCACCGAATCCAGCGTTCCCCGCACCACGTGATAGCGCACGCCCGGCAGGTCCTTCACGCGTCCCCCGCGGATGAGCACGATCGAGTGCTCCTGCAGGTTGTGGCCGATGCCGGGAATGTAGGTGGTCACCTCAATCCCGTTGGTCAGCCGCACGCGAGCTACTTTGCGCAGGGCCGAGTTCGGCTTCTTGGGCGTTTGTGTATACACGCGCGTGCAGACGCCGCGCCGCTGCGGCGAGGACTGCAATGCCGGCGACGCCGTCTTGTAACGGGGGGCGGTGCGCCCCTTGCGGACAAGCTGATTAAAAGTTGGCAAACCGAAACTCCTTACCCTCAAAACCCGTAATATCCTGTTCAACAGCCGCACACAGAGCCCTTGGACCCGTTCCGGTTTTGAGCGGCGTTCGTAGCCGCCCAAACACGGAGAAGCCCCTTGGTTGCTGCTTCGCGTCTGTCTTCGTTCCTTCTCAGACGAGAACCGGGACGGTGATCGGTCGCTCGCCCAGGGAACCCTCCCGGTGCGAGGTCAACTCCGTATCCCGCTTCCGGCCCGCATAGCCCCTCAAAGGTGGGGAACGCACGGGCACCGATGCGAGTGTTCCCTGCCCTCCGCAAGAAAAGAGCGATTCCGGGAACTTGTCTGGCCGGTTGACTTCACCTGGCCGCGGGAACCATCCCGTCCGTTACGACCTGCCCCAAGGGGGTTCCCTACGCCACCCGCGTGCACACACAACTCGAACGGCGTTCTTACGAACCATTCAAAGATAACAAGAAAAGCCGGTTGCGTCAACGTTCAGCAGGGAGCGGTAACCGAGAATCGCAATGGTTCGTCGGAGCTTACCGGCTGGATGAACCAGTCCCTCCGGGCGTACGCTGATTGGCGGGTCCAGTTGCGGTGTGGTAAAGGCTGGTGGCGCCGAAACAGCCCACTGACCACAGTTCACTGTCTCATCGAGGCTCTCATGACCGATCCCGTGCATCACAACTTGATTGGCGGCCAGTGGCTCCCGGCCGCGAGCGGCAAAACCATCCCCAACCTGAATCCGGCCGACCGCTCTGACGTGGTGGGCGCGTTTCCGTCCTCGCACGCCGAGGATGTGGCCCTGGCCGTGGCGGCGGCGAAGAAAGCCTTTGTCACGTGGCGGCTAGTTCCGGCGCCTAAGCGGGCGGAGATTCTGCTTCGCGCCGGAACCCTGCTGCGCCAGCGCAAAGAGCAGTATGCTCGCGAAATGACCCGCGAGATGGGCAAGGTGCTGGCCGAGACGCGCGGCGACGTGCAGGAGGCCATCGACGAGGCGTTTTACGTGGCCGGCGAGGGGCGCAGGCTGTTCGGCGTCACCACCCCGTCGGAGCTGGAGAACAAGTTCGCCATGAGCGTTCGCATGCCGGTGGGCGTAGTGGGCCTCATCACGCCTTGGAACTTTCCCATGGCCATCCCCAGTTGGAAGCTCTTACCCGCGCTCGTTGCCGGCAACACCTGTGTCATCAAGCCGGCCACAGACACTCCGCTCTCCACTTATAACCTGGTGCATGCGCTCGTCGACGCCGGCCTGCCGCCGGGAGTGGTCAACATCGTCTGCGGAACCGGCTCAACTACGGGCGCAGCGCTCGTGGAACACCCGGATGTGCGCGCCATCAGCTTCACCGGGTCGAGTGCAGTAGGCTCGCTGGTCGCACAGCGCGCGGCCATCACCTTCAAGAACGTCTCGCTCGAAATGGGCGGCAAAAACGCGCAGATCGTCCTCGACGACGCCAACCTCGACCTCGCACTCGACGGCGCGCTGTGGGGCGCCTTCGGGACCACCGGCCAGCGCTGCACGGCTACCAGCCGCATCCTGCTGCAGAAGGGAATCGCCGCGGAGTTCACTGCGAAGTTTGTCGAGCGCGCGAAGAAGCTGAAGGTTGGCAACGGCCTCGATGAGACCGTCGAAGTCGGCCCGCAGGTGAACGCGAATCAGATTGAAACATCAGAGAAATATGTCGAGATCGCTCTGCGCGAGGGCGCGAAACTCCTCTGCGGCGGCCACGCGCTCACCGGCGGCGCCTACGCCCACGGAACCTTCTTTGAGCCCACAGTGTTTGCGGCAGTGACGCCTGCGATGCGCATCGCGCGGGAAGAAGTCTTCGGCCCGGTCGTCGCGCTCATCGAGTTTTCGACGTTCGAAGAGGCCGTCGAGATTTCGAACTCCATCGACTACGGCCTCTCGACGGCGCTCTACACGCGCGACTTGAACCGAGCCTTTGCCGCCATCCGCGACCTGGAGGCGGGAATCACGTACATCAATGCGCCAACCATCGGCGCCGAGGTGCATCTTCCTTTCGGCGGCGTCAAGCACACCGGCAACGGCCATCGCGAAGGCCTGGGCGCTCTCGACTTCTTCACCACATGGAAAGCCGTCTACGTGGATTACTCCGACAAACTCCAGCGTGCCCAGATCGACAACGCGGAGTGAGGTGCTTATGGCGCGCGCTCAACAATCTCTGGAATGACGCCATTACTGAAGCCGTAGTTGTTTGGGGCTTCTGAGAATACTCGTTCCGGATCGTAGCCAAAGCGTTCGAATGATCTCGCCCGCAGTAGCTACGAGAAACAGGGAAACGCCTCCACGACATTCAGATCATCGCCATCGCTCACGCAAAACGCCGGCCCGGCTATTGGGCCAAGCGCATATAATTCTCAGCGACATGGAAACTCCCTACATCCCCGCCCCCACCCGCTACGACCGCGCCACCTTCCGCCGCTGCGGCCAATCCGGCCTTGTGCTGCCGCTCATCTCTCTTGGCCTGTGGCAGAACTTCGGCGGCGCCGATATCTTCGAGACGGGCCGCGCTACCATCCGCCGCGCTTTCGACCGTGGCGTGACTCACTTCGATCTGGCCAACAATTACGGCCCTCCCTACGGCTCGGCCGAGGAGAACTTCGGCGCGATTCTGCGCAAGGACTTTCGCGGCCTGCGCAACGAACTCGTCATCTCGACAAAAGCCGGATGGGATATGTGGCCGGGACCTTACGGCATCGGAGCATCGCGCAAATACTTGCTCGCCTCGCTCGACGGCAGCCTCAAGCGCATGGGCCTGGACTACGTTGACATCTTTTACGCGCACCGTCCGTGGAAGGATTGCCCGCTTGAAGAGACCATGGGCGCGCTGGTCTCCGCTGTGCACCAGGGCAAGGCGCTCTATGTCGGAATTTCGTCCTACAGTCCCGAGCGCACGCGCGAGGCCGCGCGGATTCTCAAAGCCATGGGGGTGCCGCTGCTCATTCACCAGCCGTCCTACTCCATGCTGAACCGATGGATCGAGAAAGGCCTCCTGGCTACGCTCGACGAATTGGGTGTCGGCTGCATCGCGTTTTCGGCGCTGGCGCAGGGCCTTCTCACCAGCAAATATCTCAAAGGCGTGCCGAAAAACTCGCGCGCCACGAGCGAAAATTCGTCGTTGCCCAAGGAGTTTTTGAGTGAAAAGAACCTGAAACGTGTGCACGCGCTCAATCAGATTGCTCAAAGCCGCGGCCAGAGCCTCGCACAAATGGCCATTGCCTGGGTGCTCCGCGACAAGCGTGTCACCTCAGCGCTGATCGGCTCGCGTAATGTGGAGCAGCTGGATGACTCCCTTGACGCCTTGAAGAAGCTGAACTTCACAGCCACAGAGCTAAAGGAGATTGACCGCTACGCGCAGGAGGGGGAGATCGATCTCTGGCGCGACGCGCGCGTGACGATGGAGTAGTCCAGCAAGATCGTCGCGCGCTTTTTGAGCTGCTCCGCGCTAACGCGGTTCTCCAATTGGTGTATAGCGAAGCCACAAAAACTAAGTGGCTTTTTCCTCAAGAAAAAGCCACCTTGGAATAGATCGGAAACGCTACATCGAAATTGGAGAACCGCCTTAGCTCTTCCCCTCCAGCACATCCCTCAGCGCGAAGCTCGTTTCCAGCCGAATCACGCCCGGCAGGCGCGAGAGCTCGTTTTGGTGCAAACGGTTGTAATCGTCGATTCCGGCTACGCGAGCCACCAGAATGTAGTCGTATTGGCCGGCCAGCAGGTGGCAGCTCACAATATCGTGGCAGTGGCGAACGGCGGCCTCGAAAGCGCCAAGCACCGCAGCCGACTGGCGCTCCAGCGTTACGCGGATGTAGACCGTCATGTGCTTGCCAAGGAGCCGGTCGTCGATCAGAGCGCGGTAACCGCGGATGGCCCCCGACGCCTCCAACGCCAGAATGCGCCGCGAAGCTGCCGAGGCCGACAGGCCCACAGCTTCACCCACTTCATAATTTGTCGCCCGGCCGTGGCGCGCCAGATGGCTGAGGATGGCGGCGTCCAGCTCGTCCAATCCGGCCGCCGCGGGACCGGCGATTTCCGATTCTGCTGGCGCCTCGGTTGATTGTTGCGAAAAGATGGCATCTGTATCACGTTTCGTTCCCATTCTGCTCTTATATCACAACGTTTGCACACATTGGAAGGTTTTAGCGCCGTAAAATTTCTTGCAGCCGGAAGGTTGGCGACCGCACGCCGCGATCGAGCCTTCCCAAACAGCGCGCGGGCTTCCCGAACGGCAGCCCTCCCCCAGGGAGCGTCAAATCAGGACCGGGGCAGCAATGGAGGCCATCGGTCAAGAGGAGAGACCATGATCGTCGGCGTTCCCAAAGAAATCAAGGACAACGAGGCGCGCGTCGGCGTCACACCGGCGGGCGTGAAGGCTCTCAGCGAGGCCGGGCACACCGTGCTGGTGGAAACCCAGGCCGGCGCGCAATCCGGCTTTCCAGATGCGGAGTACCGGAACGCCGGCGCGGAGATCGCCGGCGACGCCGCTTCGTTGTGGGGCAGGTCGGAGATGATCGTCAAGGTGAAGGAGCCCATCGAGCCGGAGTACGTCTACTTCCGCGAAGGACTGGTTCTCTTCACCTACCTGCACCTGGCGCCGCTGCCCGCGCTCACCGACAAGCTGCTCGAATCCGGGGTCATCGGCATCGCCTACGAAACGGTGCGCGACCGGCAGGGGACTCTGCCTCTGCTGACGCCCATGAGTGAGGTAGCCGGGCGGATGAGCGTGCAGGTGGGCGCCAGCTATCTCGAAAAAGAACGCGGCGGGCGCGGCATTCTGCTGGGCGGCGTGCCGGGCGTGCCGCCGGCGCACGTAGCCATTCTGGGCGGTGGGGTTGTGGGCACGAATGCGGCCCGCGTCGCCCTCGGCTTCGGCGCCAAGGTCACCCTCATCGACGTGAACCTGAACCGGCTGCGCGAGCTGGACGACATCTTCGGCGGACGCCTCTACACGCTGGCTTCGAACAGCTACAACATTGCCCAGGCCACGCGCGAGGCGGACCTGGTCATCGGCGGAGTGTTGATCCCCGGAGCCACAGCTCCCAAACTCGTCACGCGCGCCATGGTAGCCCAGATGAAAAAGGGCGCGGTGATTGTCGATGTGGCCATCGACCAGGGCGGCTGCGTGGAGACGGCGCGGCCCACCTCGCACTCGAATCCCAGTTTTGTGGTCGATGGCGTGGTTCACTACTGCGTCACTAACATGCCGGGCGCGGTGCCGCACACCTCCACGCTGGCGCTCACCAATTCGACCTTTCCATATCTGCTGCGGCTCGCGAACCTAGGCGCGCGCGAGGCACTCCGGCAGGATGCGGGACTCGCCGAAGGGCTGAATACCTGGCTCGGCGCCCTCACGCATCGCGGCGTAGCGGAAAGCCAGCACCGATCCTGGACGGCGGCGGCAAGCGTCATTTCCTGATTAGGGATTTGACCACGCCGGCCCGGCCGCTCGACGCAAATGAAGCTGCTCCCACGGCTGCCCGTCGCGATTCGTGCATTACGGGTGTACGCCTGGAGGAACGAGCAGCGTGAGCGAGTGAGGAACAACTTCGAGCCGCACCGGCAGAGAGCCCAGAACCTCCCCATCTGCCTCGACGTATAAGGCATCGTCCGAGCCATTGCGGGCGCGGCATTCGATGGATGGTGTCTCCAGCAACTCCACTGCGCGGTCAAACGTATGCCGCCCGGCAATGGCCGCAAGCAGAAAACTGAGATAACGCAGGCGGCTTTGCGTCTTGAACGCCAGCAGGCTCAGGCTTCCGTTGCGCAAACTGGCGCCGGGAGCCAAGGTGCGCAACACCCCTCCAAACGAGCGCACGCGCACGGCCAGCAGTTGCGAAACATCCACCACGCGTCCGCCGCCGTTTCCATTCGACGGCAGAACCGCCTCAAAAAGCGGAAAGGACGAAGTCGCCCAGATATGAAACGCTTCGATCAGATAAAGCACGTAGCCAAGACGCCGCTTGAGCCGCGCGTCCAGCCGCGACATCAACAGCGCATCGGCGCCGATTCCCGCCGCGACGATGAAGTAGCGCGCGCCGGGATCGCCCGCGTGGTCCTGATAATGGATGCGCCCTACGGAAACTCGCGCCGGCGCGGCGCCGAGCAGCTTGCGCGCCACCTTTTCCGGCCTCCCGATCAATCCCAGGTCCGAAGCCAGGGCATTGGCCGTGCCCAGCGGAATCACTCCCAGCGCAACCTCGGTTCCCACCAGGCTCTGCGCGATCTCGTGTGCTGTGCCGTCGCCGCCGCAAGCCATAATCGTATCGAAGCCCTCGCGCACGGCCCGCTCCGCAAGGGCCATCGCGCTGCCGGGAGCGCCGGTTTCAAACGCTTCTGTCTCGACACCTGATTCGCGAAGCACGGCCTTGATGGCGCCGACAGCCGCATCTCTCCGCGCGGAGTACTGGCCGGAAGCCGGGTTGTAGATGAGCGCCACGCGGCGCATAGCGGGTTTCACTTCGACGGTCGTTCCTATCTGCTCAAAATGCCGTCACGCACATCTTGCCATCATCTCAGATTTGACGGGGAAAGTGCAGAAGTTTCGCAGGAAATGACACAAAATGTGCATCAATTTGGCCGGGGATTGGGGAGATTGGGAGGGAGGAGAGATTTTGCGTTCAGCCGGCACGCGCAATTGCCAAGGACGCTCGCGCTCACGAATCAACTATCGGGACGCTTGGCGGGGCCGGGCGGCTTACCGCCAAAGATGACACAGATACCAGAGGCCGCAGATACTCAACGCCGCGGCGCCTTCGATCGCCAGCGCCCATCTTACGCCCCTCCCTAAATCTCGAAACTTCACGAACGCCTCGGCGGGCCACTCCGCCTCTGCACTGACGGCGCCGGGCCTCATAACTTGAGTCCGGATCAAAGGGCCGGCATAACTGCTCATTTGCAGACGAGGTGACGGCCGCGAAGTCTGTAGACGAGACGAGAGCAGAAAGGTTGAGGTTCCTGCAAGGCGAGCGTCATCGAGCCGTTGGGTTGGCATTTTGGCACCCTCCTTCGACTCCTTTCGGCGATGGGCCAAACCAAAAGAGTCGAGGTCGACAACAAAGATACCCGGCAAAAGGCGCTGCTTCGTGATCGATGCCTCATTATGCTGTCGGCTCTGACTTGCAGCGAGTGATCTAAATCACTCGTCATCAGGCGCGTCCCAAGGTGGTAACTGATTCACCCTCGAAGGCCCACTCTGGTTCTCCCGGGGCGGCTACCACAGCAATTGGATGCTTCTAAGCTCCACAAAGACCGGCGGCCACACAGCTTTGCGGCACTTGCACCTGCAGTTCCTGTAGCAATGACCACAAATCGAGGTTAGCTGTCGGGTTTCCGACTTGGCCGCCTTAGGCCTTTCTCACGCAGGTTTTGCGCAACCCCGCTATCATGCCTGTTAGAGGCAAACGGTCCCATGAATCCCAGCGGCAACACCATCCTCATTACTGGCGGCGGCTCCGGCATCGGCCGCGGTCTCGCTCAATCTCTCCATGCCCTGGGCAATCACGTCGTTATCGCCGGCCGGCGGCGCCACGCTCTCGACGAAGCCACTGCCGCCTGCCCCGGCATGAAGTCGTTGGTGCTCGATATCCAGGACCGCGACGCCATCCGCGCCTTTGCCGAGCAGGCAATCGCCGAGTTTCCTTCCCTCAATGTGCTCATCAACAACGCCGGCATCATGCGCCGCGAGAATCTTCTCGGCCAGCAACCGGACCTGGCCGATTCCGAGGCCATCGTTGCCACCAATCTGCTCGGCCCCATTCGCCTCACCGCGGCTCTGCTGCCACATCTCGAAAAACAGCTGCGCGCCACCGTCATCAACGTGTCGTCCGGCCTGGCGTTTCTGCCCCTCGCGCACACGCCTACCTATTGCGCCACCAAAGCCGCGATTCATTCCTACACGCTCTCGCTGCGCTGCCAGCTCCGCAGCACAAACATCGAGGTCCTCGAGCTGATTCCTCCTTACGTCGCCACGCACCTGATGGATGGAGCGGATAACCCGCGCGCCATGCCGCTGGGTAAGTTCATCGCCGAGCTGATGGAGATTCTCAAGACGCAGCCCACGCCGCCGGAAATCTGCGTGGAAAACGTGAAGACCCTGCGCTTCGCCGCCGAGACCGGAAACTTCGACACCATCTTCGCGCGTCTCAACGCTTCCTAGCCGGTTTTGCACCCCGGGGCATCCGTCGCGCCCGGGCAGCGCATTGTCCTTTCCGCCCCGGCCAGGTGACGATTACAGGCGCGTTTTTCCTGGTGACGAAAGATTGGCTTTTGCCTATTCTGTGCTATTTCCGCCGGTTTCATAAGGTGCTATCGTAGGAGGTCAAACACCCCCGTGCGGCCGGTAAGCCGTAAGGAGGAAGTGGTTTGGCCGAGCGCAACACGGAACCAGGATCGTTCCCGCGGATTCCCCTGGTTCGGGAACGCAATCGAGCTCAGGGGCCGATTGGGCGGGTCGATTGCCCGGCGTGCTGCAGGAAGGTACGTTGGCCTTTGTTGCCTTGGGTGCAAGCCGAACAGGGGCACGAGGAGCGCTGACAGCGCCCACCCGATTCGGCTTGAGGGGGTTTTCATGGGCTTCACAAAAAGCGAAAGCGGCAACGTGCTCGTCGTGACCGCACTGTGCTCGAGCATTCTGATGGCGTTCGCAGGAATGGCGCTCGATGTGGGATTGGCTTATCGGACGCGGCAGAAGGTGCAGACCGCCGCTGACGCGGGCGCAATAGCGGCTGCACTCAGCTACCTCAATTACGGAAGCGGGGCAACCGCGGCAGATGCGGCCGTCTTGCAGAACGGATACCCGAGCGGCGACGTCGCGGTTTCCTCCGTTACCTTCAATGGGCAGAGCGGCTTCTCCCAGGTCACGGTAACCACGCGCAATCCCACAAGTTTTATGCGCGTGTTCGGTTTTAACTCGCTTACGGTGGCTGCCACCGCCGTGGCCGGACCTGCCCTGGTCGGCAGCGCGTGCAACTTCCTGACCGGAACAGTGAACGGGAGCCAGAATGTAAAGGATGCTTTCTACCTCAAAGGTGCAGGCGCAATCCAGACGAATTGCGGTATCGACGTCGACGACAACAATTCGGAAGCCGTCGACATAAAAGACTGCGGCTCAATCAATGGCGGGGGCCTCGCTTTCAAATTTCTCGATGTGGTTGGCGGCGCCAAGCTGCCTAATGGCAATTGCACATCCGGGCTAAGTCCCATCACGACCGGCGCTCCTGCCGCCTACCCCCTTGGGGCGACGACCTGGCCGGCCCGGCTACGTCGGGCAGCAACAGCGTCTGCAGCGCGGGCAACAGCTTCTCAGGATCGACATTCACCATCGGAAAGAGTACCTTGCCGAGCACGGCAAGCGGATATGTCTGCTTCACCGACTCGAGCGGCGTCACGATCAGCGGCACCGGAACACTTCCCGGCTCGAGCGGCGTCGTCGTATACATCTTCGAAGGCGGGCTGAGCCTTAGCGGTGGATCAATCCAGTTTGGGACGGGCAGTTGCAGCGGTTCCGGAACCTCTACGACGTGTACCAGCACAACCGGCGCGATGATTGATATTGCCGGCGGCACCCTCAGCGCCTCGAATTACAACTTGAGTGTTTACGCGCCGACTTCGGGACCCTACAACGGGATCGCCATCTTCCAACCCACCACAAACACGAATGAGCTGCAAATCCAGTTTGGCAGCAGCACGCAGGCTCTTGACGGTTACATCTACGCGCCGGGAACGGAGGTCTACATGCAGGACAAGGGCGGCGGCGTTTCGGCACTTGGACTGGTTGTTGGCCAGCTCGACTCGAATTCCACCCTCACCATCAATAATGCCTCTTACGACCAGGCCAATTCGGGCACCACGCTCAACAAGGCCGTCACCCTGGTGGAGTAAGCGGAGAAGATCATGAAGAGCAGATTCCTCACTCGCCGCGGCAGATTCTCTCTGAACTCCGGATCGGGCCAGGCCCTCGTTGAGTTGGCGATGATCCTGGCCTTCGGCTCGATCCTGCTTCTGCTGAGTCTCGGAGTTGTGGAGTTCGGCAAGCTGGTTTATTGGTCCATCGAAGTCTCCAACGCAGCCAAGGCCGGGGCGCAATATGGGGCGCTGAACACCGGCACCGCGAACGATTCGACCGGAATCCAGAATGCCGCCGCCGCCGCCGCGCCCGATCTCACCAGCCTCACCGCGACCCCTACCGCCTCGTGTGTTTGCTCCACCACCGGCGCCGTGCTCGCGACCTGCACAAGCGCTTGCGTTGGGGACGTCAAGTCGGAAGTCACAGTCAATACATCGGTCACGGTAACCCCGCCTTACAAGTTGAAGTTGTTTCCCACGAGCTTCACGCTCACCGGATCGGCGACCCAGGAGTGCGCGCAGTGAGGATTTACATGAACCGGAAGAATGCACAATCCGGACGGTTGGTTGGTTTGGCGGCACAGGCGCTGCGTGGCATTCGCGCCAGCCGTTTCTCGTCATGGCTTCTCCGCTCCAGGGCACTCACCCGGGAGGGAGGCGCCAGCCTTGTGGAAACCGCCTTTGCCTACGCGATCCTGATCCCTCTTCTTTTCGGCGCAATTGAGTTTGGCTACATGTTTTACACCTATCAGAACATCGCCGACGCGTCGCGCAAAGCCGCACGCTGGGCCGCGGTCCACGGGTCGAGCGCGCCAACCGCATGCACGGGGGGCACTGCCTCCCAGACCAACTGCAACGCCTCCGCCGCTGACATTCAAGCCTATGTCGAGCACCTGAATTACCCCGGCGTCAGCTTCTCGGCGAGTAATGTCGCCGTATCGTTTTTGTGCGTAACTTACAACAATGGCTCCGCCTCGTGGACCGCCGCGTCGGGGACCACCTGCCCCAGCGGAACCTACGACCCCGGCGGGCCCGCCAACGCGCCCGGCAACGAGGTCCAGGTGACGGTGACTCACGCGTTCCCGCTGATGATCGCTTATTGGAAGGCTACGACTGTCAAGACGTCCAGCACCGGCTCCATGATGATCGATTACTGACCAAACTGGCGGGTGGCTCGGATCTCGGCATGCTGTCCCTCCCACAAAACGGGGCGCCTGGGAGGCGGAGCGACGAAGGCAGATTACGAGCTACGTGCAAGGGCTTTACTACGCTGGAGTGGTGTAGGGCAAACTGCAGGTGGCCACCAATTTCCTCACCGCGACGTCGACGACTCCTACTTCGTGGTCCGCGTGTACGGGAACCTGCAACGAGCCGGGTAACGAAGTCCAGGTCACCGTGTCCTATGGCTTCCCGCTGGCGATTCCATATTGGAAGGCCACCACCATCACGTTCAGCAGCACAGGTACGATGGTGATCGCGCA
Organism: uncultured Acidobacteriaceae bacterium; assembly: GCA_963844905.1. Classification (GTDB taxonomy): domain Bacteria; phylum Acidobacteriota; class Terriglobia; order Terriglobales; family Acidobacteriaceae; genus Telmatobacter. The sequence goes on along the minus strand of CAWJQD010000002.1, from coordinate 416,833 downwards.
ATAGCCAGGTTGCCGGATTGCGGGGGATTTATTCCCTGAATTTCCGCATTCCGCCGCCTTTCACACAGCTTGAACAGCTTGCCCTCTGCCTCCGCTGGCCTCAAACTCTACTGATATGGCCACCGTCCCCGACCTCACCCTCGAAGCCGGTCTGCCCGCAAACGTGGACGCGGAAAAGACCATCCTGGGCGCGATCCTGCTCGACAATGCCGCCCACGCCGAGGCCGCTGAAGTCCTCAAGGCCGACGACTTTTCGCTCGACAGCCATCGCCGCATCTTCCTGCGCATGACCGAGTTGGTCGATTCCAGCCGCGCCGTGGACATCGTCACGCTTTCCAACGAGCTCAGCCGTTACAAGGAGGTCGAGGCAGTTGGCGGCGTGGCCTACCTCGCCTCGCTCACTGAGGGCTTGCCCCGCCGTCCGGTGATCGAGGACTACATCCGCATCGTCAAAGACAAGAGCATGTTGCGCCGCCTCATGGGCATCTGCTCGGCCGCCATCGCCAAAGCCGCCGACCAGAGCCAGGATGCCATCGGCGTTCTCGACGAGACCGAATCGCAACTGCTCGAGGTGAGCGAAGCCGGCCTCACCCCGGGCCTGCAGCGCCTCGACGTAATCGTCCGCGACTCCTTCGGCAACATCGACAATCTGTACGCGCAGAGCCGCGAGGTGACAGGCCTAGGTACGGGCTTCAAAGCCTTGAACCAAATGACCAAGGGGCTACAGAAGGACGAACTCATCATCATTGCCGCGCGGCCTTCCATGGGCAAAACTTCACTGGCCGTCAACATTGCGCAGCACGCCGCGGTGCATGACAATGCCGTCGTCGCAATATTCAGCCTGGAGATGAGCAGGGAGTCGCTCCTGCGCCGCATGTTGGGCTCGCAAGCGTGGGTTGACCAGCGGAATCTGCAGGAAGGCTTCATCCCTCGCGAGGAACACGAGAAGTTGACTCGGGCACTCGGTCAGTTGGTGGAATCGCGCATTTTTATCGACGATTCGGCAGGCATCACGCTGGCCGAGATGCGCGCCAAGGCCCGCCGCCTCAGGCAAAACGCCGGCGGCCTCGACCTGATCGTGGTCGATTACCTGCAGTTGATGTCGGCCACACTGCCGGGCGCGGGCCGGAAAGGTTACGAGAACCGCGTCCAGGAGGTCTCTGCCCTCTCACGCGGTCTGAAGGCCATGGCCAAGGAATTCCACGTCCCGGTCGTTGCGCTCTCGCAGCTCTCCCGCAACAGCGAGCGCCGAGGTGACGATAAGCGCCCATTCTTGAGCGATCTCCGTGAGTCGGGCTCCATTGAGCAGGACGCTGACGTCGTCGCCTTTATCCATCGGGAATCCTACTACAAGCACGACCAAGGCGAAACCAAGTCCGAAACTGCCGACTCGGAGATTATCTTTGCCAAGCAGCGAAATGGGCCCACCGGGACGATCCACCTCAACTTCATCGAGCGATTCACGCTCTTCGTAGATCCCGATACGACACACGAAGTTGAAGAGGGTGGAAGGGCTCCTTTTTAGGCATTGCACGCCGATGGGCATTGCACGCCTTGCGCCCGCTTCCCCTGCATGGCTATCTTTGTCCCAGCATATTGAGCGACCCATGGGAAGACGTGCATGGACGTCCTAAAACGGCTTTTCGAGCAGCATTTTCATTTGCCGGCCGAGCGCGTGCTGCCGCTTCAGGGCCAACTCGGCGGCTCGGGGCGCGTCATTGTCCGACTCGCAGGCTCGGGGAAGAGCGCCATCGGCATTCTCTATTCGGTGCGCGAGGAGAATGTCGCGTTTCTCGAGTTTTCCCGCCATTTTCACCGTCGCGGCTTGCCGGTGCCGGAGATCTATGCCGACGATTTGAGCCAGGGCGCCTACCTCGAAGAAGACCTGGGCGACATCACGCTCTTCGAGTTTCTCAGCGCCAATCGCGCCGGCCACGCCATCGCTCCCGAGGCCGTTGAAGCCTATCGCAAGGTCGTGGCCGTTTTGCCGCGCTTTCAGGTCGAAGCCGGCCGCGATCTGAATTACAAGGTCTGCTATCCCCGCGCGAGCTTCGATCGCCAGTCCATCGCCTGGGATCTGAACTATTTCAAGTACTACTTTCTCCGCCTCGCCGGAATAGCCTTCAACGAGCAGGCCCTCGAAGTCGATTTCACTCGTTTGACCAAGTTCCTGCTCAGCGCCAATCACGATTATTTTCTCTATCGCGATTTCCAAAGCCGCAACATCATGCTGCTCGACGGGCAGCCGCATTTCCTCGACTACCAGGGGGGCCGCAAGGGCGCGCTGCAGTACGACATCGCGTCGCTGCTCTACGATGGCAAGGCCGACCTGCCGCCCGCTCTGCGCCTGGAGCTGCTCGAACACTATCTCGACTGCCTCGCCGGGTTCATCGATCTCAAGCGCGACGCGTTCATGGAACACTATTACGCCTTCGTTTACGTGCGCATTCTTCAGGCGCTGGGCGCGTATGGCTTCCGCGGCTTCTATGAGCGTAAGGCGCACTTTCTGCAGTCTGTTCCTTACGCGCTCAAGAATCTGCGCTGGCTCGCAGAACACGTCAAGCTGCCCATTGCCCTGCCGGCGCTGCTCGACGCCCTCAAAAGCATTTCTTTTTCAGAGAAACTGCAGAACCTCGCCGCACCCGCCGCGGGATTGACGGTGCGCATCTTCAGCTTCTCCTTCCACCGTCCCATGCCCGCCGATGAAGCCGGCAACGGCGGCGGATTCGTATTCGATGCCCGCAGTCTGCCCAATCCCGGCCGCGAAGAACAATTCCGCAATCTCACCGGCCAGGACGCGGCGGTCATCGCCTATCTCGACCGTCATGAAAGCGTGCGGCAGTTTCTCTCCCACGCCGTCTCGCTTGTCGAGGCAAGCGTCGCCAACTATCTTGAGCGCGGCTTCTCCAACCTGATGGTGTCCTTCGGCTGCACCGGCGGCCAGCACCGTTCGGTCTATCTGGCGGAGCAGTTGGCCAAGCATCTGCGTGGCACGAGCGGCGTGGATGTCGTCGTTCGTCACACCGAGCTTGAGAAGTTAGGCAAATCCGGAGATGCCGAGTAAATGAAGGCGATGATCTAAATGAAAGCGATGATCCTGGCCGCCGGCCTGGGCACGCGTCTGCGCCCGCTCACCAACGACCGCCCCAAGGCGCTGGTCACCGTCGCCGGGCGCACCCTGTTGGAACTCACTCTCAGCCGCTTGCGTGCCTTCGGCGTGCGCGAAGCGATCGTGAATGTGCATCACTGCGCTGAGATGGTTTCCGATTACCTGCGGGCGAACAACAACTTCGGCATGAGGGTCGAAGTCTCCCGCGAAGGTATCCTGCTCGATACCGGCGGAGGTCTGAAAAAAGCCGCATGGTTCTTTCTTGAAGACGGCAGAAGCGCCGGCGAGCCGTTCCTCGTACACAACGTCGATGTCCTCAGCACCATCGATCTCGCGCGCATGGTGCGCTTTCACATGGAACACAATGCCCTCGCCACGCTGGCTGTTCAGCAGCGCGAAACCTCGCGCTACCTGCTCTTCGACGAGCACGGTCAGCTCTGCGGCCGCCGCTCCGGAGAGAACGGTGAGCCCGAGTTGGTCCGCCCCGCGCAGCAAGTCCAGGCGCTTGCCTTTTGCGGCATCCACGTCCTCTCTCCCCGAATCTTCGCCAAAATGCCCGAGGAAAACGCCTACTCCATCATCCCCGTCTATCTGCATCTCGCCGCCCAGGGAGAGAAGATCCTCGCCTTCCGCGCCGATGAATTTTACTGGCGCGATCTCGGCCGGCCCGAGAATCTGATCGAAGCCGCCCGCGATCTGGCCATAGGCACCTACCCCGCAAGTGAGCGCCCGTCATAAGGCTCGTTGTGAACCTCATCACAGCGGAACGTGACATCGCGAGCGGCGCATACGCGATACGGCCATTAGGGACGGGATCGGAAATGGGTTGACCCATAAGTGGTACGTGGGCATGGGTCACAGGTTGGAGGCGAGAAACGACCGTACTGCGATACGCTGAAGGCAACTCGAAAGGGGGTTGGACGGCATGACGGCGAAGGCGTGGCCATTCTCATTTGCTCACAGAGCGTGCAGGGTGGGCCCGTGCGCCCTCGCGACGGCGATCCTGATGGCCGGGTGTCAACGGAACGTATCAGGCTCTTATATCGCCAGTGACAACAGCTCTGTGTGCTGGCTCCAACTCGTTCGCACTCCTGACAACCATTTGACAGGACAACTGGCCGAATCCGTTTTGAAACCGGATGGCACCGTCGAGCAGAACTCTACGGCAGTGACCGGGGCCGTGGACGGCGAGAATGTCTCAGTCTCGGGGAGCGGTTTTCTGGGCCTACAATCGTTCACGCTGGCCGGTACGCTAAGCGGCGACACCTTGACTCTGACGGGAATGCAATCCATTCCTATTACCTTCAGACGCTCCACACCGGCTGACTATCAGGCAAAGGTTGCTGACTTGAACGCCCGCTCACAATCGATCTTGCACGCCAAAGCAGTTGCCCAAGTTCAGCAGAGAACGCTTCAGGCTCAGGCAGACTTCGTTGCACAGGTCGACGGGCTCATAGGCCGGATGACCCAGTTCGATTCAGAGGCGGACATTCACCTTGGGAGGTTTCCCGGCGCTGAAAAGAGCTATTCGACAATCACCGCAAAGGTCGAGGCATACGTTGCAAGAGAACGGCAGCTTGCCGGGAATCCAAGCGCATATAACACGCGAGTCCAAATCTATCTAGCTGCGATTCAGGGTGAGAACCTAACAGAGCAGATGCACACCCAAACTCAATCGCTCGAATCGGCGCTTGAGGGAAACATCAAACCTCTGGGGGATCAAGCAGCGAACCTTGAGCAGCAATGTCACGCAGTATCGCAGAACAGCGGCAACCTAACCTCAGCAGAGGTTCAGAACGTGAATGCGGCCTGTGACCGCCTGGCGGGCGCGGTGATCCCATTCCGGCAAAAATACGATGCGATGTCAGCCGGGCTTGCCAATCTCGAACAGGTCTACCAGCGAGAGCGGAATACGCAAGAGGGGCTAATTCAGGAATCGGAGAGATTGGAATAATGCGCTCGCTGGACGTATCAGATACGGCGTGTCCAGATCAGTTCGCCCTCTCGATTTTCAGACCCGCCTCTGAATTTTCAATTAGCTCTTCAATTCGTTCTTTGGAGAACTTCCATTGGCAGCGCTCGATCTACAGTGCCCGCAGCATAGGCACGATTTGCCCACTTGTGTTCTTCCGAAAGAATCGTGTCGCCGCGTCCCTTCGCTGCATTGCGAAGCCAATTAGCAACTTCTTTCGGAGTGGCAAGGTAGAGCCTAGGCATTTGATCTAACTCAGTGCCTCCAAACTGAACGAAACAAAAAACCGTCCGCTCGCTATGCTTTTTGAGCCATAGTTCAATTGCCCCGTGATAATCGGCCTTCCTTCCACGCTTAGCCATGTAGCTTTGGGTCAGCCCCCATCCCCAGTCTTGGCTTCCTTTGACTGAGACCTTCAACAGACCATTCCCCTTAGCAATCATCAGGTCGTATTCAGGCTGGTTAGCTCCATACTGAACGGAAACGTCGAATCCGCAACGCGCGAATTGTCCGGCTGCAATTGCCTCTGCTGCCACTGAGACTTGCCAAGACGAAGGTTTCCCCTTCTGCGGCTTGGAATTTGGCATAGCGTTCTCCCACTCTCATCTCTCTTCCGTTTCGATTAACTCTTCCACAGCTTCCCGTAACCCATCCGGGGTGACTTCCGCTGTCCGCCGATTGATGCGGATGCGCCGAACCTTTGAATCTTTCAATCGGTCGTACAGCCAACTTGAAAAGATATTCAGTCCAACCGTACTTGCGACAGTAACCGCGATAGTGAAGAAAGGGTCCGCGTCATAGGCCAGAGTAGGCTCCTCCATCGGCACTGGCGGGGGCCGGAGTTGTATATTTGCCCCGCCGGGAACGTCCTTGCTCATGCCAGTCGTAATGCTGTGCGTCTCGAAGATGTCAGTGATGGAACGAAGCGGTATTTCGATCTCCAAAACCATAGGTCAGATGCCCATGCCTTTCTTGGCCGCCTCGGTCGCAACGTTAACGAAGATTTTTATAAGCACGTCTCCCGCTGCTGGGCCAACCTCACGGATGAATTTCTTGAAGCGGGAAGCAGCAAGCTCCGTCATGGGCGTATCGACTGTCAAATCATTGAACGTTGCTTTTAGGGCTGCTTTATCCTCGGTGCTCAATTCCTCAAGCTCATCTGTGTATTCCATCGCAGCCGTCAGCGCCGTCTCAGTCCAAGGGAACGGCTTGCCGCAAGAGCTACAGTATGCAGGACGCCCGGGAGCCTGCTCTTCATCGGATTCGATAGCTGCTTCACAGTGCTGGCACTCGAAGACATTCTCTAACCCGCAAGTCGGGCAGAATGCTAGCCGTGCCAGTACTTTCTCCACCTGTGGCACCTGCCAGCCGTGTAGCACTTTCTCACCATCGTAGCTTGGGTTCGGATCGGGCATGTACCCATTGAAGTGACCGTTCCGACAGTAGATTGCCTCTGCCATTGCCTAAATCCTACCGCTCCCCGGTGAACCCTTTCTCTCGTTCACAACCCAGCGGGAACCTGGGTGGCTCCTTCGGGTGTCCAATAGCTCACACAAATTGTGACCGCACACACGCAATCCTGGCCTAATGCGAATTGAGCTAGCGCATATCCCGCAAGCTGATCCCACGCTGCCTCCAAACCCTCCTCGCGCCCGGCGCCCACAACCGCCTCTTCATAACTCATTCAAGATCAGCGCGATCCGCCCGACGAGAAGATCGTTGGGCGACTCTTCCGGATCCAACTCGATCAGCGCCACGGGATAGGCGATGTTCCGCGGGCGCAGCACCAGACGGCTGGAAAGAAAATCCACATAACGGAGCGTTAAGTGCGAACCCTCACGGACCGCGTAGAGGTTTGGCCTATTGGGGCGGTAGGGCAGAAGCGAATTGTAGTGCCGGTCGATGAGCACCAGCGCCTCGGGCAGCACCAGCGGGTCCATGGGCAGGGCATCGGAAGACGATACGCGAACGGCGACAAACCGCTCCCACGCGCGCCGAGCGCTGGAGGCTCGCGCATGCACCGATTGCAGTGCCGCTACAGGCAGATACAGCATCAACTGGACAGCGGAGGGCCGGATCACCGGTTCGAACAGCGCCACGGCGTGCGAGACGACCGGGACAGCGCTGCTCTCCTCGCCTTCGGACCCGAGCTCCGCGCGTTGCACGGAAGGTAGCAGATCGGCAACCGTTAAGTGTTGCGCGGCCAGGATGCGGTCCATGGCCTCGAGCGAAAGCTGGCGCCGGCTGCGCAGAAAATTGGAGAGATGCGCCTGCCCGAACCCGGTCTGCCGGGCCAATAGCGAGACGCTGAGCGTCCCCCGCTGCATCCTTCGCAGCAGTTCGAGGCGGAGACGCTCGTGCATCTGCGTAAAGTTCATCTGTGGATAATTCGCTGCCAGCAATGGCAGTGAATCCTATCCCATTTCTCTTGGAAAACTTAGCAGGGCTGGGTGGCCTCTATTTTGAGCGCCTTGTCTGCAATTGAAAAGCCGGCCAACCGAAAGAGCCCGGGAAGCATTGACGGAAAAGAAGCACTTCCCTAGATTGGGTTTACTGAATCACGCACTGACTTGTGGGAATCTTTTGGGAAGCGTTTCATCGCCGCCAGTTTGAGCGGAGGCGGAGGACTGCCTCTTTTGGATGGCGAATGAACAATTGCCGGAGGAACTTGATTGAGCCGGGTTTTCCATTCCCGCACCGCAGCGCTTCACAAGGGCGCTCAAGGACAAGCCAGTCGAGAACATTCCAGGATCTGCGCGCCTATGGTCATGACAGAAAACAAGAGAGCACAGGCGGCAATCCCCCATCAGGACAGGAGAAACCTGAGTCGTCTAGCCTGGTTCTCTTCACCCCGTGGAACAACCAGCATCACAAAATTCCGTCGGGAGATGAAACAAATGCGGAGAATCAGTCATGGAAGTGCGCGTGCAATTGAAAGTTTGCGAGGGGTGTGGTTGCCTTTGGTATCGCGCCCAGACCCATGGGAGTGTGTACTGCAAGGAGTGTGAGACAAAACTGAAAGACTTTCCATCGCCGGAGAGTCGCAAGCGGCGCGGACGCCCGGGCCGCAGGCAGCTCGCCAGGGTTTGGGCGGTGGCTGAGGCAGAGGGAGGTGCGCAATGAGCGCAGCGCTTCAGTTGCCGATGGAATGGGAAGCTGGCCCTGCCCAGGCAGTGCCGCAAATCGAACGGAGGAGATGGGAAAAACAATCCGTGGCCCAATCTGAGCCGGCGCGGGCAAAGGCACAGCACAAGCCCCCGGCCAGCTTGGCCTTCTATAGGAAGCACACAGAGAGTCTGTTGCGGCGCTATTTTTATGCTTCCATGCAGGTGGGCAGGGCGCCTTCGATCCTGAGCGATCCAGTCGCGCGGGGGTGGGCGTCCAGCCGCCCGGTCCGTACCTTCGAGGACGCAGTCATCTTCGTCCTCGATATTGAAAACTGCCTGAGCCGGCTCGGCTCTCTGGATCGAGAGTTGTTGGGCCGGATCGTGCTTCAGGCGTACACCCAGGTCGAGACCGCAACTCTGCTGGGCATGGCTGTGCGAACGGTTTCCTACAAGTTCCCGTTGGCCTTGGACCGGTTGACGGAAAAGCTGCTGGAGGCCGGCCTTCTGGTTCTACCGCACTAAATGATTCCTAGTACCGTGTTTTGGTGATTCGGTAATTGACGAATGGGTGCCCCACCCTCGCCGCGTCTTTGTTTTTGCGGCTAGGGTGGGGGCCTCGGATTACGAAACCACGAAGACACGGCATTAATACAAGCGAACCGATAACATCCGGCACAGGAGAACGCGTATTTCGTCGTCCTGTGCCGGTCGCATCCTTCCCGGAAACTCCGCTGAAACTCCGCGCATAGATCGTCGGGGGCATTTGCCTGCCCGTCGTGCAAGTGCGCCTTCGCCATGCCTCGCGCCCCGTTGTGGACGCCATGTGCCCTGCCGTGGCAGAATGTGTGTCTATCGAACAAATCTGATTCCGAGGAACCCCGCCATGCATTTCGTGTCTCGACCTACGGCCGCCTTCGTCCTGCTCACGCCGCTGATCCTGGCCGCGCAACAGCCAGCCCCCACGCAAGCATCCCAGGCGCCCAACAGCGATACCAGCTATATTGACGCCCAGGGAACGGCGCATATTACCCGCGTCGTTCCCATTCCAACGACCATCAGCCCCGAGGCGCAAAAGATGCTGGCCAGCCCTGCGCCCGACCAGGCGCCCCCGGAGTCGCTGGCTGAGCGCCGCGCCCACCTCGAAACCTACACTGCCGCCGGCCGCGCCGCCTGGACGAAGATCTGTCCCAATCAGATTGTCGAAAGTAAAATCGCCGGAGTTCCGGTGCGCATCGTCACTCCCTACGGCATGCCTGCTGAAAACCGCAACAAAGTCCTCATGGACCTGCACGGTGGCGGATTCAATGCCGACTCCGGCTCCTACCAGGAGTCGATTCCCATCGCCAGCTACACCGGAATCAAGGTAGCTGCCGTTCTATATCGCCTTATGCCAGAGCATCCCTTCCCCGCCGCGATCGATGACGCCGTCGCGGTCTACAGGGAACTCTTGAAGACATACAGCCCCAAGCACATCGTCATTTACGGGACCTCGGCTGGGGCCATCCTCACCGGCCAGGTGGCCGTCAAGCTCAAGCAACTGGGTTTGCCCATGCCGGCCGCACTCGGAATCTTCAGCGGCACGGGAGATTTTGCGCGCCTTGGAGATTCTGAAGCGATGTACACGCTATCCGGCCTCTCGGGCCATCTCGATCCGCCTGCGCCGGGCCCGCATGATTCCTCTCACACCGACAGCGCCGATCTCAGGAACCCGATTCTCTCGCCCATCTATGCCGACCTGCGCGGCATGCCGCCTACGCTCTTCGTCACCAGCGAACGCGACCTGCTGCTCAGCGGCACGGTGAACCTGCACCGCGCCTTTCTGCGCGCAGGCGTTGACGCCCGCCTGGTGGTCTTCGACGCCCTCCCTCACGGCTTCTGGTATCATCCCGAATTGCCTGAGGCGATCGAGGCAAACCACATCATGGCCAGCTTCTTTGTCAAAGAGTTGGGCCGGTGAACCCGTGCGCCGGCCGCGGAGTTGTGCAAGCCCGCAGCCCGGCCTGCGGCCGGAACGCATTTCTCCTTCTGCCAGATCCCGAAACCAATGACCCCAAGTGGCGTTTTCCTCGAGGAAACGCCGCCTTGCACCGAATTCGCACAGGCTAATAAGGAGAAAGGCTCTGGTTCGCTTTTTCTCGCGGCGTCGCCTCGCCCCCTTTTTGTCCGCATTTCTGTTTACAATTGCCTGCAGTGAAGGCCTTTTCGGGTTTGGAGAGTGTCATGACCGATTTGGTGCGGGAAAAATTGCTTGAGGGTCTGAGCGTTGCTGAGGCAGTATCGCGCGACACTGCGCTGCATGCGACGCTGACCGCAGCCGCTGAAGCCACGGCGGAGGCATTGAAGTCGGGTCGCAAATTGATGGTGGCCGGCAACGGCGGCAGCGCGGCCGACGCGCAGCATCTGGTGGCGGAGTTTGTCAGCCGCCTCGTCGAGGATCGCCCGGCCATGCGCGCCGTGGCGCTTACTACTGATTCCTCCATCCTCACGGCGATTGGCAACGATTACGGCTTTGAGCGCGTCTTTGTGCGCCAGATTGAGGCGATCGGGCAGCCGGGCGACGTCTTCCTGGGAATCTCCACCTCGGGCAACTCTCCCAACGTTTTGCGGGCGCTCGAACTCAGCCGGGAGATGGGCATATCCACCATCGGGTTGACGGGGAAAAACGGCGGTAAAATGCCGCCACTCTGCGACTACTGCCTGCGCGTTCCCTCCGATGTCACGATGTACATCCAGCAGGCGCACCTGGCGCTCGAACACATCTTCTCGATGATCGTGGAGCGCCGCTACTTTGCCGCGGACCTTGCCGTTGCAACCGCTGCCGCCGTCACGCTAAAGGACTGAACCCGCATGGAAGCGATTGTTCTCGCCGGCGGTTTAGGCACGCGGCTGGCGTCGCGGCTCGACGGCGTGCCCAAGCCCATGGCGCCTGTCGCCGGCCGGCCCTTCCTCGAAATCCTGCTCGCCCAGTTGCGCCGCGCCGGCTGCACGCGCGCCCTGCTCTCGGTGGGCCATCTGCATACCGTCATCCAGGATCGCTTCGGCGCATCCTTTCGCGGCATGAGCCTGGAGTACGTGAAGGAAAATGCTCCGCTCGGCACGGGCGGAGCGATTCGCCTGGCGCTCGCGCAGGCCAAAGAGGATTCCGTGCTGGTGCTCAATGGCGACACGTTTCTAGGCGCTGACTTTGCCGATATGATGCAATTCCACTTGGTGCAACGGTCCGAAGTGACCATCGCCGTCGTCCACCAGCCCGACATCGCTCGCTACGGTGGCGTGGCCATCGAGGGGAAGCATATTGTGGGTTTTCAAGAGAAGGGCCGCTCAGGCCCCGGATGGATCAGCGCGGGCGCGTATGTTCTCAATCGCAATCTCGAGTGGCCGCCCTCGCTCCAGGAGCGGTTCTCCATCGAAAAGGATTTTTTCGCTCCGGAGATCGGCCGCCTTGCTCCCGCGGCCTACAAAGTGGATGGGTTCTTCCTCGACATCGGCATTCCCGAAGACCTGGACCGCGCGCAAACGGAGCTCGCCCGATTCAGTTGATCGCGGTCGTCCGAATTTCGTGTTTCAACACGGCATGATCAAAGGGGCGATTGTAGCCGAGAGGTTGCGAGTGCACGCGCGGCGGAAGGCGATGGCTCCGGCTTGTTCGCCGAGTCATTGATCTCAAGGAAGCTCCGAAGTCGGGGAGTCAATGTCGCGAACGGACAGAATCGCGAAGCGCTGCTCGTGCCGGATGCCGGCTTGGGACACGTAAGCCCATTTCTTATCGATTCGCAACGCGAGCGGTTCGCCAGTCTGGACAAGCTTGCCGCTTAAGCGGCAGGCTCCGCGAGAGCAGGACAGATCGTAGACGTGGCTCGCTGTCTGGACGCGCAGAACGTGGACCCACTTCGGCACATCGAGATCGGCAATCAATGAGGAAGAATTGGCGGCGGGAGCGTCCAACGAAGAAGAATTGGCGGTGGGGGCGACCGGAATCGCCGTGATCGGAGCGCCGCCGGTGGCAGGAACGCCGGTAATCACCGGGCCTGTTGCCGGCGCGGTGGGGATCACGACAACCGGAGGTCCTCCTGTGGTTGGAATGGCAACAACAGGCGTCATGCTATCAGATGAGGCCGAAGGAGCGGTCGAAGGAGCGGCCATGGGAGCGAATGATTGAGTATCTTTGGGGCCCGCTAGCGCAGGCGCAACACCCAGTCCAAGAACAACCGCTCCTTCGAGACCTGCAGGTACCGCTGGCAATTGCGGCAGCAGTTTCGTCTCGGTCATGAGGACAATCAACCGTTCTTCGCTATCCGCGCCGGTGGGTATGAAGGCTCCGTCGCCCTCGATCCGGAAGCGGACTACATCGCCCACCGCGATCGGATGTCCGTTCCACTCGCACTCCGGCGGCCTGAACTGGATCAGCTTGGTCCGGCTGCAATCCATGGTGTAGAGGCTGTCCTGCGACTCAATCTCGTAAACAAATCCGGGGTTATGAGCAGTTGAAATCACCGTGCCAGTCTTGTCGTAGCTGTGAGAGGCCCCCGCGCTCATTGGTTCAACAGAAAGCAAAAAGACCGTGCAGATGGCGACTCCAAGTGGAATTCGGCACCAAGGCATGCTGGGCATCATTGAACCTCTGATGATCATGTTGACGCGTATCTGCTGTAAAAGAAAGCAGAATCAGGTTCGAGCCGGAACTGCGGAACAACCGGAGAGCGTCTGTGGCTTGATCGAACCGGCGCGCGAGCTATCAACGCACGCAAAAAGGCCGCAGCCCCTTCCACTTGCTGCGGCCCTTTGCTCGTGTTTTAGGCCCAATAGGGGGTGCGCGAAGCGCGGCTGCCCCACCGCAGACCGGGGTCCCCAGGAAATGATCTTGGTTTCCTGGGGTGGAGGGGATTACATCTCCTTCACGCCTTCCACAAACGCCTTCAGCTTGCGGCTGCGCGAAGGATGGCGCAGCTTCCTCAGCGCCTTGGCTTCAATTTGCCGGATGCGCTCGCGCGTCACCTGGAAGCTCTGGCCCACTTCTTCCAGAGTGTGTTCGCTGCCGTCCTCCAACCCGAAGCGCATCTTGATCACCCGCTCTTCGCGCGGCGTCAGCGTGCGCAACACCTGCCCCGTATACTCCTTCAGGTTCACGCCGATCACCGCCTCCGAAGGCGACACCGCCTGGCGATCCTCGATGAAGTCGCCCAGGTGCGAGTCTTCTTCTTCACCGATCGGCGTCTCCAGCGAGATGGGCTCCTGCGCGATCTTGAGCACCTTGCGCACTTTGGCTACAGGAATGTCCATACGCCGCGCAATTTCTTCGCTCGAAGGCTCGCGGCCCAGCTCCTGCACAAGCTGGCGGCTGGTGCGGATCAGCTTGTTGATGGTCTCGATCATGTGCACCGGGATACGAATGGTTCGCGCCTGGTCGGCGATGGCGCGCGTGATCGCCTGCCGGATCCACCACGTCGCGTACGTTGAGAACTTGTAGCCGCGCCGGTACTCGAACTTGTCCACCGCCTTCATCAGGCCGATGTTGCCCTCCTGAATCAGGTCGAGGAATTGCAAACCGCGATTGGTGTACTTTTTTGCGATCGACACCACCAGCCGCAGGTTGGCCTCGATCAATTCGCGCTTCGCCTGCTCGGCGTCCATGTCGCCCTGGATCATCTTGCGCTGCGTGCGCTTCAATTCCGCAATGGATACGCCCGCGTCGCCCTCGATCTTTTCGAGGTCTGTCCGGCAGTTCTTCTGCTGCCTGCGGTACTCCTTCTTCAGTTCCTCGCTCTTGGAGGCTTCGAACTTCTGCTCCAGCGAGCGGATCTGGCGCTCCAGCGTGCGCATCGTGTCCACGGTCTTGTTGACCTTGTCCAGCAGGCGCTTGCGCTCCAGGGCCGTGTACTTCAGCTCGCGCACGATGCGCGAGATGTATACCTTCTCGCGCCCGACTGCCCAGCGCAGCCGCCGCGCCTCCTTCAACCTGGCTTTGCTGCCCGACGAGATCGCGGCCTGCTTTTCTTCCAACTGCGCCAGCTTCTTCTGGTGCTTCACCAGCGCATCCGTGCGCGCCACGGTGGCCTTCACGCGGGCCAGCACAACTTCCTCGGTGAGCTCCTCCTCGTCGAAAATCACCACTTCTTTGATGTTGCGCACACCACGCTTCAGGTCCTCGCCCAGCGCCGCAACCTCGCGGATCACAATGGGCGACCGCGAAATGGCCTTGAGCACGCACATCTGGCCGCGCTCGATGCGCTTGGCGATCTCTACCTCGCCCTCGCGCGTCAGCAGCGGTACGGTGCCCATCTCGCGCAGATACATGCGCACCGGGTCGTTGGTCTTCTCCAGCGTTCCCGGCGTCAGATCCAGCTCGACGTCTTCCCCCTCCTCCAGCTCAAATTCTTTGTCGCCGGGAAACTTGGGAGTGTCCAACAGGTCGATGCCCTGCGTACCGATGGTCGTGATCAGATCGTCCAGATCGTCGGCCGTGGCGACCTCATCCGGCAACGCATCGTTGACTTCGCCGTAGGTCAGATAGCCTTTCTCCTTGCCGGTCTCGATCAGGCCGTTCACGTCTTCTTCGAATTTGTCGTTGATCGCCAAAATATTCCTACTCTCTTTGGCAAAAATGCGTTTTTCAACGCATTCTGCCTGGCTTGATTCCGGGCCTCCGAGTTTCCAGAACCGGCCGATTTCGGGCCACGCCCCGGCGCAGATCGAGCCGCGCCCCTCGCGAGCCTGTGCCGCGTCCGGTCCCGGACGCACGAAAAGGGGACTTCCGTGAGGAAATCCTCGATTGGGGACAAACCCACATGCCCGCAAGAGCGGTTGTAGCTTTTCTCGGAACAGGATGGCAGCGCTTCAGGTTTCGCCTGGGACGCCCGCGAGCCGCAGCTCATGTGTGGGGCAAAGGGGCGCGCATCCTCACAGAGATCAATAGATTACCACAGTTGCACTTGCTCGCACCACCACAAAATCCCGTCAAAAATCAGCCCCGAACAAACTGCTACAAACCGGCTCAGGCGCGGCTTCCAGCCGCCCGCTCCCGATCCCTGCTTCTTTAGACGCCGCAGAAAGCCATTTCGACGCACGATTTGGGCCGCTCGCCAGGCCGATGATGGCCGCGCAACCCCCTACCGTTCCAGCGCCTTCTGGCTATGCAACTGCCGCAACCTCCGGTCTGGAGTTCCCCTGCGATCGCGCAGAATGCGCTTCGTATCAGCTAACGCGGTTCTCCAATTGGTGCAGAGCGAAGCCACAAAAGCTAAGTGGCTTTTTCCTCAAGAAAAAGCCACCTTGGAATAGATCGGAAACGCCACATAGAAATTGGAGAACCTCCTTAAGCCGAAAAGCTCTCCGCGCTCCACCTGCGCAAACCCTTCAGCAATTTGGGCGGCCAGCTCGCTAAATCCCGCTGGCGTAGCGGATTGCTCAGCTACTGGTTGTTGAATCTCAGCCTAACCCTCCATTGCCTCTCCCTCTCGAACCAGACGTCTTGAGCTCGCTTAATCTGCGCTCCAATCCGGACCGCTTGAGGTTCAGTTCAAGCGCTTTCTCCCAACCTGACTGTCTCTCCACCTCGCCCATTTCCAAACGTATTTGCCTTAGTTGGCCCTCAATTATGTTCGCCTCATGCCACGCAAGCGTCTCGATGACCAATTCCTCAGTCGGCGGTCTGCTTTCTCCCAGCAGCACCTCGGCCAGCAACGCCCGCTGCGCCGGATCCTCCACCACGTCCATCGGGTCTCTGGCCGCACGTGTGGCCAGCGCCCGCATGGCTCCGAACGCGCCAAGATGCTCAAACCAGGCGGGTTGCTTTTGAATGGCTTCGGCAGCCAGCCGCCGCGCCGCTTCCCCCTCGGGGTCGGTGATGGCCAGCGCCCGCAGCAGCACCCGCTCCACCTCAGTAAGGCGGCCGCCACGCACCGCCGCCCTTCCCCCCCCGATCGAAGCAGCCTCAATAACCTGATCCCGAAGAACGTCGGGTGCTGCGATGAAGCCTTTGGGAAGATTAGCGACATCCCCCGCTATTCGGGCACCGACCTGATCGAGGCGATGTCGCGCGGCCTGCTCCAGCTCCTCCCTGAGAACGGCGGAGTCGATGTTGAGGCGGACTGACGCGTCTCTTGCGAATTGAATCCGCGCCTGCTTTTGCGGTATTCGCCGGATGTGCGGCAAAAGATAGTTCATCTGTCTCACCTTCTGCTCCGCACCTCCGCCGGGAAACATTTGTCTGGCGCGCTCAATTAAGAAAAGATCCAGACCGCTTGCGCCCCGGACCGCCTCGACGTATGCCCCTACACCACGCTCCCGGATGAAGCGATCTGGGTCGAGTCCACCACCCAAGCTCACGACTCTAACCGAGAAGCCCTCCTCGATTAATGGAGCGATCTTGTCGGCAAATTTTTCTACTGCGTTTTCACCGGCGCTATCCGCGTCAAAGTTCACCACGACGTTGGACGTGTGCCGCCGCAGGATCGCCACATGCTGCTCCGTAAAGGCCGTCCCGCTGGTTGCAATCACATTCTGAACGCCGCGCAAGTAAACCGAAATGCAATCCATCTGCCCTTCCACGAGAAGCGCAAAGCCCGCCTGGCGAATGACGTTGCGCGCTTTGTCGAGATTAAAAAAATTATTTCCCTTCGAGTAGAGCGGTGTCTCCGGCGAGTTGATATATTTCGCTCCGGCCTTATCGCCCGTCTCCAGCGTCCGCGCCGTAAACGCGATCACCCTCCCGCCCTCATTCGCGATGGGAAACACCACTCGCTTGCGGAACCGGTCGTAGATCGGCCCCTGGCTGCCGTCCCCTTGCTCCTTTGAGGCGAAAAGCCCGCTGACGCGCAGCGTCTCCTCGTCCGCCATTCCGCTCAGCCGGTCGCGCAGCGCGTTAAAGCTGTCGGGTGCGTAGCCGATTCTAAACTTTCTGATACCGTCGTCCACAAGTCCGCGACCTGCAAGGTATTCCCGCGCCAGCGCACCGCCGGGCGAGCGCAACTGCTCCTCGAACCACGCCGCGGCGGTCTCGTGCAGTTCCAGCAGCCTGGTCCGCATTCGCGCTCCTGCCGCCTCCTCCGGCGAGGAGAACTCCCGCTTGGGCAGCGGTATGCCGCACTTCTGCGCCACAATCCGCACGGCCTCGGGGAAGCCCACGTTCTCAATCTTGCCCACAAAGCTGAACACGTCGCCCGTCGCCTGGCAACCGAAGCAGTAGAAAAACTGCTGCCCCGCGTGCACGCTGAACGACGGCGTTTTCTCCTTGTGAAACGGGCAAAGCCCGGTAAACCTCTGCGCTCCCGCTTTGCGCAGCCGGATGTACCCCTCGATCACCTTGACGATGTCGGCCTGCTGCTTCACGCTTTGGGCAAAGTTGCTCACGCGTCAGCCTGTACACGAGGATACTGCCGATGCGCCTTAACCTCTTGTGGAAGAGGTGGATCGCCAAGCAACTTCCCGGCTGCAGCCGCTCATCTAAAGACTTGTTGAATTGATGGTTTCACTGCCGCCCCGGTCGCGTCGTCTTCGGCGGCGCTGATCGCCGGGCGCTTCGCATCCCGAACCGGGAGCGCTTAGATCATTGCCTCGCTCGATCCTCATCCCCTGGAGGTCGCCAATCATGCGTTCATCGCTTTGGCAGTTTGTACGTTCTTTCATGGCCGTCCCTCTCTTTACGCTCGCCATGGCATTCGCCATTCCCCAAACCGTCGTTGCTCAAACCTCGCACTTGGTCAGCCCCGCCGACATGCAACAAGCCGTGGTTGACGCCTCGCAAAGCAGGCAGCAAAACCTCGACACCCTGAACCGCTTCCTCTCCACCGATCAGGCGCGGCAGGCCATGCAATCGGCCCACGTGAATCAGCAGGAGGTAAAGAAAGCCGTCGCCGGCCTCAGCGATCAGAAACTGGCGCAACTCGCCTCCCGCGCCAGCAAGGCACAGTCCGATTTCGCCGCCGGCAACATAGACAACCACGACTTGATTCTTATCATTCTCGCCGTGGTCGTACTCATTCTCCTCATCGCGATCTTCCACTGAGCTCTGCCCATGCCGCGCAGATTCGTCAGCGCCGTCGTAACGATCCTCGCACTCGCCCTATGCGTCTCTGCGTCCGCGGCCGGGCTCGCCAACCTGTGGCTCGACGTTCCCTTCGTGCCGCAACAGAAGGACGGGTGCGGCGCGGCCAGCGTCGCCATGGTCATGCAGTATTGGGAACGGCATCAGGGCCAGCCCGTGCGCCCTGAGGCCGAACCCTCCCAAATCCTTCACGCCCTTTACTCCAGCTCGGCGCACGGCATCTACGCCTCCGCCATGGTGCGCTACTTTCTTGGGAACGGCTATCGCGCTTTTGCGTTCACAGGTGAAATGGCGGACCTCGAGCGGCAGTTGCAGTTGGGTCGCCCGCTCATCGCCGCACTCAGACCCGACTCGAGCTTGTCCTTGCACTACGTCGTGATCGCAGGCCTCGACCAGCCGCAGCAACTCGTCCTCGTCAACGATCCCGCGCAACGCAAGCTCCTTAAGGAGGACATATCCCAATTTGAGCGCGAATGGGAGGCCGCCGGCCACTGGATTCTGCTCGCCATTCCCGAAAACAATGCGCGCTGATACAGCACGCATTTGCGCGCCGCGCTGCTCGCCGAACCGCCAAGGACGCAAACTGCGCGCGCTCATGAACCATCTTCGCAGGTCACGAGAACTCGCCCTCGCTGTTCTTGCTCTCTCGATCTGCCTCGTCTCCCGCGCCCAGTTGGCCGCGCCGCAAGCCCCTTCCGATCAGGTTCTCCAGAAGCTCGCCGGCGAACAACGCTGGAACGACATCGTGCTCCTGCTCGAGCCGGTCGCGCCGCGCACCGCCAGCATGGATTTCTACCTTGGAATCGCTCTGGGGCGCCTCGGGCGCTGGAACGATGCCGAAATCGCGCTCGAAGCCGGCCGCCGCCTCGCGCCCCACGATCCTCGGTTCCCCGTCGAGTTGGCGGGCATCGCCTTCAAGCAGAAAGATTATCCTCGAGCGATTCGTCTCCTGCGGCAGGCCCTCCGCCTCGCGCCCAACGACGCCTACGCCAACGATTTTCTGGGCACAGCCTACTTCCTTGAAGGCAATCTCGAGGCCTCGCTCAAGTACTGGAACCGCGTCGGCAAACCGCGGATCGAAGATGTTCGCGAAGATCCCACGCCGCGCGTCTCGCCCGTACTCCTCGACCACGCGTTTGCGTTCTCGCCAGCCGCAATGCTCACGCTGCCGCAGTTTCTCAATTCCGGGACGCGCATTCAAGGCCTCGGTATCTTTCCGCAATTCCACTTCGATCTCAACGCCCGCCTCGACGGCAAATTCGACCTCGTCTTCCGCGCCCGCGAGCTCGACGGCTTTGGCGATTCCAAGCTGGAATCGCTGTTTCTGTTTTTTCAGGGTCTCCCGTTTCAGGAAGTCAATCCGCAGTTTTATAACCTGCACGGCCAAGCCATCAATTTCGTTTCCATGTACCGGTGGGACGCGCAAAAACGGCGCATCTTCGCACAAGTCTCCGGCCCCTTCGAGCACAGCGCCAAATACCGGTGGGGTTTGGCCACCGATCTCCGCGACGAGAACTGGGCCATCCGCAGCGGCTTCACAGGTCCCGCTCCCGTGCTCGCCAGCTTCAACATGCGCCACGAAATGGCGGCCTTCGATCTCGCTTCCTATGCCGGCGATCGTTTCCGCTGGTCAGCCGGTGCCGAAGTCTCTCACCGCAACTTCCGCAGCGTCGTGCCCGGAACCGAACCCAGCCCCGTATCCGGCGCCGTCCTCACCCCGCAAATGCTCGCCACCGGCTATCAGCTCAAGCAGCAGGCGCAACTCACCGGCACGCTTTGGCGCGTGCCCGAGCGCCGCTTCGCCGTAACTGCCGGCGCCGCTTCCGATGCCGCGCGCCTCTGGTCGCAGCCCCAGGAGGCTTTTGAGCAGCTGACCGGTTCGATAGGCTGGCACTGGTTTCCCCAGGCGCAGGGCGACGACTACGAATCCTCGCAGCAACTGCGCGCCGGCAAGACCTTCGGCCAGGTCCCCTTCGACGAGCTCTTTATCCTAGGCCTCGAGCGCGACAACGATCTGCCCCTCCGCGCCCACATCGGCACCCGTGACGGCCGCAAAGGCAGCGCACCGCTCGGCCGCAACTATTTTCTCGAAAACTGGGAGCTCAACAAAAACCTCTACGGCAACGGCCTCTTGAAACTTCAGCTCGGTCCGTTCTTCGACATCGGCAACATCACCGATTCCGGCACGTCGCTCGGCTCGCAAAAATGGCTCTTCGATACCGGCGCGCAGCTCAAACTGCGCGCCTTCTCCACCGGCCTCGTCTTCTCTTACGGCAAAGACCTTCGCACCGGCAACAACGCCTTCTATGTCGAGCTGATTGAATAGGCCGCGCCTCGCGCCCGATGTGCCCTCCGATCACCCTCACGATGTCGGCCTGCTGATTGACGGTTTGGGCGAGGTCGGACACGGGTGTTCGATTCAAGAGGATAAGGCCGCAGCCAGCCTTGATTCCCAGTTGCTTGCGTAATTTCGGGCCGCTCATCCGTATACACTGCGTATGCTCGAATACGATATGACGTTGGCGGGGGATGTGAACACCGATACGAGGCAAATTGCACGTGGCCTTCGCCTGAGGGACGTCATTCTTCTGCAGGCTCTGGTCGAGCAATATCAGTATCGTCTTGCCCGTTACCTTATTTATCTGCTGGGCAGATGCGATGAGATTGACGATTTGGTACAGGAAACGTGGCTGCGCGTACTCGAGCGTGGTCGCTCCTACGACGGGCGCTCTCGTTTTGAGCCATGGCTTTTTGCTATCGCCCGGAATCTCGCAATCGATCACATGCGCAAACGGAGAACCTTCAGCCTGGACTCGAATGACGACTCGAACCATGGCACTGAAGCGGCATTGCCCGCTTCCAGCGCCCCCTCGCCGTTCGCTCTAGCAGCGCGCACGGAAGATGCCCAGCACCTTGCTCACTCGCTGCAGACCTTGGAACCCATTTATCGCGAGGCGCTCGTCCTGCGCTTTCAGGAGGATTTATCGCTACAGGAAATGGCTGCCGTCGTCGGAGCGCCCGTTACGACCGTCGCTTCAAGGATTTACCGGGCTCTCGCTACGCTGCGGTCTCAGTTGGATGGAGGAAATCATGAACGCTGATCGTCACGAAGTATTTCAGCATATGATCGACAAAACTCTGGCGGGTGAGGTCTCGCTGCAGGAAGGGAATTCTCTCCGCGAACACCTCCAGACTTGCGCTCAATGCCAGGAATATCTCAGCGCCAACACACGTGTCATCGCCAGCCTCGGCGGGTTTTCATTTGATGTAAACCCAGAACTCAATGGAAAAGTATGTGCATCTCTCAAGTTGCGCGCGCGGCAACTCGAAGTCCAGCAGCCCAATCGTCAGCGATTGGTGTGGATCTGCATCCTCGCACTGACGCTCACTGCAGTTGGTACCTTCATTGATTTGCAGTTTGGCAATGTGGCCGCAGTGTTCCTCGGTGTACAACCCATGCATATGCGGCATGAGTTGATGAGCTACTGGATCGTGCCTTCGTTTTGGCTTTTGCTTCTGTTCCCAATGCTGCCGGTGTTGTTGACGCCCGGCAATAACCGCAAAGGAAGTGCTTTATGAAAATCTGGTTGTTCTCACCCGTTGTGCCAAAGGCTCTTCGCACCTTCGTGTATGCTCTCGTTGGTATTGCGGCTATTGTCGGACTGGTCTTGGGTTTCTTTGAGCGGACCATCGATCATCTTCCATATAATCCGTGGGCCACGTTGCGTGGAATGGGTATTGGTCTCGGCCTTGGTCTGTTTTTAGCCTGCCTTTTCGCCACTTGGTTACTCAGTTTGGGATATGTCTACGGAGACGCAAAAAGGCGCGGCATGCGGCCTGTTCTTTGGGTCGTGATCGTAATCCTCTGTCCCCACCTGCTAGGTTTTTTGCTCTACTTTGTTTTGCGTCAGCCGATTACGACGACTTGCTCCGGTTGCGGAGGGAAGAACTCGGTCACGCAGCGATTCTGCGCATGGTGCGGTAACCCACAGCCTCCTTCATCGACCTCCGCCGACCCGGCCAAATCGGGGATTTCTGGACCGGATTCTATGATCGCGGTTTAAGTCAATCGGGATTATCCCCAGATACTTGTTGCAACGAATATCTCCCTCCCGCATCCAACCAATTGAAAGGAGCAAATGCACCATGCCAACCCCTACACCGACCCCCGTCACCACCACCTGGAACATCGATCCCGCCCACTCCGCCGCCGAGTTCAAAGTCAAGCACATGATGATCTCCTATGTGAGAGGCAAATTCAGCAGAATTAGCGGCGTACTGCACCGCTACGAGGCGGACCGCACTCGATCCACCCTTGAGGTCTCCATCGACACCAGCACCGTCAACACCCAGGACGCGCAGCGCGACGGCCATTTGAAGAGCGCCGACTTCTTCGATGTCGAGAAGTTTCCCGTGATGACCTTCAAATCCACCGCGGTCAAACGCGTCGCCAAGGGCGAACTGGCCGTAACCGGCGACCTCGCTCTCCATGGCGTCACCAAGGAAGTCACCCTCGCCGTTGAAGGCCCAACTCCGCCCGCAAAGGATCCCTGGGGCAACCTGCGCATCGGCCTCTCCGCCACTACCAAAATCAATCGCAAGGACTTCGGGCTCACCTGGAACCAGGCGCTCGAAACCGGCGGCGTGCTTGTCGGCGACGAGGTCACCATCACCCTCGACGTGCAGTTCATCAAGGCCGCGCAATAATCTGGGACCGCGCGCCGGCGTCAGCGATCCCTGACCCCTGACACCCGAACCCTGATCTCCACATTACCTGTTGCAACGAATATCTACCCCGCGCATCCAATAACTGTACGGCAACAGCGGAATCAGACACGGCGTTTCCCGGCGCACCACCGCAAGGGCTCTGTTCTCACGAAAAAGCTAGCCCAGGCGGATGCGCAGGGGGTAAGCTCGCTCTCATTCCACTCCCCGGAGGTCCACCATGTCCCTTCGTCCAGTGAAAGAGATCTATCAAACCAAGCCCACCATCGAGGGAGCCGGAGTCAAGTTGCAGCGCGCCTTCGGCTTCGGCAAGACCGGCGAATTCGACCCGTTCCTCTTGCTCGACGACTTCCGCAACGAGAATCCCGCCGACTACCTGGCAGGCTTCCCTTGGCACCCGCACCGCGGCATTGAGACCATCACCTACGTGCTCGCCGGTGAGGTGCAGCACGGCGACAGTCTGGGCAATAAAGGCCGCATGACCGCCGGCGACGTGCAATGGATGACCGCCGGCAGCGGCATTCTCCACCAGGAGATGCCCAAAGGCGACGTCAAAGGCCGCATGCACGGCTTCCAGCTCTGGGCCAACCTGCCCGCCGCGCTCAAAATGACCAACCCGCGCTACCAGGACATCGCGTCCGGCGCCATCCCCGAGGTCACCGAGGACGACGGCACCCGCGCGCGCATCATCTGCGGCGAGTTCTGGGGCAAAACCGGCCCCGTCGAGGGCGTCGCCGCCGACCCGCGCTACGTCGACATCTCCGTTCCGCCCTTCAAGCGAAGGCGCATCCAGGTCGAGACGACGCGCAACGCCTTCGCCTACGTCTTCGCCGGCGCGGGAACCTTTCGCGACGCCTCCGAACCGCAAGCCGTGCTCACCGAGTCCGCGGTCGATCCCAACGCCCAGCCTGTCTACGACGCGAAGAACCATTCGCTCGTCCTCTTCGACCGCGGCGACGAGATCGTGGTCCAGGCCGGCCCCGAGGGCATTCGCTTCCTGCTCGTCTCGGGCAAGCCGCTTGAGGAGCCGGTGGCGTGGTACGGTCCCATCGTCATGAACACGCAAGCCGAGCTGCGCCAGGCCATGAGCGAGCTCCAGAACGGAACCTTCATCCGTCACGGATAAATAGGCCTCGGAAAAAACTCGACTAGCCGATGTTTCATGACAGGGCGCCAGTTTAGTCGTGCCGTAAGCGAAACCAATGAACGGGCTTTTAGGCCCTGAGGGGTGGTCGTGTTCAAATTGTCCTGCCTGTGCGGCGCGAAGGCGCCTTTGCGCGCCGCTGCGATCCTGCTAGACTTACCTCTGTCACGTCTCAGGCGCGTAGCTCAGTTGGTTAGAGCGCTTCCTTGACACGGAAGAGGTCAGCGGTTCGAATCCGCTCGTGCCTACCATTCCTTCTCATCGCTTCGTTCGCCCGTCGTTTCCCGCCCAAAGATCGCAGCCTGCCTTCATCTAACGCCGTGATATGCTCAACCCAGATTTAAGGAGCATCGTCCATCACCGCGCCATGGCCCCTCATGAGTCAAGCTCGCCGCCGCGGCCCCGCCTTGTGGTTCAAATCGGTGTCACGGGCCATCGGCGTAACCGGCTTTCGCCGCAGATCGCCCCTGATCTTCCGCGCCAATGCGAACTCATTCTCAAGGCCCTCGCCGCTTTGGCGTCCCGCGCGCACGATCCTCTTCTGCATTCGCCTCGACCTCCGCTCTTGCGCATCATCTCCCCGCTCGCTGAGGGCGCAGACCGCATCGTCGCCCACGCAGGTCTTGCCCTGGGCGCGGACCTGCAATGCCCGCTGCCGTTCCATGCCGATGAATACTGCCGCGATTTTGCAAGCGCTGCTTCGCGCGATGAGTTCCATGCTCTGCTCTCCAGGGCCTCCGCAGTATTTGCTGTCGACGGATCGCGCGACGCGGAGACAATCGCTTATGAGCGCATCGGACGCATGGTCCTCGAACAATCCGACTTCCTGATTGCCATCTGGGATGGCGAGCCGGCGGCGGGCAGAGGCGGCACCACGCAGATCGTTGAAGAGGCGCTGGCGCAGAATGTGCCCGTTCTCTGGCTGCACGCATCTCAGCCGAAGGACCCCTGCATTCTCGTGATCGACGAGTCCGGAAAGCGCGAGATGCACCCCATGGAAGAGCTGGACTCGCTTTTTGCATCCCGCCTTTCCGAAACCAGCGGCAATTCGCAGACGGCTTTCAATTTTAGCCACGCCTATTGCGCCGAGAAGCAGCCGAAATTCGATGCCGGCCGTCTCTTCCGCATCTTTCGCGACTTTCTCGTTCGGGGCCGGTTTCGCCGGGGATCGTGGCGCGCCTCGGACTTTGAGGAGTCGGCACGCAGCGAATGGACGAAAATGATTGCACAGTCCCCCGGTCTACCGGAGGATACGCGGCATTACCTGCTCGACCGGCTCTGCCCTCACTACGCATGGGCCGACGGACTGTCGGCTTACTATGCCGGGTTGCTTCGCTCGAGCTCGATGGCGGTCAATCTGCTCAGCGCCTTCGCCGTCTTGATCGCGATGATCGGGTGGATTTGCCACGTCTACCATTGGGAACTGCAACGGATCCCGGCAGCAACCGAGTTCGGAGTGATTGCCGTCATTCTGGCCATTACCTATCATGGCCGGCGAAAACGCTGGCACGAACGTTGGCTCAACTACAGGCAATTGGCCGAACTCTTGCGCCAGTATTGTTACTTATCTCCGCTGGGCTGCCCGCTGGCTACACCTCAGCTTCCGGCTCACTTTCGCTCCGGCCCTGACCGGTCGTGGGTGGACTGCATGTTTCGCACCATCGCGCGCGATCTTGGTTTGGCGCCCGCCACCGTCAACCGCGACTTTGTTTTCTCCATCGGAGAGTTAATCGCGAGCATCCTTGCCGGCCAGATCGAGTACCACAAAGCCAACCGCAAAACCATGACCAAATTGAGTCATCGCCTGCATCACATAGGAACCGCTCTCTTTGTTATCACCTTGCTGGCATGCGTAGCCCATGTGCTCACCGGCGAGGAATCGCCCTGGCTGTTATTGCTGGCCACTGTTCCGCCTGCCTTCGGCGCCGCATTTTACGGTATCGCCAGTCAAGGAGAATTCGCGCGCACCGCAGACCGCTCCCTGGCCATGGCCCGCGAACTCGAGTCTCTCCAAACTGCCGACCTGCACAATGCGCTCAATTCTCCAAACGAAAGCTTCGCGGCCCTGCGCCAGGCCGCCCAACGAATCGCGGGGGTCATGATCGCCGAAACCATGGATTGGAGCTTTGTCTTCCGCTACCGGACGTTAAACCTGCCCGGCTGAAGTTTCGCCGCCGCTGCCTGCATGGAGGAGCATGAATAAGCGCTTCGAAAGGATCGTTCTCATCGGCTTCGCAGTCTTTGCCGTCGGCCTTGGCTTCTGGGGATACGCGGACGCCGGAAGCGGCTTCAGCCCCTACATCCCCGGCAGCAATATGCCCCCCTATACTCCCGCGTCGGATTACACCTCCGCCACTATTCATTCGATTCATACCCTCACTTGGAGCGGCGCGTTGCATTGCCTTATCAGCGCCTTCGGCCTCATCAGGCTCTACGATCTCTTTCAACCGGGCAGGGATCCATTGCAACTTGTCTTTGCGCAGGTTCTGGTGCCTGGCATCGCGCTCGTCTCTGCCGCGCAGCTGTTCCTCGCCGGAATCAGAAAGAATCTCCGCACTGCGCTGGTACGCAGCAAAACCAGCCATACTGTCGTCTGCGGCATCGGCGATGTGGGTATGCAGATTGTTCAGAACCTGCGTGCCGCGCATCACCGCGTGGTTGCCGTCGACCTCAAGGGTGATTCGCCCAACGCCGCAACATGCGAGCAGAGCGGCGTTCCGGTGCTCCAGGGCGACGCAAAGAATACTCACGTTCTGCTCGCTGCTGGCATCCGTCACGCGCAAACGGCCATCGTCTGCACCGGTTCTGACAGCGAGAACATCGACATCGCGCTTCAGGTCAAAGCCATCTATGCCCGTCCTTCCTATCTCAAGCCGGGCAGGATTAAGGTGCTGGCCGAACTGCGCAATGACTGGATGCACAAAAGGTTGATGGCCAGCGATAAGAGCTCCCTGGGTTCTGCCGATGTCGACCTGAACCTCTTCAACTCTTTCACTGCCGCGGCGCGCATGCTGATTAGGCGCCTTCATCTGCCGCCCAGCCCTGAATTTGAAGCGCGCACCTTTGTCCTGGTCGGCTTCGGCTCTTATGGCCGCGAGATCGCGCTGCATCTCGTCCGCTTGTCGCCGGTCGCATTGCGCCTGACGCCGAAGATCGTCGTCATCGACCGGGATGCCGATGCGGCAAAGGAGAAATTCTCCATCACCAATCCCGCCGCGGCGGAGACGGCCGCGCTGGAATTCACCACGGCTACGGTGGCGCCGGGATCCCCCGATCTTGCGCACATCGTGCAACGCAAGCTTGAATCGGCCGGGCCTCTGCTGGGCATCGCGCTCGCCCTCGGCGACGACGAGATGAGCTTGTGCGCCGCGCTCGAGGTGCGCTCGCTGCTCGATCGCAATGGCCATCTCCACGCGCCTATCTATGTCCGCCTCAAGCACTATCGCCGCTTGGGCGAGGTGGTGCGCAGCATCGAGAGTATCTCCAACTTCGGCGACCGCCTGCAGATCTTCGGAACCCTCGAGGAGACGCTGAGCCCCGACGTCTTGTTTGGGTCCAGGTTGGATGCGTTCGCACAGGCTCTTCACGAAGATTACCGGCATCGATCGCAGGACTCGATCAATCCCCAGGCCAATGTCCCTTGGCACGAACTGCCCGAGTTCATGAAGATGTCGAATCGCTGGCGCGCGGACCACACGCCCCTGCTCATGGAACTGGCCGGCATCCATCTGGTGCGCGATGTGCAATCGCCGTCCGTCGCCGCATTGAGTCCGGAGGAGATCGAACTGCTAGCCCAGCTCGAACACCGCCGCTACACCATTGAGCGCCGCCTCCTCGAGAGCCGCTTCGCATCCGGGCAGCGCCATAGCCCGCACGTGGCGCAGTGGGACGAACTCAGCGACGAGCAAAAGAATTGGAACCGGAGGGAGATTGCCCGCCTGCCGGAGATCATGGCCGGCCTCGGCATCGAGCTGCATCCCGTGCGCCCCGTGCGCCTCTACGGCAACGGCCTGGTGAGTGCATCCGCAGAACTCGATCGGTTGCTCGGCGCTCCGCCCAACGCGCATTTCAATCTGATCGTCGATCTCGACGAGCCCGATGCCGTGCGTGCTGCGGCTCGCGCGTTGTCCTTGCCTTCATTCAGCCTGTGGCTCTTCTCCCGGGAAGAACCCGGCGAGTTCGCCCTGCGCAAGCCGCCAACCCAACAAAGCGATCGCTACGCACTCATTCAGTGCGCCAACGGCTGGACAAAGCGCGACCGCGTGGCTCTGGACGCGTGAGCTACTGCTGTAGGCCGGCGCCAAGCAAGTTTCGTCAATTGGAGGGGGGCAGCAGGCGGTGATTGCACGCTATCTCTCACCGCCGCAGAGCTTGGCGGCGCGGTCCAGGGCTTCGGCGACGCGGTTGGCGAGACCGGCGTCGGTAAACGGGAACAGGTTGGACCCGTTATTGACCTTGCGTACTATCAGGTCCACCATTGCTGGACTGGTGGAGACGGCAACCATGTTGGGTTTGCCGGCCGCTGCATTTAGGTATGTTATGTTCTGCTGATCCGGCTCAACGACCACGCTCTCCACACCGCGCAAGTCGATCCATGGTTCGTTGTCCTTCCTGGGTGAGCCGTTCTGCCAAGCCCTCTAGCGGTAAGAGACGCGGCACTGATTGGGGTCGGCAACGGCATTGCTGGCCTCGTACGACTGGGTGTATTGAGAGCTGCTGCCATTGCTCGTGTTTCGTTGGAAAACGACAAAATTGACCCTGCCGACGCCGTTCAACGCGTTCTGGATGAACTCCATCGTGTCTGCCAGCGATGCTCCAACGCCCGGAGCCGCCGGCAAAGGACTGGGCTGAGCCGGAGCGAGAGTGCTGCGCGGTGTCTCTTGGGGCGTGGGAGCTGCCTGCACAGGATTCGGTTGGGCCGGAGCCGGGCTGCTGGATGGGGCCTTCGCCCTTGGAGGAGTTGCCGGCAAAGGACCTTGCTGAGCTGGGGCCGGGCTGCTGGATGGAACCTCTGGCGGCGGAGCGGCCGCGGGCGGCGTTGCTGCCGGGCCCGAATCTGAAAAGAAATGCAACCCGACAAGGACCATGGCGAGAAAAAGAGCCGATGCGACTCCTCCGCCCCACGCCCATACGGGAATCTTCCAGCGGGAACGAACCACGGTTCCTCCGCCGGAGTGCCATTCGCCGGATCTCCGCGTGCCGGACTCTTCTGAAGCTTCGAGTCTCGCGACCGGCCCGATCCAGGCAGGCTCCGGAGTGCGCGTGCTTTGAGCGGCGATCTCTTCTGCATGGGCTTCCGCCGGGCGCGGCTCCGCCTCCAGCGCTACGGCAGGCTCCGGTGGTTCCGGTACCTGAGGCACCCCCACCGTTGCTGCCTGCGGAGGCGCAGGCTGCTCCGGGGGTTTGATCCCCTGATGCAGGCTGCCCTCCGCTTGATGCGGCATAGGCTCATCGCGCGTTCCCATCCGCTCGAGCAGTATCCTGATCGTCCCGGCAAGACCCTTAAGGTGAGCCTCCAGGGGCGGCGTCAGCGCGTCGAGCCAATGCACATTGCCGATGAAGTATTCGAGCGCCCTCGCGGGCATCACGTTTTCGATCCGGACGGGCAGGATGGCGACGCCGTGATTGACCGCCCGCTCCACCTCCCGACGAATCTGCGGCGAGGCATTGGCGTCGGCCGTGAAAACCAGAACCATGATCCGGGTCTGTTCTATAGCTTCAATGATGCACTCGCTCCACTCCATTCCGGGGACGACATCCCGGGGCGCGATCCAGCAGCGAATTCCCTCCGACTCAAGCATCGCGCAGACAGCGTCTGCAGTCGTCTTGTCTTTTGCGGAATGGCTGATAAAGACGTCGTGCGCCATACGCCTCTCCTGCGCCGTTCGGGGTGATCGGGGAACCTGAACTACAGACAATATAGCCAAGATAATGGGCGGGTGACAGAGAAATTGAAGGACGGGCTCGGGAGCCCCGTTGAGCCGGGAAACCTTCGCCGGCCTGATATTGCTTCGCTCTGGACCGCGGCGCCAACGCCCAACCGGCAGCCTTCAGAAGATCTTGAAGGAGTTGAAGAACTCCTCGGTCAGCGTTGCCGGATGGCCGGTGCTGGAGATCACCACCACCTGGTAAAGGCGGCTGCCGTCCAGGTAGAGGTGTGCTTCGTAGTTGAATTCATCCGAGCCGGTGGCTCGAACGGAGCGCCCTGGGATCCCGTTCAGATCGATGACCTCATCGTCAATGATCGTCCTGCCCTTTGTGGCCCCGTCGCGGGCGCCTCCCAGAATTGTTTGCGGGTCGGTGTTTTGGGCGTAGTTCTCAGGATAGTTGTTGTACATCACCGTGTAGGCGACCGGTAGTGGTGCAGTTTGAAATCAGCCGTGATCGTAGAGCGTGAAGTTTCGATCAAACCAGATAATGTGGAATGTCTCCCTAACGCGATATCCAACCATCGGTTTCAGGGCATGGAATCTAAAGGCGAGGAATGTTACATCTTCCGTGACGCCTTGTGGGATCGGTCGCTTGATTGCCTTTTGGTCTATCTTTTCGCTTCCCATCCCGTGACGCGGAGCGTTTCGCAGTTCGTTCCATGTCATCTGGCTCATATTGCGGAGCATATCTGCAAAGGACGCTTTTTCATCCTTGTCACAGCACGTAATGCAATATTCAGGATCAATGAACTGTAAAGAAAAGGTCGGCTTTTCGCGGTTGTAATCGATCTTCTCTATAGCAGGGTCAAGACCAACCCTGCGCCCCTTATTGGGCCTGGGCTTGTGGATCGTCATCTTGCACTACCAAGGTCTTGAAGAATTCCTTCATGCTCTCATGAGAGATGGTCACGCTCTGTGGGGTATTCGCCCACGGCGGCTCACAGTGGGTCAGGTCGCGGAGCTTAGTTGCAGAGAACTGTCCATAAACGCTATAAACCTCATCGAGAAACTCGCGGGTCTCCTTGGGATAGTCCTCTAGATTCACTTGGGCCACGGGAATCGAATTAGCGCCAAATTCTTTGTATTCGTGGTAAATCTGAGGCACTACTGGGCCATGCGCCCAAGCTCGGACGGCCTCATCAAAGAGGGGTCTATCAAAGAATGCAAGATGGAAGCCCTGAGCGTAGTAAAGCAGCTTTTGGAGCTTGAGATTTGAGATCGAGTCCCCCGCATCTTCATCGACAAGGGACACGAAGTAACGGGCCACTTCGCGTGCCGTCATGGGGTATACCTCTGTAAGAATTCTACATTTTATATATAACGGCCTCATCGCGGTCACCAACTTTATTTTCATGGGTAACCACCTATTTACCTTCCAGTAATCTCACTAGTTCTTCTAAGGTCCATACATGCTTAGAGATACCAGCTTCCATCGCGGGAGTGACCCGCAGGCTTTTGTGGACACGGCAAAAGTTGTAATGCATGAAGTGCAGCGCAACCGCGTGCCCGTGATTTTCGATCTTTTTGCTGAATCCGTTCGTGAGCCTAGTAAAGCGGCGCATCGACATGCGCATGGTGAGGTTCTGCCGTTCCACGAATGACGTGCTGACGTGCTCGTAGTCCGGGCTCCCGATGACTGTTTTCATGTCGCAGCCGATGCACGTTGCAGGGCTGTAGCGCGTCTCCGGCTCATTCGATGCGCCGTAGATTTTGTGCATCTGGGCGTAATCCACGTTGTCGCCAAAGGCCATCTCAATTGCAGCCAGATAGGGCTTGTGCGCGTCCGTGGTGATCTGAGGACGGCCCAGGACGCGCTCACGAATATCGAATGCAAAATCGGTAGCCCATCCAGTGTCACGACCGCCAATTAAGTAAGAAACGCAGAGTTTTCGTATCAGCGTCTAAAGCAACCCAGGTCCACGCATCACCCCAGCCGGCCGCCTTTTGCTCTGGCGTGGCATTTTTCTGCTTCGCGCCGACGAACTGCCAAATTTCGTCACACTGAATGCGGCGCGCTCTCAGGCCGCGCACATGGCGATGATGGTAGGCTGCACACGCACAACCTAAATCCTCTAACAGCTTTAGAATAGTATGTTTAGCAACTCCGGTCATACGAACAATGGCATTGATACTGGTTCCTTCCACAAGCGCGGAAACCACTTGAACCCGTTTGGCTGTGCTCAGGCGATTCATGAATAAAGGATGCCATGCCATTCAATTTCTGTCAAGATAACAATGATAAAATAAAGCTTGCCTACCTCCGAAATCTCTGATACGATCTGTTTGAAGGTCAGAGGAGACTCCATGCCAGACGCAAAGAACGACGCCAACGCGGAGAAGCGCAAGCGGCAACGTAGCCCCGCTTATCCATACATCAACCTGGAAACTGCCCTTAAGCGGGCTAAGGAGTTTTACGACAAAGAAACGCGCAATGCGGTCAACATTAAGGTTGCTGCGAAACATTGGGGTTACGAGGAGAAAAGTAGCGGTGGACTGCAAACAGCGGCTACGCTCCTTAGCTTCGGGCTGCTTCAAGATGAAGGAATGGGCGACAAGCGCAAGTTGAAGCTTACACAAAACGCCCTTCGTATCCTGCTCGATTTACGTCCAGAATCCAGAGAACGTGCGCAGGCAATTAAAACTGCGGCCTTGGCCCCGAAGATTCATCAAGAGCTTTGGAAAAAATGGGGCACTTCTTTACCGTCAGATGATTCACTCAGGTTTACTCTCACCGCAGAGTGGATTCCACCCTTTAACGACAAAGCTGTAGATGGCTTTATCAGGGAGTACAAAGACACAATTGCCTTTGCAAAGCTTGGAGAATCTGATAAAGTGTCCTTGGGTGAAGACGGTAAGTCGGGCGATGAAGACGGTCTACTTGAGGAGCAGGCGTACGTTCCTAAGGCTGGAGATTACGTGCAATGGCAGCCCGGTGGCGTCCTGCAATTCAAGGAACCCAAACGGGTCAGTCGGCTTTCTCAAGACGGTAAATTCGCGTTCGTGGACGGCAGTCCTACTGGTTTGCCTATCGGGGAACTAACAAAGCAAGATCAGCCAGAACCGTCTATCCAATCGAATTCGCCAGCAGGTAACCGTGCCGCCGCATTACCGGACCCCAGAAGGGCAACCATGCGCGAAGATGTGTTCTCACTTGCGGAAGGAAACGTCACGTTTCAGTGGCCGTCGCCTCTGAGCGCCGATAGCATCGTGGATTTGAAGGATTGGTTCAAGATTCTTGAACGAAAGGTATCACGTTCAAGCCCAGAGGTCACTGCGACGGAGCAAACTAAAGACAGAGAAGATTCCTAGACCTTCTCTGTCGCTTCGCGAACGACCCGCGCGGCGGCCTGGTTCACGTCCTCGCGCGGTGTCTTCTTGCGCTTGTATTCGCCAGAGGAGATCAACGGCCATACTTCTTCGTATCTCATGAGATGAGCATGACGGGCTCGCCAGTGGGCGTCGATTCCGTCCCATCCATTGCCTTGAAACTCGTGACCGCATTCGGGACAAACCTTGTTTGCTTTCTTCATGGCCCAAGTCTAACGCCGTTCGATCCCCTGTGGAAATTCAAACTGCACCACTACCAGGCGACCTTGTCGTTTTCGAGGGAGACCACTAACTGATAGAGGGTGACCGACGTGCCATCCGGCAGAGTAAGCTGCTCCGCCTTCTCCTGGGGAGTTCCGGGAAACAGCACGGAAAAGCCGCCCACTCTCGAGGAATAGGGCTGCATCTGCGAACTGGCCGAGGAGGACGAAGGGCTTTCGGCGCCCTGCCCGCCTTGAGTTGCCGGCGTCGTTCCTGTTGCCGACGTCGACTCCGTCGAGGATGAGATCGTCGGGGGATGGTGCGCGTAGTACCGCACGCCCGCATAAATCCCAGCCACGATGAGAAACGATATCCCAAAACCCAATACCCAGTGCGGAATCTTCAGTGCGCTGGACCCAGCCACGGCGGCGCCGCCGCCGGACCAGTGGTTCGATTTGCCGCCGCCAAAGTTCCGTGACTGATCCTGCTTCGTGGCCTTGCCGGTATCGAATGACTCCGCGACGACTCTCGCCTGGCCGTCCTGCGCCCGAAACTGCGTTCCATGCAGGGGATCGACGGTCTCTGGTCGTTCCGGCTTGCGAACCTCCGCCCCCGGCGCCTGGCCCCCTTCGCGAATCCTCTTCAATTGCGCCTTGACCCCGTCCAGAATCTGGTACTTGATCTTTGCCCAGTTGGGCTCGCTCTCGGTGTACTCGATGAGCGGACTGCTGGGAACCATCTGGCGGTCGGCAAGGAAGGGATAGTCGCTCCAGTCACATGGCTCGACCAGCACCGGAATCACGATCATCTCGCCCCGCTGCGCGCGCTCCGCAATCCGCGACATCTCACGGGTTTCGATGAACTCGGAGTTCAGGAAGGGTTGGCTGACGATCAATATGGCGATCTGCGCCAGATCGATTTCCGCATCGATATTCCGCTTAAACTCGTCGCCGGGCTTGAGTTCCTTGTCGTACCAAAAGACCACGTTGTGGCGCCGCAGCGACTCCATCAGAAAGGGAACTAGATTGAACCGGTAATCGGGGTCCAGCCATCGCTTGTCTTCGCGGGCATAGCTCACAAAGACGTGGATGAGTTCCTCGTGCGCGCCGGCAATTGCCTCTGGGGTCATAGTTCGCGGTTCCGGGCCATGGATTGAAGATGAACAGCTAGGCACACTATAACCCAGCCAAACCGAAATGCGAACGGGGGAATAGCCAAAAAATCGGCTCGTCCCTCAGGAGCGGCAAGAAAGACGGCAATAAACGGCGAGGCGCCGCTGAATCTGATTGACGATTCCCGCCCGTTTCTGGATGATGGATGCACGAACACTGGGTTTCTTCCCCTGCACCTTGTCTGGAGGGCGCCATGCGTACAACCTTGTATCTGATCCGTTGCATCTCCCCGCTATGCCTCTCGATCGCCTTTCCGTTGCTCGTTGCCGGCGCATGCCACGGCCAGACAACCAGCCCCCGGATCGAGTACACGACCAACACCCAGGTCGATTACACCGGCAGTCTGCTCGGCTATTACAGAATGGAGCCCACCGAAGTCACCGCCGTTCTGCGTCCGGTGAAGAAATTCTTGGATTATCGCAATTCCGATGCCACGGCCGCGGACGGGCATCATCTTTTGCTGGGAATGGGAGATAACTTCGGTCCCGAGTTCGGCGCTTCGCTGCAGTTGGAAAATACAGGCGTGCCCGCCTGTGCTCAGCCGCCCAAAGATACGGGAGATGGTGAAACGAGGCCGGAAAGCCTCTACAAGGACGACGACCGCGTCGCCAAGCTGCCGCAATGCGACAACGTCCTGAATTTCATGATGCATGCCGGCTTCCGCGCCGTGGTTCCCGGCCGCAACGATTTCATGTATACGGCACGCTGGCTGCGCACAGCCACCGTTCGGCTCGCCCGGGCAAGCCAGGCGCAAGGAGGATCGCCGCTGATCAACAACGACGATCATCAGTTGTACCTCCTCGCCGCGAATCTGCGCATTCAATTCAAAGGCGATCTTCGCCTGCAGCACAAAGGCAGCTCCGCTCCCGCCTATTCGCTCAACGGACGTTGCCCGCTTCTCTTCAGCGACGACCCATTTTCGCCGGATTCCCCGCCGTGCGCTGATACTGGGTTGGCGCAGCCCTTCGATTGGCTCAACCGGCTTGACAGCCTCAGCACCACCAACATCAATGGACAAAGCCTGACCACCCAAGCTATGCGGCAGCTGGCCACCGACGCAGCGATCAAAGCCGCCGGCAGAGACTCCATACTCAAATTGCTGGTGAGCGATGAGCTCGCCATCATGCAGTCGGCGTGGGGGGCCTGGCCCGAAGTCCTGGCGCTATCTGGCAAATCCGGCTCCGGAGAAGGAACCAGCGGTGCTGGGCAACGAAAGTCGAAAAATGAAGGCGAATCCTCTTCAGGAAAGAACCCAAACCTTTCTCCGCAGGGGGTAAGCGACCTTATAGCCCATTTGCAGAATTGGCCCTCATGCCAGCCTGGCGCCAAGTTTGCCAACGCTGTTGACACCGAAAATGCCGCCGACATG
Organism: uncultured Acidobacteriaceae bacterium; assembly: GCA_963844905.1. GTDB lineage: Bacteria > Acidobacteriota > Terriglobia > Terriglobales > Acidobacteriaceae > Telmatobacter. Next base: position 380,735 of record CAWJQD010000002.1, on the reverse strand, counting down.
TGCACTTACAGAGAAAGCTTGCAAGTGGTTCTCGAGAATTTCAGCGCTCAGTTGAGCGCCAGCAAGGACAACAAAACCATCGCCAGCTGTCCCGTGACCAATGGAACTCCCAGCCTTGGCGCGTGCTTTCTTTTGAGCGACCAGGCGCGCCAGGCCGCAACCAATGGGCTGCTGCGCACGATCGCCAAAGAGCAAAAGAACGTTGGCTATACAGTGGCTACCAAGGCCGACGGCCAGAAGATTCTCATCATCGGAGTGGTCGGGCAAAACACCATGAAGGAAGTTTCCGAAACCAACCTTCGCATGTGCATCGGCCTCGACGGCAAGGCCGGCAAAGACAATCCGAATTCACCGGAGGCCTATGACAATCCGGATTCCGTATGGGATGGCGTTCACTGGCCGGCAGAGTTCGGCATTTGTTACCTGCGAACCACTCAGCAAGTGGCGCAGAAAGGCCTCTCGGCCACGGCCGTTGCTCTCGATCCTGTGGTCGTTTCCGCGGAGCTTGTGCGTGCCGCTGAGCTGGTTGAGGGCCGGGTGAACGGTGTTGTGCTGATGGCGCAGATGCCGCACACAGAAGCTGAGGTCCTCGCTGCGCGCGTATGGGAAAGGCTCGCTACGTCGCCGGCCCAGCAGCCCATCAATATCGTTATCAGCGAGGCAGGGGAGACTCAGACCGGGACCGCCGCCAGCGCGCAAGAGACCGGATACGACACTCCCGACCTCACCCTGAATTACGCCTATCACCCAGGTGACAGAAATACCGTCAATACCGGGCACCCCCCGCTGGTTCTCACACCGTTCAACGGATACCCCAACCCCCCGGACGGCCGCTTCCCGGGCGCCATATCGCGCGCAACTGTCGAATGGACTCAAGGGCAGAAGCTTGTGATCACCAATCAGGCGACCGGCATCTACCCGGCAACCGCGCCGGCTCAACCCGCTCAAGCTGGCACAACCTCAACAGGCACGAACACGGCAAGCACAAATCCTGCGAGCGCGAATTCGCAAAGCGGATCAAAGACCGCTATCGAGCTCCTGTACGAATTGATGGGTCAGATTCAAGGGAAACCGGCCACCTTCCAGGACAATTCGAACAACGAGCAGAAGGCTGAGCTGGCGCTCCTTGCCGACTTGCAACAGGCGACAGAGCCCTTTTTTAAGGGACTGCCCGAAGCTAAAGCGACACGGCAGCATGCGGACGTGGTGTTGCTGCAAGGCCGGGACGTGCAGCTGGGCCAGATCGGCGAAGGCTACCAGGATTACGACATGTGCCAAGGAGACCCGAACGTAAACCTTTGCAAGCTGCGCGTCGCCCTCGACCGCATCTTCTGGAAGGGCGACTACCTGGAATACGTTGCCGCGACGGGCAAAGACATCAAGGCGATTCTCCAGCAATCCGATACTCTGATTCAACAGCAAAACGCGCTGACCGAGACAGACACCACCCAGGAGTGGCTTGTCTCCTACGGAATTGTCCAATCCTCGCTGTCCAATCCGACCTTGGTCAATCAGAATAACGAACCCTTGTGGATTCCGCTCGATCCAACCTGCGAAGGTGAGTCCGCGGGCAAGAGCACCTATTGCATCGCCCAAACTCCCATCGTTGAAGATGCTTACTATTGGCTGGTCACCACCGATCAACTGGCGGAGGACAGGGCCGTCTTCGGAACCTTCGATGCGCTTCCATCTGCCAATCATGTTGAGACTGAAACCTTCATCACCGCCCCGATATCGCACTATCTGCTGAACAGTCTGAACAATACTCGTCTCGCATCTGTCGTCACTACGCCGGCGGCTGGCTCCGTTGAGGGCGCAATCACCACCCAAAACGAGAGCTTCCAGCAGAGACGGCTTTTCCAGGTGGATTTTGCCAAAGTAATCGCCAGCTTCACGGCGCGGGAACCGGGTGGCGGAAATTCGTTCGTCGGCCTCCACTTCCAGGCAGTGTCGGACGCGCGCGCTTCCGCGCCGACGCAGCAGGATCTGGATCTGGAGATGGGCAGCAGGATATTGGCCGATTGGCGCGTTCCCGACGCGGCCGCAAAACCTGGCTCCCCGGCGCAAACTCGCACCCCATGGTCGGTTGGCCTCCAATCTGCCTTCACTTACAACCGCGCAGTCATCGGCAACCTTCTGAATAAGCCGATCAACGCGTCGTATTCGTTGAACAATCTAACCGAAGGCGGCTTCCTCCAGGTTCGCCTTGACCACAGGGGCGGCGCCGGCCAAGTTCGCGGTGTGCGATCGCTCCCGCGCAGCTTGCTGGTGTTTACCGTGCATCAGTACCAGATTCAGGTCGACAACCCGTACCTGTTCTTCTCCTTCGCCGCTTCTGCGACGCCGACCGGAGAGCTTACGGTTCAGCTTCCGCGCACCACGGGATGGACCGACCGCGCCGGCTTCAGGGAGGAGTTCGGCCAGAGCTCGCAGAAAGCCTTCTTCTGGAACGGAAGCTACATTGAAACCGGTATGGAGTTCAACGATCAGAACAACGTCCTATCGTCCATCACACTGCAAGACGGTAAGACTGGCAAGCCCAAAACCTGTCCGGTGCAGGCTAGCATTACCCTGCAAACCTGTTTCACCACGAAGGATGCACAAGGCGCCGCCTTGACCATCAACGACACCACGATGCTGACCGGCCCTCCGGCAGTCGAATCTCTTCACTCTCCCGGCTATTACTGGACGATTCACCTGCAGAACCGCCTCCCCCAATTCCTGGGTAAATCACCAGACAGACAAATTAGTTTGGTGACCGACACGAATGGCGACTACTACTTCGGCCGTCCTGCTTCTGCCGAACTGCCCACGCAAACCGAGTACGCCATCCCGCTGAGCCTCTCGCTGGTCCTTCCTTCGATTGGGAATCTTTCTTTCGCCCCCAACTACTCGGTCTTCTTCTACCGGCCGCAGTTAAGCCCTTACAGCCTCGCGGTGAACTCATGGTCGCTTACGGCTCGGTGGTACTTCGCCCGCGATGCGCGTGTGCCGGTTCGCCGGCAAACTCCGCTGCGCGGACCGGCATCTGCGGATCAGACCAAGACTGGAAGCGCGCATTAAGAAAACTAATCGAAGAATTGCCTGCGACAGCGGCGCGGCGGATAGGAGAATTGAGGCAGCGGCAAGAATCGCGCTTCATTTGCGCCGCGGCCGGCGCCCATGAAGGGGTCGCGGCGTCTTATAGAATAATCTGCGATTGGTGACAAGAATGGAGCCATTCCGCATTCACCTTTTTGTCTGCACACAGCAAAAGCCGGAAGGAGTCGCTTCCTGCCACGCCGCCGGCTCGTCCGCTTTGCTCGACCGCCTCGATCGCGAGATCAGGGCTCGCGGCCTGAGTGAAGATGTGCAACTGACTACCAGCGGATGCATGGGATTGTGCGAGGAAGGCCCTGTGCTGGTGGTCTATCCGGAAGGTGTCTGGTACCGCCGGGTGCAAGCGAACGATATACCCGAAATCGTCGACCGGCATCTGCGCCATGGCGAGCCCGTCGAGCGCCTGGTGTGGAAAGACGCCGCCGCGATGAAGGCGATGTCGGTAGAGCACGGAGAAAAGTTCCGTGCTGCGATGACCGCCCGCGAAAAGGCGGGCGCTCTGCCCGACCGCCTCGAGGGGATGATTCGTGGCTTCATGCCCAGCCGCTGCATCCTTACCGCCCTTGAACTCGACGTTTTCAACGCCGTTCGAGACGGAGCCGGGACGGAACAGGTGGCGGCGAAGATTGAAGCCAGCCCTCGCGCCACAGCTATGCTTCTCAACGCGCTGGTCGGTCTCGGGCTGCTCACCAAGGACGGCGGAGTCTACAGGAATTCCGCGGAGTCGGCGCGCTTCTTTACCCAAGGGTCCGAAACCAACCAGCGCGACGGTCTGCTGCACACAGCCAATATCTGGCATCGCTGGAGCACCCTGACCGAGGCCGTGCGGCACGGCGCCGCCATTCCCATGGATCGCGCGAATCGTCCGGAATGGACACGCAATTTCATTGCCGGCATGCAACGCAACGCGAGAACGCGCGCCCCGCTGGTCGTGAAAGCTCTCGGCACCGAAGGCGTTCGACGCATCCTTGATTTGGGCGGCGGCTCCGCCATCTACTCCATCGCCTTCGCGCAAGCCAGTCCCGATGTCCGGTGTGAAATTCTCGATCTTCCTGAGGTCGTGCCGCTCACCGCGGAATACGTGGGCAAGTCGGGCGTGATGGGGCAGATCGCGATTCGCGCCGGAGACATGCTTCACGACGACCTGGGCTCCGGTTATGACATCATCCTCCTCAATGCCATCTGCCACATGTTTTCTGAGGAACAGAATCTGTATTTATTCCGCCGCGCAAGACATGCGCTCGCGCCGAAGGGCCGCCTCGTGGTTCAGGACTTCCTCCTCAACGCCGACAAGACCGGCCCGCTACACGCGGTGCTGTTCTCACTCAACATGCTCGTCGGTACCACCGGCGGCGCTACCTACAGCGAGTCCGAATACATTGGATGGATGAAGACCGCCGGATTTGCTGAGGCTGGCCGACACAACCTGCCAGGTCCCAGCGACCTGATTGTGGGCCAGGCAAGTTAACGCGGTTCTCCAATTGGTGTAGAGCGAAGCCACAAGAGCTAAGTGGCTTTTTCCTCAAGAAAAAGCCACCTTGGAATAGATCGGAAACGCCACATAGAAATTGGAGAACCGCCTTAAGGCCGCATATGCCGGCAGCGATCGGGAGGAAAGAGCGGCATTTCCACGAACGCGGTGCGCAGTCGGAGCACGTGGCGCCTCACGGCTGTTCTCAGGCTGGCAAACTCACGGCTGGGGCCGTTCGATCTCCTTTTTACCGCCCAGCCAGCCATAGCGCCTCAGCATGACCAGCCAAAGAATCACTCCGGCGACAAACAGCCCCAGAAAGAGCGGAAACACGGACCACTGTGTCGATACCGCGAATTGCCCTCCGTGAAAATACGGATTCAGATACGCATCGCGCAGGATGTCGCGCATGATCGACATGCATACGATCACCACGGCCAGAATGCCCGGCACGTAGAAGGCCGCCGCGCGAATGCTCTCTTTGCGCAGGGCATCGGACATCAGGAAGATGGCTGCGATGGCGCCGGTTATCCCCACCAGAAGCAGCGTAGTAGCCAGCGGGTTGTCGCCCATGAACACCATGCGCATGTCGCGTGGAAGGCTGACCAGGAAAATCAGCCCCACCACAATCTGCGCCATGGTGGCGTACATGAACGCCTTGCCGCCAAACTGCAGCACCTGCCTGGCATATTCCTTGTCCCGCTTCCAATTGGCCAGGGCCACGAGCACCAGGAAGATTCCTCCCACCGCAATAGCCGCAGTGAAAAAGTGCAGGAAACGCGGAATCAGCGTTGGCTCCGACAGGTTGAGATTCCAGCCTGCAGGATGGGCAAAGTACTTGGCGGCCCAGCGCGAGGGCGCCTGGCTAAGAGTGATGTTGTTGCTGAACAGAAAGCCGATCAGGAAAATCAGGATCACGCTCGACAGCATCACGCCGCCGGCCCTGCCCGCTTGCTGGCCGCTGCGGAACGAAACGTAATAGAAGCCGTAGTAAGCGGCGGTGAGCATCACCAGCACCAGGAACCACGGCCAGGCCATCACGATGGACGAGGTGTAAAAAAACTGGCCGTAGAGAACCTGCACGAACAGCAGCGGAGCGATGCCCAGGGTGATCGTCGCAGGCAACAGCGAAGGCAGCTTTTTGCCCACGTCGAAGAATATGCGATTCCCGGTCTCGCGATTCTTTGCGCGCCACCTGGCCGTGAGCGCAAGCACGCCTCCGCCGAGCATGAAATTCATGGCGATAATGTGGAGGAAGAACGTGACAATCAGGAGCAGTTTGAAGACCCAATACGGCGCGGGCAGCGGGTTCGGGTCCAGAGCCGGAATCATATTCGCCTGCATCATCACTTTCCTCCTTCGGCAGTGCTGCCAAATCCCTTGGCAATGCGCTGCGCATTAATCCACTGCGCCAGTACAACGCGCTGCCGGTCACTGAGCTTCAGGTCCGGCATGAGCGGAAACAAGGCGGTCAAATCCTTCAGCGCGTCGGCGGCCGCGCTCGGATCGCTTGTCAGCTTAAACAGCGGATCGCCGGCGTTCACGCGATGGCACATGGAGCAGTTCTGGTCGAAAACGGTCTGGCCGTCTTCGGCCGCAACCGCAGCGTCGCTGGATACGGGTGCGACGGTGTTTAAATAAGCCGCCAGCGCACCGCGCTCTGCATCGGTGCCAGCGAACGGCGGCATGACGCCGTTGTGCATGAATTCCAGGCCGCCCGTCATAGCCAGAATCTTGCTCTGATCCCATTGGCGCAACTCGATGTAGTGTTTGAGTCCGCGGTAAGCGTTCGCCGTATGGCAGCCTTCGCACCCCACGCGAAAGATCTCGTGCCCTACGGCGACTTGATTGCCGGGCGTCAGATCGCGGTTGCTGATCCATTTTGCGGATTGGAGAACGCCTGCTGAAGTGACTTCGTCAGAACTGAATCCGGCGTCCCCCGGAATCTGCGTGGAATACAGCGAGTTCGCGTAGAGATAGTTCGAAATCACATACGGCAGCCGGACCGACTCGCGCACGAACTCGAACGAGCCCATCGCGCCCAGCGCCACCAGCGCAACCAGCAAACTGAAGGCCAGATGCATGCGCCCCGGCCTCACCAGCGAAAGCAACGCCAGCGCGAAGGTCGTCGTCAAAAGGACAACGGCGAACAAAGCGTAGTGCGTGGCCGTCGGCATCGGGCCGCGGGTGTCCGCCCACACATCCGCGGGAATCCTGTGGATGTACCACTTCGCCAGCAACGGCAAAACGACTAGCGAAGGCACAATCCACAGTGCACTCCAGCGCACAATGCGCGCCTTCAATGCGCCATCCTTCTCGACGCTCGCGGTAATCAAAGCGTAGATTCCCGCCAGCGCCAGGGCAATGGCGGTGCGGAACGCCAGCGAAGGAAAGTAGGTGGGATTGAAAAAGCCCTTCCAGAACAAATGATTCTTCGTCCAGCTCCCCGAGGTCAGCATGAAAGTGATGATCCCGTTGATGATCACCAGGCTGAGGTAAGCGGCAATAAAGTAGACCCATCCGTACCACATGTGCAGCCGTGGATCCAGCTTGTCCCATCCGTACAGGTAGAGCAGCGCGGCCGTGATCTCAATGAAGAAGAAAACCCACTCGATGGCCCATCCCCACACGTAAATGTGGATCAAATTGCTCGTGGCCGTGGGGCTGATCAGCCCGATAGTGAACCAGATGCCCACCCCGCTGATGGCGCCGAAAACCACCGTGACCAGCACAAAAAACTTGCTATGCGCCTTCAGCCAGCCGAGCAAAGCGGTGTCGCCCTTGCGCCGTGCCCTGTGTTCCGTCACCACCAGAAACAGCCCGCCGCCTACCGCGAAGTGCGACACGAACACGTGAAGAATCGCTACCACGGCAATCAGCAATCCGGCGCCAAACGCAACGTCCCAAACCGGATAATTCATGCGGTTCCTCCTCTTCCGGCGCTTAATGTTTAGAGATTGGCCGGCAAGCGTACCCTTGCGCCACGCCTGCAGCTCATCGCAATTCCAGAGTTGCTGTACCCCGATTCGATGCGTTCAAGTCGAAGTGACAGTCAGGGAGCAGTCACCCTGCACGATCCCGAAACTGGCAAATTAATTCTGGAATTGCCGTAGACTCTCCATTCCTCCTCTCTCCAAAGCCAACTTGCTGTGATCGGCATCACGGGGATTGGTGATCCCTGAGCAACACACGTGGCTCATCCGGAATCTCCGGCAAGGAGCGCGAGGATGCAACTTCCGCCAGGGAATCGCGAATGCGCGTTCCCCAGGGACGCCGCTGTCAGGAGGGCTGGATGTGATTGATGTGGTTGTGCGGCCGGTCTCTCAGGATGCCCTTGCCCTTGGTGAGCCATGCAGCGCCGAACGCCATCAGTGCCAGCGATTCGCAACTGAGAAGCGGGTCGACGGGAGCGAGCAATCGCGCGGCGCCCTTGAGATTTACGCCGACCATCACGGCGTTGCAGAAGAGGATGACAACGCCACAGACTGCGTAAAGGGCGTTTCTGTGCCGCTTGCGGCGCGTCCGGCCTGCCCCCGGCGAAGACCTGCGGAATAAGACCAGGCAAAAGTAGGCAAGGGCGAGAAACATCAGTGCGGCAAACACGGTGTGAACGGTATTCAACTCGATTTCGAGGCGCGTGTGAAACGCGATTCGGGGGTTCTCCGAGGGACAGAGAGCGACCCCGAGAGCAAAAATCCCGGCCAGATAGCCGGTAATCTCGTCGCTCCAGTCGTACCCTCGGGTGCACATAAGAAAGGCCGCGATCACACAGATGCCTCCAACAAGGCAACTGCCCATGGGCGTATAGCGGTAGTCGCTGATCGAGCGCTGCAGGATCGGATGAGGCAGGGCATGGCCAGGCCCGATTAGCGCGAGCAGGATGGCGCCGCTGGCAAGAACGAAAGGAAGGAGCAATGCGATAATACCGACCATCCGAAGCATTGTGTAGTGGGAGAGGACGGCGGGATTTTTTGGCGTCGTGTGAGCAGACATCGTGCCTCCCACGAATGGATTCTTCCAGACGAAGCAGGATACCGCATTTGCTCAGATCGCGGCGGTGGCCGAATCATCCAAGACACGGTTCCAATCTCTATTATCGGCGCGAGGCTTGCACGCTTTAGAGCGGTTCCACAATACTTGTAGCCGTTTCCGGCGGTGGCGCAAGGTGGGTTTTTCTTCAGGAAAAACCACTTAGCCGTTGTTACTTCGGCAGACAGCAATTGTGGAACCGCTGTAGCCCTGCCTCGCCTCGGCCCTTGCCGCGAAGGCCCAGTTGTGCCCCAGGCAGAAGTTCAAAAGCGAGCAGCACAATATCGCAATCGCGTTCGACGCCACCACGGGAATGCGCGCCTCCTCGACCAGAAGCGGCATCAGCGCAAGATTCCCCGTCATCGAAACCAATCCGTTCGAAAGATGAAATCGGACCAACCGGCCCCAAAGCGCGGCGGCGTCGCGCCGATCGCGCCACGTGTAGTGCAAGTGCCACACAAAATTGTGCAGCAGCGTCAGTTCCAAGGCCGCGGCCGTGGCCACAAGGTAGTGCCCGCCGGTCAACTGGTTCAGCAGTGCCAGCGCGCCAAGCTGCACCGCCATGCCCATGGCGCCCACCGCGTTGAACTTCAACCAACGGATCAGCGTGTTCATCGCAATGGCTCCTGCCGGTAGAGTTGTGCCGTATGGCGCGCCGTCACAGCCAGCGCCATTGCGGCCATCCCGGCGGCCGCGATCACCCCTCCCAGATCGAAGAGCAGCATCCTATGCCCAAACAGCGTCGAATACGGGCTGCGCAACGCCGCCAGACTGCCCATCGCCAGCAGAATGCGTATCTCCGTCGGCCCGAAGATCCCTTGCGAAAGCTCGAAACGCGACAATGTGTAAGTGGCCAGGTAGCTCTCGCTCGAAAGCACCAGAAACGCGATCAGCATGGCAATCGCCGTCGGCCAGTGCAGCAACCCTGAGCATCCCAGTCCGCACATCAGCGCCACCGCTCCCAGAATGTCCACCATGTGATCGACGTAGAACCCATACCGCGGACGCTCCTGCCGGCGCACGCGCGCCAGCGTCCCGTCCAGGCTGTCGCCGAGCCAGTTCAGCGCCAGGCACACGATCGCCAGCAGCAACACCCACCGGTCGAACCGCGACAGGGCATAGCAGATGCCCGCTCCAATCTGCGCGCCCAGGCCCAACACGGTAAGCTGATCCGAACTCACCCACCCCGGCGCGCGCTCGGCCATCCATTGCAAAGCGCGCTTCTCTATGCGAGCCGTCAACGCCTGGTTCACCCGCCGCGCGCTCTCGAACGCAACCGCATTCTTCGCTGGTTGAACTTGTGCAGCCATCTTCGTCTCCCTTCTCAAACGCTCCATCCCGAAGCAATCGCCGTACCACTACTTCTTCAGCGCGTCCCGCGTAGCGCGCAGCGTGAACTCGAGCGATTCCCTCGGAATACTCTCAATGAACGGCCCAATCGCCCAGTTGAGCCCCACCGGAACCGAACGCGTGAGTGAAACCGACTCGATCTGGATATACAGTCCGCCGTCACGCTCCTCGTAGCTCCAGTAGGTATTCAGGCGCCACAGGAAGCCGTGCTCTTCGCTCGCGGTGAGCGCGCGCTCCCTGGCCGTGCCCGGCGAGGCAATTTCCGAGACTCGCGTGCTGCGCGAGATGCTGTACCCGTGCTGGGCGCCCGTCCCTCCGGAATTGTCGCGTCCAAACGTCACGTCGTACGTTGTATCCATCACCACCGTCAGGATGTGCTTCTGCTTCACGCGCATCGTTGCCTGGTAATGATCGCCTTCGTGCGCAAGCACTTTGGCCTTGACGATCTCGGGAGAAAAATAGCGAGGATAGCCGCCGAAGTCCCGCATGAGCCACTCGAAGTCCTCGGGCTTCGCTCCGGGCAAGAACGCCGTCCCGCGCCAGTCGTGCAGCAGCGCTCCCGGCAGCTGCTTTCCCGTCGCAGGCGTAAGCTGCTCAATCACCAGCTCGCCGCTCCACAGCCGCGTCGCATCTTCAGGAGCGAGAAAGCCGTCCGCCGACTGGTGCTGCTCGGCCAGCCGCGACTCCACCCGGCTGATATAGGAGTCGAACCCGGCAACTGCCGCCGGTGTAGGTTCCTCCGCAACCGCGACCGCTGCGGCCAGCGTGAGCAACAGCACGCCGCCAACCCGAACGCCCCGCAACCTCAAGTTCCGCTCTTCGATCATGTTCAGCACCTTACCCTTCTGACGCTTTTCAGGCAATGCACGGCGCCTCACTTGTTGGTGAATGTTTCTCACCGTGCAAGGCCCTCCAGGCACTGAACTTTCGCGAAGTTGTCACTTGAACCGAGCAGATTTCGGTCCAACTGTCCATCGGCTACACTGAACGAAAGATATGGCGGATTTGAGGACCGACCATCGGCCAGCACGGCGCTATCGCTTTGGAACCTTCGAAGCGGACGCTGCTACGGGAGAGCTGCGCCGGCAGGGATTGCGAGTCAAATTGAATGCTCAGCCCTTTCAGGTGCTCCTCATGCTTTTGGAGCGGCCCGGCCAGTTGCTCACGCGCGAGGAGATCTCACGCAAGCTCTGGCCCGACGGCACCTTCGTCGATTACGAGCACGGCGTCAACTCGGCGGTCAACCGCATCCGCGAGGCCCTCGGCGACCTCGCCGGCAGCCCCAGATTCATCGAGACCCTCGCTCGCCGCGGCTATCGCTTCCTCGGTCCGGTCGAACGCATCATTTCCGGTCCAGATTCGCCCGGCCAGGATTCGCAGCCCGCGCTCCGCGAACCTACGGCTCCCGCATCAGGCGAACCCGCCACAATTCCAGCCGAGCCGGAACCCCAACCTCGCACACGGATTCTGGCCACGCCGCAGGACCTTCCCAAGGTTTCCTACCCGGTGGTACAAACGCTCTTCGTCCTCTTCCAGCTCATGTATTTGGGATTTTATGTTGGGGCGCTGGCCAACTTGGCTGAGATTGCCGATCTCCTTTCGCCGCTGCCGAGAGCCACACTGGTTTTTCGTGTCCTCATCCTAACGGCTGCCATCCTCATTCCGGCTCGCGCCTTCGTGCTCTGCGCCGCGCTCTTCCACGCTCCCGGCTTCCGCCAAAAATTCCTCAAGCTTTGGCCGTTTCTGCTCCTCTTCGATGTGCTCTGGTCGCTCTCGCCCTTCCTGCTCCTGCACCACATCAACATCGGCCTGGCTCTTGCATGCACCACGCTTCTCGTTTACTCGCCATTCGCGCAGCGCTCGCTCGTATTGATGGGCGCAGGCGCGCCGAACCCGCAGCCTTCGTCAGCCGCCCACTGATCTCCCTTGAGCAGTACCGCAGGATTGACGCGTTTTCCAACGCTCCGCACCAACTCCTGATCCCTGCTCCCTGATTTACTTTTGTGGTTGCGAATTCGGCTGTTGCCCTGGCTGCTGCCCATTGTTCTTAACGACCTGGCCGTTGTAGAAGACTGTGCTGGTCGACCCGAATCGCTTATAGTCGGTGTATTTGACCACGTCGCGGATGTGCACGTCCTGCGCCATATACCCGTAGCCGCCGGAGAAGTGCAAAATCCCCTCCCCCTTCGTATACACAGGAAACCAGTAGTGTCCGTCGATCTGCTGTCGCCACGTCATAAACGGCGGATGCAGGTCCTCATGGCCCTTGCGCGTGTCGTCGGGCACCATGCGTCCGTTAGTCACCACGATCTGCAGGTCGGTTGCGTCCACCCAGATTCGCCCATCCAGGTACCGCTTGCCTTTCTCGATCGTCTTGGGGCTCACGTCGAAGACGTAGCACTCCACCTCGTCCACCTTTTGCCGGCCCACGTACTTGATGTCGTACTCGGGAACATCCGCGGTGGTGAGCACAAACGGGTAGCCGTGCTGGATATCCTGCAAATCCGAAGGCGACATCATCACCCGCGTCAAGGTGTTCGGCGGCGCATAGACCACCTTCTCGAGGCGCGCCCCCGAGGGATCGAAGATCACATCGTCCACTTCATACCACTGGCCATCCACCTTTTTGTCGTCGTCGAGTGTTTCCACTTGGGCCACGCGGCGATACGTGTAATGGTCCAGGGCCTCCTGGAACTCAGTCTCCTTGGCGGAAAACTGCTTGATGATTTGTTCCGGAGGAATGGACGGCTCGGAAAGGTCCATGCGGCCGAAGCCGGAATCGAGCGGCATGGGCGTAAACGTGTCCTGGTTCTGTGCCCCAGCCATGAGCGTGCAACCGGCAACGGCGATCGCCGCAATCCAATGTCGAATTGGCACCGAAGTTCGCCTCCTCACGATGTTTCCGGATGGGCCTCTGGGGACCGGAAATGCGTTCTCCAAAACTCGTACCCACATGCAACTTTAGACGGATGTACTTTGCCTTGGGAAGACCTCAATCTGGGCATAGAACGCCCTGTCATGGCGCGATGGGCGGACGTACCGCCACGCCCACCGCGATTTTTACAGGCCAGAACGGGGCTCCGATTCGCAAGCATCCCTGGATCTGCGCTTTCCATTGATCGAGATCGCGTTTCGCATCGTCCATGCCCGACTTTTATCACGCTCCGGCCCTGCTCCTGACAGCGCTTCTGCTGCCCGCCTTTGGCTACCTCTATCTGCGCTTCCGTGACGCGCGCACGCTGCTCTGGTTCCTGGGTTTTCTCTTTGCCCTCATCTCCATGGTTTTGCTCTATTCCTCAGCCGCAAACGGCTTCTGGGCAGACACGAACCCCTGGCTGGCGGCCGCGGGGCAAACGGCCATTCTAGTGAGCACGGCCATGTTTCTGGGCTCGCTTTCGCCACATCGCTTTCGCTTAGGCCGGTTCCAAGTCCTGTATGCGATTCCATACGCCTCTTTGCTGGTCGTCTATTCCATCCTTCTCTATGGTGTCTTTCATGGGGTTTCGCCCAGTGCACCGCTGTCCCTGATCTTCCCCCTGATCGCCGCAATCGCCTTCGTGCTCGGCCTGCTCTGGAGCAGTGCAAAGAACGTATTGCCTGCTTATTCCGGAATCTTCTTATGCCTGGTGTTTGGCGCCTCAGCGCTCTGGATTTACGTTCGCATTGGACCGGTTGAGACATTGACCTTTGCCGTGTCCGCCAATCTGTTCATGACCGCGGTACTACTGGTCTTCGTCTTCCGGCGTTTCTCTCCGGGAGTCTTCCTCAGCGTGCTGGGCTTCCTGGCGTGGTCGCTTTCAATTCTACGGATTGTTCCTTGGTTCGGTCACCACGCGGCGCTCGACCTCAATCTGCTCCGCGTCATCGTGATGGGGAAAGTCGTAGCCGCAGTGGGCATGCTCGCGCTCGCCCTTGAGGATGAGCTCAACAGCAACAAGTCAGGCCGGGAACGCGAACGCCGGGTGCGGCGCCAGCTTGAGGTTTACGCCAACTTGATCCTCACCCGCCGCAGGGTCGAAGACTTCGACCGTCAGGGCGCCGGAATATGCCAAACCGTGGTGGACCACAGCCGGTTCACCCAGGCCGCGCTGCTGCTTGAGAGTGAGGGGCGGTACCGGCTGGCCGGCTGCGCGGGAGTTGAATCGGCTATTGCCACGCCTCTCGACGAACTGGCCAAGCGCATTCCGGTCGAGGGCTTCCTTGCCCCCGGCTCTGTCCCGGTCGCCGTCGCGCACAGCAAGACACTGTGGCTCGATCTCACCCCCTGGTTGCTTCCTGGCGACGACCTCGAGCGCCTGCACTTTACCTCTGTTCTGGCCGTGCCCATGATGGGCCGCTCCGGCGTCGATGGGGCCCTTCTGCTCAGGAGAGTGCGCGCTGAAAACGCGCGCAGCTCCAGCCCCACGGCCGATGCGCCCCGCCTTGATGATCTGCTCCCCATCGAGATGCTCGTTGCCCGACTGCAGGCCACGCGCAGCCAAACCATGCTCTTTGAAAAGCTCATTGACGCGGAAAGGTTCGCCGGACTGGGTCAGTTAGCCGGCAACGTCACTCAGCAGTTGAACAGCCCGCTGACCGTGATCCTGGGCTACGCCTCGCTGCTTGAAGGTTCGGCCGCACTCGACGTGCAGGACCGCAAAGCCGCCGAGTCGATCGTGAACGAGGCGCGGCGCATCCGCTCCACGCTCGAAAGCCTCTCCCGCGTGTCGCACACGCACGCTGACCAGCCCTCCGCCATCTCCGTCGCCGAATTGCTGGCCGACATGGAGCAGCTCTATCGTCCCGAATTCCTGCAGCGCTCCATCGAATTCCAGGTCAGCGTGGCGCCGGGACTGCCCAGAATTCTCTGTGGCGCGCAGCAGTTGCGGCAGGCCTTGCTGCATTGCCTGCAATACGCCATCGGAGCGGTCGAGCGCGAGAGTCCGGCTTCCGCCCAGAACGAGTTCAAGACCATCCGCCTCGAGGCAGTCCGGGAAGGAAGCCTGGTGCGGATCGCGGTCAGCCACTCCGGCCAGGGTTTCCTGCATCCGGGGCGCGCCTTCGATCCTTTCGTACCCGCGCGCGCCGGTGGCGAGACGGACGGGATGGGCCTGAGCCTGTGCGCCACGATTCTGCGCGACCAGAACGGCCGCGCTTCGGCGGTGAACCTGAGGCCGCGCGGCGCGGCAATCATCCTGGAACTGCAGGCAGCCTAATGGACTCAACATTATTGCACTTTTCGCTCAATCGCCGGCAGCGAGCGCGTATCATTGCCGGAAAGCGTCTTTGTAGCGTCGAAATCGGTAGCCGATCGCCCAAGGATCGCGCTTGGATCGTGGCACAAACGGGCCATCTGGCGTGCCGGGCGCCAAGAATACAAAGTCTATTCCAGGAGCCACAGCTATGACTTGGCGCCGGCCAGTTCCGTGTATCCTTTCACTTGCTTTGCTGACCGTGTACGCAGCCTGCGCTTCTGCCGCCCACTCAAAGCCCCGCTCCATCGAGCCCATTGACGCCGTCTTCCGCACTACGGCTCCCGGCACAATCGAGGCGAGCCTCAATCCGCCCCTTCAGGGGGTTTTGCGCATCGTCGTGCGGGCCGCGGCATCCGGTAGCCGGCCTCAGTCAAACGGCTCCGCTGGAGCACGCTCGGCCGAAAGCGACGGCCAGCTCTTCACCCTCGAAGTCACTCAGTCGGACCGTCCCATTCCCTTCCGCCTCGTCAGCCAGAGCGGCCGTCATATTCCGGACGGGGGCGGGCCCTCCTTGCTGGTCGCCGATATCGACGTCAACGACCTCACTCCGGGCGTGCCGGTTCGCGTCCGCGTTCACTTCAATCTCACGGATCCGCCCGACCTCGAAGGCCGCGCCTACCAGGTCGTCCATTGAACTTTGCCGCCTTTCCGGCCGCCGCCCCGCCCTAGCCGAATCCGTAAAATAATATCGGATGGCTTTCACCGAACAATACGATGTCGCCGTGGTCGGCGCCGGACACGCCGGATGCGAGGCGGCCATGGCTGCTGCGCGCATGGGCCTCAAAACCGCGCTCATCACCATGAACCTCGACCTGATCGCCCAGATGAGCTGCAACCCAGCCATCGGCGGCGTGGCCAAGGGCCACCTGGTGCGCGAGGTCGACGCCCTCGGCGGCATCATGGGCGAAGTCGCCGACGCTGTCGGCATCCAGTTCCGCCTGCTCAACTCCTCCCGCGGCCCCGCCGTCTGGAGCCCGCGCGCCCAGTGCGACAAGCAGCTCTACCGCGTCAGGATGCGCGAGGTCCTCGAATCCCAGCCCGGCCTCCACATCCGCCAGGCCGAAGTCGTCGACCTGGTGATCGAAGAATCCGAAAGCGCCATCGACGAATTGGGTGCCCAAGGTCCGGGGTCCCCGCGGACAGGTCCTGGTCCGTGGGGTGGAGATCCCTCGCATTTGGGGACCTGGGATAGTTCGATTTCTGGCCCACCTGAACCGCCCCGCCCCGCGCGCCCGCATCGCCGCGTTCTCGGCCTCAAGCTCCGCGACGGCCGCCACCTCATCGCCGGAGCCACCATCATCACCACCGGCACATTCCTCAACGGCCTCATTCACTGCGGCGAAGAGCGCTATCCCGCCGGCCGCTCAGGCGAGCCCGCCAGCGTCCTGCTCGGCGAGGCGCTTCGCGCTTTAGGCCTTCGGACATGCAGACTGAAAACAGGGACACCTCCGCGCCTCGACGGCCGCACCATACGCTGGGACGCCTTCGAGGAACAGCCCGGCGACCCCGACCCCACTCCCTTCAGCTTTCGCACCAAAAAGATCGTCCAGCCGCAGGTCAGTTGCCACATCGCCTTCACCACGCCGGAGACCCTCCGCCTCATCCGCGAGAACGTTCACCGTTCGGCCATGTATTCCGGTCGCATTCAGGGCATCGGCCCGCGTTACTGCCCGTCCATCGAAGACAAGATCGTCAAATTCCCCGATAAGACGCAGCACCAGTTCTTCCTGGAGCCCGAAGGCCTCAATACTCACGAGGTCTACGTCAACGGCATGTCCACCTCGCTGCCCATGGAGGTGCAGTGGCAGATCGTACACTCCATCCCCGGCCTCGATCAGGCCGAGATGCTCCGCCCCGGCTACGCCATCGAATACGACTCGGTCGACGCCACTGAGCTCGACCGCACCCTCCGCGTCAAGTGCATGACCGGCCTCTACCTCGCCGGCCAGATCAACGGGACAAGCGGGTATGAAGAGGCCGCCTGCCAGGGCATCATGGCCGGCATCAACGCGGCGCTCTGGCTCAAGGGCCAACCCCCCTTTACCATGGACCGCACCGAGGGTTACACAGGCATCCTCATCGACGACCTGATCTCCAAGGGCATCAACGAGCCCTACCGCATGTTCACTTCGCGCGCCGAGTTCCGCCTGCACCTGCGCATCGACAACGCCGACCGCCGCCTCACCCCTTACGGCCGCCGCCTCGGCCTCATCAACAACCAGGCGTGGGTCGAATTCCAGCAGAAGCAGGCCCGCATGGCCGCGCTCGAGCGCCTGCTCACCATCGGCAAGGTCGATCCCGAAAAGCTGGAGCGCGCCGGCCTGGGCCAGCTGCCCGCAACCGCCGGCCTCACCTGGGCGCAACTCCTCAAGCGTCCCGAAGTCACCATCGAGCCGCTGCTCGCCGCCTTGCGCGACGACCTCGTCCGCGATCCGCTCCTCGCGGAGTTCATTTCGGTTCACATGGATCAGGAAGAAGCTGATGCCTTGAAAGGGCACGACTTCAGTCGTGCCAATGAAGTCGTGGAAAAGAAGGGGGCTTTAGCCCCTGAGGGACGCCTGTCAACGGAAACTGACCCCGCCATCACCCGTTCTACCCTTCGCAACGAAGCTCGCGCCGTTGAGACCGAAATCAAGTTCGCCGGCTACCTGGAGCAGCAGAAGAAGTCCATCGAACGCCTCAAGGCCGCCGAGGCCGTCGCCATCCCCGATTGGCTCGAATACGGCTCCATCAGCGGCCTCTCGCGCGAGATGCGCGAGACGCTCGAGCGCGTCCGCCCGCAGACCCTCGGCCAGGCCAGCCGAATCCCCGGCGTCACCCCCGCTGCGCTCTCGCTCGTCCACGTTTCCATCAAGTTGCAAGGCTTGAAGCGCCGTTCCACCGCCTGATCGCGACCGTGCTAAGATGTCGGTATCGCGCGGCTGCCTAATAGCCATGGCAGCATTATGTCTTGAAGTCCAGGTACGGATGCGAAAGGCTCTCCAAATCGTCCTCGCGGCAATTCTGGTCTTAGGTCTTGGCTTCGAGGGGCTCCGCGTCTTTGCTCAGTATTCGATCCGGCAATCGACTCAGCAAATGCACTTTTCTAAAGCCGACGTCGATTCTTTGATCGCGTTCGTATGTGCGGCGTCGAAAGAAACGAACCATCCGGCCCTGTGCGAAGAGCCCCGAAACCAGAATCTCGGCACAAAGAAGACTACTGACGTCAGAAGCCACAACTCGCAATCACCCAGCCGCTGACTTGCTGACTCACTAACTCGCTTCCCTCCCACCCGCGTATCATGGCCGGTATGAACCTTGACGCAATCCAAACAGCTCTGCGCGACGCCGCGCTCGACGGCTGGCTCTTTTACGACCACCACCACCGCGATCCCATCGCCGCCAGCATCCTTGGCCTCGACCCCAAGGCGCACATCACGCGCCGCTGGTACTACTTCGTTCCCGCCACCGGCGAGCCGCGCAAGCTCGTGCACCGCATTGAGCAGGGCCGCCTCGACGCGCTGCCCGGCGCCAAAACCCAATACTCCAGTTGGCAGGAATTGCACTTGGGGCTGGAGAATCTCCTCCAAAACCAGAAAAAGATCGCCATGCAGTACTCGCCCAACAACGACATCATGTACGTCTCGATGGTCGACGCCGGCACCGTCGAGTTTCTGCGCTCGCTGGGCAAGGAAATCGTCACCTCCGCCGACCTCGTCAGCCAATTTGAAGCCGTCCTCACCGCGGAGCAAATCGCCAGCCACTTCGCCGCACAGCGCGAAATCGACGTCATTCTCATTGCCGCATGGGCTGAGGTCGCGCGCCGCCTGCACCCGCCCTCCGGAGCCAATCGCGCCGGCGACCTCACCGAATATGACCTCGTCGTCTGGCTCCGCGAGGCCATGAGCCGCGAAGGTCTCGTCTGGGAAAACGGCCCCGACGTCAGCGTCAACGCCAATACTTCCGACCAGCACTACGAGCCCACCGCCGATCGCGCCGCGCCCATTCGCGAAGGCGACTTCCTCCTCATCGATATCTGGGGCCGCCTCGATTCACCATCGAGCGTGTTCTACGACATCACATGGACCTGCGTCATTGGCCGCGAGCCCACTAAGAAAGAGCAGATCGTCTTCGACGTCGTCCGTCGTGCGCGCGACGCCGCCATTACCGCCGTTGCATCGGCCTTTGCCGAAAACCGTCCCATCCGCGGCTTTGAGGCCGATGATGCCGCACGCGCCGTCATCCGCGAGGCAGGTTTCGGCGAGTACTTCGTCCACCGCACCGGCCACAATATTGCCCATGAGATTCATGGACCCGGCGCGCACCTCGACAATCTCGAAACCCACGACGTGCGCCTTCTGCTGCCCCACACCTGCTTCTCCGTCGAGCCCGGCATCTATCTGCCTGAGTTCGGCGTGCGCAGCGAAGTCAACATGCTCACCGCTCCCGGCAAAGCCTGGGTCACCGGCCGCATCCAGCAAGAGTTGGTGAGAATCTGAACGGAAACGAACCCGCCACTTAGTCCCCTAGTCCCTACATCCCTGCCTCTCCCGTCCTGTATAGTCGAAAAGGAATGTCCACCGCCCCAAACAAGCCCGCCGCGGGCAAGCAATCACAGCAAGGGTTCGTTTATCTTCCCCTCATCGCCGGATGGCTCATCCCCGGCGCGGGCCATTTTCTTCTTCGCAAGTGGATCCGCGGCACGCTGCTCTTCGTCTCCATCGTCGCCATGTTCGTGCTCGGCCTCGCCATGCAGGGCAAGCTCTACACCAGCGCGCAAGACATTCTCGACATGCTCGGCGTAGCCGGCGACCTCGGCAGCGGCTTGCTCTACTTTGTCAGCCGCGCGATGGGCTTGGGTGGGCAGCCCGTTCAGACCACGGTCGCCGACTACGGCACCAAGTTCATCGTTGTGGCCGGCCTCCTCAACATCATCGCCGCTGTCGACGCCCACAATCTGCGCACGGGGAGAAAATCCTCGTGATCCATCCCTCCCATTTCGCCGCGGTCGTGCTCTTTGCGCTCTTCGCCTCCACAGTCTTCGGCATCACCATGCGCGATACCCCGCGCCGCATGGTCCGCTACGGCGCTTACTGCTTCATTTTGTTCGTCGGCTCGGCGATTGTACTCAGTTGGGTGATGTTCCTCATCGCGCGCTGAGCTGCCTCTGCCTGAGCCGAAACACCGGGAGAAAATTCCATGACAAATCAGAATCGTCACCATCTGGCCTGCAAGCCTGGAACATCGCCAACCCGGCGCGCACCGCGCCGCATCGCCGCACTCCACTGCCCGCTGTGCCTCGCCGTTCTGCTCTCCGCCCTTCCCGCATTCGCGCAGACCATCGACCTCTTCCCCGCCAATCACGAGGATGCCCAACACGGAATCTGGACTCGCGTGGCCATTCCGCCCGACCATCCGGTGAGCCAGGTCGCGCAATGGCACATCGATTACGCCAAACGCCAGATCGTCTGCGACGGTAACGGCGGCCACGAGTGGCTGCGCTTCAACCATGAAGTCCGCAACTTCACCTTCCATGTCAAGTGGCGCTTCACTCCGGTCACCGCTCCGAACCCCAAGTACAACAGCGGCGTCTTCTTCCGCAACAACCTTGACGGCTCCATCTGGCACCAGGCGCAGACCACGCTTGAAGGCGGCTATCTCTTCGGCGTCACGCCCGTAGACGGCAAGCCTCAGAGCTTCAACCTGCAAAAGGACATGAAGGAGAACCGTGTCAAGCCTGCAGGCCAGTGGAACGTTTACGACATCCGCTGCGTCGGCGATATCTGTACTCTCGCGGTCAACGGGGAAGTGGTTAACACGGCGAAGGTCGGCCTCGACGAAGGCTACATCGGCCTCGAATCCGAAGGCTATCAGATCACATTCAAGGATCTGGAGCTTCAGGAGCTGCCTTAACGCAAAGACGCTCAGGCGCATCCAGCCAACGCAACGACATCGCAAAAAAACGCCGCCATTCCGAAGAACGGCGGCGCAGATTTCGGCGGGAGTTGCCGAAAAACTGTGGGCGCCCGACAAGGCTCCCATCGCTTACAACACGGGCCGTCCAGGAAAGTTGCGGCCTAAGGAGCCTATTTCTTTTCAAGCGAAACCACCCCCGGTTCCCGGAGAAGCACCTTCTTTCCGTCCGCCGCAGCGCGCAGATATCTTGCATTCCCGGTGGACCGATTCTGGAATTCGCCGGTTTTCCTCTTGACATCGAATAACTATTAGATATAACTCTAATAGTACTATGGCGCGCCGCTCCAGCTCCAGCATGGAAGTGCTTCTTGGCCTCTTGACCATCGAACCTATGTCCGGCTACGACCTGGGCCAGTTGATTCGCGCCTCCATCGGCCACTTCTGGAACGAAAGCTACGGCCAGATCTATCCCAACCTGAAAAAGCTGGCTGCCGAAGGCCTGGTGAGCGTCAAAACCGAGCGGCACAAGGGCAAGCCAGACCGGCAGGTCTACTCCATCACTCCCACGGGCCGAGCGCGGTTGGCGAAATGGCTCGCCGTCGAACCGCAGCCCGAGATTCCCCGCAATGAACTGCTTCTGAAGCTGTTTTTCGGCGTGCAGGCTTCGCCGCAAACGCTGATTGGATTTGTGGAGCGCATGGCAAAACGGGAGACTGCCGTCCTTCAAAAACTGGAGCGCATGGAACACGAGGAGATTGCGAAACTTCAGCACTATCCTGACGCGCCCTACTGGAAGATGGCCGTGCGATTCGGCCAGCTTGAGCTCGCAGCGCACTTGCGCTGGGCGCACGAAACTCTGGCCGCTTTGCGCGCAAGCGTTGAGCACCGGAGTACTCAATCCACAACTGGAAAGGGAAGACATCATGCAAGCAGATGAGACGGTAGAACCCCAAAAAGCGCGCAGAGGCCCAGAACAAATCGCCGCATGGCTTCATCTGGCGGGCTTCCTGCTGATCGTAGCCGGCGTCGTGGCCCTCGGCTTCCTCGCGCAGCACGGCGGCTCAGCTGGCGCTCAAAGCGGCCAACTGGCCGGTCACTCCGTCGCCATCCAAATCTACCTCTTCGCTATCTCCCTGGACTGGGCGCTGTTCTACTACTGCTGGGCGGGTGTGCATCGCCGCGGCGGCAGCCTCTGGTCGCTGTCGGGTGGGCGCTGGAAATCATGGCGCGGCGTCGCCGTCGATCTCGCCATCGCGCTGCCGTTCTGGCTCATCTGGGAGGGCGCGGCCTACGCGGTCGCCCGGCTGCTCGGCCCCAGCGGAGCTAAATCCGTCGACAGCCTTTTGCCGCGGGGTCTCCTCGAAGTCATCGTCTGGACCGCCACTTGCATCACCGCCGGCATCTGCGAAGAGATGGTCTTCCGCGGCTATCTTCAACGGCAGTTGCACGCCCTCGGCGGCAACCTCGCGGCAGCCGTCATTACCCAGGGGGTAATCTTCGGCGTGTCCCACGCCTATCAAGGATGGAAGAACGTCACCGTAATCAGCGTGCTCGGCGTGCTTTATGGCGTGCTCGCCGCGTGGCGCGGGAATCTCCGCGTGAACATCGTTGCCCACGCATGGTCGGATATCTGGGAAGGCTGGCTGAAGTTCGTGATTTGGAGGTAAAAACCACTTCAACTGCGCCGCTACTGGATCCTTGGCTTGCTTAGTCCCTGCGTCCCCAAGCTTCTATAATCGCCCCATGCGTTTCCTTGCCGATTCGCGCCATCGGTCCATCGCGCTGCTTGCCGGCGGCGCGCTGCTGGTCTTTGTCCTGCTGGGAACGCTGCAGTGGTTCAACACCTCCAGGGTAGATTTCCTCAATCCTGAAACCTTTGGGCAGACCATGGCCCTCACGGCCCTGGAGCTTCTGCTCTTCCTGTTGTTGCTTTTGCTGCTGGTGCTGCTCTTCCGCACTGTCCTGAAGGTCTACGTGGGCCAGGGCAGCAGCGGGGTTGGCGCGCGCCTGCGCTCACGCATGGTGCTGGGCGCGGTCATCATCACGCTGATGCCCGCGGCGCTCATGTCCCTGTTCAGCTATTTCCTGCTGAACCGTTCGCTTGAGCGGTGGTTCTCGCCCGACGCCTCGCAGTTGCGCGATGACTCCACCAGCGTAGTCAGGGAGTTGGTCGAATATGTGGCGAGCAACGCATGGAGCGAGGCGGAATCGGTGGCCGAAAGCAACGCGCCTGACCGCGATGCCCAGGCGCTCCAGCAGGTCCTCAGTTCGCGCCGCGTCAGCTTGGATGGCGGTTTTCTGTTGGTCTACGACAAGGACAAGCGGATGATCGCGAGCTTCCAGGCTCCCCCGGAATCCAGTCCGGCCACCCTCCGCGCTTCCATGGACGAGACCGGCCGGAAGCCGGTGTTGCTTCGCGGGCCGCTCTCGGCAGTTCTCCTCTCCGCCGCGCAAAGAAGCGACCATCCGGTGATCGTGGTGGCGGACCAGGAATACGCGCTGGGCATGGCGGTTACGCGGTCGGGCAAGATCGTCGTCGCGGCTCTGCCCATGCCCAAAGGACTCAACCAGACCACCGCACGCATCCGTTCCGGCGCGGACGAATATTGGCAGCTCTTTCGCTCCCGCAAGACCATTCGCACCACGTTGTCCCTGACACTGTTACTTGTTACTGTGTTTGTCTTTTTTTCCAGTGTCTGGCTGGCCGTTTTTCTCTCCAAGCAGGTTACGCGTCCCGTGGAAGCGCTGGCCGACGCCATGGACGAGATCGCCGCGGGCAAGTATGAACAGCGCGTGGCGGCGGTCGCCACGGGAGAGATGGGAGACCTGGTGCGCTCGTTCAATCACATGGCCGCGGACCTGGAAACCAGCCGTCAATTGGCCCAAAGCACTCAAGCGCAACTCGCTGCGGCCAACTTGGCGGTTGAGGAGCGGCGGCGCGAGCTGGAGACGATCGTCGATACCATTCCCTCGGGCGTCGTCACCCTCGATGCAGCCGGTTTGGTGCTTCAGTCCAACCGGGCCTTTGCCGCGCTCGTGGGACTCAAGGCAGATGACTCTCTGGCCGGGGAGAGCATCGAGACTCTCTTGCCGGCTGAGTGCGCCGAGGATCTGGCGGGAGTAATCCGCCGCGCGAATCGCATGGGCGCGGCATCCGCTGAGGTGGAGTTTCACGTTCGCGGGCGCACTCTTCATCTTGCCATCACCGGCGCGCGGCTCGAGCTGGGCCACGGGCAGACCGGATCGGTCCTGGTAGTAGAAGACACCACGGAGCTCCTGCGCGCGGAGCGGCAATTGGCTTGGAAGGAAGTGGCGCAGCAGGTGGCCCATGAGATCAAGAACCCGCTCACCCCCATCGCCCTCAGCGCCGAGCGGATCGGCAGGCATCTCGATCGCGGCCAGCCGGATTCGCCCAACATCATCCGCAAGTGTAGTGAGGTGATTCTGGGCTGCGTGGGCACCCTGCGCACCTTGGTGGACCAATTCTCAGCTCTGGCGCAGTTCCCCGCGCCTCAGCCTCGCCCCTGCGACATGAATCAGATCGTCGAGGAAGCGCTGGCGTTATTTGCCGGCAGGCTCGAGGGCATTACCGTGCAGCGGAATCTGGAGCCCGGCTTGCCGCAGGTTCTGGCCGATCCGGAGGCCATCCGGAGGGCGCTCGCGAACTTGATCGACAACGCCGCTGAAGCTATGCAAGGCAGCCTGCTGCGCGTTCTGGGCCTGCAATCGGCGCTCAGTGAAGACGGCGCCGCCGTCGAGGTCACTGTCTCCGACACCGGACCCGGACTCAGCGACGAAATTCGCGAACGGCTGTTTCTGCCCTACTACTCGACGAAGCGGCGCGGCACGGGCCTGGGTCTGTCCATCGCCGCCAAGATCGTGCAGGAACACGGCGGCTCCATCAGCGCTGAGGCCAACAGTCCCAAAGGCGCGCGCTTCTTGGTGCGCCTGCCGTTGACGGAGCTTGAAGCTTCACCGGCTAAAGAATCTACGCCGAGTGCAGTCGGTGAAACGACGGCTTCCCCGTCCTGACATAAATTGAGAGAGCGTGAGAAATGGCGCAGGGAAAAGCGTCGCATCTTGGCCAGTGCGAGCAACAGGGATCTAAGCCAATGCCGGTAATGGGAGCTGGGCCCAAAATAGACTCAAAAAAGGCCCACACGCCGGAAAATCCCATATCGCGTCACATCCTTTGACGCGAGTCGCACCGTTGATGAAGGGAGTATCGGTCTGATGACTTTGATCGCACCGGTGGGCAGGCTGTTCGATCGCGCGGCTAGGCGTGTTGGTTATCGCGTCTTCCCCGATTGGGTTCTTCACCCTTCCCAGGTTGCCGAAATTGACTCAATCGGCAAATCCGATACTGCGGAGGCCGTTCCCGGGGCCGACCTCGACGAACTTCGGCGCGACAATCCGCGGCTCTTGGAACTGAAAAATCTCTACGCGAACCTCGATGAGACGTTGAGGACGCCGCTCGTGTGGACCCAGGAAGCCGCCTCCAGCCCTGCACTCACTCGCTTTCGCGGACACAATATGTGGATCTTTCAGCAGGGAGATCCGCATCTCGATCAGCGGGCCTATCTTCTGGCGGCATACTACATTCTCGCGAATGACCGGCTTGGGTTGATGGACAAGCTCGCTGAAGACGGCGCATTTGGCGCAATCACTTTTCAAGTAGCCGGGCGGCGCGTCTCCCGAGACTTGCTCGATTCCATCTTGGAGATCGACTTTCTCGATCGGCATTTGCACATTGCAGCGCGTCCCGATTTCACCATCCTCGATATCGGAGCCGGCTACGGCCGCCTTGCGCATCGTATGCTGACGGCGTTTCCATCCTTAACACGCTATCTCTGTACGGATGCAATCCCGGAATCAACCTTTGTCTGCGAGTACTATCTTCAATTTCGAGGTCTTGATAGCAAATCCAGGGCGGTCACTCCGTTGGAGATCGACAAGACACTGGCCGTGATCAACGTCGATCTGGCGTTGAATATTCATAGCTTTTCTGAGTGCACACTCAACGCGGTGCAATGGTGGCTCGACCGGCTTGCCGCCCATGAGGTCAGGTACTTTATGATTGTTCCCAACACAGGCAACCATGGCGGGCAGCTTTTGGTGAACAACGTGGGAGCCGATATGCTTCCGGTCATTGAGCGGAGCGGCTATCGACTGATCGCGAGAGAGCCCAAATATCGGGATCCCGATGTCCAAAAGCTTGCATTAAGCCCAACCTGGTATTGGTTGTTTGAACGCGGCGGTGGAATGTACGTGCGATTGCCTCTCCGCCGGCAGCCTGATGACGTCGTTATCGGCGGCGCGCCGTTAGCGATGCGGCAATCTCCCGTGAGCGGCACCTACCTGCCTACCGGGTCTTGCTCCAGTTTGGGTCAATTCTGATTTTGCGCGAGAAGAGTCAACGCGGATGAACCACATCCTGATCGTAGACGACGAAGCGGAAATACGTGGCTCGCTCGAAGAAATCCTGCGTGAAGAGGGCTACGGCGTTGCCAGCGCTGCCAATGCCGGCGAAGCCATGACGCTGGTGCGCGACGCGCCCTACGACGTGGTTCTGCTCGACATCTGGCTGCCCGGCCGCGATGGTCTCGACGTTTTGGTTGAAATGCGCGAGTTGACTCCGGAGATGCGCCCGGAAGTCGTCATCGTCAGCGGCCACGGCACCATTGAGGCGGCCGTGAAGGCCACCAAGCTCGGCGCCTACGACTTTCTTGAGAAGCCGCTTTCGCTGGAACGCACGCTGATTGTAGTCAAGAACGCGGTCGAAGCGCGGCGTCTGCGAACCGAGAACGAAGAGTTCAAGCGGCAATTCAGCGCCGCTGCAGTGTTGACCGGTGAAAGCGTGCCGGTCAAGGCGCTGCGCCAGCAGATCAGGCTTATGGCGCCCACCAACGGCCGTGTGCTGATCTATGGCGAGTCCGGTACAGGCAAAGAGCTCATCGCGCGCTCTATTCACGCCGAGAGCCTGCGCCGCGACGCAGTCTTTGTCGAACTGAACTGCGCTGCCATCCCCGAAGCGCACATTGAGGCCGAGCTTTTTGGCTATCGTCACGGCGCACAGCCCGGCGGGCCGCCCGAACAGCGCGGCACCCTCGAACGCGCCGACGGTGGAACGCTCTACCTCGACGAAGTGGGCGACATGAGCCTCAAGACGCAGGCCAAAGTTCTCAGCGCCCTCGACGATCAGATGTTTACGCCCGTGGGCGGAACGCAGCCGTTGCGCGTGGACGTGCGCCTGATCGCTTCCACAAACAAGGATATCGAAGAGGAGATCGCCAAAGGCAACTTCCGCGAGGATCTCTTCTACCGCCTCAACGTAGTGCCGTTTTTCGTGCCCCCGCTGCGCGAGCGCAAGCAGGACATTCCGCTGCTGGCGCGCGAGTTTCTTCTCGAGTTCGGCCGTCAGTACGGACGCCCGCGCGTAGAGATCGGTGAAGAGGCGCTGGAGGCGCTGGCCCAATACCACTGGCCCGGCAACGTGCGCGAGCTCAAGAATGTCATCGAGCGCGTTCTCATCCTCAATCCCCGCGTCCTGCGTATCGAGCGCAAGCATCTGCCGCCGCTCATCCACAAGGCAGGCTCCCGCTCCACGGAAGAGTTCTCCAGTTTGCAGCAGGCGCGCGACGCCTACGAGCGCGAATTCATCCTCAAGAAGATCGAAGAGGCCCACAACAATATGAGCCGCGCTGCTGAGTTACTGGGCCTCGAGCGAAGCCATCTTTATCGCAAGATGAAGGCGTTAGGCATCGCCGCGCGGGAGTAGTTGCTGGCCGGATACTCGCCCTCCCACCCCATTCCCTCGCCGGTTCATCGTGTTCATGCGTCTTTCCACTTTCATGATGCGAAGATCGGGAGCGCCCACTCGCCGATCCGGTTTACGCAAGCGTTGATCCGCATGGTTCATCGACGACGGCAGAACGATGGGTGTGGAACCGCGCACTGGTCGTTCCGTGACATCCTCTGTCTCGGGCGCGATAGCCGTCGTCACTTCGTTTTGCGCTCGTGCAAAATCCTGGATGGACGATCCCGAACCGCTGGTGAGCAATTTGTTCAGGGTCGGCATGTTTACGCGCTGCGTCTCCACAAAGTCGACGCCTTCGACGGTGAGCGTGTACTGCGCATTGTCCGCCTTGGCGATATAAACCTTCTTCTGCAGATACCACAGTGTAAAGTCCAGGTAATCGCGGGGAAAACCCATGCGCTCTTCAATCTCGGCAAGAGAGATTTCAGGGAAGTGCGGGTTGATGCGCCGCCGGTAGTAAAGAACCGCCAGCACCGCCAGCCGCCGGTTCAACTCGCCTTCGAGAGCGTCCATAAAGTCAATAGCAGTGGATAGCGGCTGGGGTGACCCGTGATTCCGGGTCGCATCGTAATCAGAACGCCGCTCCGGATCCGACAACACGTCGTAGGCAGTCTTCAGCAGGTGAAAATTTGCGGCATTACCGGATTGCTGGTTATCCGGGTGCAGCCGCGCTGCCAGGAATCGATAGACACGGTGGATCGTGTCGGCGTCCGCGTTAGGGCTTATTTGAAGAAACTCATAGTAATCAATCGGCGCTGTTGCCATGGCTCTCCCGTTACCTTCGCCGTGAGTCTAACCCACTTCCAAATCAGCTTGGAATCCCGCATAGGTGGGAGTCTGTAACCTTCAGTACACTACTGTCCGAATCGGGGCAACCCAAATCGGGACAGCCACTTGCCTGCTTTGGCAAGTACAGTTAATATCGTTGCGCCGTTCTACCTAAGGCATTTTGGATGAGCCACTTGCAAGAAATATCGGAAGTTCGGAAACCGTCGAGTTTCAGGCACGCATTCGGCAATCAAAACCGGGACAACGCACCCTGGAACTCGCTCCGGCGAATTCACGAAAGCCACCGGCGCGAATGCCGGCCCATGCTAGGCTAAGTCTCATGCCATCAGCCGTTCTCACCGCAGTCGAGGACTCATCCCAGCCGCTGCCGCGCGAGCGTCCCTGGCTCTTTGCCTTTCTCATCACGCCCGACGCGGTGATTTCCCTCGGCCTGGTCAGCGGCGCCATCACCTATCTCCTCCGCGACGAAGGGGTTGACCCCGCGCGCGCAGCCAGCATTGCCGCTTTGCTTTCGCTCCCCCATGCCATCTATTTCCTCTGGGGGCCGCTGACAGATTTCTGGATGCGCCGCCGCTCATGGCTCCTGATTGCTGCCGCTGCCGCCGCGATTGCGCTGCTGATCGCCTTCTATCAGCCCTCCCTGGCGTCCCCGTGGGCCGTTGGCCTCCTGTTTTTGAGCGCCTGTCTCGGAGTCTTGGTCGTCGCTGCTTGCGGCGGCATCATGGGCACGCTACGCAGCGAGTTGAATCGCCGCCGCGCCGGCAGCTTCTACCAAACCGGCTCGCTGGCCTTCGGCGCCGCGGCCGTTTTTTTGCTGGTTACGTTCTCCGGCCGCCTCCATCTCGGCACCCTGGGCTGGATCGTCGCCGCCATGATCGTTTTGCCCTCACTCGCCGCCTTCGCCGTGCCCGCGCATTCGCCCGGGCAATCAACGCCCAGCGAGCACACCGCTCGCGAAACCGCCGCGCGTATCTGGCACGAATTCAAGTCCACTTTCCTGCGCTGGGACGCCGTCCCTTACACGCTTCTCGTCGCCTCGCCATGCTGCAGCGGCGCCATGATCGGTCTGCTCGGAGAGTTGGCCCGCGATTATGGCGTCACCGGCCGGCAGGTGGCGTGGATCAACGGCCTGGCCGGCGCACTCTTGACCGCCGCCGGCGCGCTCGCCGCGTCGTTCATTCCCGTCCGCGTGCGGGCTCCTATTGCATTCCTGTCAATTGGCCTGCTGAATGCCGCCACGCTGGCCATCCTGGCTCTTGGTCCATTGCGGCCCGCCGTCTACTTCACCGGCACCATTCTTTTTCTCTTCACCATCGGCGCCGGCTATGCCTTGTTTACAGCGGTTGCTCTGGAGTTCCTCGGCGGCTCCGGCAAAAGCGGCAGCTCGCGCTACGCCATCATCAATTCGATTGGCAACCTTCCCGTGGCCTACATGACATTCCTCGATGGCCGCGGTTACGCGCTTTGGGGCCCGCGCGCAATGCCCGCCGCCGATGCCATCCTCGCCGCTGCCGGATGCCTGCTCCTGCTGGCGCACTTCATCATTCGCCGTCATCAACTGTCACCTGTGGAAGTCTGACGGCAGCCTCATCGGCAGTCAAAGAGAATCACTAATCGCGGGGTTGCTTCAGGATCGGCCGGGTGCCCCACCTTCGGCGCGTCTTTGCTTTTGCGCCTAAGGTCGGGTAGCACGAAGCTCGACCGGCGCTCTGCGTAGCTTACCCCAAGATGTGTACATGGTGCGTTTCAATACGACGTTCAAGGGGGAGCTAACGGATTCCAACAGCATTGCTGCACTATCTGCTGCAGCGGCCGCGTGTTTCTCTCTCGTGGCTCTTATCCTTACCTATTTCCAGCTAAAGCAGTTTCGCTTTGCACACGGTGTCGATCTCATCTCTGGTCTCGAAGATCGATTCGAGACTCCCGAAATGATGGATGTTCGAAAGTCGGCCGCAAAGGCTCTTCGAAGCGGCACATGCAACCAAGGGATTGAACCGGTCGTAGATCTGGTTGCATAAGTTGGTTGATTGCCTGACAAAAATTGACATAAAGAAACGGCATCTTGAGTCGCCGCGATCATTTTCGAAGAAGCAGCTTGACGGTTTTCTTGATGAGGAGATGTCTGACTGATGACCGCTTGCCCCATCCTTGCGGCGTCTTTCTGTCGCAAGGGCGGAAGACCACGAGCTACGCGGCCTTCACGATAAGCGGCTTCACCTTGCCGCGCTTCTTTTTCGATGCGACCCACAGATCGCGCTGCGCTTGCAGGCGAAGCCAGAGATCCGGATCGGTATTGAACGCCTCCGAGATGCGCAAAGCCATATCCGCCGAGATGCCGGCCTTGCCGTTCAATATCCGCGACAACGCAGGACGCGTGACGCCGAGGTGCCGCGCAACTTCGGTCACAGACCGGCCTTCCAGATAGTTGGCGAGAATCTTTCCCGGATGTGCGGGATTGTACATGCGCATGACCTAGACCCCTCCTTGTCAGTGATAATCCCGATAATCGACGAGAATGAGATCTTCTCCGTCGAAACGAAACGTAAGACGCCAGTTCCCACTCACGCTCACCGCCCAATGGGCTGCCAGATCACCCTTTAACGAATGGAATTCCCATCCAGGCACGTTCATCTGTTCGGGCTTGGTGGCAGCGTTCAAGAGGGTCAACTGCTGGCCGAGCTTTGCGGCATGTTTCGGCTGGATTCCGGCCTTCGACCCGGTCAGGAAAAACTTCTCGATTCCCTTGTGGCGGAAGCTGCGTATCACCTTGCAAAAAGTGTACCGCGTAACGTCACGCTGCACAAGATGGATTGCCAATCCCCCACTAATCGCGGGGTTGCTTCAGGATCGGCCCGATCGAGCCTGGGTTATCGCCCAGGGTCGGATTCACATCAAAATCCCACACCGATTCGCTAATGTCCGACGGAGAGATAATCTCCACCAACGCATATTCGCCGATGGTCAAAGTCTGCTCGGGCTCAATGCGCAGCCAGTGTCTGCCCGGCATCACTTCCACCTTGGTGGGGATCACGTTTTCGTCCTGCGTCACCGTGCCGCTGGGGCTCAAGTGGACTGCGCCCACAATGCGCACCGCCTGGCGCTCGTCCACGCGCACAATCGCAAAGCCCGACTGTGCCGAATGCGCGCCACGCTCCCCGCTATTCACCGCCTTGGCGCCGTTCGTGTTCACCGTCATGGGATGCGTCAGAACCGGTTCCGCTTGATCTACCACTCCAAGCGAGAGATAGATGGCCGGATCGTTTACGTGCAGATGCACTTTCGCATGGGCGCCCTCCAGCTCCAGACTCGCCCTCTGTCCGGCAAGCGGATTCAAGACTGCGATCCCCTTCCGGCTCTTCGCATTCATCGATAGGTTGCTGGGCGTCAGCTCCACCAGTTCCGGCGTGCCGTGGTACGTGTCGAGCACAAAGGCGCCCTCTTCATCCGGCAGTTCCAGCCCTGTTGCTACCTCTGGCATGCGCGCCCTTTGGTCGCTGCGCTCCTGGGCTTCTTCCTGGTCGATCTCCTCGGCCTCTTTCATGGCCGGCGAAGAATCCTTCTCCACCAGATCGGCGTGTTCCTTTTCCCATTTGTGCGTAGCGTCCCAGTCCACCAGGTCCACGGGCAGTTCTTCCCAGTCGCCGCGCTCTTGCGAAAGGTAACGCACCCGGTCGCCTACAATCTGGTAATCGCGCACCATCTGATAGGAGCCGTCTTTAAGGATCAGCCGATGGTTCCGCCCCATTTCGGGAACGCCGGGGCTCAACGGCAGTGGTTTGGAGCTCTGGCCCGAGCTGCTCTGACTTGGCGCGCTCTGCGCAGGTTGGGAGCTTTGCCCGCTCTGTCCCGCAGCCGCCGCCCCAGGCAAGAGAAGAGCCAGCCAAAGCGCTGCCCAGCGCCGTCCTTCGAAAAAGCCAACCATCGCAATACGGTTTAGACGCGTCCTCCCTGTCAGCGTTGGCTCCTGCGCCGAATCGAATTTGTAACTTAAGTGCAACCTCTCCAGTCCCAAAGCGTCCAATCGGATAGCTCCTTTCTGTAGAATAGAACCGGAAGGAACCATTGATTGACAGGATTTAAGGCACAGTTCCCCGTAAAACGCGGCTCCCGGCTCAACTATTTGCCGGCGGTCGCGGTGGTGTGCCTCGCTCTTTTGGCGTTACTGGCTGTGGCCCAGGTAGCGCATTTTCACGAAAACCAGACCGACGCGGATCATTGCCAGCTCTGCATTGTCATGCACACGTTGGCGCCCGTCGCAGCCGCGGCAGCCGTCATGGTGATCGTGCCATTGGGAACCTCTACGCCGCCCGCCGAGCCCATCGCCGTAGTCCGGCAGCGCCAGTCCCGCCTCTTCATTCGCCCCCCTCCAGCCTCCTGCTAGGGCATCTTTCCGTTTTCATCCCCACCGAGACGTTGCTCCCTTCAGCGGGCGATGCTCCGGCGCATCAAAACATTTTGAAGCGGATCGATGCTCCTCAACTGCACTGAGGACGCCGCGGCCATTCCCGCCGCGGATGACTTTTCGCATTGTTCAGCAGTTTTTGAGGTGACTTTCCCATGCTTTTTCCTGGTGGCGTAACATCACGCGTCCTTCCCCTCGCCGCTTTCTTCGCCTTTTTCCTCGCCGCTGCGTCGGCATCCGCCCAAGCCGGCAATGCCGGAAACGTGAGCGGCACGGTCACCGACCCATCCGGCGCGGTAGTTGCCGGCGCGACGGTCCACCTCTCGAACGCAGTGAGCGGATTCGACCGAACCACGTCCACCGGCGCCAACGGTCAGTTCGAATTCTCCAACGTTCCCTTCAATCCCTACCGCATCGACGTCTCCGCCACGGGTTTTGCCCATTCGAGCCAGAACGTGGAGATTCGCTCTGCGGTGGGAATCGGCCTCAAATTCTCCCTCCAGGTCGCCGGCGCCAGCCAGACCGTCACGGTGGAATCACAAGGTCCAATGGTTGACGAGACTTCCACCTATCACACCGACGTTGACCGCAGTCTCTTCGACAAAGTTCCGCTGGAAAGCACATCCTCCACCCTCAGCTCACTGGTGACAGAGACCGCGCCCGGCGTGGCAGCTGACTCCAACGGCCTCTTTCACGGCTTGGGTGACCACGCCTCCAACTCCTTCTCCATTGACGCCGAGCCCATCACCGACCAGCAGAGCAAGGTCTTCTCCAACCAGCTCCCCACCAACTCTATCCAGTCGCTCGAGGTCATCGAAGGTGCGCCCCCGGCCCAATACGGCGACAAGACCAGCCTGGTCATCGTGGCTACCACGCGCTCCGGCCAAGGCGTTACCAAGCCTACCGGCGAAGTCTACGCTTCCTACGGAACTTTCGGCTCGGCGACCGGCGGTTTCGATCTTTCTTACGGCGGCAAGAGTTGGGGCAATTTCGCCGAGTTCGACGGCCTCGACACCGGGCGCTTTCTCGATCCGCCCGAGTTTACTGTCTTCCACGACAAGGGAAATGAAGAGAACGCCTTCGATCGCGTGGACTACACCTTCGATCCTGCCGATTCCATTCACTTCGACCTGAACTACAGCCGCTCCTGGTTCCAGACGCCGAACGCCTTCCAGAACCTCGGCGTGCAGAACGTAATCGACGGCACCGGCGCCAGCCCCAGCCCCGCTTTCCAAAACGTGGGCAACACCGACCAGCGTTCCAAAATCGACACTTTCAATATCGCTCCCACGTACACGCATATAATAGGCAACGACGCGGTCTTCAACTTCGAGGTCTATGCGCGTCGGGACGACTATGACTACTTCCCCAGCGGCGATCCATTCGCGGACCTCGGTCCCAGCAACCTGCAAACCTCATCGATCGGGCAATACCGCACATTGACCAATGCCGGTACCCACGCCGATTACACCTATGTCCGCGGACACCAGAACATACTGGCCGGCATTCAATACGAGCAGACCTTTCTACGCGAGCACGACAGCCTGGGCATCGTCGACAACACCTACAACTCGCCCTGCGTCGATGCCGTCACCGGCGACTCCCTGCCCGGATACGTAGACCCATCCCAATGCAACGGCGTAACAAACGTCGCGAACGCCAACTACCTTTCCGTCCTCGCGCCCTACGATCTCACGCGCGGCGGCAGCGATTACGTCTCCTTCGGTCACACCGACGTAAAAGAGATGGCGATGTACATCGAGGACCAGATCAAGGCCGGCAATTGGAACTTTAACCTCGGTATACGCGGCGACCTGTACAACGGGCTGGCCGTACAGCGTCAGGCCGAGCCTCGCGTCGGCATTGCGTATGACGTCAAACCCACCACTACGGTCATGGCGATCTCCTACGCGCGCACGCTGGAAACGCCGTTTAACGAAAACCTGGTCCTGTCGAGCGTGGGCTGCGACAATCCGGTGCTCGCGCCCCTCCTTGCCTGCACGCCCGGCGTCGAAGGCAGGCTGCAGCCCGGCTTCCGCAACGAATTTCATGCCAGCCTGCAGCAGGGATTCGGTAAGTATCTCGTCGTCAGCGGCGAATATATCTGGAAGTACACGCACAACGCCTTCGACTTCAGCGTCCTGGGCAACACCCCCATCACCTTTCCCATCGATTGGCACAACTCGAAGATCCCGGGCTATGCACTTCATGCTGAGGTTCCCAATCTTCGCGGCTTCAGCGCCTACTTCGACGCCTCCTCCGTCGCGGCACGCTTCTTCCCGCCGCAGGTCGCCGGCGCTGGCGCGACAGTTGGCCAGACCGGACTCCCCTTCCGTATCGACCACGATGAGAAGTTCAACCAGACCACCCACCTTCAGTACACGCTCTCCCGCGACGGCAGTTGGGTGAACGGTCTCTGGGGCGGCTTTAACTGGCGCTTCGATTCGGGCCTGGTGGCCGGATCGACGCCTTGCTACGGCATCGCCGACCCCAACACGCCCTGCGCCAAC
The DNA here is from genome assembly GCA_963844905.1 of uncultured Acidobacteriaceae bacterium. GTDB lineage: Bacteria > Acidobacteriota > Terriglobia > Terriglobales > Acidobacteriaceae > Telmatobacter. The sequence goes on along the minus strand of CAWJQD010000002.1, from coordinate 345,139 downwards.
AGCACTACGGCTCTTAACGGTCAACCGGCCGTCGCAATCGTCGACACCAATATTCCGGCAACAACCAATCCTGTTACAGGAGCCATGGTCGCCCTTCCCTTGACTGCTGACGAGGAGTTTCAGGCGGGATTCGCCTGCAACGGCGTCAAAGCCACGCCTACGCAGGCCCTGCCCGCGGTCTGCCCGGCCAACGAATTCACTTCGAGCCTGATCAACATCCCCGCTCCCAACACGGGCGACAACGACAAGAATCCTCAGCGCATCGCGCCGCGCAGCCTCTTTGATGTGTCTCTGGGCAAGACCAACATCTTCCACAAAGAACACTTCAAGACGGACCTCGACCTCACGGCGATCAACATCACCAACAAGTACGCGCTCTATAACTTCCTCTCCACGTTCAGCGGCACGCACTACGTGACCCCGCGCGCCATGACCGCGAAGATCACGTTGAACTTCTAGCAGCGAAGCAAGGCTTACCTGATTGCCGTCGCGCCGGGCGTAGCGCATAATGTTGCGCATGTCCGGCACGATGCGTTTTTGCGCTCTATTTCTCTTACCTCTGGTCTTCACGATTGCAACTCATGGGCAATCCCCGCCTCCGGCAGATGGCCCCGATGAGGCCACTGGCCAATTGCCACCCAAATTCGTGCAAATGATCAAGTCGCAGGTTTCTTGGGATTCGGGATTCGACAACCCGTCCGGTCCGCGCCTTCGATTTTTGAAACTCGATGAGCTCATTCGACCAGATGGGCACTTCACCCGATATCGCGTCTACGCCGAAGGCGTGCCGGAGGGGACGCCTTTCAGTTTCGCAGTTTGGAAGATCGGCACCGATCTTCAGAACCTTCAAGTTCTTTCGAGCACGGCCTATGTCAATCACAAAGGGCTGCTCCTCACGAATACTCCAACTCAAGGTGAGGAGGACAGCGATACTGTCGGCGATGGCACCGAATTCGACCTCGGGGTTCAGGCAGCAAATGGAGAACCCATTCGGTTTGTTTTGAGGAGCAAAGACAACAAAGTTCTGGTTCCCGGCACTCTGGTTCCATACCCGATTGAGTCTCTAGACCACGGATGCAGGCTGACAGCACTCTTGTCGGTGCCTGAAGGCCAGGCAATCTTGATTTATGGCGATGGGTTGCCCCCGAATTCAGAGGTCGTCATAAATGGCAACTCGGCAGGAGAGTTGAAAGAAAGCAAGCACGCGGTGGACGCTGCCGGGCGCCTTCAAGTGTTCGAAATGCCCTTCGTGCTCGGAAAGGAATCAGGAACTCTCAAAGAAACCATCACCGCAAAAGGCTGCAAGGTATCTGTCAGCATTCCATGGGGGAAGGGATCCTACCAGAAGCACTGAGACACGCCGCGGCCGGCCCCAATTTCCTTCCTGTCGTTCTGCTTTATGAGAGTCCATCCACCGCGCGCTGGTAAGCCTGAAAAATCTCCTCCCCAAAGCACGCAAAAATCACTTTCTGGATCGCATCGCTGCCGATCAGTTCCGCCACCGTCTCTCCCACGGCGATCTTCACGGCGCGATCCAGCGGAAACCGATACACCCCGCAACTGATCGCCGGAAAAGCCAGCGACCGCAGCCCATGTTCGCGCGCAATTTTGAAGACCGACTGGTAGCAGCTCTTCAGCAGCTCAGGTTCGCCGCGCTCGCCCCCGGTCCACACTGGCCCCACCGTATGAATCACGAACTTCGCCGGCAGCCGGTAGCCGTTGGTCAGCCGTGCCTCGCCCGTCGGGCACCCGCCGATCTGATAGCACTCGTCGAAAAGCTCCGGCCCCGCTGCGCGATGAATCGCTCCGTCCACCCCTCCGCCGCCCAGCAACGTGGTGTTTGCCGCATTCACAATGGCGTCCACAGCCAGCGTCGTGATGTCGGTCTTGACCACCGAGATCTTCTCCGTCATCGCAGCCTCGTTCCGAATGCATCGTAGCCCCGCTCAATCCGCGCGGCAAGTGGATCGTCCTCAGCGCCAACCTCGTCCGGCCCAACGACGGCGAACCATCTCGCGATGGCTCAAACCTGAAAACAGTCCGGCAAGGCGATGAAAAGACAACGGTTAAGATCGGAAGCGCCCAATCCTCCTCAGCCCGTCCCATTTTTTCGTTTCTTTCACATCCCAATCTCTGCCATACTTGTATGTGCCCACCAGGTACGGCCAAGCGCAACAATCCAGGAACGAGGTTGCATCGATGTCGGCAAAGTATGTCTTTGTGACAGGCGGAGTTGTGTCCAGTCTCGGCAAGGGCCTCGCAGCCGCCTCCATCGGCTGCCTGCTTGAGAGCCGCGGCCTGCGCGTCAACCTGATGAAGTTCGATCCCTACCTCAACGTCGATCCCGGCACCATGTCGCCCTTCCAGCACGGCGAGGTCTTCGTCACCGACGACGGCGCCGAAACCGACCTCGACCTCGGCCACTACGAGCGCTTCACCCACGCCCCCCTGTCGCGCGACAACAATTACACCACCGGCCGCATCTACGAGCAGATCATCCTCAAGGAGCGCCGCGGCGACTACCTGGGCAAGACCGTCCAGGTCATTCCCCACGTCACCAACGAAATCAAGAACGCCATGCGCAAGGTGGCGTCGAATGGCGCCGATGTGACCATCGTCGAAATCGGCGGCACGGTCGGCGACATTGAATCGCTGCCCTTCCTCGAAGCCATCCGCCAGATGCGCCAGGAGCTGGGCCGCGAAAACACGGTCTTTGTGCACGTCACGCTTGTTCCCTGGATCGCCGCCGCGCAGGAGCTCAAGACCAAGCCCACGCAACACTCCGTCAAGGAGCTGCTTTCCATCGGCATCCAGGCCGATGTGTTGCTCTGCCGCTCCGATCGCGCCATCAGCCGCGAGATCAAGCAGAAGATCGCCGCCTTCTGCAACGTGGAAGAGAAGGCCGTCATCGGCGCCAAAACCGTGCCCTTCATCTACGAGGTCCCGCTCAATTTCGCCGCGGAGGGTGTCGACGCGCTCATTCTCAAGTACCTGCACAAGGAAGCGTCCGAAGCCGATCTCTCCCGTTGGCGCGACCTGGTCGAGAGTTGCTACCACCCCAAAGACGAAGTCTCCATCGCCATCGTGGGCAAGTATGTCGAGTACGAAGACAGTTACAAGTCGCTCAAGGAAGCGCTCACCCACGGCACGATCGCGCAAAACCTCAAGCTCAAAATTCACTGGATCGAGGCCGAAGGGCTCGAATCAACCGGCCCCGACGACCGCAGCTACGAATCGCAGTTGCAAGGCTACGACGGCATCCTGGTTCCCGGCGGCTTCGGCAAGCGCGGCATCGAGGGCATGTTGAACGCCATCCGCTACGCCCGCGAGAAAAACGTGCCATTCTTCGGGATCTGCCTGGGCATGCAGAGCGCGTGCATCGAGTTTGCCCGCAACGTCTGCGGCCTCAAGGACGCCAATTCCAGCGAATTCGATCCCGCCACGCCGCATCGCGTCATTTACAAGCTGCGCGAGCTGCTCGGCGTCGAAGAGATGGGCGGCACCATGCGCCTGGGCGCGTGGACCTGCATCCTGCAGGAGGATTCGCTCGCCTCACGCGCCTACGGCGGCGCAAAAGAAATCAGCGAGCGCCACCGTCACCGTTACGAGTTCAACCGCGAATATGAAGCCTTGCTCACCGGCGCCGGCCTGCGCATCAGCGGGGCGACTCCGGACCAAACTTACGTCGAAATCGTCGAGATTCCCGGCCATCCTTACTTCCTCGGCTGCCAGTTCCATCCCGAATTCAAATCCAAACCCCTCGAGCCGCACCCGCTCTTCCACGCCTTCATCGCCGCCAGCTACAAAAACCGCCGGCTGCGCCTCGCCCACGAAGCCGCTGAGGCCTCGAACCTAACCAACGTATTGTCACCCTGAGCGGAGCGCGTTTGGGGCCCCGCGGGCAAGGCCCGTGGGGTAAGCGCAGCGAAGGATCCGCTTCTGCTTTTTCTGATTGCGCCACACCTCCGTCATCCTGAGCTTAGCGAAGGACCTCCTCAGCGAAGTCCGCTGAAGGCGGACGAAGTCGAAGGATCTGCTTTTCGTGCCGCTCACCGAAAACGAAGAGCTCACCCGCCACGCCCTCCGCGCCATCAAGCAGATGCTAGAACTAATGGCTTTGTGAAAGGGCACGACTTTAGTCGTGCCGTAAAGGGCGCATAAAACGCGGGGCTTTAGCCCCTGAGGGATGCGCTTTTACAAGCTGATTGCATTTATGCAACCAGTTCTAACAAAATCTTCGCTCGCCAAAGGCGTCATCCCCGCGTAACCTCTCCCGGAGGGAGAGAAAGAGAATAGCCCAGGGCGCAAGCCCTGGGAACCGGGTCGTTCCATTCGAAAGAACAAAGTACGCGGCGCAGCCGCGCGGTCGTTGTTTTCGTCGCCAGGGCGCGACTGATCCCTGATCCCTGATCCCTGATCCCTGATCTCTGACCCCTGATCCCTGTTTTTCTGTCATCCTGAGCGAAGGTCGTCCGCCGGGTACCCCTCGGGTGCGGACGGCCGCAGCCGAAGGACCTGCAGTTGCTTTTCTCATCATGGCGCAGGAGCGCCGTTTCGCCCGGCATCGTTTCGCCATTCTGTTGCACAATGACCATAGCGTGAACCCCGGCGCGCCGGACCGCGTGCCCGGGTCACCCCTAGAGGAGGCGGCCAAATGACAACCGATTCAAAGATCGCAGCCACCATACCGGAAAAGTCGCTCTGGCTCGCTATCGCAAAGTTCCTGCTTCTGGCCGTGTTCGTAATCGCGCTTCTTCTGCTTGGCCTCAGCATGGCGCATCACCGCTTCTTTCGCGGCGGCCGTGTCAATGACCACGGCATCGTCGTTCAGTAGCGGGGCGGTCCTATGACCTTCAATCTCCACGCCCGCGTCGCCCGCGCCGAAGCCCAAACCATCCGGCAGGCTCTGGCCGACCTGGCCGCGCGTGCCTCCGTCGCCGCCGAGGGCGAAGACTTCACCATCCAAGCCGAGGTCGAGGGCCCAACCGCGAAGGATCTCAACCGGAGGCTTCTCTCGGCCTTGCGAAAGGTGCACAAACGGGCCACGCTTCACGCCCAATGGACTTCGTACTGCAACGTCACTGAATCCTACAGGGAGAGTGAAATTGTGCAGGAGATGAATTCACTGCGCCTTGTGGCGAAGCACTTTAATCACATTTAATGGAGAAGCAAATGTTCGTTCTCATTTGTATCGTAATCTTCGCCATGTTGCTGCTTGGGAATATGGCGCACTTCCGGGCAATGCGTATTTTGGCGCGATATGGGGTTCGCGGTAGATATTTTGCTATGTTAAGCAACGTTCTTTACATGCACAAAACCTATAGACTTCTAGCGCGGCAAAACGGCTGGCCGCTCTGGCCTATTTATGGGACATTCGTCGGCTTTGCTGGAGTAACGGCGGGAGGTATCTTAATCATTTTGAATGCCCTGTTTCATCTGTGCCCGATCCCATGAGAAGTGCCCCAGAATTCGCCCCAAATAGTGCCGCGACGATAAACTTTCCTCTTGACTATGTGCTCAAGAAGAAGTCCTAGGGCTGATCGCGCGCCAGGGCCCCAATTTCATCGCCACAGAGTTTCGTCGCCAAAGAGTCCCCGGAAAATCACATGAGAGCTGCTCAATCTATAAGTTATTTAGAATCTTGGCATCCCCGACGGGATTTGAACCCGCGTTATCGTCGTGAAAGTCCGACAATGAGTTATAGGCAGTTATAGACAGAGATAGACAAGAGTACCGGAATCAGCAGGTTCCATGCGGGTCTGCTAACTGCCATCTAAGACAGCGATAGACAGGATATGACTCGTTTTTCGCATCCTTAGTCACCGTATCGTCACCGCTTTTTTATGGAGGCATCCCCTGTCTGGGACTTATCTTTCCTGCCTGCCAGTCTCACCCTATCCGTGCCTGAGTGCGGATCGAAGTCCCGAAGATGCTCAAGGTATGCTACACAGAAAATTTGAGCACCTTCGGGAGATTTGAGCACCTTGGAAGATGCTCAACCCCCTACGAAGATGCTCAAGAGAGAGAGTATAAGTCTTTTATTATCCATAGATGCTCAATTAGTCTGTGTGAGCATCTTCTGAGCATCTTCGCCCGATTCCAATGCTTTGTTTTCTTCTACGGCTGGTAACAGCAGCGCATCCAGTTTGCCCACGGCATCATGCACCTGGATAGCAGCGATCTTGGCGTACCGTTTCGTCATGCGCAGATCGCGGTGTCCTAGCTGGCTTGCGATCACGTCCAATTCGGTCCCACGTTGCCGGAGCCACGTGGCGAACGTATGGCGAAGATCGTGCAACCTTATGTCCGAGATCGAGAGTAGAGCGCAGACGCGGTGAAAGGCCATGCTCACGGCTTCCGGGGTCACATCGGGAAAGAGCAGGGCATCCGGCGCACCTTGAGGGATCGACTGGAGTACCCTTTGAGCGAACCCGTTTAGGTGGATTTCCTTCGGCTCATCGTTTTTGGATGTGGGGAGCAGGATGCGCGCACCGTCCACGTACTGCCACTTGCAGCCGAGCAGTTCACCCCGCCGCATCCCCGTTGCGGTGAGCAGGGCGAAGATCGGCTTCATGGGTTCCGGGGCAGCGGCCAGCACGCGGCGGAATTGATCGGGGCTGAGATGCTGTGACCGTTCATCATGCACCTTTGGCGCGTCCACATCCATGCAAGGGTTAGCGGCGCGGGTTTGCAGTTTCCATGCTCCGCACGCCAGCCGGAACAGATGCTTGAGCGCGATCAATTCCTTGCGCACGCTGCCCTTGCTCACCTTGCCGAGACGTTCGGTTACGAAGTCCAACACCTGCCCGGAATCGACTTCCACCAGCTTGCCGGTAAAGAACGCCTTGAAGTCGGCCACGATCCCCGCTTCCCGCTGGTAGGAATGTGGCGAGAGGCGCGGTTTCTGGTGGGCCAGATACTTGTCGGCCACGTCCGCGAAAGAATCCTTGCAGAGCAGGACTTCGCCGGGTTTCAGGTTGCGCCGTTCGCGCACGTTGCGGCGTTCATTGGCGCGATAGGTTCCCGCCTCATCATGGGTCTGTGCTTCCGGCGCGGGTTTGCGCACGCGGCGTCCCTGAACATCCACGAATGACACCCACCATGCTCTGCGATCTTTCCGCCAGTACAGGCCGTCACGCTTTCGTTGCTTTGGCATGATCCCTCCCTTTGGCTTTGCTGCCGGGCAGCTTATGACCGGCTTTCTTTCTTTCAGCCCATGACCATCTCTGCCACGTGCACGCGGCAGAGCACCGAACCTTGCTCTTGTTTTTGCTGTGATCGACAAACCACGTATGGCAGACGGGGCATTTTTTGAGCCTTGTCAGATCGATGCGGCGGTAAAGGACTTCCCACAGTTCCCACAGAATCCTGTCCGTTGCGCGGTTCTTCTCTCTTGCCTTTTCATCCATCTCCGCAACCCAGGGGAGCGCACCCGCAATCGGCAAATGATCGGCGTAAACTACGATGCCTTCCGCCCGCTCAAGGCCGGTGATTCGGAGAACACACGGATGCTGCAACAAAAATTCGTTCAATTTGTAGAGAGGCGATTCCGGCGCGGGTTCACATGCGGTGGGTCCGATGAACGGCGCATGTAGTCTCACCCATTTCTGTTGTGCTGGCGGGGTAGTGACTAGCTTTTCGATCATCTCCGCTATTGCACGATCGGGAGAATCGGGCGGCACATCGTTCAGGACGCCCGCCAGAACCTCCAGCCTAAACAGGGGATCACGCTGATAGAAAAACAGCCGGACAGCATAGGCAAGGCTTGGGTCTTCCCTTACAACCTCATCCATGATTCTTTTCATTTTCCTCTTCGGTTTGGTTCGCATATTGGCCTTTCCGAGTCCTACAAGCCTATCCGATTTGACTCTAGTACACTTTGGCGGAAGAATCAACATAATTATTCACGATCACGGAAAGGAATGGTATGGCAAAGCCCGAAGCCGAAAAAACCGATGGCGGACAGGAATTGTTCACCATCATGGACCTGGCCCGCAAAGTCGGGTTGACCTACAGGACAATTCATCGAAACGTGAGGCTAGGCAAGATCAGAGTGGTTCGCTGTGCTGGCTCGGTACGAATCCCCAAAGACGAAGTTGAACGCATCCTGGCGCGGGGCTTCTAATGACCACCAGCACGTCTCTGGCCGTGATTCTCGCAAAGACGGGCCTGACCGATGAGCAACTTCGGCGGGCGGGTGTCAGCGTCATCGGCGGCGATCCCCCGGTGAGTGATTCGCCTCAACTCTTGCGCGCGGCGCTCGATTACGCAAAGCGGGGCTGGCTTGTGATCCCGCTGCATACCCCTACGGCGCAAGGCTGCTCATGCGGGCGGGTGGACTGTGCGAGTCCTGCAAAGCATCCTCGGACGCGCAACGGCTCGAAAGATGGCAGCCGTGACCCGGATACGATCCGCGAATGGTGGCGACGCTGGCCGGATGCCAATGTCGGTATTGCAACCGGGCCGGAAGGCGGCATTCTCGTTCTGGACGTGGACGGCGCGCAAGGCGAGCAATCGCTGGTAGACCTGGCACAGCGCGGACACATCCTGCCTGATACCTACGCTGTGCGAACCGGCCGCGGCGGGCAGCATCTTTACTTCGCATGGCCGGAAGGTGTGGACGTTCGCAATTCTGCTCGCAAGATCGCTCCGGGGCTGGATATTCGCGGGGTGGGCGGATTGGTTGCCGCTCCGCCTTCACTCCACAAGAGCGGACGGCGCTATGAAGTGAGCGAATCGGCCACTGACCCCGCGCCGTGCCCTGAGTGGCTGTTATCCCTCATCCGAGAGGCAAACGGCACCCAGGTACAGCAAAGCGCACCTGCGGCGTGCGCTGTAGAGGGTGAGCGTATCCCACGGGGCAAGGGCGATCCGGCCAAGCTGAAGTTGGCAGGCAGCATGTTTCGGTCACACCAGCCGTTCGACGTGATCCTGGCCGCCATCATTGCGCTGGATCGAAAGTGTGAGCACCAGCGCGGAGAGGCCGAATGCAAGCGCAAGGTTGACGAGTGGGCGAAGCGATACACACGCGGCGAGTATCTGACCGAAGCGCATGAGCTACCGGAACGCAAACCTGTGATAGTCCGCCTGTCCGATGTCGCGGCGAAGTCAGTCAGTTATTTGTGGGAACCTTTCATCGCGTTCGCCATGCTCACTCTACTTTCAGGCGATCCCGGCGTCGGTAAAAGTTTTGTGTCCTTGGCAATCGCAGCGGCCCTTACGTTGGGAAGATTGCTCGATGGCCGAATTGTCGAACCGACGAATGTGTTGTACTTTGCCAGCGCAGAAAACTCCCTGTCATATTCGATCCGTGGGCGATTCGATGCACTTGGCGGCGATGCTGCGCGGTTTTTTGTTCTCGACGGCACAGTAACATCCGAAGGCGGTGAAGAGATACGCGGCGTGATCACCCTGGCCGATGTTCCCACGATTGAAAAGGCCCTGATAGAGACGAAGGCAAAGTTAGTAATCATCGACCCCATTCAATCGTTTCTCGGCGCGGAAACCGACATGCACAGGGCGAATGAAGTCCGCCCACTTTTAGACACTCTCGCGCGCCTTGCGGAGCAATACGGATGTGCCGTGCTCATGCTCCGGCATTTGAGCAAAGGCGTGGGTGGGAAGGGTATCTACAGAGGACTAGGCTCAATCGATTTTACGGCGGCGGCGCGAAGCGAATTGCTGGCCGGTCAATTACCCGACGATCCCGAAGTGCGAGCACTTTGTCACCAGAAAAACTCTGTAGGTAGGCAGGGAAGGTCTGTCGGATATGCCATCGATTCGCAAGGGAAATTTAGCTGGACCGGAGAATCGCAGGTCATGGCATACGATTTGCTGGCCGCGCCGGAGGGACCGGAGCGGAGCAAACGCGAGCGGGCGCAAGAATGGTTATCTGCACTCCTGAAATCCGGCAGCCGCGAAGAGCAAGAGATTCGTTCACTGGCAGAGTCCGAAGGCTTCAGCTACAGCACACTGCGGCGAGCAAAAGATGCTCTCAGGGTCAAGTCGCACAAGGGTGCATTCGGCGGATCGTGGATTTGGTCGCAGCCCGAAGCTAGTCCGAAAGATGCGCCGGACCCGGATGAAGGGAGGTTAACGGTATGAGCGCGGCTCTGGAAGTTATCAAAGCGATTGAGGCGAACGGCGGCAGGGTCACAGTTGAGGGTGATCGTCTCGTGATCGTACCGAGACAGGCCGGTATTCCCCTCTTGCCTCAACTGCGGGAACACAAGCCGCAGATCGTCGCTCTACTCCAAAGCCGGATAGAGCAAGAGACGGAAACCGCGCCGGAAAGTGACGCGCTCGGACTTTGGCTCCTGGCTCGCTGCGCCTACCGTGAGCGTGCATGGGGCGGAGTGGGCGCGCTGTACCTTGACCTGGCCCGATGGTGCGCAGAGCAGGGACGGCCTGTGCCAGCGTCACGGCGGGCCTTCACAGCGGAGCTACAGGCAGAGGGCTTTGTCTTGACCCATGACGGGCTTGTGTACGGCCTGATGCTGAGGGAGGATGCGGAAGCCTGCGAGCTCTCTCAGGCCGCGCCACAGGCCAGCCGGACGCCACAGCGGGGCACAGCGCGAACCCGGCGCATTGCCGGAAGGCGGCGGGCATGAGCGCAACACCGAATCCGTCTTGCTCCGTTTGCACTTATTGGACAGCCCGCGCCGCCGATGAGAAAGCGCGCGCTATGGCTGGGAATCGTGCTGCTTACTCCGAAGGGCGCCGGATGAGACAGGAGCTTGCTGAGCATTTGAGCCGCGCCGTTCACAGCGACTCGAGCGGATCGCAATACGAGTTTCGCGGCACATTCGATTTTATGCCGAGCAGTCACCCGGAATTTGGAAGGCATCGGAAGCCAAAGCAAACGATGGAGGTTGTAAGTGCCTAAGAAGTCCGCCAATCCGCCGCGCTCGCTCAAGCCTGGGGATCGCGTGCGCCTGATCTCCGGCGGGCCAACAGGGAAGATCGTGAAAGCAGCAGCAGGCGGCAAGGTGCGGGTGGCATGGAAGCTAACCTATTACTCGAATCACAGCCCGGAGCGTTTGCGCCTGGATAGGGAGGCGGCGGCATGACAAATACAGCCGAGCGAGTTAAAACGATCCGGCCAGTTCCTCTCCCGCTGTCGAGAGCGGAAGAGGATTACCGCGTGAACGAACAATCTCTACTTACGGCCCCGCCGGATGCTTTCGCTCTAGGGAATCGCGTTTATGAGCGGGGCGCAGTGTCCGAAGGCGAGGGGGTTGTAATCGCGCTGTTTGACTCGCGGGCCAGAGTGCGGTGGGATAACGGATCGGTCCAATGGATCGCTCTCGACTCGCTGGTGCGGACGGAAAGAGGCGAGCAGTGAGAATCGGAAGCCGAGTAGTACGCGCCGGTTTGCCGGGTGTCGAGGGAACCATTGTCGCCATCGATGGCCGCAAGGTGCGGGTGTACTGGTCGCAGCATTTTTCACAACTCCTTGACCCGCGAAAACTGATTCAAGTGGCACCAACAGCGAATCGAAAGGATAACTGACCATGAGTAATCCAGCAGGATATGACCTAAGCATCTTCAACCTTCCAAAAGTCGGGGGTATGGCCGCAGTGAAAAGGACCGAGTACCAGCCCGCGCCCACTGCGAAGAAACAGATGCCGGATAACGTTCCACTAACCGGCTCAAATTCTGGAAATGACGGGCGCGGATACCCCCTCGATATTTTCAACTTACCTGAAAAAGTTGAGCAGCCTAAATATGGTTCGGACGGCAAGGAAACCGAGACAGTTCATGTACGCGACTGGGGTAGAAAAGTCCGGGCGGATGTGGAGGCCGCTTTGAATCGTTCCCCGCAAGAGGGCTTCAATCGTTTGTTTCATGCGATAGGCAGCGCGGAGGGCTTGGAGATTTTGTCCCCGTCCGCGTTGACTAAATTGAAGCAACTCGGCGATGGGTTCCTTTCCGCCAAAAATCCGAAGCTGTTTTTCACAACCGAACTGGCTACGTTCTTTAACTCACTCACTCCAGAAAAGAGGAAAAAATGACCACTCAAAAATCAATCACCGCGATCGTCGATGAACTACTCCAGCAGCTACGCACAACCTACACCAAGGCTTGCTCCGCGCTGGATAAAGAGCACCTGGCCCTTGAGGGGGAATCTCTGCAACTCCAGACGACAGCAAATGAACTAAGACTCTTGCTGCCAGCGAAGGCGCGGAGGGCTGCCCGCGACGCCGATGATCTCTTGCTGGCAGGCCAACACGAAAAGGCGCAAGCCAAGCGAGACGAGCAGATCCAAGCCGAGAACGCGCCGGGTGAAATGGAGCAGCGGCGACGCACCATTGCCGAACGAATCGGCGCTATCGACAGCGAGAAGAGAGCCATCGCGCGCCATGTCTTTCAAGAGTGGCTTCCCGGATTCCGGGCGGCGCTGGTGGAGGAGCAGCAGACGCTATGCACGGCTCTCGATAACGCCTGGGCCGGGGTGCAGAATTTTGCCGGCGACACCGCGCAACCTGCGATTCTCACAGCGAACTTACCCAGCGATCTGACCGCCTGCCCGCGCCGGGAACCAGACACTTTCAAGGAGATTGAACTTTGGTTCGGCAGCGGCCAGGAGAACCCGTGGAGCAGAGCCAAAAAAGGTGCAGCATGACAACGAAGGGCGCAAACCAACCCCTCACGGAAGAGGAGAGAACGCGCGCCACGGTGCTGAACGCATCCGGCAAGACTCCCTCTGCCATAGCGCGCGGCATGGGCCGCTCACACCACACCCTGCAACGGTTCCTAGCCAAGCCCGAAGTCCGCGAACAGGTAGGCATCCAGCGTGAAGTTCTCGCCGGGATGTTCGATCATGTCGCACACCGGATCATCGACGCCGTTTCTGCAACCGACGTCGAAAAAGCGGGATTGAAAGACAAGTTGATCTCAGCGGGCATCGCCGTAGACAAGGCCGCCGCGCTCCGAGGCGCAGTCCCCGTGACGGTCAACGTGACTGTGCTGCTCGATGCTGTACAGGCCATCCGCGAGATGAGGCGGGCGGAGGAGGAAGCAGCACGGCCACAACTGACCGCACCTGAGTCTTGAAAATCTTTTCAGCCGGATCGCTTCACCTGAGAGCGTCCGGCAATCGGCGGATACCCCGCAAGCCCACCCATCCGCTGACAGCGGCCTGTACCCAATCTGGAGACGGCCTGCAGATGGTCCTAGACCATCACCGCAACCCCAGCGGCGCGTCCTGGGGCATCCTGGCGCGGCGCGCTGGCCTATTCCACGGAGCTATCCAACCGGAGAACGAAACTCGCTTTGTCCGAAAATCTCTATGGCGGGATATGAGCACGTTGCACCCACCCGCCCGCATGGGGGGATGCCGGGGTGGTCTAGGCTCTCTTTTTCGGCGTCCATCCGGCTCAAGAATGATTCAATCCAACCTCTCCGAAGATCGCCCGCCGATGAACGCTGGCCGTAACCGGACCGGCAACCGGCGCGGCGGTGGCACCCGGCCATCGCGTGACGGATGGTGACGCATCCAGAGGATACCGGCGTATGGTGCAACGGTGGTATGAGGCGAACCCGTCACAACCCGTCACCGGACCCTGCCCTGGCCGAGCGCACCCCGGCCACGATTGAACCTGCCAGCCCTGCCAGTTTTTTTGGGAACTGCGATCCTTAGTCACCCATTCGTCACCGGGAGCAAACCGGCGAACAGGAAAAATTATGTAAGTTGTTTGTTTTGTTGGCGTCCCCGACGGGATTTGAACCCGTGTTATCGCCGTGAAAGGGCGGTGTCCTAGGCCGGGCTAGACGACGGGGACAGCTGGGAGAGCAGAGAGCGGCTGGAAGAGCGGCCGGATAAATTCTTTCAAGACGCGCCCTTCCCAAGGCTATCAACTCGGCAATAGCGTGTCAAAAGAACGAAGGGAGCGGCTGAACTGCAGGCCCGGCGCAGTCCGGCGCTCAAGCATTGCCGCCAGCGGCCACAGCTCGATGAACGCCCGGCAGCTGCTCAGTAAAGGCCCGGCACAAGTGGGATTGGCCGGAACCAGAAGCGTCATGACCGCGTAGCCATGTTCTACGCTATCCTCGAAGGAGGGTCTTTGCGCGGCCAGACCCCGGTGGCAAACCGTGCTGAGGCGGACATTTCTGCCGATTGCCCAGATCCGCTGGTCACATCATCTAGATTCTTCGCGGAAGGGTGCCTGGCCTGCCCGCAGCAGAGAGAAGTCGCGCAGAGTAGTGGTGGCCGCAGACAGAGCGGCTGGCCGGCCCCCGCCAACACGAGGCTTCCCGCTCAAACCACTGCCCCGGGCTATAGCGTGTCGGAAAAGCCTGTGGCTGGAATCGGTAGGCTGCACTCAGCGCGTGAACACGCCGGCGCACTATCCGCCGGCCGGCTTCGATGGGGTGTAAGATGTGGCTGCCCTCCGCGGCCAACCGGGCCGGCAGGAAGCTGGCAAACTCAGAAGACGACGTAACGTGACCAGAGGAAGAATCGCGTGACCCAAAGCAGGTTGCAACACATTTATGCGATAGTCTGTTTGACTCTGGCCGGTCTGGCGGCGACCGGCTGCCAGAAGAAGCCGGCGGCGCCTGCCGAACCGGCGATGAAAGGCCTGCCGGTGCAGACAATCACCGTGACCATGGCGCCCGTGGCGCAGAGCAGCGAGTACGTGGCCACCATCAAGTCGCGCCGCTCGACCATGCTTGTGCCGCAGGTGAGCGGATTGCTGACCGAGATTCATGTCCGCTCCGGCGATCACGTGAAGGCCGGCCAGTTGCTGATGGTGATCGATCCGCGGCAGCAACAGGCCACCGTCGCCTCGCAGCGGGCGACCGAACGGCAGAAAAAGGCTCTTTACGACTACGACACCGTTGAGGTCGAGCGCCAGCGCAAGCTGTTTGAAGCGGGCGTGACCAGCCGCGACGCTTACGACCAGGCGCAGCAGGCTTTCCAAAACGCCAAAGCAGATTACGAGTCGGCGGTGGAGTCGCGCAAGACGCAGGAACAACTGCTGGATTACTACACCATCCGCGCGCCTTTCGATGGCGTCGTGGGCGACATTCCGGTGCACGTCGGCGACTACGTGTCGCCATCTCTTTCGCCGGCCACTCTGTTGACTACCGTGGACGAGAGCCATCATCTCGAGGCGTATATCTACGTTCCCACCGAGCGCGCCGCCGAGGTGCGCATGGGTCTCGGTGTGGATCTGACGGACAACAGCGGCAAGCTGCTGGAGAAGACCAAGATCTATTTCATCTCGGCCCAAGTGGACTCCACGCTGCAAGGGATTCTGGTGAAGGCCCCGGTGCAGGCGACGCCCGAGATGCTGCGCAATGCGCAGATGGTTAAGGCCAGGGTTATCTGGAGCAATCGGCCTATGGCAGTCGTTCCGGTGCTGGCGGTGACGCGGCAGGGCGAGCAGAGCTTCGTATTCGTGGTGCAGATGACGAATGGAATGGCCATCGCGCACCGCACGCCGGTCGTGCTCGGCGACACCGTGGGCAACAGCTACTCCATTACTTCAGGATTGAATGCAGGCGACAGTGTGATCGTCTCGGGAACGCAGCTCCTTCAGGACGGCTATCCGGTTATGCCCATGGGCGGCCCGCCGCAGCCCCCACCCTCTCAGGGAAAACCGGCCGGTGCTCAAGGCATGAATAGCAGAGCTCAGGCAAAGGGCGGTAGAGCATCCCGCACCGCGGCCTATCATTCTCGTCACAAGAAGCATAGAAGGGCTCGGGCAACGAACAACAGACACGCGCAGCCCGTGACGGTCTCGTAGGAAAGAGGGCTCATCGTGTTTGTCGATTTCTTTATTCACCGCCCGGTCTTCGCCACCGTTTGCGCCCTGCTTATCATTTTGGCTGGCGCCATCAGCATTCCCAATCTGCCGGTCGCCATGTATCCCAATCTCGCGCCGCCGGTGGTATCCGTAACTGCCAACTATGTGGGCGCCGACGCAGAGACCGTCGAGAAGGCGGTCACTATTCCCTTGGAAGAAGCCATCAACGGCGTGGAGGGGATGCGCTACATCAGCTCGTCCAGCACCAACAGCGGCACCTGCGAGATCGACATCACTTTCCAGACCGGCTATAACCTCGACATCGCCGCCGTGGATGTGCAGAACCGCGTGGCCGGCGTAGAGGGCCGCCTGCCCGGCGAGGTCGTCTCCACCGGCATCGACATCCTGAAATCCAACTACAACTTCGTCTTTGGCGCCGGATTCTTTGCGCTCGACGGCCGCTACTCCAGCGAATTCATTTCCAATTACCTTGATATCTACGTAATCGATGCGCTCAAGCGCGTGCCCGGCGTGGGCGATGTGGTCAACTTCAGCGCGCGCAAGTACGCCATGCGGGTATGGCTCGACCCCGAGCGCCTTGCTGCCCGCGGCCTCACCGCGGCTGACGTGGTAAACGCACTGACCGAGCAGAACGTCGAGGTTCCCGCAGGCCAGCTCGGCCAGCCTCCCTCCGACCCTAAGCAGGCGTATCAGATTCCCGTTCGTGTTGTGGGCCGTCTTACCAGCCCCGAGGAGTTCGACAACATCGTCGTCAACAACTCGCCCAACGGCCTGGTGTTGCTCAAAGACGTGGGCCACGCGGAAGTGGGCGCCGAAGATTATGGCACCGCGCTCGAGTACCAGGGCCATGAGGCGATGGGTATCGGTGTGGAGCAATTGTCGAACGCGAACTCTCTCGAGGTGGACCGCAGGGCCAAGGCCGCGCTCGAGCAGCTCTCAAAAAGCTTCCCGCCCGGCCTCGAGTATGCCATCGCTTTCGACTCCACTACGGCGGTGGGCGAATCGATTCGCGAGGTTCTGGTCACGCTCGCTGAGGCCATCTTCATTGTTATTACTGTCATCTTCCTGTTCCTGCTCGATTGGCGCGCCACCATCATTCCTTCCGTCACCATCCCCGTCTCCCTCATCGGTACTTTCGCGTTTATCCGGATCTTCGGTTTCTCTATCAACTCGCTTACCCTCTTCGGTATTACCCTGGCCACGGGCCTGGTGGTTGACGACGCGATCGTCGTCATCGAGAACGTGCAGCGCCATATTCACATGGAGCACTCCATGGCGCGCGAGGCCACTTCGCGCGCCATGGGCGAGGTGACCAGCGCGGTCATCGCCACGTCGCTGGTCCTCATTGCCGTCTTCGTCCCCGTGTCGTTCTTCCCCGGCACCACCGGCATTCTCTATCGCCAGTTCTCGCTTACCATCGCATTTTCCATCGCCATCTCGGCGTTCAACGCGCTTACCCTTTCGCCCGCGCTTTCCGCGCTCTTCCTGCGCGGCGAGGATGCTCGTCCGCGCCAGTTGGACTTCCTCCACATCCGGCTCGTCTCGCGCGCTTTTGCCGCTTTTATTCACGCCGCCGACGCTTTTGTCACTTGGATGGCCGGCACATATGCGCGCATCATTCATGTCGCGCTGCAACTGCGCTACGTTCTCCTGGTCGTGTTCTTTGCCGGGTTGGGCGCAACCGTGTGGATCTACCGCCATGTGCCCCAGGGCTTCATTCCCCAGGAAGATGAGGGCTATTTTATGGTCATTGTGCAGGCGCCCCCGGGCTCATCCCTCGCCTACACCACGGCTCTGGCCGCTCGCGGAGCCGCCATCATTGCGCAGAATCCCCACGTGGGCGGTTTGTTTTCCATCATTGGCTTCAGCTTTGCCGGCAGCGCCTCCAACGCCGCCATGATGTTTGTGAACACCAACACCACCAACGAGCACGGCGAAAAACCCTACTCGACCTCCGACATCGTCCATGATGTCACGCCCAACTTGCAAATGCTGATGTTCGCCCCCAATGGCGGCCTGGTCGCCGCAGTCGAGCCGCCGGCAGTGGAGGGCGTCGGCGCCTTCGGCGGCTTCCAGTTCATGCTGCAGGATCAAGGCAACAACACGTTGAGCGATCTGGATCGCGTGGCGCACCAGATTGTGAACGCAGGCAGCTCGCACAAGGATCTTACCGATCTGTTCACCACCTTCTCCGCCAACGACCCGCAGGAACTGGTGACCATCGACCGCGAAAAGGCCAAAATGATGGGAGTCTCCTTCACGCAGATCGCCACTACGCTCAATGTCTTTATGGGCTCGGAGTACATCAACGACTTCGACTACAACGAACGCACGTATCGCGTCTACGTGCAGGCTGATCGGCCCTTCCGCATGAATGCCGGCCAACTGCACAGCTACTATGTTCGCTCCGCCTCCGGCCAGATGATCCCGCTCGACAATCTGGTCACGGTTGCCGATAGCGCGGGCCCTCCGGTGATTGCGCACTACAATCTCTTCCGCGCGGTGGAGATCGACGGCTCGCCTGCTCCGGGCATTAGCTCAGGCCAGGCGCTCGCCAGCATGGACAATCTGGCCAGGGCTAACATGATGCGCGGCATGAACTACCAGTGGACGGGCCTGACCCTCGATGAGATCGAGTCCAGCGGCAAGGCGCTCATTATCTTCGGCCTCGGCATTCTCGTTGTCTATCTCACGCTTTCTGCGCAGTACGAGAGCTTCGCGCTGCCTTTCATCATCCTGCTCGCCGTGCCCATGGCCGTGCTGGGCGCGCTGGGACTGGTTTCGTTGCGCGGGCTCGCCAACGATGTCTATTGCCAGATCGGCCTGGTCATGCTCATTGGCCTCTCTGCGAAAAATTCCATTTTGATTGTCGAGTTCGCCGAGCAACTGCGGCGCAAGGGCCGTTCCATCTCCGAAGCCGCAATTGAAGCCGCTGAGTTGCGCTTGCGCCCCATTCTGATGACTTCGTTTGCCTTCATTCTCGGCGTTCTGCCGCTGGTCTTCGCCACCGGAGCAGGCTCCTTAGGTCGCCGCTCCGTGGGAACCACGATTGTCGGCGGTATGCTGCTGTCCACCGTCCTCAACCTGGTGTTTATCCCGGTTCTCTACGTGATTCTCAGCCGCCTGCTCAAGCGCGGCGACGCGACCGTTGCGCCGGCGCCAGCTGAGTCCTAAGTCCCCGACCGCATATTCTTGTACAAAAAGGGGTGCCCCAGGTCTCGATTTTGGGCATTAATATAGTTGACAAAATGTGCACTGTGGCGGGTAGCCCCCGGACGAAGCGAAGTAAATCCGTTAGGGCTTCTTTGCTCGCTTTTTGCGCTCTTTTTTGCGCTTCTCCCGCGCCTCCATCTTGAGCAGATCATCCTTCGAGAGCGTCAGAATATGTCGTACGGCGTTGTCGAATCTCTCGTAGTCTGTCCTGCCGGGAACGGCTGGAGTGGGTGGTAACGGCTTCATGGGTTGAGTACAAGCCTGTTGAGCGAGATGGTACTCTTTAGATATGGAGAGACGGGAACCGCTTGGAATTAGCCGCCTTTTGCACTGAATATGGTGCAAGTGTAGTGATTTTCCACATCACTCACAGCCGTTCTTTGACTCTGGGGGAACCAAAGAAGTAACCTTCCCGCGCAAGCTCTACACAAGGAGAGATCGTTGCCAGAGTATACAATTCCGGACTCCCAGCAATCGTCATTGAATAGATTACGGACGCTCTCTGATTCAAGTTTTCAGGAGTTGATGTCTACGTTAGAGCGGTTTCCGTTTTCGTTTCAGGAACCATTGTTGCATGGGATTTCTGCGAGCGATGCCTCAGAGCTAAAAGATGCGGTGCTGGAACTTTATCGCGTGCGTGAATACTTCGACG
Organism: uncultured Acidobacteriaceae bacterium; assembly: GCA_963844905.1. Taxonomy (GTDB): domain Bacteria; phylum Acidobacteriota; class Terriglobia; order Terriglobales; family Acidobacteriaceae; genus Telmatobacter. The sequence goes on along the minus strand of CAWJQD010000002.1, from coordinate 325,501 downwards.
AAGTAGTTCCTGAATTCGCAAACGGTATAGCCAGCGCCCTTCAAGAAGCCTTGGATTTCCCAATTGCTGAGGTACCCGCATTTGAGGCTCGTCTCACAAGGATTCTCACGATAACTCCGCTAGGCATTGCCTCCAAAGCGACGATATTGAAGACAGAATATGAGCGAAAATTTTGCACGGCACGAATTCTTACCGATGCTCGCCCTGTGTTCCTTGAAAGTCCGTCAACTCCGCCGAGCGCCATGATGATCATGCACAATCTGAGACTCACGTTTCATGACGATACAGGCGAGATGCGCGAAACATACATCACTATGGACGACGACGATTTGATAACGATGCGTGGATTGGTGGACCGTGCAGAAGAAAAATCGAAATCGCTGCGATCTGTGTTTGCGACTGCAAATATCAAGGTAGTGACTCCATGAGACACAAGCGTTGAGGGCAAAACAGTGGGAAGTGCAATCACATCACCGCCCCAAGAAGTTCAAAAATGGCGAGGGCGATCTTTACGTTCCCGACTCCATGATGAGCGCGCAGCGCGGTCGCCGAAGTCGGCAAAGGCGTTCTCCCGAAGGGACGATTGCGGCCCGTTTGCTTTTTCTGAAGCCAAGAAATACGCGTCGCGGCCCTTCCCAAAAACGCACAACAAGACGGCCCAGCAATGGATGGCAAAGGCCCAAATCGAAGATGCTATTGTCCGTGGCCTTTCAATTCCCCTCGCCGTCCTAAACACTGAAGCGCGGTTCCGTTGGCTTGCCGATGAGTGGTCTGCGAAGACTATGCATATCTCGTCTGTGAGTGACCTGATGAATGACGCGCGCTACCAACAGATCATTGGCCTCGGCTGGGATGTACTCCCTTTCATGTTGGATGATCTGCAAAAGAAGAAGCGATTTTGGTTTCCTGCGCTCGCTGCCATCACTGGTGTGCGGCCATTCGACCCAGCAGATTTAAGCAGCCCTCGACGTATGACCGAAGCATGGTTGAACTGGGGAAGGCGGAAAGGATTGATCGACTGACCAGGCTTCCCGACTTAGAACAAATTTTCGACAAGCTGGTTGCTGCCGGATACGAAAAAACAAGCGATTCAACAGGGTATCCGCCAAATGATGGTGCCTATAATTGCGTCGCGTGGGCGGCATCTGATCTGCATCATTTCTGGTGGCCGCAGGCAGACCTAGATTGGCCATTTTGGAGTAGTCGTGTGGAAACCATCCAAGCCTTTGTAGTTGCGTTTCGAGGGCTTGGATATTTCCGCTGTAGTAGTTCTCGGGTCGAGTTTTGGTTTGAAAAAGTGGCTCTATACGCAGATGGAAACTCTCCTAAACATATGGCGCGTCAGTTGGAAGATGGAACATGGAGCAGCAAGTGCGGAGGAGCAGAGGACATCACGCATTTCACGCTTGATGCCTTGGAGTCGTATGGACCGCTTCCAGACAAGGGGCATTACGGAAGTCCCGTGTTGTACATGAAGCGATTTATCCTGGTTTCGTGGATTGTGTGTTTTCTCCAATGGCTAGAGTGGAAAATAGAATCGTCCATTTGGGAAAGGCTCGGTTCCCTGTTCTGGAAGCCGCAATAAGAAAATGCGATTAGGCGGATCGTGGACCACGCTTCGGGCGACCATGAGAGCTAAACGGGCCGTCGCTTCCATAAAATCTTCCAGCTCCTGGTTCTGCTTGTCCTCCTCCTTCTTCGCCGTGGCTTGGTTGCTGTACTTGATCGTCTCCTTCATCACCCGCTCGTCCTGCTTGTGCTCTTCGTCGGCCGAGAGATCCCTGCCGTTCTTCTCGAGAGTGCGTTCGATAGGAATGCCGTTGACGTAGAAGAGGTCCGAAACCACCGCCGTATCTCTTTTGGTGTCGCCTTTGCTGTCGGTTTCGATGGTTCGATCGCTGATGCGGCAATCGTATTTCTCCCGCTCGGCGGCAAGTTTGCGCTCATTGGCAATCGCCCGTTGCAGCAGTTCGGTGGCGTTGGGCAGGGGCGCGTCTTTTTGCGGCCCCCCGCTTTGCGCGGCGCTCGTGCCGGCGCCGGCGAGGAGGATGACGGCGAAAGAAAGAATGGCGAGGGTGCGGTGCATGTGAGGGTGCATGTGTAAGTGGGCGAGTGAGTGAGTGAGTGATTCCACTATTTGCGCGTGTTGCGAGATACAGCTACGGCATAACGCCTTCCTTGAAGCGGGTTCGCGAGGGCGAGTTTCTCGGCCTGCCTTTCACTCTGGGCGCTAGAACTGGTTGCATAAATGGTTCTTTGAAAGGGCTCGACTTCAGTCGTGCCGAAAACGGCCAGGAAAATCGCGGGCTTTAGCCCCTGGGGGCAGTTGTTCAGCCGGCTCAGAGGGTTTATGCAACCAGCTTTAGGCTCCCACCGGCAGCTCGGGCATCGCGCCTTGCTTCTTCGCTTCGGCCACTACGGCGTCCAGGTGTTCCAGCACCTCGGCCACGGTCATGGTGTAGACCTCGCGCCGCGAGTCATAGCCTTCTTCAATCAGCTGCTTCAAATACCGCCCCGCGATCTGCGCCGCCAGTTGGTCGGTGATCACCTTGCCTGTCCGCTTTTTCTGCTCCACCCAGGCGGTGCACGGCAGTGCGATCCACATGGGACGGCCGTTCACATCGAAGCGCACGTCCACTGCGTCGGCGTGGCGCGTGGCGATGGCCACTATGGTACCTTTCCATTGGCAGCGCAGGTCTTCGCCGCTCCAGCGCTCGGTTATATGAAAATCCTCGTACATGCTCTAAGCGTACCGTTCCGGCCGTGTGGCGGCAAGCGTGGGACGAGCTAGGCGCGTGGTTGTACTGGCTTGCGGCAGGAAAGGTTTTCTCGCTTGCCGCCGCGCTACTTGACGCGTGGGTTTTGTTGATCGAGATCAAGCGATAAACCAACCCCGCGTGTTCCCGTCTAATCAGGTAAGCTATTTTCAATGAATTGGGAGGCTGCGATGAAGGCCCTGCGCATCGTCCTGCTCACTATCCTGCCGCTGCTCCTTCTTGCTTTCCTTCCTGTGGCGTGCAGCAATCCTGCTATGAATTCGAGCCGTGAGCTTCTTTCGGTCACCATCGCCCCGTCCTCTGGAACGGCGCCAGCGGCTCCTAACAGCCAGGTGCAGTTTGTTGCTACCGGCACTTACAACACGGAGCCGTACACGGTCACTCCGCTCCAGGCCACATGGGGAGTCAGCAGTTTCCCGCAAGCCATCGCCTCGACCACACAGAACGGCCTGGCAACCTGCGCTTCTGGCGGCTCGGGCACGACGACGATTGAGGCTTGGGTACAGATCAGTCCTTCTGTGTGTAACATTATCGATTCCGCGGGCAGGCCCGGATGCGGCAACGTTGGTGGCTGGGCAAAGCTCATCTGCCCATAAGAAAAGCCTGCACGGCATGTCCTGCGCCTGCATAGGCGCTCCGTCCCGCTGTAGGTGGACTCTGCTCGAACCGCGCTGATAAACTAATCGAGTTGCAGTGGCGCCATCTTCATCCGTTCCGACCCGCCTGCAAGTCTACCGGCAAAGGACTAGAAAGACCCCGTGGATACTCGAACCCGTCACGCCCTGAAAAAGGATAAGTTTGCCCAGGCTGCCGCGAGCAGTGCCAGTTGGATCAGCCAGCACCAGGCCAGCGTTGCGCGTTGGGGCATCGCCATCGCAGCGGCCCTCGTCTTGGCGATTGGCGGATTGATCTACTGGAACATTCGCTCCTCGGCAGCGGACCTCGCCCTGGGCCGAGCCCTGGATGTGTACACATCGCCGCTGGCGCTGCCCGGCGCTCCGCCTGAGCCCGGCGTATACTCTACTGCCGCCGCGCGCGCCAAGGAAGCCAATCGCGAATTCGTTGCTATCGCCCACAATTACAGTTGGCTGCCCGAGGCCACGAAAGCCCGCTATTTTGCGGGGGTTACCTACGAGGAGCTGGGGCAGACAGGCAACGCCGAGACCGAGTTGAAGGCCGCTGCCGGTTCCTGGGATCGCAATCTTGCCAACTTGGCCAAACTGGCTCTTGCCGGCCTTTACCGCCAGACGGCCCGCGACAGTCAGGCCATCGATCTCTACAACCAGTTGGCCGCCAAGCCTTCGGTGACGGTTTCAGCCAGCGTGGCCCAGTTGGACCTTGCAGATCTTTATGCCGCCGAGGGCAGGCAGGACTTGGCGCGTGCTCTCTGGGCCAAGGTACGGGACGCGGATCATGATGGCGCGGCCGGGCAGATCGCCGCGCAAAAGCTCGCTGCCAAATAAAATTGGCCAACCCGGGCAGGGCGAGAGCACGGCGGTCCTCAGATATCTTGCCTAATCTCCATGGGGTCGGGGGTCGAGCGAGTCTGAGCATTTTCTTCTCTGCCTGCGTCTGGTGAGTGATGAGCACCAGCCAGGCCATTTACGCGGGGTGGATGGAGATTTCCCATAGCGCGGTAAACCAGGACGCCCGCCGGCGCGCGGAAGACGATGCGCTTGCGGCGCTGGTCGACCAGTACGCCGCAGCCCTCTATCGCGTGGCCTATTCCGTCCTGCGCAATCCCGCCGACGCCGAAGACGCCGTGCAGGAGGCGTTTCTGCGCGTCCTGCGGCATCGCCAAACCTTGGGCGATGTGCGCGATCACCGCGTGTGGCTCATCCGCATCGTCTGGAACATCGTGCTTGACCGCAAGCGCCGTGCCAAAACCCGCCCGGAGACCGACGATGTGGCCGAGCTGGCGCGCGTGCTGCCCTCTACGGGCCTCTCCGCCGAGGAAATTGCCGCCGCCGCGCAGCATCACGCCCATGTGCTCGCCTGCGTTGACCGGCTGCCCGCCAAGGAGCGCCAGGTGCTTGTCCTTTCAGCCTTCGAAGAGCTGACCAGCGTGGAGATCGCGTCGGTTCTGGGCATCACCGAGTCCAGTGTCCGCTCGCGTCTGTTCCGTGCGCGCAACCTGATGGCCGGCCTGCTCGATCACGCGAGAACCAAAACCAGGGATGGAGCGTCCCAAAGCCTCGATATTCAAGTCGACGCGACCACCAGGGAGCGGCGACCTTGAACGACGTCCAAAAATACGCAGTTTCTCTGGTTTTGAGGGGGAGTTTGCGATGAATTCGAACCCTCACAATACGTTGCCTTCTCAATCCGTTCCCCCTGATCCGGTTTCTCGCTCGGCAGAAGAAACTCTGCGGCTGATCGCCAGCCTGCCCGCCCCCGCTGGCCTTGAAGATCGTGTGCGCGCGGCTCTCCGCGCGGCGCCGAACCGGGGTCGCGCGGGCGGCGAGGAGCGATGGCAGGCTCGCAAAGCCGGGGTCGCTGGGGTGGCGCGCCGCGGCCGCGTTCTCGCTTGGCCCGCCGCCCTGCGCCATGAGAGCAATTGGATGCGCACCGCAGCCGCTGCAGCCATTGTTTTCGTGGTGGTAGGAGGTGGGTGGGGCGTCTACACCCGCGTCGAGCAGAACCAGCCCGCCAAGGTCATCGTCATGCCGTCGCGCATGCCGGTTCCGGCAGGCTTTTCAGGCGCCGGCGCCGTGCGCACCCCGCAAACCTTGCCCGGCCCGGCGGTGACCCAAAAACCCCTCAAGGCGAAGTCCGCGCAGCCCAAAGCCGCGAGAAAGCCGGTCACCACCCGTAAGCCCACCGCCGCCCCAACCGGCCAGCCCGCGTCGTCCGCCAAACCCGCGATGCAACCTGGTCCGTCAAGGTAAGGTTCCGGGCATCATCGATCTGTCTCATCAGGGGCTCTTTGCGCTCTGCTCTACGTCGGTCGGCCGTCTCAGGTGCCGGGGACCATTCAAAAGTTCGCCTCTACGCGTTCTTCATCACCGCCCGGATCAGCATGCCCAGCAGCGCCATCACCACCGCGCCCCAGAATGCGGGGAAAAATCCGCGCACCGCGAATCCCCGCACGATGCTCGACGCCAGCAGGATCATCAGGCCGTTGATCACCAGCAGGAAGATCCCCAGCGTGAGGATGCTCAGCGGAAAGGTGATGATCTTCAAAAATAGCCCCACCGTCGCGTTGAGCAGCCCGATGACCAGCGACGCGATCAGCGCCGGCCACAGGCCCGCCACATGAAATCCGGGCACTATCTTCGAAACAATCAATAGCGCGACCGCATATAAGAACCATTGCACCAGAATTGCCATCATTATTGGTCTCCTTCAGGTTCTTTGTCCCTGCCGGCGCCACGCTGCACGCCCCTGCGCACCAGATCTGTACTCCCCCGCCGCATCTACCCTATAGATGCTTCCTCCGTGCGCACAAGGTGTCGGGATTGCCAAATTCAGCGGAACTCCGCCCCGCCGCGGTCCCTCGATTAGAGTAGAACCATGTTTGCCCGCCGCCTCTCCGTTTGCCGTATCGATGCCTCCGGCGAGCGCCGCGCCTGCCCCATCCGCCAGATCGACAGCTTCGCCATGCGCAACTTTACCAACGACGCGGTCTTCGACGATACCTTCCCTGCAGCCGACGGAGTGCTCGAAGCCGGCTACCGCGTCCCCCTCGACCGTCTGCACCCCGCCATGGAAGACTGGTTTCGCCGTAAAGGCTACCTCAAGCCCCGCGAACGTCTGGAGATAACGGAGATCGGTCCAACCCTCCCCTGACCCCGACCGCTCGCTTTCCTTGCTCCCTCGTTCCCTTGTTCCCTGTCTCCTCACACCGCCGCGGCGGCCTTTTCCCTGACGCCGGCCGTCCAAAGCTGCAACTCGGCTTCCCGCCTGGCTTTCAGTCCCGCATTCACCTCCCCGCCTGCGCGGTCCCATGCGAGCAACTGCTGCGCAGCCGACTCGTAGCGGCCGGCATTCAGCTCTCGCAGAAGGCTTGAGCCCGCCAGCCGTCCCGCTCCCAGGTTGAAGCAGAAGTCCACCAGCGCGTCGAACTGCCCTTGGTTCAGTGACACCCGGACCAGCCGGGCGACCGCCCGCTCCGCCTCATGCACGTCATTTGCTAGAATCGCAGCAGCCTGGGGCTCACCGATTTCCTCGACAAACGACTCCAGCCTCGTGACCCGGTGCCCATAGCCGATCGTCGGAAAACCGGCCACATCGTTATACAATTGACTGCGAAACCCCTCCGACCTCTTGATCAACTCCAACCCCTCAACGCTCAATTCCATCGCAATTCCCTCATGCGGCCAAAATCGCCCGGCCGAAAATGCTCAGGGTCTCAAATGAACCCTCCCATCGGCGGAAGAGCTCACTTGAGACCCTGACTCCACGCTAGCAGAATCTCAGAATTAATCTGCAAAAAACCGGGCAGCGCGTCTCCTGGCGCCGCGTATCTGCAATCCCTTCAGTGCGACGCTGTAGGCGGCTTGCCCGCAACCCGAAGAGACTGGCTCAGAACGTCGGCCAGCGCCTCGTCGAAGTTCTTGTCGTGGGTCTTTTGCAGAAAGGCATAGTCAATCGACTGCATAAACGCCCAGAGAACGTAATGGCTTTTGCCCATCGCTAATCTCTTTCTCTTCGATAACTCATTTAATTTCAACAGATCATGCCATGATGCTGCCAAACCGTTGCCGGGATGTTTATTTGCACCTGATTTTGCACAGAATTCTCTGACCCAAATTGGGAAGATTGCCTCCCCAGCTTCAATCCGTAACCCAAACAGACTGAACGCGTTATCGCAGACCGCGCCGGATCGCAACACTTTTCAACAGGAATCCCATTATCTATCTTGACAACGAAGGAGGGTCGCCAGAGTCGGCTTAGTAAAATGAACAAATGGTTAGAACAAGGAAAACACGCAACTTAAGTCGAAAGGCCCCGCTATGGATTTGCCTTGTAGCGGGCGTCTCCGCCGTTGCGCTGGTCGCGCTGGTGGTGCTGTTCTCGGCGCGGACAGTGCAAGCTGATGCGCGTCCTCCCAGACCAACCCTCACCGCGCCTGCGGCTTCCCCTGCAGCGAGTCCCACGTCGGCTTCACTCGCTGACCAGGAGCCACCGATTCCCCAGACGCCCCCAACCGCCGCCGCCCAGGGATGGCAGGATAGGATTCACGGCATCGCCTCCTGGTATGGCGGCGTCTTTAATGGACGCAGGACCGCAAGTGGCGAGATTTACGACATGTACGCCATGACCGCCTGCCACCCGACGCTTCCCTTTGGCTCCATCGTGCGGGTCGTGAACCGGTCAAACCACCGCTCGGTCGTGGTCCGCATCACCGATCGCGGCGACCTGGTCGAAGAGGGGCGCATCATCGACCTCTCCTACGGCGCGGCCCGGAAACTCGGGATGACCTGGGCCGGCCTTGCGCACGTGGATTTGGAGATTCTCTCTCTGGGTAAGCCGCGCGCTCAAAACTAGCGCGGCTTCTTGAAGCAACACGGCCAGCCCGCGGGCTAACGCGGTTCTCCAATTGGCGTAGAGCGAAGCCACAAAAGCTAAGTGGCTTTTTCCTCAAGAAAAAGCCACCTTGGAATAGATCGGAAACGCTACATAGAAATTGGAGAACCGCCCTAGCCGTCGTTCTTCAATGGATGCATGTGCCTTCCGGCTGGGTAAAGGGCTTCTGCAGGTATAGGCGGGCCTCATTCACCGCTCCCTGGGTGTTGTCGTTGGTCTGCACGGCCAGACGGTACTCGTTGATGGCCCGGTCGCGCTGCCCGGTCAAGTCAAAGATCTTGCCGATGGCGATATGGCTCCAAACCTCGGTCCAGGCCGGCTCATCGTCGCCGCGGAGCGCGTCGCGGAAAGCGTTCACGCTGGCCTGGTAGTTGCACTGCGTAAGCAGCACCTCGCCAATACGATAGCTGGCCAGCGAACTCTGCGGGTTGGCGTCGAGCGCCTTCTTATACTCGGCCAGAGCCCCGATCAAGTCGTTCTGCGCCACCAATTGCTGCCCCTTCAGGATGGCAATTCGGACCTGCAGGTCGGCCGTCGTCTTCAGCACCCAATCGCCAGGATCGACGCTGATCCGTCGCGGCCGTCCGAAGGTATCCACGACGTATTGACTATCCATCCCCACCACGTCGATCTTCTGGTTCACGGTCTTGCCGTCGGTTTCGATCCGAAGATCGACCGGCATGTTGAAGAGGTCGAGGTCCTGGTTGATCTCGCCAATGGTCCGGAAGCCTTTGTTGTTTCCCAACCGGTAGACGGCATATTTGTCGGTGAAGCGCGGCGCACCCGTGCCGTTGACCCATTGGGAAAAGAAGGGTGTTAACTGTTGCTGGGTCTGCGCCTCGGCCACCTTCTCGAAGTCCTCGGTGGTGATGGACCCGTCAGTGTATTGGCTTAGCACGCCTTTCAGAATGGCAAGAAAGGGTTTATCGCCGACCTCCCCGCGCAGCATGTGAAAAATCATCGCGCCCTTTTCGAGTGTCATGGACTGGAATTGGGGCGAGAAGGGATCGAGACGGCCGCTGCTTGAAAGTGGAATTGTGTCGTAGGCCAGCGCGCCGGCCTGCACATCTTCGAGAGCGGCCCTCAAGGCGCTTGCGCCGCTTTCATCCTCCACATACATCAGCTCGCCGTAGCGCGACATTCCGTTGGTAATCCAGGCGTCGTCCAGCGTGCGCGGGCTTACCTCACACCCCCACCACTGGTGGGCAACCGTATTCGCCAACAGTCGGATACCTGATTTGTCCCCGACCCGCGATCCCATAATGGCTGCCAATTCCGGCGCATAGACCGCGGGCAACGTGTCGTCAGGCAGTTCCACCACATTCAGCCGGCTGGTCTCCGGCTCGCCAAAGCTGTCGGTAAAGAAGTCGTACTCGCGGTTGGCCGTCTGCGCCAGTTGATTCGCCGACGCTTGGTGGCTGACGGTCACGTACACCTTCACGTTGCCCGCGCCCACCGAGACAGGGGGCACATAGCGGCCGGCAATCACGGTCCCCGGAAATCCCGGTTTCATCCATTTGAAGTCGTATTCGTCGCCGGGCTTGCCGGTGGAGAGCGTCACGTGCTTTTCCGCCCCCATGCTGCCGCTGGCAAAGACCCGCATCCCTTGCGGCACGCGGATGTGCATCTCCGCCGTGAATCGGTCGGTCATGAAACCGGTCATGGGGAACCACCGCGCCGGATATAGGAGATAACTGATCGGTTCCTGGATGGCCGCCAGCTTCAATCCCTCCACCGGCCCGTCCTCGTTTCCGGTGATCGTGCCGTCGTAGACGAAGGTCCACTTGACGGTCTGGCCAGGAACGAACGGCGTGGTTGGGGTCACTCGGATAGACCCGTCGGCTGTCCGTTCGCCGTCGAGCAATTTGCCGCTCTCATCGGTGATTTTGGTCACCTTGAGAGCTGGGTGAAAGCCAAAGGTCACCACGTCAAGGTTTGCGGGCGCAGTAAAGCTCACCACCGCGGTCGCCGTCAGATGGTGCGCCGTTGTATCCAGTTCAGCGTCGATCACGTATCCCGTAATGTTCAGCGCCGGGCGCTCTCGCTGCGCGGTGGCCGGACCCGCTGCCAGCCCGATACAGGCCGCCACCACCAGGCCCAGCGTGCATCGGCTCACTAGCCGTCTGCTCTTAAACTGCAAACCTTTCATCTCTCTCCGCATCCCAACGCTCATTGTCTTTCCGCCGATCTTGGCCTGATAGTGCTTATTTGGGGAATTTCCGATTGCCTTCAGGGTCGTGCCGCCTCCGCAGCCGCCGGATAAACCGCTTCAACCTCTTGAGCCACAATAGCGGCTACCCGTTCGATGGCGCGTTGTCCTTGGCTCGGACCGTTGACCGTCTGCCCTTGCAAGGCCTCCCGAATGGCCCTCAGTCCCACTGTCATGGACTCCCGAGCCGGCCCGTCGGGTAGCAGCCGATTAAGGTGTTGGACGATATTTGCCGCCGTGAAGTCGTTCTGAATCAGTTCTGGAACCACTCGCTTGCCGGCAATCAGGTTCGCCATGGCCACATGGGGCACCTTGACTACCCGTTTGGCGATGGCATAGGTCAAAGGCGAGACGCGGTAGACCACCACAAAAGGATTGCCGATCAGCGCCGCCTCCACCGTCGCCGTTCCGCTGGCCACTACCGAGGCGCGCGCATGGAACAGTGCGGCCCGGGCGTCGTCAAGCAGCCGCACAGCAAGCCCGCCGCCGTGCTCCGCAGCCATTTGCAAAACCGCCTCCCGCTGCGCCGCATTGAGCGTGGGGGCCAGCGGAATCAGAAACTCGTACATCCCGGAAGGTCGCGGGGAGTGGTCCACTCCAGAGCTGTTTTGAAGGGTACGGGCTTCAGCCCGTACGTCAACTGGCCTGAAGTCATCGACGGCGTTAGCCCCTGAGGGAGGTCCTTCGTGAACTGACCCACTACTAGGTTGTGCGGCGCCCACCAAGCCGCGCGCGGCCTCCAGCATCTCCGGCAAATGATCCTCAACCTCGCGCAGCCGGCTGCCCGGCAGCAGACCAATCCAGGTCTTCGCGGCATCCAGCCCGTTCTCTGCCGCAAACTGCTCGCGGCTGATCGTCGGCAGCGGCAGATCCGCCAGCGGATGTCCCACAAACTCCGCTATCACGCCCCGCTTCCGGTAGAACGGCTCCTCAAACGGGAAGATCACCAGCATGCGCCGCACGTATTTGCGCACTAGGCGGATGCGATGTTCCTTCCACGCCCATAGTTGTGGGCTGACAAAGTAGATCACGGGAATGCCCAGCCGCTGGCACTCCTTCGCCAGCCGGAAGTGAACTTCGGGGAAATCGATGAGCACTGCTACGTCCGGCCGCCGCGTCCGGATGGCCCGCTTCAGCCTACGGAACTCGCGGTAGATGCGCGGAAGATGATGCACCACCTCAGTCAGGCCCATCACCGCCATGTCCTCCAAGCGGACTACGCGCTCCACCCCGGCCGCTTCCATCCGCTGCCCGCCCATGCCGAAAAGCTTCGCCGAAACCCCGGCTGCGCCAAGCCGGCGGCGCAACTCCATCGCCAGCAGCGCTCCGTAGTGCTCGCCGCTCGCCTCCCCCGCCGAAATGAAGACAACCGGGGTCATAGATCGTCCGCCTAAGGCATACTTGACCCCATCATAACGGCCTGCCGCGCACATTCGATCGCCCGCATCTGCCCCAAGCGGTGATAACCTTCCCGATGGAGATCGAATGGGAACTTCAATGCGGATATCTTTCAGAACAATTGCTGCAACGGCTTTGACGATCGGTTGCGCCCTTGCGTTTCCGGCGCATACCTATGCGGCCCAAGCGGCTCACGCGCAAAGCGGCACTTCCGCAACGGCCTCGGCCAACACTCCTTTCGCGACGGTTCCCGCGCCCGATAACCCAGTTGCCGATCCCAAAGCCGTGGTTGTCTACGGCAACGCACGCTTCACTATCCTCACGCCGGAACTGATCCGCATGGAGTGGTCGGCCGACGGCAAGTTCGAGGATCACGCGTCATTGGTGTTCATCAACAGGCGGCTGCCCGTGCCGAAGTACGACTGGGGATTTGTCGTAGACGGCCAACCTGTCACGGACCGCATATTGGGGGGAACGCTGACGATCCACACCAGCGCTTTGACTCTCACCTACGACTCCTGCAACTCTCCGACCGACTGCCCCTTCACCGCCGACAATCTCTCCGTCACCCTCACCGTCGACGGCAAGTCCATCGTCTGGCATCCCGGCCTCGAAAATCCCCAAAACCTGCTCGGCACCACGCGCACGCTCGACACCGCGCGAGGCTCAAAAACGGAGGAGCCCATCGAGCAGGGCCTCGTCTCGCGCTCCGGCTGGGCTCTGGTCGACGACTCCACCCGCCCGCTTTTCGACTCCGCCGACTTCCGCTTCCTCGACGGCGAAAACACCCCCTGGCCCTGGGTCATGGAGCGCCCCGAGAGTGAAAAGCCCGGCTCCTACACCGACTGGTACTTCTTCGGCTATGGCCACGACTACCGCTGCGCCCTCGGCGATTTTGTTCGCGTCGCCGGCCGCATTCCCTTGCCTCCGCGCTTCGCCTTCGGCGTCTGGTGGTCGCGTTACTGGGCCTATACCGACCAGGAGCTAAACGAATTGGTCCGCGGCTTTCGCGAGAACGATACTCCCCTCGACGTTCTGGTCATCGACATGGACTGGCACATCAGCCAGGAGCAGCTCAAGGCCATGGGCGAGCACGATCAATCGGGCCAGGAACTGGGCTGGACCGGCTACACCTGGAACAAAGTGCTCTTTCCCGATCCCGATGCGTTCCTCAAGAAGCTTCACGAGGACGGCCTCAGGATCACGATGAATCTCCATCCGGCCTCAGGCATCCAGCCTTGGGAACACGCCTATCCCGCCATGGCCCGCGCCATGGGCATCGATCCGGCGACCAAAAAATACGTCCCCTTCGACATCACCGGCAAGCGCTGGACCACCAACTACTTCAACCTTGTGCTGCATCCCTTGGAAAAACAGGGCGTCGACTTCTGGTGGCTCGACTGGCAGCAACAGTCGACCACCAATCTGCCCGGCGTGAACCCCACTTGGTGGCTCAACTACGTGCATTTTACCGATCAGCAGCGCGAGGGTAAGCGGCCGCTGCTCTTTCATCGCTGGGGCGGGCTGGGCAACCACCGTTATGAAATCGGCTTCTCCGGCGACACCATCTCCGTGTGGGATTCGCTCGCCTTCCAGCCTTGGTTCACAGCCACCTCGGCAAACGTTGGCTACGCTTATTGGAGCCACGACATCGGCGGGCATATGCCCGGTGCAGTCGATCCCGAGCTCTACACGCGCTGGGTGCAGTTCGGCGTCTTCAGCCCCATCCTGCGCACCCACACCACCAAAAACCCCGACGCCGAGCGCCGCATCTGGGCCTATCCCGAGCCGTACTCAGCCGTGATGCGTAGAGCATTCCAGCTTCGCGAAGCGATGCAGCCATATCTCTACACCGAGGCGCGGCGCACCTATGACACGGGCGTGGCCTTTTTCCGCCCGCTCTACTACGACTGGCCGGAGGACGATGCCGCCTACACCAGCAAAAATGAGTATCTTTTCGGCGGCCAGATCATCGCCGCGCCCGTCACCGCGCCGGCTGACAAAGTGACCGGCCTGGCGTCGGAACAGGTGTGGCTTCCAGGGGGCGATTGGATCGAGTGGCCCACCGGCAAGCACTTCACCGGACTCGTCACGGTTGAGCGCAGCTTTTCTATCGATCAGATTCCCATCTACCTCCGCGCCGGCGCCATCGTTCCCATGCAGCCGCCCATGCTGCACACAGGCGAGAAGCCTGTGGATCCCCTCATCGTGAATGTATGGCCGCTCACGCCCGGCACAAGCTCCAGCTATTCGGTCTATGAGGATTCGGGTGTCTCCGTCGAATACCAGCGCGGCGTCTTCGCCCGCGCTCCCATTCGCGCCGAGCAGACTGGCGACACCCTCCGCGTCGAGATCGGCCCCATTGAGGGCAGTTATCCTGGGATGCTCAAAACCCGCTCCTACGAGCTGCGCCTGCCCGCCGACTGGCCGCCCGCAGCCGTCACCGTGAACGGCAAGTCCGTTCCTCTCACCAAGCCGGGCGAGCCCGGCGGCTGGACTTTCGAGGGCAACACGCTCACCACCGTCATTCCCGTGCCGGCGTCCAGTACAGCCTCCAAAGTAATCATCGAAGTCCGCCGCGCTCCCGGCCTGATTGCGCGCCGCGCCGAGCTCGACGGCTTCGCCGGGGTGATGGCACGTCTGCGCGGCGCCTATGACGCCCTGCAGCAGACCGGCCCCGTTGCCGGACCCTCCATTGCCCTCGTCGACGCCATGCAAACCGGCGACCGGCTCAGCTACTACCCCGATCGTATCGAGGCCGAGCTCGTGCATTTCCACGACGCGCTCAAGCAGGCCCGGGCCGACGTCGCCGCGCTTGACAAGGTCTTTGAGCAGTGGCTCAACGATGCATCGCGGCGCATCGGCGGCTCCATCCTCGCCCCCGCCGACATCGAGAGCGAGAAACAGAAACGGCGCGACGCGCTGCACCGCGCCGAGGCGCTGCTCGCCGAGATCAACCAATGAGGCCAGCCGGAGCGGGACAGAACGGCCCCGCTCCGTGCTATTCTCCCGAACATGAAAACCGATTCCGATGCCAGCCCCGCGTCCGCGAAAAGGACTTGGTTCATCCGCATCGTCCCTCCCCGGCCCTCCTTCGACAAAGATGCTTCCCCCGCCGAGCGCGCCTTGATGGACGAGCATTTTGTTTACTGGAAAGGGCTGTTTGACAAAGGCGTGTGTCTCTTTGGCGGTCCCGTTCTCGATTCCAGGGGCGTCTACGGGGTTTTGGCCGTCGAGGCAGCGACGGATGACGAAGCCCGCGCACTGGCAGGCGCGGATCCCAGTGTCAAAGCCGGGCTCATCCGCACTGAAGTCGCCGAGATGCGCGCCGTTTTTCTGCACAGAGCCTGACCCTTTCGGAAGGAGCCGTGATGCTGCAAACCGAATTCAACCGCCGAGCCTTTTTGAATGCCTGCACCCGCGCCGGCATCGCTTCTCCGCTGCTGCCCGGCATCCTCTACACCCTGGCCGCGCAGGCGCAGGAATCTGCTCCCGGCGCAGGCTCTGAGGCCAAGCCGCCCGGGCTGCCGAAGATCACGCCGGAAATGCTCGACCAGGCCGCTGCGCTCGCCGGCGTCGGCCCGTTTACCAACGAGCAGAAGAAGATGATGCTCGATGGCCTGAACGAGCAGCGCGATGCCTACAGCCAAATCCGCGCGCTTAAGCTCGCGAACTCCGTCCCGCCGGCCTATGTGTTTCATCCCGGTCCCCCGGCCAAGCCAGCGGAGAGCCGCGTTGCCTTCGTCGGCGCTCAGCCGCAACTGCTCTTCGACGACTCGGTATCCGGTGAGCCCAAAGCTCCGGCGAATATCGAAGACCTCGCCTTCGCTACCGTGCTCGAGCTGGCCAACCTCATCTACCATCGCAAGATCACTTCTCTCGCCCTCACCCAGATGTACATTGCTCGTCTCAAGCGCTACGATCCGCAGCTGCATTTTGTCATTACGCTCACCGAAGAGCGGGCGCTGGCGCAGGCCAAGGCTGCAGACGAGGATCTGGAGGATGGCCTCTATCGCGGCCCGCTCCACGGCATTCCCTGGGGCGCAAAAGACCTGCTCGCCGTGAAGGACTATCCCACCACCTGGGGCGCGGGGGGCTTCGAGCATCAGTCCTTCAAGGAAGATGCGACCGTCGTCCAGCGCCTCGACGCCGCCGGCGCCGTCCTCGTCGCCAAATTCACCCTCGGCGCGCTTGCCATGGGCGACAAATGGTTCGGCGGGCGCACGCGCAATCCGTGGAATCCCGCCCAGGGCTCGAGCGGTTCCTCGGCCGGCTCAGCCTCGGCCGTCGCCGCGGGCTGCGCGCCCTTCGCTCTCGGCTCGGAGACGCTCGGTTCCATCTCCTCGCCCTCCACGCGTTGCGGCACGACCGGCCTGCGCCCCAGCTTCGGCCTCGTTCCCCGCACCGGCGCCATGGCGGTCAGTTGGACGATGGATAAGCTTGGCCCCATCGCGCGCTGCGTTGAGGATTGCGCCCTCGTGCTCGACGTGATCCACGGTCCCGACGGAAAAGATCTGTCGGCAGCGCTCAGCGTCGACTTCAATTGGAACCCGCAGTTCGACTGGAACTCGTTGCGTATCGGCTACCTGAAAAGCGAGTTCGATCCGTTGCCGCCGCTCCAACTCAAAGAAGCCGCTCCCAACGAAACCGCTGAAGAGACTAAGAAGCGCGAGGACGCGAACGCCGACATGCAGGCCGAGCGAACTCGCCGCGAGTATGACCGCCGCTACGAGCTTGCTGCTCTCGACAAACTACGCTCCATGGGCGTAAATCTCATTCCCGTCGAGCTGCCTGAATTACCATGGGACGCCATGGTCCCGCTGCTCACCGCCGAGGCCGCAGCGGCCTTCGACGACCTGACCATGAGCGGCGGCGACCGCCTGCTCACTGAGCAGGGCCCCGAAGACTGGCCCAACGATTTCCGCATCGCCCGCTTCTATCCGGCGGTTGAATACATCCAGGCCAACCGCGCCCGCACTCTCGCCATCCGCCAGATCGCCAAGCTCTTCGAGCAGGTGGACATCGTCGTCACGCCCTCCACCGACGCGCAACTCATCGCCACCAACCTAACCGGCAACCCCGCGGTCATCCTGCCCAACGGCCTGCGCGGCGCCGATGCGCCTCCGCCGCCCCCCATCGACGACGGCGACCACGACGACATCGGCGGGCCGGGCACGCCGGTCTCGCTCACCTTTTTGGCAGCGCTCTATCAGGATGCAAAACTGGCCGCCTTTGCTCGCGCCTACCAGGACGCAACCGGCTTCCACAAGCTGCACCCAAAGCTGGACTGAGCCTGAAAATGTACTTCTGCACATTGCAGATCGTTAAGCAGTCTGCGCGCATCAGACATCCTGATTGGCCGGATCTGTGGTCTCGATTCTCCTGGCGCCCATCTCATAGACATTTTCTGTTCGAGTTCATTCGGAATTCCATTCTGGTCTTCATGCGCTGGCAGCATAATAGCAAGCGAATTGATTGCGGATGTGATGAAAGGAGCGTGTGAGGACAGCGTCATGGGAAGCCAATGAAACGGCAGATGAGACAATGGAACCAAGGCAAACATGACTTCAAGAGAACGAGTGCTCGCGGCATTGCGGCACGAACAACCAGACCGGACCCCGCGCGATTTTTGGGCAGAGCCGCCGACCATGCAGCGGCTGTTTGCGCACATCGGCCACTCCGATAAAGACAATCTGCTCGACTCGCTCGGTGTGGATGTGCGGCATCTGGAAGTGACGGAGCCGCCGGAGCAGGAGGTGGGCAACGGTTTGTTCCAGAATTTCTGGGGCGAGCGATATGTCTATCAACAGACGCCGTGGGGCCCGATGCGCCAGGACGGCAAAGGCGCACTGGCGGGCGTGAGCAGCTTCGGGGAACTGGAGTCGTTCCCGTGGCCGTCGCCGGATTGTTTTGACCGTTCGCAGCTTAAAGCCCAGTGCGCGCGCTACGAGCGGCACGCGCTGCTTTACGGGTTTGCCGACATCTGGCAGCGGCCGGCGCTGGTGCGCGGCTGGGAGGACATGTTCGTTGACATGGCGGAGCGGCCGGAGTGGGTCCACTTTCTATCGCGCAAGTTCACGGACTTCTATTTGGAGGATTACACACGCGCGGCGGAAATCACCGGCGGACGGATTGATCTCTATCTGGTCATCAGCGACCTGGGCACGCAACGCGGGCCGCTCATCTCCATGGCCATGTTTCGCGAGTTCGTTGCGCCCTACTTGAAAGAGATGACCAGCCTGATTCACTCGCTCGGCGGACGCACGCTTTACCATAGTTGCGGCACGATTTGGCGGTTTGTTCCCGATCTGATCGAATGCGGCGTGGACGTGCTCGATCCGATTCAACCGACGTGCGCGGAGATGCAGCCGGAAAGTCTCAAACAGAAATTCGGCGGCCGTTTGAGTTTCCATGGCGGCATCGATATGCAGAAGCTGCTGCTGAGGGGAACGCCTTCCGAGGTCGAAGCCGAGGCACGGCGCTACTGCGAAGTGCTGGGCGCCGGCGGTGGTTACATTCTTGCGCCGGCGCATCTGTTCCAGCCCGACGTGCCGCCGGAGAATGTCTTCGCAGTATATCGAGCGGCAACATAGCAGAACTCAGTTTCCTGTCGGCACGTCGACGGAGACACCCCTGCTGCGCCGCGTTCCGGGGGTGGTCCTCGACGAGTTTATTGGTGCCTAAATTGGAAGTCCTACGCTTACAGCGGTTCCACAATTGCTGTATGCCGAAGTAACAACAGCTAAGTGGGTTTTTCCTCAAGAAAAACCCACCTTGTGCCACCGCCGGAAACGGCTACAAGTATTGTGGAACCGCTCTAATCTTCCCTCGCGCCGCCGCTCATGCTATGTGATAATGACTCCGTGCAACAGGCTGATACCTGTATTCGCAACGCCCGCGGCGAGTGGATTCCGACCAACGGCACCAAGGACACGCCCCTGTTCCGGTGGCCACCGCGCCTGGCCCAATCACTCAAGTGGGTGTTTTCCTACCCCGGGTTTCTGTGGCCCTGGAGCACCATTTACCTCCTCATCACCATTTTCATCTGGTTTCACTTCCAGCCCGCTGTGCCCCGCTGCGTCGAATTGAAACCGAGCTGGATCGCCCTTCTGTTCCTCCGCAACCTCGGTTTGGCCTGGGCCATCTATGGCGGCTGGCATCTCCTGCTCTACGTGCTCAAACTCCAGGGCACCAACCGCAAATACGACATCCACTGGCCCAGCCGCAACAACCCCAAGTTCCTCTTTCGCAACCAGACTCTGGACAACATTTTCTGGAGTTGCGCCAGCGGCTGCACCATCTGGACCGCTTACGAAGTCATTTACTTCTGGGCCCTTGCCAACAAGAAAGTTCCTTACGTTAACTGGAACTCCCATCCCGTTTACTTCGCCGTCTGGCTCTGCCTGATCCCTTACTGGCGCGACTTTCATTTCTACTGGGTCCACCGCCTCATCCACTGGCGTCCCCTTTACAAAGCCGCCCATTACCTGCATCACAAAAATACCAACCCCGGCCCCTGGTCCGGCCTGTCCATGCACCCCATTGAGCACCTTCTCTATTTCAGCGGCGCCCTGATCCATTTCATTGTCCCCTCCCATCCCATCCATTTCCTCTTCAACAGCGAACACGCCGGCGCGTTTGGCCCGGCCGCCGGCCATCACGGCTTCGAGAAACCCCTTGCCGAAAAGGCGTTCCCCTCCGGCTCCTATTTTCACTACCTTCACCACCGCATTTTCACCTGCAACTACGGCGGCGAGGAAATCCCCTTCGACCGCTGGTTCGGCACCCACCGAAGCTCCCTCACCTCCAAATCCTGACCTTATAGCAAGACCGGAGCAGGTGTATCCCGGAGCCACGACACTCAAGTCGACGCGACCAACCCCGGGGTCCCCAACGACAGGTCTTCGTCGCTGGGGTGGGAGCAACAGGGAGCGGCGACCCTAACGCGGTTCTCCAATTGGTGCAGAGCGAAGCCACAAAAGCTAAGTGGCTTTTTCCTCAAGAAAAAGCCA
The DNA here is from genome assembly GCA_963844905.1 of uncultured Acidobacteriaceae bacterium. Taxonomy (GTDB): domain Bacteria; phylum Acidobacteriota; class Terriglobia; order Terriglobales; family Acidobacteriaceae; genus Telmatobacter. The sequence goes on along the minus strand of CAWJQD010000002.1, from coordinate 305,576 downwards.
CCTTGGAATAGATCGGAAACGCCACATAGAAATTGGAGAACCGCCTTAAAGACAGTGAACCAGGACACAGTAACTCTGGTTTTGCCGTAATAGTTCGGCGCGCTTCTTGCGAATGGCAAATTCCGTTTCAGAATAGGGTTACCGCGGGCAGCGCCAGCGCATCAACATCGCCTGCGCCCTCGCCCTCCGGCCCCGGCTGCTCATCCTCGACGAGCCGGTCTCGGTCCTCGACGTGAGCGTGGGCGCGCAGATCGTCAACCTGATGCGCGGCCCGCAGCGCGAAGACGGCCTGACTTATCTGTTCATCTCGCATTCCATGCCGCTCGTGCGCTATTTGAGCACGCGCATCGCGGTCATGGAGCGTGGGCGCCTTGTGGAAGCCGGCGAGGCCGAGGCGCTTTGCGCGAACCCGCGCGAAGCCTTCACGCGGCACCTGATCGCCGCCACGCCGGAGTTGCCTGCCGGCGTGGGCTGAACGATCGCTGAGAACAGAAGGCTACTTCGGCTGCGTTTGCGCCGGAGTTGACGGTTGCGCCGGTGCGGTTGTCTGCGCTGGCATTGCTGGCTGCGTTGTCGCCGCGGGCTGCTGAGCAGTCGTCGCAGGCTGAGCAGGCGAGGCCGGCTTCGCTGTCGGCGCTGTGGAACTCGCCGGCGCTGCCGAGGCTGCCGGTGCAGTTGGCGCTGCACCGGGTTGAGCGCTTGCGCCGGGATGCGGCGGCATTCCGGGCATTGGACGATTGGCCGGCATCATCGGATGCGGCGCTGGCATGTCCGTCATATCCACCAGCTGCACATCGAAGATGAGGTCCGACTTGGCGGGAATTCCGGGATGGTCCGGGCGATCGGGAAGCGCGCGCGTTCCGTATGCCATCTGCCAGGGAATGAAGAGGCGGCGCTCGCCGCCGACCTTCATGCCGATGAGTCCGTAATCGAATCCGGGGATGACACGGCCCATGCCCAGCGGGATCGCGATGGGCTGCGGCTCCATCTTAGGTTTGCCATCGGGACCGAGCTCGGGCTTGCCGTCCTTGCCCATGACCGGCTGGTTGTGGTCCTCCCACGAGTCGAATTTGACGCCGTCAGCCGCGCGCCAGCCAGTGTACTTGATGTGCCAGAGCTTGCCCGCCTCGCCCAAGGGACCGGCGCCGACCTTGATGTCTTCGTACCTCATCGCGAAGGGTATCTTTACAGGCCCGTGAGCCACCCTGGGCACGCCTGCGGGAAGCTTGATCCACGGCTCCGGCGAACTTGTGGGAGTGGATGGTTTGGCGGCGGCTGTCGCCGTCGAGGAGGAGCTTTTGGAAGTTGCAGTGCTTGTGGCGGGCGTTTTAGCGGCGGTTTGGGCGCTTGCTGCGGCAGCGAATGCCGCCATAAACAGGATCAGGAATGCGTGTTTCATCGCTGGAGGAATCTCCGAGTGGTTTCTACAGGGAAGTCTATCAAGCCGGAGGGGCAAACGCCGAGCGCGATCTCAGCCCGGTAGTGGGTCAGTTTGAATCTGTTATGAAGGGTACGGGCTTCAGCCCGTACATTAACTTAGCCAAAACGAATTGGGTATGAAGGGTACGGGCTTCAGCCCGTACATTAACTTAGCCAAAACGAATTGGGCTTTAGCCCCTGAGGGACGCGGCTCTCCAAACTGACCCACTACCCTCGGCCAATGAGCATGCCGGCCAGCAAAGCCGTTCGCGGCGCAAGGTGCTCCAAGAGGACGTACTCGTGCCGTGCGTGCGCGCCTTCGCCCACTGCGCCCATCCCGTCGAGCGTCGGAATGCCCAGCGCGGCGGTGAAATTCCCGTCGGAAGCGCCGCCGGTCGCGGCTTCGCCAAGGGCTAAGCCCAATTCGGCGGCCAACGCCTGTGCCTTGCGAAAGAGACGCACGGCCCCGCGGCTGCGCTCCATCGGCGGCCGATTGATCCCGCCCGTTACAGTGAGCGTGCAGCGCGGGTCAACTGGCTTGAGCGCGCCAAATTTGCGCTCGATGCGCCGGGCGTCGGTCGCGCGCGGGATGCGTACCTCCACCTCCGCCCACGCCTCGGCGGGAATCACGTTGCTCCTGGCGCCGCCGCCGGCTACGCCCACGCTCACTGTCAGGCCGCGCTTGAGATCCGTCCAGCCGCTCACCGTCTCTACTACGCGCGCCAGCTCGCGGATCGCGCTCGCTCCTTTCTCGAAGTCCACGCCAGCGTGCGCGGCCACGCCCTCGATCTCGACGCGCCAGTCGCCGATGCCCTTGCGCGCCGTCTTGTAGGCCAGTCCCTGTGCCGGCTCCAGCACATAGACGGCAGTGCACTCGCGCGCCAGCCGCTCAATGACGGGACGCGAAGCCTGGCTTCCGGCCTCCTCGTCGCTGTTCAGCACGAGCACGATCTCCCGCCGCAGCAGGTCTGCTTCCGCAAGAATCTCAATGGCGGCAAACCCCATGGCCACGCCGGCCTTCATGTCCAGAGTCCCGGGCCCCCAAAGCCGGCCGCCGCTCAATCGCCATGGCATGGTCCTGAGCGTGCCCAGCGGCCAAACCGTGTCCAGGTGTCCCAGCAAAAGAATGCGATCTGTGCTGCCCGTGCCCCGTTCTCGCGGTCCGAACCGAGCTTCCATCACATCGCCAAACTGGCGCTGCCGGTGCAGCTTCACGCGGCCGCCACGTAGCCTGGCGTGTGCCGCCACCAAGGCCACACATGCGTCTACGGCCGCTTTGTCGTCGGAGGGCGATTCCGTCTGGACCAACTGCCGGGTGAGCGCTGTCAGGCTTGCCTGCCTGCGCCGTGCCCCGGCTAGCAGTGCTCGCATGGGAATATCGAAAACGACAGCCCTCGGCATACGCACTCCTTTACTTCAGTCTTCCAGTGCTTGCTAACTGTCAGACTCCCTGATTCTACGATCCTTAAGACAGCTTGCCACTGGCATTATCAAAAAGGCTCCGCCGCGCAAATTGGCGCACACTGTGGCAAAAATGCCACACGACAGGATTTTCACATCCGTCTAATCTAAACACCGGCTAGGTGACACCGGCTGGGTTTTCATACGCGGAGAGACAATTTGACTCAACTAGCTCACCAGGAACGAACGATTGCAGCGCCTTTGGAATTTGCGGGCGTGGGGCTGCACTCGGGCGCGCCGGTGACCATGCGCCTCCTGCCCGCCGCGGCCGGTTCGGGCATCGTCTTTCGGCGCACCGACCTGGATAACTTCGAGATTTCCGCTATCGGCCGCAACGTGGCCAAGGTGAGCTACGCCACCAGCCTTATGCGTCAAGGCGTTCTCATCTCCACCACGGAACACTTGCTCTCGGCCCTCATCGGCACGGGCATCGACAACGTCATCGTCGAGATCGACAATCTGGAACTGCCCATCCTCGACGGCAGCGCTTTGCCCTATATAGAAGCTTTCTCAAGCGTTGGGATCCGCGAGCAACGCCGCCGCCGTGAAACCCTCCGCGTGCTTCACCCGGTGGAAGTCCGCGAAGGCGAAAAATTCATCGGAGTCTATCCTGGCTCCGGCTACCGCATCTCCTACACCATCGACTTTCCTGCGCCCATCGGCCGGCAGAAAACCTGTGTCGATCTGGCTGCGGAAACCTATGGTTCCCAGATTGCGCCAGCCCGAACCTTCGGCTACAAAGCCGACGAGCGGCGTCTACGCGATATGGGCCTGATACGCGGCGCCAGCTCGCAGTGCGCGATCATCCTGGGCAAGAGCGGCCCGGAAAACGGCCCACTGCGCTTCCCCGACGAGTATGTGCGCCACAAGGTGCTTGATCTCATCGGAGACCTGGCCCTGGCAGGACGCCGGCTTGAGGGCCACGTGGTGGCTGTGCGCGCCGGCCACGCCATGCACACAGCCCTCGTGGCGCGCCTGCTCAAGGATCGCTCAGCATGGGAGCTGGCCCACGTGCCGGTCACGGCACCTGGGGACACAGCGACTCCCGCGGACTCCGATAGCGGCATGGCCGAAGCCGCCTTGGCGGGCGCGTAGCCCCCACCGAGCCGGCGCGCGCTCAAGCCTCCGGATTTACACTGAATCCCAGAGCCGACGTGGTAAAGGCTCGATTGAAAGCAAAGTCAGCTTAGGGCCTGTTAACACTACTGGGATAGCGGCGACGGGAGCCAGTTTTTTCGAGTTCTAGGAGGGAGGAGCAACGCATACCGGGTGTCTGCTAGCGACGAGCGACGACGAAATCGGGAAAACTGGCCCCGTCCCTTCGGGTTGCGAGCGCAAATCGGGCCATACTTCGTTGTCGTCCTAGGCGGTGGACCCGCCACAGCCGTCGTCCTCCGCCTCGTCTGGCTCGATTTGCGCTCGCAACGCCATCCATTCCAGTAGTGTTAACAGACCCTAGAGCCCAAGCTTTATCGGGAACCTGCAATGGGCGAGTTGGTCTTGACTATCAACGGCGCGCGTCTGCGCGTTGACGCTCCTCCTGATGAGCCCTTGCTCTATGTGCTGCGTAATCGACTCGGCCTGACTGGAACCCGGTACGGCTGCGGCGAAGGCCAGTGCGGAGCCTGCACGGTCTTGCTCAACGGCCGCGCTGCGCGATCCTGCTTGACCCCCGTGGCCGCGGCAGCCAACGCGAAGATTGTCACAATTGAAGGCCTGGAGCGCAACGGACAACTCAGCGCCGTGCAGCAGGCATTCCTTGCCGAAGGCGCGTTCCAATGCGGCTACTGCACGTCGGGCATGATTCTGAGCGCCACTTCCCTGCTGCGCGATAGGCGCAATCCCAGCGACGGCGAGATTGTCGCGGCGATGAACGGCAATCTTTGCCGGTGCGGAACTTACCCGCGCATCCTTGCGGCTATCAAGCGCGCCGCGCGGCTGCAGGCTGAAGGAGCCAGCCAATGAGCGCGCGCAACGAGTTCGAGCGCGAGTTCTTTGAAGGCGGCGCGTGGAATCCGCCGGGTGGTCTTCAATTCGATCGCCGCGATTTCCTGAGACTCTTCGGAGGAGGACTGTTTGTCGGACTCGCCAGTGCGTCATCGTGGACGCAGGAGCCAGGCAGAAGCTTTGGCGCTCACGAACTGCCAAAGGATTTGAGCGCCTGGCTGCACATCGCCGCCGACAGCCGAGTGAGAGTCTTCACCGGCAAAGTGGAGGTCGGCCAGAACATCCGCACCTCGCTTGCGCAGCTCGTGGCGGAAGAGTTGCGCGTGCCCTTTGATTCAATCGAGATGGTCATGGGCGACACAGCCCTTACGCCGTACGACATGGGCACCTTTGGCAGCCGCACCACACCTGCCATGGGGCCACAGCTTCGCACCATGGCCGTGGCCGCGCGCTTGATGCTCATCGAAGCCGCCGCTGCGCGATGGCATGCGGACCCGGCGACGCTCACCGCCGCAGACGCCAAAATCAGTGATCCCAAGACGCAGCGCTCGCTCAGCTATGGCCAGTTGACCCACGGCGGGAACCTGGTCAAGATCGTCTCCACCGATGAGACGCTCACACCCGCCAGCGCGTGGAGAATTGCAGGAACTTCGGTTCCCAAAGCACAAGGCCGCGACTTCGTGACCGGCAAGCATATCTATCCGTCTGACGTCGTTCGGCCCGGCATGTTGTTTGGCGCCGTGCTGCGCCCCGATGGCTTTAATGCCGAGCTTCAGTCGATCGACACGAGCGCGGCCCAGAAACTGCCCGGAGTCAGAGTCGTGCGCGACGGTGATTTCACCGGGGTGGTCGCAGCCGATCCGCTTACCGCGCAACGCGCGCTGTCGGGCATCCAGGCCAAGTGGGATGTGCCTGCGCAGCCTTCGAACCGCGAGCTTTTCCAAGTGCTGAAGACCGGCCCTGGAAACGGACGCGACGAGGGGCCGCTGCACGTTTCCGGTTCCGTGGCGCAGGCGATGGACGCGGCGGAGATCAAACTGGACGAGCAATACACCGTCCAGTTCATTGCCCATGCCCCGCTGGAGCCGCGCGCGGCGGTGGCCGAGTGGGACGGCGGCAAGTTGACTGTGTGGACCGGAACGCAGCGCCCATTTGGTGTTCGCGACGAGCTGGTGCAGGCATTCAAGATTCCAGCGGAAAATGTCCGCGTGATCCAGCCGGATATGGGAGCCGGTTATGGAGGCAAGCACACGGGCGAGGCGGCCGTGGAAGCCGCGCGCCTGGCCAAGGCAACCGGCAAGCCCGTGAAGCTCGAGTGGACGCGGCGCGAGGAATTTACTTGGGCCTACTTTCGCCCCGCCGGTCTGATTGAAATTCGGGCTGGAGCGCGGCGCGACGGAACGCTGCTTGCCTGGGAATATCACAACTTCAATTCGGGAAACGCGGCGATCGGCACTCCCTACACCGTCCCCAACCAGATCATCCAATACCACTCAGCAAACCCTCCTCTGCGCCAAGGCTCCTATCGTTCGCTTGCCGCCGCCGCCAACCACTTTGCCCGCGAGTCGGCCATTGACACGCTCGCTCACGGCGCCGGCATCGATCCGCTTGAGTTTCGTCTCAAGAATCTCACCGACGCGAGGCTTCGCGCCGTGTTCGAGGCCGCTGCCGAGGAGTTTAAATGGGGAAGCGCCAAGTCCACGCCCGAGCGTGGATTCGGCATCGCCGGCGGCACGGAAAAAGGCGGCTACGTGGCTACCTGTGCTGAAGTTGCCATCGATCCCGCCAGCAATAAGGTGCGTATTCGCCGCGTGGTGCAGGCCTGGGAGTCGGGCGCGATCGTGAATCCCGACGGCTTGCGCAACCAATTGTCAGGCGCGATTGTGCAGGCCATTGGGGGAGCGCTCTTTGAACAGATTCTCTTTGCCGATGGCCGCATTCTGAATGCTTCCTTCGCCCAGTACCGCTTGCCCCGCTTCAGCGATACTCCGCAGATCGCAATCGTGCTTCTCGACCGCAAGGACCTGCCTTCGGCGGGCGCCGGTGAAACCGGCATCGTGGGCCTTGCGCCGGCAGTCGGCAACGCCATCTTTGCCGCGACCGGAGTGCGTCTCCGCAGTATGCCCATGGCCCCGCGCGCCGCCGCGCCCGGACAGCCGGAACCTTCCTTGCGAAGCTAACGCGGTTCTCCAATAACGTGTCAATCCGCAGCGCCTTCGAGTTGCGAGAGAATCCGGCTGCGATTTATTCTTTTCGCCCCAGGGCCATCGATCGGGAGTCTGCCAACGATTACTCCTGGAAAGGCGCCGATCCGACAAGAATGGCTGACTCAAACCCCGCTTGCCGATACCTATCCTGCTTTTCTGGCGTAAGCTACTCTCAATGAGTGAGTTGGCCTGTTATCGCCAGCTGACGCCCAAATGTGGACATGGGAAGCCGCCAATGCAACACCACCAGGCCTTGTATCAGGGCATGACTTTCCGCTGGCCAAAAGCGACGTGATGAGGACTGCAACCGTGGCCAAATTCGCCAGAGGCCCGGAAGACAATGAGGCTCTCTGACACACACCACCACGACGCGATGGAACCGGTTTATTGCGAGATGACAACTTCAGAGGTGCTCGTCAGGCTGAGTGTGCCGGATGGAGTGAATGGAATGTTCCATGGAAATAAATAGGTCACTTGCACCATGACATTATTTCCGGGGTTGTTGCAGGGGCTCACTGACGGCGTGCAACTATATCCAGTGTCGGGCCAAGTCGTAGTTACGGTCAAATTCGAAGAATTCAGCCAAAGGTACCCCAGATTCTGAACGTAGCTTTGAACGCTTGCGCTCGTTGCCTGGGCGCAAGGGCTGGTGCAGGAAGATCCACGGACCATCGCAAAGCGGGATCCTTCTCGCGCCGATTCCGCCACAAAATTATAGGAATAAAGAGCCAAGCCCGACAGAATAATCCCAATGGTCAGGGCGAAGAGGATGGAGAGACTGACCGCGGTCTCCACCAGGGTTTGGCCCTCACAATTCAATAAACATCTGAGGCCCCCTCGGAGTGGTGGGCAGCGCATTGGACGACTCGGAATGCGCAAGAAATCCGCAGGTTGCTTTGTCTTCCGGCCACCCTCCGATCGCGAACTGCCCCGAGGAACCATTGCTATTTAACCCTCATGATTGCCTGACCACGCACCGTTAATACGGATGGGACCCCCGGGTACGCACAAATGGTGCTCACTTGCGCTGAAGTATTCACTTGAACATAACTGATGACGCGGCTGGGACTCAGACACGATGAACTGGCGGCTGCGCAAGCGGAGGCGGTTGTTCCGATGGTTGTAAAAGTTCCCGCATTGTCGCATTGGCAAACGGTGTTTGACGTGACCGCCAGTGTCGCCGCGCTCGTCAGGTTTGGCGCATCGTTGTCCGCCGCGGCTTGAATTCCCGAAGTGTTTGACGCGAAGGCGGTGCCCTGCGTGGCATAGGCAACTCCTGCCCGCGCGGCGTTGGAAGCCTCGATCGAGAAATAAGCCATGCGTGCGAAGTCGACCCATCCCAGCGTCAACAGTACGAAAAGCGGCATCACCAGCGAAAGTTCTATGAGGGCACTCCCGCGATCTTCGCCTAGAACAAAGCGCAGCATGTGGGCGCACCTTCGATATGCTCTTGCGAGTTTCGAGTTTGATTTGTGACTGCTATTCATCGGTTACTCCACAACAACTGGATTCGGTACGGAAGACGGAACATCCAGCGGCTCGTACTCGTTGATGGTTGAAGGGCCGGTAAGATTCATCCAGCTGACGACCAGATCCACATTGAACGTCGCATTACTGCTAGACAGGGCGAGCCCCGCACTTGGGAGATAGAAAATCCCATTGAGCGTCCCCGCAGAGCCGCCCTGAATTGTCGCGGTCTCCGGGTTGCTCGAGTCTTGATAGAACAGAATCCCGTTGTAAGAGCCGCTGGTCGGAGCGGTGAGATTGAGCGTTGAACTTGAAACGGTGATGCAGGCGTACTGGCAGTTCTCGGTCGAGGCGGAGGTGCAGTCGCCGGGAGGACAAGTGACATAAAAGGTGACACCGCCGCCTGTGACTACCGCCCCACCCTGGATCGTGAGGTTCCCCGGGATATAGTAAACACCCGGATTCAGGGTAACCGTGCCGTTAATCGTGAGCGAACTGTAACAGATAACCCCCCTCCAGATGGACCGATCGTTCCGCTCGCGGCGGTCTCGCTGGTGCAGCCCCCGGGATTGGTGGGAGCCGTCACGGTGCCGGCCAACGGATCGCTTACCGGAGCGATTCCGGTGATCACAGTGCTCGGATTGGTGACCGTGATATCACTCAGGTCGCCGGCTGCAACGGTGCCCGCCGTGCTAAGCGACTTCGCCGTTATCGAAGCACTCCCTGACAAATTAACAGCGCTGTCGCCGCTTTCGTCGGCGTTTACGGTAATTCCGCAGCCCGACGCCGTAAGAGACGAGCCGCCGCTTGCAGCAATGCCGGCTCCGGTCGCGCCTGGGGGCGACGTTTGGTTCGTTCGGTCGGATCCCAATGTAATGACGCAATCCGTTGTTGGACTATTGCCGCCTACCGCCCTGGCGCTGACGTTCATCGAAGGGAAGCCAAAGAATTTCATGAGAAAAGTGGGCTCGCTTTGGGAAGCGATCACTTCAACGTAATGGGAATTGCTAGCGTACGCTCCAGAGAGCGGCGGATTATTGACGGTAACCGTTGCACCGTTAACTCCATTCGATACGCCGTTCAGTGCGGTGCCTGCGTATGCCCCTGCCTTCCAATCCCCCGCTATGAGCTCTGCCGCGCCGTTCATAGCGCCGGCATCGGCCGCCGTCTGCATCATTCTCTTCGCGCGCCACAGGAAGCCGACATCTACAGCCAACGCCGTGGTAACCAGAAGCACCATCAGGCAAATAGCGGCCACTATGAGAGTGCTTCCCCGTTCGTCCCTGAATGCCTTGACGGCACTCGCTTTGCGGTACCGGCGGGCCAGGCAAATGAGCGGGGATGGCCGACTGCCGGCCGACGACCGATCTGGGGGGGGATCATATCGGACGATTTCCGCACAACGCCTCATTTGCATCGCGATCTCTTTCTCTTTGCACGACCGCAACCAAGGGGACGAGACCCCACTACGCAGGACCGGTCTTGCGAGAAATGCGCCGTCCTAAATGTATCGAACTGGTTACCTAATTACATTGTCCGAACGTGTTAGAGTAACCTACACGATGTAGCTAACGTAACCTTCCGCCTGTTCGAGGTTCCTCGGGATTGTTGTGGGACGTCCGAAAATCTCTTGGTTTCCTGGGAATCGCGCGGGGCTAGGACGCGAGGGTGGCTCGAGTCTCGGGATGCTAATCCTAGAACAACAAGAGAGCGGCCAAATGTTGACAACGGGGCAATGCGCTCATTGAGCGCGACTTACGCACCACTCGGAGGGTAGTTAGGGATACGCGCATGTAGCCAGGATTCTCGGTTTATGCCAAATCGTCGAGTCGCTCATTGAACCCGGATTTCTACTGGGAAGGCGTCCAACAAACCGGCTGCACCGCCCTCTCGCGGCCTTCCGGACGTACCGTCGCCGACCCGCCAGTCACCCCCGCCAACCCCTTTTGTCAAGCCCCCGCAAATCCCCGCCCCGCGCCATCCCCTTCATCGCAAAGCATTTCCCCCGCAGCCTTGATTTGCGTATTATTTCCGCCAATTCGCTAAGCTGGTCTCAAATGCCCAAATCAGCCGCAGAAGCGAACCACTCCTCCACGGATTTGCACCTTCCACGGTGCAAACACCCGAAAAGGCCCCCGTAACTCGCTGATTCTGGCTATTTTAACCTCTAACTCTCGTGTTTTCAGTGGGTTAGAGCCAATGATCGTAGGTACAAACCGCTCAAAACAAACGGCTTAACCACAAATTTTTTATTTTTCGAGGGGGAGGCTGCACCAATGTATCTGGCATGTCGGCACATCAAACCGAGCGGCGTACGTTGTAAATCGCCGGCCCTCCGCGGCCACGCCTTCTGCTACTTCCACTTGAGGCTCCATTCCGCATCCAGAATCTCCGTCATGGACGACATCAAGCTCCCCGTCCCCGAGGACCCCGGCGCCATTCAGGTCGCTATCTCGCAAGTCTTCGATGCGCTTCTTTCCTCCCGCCTCGACCCGAAACGCGCCAGACTGCTTCTGGCCGGCCTCCAGATCGCCTCGCGCAATCTCCCTCGCAAGTCGATGCCGTCACCGGACTCGGTCGAGTCTCTCACCTGCACCGACGAAGGCGACGACCTTGCCCCCGAGCTCCGCATCTGCAACGGCTTCGACGTATGCAAAGGCTGTCCTCACGCCGAAACCTGCCCCAACTACGATCCCGACGACGATGACGATGATGATGATGACTAGTCCCTAGTCCCTAGTCCCTAGTCCCTAGTCCCTCAGTCCCTCAGCCCCTCAACCGATCCCTTCAATCGCCATGGCCGTCGCTTCTCCGCCGCCAATGCAAAGCGAGGCAACTCCGCGCCGCAAGTCGTATCTTGAAAGCGCCGCAAGCAACGTGACAAGGATGCGCGCGCCGGATGCGCCGATGGGATGGCCGAGTGCGCAGGCGCCGCCGTGCACGTTGACTTTTTCGTGGGCAAGGCCCAGATCGCGCATCGCCGCCATCGCTACTACGGCGAATGCCTCGTTGATCTCGAACAGGTCTACATCGCCGATCGCCCAGCCTGTGTGCTCCATCAGCCGGCGAATCGCGCCGATGGGCGCCGTGGGGAAGAGCGCCGGCGTGTTCGCGTAGCTGGCGTGACCCGCGACAGTTGCCAGCGGTTTGACGCCGCGACGCTCCGCCTCCGAGCGCCGCAACAGCACGAGCGCGGCCGCGCCATCAGAGATCGCGCTGGAATTTGCCGCCGTCACCGTTCCGCCTTCGCGAAATGCCGGCTTGAGGTGCGGAATCTTATCCGGAGTTGCTTTCAGCGGCAGCTCGTCGTGGCTCACCACGCGCTCCGTCTTGCCCGCCCTCACCGTGACCGGAACGATCTCCGCGGCAAAGCTGCCGTCGGCAGTGGCCTTTTGTGCCCGCGCAAGCGACGCCAAGGCATACTCGTCCTGCGCCTCCCTTGTAAACCGGTAGCTCTGCGCGCAATCCTCCGCGAAGGTGCCCATCAAACGGCCCTTGTCGTACGCATCCTCGAGCCCGTCGAAAAACATATGGTCGAGAACGCGGTCGTGGCCCATGCGATAGCCGCCGCGCGCGCGATCCAGCAAGTACGGAGCGTTGCTCATGCTCTCCATGCCGCCGGCGGCCATGATCCTTGCGCTGCCGGCAAGCAGCAGATCGTGCGCCAGCATGACGGCCTTCATCCCCGAGCCGCACATTTTGTTGATCGTAGCCGCGCCGGTTGAAGCCGGAACCCCGGCCCCAAGCGCGGCCTGTCGCGCGGGGGCCTGTCCTAATCCGGCCGTAAGCACGCAGCCGAAAAGAACTTCGTCTACCGAATCGAACGGGATCCCGGCGCGTTCGATGCTGGCGCGGATGGCGGCGGCGCCGAGTTCGGGAGCGGTCAGATCCTTCAGATCGCCCTGGAATGCGCCGATGGGCGTGCGCGCAGCGCCGGCTATGACAATCGGATCATCCATCCAGACTCCTTCAGCGACCCCCTGATTCCTGCCCCTTCATTCTCTCGTTCCCCTGTTCCCTGCCGGGGCCCCCAGCGGGCGATTTGTGCCCGTTGGGGTGGCTCGTTCCCTGCCGGGGTCCCCATCGAGCGGTCTTTGATCGATGGAGCGGCTTGTTCCCTGCCTTTTCATCGCGGAGCCATGCGCAGTGCGCCGTCAAGCCGGATAGTTTCCCCGTTGAGCATGGTGTTTTCGCAGATGTGCTTTACCAAAGCCGCAAACTCCGCGGGACGCCCCAGGCGGGCAGGAAACGGAACGCTCCTGGCGAGCGCCTCCTGCACTTCCTGCGAAAATCCGGCCATCATCGGCGTCTCGAAAACACCTGGTGCGATAGTGACCACGCGGATGCCGGACCGCGCCAGCTCGCGTGCCATGGGCAAAGTGAGCGATACGACTCCACCCTTTGAAGCCGCGTAGGCTGCCTGCCCGATCTGGCCGTCGAAAGCAGCGATGGATGCGGTATTGACGATCACGCCGCGCTCGCCGTCCTCGCCGGGCGCTTCATTCGCCATCGCTGCAGCGGCAAGCCGGATCATATTGAATGTTCCCACCAGATTGATGTTGACCGCTTTCACAAAAGTATCCAGACGATGTGGCCCATCGCGGCCAACTACCTTTTCTGAGGGAGCAATCCCCGCGCAGTTGACGAGGCCGTGTAGGTGGCCGAACGATTTCAGCGCAAGATCGACCGCAGCCTTTCCATCCTCCTCATTCGTCACGTCAGTGAGAGCAAAGCGTGCAGCATCGCCGAGTCCCTCGGCCACAGCCTCACCGGCAGAGCGATTCATATCGGCGATGACCACAGATCCTCCTTCGCCAGCGAGCAGTTGCGCCGTCGCTGCGCCCAACCCCGATGCGCCGCCGGTTACAAGAAAGACGTGATTCCTGACCTGCATGAGGAGCTTCCTGATTCGTCCGAGTCCCGAGCGCAGCATATCATCGCAAGACAGGTTGTGATAATACTTCAAGATTGGACAATCACCCGAGGTATGATGCGTTGAATTCCTTGCCCGCGATCCGGCCGATCACGCAGTTAAGCGACGAGGAAGTTCTCTTTTGTGATACCGTCCGGCAGTTCGCCCAGGACGAAGTTGCGCCACTCGCCCGCCGCATGGACCAGGAGCAGCAGATCGACGGCGCGCTGCTGCGCAAGCTCTTTGAACTCGGCTTGATGGGTATTGAGATTCCCGAGGAGTTCGGCGGCAGCGGCGGCTCGTTTTTCGACTCCGTCTTAGCCGTGGAGCTTCTTTCGGCCGCCGACCCCTCGGTCGGGCTGGTTGTGGATGTGCAAAACACTCTTGTTGCCAGCGCGCTGCTTCGCTGGGCAACGCCGGAGCAGAAGCGGAAGTATCTTCCCCGGCTGGCGTCGGATATCGTCGGCGCCTACGCGCTGAGCGAAGCAGGCTCGGGCTCAGATGCCTTTGCGTTGCAAACGCGCGCGCAGAAGTGCGGCGGCGAATATGTGCTGACTGGGCGCAAGCTCTGGATCACAAATGCCAGGGAAGCCGGTTTGTTCATCATTTTCGCAACCGTGGATTCGAGCGCTGGTCACAAAGGGATCACCGCGTTCCTGGTGGAGAAAGGCGCGCCCGGATTCAGCATCGGAAGGAAAGAGGACAAGCTGGGTATTCGCGCCTCCAGCACCTGCGAATTGATCTTGGAGGAATGTGCTGTCCCTGTGGCGCAGGTGCTGGGCGAGGTCGGTAAAGGCTACAAGATCGCGATGGAAACGTTGAACGGCGGCCGCATCGGCATTGGCGCGCAGATGCTTGGGCTCGCCGAAGGTGCGTGGAGCCACGCCGTGAACCACGCCAAACAACGCAAACAATTCGGCAGGGCCATCGTGGAGTTTCAGGCCATGCAGTTTCAGCTTGCGGAGATGGCCACTGACATTGAAGCCGCCAGGCTCCTCGTCTACAACGCAGCGCGCCTGAAGGATGCGCGACTCGAATTCCGCAAGGATGCGGCCATGTGCAAATACTTTGCTTCGCACGTCGCCGAGCGCGTGGCTAGTCTCGCCGTGGAGATCTTGGGAGGGCCAGGATTCGTCAAAGAGTCCCCGGTGGAAAAGCTCTACCGCGATGCGAAGATCGGAACGATATATGAAGGAACGTCCTTCATGCAATTGGCGGCGATCGCGAAAATAGTGTTATAGCGTACTCGAAAAGTCTTGAACGTCGCTCTCACGCCGTCCCTTTGGGCGCACGAAGAGGGACCTGTAAGTCCACCCTCCAAACAGCGCTGCCAGGTTTCATTCTGAGTTCCCTTTTCAACGTTGCTGCCCCTGCCGCTCTGTCCGATACGGCCAAATCGTTGATCGCGTCCGATCCAAGTACCACTAAAGTGACATTACTCCACCCCTAAAAGCACCCCAAAAGTAATGTGTAGTGATATTCCAAATCGCCCACAGGTACCGCTATACTCACCACATTAGTAATCATTCTAATATTACCTAGGTTTGCCTTGGCGATAAATCTCGTACGCGCGTGGATGAATTTGCCGCGCTCGTTCGGAGGGCTCATGCGCCATTTGAAGTTGGGATCGATTTGGCTGCTCTTTTTCTTGTATTGCAGTCTTGCCCTGAGCGGATGTTCAGGGTCATTGGTAGTGAACAATACGGCAACGGGGACCCTGATCGCATCATCCAGCACCGTCGATTTCGGCGAAGTCGCTGTGGGTCGAACTGCCAGCACGAGCGTCACGTTTGTGAATCAAGGATCGGCGCCCGTTGAGATTTCTCAGCTGAATGTAACTGGGCAATCTTTCTCTTTGAGCGGCCAGAGCAGCTTACCTGTCACGGTCGCCGCCAATAGCAGCTTCAGTTTGAATGTGCAGTTCAACCCTGCGGCAACAGGGACCGCGACCGGTGAGCTGACCGTCACCACCAACTCGTCAACAGCATCTTCGACCTCCGTCAACCTTAGCGGCACAGGCGTGCCGGTGTTGAGCGGGCTGACTTGCACCAGCGGATCGATGACGGGAGCGGGAACGGATAGCTGCACAGTGACGCTGAATGCGGCAGCGAATAGCGGAGGCCTTTCGGTGAGTCTGGCAAGCAGCAATAGCGCTGTGGTAGTGCCTGCCGCGGTGACCGTGCCCGCAGGGGCAAGCAGCGCCGAATTCACCGTGAGCGTCTCCCCGGTTACTTCAGTACAAGCCGCGACGTTGAGCGCCAGCGTAGGGGGAGTGTCGGAGACCTTTGCCCTGCAATTGGGCGCAGCCGTACCTGCGTTGGGAATCAGCTCCTCCAGCTTGGCCTTCGGCAGCGTACCGGTGGACTCGGCGGTCACACAGCCGCTGATTCTATCCTCGACGGGCACTGCGGCGGTGACCGTAAGTGCGTCAGCGATATCGGGGACCGGCTTCGCGATCTCCGGCGTGGGTCTGCCCGTTACACTGGCTCCCGGACAGACGGCAACGCTGAACGTGAAGTTCGATCCAGGCGTTGCAGGCGCAGCCACAGGTCAACTGACGCTGATCAGCAATTCTTTGACGGGCTCGACGACGGCCGTCAGCCTGGGTGGCACGGGTGTACCGGTGTTGAGCGCGTTGAGCTGCACCAGCGGATCGATGACGGGAGCAGGAACCGATAGCTGCACGGTTACTCTGAATGCGGCAGCGGCCAGCGGCGGATTCACTGTGAACCTGGCCAGCGGCAATTCATTGGTGACCGTGCCAGCCACAATTACCGTGCCCGCCGGTGCGTCGAGCGGTAGCTTCACTGCGTCTGTCTCCCCGGCAAGTTCTGCAGAGTCGGCTATGCTGACCGCCAGCGCCGGCAGCGTCGCGAAGACTTTCGCCCTGCAGCTTAACCCTGCGGTGTCCACGTTAAGCCTGAGCTCGACCAGCGTCGATTTCGGGGATGCGGCATTGAATGCAGCCACGACGCAGACGCTCACGCTGTCTTCAACAGGGACTACGGCGGTGACCGTGAGCGCGTCGTCTCTGTCCGGGACCGGCTTCGCGGCCTCGGGAGCCAGTTTCCCGCTCACCCTGAACCCCAACCAGACAGCAACACTCACCCTGCAGTTCGAACCCACTACTACAGGATCGGCAACAGGCGAACTCGACTTGACCAGCAACTCGGCGGATGGAAATCTCAAAAGAGTTGGACTGACGGGCAGGGGCGTGCCAAAGCTAACCAAACTGAGCTGTGCCAACGCAACGATGAGGGGAGCCGGGACCGATAGCTGCGCGGTGGCATTGAGCGCGGCAGTGCCGAACGGCGGTCTCACGGTAAGTCTGTCCAGCAGCAATCCGGCAGTCAAGGTGCCGGCCTCAATGACCGTGGCCGCGGGCGGGACCAGCGCCAGCTTCGCGGCCACCGTCTCCGCGGTAAACGTCACGCAGGCTGTGACACTGGCGGCAAGCGCAACTGGCTTTTCTCAGACCACGAGTCTGCAACTGGACGCGGCCGCAATCACGCTCAGCGTCAGTCCGTCCAGTTTGTCCTTCGGCAGCGTAAACGTGAACACGGCCACGGCGCAAACCCTGACCCTGTCCTCCACCGGAAGCTCAGCCGTAATTGTCAGCGCGGCGACTGTGGCCGGAACCGGCTTTACGGTCTCCGGAGCCAGCTTCCCGCTCACTCTGAATCCCAATCAGACCGCAACGCTCACTGTGCAGTTCGAACCGGCCACCGCGGGTCTGGCAACAGGGCAGCTCACGTTGACCAGCAACTCCTCCAGCGGAAGCTCGACCCTGGTCAGCCTGAGCGGCACGGGCGTGCCGGTGCTGAGCGCACTCAGTTGCGCCAGCGGATCGATAACGGCAGCAGGGACCGACAACTGCACGGTGACGCTGAACACAGCGGCGGCAAGTGGCGGATTCGCCGTCAGCCTGGCCAGCAGCAACGGCGCGGTCACCGTTCCGGCCTCAGTCACGGTCGCCGCAGGCGCAACCAGCGCCAGTTTCACGGCCACCGTTTCCTCGGTCAGCACCACCGAGACGGTGACCCTGACCGCGAGCGCAGGCAGCGTGGCGAAGACCTTCGCCCTGCAGTTGGGTGCCTCCGTGCCAACTTTGAGCGTGAGCAGTTCCAGCCTGGCCTTCAGCAGCGTCAACGTGAATACGGCCACAACGCAGTCGCTGACCTTGACCTCATCCGGCACTGCATCTGTGACCGTGAGTGCGGCCACGGTGACCGGAGCTGGATTCACCGTATCCGGGGCCACCTTCCCCCTGACCCTGAATCCCAATCAGACCGCAACGCTCACCGTGCAGTTCGATCCCACCACAGCGGGCGCAGCTTCAGGCTCGCTGACGATCACGAGCAACTCTTCGACCGGAACCTCAACCGCTGTCAGCCTGAGCGGCACCGGTGTGCCGGTGCTGAGCGCACTCAGTTGCGCCAGCGGATCGATAACGGCAGCAGGGACCGACAACTGCACGGTGACGCTGAACACAGCGGCGGCAAGTGGCGGATTCGCCGTCAGCCTGGCCAGCAGCAATGGCGCGGTCACCGTTCCGGCCTCTGTGACGGTCGCCGCAGGCGCAACCAGCGCCAGCTTCACGGCCACGGTCTCCTCGGTCAGCACCGCCGAGACGGTGACCCTGACCGCGAGCGCAGGCAGCGTGGCGGAGACCTTCGCCCTGCAGTTGGGTGCCTCCGTGCCAACTTTGAGCGTGAGCAGTTCCAGCCTGGCCTTCAGCAGCGTCAACGTGAATACGGCCACAACCCAGTCGTTGACCTTGACCTCATCCGGGACTGCATCTGTGACCGTGAGTGCGGCCACGGTGACCGGAGCTGGCTTCACGGTTTCCGGGGCCGCCTTCCCCCTGACCCTGAACCCCAATCAGACCGCAACGCTCACCGTGCAGTTCGATCCCACCACTGCAGGTGCAGTTTCCGGCTCGTTGACCCTGACCAGCAATTCTTCGACAGGATCTTCGACCGCTGTCAGCCTGAGCGGCACCGGCGTTCCGGTGCTGAGCGCGCTGAGCTGCAGCAGCAGCTCCATGACGGGAGCGGGAACGGATAGCTGCACGGTGACACTGAACACAGCGGCGGCAAGTGGCGGATTCGCCGTCAGCTTGGCCAGCAGCAACAGCGCGGTCACCGTTTCGGCCTCAGTCACGGTCGCCGCAGGCGCAACCAGCGCCAGTTTCACGGCCACCGTTTCCTCGGTCAGCACCACCGAGACGGTGACCCTGACCGCGAGCGCAGGCAGCGTGGCGAAGACCTTCGCCCTGCAGTTGGGTGCCTCCGTGCCAACTTTGAGCGTGAGCAGTTCCAGCCTGGCCTTCAGCAGCGTCAACGTGAATACGGCCACAACGCAGTCGCTGACCTTGACCTCATCCGGCACTGCATCTGTGACCGTGAGTGCGGCCGCGGTGACCGGAGCTGGATTCACCGTATCCGGGGCCACCTTCCCCCTGACCCTGAATCCCAATCAGACCGCAACGCTCACTGTGCAGTTCGAACCGGCCACCGCGGGTCTGGCAACAGGGCAGCTCACGTTGACCAGCAACTCCTCCAGCGGAAGCTCGACCCTGGTCAGCCTGAGCGGCACCGGCGTTCCGGTGCTGAGCGCGCTGAGCTGCAGCAGCAGCTCCATGACGGGAGCGGGAACGGATAGCTGCACAGTGACGCTGAACACAGCGGCGGCAAGTGGCGGATTCGCCGTCAGCCTGGCCAGCAGCAATGGCGCGGTCACCGTTCCGGCCTCTGTGACGGTCGCCGCAGGCGCAACCAGCGCCAGCTTCACGGCCACCGTTTCCTCGGTCAGCACCGCCGAGACGGTGACCCTGACCGCCAGCGCCGGCAGCGTGGCGGAGACCTTCGCCCTGCAGTTGGGTGCCTCCGTGCCAACTTTGAGCGTGAGCAGTTCCAGCCTGGCCTTCGGCAGCGTCAACGTGAATACGGCGACAACGCAGTCGCTGACCTTGACCTCATCCGGCACTGCATCTGTGACCGTGAGTGCGGCCACGGTGACCGGAGCTGGATTCACCGTATCCGGGGCCGCCTTCCCCCTGACCCTGAACCCCAATCAGACCGCAACGCTTACCGTGCAGTTCGATCCCACCACAGCGGGCGCAGCTTCAGGCTCGCTGACCATCACGAGCAACTCTTCGACAGGATCTTCGACCGCTGTCAGCCTGAGCGGCACCGGCGTTCCGGTGCTGAGCGCGCTGAGCTGCAGCAGCAGCTCCATGACGGGAGCGGGAACGGATAGCTGCACGGTGACGCTGAACACAGCGGCGGCAAGTGGCGGATTCGCCGTCAGCCTGGCCAGCAGCAACGGCGCAGTCACAGTCCCGGCCTCTGTCACGGTCGCCGCAGGCGCAACCAGCGCCAGTTTCACGGCCACCGTTTCCTCGGTCAGCACCGCCGAGACGGTGACCCTGACCGCCAGCGCCGGCAGCGTGGCGAAGACCTTCGCCCTGCAGTTGGGCGCAGCCGTACCCACGTTGGCAATCAACGCCACCACCATAGCCTTCGGCGATGTGGACTTGAATACCCCGGCAACCCAGTCGGTGACCTTGACTTCTGCAGGGACAGCGACGGTGACCGTGAGCGCGGCCACTGTCAGCGGATCTGGCTTCACCGTTTCCGGAGCCGCCTTTCCCCTGACCCTGAATCCCAATCAGGCCGTGACCCTGAGCGTCGAATTCGATCCCACGACGGCAGGCGCAGTCTCCGGCTCGCTGACCATCACAAGCAACTCTTCCACTGGTTCCTCCAGCGTGATCACCCTCACCGGAACAGGGCAGACGGCAACTTCCTACGAGGTCAACCTGACTTGGGATGCGCCCAGTAGTTCTTCCGATCCGGTAGCTGGTTATAACGTCTATCGCGCTCCTAGCGGCGGTACGGCGTATCAGCAGTTGAATGCCTCGGCCATCACCCAGACTACCTACGTGGACACTACAGTCCAGGCTGGCCAGACCTATGATTACATCGTGGAGAGTGTCGACGCTTTGGGGGTTACCAGCGTTCCCTCCAACATGGCCAGCGTAACAACTCCGTAGAAACACCCAATACAATCGGAGAAACCCTCGAATGAGCGAAGTCGGACTGCGGTCAGAATCCTGGACGCTGCAACCGGAACAGTAAAGTGTCTTGAAAATCGGTTCGAATCCTCGCCTAAAGCAAATCCCTTATAGGGTTGAGCCGCGGTGCCGGAGGCGGCGGATGTTTCCTTTCACCATTGGGAAATTTATGCGCATCCATGAATAAATTACATGCGTTTAGTCAGCTCAGCGCCGGGGCCGATTCGTTTGCTTCTTTGCTTATTTCCGGTCAAGTCTCATAGCTTGATGGGAATAGAGAATCCGCATCGTGATGAGGTCAGTTTGGCATGGGGATTGCGGGCGAGATGGTAAATCATGCATAAGAGCTACTCGACGGATCTACAACTTGACCAATCATTGCGCATTTTGGCCGCGGTTGTGCTTCCCGAAGAGGAATGGCTGCGTTGACGTCCTGTTTACCGTTCTCGTGAAAGATAGGAAACCAAGGAAACCTAGGGGCTAAGTTGAATCGAGTCTGAGACACCTAGCGTTTTGAATGGCCGACCCCGGGCTGGGACGATTCGCGCGGTGGGCTCGTGAGGTCTGCGAACTGTTTTGTCCGTAAAGTACGCGAAAATCATCCAGCGGCAATTCGGGCATACACGGTCGGCGTCGGTGCTTTGCAGGATGCGTCGCGAGGACTGGACCTTCCGCGAGGCCGCAGTAAGACTCAGTGAAGATGCCGAGTTGTGTTCAGGCTTTCAACTCGAATGTGTTGGGAATTACATCGTGCCGTATCGCATTCCAGGCCCGCTTCGTCATGGGGTTCAGGCGCATGAACGAGACCGTGCGGCGCATGTTCGGAAAGTCGGGAAGCGCAACTTCTGTGGCTTTTTTGTTTTTTTCCACATTTCTGCCAGTTATGCCCTTGACGATAGCGACCGGGCGCTGAGAATTCTACTTACCCCTATTGAAGTCAATCTTGAGCAACGTCTGCAGGGTTCCATTTGCATGGGCGATGACCCGCGGGCACAACAACGTAGTGACCTACGGCACAGTCTATGTCCCACTGTCGGCGCTAAGTAAGTTAGCTGGTTGGCGCAAAGTGAACATCCAGTCCCAGGCAGTCTTGGGGCTGCGGGCCAGGAAATAGCACGATTCTTAAAGGCTTCTTCCAGTGATGAAGTTGCGCGACATTTGTTTTTGCGCGCCGTTGGGGCATGACCTCACGACGGCGAATGCAGCTTTCGGCCATTTCTCAGGGTTCAATCGCTTCCAAACGCATTTGCGCGCTTGCGTCGCCAGGCTCAACGGTGGGCGGGCATTTCACCTGTTCCTTTTGATCTCATGTTTCCTGCCACTCACGCTGTGTGGCTGTCTTGGAGGAAAGATCATCCTTGCGGCCGCGGACGCAGGATCTCTCAAGGCATCCTCCAACGCTATCACTTTTGGTGCAGTGTCTTTGGGCCAAACGGCCACTGCGAATGTCTCTCTTGTGAATCAGGGATCGGCGCCAGTCGAAGTTTCGCAGATGAGTATGACGGGACAGGCGTTCTCCGTCAGCGGTGAAGGCGAACTTCCGATCACGGTGTCTGCCGGCGGCGCTTACAACTTCAGTGTGAGCTTCTCTCCCAATGCGACGGGATCAGCGGCAGCTCAATTGGCGATCATCAATAACTCATCCGCCGATGGAACGCTGGTGATCATGCTGAGCGGTACGGGAACTACTGCCAGCGCGACAAACGCTACAAATCTGAGCTCGCTGAGTTGCGCGAACGGTTCCATGACGGGCACGGGAACGGACAGCTGCACCGTGACGCTGAACGCGGCGGCGGCCACTGGCGGGTTTACTGTGAGCCTGGCCAGCAGCAACGGCGCGGTCACCGTTCCGGCCTCAGTCACGGTCGCCGCAGGCGCAACCAGCGCCAGCTTCACGGCCACTGTCTCTTCGGTCAGCACGGCGCAGACGGCGACGCTTACAGCCGCTGCGGGCGGTGTTTCAGCAGATTTCACCTTGCATTTGAATGTCGCCACTGCGGGGTTGAGCATCAATGACACGAGCGTGGCATTCGGCGATGTGCCTGTGAATACTCCAGTGACGCAATCGGTGGTCTTGGCCACATCGGGCTCGTTACCGATTGCGGTCAGCGCGGCGACGGTGGCGGGAACTGGCTTTTCAATCTCGGGAGCTACTTTTCCCCTCGTCCTGAACCAGGGTCAGACAGCAACGATTGAGGTCGTGTTTGATCCGGGTATCGTAGGAACAACGACAGGGCAGTTGGTTATCGTCAGCACCGCTCTCGCAAACGGCACAGCGGTAATTAACTTGAGCGGCACAGGCATGCTGCTCGGGGTGGATTTAACTTGGTATCCGCCCTGCAGTTCTCCCGATCCTGTGGCCGGTTATAACATCTACCGATCCCTGGACGGCGGCAATTCGTATCAACTATTGAACTCGTTGGCTGCGGCAAAGGCTGCCTGTAACGTGCAAATCGCCTATTCTGATGCCAATAACCTCCTAAGCGGGCAAACCTACGATTACGTCGTTGAGAGTGTCGACGCCTCGGGAGTTACCAGCGCTCCCTCCAACATGGCCAGCGTGTCGATTCCATAAGACGTATCGAGAAACGATGTGTACCGGAAGAGGCTTCCGTCCATTGCTTCACACCGGCCGAGCAATCGCATGGGCTCTCAGCGTGGCGGGGTCCGCGGCGATGCTAAAGGCAAAAGGACATTCGATTCAGGGCATGGAGGTTGCGGAATCCGATTGAGCCGTTAGCGCAACTCCAAGATAGCAATAGCAATGGGAGGGAATTATCGCTAGGCGGAAATGGGCCAAACTGTGCGCGCTGGAGAAGCGATGCCGAGACCATGATCTGACGATCTGCGCTGGCGGATTTTGGAAGCCTGCGAGCGCAAGGAGGGCTCACGTCGCCAACTGGCCGGCCGCTTTGGGGTCAGTTTCGAGTATGTGTGTAAGATTGGCCGGCCGCTGCGGCGCAGCGGGCAAAATCGGCGCACGCCGCAGTCGCGGCATAGGCGTGTGAGCCGGGTTACCGGGGGGCCAGGGAGCGATTGCGCGGCCGGCTGAAAGAGCAGCCCGACCGGAGCCTGGCGGAGTTAGGCCAGCGGTAGCAGGCCGGCGGCGTGCAGGTCTTGGACAACCTGAGCGCCCATAAGGTGGCGGGCATCCGCGCGCAGATCGAAGCCCGCGGTGCGCGGTTGCTCTATTTGCCGCCGTATTCGCCGGATCTGATTCCCCTCGCAAAAGACTGGCCGAAGTTCAAACAGCATCTGCGCGCCGCCCAGGCCCGTACCGCTGCGGCTCTGGATCGGGCTGTGACCGAAGCGCTACGATCCATCGACGCACAAAACGCCGCCGCATGGCTCCGCCACTGCGGCTATCAGGGTACAGCAATCATGGAACCGCGCTAGAGGCTGGAAACTGCATTAATCCGCGTACGCCTCTTCCTCCACCTTCGTGTTTTCGGCCAGCCGCTCGGGGTAGTAGGCGTTGCGCGTGTATTGCTTCACCATGCGGTTGGTATTGAAATACGAGCCGTTGTAGGCCAATGTGGTGCGCATCAGCCGCGCCCACTTCTCCGGCGCATCGCGGTAGAGCGGAACCACCGCCGTCTCCAGCTTGGAGTAGAGTGAGTGCGCTTCCTCCCGGTCGCCGGCGCCATCCTCAATCGCCCATCCCGTCACGCCCTCGATGCATCCTTCGATCCACCATCCGTCCAGAATCGACAGGCTGGGAACGCCGTTCATCGCCGCCTTCATCCCGCTCGTCCCCGATGCCTCATACGGACGCCGCGGCGTATTCACCCATACATCCACTCCCGCCGTCAGCCGCGCTCCCAGATCCCATGCGTAGTTCTCCAGGTACACGATGTGCAAATCGTCGCTCGAAAGCTTGGCCGCCTCCGCAACCACTTGTTGGATCAGCGCTTTTCCCGGGTCATCCTGCGGGTGCGCCTTGCCAGCATATAGAATCTGCAAGCCGCCCGCCTTGGCCGCAATCTCTTTGAGCCGCTCGATATCGGTGAACAGCAACGTGGCGCGCTTATACGTCGCCACCCGCCGTGCGAATCCCAATGTCATCACCTTGGGATTCAGCACAAGCCCCGTCCGCGACCCCACCTCCGCCAGCAGTTCCTCCTTGGCCCGCGCGTGCGCCGCCAGCATCTCAGCTTCGGGCACGTCGATAGCGTTGCGCAAATACAAGTTGTCCCGCCGCCACGCGGGAATCTGCTCGTCCAGCATTCGCCCGACCGGCTCGCTGATCCACGTCGGCGCGTGCACGCCGTTGGTGATGGAGCCGATGGCAAACTCGGGAAACATGGCCCGCGACACCTTGCCGTGCTGCATCGACACGCCGTTCGCATAGCGTGAAAACTTCAACGCCAGCAGGGTCATGTTCAGCAATCCGTCGCGGAAACACCCCAGTTTCTCCAGGTGCGCGGTCCTGTCGCCGCCCAGGTTCCGGATCGCCTGCTCCGTCGAAAATCTGTCGTGCCCCGCCGGGACCGGCGTATGCGTCGTAAACACGCACTTCCGCCGCACCTGCTCGATGTCGGCTTCCGTGGCCGTTCCCTGCGGCCCTCCGCCTAGTTGGCTCTCCAGCAGAGCCAGCGTCAGCAGCGCCGCGTGCCCCTCATTCATGTGGTACACGTTCACCGGCAGCCCCAGCGCATTCGCCAAGCGCACGCCGCCCATCCCCAGCACGATCTCCTGCTGCAAGCGATAATTCGTATCCCCGCCGTACAAGTGATCCGTCAGGCCTCGGTCCCACCCCGAGTTGCCCTCAAGATCCGTATCCAGCAGGTAGATCGGAACCACATGCCCGAACTGCCCCTTCAGGTCATACCGCCATGCCCGCACCGTCACCACCCGGCCTTCGACTGAAACCGTCACCCGCGCGTCCTCTTCCGTACAAAAATCCGCCGGATTCCACGGCTGCACGTCTTCGGTCTGCGCACCGGTCGCATCAAGATGCTGCTGAAAGTACCCCTTTCGGTGCAGCAAGGTGATCGCCTTCATGGGAATGCCCAAATCGGCCGCTGAACGCAGCGTGTCGCCCGCCAGCATGCCCAGGCCGCCTGAGTACGTCGGCATCGACGGCTGTATCGCAATCTCCATCGAGAAGTAGGCAACCCGGCCGGCGTTGGGAATTGTCTCGTGCAGAGACGGCTTCGGGGATGTAGGTTCCATATACTCTTGTCTCGGCAATCCTGCCGGCAGCAAACGGCCACCGCGAGTAAGCCCATTCGCCTCGGCTGAAGCAGACTCGAAATTCACCGGGGCAAATACCTCACAAGTTTATCAAGGAACTCCTTCCGCACAATGTCTCTGCCCGGTTGCGAAAATGGTTCTTTTGTGGCAGTAACATGCGGGCAGGGAATCAAGAGAGGAAGTAACCTCCACAGGTAATTCGATGCAAGGAGTGCACCACATGAGCGCAGTTGTTTTTGCACGAAGGACCGTGTGCCCATCCGTTCCGCGTTTCGTGGGGAAACAGTGGCAATGCACAACCCTTAGCTCGCGCAGCGCTTGGCCGACCAGTTTACTTGCCAACTTGCTAGCTCCGCTAACCCCGCTAGCTCCGCTGTTCCCCGTCAATCCAGCCGGTGCGCCCCTCCCGAGGCGTGGCAAATGTGAATGCTAGACTGTCATGCGAAGGGTTCCCATGCGACAGGTCGTGCTCGCTCTCGGGATGATCGTGCTCCTTGACCTTTGTCATGCGCAGCCGGAGGGGGCTCGAGTTGAGACGATCATTCTAGCCGGTCTCGAAACATCGGCCAAGTGCCTCGGCGGTCCCGTGGCCGTCCTTCTCGACGATTCTCACCTCCTGGTTAACAATCCGATACACTGCACAGGCCCCGGCAAGTTTCAGGGCGGCGTGGCCGATCTGAAAGGCAAAATCCAACGCACGTTGAACAGCGAGGGAGCTTTTTCAGCCGGTCCCAATGGGCAGCTGATTATGGCAAATCGGGATGGCCACATTGAGATACTCGACCAAGGGCTCTCGGACATCGCCGATATAACGTTCCCTGGTCGAATTCTGATCCACGACGAATCTGTGTTCTACCGTGGGATACCGTTCTTCGATGCAATTGCTCTCTCCCCAGATCGGAAAGCCTTCAGCATTTGCTCGCTGGTGACTCCTCTCTGCAAGCTTTTCGCTGGCAGTCCGCCGACGGAGAAGGCAAGTTTGACCCTTGGTGGTCCCTTCCCGGGCCTAACCAGCTCTGGCTTCGCTCGACTGCCGCTCGCCGCTGCCAATTTAGCGCCCGGGTACCCAATGCCCTATTTCTACCATCCGGCTGATGACCAGACGTGGTTCTTCACGAGGAATGGGAACCATCTTTCCAGGATTACCGGCGACGGGGGCACAGCCGAGTTGGCGGAGGCGAGGTGGTTAACATCGCGCTCGGACGACAACTGCAGAGGTGAGATGTCGGCAGTGGAGCCGCGCAGGTTTCTTGCTGAATGTTGGGGGGCGCACGATTTGTTCGGGGGCGACGAGATGCCCATATTTCCGTACCGGCGAATCATCGTTTACGCATTGGATGGGAGCATTTTATTTAAGAAGAGTGTCATTTATTGGGGCACCCCCTCTATATCGCCCGACGGCCACCTGATCGCCGTGTCCCATGGCAAAAAGGTCGATCTTTATCATCTGCCTTAGGTCAGCCGAGCTCTCAAAAACGCTCACAGACGGGCTCGGCGGAAGGCCCTGTTTTCACATCCCGGGCCACTCCTGAGTGACGGACAACCCTAAAACGGCCTCACTACCCCACGGGCCGGGAGTGGCAACTCCGGGGCTCTCTGTGTTTGCATCGATGCTCTGCTACTCCAGCCGGTGCGCCCCTCCCGAGGCGTGGCAAATGTGAATCTGCGGAGTGATCCCCGTCTGGGCTGCGTAACCCGCGCCCAGCGCCTCGGCAAAACGGGCCGCCTCGCTCTGCTCCACCAGGTTGATGGTGCAACCGCCAAACCCTCCGCCGGTCAGCCGCGCTCCGATGAGCCCCGGCAAATCCTGCGCCAGCGCCACCATCGCGTCCGCCTCCACGCAACTGCCTTCAAAGTCCTGGCTGTAGCTTCGATGCGCCTCGACCATCAGCCTGCCCAGCTCCTTCATGTCGCCCTTGAGCAACGCCTCGCAAGCAGCTACCGTGCGCAGGTTCTCGCTGATCACGTGCCGCGCCCGCATCAGCGACTTGGGCGCCATCTCGTGGCCCCACGTTTCCAGATCTTTCACGGTCGCATCGCGCAAAAACGGCACGCCGGGCCGGTGGCTGGCGATGACTGCGCACGCCGCCTCCGACTCGCGCCGCCGCGTGGGGTAATCGCCCCCGGCCACCGAATGCTTCACCATGGTGTTGGCGATCACCAGCGCCACGTGGTCCGGAATCGGCGCCAGCTTGTAGCTCAAATCGCGGCAATCCAGCAGCAGCGCATGGTTTTCCTTGGCGTTGAGGCTGATGAACTGGTCCATGATCCCGCAATTGGCGCCCACAAACTCGTTTTCGGCCCGTTGGCACAGCCGCGCCAGCACCGGCCTCGGATAACTCGCGCCGACGAGCGACAAAACCGCCAGCGCCGTCGACACTTCCAGCGCCGCCGAGCTCGAGAGGCCCGACGATAGCGGCACATCGCTCCAGATGCTCAGACTGAACGCGGGAATCCTGTGGCCCTCCCCGGCCAGGATCGCCACCACCCCCATCGGATAGTCGCTCCAGTGTTTGATCCCCTTGGCCGGCAGCTCCGCCGCGTTGTAGCTCTTCTCTTCGCCGTAGTTCTCTGAATAAACCACGATCTTGCCATCCGTGCGCGGCGAGATCCCGGCCAGCGTGACAAAGTTGATCGCAGCGGGCATCACAAAGCCCTCGGCATAATCGGTGTGCTCGCCAATCAGGTTCACGCGCCCCGGCGCAGCAAAGATCGCCGGCTCCGCATGGAAGCGCTCACGGTGCATGGAACGGAATACTGCTGGATCGTGCATCTTCCTCAACCTCTGTCTGAATTAAACCCCTCAAAAAACCAGTCATCGCCATCACAAGAATGGCGGTCATCCTGAGCGGAGCCTCTCGCGGCTGGATGCGAGAGGCGGAGTCGAAGGATCTGCGGTTGACCTCTTGCCCCGCACGCTTCCCTCGTCAAGTGGTAACGCACCCGCCCGCTGACCCGCTAACTTGCTGACTCGCTCCCGATTGACAACGTTTTCTTTTCAAGATAAACCTCTCCGCCCAGCGGCCGTTCTCACCCCCCCACAACTTCTGCGCACGCCGCGCTCAATCGTTCCCAAATCTCGCCCATCCACGCCTCGTGCTCCGGTTTCATCAGCACCGAGCGCAGGCACGTCACCATATCCCCGGAGGGTGCCCCAGAGCCTGACCTGAGCTTGTCGAAAGCCTGCCCTGAGCCTGCCGAAGGGGGTCTGGATTTTGAAACCTGGGCAGCCTCAAACCACAAACCCGGCAATTGTACTAGAGCCAGATGCAATCCCCGCGCCGCGCACGCATCGAACACACTCCGAGCTTGTTCAGATGCCTTCCAAAAGTCTGCCGCGCGCAGCGCCAATGCCCACACCACGATGTCCAGCTCCGGCGCCCCCGCCGCTAGCGCCGCAAATCGCCCATCCCCGCGCAGCCGCCGGTCCAGTTCGATCGCCGCTCTGCGCCCGTGCTCCAGCCCGCGCGCAAACTCCCCGCCTGGCACGAGCGGCAGCAGACGTTGCGTGGCCCAAAGCGCCACCGCCGCCGCTCCCGCGCGTGAGCACTCCAGGCTGATCTCGCCCAGGTGCAACTCTTTTGAAGTGAAGTAAGTGTACGGTGAATCGTGCTTGTAGAACCGCCCCACCGCCGGGTCCCGGAACAGCACGCAGCCGCATCCATATGGCTGCAATCCGTGCTTGTGCGGATCGATCGCGATCGAATCCGCCCCGCCCACCACCGCGTAGGCCCGCCGCGCCGGCTCATCCAGCGCCTCCGCAATCAGCGCGAAGTATCCGCCATACGCCGCATCCACATGCACCCGGAACCCATACCGCTCCTTCAGCGCCAGAATCTCCTCAAGCGGATCCACCGCGCCCATCGCCGTCGTGCCCAGCGTCGCCACCACCGTGCCCACGTCGCCCTTGCGCAATTCCGCCTCCAGCGCCTCCAGGCTCATGCGCCCGCGTTCATCCGCCTCCACGCTCGCATATTCCAGCCTCAGCACGCCCGAAATCCGCCGCTGCGTGTAATGCGCCTGCTCCGAGCCCACAATCCGCCGCCCCGGCACCAACTGGCCCGCAATCCACAGCGCTTCCAGGTTGGCGATGGTCCCGCTCGAGGTCAGATGGCCCAAAAACTCGTCCCACCCAAACATTCCTGCGATCTCCTTGACCGCCTCCACCTCCATCTCCGAGCTGGCTCGGCCGCCGTCCCTGGCGTGATTGTTGGGATTGATCTTCATGGCCAGCGCGTACGCTGCCCGCGCCACCGGATGCGGCGGCTTCAACATCTGCCCGGCATAAAGAGGATGGAAATAGGGATAGTTGTCGCCCAGCCGACGCGCCGTTTCCTTGAGAACTTCAGCCATCGCCTCGGCGCTTTCACCGGGCTCCGCGTCGAACGCCGGCAACGCCCCAAATTCGGTTTCCAGCGCCTCGGTGGCGCGAGCCAATAATTCGGGAACAGGATCGTGCGGCATGGCGACCTCTCACCTTATCACAGGTCGCTGAGCCCTGCTAAAGCTCCATTGCTCAATAGTTTATAAAGGGGGAAAACCGTGACGCACGATAAGACACGCATTCCCTCCACATTATTTCGACGGAAATGCTACAATATCGTCAGCGTTAGAACCGAACCGGGCGTGCGCAGTACTCGCCCAACCAAGCAAGATTCTGCCAGTGGTCGCTCCGATTCATCCAGCGCAATTCAATCCAGGAAATA
The DNA here is from genome assembly GCA_963844905.1 of uncultured Acidobacteriaceae bacterium. Lineage (GTDB taxonomy): Bacteria > Acidobacteriota > Terriglobia > Terriglobales > Acidobacteriaceae > Telmatobacter. The sequence continues at coordinate 275,183 of CAWJQD010000002.1, read as the reverse complement.
CGAAAAAGTATGGAACAAGGTACCGTGAAGTGGTTTAATGACGCGAAAGGCTTCGGTTTCATTTCGCGCCAGAACGGCGAAGATGTCTTCGTGCACTACTCTGCAATTAACTCAAATGGTTTCAAGAGTTTGCAGGAAGGTCAAGCCGTGCAGTTTAACGTCGTAAAGGGCCCCAAGGGATGGCAGGCTGCCGACGTACAGCCCCTCTGAGCCTGATCGGCCGGATTCCGGCAGAATCTAGCAGAACGCACAAAAGGGCAGGGAGCAATCCCGGCCCTTTCGTGTATCTCCGGAAGACTCCGTCCATCACAAATTGACTTGCTGATCCCGCGACGGACGCTTGCACTGGCTTCCGGCGGTTAGTTTTGCCGCATCCTACGCGCGGTGACCCGCTAGCTTGCTGCATGTCAACGCTCTCGCAGCGCCATATGGAAGCGAACGGCGAAGGCAGCCCCGGCTAGAGATTCAGCACTGGAGCGCCGCCCTTCAAGGCGGCCGCGGCGAGCTCGTTTGGCTCGCCCCAATCCGGCGCCAGAAAGCCGCCCTGCGGGTGCGCCTCCGGTCCCGGAGAAGTGCGGTGGTGCCTGCGCATCGTCTCTTGGATCTCACCTAAAACCGCAATTCGCTCCGTGCGTGGCTGCCGCTCCCAAAACAGGACGAATCCCTGGCCGCACACGCTGCAGCGGAACTCCGCATTTCCATTCGTGCTTTTGCAAAAGATCTTCACCTTATGTCCTTGTCCGCGCCCGATTGGCTCTCCCATCCCGCCGGTCAACATAGTCAACCCAGTACACCGTTGAACATGCCCCATCAGGACAACGTGGGCGATCCTTTGGACCATAGGGTAATGGCCGATTTGGGGGACGACGCTATCGATTCCCGGCCCGCATCCGGCCCAAATTAGGGATGCCTTTGATCCTCATCCGGGTTGCTCCGCTCGACTTCGTGACCGCCGTCCCTCTATTCTCAGAAAAGGGCCCGCAGTCTCTGCCGCGGTCCTCACGGATTCCTTCACAAGTATGAGCACGAAGACGATCGCCGTACACCTGCCCGATGGGGCCATTCGCGAAGTGCCCTCCGGCACGACGCCTCTCGAAATCGCCAACTCCATTTCCCCGCGCCTCGCCGCGGCCTCCGTGGTCGCGCGCGTCACTCCACTCGCCGCTGGCCCCAACCAAAACCCCGCCCGCGACGGCCAGTCGCCCGGCGGCCAGCCGTCCGGCCCAACGCCCGAAGGCGCTCCGTCGGAGGCAGCCATGTACGCCGCCGAAGATGCCGCCGCCCCGCGCCTGGTCGATCTTTCCGCGCCGCTCACCACCGACGTGCACCTCGAGCTCCTCAAAGAGCAAGATCCCGACGCCCTCAAAGTCGTTCGCCATTCCGCCGCGCACGTCCTGGCCACTGCCGTCCTCGAGCTCTTCCCTGAGACCAAACTGGGCCACGGCCCCGCCACCGATTCCGGCTTCTTCTACGACTTCTACCGCGAGAAGCCCTTCACCCCCGAAGACCTCGCCGCCATCGAGGCCAAAATGGCCGAGATAGTAGCGCGCGACGAGCCGTTCGTCCACGAATTTGCTCCAAGAGATAAGAGCCTGGAGGGCTTCGCCCGCGACGGCGACTTCATGAAGACCCACTTCGTCACCAAGTTCACCGCGCCCGGCGATCGGGTCAGCTTTTACCGCAATGGCAAGTTCGTCGACTTCTGCCGCGGCCCGCATGTTCCCTCTACGGGGCGCGTGAAGGCCGTTCGGGTGATGAGCCTCTCTGGCGCATACTGGCTCGGCGACGAGAAGAACCCGCAGCTCCAGCGCATCTACGGCACGGCTTTCTTCTCGAAGAAGGACCTGGACGATTATCTCGAACGCATCGAGGATGCGAAGCGGCGCGATCACCGGCGACTGGGCAAGGAGCTCGAACTCTTCACCGTCAGCGAGGAGGTGGGCGCCGGACTGCCGCTGTGGCTTCCCAAAGGCGCGACCATCCGCCGCCTCCTCGAGGAGTACATTCTTGATCTTGAGCGCAAGGCGGGATACGAGCACGTCTACACGCCTGACCTGGCGAAAGTCGATCTCTATGTGCGCTCCGGCCACTGGGCGCACTATCACGAAGATATGTTTCCTCCCATGGATCTCGAAACCGAGCGCATGGTTCTGCGGCCGATGAACTGCCCGCATCACATTCTGATCTATGAGTCGAAGCCGCGTAGTTATCGCGACCTGCCGGTCAAGCTCGCCGAGCTCGGCAAGATGTATCGCTATGAACGGTCGGGCGTGCTGAGCGGCCTCAGCCGGGTGCGCTGTATGACGCTCAATGACGCGCATATCTTCTGCACCCCGGATCAGATCAGGGAAGAATTCTCCAACGTGATGAAGCTCGTGGAGCGTGCCTATCGCGATCTCGGCATTACGAAGTATAGCTATCGCCTTTCGCTTCGCGATCCTGCTAACAAAGAGAAGTACGTCGACAACGATGCCATGTGGGAGCTTGGCGAGCGCGTACTCCGCGAAGCCCTCGACGCCCTCGGACTCAAATATCGCGAGGCCAAGGGCGAGGCCGCATTCTATGGGCCCAAGCTCGATATTCAGCTCGCCGACGTTATGGGTCATGAAGAAACCTATTCCACCATTCAAGTTGATTTCCACCTGCCCAGCCAGTTCGGCCTCGAATACACCGGCGCGGACGGCAAACCGCACCGGCCCGTGATGATCCATCGCGCCATCATCAGCACCATGGAGCGCATGGTCTCCTACCTTATCGAGCTGTACGCCGGCGCCTTCCCGCTCTGGCTCGCGCCTGTGCAGATCGGCCTCGTCCCCATCAGCGAGCGCCACGCCGCCTATGCGCAAAAGGTCGAATCCGCGCTCAAAGCCGCCGGCCTGCGCGTCGAAACCGATTCGCGCAACGAAAAGATGAACGCCAAGATTCGCGACTTCGCCAACCAGAAGACGCCCTATATTCTCGTCTTCGGCGACAAGGAGGAATCAACCGGCGCCGTCAGCGTCCGCACCCGCGGCAAAGGCGACCAGGGCTCCGTACCCCTCACCGACTTCATCGCCAAAGCCAAGGCGCTGGTCGCGACCCAATCAACGGAGCTATAGCCCCGCCAGCTAGAAGTGAGCGTAACGTCCATGCAAAACTTGAGATGTTACGGCGACAGCCGATACAAGGGTTTCTGCATTCACTGCGGTGGCCCCTACGAGACCGACGATCATATTCCCTCAAAGGTGCTCCTGGATGAACCCTATCCGGGAAACCTCATGGTCTGTCCTTCATGCAGCGACTGCAACAACAGCTTCTCGCTGGATGAAGAGTATTTCGCCTGCCTATTGGAGTGCGTAATTGCGGGTGAAGCGGAACCACCGAAGCTGCGGAGAAAAAAATCGCTGAAATCCTGACGCGCAATCGGCCTCTGCTAAACCGCCTACGAAGCGCGAGATCCGAGCGTGACGGTGTTACTTTATGGGCCCTCGAGAGCGATCGCGTGAGAAGGGTACTGCTAAAACTGGCACGAAGGCACGCGTCTTATGAATTCAACCTACCGCAGTTGAGTGAACCAGATTTTTTCAATTTCAGACCTCTCCTTACGTTGAACACGGAAGAGCGTAGTCGCTTCGAAGAATCCGATGACGGGGCAGAAGAGATTCTTGCCGGGTGGCCCGAAGTTGGAAGCAGAGCTATGCAGCGCCTTTTGGTCGTAGGCCCTCAAGTCTTCCAAGAGAAATGGATTGAGGTCCAGCAGGGCAATTATCGATTTCGTGTTACCGAGGACGACGGGTTAACAGTCAAGATTGTTTTGAGAGAATATTTGGCCTGTCAGGTGGTCTGGAATTAGTTCATTTATATGTAGAGGGTGAATACTCCGACCACAGAATTCGGCGACAGGCGGCCCCCACCAGCTCCGCTAACCCCGCCAACCCCGCTAACTCCGCTGCCTTACGCGTTAATCGCCATCCCCTCCACCGCGCCGTAGCCGTCCAGCATTGCCTCGCTCAGCGCTGGATGCGCGTGGATGGTGAACATCAACTCGTCCACCGTGCCTTCCAGATCCATCACCGCGACCGCCTCGGCAATCAGCTCCGTCGCCTGCGGCCCGATGATGTGCACGCCCAGAATTTCGCCGTACTTCGCATCGGCCACGATCTTCACGAATCCATCGTGACGGTCCACGATCGTGGCCTTCGAGTTGCCGGCAAACGGGAACTTGCCCACCTTGATTTCCAATCCTTTTTCTTTGGACTGAATCTCAGTCAAACCCACTGAGCCAATCTGCGGCTCGCAGTACGTGCAGCTCGGAATCCGCTCTTTGCGCACCGGCCGGTACTTCCGCCCCGCAATCTTCGCCATCGCCACCATACCGCTCATCGCGCCCACGTGCGCCAGTTGCGGCAGTCCGGCCACAATGTCGCCAACTGCAAACACGCCCGGCTCCGCCGTTTCCTGCGCCTCGTTGACCTTCACAAACCCGTGATCGAGCTCGATCTTCGTCTTCTCCACGCCGATCCCACTCGTCAGCGGCGCGCGGCCCACAGCCACCAGAACCTTGTCGGCTTCCTTCACCTGCGCCTTGCCGCTCGCGTCGGTAAACGTCACCTTCACTCCCGCGCCGGTCTTCTCCACCTTCTCCACCTTGGCCCCGGTGTTGGTCTCAATGCCGCGCTTGCGGAACACCCGCGCCAACTCCTTCGAAATCTCCTCGTCCTCCAGCGGAACCATGCGCGGCAAAAACTCCAGAATCGTCACTTCGGTCCCGAAGCTCCTGAAGATCGACGCGAACTCCACACCTACCGCGCCCGCGCCGATAACGATGAGCGATTTGGGCGGCGCGCTCAACTCCAGAATCTCGATATTAGTCAGGATCGTCCCGTCCGCCTTCAGCCCCGGCAGCAGCTTGGCTTCCGATCCGCAAGCGAGGATCACGTTCTTCGCCTTCACCTGGCTCCCCTCCCCGCCCGTCGCCTCGCCCGCCCGCGTCACGTCTACCGTATGCACGCCGCCCTGCGCCGGTCCAGTGAGTCTCCCGAAGCCTGCAATCACCGCAATCCGGTGTTTCTTCATCAGGAACTCAAGACCCTTTACATGCTTCGTGATGATCGCGCTCTTGCGCGCCTGCACCGCGGCCCAATCCAGCGCCGGCGTCCCGATCCCCGTGATTCCGTACTCCGCCGCGTCCTTCAGATAGTCCCAGAGCTCGGCGTTGAATAGCAGCGCCTTGGTCGGTATGCAGCCCACGTGCAGGCAGGTCCCGCCCAGCTTCGGGCTCGCGTCGATCAGCGCCACCTTCAGCCCATATTCCGCGCCGCGAATCGCCGCCGTATATCCCGCCGGCCCGCCGCCCAGCACCGCTACGTCGTAAATGGTCTCTGCCACAGGAAAACTCCGTTCCGGCGCTCTCTCGTGCTCCAGCGCCGCGTTCACTCCGCATAGTCTAATTGGACTGCCGTGTTCCGGCCTGTCCGATCGTGCGGCTCGCCGCGAGAGCGTTCTCGACCAGCCCCGCAGCTTCCCGCACCGTCTCCGCCTCGTCGCCGAACCCCGCAATCCAGTGCACCTCCGGCTCCCGCCGGAACCACGTCATCTGCCGCTTCGCATAGCTGCGATGCCCCTGCTGTGCGGCCTTCACCGCGTCTTCGACACTCAACGATCCGTCCAGCACGCCGCGCGCTTGTCTATAGCCGAGCGAATCCAGCGCCTTTACCGCTCCGTACCTTTCCACCAGCCCGCGCGTCTCCTCCACCAGTCCCGCCGCAAACATTGCCGCGCAGCGCCGGTTCAGCCGCTCGTAAAGCTGCTGCCGCGGCGGGTTCAGCCCGATCCGCAGCAGCCGGAATCCCGTCAGCGGATCGCGTCCCATCACTTCCGACATCGGCCTCCGCCCCGCCAGGCAAACCTCGATCGCCCGAATCAGCTTCGGCGTGTCCTTCGCGTGAATCCGCTCGGCCGTCGCCGCATCCAGCCGCCGCAGCACTCGATGCAGCCAACCGCTCCCGTGCCCCTCTGCGCTCCGCCGCAGCCGCGCCCGCAGATCCTCCCGCCGTTCTGGCCCGGCAAACAGCCCTTCCGTCAGCGCGCGCAGATACAGCCCCGTTCCCCCCGTCACAATCGGCAGCCGTCCGCGCGTGCTGATCTCCTTTAACATCGCCCGCGCCTGTCTGCTGTACTCGCCCGCGGTAAACGGCTCATCCGGCTCGGCCACATCGATCAGATGGTGCGCCGCGCGCGCCCGCTCCTCGCGCGTCGGCTTGGCCGTACCCAGTTCCATCCCGCGATACACCGCAACCGAGTCGCAGCTCACGATCTCGCCGCCGAACCGTTCCGCCAGCGCCAGCGAAAGCGCCGTCTTCCCGCTGCCCGTCGGCCCCAGCAGAATCACAACCAGCAGATCGCGTGAGTTCCCAGCGGGTTTTTCTGACCCCTGATCCCTGATCCCTGATCCCTGCCTCACCACCGCCACCAGCCCGGCGGGAAAATCCATTTGGGATTGGTATGAAAGAGCCACCAAAGGCAGATCGCCGCCGCCACAATCACCAGCCCGAACACCTGGTTGCGCCGGTACACGCGCCGCTGCTCCTCGCGCCGCTCCTTCTCGGCCTGCTGCTCGAAATACGGTTTAATGCGCGTTTCGACCATCGCGGAACCACATCAAAGCCGATACGCCAGTAACGCCGGCGCATCTCGCCTCAGTATAGGGGAACGCAAGCGCTCCGATTCGATCCCACCGCGCGTTTGACTTCCCCCACCCTCGTTGCCGACCATTATTCTTCTGGTTTCGGAGAAACTCGGAGGAAGCACACTCACATGAAAGTCTTGATCCTTGGTTCCGGCGGCCGCGAGCATGCGCTGGCTTGGGCTGTCGCGCGCAGTCCGCGCGTCACTCAGATCATCTGCGCGCCGGGCAACGGCGGCATGGCCGAAATTGCCCGCTGCGTTCCCATCGATTTGAAAGACCTCGCCGCAATGGTTCGCCTGGCCGAGGTCGAGCGGCCTTCTCTCACCATCGTCGGCCCGGAACTGCCGCTCTCGCTCGGCATCGTCGACACCCTCATCGAGCGCGGCCTGCGCGTCTTCGGCCCCACGCGCGCCGCCGCCATGCTCGAAACCAGCAAGAGCTTCGCCAAGCAGTTCCTGCAGCGGCACAACATCCCAACGCCCAACTACGCCCTCTGCGCCACCGCGACCGAAGTGGAGAAGGCCATCGAGATCTTCCATCCGCCCATCGTGGTCAAGGCCGACGGCCTGGCCGCCGGCAAAGGCGTCATCGTGTGCGACTCGCGCCGCACCGCCGCCGAAGCCGCTCAGGGGCTCTTCGCGGGCGCGTCGCTGGGCAAGGCCGAGCGCCAAGTGATCATCGAGGAGTTCCTCGAAGGCGACGAGATCAGCTTCCTCTGCCTCAGCGACGGCGAGCACGTCACGCCGCTCGTGCCCTCCCAGGACCACAAGCGCGTGGGCGAGGGCGACACCGGCCCCAACACCGGAGGCATGGGCGTCTACTCTTCCGATACCCTGCTCGACCCCGCCATGTCGGAGTGGATTCTGCGCCACATCGCCGAGACCACTGTGCAGGGCATGGCCGACGAGGAGACGCCCTTTACCGGCGTGCTCTACTGCGGCCTGATGATGACCGCGCGCGGTCCGCAGGTGCTCGAATTCAACGCCCGTTTCGGCGATCCCGAGACTCAGGCCATCCTGGTGCGCCTCGAAAGCGATCTCGTGGACGCGCTCGAGGCCTGCATCGATGGCCGGCTTGCCGGCGTTGAGCTCCGATGGACCCCAGGCGCTTCAGCCTGTGTGGTAGCCAGCTCGGGCGGCTATCCGGGCAGTTATAAAACCGGCTTGCCCATCACTGGCCTTGGCGCGGCGGCCCAGGTTCCGGGCGTGCAGGTCTTCCACGCCGGCACGGCGCAAGTGGGCGGGCAATTGCTCACCGCGGGCGGCCGCGTTCTGGGCGTCACCGCCGCCGCGGGCTCTCTCGATCAGGCCCTGGCGCGCGCCTATCAAGCCATGGCGGAGATTGCTTTTGAGGGAATGTACTACCGGCGCGACATCGGCCATCGCGCCCTCGGATCTGTCAAATAGATTTCTGACATCGCATGGAAACAGCCGGCGGAGCTGAGGGAGGTTACCATGAGCGTTGGAATCACGTTGCAAGAATTGCTGGCCTGGAATGACCAGGCCGCTGCCAATTGGAAAGCTCACCTCGATGCCAGCCCGGTTCTGCTTGAGCTGCCCTGCGGCATCGGCGGAACCGCCAATGTGCAGGAGTTTATCCGGCACATTTGGGCCGCCGAGCTGCGCTGGAGCGAGCGCCTTGCCGGAGTTCCCGAAACTCCCGGAGAAAAGGTTCCCGCAGGACCTCTCGATGCGCTGTTTGACCTTCATCGCCAGGCGGTTGAAATCTTCCGCGTTCTCCTCGCGGCGCCTGAAGCCGCCTGGAGCGAACCCTACACTCTCAATTTCGACTAGGTGCCCCCGGAACAGCGAACAGCCTCCCGCCGGAAGGTGGCGGCACACGCACTATTCCACACTCAGCGCCATTGGGCGCAATTGGCGACTCTGGTCCGCAGCGCGGGGTTCCCCTCGAAATTTCGGGGCGACTTGCTCTTCAGTCCTGCGCTGCGATAGGCACTTGTGCGGGTTGCGGCTTCGCCTGCAGCTTCTGAAAGCACAACCGGCACAGCACAGGTCTGCCCTGGGTCGGCTTAAATGGAACGGTTGTCTCCGCTCCGCATTCTGAGCACGTGGTGCGCGTCTCGGGGCGCACCCGCTGCGTTCCCCGAGTACGTTTCGCCTTGCATTGTTTGCAGCGTTTGGGGTCGTTCTTGAACTGTTTGTCGTGGAAGAAGATCTGCTCGCCTGCCGTGAAAACAAACTCGGCGCCGCAGTCAACACACGTGAGGACTCGATCGGTGAATTCCATGGCCGGCTTCTCTCACAGGGATCCCCCCGAAATCGGCCATGGCTCGGACAGAACTTGCCGGTCCCGGTTCCCCATTATCGTTCGTCGTGAACTACAAGGGCCCGGACCGCACTAAATGGAGCGGTATGCGAACTTTTCCCGGCTGAGCCGGGTGCTTAAACCTCGCACGCCAATCGCGTGCTCGGCGATCTTTCGCGATCCGTCAGTTTCTGTGGGGTCCCCGCATGGGCCGGGAAGCTTCTCCGCTGCGCGTAAGCCAAGCGGCTGCTACGGTTCGATCGACAGAAACTGGAGAGTCGCTACGGTCAGTTGCACCGCCGCACTTCGCCGTCCCGATCTTCCTTGGATTGACTGGCGGCCTTCCTGTGCCATTATCGAAAGCCGCCGGAACGACGCTTCTTGCGGCGGGTTATGAACTCAATCTTGCTCTTTGCGAGCTTTCTTGCGATTCCGCTTGCGCGCCAAGGCTGCCTTGACGCGACGCTTCTCGCCGGGCTTCAGGTAGTAGGAGTGACGCTTCACTTCCTTGATGATGTCCTCCTGCTGTACCTTCCGCTTAAACCGGCGCAGAGCATTTTCCAGCGGTTCGCCTTCCTGTACGCGAACCTCCGCCAATGGTTTCCACCTCCAAACCTGCCACTCTGGCTAACATAGGATACTCTAGAACGTCCCCCCGGTACAGGCCCGCAAGCAGTTTCATCACCTTCCGCACAACCTCCTCCCGGTTCAGCACATAGGCTCTGCTTGCCTTCGGCGCCGGGCATTTGGCCGGCCCTCCTCTACAATCTTGGAGTGGGTTCACCCCCGCCGGAGGTTCAAACCCCGTGATTCGCTCCTATCAGGGCCGGATGCCCCAAATTCCCTTGAGTTGTTACATCGACCCCTCCGCCCAAATCCTCGGCGACGTGGTGCTCGGCGAGCGCTCTTCGGTGTGGATGAACGCCGTCCTGCGCGGCGACGTAAACTCCATCCGCCTCGGCGCCTGCTCCAACGTGCAGGACTGCTCCGTCCTCCACGGCCAGCGCAACCTCTACCCCGTCATTGTGGGCGACTGGGTGACCATCGGCCATAACGCCACGGTCCACGGCTGCGTGGTCGAGGATATGTGCGTCATCGGCATGGGATCTCGCGTCCTCAACGACAGCCGCATCGGCGAGGGCTCGATCGTCGCCGCTGGCTCCGTGGTTCCCGAGCACACCGTCGTTCCCCCGCGCACTCTCTGGGCAGGCGTTCCCGCCAGGCTCCGCCGCGAACTGGGTGATAAGGACCGTGCCCTCATCCTCGAATACGCGCAGAATTACCTCGACTACGTCGAGATCTATCTCAACCACCCCCCAGTTGAACTCTGATCCGCGCCGCTGGCGCGCACCGCTGCGGAATTTGTTGACCGTCGTCCCAACGATGTGCTATCAAAATAGCTCCCCCTCCAACGCGAAACTTGCGCCAAATCCGCTTTGAAATGGAGGCATCCATGCCTAAGCGCCGCGGAATCCCCGCCCCCCTCCTCGCCGTCGCCGTTCTCTTCGCCGCCTCGTTCGCCAACGTCGCCTGCCGGTCCTTCGAGAAATCTTCAATTGCTCAAGCCGCGGGCTCTGCGGCCGCAGCGCCCACATGGACAACATTCCAGGACCCTTACGAGAAAGCCTTCACCGTCGAAGTCCCCCAGGGTTGGGCCGTTAAAGGCGGTCTGTTCCGCATGGGATACTCCGACGAGCGCCCGATGATCGACCTCACCTCTTCCGACGGCAAAACCAACGTGCGCCTCGGCGATGTCGCCATACCCTCGTATACCGTTCCTTCGCCGCTTCATCCCACTGAAGGCTCGATTGTCGATCTCGGCGCCCAGGCCCAGTTAGTCATCGCCAAATATCGAACCGGGCCTGAATTCGCGGTCCTTTACGCGCACGTTCGCTTTTACAAAACTTGCGCCAACCCCACCGCCGACACCGCCGACGTGAACTTTACCATTCCCGACTACCTGCCCGACACGTCGGGCGGCGCCGCGCAAGCCTCGTCTCAATCCTCCACTGGCCGCATCGCCTACACATGCGGTTCCGGGGCCAGCCAGAACATCGCCTTCGCGGCGGTTCGCACCACGCTGGCTGGCGGCATCTGGGGGGCGCCTACCCTGGGCAGCTTCATCGCGCCGACAGGTCAATTGGCTCTCGCCCGAACGGTCCTGCTCCATTGCGCGCAAACCTTCCGCCTGAGCCCCGACTGGATCAACTATCAGAAGCAGATGGATGCTTATGCGCTGCAGTACCAGCAGGCTCGCCAGCAGCAGCGCTTGCAGCAGCTAGCGCAGCAGGTGCAGCAATTCGATGCGCAGATGCAGGCCATGCGCGACCAGGTGAATGCTTTTGAAAATCAGATGAGCGCGCAGGCCTCTCAGGTGCAGAGCTTCGATAATGCGCTCGTCGGCATCACGCCCACGGTTGACCCGCTTACCGGTGAGTCGAGTAACGTTTGGACCGGCTCGCAAAGCGGCTATTGGGCCGACGGGATGGGCAATGTGGTCAATTCGGCCACGGCCCCTGCAGGGGGCGGCTGGCATCAGCTCCAGGTCACTTCGCAATAACAGTTGCGAATCGACCGCCGTGAGCCCCGCCAAATGCTCGCAAATTTCGGAAATTGATTGACATTTACCTGTTCGCAATAGTCGGATAAGAAAGTAACGCGGCCCTGCCGGTCCCTGTTCGACAGCTCATGCAAGAACCCCCATTCTCTCCCCGTCCACGGTTCTCTCGCCAACTCGCCGCGCACTCGTTGTTGCTCGCCGCGCTTGCTTCCGGCTCCTGCATTGTTGTTCATGCGCAGGCGCCGGCTCAGGCCGCCCGCCAAGCCGCCGCGCTTCCCGACGCGCCTCAACCCCAATCCCCCGCTCCCAAGCCGCAGCCTGGGACAGACGAAGTGACCCTTCGCAACACGCCGCGCAATCTCCTGCGCGATCAGCAGGCCATCTGGACCAGCCCGGTCCGCTTGCGCGCGCAGGACTTCGCGTGGCTCGCGCCTCTCGCGCTGGCCACCGGCGCTGCCATCGCCACTGACCATCGGGCCATGACGCAGGTCGTTTCGCGCAATCCCGATTTCAACCGGGCCAGTATTGACACTTCCAATGCGCTCATCGGCCTTTGGATCGCCACCCCTGTCGCAATCTATGGGTACGGACACTTCGAGCAGGACGATCACGCGCGTGAAGCCGGCATTCTGACCGGTGAGTCAATGTTGGATAGCGTGGTGGTGGAACAGGGAATGAAGCTGATTTTCTGGCGCGAGCGGCCCGGCGTCGACAATTCGCGCGGGCGCTTCTTCCAGTCAAGTGCTGGCGTCGACTCTTCCTTCCCCTCGTCGCACTCGCTCGTCGCTTGGTCTGCCGCGTCCGCGCTCGCCGGCGAGTCCTCTTCCCACTGGATGCAATTTGGTCTCTATTCCGCTGCGGCCGGCGTCAGCCTTACGCGCGTGCTGGGCCAACAACACTTTCCCTCCGATGCGCTGGTGGGCAGCGCCACGGGATGGCTGCTGGGCCGTTACGTCGTCCATCGCCACCATCGCCCGCAGCCAATCAACCACGTCGCGCACCGTTCGTCACGAGCGTCTGACCCCTGATCCCTGTTTCCTGCCTCTCTCACACCGGGGCCGGGTTCCGCTCCGGAAACAGGCGCTGGTGCCAGTAGGGGTAAGATGGCGTCACCGCGCTCGCCTTATCCAGCGCGGCCACCTGCTCCGCAGTCAGGTTCCATCCTGCCGCGCCCAGGTTTTGCCGCAACTGCTCCTCCTTCCGCGCCCCAAGGATCAGCGACGCAACCGTGGGCCGCTGCAGCAGCCAGTTCAGCGCCACCTGCGCCACCGTCTTGCCGGTTTCAGCCGCAATCGCATCCAGTGCGTCCACGATCTTGTACAAGTGGTCGTCCGCCACCGGAGGGCCGTTATCAGCGGTCTTGTGCAGCCGGCTCACCTCCGGCAGCGGAAGTCCGCGGCGAATCTTCCCCGTGAGTCTTCCCCACCCCAGCGGACTCCACACCATCGCGCCAACCTTCTGGTCCAGCGCCAGCGGCATCAACTCCCACTCGTAATCGCGCCCGACCAGCGAATAGCACACTTGGTGCGCCACGTATCGCGCCCAACCACAGCGGTCTGCCACTGCCAGCGACTTCATCAGGTGCCAGCCGGAAAAATTCGAGCACGCGATGTAGCGCACTTTGCCCTCGCGGACAAAGCTGTTCAGCGTCTCCATCACTTCCTCGACCGGCGTCAGCGCGTCGAAGCCGTGCAGGTGGTAGATGTCCACGTAGTCGGTACCCAGCCGGCGCAGGCTGCCTTCGATCGAACGGCGCAGGTGGAATCGCGACGAGCCCACATCGTTCGGCCCATCGCCCAGCCGGAAGGATGCCTTAGTCGAGATCAACACCCGATCGCGGTTGCCCTCGAGCGCCTTGCCCAGAACCTCCTCCGAGCGCCCGTCGGAGTACACGTCGGCAGTGTCGAACAGGCTCACTCCCGCATCCAGGCAGATGTCCACCATGCGGCGAGCCTCGGCCACATCGGCCGTAGCGCCCCACGCATCGAAAAACTCATGGCCGCCGCCAAACGTGGCGGCGCCGAAACTCAGTACGGGAACTTTGAGGCCGGAGCCTCCGAGAATACGGTATTCCATCGATATTTCGATGCGCGGGCCCGCGCCAGGTTGCAGCCGCCGCAGGCGGCTCGCTTTTGATCACTGTTTACTAACCATTGATCACTGCGCCAGCAGGTCCTGCAGCTTGCTCAGGGTGCGGTGCAGATCCTTATCGGTGCGGCGCTGTTCGTCGATCTTGCCGATTGAGTGCATCACCGTGGTGTGATGCTTGTTGCCGAACTGGCGGCCGATCTCCGGCAGGCTGGCCTCGGTCATCTGCTTGGCCAGGTACATGGCGATCTGCCGCGGCACCACCACATTGCGCGAGTTGTTCTTCTGCTTCAGGTCTGCAACTCGCATGCCGAACTGTTCGGCCACGGCGCGCTGAATTGCCTCGATGGTGATCTTGCGCACCTGCATGTCGATGAACTGCTTCAGGCACTGCTGCGCGGCCGCCAGCGTGATCTCTATGCGATTCAACTGGCACCAGGCGATCAACCGCACCAGCGCGCCCTCCAGCTCGCGCACGTTGGTGCGCACATTCGAAGCCACAAAAAGCGCCACATCGGTTGGCAACTGCACCTGCTCGCTCTCCGCCTTCTTCAGCAGGATGGCGACCTTGGTTTCAAGATCGGGCGGTTGAATGTCTGCGATCAATCCCCATTCGAATCGCGAGCGCAGCCGTTCCTCGATCTCCGTCAGCTCCTTGGGCGGGCGGTCCGAGGCAATTACCACCTGCTTCATCTGCTCATGCAGCGCGTTGAAGGTGTGGAAGAACTCCTCCTGCGTGCGCTCCTTCTGCGAGATGAACTGGATGTCGTCGATCAGCAGCACGTCCACCGTGCGGAAACGGTCGCGAAAGCTGGTCATGCGATCGTTGCGAATGGAGTTGATCATCTCGTTGGTGAATTTCTCAGCCGAAACGTAGCAGATGTTCGCGACCGGCTGCCTCCGCTTCACCTCCTGGCCGATGGCGTGCATCAGGTGCGTTTTGCCCATGCCCACGCCACCATAGAGGAAGAGTGGATTGTAGGCGCGTGAGGGGCGCTCAGCAACAGCCAGCGCCGCGGCGCGGGCAAACTGGTTGCCATTGCCGATCACGAAGGCGTCGAAGGTGTAGCGCGGGTTAAGTTGCGCCGCTGTCGACCAGTCGAAGCGTCCCTGCTCCGGCGTTCGCATCGCACTGACCGGCGGCGCCGTGGGCGCGTGACTGGCCACCGGACCAAACCCGCCATCCTTGCGCTGCGGCGGAATCGAGGGATCCTCCTCGATGGTCACGAAGCTGACGTCGTCGAACTCCAGCGAATAAAGATCGATGGCCTCCTGGATCAGGTCGCCATACTTGTCGCCGATGTGCTGGAATTCCGGCGAGGGCACGCGCACATAGAGTGTGCGCCCTGCAGCATGACTGAAACGGGTGGGCTTAAGCCAGGTCTCGAAGGATTGCCGGATAACCTTCTTCTCTAACGCTGCGAGAATCTGGAGCCAGGGGTTGAGTGCCGAAGTCGGAGTGGTCGCAAATGCCATCGCACAATCCTTAGCTTGCTCCGCCGGTATAGTACACGGCGGTTTAATTGCGGTTTTTTCAGGCAACGGCCTCCCCCGGGCGCGAGGCATTACTTCGCGTCCAGTTCCAGGACGGTCGGCTACCTGTACACAACTTGTCCGCCCCTCAAGGCTCGACCCCGGGGCGCTTGGGCAAAAAATCCGTAACGAAGAACGCGCGAAATTTCACAGGAAATTTCAGGAACGGTCCCGATAGTAGCACATCTCGAGGCCGTTGCAATATCCCTTTCACAGAAGTTTTCTGCGATCTCGAAAAGTTGCACCAAAGATTGTGAAACTCGGCGCTGATGTTACCCGCATTACTGAAGTGCATCCCTCAAACGGTGCCTTCCACTTCTCCGTTGCAGCACTCTTCCAGAATACGCTTGAGATCGGGACTGCGTTGCCACATCATGAAGCGCTCTCCCGTGGTGGATTCCCTCGAACGCCTGCGGTATACTCGAAAATGTTGCTAAGACAAAGATTTTCTTTAGGAAACAGGAGTGGGTAACGATGCCCAAGCGCACGTTTCAACCGAACCGCCGCCACCGTGCGAAAACCCACGGCTTCCGGGCGCGCATGAAGTCCAAGGCCGGTGCAGCCGTATTGAGCCGCCGCCGCGGCGCCGGCCGCAAGCGCGTATCCGTCAGCGCCGGACATCGCGACTGACCCCTCGTTCCACTTCTTCTGAAGATCGCTTCTTTTTGAATCGGAATTTGCTGCGTCGCCTCGCGAGTGAGCTTTCCTTATGAGCTCCCCCTCCGATCCTCGCCGGCGCCAATCGTTGGCGGGCGCGCGTTTGCGCAAGCACGCCGACTATCTCCGCGCCTACGCCGCCGGCCGCAAACGGCAATCCGCATCCATGAGCTGGTTTCTGGCGCCGCAAACACCTGAGGCCGCGAGCGCTCCCGCTGCAGCGCGCATCGGGCTCACCGTGGGCAAAATGTTGGGCAAAGCACACCAGCGCAACCGCATCAAGCGACGGATGCGCGAGGCTCTGCGCCGCCACGTTGACCTCTTTCCCGATGGCTTCGATCTCGTCTTCCATCCCCGTCGCGACGTGCTTACCATCGAATTCGCGCAACTTGAGCGGGAGATCGTGCGTATTCTGGAACAGGCCAGGTCCGAGGCTGCGCGCGGAGTGAAGCCTTTCGCCGCACCGCCACGGGCTCCCGTGACACACCCATCATGACTCGCTTCTTGCTTGCAATGCTCGCCTTCTACAAACGCTGGCTCTCGCCGGCGTGGCACACGCTCACCGTGGGCGGGTGCAAATATCTGCCCACTTGCTCGGAGTATGCGGCCATGGCCATCGCCACGCATGGCCCGCTGCGCGGCTGTGCGCTCGCCGCTTGGAGACTGCTGCGCTGCAATCCCTTTGCGCGCGGAGGGCTCGATCCGGTCCCTCCGCCCGCAATTCGGTCCGGCGCCGCTGCCGGGCGCCGCGGAACCGTTTCTCCCCACGAACCGTTACCATAAGAAGAGCGGCTGCCATTCGGGCTGCCCTTCGCGAACGATAGGAAGTATCCTTTGCCCGAGATTCACAATCCCAATCTGCAGACACAAGGATCCGGTGGCGGCGGTGGCGGCGGCGATTTGCGTTCCACCATGGCCCTCATGCTTCTCGTGCTGGCCGTTTTCCTCGGTTACCAGTACTTCTTCGCCAAGCCCAAGCCGGAACAACAGGCGCCCCCGACGGCGCAAACGCAGCCCTCGACGACGGCCGCCCAGGCTTCGCCAGGCCAAACCCAGACCGCGGCGCCCGCACAGGCGCCCGCGGTTACGCCTACGATCTCCGCTCCGCTCGAGACCAGCATCACGGTAGAGAATGAGCTCTACAAGATCGTTCTCACCAATCGCGGTGCCCAAGTCAAGCATTGGATTTTGAAAAGGTACTTCGACTCGGCCGGCAAGCCGCTGGATTTGGTGCAGGCCCAGGCCTCGGAAAAGTTCGGCCTCCCGCTCTCCCTCTTTACCTATGAGCCCTCGCTCACTTCGCAGTTGAACCAGGCGCTCTACCAGGTGACGGTCGAAGGTGCGCAGCCCTCGGCCACAGGATTGGTCCTGGCTCCTGCCTCGATTACCTTTCATTACGCGGCCAACGGTCTCGATGCCGTAAAGACTTTGCGCTTCGATTCAAGCTACGTCGTCGCCGTCGAAGCTCAAGTGAAGCAGAACGGTGCGCCGATCCGCGCCCTGATCGAGTGGCCTGCCGGTTTGGGCGACATGGAGGAGTTCCGGCAGACGTCGATGCTTTCTTCTTCCGTGCGCACGCCTTCTTACTTCGCATGGTCCATCGATGGCAGGCACGATTCGCTGGAAGCGCGGAAAGTGAGCGGAAACGACACCCTGGACGAGCCATACCAGTACGCAGCCGTCATGGATCTCTATTTCGCCGCTGCCTTCCTGCCCGACGTGCCCGAGCGCGCCACCGTGGTCACCCTGCACCACGCCATCGACCTGCCCAGCAACCCCGGCGATCCCAACAGCAAGTTAACCCCCGCCGACGTACTGGGACTGGCGGTCGGGGACGCCAGCGGCTATACGCGCTTGCGGTTGTTTGCGGGGCCCAAGGCAACCGATGTGCTCGCGTCCGTCCACGCCATGGAAGCGGACGGAAAAGAAAACGGGCCCTCGTTGGAACCGCTCATCCAGCTTGGCTGGTTCAGCATCATCGCCAAGCCCCTTTACCTGGCCCTCCGCTTCCTTCGGCGCCAGCTTGGCCCCGGCGAGTACAACTGGGGTTGGGCTATCATCCTCTTCACCGCCATCTTCACCGTCGTTACTCTGCCGCTGAGATTTATGTCGATGAAATCCTCCATCCGGATGATGCGCCTGCAGCCCAAGATTGACGCCATCAAGAAGCGCTATTCGCATCTCAAGGCCACCGATCCGAGGCGCTCCGAAATGAATGCCGAGATGATGGCGCTTCACAAGCAGGAGGGAATCAATCCGCTCGGCGGCTGCCTGCCCATGCTGCCTCAGTTGCCGTTGTTCTACGCTTACTACAATGTGCTGAGAAATGCCGTCGAGTTGCGCCAGGCGCACTGGTTCTGGCTTCACGACCTTTCTGCAGCCGATCCCTATTACATCTTGCCGGGCATCATTATTGTCAGCATGTTTCTTACTCAGATCATCACTCCCTCGCCGGGAATGGATGCCCGGACGCGGTTCATGATGGCGATCATGATGCCGGTCTTCATGGGCTTTATGTTCGGACACCTCGCCTCCGGACTGGCGCTTTATTTTTGCACCAGCTACGTGATCAGCCTGGCCTTTCAACTGGTCATCAACCAATCCACGATGGGCAAGGAGATGCACGCCATCGCCGCCCGCCGCGCGGCAAAAAGCGCTGGCGTGAACCCCAAGACCATTCGGGGTCACCGGTAAACAGTGGCCAGTTGTCCGTGATCTAGTTCGGTTGTAGAATCTGATCACTGACCACTGACCACTAACGACTATTCCCTGTTCCCTGATCCCTGTTCCCTGATTTATTGTCGAAGTCGTATGGCCAACCCTGAGAATCAGGTTCCCCGTCCGGCGCCCGAAGCCGAGGAGATTTACCGCCGCTGGATCCGCTTTCTCGACGAGGAGTTCGCCCGGCACTGCTCTGCGGAACGCCGCAGCGAGATTGTGCGCGACCAGCTCCACCAGCTTTATTTTGGCCGTCCCTTCGGTGCCAAGCTCAATCTCACGCTCACCTCCGAACTGCCGGGCAATGCGGTCAGCCTCTCGCTCGACCCGCAGAACGTCACCATGGAAGCCGAACACTTTGCCGAAGTCGATCTCCGGCGCTTTGCCGAGCGCAAGCCGCTGCTCTGGTTCTGGCAGATGTTCGACCGCTCGCCGTTGGGCTTGAATCACTGGCTGGGCTTGCGTCTTCGCTCCATGTTGGGGCGTCACATCTTCCAGCGACTCGGCTCAGGAGTCAAAATCTACCACGGCGTCGACCTTACCTATGGCTACAATCTTTCCATCGGCGATGGCGTCACCATTCGCCAGCGCGCGCTGCTCAACGATCGCGGCGGCATCGCCATCGGCAACAACGCCGTCATCGGCTCCTACTCCCGCATCTATTCCTTCTCGCACGATGCGGCGGACTACGATAAAGTCCGGCTGCAGCAAACCGTCATCGGCGCGGGCGCGCACATTGCCACTCACGCCATTGTTCTCGCCGGCCGGAACGTCGCCCCAGGCGAATCCGTGGGCAGCTTCCCCTCCGACCGCGCCTGAGCTCTCACGCAATCGCACCCTGATCCTTGAACCCTGATCTCCTATTTCCCTATTTCTCCACGCCTCTGCGTCCGCCGCTCCCTGACCCCTGATCCCTGACCCCTGTCTTTCTGTTACACTCGCTGCACAGCCCTCCTCCATGCTCTTCAAGGCTCTTAGTGCGGCCGTCTACGGGATCGACGCCAACCTCATCGATGTCGAGGTGGACTATAGCGGCGTCGTCTCGAACGAAGATCACTTTCACACCGTTGGTCTGCCCGACGCCGCGGTGCGCGAAAGCCGCGACCGCGTGCGCGCCGCGATCAAGAACTCCGGCTATACTATCCCGCCCACCTTCATCACCATCAACCTGGCGCCAGCGGACCTCAAAAAAGAGGGTTCGGGATTTGACCTGCCCATCGCCGTCGGCATCCTGGGCGCTTACGGGGCCCTGCGCTCGAACGACCTCAGCCGCTTTCTTATGGTGGGCGAGCTCGGGCTCGACGGCAGCGTGCGCCCCATTCCCGGCATGTTGCCCATGGCCATTCTGGCCCGCGAAAAAGGCATTCCCAACCTCATCCTGCCTGCCGCCAACGCCGCCGAGGCCGCCGTCGTCGAGGGCGTCAACGTCTATCCGGTTTCCTCGCTTCTCGATGTGCTCGACCTGCTCAACACCTCGGTCGTTGGCCAAATCCAGCGCGAGCCCTATCGCGTTGTGACCGAGGAACTGCTGGGAAAGCTGCAGCAGTTCACAGTGGACTTCTGCGATGTGCGCGGCCAGCAAACGGCCAAGCGCGCCCTCGAAGTGGCCGCGGCCGGCAGCCACAACATTCTCATGATCGGGCCGCCGGGCTCAGGCAAGACCATGCTGGCCAAGCGTCTGCCTTCGATTCTCGCGCCGCTCACCTTCGAGGAAGCTCTCGAAACCACCAAGATCCACTCTGTGGCCGGCGTGCTCGAAGCGGGAGCGGGACTGGTCACGCAGCGGCCCTTTCGCTCGCCGCACCACACTATCTCAGACGCCGGACTCATCGGCGGCGGCATGGTGCCGCGCCCCGGAGAGGTGTTGCTCGCCCACAACGGTCTCCTCTTTCTCGACGAATTACCGGAGTTTCCCCGGAACGTGCTCGAAGTGATGCGCCAGCCGCTCGAGGACCACGCGGTCACCATCGCGCGCGCCTCCATGTCGCTCAGCTTTCCCGCGCGCTTCATGCTCGCCGCGGCCATGAACCCCTGCCCTTGCGGCTACTTCAACGACAAGTCACGGGAATGCATGTGCTCCCCGCCTATGATTCAGCGCTACGTAGCCAAAATCTCCGGGCCCTTGCTCGACCGCATCGATATCCATATTGAGGTCCCGGCAGTTCAATACAAGGAGCTGCGCGGCGGCGCGGCAGCCGAAGGCTCGGCCCAGATTCGCGCCCGCGTGATGGCCGCAAGAGAGCGTCAACGCACCCGCTTCTCCAAAGCCAAGGAAAAAATCTACGCCAACGCGCAGATGACCACCCGCCAGATTCGCACCTACTGCGAGTTGAGCTCCGAAGCCGAGCGGCTGCTTGAGCGCGCTATGCAGCAACAGGGCCTGACCGCGCGCGCCCACGATCGCATCCTCAAAGTGGCCCGCACCATCGCCGATCTCGAGGGCGCCGAACACCTCGCCGTAGGCCATCTGGCCGAAGCCATCCAATATAGAACCTTGGACAGGAGTTACTGGAGTTGAAGAGCCGGGGTCCCCATCGCACCTGTGTTTGGCGCGATGGGGTTGAGTTCCGCACCCTCGATCGTAGCTACTGGGCCTGACGCGAACCCTCGCTGGAGTTCCATTCCAATCCGCAACCCATGGCAGGGCGCGCATGGCCACAAGTGACTGAAGAGGTTCGCCCCGGCCGCGGGCGGCCTTGGATGGGCTTTGGTCGAAACCGTCAGGCCGCAGCTCCCATCGGAGAATGCTCATACTTGACTGATAATAAATAGCTTAAGAGAAGATCCCACGGATCACGGTCCGTTGCGGGAAGAGGCTGCGAGCGACGGGAATTGCGCCTCACAATGCTACGAAATAACTATTGACCTGGGCAGAGCTTCGATATACTCTCATAATAGCTATTCATTGAGGCAGGTTGTGCGTTGTGGCCCGGTGTGCCCATCAGCCACTTTCAGCATCATACTTAGAGCGTAGGCTCCGTTGATGCCTTGGGTGTGTTCTTAAGGGTTCCCGGAGTGGCCTTATAGTCGCCCGAAATTCCAAGGCGCAAACTGCATATCCGATGCGGTATGGCATCCATTTCATGACGTGCAAAGGTCTCAAAGTTTTTGAGCTCGGGGCGTAAAAAGTGCGTCTAAGGGATGGAAGCGGCAATTTGGGGTAGCCCTCGATTGTATTGGTTCCCCTGTGCTGCGCTGGCGGCTAAATGGCTCGTTCCAGCGCATGCATTTGAAAAAGAAGGAGATAGGCAATGCGTTCCGATCTTGTTTTTAAGGCACTTTCCCAAGTGTCCAATCGCTACCAGCTCTGTCAACTGGCTAGCAAGGCAACCCGTAAGCTCCACAAGCCGAACACACGGCTGCAGGACACCACCAATGAAGTTTTATGCCGTTTTGAATCGGTTAATCCTGAAGCCGAGACGTCTGAAGAGGCGCCTGCGGCCCAACCGGTAGAAAGGCGGCGTGCGGCGTGACGGCGTTTCTCGCCGCATGATCCGCTCAGTCAGGCAACGGTTTTAAGGCAGCTTCCCGTCAAAGAAGTCACCTCTTTCCCGGCGCTCCGCGACTCCAGATGAGTTTGGGGGATGGTTCAAAGCTGGTTTGCGCCGGCTGAATTTCTGAGTACCCGTCTGGTTTCTTCCTGGAGCACTTCCCCCTCCGCATCCCCACCCCACACATCCCGCCTTCGTGCAGGTGAACATGACCATCGCAGAACTCAAAGAAAAAAACATCACTGAATTAAGCCGTATCGCCCGCACCCTGGAGATTCCCGGGACCAGCGGCCTCCGCAAGCAGGATCTGATCTTCAAGATCCTTCAGGCACAGAGCGAAAAAGAAGGCCACATCTTCGCCGAGGGAGTGCTTGAGATCCTCCCCGACGGCTACGGTTTCCTACGCTCCCCCGATTACAACTATCTGCCCGGCCCCGACGACATCTACGTCTCGCCCTCGCAGATCCGCAAATTCGATCTCAAGACCGGAGACTCGATCAGCGGCAACGTGCGCCCGCCCCACGAGGGCGAGAAATACTTCGCGCTGGTCAAGATCGAGGCCATCAACTTCGAGTCGCCCGAAGAGACGCGCAACAAGATTCTCTTCGACAACCTCACCCCGCTCTATCCCCAGGAGCGGGTCAAGATGGAGACGGTGCGCGAGGGCATCAGCGGCCGCGTCATGGACCTGCTGACGCCCGTGGGCAAGGGCCAGCGCGGCTTGATCGTCGCTCCGCCCCGCACCGGCAAAACCATGCTGCTGCAGTCCATCGCCAACTCCGTCACTACCAACCACCCCGAGGTCGTCCTCATCGTGCTGCTCATCGACGAGCGCCCCGAGGAAGTCACCGACATGCAGCGCTCGGTGAAGGGCGAAGTCATCAGCTCCACCTTCGACGAGCCGGCCGCCCGCCACGTGCAGGTCGCCGAAATGGTCATCGAAAAGGCCAAGCGCCTCGTCGAGCACAAGCGCGACGTGGTCATTCTCCTCGACTCCATCACCCGCCTGGCGCGCGCCTACAACACCATCGTGCCGCCCTCTGGCAAGGTGCTCTCCGGCGGCGTCGACTCCAACGCCTTGCAGCGGCCCAAGCGCTTCTTCGGCGCCGCCCGCAACATCGAGGAGGGCGGCTCGCTCACCATCATTGCCACCGCGCTTGTCGACACCGGCTCGCGCATGGACGAAGTCATCTTCGAGGAGTTCAAAGGCACCGGCAACATGGAAATCATCCTCGACCGCAAGCTGGTCGACAAGCGCGTCTTCCCGGCCATCGATATCCAGCGCTCCGGCACCCGCAAAGAAGAGCTGCTGATTCCCAAGGACGACCTGCAGCGCGTCTTCATTCTGCGCCGCGTACTCAATCCGCTCTCGCCCGTCGAAGCCATGGAACTGCTCATCAGCCGTCTCGAAAAGGTGCGCAACAACGCCGAATTCCTGGCCAACATGAACCAGCTGTAAGCAGGTTTCAGCTCTGGGGTCTAGGTGGCTGGATTAACCAGAGCAAACGGAAAGGCCGGGGCTCCCCCCGGCCTTGCTTTCTCAAGCGGCATGGTGCATCGTGTTACCGTCACCGCAATGCCACCTAAAGCACACTCCTGGAATAGCGTTTCCTTCGCTCTCGTTGCACTTCTTTGCTCATTCGGCATCCGTTCCGACACGCTTCCTCATCCACCCGCCAGCTTGGCCACTTTGCCGCGAGTTACGCTCTGGGCATGGGAGCGCCGCGAAGACCTTCATGCGCTCGACACGCGCCGGTTTGCCGTCGCTTATCTTGACCAGACGTTAACGATCGGTCTCACCGTTGCCAGCCAACCTCGCAGAGACCTCCTCGTCTTCCCCTCCTCGGCGACTCGGATTCCCGTCGTCCGCATCGAAGCGGCACCAAACGCCGTGCTCAACGCTGAAAATCGCGATGACGCCGTCGACGCTATTCTGCGCAGCGCGCGCGAGCCCGGCATCGCCGCTCTTCAGGTCGATTTCGATGCCACGCGCTCTCAGCGCCAGTCTTACCGCGACCTGCTGGTCGATCTGCGGAGCCGGATGCCGGCCAATCTGCCACTTTCCATCACCGCGCTCGCTTCCTGGTGCAGTTTCGACGACTGGATTGGGGGTCTTCCCATCGACGAAGCTGTTCCCATGATGTTCCGTATGGAACCCGACCGCCGCCGCGCGCCGCCCAACCTTGACGACTTCCGCATCCGTGAACCGCTCTGTCAATTCTCTGCCGGCATCTCCACCACCGAACCCTGGCCTGCCGATCTCGATGGCAAAAGGATCTACGTCTTTCCTGACAATGGCTGGCATGTCGATTTGCCCACCGAAGTCCAACGGAGACTCCAATGAAATCGCGCTATTTCTTTGTCGCCGCGTTTGCCGCAGCTGTCCTTCTTTCGCCCATCCGCAACGTCGAAGCCTGCGGTCCGTTCTTTGAAGACGAGGTCTTCGTCAGCAACACAAATCCCGACGACCTCACGTCCTTCTCGAAGGGCCAGCTCGGCATCCTCCAGCCTCGATATGACTCCGATGTGTACGCAATTGCCTGGCGCTACTTGACCGGCGGCAGGCTCAGCGCCAAAGAGCAGTCAGCAATCAATCCTCCCGCCCAGGACCTCAATAGCCTCACAGCCGAGCAGTGGAAGGCTTACGAAGAAGCAGAGAAAGCTGCGGAAGAATCGACGCCGCCCAAGCTGTGGGAGAAAGCCCGAGCGGAATATGCATCGGCCATCCCTGCTCCTGGCCAGCAAATCGGCATAGAGACGAACGTTGCTGGAGGTTTCCACTACACCGAGTATTACCTGAATTGCCCAAGCCCCTCTTTTCTGACGGCCATTCTTACATTGCGTAGACGTGCCGCCACTTGGGGCAAGTCCAACTCAGCGATCCTCGACTGGATTCGCGCACAGGACGCCGTTTTCTCAAACTGCGACGGCAAGGCCCCGTCCATGCCCTCCGCCGCGCCGGCAGGTGCGCCTGCACTGCTCAGCGCTGATCGCGCTTACCAGATCGCCGCTGCTAATCTCTATGCGGGAAAATACGACGAAGCTGCTCAGCAATTCGCCGCGATTGCCGCCGACCAAGAATCTCCCTGGCATGACATGGGCAATTACCTCGCTGCCCGCGCGATTGTCCGAAAAGCCTTCGCATTAGGCAAAGGTTCCAACCCCTACAGCGAAGGTATCGCCGATTTCGATCCCGGCGTTATGAATCGGGCACAGCAGATTTTGGAACACGAACTCTCCAGCCCGCATCCGGCTTCACTGCGAAATGATTTGCAGGCCGAGCTGAACTTCATCCGCATCCGCACCGAACCGGAAAAGCGCGCCGCCGAAATCAGCGCCGACCTCACTGGCCCGAAGCCCGATCCCATCTTTGCTCAGGATCTCAAAGACCTGAGCTGGCTACTCCAGAACCAGATCGCCATCAAGAATCCGCCTCCGCTCCTTGCCTGGATCGCCGCCTGGCGCGGCTCCGGCACTGCCGCTTCCGCCTACGCACTTTGGCAGCAGAATCATTCGCTGCCTTGGCTTGTAATGGCGACGGTCAAGGCTGGCACCTCCGACGCCTTCGCGCCTGACCTGATCGCGGAAGCCGCGAAGATCGCGCCCGAATCGCCCGCCTATGACACAGCCTTCTATCACCGCGTCCGACTTCTCATCGCTCTTAACCAAACCGATGAAGCACGAGCCTTGCTCGAAAAGGCCCTCGCCGCACCCAACCTTCAAAAACCCAGCTCCGAACGGAACGCCATTCTCGGCGAGCGCATGGCTGTCGCCCGCGACTTCAGTGAGTTTCTTGAATTCGCGCCGCGCGTCGCGCTCGAGACCGGTTCTGAGCCCGCAGTCGATTTGCGCGCGCTCTGCCAGAAGCGTGCCGGTCTTCCGCTCTACGGCGGCAAAACTGCTCCTTGCCCCGAACTCGACCGGCCCATAACCTTTGATAGCGATGCTACCAACATCCTGAACGAAGAAACGCCGCTGTCGCAGCTTATTGAGGCGGCAAATTCACCGGTTCTGCCCCCAAATCTCCGCCGGAATATCGCGATTGCCAGCTGGGCTCGTGCCGTCATCCTCGACGACACAAAGTCCGCCGCCGCTCTCGCGCCAAGTTTACCCACAGAGATGGGCGTCGACGCGAAGACCGGCTCGGGTTTCCCCGCCTTCGTGGCCATTCTGCGCCACGACGGCCTGCAGCCCATCCTTGATTCCGGCATCGCCCGCGTGGCGAGTTACAGCCAGTTTGACGAGTACCGCGATAACGGCTGGTGCAAGCTCGCTGCAAACAACGGGGCACAGGGGGGCAATAAACCTCCCTCGTCTGCATTACCAACCCCGCCGATTTTCACTCCGGCCGAGCAACAGCAGGCCGCTTCCGAATTCGCACGCCTAAAGGCCCTGCCGGATTCCTCTGACTTTTTCGGCCAACGAGTCATCGACTATGCGGAACAGCACCCCAACGACCCGGACGTGCCCGAAGCCCTCGCGCTTGTCGTGCGAGCCACCCACTACGATTGCCAGACCTTTGACCCCAATGTCCCCTACGACAAGCGGCCGCGATTCAGCGTCACCGGCAAGGCCGCGTTCGAGCTCCTGCACAAGCGCTACCCAAAGTCGCCGTGGACCGCCAAAACGCCCTATTACTATTGAACGGCGCGGGCCGAAGGCCGCCTCTTTCCGGATCGTTCATCCGCTGCTAAAATAAGAATCTCGTGGGGCTGTAGCTCAGCTGGGAGAGCGCCTCGTTCGCAACGAGGAGGCCAGCGGTTCGATCCCGCTCAGCTCCACCATAAAATCAACACTGCCCGATTCCCCGGCCGGTTATGTTTTTGCGCCTCGCCCGCTTCTACGGTGACGGGCGCGGACGTATCTTCACGCAGCATCGGATCCTCACACGCCTTGACGTCGGGTGAGCACGCGCCTTGCATGCATCGGCAGCATAACGCAGAAACGGGGCGTGCGGGAGTGTCGTGCGGAGCGTGATCCCTCGCCTATGCCAGCGAGGAGCTCACGGAGTTGAACACGGTGTTGACCGCAGTGGCGATACCCCTTATGCCTGAAATCAGCGCGAGTGAAGCAATGGCCAACAGTAATGCATATTCCACCAGATCCTGACCTTCTTCGCTATTCTTCAGGTTCTGTAACTTCACATACATCTTAAGAAATGTGTTGTGCATCTGCTTCTCTCCCTAAGAGTGACATTCCGGGCTGAGCCGGTTTACTTCGTCCTGAAACCTCTCGCGTCTTTCAAAGACAAACAAACCGGCGAGATCTAGTCCTGGATTAAAGCGTTATTTTCATCGGCCCGCGTGGACTAATGTCTTAGAATCTATTTGTTTAATTATGCCGGAGCAATGCCACCAGCGAGGAGAAACAAGACTTAAATAATGAACCTTTAGAGATGGGCCTAGCCACAATTAGGTAACCACTTCCAGGTTACCGGGCTTCGCCCTCAAGCCGTGCTGCCCGCAGAGTTGTAGTGGGCGACCTAAAGCACATATGCAGTCTCCGGGGAGAGAACAGAATTCAGATTGCTCGGCTGCAGTCACTTTCGATGGGAAGGCTGAATTCACACCGAGGAGGCCTGCGGTTCGATTCCGCTCAGCTCCACGAATCTCCCCCGCGGTCCCTACGTCCCCCTAGCTGAACAAATCCTTCATCTTCTCCATCAGCCCCGGCGACGTCGGCTTGTTGTCAACAGCCATGGTCTCTGCCAGCTTCGCCACCAACTCTCGCTGCGCGCGGTTGAGCTTGCGCGGAATCTGCACCACAATCTTCACGATCAAATCGCCTTGGCCCTTCTCGTTCAGGTAGGGAACGCCGCGCCCGCGAACGCGCAGTTCTTTGCCGCTCTGCGTGCCCTCGGGGATTTTCAAGCTCACCGGTCCGTCGACGCCGGGGATCTCGACTTCGGCGCCCAGCGCAGCCTGCGGAAAGCTGATGGGAAGCACGCAGTGGAGATCGTGGCCGTGGCGCTCGAAGTAGTCGTGCGGACGAATGGAAAGGATCACGTACAGGTCGCCCTTTGGCCCCCCCACGCGGCCCGCGTCGCCTTCGCCGCCGTATCGAATGCGCGTTCCCTCTTCCACGCCCGGCGGTACCTTCACATTCAGCTTGATTTCGGTGGCTGTGCGGCCCTCACCGCGGCAGGCAGAGCAAGGATCGCCAATCACCGAGCCGGTGCCACCGCAGGCGATGCAGGTGCGGGCAACGGAGAAGAATCCCTGCTGATAGCGGAGCTGGCCTCGACCCTGGCATTGGCTGCAGACGCTCGGACCGCGGCCTGAGGCGCTCCCTCGGCCGTTGCATACGCCGCACGTCTCCAGCCGGCGAATCTTCACCTCGGTCTCAGTCCCGAAAAATGCGTCTTCAAAGTCGATAGTCAGGTCGAAGCGCAGATCGTCGCCGCGTTGCTGGCCCGAACCGCGTGTCGCCCCGCGTGTTGCTCCGCGCGGCACACCGCCCATCGAAAACATCTCGCCGAACAAGTCGCCGAAGATGTCGCCTATATCTACGCCGCCGGCAAACGGTCCAGCGCCAAAGCCCTGCGCGCCCAGACCGGCATGACCGAAGCGGTCGTAGGCCGCGCGCTTGTCGGCGTCGCTCAGCACCTGGTAGGCCTCGCTCGCCTCCTTGAACTTCTCTTCGGCCGTGTGATCGCCGGGGTTGCGGTCAGGATGATACTTCAGCGCCTGCTTACGATACGCGCTCTTTAATTCCTGATCGCTGGCGTTGCGGGAGACCCCCAGTACTTCGTAATAATCTGCTTTGCTCACTCTCGTATTAGAACCCATTGTCCCCTGTATGCAGTCTTCAGCGACCGTGCGCCAGCCGGCTCGCTGATCTCTGGCCCCTGATCTCTGATCTCTGTTTTACTCACTCAACTGCTTCGGATTATGCGCCACACGCACCAGCGCCGGCCGCAGCAGCCGCTCGCGCATCCGGTAGCCGCGGCGGACCTCCTCGGCCACGTGCTGGTCGGGCACATCGTCGCGTTCCACCGTTCCCAGCGCCTCATGGATGCGCGGATCGAAGGCCTCGCCCACCGTGGGTACCGCCTTCACCTGCATCTTTTCGAGAATCTCTTCCATCTGCTTGACGATTAGGCTCACGCCCGAACGCAACTGGTGCGCCGAAGCGGTGGACTTGAGCGCCAGTTCAAAATTGTCCAGCACCGGCAGATACTGCTCCACTACGCTGCTGGTTACGAAATCACGATAATCGGCCCTTTCACGCTCGGCGCGCTTGCGGGCATTCTCAAATTCAGCCTGCATGCGGGCCAGACGATCGAGTAGCTGATCGCGCTCGGCCTTCAACTGCTCAACTTCCGTCTGAACTGGGGGCTCGGCTGCCTCGGCGGTTTCGGCCTGTGCAGCGGTCTCAGCCTGGCCGGCAGCGTTCTTCTCGACGGCCGGCGCGGGCAACTCGGCGGAAGGATGCAACTTGTGTTTCCGCCCGCTTCCCGTGGGTTCAGGGAACTCCGGGGAGTCCACCACGGTCAATTCTGTTTCCTGCTTCGACATGATTCAGCACTCTCTCCAAAAAGATCGATAGTGTCTTTTGTTAGATGCCGTTTCTCTCGCACGGCTGCGTCCTTCGCCCCAGGCCGCGGATGCTCACCATTCGTTACTGGATCGCTCGCGCGTCGGCAGCGCACGCCGCGCCTAGGTTGGAGGAACGTCAAGAATGCGCTCGGAAAGGTGCGCAATATAGCTCACCGCCTGAATCATCTCCTGATATTGCATGCGCGTGGGCGCAATCACGGCCACCGTTCCCAGATTGGCGCCGCCTAGCCGCGCCGGCGCGCCGATCAGCACCAGATCCTGCATGGCAGGCGAAGCCTCGTCCAGGCCCACCACCACCCGCACCTCCTGCTGCCGGCCATCCACATATGCGTTCAGCAGCTCCACCAGACGCTGTTTGGCTTCCAAGGCCAGCATCATCTGCCGCAGCCGCTCCCGATCCTGTTCAGCGCTGACAAGGTTCGCGATTCCTTCCACGAAAATTGTAGGTCCGGCGTCATCGCCGGCCAGCGCGCCTTTGCGGCATAGTTCCTCCACTGACGTCAGCAATTGGCGGTAGGCCTCGCGCTCCATCTCCATGCGCCGCGTCACCTCGGCCCGGATACGCTCGATGGGCCAGCCGCGGAAGTTCTCGTTCAGATAGCTGCCTGCCGTCTCCAATTCGATCGGCGTCATTTGACGATCGAGCGCCAATACGCGATCCTGAACGGCGCCCGCCTGCGTAACCAGCACCGCCAGCACGCGGCCCGTGGATAGGCGAGAAAAGTGAATGTGCTCCAGCACTTGCCCTGCGGTCGAGCTTGCCAGGGCAACGCCTAGCCCGCTCGAAATGAGCGCCAGCACGTGCGACGTGCGCTCCAGGTACTCGTGGCTGCTAACGACGCCGTTATAGCTCTCTTCAATCTGACCGCGGCGAGCTTCGCTCAGCGGCGGATTCCCCGCTCCCGGCACGGAGCCGCCTGCGTGGCCCGCAGCGGCGCGGCCAAGCTGCATGATCTGCTCGACGTAATAGCGGAAGGCGGCTGCCGTGGGTACGCGGCCGGCCGAGGTGTGAGGCTGCTCCAGCAGGCCCGCTTCGCCAAGCGCGGCCATCACGTTGCGCAGCGTCGCTGAGCTCAGCCCTTCCCGGTCGGCAAACAAGCGCGCAACTGCCTGCGAAGCCACCGGTTCGCCCGTGGCAATATAGAGGTCGATGATGGCGGTTAACACCAACCGCTCGCGCGGACTGAGGCGCATATCGGCCATCTTGCCTGCTCTCCGTCCTCTTTGGCACGCGGCGCGAACCGCACAGCGGACCGGGGCGCCTTTCCCTAAGTGCTAGATGTGCTGGCACTTATGAAGGGAACTTGATACACCCCTTCGCATTGATCTTACGCAGTGCAAGCAAGTGCTGTCAAGACGCCAAAGGGCGACGAACTGGAAGACCTGCTCCGATTGATAGGCCGAATAGGGCCCTCTCAACCTTTTGAGTGCGACGCTTTTCTTGATCGCTTTTCCTGTCCGACGATTTCTTGTTACGAAAGGCATGGGGAGCTGCACATTGGTACTGAATTTAATGGTATCGTAGAACCCACTACTTTTGGCTGCGGCGGGGCCGAAGCCATGTGGTCGTGGCGTTGGACTTTCTTGGAGGAGGCCCTATGAATAGATTCCTACGTCTTTTGCGGTGCAGATCGATCGTTCCCATGGCAATGGCCTGGGCGCTATTCGCGGTAATCCCGCTCAGCCAGGCCCAGTCGTCCGCGCCGCTCGACAAGCACGCGCGTAAGATCGAAAAGCGGCTCGCCAAGTACCGGCCGGGTACTTTTCTAGAGTTCGATCTTCGCGACAGCTCGGCGACCTTTGGCTATCTGGGCGTGCTCTCCAACGCCTCCTTCCAGTACACCGATGCCGACAACAACAAAACCGTGACGCACAGCTACGACGACGTGGCTCGGGTGAAAAACGCCAAAGAATATATTGGCGCCGGCTCCGAGCCTGGGCATCATGTGCGCCTCCTGATTCCCGTATTGATTGGGGCAGGGGCCGCAGCTGCCGGCGTAGCGACGTACGAAGCCGTCCGGTAACCGGTGCGTTTTTCTTGTCTCTTTCCGGCTGGTAGATTCGTATCAGGGCCGCGCTGAGAGCGTGGCCCGGAACGATCTGCACCAGAAGAGAGCCCATGTTCCACCCCACGGAAGATCTTCGCATTCAATGGACGAAAGTTGTTCTCCCGCCAGTCTTTCTGGAGGAAGAACTTCCCGTCACCGAGGCCGCATCGGCGATCATCTATAACGCGCGCCAGGAAATCGCTTCTATCCTGAAGGGCCAGGACGACCGCCTGCTGGTGCTCGTCGGCCCATGCTCAATTCACGACGCCAAAGCGGCGCGTGAGTACGGGGGCCTGCTAAAGGGCGCCATCGGCGAGTTTGCCGACGACCTGCGCATCGTGATGCGCGTCTACTTCGAAAAGCCGCGCACCACCATCGGATGGAAAGGCCTGATCAACGATCCGCACCTCGACGGCACGTTCAAGATCAACGACGGCCTGCGCCTCGCCCGGCACCTTCTCCTCGACTTGGCCGAAATGGGCGTGCCCACGGGAACCGAATTCCTCGACATGATCACGCCGCAGTACATCGCCGGCCTCGTCAGTTGGGGAGCGATCGGCGCCCGCACCTCCGAAAGCCAGGTGCACCGCCAACTTGTCTCCGGCGTTTCCTGCCCCGTAGGATTCAAGAATGCGACCTCCGGCGACGTGCAGGTGGCCATCGACGCGGTCCTGTCTGCGTCCTACTCGCACACCTTTCTCGGCACCACGCATCACGGCCAGTCGGCCATCTTTGTCACCGCCGGCAATCCCGATTGCCACATCATCCTGCGCGGCGGCCGCAATTCCGTCAATTACACAGCCGACTGCGTTGCTGAGACCGCGGCCCTGATGCAGCGCGCCGGCATCGCCCCGCGCATCATGATCGACTTTAGCCACTCAAACAGCGGCAAGGATTACCGCCGTCAGGCCATCGTCTGCCACGACGTGGCCGCGCAGATCGCCGTAGGCAACCGCAACATCATCGGCGTCATGCTCGAGAGCAATCTGGTGGCAGGCGCGCAGAAGCTCGTCCCCGGCCAGCTCCTCGTCTACGGCCAAAGCATCACCGACGCCTGCATCGACTGGAAAGAAACCCACACCCTGCTTGCCGAACTCGCCGCCGCCGTCCGCGCCCGCCGCAACGTCGCTTCCAGCAGATAGCATTTCGACAAGGGTGTCGGCCCAAACCAACCAATTGTCATCCTGAGCGGAGCGAAGGATCTGCATTCGCTTTTTCCGCGATCGTCCAACGAACTGGACGCCTAAATTCGACGAGCACATAATTATTCCAAATGGACCTATCGCAAGTCCGATTCATCGCAGGAAATCGGAACAGGGAATAGTGACCGGGAACCAGGAACAGTGAACAGCGGGAGCGGCCAGCGCGTTCAGGACGGGGCCCCCGGCATGACCGGCTCTATTTGTCAAACCCTTTGATTGCGACGACGAGCATCACAAGAGTGAGGACGCCTGCACTCGCCAAGACTATCGGGAGCGCGTCGACCGTTTTTCCGAGCTGCCGATCCATGTATTCCTTTCGAGTCGGCCGTACCCGCTTGACGTCGAGATAGTCGATGGTCGCAGGCTTGTGCGCGACAGGATCAGTGAGAACGAAGGAGGTTGAACCTGTCTGGCTCAACGTTCCGATTTGGTGGGAGCCGTCGTTGAGCAGGACATCCAGCTTGGTTCCTGTGTCGTAGTGAGCCAGGCTCTTCATGACCTTGTTCACGTGGCGAATTTCTTGCTGGGTCATCAGCTGCTGGCCTGTCACTGAGACACAGACAAACGACGACAGAACAACTACGGCAACCAATCGGTTAGCGATCGTCATGCATCACCTCCAAGGCCGTAAGTCGGAAACAATCACACATATAACGCAATCGGGAGTCAAAGCGCCTTCGTCCGCTTCGGCGGACTCCGGGCGCTCAGGACGAGAACGGAGAACGGCAGAGCTAGCGGAGTTAATCGTCAGTTGGAGGTTCAATTTCTCCGCGTGGTTCGGTTGGATTCCCGCTTTGCTTCCGGTAAAGAAGAATCTCTCAATCCCTGCGTGCCGGAAACTTTTTATCATGCGAGTAGCGTAAAGTTACACGATACCAAATTCAACCCAAGATCCATCTTGCGCGATATCAAAAAACAACGGCCGGCGTACCCGCGCCGGCCCTCGCTCTCTCCACTCTCTCGGCAGGTCGCTCCTTTGAGCGCTTCTCTCCTTACGGCGCGCTCTCAATCTGCCGCGAGATCCACCGGCTCAGGCTTACGCCCTCGACGGCCGCGCGCAGAGCAGCCTTACGGTGCAGTTCCGGCTCGGTGCGCACCAGAATCTTACCGTTGAAGGGACGGTCAGGCGGTTGGCCGTTCTCGGCGCAGAGTTCGAGATAGCTGTCGATGCTCTCGCGGAAAGCGCGCGCCAGCTCTTTGGCCGTCGTCCCCTCGAAGTGAATCACATCTCTGAGGACGGCTACGGTCCCGGAGAACGTGTTTTCTTCCGGGTCGAAGTCGATCGGACCTGCGGCATAGCCCTTGTATTCCATCATGGCTTTGTCTCTATCGGTGGTAGCGCTTCCTTGCTCGGCTAGGCGTACCCCATCACCACCGTATGTGGGCTCATCGGGATCGGATGCGCCTTCGTCGCCGAGTAGCCCGCATCCTTGTGCATGGCCGTCAGCTCGCTCAGCGTATACGCGTCGCCCATCGCAGTCGTAGTCAGCATGGTCATGGCAAAGGCCGCGGGCATGGGTGGCGAAACACGGTCTTCATTCGGCACGAACTCCAGTGTCGCGGTGCGCCCGCCGCGCTTGAGAGCTGAGCGGACCTTCTTGAGCAGGCTCACGCAGGTCGTATGGTCGAAGTGGTGCAAAAAATTCGTCAGCAGCACGGCGTCGTACGGCCCGCCGAAATCCACCTCGAAGGCGCTGCCCGGCAGCATGTCGTAGCGGTCGTGGACGCCGGCCTTGCGCGCGTTCTGCAGGGCCACGCGCAGCACCGGCGCCCAATCGAGGCCGGTCACATGCGCCTGCGGGTTCTGCTTCGCGATCTCGATGCCGAACAACCCGTGCCCTGCGGCGATATCAAGCACGCGCATGGGGCCGGTGTTTCCCTCCAGCACCACCGCGCCCAGCGGAGCGGCCATGGGACCCATCATCGGCGCCATCTTCTGCGCAAATTCCACCCAGATGGGGTTTTCCGGTTCAACTGTCCCCTGACCAGGAAGATTTGTTCTCCCGGCGCGAACGATCTCGGCAAGCTGCCCGTCGGCTTGCATAATCGCTGCTTCGCTCAGGAACTGCGCCACGGAGGCCATGCAGGTGGGCGATGCGGGGTCAAGAAACGCCGCGCTCGAAGGGGTGTGCTGATAGCGCCCGTTCTCCTTCTTGAGCACGCCGTTGATCACCAGGAAATCGCACAGGATACGGATGCCGCGTTCCGATGCCGAGCAGTGGCGGGCGATCGCAGCAACATCTCCCGACCCTTTGCCCACCGCGCGAAACACATCGAGGTCGATGGCTGCTTTCAGGGCCGCGGTGCGTTGGTGAGCCTGGAC
Source organism: uncultured Acidobacteriaceae bacterium (assembly GCA_963844905.1). GTDB lineage: Bacteria > Acidobacteriota > Terriglobia > Terriglobales > Acidobacteriaceae > Telmatobacter. Next base: position 240,072 of record CAWJQD010000002.1, on the reverse strand, counting down.
CATTTCAAAGACCAGGCCCGGATTCAGCGGAGCTTCAGCACGACTCTCGGGATGCATGATTAACCCTCCTCGTTTTGTCGGTCGGATGGCTGAAATCTGGGGAACTCACAACTGGGGCCGCTATGAGCTTTGGGACAGACAGAGTTTATCACCCGCCGCGCTGGCTTGCGCAATCGTTCCGAATCCCGCTCGGCGCCGCTCACAGAGACCCGCGAATTGCGCCGCTGGTCGGCTCTTCCTTAAGCGGAGTGCCTCCACTCCCGCGGGCACGGTACATTGAAGGGTTGTGCGTCTCCGCTTTTCCATCCTGCGTTTGCGGCGAAGTTCGTTGGTGCGCGCCATCGTGTTGTCGTTGGGTGCCTTTATGGCCAGCTTGCGGCTGGCCGGGTTCCCCTACATCGAGAACCTGCACGGCTCGCGATGGCAGTTCCTCGCTTTGCTGGCTGCCGCGTGGGGCATGGCGGAGACGGCCCGCTGCCTGCAGCAGCGATGGAGCCTCTACCACGCCGGCGTGCTCATCCTGCTCTATGCCAACCTGATGATTCTGGCGGCAATCGTGGTCTTGTTGGCCGTGCCGTGAGCTGGGGTGTCGCGCTGACCGTAGCGGGTTGAGGAATGCCGTGCCACGAAGTCGAACATGCAGCGCTTGGGGCGTGTCGCCGTGTAGCATGAACAGAGCGATCAACCGGAAGACTTGGCGTTGGGCGATCCTTATCATGTGCCGGCCGCGTTGACGTTTGAATCGAGGATTTTCTGGAGGAAGCGATGCTCAAAGGATTTCGAGATTTTATTTTGCGCGGAAACGTGGTGGACCTGGCCGTGGCTGTGATTCTGGGTGCAGCGTTCAATGCGATTGTGGCTTCGCTTGTGAGCGATGTTCTGAACCCGTTGATCGCCGCAACCGTCGGCAAGCCGGACTTTAGCGGCGTGATTCTGCATGTCGGCGGCGGGGCGATCAAGGTCGGCAGTTTTCTCAACGCTGCAGTTTCGTTTCTGATTGTGGCGTGTGTGGTGTATTTTGCAATCATTCTGCCGATGAACGCGATTTCTGCGCGCCTCAAGAAGCCCGAGGCCGCAGCAGCTCCCACAACGAAAACCTGCCCGGAGTGTCTGAGCGAGATTCCGCTGGCGGCGCGGCGCTGCGCGCATTGTGCACAGCCTGTGAGTTGAACACCGGTTGGCTTTGCTGTGAGGGTCGATTCGTTGAGCTTGCGCACAACATTCGTGTCTCTTCTCTCACTCCTGATTGCGGGATTGCCATCGCGCCCGTTGCAGGCGCAGGCTCCCCCGCAAGGCGGCTTTGGCTACACCGATTTCAGCGCGGAAGCCAAGCTCGAAGAGAAGTTCCTCGCCGTGCCCGACGCCAAATTGGCCGGCGAAGATCTCAAGATCCTCACTGTAGAGCCGCACATGGCGGCGACACCTGAGGATCGCAAGACCGCGGAGTATGTGGCCTGGAAGTTTCGCGCGGCCGGGCTCGAGACCCAAATCGTTCCCTACCGCGTGCTCCTGGATTGGCCCAAAGTCGTCCGCGTGGAGGCCTATGACGAGGCCGGGCATCTGCTCATGAGCGGGCCCACGCGCGAACACGTCAACGGCGACCCCGGCCAGGACAACCCGCGCGTGGTGATGCCGTTCAATAGCTCTTCCGGCTCGGGCGACGTGACCGGCGATGTCGTGTACGCGAACTACGGGCGGCTCGAAGACTTCGATGAGCTGGCGGCCAAGCACATCGACCTCCATGGCAAGATCGTGATTTGCCGCTATGGCGCCAACTTTCGCGGCGTCAAGGTCTACCTGGCCGAGCAGCGCGGGGCCGCTGGCGTGCTCCTCTACTCCGACCCGCAGGACGATGGCTACTACAAGGGCGATCCCTGGCCGATCGGCCCGTGGCGTCCCGACACCGGTGTGCAGCGCGGATCGGTGCAATATCTCTTCAAATATCCCGGCGATCCCGAAACTCCGGGCGTGGCCTCGACCCTTGATCTGCCCGATTCTGACCGTATCAAGAATTTCACGGGGCCGGATGGCGATCAGCCGCGTATCGTCTCCATTCCCCTCAGCTACCACGACGCGGCGCCAATCCTGCAGGCGCTGAAGGGGCCGGGCGCGCCGCAAGGCTGGCAGGGCGCCCTGCCTTTCCGCTATCACCTGGGTCCGGGCGGGGTAAGAGTGCACCTTGTCTCGCAGCAGGACTACCAGCGGCGCATTATCTGGGATGTGATCGGGAAGATCCAGGGTTCGCAGGATCCAGACGCTTGGGTGATTGTCGGCAATCACCGCGACGCCTGGGTCTATGGCGCGGTGGATCCTTCGAGCGGAACAGTATCGATGCTGGAGGCAGTGCATGGTGTCGGGGCGCTGCTTCGTCAGGGCTGGCGCCCCAGGCGCACCATCGTCTTCTGCAGTTGGGACGCCGAAGAGGAGGGCCTCATCGGTTCAACCGAATGGGTCGAGCAGCAGGGACTTGCCCTCGATCATGCCGTTGCATACTTCAACGTCGATATCGCCGTCTCGGGTTCGGATTTTTCTGCTTCGGCTGTACCCTCGCTAAAGGAATTTATCCGCGACGTGGCCCGCTCGGTGCCCGGCCCGGTGGAGGGGACGGTCTTTGAGCAGTGGCGCCTCAATCCCTCCGCCGCCAACGAGCATCGGGGCTCGAATGCGCCCACATTCGAGAGCGAAGAGGTGCGCGTGGGCGATCTCGGCTCGGGGTCGGACTTCACGCCGTTCCTGCAACACGCCGGCGTGCCCGCCACGGACATAACCTCCACCGGACCGTACGGCGTCTATCACTCGACCTTCGACGACTTTGCTTGGTTTACGCAAAACGCCGATCCTCACTTCGTCTATCTGCAGGAAATGGCGCGCATCCTCGGGCTCGAGGCCCTGCGCATGGCTGACGCCGATGTGCTGCCCTACGACTACGTGGCTTACGCGCGCGCGATCTCCTCCTATATTGAAGCCGCCAAGCGCAAGGCCGCTGACGACGGGCTTTCGTCTCTCGACTTCGCCTCGGCCGAAGCTGCGGCGGCGCGCATGGCCGCTGAAGCGCAACGCGCCTATGCGCTCCAATCCGCTCCCTCCGGCGATCTGGCCAAATTGAATCTCGCGCTACGGCAAACGGAGACGGCTCTGCTCTCTCCGGCGGGACTCGCCAATCGTCCCTGGTACCGGCACACCATCTACGCCCCCGGCGAGTTCACGGGCTACTCCGCTGTCGTCATCCCCGGTGTTAACGAGGCCATCGATGCCAGAAACCCGACCCTTGCCGCGCAGCAGTTAGGAGTGCTCACGCAGGCCCTCGACCGCGCCGCAACCACCCTCGACTCGGTTCGCTGACGACCGCCGGCAGCCCGTCCTCAGCGACGCTGGTGATGGTTCGTTGGCGGAGGTCGTAAGCGCTCACTGCCGCTAATTGGCCATGCTCTCCCACCGAGGAGTGATTCCCCATCCATAGTTAAGAGCGCTATTGTCCGGCTCAAGCTGCCGATTGCGCCCAACGAGTGCATCGCAGCGAGCTTAGGGAGAATCTCCCATGGTTGACTTCCTGCTTGGGTTCGCTTTCGTTGCGATGATTCTTTCGCCGCCGATTTTGGCCATCTCAATGCAACGGAACCGAACGCATAGGCGCGGTAACTAATAGGAGTGCAAAAGTGGTGGTTCCTATGGATGACCTTGTCATTGAACTGATCCTGATCGCCATGATTCTCGTGCCGGCGATTGCGACTTCGCTGCAGCCTGCCAGAGCGGTCAATCGCAGTTGCTACTGCGGCCGGCTCGGAAACGCTCGCCGCGGCAATTAACCCGCGCCCGGCTCGCCCTCCCGCTCGGGCGACCGCTCCTGCGCCCTCCCCGCCATTCCCTCGCGCTGCCGCCGCCTCCGCAAGAAAAGCTAAAAGCTAGAAGCTAGAAGCTGTTTTTCTGATCCCTGATCCCTGATCCCTGACCCCTGCCTTGTTGACCCCAGGCCTCACGCCTCGTATCGTTAAAGAAGGATTATTATGAAGGTTTCCCCAAATACCCTCCGAATTGGCATTGCGGTGGCCGTTATCGTCGGCACCATTGGCTGGCTGGCTTACACCGGGTACGGCTCCAGCAAGAGCTACTACGTCACCATCGCCGAACTGGGCAGTATGGGCGACAAGGCCTATCACAGCCAGTTGCGCGTTGAGGGCTTTGTGCAGCCCGGCACCATCGAGCAGAACGGAACCCACGTCGACTTCGTCCTCAACGAGTTTGAGAGCCATTCGCCGAAAGCTCCCAGCGGCCGCCTGCTCAAGGTGAGCTACAAGGGATCGGAGCCGCCCCCTGACACCTTCAAGGACGACGCGCAGGCGCTGGCCGAGGGCACCTATGGGCGCGACGGCGTCTTCCATGCCACTGTGCTCCAGGCCAAGTGCGCCAGCAAGTACGCGCCGCAGCAGCCCGGCGCGACCCCCTCCACACCGGCCCCTCCAGCCACAGCGAAACCGTCCACCGCGTCGGGCGCCGCGCCCACGCCTCCTTCGCCCACTCAAACCGCCGCAGACTGATCGAATGAACGCTAACGCCTCCGCAGCCGGCCGCCCAACCCTTTGCGCTCGGCTCGATCAGGTGTCGAAGCTCTTCGGCAGCTTCGCCGCGCTGCGTCAGGTTTCGCTCTCGCTCGAGCCCGGCCGTTGCTATGTGCTTCTCGGCGAGAACGGCGCGGGCAAATCTACGCTGCTGCGCATTCTCGCCGGCCTGTTGCGCCCCAGCCACGGCACGGTGCGCGTCTTCGGCGACTCCGAACCCCACGAAGCACGCGCCCGCATCGGCTACATGAGCCACGCGCCCATGCTCTACGACGAGCTCACCGCCCAGGAGAATCTGCACTACTTCCGCAGTCTTTATCCCGGCCGCGCCTGCCTGACCCCGGCCCAGGCGCTCAGCCAAGTCGGCCTCGATCCCGAACTCAATCGCCTCCTCGGCCAATACTCGCAAGGCATGCGCCAGCGTACCTCGCTCGCCCGCGTCCTGCTTCCCGTTCCTGAGCTGCTCCTCCTCGACGAGCCCTTCTCCAACATGGATGTCGAGAGCGCGCGGCAAATGGTCGATCTCCTTGCCGGTTTCCGCCAGAGCGACCGCACCATCGTCATCACCACGCATCAGCGCGACATGGCCGCGCCCATCGCCGATTGGGTCATCACCCTCCACGCCGGCCGCGTGGCATCGCTTGATCCCGGGAGCCCCTCGCAATGAAGACCAACGGCGCGCGCTTCCTCGAATCCCTCGGCATCCCCTTCGAGCTCCTTGAGTACGAGGTCGATCCTGAAGATCTTTCCGCCATCGCCGTCGCCAAGAAGATTGGTATGCCCGCCGAACAGGTCTTCAAATCCCTGCTGACCACAGACTCTCGCTCGAATTACGCCTTCGCCGTCATCCCCGGCGACGCAGCGCTCGACTTCAAAAAGCTCGCCCACGCTGCCCAGTGGCGCAAGGCCGAGATGGCTCCCCTCAAAGACGTGCAGCCGCTCACCGGCTACCTGCGCGGCGGCGTCACCGTCTTCGGCGCCAAAAAGCCGTACCCGGTCTTCGTCGATGAAACCGCCATCCTCTTCGATCGCATCAGTGTCTCCGCCGGCACGCGTGGCACGCAGTTGATCCTCGCTCCCGGCGACTATCTCCGCGCCGCCGCCGCCCTCGGCGCGCCCGTCCAAACCGCCGATCTGACTAAAGACGCCAAACTCACCACCCCGGAGGGCCACGCCGAATGACCCGCGCCCTCTTCACCCATCTCGCCAAGGACCTGCGCATCGAGTGGCGCTCCAAGGAAGCCGTCAACTCCATGCTCTTCTTCGCGTTGCTCGTGGTTGTCCTCTTCTCGCTGGCCTTCGATCCCCGCGGCGCTTTCTCCCGCGACATTGCCGGCGGTGTGCTCTGCGTAGCCACCATGTTCGCCTCGGTCAGCGCCCTCAACCAGGCCTGGGCGCGCGAAATCCGCCATCAGGTTCTCGACGCGCAGCGCATGGCGCCCACCCCCGGCGCAGATATGTTTCTCGCCAAAGTCTTGGCCAACTTCCTCTTCGTCACCATCGTCCAGATCGTCCTCGCGCCCGTCTTCGTGGTCATGTACAACCTCCATATCCTCGGCGACGCGTGGAAACTGCTGCTCGTGCTGCCGCTCGGCACCTGGGCGCTGGTCGCCAACGGAACCTTCTTCGCTGCGCTCTCCATCCGCAGCCGCAACCGCGAGCTCCTCCTGCCGCTCATCCTCTTCCCCATCTTCATTCCCGCTCTTCTCGCCATGGTCCAGGCCACCGGCGCCATCCTCACCGGCGACAGCGACCCCACCCTCTGGATCAAGATGCTCCTCGGCTACGACATCGTCTTCACCACCGCCAGCCTCCTCCTCTTCGAAGTCGTCCTCCACGCCGAGTAGCCGAACCCTGAACCCCGGATCCAACGCTGGGTAGCAAGCACCCCGAACCCCGGATCCAACGCCGGGTAGCAAGCACCCCGAACCCCGGAGGTGTGAGGCGGGTGGCCCGGATGCTTGGAAGCCAATCTAGCCACTACCGATGGGTGCCCCAGGTCCCTCGCATTTGGGGACCTGGGAAACCACGAACCTCAACCGGCCGGAAGCGGACCACGAGAATCGCGATCCGTCCCCTGAAACGCCCATTTCGCCAGAAGGATATTCGCCTGCTGCGCGCGCCGCCCGGTCAATACCCGCCCCTCATCCCTCTCTCTCCACGCCAAATCTCTTCCGCCCGAACTTTGCCGGCTATTTCGCCCCTCGGTGCATGCTGAACGCAAATCAAAATCCAGGGCCGGAACGGAACGATCCACGGATCGCTGTTTTCACGGAAGCTCGCGGACCCAGATGTTGCGGAAGCTGAGCGGCGCGCTCTTGTCGCCATGGGCCTGGAGCTTGATGGGCGCGCGGTCGTACTTCTTGTAGAAGGGCTGACCTATGTTGAGGGTCTGGCCCTTGAGCTCGAAGTGGTCATCGACCAGGACGCCGTTGAAGAAGACGGTGGCGTAGGCGGGCGTTTTCAGCGAGCCGTCGTCGTTGAAGATGGGCGCGGTCCACACCACGTCGTAGGTCTGCCACTCGCCGGGCTTGCGGCCGGGGTTGACGAGGGGAATGGACTGCTTGTAGAGGCTGCCGGCCATGCCGTTCACATAGGTGGGATTGTTCCACGGGTCCAGGACCTGGAGTTCGTAGCCGGCGTCGCCGGGGCCGGTCGAGGCGAGCATGACGCCGCTGTTGCCGCGGCCCTGGCCGGAGCCGGTGATATGGGCGGGAACGCGCCACTCGACGTGCAGCTGGTAATCCTTGAAAGTGCGCCGGGTCTCAATGTTGCCTGCGCCTTTGACGACGGTGAGCAGGCCGTGGGCGACAACCCACTTTGCCGGCGTGTGGTCCTGCGCGGAAACCCATTCGTCCTCATTCTTGCCATTGAAGAGGATGATGGCGTCGGAGGGTGGCGCGCCGCAGGTAGCGCCCGGCGTCACGACAAGCGGGACGGGCTTCCAGACATCCGTGTCCTCGGGTTTGGGTTTAGCTTCCTGGGCGGCGGCAAGAGCTGCGGAGGCGAGAAGAACGAGGGTGCAGAGGACGATGCGTTTCATCAAGTGGAGTGTACAACAGGGGACAGGCGCAGTTCACAGTTCGTAGCTCACAATTGGAAGGGCCAGGTGGCCCGTATCTCAGGGACCCCGCCCAGCCGCGAATCGCGGGTACCTGTAGAAGGTCAAGGTGTTGTTCCACTCGTAATGGGATACAACAATTTCTCGCACCTACAGGTAAGTCCTGAAAACCGCCCATTTCGCAAGATGGACCCTCGCCTTTCGCGCCGCCCCGCCAGAACCATCGTCCTGTCAAGCCCCCCGACCGCCTCAACCACCCGCATCCCATTGATTCCATGCCAAATCCTTCTCTCCGCAAATTTGCCGGTTATTTCGGCCCTTCGGCGCATACTCATTTTATGAGTGCTCAACCAGATCTCCCTCATCAGCTACTGGCTATTGGCTACCGGCTACTGGCTACTGGCTATTGGCTTCACTGATCCCTGATCCCTGACCCCCGTTCCCTGCTTTTTTGTCAACCCCCCGCCAAACCTCGTCACTTTCTATCCCATTCACTCCAAATCACTTCCACCCCATCCCCGATTTGCGTACTATTTCCGCCAATTCGCTACACTGATCTCAAGTGACCAAAAAGAGCGAACTCCGGGGACGGCCGGAACGCGGCTCGGGAACGTTCGGGGTCCCCAACGACAGGTCTTTGTCGTTGGGGTGAAATGTCGGCGTGGCGACCGGCATTCCCGGGCCGCCACTGTTTTGCGGCCCGTTTTGGCGGTCAATCAGCCGCCCAGGAGAGGAGGGATCTTTCCGGGAATTGCACCCAAAAAGTTGCAAACCCTCAGAAGAGCGCCTGTAACTCGCTGATTCTGGCTATTTTAACCTCTAACTCTCGTGTTTTCAGTGAGTTAGGGCAAGTGATCATAGGTACAAGTCGCTCAAAACAAATGGCTTAACCACAAAAAATAATTTTTGTAGGCTGTGAAACTGTGAAGGCCACGCCATTGGCCGGTTGAATCACCGGCCACATCGCCGGCGGTTGGAACCGCGAACGGATCGGAGACCGCGTCGAGCATCCTTGCCGACAGCGGAGAGACGGGTGCGAAAAAGCTGGAAGCTGGAAGCTAGCAGCTGGAAGCTGCCTTACCCGCCGATCACGCTGGCCAGCGTCGCGCCAATCTCGGCGGGCGAGACCACGACATGAATGCCGGCCGCAGCCATGGCCTTCATCTTGTCGGCCGCGGTGCCTTGGCCGCCGCTGATGATGGCGCCGGCGTGGCCCATGCGGCGTCCCGGAGGCGCGGTCTGGCCGGCGATAAATCCCACCACCGGCTTTCTCACGTGCTGCTTGACGAACTCCGCCGCATCCTCCTCGGCCGAACCGCCAATCTCGCCGATCAGGACAATGGCTTCGGTCCCGGGATCGTCGTTGAACAGGCGCAGCGCGTCAATGTGCGTAGTGCCGACGATGGGATCGCCGCCGATGCCGATCGCCGTCGACTGGCCGATGCCGCGCTGCGTGAGCTGATGCACCGCCTCATAGGTCAGCGTGCCCGAGCGCGAGACAATCCCAATCGATCCTTCCTTGTGAATCCGCCCCGGCATGATGCCGATCTTCGCCTTGCCGGGCGAGATGACGCCGGGGCAGTTGGGACCGATGAGCCGCGACTTCGAATTCTTGAGTTTGGCCCAGACCTTGACCATATCGAGCGTAGGAATGCCCTCGGTGATGCAGACGATCAGCGGAATCCCCGCGTCTTCGGCTTCGAGGATGGCGTCGGCGGCAAACGGCGGAGGAACAAAGATCATCGTTGCGTTGGCGCCGGTCTTCGCCACGGCTTCCGCCACCGTATTGAAGACAGGCCAGCCTTCGTGTATCGTTCCGCCTTTGCCGGGCGTCACGCCGCCGACCACTTTGGTGCCGTACTCCGCGCAGCCCATGGCGTGGAATGTGCCTTCCTTGCCGGTGATGCCTTGAACAATCAGCCGCGTATTGTTATCGACCAAGACCGCCATGAAAAACAGCTCCTAGCTTTCACTGCAAAGCTCTCAGCCCTCAGCTATCAGCTCTCAGCTTTTTGCCTTTGGGCTCAGTTTTTGAATGAGCGAGGTGAGCATCTTTGAAACTTCCTCACTCAACGCGGCAGCTTCGTCAATCGTTCGTTTGCTGCCTAATTTCAATCTCTTGGCGACGACAAGTTGAGTTTTCAACTCAAACACCGATCTCAGAGCAACTCCGAGAAATTGCCGAAACTCCGCGGAGTTGAGCCTTCCTCGTCCTTCCGCAATATTGCTTGCCACGGAAACGCTGGCGCGGCGCAGTTGCGATACCAACCCATACAGCTCATCTTGAGGAAACCCCGGGTCAACTTGTAAATGCAAACAGTTAGATCGATTGCGCGTTGCCAGACGGTTAGGTCGTGCACGTCTTGCGGCATTTCAATTCCTCTACGTTTCGAACCGTCAATGATGGTTAAGACGATCTTAGCTGATGGCTGAAAGCTGACGGCTGATAGCTAGCGTCTCCTAGCTGGAAGCTGCCTTTACAACCAATTCCGCAGCCTCTTTCATCGTTGCGCCCACCTGGAAGTTCAGCCCCGACTCTTTGAGAATCTTCCGTCCCTCTTCCACGTTGGTCCCTTCAAGCCGCAGCACGATTGGTACCTTAACGCGCAGATTGCGCGCCGCCGCGACCACGCCGGTGGCCAAACGGTCCACGCGCAGGATGCCGCCGAAGATGTTAATCAAGATGGCCTTCACGTGCGAGTCGGAGAGGAGGATCTCGAAGGCGTGCTCGATCTGTTCCTGCGTTGCGCCGCCGCCCACGTCCAGAAAATTCGCCGGGCTCCCTCCCGCGTATTGAATGATGTCCATCGTCGCCATGGCCAGGCCCGCCCCATTCACCATGCAGGCAATGGAGCCGTCGAGTTTGATGTAATTGAGCGCGTATTTGCTGGCCTCCACCTCCAGCGGGTCCTCTTCGGCGATGTCGCGCAGCGCCTTGATGTCGGGGTGACGGAACAGCGCATTGTCGTCGAAGTTGATCTTGGCATCGAGCGCAAGGAGCTTGCCGTCAGTGGTGGTGATGAAGGGATTGATCTCGACCAGTGAGGCGTCGGTTTCGACAAAGGCCCTGTACAGGCCCTGGAAGAAGGTGACGGCCTGATTAATCTGCGTGGGCTTGAGGTCCAGCGCAAAAGCCAGCTTGCGCGCCTGCCATGCGCCGAATCCCACGGCAGGATCGATGGTCTCCTTGAAGATCGCCCCGGGCGTTTTCGCGGCCACCTCCTCAATCTCCATCCCCCCGGCCTGCGAGGCCATAAAGACCAGCCTGCCCGTAGCGCGGTCGAGTACGATGCCGAGGTAGAGCTCGCGCTCGATGGCCGCAGTCTCTTCGATGAGCAGCCGCTGCACCCTCTGGCCCTCGGGCCCGGTCTGGTGGGTCTTGAGCGTCATGCCCAGGATGTTTTTGGCATGCAGCTCGGCCTCTTCGCGCGTCCTGGCAACTTTCACGCCACCGCCTTTGCCGCGGCCTCCGGCGTGAATCTGCGCCTTGACCACGACGCCCGGGGCACCTTCGGCAAACAGCTTGCGCGTCACCGCTGCGGCTTCTTCGAAATTGGCCGCCATTTCGCCCTTGGGCACGGCAACGCCATATTTCGCCAGGATTTCCTTTGCTTGGTACTCGTGAATTTTCATCGTGGATTGGATCCGCCCAGGCTGGTGTCAGTTGAGGGGGTTCACGGCACAGGCCGTCGAGTGCAGGGCCAGCGGCTTGGGCAGCCGGTAAATCCATACTATCTTGGCGGCAGAAGAAGGAGCAAACCGGAGCGTCGAGGGCGTCGCCTTTACCATGAGAATGTATATGGCGCGGTTAAACGAGTTGCTCAAAGCGCTTGCCGAGGATGGCGTGTCCCTCACCCGGGAGCAGGCAGATGGCGCGCTGGAGGAAATCCTCTCCGGCAGTGTGCCGGAGGTGGAAACAGCCGCGCTGCTGGCCGTGCTGGCCACGCGCGGCGAGCAGGCTTCGGAGCTCGCCGGCTTTGTCGATGTCATGCGCCGGCACGGCACGCCGCTGCCGTTCACTGATGGCGAGCGCGAGCAACTTGTCGACTGCGTTGGCACGGGCGGCGGCGGACCGCAGACCTTCAACATCTCCTGCGGAGCCGCGCTCGTGGCCGCAGCCGCCGGCGCCCGCGTGGCCAAGCACGGCAACCGAGCTGTCACCTCGCGCTGCGGCGCCGCCGATGTGCTCGAAGCCCTCGGCGTGCCCATCAACCTTTCGCCCGAGCTGGCCGTCCAATGCCTGCGCGAAACAGGCTTTGTCTTCCTCTTCGCGCCGCTCTATCACCCGGCTATGAAGTCGCTTGGCCCGCTCCGCCGCGCGCTGGGCTTCCGCACCATCTTTAACCTCGTCGGTCCGCTCACTAACCCGGCCCACGCGCGCACTCAGGTGGTGGGGGTGCTTGCCCCCAGCCGCGTTCTCCTCGTGGGGCGCACGCTGGCGGCGCTCGGAGCCAAACGCGCCTTCGTGGTCCACGGAACCGACGGCATTGACGAGCTGACGACGACGGGCGAGTCAGTCGTGGCGCGCATCGAGGAATCGGGGTCGGGCGAGCCCACGCTGAAAGCCGCGCGCGTCACGCCGGAGATGGCTGGCCTCCCGCGCGCTACGCTCGATCAGTTCATCGGCGGCGACGTGGCCACGAATAAGGCTCTGCTCTACGACGTGCTCACCGGCGTTCCCGGCGCGCGGCGCGATATTGTCCTGCTCAACGCAGCGGCTACGCTCGTCGCTGCTGGCCTCGCCGGCGATCTGAAGCAAGGCGTAGCCATGGGCGCGGAAGCCATCGACTCCAGTCAGGCCGCCGCCACCCTCGAAAAGCTCCGGCGCTTCGGAGCCAAGCACTGTACCGAATAGAACGTGCTTCAAAAGCCCGTTTCGTTTCAGGGCGCGCGACGGGAGGGGCGGGACCATACCTTGTCGACTGATTCCTGGACTGATCGGCGTGGCCATTTTGATATATGTTTACTTTCTCGCCGAGCCAGTGAAGTAGGCAACGGAGGCCCCAAGAGCGCATGGGGTTGGCGGGCAATTGCGCGTGCGCGTCGGTCATTGCAACCCTGGGAACAACAGCCCTTGCCATTTTCCGCGCGTTGGGTCTACCCTATATGCATGCATCGATGTCGCTAACACCGTCCTGGTGCCAGCTCCGATGCCGATGTGCGCCCGATGGCGCGCGATGTTTCCCACTGACAAGCTGCACCAATACCCCAATCCGTTCCATCAGAGGTCCGGGCCATTGGCCCGAAAAGGAGGATCGTTATGGCGCGCATTGCCGCGAATGTAACTGAACTGATCGGCCGCACTCCCCTGGTGCGGCTAAACCGCGTGGCAGCTGGACTGCCCGCAACCGTGGTCGCCAAACTGGAAAGCCAAAACCCCGCATCGAGCGTGAAGGACCGCATTGGCTTTGCCATGATCGACGATGCCGAAAGGCGCGGCAAAATTACGCCGGGCAAGACCGTGCTCATCGAGCCCACGAGCGGCAACACCGGCATTGCGCTGGCATTTGTAGCCGCGGTCAAGGGCTACAAGCTCATCCTTACCATGCCGGAAACCATGAGTCTGGAGCGGCGCGTGGTGCTGCTGGCCTATGGCGCAGAGATCGTGCTTACTCCCGGCCCCAACGGAATGAAGGGCGCCATCGCCAAGGCCAATGAGATCCTTGAGAAGACGCCCAACGGCTACATCCTGCAGCAGTTCGACAACCCCGCCAACCCCGCCATCCACCTGTGGACCACGGGTCCCGAAATTTGGGACGACACCGACGGCAAGGTCGACATTCTCATCTCCGGCGTGGGCACAGGCGGCACCATCACCGGCGTAGCCAACCACATCAAGCCGAAGAAGCCCTCGTTCAAGGCGATCGCCGTCGAGCCGGCCGACAGCGCGGTGCTCTCCGGCGGCAAGCCTGGCCCGCACAAGATTCAGGGCCTCGGCGCGGGCTTCGTGCCAAGTATTCTCGACACCAAGATCATCGACGAGGTTGTCCAGGTCACCAACGACGAGTCGGTGGAGATGGCTCGCCGCCTTGCCAAGGAAGAGGGCCTCTTTGTCGGCATCAGCTCCGGCGCGGCGGTGTCTGCGGCGCTTAAGGTGGCCGCGCGGCCTGAGAATAAGGGCAAGCTGATTGTTGTTGTGTTGCCCGACTTCGGCGAGCGCTATCTCTCGAGTGTGCTTTTTGAGCCGCTGCGCCAGCAGGCATTGGCTTTGCAGGCGGAGCCGATCGCGGTGCCGGCGTGAAAAGCAGGCGCTGGGGGACGCAGGGAGTGGAAACTCCAATGGGCCTCAAGGCGAAGACCGCAAACGAAGCTGAGACTGTTGCAACGATGGATCACCAGACGCGGGTCTACGAAAACGTATCTGAAATGATGCCGAGCGAGGAGAACCCTACGCCGCTTGTGCGCATCAACCGGCTAAATCCGCAAGCCGGATTCCCTCTCTATGCGAAGCTCGAATGGATGAATCCCTTCGGCTCCGTGAAGGACCGCGCCGCCCGGAATGACGGAGACTGCGCAACGCGGCGGCCACATCCCCGGAGCCAAAAGCGTCCCGTGGAGCACGGCGATAAACTCCGACGGCACGTTCAAGTCTGCCGACGAGTTGCGAAAAATCTATCTCGACGAGAAAGGCGTCGATCCCGGCAAGGAAACCATCGCCTATTGCCGAATTGGCGAGCGGTCAAGCCATACATGGGTGGTGCTCAAATACCTGCTTGGCTTGCCAAAGGTAAAGAACTACGACGGAAGCTGGACCGAATACGGCAACATCGTTGGTGCTCCGATTGAAAAATGAAAGCGAGCTCCTCGTGTCCATGAGTCTCTTCAGCCGCATTCGCGATGACATCCGCTCCGTCATGGAGCGCGATCCGGCTGCGCGCACAGGTCTCGAAGTCCTGCTCTGCTATCCGGGCCTGTGGGCGGTATGGATTCACCGCGTATCCCACTGGCTCTGGCGTCACCACCTGCGCCTGCAGGCGCGCATGCTCTCGCAGGTGGGCCGTTTCTTTACCGGGGTTGACATCCATCCCGGCGCGCTCATCGGGCGGCGCCTGTTCATCGACCACGCCACGGGCGTCGTCATCGGCGAGACCGCAATCGTGGGCAGCGATGTGACCATGTACCAGGGCGTCACGCTGGGCGGCACCGGCAAGGGCCACGGCAAGCGCCATCCCACCGTGTGCGACGGCGTCTTCATCGGCAATAACGCCAATATCCTGGGCAACGTGACCGTGGGCGAGAACTCGCGCGTCGGCGCCGGCTCTGTCGTCCTTTCCGACGTGCCGCCCAACTCGACTGTCGTTGGCGTGCCCGCCCACATCGTCTATCGCAACGGCCAGCGCGTTCTCATTACCGATCCGCACGAGATCAAGGACCCGCTCTCCGACGCGCTCATCGCGCTCTCAGCCCGCGTCAAGGAACTTGAGAAATGCCTCTGCGTAGTCGATAGCCAGACACAACCCGCCGAGCCCTTCGCCGACGAAGAGGCCGAGCGTAACGCCTATCGCGTCGAGCTGGAGCGGATGCGCGCTTACGTCACCATGGGCGAAGGAATCTGAGAGCGCGGTGACACTTCAAGCCGTTCGCTGCTCGGCGCGGGGCCGCGTGCCGCCCTAGTGCACATCCACTGACCGGTCGTCCTCATACTCCATGATGTGGAAGTAGGCTTCCCACCCGGCCCACTCGGCAGGCGCGGGCAGCTTGGCCATTGGGTCCTTCAGGTGATCGGCATAGGCCTGCACCAGCTCCCGCGTGCGATAAACACCCGTCAGCCAGTCACCGCGATACCAGTTCTTCCACTTGCCGTACTCCGCAGCGTGCATGGAGGCCATAATCGCGTCCAGCGCCTTCAGCGCCTCGGCCGTTTCTCCCTGCGCCTTTGTCGTGTTGCCGCCATTCGCGTCCTTCACAGCGTTCGCCACTTCAAACAACATGCGGTTGCTCTCGCGGTTGATGGTGATCATGGTCAGCACCTGCTCCTGGTAATAATCGCGGCGTGCCGGATCGATCAGGCTTCTGGCCGCCACGGCGTCGTTCCATACCGCATCCCAGCGCGGCTGCGCGCCGGCGCAGAGCTTGATGTCGCGATCGATCAGGAAATCGCGAACTTGCGGGCTCGGCTCCGGCAGCACATGAGGCTCGGTCCACTTCGGAGACTGGCTGGGAATGTCATTCACCTGGTGCTCGGTGAGCGTATCGAGAAGCAGCCACCGCGCTTCCGAGTGATAAAACTGATCGCCGATCGGGATCGGCACGCTGCTGGACTGTGAGGGAGGGGGCGCGGGAGGCGGCTCGACGCCCGCTGAGGTCAATCGCGGCGGACCGAACGGCGGGCGCGGCGACGGCGCGGCAAAATACTCCTTGTAAATTTTCGTGAGCGCATCAACGGACTTTGCGCCGAACTCTTCCGTGATCCAGCGGCGGTAATACGCGTCGTCCGCATCGCCTGCGACGTCCGCGTCTCCTGTGGTCGCGGGCACACCGCCCCAGGCCATTTCCATTACTGCGCGCGCGGTCATCGCCACCGGCCGGATGTCGCTGGTGTTCACGAGAAAGAACCCGGTTGCGCCCGCCTGGATGTAGCGCCCGATTTCGGATTGAATCGTCTTGACCGGGACCATCTCCGAGAGCTGATTGGCCCGGCCATTCATCATGGCCACGTGGAAATACATGCCCTGCCCCGCCGCAACCTCGCCGCCATCCTGCATGTCGCCGTAACCGGTATCGGCCCACACCAGGGTCACCTCCGGCGGAATGTGCAGGTAGCCCTCGCGCTTCAGCCGGTCTCCCTCCTGCCACAGGTTTGCGATGAACTGCGCGTTGGGAAACTTGGCCCGCACAATCCTCATCTGCGCGTCGATGGCGTCACTGACGCGCTTGCCGAGCAGCGGATCGTTGCCGCGCACGCTGGGGCCTAGGACGGCGTAGCTTTGGTCCGATAACCCGCGCAGGCCCACGCTCCACAGGATTTCTTCGTCCGGCTTATACTCAGCCACGGCATTGGTCCACGCGCGCTCCAGAATCTCAGGGTGCGTGGAAAAGTTGTAAGGCACGCCCTCGGGCCACCGCGCCACGTTCACTCCCAGTGGAGTCGCGTGATGCTGGTTGATGATCAAGCCGCGCTCCGCTGCCGCGTGCACCTGCGCATCGTCGGGAAAGATCCATGTCCCCGGCACCACCATGTTGCCCTTCAGTCGCAGGATGGTCTCAAATACCATGTCCCAGGTTTTGAGGGAGATTCCCGTCTGCTCGCCCTTGGCAGGCGGAATCCAGCCCGTAAGCAGGTCTTCGTCGTTGGTGAAGAAACCGCGGTACTTGAAGACGGGGCTGGGATATGTGCGTGCGAAGTCCGCGGGCAGGACGATGGACGCGCGCTTGGCAGGCTCCTTATCGGTCCACAGGTACATGGGATCGACACCGAGAATGCGCTGCGAGAACTCATAGATGGCGTAGATGGTCCCGCGCATGTCCGCGCCGATGAGGCAGACGACGCGTCGACGAGTTGGCCCAACGCCAGCGCCGACAACCGAAATCGCAAACGTCTCAGTCTCGCTCGCTTTGCTGCAGCCGATGCCTGCGGGAACATTCTGGCTTTGCGCAATCAGAATCGCAACCGGTCCTGCCTCGTCCAGGGTTCTCGCAAGGAATGGCGCCCGGCCAAAGACCTTGCCGAAGTCCGCGAGCAAATCCCGCGTCGCGCGATGCACCGGACCTGGCTCCTGTGCACCCTCCACAATCGTCAACCGCGAGTCAATGGGCACAGGTGCCGCTTGAGCAAAGGCAGATGGCGCAGCAGGAATCAGGATGCCGAGCGCGGCCACCACGGGCAGGGAATGCATGAGAGTTTGAACAGGACGCGGCATTGGCATTTTGGGTCTCCTCGCGCAGAATCTACAGGCCTGGGGTTTTCTTCGCGCCACGAATTATACAAAGCCCCGCCTAAGCGCCGCTCCACGTTGGCCGCTCAAGCCCAGGTGCTACATTGGTCTGGTTCCCAGCTCTGCTCCGAGGGTTTGCTTGTTGCCGGATTTTTGCACGCTGCTCGTTGCTCTTCTTGCGCTTTCTAGCGCCGCCCGCGCCGCTGCGCAGGCCCAGGCAGCGCCGGTCCCGCCCGAGATGCGGAACAGCTACTTCGCCGTCACGGTAAACAACCAAACGGTCGACGTAGCCCACGCCGCTTCGAACTACGAGTTTGTGAACTTCGACACGACAGGGCCGGTGGAGATCTCGATCACTGCGGCCGATCCCGGCTTCTGGGACCGCGGCGTCGATATCGAGCCATGGCGGCTTGGCCTGCGCGCCACGCATCCCAAGGGAGAGCCCCAAACCATCCGCTTTCGCCTGCCCGTTCCCGCCAAGCTCTCCATCTCGCGGCCCGCCGACTTTCTGAATCAAGCGCGAATGCTCTTTATCTTCGCCGGCTCGCCGCCCCCACGGCCGCCATCCGGGCCGAACGTCACCATCGTGCCTGCAGGCGTCGAACACCAGAGCCTCAATCCCAAAAGCGGCGATACCATTTACCTCGAACCGGGCGCGTACGTCTTCGGCAGCCTGAATCTATGGCAGGTGGACAACGTCAAAGTGCTGGGCCGGGGAACGATTGTGTACGACGGCCCGCAGGACCCGGGCAGCGACGAGGGGTGGATGCAGAAGCCGGACTGGCACTGCATCGTTGGCTACCAGGCGCACAACGTGGAGATTGACGGGCTCACCTGCATCATCCGATCGCGAACCTGGTCGATCCAGATGAAGGATTCGACGGGCTTCCGCTACGACGACCTGCGCGTCATCGGCGGCGACCCCGACAACGCCAACCAGGACGGCATGGACTGGCTGGGCGGCGGCGACACGGTCGTGAACCATGCATTCTTCCGCGCGTCGGACGACGACCTGGCGACGTTGGGCAATTGGGACGGCTATAGCGAGGCCGATATGGTGCGACCCGGCGCCGACGTGGATAACATTCTGGTCGAGAACAGCGAGTTCTCCACCAGCATCTCCAACGTGGTGCGCCTTGGGTGGCCGCAAAAAATCTACAACTCACGTAACTTCACCCTGCGCGACTCCGACATTCTGCACGCGGGCATCGGCGCCTGCGGCCAGACCTTCGGACTGCTCGGCTTCTGGGGCGCGAACGGCGCCAGCGGGGACCACTCCGGCGTGACGTTCGAGAATCTCCTGCTCGACAACTGGTACTCGCTGGTGCAGATGGAGCAGGAGCAGCCTGTTCTGCACGGATTCGTCTTTCGCAACATCTGGGCGCTCGATCAGCCGCCGCTCGCCGAATCGACCCTCACCGGCGACGTGAGCGATGTAACCTTCGACAACGTGAAGTACGGCCAGACGCGCGTATCCAGCGACGCGCAGATGTCGCTCGTCGTTTCGGGCGGAGCGCAAGAGCCGAGCTTCGCGCCGGCACCCGCGCTGGCGGCCGCGTTTCGCGCCGACCCGCCGGTCTTTGCGCCGCGGCAAAAGGTGACATTCACCGCGCAGGCCGCGCCCGGTGCGCAGTACACGTGGCTCTTTGGCGACGGAAGCACGTCGCACCATCGCCGCGTGCGCCATCGCTTCCCTGACGCCTGGGGAACCGAGCTCGACGGCAGAAATGGCGCGGGCCGTTTTCGCATCCTGCTACATGTGACCGACAATGCCGGCCATCAGGATTGGGCGGCGCAGGGAATCGTGGCCGTGGAGCAATGGCACGATGCGGTGAAGGCCGCGGTGGTGACGTCGCCGGGCCTGACGTGGAAGATCTACTCAGGCGCGTGGACCGAGCTGCCGGAATTCGCCACGCTGCAACCTGCACTGACTGGCGCGTCACCGAATCTCGCAGCTAACGCGCAGGGATTGGCACGCTACGCAACGGCCTGGGACGGATTCATTGCGATTCCCGCCGATGGCGGCTACACGTTTCACCTCATCGACCGCGACGGCGCGCGATTGGTCATCGACGGCATGGAAGTCGCAAGGACCGGCCCACCATTCGCGCAGGTCTGCGGTTCGCCAGGCAATGCGCTGCGCTACGACCGCGGCTCGCTCGGCCTGCGCGCCGGCCTGCATGCGATCCACGTCGAAGCGCTGAACACCGCCAGCAAGGGCGCACCGCGGCTGTTGTGGGAAGGGCCGGGGCTGACGCTGACGGATGTGCCCGCAGCGCCCTTTTCGCACGGCGCGGAATGACGAGCAAGAAACAGGGAATTGTTTTCTCTTAGCGTTGCCCTCGATTTCTCAATGAGCGCCACTCGATGAAGCACATCAGCAGGGTGATGGCGAGCAAGACGCACTGGCGCGTCCAAAATAGTCCCCAGCCCCAGTGCGGAAAGAAAAAGGTAAAAGTGTCACCCTTGCACTCGCCCGAAATAATCGGAGCCCGAAATGTTTGCTGATACCATACCGCAACCCGGCTCGGCCCACCCGTGACTAGTCTCACGGCTGAGTTACCGATGAAGATCGCCCAATAGACAAGCAGCACAGACAGGAGGACGCGCCGCGCGAGCCGCAGAATAATCCGGAATAACTTCATTGCTGGTCGAGCCTTGGGCGTAGGTTACTACGGAAGTCCCTGCCCTAGTCTTATGGCAACTGCGTCACGTCCCAGCCGCCGCCGAGCGCACGGATGAGGCTCACGCTGGCCGCAAATTGCCGGCTCTCGATGTTGATGGCGGTCACCTGGTCCTGCAGCAGGGTTTGCTCGGCGGTGAGCACTTCAAGATAGCTGGTCACTCCGCCCTTATAGCGGGCGTTGGAGAGATCGAAGGAGTGTTGCGCGGCATCCACAGCGCGCTGCTCGGTGCTCGCCTCCTGCTCCAGAATGCGCAGCCCGGAGAGCTGGTCCTCCACGTCGTTGAACGCCTGGAAGACGGTGTTGCGATAGCCGTCGGCCTGCGCGTCGTAGCTGTGGCGCGCCGCATCGGTGAGCGCATGGCGCTGGCCCGCGTCGAAGAGCAGCTCGGCCGCCTGGGCGCCCAGACTCCACAGCGAGCTAGGCCCCTGAATCCAGGTGCCGGGATGTGTGCTTTCAAATCCCCCCGATCCGCCCAGCGTGATGGTGGGATAAAAAGCGCTGACGGCGATGCCGACCTGCGCGTTTGCCGCAGCGGCCAAGCGCTCAGCGGCGGCGATGTCGGGCCGGCGCTCGAGTAGTTGCGACGGCACGCCGAGCGGAACCTTGGGCAGCGCGAGATCGAGCGGCGAGGGCGGAATGCTGAATTCGGGCAGGTTGTAGTTGGCGATAGTGCCGATGGCGTGCTCGTATTGCGCGCGCGCCACGCCCAGGTCGACAAGCTGCGCGCGGACGGTTTCGAGCTGCGTCTGCGCCTGGGCCACGTCCACCGCGGTGGCCACGCCGCCGGCAAAGCGCCGCTGGGTCAATTCGAGCTGCCGCTCAAGATCGGCGACGGTGGCCGTCAACAGCCTGATCTCGGAGTCCAGTCCGCGCAGGGCAAAGTAGTCGGTGGCCATCTCCGCGTGCAGCGTGAGAGATACGTTCAGCCGCATCGGCTGCGCTGGCCTGCGCACTGGCGCGCGTCTGCTCCACGGTGCGGCGGATGCGGCCCCAGAAGTCCGGTTCCCAGCTCGCCTGGCCTGCAATGACGAAGTCGTAGTAATCGGTTGCTGTGCCGGGCGGGGTGAGCGGCCTGTTTACCGAAACGCGATCGCGGCTGATGGAAGGGCCGGCCGAGAGCGTGGGATAAAGGTTGGCGCGGGCCGCTCGCACCTGGGCTTCCGCTGCCAGGTAGGTTTCCAGCGCCTGCCGCAGTTGCACGTTATTCGATTCGATGCGCTCTTCCAGACGGTTGAGCTGCGGATCCTGGTAGATTTCCCACCACTTACCCTTCAACATGCCGTCGGAGGGATTCGCCGGATGCCACACGCCGCCTTGCGGATTGGGCGGGGGAACAATGACGGCCGTCGCGCCGGTTTCTTTATAGACGGCAGGCGCGTTGTAGCCGGGGCGGTTGTAGTTCGGGCCAACGGGTTTACATCCGGTGAGAAAAAGGCAGAGGACGAGGGAGCAAGGGAGCAGGGGAGCAAGCCAACGAACTGCGGCACGCATTTGCGCAGCAGAAAAGCAACCGCAGATCCTTCGATTCGTCCGTCTGCGGCGGACTCGCTCAGGATGACAAGCGCGCATTTCTGAGGAGCTTCCTGAAGAAGGGAGTTGCGGCGCTCGCATGGTTACAGGCCTCCCGCGTTCGAGGCGTTGCTGCCCGGCTTCTCGACCGTCACCCGTTCGCCGTCGATCAACGAATCGGGCGGGTCCTGGACGACCTGGTCGCCGGGGTTGAGGCCGCT
Source organism: uncultured Acidobacteriaceae bacterium (assembly GCA_963844905.1). Taxonomy (GTDB): domain Bacteria; phylum Acidobacteriota; class Terriglobia; order Terriglobales; family Acidobacteriaceae; genus Telmatobacter. Next base: position 218,163 of record CAWJQD010000002.1, on the reverse strand, counting down.
TACGATCTGCACGGTGGCGCCGTCGTCCTCGCCAATCACGACAGGAATCAGATGCGCGAATGTTCCTGCGCTGCTTTCGGTCACCGTGGCGATTTGCAGTCCCTGGCGACGGAAGATGAGCGCTGCGGTGGGCACAATAAAGGTTGGACCGACAGGCGGAGTCTTGAAGTGAACCTGCGCCAGCGCGCCGGGCATCAGCTCGCCGGAGCGGTTGTCCACGTCAATCTCCACCAGGAGCGTGCGGGTTACGGGATCGATGGCGTCGGCGGTCCTCACCATCGTGCCCTCAAAGGTCTTTCCCGGGTGTTCGGGAAAAGTGAGGCCGACCTTCATTCCGCGCTTCAGCGTTTGCGAGTAAAGCTGGGGCACGTTGGTATAAACGCGCAGCGTCTCGAGAGCCTGCATGTGGAAAAGCTCAGTCCCGGCGGTCTGCCCGGAGCCTGAGGTGATGAGCTGGCCGGTATCGACCGCGCGCGCGGTCACTGCGCCGTCGAACGGCGCATAGACCTTCTCGAAGGATTGCAATTCGCGCAGCCGCTGCAGATTGGCCTGAGCAGATTTGACCGAGGCTGCAGTCGCGGCGGCCTGGCTCACATAGGTATCGGTGTCCTGCTGCGAGACGGCGTCGGATTTGACCAGTCCCGAATAGCGCTCCGCCTGGATGCGCGCGATGTTGGCGTTGGCCTGCGCGGTGGCCAGGTCCGACTCGGCTTGCGCCACCTGCTTGTCCAGCTCGGGCGTGGAAATGACGGCCAGTAGCGCTCCCTTCTTCACTTTGGAGCCAATGTCGTAGTACCAGCGGTCCAGATAGCCGTCGCTGCGGGCGTAGATCGGCGAGTCCGTATAGGCCGTCACATTGCCGGGGAGTACAAGCGATTCCCCGGGCGCGCCGGGCTTGGCGGGAGCAACGGCAACTGTGGGCGCGGCCAGGGCGGCGGTGCGCTCGGCCAGAACAGTGCCGGCATGCACCCGCCGAAGGATGCCGATGGCCGCCAATACGCCCAGGATGAGCACAACTACGGCCGCGCCCATCAGAACCTTGCGCGGCGACAGGGGCGGCTGCTCGGGAGCGGCGTCGTGCCCAGCCGCAGCGGGTTGAGGGTTCGGTTCTTGAGTCATAAGCATCTACTCCGGTCTTGCGTCGAATTCATCGAAGCGGGCGGCGTCGGATTGGTCCTCGCGCTTGCGCCGGCGCTCGATGCGGCCGTGAATGAGAGAGAAGAACGCGGGCACGAAAAACAGCGTGGCCACCGTGGCCAGCAGCAAACCGCCGATCACGGCGCGGCCCAGCGGCGCATTCTGCTCTCCACCATCGCCCAGGCCCAGCGCCATCGGCACCATGCCGATGATCATGGCCAGCGCGGTCATCAGCACCGGACGCAGGCGGACGAAGCCGGCATTCAGCGCAGAGCGCCGCGCATCGCCCACCAGGATCTCGAGTTGCTCGCGCGCAAAGCTCACCACCAGAATGGAGTTGGCCGTGGCCACACCCATGCACATGATGGCTCCGGTGAGCGCGGGCACGCTGAGCCGCGTTCCGGTGAGGAAGAGAAACCAGACGATTCCGGCCAGCGCCGCGGGCAGCGCCGAAATGATGAGAAACGGATCCAGCCAGGACTGGAAGTTGACCACGATGAGCAGGTAGACCAGCAGAATGGAAAAGGCCAGGCCGCTCAACAGGCCGAGGTAGGATCTGTACATCGTCTCGCTTTGGCCGCGGAAGATGAATTGGGAGCCGCGGGGCAGGTCCTTTTGGTGGCGTGCGACAATCCTCTGCATGGCGCGGGTCACGCTGCCCAGATCGGTGCCTTCCACGTTGGCGTAAATATCGATCACCGGCTGAACGTCATAATGGCTGATCTCGCCCTGTTCGGCGCCGGGAACGATGGAAGCAACATTACTCAAGACCTGCAGGGGCCTGGGAGCGCCCGGGGCAGCCGTCGGCGCGCCGGGGTTTTCGGCGGGAGCGACGCTGCCCAGCGGCGAAGCTCCGGGCGCGGCCGTGGAAGTGCTTTCCGACGGTTGGGTCATCGCAGCAGTCGTGGCCGAACTGGTGATCGGCAGGCTCTCCAATTCCGTCTTCGTGTCCAGCCGGTACTGTGGCGCTTGGATGGCGATATTGTAGGAAACGCCGTTCCGCGGATCGAGGTAGAAGTTCGGGCTGGTCTGGAAACTGCCGCTAAGCGCCACCAGCAGGCTCTGGGCCACATTCTGCTGCGTCAGGCCGGTTGCCTCGGCGCGCGTGCGGTCCACGTCGACGGTGAAGTTGGGATAGTTGAAGGGTTGCTGGATGCGCGCGTCGGCCGCGCCGCGAACATAGCGGATCTCATTTAACATGCGCTCGGCGAGGGCGCGGTTGGCGTAGAGATCGGGGCCGACAATCTGAATGTCGATGGGCGCCGCCAGACCGAAATTGAGAATCTGGGTCACGATGTCCACCGGCACGACGTAAAACGTTACGCCTGGGTAATCTCGCGCCAGCACCTCGCGCAGACGCTCGACGTACGCCTCGCTGGGATGATGTTTCCGGCTCAACTGGACCTGAATGTCCGCATCGGAGGGACCTACCGGCGCCGACGTGGAGTAGGAAAGATTCAGCGCCGAGTAGGGCAGGCCGATGTTGTCGAGGATCGTGACCAGCTCGCTGGCGGGAATCTGTTCGCGGATCGTCTGCTCCACGTGGTCGCAAAGCGCGGCTGTCTCCTCGATGCGCGTTCCGGTGTGCGCGCGCATGTGAATCGTGAATTGACCGGAGTCGACGGAGGGGAAAAAGTCCTGCCCCAGCCATGGAGCTAATCCAAACGAGACTACGGCAAAGGCCAGAAAAAGCACGAGGAAGACTCCGGAGTGATCGACGCACATGGTGAGCAGACGCAGGTAGCCCTGGCGAAAGCGCTCGAAGCCGCGTTCGAATCCGATCTGGAATCGCGTGAACCGGTTGCGGCTGGCGCGTTTTCTCGCGGCCTCCGCATCGTCGTGCTCCTGCAGCATGTATTTGGCCATGGTAGGCACAAGCGTCCGCGATAAGAAGAAGCTGGCCAGCATGGCGAAGACCACCGCCTCGGCCATGGGCACAAACAGGTAGCGCGCTACGCCGCTCAGGAAGAACATGGGCACAAAGACGATGCAGATGGCGAGGGTGGAAACGAAAGCCGGGGTGGCAATCTGCGCCGAGCCTTCCAGGATGGCCTGTTCCAGCTCCCTGCCTGTCTCCAGGTAGCGGTTGATGTTTTCGATGGCCACGGTTGCATCGTCCACAAGGATGCCCACGGCCAGCGCCATGCCGCCCAGGGTCATGATGTTGATGGTTTCGTGCAGCGCGTAAAGCAGAACGAGGGAGCAAAGAATGGAAAGCGGAATGGAAACGGCGATGATGATTGTCGACCGCCAACTGCCCAGAAAGATAAGGATCATCGTCGCGGTCAGGCAGGCTGCGATGATAGCCTCGCGCACCACGCCGCTGATGGCGCTGCGGACAAAGATCGACTGATCGGACAGGGCGGCAATTTTGAGCTGCGCAGGCAGTTGGCCCTTCATGCTGGGGCTGAAGACGATTTCGCGGACATCCTTGATGATGTCCAGCGTCGAGGCCGAGCCGGTCTTGAGAACGTTGATCATGACGGCGCGGCGGCCGTCCACGCGCACAATGTTGGTCTGCGGCGGATTGCCGTCGCGCACGTGGGCCACGTCGCGGATGTAAACCACCGCGCCGTTCACCGTTTTGATCGGCATGTTGTCCAGAGCGTCCAGGACGGTGGGCGCGGAGTTGGTCTCCACCTGGTATTCGAAGCGGTCGAGCTTGATGGTTCCGGAAGGCGCGATCACGTTTTGCGCGGTGATGGCGTTGACCACGTCGGTGGGCGATAGCCCCTTAGCCTGGAGCGCATTCAGGTCAAGATCCACCATGATCTCGCGCTGCTTCCCTCCGTAAGGGAACGGCGTTTGCGCGCCTTCGACCGTGGCCAGTGCAACACGGATCGTGGTTGTCGCCAGGTCATTCAACTGCTGCTCGTTCAACCCCGGCCCGGAGAGCCCCAGTTGCAGGACCGGAACGCTGGAAGCGTTGTACTGAATGATGAACGGCGGCGTAGTGCCCGGCGGCAGGAAGCGCAATTGCACCTGGCTGATTGCGGTCACCTGGGCTATCGCTTGGCCGATATTAACGTTGGGGTGAAAGAAGATCTTGATGATGCTCTGGCCGACCAACGATTGCGACTCGATGTGCTCGATGTCGTTCACCGTCGTGGTCATTCCCCGCTCGGCATTGGTCGTAATGCGGTTGGCCATCTGATCCGCGGATAGACCGTTGAAAAACCACACCACGGTCACCACCGGAATATCGATGTTGGGAAAGATGTCCGTGGGCATCGACTCGATGCTGAAGACGCCAAGGATCAAAATCAGCAGCGCGAAGACGACAAAGGTATAAGGCCGCCGCAGCGCAAGCCGGACAATCCACATCATATGGCTGGTATTTGCTCCTCGGCCGGCGTCCTTGTGGTGTTCAGGCCCGCGACAGACCTGCCATCAACCCCGGCCACGAACCGGGGACGGTTTGAGCTCTGCTCCGGTGCGCGCCGGCTCCTCGCGCTCCGGGCTGGATCGCGCAGAAGCGCGACTCCGGCCAAGCGTTCCATTGAACATATTATGGTAGCTGATCGACTAAGCTGATGGGAAAGTACGTGGGGAAACGCTCGCTCGAATAAGCTCCCACACCTCTAGCGACGCGCGTGGGACGGAAGAGATTCGGCATCCGAAATCAGCCGCTTCTGCTGAGAGTATCCTGATCCGATAACGCGCGTCTAAGCAACATACCGCCAAGTGCGGAAGAGCGTACAGGCATCGCAGCCCGCCTGGTTCCGGTAGACTGTGAAATGGATTCCAACAAGGAATTCATCCCTGAATCCGGCGGCGAGCACGGCAGGGGATCTGTGGCATGGACGCGGCACAGGAACTTGAACCCGGCCCACGAGTTTCCACCCCAGCGACAAAGGACCCGTCGCTGGGGACCCCGGGAGTTTGGGCGGGGTGGCCGCGGTCCTGTAGAATCGATCTTTCCTTAAGGTTGGACCAGATTTTCAATGGGAAGACCGGATTTTGAGTAATTGAGGGTGTGCATATTCTTCCTGTGAAGCCGAATTATGGAACGAAAGAGTATTTGTGCTCGCCGCAGGGATCATACCCGGTGAAGATCAGGCACACTTCCATCTCCGGCGCCGCATCTGCCTTGAGGTGCCTGGCGCGCGTTCTCATGGTGCTGGCCTTGGCCTCGAGCGCCGCCGCGGCCCTCGCCCAGACTCCGGATACCATCGCGCAAATCCGCGTCATCGGCAACCGGCGTATCCCCAAAGAGACCATTCTCGCCCGCATGTTCACCCATGAGGGCGACATCTTCGATCCCATCTCAATCGAGCGCGATTTCAACTCCCTCTGGAATACCGGCTATTTCGAGGACCTGCGCATCGAGCGCGAGGACTCCGAGAAAGGCATCATTCTCAACGTCTATGTCCGTGAGAAACCCACGATTCGCGAGATCGTCTACAAAGGGAACAGCTCGGTCACCAACTCCGACATCCTGGACCGCTTCAAGAAGGAGAAGGTCGGCCTCTCGGTGGAAAGCCAGTACGATCCCACCAGGATCAAGCACGCCGAGACGGCCATCAAGGAGCTTCTCGCCGAGCACGGGCACCAGTTCGCCACCGTCAAGACTGACGTCAAGACCATTCCGCCGGCCTCGGTGCAGGTGACATTCAACATCAAGGAAGGCCCGGTGGTGAAGGTGGGCAAGATCTCCTTTGTGGGCAACCGGCACCTCAGCGCGCTCTACCTGCGCCGCTCCATGAAGAACCTCAAGCCCATCGGCATTCCCTATTCCATCATCTTCGAGGACCTTTTCCCTCAAACCTACGACTCCTCCAAGCTCGAAGAGGACACCGAGCGGGTGCGCCAAGCCTACCGGGACAAGGGCTATGCCAACGCCGCGGTCGAGCAGCCCAAGACGCAGATTCGCGACCAGGGCGGCCTGAACTGGTTCACCTTCCGACCGAACAAGGGCAAGCGCATCGACATCCAGATGACCATCGAAGAGGGCGGGCGCTACCGCCTGGGCTCCATCACCTTCACAGGTAACAAGCAGATCACCAATCTCAAGGCCCTGCGCGCCACCTTCCCCATCAAGGATGGCGACTGGTTCAGCGCCACGGAGATTCAGAAGGGCCTGGACAATCTGAAGAAGGCCTATGGCAGCCTGGGCTATATCAACTTTGGCGCCATCCCCAAGCTCACCACCGACGAGCAGAAAAAAACCGTGTCGATGAACATCGACATCGACGAGGGAAAACAATTCTACGTCTCGCGCATCGAGTTCCAGGGCAACACCATCACCCGCGACCGCGTCATCCGCCGCGAGCTTCTGCTCGATGAGGGTTCGGTGTACAACTCCCAGCTATGGGAGTACAGTCTGCTCCGCCTCAACCAGCTCGAGTACTTCGAACCGCTGAAGGTCGATCAGGACTCCGAGGCCCACCAGGATCCCGATGCCGGCACCGTCGATCTGCTCCTGAAGGTGAAAGAAAAGGGAAAGAACTCCATCGGCCTCAATGGCGGCGTCAGCGGTTACTCCGGCGCCTTCCTGGGCCTCAATTACGCGACCAACAACTTCCTGGGACTGGGCGAGACCCTCAGCCTCCAGGCCAACCTGGGCAGCCTCACTCGCACCTTCCTCTTCGGGTTCACGCAACCCTACGTCCGCAACCGCCCCATCAACCTGGGATTCCAGATATTCAACAACAAGCAGGACTACAACGCGGCTAAAAACTACCAGGCCACGACCGGGGCTTCGATTAACCTGTCTGCCGCGGAGCAGTCGCTCACGCAGAACTACAACGTGGGCTCCGACGGCTTCAATTTTTCCATCAACTACCCGCTGAAGAGGCATGCCTTCCAGCGCGTAGGCATGACCTACTCGTGGACGAAATCCGCCATCACAGCCTTCAGCACGGCCTCGCAGACCTTCTTCCAAACCATCGCCTTCCGCTCGGGAGTGCAGGGATCGAACCCGTTGTCCGGCATCATCAACAGCTCGATCTCGCTCAGCTACACATACAATACCGTCAGTAATCCGATCCGTCCGCACGAGGGCAAGGAATACACGGCGTTCGTCCAGGTCGCCGGCATTTGGGGTAGCGTACGCTACGTCAACCCGGTGGTGGCGTACAAACGCTTCATCCCCGTGCACTACCTGATCCCTTCGCGAGACGGGCGCAACGTGCTGGGCATACGCGCGCAGTTGGGCTACATCCAGGGCTTTGGCGGTGAAGTGGCTCCGCCCAACAACCGCTTCTACGACGGCGGCGAGCAGGATATCCGCGGCTTTGACGTGCGCGCCGCCACACCCTACGGTTACGTGCCCACACGGGTCAACTTCCAACTCACCAATCCCGACGGCAGTTGTGTTCCTCGCGACCCGACCAACCCAGAAGACAACCAGTGCATCCAGGTGCCGCTCCCGGTTTACGGCATCGCCTCCATTGGCGGCGATTCCAGCTTGACTACGAATGCCGAGTACCGCATCCCCGTCGTCGGACCCTTCACCTTCGCGTTCTTCGATGACTTTAGCATCGATTCCGCGGTCAACCACGGGCAGTTGGCTCAAAGCCCCGAGGGCTTCGCTAGCCTCACCGCGCCGCTCTATGGTTGCCCGGTCTACAACAACGGCTCCTGCCAGGGCGGCATCTCGGGCTCCAAAGTCGGGTTCCGGCAGAATATCCACCCGGTGGCGGGCACTAACTTCGTTCCCCGCATGTCCGTCGGCGCCGAGCTCTCGGTGCTCATGCCCATCATCAACGCTCCCTTCCGCCTCTACTATGCCTATAACCCGCTCCGCTTGTATGAAACGCCCTATTGCAACGAACCGGGGTCCGGCAGCCACCAGTTGAGTTGCTCGGCGTTGCTCATCACTCGCGCCATGTTCCCGCCGGGTGGCGCTGGCGATTACACCTACCAGGAAGCGATCGAGTCCTACGGTGCGCAGGACATCTTCCGCGAGCCGCGCAAGACGTTCCGCTTCACCATCTCCACCACCTTCTAAACGGGTGGGATCTCGCAAGCTGCAAGCGGCCTGCTTCTCCGTGGCGGCGGCGTTGCTTGCCGTGGAGCTGATTGGATTGGGATCGACGCTCTGGGCCGTTGAGCGGCCTCTCCGGCGCCGTGCATCCAAAGCAGTAGAGCGGCAGGCGCAAAAACGCCTCGCCACGGCGCCCGAATCGGTTGCCGCCGGTTTGACGCACCCCTTTCAGCCTCCTATAATCCCCTCTAGTTCCCGGCGATGCTTCCGTGCCCGTGATCTCTATGCGGATTTCATGTCGGACGGAGCCTCTAAAGCATCCCGCGAGATGCAGTGGCCCGAGGCTGTCGCGCTGACGGGATTGGCACGCCGGAACTCCTAAGGAGTTATTGAATCGCATGAAGCCTCTGCCCTTATTTGTTCTCTTGCTCGCTCTGGCGTCTCTAATCCCTGCCGCCGGCCAGACGCCTGGTGCGCCTCCCGCTCAAAAACCCGGCGTGGCCGCTACCGCGCCATCCGCCGGCCCCGCCAAGGTTGCGGTCATCATGTTTCAGGCCGCGGTTACCCAGACCAACGAGTTCCAGCGCGACTTTGCCGACCTGCAGAAGAAATACGACCCCAAACGCCAGCAGCTCAAGAGCCTCAGCGACGAAGTCAATGCCTTGACCAAGCAATTGCAGGACCAGGGCGCCACCCTGGGCGAAACTGAGCGCATCAGCCGCACCCGCACCCTCGACGAAAAGAAGAAGCAGTTGGACCGCGATACCCAGGACGCGCAGAGCGACTTCCAGGCCGACATGCAGCAGTTGGCCAACAATGTGTCTCTAAAGGTGGGCGCAGTCATGACCGACTACGCCCAGAAGCAGGGCTATACGCTGGTGCTCGACGAGAGCGATCAGCAGAACGCCACGGTGCTCTATGCCGTGCCCTCCACCGACATCACAAAGGCCGTCATCGACGCCTACAATGTCAAGTCGGGCATACCGGCGCCTGCCCAGGGAGCAAGCCAGCCTGCCGTCGATGCGCCCCAGCCGCAGCCTGCGCCTTCGCACTGAGAAAGCGAATAGGGAATAGGGAATAGGGAGTAGGGAGTAGAAAGTCGGCCGCCGGAGTTCTATCTTGGATCGAGACTTCACTTCAGCGATGTCGCTTGATTGGCTGCGGACCAGAGCAATTCGTTCCCGTCGCTTGTTATTTCCTATTCCCTATTCCCTTTTCCCTGCCGTTTGACGCTCCCCTCCCGCCCACATATAATCGCTCTTAGTTCCTGCTGACGTCTCCGTTCGCGTCTTTTTCAGCCCTTGCGCCGTCCGGCGCGGAGTTTCCGTAGAAGAGCCGTGAGGTTTGTCAGAAGAGACAGGCTCGTTTTTTGCGTCTAAGAGTAGAGCCTTACGGGATTCCGAAGGAGATTTCGACTCAAATGAAGCGTTCGCTAACACTTGCCCTTACGCTGACCTCTGGCCTGGTCCTGAGCGCTGCCGCTCAAATGCCGTCCGTACCGCCTGCATCGGCTCCGCCAGCCGCCGCACCCGCCGGTCCAGCCAAAATCGCCGTGATCAACTTTCAGTTGGCTGTGGCCCAAACCAACGAAGGGCAGCGCGACTTCGCCGATCTGCAAAAAAGGTACGCGCCCAAAGAAGCCGCCCTCAAGTCTCTCAGCGACGAGATCGAAAACCTGACCAAGCAGTTGCAGGGCCAGGGCGCCACCATGAGCGAAGTCGAGCGCAGCAATCGCGCTAAAACCATCGATGACAAAAAGAAGCAGCTCGACCGGGAGACCGAGGATCTGCGCAACGACGGGCAGCAAGATATGCAGGATATCTTCAGCAATCTCTCTGCCAAGGTCTATGACGTGATGCAGTCCTACGCCGAGCAGCAAGGATTCACGTTGGTTCTCGACATTTCGCAGCAGCAATCGCCCGTGCTCTACGCCGGCAGTGGCACGGTCATCACCAAGCAGATCATCGACGCATACAACCTCAAGTCGGGCGTGCCGGCTCCGCCGCCCCAGCCCGCTGCCGAGGCGCCGCGGCCTAAGCCGGCGACGCCTGCGCCTAAACCCGCTGCAACGCGCTGAGAGGCAAATGCTATCCCCGGCGAAGAGTCCGCGTTCGTGGCCTTTGTCGGGATTTCCCCCAACTCCTCGAACCTGTGGAAAAATTTGTGGAATTTTTCCGCAAACCTTTGGGAACAGCCTCAAACTTTTCTCTTGTCAACCTCATTGCCTTTCTGATACAAGGTCTAACTCTTTCTTTTTGAATAGGACTTGCCCGGCTGGTTTTTTCGGGTACTGGTGACCGCAGTAACCGACATCCTGCGCCGACCTGACACAGTTTCCACAATTGCCTATGAAGTTTCTGTAACAATCACTTCCTTCTGGAAAATCGCCCGCCTTACTTCTGCTGGTCCTCGCCCACGCGCAAAACCGCCAGAAACGCCTCCTGCGGAATGTCGACCTTTCCGATTCGCTTCATGCGCTTTTTACCCTCTTTTTGCTTTTCCAGCAGCTTCCGCTTGCGCGTAATGTCGCCGCCGTAGCACTTGGCCAGCACGTTCTTGCGCAGCGGGCTCACCGTCTCGCGGGCAATCACCTTGGCCCCGATCGCCGCCTGAATGGCCACTTCGAACTGCTGGCGCGGGATCAGTTGGCGCATCTTCGAAACCAAAGCGCGGCCGCGCTCGTAGGCGTGGTCGCGGTGCACGATGATCGAGAGCGCGTCGACCGGTTCACCGGAGACGAGCACATCGAGCTTGACCATCGGCGATTCCCACTCGCCGACCAATTGGTAATCCAGCGACGCGTATCCCCGCGAAATCGACTTCAGCCGGTCGTAAAAGTCCAGCACAATCTCGTTCAACGGCAGCTCGTAGGTGAGCATCACGCGCGTCGGCGTCACGTACTCAAAGTTGAGCTGTTTGCCGCGCTTTTCCTCCACCAGCTTGAAGATGCCTCCCACATACTCCTCGTTGGTCAGGATCTTGGCCGCGATCACCGGCTCGCGGATGCTCGCAATGCTCTGCGGCTCGGGCCACCGCGAAGGGTTATCGACCTCAATCTCCTGTCCGTCAGTGAGCGTGATGTGGTAACGAACGCTCGGCGCGGTAGTGATCAGATCCAGCTCGTATTCGCGCTCCAGGCGCTCCTGGATGATGTCCATGTGCAGCAATCCCAAAAATCCGCAGCGAAAGCCGAAGCCCAGCGCCACCGAGCTTTCCGGCTCGAAGAAAAACGACGCATCGTTCAACCGCAGCTTCTCGAGAGCATCGCGCAGCAGCGTGTGCTCGTGCGCATCCACGGTGTAGAGCCCCGAGAAGACCATCGGCTTGATGTCTTCAAATCCGGGCAGCGCCGCCGCGGCCGGGTGCGCGTCGTCGGTAATCGTGTCGCCGATCTTGGTGTCGCCCACATTCTTGATGGTGGCCGCGAAGAATCCCACTTCGCCCGCCGTCAGCTCGCCAATCTCTACCGGCTTGGGGCAAAGCACGCCCATCGACTCGATCTCGTGCGAGCTTCCGTTCCACATCAGCCGGATGCGCTGCCCCTTGCGCATCGTTCCCTGCATCACGCGCGCCAGCACGATGACGCCGCGGTACGCGTCGAACCACGAGTCGAAGATCAGCGCCTGCAGCGGCGCATCGGGATCGCCTTTGGGCGGCGGCAAGCGGTGCACGATGGCTTCCAGCACCTCGTCCACGCCCTGGCCGGTTTTGGCGCTCACCGGGATGGCGTCGGTCGCGTCCAGCCCCACAGCCTTCTCGATAGCCTCCTGGGTGCGCAGAATGTCGGCCGATGGCAGGTCGATCTTGTTGATCACGGGGACGATTTCGAGGCCATGATGGATGGCCAGGTAGGCATTGGCGAGGGTTTGCGCCTCCACGCCCTGGCTGGCGTCCACTACCAGCAGCGCGCCCTCGCACGAAGCCAGTGAGCGCGAGACTTCGTAACTGAAGTCCACGTGGCCGGGTGTGTCGATCAGGTTGAGCTGGTAGGTGTTGCCGTCGCGCGCCTTGTACATCATGCGCACGGCGTGCGCCTTGATGGTGATGCCGCGCTCCCGCTCCAGGTCCATATCGTCGAGGATCTGGGCCTGCATCTCGCGCCCGGTCACCGCGCCCGTCAGCTCCAGCAGCCGGTCGCTGAGCGTCGACTTGCCGTGGTCGATGTGCGCGATGATCGCGAAGTTGCGAAGGAAACGGGCGTCCATGGGAGGGCTTCCGGAGGGTTTGCTTAAGGAACACGATGCGCAATTTGCGGCGCGCCCGCCGCGGCTCGTCCTCCATGGCATAGCTTATCATCGGCATAGTGCCCAAAGTGACCCCATCGAGACCGTGTTGGCGGCGTTTTCCTATGCGCCTCGCGTGTCAGCGGTTTCTCCTCACCGGATGCACTCTGCTGCCCTTGTCTCTGGCCGGCTGCACTCCTTCGCAACCTGCGGGCGCCTCCGCCGGGCACCCGAAGCAGGCAACCGCGCCGCCGCTGCCGGCAACTCCTGCGACGCAGGCGGTCGCTCCCGCAACGCCGCCGCTGCCTACTCCCGAGCAGCAGCATGTCCGCGTGCTCATCGAGCAGGTTGAGGCGGCGTATGCCCGCGGCGACGCCGACTACCGCAGGGGATTGCTGGCCGAAGCCAAAGTCGAGTTCGACCGCGCCGTCGATCTCATGCTTTCAAGCGGCCTCAACATCCGCGCCATTCCCGAGTTGCAGGACGAGTTCGACAAGATCGTGGATCAGGTGAACGCCCTGGAGATGGAGGCGCTCAAGCAGGGCAACGGCTTTGTGGCGAAAGAGGAGATCACCCCCGCCGAGGCGGCCAGCGATGTCACCTTCGCCGTGGACCCCAACCTTGTGGCCAAGGCCACGGCCGACCTGGCCACCACCAAGTCCGACCTGCCGCTCATGGTGAACGAATACGTGGCCTCGTACATCAACTTCTTCGCCAACACGCAAAAAGGCCACAACACGCTGCTGCACTCCTTCGAGCGGGCCGGCCACTACAAAACGATGATTCAGCGTGTTCTGGCTGAAGAAGGCGTGCCCCAGGACCTGATTTACCAAGCCGTGGCCGAATCGGGCTTTCAGCCGCAGGCCGTCAATCGCCGCTCCCGCGCCGGCGGCATGTGGCAGTTCATGCCTCACGGCCAATACGGCCTGGAGCGCAACATGTATGTGGATGAGCGCTTCGACCCCGAAAAATCCACGCGCGCCTATGCCCGTTACATGAAGTTCCTCTACGACCAGCTGGGCGATTGGTACCTGGCCATGGCCGCATACGACTGGGGCGCGGGAAACGTGCAGCGCGCCGTCGAGAAGACCGGCTATGCCGACTTTTGGGAACTTTACAAACGCCATGAAATGCCGCGCGAAACCGGCAACTACGTCCCGGAGATCCTCGCCGCCATCATCATCGCCAACCATCCCACGCAGTACGGCTTCGACGATGTCACCCTCGATCCCCCGGTGCTCACGGATACGGTCACCATCAACTACTCCATCGATCTGCGCCTGGTCTCCGACCTCGTGGGCGCGCCCGTCGATGAGATCGAGGCCCTGAATCCCAGCCTTCTGCGCATGGCCACCCCTCCCGACACCTCCTTCGACCTGCACCTGCCCGCAGGCACGGCCACGCTCTTCGAGCAACACGCGGTCCTGATTCCCGAAGACAAGCGCAGCTCGTGGCGCTACCACCCCGTGGTCGCGGGAGACACCCTGGAGTCGGTGGCGCAGGAGTATCGGGTACCGGTGGCTGAGCTGGCCTTCGCGAATCAACTCAGCGAAAGCGAGAGCGTCGCGGGCCTCGAGGCGTTGGTCGTGCCCGTCCCGCCGGCCGTCGAGCCCCTTGCTCGCACTCGGCTTTATACCGTGCGACGCGGCGACACTCTGGTTACCATTGCAGACCGATTTGGCGTCTCCCTGAGCCAATTGCGGCGCTGGAACGGAATCCCCTCCGGCGTTCGGCTCCAACCGGGCCGCCGCCTGCACGTGGCCGAGCCCATCCTAGCCCGTACAAGCTCCCATCGCCGCAGGAGCTCAGCCGCCGGCGCCAGGACCGGCGCCGCCGCCCATGCACAGTCCGCCGCGTCCAAGCCCGGCCAGGCCTCGCCGGCGCACAAACCGGCCGGTTCCGCATCTAAACCGGGCCGGCACCACTCCACCAGGGCTACGACCGGAGCAGGGAAGAGCGCCGCACACAAGTCTGCCGGCGTTGCCAAGGCCTCGCCGTAAGAAGAAAAACGACCACACCCGGCATTCCATGCTTGTGTTCTGCTTGTGTTTGTGTGCGACTTAAAGCTACAATCGCTTGCGCGAGCAAAACGCTTTCGTCTGCTCTGCGAAAACTGGAACGAAGAGTGATCAGCGGCAATCCGCTGGAGGCAATGGGATGGATGAAGTGTTCAGGATGTACGCAATGAGTGGCGGCGGCCCGACGGGGAAGCCGGGTGACCTGGACCCCGGACAGGTCGAAGCCTTCGATGAGGAGGAAGATGAGTTGGAAACCGCCGGCATCCTTACCTCCTCAGACGATGACGACGTGATCGCCGAAGAGGCGGTGATCATAGTGGAGGCGACGCCCGCCAAGAAGGCTGCGGCCAAAAGGCGCCGGCCAAGAAGGCTGCGGCCAAAAAGCGCCGGCCAAGAAGGCGGCAAAGGCGAAGGCTGCGCCCAAGAAGGCGGCGAAGAAGGCCCCTGCCAAGAAGGTTGCAAAAAAGAAGGCGCCGGCCAAGAAAGCCGCCAAAAAGGTGGTCAAGAAGAAGGCCGCAAAGAAAGCCGTCAAGAAGGCCGCAAAGAAAGCCGTCAAGAAGGCCGCAAAGAAGAAGGGTAAGAAGTAGATTCTCCCCTTCTGCGCATGTGCTCGGAGCGCGTGGCGCTCAGATTGACCCGTCACGTGCGAGGGGCGGCTTCCCGTCGCCTCATGTGCTCACCTGCCCCAAAAACCAAAGGCCCGGCGATAAGCCGGGCCTTTTTGCGCGCGGAACTGGCTGCAGCAGTATTTCGGTCCAACTAACGGCCAGCCGTATCGGCGGGTTTGACCGCTTACGGAATCGCCGCCAACACATCCGAGGCCGCGGTGGCCGGATTCACCTTGGTCCACACCTTGGCGATATTGCCTTTGGGATCGATGAGAAACGTGTTGCGGTTGGCCATGGCCACGCCGTTATACCCGCCCAGCGAACCGTAGGCGCTCACCACCGTGTGTTGGGTGTCAGAGAGCAGATGGAAGGTCAGTCCATCCTTGGCGCAGAACTGCTGGTGGCTGCCGGTCGAGTCCACGCTCACGCCCAGAATCACCGCGTTCTTGGCCTCGAACTGGCTCAGCGCATCCTGAAACTTGTGCGCCTCGATAGTGCAACCCGGCGTCATGTCCCTGGGATAGAAGTACAGCACCACCCACTTGCCGCGATACTGTTTGAGTGAAATCGGCGAGCCGTCCTGCGAGGGCAGCGTAAAGGTGGGTGCCTTCTGGCCCACCGCAGGCATGGCGTCGCCGGCTACGCGCGCGGCGAGCATGGGAAACGCAGCCAAAACCACCGCGCAAAGTGCGAAGAGAAGGGGCTTTTTCACAAAGAACCTCCTGACAGCAGAGAATCGGGGAAACAGAGTAAGGCTGACCACGGAACGGGCCACCGTCCACTGAACACTGTTCACTGTCCACTGTACATCAGCGGGGGGCGGCCACAATGGCAATGCCGGCCTTGGTGGCTCGCTCCAGCAGCGCGTCGCGGTCGAACAGGAGCGTCCGCCCGGCCTCGATCGAAAGGCAACTGGCCCCGGCGCGAATCATGGTCTCCACCGTCGATTGTCCGATCACGGGCAAGTCGAATCGCATGTCCTGCTCCGGCTTGGCAACCTTGACGACGGTCAGCCGCCGTTCAAGCGTCGAAGCCCCACCGTCAAGCGACTCCATCAGTCGCCCGGCACGATCGATGGTCGCATCCGTCCCCTCCATGGCCTCCACGGCCACGCAGGCCTGCGCCGCCACCACTACCGTCTGCCCGATATCGAAACCGGCGAGCGCCCGCGCCACGCCCAGCCCGTACTCGATGTTTCGGCACTCCTCCTCATCGGGCGCGCGCTCGGTCAAAACACCCTCCTCGGCCAACAGCGGCTCCAAAAACGTCGTGGAACTGATCAATTCGATTCCCTCGTCGCTGAGCACCTTGGCCACCGCGCCCAGCAGCGCGTCGGTCGATCGCGTGCGCAGGTTCAGGAGCAGCTTGGCCAGCCGCCAGTCAGGCCGGATGCTCGAAAAAATCTGCTTGTGCTTGACCTGCCCGGCCATTACGGCCGCCGTCACGCCTTCCTTGTGGAAGACCTCGATCAGCTTCGACAGCTCCCCCAGCGAGAGCCAATGAACTGTGACTCCAGCGTCCGCCTCGGCGCGCCGGTCCATCTCCGGGTCGGTTTCCTCGCAAATCGCCGCGACAATCACGGCAAATCCCTGTGCCCGCGCCGCATCCAGCAGCAGAAATGGAAAGCGGCCATTACCGGCAATGAGGCCGAGCTTCATTGTATCCGCCGAAGAGAAGCGCGTTGAGCTTGGTCTTGTTTCATGGGCCTTCCCACTCGCCGGTTATTTGTATTCTGCTGCTTCATCGAGTTTCTTCTGCGCCTCGTCGGGGCGGTTGAGAGCTTGGAGCACCTTCGCATGGAAACGGAGCTCCCGGGCCATGGTTTGCTCGTAATAGTTGCCGTGTTCAAACTTGGACTCTCTTGCCCATTCAATTGCCTTGCGCCCGTAGTCTTCCGCCGCAGATAGATCGCGGTCCGAAGCCGCCAAATCGCCCATCATACCCTCAATCGTTCCCTTAGTGGCGTAGGCGGCATTCTCCCCAGAATTACCGTCGTGGCCGAGCTTCACTACCTCAACCGCCTTTTCCGCCCAAGCCAATGCGCTTGTCAGATCCCGATTGTCTGCGCAGGCCGTGGCCGCGTAGACAAATGCGGACCGTTTTTCGATGAAGCGCACTTCTGGGCCAAACTCCTCGGCTGTTTCTGCGGCCTTTTCACAGATATCTTCCGCGGACTTGGTGTCGCTTCGAGCAACAACGGCCTTGCTGCACTGGTCGAAGAGTGGGAAATACTGTTCCGAAACCTGTTCGTCATCGGGTCCGGGATGATAATCGGACAGGGCAAAGACAATCGACACCGGACCAGTCGCCGCGACGGAGACGCCATCCTTCTCAAAGGGCTTGTAGGTCCATTGCTTCAGGCAGTCCATGGCTGCCCCTTGCAGCATAGCTGGCCCGCTGACAACCTTCATGGACTCAATCTGCCCTGATACGCCGACGCGAATTTCGAATATAACTGTGCCTTGAATGTGCGCAGCCTTGGCGATGGGCGGATAGACCGGGGGAACACGGTGGTTCACATGCTGATCGAGAGTCTGCTCGTCTGCGGAGAGGGCCTCCTGGGTGTGCAGTTGAGTCGCGAGAATCAGCAACGCCAGGGCCAACAAAAGAGTTCCTTCAATGCGCATTGGTCTAACCCTCTCCCAGAAGGCGGGCGCCTACTTGATCACCCCGCGCTGACTGCGCTCGATGAACTTCACCAGCAGCGCCACGTCCTCGCCTTCCAGCGCGCGCATCTCTTCGAGCGCCTGAGTGGTGTTCAGCTTGGCCGCCAGCAGCAGCCGGTAGGCCTTCTGTAAAAGCTGCAGGCGCTTCGGCGAAAATCCCCGGCGCTCCAGCCCGATCTTATTAATCCCGAATGCCTTATTCTCGCGCTTCGCCGACGTCAGCGAAAACGGCAGCACATCCTGGGTCACAATCGTGCCGCCGCCAATAAAGGAGTACGCGCCCAACGTGCAGTGCTGGTGCACGGGGCAAAAGGCGCCCAGAGTCACAAAATCCTCAATCTTCACGTGACCGGCCAGCGTAGCGCAGTTGGCCAGGATGCAGTCGCTGCCCACCTGACTGTCGTGGCCGATGTGCACGTACGCCATGAGCAGGTTGTTGGAGCCGATGCGCGTTACGCCGCCGCCGCCCGTCGTGCCTCGGCTGACGGTCACGCACTCGCGAATCGTGTTGCCGTCGCCGATCTCGGTTTCGGTCGGTTCGCCCCTGTACTTCAAGTCCTGCGGCGCTATTCCGATCGAGCCAAAGGGATAAAATGTGTTCCGCGCGCCGATCCGCGTCCGTCCGTCCAGCACGACGTGCGAGATAAGCGTGCAATCCTCGCCCAGCACCACCTCGGGCCCGATGGTGCAATAGGGTCCAATCGTACACGATTCCGGAATACGCGCTCCCGCGGCAACGATCGCGCTGGGATGGATGCTCACGCCGTCTCCACTGGCGGGCCGGCAGGATCCTCGGGCGTGTGCCCTTCGTGTGGCATGTCCCCGTGTGCGCGCTCCTCGCGCTCCCGCGTCACCACCGCGCAGGTCAGGGTCGCTTCGCACGCCATCTTGCCATCCACAAAGGCCTTGCCCTCGATCCGCCCCGCACGCGAACGGAACGACAGCACGTTTACCTCGATCCGGATCTGGTCGCCGGGTGTGATGGGCCGCCGGAACTTGGCCTTCTCGATGCCCGTGAAGACCGCCAGCTTTTTCTCCCGATCGCCGATCTCGGCCAGCATGATCAAGGCTCCGGCTTGGGCCATCGCCTCCACCACCAGCACGCCGGGCATAATCGGGTAGCCGGGGAAGTGGCCCTGGAAGAACGGCTCGTTCATGGTCACATTCTTGATCGCCACCAGGCGCTTGGTGGGCTCAAACTCCACTACCCTGTCGATCAGGAGAAAGGGGAATCGGTGCGGCAGGAAATCCATGATCTCCTGGATGGTCAACGTCATTCTCGGGCTCCTAGAGAGCGGTCGGATTAGGTACTTTACGCCCCTTCGGATTATAAATAGGCCTGCGCGGGAGCTTCCCGGGAACGGCGGTCTCACGCTCTCTTTGACTGCATTCACTGCCCATCGGGTCAATTGGGTTATAGTATCGCTAGCTGCTATCCCCGAAATCAATTGGATGGACAGATGGCCCACGACGTCTTTATCAGCCACTCAGCGAAAGACAAGGTCACCGCCGATGCGGTCTGCGCCATGTTGGAGTCGGAAGGAGTCCGGTGCTGGATCGCTCCCCGGGACGTGCTCCCCAGCATGGAATGGAGCGAAGCCATCATCGATGCCATTGAAGAGTGCCGGATCATGGTGCTCGTCTTCACGGCCAACGCCAATGACTCGCCGCAGATTCGCAGGGAGGTCGAACGGGCCGTCAATCATGGTGTCGCCATTCTGCCGGTGCGCATCGAGGATGTCCTTCCCGGCAAGGGGCTCGAGTATTTCATCGGCAACGTGCACTGGCTCGACGCCCTGAAGCCGCCGCTCGACACCCATCTCAGAAATCTCGCCGGGACGGTCAAAATTGTGCTGGCCCGCGCGGAGCGGCTCACCGTACCGCAGGCGCCGCAGCCCGGGGCGCCCGGACCGGCGCCGAGCGCAGAGTCCCCGCGCCTGGCGGAAAGCCGTCCAGCAGCGGGAGCCACTGAAATCCCACACATTCCGCAACCGGCCGTGATTGGCAAGCCTTTAGAGCAGCCGGAAGGGTCCGGCACGCGGAATTTAGGCGAATGGCAGTCCGGTGGTGGGGCTGTCGCTGCAGCTCCTCCGCGAAGAATTCCGGTGTGGGCGTGGGGCGGGGGAATCCTTTTGGCTCTTTTGCTGGTGGCAGTCTTTGCAGCCGTGCATTTCACTTCGCACTCGGCTCCGGTTGGTTCGCCTCAGGCCGCTCCGGAGCCTGTGCAGGGTAGCCCCCTCACTGGCGGACCCGGTGGGGCAGCACCCGCAGCGTCGCCCTCGCCCACACCAGCGCCAAGGCAGGGCGTTACAAGAACCGCTGAACCCAGCGGGGCGGTCCCAGCGGCGCCCGCAGCTACGACCCCGGCCACCCCGGAAGCGGCTGCGGGCAGGTCGCCATCGCTCGAGAATACGATGGAGACCCTTCGGAACGAACTGAGCAGTATCGGGACCGTGAACTTTACCGTCTTCGGCCGGAACACGGCCAACGGCATCGCAGGCCAATACGCCGCTGCTCAGCAGTTCAGCAACGTCGTCGCCAACCCTACCCAATGCCGCGTCTCCTACCACTGGACGGTGTGGCGCAACGGCGCGGCCCAGCCCGTCATCGACAAGGATGCCTGGTTTCTGTTGCGTGACGTCACGAGCGTTGTCGTTGAGCCCCAGAGCCAGTTCGTGACCCAGAACAACGCTGCCAGCGGCCAACCCAACATAGTCGCCACCTCGACCGCTCCGGCGATAACGACGCTCGTCGTACACACGCCGAGCTGGGTCAACCCGCTTACCTTCACGGACAGTGGCTCCGCTTACCGCGCCGCCAAAACCGTCACCGAGGCCGTCCGGCTCTGCGGCGGGACCCTCGCGAATTGATCGCCCGCCGCTACCGCTTCACCTTCCGCGCCTCCGCATCCGGATCCCAGAATTCCGCCGGCAGATTCTGGTTATAGCTCACGTGCGTCACGAAGTACTGGCGGAAGGGATCGCCATTCTTGAGCCGTGTGATCGTAAACGGGGTAGGAAAGCCGTCGATCGTGTGGTAGTCGTCGTACTCCTCGGTGTCGGTGTTCTTGTCGTGGTACAAAGGGTCGCGCCATTGAAAGGTGCGCTGCAACGGCAGATGAGTCTGCTCATCCATCAGGATGGTGATGGCCTCGTTCTGCGGCGAAATCAACGTCACCTGTTCCGCCAGGTGCCGCTCGGCCATGTGCTGGCCCTCGTAGATGAGGATGGTATTCGGATCCTTCAGCCAAACCTTAATTGCCACCTCGATCGAATGATCGCGCCGCCGCAGAAAGTCGTCCACGATGTCCTTGTCCAACGGCTTCTTGCCGCGATAGGTCACCTCCCAGGCCTGCCGGCCCACAAAAAACTCCACCACGTCGCGGTGCTTGGTCACTTCAATGCGGTCATGGTCGGGCCACTGGTGAAATTCAAAGGTCTCCTCGGTGCCCAGGTCGGGATTTCCCTGGAAGAACGCGGCAATGTGCCCCTGCCGCATCTGGTTCTTGATGTCGAGCCACGCCTGCCCACCCAGCGCCTGCACCATGGCGTTCAGCGCCGCCCGCGCCTGCGCCGCATTCTTCGAGGCCTCGTCGCCGCCCGTCTGCGTGCGGGTCGGATGCGGCGCCATCAACGCCAGCGCCGCCAGCGCCGCCATCAACACCTTCCGAATCCTGCTCAACCTTGCTCCCGGCACTGCTCTTGGTTCCTATTTCCTGTTCCCTGCACCCTATTCCCTGCCTTATCCCGCCAGCCCGCTCCACACGCTCTTGGTAAGACTCGTCGGCTCGCCATTCGTCACGGCATCACTGGTGTAATACGCCTTGCACCCACGACCGTCCGCAGCCAGCGCGACTCTCCCCGTCCAGGACCAAGGAAACACCCAACACAAGGTCACGTTAAAGCATTGCCAAATAGGATGTCGAGGAGACCCGTTGCCTTAGACCGCCCGAAGTACCCGCGCCGGCAGCATGAAGATCGCGACGATCAGCGCTAGCACGCCGCCCACGGCGATGCCCGCCAAGCGAAACGGAATGAGCAGCAGCCACACCAGCGGATACAGCACCAAAGCCGCCAGCGCCAACGGCCAGCACAACACTAATAAAATGCAAAAAAGCAGAAACTTGACCATCTCGTTTAACTCCTGTCGCGCTCGGAGTCTCTCACCTTGGTCTACGAATCCGTACCTTCCAAAGTTCCGAACTCGTCCGCCCAGCGCGCAGTCCCCAGACGTTTCTAGTCTCTACGTCCCTAATCCCCAAGGCCCTTCTTCTTCCCCGCCAGTGCCTTCTTCCGCTCGCGGATCACCTTCGCACGTGCCTTTTCCGGCATGGCCAGCACGGCCCTGGTGCGTTTGGGCAGCTTTTCCTGGATCAGTGCGTGCGCCCGCCGCAACTTGTCTTCAATCTCGCGCGGACGCAGCACATCCCAGCGCTCCACGGCGACCCAGCGCGCGCGGGCCAGGTGCGGAGCGGGAAGAATCCCCTCGCGCTCCAGCAACTCGTGAAAGCGCTCCGCCCCGCAATGGAACCACAGCACCCCGGTCCCCGTGCCGTCCAGATCGGTCATGGCGAACATTTTTCCGCCGATGTCGCGGTCGCCCACCCAATACACCAGGTGATGGCCCCAGTTCAGCGTCTCGGTCACATGCGGGAGTGCCAGGCAGAACTCGCGAATCCGCTCGTTGTCCATCAGAACTTCTTCTCGAACGCCAGAAACCGCCGCTCCAGCTCCCACTCGGCCGCGGCCTTCTCGCTTCCGTTCCGGAACGCCTGGCACGCCGCCGAAGGCGTGTCGCCGCCCAGCGTCTCTCCTGCGCACGCCTTCACTGGCGCCTCGTAATCATCCGGGTAAAGCCACAAGCTCGCGCCCGGCAGAAAGTCGTGCTCCATCCCCGTCCGCGCCAGCCTCTTCAGATTCTTATAGGTCAGTTTGTAGTCGAGCGCCGCGCGCACATACTCGTTGGTCAGGTCGATCCGGCTCACCCCCTCGTCGTCAGTCGAGAGCGCCACCGGCACCTTTGCTGCGAGGTAAATCGGAAACGGATGCTGCGCGCCCTTCACGCCCAGAATCCCCTCATTCGAGCTCAAATTGATCTCGATCATCACGTGCTTTTGCGCCAGCTCCTTCAGCAGCCCCTGCTCGTCGTCTTCATACGCCAGGTCCACGCCGTGGCCGATACGCTGCGCGTGGCCCAGCTCCACCGCTTGGCGAATATGGAACCTCAACCCCTCAGGCGGCACCAGACCCAGCGTCAGCTCGCCCGCATGAAGCGCGATGGGAACGCCGGGATACACGGAATGCAGGTAGCC
The DNA here is from genome assembly GCA_963844905.1 of uncultured Acidobacteriaceae bacterium. Classification (GTDB taxonomy): domain Bacteria; phylum Acidobacteriota; class Terriglobia; order Terriglobales; family Acidobacteriaceae; genus Telmatobacter. Next base: position 195,272 of record CAWJQD010000002.1, on the reverse strand, counting down.
CACCATCTTCATCTGCAGCCTGTAATCGCGCATGGCAATGAGCCCGTCCTCGGGCATCACGAAGTTGATGCCCACCCACAGGTTGTCCTTGGCGTCCATGCTCGCCTGTACCGTCTCGAACCCCAGCAGAGCCTGCGCGAACACTTGTTCCGGCGCTCTGCCGCGCAGCACCTGGTAGAGATAGCGGACCTCCACCTGACACGCGGGCGCGGCCTGCGGCGTGCGACAGTGTTCAACTTGCTTCCGTCCAGCCTCGGCCTGCCGCGCTTCCTCGCGGCCCGCCGCCACTTCGTCGCGCAGTCCCTTGTCCAGCAGTTGCCGCCGGAACTGCGTGAACGCCTGCGAGCCGGCCTGCCCCAACTCCGCGTTCCATCCAATCTCTTGCGCGATCTGCGTAGCGTGGCTGAACGGCGGCGTCTCCATCAGCTCCAGGTATTGGTTGTTCTCGGCCGCGGCCAGGCTCGCCACTTCGTCCACCCACTCCGCCGTGTGCGTCTTGCTCAACCCGCTAAAGTGCGCAAAGGCCGCAAAAAACTGATCGTGGCCGCTCCAGCCCTCCGAAGGCGCAAAGCTGCGCAGCGAGAACGCGTCGATAAGCCGGTCGTAGAGCGCCTGGTTGGCGGGCTTGATATTGCCGGAGAGCTGCGCCGCGGGAATCAGTTGTCCCGTGCAGGGCGGCCGGGCAAACCGCAGCGCCGCCGGATCTACGCACAATCCGTCCTCGCCCGCGTCGCGGATGAAGGTCTCGGCATACACGGCGCCCGAAAGATGCACGTGCAGATCGGCCCCCTTGGGAAAGCCCTCAAGAAATGCGCGCAGCGCCGGCGGGCCTTGTTTCACCGCAGCCTGGTAGGCTCGGTCGGCGTCGGCCTCGGCCTCTTGCTGCTTCGCGGAATTGTCTTGCCGACCCGGCGCAGGCGCTTGGGCGAGGACAGCAACCGTGTAGGCCAATGTGAGGGTGGCGAGAACGCGAACGGGAAACCGCATACTTGTTTTCCAATCAAGCGAGGATGCGGAAGGGGAGCCACTTACATCTCCCCAGTGTAAAACAGCTGCGCAATGCCCCTTCGTGCGTTCGGCGTCGGGAAGGAATGTCTTGGAACGCCCTTTTGATGGAGCACGCCTTGAAGGAGTGCGCCACGGCGCCGGGTTTGGCCGCCAGCATTTGGGGTTGGTATACTAGCCCAGGTTGTTTTGAGTGCACGGCAAGTGGAATCGCCCACCTTTCCCGGCATGGCCCCAACCCGCGCAGATTCATGCAACTTCACGTCTCGACTGAGGCCAGGTAGCTCAGTGGTAGAGCGCGGCCCTGAAAAGGCCGGCGTCGGCGGTTCAATCCCGTCCCTGGCCACCATCCCTTTTCATCCATCCCATTCATCTTGATTTTGGGCCGCGCTCGCGCCGTTGAGCGATGCGAAGTGGTATCGCCCGCGGCCCTCCGAAAGGCCGGCGTCGGCGGTTCAATCCCGCCCCTGGCCACCATCCCTTTTCATCCATCCCATGCATCTTGATTTTGGGCCGCGCTCGCGCCGTTGAGCGATGCGAAGTGGTATCGCCCGCGGCCCTCCGAAAGGCCGGCGTCGGCGGTTCAATCCCGTCCCTGGCCACCACATTCCAAACAACTTAGAGGTAAATCAGATAATTCCTCACACTCGCCGGCACCCGCCATTCGTCCCGTCAATTTCGCCGTTGATTCAGGAGTAAAGTGCAAGTAAACCTATGTAGCTGCGATTCCGGCAGTTCAGTACTGCGCTACAATAACTCTCGCGCCGGCACAACAGATCGGACAGACCGGGAGTGGATTGCAGTTCGACGAAGGTGACAGGGAAACATGACGGCCGGAACGATTGACTACTACGAATTCCTGCAAATAAGCCCCAACGCCGATGCCGACACGATCCGCCGTGTCTATCGATTTCTGGCGGCGCGCCTCCACCCGGATAACGTCGAAACCGGTGATACGGCAAACTTTCAATTGCTGAAGGCCGCCTATGACGTGCTGTCCGATCCGAAACGCCGCGCAGAGTACGATGCGACGCGCGCGCAAAGGCCGCCCCAGGCTTTTTCGGCGGCGGTCGACTTCATGGATGCACTCGACGGCGAATTGAACCGGCGGTTGGCGGTGCTGGCAGTTCTTTACTACCGGCGGCGCACAACTCCGAACTTTCCCGAGGTCAGCCTGGCTGAGATCGAAGAGCGCATGGGATTTCCCCGCGATTACCTGGACTTTACGCTGTGGTATCTCGCAAAGAAGGAATACATCGCCAGGGCGGATAACGCAACCTACGCGCTTACAGCCGAGGGAGTGGATTTTGTTGAGCTGCAACGTGTGAATCTCCCCGTCCTGAACAAATTGCTCACGAGAGGATGGGAACCAGCCGGCAGGGATACTGCACGAACACACAGGCAGCCGATCACTGTTCCAGCGCCAGAACCTTCAGCCGATGACGCGCATGCGGCTGCCGCTTCCGAGCAGTTCGTTTTGCCTGTGACCGCGGAACGTTTGGTGGATCGTCGCCTCGGTAAAGCGGACCGGCGCGTAGGCGCGCCCGATCACCGCACCAAAAAAGTGGAAAGGCGGTTCAACGAGATCGAGCGGCGAGTGAACACGACGGACCGGTGGGTCGCCGCTTAAGGTATGTCCCTCATTCTCTGGAAAAGCCGGAATCCTGCGGATCTGGCGCCTTCCGGCGGCCGCGCCATCCACAAATCGCCCAACATCCGGACAAAGGAAAACTCTAAATATGAACTTCCGCGGCCACAAAATCGCTTGGCAGCGGCCGCCCTTCTGAGGGAAACCCAAACGGTATACTTGGACTCTCGCGACTGAGGAATGAAAGGTGCGGCGGCAGCTTTTGACACCTTCGAGGCGGACTTTGATCCAGTGGTTGCCGGGGGGAGCGTCGTTGCGCAGCGATGTGGGCGGCGCATCCCGCCGCCAGGCCACAACCGTCGCCGCGTTCCCCATTCGCGTAAAATAGTCGATATGCCGGCCCTGGAGGCTGAAGCCTTGATCGCCGCGTTTTTCTCCCCTTTGCCCGCGTTCTTAAGCCCGCTCGGGGGAATGCTGCGCGGGGTCGCCGTCTGGCTGGCTTATGCGCCGCAGAGCGGCCTCCGCCACTACTTCAAAATGCAGTTCGCCGACCAGACCTTCAGGGGTCTTTATCACTGGAACTTCTTCGATGCGGCGATGCTGCTTCCCTACTTTGCGGTGATGATTCTCCTCTCGCTCTACGGAATCCACCGCTACACTATGTGTTACCAGTACTTCAAGTACCGCAAGAACTACAACCCCATCCCGCCCCGCCAGTTCGACGAGTTGCCCATGGTCACCATCCAACTGCCCATCTTCAACGAGCAATTCGTCATCGACCGCCTCATTGAAGCCGTCTGCGCCATCGAGTACCCCCGCGATAAGCTCGAAATTCAGGTTCTCGACGATTCCACCGACGAAACCCGGGCCGTAGCCTCGGCCATCGTCGACCGCTACGCCGCCCTCGGCTATCCCATCGTCTACATTCATCGCACCAACCGTCACGGCTTCAAGGCCGGAGCCCTCGACGCCGGCCTCAAAGTCGCCAAAGGCGAGTTCATCGCCATCTTCGACGCCGATTTCGTACCGCCCTCCGATTGGCTCATGAAGGTTATTCACCACTTCGCCGAGCCCCAGATCGGCATGGTGCAGACCCGCTGGACGCATCTCAACCGCGACTACAGCATGTTGACGCAGATCGAGGCTATCCTCCTCGACGGCCACTTCGTCCTGGAGCATGGCGCCCGCGTGCGCTCCGGCGAGTTCTTCAACTTCAACGGCACCGCCGGCATGTGGCGCCGCCAGGCCATTTATGACGGCGGCGGCTGGCAGCACGACACCCTCACTGAGGACACCGACCTCAGCTACCGCTCCCAGATGGCCGGCTGGAGGTTCAAATATCTGCCCGACGTCGAGTGCCCCTCCGAGCTGCCCATCGAAATGACCGCTTTCAAAACCCAGCAGGCGCGCTGGGCCAAGGGCCTCATCCAGACCAGTATCAAGATTCTGCCCCAGGTCTTCCGTTCCCGCGCTCCGCGCCGCAACAAGATCGAAGCCGTCTACCATCTCACGGCCAACCTTAGCTATCCGCTTATGGTCGTCATGTCGGCGCTGCTTATTCCAGCTATGATCTGCCGCTTCTACCAGGGCTGGTTCCAGATGCTGCTCATCGATTTCCCGCTCTTCACCGCCTCCAGCTTCTCCATCGCTGTCTTCTATTTGATGAGCGAGCGCGAAATCTACCCTAAGACGTGGAAGCGGACGTTCTACTATCTCCCCTTCCTCATGGCCCTGGGCATCGGCCTCACCGTGACCAACACAGTTGCCGTCATGGAGGCGTTGCTGGGCATCAAGAGTCCCTTCGTGCGCACGCCTAAGTATCGCGTGGCGCAGAAAGGTCAAAGATCTCAGGCTGCCAAGTACCGCAAGCGCCTCAAGCTTGCTCCGTGGATCGAACTGCTGTTCGGCTGCTACTTCGCTGCCGCCATCTACTACACCTACACCAACAACAACCTCTTCACCGCGCCATTCCTTCTCCTCTTCGTCCTCGGCTACTGGTACACCGGCTTAATGAGCCTTCTGCAGGGCCGTTTCGATCGCTGGCGTACCGGCATCAGCACCGACGAATCCAGCCCCAAGCCCTTCCCGGTGGGCGTGTGAAGCCTGCCTATTGCCGGCACAAACGCAATGGCTCGTTCGTAACAAGGTTACCTGCGTGCAGAGCGTCCGCGCTGCGGTATAGACGCTGTGCTACATTGACGCCATGATTCCGAGACACCTGGCGAAGATGGCCCTCCTGCTGTTTATGGCGTTTGCGCCCGCGGCAATCGTTTCGCAGGTCGGCAATCCATCCGCGCCCGCGCATCAAGCCGCGCCGCTTCCGCCCGTTCCAGGCGCCGCCACGAAGCCCGCTCCAGGCGCAGCCGCGCAGTCCGTCCCGTCTACAGCTCCCTCAACTGGGCAGCCCGCAACGCAGCCAGGCGCGGCCAGTCCCGGCGCTTCGCCCGCAAACTGCCAGGGCGGCGCCTGCGAACCCGACCAGCCTCACATCACCATCGCCACTCCGGCGCCTGCGCCCGCCCCGTGGCCTTTGCAGGAACGCATTAGTTGGGCGGCCAACCTGGTTCTTGTGCTGATTGCCTACGTGGGAATCATGCTTGCCCTTTCCTTGCTGCGCAAGATCGAGCGGCAGACGCGCTACGGCGAAACCGCGGCCCAGGCAGCGGCCGACAGCGCCAAAGCAGCATTGATGTTTGCAGAGGCCCAGGCGCAGGCCCAGCGGCCCTGGATCGTTGTCTCCGTCGAGACCGAGCCTGGCCCCGACAACACGTTTACCGTCGTGGCCACGAATCGAGGGCGAAGTCCCACGAGGATCATCACGCTTGTCGATGACATTGTGATCGTGCCGGACGAAACGGACCTGCCGCCTGTTCCCGCTTTCAAAAGCGAGCCGCATCCCCCGCGCGTTCCCGTCATCCTGCTGCCGGGCGAAGCCACGGGGCTCAAGTTGTTCCGCCGCGACGATGTGAAAGCGATTTGCCCCACTGCAGTTGACCTGCGCCGCCTGGAAGCATGGGAGCAGAGGATCTTTCTCTACGGAAACGTCACCTACGTCGATATCCGTGCCCCCGAAGGCAAGCAGCCGTTTGAAACCGCGTGGTGCTGCTGGTACATCCACGGCCACCAGAAGAGCGGCATGATCGTGGCCGGCCCCCTCGAGTACAACCGGCACACGTAAGGCAAAAAGTGTTTTGACTACTTAATAGGCGATGTGTGAGGGTGCCTCCCGCCGTCGAAGCAATAACCTAGGCTGCAACCTGCGTTCCTCTGAAAATGTTCTCCATGTGCCACCATCGGCGGATTCCGAGACTCGGACGTTAGCGCAATTCCAAGATAGCTATCGCCATGGTAGGGAATTATCGCCAGGCGGAAATGGGCGAAGCTGTGCGCGCTAGAGAATCGATGTCGAGACCATGATCTGACGGTCTGCGCTGCCGGATTTTGGAAGCCTGCGAGCGCAAGGAGGGCTCGCGTCGCCAACTGGCCGGCCCGGCGATCCATCCCCATGCGGCGAGTTGCCTTCCAATGCATGGGCACTCGGCCTTTCCAATCTGGCGCGGCTGGTGAATACGATGAGGCGCTCAACAGCCCTGAAAACATTTTCATTTTCTACTAGACGCGCGCTGCTGCCGATGCGTAGAGTGGTTGCGGCACATTTCAAGCTGTTTTCTTACTATCCGGCTATCCGGCGGAGGAAGGCTATTTATGGCATCGCGATCGACACCCGCGCCCAGCGCGCCCAATTACACCGGACCGTTCATCATCGTCGCAATCCTTTTCGGAATCTTCGGGTTTCTCACTGTCTTGAACAACACACTAGTGAAAAAGCTCGAAGACATCTTCCAGCTCAACTACGGGCCGGCCATGCTGGCGACAGCTGCCTGGTTCTTTGCGTACCTGGTGTTCAGCGTGCCAGCCGCCAAGCTGATTGAAAAGGTTGGCTATAAGCGCACCATGGTGATTTCGCTCTTTGTCATGGTCGTCGGCGCATTGCTCTTCGTTCCCGCAGCCCACATGGTCAGCTTTCGTATGACGCTTTTCGCGATTTTCGTCCTGGCGACCGGCGTGACCGGGTTGCAAACCTCGGCCAACCCGTATGTTTCCATTCTCGGCCCCGAACACAGTGCGCCGGCGCGGCTCAACCTGGCGCAGGCAGTCAACTCCTTCGGCTCACTTGTGGCGCCGTGGGTTGCGGCCCGCTTTATCCTCTCCGAGACGAACAGCGCTGCTACTTCAGCTGCCACCGCACATATGCTCCAAGGGCCCTACGTTGCCATTGCCGCCGCATTGCTGCTGCTGGGCTTTGCCGTGATGATGCTGCACCTGCCTGCAATCACCATGACGCGCGAGTTCCGGTCCTCGGCCGGCGCCGGTCCCGTGCTTGAGCGCAACATCTGGACTTACAAGCACGTAGTGCTGGGCATGGCGGGCATCTTCGTCTATGTCGGGCTGGAGATCGCTCTGGCCGCCATCACCATTCAATTCTGCCTCAAGCAAGGGATTGGGCCAGTCGAGACATGGCTGAATTTGCACGTGTTCAGCCATCACGTATTCAGACTCATGTTTGGCCTGAAGGAGGGGATCAAGACGGTAGAGGCTGCGGGCCTGATGCTGACACTCTACTACGCGTTTATGATGGCCGGACGCCTGGTGGGCAGCGGAATCATGAAGTGGATCAAGGCCCAGACGCTACTGGTGGTCCTGGGATTGCTAGGCACAGGGCTGCTTCTGGTTTCGATGTTTTCGCACGGCCTTTTTGCGGTGTGGACGCTGGTGCTCTGCGGCGTCACCAATTCCATCATGTACCCGACCATTTTCGCGCTTGGTGTGGCCAAGCTGGGCCCGATGACCAGTAAGGGGTCGGGTGTGCTCACCATTGGCAATGTGGGCGGAGCGGTGATTCCGCCGCTCTTCGGCTTGCTGGCTGACAAGATTGGCATCCAGTACGCCTTCGTTCTGCCAATCATCTGCTACCTCTACGTGGTTTACTACGGCCTCTCAGGGTGCAAGCCCACGCGCGATGCGGCGTAGGCGCCATCGAAACGCATCGGGATGATGCAGGGGCTACAGCGGTTCCACAATTGCTGTATGCCGAAGTAACAACAGCTAAGTGGGTTTTTCCTCAAGAAAAACCCACCTTGTGCCACCGCCGGAAACGGCTACAAGTATTGTGGAACCGCTCTAATCCCACTCACCCGTCTTCAGATACTCGTCGATCGCCTTTGCGGCTTTGCGGCCGGCGCCCATGGCGAGGATCACGGTGGCTCCGCCGGTGACGATGTCGCCGCCGGCAAAGACGCCGCGCTTCGAGGTACGCGTGGTTTCGGAATCGGCCACGATGTAGTTATGCGCGTTGGTCTTCAGGTCCGGCGTGCTGCTCTGGATGGTCGGATTGGCGGTGGTGCCCACGCCGATGATGGCCACGTTGGCGGGCAACACAAACTCCGAGCCCGCGATGGGGACAGGACGGCGGCGGCCATCGGCATCGGGCTCGCACAACTCCATGCGTACACAGCGCGCGCCGGTCAGCCAGCCGTTGGCGTCGCCCAGAAACTCGACTGGGTTGGTCAGCATGCGGAATACAATGCCCTCTTCGCGCGCGTGACCAACTTCTTCGGCACGCGCCGGCATCTCCGCCTCCGAACGCCGGTAGACCAGCGTGGCCGCGCGCGCGCCCAGCCGCCGCGCCGTGCGCACCGCATCCATGGCGGTGTTGCCCCCGCCGAGCACGATCACGTCGCGGCCGCGGCAGTCATAGATCGGCTGATCGTATTCGTCGGCCTTGTAAGCGCGCATGAGGTTGGTGCGGGTGAGGAACTCGTTGGCCGAGTAGACGCCATTCAGGTGCTCGCCCGGAATGCCGAGAAACACCGGCAGTCCCGCGCCGGTGGCCACAAACACCGCGTCGTAACCTTCCACGCGCATCAACTCGTCGAGCGTCACGCTCTTGCCCACGACTACGTTGGTTTCGAACTCGACGCCCATGCGGCGCAAGTTGTCCACTTCTTCCTTGACGATCGATTTGGGCAGGCGGAACTCCGGGATGCCGTAGACGAGCACGCCTCCCAGCTCGTGCAGGGCTTCAAAGACGCGCACGCGATGGCCTTTCTGAATCAGGTCGACCGCAGCGGACAGCCCAGCCGGACCGCTGCCCACAATGGCCACGCTCTTGCCTGTGGGCGGCGCGATCGCCGGCAATCCGAGTTGCCCGCTCAGGCGCTCGAAGTCGGCGATGAATCGCTCCAGGTTGCCGATGGCCACAGGCTGGCCTTTCTTGCCCAGCACGCACCCGCCTTCGCACTGGCTCTCCTGCGGGCACACGCGGCCGGTGATGGCGGGCAGCGCGTTGTCTTCGCGCATCTTGGCGGCCGCGGCCAGGAAATCGCCCGCGTAGATCAGCGCCACAATCTCCTTGACCTTGACGCCTACGGGACAATCGACTTGGCAGCCGGGCTTGGCGCAGGCGATGCAACGCGTGGCTTCAGTCACAGCGCCAGAGGCGGCCAGACCCAGATTCACTTCCTCAAAGTTTTGTGCGCGTATCGCGGGATCGAGCTCCGGCATCTTTACGCGCGGAATCTTCATGCGCTCTTTGTGAGGAAGAGGGTTTGTCTCAGATAACATAATGCCTGTCCTCTTCGCCGGAATGGAAGGCAGCCAGCTCCGCGCGCAGGCGGGCGGCTTCCTCTTCCTTGGCGGCCAGTTCGGCGCGCAGTTGCGCCAGCTCTTCCTGCTTGTGCTCCTCAAAAGCTTTGAGCGACTGGCACTCCTGGCCGCGGTACATGGCGTTGCGCTGCATAAGAACGTCAAAATTTACGAGCGACGCGTCGAACTCCGGCCCATCGACGCAGGCGAACTTGTTCTGATTGCCGAGCAGCACACGGCAGCCGCCGCACATGCCCGTGCCGTCGACCATGATGGAGTTCAGGCTGACCATGGTCCTGATGCCGAGCGGGCCAGTGATCTGCGCCACGGCGCGCATCATGGGCACGGGACCCACGGCAAGCACAAAGTCAAGCTTGCGCCCGGCCGCGAGGAGATCGTTGAGCTTTTTGGTCACCAGGCCCTGTTCGCCATAGCTGCCATCGTCGGTCAGGATGTAGGCCTCATGGCTCGCCGCGCGCACCTCGTCTTCAAAGACCACCATCTCCCGGCTGCGCGCGCCCTCGATAAAGATGACGTGATTGTCGGCGTCCTTGAGCGCATTGGCCGTGGGCAGCGCCATGGCCGTGCCCACGCTGCCTGCCAGGATGACCGTCGTGCCGTACTTCGCGATCTCGGAGGGGTGGCCCAGCGGGCCTACGACATCGAGAATCGAGTCGCCAGCCTCAAGGCAGTTGAGCAGCGACGTTGTCTTGCCCACTGCCTGTACCGCGATGGTGATGGTGCCGGCCGCCGGGTCGGCGCTCTTGATGGTGAGCGGGATGCGCTCGCCCTTGTCGTGGAGGCGCAGGATGACGAACTGCCCCGGCCGCTGCTTGCGCGCGATGCGCGGCGCCGCGATCGTAAACTGTCGGATGTTGAGGCCGGCGGTGCGGGCATCCACGATCTTGAACATGGCTGGTCTTATCCTCCGGTCCGATCCTTCCACACTGGCCCGAAAACCTGGCCTCAGGGCAACAGCCGCCTTCGCACCGGCCGATGCAACACGTACGCGCCGGCGCGCAGGCGAATCCGCGCTCCTCGTTCAGCATTGATTATTCAGGAATTGCCGGCGCCAGCTTGTGACGCAAGTCACGCGCCGGAGAGGAGCCGGCTGGCTTGCGAAAACAGCGTGTGGCTCACCCGTGGCGCGCCTTCCACAGGAGATACAGCCCCCAGGCCGCTAACGTGCATTCGTCCCGGATGGTTCCGTCGAGCATCATGCGCTCGAATTCCGGGATGGGAACGGAATGGACTTGAAGATCGTGCTCCTCGGCATCCGGCTCTTTCCGGGTGGGAGTCAGGCCGGTGGCCAGGAACACATGTTCGCGCTGCCGCGTGAAGCCGTAGGCGATCCATAGCGTTCCCAGCTGCGTCATCTGCGCGGCGTCCAGCCCTAGCTCCTCTTTCAGCTCGCCGCGCGCCAGATCCTCGGGATTCTCGATCTTCCTCTCCCAACTGCCCTGGGGCAGCTCCAGCGCGCGCTCCTGGATGGTGTAGCGGAACTGCTCCACCAGCCAGATGCGCCCGCCGTCGATGGGCAGAACGATGGCCGCGTCGTGCTTCTCCACCACACCGTAAGTGCCCTTTTCGCCGTTCGACCGCAGGACCTCGTCCTCGCGCAGAAACATCCAGTGGTTGCGGTACACTTCGCGGCTGGAAAGCCTGACGATGGTCTGGCCGGCACGGGGCCCGGCTCGGTTCCCGGCTCGATCGTCGCCCGGATGCATTGTGTCTTCCTCGTGTGTTGAAGAAAATGGCCCCACTACGCGAAAGTGGTTGGGAGGGCCTGCTAACAGTTGACGACCACGGCTGAGCAGCCGGGACGCGCAGGCCTCCATTGCACCAGGAACGCGGTCACGGCTGCGGAGTCCATGCGCCGCATCGCTTCAAATTCCCCGTTCTTCTGGCTGTAGAGCAGCGCGCCGTGCTCGCTCAGAATCGCCAGCGCGGGAACTCCCCTTTCAAGCGGAATCCCATACTTTTTGGCAAGGTCCAGATTGACGTCATAGTGGCCAACGTTGATGGGAACGAGCACAAAGTTCGCGTCCAGGAGCGGCTTGTTGCGGGCGTCGTGAAAATAGAAATCCAGCACCTGGCAGTCGCTGCACCAGTTGCCGCCGAAATCCAAAAGAATGCGCCGGTGCGTGACAGCAGCGTTCTTGAGGGCGGCGGCCAGGTCGGCCCGGGCCTGCGAGGGATCGGGATAGATGTCACGGCCGGCGGAGTTGGCCGTGCCGGCAGCCAGCGCCAGCAGCCCCGCCAGGGCAAACAGCTTGACGGTTTTCATTGGGGAAGCCTCCACGACTGTTCCCAGTCTGCCACAACCACCCGCCGCCGAGCATTCTGCAGCGCTTTTGTGCGACAATAGGACTTGAGGAAGCGCGCGGGGTCATGTTGGACCGCGCGGAGGACTGAGTTATGGGAGATCTTTTCCAGCCCACGCACCTGCTGGTGATTGCAGTTGTTCTGCTGGTGCTGTTCGGGGCTAAGCGGCTGCCGGAGCTGGGCAAGGGATTGGGCGAAGGATTGAAGGGTTTCAAGGAGGGTCTGAAAGGCATTACCGATCCGCCGCCTTCGATTCCGGCTCAAAGCCAGCAGAATGTGGCTCCGCCGCCTGCATCGAATGCGCCGGTTGAGCCGAAACAGGGCTGACCGCACGGGCCGCACCCGGCGATTTCCGCCTCAGGTGCGCCCTGCCCCGTTTGCGCCGCGGCGCATAGCAACATCCGTCGACGTCGATAGGGCCTGTGCCACGGCACAGGCTTTCGTGTTCTTAAGGTTGGCGAAAGGGCCGCGCTTACTTGTAATCCTGCGCCGAGGGATAATAGCCCGGCTTGGCGATCACTGTAACGTTGGGCCGGTCGACGCGGACATCGATCGAGCGGTACTTGCCGTCGTAGATCGATTCGTGGCTCAGGTAGCCCAGCGTGTACTGGTCGCGAGCCTCCTCGGCGATCTTCGCGTAACTCCTCTCGATGCCGTTCACCCCGCCCTCGGCGTAATAATCGCCGCCGGTGGCAGCCGTGTACTTGTAGAGGATGTTATCGTACATGGTGAAAGGCAAGTGAAAGCGGTCGAGCCATTCCTCGCCCCAACGCGCCGAGTCGCCCACCAGCGTGGCGTAAACGGCGATCTTGTTGGTTTGCAGGTAACGCACCACTTCTTTCCAGGTGGTCTTGCTGCCGTACTCTTTGCCGTCGGAGACCACGAAGATGATGCGCCGGCGGTCCTTGGGGCGGGTGGATAGCTCCTTGGCCGCAGCCAGGATCGCGTCGTTGAGGGTGTGAATCTCCTTGGGGATGGTGATAAATGTGCTGTTCCCCGTCGAGTGACCGGGCTGCAGGTTGGGATCCACGCAGTTTCCATTCTGGTAGATACTGCATCCGGCAAGTGGGCCGCTATTGATCGGCACCATCGGGTCTGTGCCCGATGCCTGCGCCAGCGAGAGCACCGCGGGCAGGCGGGCGCCCTGCGCGCCGGTGAATCCAGTCCATTCTTTCGCGCCGTTGGTGTAGGTAAAAACCGCGGCCTCGTCATAGGGCGCGAGCGCGCCCTGGATCGCGCCCATGGATTCGTTGACTTCTGTCATTACGTTCGAGGAGAGAGTCTGATCGATGACGAAGGCAATCGAGAGCGGCTCCGGATCCACGCTGAACACCCGCAACGGCTCGCGAGTGTTGTTTTCATAGACCGTGAAGTCCCGCCAGGTTAGGCCGGCCACGGGATTGCCTTTGGCGTCCTTTACCGTGACTGGAACCTGGACGAAGTTCACCTGCACGACGAAGTTCGCCATTGCTGCGCTGCCCTCTTCGGGAGGGGTGGCCTGCGGCGCCTCTTGCTGCTGGACGACGGGCTCCTGGCCCGGGGTGCCGTTAGCGGCGGGGGGCGGTTGAGCTGGTTCTGTCTGCGGCTGGCCGGTGGTGGAAGATGAATTCGGGCCGGAAGGCGTTTCGGCAGCGCCGATTCCTGGTGCGATCGTCCCGTTAACGCCCGGAAGCGTAGGAGGCGCTTGCGGAGTGGGAGCGTTGGGAAGGGCAGGTTGCTGTTTCTGCTGCTGGGCCAGACCACCCGAAGCAAGGAGGAGCCCCACACTGAGAAGCCCCGCCGGCGCAATGGCCTTCCACCCCTTCACCTCGATTTCTCCCTCCCTCGAGCCGTTCCGCGCAGCCTGTCGACCCAATCGACAGCCACCGAACATGCCGCACATGACAGAGTATCAGACGCGGCGGAGGCGCGCAGGTTGCCTGCCAGCGCTGAAACAATCGATGTATGCTCTCTTAGGAGTTCTGTCTCCGTCTAAAAAGGGCAGAATGCGCTTGGGGATCGGAATCGCCGCGTTTTTGGTCGGCCTGCCGGTGTTGCCAGCAGCGGGATGGGCTCAACTTGCGCCATCGCCTGACGCGCCGCCGGTGAGCACGGCGCCCGCCCTTCCGCCCGATGAGACGCCGGTGGCGACCTTCAAGCAGACCGTGAACCTGGTGGATCTGTTCTTCACTGTTAAGGACAAGAACGGCAGCCTGGTTCCGCATCTGACCCGAAATGAGTGCTCGGTGACGGAGGACAAGGTGCCGCAGACGCTCAAGAGCTTTGTGGCCGAAACCAACCAGCCGCTCACCCTGGGCATCCTGCTCGACACCTCGGGCAGCCAGCAGCGCGTGCTGCCGCTGGAGCAGCAGGCCGGCAGTCAGTTCCTTGAACAGGTTCTGCGCTCGAAGGACGAGGCCTTTCTGCTGTCATTCGACGTGAATGTGGATCTGCTGCAGGACTTCACCAACAGCCCGCACCAGTTGGCCCGCGCCATGGACAAAGCTCAGATCAACACTGCCGGCGGCAACGGAGCGGGCATTCCCGGTCTCGGCGGCGGGCCGGTTCCCACCGTCGGCGATCCCAAAGGAACGCTGCTTTATGACGCCATTTACCTGGCTGCCACCGAGAAGCTGAACCAGGAAACCGGGCGCAAGGCGATGATCATCCTCACCGACGGCGAGGATGAAGGTAGCCGCACCAAGATTGGCGAGGCGATCGCCGCGGCGGAAAGGAACAACATCATCGTCTACGTGATCCTGATTGCCGACCGTGCCATGTACTGGAGCCAGGGCGAGGGTTATTTCGGCTATGGTTACGCCAAGCGAATCTCGGATGAAACCGGCGGCCGGATCATCGACGTGGGCAACAACGGCGCCAAACTGCAGGCGGCGTTTCAGCAGATCGAGGACGAGTTGCGCACGCAGTACCTGGCCAGTTATACCCCCAGCAATACCAAACAGGATGGGGCCTTCCGGCACATCGGCGTGCAATGCCGCGGCGACAACGGAGACAATCTGAAGGTGCAGGTGCGCAAGGGCTACTACGCTCCGTCTCCGGGGAATTAGCCCCTGTTTCCGCGAACTGTCCTTGCTCCTTTGCTTGCACGGCACTGAGTTTTTGATCTCTGAGCAAGAATGGAATACAAGTTCGCTGGGAAAGGCCCCAGGGGTTGACGGTTCCGCTTTGCTGCTGTTGAGCCATTGGACTTTGCGTTGGATTTCGATGCTTCCCCAGACGCAAGCCGGCCCATTCCATCGATTTCCGCGGGATGGGCGAAGGGCGGCCGGCGCTTTGAACCGTACTTTCGCGCATCCCTCGCCTCGATTTTTGGCATCCCAGGAATTGTTCCTGGGCTATCGGCGCCTCCCGGGCCGCGAGCGTGCGGCCAACCGGAAGAAGGGATTGGAAAAAGTGGAGCATATCGACATGAAAGCCGCCACATATCTCGCGGTGGCAATGGCCACCCTCACGAGCATTCCGCTCGTGGCGCAGCAGTTGGATACAAGCGCATCGGCAAATGAGTCCGCAAAGACAATCTATGCGCCCGCTGCTGGACACTTTGGCGACGAAGCTGCGTCGCACGCGTGGGAGATGAGCTCGATCACGGGTGAGCTGGAGGGCAAGCTCGATTCGAAGACAGCCAAGCCCGGCGACCGCGTTGTACTTAAGACCGATCAGAAGGTGCAAACCTCCGATGGAACCGTGATTCCGAGAGGCTCACGCCTCGTAGGCCATGTCACCGAGGTGCAGGCCTACGACAAAGAACACGGCTTCGCGCAGATGGGCATCGCGTTTGACCGCGCAGAGTTGAAGAACGGCCAACGCCTGGCGATTTACTCGTTGATCCGCGGGGTGAGCCCTAGCGCGAGCCTCCTGCCCGCAGACCCCTCGATGAACAGCGACGACATGATGGGCGCGCCCATGGGCGACGGTGGAAGGATGGGCGGCGGCCGCGCGGGCGACGGCACGCTGGGCGGACCCGGTGGAACGGTGAGCGGCGCCGGCGGTATGGCTGGCGGCACGCTGGGCAGAACCTCCGATACCACCGCTCCGGTGAGTGATCAGTCAGACGCCGGCCTTGGATCCGCGGAGAACGCTACAATGCAAACCGCCGGTCACGGTGGGCTGAATCCAGGCAGCGGCGCTCATGCTGCCGCCGCGGCTCGCGCCATGCCTCACCCCACCGGCATTCCCGGCGTGTGGCTCGCCGGAAACAGCTCCGCCTCGGGCCTGTTGTTGGCTTCCTCAAGGGACATTCAATTCGAGAGCGGAACGCAGATGCAGCTGGGAATCGTATCGCAGTAGTCAAGGCAGTTCATACTTCGTAGTGCTCAGTAAATGGTTCGTTGCTCGCAGCTCGAGCTTCGACTGGCCGGGATTCACCGAAATCTGCGAACTGCGAATTGGGAACTGTCGGATTCTCGGACAGTTCATTACCGAAAGTCGGCAACGCCGTAATCTGGCGCAAAGAGATGCGCTCCGGTACTATCGGCAGCGATAGAGAAAACTTGAGGCCGCAGGCAAGAAAAATCTGCGGCCTCAGGCATTCCCGCTCCAAGGTGCTTGCCATGGCTATTCAATGTGCCCA
This sequence comes from uncultured Acidobacteriaceae bacterium, assembly GCA_963844905.1. GTDB lineage: Bacteria > Acidobacteriota > Terriglobia > Terriglobales > Acidobacteriaceae > Telmatobacter. The sequence continues at coordinate 179,139 of CAWJQD010000002.1, read as the reverse complement.
GGAAGGCTTCGAAATCAGTCCGCGGTTCCGGCAAACGGTCGAAGAGCGCATCGCGCGCCTGGATCGGGATACCGACCGAGACGAAGCGCAACTGGACCGGCTGGACGACATCGATCATATTCGCCGCCAGATGCGCCTGGTGGCCGTGCAACGCGCAGAGGCGCTGCGCATGCGCCTCTTCCTCGATCGCGCCAGGCCCCGCCCACCGCGCCCGCCGGTTGATCTATAGAAGAGCAGTTGTCGGTGAATAGTGGCCGGTTTTCTTCGCATGGGTTCGAGTCTGCAAGTCTGCCTTTCCACCCAACGTGCAATCCGGAAGAATTGTTGATCTATTCCTCGGCGCGTAACTTGCCTTTGTGCTTTGCCCAACGGGCGTTTCCACAGGAACGCAGGTTTCCACAACTGCGCAGCGCTGCGATTACGCGTAGAGTATTGGCACGCGGGAGACATCGCTCATCCAATGCCGAACCTCGACTACCGCATTGCAGATGATTTTGCCGTTACACCGCTGGCCGGCAACCCGCTGGCGGTGGTGATGGGCACCTGCGCCTTGACAACAGAGCGGATGCAGGCCATTGCTCGCGAGTTCAATCTCTCGGAGACCAGGTTTGTGAAGCGCAGCGCGATTGGCGTGGAGTGGGCCGAGGGCGTGCACATCGGCGCCAGGGTGTGGAGATCGGACGGCCCAGCGATCTTTTCCTGTCGGCGCGAAGGAAATCCGCGAGGGTCCGGGATATGCGCGTCGAGGGTAGCACAGTTCTTGTGGCAAAAGGACAGCTTTTCCTGCCGTGTTGCACATGCTTTCAACAGAAATTCATCATCGCAACTGACGGAGTACTCAGGTTCTAGCGATTTTTCATTTGTTACACGCGGATTTTCAGCAAAGTCTTCGCTTAATGATCCCTCTTTTCAGGAACCGCCGGTACGCATACGCTTTCGATTCGTTGCAGACAATTCCCGGGCGCGTCTCCTTGGAAGTTGCCTGACGCGCCAAAACGCTGAGCACTTGACCGCGAAGCAAGGTTGAGCCGCCTAGGGTCTCATGCCGGTGGCCGGAATGTGCGAGCGGCCGCACCCGTCTGGGTGCGGGCGTCCGCGCCGGGCAAACCGGAAGTGGAGATCCGAAGAATGTGAGCCTGCCTTCTTCCCGGCCACCGGACCAAACGTCTGGGCACTTGAACCCGCCTTAGCGGACGGGGGACTGTTGCCTTCGAGCGGGACCCTGAAATTGAAGTTAGGAGTTATCCCCACACCATGCGCCCCAAGAAAGTGATTCTTTACGTAGACGACAATGAACAGGAGCTTTCGGTGCTCAAGTTCACGCTGGCGACGAACGGCTATCGTGTGCTGGCGGCTTCCAACGGCCAGGAGGCGATCGCCATTTTTGCCGCGGCACCGCAAATCGACCTGGTGCTGGCCGACACCAACATGCCCCAGATGAATGGAGTGCAGCTTGCAGAGAGGCTGAAACGCATAAGGTCCCATGTGCCCATGATCCTGCTCGGCGATGCACAGGCCGTAAGCGGAGAGATCCACGTGGCCGATGCGGTGCTGGCAAGGAAGAGCTGTTCTTCGCAGGAACTGCTCGAACGCATCAAAGTGATGAGCGCGCGCAAGCGCGGCCCGCGCAAGGGCGCGCAGCGAATCCCGCAGGTGGAGGAGCTGGCCGCGGCCTCGTGAGAAAGACAGGGAATAGGGATGAGGGAATAGGGAATAGAATGCGGCGAGAATTGCCTCGAAAGGGACTGAGCAGCGGCGACTGGGAGCGCTGAATGGATGGCGGCCGGTTGTGCAAAGGCGTGCGGGCCGCCGTAACAGACCAGCCGCCGGCCGGACCACCTCTATCTCCTATTCTCTGTTCCCTTTTCCCCGACTCGTTGTTCCCCGATCCCTGCCTCCTGCCTCCCGCTCTCTCTTGACGATAGAGCGCGTCTGTGCGCATACTCACCATCTGTGCCCTATGCTGGCGGTGAACTTCTGCCTCCAGTGAAAGTAGGCCCTTATGGATCTGGTTCTTTTACGTCTTCTTTTTGTGATTTTGCTTACTTCGGTTTGTTACTTCCTTCGCCCCTTTGGTTTACAAACGGGGTGGGAAGGCGCAATTGTGGGAGCGGCCGCGGCCGGCTTGGTCATCGTCTTTGAATTGCGCGTGCGCGCGCTCACGTTGCGGCGGCTGATCGGAGCCGTAGTGGGTAGCGTGCTCGGCATCTTTGGCGCGGCTTTATTTTGCCTGGTGCTGCGCTCCGCGCCGCTGGCCCCCGCGAACTCGGCCGTGCTGCAGATCTTCGTGCTGCTGCTCATGACCTATATCGGCCTGCTGGTAGGCGCCAGCAAGGGCGATCTGCTGAACCCGGCCGCGCTGGGCACCGTATTCTCGGGCGACAAGCCTGTCCGCCGCAGCGCCAAGGTCCTGGATACGAGCGTGATTATCGACGGCCGTATCGCCGACATCGCCGAAGCCGGCTTTATCGATGGCACGCTGGTGGTGCCGGAGTTCGTGTTGCGGGAGTTGCAGATTGTTGCCGACTCGACCGACGGATCGAAGCGCCAGCGCGGGCGCCGCGGCCTGGACATGCTGCAGCGCATGCAGTCCAATGACAAGGTCCAGGTGCAGATCGTGCCCGACGACTTTCCCTCCATCCGCGAAGTGGACTTGAAGCTGCTGGAGCTGGCCAAGAAATGGGAGGCCAAGGTGGTGACCAACGACTTCAATCTGAACAAGGTGGCCCACCTGCACCACGTGGATGTGCTGAACATCAACGACCTGGCCAATGCTCTTAAGCCCGTGGTTCTTCCCGGCGAGCGCATGAGCGTAGTGATCCTGAAGGAGGGCAAGGAGTACAACCAGGGCGTGGGCTACCTGGACGATGGCACGATGGTGGTGGTGGACCACGCGCGAAAACTTATCGGGCGCTCCGTGGGCATCTCCGTAACCAGCGTTCTGCAGACCGCCAGCGGCAAGATGATCTTCGGCAAGATGGACGAGAACGGAAAGCCGGCAGAAGTATCGTGAGCGGCACCGTCCATCCCTTCGCGACGGTGGATGCTGAGCCGATCGTTTGACCGTGCACCAGGCGGGACTGCCCGCGGCATGGCTATTGCGCCGCCTGCCGCAAATATCACGCCAACGCCAAGCATCCGAGACCGCCCTACTGCGAGCGCGAGCCGGCGTGGTTCAAAGGCATGTTTGGCGCCAAGCGGCCGGCAAGATGACCTCCGACGAGATGGACGGGAATGGCAAACCGTCCGCGGCGCCTTAGGCTTGGCTCAGGCGTCGCTCAATGCGGAGCTTTATATCGGGCCACTCGGAGGCAAGGATCGAGTAGCGAAACGAATCGCGCGCCGTGACGTCGACGCCTATCCGGTGCGCGCGGAGAACGCCTTCGAATTCCCCCCCGATGCGCTCGATGGCGGCTTGCGAGCGCTTATTCCGCGCGTCGGTGTGAAAGCAGACGCGCAGCACCTGCCAGACTTCAAACGCGTGCGTCAGCATGAGGAGCTTCGCCTCGCTGTTGGCGGCGGTGCGGATGGCCGCGCGCGTGAGCCAGGTGTAACCGATCTCGCAGACATCGGGATGCTGGCGGCCACGGCGCGGATGGCCTGCGGGCCAGGCCCAATGCTCGATATCGAAGAAGCGCGTGGAGCCGATGACGGCGTTATCGGCGAGGCGAACGGTCGCGAATGCAAGGGCTGTGCCGGCCTCGCGCCAGGCGAGCGCGGTCTCAATGTAGCGAAGAACAGCGTCGCGGCCCATCGGGACCGCGCTCCATTGATAGAGAGCGGGATCGCCGGCAGACGCGGCGGCCAAGCCGTCGAGGTGGCCGAGGGCTAGCGGCTCAAGACGCACATGCGTGCCGGAGAGGATGGGAGAGTCGAGGGTCACGTTTTTCAGTATGCGGCGCGGTCAAATCGGACGCAACGAACTGTGCGTTCAGTACTTCGGCACCTTGGGGTCGATCTGCTCGCTCCAGGCGCGAATGCCGCCCGCCAAGTTGGAGACCTTGGGGTAGCCGGACCGGGCGAGGAACTCCGCGACATGCTGGCTGCGGCTGCCTATATGACAGTGCACCACGATCTCTCGGCTGCGGTCGATCTCGGCCAGCCGCTTAGGCACGTCGTTCATCGGGACGAGCTTGCCGCCGATGTTGGCGATCTGCTGCTCGTAGGGCTCGCGGACATCGAGGATGAAAAGATCCTCTCCGGCGTCGAGGCGCTGCTTGAGCTCCTGCACGCTGATTTGCGGAATGCCGTTCTTCAAGGTTTTCTCCTGGCTGGTTTGGGGCGCAATGCCGCAGAACTGCTGGTAATCGATGAGCCCGGTCACGGTGGGGTTCTGGCCGCAGACGGGGCACTCGGGATTCTTCCGGAGTTTGACTTCGCGGAAGCGCATAGCGAGGGCGTCGACCAGCAACAGGCGGCCGATCAGCGGCTCGCCCTTGTCGAGAATGAGCTTGATAACTTCGGTGGCCTGGATGACGCCGACCAGGCCCGGCAGAATGCCCAGCACTCCGCCCTCGGCGCAGCTCGGCACCAGGCCCGGCGGGGGCGGCTCGGGATAGAGGCATCGGTAGCAAGGCCCCCGGCGCGTCGAAAAGACACTGGCCTGGCCCTCAAAGCGAAAGATCGATCCGTAGACGTTGGGCTTGCCCAGCAGCACGCAGGCATCGTTGACCAGGTAGCGCGTGGGAAAGTTGTCGGTGCCGTCGGCGACGATGTCGTAGCCCTTGAGGATGTCGAGGGCGTTCGAGCTCGAAAGCATCGTATCGTGCTTGACCAGGTGAAGGCTGGGATTAAGCGCAAGAAGCTTCTCTTCGGCAGAGTCGAGCTTCCTGCGGCCGATGTCCTTCGTGCTGTGAATGATTTGCCGCTGCAGATTGCTCGCGTCGACCACGTCGAAGTCCACGATTCCGAGGCTGCCGATGCCGGCCGCGGTTAGATAGAGCGCGAGCGGCGAGCCGAGTCCACCGGCGCCGACGCAAAGAACACGCGCGGCCTTCAGCTTCTGCTGCCCCTCCATGCCCACTTCGGGCAGGATGAGGTGGCGTGCGTAGCGCGAGAGATCGGCGTTGCTGAGCTCGGGGAGCTGGATTGGGGAATTGGTGGCGTCCATGGCGCCGAAACTCCGGTCCTTTCCAGTTTATCGAGCCGGAGGGCAGGCCGGCGCAAAGCGAGCGGCTCTCAAGATCGCGGAGCCGCTCGATTTCGGAATTGGGTTACAGTGAAGAGCTACTGCGCGGGCTTTTTAGCCGCGGTCGCGGGCTTGGCGGCAGGCGCAGCTGCTGGCTTCGGCTTCCAAAATTCAGGATCGGCTTTGACCCACTCTTCGGGAGGGTAGCTCTGGCGTGGATTGATCTGGAACAACTCGGAATCGGAGCTATCGATGCAGTCCCGAATCAGCTCGTGAAAGGTCTTCATGCCATCTTCGCCCATGGCCTCACGGAATTGCTTGTCCTCCGCATAGCCAGTGTCGATCTCGGCCATGGACTTGTCAGCGCTGAAAATGACGTACTCGTCCCCTCCGCCGTAGGCCACTTCATAGGTCGCCCAATGTGCGCTGGTGCCGGCCTTCTTGTTGGCGTCAATGGCCATCTTTGCCAGATCGGACCATTCTTTCCCGCGCCCAGGCTTGATCTTGTACACCGAGATTTCCATATAGCGGACGTGCGACAGGTCGGGATTGGGGCGATAGCTCGTATCCTCGTCGTAGTAGAGGACAGCCGCGTCCATGCCATTGAGCAGTTCGCCGTCGGCTACGCTGTCGCGGTCGAGCTCTGCCGAAAGAGCCGCGTTCTTGTCGATAGCAGTGTTGTCCTTCTCCCACGCGTCAAAGGAGGGATAGCCGGTGATGTACAGGGCGCGCAACTTACCGGAAAGCGAATTCATAGCGACGTAGTGGGTGGGCCACTTGGCGCGGGCCATGGCCTGCACAAAGTTGCTCTCCGACTTGTCGTGGATGGCGCCGGATTTCCCCGGCTTGATGAATTCCCGCGCAATTTGCAGGACCTTCGGCATGGCAGGCATTTCTTGTGCCGCGGTGAGCGAGCTGCCAACGACCGCGAGAGACAGTCCCAACAGTACGGGGCTGATGACTTTCATATGTCGGAATCCTCCTTGATTTACCCGGTGATGCCTTGCGATAGGGGAGGGGGATCGGGAAGCGCAGGCTCTCCAAGGCAGAGCGATTATCAGTCCCTGACCCCGGCGATGTAAAGAAGTTTCTTGTCCTTCGTGAGATAGTGTCCGTGGGCGTATCAGACGCGGTCTGAGCCGGCGCGGGGCTCGTCGATCCGGATGGTCTGCGGCTCGAAGTGTTTGCCTTCTTCCGCCGTTCCGGCAAGCAAAAACGCGCTGGTAAGTGCGGCTTTGCCTTTGGCGGTCTCCGTGATGACGTAACTACAGCCCAACCAGTGGGCTTCGGCCAGATCGGTGGCCGACCAATGCGCGGGGCGGTCGGGGTGGGAGTGATAGAAGCCGGCGATCTCGAGGCCTCGGCTGCGTGCCTCGAGCGCGACCTTCACCAGCTCGGCCGGAGCGATCTCGTAGCGTCCGCGCGCCGAATCGGTGCGGGCGTTGGTTGCTCGCACCAGCGAAGCGACCTGCCAGCCTTCCGGCGTGGAACGTCCCAGCAGAGCGCCACAGCACTCGTAGGGATAGGATTCTTCGCCGTGGGCGCGGAGATCCCTATAGACCGCATGGGGCAGCCGCAGCAGGCTCATGCGTTCTCCCCGTTTGCGTCGGGGAGGCGTGGAACCGGTTTGCGCCTTGCTTTCGTTCATGGGAGATTGCAGCCTGCTGCTTGCTTGTGCGAGATTGAAAGCAGGAGGACGATCGCGCCCGCATCAACATTCTTCCAGACGGGAGCGCCATCATGAAACGAGAATTCCATCATTCCAACTTCGATCAGACGCTTGAACTGCTTCGTGCGCAGTCCTTCGATGTGTCTCCATATGCCGGCATCGCAGGGGCCGTGCTGGTGAGTAAGTATGAAGCCGGAGCCGTTCTGGTGGCGGCGCCTCATTCAGGCGATCCGGATGATCCGGCGGTTAGGTATGCCGTTCACCCAGGGGTGGTGGTGAAGGGGGAAGTGGCGCGGCTGGTCGACTGCGGGTACCAGAAGTTCATTAAGACTCCCCAATACGAGCTTCCTGCCTCGGCCATTCAGTTGCAGGCGATTCACGCGTTCAGCGAGGAACTGAAGCAGCTTATCGGCGCCATCAGCCTGTACAACGAGTTGCTGGGCACCGTCAGCGATGTGTATCTCTACGATCGCTTGATGGGACGTGACGCCGAGGAGACCGCGCCCGCCCAGCCCTGGGCATCGGGCGACAGGCGCTGATCTCCGCTGCATGCTTCGGCGGAACAGGAGATGGACCTGGAAGGAAACAGGAGCGGATTCGGGACCCGGCAGCCGGAACGCCGCGCTGGTCCGCGCTACGCCGTGAACGAGGATTCCGTTCTCCTCTTTTCCGGCTTTGGCGCGCAGCAGCAAGCTCGCCTTGTCAATCTGAGCCAGGAGGGCTGCCGCATGCGCACGGATGAGCGGGTCAACGCGCGCGTCCGGTGGCCTGTCGAGGTCTTCTTCAAAGTGAAAGGTGTTGCGTTCCGGTTTAGCGGCGTTCTGCAGTGGACCGACGGACGCCATCTTCTCGGCATCCAATTCGTGAATATGATCCCGCGGCACATGGTGGAACTGGCCGGCGTGATCTGCGGGCTCGAGGCCGCTGCGGCGGCCGGGGCCTAAGCGTGAATCTCCTTGACCGAGAGCAAGAGACTCCGCGGTTGGCCAGGCGGGAATCGAAAGTGCCGGCCGAAGACCAGAATCGCGTATCGGCCGATAGCGCGGCGAGGGAATTGCCGGATGCAGTGCGGACAACCGCGCCGGCGGTTCCGGCACAAGCAGAGCTACAGACCGCGAAAGCTCCTGCGCGCCGCGGCCGCAGCGGACAGACACCTCAAGGGGTGGACATCTTCGCGACGATCTTCCTCGTAAAGATCGGGTCTAGGCTCACGGGACGCATTCTCGATCTAACCCTGGGCGGCTGCCGCATTCATACCGATGAGTGTTTCCCAGTGGGCATCTACACAAGGGTGGAGACGGAGTTTCGCCTTGAGGGATTGACGGTCCGGCTGGGCGGCGTCGTTCAGGAAATTCACGACCGCAACACGGTAGGGGTTCGCTTCCTCGATCTAAGTGACCGCAAGCGGCAGCAGGTCCAGGAGCTGATCGGCGAGATCGAGCAGATGCGCCAGGCACAAAAGCCTTTTGAGCACGCGGCTGCAGAAGATCAAGCCATGGCTCGCGGCCGCTGAGCCACTGTTCCTTATCCCCCCAGGTGAGTTTGAAAGAACTTCGTGATGCGGCGGCGAGTGTCCTGATTCGCAGCATCGTTGTAACCCACGCCTTTATATGGCAGCAGCTTGAGGATGAAGGCTCCGTGCTTGTTCATGAAGCCGTGGCCCGCTTCCGGGTACTCCTTTACGTCGTGCGGCACCAGGGCGCGTTCGAGGGCCTGTTGCAGTTGGTCGGCGACGCCCTGTTCCCATTTGGCCAAGCCGCCGTAACTGCCTATCACGGGGCATGCGGTCTTGAGAAAGCTGTCAAAATCGGGCGGCAGGGGCCCGCCGTAGTTGACGCTGGCTGCGGAGAAGCCGTGGCCGGAGATGAGCAGCAGGGCGAATCCGCCGCCCATGCAGAAGCCGATGACGCCGATCTTGCCGGTACAGTTTGGTTGCGCGGCGAGCCAGCTTCGCGATGCTTCCACGTCGTCGAAGGCGGGGCCGGAACGGTTCGTCAGGTCGCGAATTACGGAACGCAGGCAGAGAAGCAACCCGCCCCGGTAATAGAGGTCGATGGAGAGGGCGAGGAACCCGGCCTCGGCGAGCCAATTGGCTTGGTCGCGGTGATCCTGACTCATCCCGAAGACGTCGTGGATGACAACCACGCCGGGGGCGGGGCCCGGGCTGGGCGGAATGGCGAGCCACGCGGGCATCCGGCCGCGCGGAGTTGGCACCAGGACGTTGGGCATAATCGTTCCCCCAGGGTCCGGCAGAGGTTGCGATGCCGAAAGAGAATTAAGGAGAATTATATGTTGGCGAGATCGCTGGTCCGGTGAAGATTCGCTACATGGAGCGTCTTTGCGTCACGCGGCATGGAATGCCGATGGGGATTCTCCGCGTACCGCGCCGCAACCCGCCCTTTTGCCATGTTTTCAACTTCCACCGACCTTCTACCTCCTCGCTGTGGTTATAGACTTGTTGGGTTGCGATTTCACGGAGGGGTTGCCGCTATGCCGGCTACCATGCAGGCTGTTGTGAAAGCCAAGGCCGCGCCGGGTATCGAGCTGCGCGAGGTGCCGGTTCCCGATCCCGGACCCAGCGAAGTGCTGGTGCGCGTCCAGACTGTCAGCGTTTGCGGAACCGACCTGCATATCTACAACTGGGATCCGTGGGCCAAGGGGCGCATCCATCCGCCGCTGATACCGGGCCACGAGTTCTGCGGTGCGGTGGCCGGCGTGGGCCGCGGCGTAACCACGGTGCGCGAGGGCGACCTGATGAGCGCGGAGATGCACGTGGCCTGCGGCAAATGCCTGCAATGCCGCACCGGACTGGCGCATGTTTGCCAACACGTCCGCATTCTGGGCGTGGACGCCGACGGCGCCTTCGCCAGCTACGCCGTCATTCCGGAGTCGAACATTTGGAAACTCTCGCCGTCGATTCCGCACGACTATGCCTCGCTGCTCGACCCGCTGGGCAATGCGGTGCATACGGTTCTGGCCGGGCCCATTGCCGCGAAGACGGTTGCGGTGACCGGCTGCGGCGCCATCGGGCTCTTTTCGATTGCGGTCGCCAAGGCGTGCGGAGCGGCCCGCGTCTTCGCCACCGAGGTGAACGCGCATCGCCGGCGCGTGGCGCTCGAGATGGGCGCCGAGCTCGCCCTCGATCCCACGACCGATCACGTGGAGAAGCAGATTCTCGAGGCCACCGGCGGCACCGGCGTCGACGTTTTGCTGGAGATGTCGGGCCATCCCGAGGCCATGCGTCTGGGCTTTGCGCTCCTGCGCACCGGCGGGCGCGCCTCGCTGCTGGGCATTCCCTCGCGCCCCTTCGAGCTCGACTTTGCCCGCGACATCATTTTCAAGGGCGCTACGGTGCAGGGCATCAACGGCCGCAAGATGTTCGAGACGTGGTTTCAGATGGAGGCGCTGCTGGCCACAGGCAGGCTGAACCTCGAGCCGGTGATTACGCATCGCCTGAAGCTGAGCGAATTCAAGAAGGCGATGGAACTGCTGCAGTCGGGCGAAGCGATCAAAGTCGTAATGCGACCCGAATAGTTGGCAGGCCGCGCACACATACAAACGAGACGTGAACAATTGCGTCCACGGGTGGTTTCGCTGTGTCCTGGTTTTCCGCGTTCCGGCAGCATCGTGGCCGGTGTCCGCCCCACCAGCTCACTGACCTCCTCAGGAAAGGCGATGCCGGCGATTCATGCAGGCAGTTCAAGACCCGCCTTGCACCGTAAGCATCATCGTGGTGTTGTTAGTGATGGCTGTGACGCCGTTGGTCGACTGTCCCGTGATGGTGACGGTGTACGTGCCTGACGGCGTTGCGGGAGGATGCGGGGGACCCAGTTGGTAGTAGTCGTAGAGCGGATTGCACGCCGTAGTTCCTAGTGCGGTAACCAGGCCCATCAGCGCCACCAGCGCCAGTCGCTGCAACCAGCGCCGCTTTTCCCCGCGGCGCGCGCCGCCCCACGCCAGTCCGCCGAGTCCCAGCATGCCGGGCAGCAGAAAGGCCCAGGCGACGGGGCTGCTCTTGTGCCCAGGATGGGTTGGCCGCACGATTTGGGTCGTAATATGTTCCTGCGTCTGAATCAGCATGGAGCTGACGGGCGGGCAACTCGATGCCGGCGAGCCGGAGGCGCAGCTCGCGGATGTGGTGGACAGGATCTCCACGGTCTCCGGCGTAAAAGTACACGAGGCCTCGCTGGGAAGGCCCGAGCACGAGAGCGTGACGAACATGGGCGAGGCGAGCGCCGCGTTGTTTTCTGGCGTAATGGTCACGGCAATGGTGCCCGATTGGCCAGCTGTGAGCGTTAGCGGCAGCGTGGAGGGCGGCACGGCCGCGAGCGAGAAGGTGAAATTCGGGGTGGCGCTGGTTTGGCCCGTCACGTTGCTGGTGGCGGAGGCCGAGGCCTGGTGCGACGCATCGCCCGCATACACGGCGCGCAGGTTGTGATCGCCGCCCGGCAGCGAGAGGACCGAAGTCGCCTGGCCCTCGCCGTTCAAAGCCGCTTCTGCCAGTTGGCGGTCTCCGTCTTCGAGGATCACGACGCCGGAGGCGGGTTGGCCGTCCGCGCCGGTCACGGTGACGGAGGCGGTAGCCTGCGTGTGCCCTCCCTGGTCGCGGGTTACCACCGTCAGCGCGGTTTCTGTTGCCATTGTTTGCGCCGCCGCGGCCTCCGGCAGCACGGTCAGCGCCAGAGCAATGCCCAGTCCCGCAACCCATTCAAGCCGCAAACCGCGGCAGTTCATGCTTCTCACTTGCACCTGTCCCAACTCTCCAGATAGATCGCGCCTTCGCCCTGCGGCGCTTCGTTCTTTGCCTCTGCGCAGACCCCTATTGTATCCGGCGAGGGCGCATCCCGGCCAACCGTTCGCCTTCCATTTGACGCAGGCCGGTCCGGAATGCCATCCGCCTGCCGCGCTATGCTTTTTTGGTAGGTGCTTCGTCATGACTCAAGCCATCTCCCGCCCCCAGCTTGCCCATCTCTCCGCAGTACTCGAAGACCTCCGCGCCAAGGGCACGCACTTCAAGCTTCGCGTCCTCGACGACCAGCAGGCGCCGGTGTGCCACTACGACGGGCGTGAGGTCATCAACCTGGCCAGCAACAACTACCTCGGACTGGCCAACCATCCCAAGCTCATCGAGGCGGCCGTTGCGGCCACGCGGGCGTTTGGCGTGGGCTCAGGTGCCGTGCGCACCATCGCCGGAACCATGCGCATCCACATGGAGCTCGAAGAGAAGATCGCGCGTTTTAAGAATGTCGAGGCCTGCGTGGTCTTCCAGAGCGGCTTTGCGGCCAATGCGGGAACGGTAAGCGCTATCCTGGGCAAAGAGGACTTCATCCTCTCCGACGAGCTGAACCACGCCAGCATCATCGACGGCGCGCGGCTGTCGCGGGCCACGATCAAGGTCTTCCGGCACAAGGACGTGGTCCACTGCGAGCAGTTGCTGCAAGATCTGGCTGACGCGCCCGGCCACAAGCTGGTCATCACCGACGGCGTCTTCTCCATGGATGGCGACATCGGACCGGTGGACAAGCTGGCCGCGCTGGCCGAGAAGTACGGTGCCATCATGATGGTCGACGATGCGCATGCCTCGGGCGTGCTGGGGCGCAACGGGCGCGGGTCGGTCGATCACTTCGGCATGCACGGCAAGGTGGATGTGCAGGTGGGCACACTGTCGAAGGCCATCGGCGCGCTGGGCGGCTACGTGTGCGGCTCGAACGATTTGATCGACTACCTCTACCACCGCGCGCGGCCGTTTTTGTTTTCAACTTCGCATCCGCCGTCGGTTGCAGCCACGTGCATCGCGGCCTTCGACATTTTGGAAAAAGAGCCGGAGCGGATTCTGCGCCTGTGGTCGAACACGCGCTACTTCCAGGGCGAGCTCAAGCGCGCCGGGTTCAATATCGGCGGCGTCAACACGCCTGCTACGGAAACGCCCATTACGCCGATCATTGTCGGCGAGGGCCGCGCCGCCATGGAGTTCAGCCGCGCTCTCTTCGACGAGGGCGTGATGGCGACCGGCATCGCGTTTCCCACGGTGCCCGAAGGCAAGGCGCGTATTCGCGCCATCCTGACCAGCGAGCACACCCGCGCGCAGCTCGACCGCGCACTGGAGACACTGGAGCTCGTGGCGAAGCGCATCGGAGTTCTACAATAGGGCACGATGATCGCTCACCTGCGCGGCAAGCTCATCTTCAAACAGCCCGGCCAGGCCATTGTGGAGGCCGGGGGCGTCGGCTACGATGTCGCCATCTCCATACCCACGTTTACGGCGCTGCCCTCGGTGGGCGCCGAGGCCGCGCTGCACATCCATACCCAGGTGAGCGACGACCAAATCGCGCTCTTCGGCTTCCTCGACCGCGAAGAGAAACGCCTTTTCGAGCGGCTGATTACCGTGGGCGGTGTCGGTCCGAAGCTGGCCATCAAGATTCTCAGCGGCCTTTCGGTGGAGCGGACGGTGCAGGCCATTCGCTCGCAGGACCACGCGCAGCTCACGCACATTCCCGGCGTGGGCAAGAAGCTGGCCGAGCGGCTCGTGGTCGAGCTCAAAGACAAGCTCGACGACTTTGCCGTGGCGCCCGTGCAGGCGGCGGTGCAGGGACCGGCAGTGGAAGACGTGCTCTCCGCGCTGGTCAATCTCGGCTACCAGCGCGCAGCGTCCGAAAAAGCCATCGAGCAGGCCATCGCGAAGGACAAAGCGCTGGCCGCGGATTTTGACGGGCTGTTTCGAGGGGCGCTGAAGGTGATCCGGTAGACCGCCGGGCGGTCTTGTACGCGAAAAGGACGGAGAACTCCCGGGCTCGCGAATTTCTACGCTCTTTTTGGCCGCGGCCGCAATTTGTGAGCCTTTGTTCGATCTGTTTGCTCTAATCTATACATACTGCTGATTCGCTATCCCCGGAGCGACAGCCTTCCCCGCAATTCAAGGATGGTTTGATTGCGTTTGATCGTCGCCGCTGTCGGCCTTGGCGCCCTCTTCAGTGTCCGCGCCGGGTCGACGCCGATTCCGAATATGACGCAGCTGGCATGCGAGCCGGCCGCCTGCACCTCTGCGGCAAACGTTGGCGCGACTGATTCCGATCTGTGGGTCTCGACAGAAGACCTGACCAGCGCGGCAGACGCAACTCCCGAAAACCCGGCTCCGGAAGGCACGGCCCCGGCAGCGGACCCGACGAGCCTCGGCCAGACCGGGCAAGATGCAAACTCCGGCGGCAAGTCCAGTGACCCACCGGCCGCGCCGCATCCGGCAGCCGACCCCAGCGTCCCCGTCGACGCCAAGGGCGATCCCGTTCCGCTCGAGCGCCGGCAGCCGCAGCGCATCCTTGGAGTTATGCCCAATTTCCGTTCCGTTTCCGGCGGCGCCAAGCCGCATCCCCCGGGATGGAAGTACAACTTCACCGTCGCCACCCACCAGGCCACGGATTATTCCTCTTTCATCTTTCTCGGCCTCACATCACTCACCGCCGAAGGTACGAATGAGCACTCCGCACTCGGCAAGGGCGTAGGCGGCTTCTATGCCTACACATGGCGCGGCTTCCTCGATAAGTCCGACAACACATATCTATCGGCATGGCTGCTGCCCTCGGCACTGCACGAAGACACGCGCTACTACGCTCTCGGCGCAGGACACAGCATTCCCATTCGCGCGCTGTACGTCATTAACCGCCAAGGCGTAGCCCGCACTTATGGCGGCCAGCAGACACCCAACATTGCCGGGCTCGGCGGCAAGGCTCTCACGCAGGTCGTCTCGCGGTACTATTACCCGCCCAGCGCAACCACTTTCCTCGTGCTGGCGAGCAAATTCGGCTACTCGGTGATGCGCGATGTGATTTTTTCTTCGATTCGCGAGTTCTATCCCGACGCGGCGGCGCACTTTATCCGCAAGCACAAAGAAAAGACGGCCGCCACAGCAGCGGCGCTCGACGCTTCGATTCATTGAGGATCCCGTTCATCGGCGCCGCAAAGGATATCCGCAGCGCAGCCGCTTCCATATTTGCTAATCTTTTCCCGTATGCCGCGCTCCGCAAAAATCGCATCTGCTCCCGCCGCCGCTCTTCCATACTTCCGCCCGGAAGCTCTCACCTTTCTGCGCAACCTGGCGCGCCACAACGACCGTGCGTGGTTTCAGCCGCGCAAGGCACAGTTTGAGGCCGAGCTCAGGGAGCCGATGCTGGCCATTGTGCGCAAGATCACCGACGCTATGGTGGACTTTGCGCCCAACCACGTGCGCCCCGCGGAGAAGTCGCTTTTCCGCATTTATCGCGACACGCGATTCTCCAGCGACAAGCGCCCCTACAAAACGCACGTGGCCGCGTGGTGGTCGCACCAGGGACTCGCGAAGACTTCCGGCGCGGGCTACTACTTCCACGTGAGCCCGAAGGAGGTCGTCATCGCCGCCGGCTCCTACATGCCCGACAAGGATCAACTGGCCGCGATTCGCCATTGGCTGCTCGATCACCATCAGGAGTTCAGAAAACTACTCCGAAACCGGAAAGTGCGGAGCACCTACGACGAATTTGAAGGCAACGCACTGACGCGCCCGCCCAGGGGCTTCCCATGCGAGCATCCGGGGATGGATCTGATCCGCTGCCGCCAGTGGGGACTGGCCGCGGAATTGCCCGCGAAGGCCGCTCTCAAGAAGGACATTGCGGACGTGGTGATCCGCTGCTTCAAGATCGCCGCACCTGTCGTCGACGCGTTGAACACTCCCATCGCCGCTGCTCTCGCGCCCAAGAGGACCGTGCTTTTCGGGCTGAAATAACGCAGTTCGAGGCTGATCTCGCGTTCGTTCCTGCGCGGCAAACCCGCTTAAATTGCGGGTTTCAGCATGCCGATAAGGCAAAAAACCAGCAAAAATGGGCAAAATCGGTACAAATCCCAAGAAAACTGTGGAAAACAGGCGTTTTTCCATTGACTTTGACCACCGTGAAGCCGCATTGTAACCATCGGCAGGTTTCTTCGTAGCCGCATGAATACAGGGGTTTCGCGCTCGCGCAGTTTTTAATCGACCTCCCTTCATGCGGTCAGCCATTTCGCGGCGGAAGCCGAACCACACAGGCAGCCCGGAGGGCTCGCCCAGAAGGAGAACATTCAATGGCAGCTGGAATGACCAAGACCGCTCTTATCCGCCACATGGCCGATAAGCTGCAAATCACCAACAAGCAAGCCGCCGCAGGCCTTGACCTGCTGGCGGAGACAGCCATCAAGGAAACCAAGAAGAACGGCGTCTTTGTCATCCCCGGCATCGGCCGCCTGGTGAAGGCAGAGCGCAAAGCCCGCATGGGCCGCAACCCCCAGACCGGCGAGGCCATCAAGATCAAGGCCAAGACGGTGGTCAAGTTCCGCGTGGCCAAGGCAGCCAAGGACGTGATTGCACCGCCGAAGAAATAGCTCCTCCCTCAGAATGCACAGGAAAGGGGAGAAGCACCGCGCTTTTCCCCTTTTCGTTTCCAACGCAGACGCCGCGGGTGAAGTTTCTGCACTCCAGCGGGCGGGCGGCTCATCCAATGAATCATGGCATCGGCTTCCGCGGTCCCTGAACAGATTGCGATTTCGTCGGCGCGCGCTTCGTCGGTTGTCTTCCTCCTTCGCCTTGAGGGGATGGCGGTGGCGGCCGTTTCGGCCGCGCTCTATGCGCGCACGGGCGCAAGCTGGTGGCTCTTCGCTGCGTTATGGCTTGCGCCGGACCTTTCCATGCTCGGCTATCTTGCCGGACCCTGCCGGGGCGCGCGAGTGTATAACGCCTTCCACACATACGCACTGCCGATTGTGCTGGCGCTTGCGGCGCTGCTTCTGCACACGCGCGGCGTGCTGCCGGTTGCGCTCATCTGGGCCAACCACATCGGCGTCGACAGGCTGCTGGGCTACGGACTGAAGTATGCCGACGGTTTCGGCTGGACGCATCTCGGGCGCATCGGCAAGCGGAAGGCTTGATCACGCGGAGCCGGCCTTGGTCCCCCTGCGCGGCATGAATGCCCGCACCACAAGAGAAATCCCAAAACTGATTACGACCGCCTTGATCATGAGCAGGTTGTTGTAGGTCCACGAAAGAAACGCCAGCGCGATAAAGATGCCCATGGGCATGATTTCCGTGAGCAAGGCGATGAGCCAGTTCGGTTGCGCCGCAGAGCGCGGCAGGCTTGAGCGCAAGCGCGGCATGAGCCGCGGGACTGCGCGCAGATAGTCGCGATACGGCTCGCCAAGCTCGGCGGCGAGGAATGCCTCTTCGCCCAGGATGAGGCGCAGGTAGAAGATCGTCAACAGGACCATGGTGAAGAGTGCGCCGCTGGGCGGCATGAGGAGCGAGACAGCGGCCATCATGCACCAGCCGCCGAGGTAGAGGGGATTGCGCACATAGCGGTAGGGCCCGACGGCCATTACCGCGCCGCCCTGCATCTGACCGTGGTGGACAGTACTGTAGCCGAGGTAGGCCGCGCCCCACACGCGCAGCACCGCGCCCGCCAGGGCCACGAGCGCGCCCAGCACAATCACCACCGGCGTGGCCCGGGCGAAGCTGGCAATGCCCATCCGGCTCGCTTCGAGCGCCAGCCATTCCAGCGTGGCGACCCGCTGTCCCAGATCCCGCACTCCGAGCCACGGCGCCCAAAACCCTAGAACAACGATGACAACTTGAATGACCATCCGAAAGCGGAATTCCAATGCGCTTGCTTTCATGCACTTTTTCTCCACGGCCGTTGAGTGTCTTCGGGCTGCTGGGCGGATACGCAGCCAGGTGTGCTACTTCAGATTCTTGATCGTGGCTCCCTCAGGAATCTTTACTTCGAACTGGCTGTTGGGAAGATTGACGTTCTCTTCTACCCTTTCGACCGTCAGGACAAGCTGGATTCCCTCTTGCGGCCGCTTGATTGTTACCTTCGATGGGTATTTGCCGGCGCTGAACGTGGCGTAGTTGCTATAGAAGATCTGCGTTTCGAGGTTCCCGTCGCTGTCGTAAATATCCTGGTCACAGGGCAGCAGATCGTCACGATGAAACGTGATCACGCGCAGCGGAAGTTTCTCCGGGCCCGCCTTCGGCCGCATCACACTCAGGACGTATTCCGGTTCGTCGTACAAATGCTTCCTGGCCGCGTCCTCAATGGTCTCAGAATCGCCAGCCACCATGAATTCGTTGCCCGGATCCAGGCCCCGCACCGCGATTGCGTCCAGAAAGAAACCCGGGCGCAGATTCTCCAGCGGATTAGCGGATTTTTCCTTGACCGTGCTCGAGCCTTCAACGGCTAAGTCCTTCGTGGGCATGACCAGCGTAAACTGACTGCCATCGCTGGCCATATCGAATATCTTCACGCCAAAATATGTGCCGACCACACGGAGCATGTTGGGTTTGCGCATCAGGATGTATCCGCGGCAGGAGGGAAAATCCTTTGCCAGGCCTTCGGAGGTCTTGAGCTCGGTGGCGTAAATCTCGACCGTCGCCGTGAGCGTATTGAGCGCATCCCAGCGCTGGTTGAGCTGCTTGACCAGCTCCTCCGGCGTGGCCGTTTGAACAATGGGCGGCGCGATCGGCACCGGCAGATGGCGCTTGGTGGGCATGAAGTAAGAGCACCCCGTGAGCAAGAGCGGCAGAAGCAGAGCCGCGACCGAGGGAGGACGGCGAAGGACTCTCATCGTCCACCTGCTTTCTTCAGCGCGCGTCGGTAGCTGGCCACGTTGCGGTTTTGCTCATCGAGGGTCGCGGCGAAGAGCGAACGGCCCTGGGCGTCGGTTCCAGCAGCCACAAAGTAGAGGTAATTCGTCTTGGCCGGATCCATGGCCGCACGCAGCGACTGGATGCCTGGGTTGGCCACCGGTCCCGGCGGAAGTCCGGCGTGCAGATAGGTGTTGTAAGGCGTGCCGCGGGTCAGATCGCTTTGGTAAATCGTGCCTCGCCATTGGCCCGTCAGCTCCAGCCCATAGATGACCGCGGGATCGGTGCGCAGCGGCATGTGTCTGGCGAGCCGGTTCTCAAAGACGCTGGCTACCAGCGGGCGCTCGGCATCCACTGCCGTCTCGCGCTCCACCAGCGACGCAATTGTCACCACCTGATGCACGTTCTTCTTCAATCCCAGTTGCGCGGCCACAGCTCGGAAACGCCGCACCATGGCGGCGACGATCTGCCCCGCGGTGACGTTGGGCGGAAAGCGGTAAGTATCCGGAAACAGATACCCCTCCAGGCTTTTCGCTTTGAGGTCCAAATCAGCCACCAGACTCGTCTGGCCTATCGCCGCCTCCAGAAAGTCCCGGCGCGTGCCCAACCCTGCTTGTTCGACGCGTGCGGCAATATCGAAGATGTTTGCCCCCTCGGGTACGATCAAGGTCTTGGTAAACACGTCGCCGCGCGCAATCCGCGCATAAACCTCAATCACCGTCGCCGGGTGGTCGAAGCGGTATACGCCGGCCTGAAGCCTTCCCTGCCGAAACCAGCGCACCAGATCGAAGGCGTAGCGGCTGCGCACCACGTCTGCCGCTTCCAGCTTGCGGCCGATGCTCGTGGCAGAGGAGCCGGGCGTCACATTGACGAATGTCTCCGTCTCGGGACCATAAGGCGTGAGCACCAGCCACGCCGCCGCCCCCGCCGCAAGCGCTGCAACCAGCATAATCCCCAGCAAGATGCCTGCCGCGCCGGAACTTTTCTTTTTCCCGCCTCTCCGTTTGCGCCGTGCCATCCTGCTGTTGTGGACCCTTCCTAAGAAAAATAAGGACCAGGAGAATCCCCGTGGATTCCCTTATCTTTCGATTGTACCGGGCTTGAAACCGGCGGCGCGCCTGGGCCGTCAGGACGAAGTAAGCTGAATGGAAGGAGAAGCATAGTGGAAGCGAACGCGCCTCCGCGCTATCTCGGCCTCGATGTCGGCTCTCGGCGCATCGGCGTAGCCGTATCGGACGAGCTGGGGTTGACGGCGCAGCCAGTGCTCACGCTGGAGCGGCGCAGGAGCCGGCGAGACGGTCTTCGCTCGCTGGCGCGGCTCTGCCGGCGATTCGGCGTGGCAGGAATCGTTGTGGGGAACCCGCTGCATTTGTCTGGCGAGCCGAGCCCGCAGGCGGCAAGGATCCAAGCTTTCGCCTCCGAGCTGGGCGAGTTGACCGGCCTGCCGATTCACCTTTGGGACGAGCGGCTGACCACCCGCAATGCGCACCAGATTCTGTACGAGTCCGGCAAGAAACGGCCGAATCATCGGAGGTTGGTGGACCAGGTGGCCGCGAGCCTGATCCTGCAGTCGTTTCTGGATGGAAAGGCAGTCAACAGTGGACAGTGAACAGTGGACAGCTATCTTTGGTCTATTCTCAGTTGTTTGCTGCCGGGCGCCTGGGAGGCGGGAACGAGAAATCGGAATCGGGCCTGAAAGCTGAAGATCGTCGGCAGATTCCCGCAATTGGCTACTGACCACTGATCACTGACAACTGGCTACTGTTTCCCCCTGCCTTATAATGAAGAGTCAAGGAACGCTGATTTCGCGCGGCTGGAGCAGCCCGCTTCCCGCTACCGGACCACGGATGCCCGAACACATCAAAAAGAAGCTTCTCGACGAGATCCAACAACTCGAGTACGAGCTTGCCCGCGAGCTTCCGGCCGAGATCAAGAAGGCCAGAGCCCTGGGAGATCTTTCGGAGAACGCCGAATATCACATGGCCAAGCAGCGACAGGAGTTTGTGAACGCGCGGCTGGGGCAACTGAAGAAGCGCATGGGCGAGCTTTCTCTGGTCAACCTCGCGAACATTCCCAGGGACAAAGCCGGATTCGGATCGACGGTGGTGGTCTACGATGCGACCAAGGACGAGGAAATCGTGTATCGCCTGGTGACCAGCGAGGAATCCGATGTCTCGAAGGGGCTGATTTCCACCACTTCACCCATTGGCCGCGGGATCGTCGGCAAACGGGTGGGCGACGTGGCCACCATCGTAACGCCCAACGGCAAGCGCCAACTGGAAATCCTGAAATTGACGACGATCCACGACGAAGCCGGCGAGGAAGAGGACGAAGCTGCGGCCGGCGCAGCAAAGTAGCAGGAAGAACTAGCCGCTAGCTTCCAGCCTCTGGCTTCTGGCTCTTCTCCGGTGCAGCAGGAACCTGGTTTTCTCGAGGGAAATAGTTAGTACCGTGACTGGGTGATTTTATAATCGTGCCCATGGATTTGGGCGCCCCAGAGCCTGTCCTGAGCGGGTCGAACGATCTCGATTTTGAGACTTGGGAAACCACGAGTTTTCACGGTCGCGGTACTGGAAGCAAGGAGCTGGAAGCTCGAATGACCTGGACAAGCGCCTTTGGCCGTGCCTGCGGATGGCTTCTCGATCGCATCGTTCATGGGTTGGCGCTCACCCGCATCTCTCCCAACGTCCTCACCTTTCTCGGACTGGTCATCAACATCGCCGCCGCGTTTCTCTTTGGCCACGCCAACGCTGCCAACGGCGACCGCATGTTTCTCTTCGCCGGGCTGGTGATCTTCTGCGCCGGCATCTTCGACATGGTGGATGGCCGCGTGGCGCGCCGCATCAACAAGGTGACGGTCTTCGGCTCATTCTTCGACTCAGTCATCGACCGCTACTCCGACGTGGTGCTGTTCTTCGGCCTGCTTGTCTATTACGGGCGCATCAACCGTTTTCGCTATGTGGTGCTGGTGGCGTTCGTCATGATCACGTCGCTGATGGTCAGCTATACCCGCGCCCGCGCCGAGGCGCTCATCGTCCAGTGCAAGGTTGGCTTCATGGAGCGGCCGGAGCGCATCGTGCTCATCCTTCTGGGCGCGCTGTTCAACCACTGGGGCGTGATGGCTCCGGTGCTGTGGCTGCTGGCCGTGCTCTCGACCGTCACCGTCGTTCATCGCATCGTCTACACCTACCAGAACACCAAGCACCTGGCGCCGCTGGGCTGAGCGGGGCGGGGCGTGGGCCGCCATTGACCCCGGCTGCGCGGCCCAGAATTGGCGCGGCCATGGCTTCGCGTAGACGGTGGTGGGGTTTCCGCTGCCTGCGAGCAGAGTTTCGCGGCCTGGCCGGGAAAAGACTGTCACTTTAGCCCGGCGCCACGCATCTCAACGGTCATGAGCCAGGAAAAAGCGACATTCGGAGCGGGGTGTTTCTGGGGCGTGGAGGCCGCGTTTGCGGCCATCCCCGGCGTAGCGGCGACGGCCGTGGGCTATGAGGGCGGAACACTCGACCGGCCCACCTACAAGGACGCGTGCACGGACCAGACCGGCCACGCGGAGGTGGTCGAGCTCGACTTCGACCCGGAAAAGGTGAGCTACGAGCATTTGCTCGACGCGTTTTTCTCGCTCCACGACCCCACCACTCTCAACCGGCAGGGGCCGGACTGGGGCTCTCAGTACCGCTCCGCCATCTTCTTCCACTCCGCGGAGCAGGAGGCCCAGGCGCGCGCCAAAATTGAGCAATTGAATGCCGGGGGCCGGTTCAAATCCAAACGGATCGTGACCAAGGTGGAACCGGCGCAGACCTTCTGGCGGGCCGAGGAGTACCACCAACGGTATCTCGAAAAGCGTGGGCTGGCCCAGTGCCATATTTAGGGATCGGGGATCAGGTTTCAGGGTCAGAAAGACCGGGAACGAGGGAACAAGGGCCGAGGGGGGCGAAAAAACAGCGGTCAGGTATCAGGTTTCAAGGATCAGTTCTTCAGTCCTTGCCCTTGCACCCACTCGGGGTCTGCATTCGAGGGCTCTGGCGGGGGTACTTTGCTTTCCGCAGTCAGCGCTGCCGGGGGCGCGGGCGATTCGCCTTCTGTGACGGGTGCGGCTTCCGCGGGAGCGGCAGCAGAGAGCCTTCCGGGCTCGTCGAGCCACAGGCAGGCAATCCACCACACCAGTACGCACAGGTAGACCACGTTGTTGCCGTGGATCAGTTTGTCGCGCAGATTCACGATGCGTTCGTACTCCGCCTGCGTGCGTATATGGGTATGCGTTCCGATGGCTTGCAAAGTTCCGCGCAGCGCCAGTTGCGCGAGTGAAACGGTCGAAAGTCCGATCACGATCTGTTGCGTATGGCTGCTCCATCCGGCTTTGAAGCGCCGTCCCAGAAGAGCCACCAGCAGTCCCAGTTCGATCGCCAGGACGCTAACCAGCAAATTGCCCTTTTCCGCGGCCAGATCCATCAGCCGGATCGCCGCCATCGCCGACCTAGCTGCAAGCGTCTTCCAAGCTGGCCACGGTCCCCACAGCCACAGCACCACTGCGCCCACGGCCAGCATCGCCAGCGTGCCGATAATCCAGGCCTTTCGCGACGCACTCCGAAAGGCGCGCCGCGCCAGTTCCACCACCACCAGCAGGCTCACCAATATTTCCAAATCGGACAGCGCCAGATAAGTCACGGTCCCCGTAATCCGCGACATTTTGCCGAGCAGCAGCTGGGTCGCGAGCAATAGCAGCGCCATTAATCCAATGCTCGCTGTGAACCACGGAAAACGACCTGCCCTGTCGCGCCCCAGCAACACCACCAGCAACACCAGAAGCGCCGCAAACGTGAGCGTCCAGAGAACCTGAGACGCGGAGAAATCGAAATGGAAGTGCATGGGAACCTTGTCCGGGCATGGCTCTCTTTGCGCGCAAGCCCTGTTCCAGTCTAACTGGGCAGAGACAAGCCGCGCCCTGCCATAATTCCATCATGCTGGTTCTTGCATCCGCCTCGCCGCGCCGCCGTGAACTGCTCACGCTGGCCGGCTACCGGTTTGAGGTGCATCCCGTGCACATCCCAGAGGATCCGCTGCCGGGCGAGGATCCCATCGTCTACGTCACGCGTCTGGCGCGAGAAAAGGCGGAGGCCGTCTTTCGCGAGCTGACCGGAGCCAATGGACAGAGGGGAAGGGACCGCCCGGACGGCCAGTCGCTTGCCGTGCTGGGCGCCGACACCACCGTCACGCTCGACAACACGATTCTGGGCAAGCCGGAAGATGCGGAGGATGCCGCGCGCATGTTGCGCCTGCTCTCGGGCCGCACGCATCGCGTCATCACCGGCGTGGCCGTGGTGACCGCCAAAGGCGCGGAGGTGGCCGCGGAAGCCACGGCGGTCCGCTTCCACACCCTGTCCGACGCGGAGATCGCCGATTACGTCGCGGGCGGCGAGCCCATGGACAAGGCTGGCGCCTACGCCATTCAAGGCCGCGCCGCGCGCTGGATTCCCCGCATCCAGGGCTGTTATTTCAACGTGATGGGCCTGCCATTGGCGCTGGTGAGCTCGTTGCTGGAGTCGTGCGGGTGCCTTGGGCCTGCGCAAGAAACTTGAGAATTTCCCTTGCGCCGGACTCCTTCCGCGCTACAGCGGTTCCACAATTGCTGTCTGCCGAAGTAACAACGGCTAAGTGGGTTTTTCCTCAAGAAAAACCCACCGTGTGCCACCGCCGGAAACGGCTACAAGTATTGTGGAACCGCTCTAGATGTGGAGGCTCAAGAGGTTGTTCCGATTCAGGCCGGAGCGAGAAGCGGGTGTATTGAGTTTAAGGCTGGCATGGGGGCGATGGAAGTTGTATTCGTGCAGCCAAGGGTCGAGCTGAATGAGTCGTTCGTCTGAGTTCTGGTAGGAGTGGGGTATCGAGATGATTGCTCCCAACCGGCGCAAACGAAAGAAAACGCAAGATGGAAGACTGCTGCGACGATACGTTCTGCGTTGGAAGATCGAGCGATTATTCGCCCGGCTGAAGAATTTCCGACGCATTGCCTGCCGATGGGAGCGCCACGCCGCAAACTTCCTCGGCACGGTTCAACTCGGATGCATGTTAATTTTTCTGAGGCATCTGTGAGACTGCTTCTAGAAGCGATATCTCCCGCCGTCCGTCGTGATAATCACCAGCAGCATCGCAATCAACAGCACTTCGTAGTGCCAGCCCACCGACCTCTCGCCCCAGAAGCCGGTCTTCCACTTGACCGCTTTCATATAGATCGCACCCAGCATCACCAGGATCAGCCCCACCGCCGCCCACTGCGTGAGATACCCCACTGCCAGCGCGATCGCCCCGGCCAGCTCCGCCGCGCCCAGAAACACGGTGAACGGCACGCTCATGCCGATGCTCTCCGCCCGCTCCTTCGGCCGCCTCAGATGGCCGTATCCGCTGCTTCCGAACACCAGCGCCACCACCAGCCTCAGCAACAGCAGGCTCCAATCCACGTACGCCTTTGCGCCCGGTATCCCGAACATGGTCGCTCCTCCTTCGCCCTCCAGCCCTGTGCCCGGCAGAATCGAACGAGTCCTTCACCGTGCAATACGGCCTGTGAGCCCTGCTTAGAAATCACCCATCATACATAAGTTGACGCCGGAAATTGACTTTCAAGTACCGATCCTTCCTCGATGAGTGATTCGACGATTACGCGTTCATCAACCGGGGTCTCCAACGAGATTTCTCCGTTCCAACCGGCGCATGATTTGCCGGCGGCGGGATCCGCGGAGGGAAGGTAGACTAGCGAACCAACGGGCTCTCCCAAACGCGGAACAGCAGTTCTTTAAGCTGAGCGAAATCCTTAGGGCCAAGCTCGGCGCTCCATTCGCGCTCGATATCGCGGAGTATCTCCAGAATCTTTGCGTACGCGGCGTGTCCGCGTTTCGTAAAGTGGATAATTCGCGCACGGCCCTCATCCGGCGCGTCGGACCGGACGATACAACCGAGATCCTCGAGGCTTCCCAGCAGCCGGTTCATGGCCTGCTTGCTCATCCCGGCGCGCTCCGCAAGAACGCCTGGGCGAACTCCATCGGGGCTCGGAAACTGCAGCGCCGCCATATGCGGAATGGTGAGTCCCTTAAAGCCTGCCTCATTGAGTTCATTGATGATACGGCGTTGAATGGCCTGGGCAGGAACACGCAGCAGCGCGCCGATAAGCATATCCCTGGTTTTGACCTCGGAATTTTCTTGCAAAAAAGTCATTGACACGCTCCGTAAACTATGTTTACCATTACTTAACGGTAAACATAGTTTACCACAAAGGAGCTTCCACATGACAACGCAAACCCTCGACCTTACTGTCAATTCCCCCGACGAGACCGGTGCGCAAGACTTCGAGCAAACCATGCAACAGTCCGGCGCCGGGAGCGCAAAGGCAATCGAAACCCCGTCGCGGCAAAACCAGGTCAGGTACGTGCCTGCAGGAACCGGTGCGGCCTATTGGGGCCCCGGAAGTCTGATGACGTTCATCATCACCGGCAAGGAGACGGGCGGCGCCTTTTTCCTGGCTGAAATGTCCGTCCCCCCGGGCGGAGGCCCTCCGCCGCACATCCACCACTGCGAGGATGAATCGTTCCACGTTCTCGAAGGCAGGCTGACGGTTCGAGTGGGCGGGGATACAATCACTGCAGCGGCCGGGGATTTTGCTTTCCTTCCCCGTGGAATTGCGCATTCCTTCAAGAACAACGGCGATGTGACTGCTAAGGCCCTGGTTTTGGTCACGCCGGCGGGCCTTGAGAACTACTTCGCTGAAGTGTTTGATCCCGCTGTGGATCGTTCCGCGGCGCCACCGCCCCCCAGCAAAGAGTTGATCGCTCGGGCGCTCGCGGTTTCCCCCAGGTACGGACTTGTGCTTCTTCCCCCGGCATAGCGGGCCCCAATTGGAATCCAAAGACGGAGGTCAACATGACACTGCAAACTATCGATCTGTGCGTGAATCCCGCCGAAGAAACGATCCGCATCGGGCCGCTCGCGGTGCGCTTCCTCGTCACAGGCGAGAACTCGTCTGGCACTATCGCGGCTTTTGAAGTCGTTGTCCCAGCCGCGCAGCGCCTTGCGGCTCCGGCACACAGCCACGATCACTATGAGGAAACCATTTACGGAGTCGAGGGCGTATTGACGTGGACCGTGGACGGCAAGCAAATCGACGTGAGTCCGGGACAGGCGCTGTGCATTCCTCGCGGCGCCGTTCACCGGTTTGACAACAACACAGCCCAGGAGGCGACGGCGCTCTGCGTGATCACCCCGGCGGAGATCGGTCCGCAGTACTTCCGCGAGGCTGCCGAGGTCGTCAATGCTGCGGCAGGTGGGCCGCCGGACCGGGCAAAGTTGGCCGAGATCATGCGCCGCCACGGCCTCACGCCGGCTCCGCCGCGGCCCTAGAACTGGTTGCATAAATCAGCTTTGAAGGGGCACGACTTCAGTCATGCCCCAAACACGCCCCACCCTTTTGAAAAACACAGCGCGGCGAAACCGCGATGAAACCTCGGCCGAGGGGGCGCATTTTTTCGGGGCCGGGGGAAACCGGCTCAACTGGCACGAAATGTTCGCATTGGTGGTGCGTTGAGCCCCTCAAATGTTCGCTTAAGAGGTTAGCTTTGGGCCCCAAATGTAACCCTCAGAGGTTGCATTTTTCGGGGACATGCACCTGGAAAAGTTGCGTTTTAGAGGATTCGTAACCTAGAAAAGTTACCTTTTGAGGGTGACACGCACCGAAAAAAGTTAGGAAATGCATTTGAAGTGTGCGGATGGCACAGCCCGGGCGCCATAGACCTCGACGGGAACGGGCGGAGGGAGCGTGGGGCTTCGGTGCCGCAAACCGCCCGCCCATTTTTCGAGAAATAAAGTACGCGGCGAAGCCGCGCCCAGCTCCGCTCCCGTAGGGAGCGAAGAGGTTAGCCCAGGGTGGAGTCCGCCGCTGCGGACGGGAACCCTGGGAAAAGTAGACAAAAATTCCGTGTAAGCCCCGTAGGGGCGAAAGAATTCTCTTGCAGCATCAAGTCGCCGTCTTAAGGGGCACTACCTCGGTCGTGCCGAATACCGCCCCACACTTTCTAAGAGAAATCAGCGCGCGCCTCTAGGGGAGCCCGCCCCAATCCCACCACCGGCGCGCTTACCTTGCGCATCGCGCGCCAAACCAACCACCGCCCCACGCTCGCCACTGTAACCCCGAGCGAGGTTGCCGCGGCAATCGAAGCCGGGGTCCCAGCGATAAGTTAAGATTGGTGAGTTCTCTCGATCCCGCTCATCCCTCGAGGTGATTCCATGAACCGGCGCGAATTCTCCATGCTCCTCGGCGGCGCGGCGGCCGCTTGGCCGCTCGGTGCAAGCGCACTGCAGCAGCGCGCGCCATCGAACGCGCCATCCAACCCGATTCACCAGGATTGGCTCGACCGCTATAACGAGCCGATACTTGAGCCCGCGTTACCCATCGTCGATCCCCACCACCATCTGTGGGACCGCGCTGGCGGATATCGCTACCTCTTCTTCGATCTGCTGCGCGATATCAACAGCGGTCACAACATCATCGCCACAGTCTTCATCGAGTGCGGGGCCATGTACCGTGCCGGCGGCCCTGTCGAAATGCGGCCCGTCGGCGAAATGGACTTTGTCAACGGTGTCGCCGCCATGAGCGCCAGCGGAATCTACGGCAAAGCCAAAGTATGCGCAGGTATCGTCGCCCACGTGGATCTGACCTTGGGCGCGCGCGCCGAGCCGGTCTTATCCGCGCTGGCTGGCGCAGCGGGCGGCCGTCTTCGCGGCATCCGCCACATCGTGGCTTCGGATGCCTCCGTCCCCCAAAATCCCGCGTCCGCAGTGCCGCCCCACCTGCTGGCCGACAGGACCTTTCGCGAGGGCTTTGCGCTGCTCGGCCCGCGCGGCCTCTCCTTCGACGCCTGGCTCTACCATCCGCAGATCGCCGAGCTGGCTGACCTTGCGAGCGCATTCCCTGAAACCAAAATCGTGCTCAACCACGTCGGAGGGCCGCTTGCAATCGGCGCGTACGCCGGCAAGCGCAAGGAGGTGTTCCCTGCCTGGGCGGCATCCATCAAGGCTCTGGCCGCCCATCAAAACGTCTATGTCAAGTTAGGCGGACTGGGCCAGATCTCCAGTGACTTCGGCTTCAACGCCCTGCCCGAGCCGCCATCCTCCGAGACGCTGGCCGCCGCATTTCGCCCCTACGTCGATACATGCATTGAAGCCTTCAGCGCATCGCGCTCGATGTTCGAGAGCAACTTCCCCGTCGATAAAGTCTCCTACAGCTATCCCGTCTTCTGGAACGCCTGCAAGCTCTTGGCCAAGGGCGCCGGCAGCACAGAAAAAGCCGACCTCTTTAGCGCAACCGCCGCCCGCTTTTATCGGCTACAGGCGGCCTCATAAATGCCTCTGCTGCATAGTGAGGACGTATGGGACCCAACGACAAGGCGGGTCCCATGACTCCAGTGAGTTGAGAGAGATGGTTTATGAGACCAGTTGGCTCTGTTGACATCCCTTGTTTGGGTTTGTTGGCGAGGAGATGGTTAGAGGCGGTATAGGTCAAAGGCCAAGCCGAGCAGGAGGGCTTGACGGGATTGGGTATGGATGGTTCTGCCAGGAGCGCGGCCAGAGAGTTTACGTTTCACGGCCGAAAAGACACTCTCGATCAGGGAGCGCAGGGCATACTTTTGGGCGGGGAAATGTTCTCGCATCTGCAGGCGTACCCCGGATGCCCTGCACGTGGAGCGGCGCTTGGCCGGAATGACGCTATCGGCTTTCAGTTGCTGGCGGCAAAAAGTATGGTTGCATTCCGAATCGAACTCGGCGTCGGCCAACACGCAGCCGATCGGTGTGTGCCGGCGCGCTCTGGTTACCAGCGCCGGCAGCGTGGCGCAGTCGTTCCACGGCGCCTGCCGCGCTTGTTGGGCCAGAATCAGCTGCCGCTTCAGGTCGACCACGGCCAGCCACTTCAGCCAGTGCCGCCATGTGCGCTGCGGCTGGCCAAAATGCTCTACCCGGCGGATGAAGTAACTGCTTACCGCACTCTGCGCCAAACCCGTGGCATCGACGCCTACCGTGGCAGGACTTCGCCACCTCCCAGGCATGCGCCGCACAATCTCATCCATCACGCGGGCTACGTCGTCCACGTTCAAGCGCGCCAAGAAGCGGTACAACGTGGTGTAGTCAGGAACGGATTTCAGTGCCAAGGCGGAACGCAACTCCGTGTGCTCGCTGAGTCTCACCTCAGCCTCGCGGAAGGTCCAGTCTTCATACCGCATCAGGCAGAGCACGGCCAGCAACTGCGGTTGCGTAAACACTCGCTTGCTGAATTTGGTCCGCTGCGCGGGCAACACTTTCCGGCTGACGTCGAGCGCCAGCCGGGCAAATCGCACCAGTCCGACTTCGGCCATGCAAGTTTCGCGAAGGCGCCAGAACAGCTTCAGCTTAACGCCGTTTCTGCCGCCTTCTGCACAGACGTATCGAGGATGTCAACAGAGCCAGACCAGTTCTAGACGCCCTTCACGATTGACAGCGCTGCCCCACCCACCCCATCGGGTGTCATCCTGGGCGAAGCGTTTTTCAGCGCAGTCGAAGGATCTGCGGCTGCCTTTCGCAGGGTTCGCCCAGCGCGAACCTTGGGCGCTCCATGTCCCTCCGCCGCGGCGGAGGGGACATGGGATACCACCAATCCATACTAATCGGGCTTGTACCAGGGCATGAGTTCACTCATGCCGACCCCGTCCACCCATTCCTGAGAAATCAAGTACGCAGCGAAGCCGCGCTGAGCTAAGAGCTAGAAGCTGCTCTTCGTTTCCCCCTCTCCCGGAGGGAGAGCAGAAGATAGCCCAGGGCGTCAGCCCTGGGAACCGCTTACCGAGAAATAAAGTACGCGGCGAAGCCGCGATTAAACCTCACCATCCTGCCGGGTGCCCCATCCTAGCTTTGCTAGGGTGGGATCGCGTCGGAGGGAGCGTGGGGCCTCAGCCCCACGAATACCCGCCCCACCCTTTTGAAAAATAAAGTACGCGGCGAAGCCGCGATAAAACCCAGCCCGCCGGCACGCTCTCCTTGCGGTCGCGCGCCGAACCGCCCGCCTCTCGCGCCGTAGGCGCAGCGAATGTTGGCCCAGCGCTTCAGCGTTGGGAACGCGCCCCCACCCCATTTTCGAGGAATAAAGTACGCGGCGAAGCTGCGATCATTGCCTATCCGGTGACCACCGCCCAAACCTGCCCCGACGAGCCCTCATGCCTGCGTTATCCTTTGTAACTGAGAAGCACCCATGAGCAAGCTCAGCCTCAAACCGACGAACGCGCCGGTCAAGGCCTACTACGCCGCCCTCCAGCGCTTCGCCCGCGGCCATTTCGACAACGAGGGCAACATCCGCGGCGCGTTTGAGGACCTGCTTAAAAAGTGCGCCCGCCAGTTCGACTGGACCCTTGTCCCCGAGTACCCCATCCCCCGCAAAGACGGTCGCCCACTCTCGGTCGACGCCGCTCTTCTCGACGCCTTCAACCTCCCGCGCGGCTACTGGGAGGCGAAGGACACAAAGGACACGCTCGAAGTCGAAATGAAGAAGAAGTTTGAGGCCGGTTATCCCCGCTCCAACATCCTTTTCCAGCGCCCCGACCGCGCCCTGCTCTTCCAGGACGGCCACATTGCGTTCCACGACTCCATCGAAGACCCGAACAATCTCATTCAGGTTCTCCAGCTCTTCTTCGAGTGGCGCCAGCCGGACCACGACAGTTGGGACCGCGCCGTAAGCGACTTTTCCGACCGCATCCCCGAAATCGCTCGCGGCGCCATGAAACTCATCGACGAAGAGCGCCGCACAAACCGCGCCTTTGTCGAACGCTTCGCCGCCTTTGCCGAGCTCTGCCGCGAATCCATCAACCCCGATCTCAAAGACGAAGCCGTCGAAGAGATGCTCGTCCAGCATCTCCTCACCGAGCGCATCTTCCGCCGCATCTTTGACAATCCCGAGTTCACCCGCCGCAACGTTATCGCCGCCGAAATCGAGAAGGTCATCGACTCGCTCACCAAGCGCCACTTCAGCCGCGATTCGTTTCTGCGCGACCTCGACCCCTTCTACAAAGCCATCGAACAAGCAGCTTCGACGGTCGAGGACTACTCCGAGAAGCAAAGATTTCTCAACACCGTCTACGAACGATTCTTCCAGAGCTTTAACCGTAAGCAGGCCGACACGCATGGCATCGTCTACACCCCGCAGCCCATCGTCGATTTCATGGTCCGCAGCGTCGAAGCGCTACTGAAAGCCGAGTTCGGTCGCAGCCTGAGCGACAAAGACGTCCACATCCTCGATCCCTTTGTCGGTACCGGCAACTTCATCACCCGCATCATGCGAGAGATAAAGACCAGCCACCTGCCGCAGAAATACAAAGAGGAGCTGCACTGCAATGAGGTCATGCTGTTGCCCTATTACATCGCCAGCATGAATATTGAGCATGCCTACCTCGACCGCACCGACGCGTACGAACCCTTCGAAGGCATTTGCTTGGTGGACACATTCGAACTGGCTGAGCCGAAACAGGCAGGATTCGAGTTTATGACTGAGGGCAACACCGAGCGCATCCGGCGGCAAAAAAAGGCGCCGATCTTTGTGGTGACGGGAAATCCGCCCTATAATGTCGGCCAAACCAACGAGAACGACCAGAACAAGAATCGTAAGTATAAGCACATGGATCAACGAGTGCGGGAGACATATTCTCGCGCGTCAAATGCGACCTTGTTAAGCAAGCTGAACGATCCATACGTAAAAGCATTTCGATGGGCCAGCGACCGGATACGCCCGGGAGGCGTGGTAGCGTTTGTGTCGAACGACAGCTTTGTGGACCAGACCGCCTTCGACGGAATGCGCCATTATATCGAGCATGAATTTGACCGAATTTATGTTCTTGACCTCGGCGGAAACGTTCGCAAGAATCCAAAGCTCTCGGGGACGACCCACAACGTATTCGGGATACAGGTCGGGGTCTGTATCACTTTGCTGATTCGGAGCTCGAACCACGATACAGCCCAAAGGGGAAAGATCTTTTACGCGTCCACAGCGGACGAATGGAGGAAGGAACAGAAATACCGCCAGCTCAGCGACTGGGAGAATCTCGAATCTGTGAAATGGCGGGAGATCACCCCGGACTCCGGTCACACATGGATCACGGAGGGTCTCTCTGAGTCATTCAAATCGTTCCTAGGGATGGCCTCCCTGAAAGGAGGGAACCAAATTTTCGATAGGCATTGTCTCGGCGTGTCAACGAACAGGGATGCGACCGTGTACAGCTACCATCGAGGCGACCTCGAAAGGAAGGTGAAAGAGTTTATTCACCATTTTTGCGACGAGGTTGCAAGATTCAGAAGGGAGGGGCACCCAAAGGACATTGACGGGTTTGTAAACTACGACAAACTTCAATGGAGCCGTAATCTAAAGCGGCATCTAAAAAGTCAGGACCACCCGAGGTTTTCGCAACAGTCAATCAAGAAGTCACTCTATCGCCCCTTCAACTCGAGACTCCTTTACTTACAGGACGTGCTTGTCGACGAACCCGCTCAATCCCCCAACTTCTTCTCAGGCGAGAACAAAGTGATCTGCGTGCCGCCTATAGGGGCACGAACCAAGCCCTGGGCCTTCGCAACATCACTGATCCCAAATCTGAATCTTATGTCAATCGACGCGGCACAATGCTTTCCCTTTTACACCTACGACGAAGATGGCTCCAACCGCCGCGACAACATCACCGACTGGGCTCAGACCGAATTCCGCAGCCGTTACGGCCAGAAATCCATCTCCAAACTCGACATCTTCCACTACACCTATGCCCTGCTCCATCACCCCGAGTACCGCACCCGCTACGCCGCCAACCTGAAACGCGAACTGCCGCGCATCCCCTTCGCGCCTGACTTCGCTGACTACGCCCGCATCGGCGCCGACCTCATGAAGCTGCACCTCGAATACGAACAGCAGCGCGAGTATCCGTTGGAACGCCGCGAGACTGGCAAACTCGATTGGTGCGTCGATAAGATGGCGCTCTCAAAAGACAAAACGCAACTGAAGTACAACGACTTTCTCACGCTAAGCGGCATTCCTCCCGAAGTTTATGAATACCGCCTCGGCAACCGCAGCGCCCTCGAATGGGTCATCGACCAATACCGCGTCTCTACCGACAAACGCTCAGGCATCGTCAACGACCCCAACCGCGAGGACGATCCCGAGTACATCGTCCGCCTCATCGGCCAGGTGGTCACCGTCAGCCTCGAAACCGTCCGCCTGGTCCGCGAACTCTCTGCCCTGACGCTGCTGCCCGGCCGGGACTGAGTTCACCGCCGAGCGTCCCGGCTGCCCCGGAACCTGCCCTGAGTCAAGCAAGAAAATCTCTAAGCCCATGATTCTCCGCACCTTCCTCTTGCAGGTAATTAGGCCCACCCGGCGCATACTCATTCCATGATCCGCCTCCACCCAAAAACCCGCGCCGATCGCCAGCCCATCGCCGACCGGACCGGCATAAACTCAAAAGTTGACCAAATAGTAAAATTTGGCCCGAAAATGAGGCTTAACCCCTTTGGATGGACGACCTTACGAGATAACCCCATTGGAATCAACGGGTTACAGCAAGTGATCAGGGGTACAAGGGCACTAACTTACTTGACTAATGATGCTCGTTGCAGCCAAACTCGAAGATGCCGTGACAGGGCAGGGGAAAGTCCCTTCATTCGTCGGGTCGAAACGGATTGAACAGACGTGCGTGGACGTTGAATCGGTAAACGAGACGCATGAGAGAAAGATCCCCACTATCAGAAAACGACAGGGGCGGGGGCCAAAACAGATTGGCGTTGGTGGAGAGGCTAAGAAGCGATTCCTCCCACGCGCCACCGTAGAGCGGAACAGAAATGGTACTTCCAGGGAAGTAATTCCATGCGTGTATGGAGAGCACTTGGATGACGACGCGCCTAAACAGCAGAGTCGTTATATAGAAATGCGTCACTTCCGGATGTTTGGGATTCTTATCCCATCCATCAATCCCAAAGATGCCGCCATCCGCGATTCCTTGATAGCGACCCAGCCAAATTTTCGTGTGCCGAGGAAACGTCCATGATTCCCTGAAACGAACGCATTCATCGCGGTGATAGAAGGGTTCTCGCTCCTTGCGATTGAGCGATGCCATTGTCATCGCGGTTTTTGTCGCCCATTTCGCAATTGTGAATTTTTGATCTTGATCTAGCATGATGTGGATGTCTTCCATGAGTGGGCCGAGGATTCTTCTAGCCTCTCCTTCTAGGTGACTCATCCAGCCGTTATTGCATTCGTAGCAAACACACCCCGTTTTAACAGTTGGCTTCACGGCTTGCCCGACAATGGGGCGCTCACCAGAAAATCCGTTAACAACAAGCCTCTGTTTGCCTTTCATCTTTTCCTGAATCCAAACAGGCAGAACATCTTCTTTGCTTTTGCCATCAGAGAGGTTATCGCAGAACAGACACCGTTTCCGTGGGGCCATTTCGCTTGCTCCGAAAACGCGTTATGATGCCTGTATGAAAGCAAAGCCACAGTCAGCCGAATACAGGGCATTCGAGAACATGCTTGGCAAAGTCCTGACGGTGTCGAAAGCGGAATTGAATCATCGTATGGAGCAAGAGAAAAGCGAGAAGCGAAGTTCTAAATCCGCTTCCCGCGTCTCTGCCGTCCCATCCAAGCCTTCCTAGACCGCGCTTTCTCCCACCTTGCCGGTCAGTTCTGCGTAAGTCAGTCTCTTCCCTGAAATCTGCGATACTGCCAGCGCGAAGCGATCCGCGTCGTTGACGGGATTGTCTTTAGTGGCGCGGTTGTTATAACGGAATGCCTGCTCATCAGCATACGCTTCAAGGTGGAATGGCTCTACGGCGACGTAGGTTCCGCGGAGTCCACGCTTGAGCAGGGACCAGAAGTTCTCGATCCCCTGGGTGTGGACCTTACCGCGGACGTACTCTTCCAGGTGATTCACAGTCTCGTGGATGAACGCCCTCGCCTTGAGTCCGTCATAGCCTGAGTGCTGATCGGTGTAGATGGTTCCTACGGGAACGATCTGGCGAAGAATCTCCGCTTGCAGGGTAGCTCTGGTCACGTCGGGGATGACCTTGACGCGGACCTCGCGGGCGTAACGATCGAGCATACCAAGAACGGCGGTCTTGCTGTCGCCGCGCTCGGCTAATTGCAGCTTGTTGCGGCGGTCGGCGTGCATGTTCTTCATCTTGCCGCCGACAAAGGTTTCGTCAACTTCCACAGGCTTGCCGGAGGGTCCGAGTTTCTTCACAGAGCGATTCTTCATTGCTTCCCTGATCCGATGCAGCATGAACCACGCGGTTTTCTGAGTCACCCCAATGTCGCGTGCGATCTCGTAGCTCGAAATGCCGTTCTTGCAGTTCGCCAGAAGCCACATCGCAGGGAGCCACTTCTGGAGTGAGATGGCGGAATCCTCGAAGATGGTATTCAGCTTGACGGAATACTGCCGTCCACACTCCCGGCACTGCCAGCGGCGCTGATTCTTGAGCCAGTGCTGGCGATCCTTGGGCGAGAGACAGGCAGGGCACTCAGGGCCGGTAGGCCAGCGCATGAAGGCTACGGTGTCGATACAGGTCTGCTCGTCAGAGAAGTATCTGATTGCATCGGCTAGGGTTTTGACTTGGTTTGCCATGACAGAAACGAGTATGGCAGAAAATACGTCATTAGTCAAGTATATTATTACCGGTACAAGTGGTTCATAACAAACCACTTAACCCCAAAAAGGTGTAGGGGGGCGGGGGTACCGAAAAGTAAACACGCCGCCACGTGGCCGCGAACTGAAAGCTGATAGCTGACAGCTGACAGCTGAAAGCTGATGGCTGAAATCTGCGCTACGCGCCAGCGTAGGCAATGCGCCCCTCGCTCACCGTCCACCGCACCTTGCCCAGCATCGGCCATCCGTCGAACGGCGTGTTTTTTGCCTTCGATTTCGATTCGGTCGCGCGGTAAACCCACTCCGCCGTGGGATCGAAGACCACCACATCGGCAAAACTTCCCACGGTCAGCGTCCCGCGGCCCTTCAATCCGAGCAGCGCTGCCGGTTGCGCGCTCAACAGGCTCAACACCCGGCCCAGTGGCATTCGCCACTCCCGATGCAGCCAGCGCAGGCTCAGTCCCAGCGCGGTCTCCAGCCCCGTAATCCCGTTCGGCGCCAGCTCGAATTCAATTTCCTTCTCGTGCATCGCGTGCGGCGCGTGATCGGTTGCGATGGCGTCGACCACGCCGTCGAGAATGCCTTCGATCATCGCCTCGCGATCGGCCGCAGAGCGCAGCGGCGGATTCATCTTGGCGTGCGTGTTGTACAGGCCCACGTGCTCTTCCGCAAGCAGGAAGTGATGCGGCGTCACCTCGCAGGTTACGCGCAGTCCGTTGCGGCGTGCTTGCCGCACTGCATTGAGCGCCGCGGCCGTCGACGTGTGCGCCACGTGCAGGTGCGGATGCATCTCGCGCAGCTCGGCCACGAGGCGAATGTCGCGCTCCACGATGCTCGACTCGGCCTCGGCCGGCATGCCGCGCAGCCCCAGCTTGAACGAAACAGGGCCGAGATTCATGCTCGCTCCCTGCGTCATGCGCGTGTCTTCGGCGTGCTGAATCACGGTCAGTCCCACGCGCGCAGCGGTTGCCAGGGCCTCGCGCACCACGCCGTCCTTCAGGATCGGCCGTCCATCGTCGCTTACGGCAACCGCGCCCGCCGCCTTGAGCGCCGCGAAGTCGGCGAGCGCATCGCCCCTCGATCCCCGAGTCGCCGCGGCGATGGGAAAGACGTGCACTTGCGCGCCGCGCTCCGGCGCCTGCATCCAGCGCGTAATCTCCGGCGAGTCGTTCACCGGTGTCGTGTTCGGCATCGCTGCAACACTCGAGAATCCGCCCGCGGCTGCCGCGGCCGTCCCCGTCGCGATGGTCTCCTTGTACGCCTGGCCTGGTTCGCGCAGATGTACGTGCATGTCGATCAGCCCCGGCGCCACGATCAGCCCAGCAGCATCCAGCACCTCCGCGCCATCCGCATGCTTCAGCTTCCCCGTACCGGCAATCTCCGCCACGCGCCCGTCCTTGAGCAGCACGTCCTTGGCCAAGTCCACGCCCGCTGCCGGGTCGACGAGCCGCCCACCGCAAATCGCCACCGCCGTCATGCGCGGCCTCCGTTCTGCGACCCCACGGACGAAGATCCATCCGAAGGGGCCCCCTTGTCTGCCGTCAGCGCGCGCTCCATCACCGCCATGCGGATTGCCACTCCGTTGTGGACCTGCTCCAGGATCGCCGATTGCACGCCATCGGCCACGC
This sequence comes from uncultured Acidobacteriaceae bacterium, assembly GCA_963844905.1. Classification (GTDB taxonomy): domain Bacteria; phylum Acidobacteriota; class Terriglobia; order Terriglobales; family Acidobacteriaceae; genus Telmatobacter. The sequence continues at coordinate 141,395 of CAWJQD010000002.1, read as the reverse complement.
CGGCCGTGATCTCCATGCCGCGGATGATTGGCCCGGGATGCAGCACCACTGCCGTTGGCGCGTGCGCGGCGAGCCGCTGCCCGGTGAGCTGGTAGCCCGCCTGGTACTGGTCCAGGTCAAGTTGCAGCCCGGCTAACCGCTCCGCCTGGATGCGCAGCATCATCACCGCCTGCGACTGGCTGAGCGCAGCCTCGAAGTCCCGCTCGATCTCGATCCCCGGACTGGAGCGCGCTGCCTGTTCCGGCAGCAGCTCCTTGGGCCCGCACAGCAGCACGCGCGCGCCCAGCCTCGGTAGCAGCAGCATGTTCGACCGCGCGACGCGGCTGTGCAGTATGTCGCCCACAATGCTTACCGTCACCCCGGCCAGCGTCTCCGGCCCAACCCCGGCGACTCCCGGCCGCAGGTGCTTCAGGATCGTCCGCAGGTCCAGCAGCGCCTGCGTGGGATGCTCGTGCATGCCGTCGCCCGCGTTTACCACCGGTAGCCGTGTCACCTCCTCCAGCAGCCATGCTGCGCCCGATGAGTTGTGGCGCAGGATGATGGCTTCTGCGCCCAGCGCCCGCAGCGTAAGGCCGGTATCCTTTAGCGATTCGCCCTTCTCGATGCTGGAGCTGAGGTTCGAGACCAGCGTAGTATCGGCGCCCAGCGCCTTCGAAGCCAGCTCGAAGCTGGTGCGCGTCCGCGTCGACGACTCGTAGAAGAGCAGCGCGATGCGGCGCTTGGCCAGGATGTGATCTCGCACGATGGGGTCTTCGTTCTCCAGCTCCGTGGCGCGCGTGAGCAGACGGCTTACTCCGTCTACGGTCAGGTCGAGCACCGAAAGCAGCGAACCGGGATTGTAGGGGAATGGCGATGCGGGCACAGGCGGCGTGGACAACGCGCGGCGAACTGCATGTGCGACTGGGTTCATTCAGAGCCTTTACCGGAGCGCCGGGCCCCGGTCCGGTTAAACAGGCAGTTTCTCGTTGCGACCCTCCATCCTTTTGCCGCTCACTCTCTGCCTCATGTGGAAAGCGAGACGCTCGCGGCTGGAAGGTGCGTTCTTACTCAATCTTCTCCACCAGCAGCACCTGTTCGGTCGAGTCAACCTCCTGGAACTTCACTTCAATGATTTCGCGGCTGCTTGTGGGAACATGTTTACCCACGTAGGTGGCTTCGATGGGCAGCTCGCGATGACCGCGGTCGATGAGCACAGCCAGTTGCACGCGGCGCGGACGGCCTTGATCGAAGAGCGCATCAAGCGCGGCGCGGACGGTGCGCCCGGTGTAGAGAACATCGTCGCAGATCACCACGTCGCGGCCCTCCACATCGAAGCCGATAGCTCCCGGCGTGACCACCGGTCGCACATCCGCCGTAGAGAGATCGTCGCGGTAAAACTGAATGTCGAGTACGCCGGTATCGACAGGGCGCTTCTCGATCGTGGAAATCAGCTTGCCCAGCCGCTCCGCAAGCGGAACGCCGCGGCGCTTGATCCCCACCAGGGCCAGATCTTCGCTGCCGTTGCTCTTTTCTACGATTTCGTGGGCCAGTCGCACCAGGGTGCGATCAATCTCCGAGGCGGACATGAGCCGCCCCTTCACTCGCAAGCCGATCTTGCTTTCCATTTCGCTCATGGTGGTTGCTCTTGACGGATGATACGAGGGGTTGGCGCTCTGGGGCAAGTTGTGGAAAGACAGGGCTCGCCGCCCGAGCTGCTCGCAGAGGTGTAACGGAGGGTTGCGAGGCGAACTAGGACCTGGGCGACCCAAAACGGTCTCATAATATAGAGGCGGGCCCGGATGGCGAAATTGGCAGACGCAGCGGACTTAAAATCCGCAGGAGCTTACCGCTCCGTGGGGGTTCAAGTCCCCCTCCGGGCACCACAAGATCAACACATTGAATATCAGGGCCAGCGCGCATTCCAGCCTGAACTATGGCGCGGCGGAGACACTGCTATGAAGTCCTCTGTGGCTCAACTCGACTCCGGACTCGGCTCCGGGCCGCCGAACTCCGGCGCCGGCGGACAAATGGTGCAGAGTCTCGGCCTCTTCAGCGCCACCATGATCGTCGTGGGATCGATGGTCGGCAGCGGCATCTTCATCGTCGATTGCGACATTGCGCGCCTCACCGATTCTCCGGCGCTCTACCTGGGCGCCTGGATCTTCACCGCGATCATGACCATGATCTGCGCGCTCAGCTACGGCGAACTGGCGGCCATGATGCCCAAGGCCGGCGGCCAGTACGTCTACCTCCGCGAATCCCTGGGTCCGCTGTGGGGCTTTCTCTACGGCTGGACGCTCTTTCTCGTCATTCAGACGGGAACCATCGCCGCCGTCTGCGTGGGTTTCGCCAAGTTTCTCGGCGTCTTCTTCCCCACGGTCTCCAGCACCCACTGGCTGTGGCACATCGCGCACGTTCCCGCCATCCCCGTCGGACCCATGGTGCTTGGCAATATGGAGATCGGCATCAACACCGCGAATCTGGCCGGGATCGCCGTTGTCATTCTCCTTTCCGCCGTGAATATCTTCGGCATGAAGTTCGGCGCGCTAGTGCAGAACGTCTTCACCGTGGCGAAGGCGCTTTCGCTCGCGGGGCTGATTCTTCTGGGATTTACCGTGGGCCGCAACAGCCTTGCCATGGCGGCCAACTTCGGCAGCCATTGGAGCCAATTCTGGCGCAACGCCAACTGGCACTCGCTGCATCCAGTGCAGGTGGGCGTGCAGGGGCCGATCGTGATGGTCAACCTGATTGTGATTCTGGCGGTGGTGCAGGTAGGCTCGCTATTCTCCGCCGACGCCTGGAACAACGTCACGTTTACCGCAGGAGAGATCAAGCATCCGCGGCGCAATGTTCCGCTTTCGCTGGCCCTGGGCACGGGATTTGTGCTCGTGACGTATATCCTGGCCAGCGCGGCGTACATCATGGTGCTCCCATTGCATGGCGATCCGCACGGCGTCACCGTTTTCGCGCGCGGAGTGCAATACGCCTCCGAGGACCGCGTTGCCGCAGCCGTGCTGCAACAGATCTTCCCGCACTTCGGCGGATACCTGATGGCGGCGGCGATTATGGTTTCCACCTTCGGCTGCGCCAACGGCATGACGTTCGCCGGAGCCCGCGCCTACTACGCCATGGCGCGCGACGGTCTCTTCTTCCAGTCCGTCGGTAGGCTGCATCCGCGTTTCCGAACCCCGGCCGCCGGGCTCGTGGTTCAGGCGATCTGGACGACGATTCTCTGTGTCTCCGGCTCTTACAGCCAGTTGCTCGATTACATCGTCTTCGCCGTGCTGGTCTTCTATATCCTCACCATCCTTGGACTGTTTGTGCTGCGTTTCAAGCATCCCAACGCGCCGCGGCCATACAAGGCCTTCGGCTATCCGTACCTGCCTGCTCTCTATATCGTGATGGCCGCGGGCATCTGCGCCGCGCTTCTGCGCTACAAGCCGCAGTACACCTGGCCGGGGCTGATCCTGGTTCTGCTGGGAATTCCTGTGTATCTATTTTGGTCGCCGGGAGCAAGGGCCGTACAGGCAGGTGGCAGCAGAGAGCCGGATTAGAGGCGCCTTTCGCTCGCTCGACCTCAAAGTCTCTCAGAGGAAACTTAGCCCCCATACCTCATTTGGTTAAACGGTTTCTTCAGCACCTTGTACCTTAAAGCGGTTCCATGATTGCTGTACCCTGACAGCCGCCGTGGTGGAACGAAGCGGCGGCGTTTTGTGCGGCGATGGATCGTAGCGCTTCGGTCACAGCCTAATCCAGAGCCGCGGCCGAACGGGCCTGGGCGGTGCGCAGATGCTGTTTGAACTTCGGCCAGGCCTTTTCGAGGGGAATCAGATCCGGCAAATACGGCGGCAAATAGAGCAACCGCGCACCGCGGGCTTCCGTCCGCTCGCGGATGCCCGCCACCTTGTGTGCGCTCAGGTTGGCCAAGACCAGCACGTCGCCGGGTTGTAGCGAGGCGCACAGCACCTGCTCCACCTAGGCACGGAAGACCTCCCCGCCGGTGGCCGAGAGGACGGTCATGGCCGCTTCGATGCCGCGCAGGCCCAGCGGCCCTGGATCGTTGTCTCCGTCGAGACCGAGCCTGGCCCCGACAACACGTTTACCGTCGTGGCCACGAATCAAGGGCGAAGTCCCACGAGGATCATCACGCTTGTCGATGACATTGCGATCGTGCCGGACGAAACGGACCTGCCGCCTGTTCCCGCTTTCAAAAGCGAGCCGCATCCCCCGCGCGTTCCCGTCATCCTGCTGCCGGGCGAAGCCACGGGACTCAAGTTGTTCCGCCGCGACGATGTGAAAGCGGTTTGCCCCACTGCAGTTGACCTGCGCCGCCTGGAAGCATGGGAGCAGAAGATCTTTCTCTACGGAAACGTCACCTACGTCGATATCCGTGCCCCCGAAGGCAAGCAGCCGTTTGAAACCGCGTGGTGCTGCTGGTACATCCACGGCCACCAGAAGAGCGGCATGATCGTGGCCGGCCCCCTCGAGTACAACCGGCACACATAGCCCGCGAGCGTCGCTGGTTGTGATGCGCATGCACGAAACTCACCGCCCGGTACCCCCCACCGTCATTCGGTCCAGCTTCACCGTCGGTATCCCCACGCCCACCGGCACGCTTTGCCCATCTTTGCCGCAGGTCCCGATACCTTCGTCCAGTTTCAAGTCATTGCCCACCATCGACACGTATTTAAGCGCCTCCGGCCCGTTGCCGATCAGCGTGGCGTCGCGCACTGGCGCCGTCACCTTGCCGTCCTCGATCAAGTACGCCTCTGAAGCCGAGAACACGAACTTCCCGTTGGTGATGTCCACCTGCCCGCCGCCGAAGTTCACCGCGTAGAGACCGCGCTTCACGCTGCGCAAAATATCTTCGGGCGCGTCGTCGCCGGCCAGCATATAAGTGTTGGTCATGCGCGGCATGGGAATCGACTGGTAGCTTTCGCGCCGCCCCGACCCCGTGTTCGCCATCCCCATCAGCCGCGCCGAGAGCTTGTCGGACAAATACCCCTTGAGCACGCCGCCTTCGATCAGCACCGTCTCCTGCGTCGCCGATCCTTCGTCGTCTACATTGAGCGAGCCGCGCCTTCCGGCGATGGTGCCATTGTCCACCACCGTCACCTTCGGGCTCGCCACTGGCTGCCCGATCAATCCCGTAAATGCGGAAGTCTTCTTGCGGTTGAAATCGGCTTCCAATCCGTGCCCCACCGCTTCGTGCAGCAGAATCCCCGGCCATCCCGAACCCAGCACCACTTCCATTTCGCCGGCAGGCGCAGCCACCGCGCCCAGTTGCAAAATCGCGCCTCGCGCCGCCTCCCGCGCCAGTCCCTCCGGGCTCTTCGATCCTTGGAACTGATCCAGTCCAGCTCGTCCTCCCCCGCCCGCCGAGCCCTTCGTCGTCACCGCGCCCTCTTTGGCGATCACAAACACGTTCAGCCGGCAAAGCGGTTGCGTGTTGCTGGCGAAGGCTCCATCCGACGCGGCGATAAGAATCCGCTTCAGCTCTTCGCTATAGCTTGCCCGCACCTGCACGATGCGCGCATCGAACGCCCGCGCCGCGCGGTCGGCGCGCAGGATCAGCTCCAGCCGCGCCGCCAGGTCCAGATCGTATCCGCCCAGCGGAACCGGATAAAGGTCGGCGCCGCGCGTCTCCGTGAATCCCTGCGCCGGCAGCTTCGCCGGCCCTCGGGCAATCAGCGCCGCCGTCCGCGCCGCGTGCAGCAGCCGCTCCGCGCTCAGGTTGTCGGTATAGGCGTAGCCGGTGCGCTCGCCGCTCAGCACGCGAATGCCGCATCCGGCGCTGGTTCCTTGGCTGGCCGACTTCACAATCTGCTCGTCCACGCCCAGCGCCGTGGCCGTAACCGACTCGAAGTAAAGGTCGGCGTAGTCGCCGCCTGCGCTGAGCGCTTCGCCCAGGCACCGCTCCAGCAGCCGCTCTGTCAGGCCGAATTTCTCGAAAAAGTAACGCCGATGGCTCGAATTTGGGGAAGCGGCCGGGTGCGTCATCGTAACTCCAGTCTACGCTGCCTGCGGCCGCGACGTATGGGCGAGCGCGGCCCGCCGGCCCATTCATTCCGCGACAGTTCAACTTTTGATACGCGGCTGAGGCGCGGCGCACAATCCTCTTCCACGCACATTGCTCTCGTGTTATCATCCATTCCATGAATTCCATAAAACGAATTCTTGCGGCCGTCTTGCTCGCGATGGTATTTGCAAGCCCAGTGTTCGCCGCCGGGTCACACCACCACCATCCTCAACACCATAACCAACACCGCAACCAACACCATCATCACCATCACCACGCCTAAGCAAAAGCCCAAGCGCCTGGCAGCCAGCCCGCCCTGCCGCGGCGGTCCTGCGCCTGTTCCGCAAACTCTATTCCAACCAAGCGTCCGGGCGTGGTAAGGTTCTTGCCATGACCGAACTGGACGCTTTGCGGTACCCGATCGGGTCCTTCCGTCCGCCCGCCGCGAGCATACCTGGGATTCGCGCTGCGCAAATCGAAACCCTGCGCCTGCTCCCCGAGCGTCTGCGCGCCGCGGTCGCCGGCCTCAGCGATGCCCAGCTCGACACGCCCTACCGTGACGGCGGCTGGACGGTGCGCCAGGTCGTTCATCACCTCGCCGACAGCCACGCCAACTCGGTTGTCCGCTTCAAGCTCGCCCTCACTGAAGATTGGCCCACTGTCAAGCCTTACAACGAAGCTGCGTGGGCCCGCTTGCCCGACTCCTTCCTGCCCATAGCTGTCTCGCTCACCTTCCTCGACGCTCTCCACGCTCGTTGGGTCGCGCTCCTCGAATCCATGTCAGAAGAGGATTTCCAGCGCGGCTTCAACCAGCCGCAGATGGGCCGCCAAAACCTGGCCACATCGCTCGCCCTCTACGAGTGGCACTCCCGCCATCACACGGCCCACATCACCAGCTTGCGCGCGCGCATGGGCTGGTAGAACCAGCCATGTCCTCCGCCGCCCCGCCCCATCGGTCCCGGCTCTCGAAGCCACCCGTCGCTGGGGACCACGCCGAAACCGCCTCGCCCGCGCGGCTAGCCGCGATCGTCGAATCCTATCTCGCCGATCATCCTGCCGCCGCTCTGCTCGAAGACGGCCGCGTCCTCTTCGACATGCGCACCGCGCGCTACGCGGTTGCCGAGTCGCACGGCCGCTGCCTGCTCCAACTGTGGAGCGGCGAGCGCAACATCGTCCGCACGGTCGTCGATGTGCACGAGCGCGCGCAATGCCTGCGCCTCGTCACGCGCCGCATGGGCGCGGCCAAACCCCAATCCCTCGAGCTCGCCCCCACCAGCGACCGCCGCGCACCCTCCGCGCGCGACGCCGGCCGCCGCAACTATCTCCGCCTTCTCGAACGCGCGCTCACCCGCTGCTTTATCGGCGCCAAAGTCGACGGCCTGCGCACGGCCATGGATCTCGAACACAGCTTCGGCCCCGCCTATGTCCGTGGCCATCTGCTCAAGGGAACCGTGGCCGACGCCGTCATCGGCGTCAGCGCCACCGAATCCGCTTCTGTCATCGACGGCGTTCTCACCCTGGGCATTCTCTGGCTCGACCACTGCCGCCGGCACCCGCCCGCGCGCCGCCACTTCGGCTCACTCAAGGTCGTCGTCCCTGTCGACGCATGGCGCACCACCGCCGAGCGCATGGCCTGGCTCAATCACGCCGCCGCCGATTTCTCCCTTTTCACTCTCGACGAGCGCAGCGAAGAGCTCGCTCCCGTCGACTTCCGCGACACCGGAAACCTCGAATCGCGCCTCGTCCACGCCTATTCTCCGGCCGCCGCGCTGGAGCGCTGCCAGTCCGGCATCCGCCGCCTTCTCGCGCTCGTTCCCGCCGCAGCGCGCGAGCGCGTCGAAATCCGTCCCCAATCCGCTACCGAAGTCGCACTCCTCCTGCACGGCCTGGAATTCGCCCGCGTGCGCCACGGCGCCTCGGCGCACTCCTTCGCGCGCCACGACGAAATCACCTTCGGCGCGGCCTCAAGCGAAACCCCGCTCAGCGAAGAAAACGAATCCCTCTGCCGCGATCTCTTCGCGCGTCTTTTCCTTAGCCGCCACGCCGACGGCGCGGGCACCGATCCGCTTTATCGCATGGCCCCTGAGCGCTGGCTTGAGTCCCGTCTCCGCGCCGGCCTCGCCGATCTGCTGCCCGAGCTGCGCGGCGATCTGCTCTACACCCAGGTTCCCGCGCTCTCCACCGGCGACCGCGGCATGTTGGACCTGCTCACCCTCGACCGCAACAGTCGGCTTGTTGTTCTGGAACTGAAAGCTGACGAGGACTTGCATCTGCCCTTGCAGGCCCTCGACTACTGGATTCGCGTCCGCGCCCTCAACGCCGACCGCGAGGCCGCTCCGTCGGCCGCCGCGCCGCTCTCCGCCGCACCGCTCAGCGCCTTCACCCGCCACGGCTACTTTCCCGGCGTCGAGATTTCGCCGCTCCCGCCGCGCCTCACCCTGGCCGCGCCGGCCCTGCGCATCCATCCCGCTAACGAGCCGGTCCTGCGCTACCTATCGCCCGACATCGAGTGGGAACTCATCGCCCTCGCCGAGCACTGGCGCCGCGAACTCAAAATCGTCTTCCGCAAACGCAGCCGCGACCACGCCTAGGAAATTCGAACCCGTGAGTGCACCATTCCAACTGCATTTTTTGCGGCGAGGCCGGAAAAGACCTTAAATCGCGCTAGATGTTCGCTTTTGCGGTTCGCCTGGCCCCACAAATGTTCGCTTAAGTGGTGTCATTTGCCCCCGAAATGTTTGCTTATCTGGTTACGAATCTTTGAGACATGCACCGAGAAAAGTACCGAATTGGGGGCAAATAGCACCAGGAAAGGTTACGAAATGAGGGCACGTGGTACCAGAGAAGTTCCGGCTCTGTTGACATCCTCGATACGTCTGTGCAGAAGGCGGCAGAAACGGCGTTAAGCTGAAGCTGTTCTGGCGCCTTCGCGAAACTTGCATGGCCGAAGTCGGACTGGTGCGATTTGCCCGGCTGGCGCTCGACGTCAGCCGGAAAGTGTTGCCCGCGCAGCGGAGCAAATTCAGCAAGCGAGTGTTTACGCAACCGCAGTTGCTGGCCGTGCTCTGCCTGATGCGGTATGAAGACTGGACCTTCCGCGAGGCTGAGGTGAGACTCAGCGAGCACACGGAGTTGCGTTCCGCCTTGGCACTGAAATCCGTTCCTGACTACACCACGTTGTACCGCTTCTTGGCGCGCTTGAACGTGGACGACGTAGCCCGCGTGATGGATGAGATTGTGCGGCGCATGCCTGGGAGGTGGCGAAGTCCTGCCACGGTAGGCGTCGATGCCACGGGTTTGGCGCAGAGTGCGGTAAGCAGTTACTTCATCCGCCGGGTAGAGCATTTTGGCCAGCCGCAGCGCACATGGCGGCACTGGCTGAAGTGGCTGGCCGTGGTCGACCTGAAGCGGCAGCTGATTCTGGCCCAACAAGCGCGGCAGGCGCCGTGGAACGACTGCGCCACGCTGCCGGCGCTGGTAACCAGAGCGCGCCGGCACACACCGATCGGCTGCGTGTTGGCCGACGCCGAGTTCGATTCGGAATGCAACCATACTTTTTGCCGCCAGCAACTGAAAGCTGATAGCGTCATTCCGGCCAAGCGCCGCTCCACGTGCAGGGCATCCGGGGTACGCCTGCAGATGCGAGAACATTTCCCCGCCCAAAAGTATGCCCTACGCTCCCTGATCGAGAGTGTCTTTTCGGCCGTGAAACGTAAACTCTCTGGCCGCGCTCCTGGCAGAACCATCCATACCCAATCCCGTCAAGCCCTCCTGCTCGGCTTGGCCTTTGACCTATACCGCCTCTAACCATCTCCTCGCCAACAAACCCAAACAAGGGATGTCAACAGAGCCAAACACGCTCTAGTGTGGTGAATCCGAAGTTCGTTGGATTACAACCGCAGATCCTTCGGCTCGTTTTGGCGCAAAATCGCGCCAAAACTCGCTCAGGATGACCGTTCACTTACGATGCGAACTTCAGACTCGGGACACTAGTCTCCTGAGTCATTGATTTCTTGTATAAACAGCAGGGGCATGAGCAGCCAGAGTGGAAGTGGCGAATCGGGCGATGGATGCCAGGATCTGGTCTGCGGATTTGGCCCATCGAAAGGGTTTCGGCTGTTGATTGTGGACCTTGATGAACTCCCGGATAGCATCTTCCAGTTCCTGGACGCTGGCGTGCGAGCCGCGCTTAATTTGCCGCTGCGTGAGCAGTGCGAACCATCGCTCGACCTGGTTGAGCCATGAGGCGTGTGTAGGAGTGAAGTGCAGATGGTACCGTGTCCGTCTCTGCAGCCAACGGCGGACCAGAGCCGTTTTATGGGTGCTGTAGTTATCCAGCACCAGGTGGATATCGAGATCGGCTGGAACGGCAGCATCGATCCTCTTCAAGAAATCCAGGAACTCGACGGAACGATGGCGTCGATAGCACTTGCCCAGGATGTTGCCGGTGGCGATATCGAGTGCAGCGAAAAGGCTGGTAACGCCATGCCTCTTGTAGTCGTGAGTGCGTCGCTCCAACTGTCCGACCCGCATGGGCAGCACCGGCTGGGTACGGCTCAGAGCCTGGATCTGCGACTTCTCATCCACGCATAACACCAGCGCGTGATGAGGCGGTTCCAGATACAGTCCAACAATATCCCGCACCTTGTCGATCAGCAACGGATCGCTGGATAGTTGAAAACCCTCCGCACGATGTGGCTTCAGTCCGAAGGCCCGCCAGACGCGGCTGATCGTGGACTGGCTCAACCCGGTCCTGGCCGCCAGCATGCGGCTCGACCAGTGGGTAGCGCCCTTCGGGGCTTTCTCCAGCGTCAATCGCACCACGCGTTCGATCTTCTCGTCACCGATCTCGCGCGGCGCTCCCGGGCGCGGCTCATCCCCCAGTCCGGCAACGCCCTCGGCAATGAAACGGTTGCGCCACAGACCAACCGTCCCCGGGCTGGTGCGTAACTTCGCGGCGACCGCGGCGTTGCTCGCTCCCCCGGCGCACTCCAGAACGATCCGGGCACGAAATGCTGCCGACCTGGCACTACGCGACTGCCGCGCAATACGCTCTCATTCCATCCTCTGCGCAGGGCTCACAACCAGTTCATGCTTCTTGGGTCGTCCACGAACAGGTTCCATGATTCAACATAGAACATCCCCACAATATATACAAGCCATTTATGACTCGGGAGACTAGAACTTCTCGCCCACGCTCTTGGCCTGGGTAAAGAGATAGAGGTAATCGGGGCCGCCGGCCTTCGAGTCGGTCCCGCTCATGTTGAATCCGCCGAAAGGATGCGCGCCGACCATGGCGCCTGTGCATTTGCGGTTGAAGTAAAGATTACCCACGTGGAACTCGCGGCGTGCGCGACTCAGCGTATCGTGATTGCTTGAGTAGACTGAGCCGGTGAGGCCGTACTCGGTGTTGTTGGCCACGCGCAGACCCTCGTCGAGGCTGGCCGCCTTGATGAGAGCCAGCACGGGGCCGAAGATCTCTTCCTGCGCGAGCACTGAGTTGGGCGGGATTTCGGAGAAGATCGTAGGCTCAAGGAAGAAGCCGCCGCCGGAGGTGGCCGGCGCGTTGCCGCCCGCGATCAGCCGGCCTTCCTTCTTGCCGATCTCGATGTACTTGAGGATCGAGTCGAGCGATGCTCGACTGATGACCGGGCCCATATCGGGATTGGCTGCGGGATCGCCGACGGTCAGCGTGGCGACGCGTTCGCGCAGGCGCTCGACGAATATATCGTAGACAGGAGCTTCAACGATGGCGCGGGAACAGGCGGAGCACTTCTGCCCGCTGAAGCCGAAGGCCGACGCGACCACGCCTTCGATGGCAGCGTCGGGATCGGCATCGGCGCAGACGAGAATGGAGTCCTTGCCGCCCATTTCGAGGATGGTGCGCTTGATCCAGATCTGGCCGGGTTGCGTGTGCGCGGCACGCTCGTGAATCTCGAGGCCGCCGGCCCGGGAGCCGGTAAAGGCAACGAAGCGGGTCCTGGGGTGTTCGACGATGGCGCTGCCGAAGGACGAGCCGGCGCCGGGGCAGAAGTTGACCACGCCATCGGGAAGGCCCGCCTCTTCGAGGACTTCGACAAAGCGGGAGGCGATGGTGGGCGCGTCGCTCGAGGGCTTGAGGATAACGGCATTGCCGGCAACAATGGCCGCGGAGGTCATGCCGGCCATGATGGCGAAAGGAAAGTTCCAGGGCGAGATGACGGCGCCCACGCCGAGCGGGATATAGAAAAGCTCGTCGCGCTCGCCGGGATACTGAATGGGCGGCGCGGCGCAGGCCAGGCGCAGCGCCTCACGGGCGTAGAACTCGAGAAAGTCGATGGTTTCGCCCACGTCGGCGTCGGCCTCGGCCCAGTTCTTGCCCACTTCGTAGGTGAGCCAGGCCATGAACTCGAACTTGCGCCTGCGGATGATTTCAGCTGCGCCGAGGAGCAGCGAAGCGCGTTCCTCGGCTGAGGTCCTGCTCCAGGAGTCGAAGGCGCGGAGCGCAGCGGACATGGCGGTTTCAACCTGCGCGGCGCCGGCTTTCTGGTGTACGCCGACGATCTGAGACGGGCGCGCCGGATTGATGGAGCGAATCTTTTCCGTGGTTTTGAGGCGCTTGCCGCCAATGATCAGGCTGTATTCCACCTCGAGGTGCGCGGCGACCTGGTCGAGCGCGCGGCGCATAGAGCGCGCATTCTCGGGATCTTTGAAGTCGGTGAAAGGCTCATTCAAAAACACGCCCTGCGGCGTGCGCGGCTGGATGGAGCGAGAAACGCCTGTAATAGCCATAACGCATTCAGTTTAGACCAGTGAGAGGCGGGCCGGAATACGGGCGAGAGAGCGGCGGACGCCAGGGGGTGAGGCGGGAGAAAAGGCAGGAACTTTTCAAGGGCTGGGGGGAGGGGCTAAAATTGCTAGAGGCGTCGTGATTTTCCCCATGAAGCGCGGCGTCGCGATTCCTGCAAGCGTAGAGACGCGATCCCCGCAACGCGAAGCGATGCCATCCTGGAACGACTCTGAGATCGGAGAAAACGCTATGCCGGAGATGGAAGATCCCAAGACGAGGGAAAGCAAAGCCAACCAGATCACGAGACGCCGCTTCATTTTGGGCGTGATAGCCGGAGGCGCCGTGGTGAGCGCGGCGAGCTACAAGATTCTTGCGCCCGGCCGGGTGCGGAGCTTCGGCGGCGAGCGGCTGATCGCGCTGAACGTGAACGGCAAGATGCGCCGCGTGGAAGTGATGAAACAGGAGACCCTGGCGTGGACGCTGCGCTACAAGCTGGGGCTGACGGGAACCAAGCTGGGCTGCGACCGCGCGGAATGCGGAAGCTGCACGGTGCTGATCGACGATGTGCCGTACTATAGCTGCTCGGTGCTGACGAACACGGTGCGCGGACGCAAGGTAACGACGATCGAGGGACTGGAGGCGGAGGACGGCACGCTGCACCCGCTGCAGAAGGCGGTGGTGGACGAGCAGGGATTCCAGTGCGCGTTCTGCATGACGGGCTTCGTGATGTCTGCTTTCGGATACCTGAAGAAGAATCCCAACCCCACGCGCGAGGAGATGGCGCAAGGGCTCTCGGGAAACCTGTGCCGGTGCCAGGACTACACCAAGATTCTGGACGCGATGATGCGCGGCGCAGAATACACGAGGAGGGCATGATCATGGCGGAGATTGCGACGGCGGACTTGAGCAAAGCGGAAAGCCTGAAGCCGCGGCCCTTTGGCGCCGGATACAAGCTGATCGGCAAGGACTACCCCACCAACGACCTGGCGGCGAAGGTGACGGGGCGGGCGAAGTATGCGGAAGATTTTCGCGCGGAGGGGATGCTGTTTTGCCGGCTGGTGCTGAGCCCCATGCCGCACGCGAGGGTGAAGCGCATCAATGCGGAAAAGGCGCTGGCGATGCCCGGTGTGAAGGGGATTCTTATGTCATCGGAGGTTCCCGGCCACGCGGATTATGTGAACGACAATGGCCAGACGATCAAGGCGGACAAATGGGGAGAGCTGGTGTTGGCGGACCAGCCGATGTATCAGGGCGATCCGATCCTGGCGGTGGCCGCAGTGGACGAACTGACCTGCGCAGAGGCGATCGAGAAGATCGAGATCGAGATGGAGCCGCTGCCGTTTGTGACCGATCCGCTGGAGAGCCTGCGGCCCGATGGGGCCAATGCGCGCTTGGACGGGAATGTGTGGCAGGAGTTGCCGCCGCCGGCGCCCAGGGGGCCGCAGCTCACGGTGCTCAAGTGGACGAAGGAAGATTTTGCCGAGTACGCTCAGGGCCGCCTGCCGATGGGCTTTGCGCCGGAAAAGTGGTCCTATGGCGACGTGGAGGGCGGCTTCAAGAATGCCGCGCTGGTGCTGGATGAGACGTTTCTTACGCCGGATGTGAGCCATCAGTGCCTGGAACCGCGAACCACGATGGCGTACTGGCAGAACGGGAAGCTGTTCCTGTACACGGGCACGCAGAGCACCATGCAGACCGTGCCGGCCATCGCGCGATGGATGCAGATGAGTGAAAACAAGATCGTCTTCGTGAGCGAATACACGGGCGGCGGATTCGGCAGCAAGATTACTGCCGCACAAACGCTGGTGATTCCGGCGCTGCTCTCGAAGAAGCTGAAGGCGCCGGTGATGATGCGCATCAGCCGCGAGGAAGAGCATTTTATAGGGCGGGCGCGGCCGGGAATCCGGTCGCGCGTGAAGATTGGATTTGCGAAAGACGGGCGGATTACGGCGCTGGACATGTTTCTGGTGTCAGACGCTGGGTCTTACGGCTCGAACGGCGACGGCGGCTCGTGCGGGAGCATCACTTCGCTGCTGTATCAGCCGCCTGCCATGCGCTGGCGCAACGTGACGGTGGCGACGAACACGCCGCCGCGCAGCGCGCAGAGCGCGCCGGGCGGCATGCAGGCCATCGCCATTATGGAGCCGATTCTGGCTAAGGCCGCGCGCAAGCTGGGCGTGGACCAGGTGGCGCTGCGCCGCGTGAATTGTCCCGAAGGCAAGGCGGAGTATGGCCCGCTGAACAACGGCAAGCGCGCGCACGTGACGAGCTGCTTCCTGAAGCAGGCGCTCGATTACGGCGCAGAACAGTTCAAGTGGAACGAGCGCGTGGCGCGCCAACCCAAACGGATAGGGACCAAGGCGCGCGGAGTGGGCGTGTCGCTGAGCTGTTTCCATGGCGGCAGCAGCGGCTTCGATGGGCTGATCGTGATTACGCCGGAGGGCCGGGTGCGCATTCATACGGGCATCGGCAACCTGGGGACGGAAGCGCTGATCGATGTGCATCGCGCCGCTGCCGAGGTGTTGGATGTGCCATGGGAGGCGGTCGATATCGTCTGGGGCGATACCGCGAAGAACCTTCCGTATAGCTGCCACTCGGGCGGGAGCCAGACGATCCACGCCATGACGCGCGCAGCCCATGCTGTTGGCCTGGAGTGCGTACAAAGGCTCAAGGAGGTCGCAGCCAAGTCACTGGGCGGGCGGCCGGAAGATTACGCGGTTGCCAACCTGCGGGTCTCGCGCAGGGGCAGCGGCGCGGGGATGAGCTTCGCGGAGGCGGCGCAGCACGCGATCCGGCTGGGCGGCATCTACGACGGGCACGAGGTGAATCCCGACGTCAACAAAGTGACGAAGCAGTCGGTGACCGCGATGGCCGGCCAGGGCCTGATCGCCTCGGCGCGCGACAAGTATCCGCACGACGGCGATTCGTTTTCGTTCCTGTCGTGTTTTGCGGAGGTGGAAGTTGACGTGGAGACGGGAGTCTACAGAATCGTCGACTACCTGGCGTATGCCGATGTGGGGACGGTAATTCATCCGGCGGCGTTGGGCGGACAGATTCTGGGCCGCTCGACATTGGGCATCGGCCACGCCATCGGGCAGAAGTGGGTGATCGACCCGCAATACGGGGTAACCGTGGCCAAGCGGTTTTATCAGAACAAGCCGCCGACGATTCTGGACGTGCCGGTGGACATGAAGTGGAACGCGCTGAACATTCCCGATCCGGAGACGCCGGTGGGAGCGCGCGGCTGCGGCGAGCCGCCGGTGGGCGGCGGATGCGCGGCGATTCTGAACGCACTTTCGGACGCGTTGGGCGACGACATCTTCCAGCGCGCGCCGGTGAATGCCGACACGATTCTGACGTCGTATGAGGCGGGGCGTCCGATGCAAGAGCCCCTGGTTGCGCACATCTGAAAGGCGGGGACTGAGGGACTAGGGACTAGGGACTAGGGACTAGAGGCGTAGGGAATAGGAAATAGGAAGCGCCAGGGTCGTCGGCGAGGTGAGAGAAGAGCGGGGATGGAGTGAGCTATGGCGGTGATACGAGATGTCATGCCGGCGTTCGACCTGCTTCAGCCGGACTCTGCCAGGGAAGCGCAACGGCTGCTGGAGCAGCACGGCGAAGATGCGTGGGTGATGGCCGGCGGGATGGACAGCTTCGACTGGCTGAAGGACCGCATCAAAAAGCCGAAGGTGCTGGTGGACCTGAGCGGGGTGGACGAACTGAAGGGGATTCGCACGGCGGGCGACGGCGTGGAGATCGGCGCCATGACGACGCTGACCGAGATTGCGAATCATCCGGCGATCCAGAGGGATTACGGAGTGCTGGCGCAGGCCGTGGAGCTGGTGGCTTCGCCGCAGATTCGTAACCAGGGCACGCTGGGCGGGAATGTTTCGCAGGACGCGCGCTGCTGGTACTATCGCGGCGGATGGCCGTGCTATCGCGCCGGCGGCAACATTTGCTATGCCGACACGCCGGTAGGCCGCAACCGGGAGCACGCGATCTTTGGCGCCGACCGCTGCGTGGCCGTGCATCCGTCGGATTCGGCTCCGGCTCTCATCGCACTCGACGCGAAATTCGTGATCCAGACGCCGAAGGGCGAGCGCGTGGTGGATGCGGAGGACTATTTTGTCGGGCCGGAGACCGACATCACGCGGCTCAATATTCTCAGGCCGGGCGACCTGCTGACGGTGATTCGCATTCCGGCGACGTGGGCGGGCGCGAAGTTCTATTTCGAGAAGGTGCGCGATCGCAATGTTTGGGACTTTCCGTTGATGAATGTGGCGTCGGCGATGAAGCTGAGCGGCAATAGCATCGATCAGATGAGGATCGCGGTGAATGCCGTGGCGCCGCGGCCGATGCGGCTGAAAGCGGTAGAAGATGCGGTGCGCGGCAAGCCGGCCAATGCGGAGACGGGTGAGATGGCGGGCAAGATCGCGGTCCGAGGCGCGGTGCCGCTGCAGTTCAACGCGTACAAGATTCCGCTGATGAGAAACCTGGTGAAGCGCGCCATCACAGGAGTACCGGAGGCGACATGGAGCTGATCCAGTGGGCGACAAGTCCGTGGGGACAATCGGTGCCGATCCACATTGCGTGGGGAGTGATCTGGGTTGCGCTCATCGCGGGATTCTTCTTCATGATCGTGCACTCGCTTTACCTGATCGTGGTGAAGCCTCCGAAGCGGTTTGCGGAGCGGGCGGCGGAGGCGAGCGCGGCGGGAATTCCCGAGCGGGTGCCGAGGCACACGCTGGCGGCGCGGCTGTTTCATTGGATCATGGCGGCGTCGATGTTCACGCTGCTGTTTACGGCGTTTCTACCCCAGGTGGGAATGCAGTTCAATTGGGTGCTCTACCACTGGATCGCCGGTGTGGTGCTGACCGTAGCGATTCTTTATCACATCGTGCACGCGTCGTTCTTTCTGGATTTCTGGTCGATCTGGCCGGATAGGACCGACCTGCGCGACGCGATGAACCGGGTGCGGCGATTCTTCGGAAAGGACGCGCCGTTGCCCGGCAAGTTTGCGAAGTATCCTCTGGAAAACAAGCTGTACCACGGCGTGATCATGCTGGTTGCCTTGGCGGTGATGATTACCGGCCTGTTTATGATGAAGCGCGTGCAGACGGGAATCTTTACGCGCAATCCGTACCTCTTCAGCGATATGACCTGGGGCCTGATGTATGTGCTGCACGGGCTGGCGGGCGTGGGACTGATCGCGCTGGTGATGATGCACGTGTACATGGGGCTCCGGCCGGAGAAGCTGCCCATCACGAAGGCCATGATCTTCGGCTGGATGAGCCGCAGTTTCTATTTGGATGAGCACGACACCGGGCGATGGTCTGTAAAGGGACCCGCCGCTCGCCAAGCGAAACGAGGCTTAGCCGCAAGCGATGGCGACTGAAATCGAGCAGCAGTGCGAGACGATTGAGGCGTGCTACGAGTTCACGCTCTCCTATGCCGCGCGCGGACTGACCGGCGACGACGGCGGCGACGCCGGCAGGCAACTCAGGGAGCATCTGACGTGCGCTGTTGGGGCGATGCGCGGCCTGGAACGGAGTTGCGCGCAGGCGATCGAGCAGGAGCGGCTTGCGCCCGCGGAGAAGTACGAGGCGTTCTTCGCGGTGCTGACGCGCGACGCGGAGAGCGCGATTGCAGCGGTGGAGCTGGTTCTGGCCCAGCCCACGATCGGCTCGCAGCTGATTGACAATCTGAACGCGTCGATCCATCTGCGGGCGCTGCTGGCGGACTTGTTCCTGGTGGCGGAGATTCTGGACGCGCAGCAGACGCAGGCCAAGGCGGCCGCGGCGACGGACGGGATCGCCGGGTCGCGCTGAGCGCGCAGGCGAGTCGCATGTATTCGCCGCAAGTTCTCGATCATTTTGAGCATCCGCGCAACGCGGGTGTGGTTGCCGATGCGGATGCGTCGGCGCGGATCGAGAATCCGGCCTGCGGCGACGTTCTGGAGCTCACAGTAAAGGTTGCGGGCGGACGGATCGCGGAGATTCGATTCCGTGCGAAAGGTTGCGTGGCCGCGATGGCGTGCGGTTCGGCGCTGACCGAGCTGGTAAGCGGGAAGACCGTGGGAGAGGCAAAGAAGCTGAGCAGGGAGCAATTGGTGCGCGCGGTGGGCGGGCTGCCCGAAGCGTCGTCGCACGCGGGGCACCTGGCGATGGATGCGCTGGCGGCGGTCCTGGGACAAATGTCCGAGAAAATCTAGCGCGACAGCGACGGAGGGTTTGCGCTGAGGGCCGCGTACTCTTCCGGAGTGTTGAGGCCTGCGCGAGCGAGCGAGTCGGGAACCGGGACGTACTCGATGTGCTCTGCGTGAGTGTGTAGAATCTCGCGCGCATTGCTCGTTACGGGAGCGGCGAGGAAGGCATCGATCAATTCCCGATTCACTAGCAGCGGATGGCCATGTTTGCCGTTGTTTTCCGGAGCGACCGCCCAGAGGCCGCGCGTGAGTGTGCTGCCCAATGATGCGCAGAGAAGCTTGAGCGAATTGGCGCTCAAGGGCGGGCAATCGACTGGAGTCATCATCGCGGCATCGAAGCCGCGGGCGAGGAGTTCGCGCAGGCCCACCTGCAGTGAGCTGAATTGGCCGCGCTCGGGGTTTGGATTGCGAGCCATGAACACGCCGGATGCATCGATGATTGGCGCGATGGCTTCAGCATTTTTCCCCGCAACCACGACGACGGCGCGGGTGAGCGGCCTGAGCGCGAGGATTCCGGCCGAAAGCAGTGTTTGAGACGGCGGAGCCGATGAGCCAGGGGTGGCCGGAGGCCAGGGAAGCAGCGCCTTGTCCGTTCCCATGCGGGAGGACTCGCCGGCCGCGAGGATCAGGCCGCAGAGATGGCCAGCGCCGATCATACGGGAAACGATAGCTCTAAAGGGAGCGGGATACAAGGGAGCACGGAGCAAGGGAGAAGGGACAAACTCGCGCGATTGCACCGGCTCTGAGAACCGGGCCGCCTAACGGCGCAGAGACCGACTGATAGGCTTCTCTAATGAGCTACGAGTTCGCCGACCTTTCCTTGAACGACCGGAAGGACGTTCTTGATATCTTTAACTACTATGTCGAAACAAGTTTCGCGGCTTTTCCTGAAGAACGAGCCGGGGACGAGTTTTTCGAGCGGCTCCTCACGCTCTGCCGGGGATACCCTGCGCTGGTTGTCCGGGCAGAAGGCCGCACCGTCGGATTCATTCTGCTGCGCGCCTATCACCCTGCCGGAACGTTCCGGAAAACAGCGGAGATCACGTACTTTCTTTTGCCGCAACATACAGGGCGGGGCGTGGGCTCGCGGGCCCTCGAACTGTTGTCTGAGAAGGCGCTAGAGATGGGCATCGAAAACCTGATTGCCACTGTTTCGTCCCGCAACGAACAGAGTCTTAGGTTCCACGAGCGAGCTGGCTTTCAATGCTGCGGGAGATTATGTTCCGTCGGTAGAAAGTTCGGCCAGGATTTCGACGTGGTGCTTTTTCAAAAGAGGCTTATCTAATTCAAGTTCTGATTTCGCCAGCTTGCGAAGACGAGTGGCGCCGCCAGGCAAGGGCTGCCGAGGCTATTTTTTCACAGGAACGTGGAGGGGTTTGTCCTCCGCGGCGGCCGCGGCGCGCCTGCCGGAGTGGAACCAGCTCATGTGGGGCAGGGCCCGCCCGGCGTGGCGGCGCACGGCGATCAGCTCGGCAACGATGGAGATAGCGATTTCCTCTGGCGAAACGGCGCCGATGTCGAGGCCGACGGGAGAATGAACGCGGTCGAAGAGCTCGGGTTTGAGGCCTTCCTGCGTAAGCTCGCGAAAGACGGTAATGGCCTTGCGCCTGGAGCCAATCATGCCGATGTAACGCGCGGGGGTTTGCACGGCCCAGCGCAGGACGCGCATGTCGTCGCGATGGCCGCGCGTGGCGATGACGATGTAAGAGGACTCGCTGGGGGCGATCTCGTTGAACGCCCGATCAAAGTCTTTGGCGACGACCCGGAGTGCGTCGGGGAAGCGCTCGGCGTTGGCGTAGGCTTCGCGGTCGTCAGTAATGATGCAGTCGAAGCCCGCATTGCGCGCGGCCTTGAAAAGCTCGATGGCGACGTGGCCGGCGCCGAAGATGTAGAGCAAGGGCATGGGCAGCACCGGCTCGATGAAGATCTCTAGCGTGCCGCCGCAGACAAGGCCCGTATCGTACTTGGGATCCTGGTTGAGATCGAAGGTGAGGGTGCGGGGCTTCTCGCTTCCCATGACTTCGCGCGCGGCCTGCCAGACCTCGGCTTCGACGCAGCCGCCGCCGATGGTTCCGGCGATGGAGCCGTCGTCGCGGATAAGCATTTTTGCGCTTTGGAAGGAGGGGATGGAGCCGCGCGCATTCACGATGGTGGCCACCGCTCCACGGCGGCCCGCGCGTTGCAACTTCACGATCTCCTCATAGATATTCATCTTCTTTGATTATTGGATCGGGTGAAAAGCAAGTCAACCGGGAGGCGCGGCGCCTAGTGGAAGACCATCGGCGAGCCGATCACCAATGTGAGCTCGCGTTACTCGGCGACGGACTGGAACGGGCAGCGGATCATGGGCCCCAACAATATTGAGCTGATCAGCGACCGGACCGTGGAGCAGAACCTGCGCGAAATCAAGGATGTAAAGGAGCAGCTCCTTGCGATCAAACATGTCAAGCTGGTCTTTTCATTCCACCAGCGCGTCGGCAATGGCCAGATGCTCGTCGAGGGCGGCGATGCCGAGGTCCAGCTCTTCTTTCGTCACGATGAGGGGCGGGGCGATGACGAAGTGGCTGACCCAGGCCTGGATGGAGACGCCCTGCGCCATCATCTTGGCGGCGATCTGGTCGACGACGAGCGGTTTGCCTTCTACCTTGTCGCGCATGGTGTTGAAGAGTTGTTTGGTCTCGCGATTCTTGACGATCTCGACGGCAAAGAAAAGGCCGAGGCCGCGCACGTCGCCGACGGAAATATGCCTGGCCTTGAGGTCATCGAGCTTGGTTCGCACGTAAGGCTCCAGCTCCGCGGCGCGCTCGACGAGCATGAGGCGCTGCATCTCCTCGATAGCGGCGACAGCGGGGCCGAGGGTAAGCGGGTGCGCTTCGTAAGTGTGGCCGTGGGAGAAGTAGTGATCCTCGAAGTAGTCGGCGATTCTGGCGGTGGTGGCGCAAAGGCCGAGGGGAACGTAGGCCGAGGTGATGCCCTTGGCGGTGACCAGAATGTCGGGCTTGACGTTCCAATGGTCGACGGCGAACCACCTGCCGGTGCGGCCCCAGCCGGACATGACTTCGTCGGCGATAAGCAGGACGCCGTGCCGCGAGCAGATCTGGCGCAGGCGCGGGAGATACTCTGGCGGCGGAACGAGCACGCCGTTGGTGCCGACGACCGGCTCGACGATGACGGCCGCAACGTCGCTCTCGTTGCGGATCATGTGCTCGATGTAATCGGCGCAGGCGATGTTGCAGGCGGGATAGGTGTGCTTGATGGGGCAGTCGTAGCAGTTAGTTTCAGGCGCGAAGACCACGCCCCCACCCTTGCCGGCCGGCTCCATGGCCCAGCGGCGCGGATCGCCGGTGGCCGCGATGGAGCCCATGGTCGAGCCGTGATAGGAGCGGTAGCGGGAGACGATTTTGTTCTTGCCGGTGAACATGCGTGCGATCTTGAAGGCCGCTTCGTTCGCTTCGGTGCCGCTGGTGGCGAAGAAGAACTTGTTCAATCCCTCAGGGAGGACCTCAAGCAGCTTGGCGCTGAGGCGCGCGCGCGACGCGGTGGCGTAGCCGGGGGCGACATAGCAAAGTTCGCGCGCCTGCTCGGCGATGGCTGCGACGACGCGGGGATTTTTGTGGCCGAGGTTGACGCACATGAGCTGCGAGCTGAAGTCGAGATAGCGTTTGCCTGCGCCGTCAGTGAACCAACAGCCCTCGGCGTCGGCGATATACAGCGGCTTCCAGGTCTTCTGGAAGCGCCAGGTGCCGTAGTTGGTCTGGCGCGTGAGGTTGGAAACCTGATCGGCGGTTGGCACTGGGGCAGTGGACGTCTCAATCATGGTTGGGGTCCTCCCATGGGGATGCAACCCATCGTATCATCCGCTGCGCATGCTGAAAGAGTGCTTTCCCAAGTCTCAAAATCGAGACCTGGGCACCCAGATTCGCCTGGCTCGGCGGGAGGGATCAGGGCGCGTGATGTTCGCCGATGAGGCGGTCGACGAGGGCGATCACGGTCTCGCCGGTGCGCGGCAGGATGAACTCTTCCCTCTTCGAATCGAAATCGAGCTTGAAGCTGGCGGCGAGCGCGGAGATCCAGATCTGGCGCACGGGCGCATTGGGCGTGATGACGAATCTGGCGCCCGGGTCTTCGAAAAGGACATTCAGGACACCGCCCTGTTCTTCGACCTCGAAGCCGGCTTGCTCGTGTTCCTCGCGCGCGATGAGATGGCGCTTGAGGCCGTCGAGGGACGCTTCGGCGGCGCGGCGAAACTCCTGCTCGCTTTGCATGGCCCCAGTGTAGCAAGTTCACTGGGCAGTTCCCCGGCGGCATGATCTGGCGCCGGTTTTCGGGAATTCCCGTTCCTAATCAGGTTCCCCTGGTGAATTCTCCGCCTTTTTACAGAGGTCTTGCCGGGGCTTCATTGCTCCGCCGCCATGATATCCACAGAACGCAAAATCCATCGAAGCTCTTCGACCGGAGGTGGCGAGATGCGTGTGCTGTGGGTAACATTGGGAGTCCTGGCGATCATGCAAGGCGCATGCAGCGCGCGCTCGGAGCCGCCGATGCCTGCCGGGCAACTGGTGCGCCAGGTCGTCTACAACGAGCTGAGCGACCACCAGCGGCACGGCTATTGGCGGTACTGGGTGGAGCGGCAATCGCAGGCCGGGACGAGCGTGGAAGAGCAGGTGGAAACCGCCGATGGACCGATTGCGCGGCTGGCGCAGAGCAACGGGCGGGCACCGAGCGCCGAGGAACAGCAGCAGGAGCAGGACCGGCTGGAGCGGCTGCTGAGCTCGCGCGACGAGCAAAGACGCCATCTGAGGCAGTACGACGAGGACGAGGGGTGGATTGGGCGGATTCTGGCTCTTTTACCGACAGCGTTCGCGTACAGCTACTACGGCGAGGAGGACGGGTGTTACCGGCTGCGCTTTCACCCGAATCCCGAGGATCCGGCGCGCAGCATCGAGTCGCGCATCTTCCACGGCATGAGCGGGACGCTTTGGGTGGATGCGCGAGCAAAGCGGCTCAGGCGGCTGGAGGGGCGCGTGGACGATAATGTGGATTTCGGCTTCGGCATTCTGGGCCGCCTGTACAAGGGCGGCTGGTTCCGGCTGGTACGCGTGCAGGTAAGCGCGACCGACTGGAAGACGGAGTCGCTGGAAGTTCACATGAATATCCGCGCGCTGCTGGTGAAGACCTTTGCCCGTGAAACGAGCGAGGTGCGCGGGGGATTTGTTCCGGTTCCCGCGGGGATCAGCCTGGCCCAGGGTCTGGCGATGCTGAACCAATCGCAGGGACAAATCGAGGCCGAGGCGCAGAGCCAACAGCACGCCGGCGCTCCCGGCGCGGTGATGGCTCCGGCGGCCATGGCGTTGCGGCGGTAGTGCGGCGCGCGGTAGTGGGTCAATTTGCGAGAATGCACCCCTCAGGGGCTGAAGCCCGATTCATTTTTGGCCGGTTGATGTACGGGCTAAAGCCCGTACCCTTCAAAACGAGGTCAAGTTAACCCACTACCTGCGGCGTAATACGTTTTGAAATTGGACAAAAATGGCGCGAAAGGATTAAAGATTCGCCTTGATTTGCCGATCTGTCGCGGCAGGAGCGGAAAGCCGAAGATGGAGATCGGTCCCATTCCCGGAATCCGTGCATTGCCTGAGGTGAAGGCTCCGCAAGCGGACTTGCGGCCTCTGGCGATCTTCGACATCGATCCATCGGCCAAACCGGGAGACGGCAGAGAGCAGAGAAGCGGGAAGAAAGCCGCGGGCGCGGAGGAGAGCGAAGCGGAGGATCTCACGCTTGAGGGCGGGCTGGAGCGCGGCCCCGAGGCGACCGAAGAGGTCCCCGCAAAGCAAGTCGACTATTTCGCTTAAGCGAGAGAGCGGGTCCAAGCATGGCACGGCAGCGGGCAAGCCTTCAAGGCCACGTCCCTCAGGGGCCATTGAGAACTGCAAAACAAGTGTCCTATTCAGTCAGAGGATAACAACCGCAGATCCCCCGTTCGACTTCGATCACTATCGCGATCTCCGCTCAGGGCAGGCTTGCGACTCGCCCCGGTACGCGGGGCTTCGCTCAGGATGACAGTAGGAAATTATTTATGCAGGAATCAATAAAGCCCCGATCATTTCCGGTAAGCCGATGTACGGGCTGAAGCCCGCACCATTCAAAGCGGATTCAAACGATCCCGCGAGCCACGGCCTGCAAATTACGGCAATTCCAGAGTCGTTATGTCCCTTTGATATTCGTGCAAGGTCGCTGCTCCCTGTTGGCTGCATCGACTTGAACGCACCGGTTCCGGGTACAGCTGCTCGAGAATTGCGATAGCCGCAGGACATCTCCGTCGCGGAGTCTGCAGGCACGGATCGCAATCTCAGGCGGTGGCGGACTCGCGCAGCTTCTGCTCCACATAGACAGGGCCGGGCGCGGCGAGAGATTCAGGCTCGGCGAGACGGAGGAGGCGGTGCAGATAGGCGCGGGAGATGGACAGGCTGCGCGCGGCCAGGGTCTTATTCCCGTTGTTCTCGCGGACTGCGGCGACGGCGAGCTTGATCTTGTAGTCGCGCAACTGGCGCTCGAAGGAACCTGAAGGATGGTAATCGGCGATGTCGACGACTTCGTCGAAGGCGGCGGGATCCTCTTCCGGTTCCTGCATTTTGAGGTTCAAGTCCTCGACGCGGAGCACACGGCCGGGAGCCAAAATGATGGCGCGCTGCATCACGTTTTCGAGCTCGCGCACGTTTCCTGGCCAGGGATAGGCCTGGAGCATTTCGAGCGCTGCGGGATCGATCGAGTCCATGGGCTTTTGGAAGACGCCGGCGTAATGGCGCAGGAAATGGCGTGCGATGAGCGGGATGTCTTCCGGCCGCTCCTGGAGCGGGGGCGACTCGATGCGCATGACGTTGATCCGGTAAAAGAGATCCTGACGGAACCTGCCTTCAGCTACCAACTTGGCGAGATCCTGGTGAGTGGCGAAGATGAGGCGCGCGCGCAAGGGAATCAGCTTGCTGGAGCCGAGGCGGCTGAACTCCATTTGCTGCAGGACACGGAGGAGCTTGACTTGCGTGAAGAGGCTCAGGTCGCCGATTTCATCGAGGAAGAGGGTGCCGTCGGCGGCTTGCTCGAAGTAGCCTTCGCGGGCGCCGACGGTGCCGGTGAAAGCGCCTTTTTCATGTCCGAATAACTCGGCCTCGATGAGGGTTTCCGGGATGGCGCCGCAGGAGACGGCGACGAAAGGCTTGTTGGCGCGGTTGCCGAGATTGTGAATGGCGCGGGCGATCAGTTCCTTCCCGGTTCCGCTATCGCCGGTGACGAGAACGGCGGCGTTGAGATTGGTGACGCTGCGGATCAACTGGTAGACGCGCCGCATGATGGAGCCCGATCCGATGATCTGGTCGCAATAGCCCGGTTCCTCGAAGCGCTGCTGCACGTGATGCAGTTGCTGCTTCAATTCGAAGGTTTCGCAAGCCCGCGCGAGCATGGTCTTCAGGTCGCGAATGGAAGGCGGCCGGCGGCAGTAGCCGAAGGCCCCGCAGCGCACAAGTTCGAATGCGGTGGAACGGAGGGTGTCGTCGGCCATCAGGATGGCCGGGACATTGGAGGCAATCAGCCGCCGCGCGCATTCGATGCGCGATTGCAGCGAGTCCTGGGAAGAGTACAGATCGAGGATCATGACATCGCATCCGGCGAGGGACACGAGGCGATCCATTCCGTCTCCATCGGTCTGGAACAGGACCTCGAAGTCCTTACCAAGGGCTGAAGAAAGAAGAGGGTGCAAAGTCCGGTCTTCCGAATACAAACCAATTTTGGTCATTCTCGTGCGATCTTCCGTCTTTCTGATTTCACGGTGTACCGATCTGAGAGGCTCGGCGATGTATGTGTATGATCAGCAATCGATGACGGAGTAAACATTCCCCTTTCGTGCTAGTAGGCCGTCACCTTGGTAACGACCATGGCACTCGAGCGAATGAAAGGAGAGAACCCCTCGTAGGGAAGCAAGCGAAACACCGTAGGGGGCAAGCCCACCTGCCCAGGGCAAAAAGGAGGAAGAATCGCAATCTTTCCCGGCGTGCTGCGATCCGTTCTCACCTCATATCATTCAGTCAGTTACAACTAGCTAAGTCCCATTTTCCAAGCATGCGCGGCCTCATCACTAAGCGATGGATCTATCGGGCCGTCACCCCCGAGATGGTGCCTACGGGTCTTGGGGGAAACCAAGGTCCCGCAGCAGCAAAAAAGGGAACTCAAGTGCATCCCATTGTGCGTAATTCGCCACCGAACGTCAAGCAAAAAATGAGCAAAGACTCTTTCTCCGGTACTCCGCCGTTTCCCTGTTTGTAATGGTCAAGAAATCCAGGCTTGAGAACTCTGAATTGGGTGTAGACTTGTTGTCCTCGGGCTTTTCTGTGCGATGGCAACGATTGCGAAGGCAATCGCCGGGAGTGCGTGGCCCGAAGCGCACTTGCCAGTGGTTGGGGCTGAGCTGCCGGTTCCCGGTGCGACGGCGGGATTTTCTCTTCAGAGTGCAGGGCCGCGCGCCTGCGGGTAGGCGTCAAGTGCAGAGAGATGAGCGCGCTGATCCAAAACGGAACATGCATTGCGGCGACCTTAGTTAGAAATTCCGGTGGAGCAGGTGCAAATTTTGCATCCGACGAGCAGAGCTTACCTTAGTAACCAAACCGTAATCCTATGATTTAGCAATGTGTTACATGGGTAACTGGCAAGGAGATGAAGCGAGAGCCAAGGTGTATACGGTCCACTCCAGGAAATTGGCTGGGCCGTAAACAGGTGTGTACAGTTGGAGTGGCAATTTTGTTTTATCTCTTTGAATCCAAGTAGGCTTTTGGCCATAGGAGTTTGGCTGAGGAATTGCTATATAGTGGAGAGTAAACAAGTAAGCCCTTGAGAAGAGGAGCAGGGTTCATGCATTCGTTTGCCTGGTGGCCCATGGTAATCGTTTTGGGTGTGGCGACCTTCACGGATCTTCGCAGCGGACGCATTCCGAACTGGCTGGTGCTTCCTTTTTTCGTTTGCGGGATTGCGGTTTTTGCATGGCTGCACGGCTGGCACGGGGTGGAGCAGAGCCTGGGCGGCGCGGGGCTCGGATTTTTGATCTACGGAGTTCTTTTCTGGATGGGCGGGATGGGCGCCGGCGACGTAAAGCTGTGCACCGCAATTGGAGCCTGGATTGGGCCGTACCAGTTGTTTTTGGCGCTGGTGATGACGGGCGTGGTGGGGGGAGTGATGGCGCTGGGCATGGCGGTGTGGGGCGGTTTCCTGAAGGAATTGTTTCAGCAGACCGGCGGTTTGCTATTCAGTAAGAAGGAGCGCGGAGAAGCAGTTCTCAGCAATCCGCGCCGGCGCAAGATGCCGTATGCACCGGCCATCGCGATCGGGACGCTGATTTCGTTTTTAGCACGATGATGGAGTAAAACAATGGCAAGCCTGGAGCACGCTGAGTATGCAATTCCAGTGGGTGCGCCACAGGCTTACGAGTCCTCAAGGTCAGGAACTTCAAGGAGCAATAGCAACATGGCCACGAATGCTTCCCCGTACGCGTTCGATGCATATCCGGAGTCGATTAGCGGCAAGTCTCTTTCCATCGCCCTGATCAGCCCAAGCGAGGATCGCCGCGCGGCGGCGGTTCAGGCTCTTTCGGGAAGCGCGGGCAACGAGATTTCCGAGTTTTCCAGTTATCCGCCGGGAGTCGACGATGTGCCCCGGCTGCTGGAAGCGAAGTACGACGTGGTGCTGATCGAATTGGACAGTGATCCCGAATACGCGCTGGAGCTGGTGGAGAGCATCGACGCCATCGGCACGTCGACGGTAATGGTGTTTTCAGAAAGCGCCGATCCGGAGCTTCTGGTGCGCTGCATGCGAGCGGGCGCCCGGGAGTTTCTGACGCTGCCGCTGAAGCCGGAGTTGGTGGCGGAGGCGCTGGTGCGGGCCGCAGCGCGACGGCCGGTGGCGCAGGCCACGAAGAAGGCGGCAGGCAAACTGCTGGCGTTCATGGGCGCGAAAGGCGGCGCCGGAACCACGATGCTGGCCTGCAATTTTGCCGTGGCGCTGGCCAAGGACTCCGGCCAGAGCACGCTGCTGATCGATCTCGATCTGCCGTTGGGAGACGCCGCGCTCAACCTGGGTATTTCACCCGAGTATTCGGCAATCGACGCTCTGGAGGCGGGCGACCGGCTGGATGCGCGCTTTCTGACACAGGTTATGGTGAAGCACAGCTCCGGCCTCTCGGTGCTGGCGGCTCCGGGAAAGTTTGTGCAGTACCAACCGAGCAACGAGGCGATCCGCCGGCTGCTGCATGTGGCGCGGCAGGAGTTCGACAACGTGGTCGTGGATATGGGTTCGCGACTGGACATGATGGGAACGGCAGCTTACAAGGATGCGACCACAGTCTATCTGGTAACGCAGGCGAGCATTCCGGAACTGCGCAACTCGCACCGCCTCATCGTGCAGTTTTTCTCGGCCGCAGTGCCCAAGCTGGAAATTGTGATCAACCGGTTCGAATCGCGCGTGCTGGGCGTATCGGAGGAACACATCACCAAGGCGCTGACGAGGCCGGCGCAGTGGAAGATTCCCAACGATTATGCGACGGTGCGCAACATGCAGATCAGCGCCACGCCGCTGGTGCTGTCGGACTCGGCGATTTCGCGGCAGATCAAGAAAATGGTGAGCGCGGTGACGGGGAAGAGCGATATCCCGGCCAAAAAGAAGGGCTTCGGCTTTTTCGGGTGAGGGCGTAAGGAACGGAATTTCGAATTGGATGGAAGGTAGATCGTGGAAGTACTGAATCTGGAGAATTACAAAGCGGAGATTCACCGGACGCTGATCTCGAGGCTGGATCTGGAGAAGTTGTCGCGCGTGAATTCGAGTCAGGCGCGGCAGGCGGTCTCAGGGCTGGTGAAGGAGATCATGTCGGACCAGCGGGTGCCGCTGAACTTCGACGAGCAGGAAAAGATCCACGCCGAGCTGCTGGATGAGGTGTTTGGGCTGGGGCCGCTGGAGCCGCTGCTCCGCGATCCCAAAATCTCCGACATCCTGGTGAACGACAAGGACCACGTGTTTGTGGAGAAGGGCGGCCTCTTGCAGAAGGTGGATGCGACGTTCCGCGACGATCGCCATCTGATGCAGATCATCGACCGGATCGTGTCGCGGGTGGGCCGCAGGGTGGATGAGTCGTCGCCCATGGTGGATGCCCGCCTGCCCGACGGATCGCGCGTCAACGCCATCATTCCGCCGCTGGCGCTGGACGGACCGTCGTTGTCGATCCGGCGCTTCGGGACCGGGCCGCTGGCCGCCAACCAACTGGTGCAATTGAAGAGCATCTCGCCGGAGATGATGGAAGTGCTGTCATCGGCGGTGCGGGCGCGCATCAGCGTCCTGGTTTCCGGAGGCACGGGCGCCGGCAAAACGACGTTTCTGAACATCCTGTCGCAGTACATACCCAACAACGAGCGGCTGGTGACGATTGAAGACGCAGCCGAACTGAGGCTGGCGCAGGAGAACATCGTGCGCCTGGAGACGAGGCCGCCGAACATCGAAGGGCAGGGCGCCATTCGCCAGCGGCAACTGCTCATCAACGCCCTGCGCATGCGTCCCGACCGGATCATCATCGGCGAGGTGCGCGGCGAGGAAGCGTTCGACATGCTGCAGGCCATGAATACCGGCCACGAGGGCTCGATGACCACCATTCACGCCAACACGCCGCGCGACGCGCTGTCGAGGCTGGAGTCGATGGTGGCCATGACCAACATGAACCTGCCCGAGAGGTCGGTGAGGCAGCAGATGGCTTCGGCCATCACGATTGTGGTGCAGGCCACGCGATTGAGCGATGGAACGCGCAAGATCACCAGCGTGGCCGAGATCACGGGCATGGAAGAGAACGTGATCAGTATGCAGGAGATCTTCACCTTCGACAAGAAAGGGATCGGGCAGGACGGGCGGGTGATCGGCGCCTTCAAGCCCACGCGCATCCGTCCCCGTTTCCTGGAACGGCTGCGCGTGTCGGGCATCATCCTGCCGCCCAGCCTGTTCGAGCGGGAAACGCAGGTCAACTGAGGGGAGGGGGTAGAGAAATGGGATTGATCTTCGTTTTGGTCTTTGTGGGGGTGTTCACGCTGATCGCACTGCCAATGGCCGTCCTGGGATCCACCAATACCTCCAAGCAGGCGCTGGCCACGCTGGACTCGGCTATCAAGGCCGATAGGCATGATTCGCACCCGCTGAAATTGATGAACCTGCGCAAGAACGAGATTCTGAGCACCATCCCATGGCTGAACCAGAAGCTGCTGAAGTTCGAGTTGACGCCCTTTCTGCGCAAACTTCTGAGCCAAGCCGATCTGAACTGGAGCGCGGGCCGGCTGTTGTTGATAACTGTGGCGGCTCTTACGATTCCGGCCTATGTGCTTTACCAGGCCACCGGATCTTACTTGTTGTCGTTGGTGGCGGGGGCAGTGCTGGGCGCGCTGCCGTTTGGCTGGGTGCTGTTCAAGCGCCACAGGCGCTTTGGCGAGTTCGAAAAGAACTTGCCGGAGGCGCTGGATCTGATGGTCAGCGGGCTGCGCGCCGGGCACAGTTTGCTTGCGGCCATGGCCCTCGTAGCCCGCGAGTGCCCCGCGCCGGTGGGCACCGAGTTCAAGATCTCTTTCGAGGAACAGAACTACGGCCTGGAGATGAAAGCAGCGCTGGAAAACCTGATCGAGCGGGTACCGCTGCAAGACCTGAAGATCACGGTTACCGCCATCCTGATTCAAAAGGAGAGCGGAGGCAATCTGGCCGAGGTGCTGGACAAGGCCGCGTATGTCATCCGGGAGCGATTCCGGCTGAAGCGGCAGATTATGGTGCACACGGCGCAGGGGCGGCTCACCGGTTGGATTCTGACTTTATTGCCGATCGTGTTGGGGGTGGCCGTCTACTTCGTGGACCCGGGAATGATCAGCATCCTATGGCATCGCCCCATCGGCATCAAGCTGATGTGGGCCGCCGCCGGCTTGATCGTGCTGGGCGGATTTGTGATTAACAAGATCGTCGACATCGACGTGTGAAGGAGAAGTATGGTATTCGCCGTTCTCGCATTTTTAGCCGCTTTTCTCCTGATCTCCAGCGTCGGGGTCCTGCTCTTCTATCGCGAAGTGGCGCTCAAGCGCATCAGTGAGGTCATCAACCCGCGGCCCAAGCAGCCGAAGAGCCTGGTTACGGCCATCCAGCAAACGGGGTCTTCGATCGGCCACGTGGTGCAACGCTTCGAGAATCTCATGCCGAAGAGCGAGAAGGAAGTCTCGGTGATTCTGCAGCGCCTGAAGCGGGCGGGCTATCGCAACGAAAACGCGGTGAAGATCTTCTATGGCAGCAAATTTCTGACTCCGCTGGTGCTGGCTTTTGTGGCCTCGGTGAGCGGATTGGCGAGCCTGGGTCCGTTCTTCGTGTATCTCATTGCGTTGGGCGTCGGATTTCTGGCTCCGGACTTCTGGCTGGGGAAACGAATCGAGAAGCGGCAAAAGGCGATTACGCGGGGCTTGCCGGATGTGCTCGATCTGTTGGTGATTTGCATGGAGGCCGGCCTGAGCCTGGACCAGGCCACAGCGCGCACTGCGGAGGAACTGAAAAGGTCGCAGCCGGAACTGTGCGACGAGTTGAACGTTGTGGTGCTGGAGCAGCGCGCCGGACGCGCCCGCTCAGAGGCCTGGAAGAACATGGCCGACCGCACCGGCATCGACTGTCTCAGAAACCTGGTTTCGATGATGGTGCAGACAGAACAATTCGGAACGAGCATTGCGAAAATGCTCCGCGTTCATTCCGACACGCTGCGCGTGCAGCGGGTGCAGGCGGTTGAGGAGATGGCGGGGAAAACGTCGGTCAAACTGGTGTTTCCTCTGGTGCTGTTCATTTTTCCTGCGTTATTTCTGGTTACACTGGGACCTGCGGCGATTGTAATGTTTGAGTCGTTCAGCAACCTGACCAAACATTGAGCCAGCAAGAGGAGATTTGCATGGATAGCACCGTGATTATCAGAATTGTTTCAGGAGTCTTAGCGGTAATTATTCTGATAATCCTGATTCAGCGCCGCCGGACACGAGTGAAGTAGGCGCAGGGCGCAAGAAACCGCAGCGTGGTGAAGGACGGGGTGGCCCCACGGGCGGGTTGCGAAGGTTCCGTTGCCAGGGTAGTTTGCCGCACATGCGGCAACTGCCTCACAGGGTTGCCTGGGCAGGGGGGGAGGGGAGGTGTTCCCTTCAGGGACCTTGCCCACATACGGGGAGAAAGGGCTGGGATTCGA
This sequence comes from uncultured Acidobacteriaceae bacterium, assembly GCA_963844905.1. GTDB lineage: Bacteria > Acidobacteriota > Terriglobia > Terriglobales > Acidobacteriaceae > Telmatobacter. The sequence goes on along the minus strand of CAWJQD010000002.1, from coordinate 108,163 downwards.
ATGGAACTGCTGGACAGGGCTGAACTGGCGAACGGAAAGCTAAAGGTAGTCGGAGCCGCGGCGCCGACGCCACAAATGAGAGAATCGATGGAATCGCAGACCTATTGCGCCTATAACCAGACACGGGAGTGCTTTTTGGGCTTGAAAGTGACGTCCGGCGAGCTAACCCCGATACAAGCCGCGGAGCGGATGGTGGAGCGGCCGCTGAAGTCCGGCGAAGGCGTGTGGATGAAGCCGTTCCGGGGGATTCCGGCAGTGGAGATGCCGGCGCCGCTGGATCTGATCTATCTGGACGAGAAGTGCCGGGTGATCGATATGGTCGAATCCTTTCCCACCTTTCAGGTGAGTTCATCGACGCCGTGGCCAGGGAGCGTGTTGGCGCTGCCGGCGCACTCGATTTACTCATCGCAGACCCAGGCCGGTGATCAGCTTGTGCTGTGCGTGGCCGAAGAGATGGAGCGGCAATTGGAGAAGTTAACGAACATGCGCGAGGACGCGGGAGCGAAGCCCGTAATTGCAGGCGCGGCAATGCTGCGCGAGAAGCCGCTGTGGAGCGGCGGCCCGGGGCTGCTGGAGCTGGAAGACCGCGAGGGACAAGAGAAACCCGCCGGGAAGCATGTCTACAACATGGATCTGGCATTTCCAGGAGCCAAATCCGCGGGAAAAGTGCGCAACTGGATTCAGCGGTGGTGGTCACCCGATCCGCGCAAGGCGCCGCGTGTAAAGGAACCGGGGCTGGCCGCGTATTACTGGGACGGCGCCGCACCTTCAGCGCACAAAGTCCGTGATGTCAGCTCATCGGGACTTTATCTGATGACCGAGGAGCGGTGGTATCCCGGGACCCTGGTCCTGATGACCTTGCAGAGGACCGACCGCGGAGAGGAATTCGAGGAACGCGCGATTGCCGTGGAGACGCGGGCGGTTCGCTGGGGCCCGGATGGCGTAGGGCTGCAGTTTATCCTGGCCGACGACAGGGACCTGCGGCGCGGGAAGACGCCCATTCTCGACGCGGCCAGCAGGGAGGAGTTCGACGTTTTCCTGGAGGAGTTGAAGTCGGGGGAATGACGGGCGCTATCGAGGGCCAGGGAGATCTTTTGGCAAGCGGCGGGACGGTATCCAGAGGAAAAGGCCCTCCGCGCCGGGAGGCGGAACGATGAAGATTGGATATAGCCAGAGGGAAATGGGCAACTGGCTGGCCGGCCGCGTGAAGCGCGCCTTAGGCCGGCGGGGCGAAGAGGGAGCCGCGCTGCTCGAGTTTGCCCTCACGCTGCCATTGCTGCTGGCGATTCTGACCGGGACGGCTTCGATCTCGCTGGGTCTTTACATTCTGCAGGAGATCGGGAATGCGGATTCCGCCGGCGCGCAGTGCCTTGCAGGCATAGCAGGAAATTCCGCCGATCCCTGCGCCTGGGTCGCCACACAGATTGCCGCATCGTTGCCGAACCTGACTCTGTCGAATGCCTCGTTCACAGTCACCGTTACCAACGCCTCCGGCACCACTACCTACGGTCCATTCACCCCTTCCAGTGCGCCTTCTGCTATGTGCACCGCGGCGGGGAATGCGGGGTCGTCGCCGGAGGTGGCGAACTACCCCGTCACGGTCACGGTCACCTATGTGTATTCGTGGTTGCCGGTTATGAATTGGGGCGCAGGATGGTCGATATTCAATGTCAATCCAACGAGCAACTTAACGGCAACGGAGACGCTGATTGCCGAGTGAGAGGGGGGAATGGGCCGCGCCCACGGGAAGCCGATGGCAGCGATGAGCGGAGCCGGGAGGGATTGAAATGAACATGGATTATAGAGTGAGCAGATTGAGCGATTCGCTTGCTCGCCGCATGAAGCGCGCCATGGGGCGGCGGGGCGAGAAGGGATCGGTGCTGCTCGAGTTTGCCCTCACCCTGCCCCTGCTGATGTTTGTCCTGGTGGGGACGGCTGCGTTCTCGGTGGCTTTGTATACTCTGCAGCAGATGGTCAATGCCACCTCCAGCGCGGTCCTGTATATTGGAGACGACGCAGTACTGGTCACTGATCCGTGCGCAACGGCGGTCACAAACACTGGCGGCACAGGGATTACTCAATTGTTGCCAAACTTCACGGCGTCGAAGTTCACTTACACATTGAGCATTACGTACAAGAACCCCAACGGATCGACCACGCCGTTGACGGCGACCTACGGTCCGACCACCGGAAGTTCGTTTACTTGCCCGGCGGGAGCGGCGTACCTGACGCAGGCGGAGAACTACCCCGTCACACTCACAGTCAGTTATTCGTATTCATGGCTCTTGACCGACAATTGGAGCTCAAAATGGCTGAGCCTGAATCTCAATCCGAGCAGCGGCTTGAGGGCGACTGAATCGGCGCTGGCCCAATGAAAAGAGAAGGTTTCCCCATGAAACGACTTGAAATTCCGTTGATGCGCCGGTTCCTGAAGGATCAGCGAGGACAGTCAATCGTGGTGATTGCGGTGATCGCAACCGCACTGATGGCTCTTGCGGCGACCTCGGTTGAGGTCGGCCATGTGTATTACGCCTACCAGCGGCTGGTGGCGGCGACCAACGCAGCCACCCTGGCGGGAGCGCAAGTGATGCCCGACGCGATTGCAAATTCGTCGAGCCCGCTGACGCCGGTGTCTGCCGTGGTGACCCAATACAGCTGCTTTTCGGGCGCCACGGGGCAGTCTGCGGGATACAACACGAACTCGATGCTACAGTGCCCGGTGCCGACAACCAACATCTTTTGCTCGAGCACGGTCTCGACCAAGTTCAACGTGGGGTGCGAGACTCCGCCAGGCGGCTCGGCAGATTACAACGCCATCACGGTGACGCAGAAGGCGACGGTGAATTTGTGGTTCGCAGGGCTGGTCGGCATGTCGAAGATGACCATGTACGCAACCGGGACCGCGGCCATGAAGGGCGGGACCGACATCCCGTATAACCTCGCCATCATCATGGACACCACCGCTTCGATGCAGGACACCATGACGTCAGGCACTTGCACCGGCGAGGAGCAGATCGTATGCGCGATTCAGGGTTTTACGGTGATGCTGCAGAGTATGGATCCCTGCGCCCTGGATACGACGTGCAGCAAAAGCAGCGCCTTCGTGGACGATGTAGCCTTGTTCGTGTTTCCTCCTCTGGACACAAGTAAATCGACGTATACAGCGAACAACTTCAAAAACGACTACTGCACCACGGGAGGTGATCCCAGCGTGCCGTACAACTTTTACAATATATCGTCGTCACCCGCGGGCCTCGGCCTGGCTACCACGGCGACGAATGGGATCGACCCCGGCGCATACGAGATCATTCCTTTCGAGGACACCTACAGGGCAAATGACTCGTCAACAACCGGCCTGACCATCGGCGACGCGCTGGCGGAGGCAGTCGGGTATACCAACTCAGGCTGCAAGGGCCTGGCAGCGCCGGGCGGCCAGGGAACGTATTACGCGCAGGCGATCTACCAGGCGCAGGCGGCGCTGGTGGCGCAGCAGGCCTCATATCCCGGCTCGCAGAACATCATGATCATCCTCAGCGACGGCAACGCGACGGCGAGCAACCCGCAGGCCACCACCGGCGGCGGGGGCGGGACCAGTCAGATCCTTGCGGATAATTGCCCTTCGATTACGACGGCTAACGACAGCACCAAAAACGGCAATATCAGCAACACCACCCCTTGCTTGCCCCCTTACTCCGGACAGCCCATCAACGGTACCGAGGCCACTGTGACGATAGCCGGGAAGAATGTGTTGATCCAGCCGGCGGGCTGGAAAAACCCGGCTTATCCTTCCGCGGTGGGCGAGTGCGGGCAGGCGGTGCAAGCGGCTCAGTTGGCGACCACAGCGGGAACCACGGTCTACACGATCGCCTTCGATTCGCCGATCACGTCGTCGTCATCGAACTGCGGGACGGACGTGACCTACACCCTGACGGGATTGAGCAATGGCGCATATACGTGGCCGGGCGGCCCCAATCCTAAATCGCCCTGCAACGCGATTGCCGCGATGGCGTCGAATGTCAACACTTTCTATTCCGACTATACCGACAACACCAGCAAAGGCGGTACCGGATGCACTGCGATCACCGCCACCAACCAGGCTTACCAATCGCTGGCCCAAATATTCGAGGCAGTCGTGCACGGCCTCACGTCCCCGCGGCTGATTCCGAACGGTACGAAATAGAGCGCCGGGACGAAAACGAAGCTTGAAGTTTGAGAAGGGTGCGGGCGCAAAACCCGCACCCTTTTTGCTGCGCTGTAAATGGCCTGAGTCATTACCTAGGTAATCCAACATGGTGCTAAAGTGCCATGGAAGGTAACGCCTTGCGAGAGGACCATAGTTACAGGTTACCTTTTCCTAAGAGGTCACCGGGGTGTCCGCGAGGGCGTTCGATGGCATCGCTCATGGACGAAAGCGCAGGTTTCTCCGCGCACACAGCGCGTTTCCAGACGTATTTTCCTTGGTTCGCTTACCCAGCGGGAATGCCCATCAGCCCCGATTCAAAAGTTCAGCCCATGGAACAAACCCGAGCCGTCAGAGACGGCGCAGTCAATTGAAAGGAGGAATTTGTCCCATGAAACGGTTTGGAAGTCCGTTAATGCACAGGTTCCTGAAGGATCAACGGGGCCAGGCTGCAGTGGTGATTGCGCTGACGGCCACCACCATGATGGCTCTTGCCGGGGCCTCGGTTGAAACCGCCCATGTCTATTACGCCTACCAGAGGCTGGTGGCGTCAACAAATGCTTCGGTCCTGGCGGGCGCGCAGGCCATGCCGGACACGTCGCAGGCTTCGACCAATGTGACCTACTACAGCGCGCAAACGGGGGAATTGAACGCGTACCCGATGCTGCAAAATGTGACGGCGACTCCGACCTTTCTTTGCCTGAGCACCGTTTCCGGCAGCTTCAACGTGGCGTGCCAGACTTCCACGGGCGCAAGCGGCGGTTACAATGCACTGTCGGTGACGCAGAAGGCCACGGTTCCCTTGTGGTTCGGAGGGCTGATCGGCATGTCGACGATCAACATGTCAGCGACGGCGACGGCGGCCATGCGAGGCGGGCCGGTCCACCCCTGGAATATTGCCGTCGTCATAGACACCACCGCATCGATGGGCGACCAGGATAGCGGCACGCAGTGTTCCGGAACGCGAATCTCCTGCGCGCTGCAGGGCGTTCAGATGCTGCTGAGCGACTTGTATCCCTGCGCCATGGGCGTAACCTGCAATTCGACGCCCGCTCCCCCCCCTGTGGACAGCGTGAGCTTGTTTGTGTTTCCCGCGGTGACCGACGCAACGCAATCCAAAGACTACACTTGCCTCACCAGCAACCCGAACATCGTGGCATACACCATTCCCGACACGATTCCGGCGTATGTCGCTGGAACCGGGCCGACCTCGAACCTGATGCTGCCCGGGGGAAGTACGGGCGACACGTACCAGGTAGTCACATGGGCGAATGATTACATGACCAGCGACGCGGCGACGAGTTTGAACCAGAGCTCGCCGATCGTGATCGCGGCCGGGGATTCCGGCGTGAAGAATTGCTCCGGCCTGCAGACGCCGGGTGGCGAGGGGACCTATTACGCACAGGCGATCTACGCGGCGCAAGCAGCGCTGGCCGCGCAGCTGACGGCCAATCCGGGTTCCAAGAACGCCATGATCATCCTGAGCGACGGCGACGCGACTGCCTGCGCCTCCAATGCTTACACCTCGGGCGGCGCATGCAGTACGAAGAGCGAGATTGTGGCGACCGAGGGCACCTTGAACGGGACCGGGAGCAGCTCGACCAATCCCTCGGGCTACAACTCCCCTGTCTACCCGTCGGCGCTGGGCGAATGCGGCCAGGCAGTGCTGGCGGCGCAGTATGCCGCGAACTCAGGAACCACGGTGTACACGATCGGGTACGGGGCCGAGACGTCGGGAGGGTGCGCGTCGGATAAGACCTACAGCGCGACGGTGACGACGAACGGGGGAAGCTGGACTAAGGGCGACCAGCCGTGCGCGGCTTTGGCGGCGATGGCTTCGGCGCAGGTGAACTTCTACTCAGACGACGGCGGCGGCTGCCAGGCGACGGATCCGAGCAACCAGGCGATCACAAAGCTAACCCAGATCTTCCACGCCATCACGAACAACCTGAGCTCGCCGAGGCTGATTCCCAACGGCACTACATAGTACATAGGCCGTGGGCTTGACAGAGCCAGAAGAATCCGGTAACAACGACTCAGAAAACCGGATCAAGACAGGACTGAACGAAGGGAGTTCCCTGTGCGTATTTCCTGGACGATAGTGCTGGTATCGTGCGTTCTTCCCCTCGCCGGCTGTTCGGGTGTGCCGGCGACAACCCCAATCGAGACGACACTCAACGCTTTTCCGGGCGTGGCCCTGCACGGCATGGTGCATGGCGGGCAGCAGCCGATTGTGGGCGCGAAGGTCTATCTGTACGCAGCGACGGATACAAGCGGCTATGGCGGCGCGTCGCAATCGCTGCTGGCCAACCCCGTGACAACGCAAGCCGGAGGCGCCTTCAGCATCAGCGGCGATTACACCTGCCCCAGCGAATACTCGCAGGTGTACCTGTACGCGGCGGGCGGCGATCCGGGATTGGGAGAAGGGGCGAATCCGGCCATCGGGCTGATGGCGGCTCTGGGAACCTGTAATTCGCTCAAGAGTTCCGCTTATGTCGTCATCAACGAAGTCTCGACGATCGCGACGGCATATGCTCTCGCTGGCTTTGCCGTGGACGCCACGCATGTAGGGAGTTCGAGCAGCACCTTGGCGACGGATACGAACGTTCCCAATGCGTTTGCCACGGCAACCAACCTCGAGTCGCTGAGCACGGGCAATGCGCTGGCGACGACGCCGGCGCCGGCGAGCAATGGGACGGTGCCGCAGGCGGAGATCGACACACTAGCGGACATTCTGGCGGCGTGCGTCAACTCGAATGGAGCGTTAACGGGACCACCGAATGCGACGCCATGCTACACGCTGTTCAACAGCGCGTTGTCAGGCGGGACGACCGGCACGACACCCGCCGAAACGGCGACGGCGGCGATCAACATCGCACACAACCCCGGTTCAAACGTGGCGACGCTCTTCGGATTGCTGCCGCCGAATCTGGCCTTCCAGCCCACACTGGGCGGGCCGCCGAACGACTTCACCATCGCGATCACTTACTCGGGAGGCGGACTGGATGGCACGGGATTTGCCCCTGAAGGCATTGCCATCGACGCCTCGGGCAACGTCTGGGTGCCGAATTACGACTCCAGCAGCCTGAGTGAATTCACTTCCAACGGGGCGCCGAAATCCGGCTCGCCCTACGGCGCCGGCGGGATGTACAACCCGACAAGCGTTGCCATTGACATTTACGGCAGCGCATGGATCGCGAATTTTGCCGTCAACGAAGACAATGAATACGACATCAGCGAATTCAATTATAAGGGCTCAAGTATCTCGCCCGGTCCTCCGGGATTTACCGGCGGCGGGCTGAGCAAGCCCTATGGCATCGCCTTCGACAAGACGGGCGATGCATGGGTCGCAGACGAGGGCGGCAACAATCTGGCCGAATTCGAATCGGCCACGGGAGGCGGATTGCCGATCTCCGGCAGTAACGGATTCGGCAGCGATGTCCTGGGCGGTCCGGCCGGAGTTGCCGGCGACAGCTTGGGCAATGTCTGGACGGCAAACTATACGCTCAGCCCTTCAAGCCTCGCAGAGGCGAGTCCCAGCAGCTTGCCCGGGGGATCCCCCACAATAACGATTTTCACGGGTGTGGGCGCGAGCTCTCCCAATGGCGCGGGCCTGAATTCTCCCTACGGCGTAGCCATCGACGGCTCGGGCAATGTGTGGGCGTCGAACCAGGGCGGCGGCGGCAGCATCAGCGAGCTGAGCTCGAGCGGCCAGGCTGTCTCCGGCGAAAATGGCTTCACGGGCGGTGGAGTGGACGATCCCTACGGCATCGCCATCGACGGGGCAGGCAATGTGTGGACGGCCAACTACGGCGGCAACGCCAACAGCATCAGCGAATTCAACTCTAGCGGCACGCCGATCTCCGGTTCCAACGGCTATGTGAGCAACGGGCTGTTTGAACCCTACGGCATCGCGATCGACGGATCGGGAAACGTGTGGGTGGCGAGCGATAACACCAGCGGCCCACTGACCGAATTTGTGGGCGCGGCCACGCCTGTGGTGACCCCGCTGTCGGCGGGCGCGGAATACGGGGAGCTGGGGACAAGGCCGTAATCGTGGCGGCTTCGAGGTGCAGTAACCCTGGAACCGCGATCGGCGCCTAACGCGGTTCTCCAATTGGTGTAGAGCGAAGCCACAAAAGCTAAGTGGCTTTTTCCTCAAGAAAAAGCCACCTTGGAATAGATCGGAAACGCTACATAGAAATTGAAGAACCGCCTTAAATCATTTCTCCTTCACATGTGGCCCTTGCGATTTCCGTTCGCGGCGTTTCTTTGAGGAAAGCGCCACTTGAGATTTTCGGTTTCGGTATACAGCAGAAGAAGAAATGCAATAGCCGGCCGGTGAGCCAGCCAGGCGCCGCGAAGCGGATCACTGAAGCTGCTCGGGAATAATGAGCAGCACTTCCACTTTGGCGGATTGGCCGTCCTGCATGGCGGGCCGGAACTGCCATTTTTCGAGGGCGGCGAGGACGAACTGGGCCTGGGGAAAACCCTGCGGGAAGACGATGTCCAGGGTCTCGAAGCGGCCGGATTGATTCACGAAGCCGTGAATCATGAGGGCATCGGCATCGATGGAGCCAGGCTCGAGATCGGGACGCACGATGTTATAGGGCCAGGGCGCGTCAAGACGGGCGATGGTGCCACTAGCGGAGGCGTCGGCAGAGCGGGGAAGCGAATACTGCAGAATCCAGCTTCGGGCCAGTCCGACGTGCAGATAAACGGTGTACGCCATTCTGCCATTCCATGTACCGGCCATCTCGGGAAACTGATCTTCAAGCGAGACTCCGACTATGACGGAGTTGAAGTGGCCGTCCTTGGGCAGGGTGATTACGGTGGCCGAGGGCGGATTGCCATCAGCGCCGGCGGCGCCGGTTCCGTTGGCCGATCCGGTTGCGGGACCCTCCGGCTTGCCGGCGGGAGCGTTGGAGGCAGAATCGTTCCCCTTGGCCGCCGTGCCTTGGCTTGTGCCGGAGCCATGATTGCTTGCGTTGCCGGCGGGACCCTGGCTTGTGCCGGGACCAGGATTGTTTGCGCCGCCTGCGGGACCTTGGCTTGTGCCGGGACCGTGATCGTTTGGGTTGCCCGCGGAACCCTCGCCCTGGCCGGCCTGGCCCGTTTTGGAGGTGGAATTGTCCTTACCCGGCTGCGAGAGATCGTTTCCCTGCCCCGGCGCCTGCGCTACCTGCGCGCTACTCGGCTGCGAGAGATCTTTCGACTGACCCGTCGCCAGATCTCCCTTTGCGTTCTTGGCAGCGCTCTCGCTCACCGGCGGCAAGATAGCCGTGCCCTGCATATGCATGTTGGAGAGAGAGAGAATTGCGACGGGGGTGGGCTGTTCGGAGGGTTGCGAGACGGTGACCGGCGGCAACTGCACCTGCTGAGGAAGGGGAACGGCAACGGGCGCGGTGGTGCTGGCCGTAACAAGGGGCCTGGGCGAGGGATGGAAGCTGGATGCGATGTTGACATCGGCCAGGGTCATTTCCTCATTGGGCCGCTCAATCGAAGGCTTTATGTCGGCGGCTGTGGGCTTTTGCGGTAATGGCGGGACGATTCGCCTGACAGGAGTATGGCTCGGCGACCAGATCAAAACCTGAGGCATGGGAATCTTATCGGGGAGCGTAATGGGATTAAGAAGATCGGGCTGGATGAGCGTTTGCGGGCCGGGCTTGACTTGCGCCAATTGGGCCACAGCAGGCGAGCTCGGCGACGGTTTGCCTTGGGAAGCGGGCGCGCGGGGGCCGGAATGCGGGCCAGGATAGGCGATGCGAGGCGCGGCCGCGCGCCTCTGTTCGTCAGGCGAGCGCAGATCGAGCTGGCGGACGGCAAAGTGTTCCGTTGACAACTTGGCGAAGGGCGGCTTGTACATGATGCTGAACCACGCCACGGCCACCACCAGGCCGTGCAAAAGGATGGAAGCCGCAAAAGAGGCGGGCCGCGGGCCCAGATCGGACTGCTCGGTGAAAAGCGTGATGGAGTGGAAAGACATCTTTAGCGGCAGCGTCCTCCCTCTTATATTCTCCGCATGGGCGACCATTCTCCGGACGCGGGCTGGACAGAATCTTCTTGAGGAAATTCCCCCCTCGGCGCCTGCAAACAGGCACGCCTATAACACGGAAGATGCAGGCGCGACCTCTGGCTTCTGAATGAATTCAAGGTACACTGATCGTAGAATAACCCGCAAGCAGGGAATACTGGCGGAAGCCGATTTGTTCCATTCGGGGAGTCCATGGCTGCCACTTTCAGAATCGCTCATCGTGCCATTTTCCCCCATAGCACTTTTGGTACCCTATCGATATATAGAGGAATTTCTGATAAGATGTGGAAAGCCTCCAGGGACTACACTGAGTCCGCGCCTCGCACTCAAACTCTATGGGGGAGTATGGGGTGGGCGTGTAGCGTATGGCATTTTCGGAGAGACGTGAAATCTCTCCAAATCGCAGTCGCCGCGGCGAAACATGGCGCTACCCAGGAACGAGGATCAATCGAGGGAGGCCGCGGTTCCCGGATGCGGCGGTTGAAGAAGATGCTCCGGAGCGACTTGCCAGACGCATCGGATGAGGTGGGCACAGAAAGGGGGAGTTGGCGCGAGCCGGCTCCAGCGGAGTAAGGATGAATCGACGACTCAGTATGATCCTGCTCGTGGCCATGGTGATATCCGGCGCTTGCGCCTGGTGGGTCTATCGCATTGTGAGCGCTCGGATGACGGGGTCAAGGCCGGTTGCGACTACGCGGTTGGTGGCGGCAGCCAAAGACATTCCACTGGGATCCGTGCTGACGGCGGCCGACCTTACCACGATGACGGTGGCGGGTACGCCGCCTAAGGGCGCGATTCTGAAGCCGGAACAGGCGATCGGCCGGGGCGTGGTGACGGAGATCTTCCAGGGCGAGCCGATTGTGGACAGCAACCTGGCGGGACTTGGCTCCGGAGGCGGGTTGGCGCCGACGATCCCGCAGGGCATGCGAGCCTGCGCGGTGAGAGTGGATGAGGTGGTGGGTGTAGCCGGGTTCGTGACCCCCGGCATGCGCGTGGACGTTCTGGTTTCGGGCAACGCGCCGGGCGCGGCCGCCGCAGCAGGCGAGATGACACAGACGATCCTGCAGAACATTCAGGTCCTTTCGTCGGGCACTTCGATTGCGCGGGACCCCGAAGGTAAGCCGCAACAGGTGGCGGTGGTGAACCTGCTGGTGACACCCGAGCAGGCCGAGTTGCTGAGCCTTGCCAGCAATTCACAGAGAATTCAGCTAGTGCTGCGCAACCCGCTGGATACGCAGATCGCGAAGGTTCCGGCTACGTCCATGCGCAACCTCTATGCCAGTGCAGCTCCACCGCCACGACCGCAGACTGCCAAAAAGAGCGCACCCAAGCCCGCGGTGAAACCCTTTTCGATCGTCGTGATGAACGGCACCAAGACCACTGAAGAGAAATTTGCAACACCCGAGGGACAGCATTGAGAGCGAAGGAAGCAGTCACCATCGTATCTTGCAGCGCGCTGTCATTGGCACTGTACGCCGGACAGGCCGTGCGGGCGCAAGCCGCACCGGCTACCGCGCCAGCAGCAGCAGAAGCCACGTATCAGGACTCCACGAACGAACTGTCAGTAACCGTGGGCAAGTCTGTACTGGTGGACTGCGCGCAGCCGATCGAGCGCGTTGCCATAGGGCTGGGCGACGTTGCCGAAGCCACGGCAATCAGCCCCACCGAAATCATGGTCGACGGCAAGACTCCCGGGGAAACGAGCTTGATCATCTGGGACATCCACGGCGGACGCCAGTTTTTCAACGTAACGGTGCGGGCGCTTGCCGCGGTATCGGGCGACAATCTCGATGCCATCCGGCGCGAGCTCAGGATCGAACTGCCCGACCAGACGATCAGGGTAAGCTACAGCAACAACTCTATTTATCTGCGCGGCACGGTGAAGGATCTCATTAGCTCTTCGCACGCGGTGGAGATTGCGTCGACGGCCGGGAAGGTTGTCAACCTGCTGGACGTGAATGTGCCGAAAGCCGATCCGCAGATTCTGATCAAGGTACGGTTTGCCAGCGTGGATCGCAACCGGGCCCTGTCGCTTGGCGTGAACTTGTTCGATCTTGGACTGGGGAATGCCCTGGGCGGAGTGAACACCGGGCAATTTACGCCACCCCTCGTCGGGAATAGCACTACCTCGTCTACAGGGGCGGGAATTGCAGGGACGGGCGGCACGGCGTCTTTCACCCAAGAGGGGACCATTGTTGCCTTCTTTAAGGGCTTGAACGTCGGCGCCGATATTCATGCCTTGGAGATCAAGGGAGTGTTGCAAACGCTGGCAGAGCCGAATGTGATGGCGACCAACGGCAAGGAGGCAAGCTTCCTGGCGGGCGGGGAGTTTCCCTATCCGGTGGTGTCGGGCACATCGGGGGGCACGGCCGCTGTCAGCATTGAATTCAAGCAGTACGGCATCCGGATCAACTTTATCCCCACCATCACGCCGCGCGGCACCATCCGGCTGCAAGTGGCGCCCGAAGTGAGCGCCCTGGACTACACCAACGAAGTGGAAATCTCAGGATTTGAAGTGCCGGGGATCACCAGCCGCAAAGTGAATACCGAGGTGGAACTGGCCGACGGTCAAAGTTTCATCATCGGCGGCCTACTCGACAAGAGTATCTCCGACACCTTCCAGAAGATCCCGTTCCTGGGCGACATTCCGATCATCGGCAAGTTATTCCAGTCCGAGTCGAAGACCAAGAATGATACCGAGCTGATCGTGATTGTCACGCCGGAGATCGTGTCGCCGTTTACCGCGGGGACGCCGCTGCCGGCGCCGAATTATCCGGATAAGTTCATGCCGCCCAATTCGAACATTCCCATGCATCAGCCGGACGAGAAGACGGCGGAGAACACGCTGCCGCCTCCACCGGCGTCGATTCCGGTGGAGAAACTGATTGAGAGCATGAAGCCCGAGCAGCCCCTGGTGATCGAGAGCGGGAGGGGTGGGTTCGGGATGGGGGGCGGGGCGTCCATCAACCCAGGCGGGGGAGCGGGCGCCTCCACATCCGGGGGCGTGGGAACTACCCCGTAGCAGCAGAATTTGCAGCCAGCGGACACGCCAGAATTCTGAGACAAGCGGATGAATCCGTGGCAAAGGATGGCAAAGGCGCTGGGGCAATTCTTTGCTCCGCCCCCAGCGGCGGCCCCACAGGGTCCGCTGCAGGTTCTGAACGTGACTCGCGGCACGATCTTGGCTACGCGGCTTGAGACCGCGCACACCGGACCAACACGGCGAAAAGGGCTATTGGGGCGGGAAGGCCTTTCGCCCGGCGAAGGATTGTGGATCGCTCCCTGCGAGTCAGTGCACACGTTCTTCATGCGATTTCCCATCGATCTCGTTTATCTGGACCGGAAAAACCGCATCAGGAAAGTGCGCAGCGCGGTGGGTCCCTGGCGCGTGTCAGCGTGCCTGGCGGCGCACAGCGTGCTGGAGCTTCCCACAGGGACTATTCGCGAGGCGCGCACAGTACGGGGGGACACAGTGGAAATAGGGCCTGCTCCTGCAGCAGAAAGCAGTATTTGAAGCGGTTTCACAATGAACGTGCTCTCTCTGGCATAGTGTAGGTGGCTTTTTCTTAAAGGAAAAACCCACCTAGCCGCAGGGGCTTCGGTGTATAGCAATTGTGGAACCGCTGTAGCTCACATTGCTATCTTGAACTCCACTTACGGACCTTCGCATGTTTGCGGGCATCGACCCCCATGGGGTTGAACGCCGTGGGAACCCTGCGAAGGACGAAATGGTGAGGATGAAGCAACGGCTGCAATCGAGCCGATCGGCCGTAGAATTGACGCTGGCCAGGATGCCAAATGGAAATTCCGGCTGAAAGGTATAGCTCATTGCACAAGCGGTCGAGCCTTCACTACAAACGATTCTCTGCGTTTGCGCTGGCCGGGGCGGGACTGCTCACGCTTTGCGGGGCAACCTGGAGCCAGCTTTATTTGGAGGCGGGCAGCAGCCGTGCCGGATGCCTGACGCTGATTGCAGCGGCTATCCTGCTTGGCATTGCGGCAATGGCTCTTGCGGAGCGCGAATCTGCCGCCACATTCAGCGCGCCGCGCGGCTCCGCGTATTTATGGATTCTGGCGGTGCTGCTTGCGCTGCATGGCTTTGTTGCGTATTGGGTGATAAGCCGGGGACCGCCTCAAGTGGATTGCTTCACTTGGCAGCGCGATGCAACTGCGACCTTGTTGCAAGGGCGCGACCCCTACGGAACTTCCCATGCCGACATCTACAATGCCGGAGACTCGCGCCGGTTTTATGGGCCGGGCACGGTGGTGAACGGCCGTGTGCAGGTTGGTCTGACGTATCCGCCGGCGGTATTCCTGAGCGCACTGCCCGGTTATCTGCTGGGAGATGTTCGCTATGGTTATCTGGCTGCTATTTTGCTTTCGACGATGTTCCTTTATGGTCTATTTCCGGATGCGCGCGGTCTTTCCTTTGCGGCCTTCCTTCTGATGGCGCCAACCACTTACTATTTGGAACAGCAATGCTGGACCGAACCGCTGGTGTGGATGCTGCTTTGCGCCACAGTTTACGCCGCGGTAAAGAGGCCGCGCTGGCTGCCGCTGGCCTTCGGCCTCTTTCTGGCCTCAAAACAATACAACTTTCTCGCGCTGCCGTTTGTGGGCTATCTGGTGCGGCCCTTCTCGTGGAAGGCTTGCTGGAAGTTGCTCGGTATATCGCTGGGCATCGCTCTGGCTACAGTGTTGCCCTTTGCGCTATGGAACTTCCGCGCATTGTGGCACGATCTCTATTTCTTTCTATCGATTGTTCCGGTTCGCCGGGATGCGCTAAGTTTTGCCATCCCCTTTCCGGCCTACGCGAAGATCGGCCCGGCCATCCTGCTTGCGTTTATCGTGTGGGGAGCGCGGCGCGGAACCCGACAGCCGGAAATGTTTGCGGCGGCTTACGGAATGGCGCTGCTGCTGTTTTTTTCGGCCAGCGAACAGGCTTTTCTCAACTACTATTTTCTGATCGCCCAGGCTTTTTTGCTCGCGGCGGCGGCCCTATGGCCTGCCACAGGAGTGCAGCCGCCGGCGAGAGAACGGCAAGTTGCGGTCACTTGACGCATTCAGCTTCAAGCATGCATTTCTCAGGGGCTAATGAGAGCTGCAAAACAAATGTCGTATCCGGTCACGGAAGAACAGCCGCACATCCTTCGACTCCGCCCCGCTCAAGCGGGGCTTCGCTCAGGATGACAAAGGGACATTACTCTTGCAGGATCCAATAAAGCCCATTTGACTCGGCTGAGTTTAAGTACGGGCTGAAGCCCGCACACTTCAAAGCATCAACTTGTTCGAAGGCTCTTTACGGCAAAACCAGAGTTGCTGTGTCCTGTTTGACTGTCTTCGAGGTCGCCGCTCCCGGCTGGTCGCGTCGACTTGAGTGTTATGGCTTCGAGATACACCTATTCTGGTTTTGCGATAGAGCGTCATGCAGAAACGACGGCGGGAGCTTTGCGGGCAGAGGCGCGGGCAAAGAGATACCACACGAGCCACGCGGGCGCGGTCCAAAGATAAGCCATCGAGTGCAGCCCGAAGGGCGAGACGATTTGCATCTCCATCAGGATATAGATCAGCGCAAGAACAGACAGCAGGTTTTGGGAGGAGTTGCGGGATACGGCAAACAGAACCGCCGGGATGGCCAGGGCTTGATCGAAGATCCAGCCGAAGGGCGCAACGATAAGGGAAACGAGCAGGAGCGGGCTGCCGTTTTCCAGCCAATCCCAGGCGTGGCGGCGTGGCCAGAAATAAGCCAGAGCCCAGACGCAGCCAATCATAGCTGGCACGAAGGCAAGCCACTCCGCAGAAGGATGGATGGAATCGCGCAGGAGGTCGCCCAGGCACGGGGTGAATTCACGGGTGATGACCGATGTGCGCATGTAATACGCATACTGGCTCCAGGCCGAGGGGTCAACGAATGAAGTGATTGCGGCGCCTGCCGCGAAGGCCACTACACCTCCGGCAAGAATGCGATAGCTACGGGAGACGAGGATCCAGGCCAGTAACACAAGGGCAAAGGGAAGAAACAGATGCGGCTTGAGCGTGCAAAGCCACAGCGCGGTGCCGGCTGCGAAGGGGCGGGTCTTGTGCAGGCGGAGAAACAGGACCAATCCGAAGAGGAGCAGGATGGAAGTCTGGCCCAGGATGACGCAGAACAGCGCCGGCGGAAAGCAATACCCGAGCCAATTAAGGCGGCTACCGGAGGTGTCAAGGATCTTCCATAACATGCGCACCGAGGCGACGAGGAGTCCGAGCATGACGAGCGACCAGGGAAGCGCCGCAGCCATGGGGCCCACGTATCCCAACGGAAGAGCCAGCGGCAACGCCCAGGGCGCGTTGCGCATATAGAAAGAGGCGCCGCCCTGGAATCCCGCGTTGCGCTCGATGCGGCTCAAGGCGTCGGGGTCGTATGGATTGCCGTGACGAACAAGCTGCTGGCCGGTGGCCCAATAGACGATGAAATCGCGCCTGGCGACGATGTTGCGATTGAAAGGCATGATGCTGAGAAACAGAGCGGTGAAAACCACCCCAAGGGCGCATGCGATGGCGATCAAAAGTGCGGCAAATTCGCGCTGCATCTTCACGAGCAGGCACCTTTCAGTTCTCGATTGGCGTATTCACTCTAAATCATCACTGAGGCTTGCCGGCCGGCGGCGAATCGGTTTTGGCAAACAGCTCGTAAGCGCTGTCTCCCGCTCCCTCGCGCATCTCAACCCGCCAATTTGGAGAGCGTTCGAGCACGAAGGAAAGCGGAGTGTTGGCATGAATCAGAGCGTGATCGACCCGGTACCGATCCAAGAGCTGGAGTGGATCATGAAGACTCTCGATGGCGAAAAAGTTCTGCAGCACTCCATGGTGTTCGAAAGTATCGTCGCGGGAATCGACGAAGACGGGTTTTCGATGGAAGTCCATCATGCCTCCCACGTCATGATCGTTGAAGGTTCGCCAGGACGGCTGGATAAGCGCGATGGACCGGAGAGGATAACGCGCCGCCAGATTTCGCTGGAGATCGGAGTTCGACGGGAGGAGAAAGATGAGAGCACACACTGCACCGGCCGCAAAGAGGGCGTTCAAGGCGGGGATTGTCTTCTCTTCGGCTTTGTGGAAGAAGCTTCGAGCCAGGTCCGCGGCAAGCCATGGAGCGGCGAGGATGCAGGCCATGAAGGCGAACCGTTGATGGGCGAAAGCGGCGTACCAGGCGAAGAGGATAAAGGCCAATTCGTATGCCTTCCACTTTCGGCCACGGACGAAATTGGCCAGGATCAGCAGGACAATGAAAATCGCCGCCGCTTTGCCGGTGAGGTCTCCCATGCTCAGAGGGCGCCATTCCTGCGTAACGGCAATATTCACTTTCTGGTTGAGCATCATGTCGAACGGGCTCCAGATAAGACGCCAGCCATAAGGATTCACCAGCAATGCCGCAAGGCAGGCCAAGAAAACCAGCAATAGCCGATTGCGTTCTTTCGGGGAAAACCCAGGCTGTTCGAAGGCCCCGGCCTTGAGCGGGACGAGGCCGCAGACGATATAGAGCGCCAGCAAGCCCAGTCCGATCGCCCAGCTTCCGTGGAGATTGATCCAAAGACAAAGAAGCGGCGGCAGCAGCCACAGCAGGCGGGTTTTTCCGTTTTCCGCGGCATCGAGTATCAGCATCTCCGCGGACAGGGCCAGATAAGCGATCACTATGGTTCGCGCTCCGGCATTCACCGTCATGAGGAAAAAGCACAGAACCGCTGTCCAGAACGCGGCCCCTTTGTGGCGCGCTTTGGAACAACTGCGAAAGTAAATCCAGAGCAAGTTGGCGCAGAAAGCGATGAGTGCAACGAGGTGGATTCCAATCAGCCCGAGCGACGAATAGGCCAACCAGTATGGGAGTTCAGAAAGCCATTCCGGGTCGATCCAACGCTCACCGAAAACCGTGAATGCATAAGGCTCCATGCGAATGAAATGGTGGGTCGAGCACAAGGCGCGAACGTTGGCCAGGTGCCACCACAGGTCGGCATCTTCCGTCAGTTCGCTTCCGCCGCTCAGTGCGCCTCCGAGTGCTGCTACCATGCACACCAGAAGCGCTGCATTCAACATGTGCCGGCCGAAGACGCGATGAAAAAGCCGGGCAACGGACCACGGGGCTTCACCCTGCGAAGGATCCGTGGCAACTGTGTCCTGATCCATGTGTGAGCAATCATATCACTGCGGCAGGCGCCGAACCGGCGGGGAAAGGCGTGAGACGATAACCGCGGAATCGGATCGGCATGGCATCCCCGCCAAATGAAGATTCGTCGCGGAATGTCTGGCCGCCGAAGGACTTGCGCGGCCGGGCGCTAAGCGGGCGCCTGGGGCGGGCACGCCGCTTTAGCCGAGGCCGACGCGCGGGCAAAGAGAAGCCACAGGAGCCAGGCGGGCGCGGTCCACAGCCAGAGGGGCGAGAAGATTTTGACGATGCAGAGTTCAATATCCATGGCAAGAATGGCCAGCGCAAGAATCGCCAGCAGATGGCGGGAGCGGGCGGCGTACGCGCCGCCGAGCAGAGCCGGAATGGCCAGACACTGATCGTAGAGCCAGCAGTAGGGCGCGGCCAGGAGGGAGACCAGCATCAACGGGCCGGCGCATGTAAGCCAGTCCCAGGCTGCGCGGCGGCGCCAGTAGTAGACGAGCGCCCAGAGGCAGCAGAGCGCGGCGGGAAGGTACTGCAGCCAGGCGGCCTGGGGATAGAGCCAATGGCGCATGGCATCGGCCAGGCAGGGAACGAACTCGTTCTCGACGGCGGGCGAGTGCATCATGCGGGAGTAATCGGGCCAGGCGACCGGGTCAATCAAGAGTGCGGCTGCGCTGCTGAGGGCGAGGGCAGCGGCGGCGCCGGCCAGGAGCTTATAGCTGCGCGAGATCACGATCCAGGCAACCAGGGCGGCGGCGAAAGGCAAAAACAAATGCGGCTTAAGGGCGCAAAGCCAGAGCGCCGCTCCAGCGGCGAAGGGACGGCGGCAATGGAAGCGCAAAAACAAGACCAGCCCCAACAGGGCGAAGAGCGAGGTTTGCCCCATGGTGAGGCAGATCAATGCCGGTGTGAAAGCAAACCCCAGCCAGTGGATGCGATTGGGAGGAGAGCCGTGCAGCTCGCGCACCATGCGGACTGAAATCAGCAGACAGGCAAGGAGGAGCAGAGTCCACAGGATGGCTGCAAACCGAAGGCCGAGAAAACCGAGGGGATAGGCAAGCGGCAGCGCCCAAGGCGGATTGCGCATGATAAGCACCGCCTTGAGGTTCAAGCCCGCAGAATGCTCCAAGACCGCAATGGCGTCGCGGTCGTAGGGATTGGAATGGCGGACAAGCTGCCGGCCGGTGGCCCAGTAAGAGACAAAGTCGCGCGAGGGAACCAAGTTGCCGGCTACGGCAGCGATAAAGAGGATGGTCAGTGCAAGCGCCAGCCCCGCGACAATGGCAATCGCAACTTCAGCGAAGCCGCGCCGTTCCTGCGCCGGGGGAAGATCCAGCTTGTTTGCCATGGAGGCTATTCTACGGTAGTTCCTGAAGTTGCTGACTTAGGCCAGCCCATGGAAAGCTCCTTCTTCTCAGGAAAAGGCGACCTAAGGCTGCGGAGGGGAAGAGAATGCGTAAGTGCCGGGATCGCCGTGAGGGGCAGAGGCGATTGGCATGAAAACGAGGCGGGGGTACTGCATTTGGGTAATGTATACGGGACCGGCCGATGGGCGAGCGGCTGTAAACAGGCGTATACAATCCCCGAAGTCGCGTCGATCAATCGCTCTTGTAAGATATTGATTCTAAATCGACAGTCAATTTTTCTGAGAATGGCACACCAGGTGCTGCTTCTACAATGCCCGGCTGAGGCTGGGACTTTGAACTCTCGGAGAGATACGAAATGAACAATCTGTTTTTGGCACTCTATGTGAAGCTGCAAAGCCTGATGAACCGCGAGGAAGGTCAGGATCTGGTCGAGTACGCGCTTCTCGTTGCCTTGATTGCTCTCGCAGTCATCACCGGCGTGAAGAACGTGGCCACCGCAGTTAACACCGTGTTCAACACCATCAGCTCTTCGCTGGCGTAGTTCCAGGAACCGTAACCATAAACCCCAGAACCTCGGCTCCTTCGCGGGGGGAGTGCGCTTTCGCCCAAGTGACGGAAGGCAGCCTCCCGCGCAATGGTTGACAGAGCGTAATTAGAGCAGCAAACAACCCGGGAGAGACGAACAAACCGAATAGTGGATTGGGTCAGTGGAAGGCACTAGAGATCGGGGAAAAGGTTTTGCCGGCTCAGCCCGGAATATCACCTGAGGAGAAAAGAAAAATGCGCGACACATTTCTGAAGCTGTACGTGAAATTCCAGGGCCTGAAGAACGAGGAAGGTCAGGACCTGGTTGAGTACGCATTGTTGGTTGCCTTGATTGCACTCGTGTGCATCACCGGTGTCAGCAATGTTGCCACTGCGGTGAACACGGTATTCAACACCATCAGCAGCTCGCTGGCGTAATTGCCGGCCGCACAATTCACCGCCGAGTACTGTTGGATCGTTGCGGGGAGAGCACGGAGCTGGATCGACGCAGACCGTGCCCTCCCCGCAAGGGTGAAGGGCTCTTGAAAAGACAGCCATACACAACCTGGAAGACGCGAACAGGGTGGGCTCATATTTGACTTTATTTTTTGTCAGTGAAAGACACGAGAATTGGCTCGTGGAAGCAAAGTTCGGCATACTCTGCAATCGGGCTCAGGCCGGAAAATCACTGGTAAGGAGAAACCAAAGATGAGCGAGACACTTTTGAAACTGTACGTGGTATTCCGTGACCTCAAGAACTGCGAGGAAGGGCAAGACCTGGTTGAATATGCACTGCTGGTTTCCCTGATTGCCCTCGTTTGCATCGCCGGCATAAGCTCTATAGCCACTGCCGTGAACACCGCGTTTAACGCCGTCAGCAGCTCGCTGGCCTGATCGCTGGCCGCATCATTCAACGGGAAACTCAGCAACTTGGCGGGAAGGATACGCGCGGCGCAAAGCCAAGGTTTATTCCCCCGCACAGGTTAAGTGTGCTCAAAAGAGCAATGAACAACCGGGAAGACGCAAATCGCGTGGCTTCGCGTTTGGCTTCATTCCTTTATCAGTGAAAGACACGAGAATTGACTCGTGGAAGCAAAGTTCGGCATACTCAGCAAACCGGCAAAAACCGGAAGATCACTGATCGGAGAAACCAAAAATGAGCAACACACTTGTAAACCTGTGCGCGAAACTCCTTGCCCTCAAGAACGGCGAGGAAGGCCAGGATCTAGTTGAATATGCGCTGCTGGTTGCCCTGATTGCCCTTGTCTGCATCGCCGGCGTCACGAATGTGGCCACTGCGGTGAACACCGTGTTCAACACCATCAGCAGCTCGCTGGCGTAATTATCGGCGGTACAATTCACTTAGTGCCTCAGCCCCGAAGCGTGGAGTATCGGAAACAGACCCGGCGCCAGAGCGGCGCTCTTCGCGCAAGGCCGGACCGGAGACGATCCTCGGGGGCAAGGTTAGATTCCTGTGCGGCCGGACTGAGTTGAGTATGATGCTGAATTTGACATCGACGCAGCGAAGCGCTGTGCTCTGTCTGCTCTTCAGCAGCGGCATATTCATTCTCTGGGGATCTTTTCTTACCAGCGGTCCGTATGGCATGTTCGACTTCAAAGGGGTCTACTACGGGGCGCGATGCCTCATCGATCACAGCGACCCCTACCAGCCGAACGAATTCCTGAGCGAATATCTGGCGCAAGGAGGGAAACTGCCCTCCAATGCCTTCGATTTGCAAAGCTACCGGAGCGGACTGTTCCGGTGCATTAATCTTCCCAGCTCGCTGTTCCTCGTCGCTCCCCTGGCCATGTTGCCGTGGGGACTTGCCTCCGTGCTGTGGATGATGCTGATCGCGGGAAGTTTCACGCTGGCCGCTTTCCTGATGTGGAACTCTGCAGAGAGCTATGCGCCCAAACTCGCCCCTCTGCTGGTCTGCTTCGTGCTTGCCAACACGGAGATTCTTCTTGAGCTGGGCAACACCGCCGGAATCGCGGTAGGTCTCTGCATCGTAGCGGTCTGGTGTTTTCTCGAGGAGCGGTTTGTGCCGGCAGGGATTCTCTGCCTGGCGGTTTCTCTTGCCATGAAGCCCCATGACGCGGGCTTGGTCTGGCTCTACTTCCTGCTGGCCGGCGGCGCTCATCGTAGACGGGCGCTTCAAACTCTGCTGGTGGTTGCCGCGCTGGTCTTGCCGTCAATCCTTTGGGTTTCACATGTCGCGCCGCAGTGGGCGCAGGAGTTACACGCGAACCTGGCGGCGAGCGCAGCGCACGGTAGTCTCAACGATCCCGGGCCGGCGTCCAACCATTTCCGCGTACCCGATATGGTGATCAGCCTGCAATCGGCGATCGCCATCTTCCGCGACGATCCACGGATCTACAACGCAGCGACTTATCTGGTGTGCGGGGCCCTTCTGCTGCTCGGCGCAGTTCGAACTCTCCGGTCGCGCTTCTCGCAAGCGAATGCGTGGCTTGCGCTGGCGGCCATTGCGGCTCTTTCGATGCTCCCGGTCTACCACCGGCTGCACGACGCCAAACTCCTGCTGTTGACCGTCCCCGCATGTGCCATGGTGTGGGCCGGCGGCGGGACTTTGAAGTGGCCGGCAGGCTTGCTGACTAGCGCCGCAATCGTGGTCACCGGGGACCTTCCATCGACATTTCTTGTCGTGGCCGAGAAGAGCGTGAGCGGACACGTGACGGGGTTGGCGGGGAGGGTGCTCGAGCTGGCGCTGCTGCGGCCCGCCGCGCCCATCCTCCTGGCGACGGGAGTTTTCTACCTTTGGGTATACCTGCGGAGAACCGCTTCGGATCGAGGGTTGAAGGGAGCAGGAGGATTGACCGAAAAAGCCAAACGAGGAACAGATCGAGCGGCCTCCTTGGCGGACGCCTGAATGTAGCGCTTCTTCTCCCGGTTGAAGAGACTGCCGGGAGAGAGGCTTCGCGGCAAAGTTTTTCGCACCTGGGGCGTTTACAACTTCGCCCGTTCCACGAAAGATGGGCCGGTGAGAGACCTCTGCTGCCGGCTCATTCTCTCCCGTTTTTTACTGCGTTTCAGGGTAGCAATGCGATGCGTGCGGAAGGAAAATCAGGCGGAAGTGCTGTTCCAATGCGGTCTAGTATTCCTGATAATCTGCAGTTAATCTAGCTGAAGAAGTCAATAACAGAGAAATGAATCTTTCCAAGAGCCGTCAGGGAACTGTCAATCCGGCGCAAGCCTCGAGTGGCCCGTGGCTGAACTATCTCACATTTGCGATCGGGACCAGTTTATTCCTTGTGCCTTTCCTGCGATACGCGTTTTCGGGGTCCGACGAAGGACTGCTCTTGTGCGGCGCGATGAGAGTCGCCCAGGGGCAGGTCTTTGCACGCGATTTCTTCGAAATCGGGGGACCAGGCACGTTCTACCTGCTAGGCGCTTTCTTTAAACTCTTTGGCGTTACGTTTCTGGCAGCGCGGATATACCTGCTCTTCTCGCTGCTTGGAACCGCCATCGCAGTCTATTTTCTATCCCGACGGCTCTGCAATCAATATAAGCTGCTCCCCTGTCTGATACTTTCGGGAACCTACTTTGGAATACTCGGCCAAGGCATAAGCTGTCACATAGACGGCAATTTTTATGCGTTAGTTGCGGTTATTTGCCTGACCTTGTGGAGCGACCGACACAAAAGCGGCCTTCTTCCGGCTGCCGGCGTCCTGAGCGGCATTACAACATGCATTTTCCAACCAAAAGGTGTGCTGCTGTTTTGCGCGTGCATGGTATGGTTATTGCTACAAGATAGAAGAGCATCTGTTCTGATTCCCCGACTGTGCTGGATGGCAGGGGGCTATTTTGCCGCGATCGGCGCCGTGCTGGGATACTTTTGGAGTCAGGGAGCATTGGGCAGTCTGATATACGCAGACATTATATTTCCTTCCCACGACTACAATGCCGTGAACTCGGTACCTTATGGTTTCGGTATCCTCAAAGGCGGGTTCTGGACGCAATGGGTTTCCCTGGCTCCAGGCTCCAAGTGGTCGCAGGGCGCCGCTGCAGTTCTCATTACACCTCATCTCTTTATTGCAATACTGCCGTTCGCTCTTTTGCTCGTGGGCATCGGATACCGGTGGAAATCCGCAACCCCTGCCATTCAACTGCTCTGGTTGTCCGGATTCGCAATGTGGCTGTCCGAGAGCCATCGAAGAGATGTGGCGCATTTAGTATGGGGAGCGCCGCTACTGGTCATTCTCAGTGTCCATTTATTGGGGAATTGGAAAAGCAAGTTTGCCCGGGCGCCTGTAATCGTCCTATATCTAAGTTCGGCACTCCTTGCAGTATGCAACTTGTTTGCAATTACCGCCATGGCCAAACCGGTAACCACGCGCGCAGGCACCATTACCACGAACGAAACGGAATTAGCGGCGGTTGTAAGCTTCATAGACGGCCACGTGCCTCCTGGCGGAGATATTTTTGTTTATCCATACTCACCGATCTATTATTTCCTGACTCGAACCAACAATCCTACACGCTACACTATCTTGCAGTATAACTACACTACGCCTGAGCAGTTTAGGGAGGTGATTGAGATACTGGATCGACGCCGGGCAAGATTTGCGATCTGGGATACAAATTTCTTACAGGGGAACGAGAGGAACGCCTTTCCGGGCGCGTCCTCCGTAAATCCGGCTGCCCTGATAGTGGAGCCGTACCTGGAGTCGCATTATAGGGAAGTGGAGAACTTCAAGGGCGTTCGGATTATGGAGCGGCTGGACGGGGAGGATGTGGTTGGGAAAGATTCTTCCGCGGAGAAAGGGCCATAGATTCTTCCGGATCATGAAGGGAGCCTCTAGGTTTCTGTGCGCATCTTTGTGGGAGATCGCCCGATGGCCCCAGGCGGGGCAGGGTGACGAAGCGGGTTCTACCGGCCGGCGCTATACACTAGAGCGGTTCCACAATACTTGTAGCCGATTCCGGCGGTGGAACAAGGTGGGTTTTTCTTGAGGAAAAACCCACTTAGCGGTTGTTACTTCGGCATACAGCAATTGTGGAACCGCTGTAAGCGGGCGCTATTTTGTGTCATAAAGGAAGAAGTTGAAGGGGTTCAGGGAATGATCAGCGGAAAGCGGATTGCGGTGGTCATGCCGGCGTACAACGCCGAGAAGACGCTGGAAAAGACGGTGCGGGAGCTGTCCGACGTAGTGGACATCAGGATCCTGGTCGACGACTCCAGCGAAGACAAGACCGCGGAACTTTCCCGCCGATTGGGCGTGCAGACTTTTGTGCACGACGCCAACTACGGCTATGGACGCAACCAGCAGACCTGCTACCGCGAGGCGCTCAAGGCGGGCGCAGATATCGTGGTGATGGTGCATCCCGACTATCAATACACGCCGCTGCTGGTTCCGGCGATGGCGGGGATGATCGCCAGCGGCGTTTACGACATGGTTCTGGGCTCGCGCATTCTGGGCGCGGGAGCACTGAAGGGCGGAATGCCGTTCTACAAATACGTCGCCAACCGGCTGCTGACAGCCTTTCAAAATCTGTTTCTGGGTGCGAAGCTATCGGAATACCACACCGGTTTCCGCGCCTTCTCACGGGAGTTGCTGGAGACGCTGCCGCTTCTCGAAAACTCCGACGATTTCGTCTTCGACAACCAAATGATTGCGCAGGCCGTGATGTTCGGCTTTCGCATCGGCGAGATTTCGTGCCCAACGAAGTACTTTGAAGAAGCCTCTTCCATCAATTTCAAGCGCAGCGTGAAGTATGGATTCGGCGTTCTGGCGACGACGGTCAGCTTTGTGGTGCACAAGCTGGGCATCATCCACGCGCCGCGGTTCGGCGCCAAGGGGCGAAAACTGACACAGCATTATTCTTCGCCGACTGCACGGCGATCGTGAAGGGAACGATCCTATAGTCATCGTGTATTCGAGCATTCACCGGCCCTGCCATCCCGCTTCATTCTCCAAGCCAAGAAAACACAGAGCAACACGCACACGGCACTTATCGCGCGCCCGCTATATTCCCCCGGCTCGACGGGTATGTCAAGGCGCACATGCTCCTGTCCCGGAGGCACCTCGACCTCGATCAGACCTTCAGGCATCGCCGCCCTCGTGACGAGCGGTTGCGCCGATGGCACCAGCGCAGTTTGCCACGCGGGATAGTAAAATTGGTTTACCATCACTTGTCCGCCGGTCGAGCTGGCCGTTTCGAGCTCGATGTGCCGGGGCATCCAGGCAATAACATTTGCAGTACCGACCCCTCCAATGAATCTCACGCGAGATCCCATGCTCGCCCGAAGCGCGCTCGCCGGGTCCATCCCGGGAGGCGTCCAGGAATGAAACCAGCCATCGTCGTCAAACGGACCTTTTTCGTGAATCGCCAGTGCTGTGCGCGGGTTCGCCTGTTGCCGGTAATTTACCCACACCATCGCATATGAGAACAGCCACGGAACGGCCACCAACAATATCAATGGTCCAATTCCGGACATGAAAGGTGTTGTCCGAACTGCTTCCGAAAGGAAGATAGTAACAATTGCTACTGCAGCGACACACAGAATGATGTTGAGGCGGAACGGATATTGCACCGCCGCCAGAAGTATCGGAATGCTTCTCCAGACTGGAGCGCTCAGGCAGAACATCATCAACGAAGGAACCGCACAGACGGCAAGCCAAAACAATACGATCCTCTTCGAATCCTGACGCCCACTCACGAGAACCGCAGCTCCGCAAATGGCGCACACCGCTATCGCGTCAACGGCGGCTATTGCCATCACCCGGAAAAAGCCGCTGGCCAGGAATGTACTTCGCGCGCCGATGAGGAAGAGGTTCAGGGTCTGCGAAGGGGGCGGGGAAAGCCTCTCAGGAGGAAAATTTCTGGCGTTAGAGAGAGCTGGAATCAAATAGAAGCTCGACAGGCCGGTTCCCAAAAGAATTCCTTCGACAACCTTACGAACAGAGCGAAGCCGTTGGCCTTTGGCCGGCAGGGTTACGGCTATGATCAGTGGAATGGGCGAGAAAATCAGAACGCTAATGAGGTGGCTCAAGATGAACAAGGCGTATACCACGGCGAAAGAAACCACAGCCGCGCGTTTGCCTCCCATGATCTTGGAAGTGAAATACAGAAGCAATGGGATCCAGGCTAAGGCCCAGCACTCCGGCAGAGCATTCCGCATGTAAAAATCGACCATGAGATGATAGGGAACCAACATGTAGAACACAGCCCCGGCAATCGCGATTCGCCGGCCGGTATGGGTTTGCAGCCACAGAAATGCGCAAACGCCTGAGGCGAACAAGACCAACACTTCCACCGACAGAAAAGCGTCCAGATGGAGGGCATTCGATAATGGCTCCAGGATTGCGTAGACGAAGGCTTGAAGAGGAGGGAACACAAAGAAGGTTGGACTACCGAGCCCGTGGTTGATGCCGATCAGCCATCGGGGATACCATTCGCCCGCCCAGAATTGTTCACTAAAGTGGCGGCTAAAGTTGAGGTGTTCCTGGAAGTCATGAGCTTGCGGGTAGGCGCCGTAAAGGAGAAGCGGTAGCGCGAGAATGGCAGCTCCGGCAGCAAGGATTAAGATGGCGTAAAGGCCAAGCGGACGTGCCGCCGCGGCCGGGCGCTTGTCTGCTGCGAATTCACCGGTCATTGTTGGCCAATCCTCGTTCCCAGGTTGGGCTGCGTGCTGTGCGGCGTCGATCGCCCTTGAGGGCGGATTCGGTTGTTCTGTTATAGGAAAGGATTTTACTCCAGAGAGGACGGGTGCGGGTGTGGCCGCCCACACGACAGCCGGTCCCTCACCCCAACGACCCCGGCTCTACGAGCCACCTGTCGTTACCGCCCCAAGAAGCAATTACGCTTCCTGGGGACCCTGGTGCGGAGACCGGCGCTACCCGGATCGCCGAGGCGGCCGGACGGACTTCATGATCCCGGAAAATCTGTAATGTGAACTTTTTGCTTATCCAACACACCTCTTATTAAGCGGTTCGGTCTATGATTCCGTATGATTCGTGAGGAGCGCGTGGGCGCTATACTGGCGGCAAGGCGGAGCGTGTTGAGCGGGTTCCGGCTTGATTTCATGCTGCCTTTTGATTGCGCCAACCGGGCCGTGCCTGGCTTGCTTTTTCTATTCTGCGCCGCGCTCGCGTGCGGCCAGCCGCAGAGCCTTCGCGCGCCCGTTACCCTGACGGTCGTAGACGAGAACGGCCAGGCAGTTCCCGGTGCACAGGTCACGATTGCCGAACCGGGGATGGAGCCCGCTCATCTGTGGACGGACTACGCGGGAATGTGCAATTTCGCACTGCGGCAACAGAAGCCGTACCAGGTTCACGTGGAGAAGCCCGGATTCTACGAGGCCGATGAAAGCGGAATCGATGCGAGCCAGAGCAGCGTGAGAGTAGTCCTGGCGCACGAGCAGATGGTGCGCGAGCAGGTGAATGTAACGGCTTCGACGCCGGGCATCGATACCCAACAGGTCTCCGACCAGAGCACGATGAACACGCCGGAGATTGTCAACATTCCTTATGAGACCTCGCGCGACATCCGCAACCTGCTGCCATTCAACACCGGCGTGGTGCAGGATACGACCGGGCAGGTGCATGTGGCCGGCTCGGAGACCTGGGAGACGCTGGACGCGATGGACGGATTCGACATCCGATCTCCGGTGAACGGAGTGCTAAGCCTGCGTGTCAGCGCGGATGCGGTGCGCTCCATCGACTCGGAGACGACAAGGTATCCGGCCGAGTTTGGGCGCGCCACCGGCGGCGTGATCGCGCTCTACACGGGCATGGGCGACAACAAGTTCCGCTTCAACGCGACGAACTTTTTCCCTTCGTTCCGCGATCTGAACGGAATTCGCTTCGACAAGTTTGTTCCGCGGTTTACATTTTCGGGGCCGCTGAAGCGAGGCCGCGCGTGGTGGTACGACGGCGTGGAGGTGGAGTACGACAACATCTACATTGAGGAGCTGCCGGCCGGCGCCGATACCGACGAGTTGATTCGCGGAAGCAATTTGGTGAAGGTTCAGGAGAACGTGACTCCGGCCAACATGCTCACCGGCGGGCTGCTCTACAACAACTATCACTCTCCTTACGATGGCATTTCGTTGCTGACGCCGCAGCAGAGTACCGTAAAACGCAACACGATTGCCTGGCTGCCGTACCTGCGGGACCAGCAGAGCTTTGCAGGCGGCGCGCTGCTCGATGTGGGAATTGGGTACGTGCGTATTCGCGACGGGTACGAGCCGCACGGCGACACGCCTTACGAGATCACGCCCGAACTTCCCGAGGGCAGTTATTTCGAAAACCTGACCGGGCGCTCGCAGCGCCTGGAAGGAAATGCTGCCTTGTATCTGCCGCCGCGGCACTGGATGGGGCGGCATGATCTGAAGGCGGGCATCGACCTGGATCATATTGCCTATAACCAAAACCAGACGCGTACGCCGGTGAGTTATCTGCGCGAAGACGGAACGCTCGATCGGCAGAGCGTGTTTCCGCAGGAGCCGGCGTTCACGCTGCATAATGACGAGATCGGAGCGTACATCGAGGACCGCTGGCAACAGGAGACGGGATGGGCGAAGGGATTGCTGATCGAGCCGGGGCTGCGTTTCGATTGGGACGAGATTGTGCGTAGGCCACTCGAGTCGCCGCGGCTGGCCGCAGTGTATTCGCCCCCGGGAGACAAGAATACAACTAAGATTTCGGCCGGTATCGGACTCTACTACGAGCACACGCAATTGGAATATCTTGCGCAAACCTACGCGGGCGTTCGCTACGACTCGTACTACGAGGCGGATGGAGTAACGCCATCAGGCCCGGCGCAGGAGACAGAATTTACCGCCAACGATGGCAAGCTGCACGAGGCGCGGGCATTGAACTGGAGCGTGGGCGTGGAGCGTAAGCTGCCTTGGTCGATCTTCGCAGGCGCGAACTTTCTCGAAAAGCGCACCTCGAATGTTCCGACGTTTGGGAATCAGAGCGGGGCCACGGCGCTATCGGGCAATTATTTGCTGACCAACGAACGGGAGGATCACTACAGCTCAGAGGAGTTCGATGCACGGCGGCTGTTTGCGAATGACTATACGGTATATGTTTCGTACACGCATTCCTCGGCGCGCACCAATGCGGCGCTCGACTATCTGGCGACGCCATCGCCGCTGGGGCCGCAGCAAGGCGGACCCCTGGCTTGGGACACGCCCAACCGCGTCATCTCCTGGGGATGGCTGCCGGTGCCGTTTGCGAAGCTGAGAAAGCACTGGGACTTTGTATACCTGCTCGACCGGCATACCGGATTTCCGTACACGGCGGTAAACGCGGCAGATCAATTGGCTGGCGCGGCGGGAGCGCAGCGCTTCCCGGCTTTTGTGAACTTCAGCCCCGGCCTGGAATGGAAGTTTCACTTTCGCGGCCAGTATTGGGGACTGCGCGGGGTGATGGAAAATGCTACCGACAGCGAAAATCCCGTAGAAGTGAACAACGTGGTGGATTCGCCCGAATTCGGAACCTTCAGCGAGTTTCAGGGGCGGGCCTTTACGGCGCGGATTCGGCTGATCGGGACGAAGTGAGCGGGCGAGTGTAGCGCGGCGTCGGGGTGCGAATGGCGGAAAGAGAGCAAATAAGACAGAACGGGTGGGACGGCGATGCATGACATTGGAAAGATGCTATTGGGAATCGGGCTGCTGCTCGCGCTCATCGGGGCGATGGTTCTGCTGGCTGCGCGCATCGGCCTGCCGTTGGGACGGTTGCCCGGCGATTTTTCCTTGGGGGGCAAGAATTTCTCTTTCTACTTTCCGCTGGGCACCTCGATTCTGATCAGCATTGTGCTCTCGATCGTCCTGTATATCTTCTTGCGCTTCCGGCGCTGAGACACGGTGAAGGTGCGCCGCAAACGCAACAATGCCGCCCGAGAGCGGCATTGCGCGGCAAGGAATGGGTTTGCGGCGCGTCAGACGCCGACGCCGAACTCGCTCGCCTGCTGCGAACCGGCGTTCGAGTAGAAGTCATAGGGTGTGCGCCGCTTGAATCTGTAACGGCTGCGCAGTTCGGTGCCCACGTAGATGCCCAGCGCGGCCACTGCGACTCCAACGGAAAACCACGTAATCACACGCATTGCGGTAGATCCCACCTTCTCCGGTGCGGGGGACTCTCCAATGAGCAGCTCGGTTTCGGGATCGACAGGCATCGAACACAGCCTCCTGCACCTTTATGATAGCGCAGATTATGACAGGCGCAGAGGCGGGCCCGCGGCGGAAAACACGGAAGTAATTCACCCAATAGTTGCAATTCGGGTCAGCCACGCGGCTTTTTCAATTTCGGGAAGAAAGCTCGAGCGGACAGAGTTGGCGGCGAGGAGGCGCAGTTCGTCGCGGGTGAATCCCTGCTGGGTGTGCGCGAGCAGGAACTCGTTGGCGAGATTGGAGCCGAAGAAGGCGGGATCGTCGGAGTTGAGGGTGACGAGCAGGCCGAGATCGAAATAGCGGCGCAGAGGATGGGCGGCAAACGACGGGCAGACGCCAGTGCGAACGTTGGAGGTGGGGTTGAGCTCGAGGGGAATGCGCCGCTCCTTGAGGTCTTCGAGCAGGTAGAAGTCGCGGCCGGCAGACACGGCGTGGCCGATGCGTTCGGAGCCGATGGCAAGGGCCTCGCGAATGGCCTCGGGGCCGGTGGTTTCGCCGGCGTGGTTGGTGAGGCGAAGGCCGGCGGCGCGGGCCTGGGCGTAGAGGGCGCGAAAGGGCTCGGAGCGGGCGAGGCGCTCGTCTCCGCCGAGACCGATGGCGACGATGGAGGGGAACTGAGCGCGCATCGTGGCAGCCTTGAGAAAGACACGCTCGGCCTCTTCGACGGTGAAGTGACGGACGGCGTCGAAGATCCAGTAGAGAGAAAGGCCCAGCTCGCGCGCGGCGCGCTCACGGGCGCGTTCCAGGCCGGCGAAGATGGGCTCGAAGGCGTGCGGATCGAAGTTGCGCCACATATAAATGACGCCGACCGAAATATAGACCTCGGCGTGAACAATGCCCTGGGCAACAAGTCCCTGCATCATGCGCCAGGCGATGAGTTCGTAGTCTTCCGGCTCCCTGAGGCTACGGGTAACGGCCTTGAAGGATTCGATGAAGCCGGAAAAGTCAGTGAAGCGGTAGAGGGCCTCAGCCTCAGAAAGCGTCAAGGGCTGATCGTCGTGGCGCGCGCTGAGCTCGACGAGAGTCGAGGGGAGGATGGTGCCTTCGAGGTGGAGGTGAAGTTCGGCCTTGGGGAGAAGACGGATGAAGGATTCGATCTCAGGCATTCATTCAAGTTTAGCGGAACAAGACGATGGCTGCGGTTTAGCGGGGCCGGGCGAACTCTGAGCGGTGACGGCTATAGAAGAAGTAGATGAACAGGCCGATGACCAGCCAGATGAGGAAGCGGTACCAGGTAATGATGGGCAGGCCGGCCATGAGCAGGAAGCAGAAGAGAACGCTGAGAGCGGGGATGACGGGCCCAAAGGGAACTACGAATCCACGGCGGCGGCGGGGATCGCGGTAGCGGAGGACGATGACGCCGACGGAAACGAGGACGAAGGCGAATAGGGTGCCGATGTTGGAGAGGTCGGCGAGGGTGCCGATGTCGAAGAGGCCGGAGGGAATGGCGACGACGAATCCGGCGACCCAGGTGGAAAAGGCCGGAGTGCGGAATTGGGGATGGACGTTGGAGAAGATCCTTGGCAGAAGGCCGTCGCGGGACATGGAGAACCACACGCGGGATTGGCCGATCTGGTAGACGAGGATGGAAGAGATCATGCCCATGAGGGCGCCGAGCAGGACCACGAGGCGAATCCAGTAGAGGGGATGGCCGCCGGGCAGGAGGGCGAGCTTTTTGAGGGCGTTGACCACCGGTGCCGCGTCGCCGACCATGGAGCGCCACGGAACCAGGCCGGTGAGGCAGACAGCGACGGCAACATAGAGGACGGTGCAAACGGCCAGCGTGGCGATGATGCCGATGGGCAGATCGCGCTGCGGGTTGCGGCACTCCTCGGCCGCCGTGGAGACGGAGTCGAAGCCGATGTAGGTGAAGAAGATGATGGAGCCGCCGGTGAGCACGCCCGACCAGCCGTTGGGCATGAAGGGATGCCAGTTGGAGGGATGGACGAAGCCGATGGCGGCGAAGACGAAGATGAGGATGGCGACCAGCTTGAAGGCCACCATGACGTTGTTGGCCGAGGCCGACTCGCGGATGCCGCGCACCAGGATGACGGTGAGGGCCATGACGATGAGAAAGGCGGGAATGTTGAAGCCGAAGTGCCAGCCGGGATTGTAGAGGTTGTTGCCGGCGAGGTCCTGGAGGCCGTCAGGGAGATAGGCGGGTGAAATCCATCGCGCGGAGGGATGGAGGCCGAACCAGTCGAGCAGGTCGACGATGTGCGCGGCGAAGCCGACGCTGACGCTCATGTTGGAGCCGGCGTACTCAAGGATAAGGTCCCAGCCGATGATCCAGGCGATGAGCTCGCCGAGAGTGGCGTAGGTGTAGGTGTAGGCCGAGCCGGCGATGGGAATCATGGAGGCCAGCTCGGCGTAGCAGAGGCCGGTGAGGGCGCAGACGATGGCCACCAGAATCATGGAGAGCGCGATGGCGGGGCCGGCGCCGGGGCGGCCGGCGAGCGCGGTGTGGGTAAGGATGTAGCTCGCCAGCGGGGTGTTGATCATGCTGGAAGTGTCGAACTGCTCGCCGGATATGGCGGTGCCGATGACGGTGAATATGCCCGAGCCGATGACCGCACCGATGCCCAA
Source organism: uncultured Acidobacteriaceae bacterium (assembly GCA_963844905.1). Classification (GTDB taxonomy): domain Bacteria; phylum Acidobacteriota; class Terriglobia; order Terriglobales; family Acidobacteriaceae; genus Telmatobacter. Next base: position 74,184 of record CAWJQD010000002.1, on the reverse strand, counting down.
CGCAGTGAGCGACCACGGCCCCAAACTCTTCTTCAGCGAGTGCTCGGGCTCCTCCGAGTTGCTGATGAGCTTGTCGATCGACTTGCGGGCAAGCAATTGGCTGGGCAGTGAAGGTCTCCTTGCAGTGGTCAGTGGTCAGCGAACAGTGATGAGTTGTCAGCTTTCGCCTTCGCGCGCGGAGCGCCCTGGTTCGGAGTGTCTCACACTGTTTAAGGCTAGAGCGGTTCCACAATACTTGTAGCCGTTTCCGACGGTGGCACAAGGTGGGTTTTTCTTGAGGAAAAACCCACTTAGCTGTTGTTACTTCGGCATACAGCAATTGTGGAACCGCCGTAACGCCCTGCGCAGCCGCAGGAAGGTACTGACCACTGACCACCGACCGCTGATCACTGTTCTTTACCGTTTCGACTGGCCGCGGGCCATCTTCTTCACTTTTCTCTTTTGGGAGCCGCGGGGGGTGGTGCGCTTGGCCTTGGGGGCCGCTTTTTTGCGCGCTGCGCGCTTCAGCTTCTTGCGTTCCAGCTTGTCTGTGATCTTGGTGGTGTCAGCCACGTTAACCTCTTTCCATCGAGTCGCTTTGGTTGCTTCGCGCAACGCGGGGGCGTGCGACTTTTTATGGTAACAGGGAAACGGCTCGCGAGAAAGCTCAGGGTGAGTGCAAACGTTCCAGTGACTTTGCCGCACGATTCTGGCGGCGCGAGGCGCATGCCGGCCGGCGCATCCCCGCGATTGAGCGTACAATAGAGCCAGATCGGGAAAAAGGCTAGACCGGAATTCGGCCCCGCCTGCTCGGCTCTGGCCAAATATTCGCTTCTGACGGGCGCTGCACCTCACGCAACAATCACCTGTTCGCTGGAGTTCCAATGCGTTCTGACCAGGTACACCGCGCCATGGCGAGGGGAATGAACCGGTTTGAGGTCTGCCAGATCGTCTCCAAGGGCGTGAAGGCCATTCACAAGACGGGCTCGCGCTTCGAAGACTCCATTAACGATGTGCTGCAATATATGGGCACCCACGACATGCACATGGAAAACCTTCACTCGGCGACGGCGGAGGTGTTCGCCAAGGTGCTCGATCCGGCCGCTTAAGAACAAGTTTCAGGTGTCAGGGGCGGCGCAGGAGCCTTAAACCGGCTATTTCGGCGGCGCACGCCCAACCAAGAGCTATGCTCAAAACGAAAAAGGACGGCAGCGATGCCGTCCTTTCTTGTTTCGAACCGGTCTTGTTTCGTTCCGGTTGCCGTTGCGTAGCGCTTAGATCACCTGGACGTTCTCGGCCTGCCAGCCTTTGGGGCCTTTGGTCACGTCGAACTGGACCTTCTGGCCTTCCTGCAGCGAACGGAAACCGGTGGACTTGATGGCCGTGTGATGGACGAAGACGTCCTCGCCGCTTTCACGGCTCAAAAATCCGAATCCCTTGGCGTCGTTGAACCACTTGACTGTGCCTTGTTCCATGGGTGTTGCTCCTCTTGATACAGATTTACCGCCGAACGCAATCTGGGAAGTGCTGCGTGTGGGGAGCGGTAACTCGGAACAGGCAAGAACTTCGAAATCGAATTCTACGATTGAGTTAAGTATAGCACGGATGGTGCAGGGCGAGAGCCGAGAATCGACGGTGGAATGTGACTGGGGAACGTGTGCGAGGCGCGGGCGGCAAGATACACTCGATGGCGCTGGAGAATGACGCTTGACTCACGCAACAGTTTCAGCCACCGGTTCGGCAACCGGCCTGGCGGCGGGCAGGGTGCTGGTCCTCAGTCCCGGAACGACCTCGACGAAGTTCGGCATCTTTACGCGCGCGGGCGAGGAAATGGCGCGCAACATCCACCACGGGGACGATGAGATCGGGCGGTTCCGCGGGCGGCCCATGCTGGACCGGCTGGAATACCGCGCGGAGCAGGTCGAGGCCGCTCTTCAGGAGGCTGGATTTGCTCCAAAAGGGAAAGGCGTGGAACGCTGGGCTGCGGTAGCCGGGCGCGGGGGGCTTTTGCCGCCGATGGAGTGCGGCACGTATCTGGTGGACGACGCGATAGTGGAGGAGCTCAAGCGGGCGCGGCGCGGAGAGCATGCGTCGAACCTGGGAGCGGTGCTGGCGTTGCGCTTCGCCCGGGCTGCGGGCGTGAACGCATACATCGTCGATCCGGTGACGGTAGACGAGTGGCAGCCGTGCGCGAGGTTCTCCGGCTCGCCGCTGGTCAAACGGTCGTTTATCGGCCACGCACTGAACACCAAAGCCGTGTCGCGGCGCTGCGCGCGCGAGCAGGGACGGCGTTATGCGGAGCTGCGGCTGATCGTGGCGCACATGGGCAGCGGGATCACCGTCTCGGCGCATCGCGGCGGACGCATGATCGACTCGAACTCGATCGAGGAGGGCCCGTTTGGGCCGGACCGCACCGGGTCGCTGCCGGTGCGGGAGTTGATCAAGCTGTGCTTCAGCGGAAGAATGACGCAGGCGGAGCTCGATCGCCATGTTTTCGGCGACGGCGGGCTGTTTGCCTACCTGGGAACACGCGACCTCATGGAAGTGGAGCGGCGCATGGATGCAGGCGACGCGCAGGCCGCGGCGGTCTTCGAGGCCATGGCCTACCAGATCGGAAAAGAAGTGGGCGCGATGGCCGCGGTGCTTGAAGGCGAGGTGGATGCGGTGCTGGTGACGGGCGGAATGGCGCATTCGGAGCGATTGGTCGAGCGGCTGCGCGGCTACGTGAAATGGATTGCGCCGGTCGCGGTCTATCCCGGCGAGGACGAGCTGCGGGCGCTGGCCGAGGGCGTGTTTCGCGTGCTGGACGGCGAAGAAGAGGCGAAGAGGATGGTGGCGGGGACGGCGAGTCAGCAAGTCGGCGAGCCGGCAAGTTAGCGAGTTAGCAAGTCGGCGAGTCAGGAGAGTTCTCGGCTGGGCGAGAGGCAGGCTTTCCTTTTGCAGGCGGCGAGGAGACAAACCCAGGAGGCAAATGTGGAGCAGGCAAACGGGAAAGGGATCGTCGACGTAGCGAGCAAGCACACCGTCGATCAGGTGGTGGAGAGGCTGAAGGCCATCCTCGAGGAGAAAGGCGTGACGTTGTTCGCGCTGGTCGACCACAGCGGAGAGGCGGAGAAGGCGGGAATGAAGATGAATCCCACCAAGCTCGTGCTCTTCGGCAGCCCCAGGGCGGGCACTCCGCTGATGCTGGCGGCGCCCAGCGTGGCCATCGATCTTCCCCTCAAGATTCTTGTGTGGCAGGACAGCGCGGGGAAGGTGTGGGTCTCGTATAACGCGCCGGAGTATCTGAAGGAACGGCACGGGCTACCGCCGGAGCTGATGAAGAACATCGCGGTGGTGGAGGCGCTGGTGGCGAAGACCGCCGAATAGGCGAGGAACGCCGCGGCCTCAGAGAATTCCCCGCGAAACGTTTAAAATGCGAGGGAGTACCGGGCGACATCGGAAGAAGGGGCGGGAGACAGAGTGGCGGTTCTGGCGGTGCAGCAGATCCGGCGCATGCGGGGCGGCGCGCAGGGCCAGTTGATGCTGGGCGCGGACGGCCACATCTACGTGGTCAAGTTCCAAAACAACCCCCAGCACACCCGCGTGCTGGCCAACGAGTTTCTGGCCTCGCGGCTGGCGGCGGCGGTGGGGCTCAGCGTGCCGGAGACCGAGTTGGTGGAGGTTTCGCCCTGGCTGATCGACAATACGCCAGAGCTGGAGATCGACCTGGGACGGACGCGGGTGCGCTGCCAGGCGGGGCTCAACTTCGGGTCGCGCTTCGCCGGCGGCACCATGCCCGGCCAGGTTGTGGACTACTTGCCCGAAGAACAGTTGGCCGAGGTGAAGAACCTGGGCGAGTTCGCCGGCGTCCTGGCGCTGGATAAGTGGACGGCGAACGCCAACGGGCGGCAGGCGGTGTTCACGCGGCGGCAGCGGGAGCGCCGGTACAAGGCAGTGTTCATCGACTTCGGCTACTGCTTTCACGCCGGAGAGTGGCGCTTCGAGGATGCGCCGCTGCGCGGGGTCTACTACCGCAACGACGTGTACCGGGAGATCGCCGGATGGGAGTCCTTCGAGCCCTGGCTGACGCGCCTCGAGACCCTGTCCGCGGAAGCGGTCTGGGCGGCAGCCAACCAAGTCCCTCCCGAATGGTACGGCGGCGACCAGGGCGAGATGGAAACGCTGGTGGAGAAGCTGCTCGGGCGGCGCAGCCGGATCCGGGAGCTGATTGAGGCGTTTGGGAACTCGGACCGGAGGCCGTTTCCCAAATGGGGCGCGAGGGGAAAAGAAGGGGCGGAGGCGGCTTGGAGGACGGCGCGATGGGGAGATACGATGAGGGTGAATTGAAGGGCAGGAGACAGGGACCACGGACCAGGGACCAGGCACTCAAGAGGAGTTTGGTGCTGAAAACTACGAACTGATCACCGATGACTGACCCCTGACCCATGACCACTGTTAACTGTGAGCTGTGAACTGTGAACTCTGAACGGCGGCGAGCATGCGAGTTTCAACTGCTCCGGTATGTGCCGGATGCGGTGCGCAACGAAGGTGTGCACATCGGAGTGATCCTGCGCGAGCAGGGCAGCCCCCATGCGGAGGTGCGCTTCACCCGCGATTGGCGCCGGGTGCGCTGCCTGGATCCCGATGCCGACACTGCGTTGCTCGAAGGCATGGAGACGGAGCTGCGCCGGCGGCTGGAACAGGAGTCAGGAGGCCGGCTGATGCGGCTTCTCGAGGAGTCGCTCTCGCTCAACGTGCAGATGACCGAGCCCAAGGCATTCCTGGCCGAGAGCATGCCCGCGGGGATGGAAGAGCTGATGCGGCTCTACGTCGAGCTTCCGCCCCGTCAGCGGCGCACAAGCCTGAGCGGCCGCGCCGCGATCCAGGCGCGGATGCGCGCGGAGTTCGATCACGCCGGCGTATGGGATCTTTTGCGCAAGAGGATCGCGGCCTCGGAGTACACGCGGCCGGGCGATCCGCTGCGCATTGACATGGGGTACAAACCCAACGGCTTGGTGCGCATGTTTCATGCGGTGAGCCTTCAGCCGGGTATGGGCGCGGGAATGGGCCCGGGCCTGGAGACAGCCAAGGTTCTGGCTTTTTCCTCCGCCGCGCTGCACGCGGGCGTGGAGCAGGTGGAAAAGGCGAAACTGGAGCTGACCGCAGTGATCGAGCCTGCGAAGAGCGTGGGGGCCACGGAGGAGGACCCGGAACGGCTGGAGTTGTACCGCTTCGGCGTGGAGACCATGGAGCAACACCAAATCCGCGTGCTGACCACGTTGGACATGGGCCGCGTGGCGGAGACGGCGCGGCGCGAGCTGCGCGTGTAAAGATGGGGATCAAGGATCAGGGGTCAGGGAACAGTGAGTTGGTCGCGGTCTCGATCGGCTGTGTTTTGTTTAACTTACGCAGTGCGGCGTGGCGGCCGGCGGGGGCCAAAATATTTTTGCCGGAGTTTGCAGATAATTTCTCCGCTTCGCGGTACGATCGAACTTGTTGGTGGATTTGAAGTGGTTCCGGGTTGTCGTTTTGAGCGAATCGTTCCAGGCTGACAACTGACCAGTGATCACTGAGCACGCAAAAGGCATGGCTTTGGCCATGCCTTTTAGTTTTTGAAGGATGGTGCGCGTGAAGGTAGGTGAGCAGTTACGGGAGATGTGGTGGCAGGCCGTCCGCGGCAGGCCGGCCGGGCGGGGCGAGCCGGGAAGGCAAAACGAGGGCGGGCAGATCGAACTCGAGGCGGAGGCGGAGCGCAAGACGCTGGCTCTGCCCGCGATTCTGAGTCCGGTCCAGTTTCCGGGGCGGCACCTGCCCAAGCCCACGCCCATGAACCTGCGCCGGTTTGCCGAGACGCCGGTGGTGCGGCGGGCGATCAACGTGATCAAGGACCGCATCGCGGCCATGGACTGGCAGGTGAGGGTGCGGCGCGGGGTGAGGCTCGAGGACGTGGCCTTTGCCGGGCGTCGGCTGCGGGCGTTGCGCCGCACGCTGGAGGAACCGAATGCGTCGGACAGCTTTCGCACCCTGATGGAGCAGGTGATCGAGGACGCGCTGACGGGCGGCTTCGGTGTGGTCGAGATGGAGCCCACCGGCGATCCGGAGCGGCCGGCGATGCTGTGGCCGGTGGATGGGGCGTCGATCCGCATCAACGCCAAGTGGGACGGAGAGGAGGATTCGCCGCGCTACGCGCAGGCCATGCCGGGGCAACTGGAGTCCGCCGCGGTGGAGCTGCTCGACCGCCAGCTCATGTACATCCGCATGAATCCGCGTAGCTTTACGCCCTTTGGGCTGGGGCCGCTGGAGGTGGCCTTCGAAACGGTGAACCAGTTCCTGAGCGCGCACCGCTTTGCCGGCAAGCTGGCGGCGAACTCGGTGGCGCAGTACGCGCTGTGGCTGAACGAGGCCACGCCGGCGCAGCACGACCGGCTGATCCGCTGGTGGCAGGACGAGATCGAGGGCACGGGCCGCGTGCCGCTGCTCTCCACCGAGCAGAAGCCGGAGGTGCTGCGCTTTGCGCAGGGAACGGACGCCGATCTGCGCCTGGCCTGGCAGGAGTTCTTGATCCGCATGGTGGCGAATGCCTTTGGCCTGCCGCCGTTGATGCTGGGCCTGGAGGCGGACGTGAACCAGTCGACGGCCTCGGAGATGGCCGACGAGGCCTTCCGCGGCGCTATTTCGCCGCTGGCCATGCTGCTGGCCGGGCACATCACGCGCGATCTGTTCGCGAAGTGCATCGGCTGGCGGGAGTTCGAGTTTGTCTTCAATGAGCTGAGCGCGCGCGACGAGCAGACGGAACTGCAGGTGCAGGTGCAACTGCTGCAGGCCGGCGTGCTTACGGTCGACGAAGTGCGGGCGATGCGGGGATTGGCGCCGCTCCAGCAGAATCCGGCGGCGCTGGTGGCGGGCCAGACGGAGAAGAGTGACTAAGGGACTGGGGACTAGGGACTGAGGGACGAAGTCCCTTGCGAAGCGGAGCGGAGCGAACATGCGATTGGAAGCGATGGCGGTCGAGATTCCTCATGTGGACAAGCACCCCAACCGGGTGCCGTTCGAGGGCGTGCTGACAGTGGTGAATGCGGCCAGCGACAAGGCGCCGGCCGGGGCGCGCGGGCACCGCGTGGTGCTGACGCGCGAGGCGGCGGAGAAGGCGCTGCCCTCGCTCTTGGGCATGGCCGTGGATTACCGGCCGGGCTGGGATGGGCACGATGCGCGACGCAAGATCGGCCTTTTGACCGAGGCCGACGTGATCGGGCCGCGCCTTGTGGTGCGCGGGTACCTGTACGCGCGCGACTTTCCCGAGGTGGCTCACGCCATCCAGGCGCACGCGCCGGAGGCCATGGGCATGAGCTACGAGCTGGCCGATGCGCGCGTCGAGGATATGCGGGCCGAGGTGTGGAAGCTTATCCGGGTGACGTTCACGGGAGCGGCGATCCTTTTGCGGGAGAAGGCGGCCTACCGGGCGACGAGCTTCCGCATGGCGAGTTAGCGGGAGCAAGCGGAGAAAGCGGGGCTGGCGGAGTTAGCGGAGTTAGCGGAGTTAGCCCGTGCTTTCGAGTAAGTAAGTGAGCGAGTCAGCAAGTTAGCGAGTTAGCAAAGAGGCTCCGTTCGTGGAGCCTTTTTGGTCAGCGGGTGGACCGGGCGTTATTGCGAGACGCGCGGAAACAGGAAAGGAAGGACATGGAAAAAGACGAGAAGAGCATAGTCGAGCGGCTGGAGGCCGCAACCACGTTGCTGGAAAAGACGCTGAACTGGCTGGAAGAGCGCCAGGGCGCGCTCTCCGGCGAAGTGGAGAGGATCACGGCGACCGTGGAGCAGAGCCGGCGAGAAGCGGAGCTGGCGGAGAAACTGGCCGCAGCGGAGCGGGAGCTGGCCGAGGTCAGGGCCGCCGCGTCGCAGAACGTATTGAACCCGCTGCGCCGTACGATGCCCGCCGCCACCGCCGAGATGCTGGCCAAGCATGGCATCGGCGAAGGGCCGGTGGATGTGCGCGCCCTGGATGCGGCGCTCAACGGCCTGAGCCTGGAGCAGCGCATCGCGGTCAAGACCCAACTGCTGCGGGCCGGCGCGATCGCGTAAATGCGGTTTTCAGTTGTCAGTGATCAGTGGTCAGTTTCACCGGCCACGGCTCATTCTTCGCTGAGAACTGAGCTGATAACTGACAACTGACAACTGACAACTGATCAACGATCACTGATCACTGAGATCAATAGCCCCATGGAGGGGGCGGAAAGAGCCTATGAACGCAACTTTTGCAGACATTCATGCGGCAGCGGATTACATCGGGCCGGGCGCTATCGAAGTTCCGTTGTATCAGACCGAGATCTTCGACATTTGCCGGCGGTCCAGTCCATTTGGACAGCGCATCAAGCAGGTTCCCGCGACCGGGCATCCGTCGCGCTTCTTTGAGGAGTCGGCCATCCCCAATCCGGGCACGGCCGGCTTTGTGAATCCGCGCAGCATCAGCCCCACGGTGGTGAGCCCGACGCGCGTCGAGCTGAGCGTGCCGCTGAAGGCCATCGTGGCGCAGATCAACTACAACCTCTTCGACATCGAGCTGGGCGACCAGCAGAAGCAGTTCGCCTACTTGCAGGCCAAGGACCTGGTGGACACGGTAAGCGGCGTGATGGTGGCGCACGACGTGGCCTTGTGGAACGGCAACGACACCAGCCTGAGCGCGCCCACGACCACGCAGTACATGGGGTGCGCGGCGCAGATCGCGGCCGGGGCCAACTCGGTGACTGTAACCACCTCGATGAAGATCGTGGACACCATCAAGACCACGGTGGCGCAGATGGTGGCCAACAACGGTTACCAGGTGCGGCCGACGGCGATCTACGCCAACCCGGTGCTGCTGGACCTGATCGACCAGGAGATGAAGACCGAGTACAACGTGGTGCTCAACACCGATCAGATCACCGGCGGATTCCGCGTAAAGATGCTTTCCACGCAGGCCGGCGACCTGCCGCTGATTCCCGATTGGAGCCTTGGCTACACGGGCACGCCGGGAAGCGGCTCCGCCGTGCTGCCGGCTTACATCGTCACCGAGGATCTGATCGAGTATCACTGGCTTGGCGATCCGGCTCCGCGCATCTTCCAGCTCGGCCTGCCCAACTCGCTGACCTATCAGTATGTCGCGGTCAAGTTCGGCGCGCCGGTGGTGAAGGGCGCGAACTTTGCGCACATTCAGGTGCTGGTGGATCGGTAGAGAAGCAGGGACCGAGGGAAAAAGGGAACGAGGAAACCAGCAAGCAAGGGAAGCGGGCAAACCGTCGACGGAGTCCCGCCGATGATTTCTTGTTCCCTTGGTGCCTTGGTCCCTTGTTCCCTGACACCCCGACACCTGAACCCTGAGGAGATTTTCATGGCATATCTCGAGCCAGCGGATTACCCGAACTATGGATTGCCTGCCGGGACCACAGCGGACTGGATTGCGGCCGCGACGGCTCTGATCAACAGTTATTGCAGGCGGCCCGACCTGAATGTCATTCAGTATATCGAACGCCTTCGCGTAACTGCCGGGTCGCAGACGGTGCACTTGAGCTATCTGCCTCTGGCGCCGCTGGCGCCGGCGGCGGCGCCGATCGTCGCTATCGAGGGGCGGTACGCACGGCCCAGGCGGGGAGAAATTCTGCGCGAGCCGTTCGTTGAGATCGTGTGGGCGTTTGCGCTGCCCGGGCAATGGACGGCAATCGATCCCACGCTGGTGGACTTGGATCCCAACACCGGGGAGCTGACGTTGCCCTGGAATGTGCTCGGGCTGCCTTACAACGAGGTGCAGGTTACGTACACGGCGGGTTTGGCGGCGATCGGCGACGACGTGAAGTCGGCCTGCGCGCAGATCGTGCGCAATGCGCAGGCGACGCCGGCGCTGAACGCGAGCATGAGCAGGATCGACACCATGCAAATGAAGTATTTCTCAAGTTCGCTGATCGACGAGACGGTGCAGGCATGGCTGAATCCGTACGTGGCGAACAGGCTGGGGTGAGCCATGCGAGGTGAGAAATGACCGATACCGCCTCGCGCAACCCGAGGGGAGCACCGCAGATGCTGGCCGATGCGCTGCTGCGCAGCGCGGCAGGAACCACGGCCCTGCTGCGCGTGACAGGCGCCAACACGGATACCGGCATGTCGGAAGTGGGGTTGGTGGCGACCACCTTTGCCGATGTGCCGGTGAGCCCGGTGCTGATGCGAAAGCTGCGGCCCACATGGCAGGAAGGCGGAGAGTCGAAGTGGGAGCTTCTGGTGTCGGCCACCGGCGTCGAGCAGCAGGTGAACGCGCTCGATCTGGCCTCGGCACAATCTCTCTTTGCGATGACCTTGTTAGTTACCGTGGCCGGTCAGGACTATTTGATCGAGTCCATCGCTTCCAATGAAGCCTTCGGCCAAGTGTATCTGTACCGGCTGCTCCTGCGCGAGGCGCGACAGCAGGCGGTGTAGCAAGAGCAGAGACTAGGGACTAAGGAACCATGGAGCAGGAAAGCGCGGGCGGGGACAGGCATTTCTAATTGCTGAACACCGTCCACTGTCCACTGTTCACTGTGCGGAGCACACATGCAGAATGCGAAAGATTCGTTTTATATGGCGCTGCGCACGCGGCTGACAGCGATCAATCCGCAGCGGACGATCCTGCTGCGCGGCGCGGTGCGCCCGGGAATCCTCGTTGAGGAAGCGGAAGCTCCCTTTAACCAGTTCCCCAACGACGTGTTTGTGCTGCGCTGGCTGGGCATGGCTGCCGACATGGATCTTGCCGCGATGATGGCGGCCCAGCAATGCGAAGTGATCTACCAGACCTGCGGAACTCAGAGCTTCGGCGGATTGGACCGCGGCCGCGCCTTGAGCGAGATGGACGAGGAATTGATGGCCATGATCCAGCCTTTCTACACGCCCAAGCTCAATTATGTTGCCACGCCGCCGGCCGCCATGCTGACGAACGTCTTTTGGGATGAGCCGGTGCTCGCGCCCATCGTCATTCAGCGCGACCGGCTCAGCCGCAGCGCGAGTGTGATGGTTTACAGCTACGAGGAGTAGGGGGAGTAAATGGCCGCAACTTGGTTTTCCGCTCCGGCGCCGGCGGCGCGGCGGGTTCGAGCCTACTTTGCGCCGGTCAATCGTGTTGCGCAAACGCCGGTGCTCTTCGATCCCTCGGAACAGGGCCGGTTCAGCCTCGATGCGCCGCCCGCCCCATGGATAAGTCTGGGATGGGTTCAGGATTTTGCGCGCAAGACGGCGAGTAAGTCGGCTCCGCTCATGGCCGGCATCCCCGCCGCGCCCCTCGAGCTGGTGCGCGAAACTCTGCAGGCGCAAGTTAGTCTTCAGTTTCTAAGTTGGACTAAGTTGACGATGGCTCTGGCGACGGGTTCGCAGCACATGAATCTGCTGGCCTCTGCGAGCGGCGCCGGTGCCGCGGCCGATGGCGCGCAGGCAGCAGCTGCGGTTACTCCGCAAAGCGGCTCGACGAGCACATCCATCCTGCTGGCCGCAGCAGACGCAGCGAGATTCACGGCCGGCTCTATCGTCGCGCTTGACGTGGACTACACGGGGCAAACAGGCTTTGTGGGCGTTCCGGTCGCGGGCGCGTATGTGCGCCAGGCGCTCAGCGACGTCGATTACATCCGGCGCATCACCTTCAACGTCGCGCTGGTCGCGCAGATTAGTGAAACGGGACTGACTCTTGCTGAGCCGTTGCCCGGCGGTGCACCGCCTGCGGGCGCCAAGCTGCAGGCAGTCGCCGGATTTGTCGACCGCGAAGGCGGCGGCTTTTACCAGGAGTGGTCCGCGCTCTTCGTCATGCAAGGCAGCCAGGGAGAAAGAATCTTCTTCCACTATCCAAGATTGCAGGCCATGACCGGCGCGGAAGAAGCAATATCTCCGCTGGATGGGAAAAATCAAAACGGGCAGTCGCGGGTGCTGCTCAAGGGACAGTTCCTGGCGCTGCCGGTTACCGACCCGTTGGATGGGGAACGGATTGTGTGTTACCGCAGCTTCCTGCCGGCGCCGAACGCGCTGGTATAGCGCAACAGAGTTGAGTTATAAGATCAGAGAGTCACGATGAAGATTACGATCCAAGGGCAGGATTACACGGCCGCTCTCGATGCCGGGCGCCTGTTGACTATCGAACGTAAGATGAACGAGCCCTCCATCTGTGAGTTATGCCTGAGCTTGCCCGCTAATAGAAGCCTGGCTGCGCCCTCCCGCTTTCAATCTCTCCAGGTAACGGGCGACGACGGCACCATTTACTTCACGGGTTACATCGCCGTAACTCCATTGCCTGAGTATGCCGGGTTGGGTCTCGAGGGCCCCCGTTACCGCACGGCGATCCAGGCCGTGAGCGACGAGATCCTGCTCGACCAAGTGCTTATGCCTCGCAGCGCCGGCACCGCCGGAGAAAACGCCGGCGCACTGCTCAACTCCCTTGTGGCTCATTCCGGATCGGCATCGCTCTCGACGAAGGGGCTTTCCCTGAGCACTCTGGTGGGAAGCTTTATTCCGGAGCCTGGCGCGAATTGGAGCAAAAGCGCGGGGCAAGCGGCGAGCATGGCGCGGGCGGCATATCGCGCCCTCGGCGGCGCGGTCACACTTTCGACGGTGCAGACAACGGTGCATCCGCTCAACGAAACCGACGGCAGCTTGAATCTGGCCAACCTTGCGTTAACGGCCAGCGTCAGGCGCGCCATGGCCAACGACGTGACAGTCTGCGGCGAGAGCGAGCCGGCGGCCTATGTTACGGAGTACTTTCTGGGCGACGGAGTAACGGTCGAATTCTTTCTGGCCGCGGACCCCTACTTTCCGGCGGCTTCAAAGTCCACCATCATCAGCGATCTGTTCAATGAGCCACACATCAATCAAACCGTTTGGGGTGTTTGCGGAGGCACCGGCTACCTTACGCTGGGTCCCAACGGGCTGGCGATCAACGGCGGCAACGGCATCGACGGCCAAACGCTGCTAACATGGCTCGATCCCATCGAAATGGGCGGAACACTGCTCCTTGAAACGGTGGGCGTGACGCTTTCGCCGGGCAGCACCGGCATCCTGGCCGGCTTCTTTACCGACCTCGAAATCGCGTCGGAGTGTACGGCAGGATTTCAAGTCACCGCACAGCAAGGCACCGGAGCGGTCAGTTTGCAACCGATCGTGCAAGGCACGCCGGCAGGCACAATCTTTGCGGTGAACCCCGCCAACCAATACACACTTCGCGTCCGCGTGCATTGCCCGGAGTGCCACCGCGCGCAAGCAATGTACTACTCATTTGGAGACAACGGCCTTATTGCCGCGGGCGGTGAATGGTCTATTGCCCCAGCTAAGGTTCAAATGGAGATACAGGAGTTTGTCGACGGCGTAGGCGCGACGCCAGTCACACTCTACGACGGCGCTCTCGCGTACTTACCCGGGATCTGTATGGCGGTGCCGGCAAGCAGCATCAATCTGATCGGAAGCATGCGCGCCGTAAACCTGACGAACTTAGGATCGGGCTGGGTAGTAAGCACTCCGCCCAATGGCGGGCCATACACGCGGAGAGTTGGCTCAACCGACGCAGCTGCCGAGTGCCACCTCGAGCGCACCGGCAAGGTTGTCTTCTACACCGGATACACGCCGGTTGCAGGCGAGCAGATCGCGGTGAATTACCGCACGATTGGCCGGGCCGTGGGGCGCGCCGTCAATACCGCAAGCCAGCAGGCGCTCATGCAAGCCGGCTCGCCGTCAGTGGCCGCGTGGATCGGCTCGGTCACCAATCCTCCGGCGCGCTGCTCTGCGGATTGCCGCAACGCCGCTCTCGTGATGGAGCAGGCGGCGGCCAGCGTGAGCGCGCTTTGGAGCGGGACATACAAGGGCAACCGGGCCAGCTTTGCTGCGGATGTGTGGCCCGGAGACGCGTTGGCCCTCAATGCGCCTTCGACTAACCTGAACGCGGAAGTCGTAGTGCGCACGGTGAAAGTGACTTATAGCGCCAGTTACCAGGACTTAGTGGAGTACGAGATAGCCTTTGCCAACGACTGGGCCGATGACTTAGCTATCAAGACGAGTGCGACGGTCCCCGCCAATGCATGGCTTCCGGCAGCGGTGAATCCCACAGTGCTCGCCAATCTTGCCGGACTGACGGTGACCACGATGAACGGCAGCACGGTCACGGTCAATACCGGAGTCACTCCGCCCAGCGGCGGGGGATTCGAGATTCGGCTGCGCGACTTTGCCTTCATGGCGGCCGAGGATCCGACTCTGGTGATGCGCGGATCGCAGCCGAATCTGACCTTCTCGCGCGCCACGGCGAGCGACCGGTTTTATATCCGGATGTACGACGGCTCCACGCCGCCGAACTACTCGGAGTTCTCGACGGCCTTGTTCATCAATCTGCCGCTGAGTGGATGAGAAGGAGCGGAGCTAGCGTTGCTAGCGGTGTTAGCGGAGCTAGAGCGGTTCCACAATACTTGTAGCCGTCTCCGGCGGTGGCACAAGGTGGGTTTTTCTTGAGGAACAACCCACTTAGCTGTTGTTACTTCGGCATACAGCAATTGTGGAACCGCTGTAGGCAGGTCAGCGGGCCAGCGGCGAGTGCAAAGACCGTTTCTGATCCCTGATCCCTGAAACCTGATCCCTGTACGGAGTGCGGCGGATGCGCATGATGAATGAATTCGAAGCCCAGGTGCTGAGCGATCTGAGTGTGCTCAAGGCGCAGATGACCGGACTCATGGGCGACGGCAACGGCGGGCGCCTGGCGGAGCTGGAGCGGCGCATGGACCGCCATGAGCAGAACTGGCAGCGCGCCAAGGGCTTCCTCGCCGCCTTCAGCGTGCTGTTCGCCGTGGTTGAAGTGGCTGTCGAGGCGTGGCACCGGCACTGAGCGGCGGGGTTTGTGCTGTCCCACTTTGGCCGTCCGCCGCGGCGGACGGCGAAGGCGGGGCACCTGGCAAATGAGTACAAATTGAAAACCTGCTAGTTAATGCACCGAGCTAGGTTCGTTCTTTCTGCATCATCATCGAATGGGATTTCAATGCCCGACTGAAGGTTCTTGACGGAATTGTACACGACCAATTTTTTGCAGTAGAGAAGAAAATTCAAGAAATGGCAGTGGGGATTTCCAATTGTGCCCCGTATGTGAGGGGCATCGAAGTATAGCGATGCCCAACATTCGCCTCCGAGCACTCCCCGGAGGAACAGCCTCATGGCGATGTGATCATATGTCTGTGGGATTGCTGCGGGTACGCCTGCAATTTTCACGAAAATCCTTCCTTGCTTCACGAATCGGTTCCAGTCCCCTCGAACATCGCGCAATACAATAGCAGCCTTCCCCCTTTGGAAGTCGCTCTCATCGGGCCAACCCCAATTCATGGCCAAGCTAAAGCGTCCGTAGAAGCCAATATGGGAAACAGGGGTTCCACCAGCCGGACCCTCATACGCAGAGGGGGAATGGCGGAACAGGACGAGTTCCGGCGGCGTGTCCTTACCTAAATTATCAAAAAGGGAGACTTTTAATTCCCGCACCAAATTATCTATCTCGTCATCCGAACCGCTGGCAATTTCCGACGCAAGTTCATTTTCGTCGTATAGTTCTGCTGCGTTGGGCAGAGTTGAAAGTAGGGCAAGTGCCTTATTTATCGCAATGCGAGCCTCCTCAGGAGTCTGTATATCTATCAATAGCCTCGCGGCTTGTAGTTCTGCCGACGATTTACTAGGCATCGATGGTATCATCTGGAATCTCCTTTTTTTCAGTCCTGATTCCGGGGGATTATATTACTCTTCAAATGTGGACCTGAGCAAGGCGAGGGGATGCGGTTTTGTTTGGCCAGCCTGTCCCGCTCGTATAATTCTCCTATGAGCGAACATCCCCTGGTTGGCATCGTAATGGGCAGCAAGAGCGACTACGAAGTGCTCTCGGCTGCCGTGGAGATACTTCGCGCGCTTGACATTCCGCACGAGGCGCGGGTGCTGAGCGCGCATCGCACTCCCGATCAACTTTTCGCATACATTGAAGCAGCGCGGGCGCGGGGAATGCGAGTGATGATTGCGGGCGCGGGCGGCGCGGCGCACCTGGCCGGGGTGATCGCGGCCAAAACGTTGCTTCCCGTGCTGGCGGTGCCCATTGCGGCCACGCCGCTCAGCGGCCTGGACTCGTTGTTATCCATGGTTCAGATGCCCAAGGGCGTTCCCGTGGCTACGCTGGCGATTGGCAAGCCCGGAGCGGCCAACGCCGCGCTGTTCGCGGCCGAGATTCTGGCTTTATCTGACGCCGCGCTCTACGAACGTCTCGCTGCGTGGCGCGCGGCACGGGCGCAGGAAGTGCTGGATTCGAAGCTGCCGGAGTAAGCGCCTCATGGCAGGCCGTAAGAAAGGCAACCGCAGATCCTTCGACTCCCTTCCCCTTCGCTCCGCTCAGGGTCCGGTGCTCAGGATGACACGGTGTCTCGGTTGGGCAGATGATTCGGATCAGAGCGCGGCCTGCTCCGCTTTTTCCCAGGCCTTCGGCCGGAACTTGGCCTGCAGAATCTTCTTGCGCAGCCGCAGCGACTTTGGTGTGACCTCGACAAACTCGTCGTCGGCAATGAATTCGATGGCCTGCTCGAGATTGAGCGTCGTGTAGGGCACCAGGCGAATGGCTTCATCGGCGGTCGAAGCACGCATGTTGGTCATCTTCTTTTCGCGCACCACGTTCACGTCGAGATCTTTATCGCGCGAGTGCTCGCCCACGATCATGCCCTCGTAAACTTCGACGCCCGGCCCCACGAACAGCCGCCCGCGCTCCTGCAGGCCGTTCAGCGCATAAGTCGTCGTCAATCCCAGGCGGTCAGCGACGAGCGCGCCGGTGGGCCGCTGCGGGATCTCGCCCTGGTAGGGAATGTAGCCGTCGAAGAGCGAATTCATGACGATGGTTCCGCGCGTCTCGGTGAGCATCTCGCTGCGCAGGCCGATGAGGCCGCGGCTGGGCACACGAAACTCCAGGCGCACGCGGCCCGAGCCGTGATTGTGCATTTTGGTCATCTCGCCTTTGCGCGGTCCGAGCTTTTCGATCACCACGCCGGTGAACTGCTCGGGCACGTCAATGGTCAGATGTTCGACCGGCTCCATGCGCACGCCGTCGACCACTCTTGTCACGATCTCCGGCCGGCCGGCCATCAGCTCGTAGCCCTCGCGCCGCATCATCTCGATCAGGATCGCCAGTTGCAGCTCGCCGCGGCCGAGCACTTTGAATGCGTCGGGCGAGCCCGTCTCCTCCACGCGAATGGAAACATTGCTCAGCAGCTCTTTTTCCAGGCGCTCGCGCAGGTTGCGGCTGGTCACGTAGGGTCCTTCGCGGCCGGCAAACGGCGAGGTGTTTACGTTGAACTGAATGGCAATGGTCGGCTCGTCAATCACAATCAGCGGCAGCGGGGTGGGATTCTCCACGCTGGTGATCGTCTCGCCGATGGTGATGCCCTCCACGCCGGCTACGGCCACGATGTCGCCCATCGTGGTCTCCGCGATCTCGATGCGCTTGAGGCCGGAAAAGGTGAATAACTTGGTGATGCGCGTTTTGTAGAGCGAGCCGTCGCGACGCGAGATGTTCACTTCGTCGCCCGCGCGCAGCGTGCCCTGAAAGACGCGGCAAATCGCGATGCGCCCGAAATAATCGGAGTAGTCGAGATTGGCGACCAGAATCTGCAGCGCGCCGCCGGGATCGCCTGTGGCTTCGGGGATGGTATTCACTATGGCCTGGAAGAGCGGCTGCAAATCCACGCCGGGCCGGGCTGGATCGGTTGTCGCCGTGCCTTCCTTGGCCACGGCATAGAGCACCGGGAACTCCAGTTGCGACTCGTCCGCATCGAGGTCGATGAACAGATCGTAGATTTCGTTCAGGACCTCCTGCGGGCGCGCATCGGGCCGGTCAATCTTGTTGATCGCCACGATGGGCGGCAGCCTGGCTTCGAGCGCCTTCGAAAGCACGTAGCGCGTCTGCGGCAACGGCCCCTCGGCCGCGTCCACCAGCAGCATCACGCCGTCCACCATCTTCAGCGCGCGCTCCACTTCGCCGCCGAAGTCGGCGTGTCCCGGCGTGTCCACAATATTGATTTTTCCGGCGCCGTAGTTGATGGCAGTGTTTTTGGCCAGAATCGTGATGCCGCGCTCGCGCTCCAGTTCGTTCGAATCCATCACCCGCTCGGCCACCTGCTCGTTGGCGCGGAAGGTTCCCGCCTGGCGCAACATGCCGTCGACCAGCGTCGTCTTGCCGTGGTCCACATGGGCAATGATGGCGATATTGCGTATCGTCTGGCTCACAAATTCGAATTTCCTTCGCGTGAGTCCGGCTGCCCAGGCCGGCGTGCCGGTATGGGGGATTGGAAGCAATGCGCCGCACAGCGCGGCAGCTTCTATTTTATCAGCCAGAGAATGCTGGCCGGTTCGCATCTCCGGCGCAGGCGGATTGCTGCTGCGGGCTCCTGATCATTTAACTGGCGTTCACAATCGCCGCACCATAGGCTCGCTACGATGAGGAGAAGGCTTCCGCCGGGCGAGCACATGAGAACTGTGGCGATTACCGGCAGGACGCTCGATGAATAATGACGTCACTTCAGATAAGCACGCACCAGGTCGATCAGATCCTCGGCCAGCTCGGGAGCGATCCGCTCCTTGGCCTCGTCGGCCAGATGGAAGCGGATGTGCGTCTCCAGCACTTCTCCCATCAGGCTGTTCACCCCGCCGCGGACGGCGGCCAGCAACATCAACTGGTCGCCGCAATCCGCATCCTCTGTCAGCGATCGCTCGATGGCGTCCAACTGGCCGCGCAATTTTCTCACCCGCTGAACCATTTTGATGGTCTCCCGCTCGTGGTGCGACATGAAGAATTCCTCCTTCGCTTGACAATACCCACCGTAGGTATGGTATGAACCCAATGGGGGTATGGTCATCCTGCGTTCATTCTATGCCTGTTTGCCGCCCTAACTCGTTTTTCCATGCGCTGCACGGCCTGGCGTGTATCTTTGTCTTCACCGCCGTCGCTGCCGCGCAATCGGCCCATGACTTGCCTTCGGCTCCCGATCCGCAGCTTGCGGCTACGCCGCAGTTCGTCCGGCAAATCCAATCTCCGCTGTCGCCCTCGCCACCGCAAGACAGCGCCGCCAGCAAAGCGATCGACACCGGCTCTTCCGGCACAAATTCCGCCGAGAGCGGGGCCGAAGCCGATCCTGTCCTTACCATGGCTCCGCACAGCGAGGATGGCCGCTACTGGGTCTCCGGCCAGGCCAACAGCATCTTCCAGATGCACGGCCATTTTCACTCGCCCTACGAGGGCCCAAACAGCCTGATCGACGATTTTGAAACCAAGGCCTCCGAGGTGGGAACGCTGTATCTCGGCTATCAATTGCGCCCAAACACCCGCTATAACACCGATCTGATCGTCGACTTTGAGAATGCCGGCGGACGCGGCATCTCCGAGGCGCTGGGACTGGCGGGCATCACCAACCTCGACGTGGTGCGCAACACCACTCTCAGCACCACACCGTATCTCGCTCGCGGCGAAATCCATCAGATCTTCGGCTTGACGGATGAGATGACTGACCAGGATCGCGGGCCGTTGGCGCTCGCGACGAGGGTCCCGGCTCGGCGCTTCGAGATTCGCGTGGGCAAAATGAGCTTGCCCGACGTCTTCGATGTGAACTCCGTCGGCTCGGACAGCCATTTGCAGTTCACAAATTGGACGATCGACCAAAACGGCGCCTGGGATTACGCGGCCGACACGCGCGGCTATACGGTGGGCGGCATTCTGGAGTATGACGACCGTATCTGGTCGGCGCGGTACGCCATCGCCGCCATGCCGACGATTGCCAACGGCATTACACTCGACTGGGCCTTCAGCCGCGCCAACGGGCAGAACTGGGAGTTCGAACTGCGCAAGGGCTTGCCCACGCTTGTGAGACTTGCACCAGCCATCATCAGAGAACGGGCGGGCGCGATTCGCTTCCTGAGCTACGTCAATCACGCGCACATGGGCGACTACCGTGAAGCAGTGCAGCAGTATCTCTCAGGACAGGTAACCACGCCCGATATCACGCTGTCAGAACGCTTCGGTGCGGTGAAATACGGCTTTGGCGTGAACACCGAGCAGGAAGTAACTGACAGCCTGCGGCTCTTCGGGCGCTTTGGCTGGGACGAGGATCAACATGAGTCGTTCGCGTACACCGAGGTCGGTCAGACGGTCCTTTGCGGCGGAGACTATAACGGCCATAGCTGGCATCGGCTGAACGACAGGGTGGGTGCGGCGTTTGTCTCGAACGCGATCAAACGCGATCATCAGAACTACCTTCACTACGGCGGGCTCGGCTTCCTGCTGGGCGACGGCAATTTGAACTATGGGCGCGAAGACATTCTGGAGTGGTATTACAACGCCCATGTTTGGCGGGGATTGTATGGCATGATCGGCGGCACACAGATTGCGCATCCCGGCTACAACACCGACCGAGGGCCGGTCTATGTGACGACAGTGCGCGCCCACATCGACTTCTGAAAATCCTCGATGCCTGCAACGTTGCCGGCCCGGCCGCCGCATGACGTGTCGCACCGCATGCCGATTCTGGGATAAGCTTTCATCGAGGCTAGCCCCAGACTCTATGCGCGAGATGTTGCAATCCACCCGTGGGGTACGTTGAGCGATGCGGCCGCGGCGATCCCAGCTAAGGGCCCAACCACGGGCGGACGATCGGCTATGGCTTCGGGGAAAGATCGCTCTCCGGCGGTGCATGGTTCTGCTGGTCTGCCTGGTTCTCCACTGCGCCGCGGCGCAGACCGGAGCCCCCACGGGCAGGTCGTCGTCCGTGGGGTCGCAGACCGGGGCGCTCCACGGACAGATCCTCGTCCGTGGGGTCGCAGGCTCCCGGCGGCGATTCGGGCCAAAGCGACGCCAGTCCCAGCGACACCGAGACTCTTTTTCCGCACACAGAGTCGGGCCGCTACTGGATTTCGGGCCAGGCGAACATCATTTTGCAGGGCCATCCGGCGTTTCGTGCGCAATACAGCGGGCGCAACAGCTTGACCAACTGGGCGCAATACACAACCACGCACGTGCTCACACTTTACACCGGCTACGAGCTCACGCAGACCACCGAGGTCTTCGCCGACGTGGAGGATGCGACCGGCAACGGCATCGGCAACGCCAATGGCCTGGCCGGCTATTCCAACCTCGATGCAGTGCGCCTGGTTCAAGGCATGCCGCTCTCCAAAGCGCCCTATCTGGCGCGGTTGATGCTGCGCGAGATTATCCCGCTAACCAAAGAGCGCACCCAAGCCGACCGGGACGAGCTGGACCTGGCCACATCGCTTCCCACGCGCCGCGTCGAATTCCGCCTGGGCAAGTTCGACCTGGGCGACTTTTTCGACGTGAACAGCTACGCCTCCGACAGCGGCCTGCAGTTCCTCAACTGGACCACCGGCGGGAACGGCGCCTACGACTACGCCGCCAACACGCGCGGCTACACCGATGGCGCGTTGGTGGAGTACGACGATGATTGGTGGACGGTTCGCTTTGCCGAAGCGCTGATGCCGAAGATCGCCAACGGCCAATACCTCGACGCCGATATCGCGCGGGCGCGGGCCGAGAACCTGGAGCTCGACGCGAGCGGGAGTCGCATCGCGCACAGGGATGGCGCGGTGCGCCTAATCGCCTATCTGAACCACGCCAACATGGGAAACTACCGCGAGGCGATTGCGGAGTTTCTCGACGGTGAGACCGCGACGCCGGACATCATTGCCACGCGCGAGCAGGGGCGGCACAAATACGGATTCGGCCTGAACTTCGAGCAGGCCGTCGCGCCGCAGGTGAGCGTCTTTGGCCGCATGGGCTGGAGCGACGGCCGCAACGAGTCGTTCTGCTTCACTGAAGATGACCGGACGGTGGAACTCGGCATCTATGTCATGGGCCACGCCTGGCGCCGCAACAGCGACCGCGCTGCCGCGGCATTCACTGCCAACGGAATCGTGTCCGCGCATCACCAGTATCTTGCCCTGGGCGGGCTCGGCTTGCTGCTGGGCGACGGCGGCCTCACCTACAGCCCGGAAAAAATCTTCGAGACCTTTTACACCGCGCACCTCTGGCGCGGCTTTTTCGCCTCCTACGACTTTCAACACATTAACGATCCCGGCTACAACCAGGCGCGTGGTCCGGTCGCCATTTCGGCGGTGCGGTTCCACACCGACTTTTGATCGAAACAGGGAACAAGGGAAAAGGAATAGGGACCTGCCCGCTGAGAGCTCTGAGCTGAGAACTATGAACTGCGAACTGGGAACTATTTTCCCGGCTGCGGTTGTGTTTGCATCTGCGGCTGCGGGGGCAGGGTGTAAATCACTTCGCCGGGCTTGGCGTAGTGGAGATTCCCGCGCGCCTCGCGCTCAATCGCGTCGGGGTCCGACTTCAGGTGCTCGATCTGCTGGCGCATCTCGGCGTTCTCCTGCTGCAGATCCCTGATCTCCTGTTGCAGCGCGCGGTCCTCGGCGCGTTTCTGCTGCCATACGGAGACGCCGTGTTTGCCGTAGATCGCGTGCCATGTAACCAGCAGCGCGAGGACCACGGCGATTACGGTTCCCGCCGGCCGCCACAGCCGCTGCGCCCAGGTGAGCGCACGGGTGCCCAGCGATACGGGTTTTGCGCCCGGCACTTTCATGTCCACTTGCTCTTTCTCTTCCACCATCGAACCTCGATCCAAATTCAACTTGGCGTTACCCTGGGGTGCCCCAGGTCTCGATTTTGAGACCTGGGAATACGACGCTCCCAAACCCGCCGCATCATGACTCGAGCACAAACCTTTCGGCCGCCAACCGCAACGTCTGCATGTCCCGCTGGTTGGGCACTTCGGTATAGGTCCGCGCCGCCGGCTCAGTACCGGACAGCCGAAAGCAGACCCACGAGCCGTCCTCAAAAATCAGCTTGGGCCCGTTGGTCCTGACGACCTGCACAACTTTGCGCCCGCTCAGATCCTCGGGATCGGCCTTCAATCTTTCAGTGAACGCAGCTTTCTGCTTCGGGGTCAAGCGGAAGTTCTCGCGAACAGGACAATAGGAACCAAGCTTGGCAAAAAGCCCCTTGAGTTCTGCACTCAGAGCCGTTCCACAATACTTGTAGCCGTTTCCGGCGGTGGCACAAGGTGGGTCGCTCAGGATGACAAGCGAAATGTGAGCTACTGCTTGTTCACCTCCACGTAGTAAAGGTCCGTGGCTACCTCAAATTGATCTTTGGTCAGCGGGGTCTGCATCCACTGCCATTTTGTCGTGGGATGAACGATCTGCCAGTGGTCCGGCGTGCCCATGCGCACCGGCATGGCAAAATCGTCTTCGTCGGCGTCCCACTTGTACATCATCATGCCGGGCGCTTCGCCAAACAGCAGTTCGAGGCGCGGAATGTGCGCCTGGCGCAGGTATTGATTGAAGATAGGCGTCAGGTTCATGCCGGTGTGCTGGTTGAAGTAGGCCACCACATCTTCGGTCATGATGTTCTGATACTTGAAGTGCTGATAAAAGCCGTGGATCAGGGCAAACCACCTGGCGTCGTCATCGACGACGCTGCGCAGCGTGTTGAGCATCAGCGCGCCTTTGAAGTACTGGTCTTCGGTGGGGTCGGCGTTCACGCCGCGCTCGGCAACAATGGGACGCATGTTCACCACCTTGGGTTTCATTCCGCCGAGGTACTTGAGCGCGTCGGCCTTGCCCCAGCGGTACTCCACGTAGAGGCTTTCCATGTAGGTGGCCCAGCCCTCGTGAATCCACATATCGGAGGGGTCGGCGGCCGTGATGCTGTTGCCGAACCACTCGTGCGCGCTCTCGTGAATGATGATGAAGTCGAAACGCGTGCTGATCCCCACGCCGGTCCAGTCGCGGCCCAGGTAGCCGTTCTCAAATAGATTGCCGTAGGCGACGGCGCTCTGATGCTCCATGCCCGCATAAGGCACTTCCACCATCTTGTAGCCGTCCCTGGCGAAGGGATAGGGGCCGAAATAATGCTCGTACGCCTCCAGCATCCCCTTGGCCTGTGCGAACTGCCGCTTGGCCTTCTCCAAATCGGCGGGCAGCACATAGAAATCGAGAGGCAGATCGCCGAGGCGGTCGGAAAAATGAACGTAATTGCCGATGTTCAGCGCAACATCGTAGTTATTGATGGGATAGCTGACGCGCCAATCCCAGCGCGTGTAGCCGTCGCCAAGATCGGTGTTTCCCATGAACTTGCCGTTTGAAACATCGACCAGCCCGTTGGGAACGGCTACGCTGATGTCCATGCTCTCGGGTTCGTCGCGCCACTGGTCCTTGTCGGGCCACCAGATGCTGGCGCCGGTGCCCTCGCAGGCGGTAGTGATCCAGACCTGGCCCGCTGGGTCGTGCTTGAAAGTGAAGGCGCCAAAGCGGCCGGTCTCCGGAGGATGGCCGGAGTAATAGAAATCGATGGAATAGATCTGGCCGGCACGAAGGGTGTGCGGAAAATCGATGAAAACCGCGCCGTTGTCGCGCTGGTATTCAAGCGGAATGGCGCCCCAGAGGATCTTGTCGATGCTCAGCTTGTCGGTAAGGTCGATCTGGATGCGCGCGCCATCCTTCAACATGCGGAAGCGGATGGTGTTCTTGCCGCTGATGAATTCCTTTTCCGGATCGACGCGAATGTCCAGGTGGTAATAGAGCAGGTCGTTATTGGCGCGAAATGGACCATAGGCCCCGCGCAGCATGTCGTAGCGCGTGGGAATCGGCGCGCCGGCGTCGTTCGGCGCGATGATCGGCTTGGCCGCGGGTTTGGGCGCGGGCGCCATCGCCGCCGCGGGGGCCTGACTGGGCGACTGCTGAGCGGCTTGGGCCAATAGCGGCGCCGCGCACCCGACACAAAGAGCGAAGAGGCTCGATGGGAGAATCCGCTTGAAAGGGCGCATGGCCTATCGTACTCCGCGGATGCCGCTCCCCCGCCAAAAGGGCCGCAGCTGGCGCAGCGTCCGGCTTTGCTGCAATCGCCGCATCGAGCCTCACGTTTTGATACGCCTTGCACCGCCGGGCCGATTTCGGCGTACAGTGTTGGCAGTATTGTTTTCATCGTGGAGGGGCCTTATGCTCGAAACTACGTCGTCCGCCCGTATCGTCATGACCACCGTCGTCAGCTGCGAAGAAGCCATTCGCCTGAGCCGCGTGCTTGTCGAGGAACGACTGGCCGCCTGCGCCACACTCCTTCCGCCCATTCACTCCATCTACCGCTGGCACGGCAAGATCGAGTCGTCCGCAGAAACCCTTCTTCTGCTCAAAACCGCCTCCGATCAACTGCCCGCTCTCGAATCGCGTCTGCAGGAGCTCCACAGTTACCAAACTCCCGAATTTCTGGTGCTTGCCATCGAGGCCGGCAGCCACACCTACCTCGCCTGGCTGCAGGCCTGCCTGGGGGCGCCTCAGGAGACAGTGGTGTGAGCGGATCTTACGGCGGCCGCTCCGGTTTGTACGGCGTTTCTGGCATCGCTCGCGGCCGCTTCTTCTTAACAAAATAGCCACTTAGCTGTTGTGGCTTCACATTGCAGGAGCGGGAAAACCGCGGTTGGGTCCTGGGGCGTGAGGGTAGTGGTGCCGTTTGGTTTCCACAGGCTAGGAAATTGGCATGTGGTTTGCTTGTTGCCATGCTCCCTACGACTTACTGTGGAGTAGCAGCGATTGAGGGTCACTGCATTTTTGGCCCTGCTTATCTAGATTCGGGCTTCACGCCAATAAAGAGGTTTATGTCAGGTCCAATGCGGTCGATTTCGCCTGGGGCGTCGATTCCAGCATTTTTGAGTGCGCGTTGTAACAACCCCGCTGCAACGTTGTCAGCGCTCTTGACCTGTATTGCCACACCTTTGGGCGGAGGTCCCCTCCTGAATATCTCCAGCGGCTCTGGGTCACTGATTTCTGCACCGGAACCGTCTAAGGCGCTGCGCAATGTAGTTGCTAGCTCTTCTGCATATTCGCTAGCTTCTGAATCGCCGCTCCAGTACGAGAATGCTACTTTCGCGCCTCGAAAGGGAGATGGCGCGCCGAGACGAAATGGAGCTAGGAAGTCTTTAATCGCCTTTGCTTGTTCTGGAGTCACCGTGCGCCAAGATAGCTGCTGTTCCAGTCTGGCAGTGCGCTGCAACGCATCAGCCAAACGTGATTCCGCATCAGCGGCCTGTGTCTTCGCCGACACAATATCCTTCTCAAATGAATCAGCTTCCCGCCGCGCGCCCTGTGCAAGACTGAGCGCATTTGACGCCGATTTATTGGCTTCTCCGGCGTTGTCGAGAGCAGTGTTTGCCTGCCACGCTGCATTCGTCGCGAGATCATTGATTGAGCCGATTACCTTACCAGCGACCGTGTTTGACCTAACTACGCAGACCAGTTCAAAAACAAGAGCTGCCACAAGTACAAGGGTAGATATCTTTGAGATCGCTTCCTTGCGCTTCTCATCTCGTTCCTTATTGCCTGTTCTATACCACTTGGGCCTAAAGTCGGCAGCGTATTCTCCAAAACAAGCGGCGGCTACAATAAACGAGAAGAAGTATTCGCCTCGCTCCCACCAAGAAAGCGCGTTGGACAGTGCCGAAACATCTGATGCTGTCAGAATCATCTTGACCCACAAGCGGCGGGAAAATGGCGCTTTGTGGATATGTATAGTCTCTTTGTCCTGCCTCTTTGTTGTAAAGCTAATTTCCTTATTTGCCGATAAAACGCCTAACAATAGGCAATAAATGTCTTGATATTTGCCTATATACTGCCCTAATATAAGCAGTATAGAGGATGCCATGAGCCAGTTAACCACAGCGAAACGGGTACAGGTGATAGGGGCTTTGGTCGAAGGGAACTCCATTAACGCAACCTGCCGGATGTTCGGCGTCGGGAAGCATACGGTTCTCCGCCTGTTGGAAGACGCTGGACGCGCCTGCGCGGAGTTTCACGATAGGTATGTCCGCAATTTGCGCGTGCGTTGCTTGCAATGCGATGAGATTTGGTCATTCATCGGAGCGAAGGCGAAGAATGTAACGCCCGAGAAAGAGCCAGAGGGATGGGGCGACGTTTGGACTTGGACCGCGATTGATGCCGACACGAAACTGTGCGTTAGCTATTTGGTTGGCGGTCGTGATGCGGTATGGGCCTACGACTTCATGCAGGATTGCGCAGAGCGCATCAAGGGGCACGTCCAGCTTACTACGGACGCCCACAAAGCCTACCTGCAAGCCGTGGAAGAGGCGTTCGGCGGCGATGTGGACTATGCACAATTACAGAAGATATACGGCGCTCCGACCGATGCCGATCAGCGCCGATATTCCCCGGCGAAATGCATCGGGGCTGACATGAAGGTTGTGAACGGTGACCCCGATCCAAAGCATGTCAGCACGTCTTATGTTGAACGGCAGAATCTCTCCATGCGAATGGGGATGCGCCGCTTTACGCGGTTGACGAATGGATTCAGCAAAAAGTTTGAGAACCACGCGTATCAGATCGCGGTGTACTTCTTTCACTACAACTTCTGCCGTGTTCACAAGACGCTGCGCGTCACTCCTGCGATGGAGGCAGGGCTGACAGATCATGTCTGGACGCTGGAAGAACTGTGCAACCTGATTCCGCAGGAGAATCCAATCCAGCGGATCGACAAAGAATTGATTTTGAAAGCCCTCGAAAGGACGGTCTGAAAGGGAGTTTTATGGCAAAAACGAATCAGGTTTCAATTCCTTACCTTGACCCAAGCGTGCAGCATGTAGGAATCAGCAAGTTGCGGGCGCTCAACGTCACGCAGTTGCGCGATCTCGACAAGACGCTGGTGATTCAAGATAACGACAAACCGCTAGCCGTGTTGCTCAAGTACGAACATTTCATGGCCATGCAGGAGCGGGTTCACTCTCAGGAATGAAGATGGTTGCTTCACGGGGCCAAGGGTTGAAAATAGGACCTAGGCTACCGGCGAAAATCGGAGTGCTGTCCTATGTCGAGTCAAGACTGGCTTTTTCTGTTTGCAGTGGTGGGTGCAATGTCGGCAATTGTAACGATTTTGGAATCGTTCGGAGTCGATCTTAAGCGTTTCAAGGCGTCTCCAAAGAACAAGCAAAAGCCCAGGCCTCAATGGTTCTTGCTTTTGCTTGTCGTGTTTTCACTCGTAATGTCGGCAGTTGGGTGGTACGAGTTCCGCAGTGTTGACAGAACTGCGTTTGCGAATCCAGATGCCGTCGAACGAATCGCCAACAAGACCTTCACCAATGAGACAGTGGATTTTGACGGGAAGAGGTTCGACCATTGCACCTTTGTCAATGTTACGTACGTCTATAAGGGGACTGGACCCCTGCAGTGTCTTGACTGCACTTTCGTCGGGAGCAGGAAGATCGTCTTGGGCAGCGACGCGACCTCTGGAACGGCGTTTTTCTTAATGATGCTCGGGGCGCTCCAGAGTGATTCTGTGCATCGACTTGACAAGTATGGAGAAGAGCGACCACTCACGGGACCAGCAAACCCGTAAAGGTTACTCTTCTCCGGTTGCTTCGCGGACTATCCGCAGCGCATTTTGGCTGCTATCTAGAGGCAGGCATTTATGGGCATTGAAAGCGGCGGAAACCTCGGCTTCGGCTTTAGACCGATCCGGCAGTGCGGACCGGAATTGGGAACTGCATCGCTCGCAGACGCCAAGGTATGCAGGGCCGGTAACAACGATGCGGAGTTTTCGCTTCGGCATGAACCAAGTCTACCCCCATAACCTTTGGCGGTTACTTTCTGTGGATTTCAAACGGCACCACTACCGGCGTGAGCAATCCTGAGGATGGCGCCCCGGCGCTCTGGTATCCTTGGAGGAAGTTCGTCGCATGCGCTGGCTCATGATCGTCCTTCTCGTCTCGCTCGGGGCGCTGCTGTTTGCGGCCGCGGGCCTGGCTCGCCACATTTGGCTGCAGCGCGCCAAACCTAAGGACGAACTGTCCGCGGCCCTCGAACCAGCCGAGGGGTCCGACCTGAAAGTGAAGCCCTGAAAGCGCTTGAATCGATCAGCCGCCAGTGACGCCTGAAGATGACAGCCGCAGCGTGGTCATCCCCTGGACGCTGCAGCAGCATCAAATACCATCGCAGTCCTTGTTGCCGAAAGGATCTCCCCCGACGTGAGCACTCAGACCCCGGATCTTGCCAGTTCCACAGTCCCGACAGAAATCTCCATCGCCCACAGCCCCGATTCCGACGATGCCTTCATGTTCTACGGCTTGGCGACCAACAAAATCCGTGTGCCCGGCTACCGCTTCAACCACACACTCTCCGATATCGAGACCCTGAACCGCCGCGCCCGCGAAGAGGCCTTCTACGATGTCACCGCCATCAGCTTTCACGCCTATCCGTACCTGCAGGAAAATTACACGCTGATGGGCTGCGGCGGCAGCGTAGGCGAGGGCTACGGCCCCATGGTCGTCTCCAGCCGCAAGCTCGACGCAGGCGACCTCGGCCGCGTCCGCATTGCCGTTCCGGGCACGCTCACCACTGCCTATCTCGTGCTCAAAATCTTCAATCCGGAAATTGAGACAGTCACCGTTCCCTTCGACCGCATCATCTCCGAGATTCTGGCCGGCGCCTACGACGCCGGGCTCATCATCCACGAAGGCCAGCTCACCTACTCCACCAATGGCCTCTTCAAGGTTATCGACCTCGGAGCCTGGTGGCGCGAAACCACCGGCCTGGTTCTGCCGCTAGGCGGCAACGCCATCCGCCGCTCGCTGGGCGCCAAAACGCACGAGATCGTCTCCAAAGCTCTGCGCGATTCGATCCGCCACGCCCTGGAACACCGCGAACAGGCCCTCGAATACGCCATGCAGTTCGCCCGCGATCTCGACACCACGATGGCCAGCCACTTCGTGAGCATGTATGTGAACGAGCGCACCCTCGATTACGGCCCCGACGGCCGCGAGGCCATCGGCAAGCTGCTTGCCCTGGGCCATGAGCACGGCATCATTCCCATCGCCCCGCAGGTGGACTTTGTGGATTAACGCGCACTTCGGATCGGTAACCAGCAGGCCGCTGCACGCGGCGAACAGTTCTTTGTCCCGGAGCGGACGCAGTACCTTTGGCGTCTCCAATCCGCCCAAAGGTCATTGCGACGGCCCAACATTCTTCAGACACTTCCTAAATTTTTTCTAATCTGAGCCGATGCATCCCAGAAGGAGGTTTGCCCGGATGCCTTCGCACAGGTCCTCCGTTTTCCTCCTCGCATCGCCCGACCCGTCGCTCCCTGGCGCCATCGAGTCCCTGCTCCCGTCCGCCGCCGCGCGCGTCGAAGCCGTTCACTCGGCGGAGGCCGTGCTCGCCGCCATTGGCGGCGCCGACCCGCCCGGCTTGTTGCTGCTCGACGCGAGCCTGCCCGGCATGCCGATCGGCCAGTTGCTGGCTACTGCGCGCGCTTATGCCGATGGCACGCGCTTTCCCATTGTCCTGATTGCCGACACGGTGGCCCAGGAATGGACCGATCGCCTCGCTGATGGCGCCGTCGACGACCTCATCCTGCGCTCCGCCGATTCCGGCTACTGGCAGCTCCGGCTCGACCTGGTGCTGCGCAACCAGCGCACGGCGCATGAGCTCGAAACCCTACGCGACGTCGCCCTTCGGAGCGCCCAACTCGACCGCCTTACCGGAGTTTACAATCGCGAGACTCTGCTCGCCATGCTCTTTCGCGAAACCGACCGCGTGCAGCGCATGAACAGCTGCATGTCGCTGGTGCTCTTCGATATCGACGACTTCGGCCACTGGAACTTGCGTCTGGGCGTGGACGCCTGCGATGAGCTGCTTTGCCAGGTGGCCAGCCGCACGAGCGCGCTGCTGCGCAGCTACGACCTGCTGGGCCGGCCCGGAATGGACGAATTTCTCGTCGCGCTGCCCGCCTGTAGCCCCGCAAGCGCCATTGCGCTTACCGAGCGCCTTCGCCGCGAGGTCTTTGCCGAACCCTTCCACATGGCCGGCGAATCCATCCGTCTTTCTGCCTGCTTCGGCATCGCCGCCAGCCGCGGCCGCTCGCCGGTGGTGGTTCTGCGCGAGGCTGAGAAGGCTCTCGGATGGGCCAAGGCAGCCGGTCCCGAGTCGATCCAGTGCTTCGGCTGCCCCTCGCCCGCGCCGGAGCCCGTCACCTTTCTCTCGTCGGTCTCAGGCGATGAACTGCTGGCGTGGTAGCCGAGTGGCGTGGGACGTCCTGCCATCGGTCTGTCTTGGTCCCTTGCGCCGGGCGTGGAGTCGTGCAACTTTTATGTCTTGGGGCTCGCCACTGCGACTTCGGGTTCGAGAAACTCCTGGAAAACGTCATTCGAGATCAGCCGCCCTCGCGCCGTGAGCTGCACTTGCTCGCCGTCGAAGGTCAGCAGCTCATCCACGACCAGCCGTTCCACGGTTTCCATTGCCGGCTCAACCAATTCCCGGCCGAACTCCTGCTTCAGCGCCGCTACGCTCACACCCGCATTCATGCGCAGGCCAAGAAACCAAGCCTCTTCGTGCTGCCGCGCGGGCGCGAGCCACGTGATCTCGGCCATCCCCGACCCAGCGAGATACGCTCGCAGATCGTCCGTCGTCGCCGCACGCAAAACAAGATCCTGGGTGTCCCATCCTGGCGTTCCGGCGCGGCGCATATCCAATCCGGGATCGCGCCGCAACATGGACGAAGCATCCAACCCCACTCCCAAATATGGCCGCCGCTGCCAATAGCGCAGATTGTGCCGCGACTCGAACTCAGGCCGCGCAAAGTTCGAAATCTCGTACTGGAGCAGTCCCGCTTCTTCCAGCCGCTCGATCGCCCGCTCATACATGCGCGCAATCGCGTCGTCGTCCGGCACGAGTTCGGCGTGATACCTCGACCCGCGCGCCAGCACCTCGCGCCCCAGCCGCGAATCCTCATCCACTTCCAGCATGTACACGCTGGCGTGCGGAACATTCGCGCCCACCAGCGCCGCCAACGACTCTTCCCACGAGGCAAACGTCTGCCCGGCCAACCCTGCAATCAAATCCACGTTCAGGTTCGCGATCCCGGCCGCGCGGAGCCGCAGCAAATCCTCCTCGACAGTTGCTCTGTTGTGCAGCCGGCCGCTCGCGCGCGCCTCGCTGTCGACAAACGACTGCACGCCCAGGCTCACACGGTTTACGCCCGCGGCGGCCATTGCCTCCAGGATCGCGTCCGCCAACTGCCCCGGCGCACACTCCGTCGTGATCTCGGTGTCCGCATCGAGATCGAACTCCGCTCGCATCGCGGCAAACAGCCGCGCCAGCAAATCAGGCGCGAGCAGCGTCGGCGTTCCCCCGCCCAGATATACCGAGTCCACGCGCCGCGGCAGCTCCGCTCCGAGCGCCGCGGCCCATGGCCTCGCCCCGGCCATGTCCTCAATGACCCGTTCCACGTAGGGCGCGTGGTCCGCCGCCCGATACACTCCCGAAGCAAAGTTGCAATAGGTGCATTTCGACCGGCAAAAAGGGATGGAAACGTAAATCCCAAGCGCGTTATCCGCCATGCGCTTCATGACACGATTGTTTCACGCGGCCAGCCACAAACCTCGTTCGGCCTTCCGGTCCCTCAGTCCCTCCTCCCTCGTTCCCTCGGTCCCTTGTTCCCTGTCTCTCCATGCAATCATGGAAGCAGGGAGATCCGGATTTGAAAGCCTGGCCCGTCGTTGCCATCCTCGTTATCCAGGTCATCCTCTTTCTTGCCCATTGGTTCGTCTATTCCACCGTGGTCGCCTTTTGGCCCGGTCTCACTCCTGCTGCGGTGGCCAATCTGCACACCACAATGTTTGTTCTGGCGTTCAGCTTCGTCGCCGCCTCTCTGCTCTCGTTCCGCTATGCCAACGTCGCCGTCCGGTTCTTTTACTGGATCGCAGCGGTCTGGCTCGGCTTCCTCAACTTCTTCTTCTGGTCGACATTCCTCGTCTGGATCGCCTGGTTCGCGCTCCGTCTATCACATCTGGCGGCGAATCCCGCCGCAATCCGCACGCCCCTTGCGGCGGCGATCTACGCTCTGGCGGCGCTGACTGGAATCTACAGCCTCATTAACGCCCGCATCATTCGCATCCGCCGCATCGCAATCCAACTTCCCAACTTGCCCGTGTCCTGGCGCGGCCGCAGAGCCGTTCTGATCAGCGATCTGCATCTGGGACCCATCAATGGCGTCCGTTTCTGCCGCCGCCTGGTCGACTTGGCCGCTCGACTCCAACCGGACGTCGGTTTTGTTCCCGGCGACCTCTTCGACGGGACACATGCCGATCTTGGCCGCCTGCTCAAGCCCTTCCAATCGCTCGCCCCGCCCTTCGGCGTCTTCTTTTCCACGGGCAATCACGAGGAGTTTACCGTCGCGACGCACTACATTGAGGCTGTCACCCGTGCGGGCATCCGCGTTCTTGCCAACGAATCGGTCACCATCGATGGCCTCCAGATCGCCGGCGTGCTTTATAAGGACTCCACGCATATCCTTCGCATAAAAGCGTTCCTCGATGGCCTGCGCCTCGACCACGCCCAGCCTTGCATTCTCCTCAACCATGCGCCCACACGCCTGCCCATCGTGGAACAGGCCGGCGTCAGCCTTCAGCTCTCCGGCCACACTCACGGCGGCCAGTTCTTTCCCTTTACGTGGATCACGCGCCGCATCTACGGCGGCTTCACCAGCGGCCTGCATCGCTTCGGCGTGCTCCAGGTCTATACCTCCACGGGCGCCGGAACCTGGGGCCCCCCCATGCGCGTCGGCGCGAGGCCTGAAATTGTGCTGTTCACGTTCGAGTAGCGAACACCGCTCAAGATTGAAGCAGGGTCGAAGGCTATTCCTTGGGGCGCGCCAGATCACAGGGAAAGTCGGCTCGTTGGAATCACTGATAGTATGGGTGTGCTCCAAAAAGCGGTTTAAGAAGGGGCATTCCATGAGTTTCCGCCGTTTTCCTGCACTCAGATATTCGCTGCGCGCATCTTTGCTTTTTTCCCTTTTTATCGGTCTGTGCTCAGCGCAAGAGCAAAAGCCAGCCAACCCCGCCCCTCCATGGATGGACAGGAACCTGGATCCAGACGTGCGCGCCGACATGGTGCTGAAGGAGATGACACTCGACGAAAAGATCGGGATGCTGCACGGGGTGGGGACGCCGAGCAGCGATCCACTGACTCCTGAGAATGCGCTTTCCAGCCACGGCATGGGCTATGTGGCGGGCGTTCCGCGCCTTGGAATTCCGGGAATCGATATGGACGACGCCGCGTATGGCGTCCGGTTGAGCGGCGCCAACGGACGTTATTCCACGGCTCTGCCTGCCGACGTTGCGGCTGCGGCAAGCTGGGACACGAGCGCGGCCTTTGAATACGGCGCGCTGATCGGGCGCGAACTGCGGGCACAGGGCTTCAATATGTCGCTGGGCGGCGGAGTGGATATAACGCGCGACCCGCGCAATGGGCGGACCTTTGAGTACCTGGGAGAAGACTCGGTGCTGGCGGGAAAGATGGTGGCCCAGTTGATCGCGGGAACCCAGTCGCAACACGTCATCGGCGACATCAAGCACTATGCTTTCAACGACCAGGAGAGCGGCCGCGGCTGGGTCAACGTTGTCATCGCCAATCGGGCGGCGCGTGAGAGCGATCTGCTGGCCTTTGAGATTGGCGTTACCGAGGGGCATCCGGGCTCCGTGATGTGTTCATACAACCGGGTGAACGGCGACTTTTCCTGCGAAAACAACATCCTGCTGAACGAGGTGCTGAAGAAAGATTGGAAATTCCAGGGATTTGTTATCTCCGATTGGGGTGGAACGCATAGCACGGAAAAAGCTTCGGCCGCCGGACTCGATAACGAGAATCCGAAAGGAACGTACTATGAAGACCGCTACAAAGCTGCGGTCGTGGCGGGAAGAATTCCAGAGTCCGAATTGGACGGCCATGTGCATCGCATCCTGCGCACGATGTTTGCCGAAGGAGTTATCGATTATCCGCGGCAGCGGAGCGTTGTGGACCCGTTCGCAGGACTGCAGCTGGCGCGGAAAATCGAAGAAGGCAGCATTGTTCTGCTCAAGAACGACCGAGCCGCACTGCCGCTTGACGAAAGCAAGCTGCGCACCATCGCCGTCATCGGCGCGCATGCCGATGTTGGAATGATTTCCGGCGGAGGTTCGGCGCAAGTGGATCCGCCGGGAGGCAATGCCATCAAGCCTGAGGGCGAGGGAGCGACGCGCTGGCAGGACCAGATCTGGTTTCCCACTTCGCCACTGAAGGCCATTACGGAGAGAGCGCCGCATGCAAAAGTCAGGTACGACTCCGGCGCCGATCCCGCGGCGGCGGCGAAGGCGGCCAAGAGCGCTGATGTGGCGATCGTCTTCACGTACCAGTGGGAAAGCGAAGGCATGGACCTGCCCGATCTCTCGCTGCCTTTGCATCAGGACGACATGATCGCTCAGGTCGCGGCAGCCAATCCGCACACCATCGTAGTTTTGGAGACGGGCAGCCCGGTGACCATGCCGTGGGTCAAGGCTCCGGCGGCGATTTTGGAAGCGTGGTATGCCGGCAGTGACGGCGCCAACGCGGTGGGCAATGTTTTGTTCGGCAAGGTCAACCCGAGCGGCAAGCTGCCCAACACATTCCCCTTAACTGAAGCCGATCTGCCACATCCGGTGCTGGCCCGTCCGCCGTTTCGGCCGCGCCCCACCCCTGGGGCTGCGCGCCGGGAACCTCCGCCCCCGTTCCAGGTGGAGTACAACGAGGGCGTCAAGGTTGGCTACAAGTGGTTCGACGCGGAAAAGAAGCCGGTTCTTTTTCCCTTCGGCTATGGGCTGTCGTACACCAGGTACACATACTCGTCACTGAAGGTCACGCCGGAGAAGACGGTGAAGGTGACGTTCGCGGTGGCCAATATCGGCGCTCGCGCAGGCGCGGAGATCGCGGAGGTATATGCATCCCTGCCGGCCGCAGCAGATGAACCTCCCAAGCGGCTCGTCGGCTTTAGCAAAGTAGAGCTCAAAGCCGGCGAAAAGAAGATTGTGACGGTCGAGATCGATCCGAAGTTTCTCTCCATCTTCGATGAAGCCAAGGACGCGTGGACGCTGGTTCCGGGAGACTACGCGATTCTGGTTGGAGGGTCATCGGACAAATTGCCACTCAAAGCTGTCATTCACCTCGAATAACCCTGCTCAGCAGTTGCGAGTCGCTGGATGCCCCGTCCTTGCGGCGTTCTCGTTCCTTATGCGAGGGTGGGAAAGAGCCGAAGGCGTGGTCCAGTTCCGGCGCGAATTTAATTCCCTTCCGGAATCTTGGCCAGGCCGCCGTCGGTCAGCATCACGTTCTGCGGCTTCAGATCGCGGTGAAAGATACCCAGCGCGTGCGCCGCCTGCAATCCGTCGGCAATCTGGATGCCCACCGAGAGCACCAGTTGCAGGTTCGCCGGCCCGCGCTCGCGGCGATGGGCAGACTCACTGTCGGCGACAACACCATCCAGGTCGACCCCACGAAGGAGATCGAAGGCAGCGGCAACGGCGATCTGCTCACCACCGGCGCCCGCTTCCATCTTGACGGCGATCAGATCATCGTCGCTCTTGGCAGCGCAGCGGACCCCGCCGCTGCGTCTTCGCAAGATGCCTCCGCCAAGGATCGAAATGGCAGCGGTTCCAGCGAATCCGACGACCGCATGTTCGCCATCGACGCGGGCGGCCAGCAGACCTACCTCACCTCGCGCTACTTCGACGAGCACGCCGCCGAATTCAACAGCCAGAAGATGGAACAGTTTTCCTTTCCCGGCATGGCATCCGCGCCGCAGCCCGCCTACGTCGCCGAAACCGCTCCCCTCGCCGTCGGCGGCACGGCCATCGACCTGCACTACATTCCCGTCCTCACCCAGCCGCTGGGCTCCGCGGCGCACGACGACGTCTACGGCGTCATCGGCATCGACGCCCTCGATCAGCTCAAGAGCTATACGTTCGACTACCGGACGATGCGCTTCAGTGCGAGAGGAGAATGAAACGAGGAAATAGGGAGTGGGGAATAGGGAGTGGGGACAGAGAAAGCGCTATTTCTTTTCCTTCTCAATCTGCGCCTGCCCGCGCCTGCCCAGGAACAGCACCACCACGCCAAACGCCAGCAGCACCAATCCCCACCAGAGATTCGCGTCGATCCCCAGGCTCTTCGTATAGACCGCCGCGTTGGCGCGGGTGGCCAGGCCGAAGGCCGCCAGGACCGTTCCGATTAACGTGAAGAGCATTCCCATCGAAATGCGCGCATCGTATAACATCGCTCTCCCTCTCCGCTCAGATCAAGATCAAATTCACCGCAACAGCCGCCAGCAGAATTGCCGCGGCCAGCGCTTCCGGCCGCTTCCACCACGGTGCGTTTACCTGCGGCTGCTCGGCGAGCGAGTGCACCAGCCCCTTGAGCTCTTCCTCCGGCCGCGCTTTTGTGAACGCGCTTACCGTTGCCGTTACCAACAGGCTCACGAGGAAGGCGAATGCCGCGGTGCCCAGGTCCAGCGCCAATTCGCTTGAAGGATGATGCAGCACCGCGGTCCAGCCGCCGTGAATGCCCGGCTGCAAACCCTTGGGCAGCGCAAGCCCGTGGTGCAGCAACGCGCCGGCCGCGCCGGCAAGCAGTCCGGAAAAGGCGCCACATCCTGTCGCGCGTTTCCACAGAGCTCCCAGCAGCAACACGGCAAAAAGCGGCGCATTCACGACTGCGACAATCAGCAGCATCACGTCGAGAAGGCTTGAAAACCGCATCGCCGCGCACGCTGCTGCAATGGCAAGCAGCATGGCGCCCAGCGCCGCCCAGCGAGCCACCGCGAGCAATCGCTTGTCACTCGCGCCTTTCGCGAAGAAAGCCTGAAAAATGTCGCATGTGAAAACCGTGCTGAATGCCGTCACGCTCGCCGCCACACCGCCCATCAGGCAGGCCACGAGAGCCGTCAGTCCCAGCCCCAGCAGGCCCATGGGCAAAAACTCCAAGAGCGTGTTCGGCGTGGCCATCGCGTAGTCCAGCACGGCGTGGCCGCCCGCGTCCCTCACCGGCTGCTCATTGGCATCGGCTTTGGCGGGTACCAGCCCTTGCCCGGCTTCCACGGCCGGCGGCACAACGGTGATGTTGTGTACAATGGCTCCGTTTTCGTTGTAGATCACAATCGTCGTGTGCGGCGTGGGCAGCGCAACGGCAATCAACCCGGGAAGAACAACCACGAAGGGCACAAACACCCACACTGCAGCGGCGATCAATGGCGCCCTGCGCGCCGACGCCGTATCCTTCGCCGCCATCGCCGTCTGCAACAGCCGGAAGTCCGTGCACCACGTGGCGCCGCCCAGGACCAGGCCCACGCACAACGCCAGGCCAATCGCTCCGATGCCCGTAGAATGCGTGCCCGCATGGGCCGCGCCGCTCCACTCATGCAGAAAGTTGGCCGGAACCGCGGCCTTCAACCCGCTCCAACCGCCGATCTTCTTCAACCCCAGCAGCACGATCGGCAGCAGCCCGGCGACGGCAAGGCAAAACTGCAGAGCCTGGTTGTACATCGCAGCGCCAAGCCCGCCCTGCAGAACATACGTGAGCACCAGCACCGCCGGCAGCGCGATCAAGAGCAGCAGAATCCCCGTTTGCGGCAGGTGCAGCGTATTCGCAACCTGATCGAAGATATGCAGAGCCGTGAAGACACGCGCCATGGCATAGAGCGAGATCCCCGCGCTGAATGCGGCCAGGCACAGAAAAAGGCAAGCGTTCAGCGCCCGCGTCTTCTGGCCGAAGCGCAGGCCGACGTACTCCGGAATCGACCGCGCGGCAACTGCCGGCGCCGCCGAGCCCATTGCGTCCGGCCGCGATTTCGCTCCGTAGTAAACGGGCATTAGAACCAGGCCCGCGAAGAGCATCGCCGGAATCGAGCCAAGCGCGAAGAAGCCCACGCTCGCGAGGCCGTACTGTGCTCCCGCAGCCCCCATGCCCAGCACCTCTTGCGAACCGAGGCTCGCGCCCAGGAGAGCCATGCCGCACAGCCAGCCGGGAAGCGCGCGCCCGGCTTGCATGTACTCACTGCTCCCCGTCATGGCCGGCTTGAGCGAGAATCCGGCGGTCAGCATGAAAAAGCCGTAAATCAGCAGGATCAGCCAGTCGGCTGCGGCAAGATTCGGCACAAACGGCTCCTTCCATCCTGATGGTACAAAACCGGCGCGGCGCGCCGTGGCGGACCGGTCGCAAGGCCACGGCTTCCTTGAGCCGAAGCGCCCGTGCGTTCCTCGCCACGGACACAAAAAAGCGGCAAGGGAAATTCTCCCTGCCGCCTCCAGTTTGTCTGTCGATGCCAACTGCTCGCTGTGGCTGACTCTCGGATTCCTGACGCGCTCAAACCGCCGGGATCATTTCTCTGCGCATGCACAGCGGCGCAATTGCCGCATTTGTAGCGCCTTTACTGTTCCTCTCCCGTTCCCGGAGCGGGAGAGGGAGCCGGCGCCGGCGCTCCCTGAGGAGTCGCACCCGGCGCTGGAGGTATTTGCCTGTGGAAGTAGAACTGGTTGCCCGGTCCGCCCATGCCTGGCCGCTGCCCCTCACTTCCCCACCCTTCGCGCTGCCTGCGGTTCTCGTGCATGGTCTGCAGTTGCTTCCACTGATCCGGCTTCAATTGCATGCGAATGTCGAGCAGAAAAAGCGAATTGGCCTTTTCCAACGCCGCCCGCGCCGCTACGACCTTGTCGATCTGCGTTTCAATCGCCGCCCGGTCCGGCGTATCGGCTTTCATCAGCGGAGTCATCTCCACTTCCGCCTTTTCCAGATTCGCCTTCAGGTCGATCAGCTTCATGCGATGGTCCTGCAGAATTCCATCCATCGCCTTGCGTTGATCGTCGGTCAGATTCAACTGCTTCACGATGTACGGGTTGTTCCAGAACCGCCCGTTTGCGAATCCGAACGCACGCTCCATGGGAGGCTGGTGCTGCCCGAAACCAGGTCCCATGCCGGCTCCGCCAGGCCCTTGCGCGCCCGTCAGTCCGCCAGCCATCAGTGCTCCCGCTACCGCCAAAACCAGCCGTACAGATTTCATTGTGTTCATCGTTTTCTCCGCCCTTGCATCCTATGGAATTTTTCTCGCCCTCTCTAGTGCGCCTTACTTGGTCCTGTTGTCGTCCATCAATTGAGCCAGTGGCTCCATGGCCTCCGGAACCTCTCGCGATACATCGCTGTCAACCGTTGCCAGCAGGTGCTCATCCTTCGCAGCCGCGTTCGCCGCCGCGGACTGCAGGGCAGCCGCACGCTCCTGCGCGGCCTTTTGCGCCGCTGCTTGCACTGCAGCAATCCGGGCCAGCTCCTGCCGGTGATGCCGCTCGGCCATCCAACCCGCCAGGCTGCCCGCCGCCAGCACGCACCCCAGCGCCCAGCTCGTCGCCAGCCGCCAGCTATGCCGCGCCATCCTCACCCCCGCTCGCGGCCGGCTGTACGCCGCTTCGCTCCAGGCATCCACGCTCGCCTTGAAGTTTTCGAGCGCCTCCGCCACCACCGTATCTTCGATTTCTCCCGCCAATTTGTCTTTCCAGCTCATCGTGAACCTCTCAACTCCGCGCGCACTCTTCCCAGCGCGCGCGAAAGGTGCGCCTTCACCGTGCCCTCGCTCAATCCGGTGGCTTGCGCAATCTCGCTCAACTCCCGCTCCTCCACGTAGCGCAGCAAGAACACCGTTCGCTGCCGTTCGCTCAGGCATTTTACCGCCTGCCAAACTTGCGCTACCTGTTCCCGCGCCAGTATCTGCTGCTCTGCGTTGCGCTCGCCGTTCGGCAGCCAGTCACCGGCCTCGTCCACGTCCACCGCGTTCACCTGCGTATGCCGCCAGAACTGCATCCGCCGGTTGCGCCAGTGGTCCTTCTGCAGATTGATGGCGATGCGCATCAGCCAGGTCATCGCGCTCGATTCGCCGCGAAAATGCTTCCAATTCCGGTGCGCCTTCAGGAAGCACTCCTGCGTAAGCGTCTCCGCCAGATCCACATCCCTGAGCGATGCCAGCAGGAAGCGGAAAATCTGCGGCCGATGGCTTTCGACGATGCTCGCAAAGTCCCGCGCAGCAATTTCCTCTGCCGCTCCCACGGTCATCGGCTTTACGGCTGTTCCGGCTGCCATCGAATTGGTAGACGTCCCCGCGCGGCGCAAGTTTACATCCCCCCATCCATTTTCGCGCTGAAAGATGCCGCCAGTATAGGCGCAGAAAAGCAGCAATCAGCCCACAAATCCAATGTTCTCCTCAAGAGATCGCCGCGTACCGGCCTCGCTACTGTGCCCGTTTCCCGCGCCGCACCGGACTCAAGGCTGTGCCGGGCAAAACGCGCCGCACATTGACGCAACGATATTATTTGGCTCGGTGGCGAAGGCTTTGCGCTGCCAGGCCGCGGCGAGACTCAACTTCCCACTCTGAGCCCGAGTCTCTCAAGGCGAATACAATCGAAGCAGAGAGGAGTCCATGGCGACTACAACTCCAGCATTACCCGCCGCGCAAGCCGGAACCATCGCCCTGGGCGGCAATCTCACCGTAAACCGCATGGGCTTCGGCGCCATGCGCATTACCGGGAGGGGCATCTGGGGCCCCCCGGCCGACGTTGGCGGCGCGCTCGCCACGCTTCGCCGCGCCGTCGAGCTGGGCGTCAACCTCATCGACACGGCCGACTCCTACGGCCCCGAGGTCTCGGAAGAATTGATCGCCAAAGCTCTCTGGCCCTATTCCGCCGGCCTCGTGATCGCCACCAAGGCCGGCTGGACGCGCCACGGTCCCGGCGTCTGGCAGCACAACGCCAGCCCCGCGCACATCCGGGAAGCCATCGAAGGCAGCCTCAGGCGCCTGCGGCTGGAGTGCATCGACGTTTATCAACTTCACATCCCCGACCCGGCCGTCTCCTTCGACGCCTCCATGGAGACTTTCGCGCGGCTGCGCGAGCAGTGCAAGATCCGCCACGTGGGGCTCTCCAACGTGACGCTCGAACACGTTTATCGGGCGCAGAAGATCGTCCCCATCGTCAGCGTGCAGAACCGCTACAGTTTCAGTGACCGCGAGTGGGATTTCGTTCTGGATTATTGCGAGGCGAACGGCATCGCGTTCCTGCCCTGGGGACCGATGGCGCAAGGCCACCAGGCCAATGAAGTCGTGGAAAGGATCGCCGCGGCGCGCGAGGTGTCCACGGCGGTCATTTCGCTGGCATGGCTGCTGCGTTGCTCGCCGGTGGTGCTGCCGATTCCCGGCACGGGTTCGGTCAGGCATCTCCAAGAGAACGTAAGCGCCGCGGCCTTCCGCCTCAGCGACGCTGAATTCGCCGAAATGAACGCGGTGGCGCCGAAGCCCTATTGGTTGCGGTGACGCCGTCGAGGCGGGATGTAGTGGAATCGGATTAAATAGATATTCTCGCCTTTGCCGTGCTTGGCTACCTTGAGCAGATCGAGGACGCCGAGGAATCCCGACGCGCGAGCCAGCTCCGGCGTGATATCGGGAAACCCGATCTGCTCGACCGAGTCCACCTCGATCTCGCCTTCCTCCATGCGGTAGCGCCCGCCCACGCGGACACGCGGCCGCATCCAGATTCGCACACTGCACGAAATCTCGCCGCGCCGAACCCCCTCCCGCAGCCGCTTGGCAAACACCATGCGGAAAGTCTATCCGAGCTGGCGTTGGCTGCGATCGGGCTGCACCCGCGCCTCCCCGGTTTTAATTGTGGGAGGAATGGAGAAGCGCACTCGATGCGTCACGCTCTTTGCGATGGCGGCGGTTGTGCTCTGCTCCGCGCATGAGAAAAACCACCGGAATGTTGAGCAGGAAGAGGATCCCCATCAGATAAAAAGCGTCCGCATAGCTCAGCAGCGCCGCCTGCTGCTGGAGTTGCCTGTAAATGAGCCCGCCCGCTTTGTGCGCCGCCGTCACCCGATCAAATCCCTGGTGCACGAGGAATGGTGCCAGCCGCGCGAAGGCTTGCTGGCTGATCCAACTCGAAGGCGTGAGCTTGTCGCCGAGGATTTGCTGGTGGAATTGCTCGCGCCGCGCCAGCAGCGTGGTCACGAAGGAAATGCCTATGCTGGAGCCGATGTTCCGCATGGTGTTATAGAGGCTCGTTCCATAGCTCGTCTCCGCTTGGGGAACCGGGCTCATGGTCAGCGTGGTCAGCGGCACGAAGAGGAATCCCAGGCCAAAGCCCTGGACGATCTGAATCCAGAAGATGTCCCAGGTGCCGGAGTCGAGGGTCATCCGCGCATAGCCGAAGAAGCATAGGCCGGCCAGAGCGAATGCAAAGATCAGCAACCGGCGAGCGTCCCACCCTTTGCCCAGCAGATAGCCCACCACTGGCATGCACAGAGCAGTTCCAACGCCGCGCGGGCTATTCCAGATTCCCGCGGTGGTCGCCGTCCAACCCAGCAGAGTCTGCATGAAGAGCGGCAGCAGCACCAGGCTGCCGTAGAGTACGAACCCCATCACGGTGGCCAGTGCGATACCTGTGGCAAAGGTGCGCGAGCGCAGCAGGCCGAAGTGCACAACGGGGTCCTTGGCCGTCAGCTCGCGCAGCACAAACGCCGTGAGACAAACCAGCGCGACCGCGCACAAGGCGCGGATCAGGCTCGATCCGAACCAGTCCAACTCCTGCCCTTTGTCGAGCATGATCTGCAGCGCGCCCATGCCCACGGCCAGCATGCCGATGCCCCAGGCATCCGCGCCGAAGGACCGGCGCCTGAGGTAGTGCGGATCGGAGACGTATTGCGATATCAAGAGGAGACTCAGGACGCCTACCGGCAGATTGATGAAGAAGACCCAGCGCCAGCTCCACGTGTCGGTGATCCATCCGCCCAGCGTGGGGCCGAGGATCGGCGCCGCGATGATTCCCAGGCTCCAGAAGGCCATCGCCTTGCCCTGCTCTTTGCCGGGGAACTCTTCCAGCAGCACCGCCTGCGAAAGCGGCAGCAGCCCCCCGCCTGTGAGGCCCTGCAAAACGCGAAACACAATCAGCATAGGGAGGTTCAGCGCCAGCCCGCACAGCAGGCTCGACAGTGTGAACCCGGCCACGGCAATCAGCAGCAGCCGCCTGCGGCCCAGCACCCCCGCCAGCCAGCCGGTGATGGGCAGAATGATGGCGTTGGCCACAAGGTAGGACGTGAGCACCCATGTCGCCTCATCCACGGTCGACGAAAGCGAGCCGGCGATGTGCGGCAGACTGACGTTCACCACCGACGTGTCCAGCACCTGCATCACGGCGCTCGACATCACAGCAATGGCGGTCATCCAGCGATGCGGGGGAATTGCCTGGCCGTCGACAGTGCGGCGCACCAGAGCGGAGCGCGCCATTGCAGGAAGAGAATCCGCTGCCAACCTAGCGCCTGCCGGGCGGGGAACAACGAGGTTAGCCATGGCTGCCCGCCCTTTGCCGGGAGCAGAACGGCAGGCCGGAAGGCGTGGTCGAAGAGACAAGACCGGCAGCAGAAACACCGGCGCCAGCGCTCCGTGCTCGCACAGCCAAACCTCCGCGCTCTCGGGCGCTTGGCCGGCGAGAGGGCCCCCAAATCGGATG
Source organism: uncultured Acidobacteriaceae bacterium (assembly GCA_963844905.1). Classification (GTDB taxonomy): domain Bacteria; phylum Acidobacteriota; class Terriglobia; order Terriglobales; family Acidobacteriaceae; genus Telmatobacter. The sequence goes on along the minus strand of CAWJQD010000002.1, from coordinate 29,803 downwards.
ATGGAAAAACCAGTCGAAGATTATCTGTAGTTTACCGCATCCTCGATTGACGTGGGCTGCACCATCGCACCGTGAAGTGCGGCCGTTGAAAGCGTGAACGCGAACTCCGCCTAAACCTCGAATCCCGCTCGCTGGTCTCTGACTCCTGGCATCTGCTCCCTCGCCGGAAGATTTACTCTATCCAAAGGGACGCCATGCTGCTCGAATCCCTCCGCGAACAAGTCCTCCGCGCCAATCAGGAGATTGCACGCCGCGGTCTTGCGCCTCACACCTTCGGCAACGCCAGCGGCATCGACCGTGCGGGAATTGATCGCTCCGGCCGGCGGCCGCTCGTCGTCATCAAGCCCAGCGGCGTCGATTACGCCGCCTTGACCTCTGCCGGCCTGGTGGTCACCGATCTCGACGGCAACATCGTCGAGGGCTCGCTGCGCCCGTCGAGCGATCTCGATACGCACACCCTGCTTTACCGCGAGTTTCCCCAGATCGGCGGCATCGTCCACACCCACTCGGAGTTCGCCACCGCGTGGGCCCAGGCCTGCCGCCCCATCCCCTGCCTCGGCGCCACCCATGCCGACTACTTCCACGGGCCGGTTCCCGTCACCGAGCCGCTCACCGCCGAAGAAGTCGCCGAAAACTACGTCCGGTCGACCGGCGCGGTCATTGTCCGCCGCTTCCGCTCCGGCCGTCTCGATCCGGGCGCCGTCCCTGGCGTGCTGGTAGCCGGCCACGCCCCCTTTGCCTGGGGCAAGGACCCGGCCGATGCGGTCGAGCACGCCGATATGCTTGAGTACATTGCCCGGCTTGCCTTCCGCAGCGTGCTGCTTGGAGCGCCGGAGGGCGGAATCCCGCCCTATGTCTCCGAATACCATTACCTTCGTAAGCACGGCCCGAAGGCGACCTACGGGCAGCGTTGACCCGCCTCTGCGGACCCGGCCCTGTGTGGCCAGCTATCGTGATCGTTGGCCACGACCAATCCGCTGATTCCACCGAACGTCCGGCGAAACCGGATCGGTAGAACTCTTGTGTTTTCAGGACAGTTGCCCGATAACTCATGGCCGGTCATGATTCTACCATTTTTCATAGATCCATCCTCTTCTCTGGATGCTCGCTCTTGTTTTTCGCAATTACGATGTGATCTACTTCACTCGGAGTTGACCTTTTCCAGGAACCTGCAGTCCATATCATGCGTATTCTCAAACGATTGGCGCACAGCCCGTGACTTGCCGCGGGCCATCCCCTACGTGGCAACTGACGTGCTGGTAAAAGCATCGACGCAGAAAACTCCCGCCCATGGAGACAAGCCTTCTCAATCGCGTGCAGGCGACACTGCTGGTCTTGGCCACAGCTGCACTGTTCGTGTTGGCTGTCTTGAACCTTATGCAGGAGAGCCAATACCGTCAGCAAGCCGACGATGGCGTTTGGTGGCGCGAGACCACGGGCGGCCTGCTTGCCGAGCGTGTGCTGCCCGGATTGGCTGGCCAGCATGCCGGCGTTCAACAAGGAGATTTGCTGACCGGAGTAAGCGAAACGCCTGACGAGCGAGTGACGCCCGTGGCGCGGGTTGACGATCTGGAGCGGGCTCTCTACGGCACCGGCCCCTGGGGCCAGGTGTTCTACACCATCACACGCGACGGCATTCCCCTCGAAACGCCCGTCAAAGTCATTCCTGAGCCGCCAGACCGGAGCCTGCAACTCGGCCTGCGCATCATTGGCCTCATTTATCTCATCATTGGTTTTTACGTTCTTTTTCGCCGCTGGGCGCGCGCCCCGCTCCACGCATTTTTACCTCTTCTGCTTGGTTTCCTTCGCACTTTACTCGCTCAAATACACCACCAAGCTCGACACCCTGGACTGGACCGTCTTCTGGACGAATGTTGTGGCGGAGGCGCTGCAGCCGGCGCTTTTCCTCCACTTCGCGCTCAGTTTCCCTGAGGAGCGGATCAAGCAGCTGCGCCGCCGCTGGCTGCTGCCGCTGGTCTACGCGCCCGGCGTAGCGCTGGTAGGGCTGTGGGTCTGGGCCATTGAAACCCGCTTGGCAACCGGACTGCTGAAGCATCGCCTGGACCAGACCGCGACCGCGTACGATGCCATCTTCTACGTGGCCGCCGCTCTCCTCTTCCTGCTCAGCTACAGCCGAGCCACCAGCCCCCTGCTGCGCCAGCAGTTGAAGTGGGTCACGCGAGGCACTCTGCTCGCGGTTCTCCCCTTTACGTTCTTTTACGCCATCCCTTACCTGCTCGACCTCAACCCGCCGCGGCTCCTCACCGATTTGGCCGGCCTTTCGCTGGTCTTTTTGCCGCTCACTTTCAGTTGGGCCATCGTCCGCTACCGGCTGATGGACACCGACCTCATCTTCAAGCGCGGCGTGGCTTACACGCTGGCCACCGCCCTCATCGCCGGCGGTTACTTCGGCGTCATCGCGCTCATCGCCCTGGTAGCCCACCAGCGCATGCCTGAAACCATGCGCGAATCGGCGCTGGTCATTGCCATCCTCGTCACGGCCGCCGTATTCGACCCCCTCAAGCGCCGCATTCAGGGCTGGGTCGATCGCGCCTTCGACCGCCATCGCTATGACTACCGCAAGGCCCTGGTCGAGTTCGGCCGCGGCCTCAGCTCTGAAACCGATCTCCATGCACTGCTCCACTCCATCGTCGAGCAGTTGCCGCGCACCCTTCGGGTGGCCCGTGTCGCCGTCTTCCTAGCGGACCCGGATTCCGATTTCGACTCCGGCCGCCTGCGCCTGGCAGCCTCTCATGGTTTGCCCGAGGAGGTCAGCGCAGCGCGAGACAATCTGTCCCTGGGCTTCCTCAACTTCGACCGCGACAAGGACCACTCCCACATCTTTCTCGAAAACGCTCAAGCAGCGCTGCATCTGCCCGCGGATCAGCAGCGCACCGCCGCTCTCCTCGACCTGAACTACTATTTGCCTTGCCGCGTCGCGCAAGGCGAGCAGCAGGACGGCGGTGCTTCCGTGAGCCGCACCATTGCCGTCATCGGGCTCGGCCGCACGCTGGGCGGCGACTTCCTGTCGAGCGAAGACGTCGAGCTCCTCGAATCGCTGGCCAGCTACATCGGCATCGCCCTGCAGAACGCCAGCCTCTACGCCCGCCTGGAGGAAAAAATCGTCGAGTTCGAGCGCCTCAAGGAGTTCAACGAGAACATCGTCGAGTCCATTAACGTGGGCATCTTCGCCATCGACCTCGACGACCGCATCGAAAGCTGGAACGCGCAGATGGAGGCCATGTACGCCCTCAGCCGCGGCGAAGCCATCGGCCAGGAACTTCGTTCCGTCTTTCCTTTGGAGTTTATCGAGGCCCTTGAAGGCTTCCGCAACGACCAGGGCGTGCACCACCTCTACAAGTTCCGCCTCACCACGTGCGCCGGCGAACTGCGCGCCGCCAACATCGCCATCGCGCCGCTGCTCTCGCGCGACTTCGTTCCCGTGGGCCGCATCGTGCTGGTCGACGATATCACCGAGCGCGTCACTCTCGAGTCGCAGCTCGCCCAGGCCGACAAGCTCACCTCCATCGGCCTGCTCGCCGCCGGTGTGGCCCACGAGATCAACACTCCGCTCGCCGTGATTTCCTCCTACGCGCAGATGCTGGCCAAACAACTGCGCGGCGATCAGCGCCTTGGCCCCGTGCTCGACAAGATCACGCAGCAGAGCTTCCGCGCCGCCGAGATCGCCAACGGCCTGCTCAATTTCTCCCGCACATCTACCACCGAATTCCGCTCCACGGATCTCAACCAGGTCATTCGCGATACGCTCTCGCTGCTCGCGCACCAGTTCAAGACCGCGCAGATCCTCGTCGATCTCGATCTCGCCGACGAGCTTCCGGCGATCCACGGCAACCCCGGCAAACTGCAGCAGGTTTTTCTCAATCTGCTCCTCAACGCCAAGGACGCCATGCCCGGCGGCGGGCGCCTGCGCATTGCCACGCTGCTCAACGGCCACGTCGAGGCCGTCATCTCCGATTCCGGCTCCGGCATCGCACCCGAGCACCTCAAGCGCATCTACGATCCCTTCTTCACCACCAAGAATCTGCTGGGCGGCAAACGCGGCACCGGCCTCGGCCTCTCCGTGAGCTACGGCATCATTCAGGAACACGCCGGCAAAATCCATGTGGAAAGCGCGGTCGGCTCCGGCACTACATTCCATCTCGAGTTTCCCCTATTAAGGAACCCCGTCCATGCCTGAGCCCATCATTGAGGAAGCGCCGCCCGTGAACGCGGCGAACTCCGCGTCCGCATCCGACGGCAAATCGCCCGCCGCCTCAATCCTCGTAGTTGACGACGAGGCCGGCATCCGGGAATCGCTCGAAGTGCTGCTCTCCCTGGAGAACTACGCCGTCAAAGCCGCGGCCGACGGTGAGGAAGGACTGCGCCTGCTCGATCAGACGAGCTTCGACCTCGTCCTGCTCGACCTGGCTTTGCCGGGTCTGAGCGGACTCGAGCTCCTGCCGCAGTTCAAGGAGCGCCAGCCCGATCTGCCCATCATCATGATCACCGCCTACGGCACCGTCGAAAACGTTGTCGAGGCCATCCGCGCCGGCGCTGAGAACTTCATTCAGAAGCCCTGGGACAACGAGAAGCTGCTCGCCGACATCCGCTCCGCGGTGGCCCGCCGCCGCGCCGAGGAAGAAAACCTTCAGCTCAAGCGCACCCTAAAGCAGCGCTACAACTTCGCTAACATCGTGGGCAAAAGCGAGTCCATGCTGAAGGTCTTCGACCTGGTGGCGCAGGTCGCCCCCAGCCGCTCCACCGTCCTCATTCAGGGCGAAAGCGGCACCGGCAAGGAGATCATCGCCAAGGCCATCCACGCCAACTCGCCGCGGCGCGATAAGCCGTTCGTCCCCATCAACACCGGCGCCATGCCCTCTGAGCTGCTCGAGTCCACGCTTTTCGGTCATGTCAAAGGCGCGTTCACTTCCGCCGTCGCCTCCAAGAAAGGCCTCTTTGAAGTCGCCAACGGCGGCACGCTCTTCCTCGACGAGATCGCCACCATGGGCCTCGACACGCAATCTAAGATTCTGCGCGTGCTGCAGGACAAGCGCTTCATGCACCTCGGTGGCATTCAGGAGATCCAGGTGGACGTGCGCATTCTTGCCGCCACCAACGTCGATCTGCGCCAGGCCGTCCGCGATGGCCGCTTCCGCGAAGATCTCTTCTATCGCCTCAACGTCATCACCGTCGATCTGCCGCCCTTGCGCGCTCGCCGCGAAGACATTCCGCTGCTCGTCCAGCACTTCCTCGACTTCTACGCCAACGAGAACAACTTCGCCTCGCGCAAACTCTCGCCCGACGCCATGCGCGCCCTCATGGATTACGACTGGCCCGGAAATGTCCGCGAGCTTGAGAACGCCATCGAACGCGGCGTCGTTCTTTCCTCCGGCCCCCTCATTGGCGCCGAACTCCTTCCCGGACACATCACCGGACGCAGCTTCCAGGACGCGCTCCTCGAGCACAACCCCAACTCCTCGCTCTTCGACATCCTTGAAGTGATCGAGCGGCGCATCATCATGGAAAAGCTCGAGCGCTGCAACTGGAACCAGACCGACGCCGCCGAGCAGTTCCGCATTCCTCTCTCCACACTCAACCAGAAGATCAAGCGCCTCAACATCGAGATCCGCAAGCGCGTGAGGGAATAGTGAGTCAGGGACAAAGGAACCAAGGGTTCGACATTCTCGAAGTCATCGAGCGCCGCATCGTCATCGAGAGGCTCGAGCGCTGCAACTGAAACCAGACCGAAGCCGCCGAGCAGTTCCGCATCCCTCTCCACCCTCAACCAGAAGATCAAGCACCTCAATATCGAAACCCGTAAATGCGGGAATGAATAAAGTGTGGATCAGGGTCAGAAGAATAGAGAGAATCGCGCACAAAGGAGAAGGCGAACGAGGTGGGCGCTGACGCTGGTCCACGACTCACTGTAAACTGTGTCTCTGATCTCTGATCCCTGAAACCTGACCTCTGCCATGAGCTACTTCCTATTCAAATCCGAGCCCGAAGTCTATTCCTTCGACGATTTCCTGCGCGACGGCGAAACCGTACGGGACGGCGTGACGAATCCCACCGCAGTCAAGCATCTGCGCGAGATGAAACGGGGAACGAAGTGGATCTTCTACCATACCGGCGACGAGCGCACCGCCGTGGCCACGGGCACGGTGTTGAGCGTCGACGCCACCGATCCCAAAGTGCCCATGGTTCGCGTCAAGGCAGGCAAGCGCCTCAAGCGCGCGAAAACTCTCGCCGCCATCAAAGCCGAAAAGCTCTTCGCCCGCTCGCCGCTGCTCCTGATCGGCCGGCTCTCCGTGGTCCCGCTCACGAAGGCGCAGTGGGACTGGTTTGTGAGCTAGGACTCTGACCGCTTGATTTTGTACCATCCTGGGGTGCCCCAGGTCCCGATTTTGGGACCTGGGAAACCTGGATGCCAAGATACAAATTCATACAGTCAGAGACCTAGGACCCCGCAAATGCTCCGATGCTTCACTTCCTCAGCTCGACCGCGACCACCTGCCCGTCCACCGTCTTGTCGCTGCTTTCCACATATTGCACACGGGCCTTCATGCCCTCGAAGTCGGTGCACGGGTTGATGTCGCCCTTGGGCGTGAATCCGAAGACGGTCAGCTCGATCTTGAAGAAGTCGTTGTTGTACAGCGCGACAGCCTTCCCCGCCGCGTTCTCCACGCGGAACTCGAGCGCCGAAGGATAGCTGCAAACGACGCCATGAATCACGCCGGTTGCCGCGTGTTTTGGTCCCGTTGCAGGCTCCGTCGGATGCTTGGGCGCTTCCGCGACCACGGTCACTGGCTCGGCGGTTCCCGGATCGGCCTGTGCATTCCGAGCGGCATCGGCCTGTTCCTTTTGATAGGCTTCGGCCTTTGCGCGTGCGGCCTGCATCTGCTCAACCGCGTCGATCCTGCTCTCCACCATCGCGACGTCGCTCGGATCCTTGGCCGCCTTGACTGCGGCGTGGAGCACGGCAATGGCGTCGTCAAATCGTTCCATGGCCATTAGGACATTGGCTCCGTTTACGCGATAGAAAACATTATCCGGCTGCAATTGAATCGCCCAGAGAGTCAAGCGTCGAGCCTCGTCGAGATTCTCCCTCCTCATGGCATAGAAGACCGCCAGCCGATCGTAAGCGGGAGCAAAGCGGGAGTTCAATCGGATTGCGGCGCGCAAGCTGTCCTCGATCTCCTTGTCCCCGGCCGCGTCCGGTTCGCTCATCGACAGCGAAGCGAAGTAGTAGTAAGCCAGATAGTCCTGCGAATCGAGCTTGACCGCCTCTCCATACCACTTCCGCGCCTCGTCCAAATGCCCGGCCCGGAATTCGAGGTATCCCATGGTTTCGTGCGCTTGCACGTTATTGGGATCCTCCTTCAGCACGGTATCCAGCAATGCGCGGGCGTCGGCGGCGCGCTCAGCGTACGCCAGCACGTCGGCCCTCGCGGCATCCGCCTCAATCTGCGTGAGCGTTCTGGCCTTATATGACGATTCATCAATCGGAGCGGCAGCGCCCGACAAGAGGAACTGCTTGTATTCGCCGCCGCGAATGTATGATTCCAGCGCCGACCGCAGCTGCTTCAGGTCGCCGAATGCGCTCTCTGCCGCGGTTACCGGGTCTTCGTGGCGGCTCACCAGCGTCATGTAATCGCCCAGCATGTTTGCGTGTTTTTCGTGACCGGTCACCATCAGGTAGTGGGTCAAGGCCCAGGATTCGGCGTAGAACACCGAACCCTTCTGCTCTTCGTGGTAGTACGGCGACTTGGCGTCGACTTTGAAGAGCACGTCCAGCGGAATCAAGCGGTTTTGCCGCATGTAAAGAATATTGTCCACGCTTGGCTCGCCAAGCAGCACATCCTTGTCGCGAATCTCGGTGTTCTGCATGAACTCGGCCAGGCCCTCGTTGAGCCAGAGAGGCATCCATTCCGCCGCTCCCGCAAACTGCACATGGGTGTATTCGTGATACACGGCCGCAAACGGGTGCTCAAATTCGGCGCCGAGCTGCAGCAGGATATAGTTCTTCTCCTGCGTGTGCATGTAATACCCGCCCAACTTCATCTGGCCCTTTTCGAGATAAGCAGCTGGCTCCATGGCGTCAAAAACCTTCTCGTTTTTCGCGGCCACCACAACTATAGGTTCGGCGGGATCGACATTTGCCTTGGGAAACAGCGTCTGAAACACCCATCGCATGCGCTCGAACTGGTCGAGGATGTGGCGCCCCTGTTTCTCGCCCGCGTCGGTCAGCACGGTGAAATGCGGGCTGCGAATCTCCAACCACTGTTCCGTTGCGGCCGCGCACGGGCGGCACACCAAGGCGGCAAAGAGAAGAAGACAGGAAATTTGGCGTTCCATGGGAATTTCCGCAATTCTAACGCACTTTCACATTTTCTGCGGATCTTTTCCCAGCCACGCCCTCGTGTTCAGCAACTGCCGCTGATCCAGCGCCCAAACCTTCCCCGTCATCTCATCCGGCGCTCTGCCCTCGCGCGCCGATCTCTCGAATTCGCTGGCCATGGCCTGCATCTTCGCGTCCAGATCGTCGAGGAAGTTCAGCACCAGCGCTTCGGGAATCATGGGCAGCTTGGGCGAACCGAACTCCAGCTTGCCGTGGTGCGAGAGAACCATGTGCAGCACCAGCGCGCGCAGCCGGCCGGGAAAATCGGGCAGGGAAGCAATCGTCTTCTCCACCAGATCGATGCCCATCTGGATGTGCCCCAGCAGCACGCCCTCGACCGTGTAATCGAATCCCGTCTCCCAGGTCAGCTCGCGAATTTTGCCGATGTCGTGCAGAACCACACCGGTGATAAGCAGATCGCGGTCGAGCATGGGATAGTGCGCGGCCACGCGATCGGCGAGCCCCAGCAGGCTCACCACGTGCTCCAGCAGCCCACCCAGCCACGCGTGGTGGAGCTGCCGCGCCGCCGGCGCCTCGCGATACGCCTGCGCAATCGCGGGATCGGCAAGCAGCGCCTTGAGCAGCCGCTTCAGATCGGGATTGGCGACACTCTCGACGCTGGCCTCAAGCCGGCTCCAGAGCTCGCCCACGTCGGCGCTCGTCGCGGGCAGCATATCCATCTTGTCTGTCTCGCCCGCGAGCGCCTTGCGCAACTGGTCCACCTTTACCTGCGCGCGATCATCGTAGCGCGACACGCTGCCCCGCACCTTCACCAGGTCGCCGCGCTCGAAGTCTTTGACGATGCGCGGATCGCCCGGGTCCCACACGCGCGCTTCGATCTGCCCGGTCTTATCGCCGAGCGTCAGGTTCAGGTACGGCTTGTTCTGTTTTGTGGTCCGTTGCTGCTTGGCCAATACGAGGAAGAAGCTGTCGAAGAGCCTGCCCTCGTCAAAGCCCGTCAGATCGGCGATATAGATGTCTTTCATTCTGCCCGAAAGCATACAGCACGGGGCAAAAAGCGCCAAGGAAGCGGCGGATCAATATGCAATGATGTTTCTGAGCAGATGCGCTATGGGTTCGCCAGGCAGCGAAAACGAACTGAATTTGCGCGAGATGGAGCCGGGTGACTCCGCGGCGGCCAGCCTGCTCATCGGGCAGCTTGGTTACGAGCGTTCTCCGCAACAGGTTATCGAGTGGATCGCGAGCCTCGGCACGGGCCGCGAGCAGGCGGCTTTCGTCGCTTGCCTCGGAGATGAAGTTGTCGGCTGGGTCGAGGTTTCGATCGAGCGCCGCCTGCAGGCTGCGCCGTCTGCGTATATCGGCGGACTGGTGGTCAAGGAGAGTGTGCGCGGGCAGGGCATTGGCCGAGCGCTTTGCCGGCGGGCCGAGGCATGGGGCTGGGATCGCTGTGCAGAAACGGTTCGTGTGACTTCGCGCAGCACACGTCTCGATGCGCACCGCTTTTATGTCAACGACGGTTACCAGGTTGTGAAGTCATCGCTCGTCTTTGAGAAGCATCGCCCAAGCGAATCGCGGCTGGACGCCGATCCGCATCGATCTCAAAAACACTACGGGCCCGGGAATCCGATCCCAGGCCCGCGCGTTTCTGCGATCGGCTGAATCGCCGCGCTATTGTTGGGGCTGCGACGATTGCGGTTGCTGTTGTTGCGGTTCCTGCGCCGGCGCCGGGGCTCCCGGCACAGGAGGAATGGGCGTTGGCTGCTGCACCGGCTTGGGTGTCGATTCAGCTGGCTTCTTCTTTTCGTTCGCCAGGCGCGTCTTCTCGGCGGTTGCGTTGGACACCTTTTTCTTTTTCTTTGTGTTGCTGGCGCCCGGTGGTCCCAAAGGAGCCGACTGTGTCTGCTGATCGGCAACCTCAGCCGCATCCGGAGCTGAGGGCGCTGTCGAACCCGCCGGCGCGCTGATGCCCTTTGTTTTCGGCTTCTTTGGCTCCCGTGCCCGCGCGCTGAAACGAGTCTTCTGCGTCGGGGCGGTGGGCTCCAGCGGATTAGCCGGCTGCTCCGTGTTCGCGGCCGTCTGCGGCAGCGCGCCCGCATTCTCAGTGGCCGAATTTGTCGTCGCGACGGGCAGCGTTTCGCGAGGCGCCTGCCCATAGCGAATCTTCTCTCTCTTGCCTGGCTTCTCCGTGCCTGTCTCTTCCTTCTTGTTTCTCTTCTTCTTTTTCGTTGTTGCCGCGGGCGTTGTGGTTGGCGCCGCCGACGGCGTTGTCTCCACGGCCGCGGCCTCCCCGGCCTGCGGCTCTGCCGCGCCAGGCTTCTGCCGGAATGTGCGCGTGCTCTCGCGGAATCGCGTCCGCTCCACCTTGGCCTTCTTCTTTGGCGACGGCGGTACGTACGCGCTGAAGACGATGCTTTGATGCAATTCGTCGTACGTCGCTCCGCTGTCGGTATACCCGGGCTTGACCGTTATGAAGGCCTCATTCCTCATCTTGCTCAAGTAATCGCGGATCGCGGGTTCCATCAGGCTCATGTAATACGCCTGTTCCACGTCCTCCTCCACGTCCTTGAACGGCCGAGGTCCGCCCGGCATGTGCTGCACCACCTTCAGGATGATGTAGCCTTGGCGCGTGAGAATCGGATCGGTGTACTGGCCGGATTTCAGGCCGAAGGTCTTGTCCTCAAGCACTTTACTCAACTGGCCGCGCTTGTATTGGCCCAGATCGCCGCCCTCGGCCGCCGTCGAGCCGTCGCTGAAGCTGCGCGCCAACTGCGCAAAATCCCCCCCCGCGTGCAGCCTGGCCTCAATGTCGTCAGCCTTCGCCTTGGCCGCCGCCACTTTGGCGGGATCGTCGGAGCCCGCCGGGCCGGTGGAGATCAGAATCTCGCCCAGCCGCTCGCTCTCAGGCTGCACGTAATCCTGCTTGTGTTCCTCGTAGTACCGCTCCACCTCGCCAGGCGTCATCTGGATATGTTCCCCGACCTCTTGCCGCATCACCTGCTGGGTGATGATCTGGTTGCGGATGTTGGCCTTGAAGTCCTCGAACGACACGCCCTGCTCCTTGGCTGCCTTTTCCAGGTCTTCCATCGAATCCAGGTTGTTCTGCTTGCGGATTTCGTCCAGGCGCTTCACCAACTCCAGTTCGCCGGTAATGCCCAGCTCCTTGCCCTTTGCCAGCCACAGTTGCTGGTCGATCATGTTGCGCAGCAGATCCTTGCGCTGATCCGCCATCTCCTGCATCGTTGCGCCGCGCTGCCGCCCCTCCTGCTCCAGCTCGCTCAGCGCGCGGTCGTAATCCGACTGGGTAATGATCTGGTCGTCGACGCGGGCCACGATGTCCTCGACCGTCGTCCCGCCGTAGGGGCTCTGCGGCTCGTTGGCCTGGCCTCTAGCCAGGCCAGCGCCCACAAGCAGCACCATGCCGAACCCCAGCGCCGCAAAAATGCGAAGAAGTCTCAAAGTCATAAGATCGGCACTCGGCCCAGTGGCGGGCGCGCAAGTTTCTGCCACCTGATGCATAGACGCTATTGTAAATCCCCGGAGAGCAGAAGCGGAAAGCAGGAGCGCAGCTTCTTCCGCTTCCGGCAGCGCTCCGGGATGCGCCTCCGCCCCCTCCTGCACCGCGGTAACTCCGCTACCGGCAACCCTCCGTGCGCGTCAAACAACGTGATGTTATACTTTAGCCGAAGACGGTCTCGCGGGCTTCGCGCGAGCGGTTCTTCCATCTCCCAGGCCTTGCCGGTACCGGGCAAGGTCAATATTTATCGAGCGGCAATCCAGCAACTATCGGATTCGCTCTCGGGCGATCGGAAGTCCGCCTCCAGGCGCCCGGCGCGCTCGCCGTCCGGAGGTTCGGTTTGTCGATGACTCCCCGCGCCCGTCGCGCACTCTTCGCCATTGTGGTTTTCTTCGCCGTCTGCGCCATGGCCGGCGCCATTCTCGAGGGCCGCGTAGGCGCGCAATCCTCGCAGGATGAGAGCCAGCTCCGCGACAGCCTGAAATCCTTCACCGACGTCTACGCCCTGGTCGAGCAGAATTACGCCGAGCCCTTGACCCCCGACAAGGCCGACGACGCCATCTACGACGGCGCCATCCCTGGAATGTTACAGGTTCTCGACCCTCATTCGCATTTCTACGATCCCAGGTCTTACGCCCGCCTGCGCGAAGACCAGCGCGGTCACTACTACGGCGTGGGCATGGTCATCCAGCAGCAGAATGACGACGGCAAGAGCAAGGTCTACGTGGTCACTCCCTATGAGGACACGCCCTCCTATCGCGCCGGCATTCACCCCGGCGATCAGATCGCTGCGGTCGACGGCAAATCCACCGATGGCTGGTCCTCCGACCAGGTCGCCAAGGCGCTGAAAGGCCCCAAGGGCACGCACGTCCAGGTCACGATGGTTCGCTATGGCCAGCCCAAGCCGCTGGTCTTCGACCTCGTCCGCGACGAGATTCCCCACCCCTCCATCGATCTTGCATTCGAGATTCACCCCGGCATCGGCTACATCCATCTCACGCAGTTCCAGGAGACCACCGGCCAGGAAATGGAAGACGCCATCAATAGCTTCGGCGACCTCAAGGGCCTGCTCCTCGATCTGCGCGAGAATCCCGGCGGCCTCTTAAGCCAAGCCGTCGACGTCTGCGACCGCCTGCTCGCCAAAGGCCAAACCATTGTCACCCAGCGCGGACGCGCCTACGCCGATCAGAACTACGTCGCCACCCACGGCAATGGCGGCAAAACCTTCCCCATCGTCGTGCTGGTCAATCGCGACACCGCATCTGCTGCCGAGATCGTCTCCGGCGCCTTGCAGGACCACGACCGCGCCCTGATCGTGGGTGAAACCACCTTCGGCAAGGGCCTGGTGCAGACCGTTTACAACCTCAGCGAAGACACCGGCCTCGCCCTCACCACCTATCACTACTACACGCCCTCCGGCCGCCTCATTCAGCGCAGCTACCAGGGCATGTCGCTTTACGACTACTACAATCACGCCGGCGGCGGGCTGCCTGCCGACTCCGCCAATCACGAGGTCAAGCTGACCGACTCCGGCCGCACCGTCTACGGCGGCGGCGGCATCACGCCCGACGAAAAGATCGAACCCCCCAAGACCAATCGCTTCCAGGACGAGCTGACCTATAAGGACGTCTTCTTCCACTTCGCGCCGGTCTATGTGGCCACGCACACCGTCGACAAGAACTTCCAGGTCGACGATGCCGTCCTCGCCGACTTCAAGAAATTCCTCACCAGCCAGGACATCGACTGGACCGACGCTGACCTGGACAGTTGCATGGACTGGCTGAAGGCGCACATCAAGAAAGACATCGACACCATCCAATTCGGCCAGCTCGCCGGATTGCGCGTCATCGCCGATTGGGATCCCATGATCCAGAAGGCGCTCACCTATATGCCCGAGGCGCAGGCCCTCGAAGACAACGCGCACAAGGTGCTCGCCGAAAAGGCGCAAGCCCGGGCCGAAAGCCAGGGCGTCGCCGTACAGCCGTAAGGTCTGTCCATCCCAAGCCACGTAAAAAGGCCATCCCGCTCGGGATGGCCGTCTTTGTTGACCGCTGTTCTACCGTTCTTGTCGATCCACTCCTCCGATCCGATTGATGTCCGTTCTCCCGTTAGGGAGAACGCGAAAATAGCCCAGGGTGAAGTCCGCCACGGCGGATGGAACCCTGGGTCCTCGATCCCCCGGCATGTCGCGCCCTCTCGTAGGGCCGGCGCGAATATCCGTGATCCTGCGAAAAAGCGAAGCCACGCGCCGAGCCCCGCAGCGCCGACACTTCTCCCTACGCCGGCTCTCATGGCGCAGCACAAATGGGTGCGGAAAACCGCCGCCTACTTCGGCGGAGCCGCTGGCGGCGCGAAAATCTCGCGCTTCCGTCCAGGTTCCGGTTTCGGCTTCGGCTTGGGAGCCTTCTTCACTTCTTTTCTGCCTTTATCTTTGCTTCCCATGCGTCCCAGCATGACACAGATGCCCGGCGCTGAAAAGTCCTATTGGAACGCAGTCGGCACCGGGGCGCCCGCGAGGGTCACGAACCGCTCGGGCCGGCAGCAAGCCCTGTCCAACTGCGCCAGGTCCGCCTGCATCTCCCGGTCCGAGCCGAACGAATCAAGCGCTGCATCCAGAATCGCGGCCGCTCCGCCATCGGCCGGCCGCTCGATCCTGTAGTGCATCCATTTTCCTTGGCGCCGCGCCCGCACGATTCCCGCTCGGCGCAGATACGCCAGGTGCCGCGACACCTTTGGCTGGCTCTGCTTCAGGATTTCAACGAAGTAGCACACGCACACTTCGCGCCCGTTCATCAGGTTCAGCAGGCGCAGCCGCGTGCGATCGGCCAGGGCGGCGAACAGGCGAGCCAAGTCGAGGGATCTCGTACTGCGTCCCATGCCTTAAAATATACGCCTTGACAAATATGAACACCAGTAATATATTTGCTTAAGCATATACAAGGAGGGCGAATGGCAGCGCCGGCGGATGTAAAAGAGCAAGTGAAGCAAAAGTATGGCAGCGCGGCCCGCGCCGTGACAGAGGCGGGCGGTGTGCAAGCCTGTTGCGATCCTGGCCTCCGCTGCTGCGATCCCATTACGACAAATCTCTATAACGACAGCGAGAAGGGTCTTATTCCGGAAAAAGCCGTGTTGGCCTCGCTTGGATGCGGCAATCCCACCGCCCTCATCGAGCTGAAGCCCGGCGAAGTCGTGCTCGACCTCGGCTCTGGCGGCGGCATCGATGTGCTGCTCTCCGCGCGGCGGGTGGCTCCCACCGGCAAAGCCTACGGCCTCGACATGACCGACGAAATGCTGGCGCTGGCCCGCGAAAACCAGCGCAAGGCGGGAGTGGAAAACGTCGAGTTTCTCAAGGGCGAGATCGAGAACATTCCCCTGCCCGCCAACTCGGTCGACGTGGTCATCTCCAACTGTGTGATCAACCTCTCGCTCGACAAGGACCGCGTCCTGCGCGAGGCGTTTCGTGTGCTCAAGCCTGGTGGCCGCTTCGCCGTCTCTGATGTGGTCGTACGCGGCACCGTTCCCGAGGCCGTCCGCCAAAGCATGATGTTGTGGGTCGGCTGCATGGCCGGTGCTCTTGAGGAGCAGGACTACCGCGCCAGGCTTATCGCCGCCGGATTCGCCGAAGTGACCCTCGAGCCGACCCGCATCTACAACGTCGAGGACGCCCGCCAGTTTCTCACTGAAGCAGGCGTCGATGCTGATGCCATAGCTCCTCAGGTCGATGGCAAATTCCTGAGCGCCTTCATCCGCGCCCTCAAGCCCCATTCCACCTGCTGCGCGCCCGGCTGTTGCGGCGCCGGCGCCGCAGCTTAGGAGCCACATCATGCCCAGCCACTACAACGTCCTCTTTCTCTGCACGGGGAACTCGGCCCGCTCCCTCATGGCCGAGGCAATTCTCAACCGCAAAGGTAAAGGCGCGCTTACCGCTTACAGCGCAGGCAGCCATCCAGCGGGAAGGCCGCGCCCCGAAGCGCTCAAGCAGATTGAGTCTGCGGGTTTGTCAACCGACGGCCTGCGCAGCAAATCGTGGGATGAGTTCGCTGCGCCGGGCGCGCCCAAAATGGACTTCGTCTTTACCGTTTGCGACAACGCCGCCAAAGAAAAATGCCCCTTTTGGCCCGGCCAGCCCATGACCGCGCACTGGGGCGTCCCCGATCCGGCAGTAGTCAAGGGAACTCCTGAAGAGATCGCCCGCGCCTTTCGCGATGCATTCGTCATTCTCGACCGCCGCATCGGCCTCTTCCTCTCGCTGCCCCTCGCCTCGCTCGAACAACTGGCCATCCAGCGGGAAATCGACAAAATAGGCCGCTCATGAACGGCCTCTCGCCCCGCACGCCGACGCGGAATTTCCGTTATCGAGGTTGACCCATGAAAGTCACCAGCCGGCTCTCTTTTCTCGATCGTTATCTCACCGCCTGGATCTTCGCAGCCATGGCGGCTGGGGTAGCGCTCGGATGGCTCGTCCCCGGCGTCGTCCCCTTCCTCGATCGCTTCAGCATCGGCACCACCTCGATTCCTATTGCGGTGGGCTTGATCGTGATGATGTACCCGCCCTTCACCAAGGTTCGCTACGAAGAGCTGCACGAAGTGTTTCGCAACAAAAAAGTGCTCGGCCTTTCCCTCGCGCAGAACTGGCTCATTGGCCCGGTCCTCATGTTCGTTCTGGCCGTGGTGTTCCTGCGCGGATACCCTGAATACATGGCCGGGCTCATCATGATTGGCCTGGCGCGATGCATCGCCATGGTCATCGTTTGGAACGAGCTGGCCAAAGGCGACACCGACTACGCGGCCGGCCTGGTCGCCTTCAACTCGCTCTTCCAGGTCTTCTTCTATTCGCTCTATGCCTGGATCTTCATCGCCGTCCTTCCAGTAAAGCTCGGCCTCAAGGGCGCGGTTGTCCATGTCTCCATCGGCCAAATCGCGTCCAGCGTCTTCATCTATCTGGGCGTCCCACTTCTTGCAGGATTCCTCACTCGCACGGTCCTCGTCCGCGCCAAGGGCCGCGCATGGTACGACCAGAACTTCGTCCCGCGTGTCAGCCCGCTCACCCTCGTGGCCCTCCTCTTCACCATCGTGGTCATGTTCTCGCTAAAGGGCAACTATATCGTCCGTCTCCCCCTCGATGTCCTCAGGATCGCGGCACCGCTTCTGGTCTACTTCGTGGTCATGTTTCTGGTCTCCTTTTATATGGGCCGAAAACTCGGCGCCGATTACTCAAAGACCACAACCCTCTCCTTCACCGCCGCCTCCAATAACTTCGAGCTAGCCATCGCCGTCGCGGTCTCCGTCTTCGGCATCAACTCAGGAGCCGCCTTTGCCGCGGTCATCGGTCCTCTCGTCGAAGTTCCCGTCATGGTTGCGTTGGTTAACGTGGCGCTCTACTTCCAGCGTCAGTACTTCCCCAATCCTCAGGCCGTCGAGGTCGATCCCGTTTACGCATCCGCCAGGAAGTAGAACCCGCGCCTTCCGCGACGCATTCGTCATTCTCGACCGCCGCATCGGCCTCTTCCTCTCGCCGCCCCTTGCCTCGCTGCAGCAGCTTTCGATCCAGCGGGAAATCGATAAGATCGGCCGCTCATAAAATAACCTATACGCGCCGTAGGGCCCGCCCCCTTGTCGGCTTGAACGAGCCGCAGCGGCAATTGGCGCCGGGAGCGCTTCCAACAAGCCGAATTTTGATAGGATGTTCGGTTGGCTGCCCATGCGCCGCACGATCGCACTTGCGCTGGTGATGATCTTCGGCTGGACGCCGATCGCGCCGGTATTTGGCCCCGATGCCGACGCAAATCTTCCCCCATGCTGCCGCAGGCACGGCAAGCATCATTGCATGATGCGCATGATGGAGCAGCTCGGCAGCAACCGGCCGGACTTCACTTCCGTCACTGAGAAGTGTCCGTATTGGCCGGTGAGCACCTGCGCCGTTCACTCGGTCATCTATAAACCGCCAGAAGGCCAAACGTTCTGCGCCGGTGGCGCCCGCCGTGCGGCGAGCGCTACACGGCCCGAGGCGCGTCCCCGGCTGTTCTTCCTCCGCGGCAACCCAAAGCGCGGTCCTCCCATTCCTCTCGCATGACAACTTGTTTTGCTCCCCGGACGGATTCGGCGATGCCGTTCCAGTACCGTTGTCTTGCGTTTTTCAAGGAAGAGTAGAAGTGATGAAAAGCAAGTTGTGGCTGGCCTTGCTGCCGGCCCTCTGCCTGCGCGGGCAGACGCACTCGATCTGTGCCCGGCAAAGTCCCGATACAGGATCTGTTCGCTCTGCCAGGGAAGAACCTGCCGCCGCCGGCAGCATTGCCGGAGTGTTGAGGGATCCCTCCGGCGCGGTTGTGCCGGGAGGAAGGATAGAAATCAGGAATCTCGTCTCGGGCTTTAGGAAGACGGCTCTCACCGACCGACAGGGTCACTTTGTTTTCGATTCGGTTCCCGCGGGCCGCTACCAGGTCACTGCCATTGCCGCTGGCTTTACATTCGCAACCATCCATAATGTTTCCGTACCGGCAGGCGGTGAAGCGGCCGCAAACATCGCTCTCAAGATCGCCCCAGTAACCGCTTTCGTCGAAGTGAACAGCGCAGCCTTCGCATCGGCCCTCTCAGCCTGGCGCAACGTGGATCCAAATGAGCAGGCGCAAAGCCGCAACGCCGCTGAGATCGTGGCGGCCGCCCCCGGCGTCAGTCTGCGCGAAAATGGCCAGTTCGCCTCGGTCCCGCTGCTGCACGGGCTGGGAGACGAACGCACCAAGCTGGTCGTGGACGGGATGACGGTCTCCTCTTCCTGTCCCAATCACATGAATCCGCCGCTCTCCTACGCCGCCCCGTCGCAGACGGCCCACGTGACTGTCATGGCCGGCATCACGCCTGTCAGCCTCGGCGGCGACAGCGTGAGCGGAACGGTAATGGTTGAATCGTTCCCGCCGGTCTTCGCCAACCCAGGCGAACGCTTGCACGAGGAGGGCGCGTCTACGGGCTTCTATCGCTCGAACGGAAAGAACTACGGCGGTTCGCTGCAGGAGTGGGTCGCCGGCCGCAATCTGGGTATCGGCTACGCCGCTTCATGGGCCGGCAACGACGACTGCACCGACGGAAGCGGCCACAAAATTACCTCCACTTACGCGCAAACGACGGACCACACTGTAACCCTGGCCGCCCAGGGCGCGGGAAATTCCATTGTCCTCGAGGCCGGTCTGCACCACACGCCTTACGAAGGCTTCGTAAACGCGAGGATGGACCTGGTGCGCAACTACGCCGAGTCACTCAACCTTCGCTATCGGCGCGGCTTCGGACAGAGCGCGCTCGACGCTCACCTCTTCTGGCAGAACACCTGGCATTCGATGAATATCGGCAGGGACAAGTCCACCTTTCCCATGCCCATGTGGATGCCGATGAACTCTCACGGAAGAGACCTGGGCTACTCCATCCAATACGAGGTCCCGCTGTCGGCCCGGAACACGCTTCGCCTCGGCAACGAGCTGCATCGCTTTGCCCTCGACGATCGCTGGCCCGCAGTGGCCGGAACCGCGCCGATGATGGGACCGAATACCTTTGTCAGCATCAACGACGGGCGCCGCATCCGGCTGGGAACCTTTGCCGAAGTAGCGAGCGAGTGGAACGCGCGATGGACCACGCTGTTCGGCCTGCGCAACGATACCGTGTGGACGAACGCCGGCCCGGTCGAGGGATACTCCGGCATGTACGGCGCCGACGCCGCGGCCTTCAATACAGCCAGCCGGGCCCACACCGATCCGGATATCGACCTGACCGCCATGGCGCGCTGGGAGCCCAACACTTCAAGCTCCTATGAGTTCGGCTACGCGCGCAAGACCCGCGCCCCCAACCTCTACGAGCGCTATGCGTGGTCTACCAACTGGATGGCCAGCGGCATGATCGGCTGGTTTGGCGACGGCAACTACTACGTCGGCAACGTAGGCCTCAAGCCGGAGGTTGCCCATACAGTGAGCGGCACGGCGAGCTGGCGCGACAGTGGTCACAAACAGTGGGAGCTGAAGCTCACGCCATTCGTGACCGCCATCGGGAACTACGTGGACGTGAACACGCTGGCCACCACGGCCTACGGTATGAGCACCTTCGCCCAACTGCAGTTTGCCAATCACGCGGCAAGAATCTATGGCGGCGATCTCGTGGGCAGCGCGCCGCTGTGGAACAGCAGCTACTTCGGCCGCAGCAGAATCGACGCGGTTGGCGGATGGCTTCACGGCGAGCGCACCGATACATCCACCGGCCTCTACCAGATCATGCCGCTCGACCTCGGCCTCGCCCTCAACGACGAGTTGAAGGGATTCACAGCCGGTCTCGGCCTTCAGGCCGTGGATCGCAAATCCCATACCGATCCCAACCGCATGGAGCAAGCCACGCCTGGATATGCGCTCTTCAATCTGCGCGCGGGCTACCAGCGCGAGCACTTCATGGTCGCCGCCGCCGCCGGCAACGTCTTCAACCGCGGCTATCAACTGCCCCTCGGGGGCGTCAACTTCGACGACTTCATGGCCAGCATGTGGATGAGCCGGATCAAGCCGCTGACGGGGCAGGGCCGCTCAGTTTCCATAAGTTTGACCGCTCGGTTCTGATTGCCCCGCTTCATCGCTCGCGCTGTACGGCCAGCCCGGCAGCCGGTGTACGGGTTGGCCTGTCCCCGGAAGTTGAGTGCGGTGACCGATTGGTTAAGTCAAGCCGGCTTTTGAGTACCGATTTTCATTCGATGAGTATATCGGCGATGGTGTCTTCATTGGACTCAATGCAAGGAAGACCAGACTTCGGCATCGCGGGCCTCGCTGGCTGAAAGACATCGACAACGGCCACCGAGAACGAGACTACACTCATACTGAGGCGCGCACCATGGCTCACGCTCCAGCTTGTGCCTGTTTTCGCTTTTACGCCGAACTGAACGATCATTTGCCGCCCTGCCAGCGGTACAAGACAGTGGAGAAGCGGTTCTTCGTGCCCCCTTCCGTGAAAGACATGATCGAGGGCATCGGTATTCCACATACGGAAGTCGATCTGGTTCTGGTGAACGGCGAGTCGTCGGACTTCTCGCGTCTGATTAGGAACGGCGATCGCGTGGCCGTATACCCCGTGTTTGAATCGATCGATATCACGCCGATATTGCGTCTGCGGCCGCATCCGCTACGGGAGCCGAAATTCGTGCTCGATGTTCACTTGGGCCGATTGGCGGGGCATCTGCGTATGCTCGGGTTCGATGTGCTGTATGTCAATCGCGCCGACGACCGGGAGCTCGTCCGAATCTCGGCTGAACAAAGGCGCATCCTCCTCACACGCGATCGCGGTGTCCTCAAACACTCCGCAGTGACGCATGGGTACTGGCTGCGTGAAACCGACAGCCGCCGCCAGGCCTCGGAAGTGGTGGCGCGTTTTGATCTGGCGCGGTCCCTTCACCCGCTCACTCGCTGCATAGTATGCAACGAACTGCTCAGGGAAGTCTCCAAAGCCGAAGTGCGCGGCCGGGTACCGCAAGGCACTTTGGAATGGTGCGATGAGTTCCGTGAGTGTGCGGCCTGCCGGCGTGTGTACTGGTACGGCTCACACTGCCGGCGCATGCGGCAATGGATCGACCAACTGGCTGCTCTCCCGTACGCATCGTAAGTCAGGCAGGAAGTCGCACGCCGCGCCTTCGTTGTCTCGGCCCACTTCCGCTCTTCAGGAACGAAACCAGATCACCGCGGCTGTAAGGCTGCTGACCAGTAATGGGAACCACACCTGCGCCACCCATGGCGCCGGTATCAAAAAGAGCACATCGGAGCTCATCAACGAGGTGGGCCAGCCGATCGTGAGACGAAGCCAGACATAATAGAAGATGTCCCAGACGGCAAACGTCCACAGAAACGCAACGACCCTCGCCTTGATGCTCTGCCCCGCGAGCAAAGCGATGCCGCCAAGCATGATTATCGTTGCAACTTCTCTGAAACTCTCGATCCTTAATAAACTCTCCGGGAAGGTCACGAGCGCCTTGGCCTGCGGTCCAGGCCATAGACCCGTGGCCACTCTCAGATACACCACAACCGCCGCTTCCACGAACCCAAAAGCCATGCCAAAAAGTGCGGCTGCCAGAAGGCGCTTCTTACCAATCCGTATTTTCTCCCTCCTGGATAGAAGATAGGGTACAACCGGAATGAGAATGAGCAGGTTGGCCCACCAGGGCGTGCCGAAGAGCTGAAAGGCTGACATAGGCAAAGTCTACGACGATCGCTGCACGCCGATCTCCGAAAGGCCAAAATCGGTCGTGGGCGGTGATGGGTATCACTGAACGACAACCCTTTTGCGCTGAATGTTGGTGTCAGTTTCCGAGAGGCAGCCGCGGAGTCCATCCTCCGCGACGTCCTGCTGCCATGCCAAAAGGGGGCCTCCCCTGATGTCTCCCTTGCTGTTGCTGAATCGGAAATGTGGCAGACGGCGCCCCGAAGCGCCGGCCGGAAATCTGGAGGAGCTTATGGTATTGGCCTCCGAATTGCGGCAAGGTATGGCCCTCAGGGTCGATCACCAGGTCTACAGAGTCGTCGAAGTGGAGGCGAAATCCGGCGCCGCCAGAATGGGAGGCACGGTATGGGTCAGGCTCTCGAATGTACGCAGCGGGCGCTTATGGGATCAGCACTTTCGGCCGCTCGAAAAATTGGAAGACGTTCAGCTCGAGAACCGCAAGCTCGAGTTTCTTTACAGCGATGGCAGCGATTGCATCTTTCAGCGGCTGGACACTTTCGAACAGGTTGCGTTTCCTGCCGACAGCCTTGGTTTGGCGGTTAAGCTACTGGAGCCCGGGACTGAAATTCCCGCGGAGTTCCTCGGGGAAGAGCCGATCGGTGTAGTGTTGCCCGACACCGTAGAGGCTCGCGTCAAGAGCACCGCGCCGCCCGCGCGCTCGCAGCAGGATTCGGGCCGGAAGGAAGCCATACTCCAGAATGGCCTCACCATCCAAGTGCCCTTGTTCGTTGCTTCCGGCGAGATTGTAAGTATCGATTTCAAGACAGGACGCTACGTCGAAAGGGTTCGCACGCAGCACAAGAAAGGCGCCTAGCAGAGTCTTGGAAGCGGAGGAGAGACCATGATCGATTTGTTGACAGTGTCGATGGAGATTCCAGAGGGAGCCAACATCATCATCGGCCAATCCCACTTTATCAAGACGGTGGAGGACAT
This sequence comes from uncultured Acidobacteriaceae bacterium, assembly GCA_963844905.1. Lineage (GTDB taxonomy): Bacteria > Acidobacteriota > Terriglobia > Terriglobales > Acidobacteriaceae > Telmatobacter. Next base: position 6,770 of record CAWJQD010000002.1, on the reverse strand, counting down.
CTACGAAGCGGTGGTGACGACGGCGCCGCACGCCAAATTTGGCTTGGCGTTCAACGAGAGCTCTGGGGCCTGTCTGGTTCGCTCGGACGGAAACGATCAGGCTCTCCGAGAAACCGCGATCCGGAACGCCAAAGCTCTGGCTGCCGGTCATGTGTTTGTGCTGATGATCCAAAACGCGTACCCCGTCAATTTGCTGAATGCCCTTCGCAATGTTCCTGAGGTTTGCTCCATCTTCTGCGCAACGGCGAACCCGGTCGAGGTCGTATTGGCAAAGAGCCAGCAAGGGCAAGGTGTGGTTGGCGTCATTGACGGAAGCTCGCCCAAAGGAGTCGAGGGAGAAGCGGACGTGGCTTGGCGGCATGATCTGCTGCGCAAGATCGGCTACAAGCGATAGTCGGCCAGAACTGGAACGAACTTAACCACACGGCGCTGATTACGACCAGACAAGGAGGTAATTATGGCACTCGCGAGTTTGATGGATTATCTCGATGTACACAACGTGGCCTATGTTGTCATCTCCCACTCGCCCGCTTACACGGCACAAGGGATTGCCGGCATTACGCATATTCCGGGAAGGGCACTGGCGAAGACTGTGATCGTCAGGCTCGACGGCAAGCTGGTGATGGCCGTCCTGCCTGCCAAGTTTCACGTGGACCTGGACCTGTTCAGGAAGGCGGCGAATGCGAAGACCGTCGCAATTGCCAACGAAGATGAGTTCAAGGATCGATTTCCTCAGTGCGAAACCGGCGCCATGCCGCCCTTTGGGAATCTCTTCGGCTTCGATGTCTTCGCCGACGACAGCCTGGAGAACGACAAGGAAATTGCTTTCAATGCAGGGACCCATCGGGAGCTGGTTCGCATGGCCTGGGACGATTTCAAGAAGCTGGCCGAACCCAAGGTAGTTAGGCTCGCCGCGGGGCGTTCAGCTCAGGCAGCATAGATCACACGGTTGTCCCGCCGAACACAAGCCCCACCTCCCGCCATGAGGGCGGTTGTCCTCAGCGGCAGCAGTGCGTGCCCGGGTTCCGTGAATGAAAGAAAGGAGTCGCAATGGCCCTTATTCTGAAAACCACCGCATTTGCCTATGGTGGCGAGATTCCCCGAAAATACACCTGTAGCGGCGCCGACCTCTCGCCCGCGCTCAACTGGAGTGGCGTCTCACCTGCAGCGAAATCGTTGGCGCTGATCGTGGATGATCCCGATGCGCCCAGAGGCACATGGACACATTGGCTCATCTGGAACATCCCCGCTCATCTTACGGCCTTGCCGGAGGGAGTGTCGCCGCTCGAAACCCTCGCGAATGGCGCATGTCAAGGTTTGAACGACTTCGAACGCATCGGTTATGGCGGCCCATGCCCGCCTCCCGGTGAAGCGCACCGCTACTTCTTCAAACTGTATGCACTCGACGTTGCGCCGGGCCCTAAGGCAGGTGCAGGCAGACAGGAACTGGAACGCGCCATGAAGAAACACGTTCTGGCAAAGGCGGAATGGATGGGCACCTACAGGCGTTAGCTCCGGCTTCCAGCAATGAGATTCGGTTCTTCTGTTCCGCAGCGCCAGCTGGAGTGGATTAGTATAGGCAAACCGGCTTCGATCCAGCGCCTCTTAGCGTTCTGCCCTAGCGCATTCTCAACCCGTGCATCCCTTCCGAACGCACCCGTCGGCCGCGACCGGGAGTCGTATCGATTGCCTGACCTTATCGGCAGGACGAACCCACAAACCCCGGTTCTCAATTCGGCGCCTCAACGGTCCAGAACGCCCTTGTCAAGAGGTCCGCTCGACGCAATCTCCCCCATCTCGTTGATGCCAAATCCATTAATATCCGCCCGCAGGATTGCAGATAGTTTCCCTTTTTGGCGCACAATCAAGCCATAAGCGTTCATCCAGGCCGTTCCCGTGAGTTAGAACCACAACCGCGAACGCGTCTCAGCACCGGTCTTCGCAGGAAAAAGCCGCGCCGCTAACGCGAGAAGGACCTGGATGCTCGCCGCAACCCATTTGGAAGCAGCGACTTGCAAAGAAACCGTGCAGAATGAAGAATTTAGTGCACTAAAGCCGTAACCCCTTTGGAATGTGTGAGGCATCCCGAAGGGTAGTCTCTAACATATTGATTCTAAAGTACTTGTAAATAACCCGAGCCGAATGAAGAATTTGCAGAACATGCCATCCAGCTACCCATTTGTTATGAAGTATTTGACCAAAAAGTGCGTCTTTGCCTTGCGCGGCCAGAAGGTACTGTGAATCATTGACCGCCCCCGCGCCGGCAATTCTGAAAGAACCGCATCGGCTATTCTGGAAGCACGATGACCATTTCAACCATGCCGCTTCGCCGCGTGGCCGTTTTTTGCGGCTCGGCCGATGGCAACAATCCCGCCTTTCGGGCGGAAGCCACGGCTCTCGGCACTGGCATCGCCAAAGCCGGCCTGGTGTTGGTTTACGGCGGAACGAGCCGCGGCCTGATGGGCGCTGTTGCCGATGCAGCACTCGCGCATGGCGGCGAGGTCATCGGCGTGCTGCCCGATGCGCTCAACGGCCACGAAATTGCGCACCGCGGCCCGGTGTCGCTGGAGATCGTTCCCACCATGCACGATCGCAAGGCCCGCATCCACGAGCTGGCCGATGCTTTCCTGGTGCTGCCCGGCGGCTTCGGCACCCTCGACGAACTGCTCGAAACCATCACCTGGGCGCAGATCGGCCTGCACGCGAAGCCGATCATCCTCGTCAGCACGGCGAATTATTGGTACGGACTGATTGCCTTCCTCCACTCCGCGGTTGCGGCCGGTTTCATCGAGGCCCGCAACATGAGTCTGCTGCGCGTGGTCCCCAGTGCCGAGGATGCGCTTTTGTTGCTTGCCTCGCGCCTACCGGAAAGTGACATCGTGCGCCCGGCTGTATGATGCTTCCATGTCGACAAAGCTTCGTTTCGGCGTGCTCTCGACCGCCAACATCGGCCTCAAAAAAGTGATCCCGGCCATGCAGCAGGGCGAGCTCACGACCGTCACCGCAATTGCCTCGCGCGACCTAGCCAAAGCCCGAGAGACCGCCAAGGCGCTCGGCATTCCCACGGCCTACGGCTCCTACGAGGAGCTGGTCGCCGACCCCAACATCGACGCCATCTACAATCCGCTACCCAATCAGCTGCACGTTCCGTGGACCACGAAGGCCGCCGAGGCAGGCAAGCACGTGCTCTGCGAGAAGCCGCTCAGCATGAACGTGGCCGAAGCCAGAACGCTGCTCGGCGTGCGCGCCCGCACCGGCGTCAAAATCTGCGAGGCCTTCATGATCCGCAGCGCTCCCCAGTGGCTGCGAGTGCGCCAGCTTCTGGATGAAGGCCGCATCGGCGAGCTGCGCGCCGTCACCGGCGTCTTCAGCTACTTCAACATCAACCCGGCCAACATCCGCAACCGCATGGAAACGGGCGGTGGCGGGGTGTACGACATTGGCTGCTACTGCATTCAAGGTTCGCGCTGCGCGTTCCGCGAGGAGCCGCGGCGCATGGTTGCGCTGCTCGATCGCGATCCGCAGATGGGCACAGACCGGCTGGCTTCCGCGATTCTCGACTTTCCTTCCGGCCACGCAATCTTCACCTGCAGCACGCAATTGATCGCTTACCAGCGCATGAATTTTTTGGGTACGCGCGGCCGTATCGAGCTTGAGATTCCCTTCAACGCCCCAAACGACCGGCCCCCGCGGCTCTTCATCGATTCGACTGGCGACCTCGACGGCAGAGGTATCAGCTCGGAAATCTTTCCCACCGGCGATCAGTACACGATGCAAGGCGACGCTTTCGCCAGGGCAGTTCGCGACAACACCGAGGTTCCCGTTCCGCTTGAGGATTCGATCGGCAACATGGCCGTAATCGAAGCGATCTTCCGATCCGCGAAATCGGGCCAGTGGGAATCGCCGCTGCCATGAGAGCTTCGGCCGTTTGAACGGTCCGCCGCTGATCGCCGCGCAACTTATGCAGGCCGCGCCGCAGCCGCGCACTCCTGCAGATCGTGAACCAGCGCATCCACGCGAGCCGGATCGCTGTCCCACGCGAACATGAAGCGCGCCGCTCCGCCGATGAAGGTGTAGAAGCTCCATCCGCGCGCGCGGAGCTTGTTCATGATCTCCTCCGGCGCCTCGAGAAACACTGCGTTGGCCTCCACCGGCTGCGCCAACCGCACGCCGGGAATCGCGCCGACCTGCGAGGCAAACTGCCGCGCGCACCGGTTGGCGTGCGCGGCATTGCGCAGCCACGCACCGCTCTCCAGCATACCCACCCAAGGCGCGGAGAGAAACCGCATCTTCGCTGCCAGTTGACCCGCCTGCTTGCACCGGTAGTCGAAGTCGGCGGCCTGCGCGCGATCGAAGAACAGCACGGCTTCTCCCATCGCCATGCCGTTCTTCGCGCCGCCGAAGCACAGCACATCTACCCCGCTCTTCCACGTCATCTCCGCCGGCGAGCAGCCCAGGCTCACGCATGCATTGGCAAAGCGTGCGCCGTCCATGTGCAGCGACAGTCCGAGCGCCCGGCACTCCTCTGCGATGGCGCGCAATTCGGCCAGCGTGTACACGCGCCCGGTCTCGGTGGCTTGCGTAATCGTCACCGCTCGCGGCTTGGGATAGTGAATGTCGTGGCGTTTGGTGGCCAGCTCGCGAATGGCTTCGGGAGTCAGCTTGCCCGTGTCGCTCGCCGCCACCAGCAGCTTCGATCCGTTGGAGAAGAACTCGGGCGCGCCGCACTCGTCCGTCTCCACGTGCGCCTGGTCCGAGCAGATCACGCTGTGATAGGACTGGCAAAGCGACGCCAATGCCAGCGAATTGGCCGCGGTGCCGTTGAAGACGAAGTACACCTCGCACGCCCTCTCGAACAGGCTGCGAAACGCGTCGGCCGCCTTGGCCGTCCACGGATCGTCGCCATACGACGTCACGTGCCCGCGATTGGCGGCTTCCATTGCCTGCCATGCCTCAGGGCAGATTCCCGCGTAGTTGTCGCTGGCAAACTGTTGCTGCAGATATGTCTCTTCGATTCCGGTCATGGCACGAACCTCGTTCGATCGGAGCGGAACACGCCCCGGCAGGACTTTTGAATTAGCTGCAGAATAACGGAATAGGCGTAGGCGCTTGCGGAATCGAAGGCGCGGGCCTGGATCGAACCGGCGCATAAAGCGCTTTTGGGACCTACCACGGAGTGTTGTAAGCACTTGCGGCGTCTGGCAAGTAACCGGGCAACTCGAGAAAATCGGCTTTGGCCCTCCACGCCGCAACGCGCCCTTCGAAGCAGGTATTCCCGGAAAGAGTCCCCACAGTCTCCACACTCAAGAAACATTGGTGAACCGCCCGCCGTTTCCGCGCCTTCCAATGATTCGTACGTCGGCATCGCGGGTACTCTCGCAACAGTTTCTATTGGCTGGATTGGTGAAGGAAATCCAGTTGCAGAAAGACATGACGAGGTTTCTGGCCGCTTGGCTGCTCGGAGCTTGAGACAAGGCCCGAGATCAAGCACAACGATCCTCCGATCTTGCATGTGCAAGATTCATCGGGCAGTTACGGCTGATCGATCGGGACCACCCCACCCCATCGCCGCGGCCTGCTGCACAAAGGAGATTTGGCGCAAAGGCCCGCACCTCCGGGCCTCGCCCCATTTGCCTTCAGTTGTGAGCCGCGTGAGCGATCCTCCCACGATGGGGCTTGACCTCTCTGGATTCACTGCGTGGCCGGCAGTTATGCGAGTGACGAGCTGACGGCGTTAAACGCGGTGTTCACGGCAGTGGCTATAGAGCTTATGCCGCTGATGCACACGAGTGCGATCAGGGACACCAACAAGGCATACTCGACCAGATCCTGGCCCTCTTCGCTTGTCCTCAAGCCCTGGAATTTCACATACAGTTTCAGAAGCATATCGTTCATTTTCGCTTTCTCCTATCGGGGATATTCCGGCCTGAGCCGGTCGAGCAACAACTAACATTCGAGAGCGACCGGCAAATCCTCGGCCGACAGATCATTACCAGCTTACCCATGACCTGGGCAATTTTCTGGGGCCCTTTTAGTCTATTGAGTCTGCGGGTTATTCAAGAGGGCGTCAACATATCGCCAGTAATAAGATTGAGCCGTTACCAAAAGCCCTGTGCCCGCTCTGATATCGAAAGAACCTTGCCGTGCAAGCCTCTTGCAGCGCAGGCCGTTACCAATGGGATCTACGCCCAATGTGATATGGAATGAACATTGCGTGAGGGCTCATTTCCATCGAAGCCGTCACCGGTAAAGTCTGAGACTATTTGAGATGGAATGAGAGTCGTAATGGGGGCCATTGGCGTCGACTTGTGGTCCGTGTTCGTGAAGATCCATGTAGAAAGCCAGTGTTTCAAATGAGATGAGTTGCAAGCAAAGAAGAGGAAGATATGACTCAGAGCAAGTCGGCGGTGAGCATGATCGACTCATTTCATCGGTGGGATCTTGGGCGCCGTTGCTACTCCCAATCGTACCGTGCTAAGGAAATGGCTGGAAGCAAAGGTAGACGGATGCGATGAAACCAACTATTCATTGTGCGCATGGGGGGAGAGACATCCGAAAGTAACCCTAGAGAGTCACTGGCCATGTGTGACCGATGACTCAAAAACCGTTCTCGCGTGATTACCTATGTCAAGGAATCCCGGTATCCATGCTGTTTCACGGGGCTCTTAAATGATGGTTTGCTGCCTCTGAGACAAATCAGTGAGAAACGACGTGGGGCCGGTACAGTTTCCGCGACATTGGCTGTTTCGCCTCTGTCGCATGTCGATGCA
>CAWJQD010000001.1:0-1321877 GCA_963844905.1 uncultured Acidobacteriaceae bacterium | reverse complement strand
CTTGCAACCAACTCGCGATGGGCCTCTGTCGTCTTCGGAGTGATGCGATCGACCATGCTGTTGGGAAACGTGACGTTGCTTTCAATCCAGCGGCGCATTTCCGCGCTCCTCTCATCCGCAAAGGCGAGAAGTGCCTTCCGGGCTGTCGCGCCATTCGACTGCACATTATCGCAGGACAGCAGGGTGAAGGGCGCATGGCCGAGCTGTATGCGCCGCTGGGCCGCTTCGGCGACGAAACCAAGCCAGGTTCGCGGTGAATCAGGATGCGCCAGATCGTGCTGGACGTCCGGGTGTTCGCTTAGGAATCGACCGGTTCCATCTTCGAGGAAATATCCGCCTTCGGTGACGGTAAGCGAAACGATCATGCAATCGGGCGAAGAGAGACGTTCCAGAACGCCGGCTGTGGTTTCGGGCGCGAAGAGGTGTCCGACGAGAGAGCCAATCACGCGATAGCTTTCCCTGTCGCTTTCGAGCTCCAGTACGCCATACAGGAAATCCTGAGTTGCCAGCGCATCGTGGACGTGCTTGTCAGGTGGGAGCAGGCCGATGCCGAACTCGCCCCAGTGCTCTGATGCTCCGCTCGAGAGCAAGTCATCGAGATAAACACAAAGGTGGGACCGATTGAATCCGCCCACTCCGATATGTGCGAGTGCGGGACGCGTGAGGCTGCGGTCGTAGCGAGGACGCGCAACCCGCTGCGGAATGCAGTCAAGCGTAGAATTGCGAAGTAACTGCGTCGGCTCAATCACCATGGGGAATCGTTCGTGAAATTGCAGAGGCATTGCAGAGGTTCACGAAATGCGAGTCTGAGCGAAAGTGAGCGAAATTGTCAAGTGGCTGAGGCGCACCTCACTTCTGGATCAAGCGAGTGGCCACGATGTAGGTCGCGTCGGGTGCGCCGGCAACAGCCTGCGTCCGGACGAGGGCTTCAAAATAGACCGGCTGCGGTGTCGAACTTGTAATTCCCAGGGCCTGAGCGAGCTTTTGGCGATTTCCAGCGTCAGCCAAAAAGATTCCTGCAGCTTCGGTGCCTTCCTGCTGTAGGCCTTGCAGGATCAGTACACTTCCTTGTCCATCAGGTACGGGGAGCAACGAGATGGTGGCGTAGTCCTCCCCTGAACTTCCTGTAAAGCTCAATCCGGGATACTTTTCTTCTTCGCCTGGCTTCGGATGAAGATTCTGAAAGAACTTGAGGCTCTCGCCCACCACACCTTCGCGTTCCTGGAAATTCAGCTTGTCCTGAAAGTAGAAGACCCAGGGGTTTGAGCTGGGGCTACCGACGAAAACATAGCTGCCCTCCTGCAGGTCACGCGGCCGTAGTTCCCGAGCTGAACGAATTACCAGGCGATCGCCTTCGCTCCCGCATATGCGGAGAAGGTTGCTGACCACGACAACGTCGGCATACGACGTGAGTAACGACCCCGACAAGTACTTCGTCATCCGGGTCTCTCGTTCGGTGGGGTGGGCATTTAATAGATCCTGGCCGTTACGGTAGGAAGGAGCAAGATAGGTATCCAGCGTGAGAGGCCGCTCCTCGAGAAGACGCGTCATGCCATAGTTGGCGTCGGCGACTACAACCTGAACAGGCGCACTTCCCGGCCTGAACAGCGAGGATAGTGGCCACGGAGCCTGGGGTTGCGGGCTCTGTCTATGATGAAAGAACCACGCAGCAATGGTGGTGCCCAGAAACAGCGCGGCCAGAGTCCAGGGAACCACACCATACAGCAGACTGAAGCGAGTCGTCGTGGAATCCTTTGCCGGCGCCGACTGGTCTACAGCCCGAAAAACGGTGGTATAGGACCCCTTGGGAATCTCAACCACGAGCGTTTCATCGCGGCCGTCGCCATCAAAGTACTCGTGTAAGCGCAGACGCAACTGGCGTATGTGCACGCGAACCGAACTGTCCTCGACCACACTATAGTCTTGCGGTTTGCCGAATACGGCGCTTCCGATGTGGTGCTCGGTGAGGTCCTGCGCCTGCCCGTGAAGCGTTCTTTCGGCCATATACCGCAGAAGTTCCCGGATGCGTGCCGATTTTTGGAATGGAGGGCTGGCTGTGATTCTCTCGATCAACTGCCAGCGGGCATCCGCCTTAAGTTCCTGTTCAACTTCCATCGCCCTCGTCCCATCCTGTCCTCTGCAGTGCGCCTAGCCTCCTCTGATGGCGCGAATGAATGATAGCACGGCGTTTATCTGTATGAAAAAGAGGACGTAACTGGGAAGAGTCTGGAAACTACCCGAAGGAAATCCACCATTCCCACGCCTGCAGTAAATTGCGATTCACATGTAGATCGCATTGATTTTCATTGTTTTTCGGCGTGAGTACCTTTTCAAACGCGTAGGCGCTCCCTCATCCTTTGGGTTGATTTGCGGCCAATCCCTGAGGCTTATACGTGGTCGCAATGCCTGTATGCTTCCTCCTCGCGTAACCCATGATTTTAGAGGCGATTTCCGACGACGGCTTCAAAAAGGGTGAATGAGACACGACCTGGCAGATCGCTCTGAAAAGAACCCTATCCTGCGGCCGGAGGACCTGCGCCCCAGTCTGGCGGGAATGGAGGTAACCTGTCTGCTCAATCCGGGAGTGTTCGAGTTCGAGGGCAAGACCTGGCTGATCGTCCGCGTGGCTGAGCGTCCAAAACAAACGCCGGGCAAGACATCTTTGCCCGTCCTTACACCCCACGGTCAGGTGGAAATCCTGGAATTCGATTCCAGCGATCCCCGACTCGATTTGAGCGATCCCCGCGTCATCAGTTTTGAAGGTCAGGACTACCTCACGACGCTCTCCCATCTGCGCTTGTTGTCGAGCGACGACGGAATCGACTTCTCCGAAGCGGAACCCTGCAGGCCCCTGACCGGAACGGGCGAATTGGAGACCTTCGGCATCGAGGACTGCCGGGTGGCGAAGATCGACGCGACCTTTTATCTGACCTATACCCAGGTTTCCAGGCATGGCGTAGGGGTGGGCCTGAGGACGACCCGCGATTGGAAGGAATTCGTGCACGAAGGCATGATCTTTCCACCTCACAACAAGGATTGCGCGCTCTTCGAAGAGCGGATCGGGGGCAAATACTACGCCCTGCACCGGCCCAGCAGTCCCGAGCTGGGCGGCAACTACATCTGGCTGGCAGAGTCCCCCGACCTGGTTCATTGGGGCCATCACCGCTGCCTGGCTCACACCCGGGAAGGCTACTGGGACAGCGCACGCGTGGGAGCCGGAGCCTCGCCGATCCGAACCGCAGAGGGGTGGCTGGAGATTTATCACGGCGCCACGAAAGACAACCGCTATTGCCTGGGCGCGTTACTTCTCGACCTGAACGAACCGTGGAAGGTTCTGGCGCGTTCAGAGGCGCCGATCATGGAACCTCTGGAGCCATACGAGCAGGAGGGATTCTTTGGGCACGTGATCTTTACCAATGGGCACATCGTAAACGGAGATCGCCTGACGCTTTACTACGGCGCTGCCGACAGCGTGATCTGCGCGGCGGCGTTTTCCGTTGAGAGCATCCTTGCCGGGCTGGCGTTGGCGGAGGGGGCTAAGGCGTGAACGGCATTCGCAAAGAAGTTGCTGTCTTTTTCGCCTGTCCGCACTCCATGCGCGTGCTCATGGTCTCGAACATGATCTATGCGCTGGTTTTGCCAGTGATTGAGATTTTTGTCGCAGCATACGTGATGCGAAACTCCAGGGCCGTCGACAAGGTGGTTGCATATCAACTGTCGATTTACTCAGCCACGCCGCTGGCCTTCTTTATCAATGGGAAGCTCCTGGGCCGGGTCAGCTCAAAGCACCTGTACGCGGTGGGAATGGTGCTTTCCGGGCTGGCCATGATGCTCATGATGGAATTGGGGATCCTGAGTCGGCTTGGCATCGCCATCCTGGGATTGACGATGGGCCTCGCGACGGGCATCTTCTGGGCCAACCGGGGCTTTCTGGCGCTGATGGCCACCAACGACAACAATCGCAATTACTTCTATGGCGTGGAAAACTTCGTGGCCACCTTGAACGCCGTCGTTGTTCCGGCGCTCATCGGATGGTTCATCAGCGGTACGGCTCTTTACGGGTGGCTCGGCGGAGTCGCCAACCGCGCCTATCGCGTGATTGCGATTGCGGTCTTTGTTCTGACCATCGTGGCCGCCGCAATCCTGGAGCGCGGCACATTCCGCATGCCCCGGCATACGAGGTTTGTCTACTTCCATTTCCATCCGCTGTGGTGGCGCATGCTCGCGCTGGCGCTGCTGAAGGGACTCGCTCAGGGCTACATCGTCACAGCGCCCGCCATGCTCATCATGCTCCTGGTGGGGCAGGAAGGAACGTTGGGGACCGTTCAAGCGATTGGTGGCGTTTTTTCCGCGTGCCTGCTCTATGCGGCCGGCCGCCTCACCGCACCGCGGCATCGCAAGATCATTTTTGCAGTCGGGCTGTCGCTCTTCCTCCTGGGAGCGGTGACCAACGCACTGCTCTTTAGCGCGTTAGGCGTACTCATTTTCATGGCCTGCCTTTTGCTGGCGAAGCCGATGCTCGACCTCGCCTATTTCCCCATCCAGTTGCAGGTGGTCGATACGGTCTCGCACATCGAGGGACGCAACAGCTACGCCTACATTTTCAATCATGAATTCGGCTTGTTTACAGGAAGAGCCCTGGGATGCGGACTATTCCTGGCAATCGCGTATTGGGGATCGGGAATTGCAGCACTCAAGTACGCGCTCCCTATGATTGCACTGCTGCAAATGCTATCGATCTGGGTAAACGCCCGGATTTCCCGGTATCTGGATAAGGCGGGAACCACCTCCTCCGCCTTAAACCTGGCCACTCGAACTTCGGAGGCTTGAAGCAACTTGAAAAGGAGAAACGCAATGACAAACCGCAGTCTAACCGCGCAAAGAACGTGGTGCTTCGCGGCCGCACTGTTGGCGGCACTTTGGCTGTCCGCCGCCATCCCCTGCTTAGCTCAAGTAGGCAGAGGCACTTTAGCTGGCTCGGTCAAGGACGCAACCGGCGCAGTCGTGGCAGGGGCATCGATCGAGCTGAATGAATCAAACACGGGCAGCACTTACGACACGAAAGCAACCGCCGATGGCCTGTTCAACTTTTCCGAGCTTCCACCCGGGACTTACACCCTGACCGCAACTTCTTCAGGGTTCGAGTCCTACATCCAGAGCGGCATCATCGTGGAGGTTGGTAGCACGGCCACTGTCGATGTCGTTTTGAAAGTAGGTAAGGCTAGCGAGAGCGTAACCGTCATGAGCGACGCCTCGCACCTGGAGACCGAATCCTCTGATGAGGGCTACTCGATGTCGCCTCAGGTATTGGAATCGCTTCCGCTGCCCTTCGGCGGTGAGATCCGCAACCCGCTCGAGTTTGCGGCACTCTCGCCCGGATTCGCCGGCACCATGAGCAACAACCCCTCCTCGCCACCCGCCGGAGCCTTTAAGCTCAGCGGCGGACAACAGGGCGGCGGCGACATTTTGCTCGACGGCGCCACCACCGAGCTGGCCTCGGCCAACATGCAGGTGACCTATAACTTCAGCGTCGAGGCCGTCTCCGAATTCAAGGTCATGACCAACACCTTCGACGCCCAATTTGGAAGCGCCAGCGGCGGCGTGGTCAATCTCGTCTCCAAGCAAGGAACGAACGACTATCACGGCTCGGCTTACGATCTGCTCAAGAACCGCGTCCTGGATGCCAACAGCTGGCTCAACGACCTCGCTAACGCGCAAGCCGGCAAGATCGTAGACACGAAGCCCATCGACACCCAGAACGACTTCGGCGCAAGCGTCGGCGGGCCGGTGCGCGTTCCCTGGCTTTACAACGGCAAAGACAAGACCTTCTTCTTCTTCAATTACGAGGGCTTCCGGCAAGAAAGCGGAAGCACCTCGCTTCTGTCGGCACCCACCCAGGCCATGCTCGGCGGCGACTTCTCTGCACTGCTGACTCCGACGATAGTCCAGAACCGGACCTTCCCGGCGCACATCCTTTACGACTACACGACCTGCACTGGCGCCAACCAGGGACAGACCTGCCAGGCTTATCCGAACAACAAAATCACCGAGGCCGCGGATCCGGTCTTTGCTGCCGCCTCCAAGGTCATGCCCTCCGCGCCCGCCAGCGCCACCAGCCCCTACTTCAACATCAGTGACGTCAGTTCCAACCACGAGCAAGCCGACATGTGGTCCATACGCGGGGACCAGAACATCGGCACGCGCAACAAGATCTCAGGCAGTTACTTCACCGGCAACATGCCTTACATCAGCACCCAAAGCCTCGGGTCGCTTTACACCGGAGGCAACATCCAGGGCAACAAATATGTGCGTCTGGGCTATGACTTCATCATCACGCCCACCATGCTCAACCACTTCAACGCCGGCTTCACTCGCCGCCGTCGCCTTGAAACCTCGGGCGAGGGCGGATTTGGCGGCAACTGGGCAACCAAGTTCGGGCTCAAGGGCGTAGGCGACGAGGTTTTCCCTAAATTCACCTACAACTACCCCGCGCCAGGAAACATCAACAGCCCCAGCGATGGCCAAAGCATCTTCTATGACAACGTATTTCAATACGACGACGTGGCCTCGTGGCAGAAGGGCCGTCACAGCTTCAGGTTCGGCGGCGAATTTCGCGCGGCGCAATTCAACCTCGGCATCCTGACCGGCAGCGCCGGCCAGTTCACCTTCTCAAACGACACCACGAATAGCACCGGCGGGCCCACCAGCAGTCCGGCCACTCCCGGCTCCGGCTTCGGCTTCGCCAACTTCTATCTTGGCGCCGCCACCAATGCGTATATTGACATCCCGCAGGTAAATGGATTCCGCGTCAAGTATTTTGCCGTCTTTGCCGCCGACGACTGGAAGGTCGACAACAAGCTCACCGTCAACCTGGGCCTGCGTTACGACATACCAATCCCGGTGACCGAGAAGCATGACGAAATGTCCTATGTGGATCCAACCCTGCCGAACCCGGGTGCGGGCGGCCTTCCCGGCGCTTACGTCTTTGAAGGCAGCGGCACGGGACGCCTCGGCGGGAACTCTCCGCAGTCGATCTTCAAAAAGGCCTTCGGTCCTCGCGTCGGCCTCGCCTATTCGGTTGATCCCAAAACTGTCATTCGCGCCGGCTACGGCATTTACTACTCCACCCAGCGCATCGGAGGCTTCGCCGAGGACGACAGCCAGGGCTTCTCCGGCAGCTACACGTACCCCACCCCGGCCAGCATTCAGACCCCGGCCGTTGTGCTCTCCCAGATCACCGCCTATCCCGGTAACCTGCCGCCCTTCATCGACCCCACGGTCAAGAACGGGCAGGGCGGTGCCCTCTTCCTCGAGTCGAAGGTCGACCGCCCCGGGACCATCCAAAACTGGACCCTCGATGTGGAGCGCCAACTGCCCTTCAATACCATTGTTGACGTGGCCTACGTCGGCGCTCATGGCGACCACCTGCAGGCATTCATGCACGACCCCAATCAGGGAAATCCCGTGAACCTGGCCCGAGGCGCATGTCTTCAAGTCGACATTGCCAACCAGGCGACAAGCCCGGCTTGCGCGGGCCAGTCCTTGGTCGCAGCGCCCTATGCCGGGTTCAGCGGCACCGTCTCTCAGGCCCTGCGTCCCTTCCCGCAGTATGGAACCGTCACGGTGGATTCAGCGACCATGGACGATCCCTTCGGCGATTACACTTACGAGGCCATGCAGGCTCAGGTAACCAAGCGTACCAGCGCCGGGCTGACAGTGTTGGCCAGCTACAGTTGGTCAAAGAACATCACCAATGCCGACTCGGAGTATCCGACCGAGGCCGCCTGGGAGGGTAATGACAATTCCGGCGCGCTGAATGTCTACAATCTGAAGGCCGAGAAGGGCCTCAGCGAGTTCGACATCCCGCAGCGCGTCGTCCTGGCCTGGACTTACGATCTGCCCTTCGGCAAAGGCAAGCAGTTTGCCAATAAGGGTGGAGTTGTCAACGAGCTGGCCGGTGGATGGACGATTGCCGCCGTCCAGAAGTATCAAAGCGGCACTCCACTCGCCGTAACCTCACCGGGCTGGACCTCGGGCATCTTCGCCGGCGGCGAGGGCGCGACCGGTTCCTCCAGCCGTCCCAACATCATTCTGGGGGCGAATCCGAATGGCGTCAGCAGTAACGGTAAATTCGTCTATGGGACAAGCCTCCGATTCAACCCAGCGGCGTTTACGCCCGCGCCGAACTTCACCTTTGGCGACGCGCCCAAAGCCCTCGGCGAACGCGAACTCTTCAACACGAGCGAGGACTTCAACGTCGCTAAGGCCATCCCCATGTTTACCGAACGGGTCCACACCGACTTCCGCGTGGAGTTCTTCGACGTGTTCAACCGGCACCGCTTCACCGGTTTTAACACGTCAATCACTTGTGCCCCCACGTCGAGTCAAAACTGCGCAACCTCAGGCGAGGGGCAGGCCTCGGGCCTTGCCTATGGCCCGAGAAACATCCAGGGCGACCTGCGGGTCACCTTCTGACGCCACCAGGCAAATCAGCCCTGTTACGTCTGACGTTTGAAAACAACCCAACACTCCCGGACCTCTTCAACGAGGTCCGGGAGAATTGCTTTTTTGCAAGCAACACAAATCAGACAGCAAGATGATCGGTCCATTACAAAAAAACACCGCACAGGGTCACGCAATGACATTCCGTGACGTGAAGATAAGCTACTATCAGTCCATGTTTCGCATCCGCAGCCGGCGATTTCTGGTTTTCGTTGCAGTGATTCAGATTGCATGCGTGCTCACATCAACCGGCGCCGCGCAGGTTATCAGTTCACAAATCCAGGATCAAGTTCAGGAACACTTTCTCGCTGCTCAGCAGGCACAGCAGCAGGGCCGGCTTGATGATGCAGTCGGTGAATACAAGGAAGTTCTGCGGCTCCAGCCCGGATTACCCGAGGTGTACGCAAACCTTGGGCTGGTTTACTACGCTCAGGCAAGATTCGGCGATTCCGCGCGAGCTTTGGCTATGGCGGGCAAGTTGAGACCCGGGATGCGCGGAGTAAGCCTCTGGCTGGGAATTGACGAAGTGAGACTGAACCACCCGTCGCAGGGCGTGATGTACTTGCGCGAAGCGGTGCGGCTCGATCCGAAAGAGAAGTTAGCTCAAAGCTGGCTGGGGACAGCGCTCTGGGATGCGGGGCAGATGGATGCGGCCTTGGTCCAACTGCGCACGGCCGCCGCGCAATTCCCCGACGACCCCGACCTTCTCTTCGCAGCCGGCGAAGCCTACGGAAAGGCTGTGCATCAGCAGACTGAGGAACTCCTTGAAGCCTCAAGGGGAACGGCTCTCTCCGATCGCATCTACGCCGATCTCTACGCCGAAGAGCGCGACTGGACAAAGGCCGAAGGCCACTTGCGCCGCGCCATTGAAAGAGATCCTCGTTCCATGGAAGCGCGGGTGGAACTCGCGGATGTGTTTTTCAGGCAGGCCAGGTTCTCCGATGCGCTCGAGCTTCTGGATCAAGCCGCGGCCATCCAGCCGCATTCCGCGGCGGTACTTGCGCGCAGCGGGGAGATTCTGATTCTTTTGCATCACCCGGCCGATGGTCTTTCGCGAATCGAGCGCGCGCTCGCCATCGACCGCAGCGAAGCTCTCGATGCCCTGGGCCTTCCGCCGGAAGATGAAATCGAACAAGCCGATCCCAAGGGTCCAGACGCGCAACTGATACGATCCTGCCGGGAATCTGCTGCAATGCTTGAAACGGACCCATCGACAACGCCCGCGAAGTTTGCGGTCCTGGCGGCATTGTATGCGCAAGCTGGAGATCGAGATGCCGCCGCGCAGGCCTACCGGCAGATCGCGGCGTCCAAACCTGCTCCGGCGCCGGCTGGCGATGCTCTCGATCGCGCCTTGATCGGTTTTCACCAACATGATTATGAGCAGGCGGAGGATGCGCTCGAACGTTGGGTGACAGCTCATCCGGCAGACCTCGCCGCGCGGTACGATTTGCTGCTGACGCGCCGCTACTTGTCCATGCGGCAAATCTTCAGGCTGGTCGCAGTCGCGCCTGACTCATACCACGTTCACCAGTTGCTCGGGCAGCTTTACGCTGACCACGATGAAGACAAGAAGGCAATCGATGAGTACCTGCTCGTTGCCGCCGCCCGCCCCGATCTTCCGGGAGTTCATTTCTGGCTCGGACATCTCTACTGGAAGCATGCGGATGCGGACCACGCGCTGCCGGAACTGACGCGCGAGCTGGAACTGGATCCCGGCAATGCCGAAGCCAATGGAGAACTTGGCTCCGTGCTGGTCGCAGAGGGCCGCGCCCGCGAGGCCATTCCGCATCTTGAATCGGCACTTAGCAGGAGTCCTGACTTGTGGCCCGCCTACGCGCAATTGGGTAAGGCGTATGCGAACGATAGGGATTACGCCAAGGCCGAAGCAGTGCTAAGGCGCGCCCTTGCTCACGACAGCGATGGTGCGGTCCACTACCAGCTCGGCATGGTTCTGCGGTCCGAGGGCAAATCCGAGCAAGCGCTTCAGGCCTTCGCGGTGGTTCGCGCCATCAAGGACGAAAAAGACGGCGTCGCTTCCCAAGCCACCCTCGAACCAACGGGGAAACCATGAACTGGCGCGCTCTTATTGTCCTTTTTGCATTCTCTGCACCTCTGGTCGCGCAGAACTCAGCTCTTGACGAGGCTGTGAGTCTAATGCGGGAGTCCCGCTTCAAAGAAGCCCTGGTGAAGCTCGAAGAGGCGCACAGAATCTCGCCGCGTAGTGCGACGATTGACAATCTTCTCGGCATTACCGAAACCAATCTCGGATCGATCGAGAAGGCAAACGCCTATTACCGTGCCGCGATTCACCTCGATCCGTCGCAGGCTGCACCGCACCGCAACCTGGGCGTCAATCTTCTCAATGCCGGAGATTATTCGGGCGCCTCAGCCGAACTGCGCGAAGCATCGCGCCTTGACCCCAAGGACCAGTTCGCACACTACTATCTGATGTCACTTGATCTAGCCACTGGTAAGGATACCGACGCGATCGAACAAGCATCCCTGTCGGGGAAACTCAGTGATAACGATCCGGAAGCTGCAGCAAACCTGGCCGGCGCGGAGATTCGGACCGGACATATTGCCGAAGCGGCGGCTCGAATTGATCTCCTGGAGCAGGGCGGCAATCTTCCGCCTGATCGTGCATATAAACTGGCAGTCCTCTTCGCGGAGCAGGGAGCCTGGCCCCAGGCCATTGACTGCTTCCGGCGCATAGGAGCCGCTCATCCTGCCTGGCAGAATCGCTTTAATCTCGCACTGGCATTGCTTTACGGCAACCTGCCCGCGGAGGCCTCGACAATCTTGTCGGCGTTGCACAGTGAGCAGCCCGACAATGCGGACATTCTGATGTTTCTCGGCTCAGCCTTTGAAGCACAGCAGAAGATGCCTGAAGCGTTGGACGCGTATCGCGCTGCAGCTGCGGCAGACCCCTCCAATCCCGATCATGCACTCGATTACACGCGTCTGCTCATGGACGCCGATCGCTACGATGAGGCGGTTCAGGTGATCGAGAACGGGTTGGGCAAGACGGCAGAAACTGCGCCGCTCGAATTGAGGCTTGGCGCAATCGAGATGATCAAAGGCAACTATGACGCCGCCCGCGACGCATTTCACGCCGCCCTCGCCCATCACCCTGAATTGGATGTTGCTTATGTCGGACTGGCGCAGACCTACGCCCGGCAGGCCAACGACGCGGAGGCAATCAAGATCCTCGAGTCGGCGCGACGGACGAGCCCAGGGCATTATCTCCTCGAGTACTATTTCGGAATGCTGGCCAACCGTTTGGGACGATACGATGATGCTCACGCCGCCCTTGAGAATGCAGCAAGCTTGGATCCGCACTCGCCTGATCCGCAATTCGAACTGGGAAAGTTGTTTGAGTCCCGGCAGGACTGGCAAGAAGCGCGAAAGGCTTTCGAACACGTGATTGCCCTCCGTCCCGAATTCGCGCCCGCACACTACCAGCTGAGCCGCATCTATGCACGGCTGGGCCTTCACGCCGAAGCTGAAAAAGAGGCCGAACTCACCAGTTCGCTTGTCGAGGCGCAACGCGATCAGGCATTTCGCGACCAACGCCTGCGTGCTGGAAGCTTCAAGGCCAGCACTGCCGGGTCGCACGCTGAACAATGACTTCACATTCCTTTAGTGGAATTTTGACTCGAAAGACGATTTGTCTCTGGTGACATAAACTCAGTTCCGCCCGGCGGTTTACTCGGCCCTTAAATGACAATAACGGCCCAACGCTCATAGCGACTTCGTGCTGAACGAGCCGGCCATGGGGAAATTACCCCGGATTGGTCCTGCGATCCAATTGGGAAAGAGCCGAAGTGATGCAGATCACCTCGGGCATGCTCCGCAAGGCTGCAAAAGCACCTCGGCCTGTTCGCGTCAGGCCAGAGTTGCTTCCGCCAGAGCATGTCGCGTTGAAGTCAACGGGGCGCACTATTTGGCGATCTTACTTCTCCTTCGGAGGAGCCTGGCCTGAGGGCAGCGCGGTGCCACTCCCTTCCACCAAAGATACAAATCGATCGCCAGGGCCTCCGGGGAATTGTTCGAGCAAGCCGCTGGGCCAAAGGACTTCGATGCGGTCGAAGGAGGCAGCCGAGCCGAGTCCAAAGTGGAGGCGCGGGTCGCTGGTGGAGAGATAGCTTCCTCCTGCGCGGACTTCATCCACTTGCTTGACGTTGCCGGTGGTGACGGTCACTCGGGCGCCGATCGCCATCCGGTTACTCTTCGTGCCCACCAGGTGTAGCGTGATCCAGTGGTTGTCATTTCTGGTTTCGTTGAGAAAAAGCGAGGGTGGAGCGCCGACGTTGAAGACGAGGATGTCGAGCCTTCCGTCGTTATTGACATCTCCCACGGCTGTTCCCCGCCGGGATTTCAATGGGCCTGCATTTAAGCCAGTAGCGGCAGCAACCTCGCGGAATTTGCCGTTCGTCTCATTGAGGAAAAGCTCGATCGGCTCGACAAAAGGCGGTTCACCAGGCGCCCCATCGAGCAAGGTCGAGAAGTTACCCGAGGCCATGAAAAGATCCTGCCAGCCGCTGTTGTCGAAGTCTGCGAAGTTTGCTCCCCACTTGACGAGCGGTGAAGTGGGAGCGGCGATTCCGGCGCGATCGGCAACATCGTGAAACTGGTCGTGGCCGTCGTTGATGTAGAGGCTGGCCGGCTGGCCGCCATAACGGGTCACGAACAGGTCGAACCTGCCGTTGTGGTCGAGGTCGGCAAAATCGCATGCCATGTTGCCGTAGGTTTGCCCCATTTCCCCGTAGGCGGTGCCTGAATAGAGGCCGATATCCTCAAAGGTTCCGACCCTTTTGTTGTGAAACAGAAAATTGCCGTATGCATCGTTGGTGACAAAGAGATCGGGCCATCCATCGCCGTCGAAATCTCCCCAACAGATTCCCATGCCGTGCGCCTTCTGTCTGTTCTGGACACCGGCTTTGGCCGCGACCTCTTCGAAGGTTCCGTCGCCCCGATTGCGGTAGAGGAGGTTGGTTTCGCCGGGCATCTTATCTGGCAGTTCGGTGAGTGCGTTCTTGTATACCGTCCTTTGAGGGTCGGGAAGATGCCGGGGATCGGTGGAAACATAGCGGGCAACGTAAAGATCCACAAATCCGTCACGGTCGTAGTCAGCCCAGGCGGCTCCGACGCTAAAGCCTCCGCCGCCAACGCCCGCCTTTGCCGTGACGTCGGCGAATTTGCAGCCGCCTAGATTGTGATAGAGCACATTGTGGCCGTAGCCGGTGACATAAATATCAGGAAGGCCGTCGTTGTCGTAATCGGCGACGGCAATCCCGGTGGCCCAGCCCTTGGTTGTCAACCCCGCGGCTGCGGTGACGTCAGTGAAGTGCAGTGTGTTCCCGTTTCCGTCCTCCCGGTAGAGCGTGATCATGGGATCGCCGCCAGCAAGGTAGCGGTCGATTGAGGAATCGTTAACCACGGCGATGTCCAATTTGCCGTTGTTATCGCAATCCAGAAAGGCAACTCCTCCGCCGCTCATCGTTTCGATGACGTAGCGCCTGTCGAGATTCGTGTGAGGAAGAGTGCGAAGTCCGACCTCCAGCGAAACGTCTCGAAAATGCGGCACAGAGGGTTGCGCGAGCTGCTTGGGCACGGCCACTGAGGGAGTTTGTGCGCTGAGAGTGAAGGCAGAGATGAGCAGTACGATGCACGCTGACGTTCGATTCCTCATCTTGCCCGCAATTCTAGCACTGCACAGTGCCAGCCAATCGCAGCATGCTGTTTCACCATGAAGCTTCTTCTTCCTTCCATGTTTCTGCTTCTCTCGATTTCATTTTTTGGAGCTCAAACGCCTCCGACGGCAGAAGACACCCTTGCCAAAGCGCACATGTCCATGGAGCGAGACCACCCTGACGAGGCCATTGCTCTGCTGCAGCTATTGGCCACCGCTGTATCACGTCTCTGAACGACCTGACGGCGTTCGTTGGGACGGCATGGAGAATTGGGATCCGGTCCGGAAGAATGGTGTGGTTTTCGCTTTCAGAGGCTCAATTGAAAACCAACCGGAGCATCGATTTGTTCTTGCCGGGCTGAATGCAGGAAAGCGGTACCGGCTGGCGAATCTTTGAGAGTTTCGGATTCCGGCTGTAGGTTGAAGCGTGGAAGCGTTCCACCCATCCCCTGCCGTGATTCCTCCCAGTATTTAGATGGCGTGCGCAAGGAATACGGCAGGCTGAAAGGGGACCAAACCAAGAGGTTGAAGGAACTAGAAGGGAGAACGGCAAGCTGAAGTGGGAGGTAGCCGAATTGAGCCTGGCCACGCAACTGCTTTTTCCCAAACCTATTGTGGTCGAATTTGCAACTCCAAGAGCACCTAAGTTCCACCCAGATCTACAGAGATCAACAAACGCGGCCAAAACGCCGTCTGATTCTAAAGGATTTACGGAGGGCACTCCATCTGTCCCAAAACAGATTCTACCGTTTATTGAAGCCTGTTGAAATTGAGTGAAAATAAGTGCTTTTGATTGAACTGCTTACCTGTTGCTTGCCAAAATAGCGATCTGCCATTAAATCAAGGAGATGGCAGCTGCACCGGAGAGGGCTTGCCTCCATGTAGAATCGGTCTCATGTTGGGCTTGCTGAGGCTTCTGTTCGTTCTGGCTACCCAATTCCTTCGCTCTCGCCGCGACCTGCTGTTGGAAAATCTGGCTCTTCGGCAACAGCTTGCAGTCTTGAGGCAACGCCACCCTCAGCTGCGGTTTGGGGCTCCGGATAAATTGTTTTGGGTGATGTTGCGGCGGCTTTGGCCGGGATGGAAGCGGGCATTGATTCTCATCCAGCCGGAGACAGTAGTTCGCTGGCATCGCGCAGGCTTCAAGTTGTATTGGACGTTGCTCTCGCGGCGTCGGATCCGTGTGGGAAGAAAATGCGTCAGCAGGAAGTTACGCGAACTCATCTTCCACATGGTTGCAGAGAACCTGACCTGGGGTGCACCCCGCATTCACGGCGAGCTGAAAATGTTGGGCTTCGATATTTCCGAGCGAACCGTAGCGCGCTGGATGCGAAAAGCGCCGAGAAGTCCTAAGCCGGCAAAGCAATGGGTGGTCTTTTTGAGCAACCATCGTGAAGCCATTGCAGCGATGGATTTCTTCACCGTGCCGACGCTCGCTTTTGGAGTCCTATACTGTTTCTTCGTCATTGCGCATGATCGACGCCGAATTCTCCACTATAAGGTGACCAGACACCCAACCAGCGCGTGGGTTGTTCAACAAATGCGCGAAGCATTCCCCTGCGACTCGGCGCCCGGCTGCCTGATCTTTGATCGCGGCCCGAACTTCAACAAAGAAGTCATCGACACCTTGAAGACCTTCGGCATCCAGCCAAAACGAACCAGCTTCCGAAGTCCGTGGCAGAACGGTGTCGCCGAGCGCTGGGTCGGTAACTGTCGCCGTGATTTGCTCGATCATTTGATCGTCTTGAACGAGCGGCATTTGAAACGTCTGATGAACGAGTACGTCCGCTATTCTCACGAGGACCGGACACATCTCGCGCTGGCAAAGGAAACGCCTGCGGGTCGTGCCGCAGGGGAGAATCAAGGCAGCGGCCATAAGGTCCTGTCGATGCCAAGGCTCGGCGGTCTCCATCATCGATACGACCTTGCCGCCTGATTCTGCACTTCAATCAACTCTCAAAAGCTTGAGGGTGACCGACGGGAGATGTGTGCCTCCCGGCGCGGAACTGTCTACTTCGCCGCGTTTCTCGTTGTGCCCGGAGGTCGCTGAGGCGCCCCCTCCCAGTCAAAATTGCTGCCTCGACCGCCCCCGAGTTCGGGAATCGGGCTCATTTGGCAACCGGATGGCATCTTGTCGAGGCACAGGTACTTATCCCGTCCGGCCAGGTGCGGAGTCCTGGAGTTTGTCCCTTACCAACTCCATGAAGGCGGCCATGGCCGGGGAGATCCATTTGTCCTTGTGCCAGCGGATATGGGTGACGATGTCGAGGGATGGACCGGCCCAGTGCAGGGCTTTGAGATGGTTCTGGCGCAGTTCGCGAGCGACGACGATGGCGGGCAGCAGGCCGAGTCCCATGCCGAGGGTGACGCACTGCTTGAGCGCCTCAACGCTGGAGAACTCCGTGACGTTGGCGGGGCGAATGTTCTTTAGCGCGAGCGCCCGGTCGAGTTTTCCCCGGTAACTGCATCCCGCTTCCGTAAGCAGCAGATTCTGTCCGGCCAGATCGGCAGGCTTTACCGCGGGTTGGCTGGCAAGCGGGTGGGTGGGGTCGGCCAGCAGGACGACTCGCTCTGTGCGCAGGCGGATGGACCTAATGCTCGAGGAGGGTTGCAAGTCCTCCCCGTGAATCACTATGTCGAGCTTCCCGGCTTCGAGCTCAAGCGCAAAGGGCGCATTCGCGTAAGGACGGAAGATGAGTTCGACCTGGGGAAAGTGGCGGCGGAAGGCGCGCAATACCTCGGGCAAGCGATAGGTGAGCAGACTCTCTGCAGCGCCGATGCGCAGCGGCCCGCTGGGCTCGGCGCCGATTTGGACAGCACGTTGACCGTGATCCATCGCGGTAAGGGCCTGCGATGCGAAAGGCAGGAAGTTGCGGCCCGCGTCAGTGAGAGCGACGCGACGGCCGAGGCGGTCAAAAAGCGGCATACCGAGTTCTTCTTCAAGCGCTTTGATTTGCGCGGTCACGTTGGACTGCACGGTGTGCACTTTTTCGGCGGTGCGCGTGAAGTTCAACTCTTCAGCGAGGGTGCGAAAGATCTGTAGCTGCCGGACTTCCATACATAAATCTCCAATACAGATGTAATATATCACATCAATCTATTGGACAGATGTACAAACCTGCGCCAGACTCTCGATAGGTCGCGATCGAATTGGACGCCAAACAGTCCCCAAAGGAGGTTGCTATGAACCGGATCGCCACCCTTGCGCGAATTTTTTCACATTGTGACCAATCGCGTGCGGGCTGTGACCAACAGCATCTGAGGCCATTTGTGTGGGCGTCTCAGCATGACGAAGCATGCCCGTAAACCACTGAATCCAAGAGCTTTCCTGAGCTGGTGCGGTATACCCTGCAACCATTGGGCAGGTTCGCCAATGCACGCAATTCCCCGGAACCACACAACCAAATTGGAGGAAAATCATGAAGCTGATCGAAAGCAATCCCCACAGGCACACGGGCTTCTCAGTCGCAGCATTCTCGCTTCTACTTCTGGCAGCGTCGAGAATGCTCGCCAACCCTGTGAACGACGTCGACGTCCCGGCAACGCAATCAGGTTTTCAGCCGCGCACAATTCAGGAGCAGATCAAGCTCGCTGGCGACTACTTTGCCGGTCGCGGCGTGCCACAGGACCTGAAGCGCGCAGCTTTCTGGTACGAGAAGGCGGCTGGGGCCGGCGATCCGCGGGCGCAGTTCCAGATCGGCTATCTCTATCAGGCAGGCATCGGCGTTGCCAAGGATCCGGAACGCGCCTTTCACTGGTATCAGCTTGCCGCCACTGGTGGAGTCTTAGGCGCCAAAGTGAATCTTGGCGTTGCCTATCTGTGGGGATACGGGGTTGAGAAGAATGAGCAAACAGCCATTGCGCTCTTTCGTGAAGCGGCAGCAAAGGGCAGCGGGCTCGCGGCTTGCTTCCTGGGAGATTCGTATCATTTCGGAATCGGTGTGGCGCGGGACGATGGCGAAGCCGAGCGGTGGTATGTGAAGGGCGCAAAACTGCACAATCCCCAGGCGCAATACAATTTGGGCTCGCTGCTTTTCGTGGGAACGAATCACGAACACAACCTGGGCACGGCCGCAACACTGCTGCGCGAATCCGCAGAGGCCGGTTACGTCGCGGCGATGCATCAACTCGGCTTGTTGCTGGTTCGGAATCCGGAACTCGCTAAGAATCCTGCCGAGACCCTGACGCTCCTCAATGACGCGGCGAACGCCGGCTCATGGAAGTCGTCTATGCTTCTCGGCGTGCTCGCTCGCGACGGCAACGGGGTTCCACGGAATGCAGGCACAGCGTACTTCCAATTCCGTGTTGCTGTGCTCGAAGGTGGAGACGAGGCGGAAAAACTCCTCAAAAACGATCTACAGCTGCTCGCCACCGAACTGGGCGCTGACCGCACGGCAGAGATCGATGCTCAAGCCGAGGGTTGGCGCCAGCGCCACCATACTGTACTTGAATTCGTCTATAAACAGGGAGAAAATGAGACTGGCTTCCCCGCCTACGCATTGGCAGCTCCCGAGAATGGCACGCATACGGCCCAGTTGATTCCTGGCGAGACGGAATAGTCGCGGCGCAGGCGCAATTTCGACCAGGTCTCTGACCGTTTGAAGATGAACCTTTCCGTGCCCCTTCCTTTCGCCCGATTTTTGGGCGAAAGGGTGGGATAGCACAAACTCCGCTGGTGCGAATTCACGTAGTCGGAGACCTTGCCGATAGCGTGCCGATCTGAGGTTTTCTTTGCGGTGCTTTTTGTCTTCGAGTTTGATCCACCTCGAGCCGCAATGGAGATTGTGACAATTTGGTAACAAGTTGATGACATCGCGAGAGGCGGTGCGTTGAGTCGAGAACGGAGTCTCGTGCCCGATCAGGAAGTTCCAGTAACTGAATCCGTTACGCGCGCAGGTGCGCCGGAATCGCCCAGGCGGTCGATCCTGATGCACCCCGCGTTTTTCATCACTGCTTCCACGCTGGTGGGATTGCTCTTCGCCCTGCAGGAGTGGGGGCACATGCGCCTGGAGGGCTACGAGATCGGGCCCGCGATCGTATTTGGATCGTGGGGCTTGCAATATTTCTTGTGGGGAATCATCGGCTGGGTTCTTTGGCGGCTCTTCCGGCCGTTCATCCAAACCGTCAGC
Source organism: uncultured Acidobacteriaceae bacterium (assembly GCA_963844905.1). Lineage (GTDB taxonomy): Bacteria > Acidobacteriota > Terriglobia > Terriglobales > Acidobacteriaceae > Telmatobacter. Next base: position 1,302,554 of record CAWJQD010000001.1, on the reverse strand, counting down.
ATCGCACAGATGTTCACGGTCGTCCTTCCCGTGAGCCTGGCAACCTACTTGATCGAGACAATGATCTGGGTTGCCTTCATCCCGCATTTCCCATTGAATCATCCGCCCATGAGCTATTGGCAGCGTGTTGCATTCAATTACAAGGGAGACCTCGTCGAAAGCATGGCCATCTTCTGGTGCGCCTTCTTCTTCTTCCGCGGCATCGGATTTTACCAGCAGCTCCGGGAGAACGAAACCATGGCCGCCCAACTGCAAGCGCAACTGGCGAACGCAAAAATAGCCGCATTACGAATGCAGCTGAACCCCCACTTTCTTTTCAATACCATGAACAGCATTTCCAGCCTGATGCGCAGCGATGTGGATGCCGCCGACTCCATGCTGGAACATTTGAGCAGCTTGCTGCGTATGACTCTGGAACGCGGCGACGTTCAGCTCATTCCGCTGCACGACGAGATCGATTTCACCGAGACCTATCTTGCCATGCAGGACCGAAGATACACAGGGCGCGTCACGCAGACGCTTTCCGTCGACCCCGAGCTTCACGATGCACTGGTGCCGGCCATGATCTTGCAGCCGATCGTTGAAAATGCTTACGCCCATGGCTTGTCGAAACTGGATCGCGGCGGACAGCTTTCGATCGACGTGCGCAGGAATGGGCAACAGTTAAGGGTCCTCATCACGAACAATGGCGTTGGCTTAAAACCCGGCGTGAATCGAAAATCGAACGGATACGGCGTCGGACTGACGAATGTGAATGATCGCTTGCGCCTGCACTACGGCGACGATTGCACGTTCTCCATGCGCGAGCTGGATTCAAATCAGGTTCAGGTTTCAATCTCGTTTCCTTTGCAACTCTCCACAAACCCTGCCGAAAGCCTTACAAGGTACGGTGCCTGATGATTCACGCAGTGGTGGCAGACGACGAAGTCCTGGCAAGGCAGAAGTTGCGCCAATTGCTTCGCGACGACCGCGATATTGAGATCGTGGGCGAGTCGGCAACAGCTCTTGAAACGATCGAACTGGTGAAGGCGACGAGCCCGGAGTTGCTGTTCCTCGACATTCGCATGCCGGGCATGGATGGATTCGATGTCATCGGTGCGCTGGCAAACCAGGCGGATGTTTCTCTTCCGCGCATCATTTTCACCACGGCGTACGACCAATATGCCCTCCGCGCGTTCGAAGTGAATGCCGTCGACTATCTATTGAAGCCCTTCACGCAAGAGAGACTTCGCACTGCCATCGAGCGGGTTCGCGGGCAGTCCCAGGCAAAGCAGCAATCGGTGGGCACAGGGAGCGGGCACAGCAAGGGCGTAAGCCTTTACACCAACCGCATCATCTTCAAGTCGCGCGGTCGCATTTTGTTTCTGCCCGTCTCAGACATTCGCTGGATTGGCGCTGAGGGCAATTATGTGCGGCTTTCGACCGCAACGGAATCACACCTCTTGCGGGAAACCATGGCCCACCTTGCGGAGCGACTCGATCCGCGGGGATTCCTGCGCGTGCATCGCTCGTTCATTGTGAACCTGAAGTACGTGAAGGAGGTGCGCCGGGAAGCCAATGGCGACTCCGTCGTGATCATGGATAGCGGCCATAAGGTTGCATTGGGCCGCAGCTATCGCGCGTCTCTTAACGAGCAGCTCCATCGCGCCTGAAAATCCCGATTTTTGAAGGCTCCTCGAAATCGACCCGAACTTCTCTCTGTTACAAAAGGGCGCTCGCATCCGAATCGCGACGTTTCATCACTGATTTGTGCGTTTGGACCCATGATCCGGGAAATTGGAGAGATAGTCGTGGCCGAGATCGTCGAATTCGATTGCATCTCCATCTTTCCGGGGCTTGCTTTTTCGTCGGGATTGTCGATGATAAAGGACGCTATCACTCGCTAGGTTGCCAAAACGGGATCACCTCTGCGCCGGTCGGAATGTGAGACTGCGCGTGGTAATTATCGAGCGCTCGCAGATCATCATTGATCGATCGACTGGCTGTTGCTTGCCAAAATAGCGATCTGCCATTAAATCAAGGAGATGGCAGCTGCACCGGAGAGGGCTTGCCTCCATGTAGAATCGGTCTCATGTTGGGCTTGCTGAGGCTTCTGTTCGTTCTACCTACCCAATTCCTTCGCTCTCGCCGCGACCTGCTGTTGGAAAATCTGGCTCTTCGGCAACAGCTTGCAGTCTTGAGGCAACGCCACCCTCAGCTGCGGTTTGGCGCTCCGGATAAATGGTTTTGGGTGATGTTGCGGCGGCTTTGGCCGGGATGGAAGCGGGCATTGATCCTTGTCCAAGCGGAGACCGTCGTTCGCTGGCATCGGATAGGGTTCAAGTTGTATTGGAGGTGGCTCTCGCGGCGTCGGATCCGTGTGGGAAGAAAATGCGTCAGCAGGAAGTTGCGCGAACTCATCTTCCACATGGTTGCAGAGAACCTGACCTGGGGTGCACCCCGCATTCACGGCGAGCTGAAAATGTTGGGTTTCGATATTTCCGAGCGAACCGTAGCGCGCCGGATGCGAAAAGCGCCGAGGAATCCTGGGCCAGCAAAGCGATGGGCGGCCTTTTTGAGCAACCATCGCGAAGCCATTGCAGCGATGGATTTCTTCACCGTGCCGACGCTCACCTTTGGAGTTCTATACTGTTTCTTCGTCATTGCGTATGATCGACGACGAATTCTCCACTATAACGTGACCAGACACCCAACCAGCGCGTGGGTTGTTCAACAAATGCGCGAAGCATTCCCCTGCGACTCTGCTCCTGGCTATCCGATCTTCGATCGCGGTACAAACTTCAATGAAGAAGTCATCGACACCGTGAAGAGCTTCGGCATCCAGCCCAAGCGAACCAGCTTTCGAAGTCCTTGGCAAAATGGTTTTGCCGAACGTTGGGTCGGCAACTGCCGCCGTGATTTGCTCGACCATGTGATTGCCCTGAACGAGCGGCATTTGAAACGTCTGATGAACGAGTACGTCCGCTATTATCACGAGGACCGGACGCATCTCGTGCTGGCAAAGGAAACGCCTGCGGGTCGTGCCGCAGGGGAGAATCAAGGCAGCGGCCATAAGGTCCTGTCGATGCCAAGGCTCGGCGGTCTGCATCATCGATACGACCTTGCCGCGTAAGCTGCTGGTGCGAGAATCTCGCCTCGAGATCGAAGTGCACCGCGGGAAAGGTTTGCCCGCAGACCGCTCCGACCATTTGGCAGCGTCCTCCTGATGATTCATGATCACCGCGTATTTTGCTCTCAGGCAATTCGTTCCCTCCCGAACTACCTCAGAACTCACGAACCGGGTCTTCGTGGCGTCCGGATGGGGTTTTGGCGAGGCACAGGGACGCTGGCGGCGTGCGGACGTACGAGACGGATCTGCCGGAGAGCATGGCCGGCCTGAGTCAGATTTCGTCGCGAACCAGGATCACGTTGAGAAACCGTGGTCCGTGGACTCCCTTGATGCGGGTCATTTCAATATCCGCAGTGGCGCTGGGTCCGGAGATGTAGGTTGCCAATTGCGGCGGTTCGGCGCAGAGGTCGAAGTACTCGGGGAGCGTGCTGACAAGCTGTTCGGTGCGCAAGATGCAGAGATGGAAGTCGGGGAGAAGCGAGATGACGCGGCGGCCTTCTGCGGATGAGTGGTGAAGCACAATAGTTCCGGAGTCGGCTATTCCAGCGAAGGCCGCAGTAACGACGCCATCGCATCCCTCGATCTCATCGTTGTCGAGTCCGTTGTCGATCTGCCAATCGAACCCCGGTACGAGCCACTCGGAGTTTAGGTTGGGCGGGACGACGAAGCGGCGGCGACCGCTTGCTCGGAGTCGGTCAGCGATGGCTTCGACGAGGTGTTCGGGCGAGCACTCGAATATCTGGGCATCATATTCGCGGATGCGGTCGGCCATGAGCTGAATGCGTTCTTGGTTTGTGAGATTACTGCGGCGCAAGTAGTGACGCGGAATTTGGGTAGACTTTCCTGTAGCAAAGCCCGCAGTGGCCGTGCAGATACGCTTGAGAATCAAGGAGCGCGAGGAGATGGGAATCGTCATTTGTCCTCCTTCGAGCGTACAACCCACCACTCGCGGAATGTTTGACGCGGAAGTCCGCGAAGATCGCGGGTCATGGTCCAACGGGCGCCGATACTGGGCAGGGAGTGGATCCAGCCGTCCTTTCGGGTGAAGAGACGCAGGCCGATCCGGCCCCATTTCTGCGCGAAGCGGAAGCGGCGCGAGTCGGTGAAGAGCCAATGGGCAACGCGCATGCCGAGATACATGGGATCTGTGAATCGGACTGGCTTTCTTCGTTCCTGATTTACGACTTGGGCGCGCAGTTCGAGGAGGATTTGAGGGATGTTGATTTTGACAGGGCAGACCTCGTAGCAGGCGGCGCAGAGAGTCGAGGCAAAGGGAAGCGATTGCGCGTGCGCCATTCGCTGCAACTGGGGTGTGAGGATGGCCCCGATGGGTCCGCTGTAGACTGAACCGTAAGCGTGACCCCCGGTCTGGCGATAGACGGGGCACGTGTTCTGGCAGGCGGCGCAGCGGATGCAACGGAGGGTCTGGCGCTCGGTGTCCCGGCCGAGGATGGCGGAGCGGCCGTTGTCGAGCAACACGACGTGGAACTTCTGCGGGCCGTCACCGGGAGTGACACCGGACCAGAGTGAGGTGTAAGGACTCATGCGCTCGCCGGTGGCGGAACGGGCCAGTAACTGCAGCATGACTTCGAGATCCCGAAAGCGGGGAATGACCTTCTCAATTCCGGCCAGGGTAATCACGGTGCGCGGCAAGGTGAGGCACATGCGGCCGTTGCCCTCGGACTCGACGATGGCGACAGAGCCGGTTTCGGCGACGAGGAAATTGGCTCCACTGATGGCGGTGGGCACGGTAAGGAAGTTTTTTCGCAGGTATGTGCGGGCGGCGCTTGTGAGAGCCTGAGGGTCGTCGGATAGGTCCTGAAGATCCATGCGGCGCGCGAAGATTTCGCGGACCTGGCTGCGACTGACGTGGAGGGCGGGGACGACAATGTGCGACGGTTCGTCTTTACCGAGCTGGAGGATCAGCTCTGCAAGATCGGTTTCGATGGCTTCAATGCCGGCGGCGGCGAGGGCGGGATTCAGCTCGATTTCGGCGGAGGTCATGGACTTGATCTTGATGACCTGGGAGGCCTGCTCCTCGCGGAGGATGTCGATGATGATCTTTCGGGCCTCGGCTGCATCCCAAGCCCAGTGGACGACGCCCCCGGCAGCGGTGCAGCGGTCTTCGAACTCCTCGAGATAAGCGCCAAGCTTTGCAAGGGTCTCGTCCTTGATGGCGGCTGCAGCACTGCGGAGTTCCTGCCAGTCGGTCTTTTCAGCAACGAGACGGGCGCGCTTTGCCTGGATAACGTCTGTGGCGTGGGCAATGTTTTTGCGGAGTTGCGGATTGCGCAGCAGTGGCAGTGCTGCCTTAGGAAATGGAGGCGCGAACCGCGGATCGAGGACGACGTGACTCATGCGACCTCCTCTGCAGACGTGATCTCCGTACTGGCAAGAATCTGAGCGATATGAATGGTGCGTGTTCCGGCGAATTCGCGGTGGAGCGCGCCGCCGATGTGCATGAGGCAGCTGTTATCAAGGGCGGTGCAGTACTCGGCACGGGTGGAGAGGACGTCGCCCAGCTTGGCGGAGAGCATTGCCGAGGAAACTTCAGCGTTCTTGATGGAGAAGGTACCTCCGAAGCCGCAGCAACGGTCGATGTTTTCGATTGGAACGAGTTCTAGGCCGCGCACCTTATTCAACAGGCGCATGGGGCGGTCACCAATATGGAGGCCGCGCAGGCTGTGGCAACTGGCGTGATAGGTGACGCGGTGGGGAAAGTAGGCGCCGACATCGTCGACTCCGAGCCTGTCAGTAAGGAATTCACTGAGTTCGTAAACACGCGGAAGCAGGGACTGGAGCTGCTCCCAGAGCTTCGGGGTGCCGAGCTCTTGCATGAGGCCGGGGTACTGGTCGCGGATCATGGCGACGCAGGATGAGGATGGGACGACAACCGCGTCGCCGTCCTGATACAGGCGGACAAAACGGCTCGCTTGCGCGAAAGCCTCAGCCCGAAATCCAGTATTCGCGTGCATCTGACCGCAGCAGGTTTGTTTAGGGTGGAAATCGAGAGTGACACCAAGTCGCTCAAGTAAGCGCACTACTGCACGGCCTGTTTCTGGAAAGAGCGTGTCGTTGTAACAGGTAATGAAAAGCGATGCTCGCATTGGAAATCCGCCTCGAACTTCTGCGTTAGCGATGCTTGGCGAGATCCTTACGGGCGGTCTGCGTTTTCTATAGTGCCCATTCCGATATTTGGCACAACGACGTAGCTGCTAAGCGAGCAGACAGACGATATTACGTGACTCAAGCATGCGCTGATAGTCCGTCGACAATCCTTTGTCCGAAACGATCTCGTGTATTTCGTCCAAATTGGCGACGCGAATCAGCGCATTGCGCCCAAACTTTGTGTGGTCGGCCACAATCACCACTTTCCGAGCCGCTTTGATCATTGCCCGAAGCGATTCCACAATTAGTGTGTTCGAGTCGCTGATACCGCCGTCTGTGATTCCACGAATGCCCATAATGAGAATGTCAGCCGAGACATCGCGCAGCATTTTCTCGCAGATCGGTCCAAGCTGAACGCCCAGCCTGGGGTACAGATAACCGCCCGTGAGAATCACTTCTGCCTGTTTGCTGTCCCATAAAACTTGCGCTACTGGAATCGAATTGGTCACGATCTGAATCGGGCGCTCGCTCAGACAGCGAGCAACTTCGACGACAGTCGACCCACCGCCCAGGATGACGGCCTCACCGTCTTGCACCAGCGCCGCAGCGGCCTGGCCAATTCGAGTTTTTTCCTCGGGGCAACTAACCGAAAGATGGCCGAAGTCCATCACTTCGTCACGGGTCTGCAACGAAATGGCCCCGCCGTGAACTCGACGCAAAACACCTCTCTGTTCAAGTTCGATTAAATCCCGGCGAATGCTCGACCTGGAGGAATGGACACGCGAGCAAAGTTCTTCGATGCTCAGAAATTCTTGTCTCGCGAACAGGTCCTGAACCTCAAGCATTCGTTGGGCTTGATTCATGATTTCAATCATACGTCCCAGTTCAAAAAAATCTCAACAACGCCACATTTGGACTATTTTGGAGTATAGTGAACCAATAATGTCAGAAAACTATTTAAAACAAGCCAAAACTCCCAGTCGGATCCTGATTGAGTCGATGGTCCGGCAAGCAGTTGCGGAATGGATTGATGCAAGTGGCGCGAACGTGGATCTGGTTGGGGGGCCGACGGAACTCTTTCATTCTCCTAGGGTTGAAGCAATCAAGGAAGAGATAGTCCGAACCGGGAAGAAGCTCTGGGAACGGCAATATGTGGATGGCAACGGCGGAAATATATCCGCCAGGGTCACCGATCAATATGTATTGTGTACCCCAACCCTGTTGAGCAAGGGGGACCTCCGCGTTGAGGACCTTGCGCTGGTTGATCTCGACAACCGGCGCATTTGCGGGAATCGTCCCCATACGAGTGAGATCCTGCTGCACCTCGAGATCTACAAGACCGTACCCCAGGCGAAAGCGGTGATCCATTGCCACCCGCCCTATGCGACCGCGTATGCCGTTGCAGGAATTGTTCCGCGCGGCAATCTTGTTCCGGAGCAAGAGGTATTTGTCGGCCCAGTAGCGTTGGCGCCGTATGAAACTCCGGGCACGCTGGCTTTTGCTCGGACAATTCATCCATTTGCCAAGGACCACAACACTATCCTGCTGGCGAATCACGGTGTAGTCTGTTGGGCGGACACTATCACGCATGCTGAATGGTACGTAGAGAATGTGGATACGTATTGCAAGACCATCCATATCGCCTCGCAGTTGCGGCCCAATCTGCCCGAGATTCCTCCTGAAAAAATTGCCGATCTTCTTGCGCTTAAGAAGAAGTTGGGAATGGCACTTCCTGACGCACGGTCGTCGTCGGAGACGGTTCCCGGCAGCTTGGAGGTTGCAGCAACCTCGACGCAGAAGGCCCCTCCGTCGCAGCCACGAGATCAGAGCGCTGACCAGGAAGCGGAACGGCTCATTCATCTGTTGACAGAAAGATTTGTGGCCTTGTATGAGAGGGAAGGATGACGCTCAAGGCTCATTTTGTTGCGGTTGACCTAGGGGCTTCCAACGGTCGTGTGATGGTGGGCACTTGGGACGGTGGAACTTTTTCCGTTGAAGAGTTGCATCGCTTTGCCAATGGTGGAGTCCGTGTGGCTGACGGCCTCTACTGGAACATTCTGGGTATTTGGTCGCAGATCCAGTTAGGTCTCGAGAAGTATCACGCCAGGTATCCGCAAACTCCGCAAGGTATTGCAGTAGACGCATGGGGCGTCGATTTCGGTCTATTAGATCGCGCCGGTCGTTTAATCGGCAATCCGCGCCACTATCGCGATTCTCGGACCGATGGCATTTCACAGCATGTGTACGAAACGGTTTCAGAATGGGAGTTGTTCCGAGAAACAGGCGTCCATTCGATGCCGATTAATACTCTATTTCAGCTTTGCAGCATGGTTTCTGCTCAGGACCCGGCGCTGGAGTCGGCTGAAACGTTGCTCATGATTCCGGACTTGTGCACATTCTTCCTCTGTGGCGGAAAGGTGGTGGAATGGACGGAGGCCACGACAACCCAGATGTATTCGCCGAAGCAGAAAGACTGGGCACGCGTGCTGCTCAATCGCCTGAAAGTGCCCGTCACAATCCTGCCGCCGGTAACGAAGCCCGGTACAGTTCTGTCGCCACTACGCACGAATGTGATCGAAGAATTCGGATTTAGTCAGCCTTTTCCGGCGATCGCAGTAGGCTCACACGACACAGCAAGCGCGATAGCGGCGATCCCAAATATGGACGATGATAGCGTCTTTCTTTCCAGTGGTACCTGGAGTCTGATGGGCGTTGAAACCTCAGAGCCGAACACCACTGAAGACGCGATGCGACGGGGCTTCACCAACGAGGGCGGTGCGAACGGCAGGTTCTTGTTGCTGAAGAATATCACTGGACTTTGGATTGTTCAACAATGTGCGCGCCATTGGACGAGGGAAGGGGAGAATCCCGCCTGGGGCGACCTGATGTTGGCCGCTCAAGCTGCCGCGCCCTTTCGATGTTTGATTGATCCCGAAGCTCCGGAATTTCATGCACAGTGCGATATGCCAAATGCAATTCGTCGATACTGCGTCGCAACTGGGCAGGCAGTTCCGCAGACAGTTGGAGAGATCCTTCGCTGCGCGTTTGAGAGTCTGAGCCTGAAATACCGCTCGGTGCTTGAATCACTGCGCAATCTGACGGGAAGGGATCTTTCAACGATGCGTGTCGTAGGCGGAGGCGGCCTAAACCCAGTGCTGTGCCAGATGACCGCCGACGCGTGCCATTGTGAGGTCGTCTGCGGCCCAACGGAGGCAGCAGCCTTGGGCAATGTGATGCTTCAGGCAATTGCGACCGGACATCTGTCCGATGTGCAATCGGGGCGTGACACAATTGCACGGTCAGTGGAGTGCACTTCCTTTGATCCTCGTCGATGCGACCAATGGGATGAGGCGTATGTGCGCTTTTGCGCACTGGAACCGAAAGGAATAGCCGCGCCGGCGTGCTGAAGCCGGAAAGATAGTGAAGGAGCAAGATCATGGCAGCGTATGTTGTTCCGGAAATAGAAGATCCTACTCCAGTAGCAGCTAAAGAAGTTTTACTGATCGCAAACGGAGATCTGAGGCAATCTGCAAATCAAATCTGTTGGTCCGCACAATCGCAGATGGAAGCCAAGTTGACAGAAGCCTTCAAGGCCGAGGGGTTCACTTTACGTCGTGCGCACCCCTTCGATCCGAAGCTGGCGCATGGATTCATCTATAACCAGCGAATGGGCATGGACGTCTTTACTCACATTCATCCAGAAGCACCGTTGGTTGTTGCAGAAGCTGTTTGGCAGTACAGCAATCACGTTTTGGCTGGCCTAATGAGCCACCGCGGCCCCATTTTGACCATAGCAAATTGGTCTGGTCAGTGGCCAGGCCTTGTAGGCATGTTGAATCTAAACGGCTGCTTGTACAAGGCGGGCGTGAAATTCAGCACGCTCTGGAGTAAGAACTTTGATGACGCGCTGTTCAAGGTAGGCCTTCGCGAATGGCTGCATGACCACCGCGTCGTCCATGACCTGAATCATTTACACAGTCTGGTTCTAGAAAATCTGCCTGCAGCGGAACGCATGCTTGGGCAATCATTAGCAACGGAACTGCAGACGCGGAAGGCAATTCTCGGAGTCTTTGATGAAGGCTGCATGGGTATGTACAACGCGATCATCGAGGATTACCTACTGAATCCTTTGGGCGTGTATAAGGAGCGCTTGAGTCAATCTGCTTTAATTGCCGCAATGCGCGAGGTCTCCGATCCTGAGGCACAGAAGATCCGCGATTGGCTGGACGCGAAGGGCATGACCTTCAGGACCGGCATGAACGAGGAAACGGATTTGACCGACCCGCAGATTCTCGAGCAGTGCAAGATGTACATCGCCGCGATGCGCATCGCCGACGTTTTCGGATGCGATGCAATCGGTATTCAATACCAGCAAGGTTTGAAGGACATGGCACCTGCGTCGGACCTTGTGGAAGGCATGCTCAACAATGTGGAGCGTCCACCGGTGTACTCGAAAGACGGCAGGGAACTCCATGCTGGGCAGCCACTGCCACACTTCAATGAGGTCGATGAATGCGCAGGATTGGACCTATTGATTACGAATCGCGTCTGGAAGGCGATGCAACTTGATCCCGCAAGCACGTTACATGATATTCGATGGGGAGAGCATTACACAGGGCAGGGCATTGACGACTTCGTATGGGTGTTTCAGATTTCGGGTGCGGTTCCTGCTTCACATATCCAAGGCGGATACGCGGGAGCCGTAAGCGAACGTCAACCCCCGATGTATTTTCGGCTGGGTGGCGGAACTCTGAAGGGAATCTGCAAACCTGGTCCCGTGGTTTGGAGCCGCGTCTTTGTAGAGGGCGGGAAACTTCACGTCGACATCGGACGTGCGACCGCGGTTGAACTGCCGGCTGAAGAGACAGAACGTCGCTGGCAAGCCACAACTCCGCAGTGGCCGATTATGCATGTCGTTTTGCTTGGTATTAAGCAGGATCAATTCATGGCCCGGCACCACGCCAACCATGTGAATGTGACATATGCCCCAACACACGAGATAGCCGATCGCGCGTTGGCGGCGAAAGCTGCAATGTTCGCTTACCTTGGGGTTCAAGTGAATCTGTGTGGGATTTGAGAGAAGTCAGGTGGAAGCAGAGCGGATGCGGATCCCGCCGAAAGCGACGCTGGATGGAATCTGCACGATTTGTTGAGGAGGTTCTTCATGGTCACAACTACGAAAGCGCCCGCGGTGATTGAAAAGCACAAGATGCTAATCGACGGTGAGTTTCTGGGCAGCGACACCATGCTTCCCGTGGTGAATCCTGCAACAGAAGAAGTAATCTATGAAGTTCCAGCCGCGACAGCGGAACAGGTTGATGCAGCTGTGCTCGCGGCCGAGCATGCACAAGCCGACTGGGCGCGTCTGCCGGCAATTCAACGAGCACATCATTTACATGAGATCGCCGCTGCAATACGTCGAGAGAAGTGTTTGCTCGCAAATACAATTGTTGCCGAGCAAGGGAAGATATTACCTCTCGCCGAAATCGAGGTCAACTTTTCTGCCGATTATGTTGACTATATGGCGGAGTTTGCACGCCGGTTTGAAGGAGAGATTATTCAGAGTGACCGCCCGGGCGAGAACATTTTCCTCTATAAAGCCCCGATCGGCGTGGTGGCCGGTATTCTGCCTTGGAACTTTCCATTCTTCCTGATCGTCAGGAAAATGGCCCCAGCCTTAGTCGCCGGCAACGCCATCGTTATCAAGCCGAGCGGCAATACGCCGGCAAACGCCTGCTTGTTTGCAAAAATCGTTGCTGGGACTTCGCTGCCGAAAGGTGTCTTTAATCTGGTAACTGGGAAAGGTTCAGTAGTGGGCATGTTGCTCGCCGGCCACCCACGCGTGGGCATGGTGAGCTTCACAGGCAGCGTGGATGTGGGCAGCGCAATCATGCACGCTGCCGCCCCCAATATTACAAAGGTGTCGTTGGAATTGGGAGGCAAAGCCCCGGCTATTGTGATGCTGGACGCTGACCTGGATCTTGCTGTTAGGGCGATTCGGGATTCGCGCATCATCAATACCGGCCAGGTGTGCAACTGCGCCGAGCGTGCCTATGTGCACGAGTCAATCGCAGACGAGTTTACGACGCGCATGACAGTGGCGATGCGGTCGACGGTGACTGGAGATCCATTTCAGTCAGGAGTGGAAATGGGGCCACTCGTGAGCCAGGCCCAACTGGAGAGCGTCGAAGCTGCAGTTGTGCAGGCGGAACGAGACGGCGTTCAGGTTACAGTAGGCGGCCATCGCGACGATCGCGGGCGCGGTTACTATTTCCAGCCCACGGTCCTCGCACACTGCAGGCAGGAAATGGACATTATGCGGAAGGAAATCTTCGGGCCAGTCTTACCCATCGCCACATTTAGGGATCTCGACGAGGCACTCACATTAGCCAACGACTGCGAATATGGCCTCACATCATCCATCTTTACTCAGAACCTGGACGTTGCGATGCGAGCTGCCAACGAATTGAAGTTTGGCGAGGCCTATGTCAACCGAGAACACTTCGAAGCAATGCAGGGATTCCATGCTGGGTGGCGCAAATCGGGGATCGGTGGCGCCGACGGAAAGCATGGGCTGGAAGAGTTCCTCCAGACGCGTGTCGTTTACATGGATTACGACACCAAGAAGAATTAGGCTGCAGGCGAACCGAGCTAGACATGCTCAGGTTCGCTCAGCCCGGAAATGAATAAAGATGCTCGCTTCTGCGTCATTGGGACAACAAACTGACAGAGATTCCTTGCGGCTGATTCCCGCGGGGCGGCGGCTGCCGTTCCTCATGATCACGGTGCTGTTCTTCCTGTGGGCGATTCCAAACAATCTGAACGACATTCTGATCCGGCAATTCATGAAGTCGTTCAATATCAATCGGTCGAGCGCGGCGGGAGTGCAAATCTGGTTCTACCTCGGCTACTTTCTGCTGGCCATTCCGGCGGCACAGTTTTCCGGGGCGGGTCAAAAATCGAGAAACTCCAGCTACGATTGGCTGAGAAAAACGGGGCAGGTCACTGGCTTGTGCGTGAAGCCCGGCAGATTTCTGGTGTTGCCGGCGCTCCTTCTGCTTTTGAAAGATCGTTGCGTCGTATGCCTGTTGGGTGGTGACCATGTGGTTTTAAATCGTTCTGCATTTCTTTCTGGTTGGTGTGTGAAGATTTGCGCGGGCTGTTATTGGGCAAAGAGTTATGAATCGGTCACTTGGGAAAAACAATAGAAACGGATCTTCCGGCGACCACAGATGCGCGTGCGGAATCTTGATGGTCTGCGTTAAAACCGTTTCCCCGCCGGGTTCAAGGGAAACGACTTCGGCGTTTGCCGCGGCGACTTGTTCCCCCGTCTTCCAGGTCTTGACCACTTAAGACAACGAACCGGAATGCGCCGTGTCTGAATGATTTTTCACCGTGGTTTGGACGACGATCTCATTCGAGGCAATGCGCGGTGCCATTTGAATGGTCTTAATCTGTGGATTGTCGCAAAAGAAGACCGACACATCGTCGTAGATGCCAGGAGTCCATTCGGTCTTTTCGAAGTCCGAGCCGACTGGAAAATCGTCAGGCAAGACCGCAGGATGCGCACCGATGCGGACGATGAGCGTATTTTCGGCATTCCAGCGAATGCCGCGGGTCAGGTTCCAAAAGCTGGCGCTGAAGCCACCGGGATATTCAGAGTTCCAGGCGTCATCCTCCGGCGTCAGTTGTCGCCCGTTCAGCCAGACCGCCGTGCCGAATTGCGCCTTGTCGATCTTCAGCATTGCCACCGCGCGGGCAGAGTGCGCGCGAAACAGTTCGCGCGGAAACCGGCACGCCTCTGGACTGACCCCTTCAACTGAGACATTCGCAATTGGCGCACTATGCAGGGAAAGGAACTGCAAATGGTCCAATGCTCTTCGCGGCGCAGGGCGCGCTTTTGGTTACGCGCGCATCAGCTTGCGCTGCAACTGCTCCAGAGTTTGGCCCTTGGTCTCAGGGAAGAACAAGGAGACAACAATCAGTTGGACCACAGTGGCTGCAGCAAAGAAGACAAACGGCGTGCCCTGGCTGAACCTCGAAGCCAGAATGGGAAACGTGAACAGAACCGTCGCGTTGAGCGCGGAGAGGCTCGCATTGCCCACGCCTTGGCCCTTGGCGCGAACCGCGTTGGGAAAGATTTCGCCGATGTAAACGTAAACGACCAGGCCCTGGGAAAGAGCAAAGAAGGCGATAAAGGAGACCAGCAGGGCCAGCAGCGCGGATTGGTGGCTGTTGGAATAAAAGACCCAAGCCACGCCGGAAAGGCAAATGGTAGTACCGATGGCTCCGACGACGAGCAGGCTCTTGCGGCCGAAACGGTCGATCAGCGTCATGCCGACCAGGGTGAAGATGAGATTGGTGACGCCGATGGCGATGGCCTGCGCGTCGCTGGAGAGCTGGCTGAAGCCGGCGGCGGTAAAGATGGTGTGCACGTAGCTGACGATGGCATTGATACCGCTCAACTGATTGAAGGTGCCGATGGCGATGGCCAGGAACAGCGGATAGCGATACTTCCACTGGAAGACCGGCTCGTGGACAGTGGCATGCTCGGCCTGGAGGGCCGCCTGAATGTCGGCGAACTCGGCCCTTGGATCGGGAACGCCCACGAGGGCGAGCACCTGTAGGGCTTCGTCGCTGCGGCCGCGCGAAACCAACCAGCGGGGTGAACGGGGAATGCCGAAGAGAAGGATGAGAAAGATGAGTGTCGGCGCCGCAGTTACGCCCAGCATCACGCGCCACTCCAGCGCGCCCAGATTCGCCAAGCGGACAAGGTAGTTGGAGATGAAGCCGACACATTCGCCTAAGACCAAGTTGATTTGGAACGAACCCACGAGGCGCCCGCGCCACTGCGCTGGAGACAGTTCGGTGATGTAGACCGGACCTAGCACGCTGCACGCGCCAATGGCCATGCCGCCGACAAAACGGGCGGCGACCAGCATGGGCCAGCTGATGGAGCAAGCGGCAGACAGCGAGGCGCACAAATAGAAGGCTGCGGCCAAGCGCAGCGCGGCGCGCCTGCCCAGTCTTTGCCCAATGACCCCGGCGCAAAAGCAGCCCAGGATGTTGCCGACCGGAGAGGCCGCCACCGTGAGACCGACGCTTGTTGGGCTGAGGCGATAGAGCTTCGTCACAGAACCGATGATTCCGGGAATGACGACGACATCGAATCCGTAGAGCAGGCCGCCGAGGGCGCTTGTTAGAGTGGCTTTAATCAGCCTGAAGTTGGGTCGCATCGTTCGTCGTCCTTCAATCCCCCCAAAATGCTACAGAGAGCCGCTGCAGGAGACAAATCCCCCGAGGTCAGTTCCAGCGTGGGTTTGGGACGCCTTAGAGATATACCCGAGTCTATCCCAATCCGGCCACTATGGCATGTTGTTTATGGGACGGTACACTAGAAACGCCTAACATGAACCGAGCGTGAGGAAACCTCGAGACTAAGGCGGCAACACACCACAAGACGGTAATCAATTCAACCGAAGTGCATCCTGCTTCACGCGCATTCCTCCCAGCTTCCGAACTCTCTCGCGGCGTCGGTCATCGCCTGAACATTTTCAGGCGGTGTCGTGGCCATGACCACGCATCCGGGGCAAAGCACGAATCGCGCATGGCGCCGCTTGGCGGATTCGATTACCTCACGGCACTTTTCCCTGACGAAGCTGGGGGCGCCGGAGAAGAGAACCGACGAAGGATCGATATTGCCAAAGACGCAGCAGCGGTTGGCAATAACTCCAAACGAGCGATCCATGTCATTGTGATGATCGAGTTCTAACACCTCCGAACCAGTGGATACCATATCTTCAATGATGTGGTTTGAACGGCCGCAAATATGAAGCGACAGAAGGCCCCCGCCGAGTTGTTCTTTATACCGCCGCTCGAAAGGTTGCGAAAATCGGCGGTACATGGCCGGTGAAATCAACGATTCGCCTGACAGACCGTCCCCGATGGACGTGAGATCTGCCCCCGCGGCAAGTTGAGCTTTTGCAAAAGCCACCCCCGCAGTCACGCAGACCTCCAATCCGGCAAAGATGTCTTCTTCAGGTTGCTCAATAAGGTCCATCATTAACATCTGCGGATCTCGCAGGAGGCCCAGCAGACCAAATGGACCTTGGTCAGCCCGCCCCATGATGGCAAAATCCTCTCCTACGATACGCCGCAGGATGCTTGTCGTTTCCAGCCACAGAGGCAGGCACCCATCCCGCTGCGGATCAGGGATTTTAAGGTGAACGGCTTCCTGAATCGCTTGAAGCGGTGCCTTGGCAATCAGCGCGGGCTGGTCTCCTGGGAATGTGATCGTTGCCCCCATCGCCTCGGCTAGCACGCAGGTATCAAAGTCTATGATGATGCAGTCGTACCCAAAGTCATGTGCAGTGTCCGCCAGCGCCTGCGCGGCTCTTTCGGGATGATATGCAAACTCCTTCATGCTCATCCCAACATGCCTGGCTGCAAAGGCGAAGTTATGCTGCGCGACTGGAACCCGGTCGTGCGGCAATCCGTTAATCGCAGCAAGCGTTCGTTCTCGAGAATTCATGGACCGTCTCGTCGGAAACTGCAGTGAGATTTTGATTCAACATCCATTATATGTTCAAAGCTGACAAAGCCATGTTGGCTCTGTTGACATCCCTTGTTTGGGTTTGTTGGCGAGGAGATGGTTAGAGGCGGTATAGGTCAAAGGCCAAGCCGAGCAGGAGGGCTTGACGGGATTGGGTATGGATGGTTCTGCCAGGAGCGCGGCCAGAGAGTTTACGTTTCACGGCCGAAAAGACACTCTCGATCAGGGAGCGCAGGGCATACTTTTGGGCGGGGAAATGTTCTCGCATCTGCAGGCGTACCCCGGATGCCCTGCACGTGGAGCGGCGCTTGGCCGGAATGACGCTATCGGCTTTCAGTTGCTGGCGGCAAAAAGTATGGTTGCATTCCGAATCGAACTCGGCGTCGGCCAACACGCAGCCGATCGGTGTGTGCCGGCGCGCTCTGGTTACCAGCGCCGGCAGCGTGGCGCAGTCGTTCCACGGCGCCTGCCGCGCTTGTTGGGCCAGAATCAGCTGCCGCTTCAGGTCGACCACGGCCAGCCACTTCAGCCAGTGCCGCCATGTGCGCTGCGGCTGGCCAAAATGCTCTACCCGGCGGATGAAGTAACTGCTTACCGCACTCTGCGCCAAACCCGTGGCATCGACGCCTACCGTGGCAGGACTTCGCCACCTCCCAGGCATGCGCCGCACAATCTCATCCATCACGCGGGCTACGTCGTCCACGTTCAAGCGCGCCAAGAAGCGGTACAACGTGGTGTAGTCAGGAACGGATTTCAGTGCCAAGGCGGAACGCAACTCCGTGTGCTCGCTGAGTCTCACCTCAGCCTCGCGGAAGGTCCAGTCTTCATACCGCATCAGGCAGAGCACGGCCAGCAACTGCGGTTGCGTAAACACTCGCTTGCTGAATTTGCTCCGCTGCGCGGGCAACACTTTCCGGCTGACGTCGAGCGCCAGCCGGGCAAATCGCACCAGTCCGACTTCGGCCATGCAAGTTTCGCGAAGGCGCCAGAACAGCTTCAGCTTAACGCCGTTTCTGCCGCCTTCTGCACAGACGTATCGAGGATGTCAACAGAGCCAGCCATGTTCTGGAAAATTGACCCTCAATTTTATTGGGGTTTTCGCATGATTTTCCGGTCGAAAATGAGTTTTTCAGCAGCCTGCTAATACTACTGTGTTATAAACAGTGAGACCCACAAAAAGGACAACCGGAGAGTTGACAGGTATGGACTCATCCACGGACCGAAGTCACCTCAAGAATCTCTACCGGCTTCGCATTCGCAAATCGAATCGGCACACCAGAAGCCCATTCGGAGTGATCGAAGACGTCGAGAACTTTTCCACTGAGGATCGAACGTAGTCTGTATCTACCCGCAGGTAGCAATGGTAACCTCACCGTGGCTTCTTCCGTGTGGGACTGATTGCGAAATAGCGCAATTAGGCCGTTGCCGCTGCGGTCCAAACGCGCGAAGCCGTCCCAGGACGCGGGCGAAGTCTGGAGCCAACTGCCGAGCGGGAAGAAGCTCTCACTGATCTTCGCACTTCTTCTTAACTTCTTGAACCAGCCTATCTTCTCGCGGTACCACTGGCAGTCGGCGGCCGAGAGTTTGCGCAGATCGCCTAATAGCAGGGGCGCCGAACCGATGGCAGTTGCAAAGGTCTCCTGAATTGTCGGAAGTTCCGCGTGCATATTGCCGATCAACATGCTCTCGACAGGCATGGCGGTGGCCCGCTGGTAGAGCAATTGGCGGGCCTGCAAGGAACCTGCCGAATCCGGCTCGCTGTCGTCCACATTGCTCATCCAGTCAAGATCGCCAGCTGCCAACAGGCCCGCGTCAATGATGTGCTTCTGGCCCCATAGCTCGAAGGTGAGGTCGAGAAGAACCTCTGGATGCTTTTGATAAACCGCGCCGGTCACATAAGAGATTCCTTCATAGATCATGCCGAGCGATTCAGCCCAGTTGCCATGGTAGTGACCCTTGGCCCAGCAGCCAGGAGCTTCGCCGTAGGCGTTGAAGATAGTCGTCAGGTCGAGTTTGACGTAGGCCAGACGGAACCGCTCAACAGCATCAATGACGCGGGCTGCAGCAGTTTCTCGATACGCGGACGCCATGCACATAACCACCTTCTGGCCTCCCATGGTCCCGGTGGTCTTGAGCTTTCCTCCCTGGTCGAGACACGCCCATTCCGGATGGTTGCGATAGACCGCAGTCATGGTGCCGATGGCCGCCAGCGGGATCCACAAGCCCAGCCTCATGCCTTTGGCTTCCACGGCATCCAGAATGGGCTTCAAGCCACCGGGAAATCTGGTCAGGTCTACGGTGTTCTCGCCATATTCCTGTTGCCATCCGTCGTCGATAGTAAAGATATCCATGCCTATCTCGGCGGCAACGTCAATTAATTCAAGCGCGGTGTCGCGATTGATTTCGCGCTCGAACGGTTCCCAGGTGTTGTAGATCCACGGCGCTCCCCGCGCATCCACGCGGCGCTCAAGCACCTGCGCGGTGTAGGAAGGCAGTCGCCAATGCGGATCGTTGAAGCCGTCGCCGTTGCGAAAGGCCACCAGCGACATGGAGGCCGTGATGAACGTCTCGCCACTGGCAAGAGTACGCTCGAAGGGCATCAGATCGGTGTCGTAAAGGACGCCGATGCTAACATGTTCCGGGTCGTCCCAGCCGCCGATCTCGGTGCGCTTCATCCATCCGGGAACCTCGCTGATGACCGCGATGCCGTTGCCGGTGCGGCCATTGGCTACCAGCAGCACCGCATCTTCACATCGCCCGGTGTAGAGGATCTCACGGGGAATCGTCCCGTACTGAGTGAGGAGAGTGACTTCGTTCTCCGGCCCGAGAGAAATTGCGACGGACTCGATATTCATGTGGGAAAGGTGGAGAGTGGAAGCGCCGGTATTGTGCAACACAAGATGCTTGCGGATCGCCGGATGGCCGTTATAAACGCAGTAAATCACGGATACTTCAAGAGGGAGCTCTTTGTGGCCCAGTCTGATGGTCAGCGACTTTTCGTTGGGAAGAGCGGCTTCGCCGGCATCCAACAGGTCGAACGCTGGACTGGTTCCCACGCAGTAGTTTCCATTGCAAAGGAAAGAGAACTCCTGGGCCGCCCGCCAGCGCGCCGTTCCCCGCCAGATGAAATCTGTGTCTGTCGAATGATCGTACAGCCGCTCTGTGAACAACCCAGCATTGGGCTGAAACGTTATGATCCTTTCGATCAATTCGTTGCCAATGATCCAAGTCTGAGCTGGACCCTGAGGGCTTGAAGCTCCCGGTTTGTCGGGTGCGCCACTTAAGGACCAGGGCGTACAAACACAGCCCGATGCCACTAACACTCCGCTGCGAAGCAGCCTTCTTCTACTAATCAATGTCCGTCTAGCGCTTCTCATCGCCGTGCCTCGATTTCTCATAGATTTCGCTGCTGCTGAACCTTTCGCGCGAGGAATCGAACCGTTTTTCTTCGACGGACCCTGGAATGTACATTTGCATTTCCTCGAGGTTCCTGGACTGTATTGTCCGCGATCAAGTGATTCTCATGGTCTACGGAAGCGGCCTGCCTTGAAATTTTGCGAGTGTTAGTGTAACGCAACTGCTGAAGGGCCAATGTAGTGAAGGTGATTTACGGACTCATGCATTCGTTACGGCCCAAAGATCCCGTTAACCGAGGCTGAAGGGCCAGGCTCCTTCTCCATCGTTCCAGTGATACTCTCCGCGGGTGGCAGGTTTGGCGCGCGCCCCGCCCGATTCGAGGATCCAATCATCGGGCGTAGAAGTATCGAACCAGTTTCCAGGCACAGAAAGCGCGCTTTCTGAAGCGACGACGGCGAAAGCGTCTCTGATCGCATCCCTTTGTTCTTTCGAGATCGCTTCCGGCTCCGGAGACACCAAACACGTCGTTCCACTTTGCGCCAAGACGTCCAGCCATTGCCTGGTGAGAGTCCATGGAACGGCACGAGTGACTGGGGCGCAGTCAGCGTCAAGGAAGAAAAAGCTTCGGTGCTGCGGCAATCGGAAGGCGAGCGTATTGACGCCCATGCGGCGCGTTCTCTCCCAGATTTTTCCGCTCACGTCGTCCCCGGTTCGCTGCGCATCAAAAATGCCCGCACTTAAATGGCCGACGGTGTTGCAGCCGAGTAAGAGCGTTTTGTCTCCGGCTTCGCGCCGTATCGCATGGTACAGATCGAGAATAACTTCGGCCGTGGTCTTGCTCCGGTCGTGAAAGTGCCAACCTGGGACCGTCGGATTGGCGCCCATCTCAGATCCCCAGCGGCCGAGTAATTCGTATGTGCTATAGTCGTGCTTTACCAGTTCATAACCCCAATCCACAGCCTGCCTCACTTTGGCCAAAGCCGCCAGCAGTCCCTCTTCGGTAGTCGGATCGTATGCCCGGTCGCCGTATCGATCCGTCATCTGCCGGTATCTCGCATTGGGCAACAGCAGACTTGGATCAGCTTCCGAGGCAGCTTGCAGAGGACGAATCCAAATACCGGGACGCACGTTCCGGCTGCGAATTTCTCCCGCTAGAGCCTGCATATCCGGAAAGGCACTCTTCCGTTCCCAGCCATCATCGATGATTGTGAACGGGCGTGGCCCTTTCTCAGGAGCGCACGATGCGATCAGGTCGGCGTCTCGCAGTGTCTGCTCCGCGGAGTTATTCCCATAGGCGTAATACCAGTCATTGCTGCCGTAGATCGCAGGAGCCAGAGATCTCGGCTTCTCGCACATGCGGTGGCAAAAGGCGCGCGCGGCGGAAAGCGGCGCTTCCGTATCGTCCCCCTTTCTGGTCACAACCGTAGCCGCCAGAAGGCGCCTCTCCCCAAGTGCAACGCCGTCACCGCCATTGGCTACATTCAGCCACAGGGAGACGCCCTCTGAATCCACCAGCCAGAAACACAAAGCGCGCGCGCCCGTCTTCACCCCGTAGCCATGAAGTGTGCGCCTGTCGGATGCGAGAAAATACCACGGCAGAACACGCTCAGGAACCAGCGAGCGCCAGCCAAGATCGCCATAGCTTCGCTCCCATTGGTCGCCCAAAATGAGCAAGGCTCGGTGGTCATTGTGGTTCCAACGCAAACTGAGATGCGTCAAGCGAGTGATTGGGGATGCAATGTAAATGTCCATTTCGTTGGCAGAGGCATCCATTTCGACGAACACGTCCCTTGCCGTCCACTCCGCCCCATTTTGCTGAAGGGGAAAAGAAGCATTCAGGCCGGCGTAAGCAACCACTTTGTCCGGGCTGCGGAGAAGATCCAGGAACGTCAGCCGCGGTCCGTCACGCTTTGCCGAGGGGGCTTGAGAATAACCGTTCTTTTCGGATAGTGAAATTCCCGCGGCTACTGCGGCTAAACTTGCCGCTCCAGGAATGAATCCCCGCCGCGTCAGATTCGTCAACGTCACCACTTACCCCCTATCTTTCACCCTCAAAGTGTTCACAGCCGTTCGCCTCGGTACGTCAACAAAGATTTCGAATTTCGATTGGCCAGAAGATGTTCACCTTACTTTTTCATGTTTTGCTCCTCTTCGCCGGGGACACGTTGTCGCATTTCGTCAAAGATTGCCTGCATTTTTTCCTTCAGTTGCTTGTAGTGCCGGAAGGCTTCAAGTTCACGCCTGGCATCGTCTGGACGCTTTAGCCTTCCGTAGATGGTAAAGAGACGGTAATGCGCCAGCATGTTCGAAGGGTCTGCCTTAACGACCAGTTCCAGCTTCGCTGCCGCAGCGGCGAAGTCCCCCTTGTCTGCATCCACGTCAGCGAGGGCGATGGCCGCGTCGGGCAGTTGCGGATCGATTGCGTATGCCTGGGAATAGTACTTGATTGCTCCCTCAGTATCGCCACGATCCCTCGCCAGATTGCCCAGGGCAACCGTGGAATTGGCATCGCGCGGATTCTGTTCGAGCGCCAGCTTGAATTGCGACTCTGCTTCCGCGCGTAGTTTCACGTCGTTGGCTTCTTGAAGCGCTTCTCCGAGCTCATAATGAATGCCCGGCAACGTGGGGTCCAAAGCAGCTGCTTTGCGCAGATTTGCGATGGCCCCGGAGTTGTCGAGAGCGCGCCCAAGTTCTTGCGCCATCGCCTCGTGCATCTGGGCGGAGTCAGGAGCCACAAGAGAGAGCGAGAGCATGGCCTCGCCTGCTTGTTCGGTGGCGATTCGATATGCTACAAAAAGCACCTGCGGATCGGTGGGAGCCTCCTCGCGCAATAGTGAAATTAGGCCTGCTGCCCTATACAGGTCTCGCGAGGCTTCATCGATCTCGACCAGAGTGAGTCCCGCTTGAATACGAAACTCCGAATCATCAAGGCGGGGCACCGACGCCTCCAGGTCGGCACGTGCCTCATTCGTCTGGCCAACGTACTTTTCGGCAAGGCCGAGCAGCGCCCGGATCTTGTTGAGGTCCGATCGTTGCGCACTCGCCTGGCGCAGATAAGGAATGGCGCCCTCATAGTTCTTCTGGAAGAAAAGCAAAACGCCAAGATTCGCCGCGGCTTCAACATTTTTCGGATCCGCAGAAAGCACAGATCTGAACTCTTCAATGGCAAGCTTTGGGTTCTTTTCGCGCAAGTACTCGTTTGCGCGTTGCTCATGCTCCTGCGCCACTGAATTCGACTGCGCAGGACATGCCAGCGACAAAAGAGAAATCGCGAACAGAGCAGCTAGTTCGATCGCCTGTGCGGCCCGATAAGGGCGGCTGAGATTGGAAAACATAGCTGAAAGTTTACGCTCCCAATGCCTTGTTTGGGCTTGAAACTGCAGGGCCGGCGGATAGCGGATGTTGATGAGGCGGCGTGACCGATTCATTGCTCCGGAGTGACAACAATCTGGCTGACTGAAGGCTGCCGGTCTGAAGCTTGCTTAGAGGTTGTCTAATGGACAGGCACATTTTTCACTCTGATTTCGAAGCGGTGCGGTCGCGGGCGCGCGTCATCGTCTATCTGTGATGCAGCGCCGGGCATAGCCGCAGCAAGAGCGGCAGCGGTGGGTGACGACTCAGCTTCAGCCGACCGATAAATGATATCGAAGCGAGCATCTTCAAGAGCATCCCGCTCCTGAATATCCTGCGCTACGAGCCTTGACTGTCTCCGCATAGGCGTATCGAGCATCGCCAGATTGATGCCGTTGCTAAGCTGTTGGCCGGTAAAGCTGCCGAGCTCCTCGTCATCAATTACAAGGTCGTAGTCGCCGTTCGCCAGGCCCTGGACCTTCAGCACCTCCTGGTCAAGCGCGGTTACTATATCGGACAGCGAGACCGTTAGCGCAAGCACGGGATCGAGCCGAGCGGGTGGAAAAGGCAGCGGCAGCGCCTCTTCTGTCTCTGTCCAGCGCAACTGTGTTTTGTTCTTCATGATATCGGCGACGCTGGCATTGCGAGCGTTCACGACGGTCGGTTTGGCGGAGAAATCGAGTGTCACCGAGCTTACAAGCGAAGGCGCATGCCACGATTTCAGCAGGCTTTCGGCCATGATCCACGAGCCCGCCGGTTTAGGGTGCACACGATCAGGAAGGAGCTGTTGGGCAAGATCGGGCGACTTTTGGTTAACAACTTGCAGAAATTCCGTCACCGGAGTATTGAAATCAGCAAGTTGCGTGCCTTTTTCTTTGCTGATCTGCGCAACCAAGTTGCCATATAACACCAGCACTTTGTTAAACCCGCCCTGTTCAGGCGCGCGGGTCACGTCGTCATAGGGAGACGGCTCGATGAGTGTAATCCGCGCATCCGGAAGATGCTTCTGCAGCGAGTCAACCAGATGACGATATCCGTCGCTATAGGAAAGAACGATTCCCGGTTCAGCTGCTCTGTAAAAGGAATCATTCATGCCAAGCATCACCGTGACCACGCTCGGATGCCATGCAAATACATCCCGATCGAGCCGGAGATCCACCGGCCCGGCATAACCTCCGCTAACTTTGTCGCCGCCGACGCCAGCATTATGAAATTCCACTCTCCAGGCCGGGTACCTGGTGACAACATACTCTTCAACGGCGTCGGTGTATCCCCGCAAATAGGTGATACTATCCCCGTAGAAAGTAACGCGATCACCGTCGTGAAGAGCAAAGTCGGTTGTTTGGGCAAACGCCACCATCCCAGCAGTGAAGCCTGCTGAGAATATAAGAAAGCGTAAGATCCATCTCCTTGTCATTATTCTCGTCTCCGTCTATTTTTCCCGCGCACTCGCAATCTGCAGTTCACCTTTGTTAACCGGCAAGCCGCCGGGATTTGGCAAGCTCTCCATACCAGCGTGCGGAGTCTTTTGGGATTCGCTGCACGGGGTGGGTAAAGTCTACGTAAGCCAGCCCCAGCCGTTCCTTGAAGCCGTCCTGCCACTCCCAGTCGTCGGTCAGGCTCCATACATGCACGCTGGCAACATCCGCGCCCTTTAACTGCGCGCGGCGGATCCCGGAAAAGGCATCGCGAAGCCAGGCGATACGCCCCTGGTCGTGCATACTATGTTCGACCGTGAGCGTGTCGTCCTCGCCCCCGCCGGTCTCTGTGATCACAACCGGACGCCGATAGCGCTCGGCCATCCAAAGGCATGCCCGCTCCATTGTGGCTGGATTGTTCACCTCATGGCCTGTCGTGTGAGCGTCAATTCCCTTCAGCACCGGATCATTGTCTCCAGCCGCTATCAGCGTGAGGCCTCCGTAGAAGTTCATGCCGGAAAAGTCGAGAGCGGCGCGCATGAGCTTTTCGTCGCCGGGCTTCCATCCCATCGCTTCGTAGGGCACGCCCCCCACAAAGGCCTCCGGATAATTGCCGGTAGACGCCGGATCGAGAAACCACAGGTTCCAGAAAGCATGTAAACGCTGACAGGCTTGACGATCGGCTTCCGAAGAGGTTGCCGGATCGTAGAGAAGCACGGCATGCGCAATGCCAACCTGCGCGTGGGGGCGGACCGCCTTGAGAGCGCGAAAACCGGCGCCCTGCGCCAGGTTCGAGGTGTGGATGGCGCGCAGCCACAGGCCACGGTCGCGTAGCCCCGGGGCATGCCCGCCGTATCCATAAGCAAAGACGGTGAAGGCTGCGGGCTCGTTGAGCAAGCACCAACGCTGAACCCTGTCGCCAAATCGCTGCGCCAGAATCTGCACGTAATCCGCAAACCGGTCGGCGGTGTCACGATTAGGCCATCCACCCTTGTCCTGGAGAATCTGCGGCAGATCCCAGTGATACGCGGTAACCAGCGGCTGGACCCTCGCTTCAAGCAGAGCATCGATGACCCGGTTGTAATGATCCACGCCTTTTTCGTTTACCTGGCCACTTCCACTGGGCAGGATGCGCGGCCAGCCGATGGAGAAGCGGTACGACTGCAGCCCTATCTCCTTCAGGAGCGCCACGTCCCGCGGCCACTGGTGGTAGGCATTGCACGTCACCGACGGATTCGACCCATCCTTGATCGCGCCCGGCTGCGTGGCGAAGCGATCCCAGATCGATTCGCCCTTGCCATCTTCGCGAGCCGCGCCCTCGATCTGCACGCACGAGCTTGCGGCTCCCCAGAGAAAATCCCGTGGAAACGGGGGCAAAGGAGTTCCTTCTTCAGCCTGGCCAAACCCACTCGCCAACGCTGTACCGGCAGCCACGGCCGCCCCGCCGTGGAGAAGAAAGATCCTGCGGTTCATGCTCCCTCATTCCCATCAATGTTCTTCAAGAAACCTCTGTACAGCCTCGTAGGCTGCTGCGGGATGAATGTGCAGCTAACGCGGTTCTCCAATTGGTGTAGAGCGAAGCCACAAGAGCTAAGTGGCTTTTTCCTCAAGAAAAAGCCACCTTGGAATAGATCGGAAACGCCACATAGAAATTGGAGAACCGCCTTAAACTTGAACCCGAGGGCTCTCGCCTACGCGGACTGGACGAACGGGCGCCTCACAAGCCATCTCGCTCAAAGCCACGCATCTTCGATCGGCTAACGACTAACCTTGCCTGGAGGAACGGGTGTCTGACCTTTCCTAATGAGATATAGTTCAACAAGCTCGGCACTGGGACTGCAGGAATCGAATGCGAATGAATCTGCGAGTTGGCGCATCTCCGTTTCGCTCTTGTCCTTTAGATGAAACACGATCGCGTAAGTCAGTTCGTCATCGAACGCCCGCTCGATGGGTGCAACGAATTCGTACTGCCTCGGCCACCACTCGAAATTGAAATTGCTTAAAATCTGTGCTGTCATCTTTGCAACAGAATCTTCGGACCGAGGACCATCATCCGAGCCCAACAACACTCTGGCTTTCTCACGTTCGGCCTTCACTTCGGGTGAAGCGAGAAAGATCCGCCAGGGGGTGTCGGCGCGCACTGTGACCAATCCCTGCCCTCCGACATCTTTGTAGGTCCACTCAGTCCAGGACCAGCCTTCTTCATCGGCTATCGAAATCATGTCTCTGACCATGGCATACACAAATTCCCTCGCTCCATTTTCGGCGCCAAATTCACCCATATAGACAGGCCTGCGCCGGCCGAATGCAATTTGCTCATGCATCAAGTTGCGAAGATATGCCTTGTCGTAACGTACATCGTCTATTGTCTGCGGATAGTCGGTCATTTTCGAGAGTGGGAAGGCGAAGAAGGGATAAATATGGAATTGGAACACCGTCTGTTTATCGTTCCAGAATTCGTCGGGAAGACCCTGGAAGTTTTTGCCATAGTCGTCACCCGACAGCCAAATGAGATGAACCGGGTCAACCTGCCGGATCTGGCGATGCGTCTCCCGCAGCCATGCCGTGAGCAGCTCCGTGTGGCCTTCGGTATTGGGTTCATTCACCAGGTCATAACCCGCAACGGCGGTTTCGTTCCTGTACCGTTTCGCCAACGCCACCCAAAAGGCGGTGGCGCGCATGCGAAAGTCGGCATAGCGCCAAAAGTCCGGAGTGGCTGAAAGCGAATCGGCATAGATTTCTCTCGACTGCCCGCCCATCACAGCGTGAAGGTCGAGAATGACGTAGATGCCGTGCGCCTTGCTGATTCGAATCATAGTATCGAGATGCCGCAGGGCCCCTTCGTCATAATGCCCAGGTTGATTTGGGTCCTCGATGCGATTTTCATCGATCGGCACGCGTAGTACATTAAAGCCTTCCTTTTCCAGGAATTCCGCGTCCTTGTCGGTGTAGTATGCCGTCATGTACTCGTCCCAGAACGCATCGGCCTTTTCCTTGCCCAGGACGGTGCTCATGGCTGAGTGTATCTGGGTATCGGTGCCATAAAGTCCAACCATCCAATCTTCCAGAAGTAGCCAGTTGCCGAGATTGGCGCCGCGGAGTTGTATCTCTTTTCCGGACCTATACAGCTTCGCCCCTCGGGCCTGGATGAAATCCTGGGCTGAAGCGTTTTGCTGAAAGAAGATCAACCCGCATATGAAGGCTGCATAAAACATGCGTTTCATTCGCTGTTTCCTCCGCTATTTAGGCTTGACGTTTTAACTGGGGTTCCCGTTTTAGCATCGGCGTTTGGGATCAATACACCACCGGCCTCTTCGCTGCTGCTGGATTTCTTGAAATTCTTCATTCCGAGCGCCTTCGGGAGTCCACGAATGGCCATTCCCGCCTGTTGCCTGCCAAACAAAGGTCGGGAACCAACTCTTTTTCAACAGCTTCTCAAACACCTCGCCGTCCCTGCCTCCTCTGTCTCTAAATGTTTGTCTGCCAGTGGCCAATTACTACCCCGCTGGCACCGGCAGCGCTACGATTCGGCGCGCCATGCTCCCAAACAGCCGCCGCGCCGCGGAGTAGAAAGGTTCTGCGATTCATACCTGCCTCATTTTTCTCAGCCAACCGTAGTTGGAGATTCTCGATTCAGGTTTGTGGGTGACTATAACTCCCTCCGAATCTGGGTATCAGCGATTCGTCAGACCCAACTTAGAACTCCTACCCAGGAGACTGGATTAAATCGGTTATTCCGCGGGCCTTCAAGTAATCCTCATCCTTGGAACGGCTCTCGAGAACAATAGCCGGTGATAATCCGCGATTAATAAGGTTCATGTAAGGCATTGCGTACTTCCAATCCGGGGGCCACGGTTTCGTGGAGAGTCCTTGGTCGGGAATTACAAGCGCGGTCTTCCGGCGAGCTATCGCGGGGGGTGAACGCCTAAACTCGGCCACGAGTTCCGCAAACTTTTTTCCAATGGGCTTGGGTCTATTCTGCAGATCCAACAGCCCCAGATCATTTTCGCCATTATCGAAGCTCTTGATGGACGGATCTATGTCGTGGGAGCACCACCAGGTGATTCCCCATGCTTTGCCGGTGGCCATTATGTTGCGAAACATAGGTTCCATGAACTCAGCCGGGGTGTAATTCGTCTCTTCCACCCATACGCGGCGGCTGAGGTCGGTTTGATAGGCGTAAGCAAGTTCAACCTCGTATTCCGCAAGATGGAGCAACGCGGGATCCGACCGCTCAAGCCCCCCGGTGTCGTCGGAAAGGTACGAGTGTACAACCGACGCATGGCCGGTCGTTGCAACCTCCTCCCGGCTGAAACCGAAGTCGTTCCACCAAGGAGCGTGACTAATCCCATTCACGTGCAACTTGTTCGGAGCGATCTCCTCGACATAGCGAAGCATTTCTTTTGCCCAGGCGTCGGAGTCATGGATAGAAGCCGGATTGCATCCAGGGATTTGGATAAGAACATCGAGTTCATTGCCCAGGTCAAAGCCGAGGAAGCGCCGGTGTGTGCCGACGGTTTCCACAATCCTGCGAAACAAAAGCTTCTCACCTTCAACGGTCTCGGGGTTCGTAAACATATTTCCTGGCTTTCGATCCCCAAATGGATAAGCCAGAGGCGCAACCCATGCCGGTATAAACTCCAGCCCACTCATCCAACCGTTCAGCACCGTGACCTCGACGTCGAGGCCCACCTTGTCGGCGGCATCCAGAAGGGAATGCAGGTTGGACAGAGCGCGGTCGCTCACGGTGTTGATGTCGGGTTGAAAGAAAGGCCATAGACATTGAGCCCGAATATGATCCAGGCCAAGTTCAGCAACGCCACTCAGGTCGTCGACAATTGCCTGTTGATCCCAATCGAGCCAGCAGAACCACCAGCGCTTCCTGGGGACATAATTCGCGCCAAAGCGAGGCTCGCCACCAGCCGCAGGTGCGGGAGTATCGCCGAACAGCGGTGTATGCGTGGCAACTGCCGCAGCCGACCCCAGGACTGATGTCTTCACGAATTCACGGCGCGAGATCACTCCTATTCCCCTTCGAAGGTCCAATTCCTGTTGTGCATCGCCGCCGTTTGAATTGAGCAAGGAACCTGAGTGCTGTTTGCAGGGAGCGGAGAGCATCGAACGAAACACTCCGCTCCCTCTCTACCCAGCCGAAGGTGTCGGCTAGAGGTTAGAAGCTCAGCCGTGTACCGATCTGCATCGTACGCCCTTTATTCGTAAGGCTCCTGTCAATGGTCGGGTTTGCGCTATTTGAGGCACATGCCGCACCCAGGGTCGGACAATATAAGCTGAAGTTCGGATCTCCGAAGCTCGGATGATTGAGCACATTGCTGGCGTCCCCGCGAATCTCCCACTTGATCCCTTCGACGAGAGTGAACGTTTTTCCCAGGGTCATGTCAAGGTCAGTTAGATCCGGCCCGTACACGCTGTTCCGATGGGCGTTCCCAAACGTCGCCGCCTGGGGAGAAGCGAAAGCCGCCGGATTAAACCACCCCGTATAGACACTGGGATGCGACAACTTCGGATTCCCGATCACATTGGGATACCATTCGCCATCCACCTCATATTCGGCCGCGCTATTACTAATTGTTGGAGTGAAGGGAGTGCCGCTCTCAGCCCGAACGATTCCCGAAACATTCCATCCCCCCAAGACGCCATCAAGGACTCGACCACTGGGCCCGGCGCCGTTCATGTATTGTCTGCCTATGCCAAACGGCAACTGGTAGGTCGCATATCCCTTGAACGCGTTTCGGACATTAAAATTTGATGGCCCATAGTTGGCCGAGGGATTAAATGCGTCTTGCCAATCCTGAGTCCCCTGGTTCCCGTCCTGCCACGCCGTCGAATCCTCATAGTCAAGAAAGTGCGACCAAGTGTAATTGAAACTGAAACTGAGCCCTGAGGTGACGCGCTGGGTAATGGACGCCTGGAGCGCATTGTAGTTCGACACAGAATTCTGCGATCCGTCCCACGAGAACATGTCCTGAAACTGCGGATAGGGCCTGCCGGAAGGATTGTCGCTGGGGCCGAGCTGACTTTCAGGCACCTGATTGATGTCTGTATGAAACGGAAGATCGTAGCCGTGACTTCCCACGTAGGCGACTTCGGCGACAATGTTCGGGGTCAACATACGCTGCACAGCCAAAGTCCATTGCTCGATGAAGGTGTCTGGCGCCTTGTACTCTTGATACTGTGGGCCCCCGCCATTTTCCGAGTCTGCAGCGGTCGAAATGGGTGCGTAATTCAGCTGGGAAAGCGTGTATTGGGCAGGCTGTTCGGCTGTATTCACGCCGGACAGATTCACCGCGGGCACGATGCCGTTGGTCAGATCGTAGGCGTAGCCCTGTGATTCCGTCACGCCACCCATGGTGGCAGTCTTATCACCCAGAGAGTAGTTATAGTCGTAAAGACCGTAGCCTGCTCGCACCGTCGTGTCGTGCATGGGCTCCCAAGAAAACCCAATGCGGGGCAGAACGCTGTTCCAGATGTTCTGACTCATGGCGGTCCGTCCATTGGCATGGGTTGTGCCAAACCACATCGCCCCTAACGTATTCGTCGCCGGATTCAGAACCGTGGGATCGAAGCTGCTCATATTGCCTTTGACTTCGTTCCAGCCATGTTGAATTACGTACCGGACGCCCACATTCAGGGTCAGGTTGGGTTTCAGCTTGATATCGTCCTGCACAAACATCTGAGGCGTCTTGTAGCGAGCTCCGTACTCCGGAATAACGGAAGCGGTCCACTGAGTCGAATCGCCCAAAAGGAAATCGGCATACCCTAAGCCGGTAGAGGACGAGCCCACATACTCCGAGGTGTAGCCGCCCCCGAAGTTGAAATTCCCGGCTTGGATGTTGTTCCACGCCGTCGCAGTATTCTGATACGCAAGGAATTCGCCGCCAAAGTGAAGGATGTTCTTTCCTTTGATCAGGGTCACCACGTCGGAAGGAGCAAAGGTGAACTCCTTCAGAATCGCGTTCGCGGCGGGCGATATGGCATTGTAGCCTCCGATCTGAAAATTTGGAAGCGAGTTGTATGCGGCTAAGGGGGACGTGAGGCCTAATGTTGTCGGGTAATTCTTCCCAATGGTGTTATCCGCAAAAAAGTTGAGTTGGTCTGTAAACCCATATCTCGCCTCGTTGATCAAATTCGGACTGATCGTCCATACATCCGACACCTCGGCGTTATTGTTTTCAACGTCTCCACCTTGATACCCGATAGGAGAGGCAAAGATACTCGGACTAAGTGATGGACTGTCCTGTTCGCTGTCAGAGATGGTTATGCGGTTGTTGGCGCTGACATCGTAATCGATGCGTCCAAAGTATTTTGGCGTCCAGGTCGCCGTTGCCAGAGAATAGTAATAGTTGTTGGACGTTTCCCCGTTCGCCTCAGGTGAACCGGGAACGAAGGAGCCTGACGATGGATGGCTCGCTGAGGTCGGATAAAGGGCTTCAATTGCCTGCGCGACGGGATTGATCCTGCTTGCAGGAATCCTGTTCCCATTTTCATATTCCTGCGCAAACGACACTCGCGTCACGCAGGGGCAGGTCTGCAAGTAGCCATCAGGCTGCGTTACGGTTCCTGTCTCCTGGACGACCTGGTCCGCAGGGTCGTAAATCGTCGGATATGGAGTTCCATTTGCGTTGGTTCCCGTGAAGTCGCCGGCCATCTCTCCTGCCGTCATGCTTCCTGTCGGGAGCGTCGCATACCCTGTATTGGCGCCGCTATTGCTGTAGGTCCGGTCATAATTGAAGTAGAAGAACAGCTTCTTCTTGAGTATCGGGCCGCCAATGGCCCCCCCGAAGTTGTCGAAACGGAGAAACGGGATTGCCACAGGGGAACCGAAACCGTAGTTCGCCGCATCCAAGGCGTTGTTCTGGAAGTACTCATATGCTGCTCCGTGAAACTTGCTCGTGCCCCCTTTGCTGATCTGGTTGTATTGGATCCCGCCAATTCCGCTTTGCGCCGAGAAGGTGGAAGTTTGCATCTGCAATTCAGCAACGTCCTCTAAAGGAATGACAGTGTTGTTGCCGGAGTTGACGAGGATTACCGACGCGCCATCCAATGTGACGTTGTAAAAAGGAAGATTCCCGTTCACCGAAGCGCCGGATTCCTGAGGGTTATCAGAACTCGAGTACGTGCCCGAGGCCGAAGCTGCACCGACGGCGCCTGGAGCTATGACGACAAAATTCTCCCAATCCTGCCCTACTTCCGGCATCTGTTGCATGACCTGCGCTTGCAGTGTGGTGGACTGTTCCGCCGACTCCGTGGTTAGAAGGGGGACATTTTCGTTGACGACAACTTGCTGGTTTGCTCTCCCTACTGCTAATTGAGCGTTGACCGTCGTGTATCCCGCCTGCACCGTAACGGGACCGCGGACCAATTGTTGAAAGCCTGGTTTCGAAAAGGTGACCCTGTAGTTGCCGAGCACGATGGACGAAGTGTCATAAACACCCGCCCCGTCGGTGGTGAGGCTAATGGGTACGCCCGTGTCAACATTCAAGACGGTCACTGCTGCACCCGGAATCAGCGCTCCCGTGTTGTCGGTTACGGTGCCCCGGATGTCACCGGAGCCTGTTATTTGTGAAAAGCACACAGTCCACGAGCCAAGCAGCAGAAACCACGCCAGCCCGGTGACATACTTTCCGAGAGTTCCTAACCGCATCGTGCTACTCATGTTCATTTCGAGCCTCCTGAAACTGATATTGCAATTGTCCTGGAGCCTAGCCGCATCGTGGTTACGCTGTTCATTTCGAAGATTCTGAAACTGACATTACAATTATCCGGTAACCGTTAACTGTAACGGAAAATGACTATACTCATACGATGGGGGAATTGTCAAGCCCTAAATTACCGCCGACCTGAAGGGGCATCAATCGGTCCTAATTTAGCTCTATGAATACACAACGGTAAAGTGTGCTCCCGCATTTCTTATTGTGATTCCCCTACACTGAAGGCCCGCGCCAAACCCATTACGTCGGGCCTAATGGCATCTCGCAACTTATTGATTCCACAGCGTATACAAGTCAGGTAAAGTCTTAGCAGATACCGCGGATTGTTCATAATGCAGAATTTCCACCAAAGCGAAATGATCGAGAACTTGCGGCGAATACATGCGACTCGCCTGCGCGCTCAGCGCGACCCGGCGATCCCGTCCGTCGCCGCGGCCGCCTTGGCCTGCGTCTGCTGCGCGTCCAGAATCTCCGCCACCAGGAACAAGTCCGCCAGCAGCGCCCGCAGATGGATCGACGCGTTCAGATTGTCAATCAGCTGCGAGCCGATCGTGGGCTGGGCCAGAACCAGCTCCACCGCTGCAATCGCGCTCTCCGCGTCGCGCGTCAGCACCGCGAAGAACGCCTCGTACTTCTCCGCGGGCGCAAGCCGCTCCTGCTCGATCGCCTGCGCGCAACTCCGTTCCAGGCCGCGCATCGCCCCAACAGCGCACGTCAGATGCTCCCTGAGTTGCCTGCCGGCGTCGCCGCCGTCGTCGCCGGTCAGTCCGCGCGCGGCATAGGAGAGCGTGAACTCGTAGCACGCCTCAATCGTCTCGCACTGCTGCTCGATTTCAGTCGCCATCGCTTGCGGCTAAGCCTCGTTTCGCTTGGCGAGCGGCGGGTCCCTTTACAGACCATCGCCCGGTGTCGTGCTCATCCAAATAGAAACTGCGGCTCATCCAGCCGAAGATCATGGCCTTCGTGATGGGCAGCTTCTCCGGCCGGAGCCCCATGTACACGTGCATCATCACCAGCGCGATCAGTCCCACGCCCGCCAGCCCGTGCAGCACATACATCAGGCCCCAGGTCATATCGCTGAAGAGGTACGGATTGCGCGTAAAGATTCCCGTCTGCACGCGCTTCATCATAAACAGGCCGGTAATCATCACCGCCAAGGCAACCAGCATGATCACGCCGTGGTACAGCTTGTTTTCCAGAGGATACTTCGCAAACTTGCCGGGCAACGGCGCGTCCTTTCCGAAGAATCGCCGCACCCGGTTCATCGCGTCGCGCAGGTCGGTCCTATCCGGCCAGATCGACCAGAAATCCAGAAAGAACGACGCGTGCACGATGTGATAAAGAATCGCTACGGTCAGCACCACACCGGCGATCCAGTGGTAGAGCACCCAATTGAACTGCATTCCCACCTGGGGTAGAAACGCCGTAAACAGCAGCGTGAACATCGACGCCGCCATGATCCAATGAAACAGCCGCGCCGCCAGCGTGTGCCTCGGCACCCGCTCGGGAATTCCCGCCGCGCTCGCCTCCGCCGCCCGCTCCGCAAACCGCTTCGGAGGCTTCACCACGATCAGGTAAAGCGAGTGCACGATCATGAAGAAGAATCCCGCGATGAGCGCAACCCAGATCACTCCCCACGCAATGTGGATCGGCACCGATTGTCCCCACGGACTTGTCGCCCACTGGATCAGCTCCATGTCGCCTCCGGTACTCCTGTGATGGCGCGCTTCACCAGGTTTCTCATCAGCGGAATCTTGTACGCGTTGAACTGCAGCGGCACCGCGCCTCGGACCGCGATCTTGCCCGCCATCTCACCCGTCTCCGCATTGGCCGGCTTGCCGCGCACCGCATCTTCTACCGCTTTCAGCCGCATCGGCCGCGGCGCCACGGCATTCACCGCGATCCTCATCTGATCGATGCTATTGCCGCTCAGCTTCATCGCCGACGCCACATTCATCAACGGAAAGTCCCAAACATTGCGATCGCGCACCTTCTCGAAATAGAACTTCGCGCCCGCCCACGTCGCCGGAATGCGAATCACCGTCAGCAGGTCGCCCGGCCTGAGAATATTGAGCCGCGTGATGTCGGTCTCCGGCCCGACAAAATAGTCCTCCGCATCCACCACGCGCTCGCCCTTCGGCGTCTGGATCACGAATTTCGCGTCGAGTGCGATGAGAGCCGGAGCCGAATCCGACGGATGCACGGCCACGCAGCGGTCGGCGCCAAAGATCGCGTGCTCCCGGTTGCGGCCTACCGGCGTGTCGGCATAGCAAATGTTGCCGCCGGCGCGATAGCACGGCCATCCGCCGCGATAGTACCAGCAGCGCGCGTCCTGCGAAACATTCCCGCCCAGCGTGCCCTGGTTACGAATCTGCGGCGAAGCCACCAGCTCCACGGCCTGCGCCAGCACTCCGTAATCCCTCTGGATCGCCGGATGATTCGCAATCTCGGTCAGCGTCGTCATGGCGCCGATCTCCACGCCGTCGCCCGCCGTGCGAATCCCCTTCAGTTCGTCCACCCCGCTCAGGTCCACCAGCACCTTCGGCTTTTTGATGCGGTCCTTCAGCCAGTCGAAGCTGTCCATCCCGCCGGCCATCACCCACGCATCTTCGCCGTGCTGCTCCAGCAGCCGTTGCGCTTCCCTGGCAGAGTCCGGCTGAAGCAGGTCGAACGCCGGCATGACATCTCGTATCACCGCCATAGCTCACTCCATCCCCGCTCTTCTCTCACCTCGCCGACGACCCTGGCGCTTCCTATTTCCTATTCCCTACGCCTCTAGTCCCTAGTCCCTAGTCCCTAGTCCCTCAGTCCCCGCCTTTCAGATGTGCGCAACCAGGGGCTCTTGCATCGGACGCCCCGCCTCATACGACGTCAGAATCGTGTCGGCATTCACCGGCGCGCGCTGGAAGATGTCGTCGCCCAACGCGTCCGAAAGTGCGTTCAGAATCGCCGCGCATCCGCCGCCCACCGGCGGCTCGCCGCAGCCGCGCGCTCCCACCGGCGTCTCCGGATCGGGAATGTTCAGCGCGTTCCACTTCATGTCCACCGGCACGTCCAGAATCGTCGGCGGCTTGTTCTGATAAAACCGCTTGGCCACGGTTACCCCGTATTGCGGGTCGATCACCCACTTCTGCCCGATGGCGTGGCCGATGCCCAATGTCGAGCGGCCTAGAATCTGTCCGCCCAACGCCGCCGGATGAATTACCGTCCCCACATCGGCATACGCCAGGTAGTCGACGATTCTGTAGACTCCCGTCTCCACGTCAACTTCCACCTCCGCAAAACACGACAGGAACGAAAACGAATCGCCGTCGTGCGGATACTTGTCGCGCGCCGAGGCGATCAGGCCCTGGCCGGCCATCGCGGTCACCGACTGCTTCGTCACTTTGTTGACGTCGGGATTCACCTCGTGCCCGTCGTAGATGCCGCCCAGCCGGATCGCGTGCTGCGCCGCCTCCGCGAAGCTCATCCCCGCGCCGCTGCCCCTGCGCGAGACCCGCAGGTTGGCAACCGCGTAATCTTCCGGCCGCCCGCCCAGTGACTTGGCTGCGACCTCCTTGAGCCTTTGTACGCACTCCAGGCCAACAGCATGGGCTGCGCGCGTCATGGCGTGGATGGTTGTACTGCCGGCCGAGACGCAGGTATACGGCAGGTTCTTCGACGTGTCGCCCCACACCACGTCACAAATCTCCCACGGCACATCCAACACCTCGGCGGCGGCGCGATGCACATCGATCAGCGCTTCCGTCCCCAGGTTGCCGATGCCCGTATGAATGCGCACCCGGCCCTGTGGCGTGATGACGATCAGCCCGTCAAATCCGGTCCACCCGCCCACGTAGCAGCTCAGCGACACGCCCACTCCGCGCGCCTTGGTCCCCATCCGTTTGGGTTGGCGCGCCACGCGCTCGTTCCACTTGAACTGTTCCGCGCCGTAATCGAGCGCCTGCTTCAGGAAGCAGCTCGTCACGTGCGCGCGCTTGCCGTTGTTCAGCGGGCCATACTCCGCCTTGCCTTCGGGACAATTCACGCGGCGCAGCGCCACCTGGTCCACGCCCAGCTTGCGCGCGGCCTTAGCCAGAATCGGCTCCATAATGGCGATGGCCTGCATGCCGCCCGGCGCGCTCTGCGCGGTGCGCGTCGGAGTATTCGTCCGCACCGTCACGCCGCGCCAACGCATGGCGGCTGGCTGGTACAACAACGAAACGATGACCGCCGCCGTGGCCCCGTCCTCCTGCCAGTCATACGCGCCGCTATTGCAGACCGTAAACATGTCGACCGCCGTGATGCGGCCGTCCTTGGCAAAGCCGATCTTCACGCGGGCCTCGACGCTTGGCCGTGCGCGTCCGATAAAGTGCTCCTCTTCGCGGCTGATGCGCATCATCACCGGCGCATTCAGCTTCCGCGACAGAATCGCCGGAATCATCATGATCACCGTGCCCGTTACCTTGCTGCCGAACCCTCCGCCGGTGTATTCGCTCACCAACACCACCTGATCCGGGCTCATATTCATCCATCGCGCGATGGCCGGCACGGTCTGCATGGTGCTCTGCGTGCCCGTGTACAGGAACAGCTTCCCGTTCTGCCAGTACGCCAGTGCGCTCCGCGACTCTAAACACTGGTGGCTCACATCCGGCGTCACAAACGTTTCGTCCAGCACCAGCGCGGCATTCTTGAAGCCACCCTCCACGTCGCCATACGACCACTTGTCCGTCGCTTGTCCCATGGGCAGCCGGCCCTGAGCGTACTCGGCAAAATCTTCCTTCGTCCACTTCAGCTCGGTGAGCTTCTCCTGTGCCTGCCCCTCCGGCCATGTCCACACATTTCCGTCCTCGTGCGGACTCGGCCCGCCCGGCCGCAGGCTGTCCAGCGGATCGGTCACGAACGGCAGCGGTTCCATGTCGATCTCGATCTTCTCGATCGCCTCTGCGCAGGTCAGTTCGTCCACTGCGGCCACCGCCAGGATCGGATCGCCCTGGTACATCGGCTCGTTGGTCAGCGCCCGCTCGCCCCACTTGCTCGCCTTGATCGTTTGCCCGTTGTCGTCAATATAATCCGCCTGCGCTGGAATATCGTCTGCTGTCAGCACTGCCTTCACGCCTGGCATCGCCAGCGCCTTTTCCGCATTGATGCGCTTCACCCGCGCGTGCGGCATGGGGCTCAGCACCAGCCGGCAAAACAGCATCCCCTCCGCGCGAAAATCTTCCGCATACTTCGCCCGCCCCGTCACCTTCGCCGCCAGGTCGTTGGTGGGGTAGTCCTTGCCGATCAGCTTGTATCCGGCGCCAAAGGGCCGCGGCTTCAGGCTTTCCGCTTTGCTCAAGTCCGCCGGCGCAATCTCCGCCATGATCATGCCCTCCTCGTGTATTCTGCGCCGCGCATCATCGCGTCCAGAATCTTGGTGTAGTCCTGGCACCGGCACAGGTTTCCCGAGAGCCCTTGCGCCATCTCCTCGCGCGTGGGGTTGGGATTCTTCTTCAGGTATCCGAAAGCAGACATCACGAAGCCCGTCATGCAGAACGCGCACTGGAATCCCTGCTCGTCCACCACCGCCTTCTGCAGCGGGTGCAGCGTGCCGTCCTCCGCCTCCAGTCCCTCGATCGTCGTTACCTTGCGTCCGCGCACCGTGTTCGTCAGCACCGAGCAGCTATAGTACGGCACATCGTCGATCAGCACCGTGCAGCTTCCGCATTCCGCGCGGTCGCAGCCCAGCTTGGTTCCCGTCAGCCCCAGCTTGTAGCGCAGCGTCCACGCCAGGGTCTCCTGTTTCATCACTTCCACGCGGCGCATCTTGCCGTTCACGTTCAGCGCGATCAGCCGCTCGCCGCCGAAGCTCCGCACCCGGCCGGGCGCAAGAATCTTGTAGCTCGCCGCGCTCACCACGGCGCCTCCGGCTATCACGCCCAAAATGAAGCGGCGTCTCGTGATCTGGTTGGCTTTGCTTTCCCTCGTCTTGGGATCTTCCATCTCCGGCATAGCGTTTTCTCCGATCTCAGAGTCGTTCCGGTTTCAGAGTCTCCCCTGGGCGGCATCCTTCGTAATGGTCGCGACAATTTCATTGGGCTCCACTCGTCGACCTGACTCGATACTCGCATAGGCGGCCTCAACCACGGCAAAAGTCTTTTCCAGGTATTCATGAGCCTCCGATTCGAACGGATCACCGGATTCAAGGCAGTGAACGAAATTAACAAGCGCGGCATAGACGCTGTCTCCGCGATACCCCTTGGAAAAATCATCCGTCCAAATCTTCTTATGCCCGGACCAGATTTCGCCTAAATTAGATATCCGGATCGATCCCGAATCACCTTCGAACCGTGCCTCGTCCAGGGATGGCCCCGTATCGTCAAAGCGCAGAAAGCTATGACCGTCGATCCATCCTATAACAGCGTTCATATGCCGCAGGGTAAGGATCGCGTGGTCCTCGCCACGGATATTTGGATTGACCTGGCGCGCTTCAGCATAGATCGATGAGATGTCACCAAACAAGAACCGGGCAGTGTCGATGTGATGCACCAGGGTTTCGTCAATCAACAAGCGGTGAACACTGCGGAAATAGGACTGCTTGGGATAAGGCTGATTTCCTGCTCCGTCGTTCCAGCGGCATCGGAAGCCGTAGCCAATGGGTGTGCCGATATCGCCTCTCGCAATGATCTTGCGGGCCGCACGGTACCACGGTTGCCATCGCCAGTTATCATGAATCATGAGGCGGACATGATGAGTCTCAGCAACTGCAGCAATTCGGCAGGCGGTTTCCCAATCGGGAGCTAGGGGCTTCTGGCAGGTGATCGCCAAACCTCTTTCTGCGGCGGCGGAGATCAACTCAAGGTGAGTTTCCGAACGAGTGACAATGTCGACAAAATCGAGTTCCTCTGAGTCGAGCATTTCTTCT
Organism: uncultured Acidobacteriaceae bacterium; assembly: GCA_963844905.1. Classification (GTDB taxonomy): domain Bacteria; phylum Acidobacteriota; class Terriglobia; order Terriglobales; family Acidobacteriaceae; genus Telmatobacter. The sequence goes on along the minus strand of CAWJQD010000001.1, from coordinate 1,262,044 downwards.
GCGGAACCATAGGCCCTTTCAGCGGCGGCCTGCGCCCTCTCCAGATTCAGGTCGCAGGCAGCCACGATCCGGACGTTCGGAATCCGGCGCCAGGCCTCCCGGTGGTGCTGTGAGAAAAATCCGCATCCGATAAGTGCACCTTTAAAGACCTTCATAGATTGCCTGCTCCTTTTCAGCACAGATGCCGCGGCAAGCGCCGAAACCGTTCGCTCTTTATCGACCGCGACGATGACATCGGCTTCTCCGGATGATCGCGCAAAATGCTCAATTTTTGATTTCCCCGCAATCTCGTTTACCACCAGGATGATTCGAATTCCGAAAGGAAGCTGCGGCGATTTCTGTAATCGCAGTTTAGCCTATTTCCTGGGAAATTGTGTTGTCAAGAGGGGCGCTGGCAAGATTAGTACTTTATTTACATGCACTTATATTATTCATGACTTTTTGAATACTGCCTATCAGTATCGCTGCGGACAGCGGTTATAGACGTCACAACTCCGGTCCTTTCCACCAACAACAGGACCGCATCCCCGCTGAAAGGGGGAGCAAACGATTCGGTGCGCGATCCGGCGCGAACAGGTTTGCCGGCGATCACCGCGCCGGTGGCCGGATTAAACCACTCTACAGCCAATGTCCTTGAACGTGACACGGCCGACAAATCCACCTCGAACCCACCGCCCGAGGGAGCGTAAACCAGGTATTTGGCGCCGGCTGGCGATATTTCGGCAAGACAATAGCCGGTTGATGTCAGGATGCCCTGGGGAGTGGCTTTAGCAAGATCCAGTTTCCGGGCGTATTTCAGCGCGTAGCCAAGATTGTTTCTGAAGTTTTCGTAGCGGGGATCGGGGCTTGTACAAATTCCGTGAAGTGGAGAAAGGCACAGATTCCGGTTCTGGCGCGGGTAATAGACGAGGTAAGGGTCCATGAAAAGGACGGAATTGCCGTTGAGGACGTTTTCCCAGATATAATTGCGATTCTCCTGAGAGGTATGGAGCCACATTTCCCAGTAGGAGTGGTCGCTGTCGTTGACATTGACTTTGCAGGTGGGCTTTCCAGCGCCGCAGGACGATGTGGGTGAAATCTTTGCCGCCGGCGCTACCCAGTCTGCTTCGGAGTCATAGATCACGGAATCCGGAACTCCGATCGGCGACGCAAATCCAATGGGATGTTGATACGGTTTTCCCGCCTCGTAGCTCCTTACGTAAGCAATCAGATGATGATTCCACCAAAGCGATCCGGGCGGTGCTTCTTCAGAAACAATCCACAGCACGTTAGGAAGGTCGTTAAGCGTATCGATGACCTTGTCGACAAATGCATCCTGAAAGCGAGTGATTTCATTCGGCGAAGTCATTTCAATTGAGCCGTTGCCCTGTGGTCCGCTCCTGTACCCATCGTCAACACCATTGATGTTGTTGGTTCCCGTAAACGGATAACCGTCTGTTGCGCAACGGTAGAGGTTGAGGAATTCACCGGTGAACAAATAGATGCCTGCGTAGATTCCGGCTATATTCAGGGCCTGTGTCCGCGCGCGCAATCGCTGGAAATAGACCTGGTTGAACTTTGTCAGATCAAATTTCAATCCTCCATCCGATGCTCTCCCGGGACCGGTTCGTAGCCACGGTTGCGGAGAAACTGTGAACTCCGGAGACTCGCCGGTATTCACCGGAAGATTGCAGAATTTCGGCTGTTCCACTCGCCACAGCAGCGTGAAGTTGTGCCCGTGCGCCGTCAGGAATCTGACAAAAGTGTCAAAGTCGAGGGCCGATGCAGATCCATCGCTACCCCAGTCCTGAAAGGTGTTCCAGGTTTGCGATCCGTTTAAGACAATTGCGGCGCCATGGCTGTCCTTGAAGTAACGAAAATTGCTGGAGACAACAAGCGGCTTTGTAATCGGCGAGGTGGCTGCGGGTTGAGCCGGACAGGCAAAGCAGAGAATCGAGAGAAGGAAGAGCGTGAACTCCGCTCGCCGAAACTTCATGCGCGTCCTCTAGGGTGGGAGATGCGTTGTTCCCGAGCCGGGGATCCACGTCTTTGCCAATGTGGAGATGCTCAGTACTGTTACGAGAGACAAGGTAATCTTTTCCTTGGGGCGTGTCAAAACGTGAAAATAGGGGCTCGTCTGCTCACCATCAGCCCGCCATCAACTCTTTAGCTGCAAGCGCACATGGGTTCCGTGTCCCTCCCGGACAGGACTTATCGCACGATGCAGCGGTTTGGCATATTGGCTGTCTTCTTGCCCAATGTCCGATGTTGACCCCTTTCCATCGCATGGAAAGATTTCTCCTCGAGTACAATCTCCGTATAATGAGAGGTTCCAACGAGAGGCTCGCCAAATTACGCCCGGGAAGTTACGAGCAGAGCAATGACCAGCCAGCTCAGACCATGGGAAAGCGGCAACAGACGCAAGCGATGGTGAAAGAGTCAAAATACAAGCCTAAACCGGCGCTGCAGGGTTTCCCTGAACAGGCATACCGGGCGATACGTGAACACATTCTGCAAGGGCGCTTCGCTTTGGGCTCTGCGATTTCGCGCCGGCGATTGGCCGCTGAACTGGGCATGAGCATCATCCCTGTTTCGGAAGCAATCCAGCGCCTGGTGCAGGAAGGCCTCATTGAAAGCAAGCCGCAAGTGGGAACGCGCATCCGCATCCCCACAGAAACAGACATCCGCGATCGCATTGTCCTTCGTGAGGCGCTGGAAAGCCAGGCGGCGCGACTTTTTGCCGAGCGAGCTGGCATGGCAGAGCGGCGCGAACTGCGCAAGTTGGCGGCGGAACTCGATGAAATGTACCAGCAGCGCTACGCGCATCCCGAGAACGCAGCGCTTGTATTCAAGGTCAATACTGCGCATGTCCGCCTGCATATGTACATTGCCGAGTGTTCAGGCTCAGCAGCTCTTTGCGGGCAGATTGAAGGCAACGACGTGCTGTTCTACAACTGGCTGTTCGATTTGGTCGGCGAGCAACCGCCGGTCCCATCCCGTTTTCATACCGATCTGACTGCAGCAATCTCTTCTACGGACGTAACTGCAGCAGATACTGCCATGCGGGCCCACATCCGATATAACTTGGAAGCCACCATCCAAAGCGTACGCAGGATCAGCGCCCAGGCTGAGCATTCCTGGAGGCTGCGCCGTGGGGAAGCGATGGGTCTGAACCGGAAGGCAGTTATCCGCGCCCGACGAAAGGCATTTTCGTCGCCATTACGGTAATGAACTGGACATTCGCGTCCAGCGGAAGATTGGCCATGAAGAGAACTGCGTCCGCGACATGCTGAACATCCATGGTTGGCTCGGCGAGAATGTCTCCGTTTGCCTGGAGAGCTCCGGCGGCTAGGGTCGCGCTCATCTCCGTGAGAGCATTGCCAATATCGATCTGTCCGCAGGCGATATCGTACGAACGGCCATCGAGCGCGATGCATTTCGTAAGTCCCGTGATGGCGTGTTTGGTTGCCGTATAAGGCGCTGAATTGGGTCTAGGGACATGCGCTGAAAGCGATCCACTGTTGATGATCCGGCCTCCCCTTGGTATCTGAGACTTCATCAGGCGCACTGCCTCCTGAGCACACAGAAAGGCGCCGGTAAGATTTACGTTCACAACCTGCGTCCATTGCGCGTAGCTTAAATTCTCGAACGCAATGGCTGGGGCATTCGCGCCGGCATTATTGAAGAGCACATCCAGGCGGCCGAATTCATTGTGCGTCCGCGAAAATAGCGCCTTAACCGAATCGGGCTGGCTCACATCCGCGCATACAGGAAGGAACCTGCCGCCGCTGCCATCTCCCCTGGCGGCCGTATCTTCCAATTGTGCGATGCGACGTCCTGCCAGCACGACCGCGTAGCCGGCTGCGTGCATGGCCAACGACACAGCCCGGCCAATGCCACTACCCGCTCCCGTAATCATTGCTACCTTGCCGGTACCCGGTGTACCCTTGGACTCCAACTGCATCAAACCTCTTTTGCAGCGGTCGCCACCACACTGCCGGAAACTATTATTACATTACGGAAACCGACGCTTATCGATACAAAGAGATTGTTCACGCGCACTCCTTGCCACGTCCGCAAACGGTTACATCAACTTCAGCGCGACATACCGCTTATAGGCCGCCACCTTAGAACGGGTGTGGCATTCGTTTCATCAGGAACTCGTAGCGAGGACGCAGTGCGTCCGGGCCGGAGGTGATGGTGCTATCGAGGCGGATAAGGGAGTCGTCTGCTCCATCTTTCGGCCAGACGGGCATTCCCGGGCCGTTGGGATTGCCGGTCTTGGCGAAGTTTGTCCAGTAGCTCATCATCTGCTCGCTCAGAATGCGATCTTCGGGCCGCCACACCGAACCGGGCCGCGTGTCTAACGTGCCGAAGACATATTCGAGCTCGTCCCCGTGGAAGGCAAAGGAGCCTGGGTGGAATTTGCTGGGTGGCGCGGCCAATTCGAAATGATAGCGGAAGACCGGTGAGTCTCCAGTCTTGCGATGGGCCTCAATCCAGCTCCACGTGCCGAAGACGATGAAGGCGTCGCTGCCGTAATCGGTCGCCGACCGCGCGGCCTGCTCATCGGTATAACCAGGATAAAGCGTGAGAAACTCCGCAGCGCGCTCATGGAAGTGAGTGGCTGCATACATCTTCCATTTCTCCGCGGTCATGCCGTTCGCCAGCGAACTGTCCTCGTCGCGGTTCCAGCCGGCAAGCAGCGGGACATGCGCTTGCATACCGGCGGCATAGGTGTTGGCGACCGGCTCGGTGAGCAGCTTGCCATCGATATCCTGCCAAAACTGCCTGCCCTGCGTAGTGTCCAGAATTGTTTTCGCGGGCAGAGCGCGAAGTTCGGAAAGTGTGCTCACCCCCAACGAGGCAAGCCATTCTTCATCTTTCTTTTCCCGCGCCGCGAGCGTATCTGTATCTGGCAATCCGGCACCGAGCGCGCTGCCGCTCTCGCCAATGGCTTTCTGAAACAACCCGCGCGCCAAGCGTGACGCCATCAGCGTGCACACGGCAACAGATCCCACGCTTTCGCCAAAGATAGTAACGTTGTTCGGATCACCGCCAAACTCCGCGATATTGTTCCTGACCCAATGGAGGGCGGCCACCATATCCAGAAGGCCATAGTTTCCTGCCGACCCGCCAGCTTCCTTCGCCAGATCCGCAGTGGCCAGAAAGCCAAAGACATTCAACCGATAGTTGATGGTGACCAGCACGATCCCTTTCGTCGGGAGGAAGTCGCCGTTGAACCGCGGTTCCGAGCCGGCGCCAACTAAATAGCCGCCACCGTGGATCCAGAACATCACCGGCAGCTCGCTTTTGCTGTTTGCATTTACGGGAGTGTACACATTCAAGAACAGGCAGTCCTCGCTCTGCCCGCTGTCTTGAAAAACCGTGTCGTCGTTCGGGATGGTAAGCTGCATGCAGTGTGAGCCGTACTTTGTCGCATCTCGCTCCCCCTTCCATTGCAAGAGGGGCTGCGGCGCCCTCCAACGCAAATCGCCGACCGGGGGAGCCGCGTACGGAATCCCGAGAAACGCTCTGACCTTGCCGCCGTCGATTGTCTTGCCGTGAACTTTGCCTTGCCCGGTCTTCACTGTCAAGGCGTCGCCATGAGCAAGCATCGATAACCCCAGTGCAACTCCCAATACGGCCAACCTACAAGTCACCTGAATTCCACGCTGCATACTAAGCCTCCCGCGACACCAGCCTGTCCTGGATGTGGCAGTGCGCTAACAGCATCCGCTTCGCCGGATGACACATTCATGTAATGCTCCTCGCGCAATCAGTTGCGTCCATCCCACAAACTCAATGCATCTCGATTTACCGGGAATGTTCCCATTGGGCCAGGTTCATATTCGGATACCTGGATCCGGTGTTCGCAGGGCAGAGCGAAGAACACATTCGTGGGTAGCATTCCCTCGGCCGCGAGCCGCTTCGCCACCTGGCCATCCCTTCCCAGATCGGCTATATCGCCTCGCCCAAATACCGCAACATACATCAGCCCGTCTTCGTCGCACGCCATGCTGTGCCGGCCTCTCCAGCCCAGGGGACGCATCGGGCTGCACGACCCTTCAGTAAGTAGCTCGGCCTCCGCTCAGGTCGAAAACTGCTCCGGTGGTGAAGGAATTCTCTTCAGAAACCAACCACGCGACCATGGCGCTAATCTCCCGCAACTCAAGAAAGCGTCCGCGGGGAATTTTGGAAAGCATGTATTGAATGTGTTCTGGAGTCACCTGTTCCAAAATACGTGTTTTAGCGACCGCTGGCGTAATGCAATTGACTGCAATGTTTCGGTCTGCGGTTTCTTTGCCGAGAGATTTGGTCAAGGCAATCACTGCGGCTTTCGATGCGCTGTATGCCGAGGCATTGGGATTACCTTCCTTCCCGGCAATAGACGCAACGTTGACGATGCGCCCGTAGTTTTGCTCGAGCATGAATGGAACGATCGCCCTGCAGCAGTAGAAGATGCCGAAGAGGTTAACGTCGATGACCTTCCTCCAATCGTTGATCGGATACTCCCAAAGTCTGTGATTTGGGCCCGCGATGCCGGCGTTCGCAACCAGTATGTCAACCCTTCCATGCTCCTTCACCGTCAACTCAGTCGCGGCCTCTACGCCGTTTGGATCCGACACGTCAACCATCGCCGTAGTCACGCGGCCTGCTGCCTGCAACTGACTTGGGGCCGCACGTAAAGCCTCCAGGTCGCGGTCCCACAGGCAAACCGAGGCTCCCGAATCCAACAACCTCGACGCGATGGCTAACCCGATGCCTTGAGCCCCTCCCGTTACCACGGCGTTGCGACCTTTCAAATCGATTTGATTCATGTTTGCTTCAATTCCGAAGGACAGGCTAATAGTAACCTTCCCCTTCTGAGCGTCTGTTCACGTGCGTGGCCATTGGCCGGAGAGTCTCACCAGGTTTCCGTTGTCTTCCCATATCTTTGCGCTGCGTTTCCCCCGGGCGCGTAGACGAAAAGACCTGTACCGAAAAAACTCTTGACATTGCGCCTTGGGGCATTGTGCACGGCTAGCCGCGCTAATATCGTTAACTGTAACGATAATAGCACAGAGAGTTTTCGAAGTGCGGCCTGAACGTACCAGCGGTGGGCCCTAAACGGCAACTGCAAGAGGAACCAGAATGGCGACGCAGGGAAAGACATTCACTCATCTGTGCCGCTTGTACCATTATGTATTGGATGACAACTTTGTTAACACAGTGCCGCACGGATAGCCAGGGCAAATTAGCTAATACGGTGTCCGGTACTCGCAGGGTGCGGACCATGCCTGAGCGTTGGCTGCGGTGATCGAGCCGACGGCGTCGGTGATGGCTTGCTGAGTCGATAACACTTTCGCTGATATCGCCCTTGAGAAGCCGTATCTAATCTTCGGGGGTTCGGCGACGACCTGGACCAATTTCCTGGAAGCGTCATTCAACAGAACGGAAAGGATAGCGTTTATGATTCCGTGGGGTCAAAATTGTTCTTCGATGAAGCGATTTCATCTGTGCGTGTCTATCGTGTCCTGCATCCTTTTCTTGCCTTCGTCGCCAGCGCACGCTGGAACCTGCGAGGACCTTGCCAAATTGCAATTTCCGGACACGACGATCGACAAGGCTGAGGTGGTAACACATAATTCGTTCACAACCGTGAAGCACCGGCCAATTGGAGAGCTGCCGGAGTTCTGCCGCGTTGTAGCGACTTTGCGACCCAGCGCAGATTCTGACATACACGTCGAAATGTGGCTACCTCAATCTACCTGGAACGGGCGGCTTCTTGGAACCGGAAGTGGAGGATTTGGAGGGTTCATTTACTACGAAGAATTGGCATCGGGCTTGAAACAGGGCTATGCAGTCGTCAATACCGATATGGGACTATCCGTTCCGGCAGGCAAAGACCAAGCCATTTTCACAAATCGCCCGGAGCGATGGACCGATTGGGGATTCCGCTCGACCCATGTGATGACGTTACTCGCAAAGCGTCTGGTGAATGCCTACTATGGGCAGGAGGCCAGTCATTCGTATTTTCTGGGGTGCTCGACCGGAGGCGGCCAGGCGCTGGCGGAGGCCCAGCGATTCCCCGAGGATTACGATGGATTGGTCGGTGGTGACCCGCCCAACGATCGAACCGGCGTCCATCTCAGCATCCTGTGGAACTTTATAGCGACACATCGGAATCCAGGTGCTTATATCCCTCCAGCCAAGGCGCTCATGCTGCAGAAGGCCGTCGTGGCGGCATGCGACGGAGAAGACGGAGTAAAGGACGGAATCATTGGCGATCCCCGTCGCTGCCATTTTGATCCAGCCGCACTTCGGTGCAAGGGAAGCGATAGCGACAGCTGCCTCACGGTAGAACAGGAAAAAACGGCCGAACTGCTCTATTCAGACCCCAAGAGCCCCAAGACTCATCAGGCGATCTATCCCGGAGTGACGCTTGGAAGCGAAGGAGACTGGGACCAAAGTTTTGGCCCTCCCGGTTCGGATGTTCAGCCCCCCTTCGCACCCATTTTTGAGTGGATATTCGGGACGCAATGGGATTGGCGCTCGTTTGATTTCGATCGGCAGGCCTCGACCTTTGTTCGCACATTGGGGCCCGATGTGAATTCAGTCGATCCAAACCTGGACAAATTTCGAAGGCTCGGCCATAGGCTCCTGATTTATCAGGGTTGGGCAGACGCTCTGGTAACACCCGGGGGTTCAGTAGGTTATTGGGATGCGGTATCGGCTCATATTCGATCCGAAGGCCATGAATCTTATCGTTCGACTGGAACACCGGACGATTTTTATCGCCTCTTTATGGTTCCGGGAATGTATCACTGCGGTAGCGGTCCAGGCGCCGATAGCTTCGATCCACTCTCTGCGATGGTGGACTGGGTAGAACATGGTGTGGCGCCAGATCAAATCATCGCAACGAAGTATGGTCCGTCAGGGGAGGCAGTGTTCCAGCGGCCCTTATGCCCATACCCTCGATTTGCCAAATACCTAGGTAGCGGCAACATCAATGACGCGGCGAGCTTTGCCTGCGTGGCGCCAACAACGGAGCGAAAGAATCCGTAAGAACTCCGCTGAGAGGCCGTTATTTACTTTGTTCCCTGGTTTCAATGACCCACAGGTTGGACTCCGATCAAGCTGTTGAAAAACTTGCGCCGGCATCGGGCGCAGTGTTGCGCAGATTCCGTTGGAGAAATGATGCCATGGAATGAATTCAAATTCGGTTTGGTGATAGCAGGATTTTGCGGGAATTCAGCAACAACGTGGTGTTAAATATCGAGTAAGAAGTTGCGCCAACATGAGGCATGCGAAAGCAAGGGCGTGATATCGGGACCCAAGAACCGAGAGTCGTTCGCCGTCATCTCTTCCCCTTTTTGGTTCCGGCTATGCCCGGTCAGGATGCAATCGGACGACGTTGGCTTGAGGCGCGAACGACTACGTGAGGGGGAATGAGTTCAACCTTTGGCCGGGCTCGTCTGTCCTGGCGTGCGAATTTGAGCGCAAGGTCCGCAGCCCGCTTGCCGATGTGTTCACTGCCCTGATCTACTGAGGAAAGCGGTACGCGAAGAAAATCCGAGTAGGAAAGGTTTCCGCACCCTATCACCGCCAGGTCTTCCGGAATGCGCAAACCTGCATCGAGGATGGCGCGCATGGCGCCCAATGCAGACGGATCGTTAAAGCAGAAGATTCCATCCGGACGCGGATCGGTGGCGAGCAATCTCTGGGCTGCCTCGTAGCCGCCCATTTCGCCGCGATGGTCTCCCGACGTGCCGAGGGATACGACATGCCCCTCAATTGGCTTCAGCTTGTGCGACGCCAGCGCTCGCCTATAGCCTTCCAGGCGGCCGATCGCCGTACTAACTTCGGGACCGCGAATGTGCGCAATGCGACGGCATCCCTGCTCGATGAGGTGAGAGGTTGCAAGCGCGCCGACGGCTTCGTCGTCGACGCCCACAAAGCTGGCGTCCAGCCCCTGCAAGCGCCGGTCGATTAAGATATAGTCAGTCTTGCTCTCCTCAATCAGACGGAAACTATCCAGGGACGATTGAACGGACGCTACCAGAATGACGTCCACCCGTCTCGCTAGCAATTGGTTGATTTCCTGCGCTTCCAAAGCCGGATCCTCGTCTGAAGAGGAGATCAGAAGGCTGTAACCGTGCTTTCGTGCCTGATTTGAAATGACGTTCGCAATCTTAGCAAAGAAGGGATGGAGCAAATCGGGAACGACGAGCCCGAAGTTCCATGTCCGCCCGGTAACCAGCGAGCGAGCCGCTAAATTGGGCCGGTAATTCAGCTCCCGCATCCGCTTCAGGACCCGCTTGCGCGTCTCAGGCCCGATGTCGGGGTGATCCCGCAATACCTTTGAAACGGTGACAACGGAGAGGCCTAGATCGTTTGCTATGTCTTTCAAGCGGACTGCCATGAATCGAATATACTCCCGGGCTCAGGACGTCTGCCGCCAGGCGGCAGCGGTTGGAGACTGGAGCGTGCCTTTGGGAAAAAACCGGGATGATCGGCAGCACAATCCTCCCGAGCAATCCTGGGCCTGGAACTGTTCCTTGACAATTGCAGTTCCGCCGGACTACTGTTACAGTCAGCGTTAACTGTAACACGCTTCTATGCGCCACACAATGTCATACTCGCGAGGATCGCTTCCTCTGCCATCCGAGGCGGTCGATCCAGCCTCGGTGCCCTGCCGAACCTTGAATTCGGGGGCCAGAATACCTGCCATCGGCCTCGGGACCTTCGGCTCCGACCACGCCTCACACAGCGCGGTCGCCGAAGCTGTGCGCTATGCCGCCTCCATCGGCTACCGCCATTTCGATTGCGCATCGGTCTACGGCAACGAGGCCGAGATCGGGGCCTCGCTTGAGCAGATGCTGCGCGAGGGCATTCGCCGTGAGGAGCTCTGGATCACATCGAAGCTGTGGAACGATAAGCATGGCGAGGACGATGTGATCGCCTCCTGCCGGCAGTCGCTGGCCGATCTGCGCATCGATTACCTCGATCTCTACTTGGTCCATTGGCCGTTTCCCAATTTCCATCCTCCGGGCTGCGACGTCTTGTCGCGCAGCCCCGACGCCAAACCCTACATTCACGAGAGCTACATGAAGACGTGGCGCAAGATGGAAGAGTTGGTGGACCTGGGCCTGGTGCGGCACATCGGCACCTCGAACATGACCATCCCCAAGCTGAAGCTGCTTCTTCGCGACGCGCGCATCAGGCCGGCAGTGAATGAGATGGAGCTGCACCCGCACTTTCAGCAACCGGAACTGTTCAAGTTTGTCGTCGACAACGGCATTCAGCCCGTCGGCTACTGTCCCATCGGCTCGCCGGGACGGCCGGAGCGTGACCGCACCCCGGAAGACACTTCGCCCATTGAAGATCCGGTGATCGTGGGCATCGCCCGGCGGCTCGGAATTCACCCGGCGGCGGTATGTCTCAAGTGGGCCGTGCAGCGAGGGCAGATCCCGATTCCCTTTTCGACGAATCCACGTAATATCCTCAACAATCTGCTGAGTGTGACCGGCGAACCGCTGTCGCAGCAGGAGATGGACGCGTTGGAAAGACTCGATCGCAACTGCCGCTTGATCAAGGGGCAGGTTTTCCTTTGGAAGGAAAACCTGTCGTGGGAAGATCTCTGGGACCCCAACGGGGAGATTACGCCGCCGTAAAACCGCCGCGGCCCTTCTGGAGCCGTCCAAGGACGATTGGGAGGACAAGCAATGCAAGCCACAATGACCGGAGCGTTTCTGCCGGGCAACTCGACCGTGGAGCTGCGCAAGGTGCCTGTGCCGGAACCGGGCCACGGAGAAGTTCTGCTGCGAGTGAAGGCGTCGACGATCTGCGGCTCGGATATTCGCTGCATCTACCACGAGCACCTTGGCAAAGGCCCGGAAGGCTATCAGGGCGTCATCGCCGGTCACGAGCCTTCGGGTGAGATTGTCACTACAGGCGAGGGCTGCCGCCGCTTCAAGGCTGGCGACCGCGTAATTGTGTATCACATCTCCGGCTGCGGCGTCTGCAACGACTGCCGGCGCGGCTACATGATCTCCTGCACCAGCGAGAAGTACCGGCGCGCCTACGGCTGGCAGCGCGACGGCGGCATGGCCGAGTACATGGTGGCCGAGGAGAAGGATCTCATCGCTCTGCCCGATGAGCTCTCCTATGCCGACGGCGCGCAGGTGGCTTGCGGATTCGGCACCGTCTACGAGGGTCTGGAAAAGATTGGCATCGACGGCAATCACGCCGTGCTCATCACGGGGCTGGGGCCTGTCGGCCTGGCCACCGGAGCGCTCTGCCGCAAGCTGGGCGCCGAAAAGATTATTGGCATCGACGTGTTGCCGGAGCGTATGAAGATCGCGCTCGAACTCGGCCTGTGCGACACGGTTCTCACATCAGGGCCCAGCAATGTCGCCGAGGTGAAGAAACTGACCGGTGGAATGGGCGTGGAGCGCGCTGTCGACTGCTCGGCGAACGACGCCGCGCGGGCTACGGCGATTCGCGCCACGCGCAAGTGGGGCAAGATTGTTTTCCTGGGTGAAGGCGGCTGCGTCGAGTTCAATCCCTCACCCGATATGATCCACGACCAAAAGACGCTCTATGGATCGTGGGTCACCTCGACGTGGCTGATGGAAGAGCTTGTGGAACGGCTGGTGCGCTGGAACCTGCATCCGGCCGACATCATCACGCACCGTTTTGCGCTGGAACGCGCCGGCGAGGCCTATGCGCTGATGGCTTCAGGAAAATGCGGCAAGGTGGCCGTGTGCGCGGATGAGGAGTTGAAGTAAGACTGAAATGGGGACAGAAGCCATGGCCGATGCGCCGCGACGAACGAAGCCGGACTGGGAACGCCGGTTGAACCTCCTGCTGCCGCTGTTTGGGCATCGCAACTGGATTGTGGTTGCGGACTCGGCTTACCCGGCGCAGTCGAAGCCGGGAATCGAGACCATTGTTTCCGGCGGCAGCCAGCTCGAAGTCGCGCGTAAGGTGGTGCATGCGATTGCGGCAAGCAAGCACGTCCGCGCCAATGTGTATCTTGATAAAGAGCTTGAGTTTGTCGCGGAGGCCGATTCGCCGGGCGTCACGCGGTACCGCAGTCAGCTCGACGCGCTTCTGAAAAACGCGACCAGAATCCCCATGCTGCACGAGGAGATCATCGCCAAGCTCGGTGAGATCGCGCCGGTCTTCCGGGTGCTTATCATCAAGACGGATCTAACGATTCCGTACACTTCAATTTTTTTCGAGCTTGATTGCGGCTATTGGAGCGCCCAAGCGAAGCACCGGCTGCGCCGAGCGATCGCCGCCAATAAAAAGTGAAATGCGCAATCGTGGCCTTCTCCGCGCACGTGCTTCACTTGTGCTCATTTGCAGTTCACGGTTGCGGCGGATTCGTGCCGAAGGCCGGAAGCACGTGGTTCTGAAAGCGATCTGCCACTGCGCTCGTTGACGTGCCGTGATACAGCTCAAAGCCGTTCCCGGTGCCGTAATTGTCGAGAATCTGATGCAGCTTCCCGTATCGGAGCGCACGCCATCCTCATCGCCTACATCCAGCGCGCTCTCCCGGCCGGTTGTTCGAGCATGATGAACTTCAGGCGAAAACAGCTTTCAGTGCTGCTGCGAAATCGGCCGTCGGGCGATACTGCCTGGGCAACTCCACGCGCAGGCCTTCGGCGGTCTGCTTCCAGTGCAGCTTCTCTTCTGTGCCCAGCAGCTGCACATTCTCGATTTTGCCTGGCTTGGTGGAACTGTTCGTGCCCAGAGACTGCACCGTAATTTCGCTGGCCGGCCAGCCGAGGACGATCGCGTAGACCACATTGCCCGCCTTGTTGCGCGTGAAGCGGATATCTTTCTCGCCGAGCTTGCCGACGCTATTTCCCTGGAACGATCCGGCCTTGACCATGTCCGGCCCTTCGCCATAGACCTTCCACGGCCGTGTCTCGTAGATCGCCTCGCCGTTCACTGTCATCCATGCGGTGATGCCGTCGAGAACCGCCTCCTCTTTGCTGTCGATCGTGCCGTCGGACTTGCCCGGGACATTGAGAATAAACGTGCCGTTCTTGCTCACCGTGTCAATCAGCCAATGAATCACGTCACGCGGCGTCAGATAGCCGCCGAACTCCCCGGGCTTCAAGTAAAGCTGGCGGTTATAGTGCCAATCGCCGATGCAGGTTTCCGACTGCCACGGATATTCCATGATCTTGCTGGTCAGGCCGCGCTCGTAGTCGGCCACCACGGCTTTGGCCCATTTATCGGGAACCTCTTTGATGTTAATCACGCCCTCAACCGCGCCGCCGTGCGCCTGCATGCTGTGGTTGTAGAAATAGGCGCCGATGTTCATACCCGCCCATTCCAGGGGAAAGAGGGAATTATCGAAATAGAGCAAATCCGGATTGTGCTGGTCGATCAGGTCGCGGGTGCGGTCGTAGAAGTTTTTCACATAAGAAATGTCGGGCAGCGCGTTCTGCGGATGCTTGGCGCCGTAGAGTTGCTGCGGATTGTATCCCTGCCACCATTGGTCTTTGCCCTCGGAGGCTGTCATGCGGCCATCGTACGGAATCCCAGCCAGCGGGCCGGTTTTGTCGGCGCCGTGGGACGTCTGGAACCACCACCAATTGCGCGCCTGGTGCACCGTGACGCCCAGACGCAGGCCCTGTGCGCGGGCGGCCGCTGCCCATCCGCCGACGACATCCCGATGCGGTCCCAGGTTGGCTGCATTCCATGGCTGATGTTTGGAGTCCCAGGTATCGAAACCGTCGTGGTGATTGGCGAGGGCGATGAAGAATCGCGCTCCGGCCTTCTTGTAGCGGGCGATCAGCTCGTCGGGGTCCCAGTTGAGCAGCGTCCATTGCGAGCAGAGCTCTTTATAGCCGAAACGGGAGGGCGGACCGTAGTGCTCGACCTGATATTTGTTATCCGGCGAACCCTGCATGTACATGCTGCGAGCGTACCAGTCGCCAGCTTCCGGCACGCACTGCGGGCTCCAGTGGGCCCAGATGCCGAACTTCGCGTCGCGATACCAATCCGGCGTGTCGTACTGGAGCAGCGAATCCCATGTGGGCAGGTACGGCCCGGTGCCTGCAAGGTTGGGAACGGGAGACAGCATCGGCACGCCATCCCACGAGCCTCCCGGAACGGGCAGGGCCGGCGGATCGCCCCATTCGGCGGGTTGCCACGTCTTTTCGTCCAGCATTTCGCTGACGATTTCGCCGCCGACCAAGGCGTAGAAGATCCGCTGCTCGGCGGGCATTGCGCAGAACTGCGCGTAATCCTGCGTAAGGGTGTCAAAACCGGGGACGCCGGCATCGGCCGCAGACGATGGATACGCGGTTTGTGCAGAGAGCCGCACCGCTTCCGGAACCGCGGTTGCCGCGGCCGCAGCCGTGACGAGTTTGCAGAAATCCCGCCGTCGCATGAGCCCCCTTTTCGTAAAGCGCCACTATAGCGCGAGGCTCCACTATAAATGAACACAGCGAATATTGCCAACGGTAAAGTTATCGTATATTTTCAGTTGATTTCGCTGCCGCCAGGGAGGGCAGTCCCGATGCTGATCGCTTCGACCTCCCCCAAGGAACAAGAATCTTCTGATAAAAAGTTCCGCTGCTGCCGCGAGGCTGCGGTTTGCCTTTGGCATGGCCGGAATGACTTCCTTGTAGTTGCGCGTGGAGACGCCGTCCATCAGAATCTCCAGCGTCCACCCGCCCATCTGCTCGCGGTTCTACATGGCCGCGAAGGCGGGAACCTCGGCCTCGCAGCCACCGCCCGATTCTCGCAGAACCGGTCTGAACTGCCTCTGAATTTTCAACTACAAATGGGACACTCTCGTTGGGGCGCTGAGAATCAACTTGCAAGGCCCAAATGAGAAATGGAACGACATTGCTTTCCTGGTGTGCCAATATACCATTGGTTCGTTTGTATACTTTCTCGCTTTGGGAGGAGGTTTTATTCCTGTGCTGAGAAACCGTGCGGCCGTTGTGACCGGCTCTACAAGCGGGATTGGAATGGGCATTGCCAGAGCGCTGGCGGCGGAGGGCTGCGCGGTAATGTTGAATGGTTTCGGGAGTCCGGAAGCAATCGAAATCCTACGAGCGGATCTTGCCAAAGCCTACGAAGTGCAGGTTCTCTACAACGGGGCCGACCTGACGCAGCCAAAAGAATGCGCGGGTTTGATCGCGGACGCCGAGGCCCGCCTCGGATGCGTGGACATTCTCGTCAACAATGCAGGCATCCAACATGTCGCTCCAGTTGAATGCTTCCCGCTTGACCGCTGGGACTCCATCCTCGCAGTGAATCTGTCCGCTGCATTTCATACCATCCGGGCAGTTGTCCCTTCGATGCGCCGCCGCGGATGGGGCCGACTGCTGAATATCGCATCGACTCATGGATTGGTCGCCTCGGTCGGAAAGTCAGCCTATGTCGCCTCAAAGCATGGCCTAATTGGTCTCACCAAGGTCGTGGCTTTGGAAACGGCAGGCGCTGGAATCACTTGTAATGCCATCTGTCCTGGTTGGGTTCTCACCCCGCTTGTACAGCAGCAGCTCGAAGAAAAAGCATCAGCGGAAGGTCTGGATTTGGAACAGGCCACGCGCAAACTGTTGCTTGAGAAACAACCATCCGGGTCCTTCATCACAATTGAGCAGATTGGCGCGTTGGCTGTCTTTCTCTGCAATGAAGCAGCAAGCAACCTTACCGGCGCATGCATTCCTGTCGATGGAGGGTGGCTCGCTCAATGAACTGAACGGCACTCGACTTGAAGTCGAGGGGTTCGGGTTGTAGGAGCGATGTGGATATGGATGGAGTTCTGAATCTTGTGTGTTTCTGGATTCTCACCGGCTGAATTGCTGTTGTCTCTCGCCAAAATTCGATCCGTGCGACATTAGGACGCCTCTCAACTGTGAACTCAATCGGGAAACGTCTGTCGGGCTGGGTTTCGACAAACTCACTGCTGGATAGATTTCCACTGCGATTTGTTTGATATCCCACCGCCCACAACAGCTACGACGAGGGCACCCTGAAGCTGGACTTCAATCTCTCGCCCACGCAAACCCTCACCCTGCGTTCCTTTACCAACGCCTTCGGGGCCCCGTCGACCGACGTGCCCGGCAACATGGAGAGCGCCTACAACCATTCGTCGTGGACAGCCGGCTTCTGGCAGCAGATGTATTACTTCAACAACCTGCTGCGCCACACGTGGACGATCAATCCCACCGCCTTTAACACGATCTCGATCTTCATGAACCAGATGAGCGCGCACAGCGCGGCCCAGGAGCTGGGCAGCGACGGCAAGCCGATGTGCTTCTCCAATAACAGCGGGGATCCGAATGGGGTGAATATTGGGGTCATCGAGCCCACGGGGAGCTGCTACATGGGCGCTCTCCGCATCAACTCGAATTACGGCTTTGAGAGCGGCTGGGATGAGCCTTCGGCGGAGGTCCGCAACACCTTGGGCCTGACCGATACGCTCAACAAACTCCTCGGCAAGCTTTTTTGCGCCTCAGGAGCCCAGCACCTTCGAGCTGAGCATCCTTCCCCTGCGCAACGACGCTCCGATCTACTTCGAATATGACGACCCTCCGCAATTCGATCCCAACGGCCAGATCGACAAACTGAATGGCATACGCCTTGTCCCTGAGTACCAGCTTGAGATCACCATAGGAGGCCAGTGAACAGCGATGCGGAATCCCTCACATTTATGGCTCGCCGTGCTTCCCGGGATCGGGGGCATCGGCCCGTCTGCCCAACCCTAACCGCACCTTTACATTGAGGGTCGAAAGGGAGCAACCTGGAGGCAATCGGTGGAAGAACAAAACGGCATGAAAGAAGCGGCCGAATCTAGTCGGGAAGGTGTTGGGGCACGGACGTAACTACCCTGCTGATTAGAACAGTTCAGAACAGTTACGCAGCGGTGAAGGTTCTGCATCGCTGACGTCACACAGAACAGTGACCGACGGCGCTTGCTATGGTTCCGAATCGCGGTGTCTAATAAAAATAACGAAGGTAGCGCGGACTTTCGCGGAGAGGTCGCACATGGTACGTTCCCTTGTGCTTGCCTCTGTTCTCGTTGCTTTCCTTCCGATCGTCGCTGCAATGTGATCAGGAGGTCAGTCGTGCTCGCCATTCGTGCTGTTCTCCTGTTTTTTTTCGTTGGGAATTTCGCTGCGTCGGCGCAATCGGTGAATCCCTGTACGCGGGTTCATGTTCCGAGAACAGCCGTCACGCTCTTCACTACCACCGACCTTTCAAGCAAGACCGCCACGGAAGGTGAGGAGATCCAACTTCGCGCCGACACGGAAATCCGTATCGATGACTGCCTGCTGATCGCGAAGGGCGCCAATGCGCGCGGACGCATCACTACCGTGCAGAAACCAAAGAGCTTTGGCCGTCCTGGAAAGCTCGCGATCAGTGTCGAAGGCATTCAAACGGCCGGCGCAACGGCGGATGCGGGAACATTGGGGATCACCACAGTACATGGCACTGGTGGCGCTGAACTACTTGCGGGGGTGGGTCTCTTCATTGCGCCGATCCTGCTTCCACTACCGGGGGAGCAAGCGGTAATCTTTGCGGGAACAACCTTCGAAGTAAGTTTGCCCCCGGATTTGATCCTGGATGGTGTTCCGGTCGAACCGCCGTCATCGACAGACGCGCATCTCATCGTATTCCGAAGCCCGCACGATCCCCGCCCAGAGCGCGGCAAGGTTGCCTGTATCGGGAAGCAACTTTTCTGCTTCGGGAATGGTAGATACATGGATATCACCATTGCTCCCGGCCAGTACAAGCTGCAGGGTTTTGGACCGCTGGAATTCCACCCGGGAGAGCGTGTCTATTTGCGCCAGACACCTGCGTGGCCGATGAAGCAAGGGGCTGTGCAGACAGGCGGCGGCCTCTTCGAGTTCTTTCTGCCCCACATGAAACCCATCCAAGCTCCAGACGCCGAGGAGATACGGAAGTATTTCATCAAAGGTCCCGTCGCCAAGCCGGGCGAGGTTCATGGATTTTCTCTTGCACCACGCGGAAGGTGGTAGCGGTAATTGTCGAAACCAGGCGATTGCGCAACTTTGCGCCTTTTGTTCGCCAGATGGGCGAAAGGAAAGCGCAGACTTGTGCTAAGGCGATTTTGCAACAGTTCAGGGGGCGGGCCGATGCAAAAGGCTTCGAAAGTCCTCCGGCGAGCAGTTTCGGGGGGATCAGTGGAAATTTGGGGCATCACTGTCTGAAGAGTACTCTTCCCTGTACGTCCACAATTCTCCACTCCAGCGTGCCCTGCTCATTGGAGGTCAGCACACGAAACCAGCCTTGTCCGATATACGACCCTTCGGAATACTTGACGGGCAGAACCTCCCTACCTGTGGTGTCAACGAATCCAACATAACCATCTACAACCTCAGCATAGCCATCGCGGAATGGATAGGACTGCTTGTATTTGGGTGGCACAATCCATACTCCTTGCCGGTTCACGTGCCCGCACTTAGTTGCCGCAGCGCAGGCAGCCGCCAATCCGTCAGAGAAGGACCGCACATATTCGAACTGTGGCGGGATGACAAACTTTCCTTGGTGGTCGATGAAGCCCCATTTACCGTTCAGTTTCACAGGAGCCAGGCCCTCTCGGAACCATTCGGCCTCTTCGAATTGGGGCGGAATGAGGAATTCTCCCCGCTTGTTTATAAAGCCAAGCTTCCCACCCAATCGAGCGTAAGCTACTCCCTCAGAAAAGCTACCGGCAAAATCTTCGAATTTGGCAGGGATGACAAAGTGGCCATCTTTTCCGATGTAGCCCCAGCAACATTTGCCTTCCCAACGTGGCTTCACGGCCGCCAGACCCTCGGAGAAATCTTCGGCGAACGCGAATACCGCGCCTCTTAGAAGCTTGCCATGTATATCCATGTAGCGACTCTTACCACGATGCTTGAAGCTGACCACCGCAAAACCCTCGTGGAAGTCTTCGAAAATGTAGCAACGCTGGTAAGGGATAACGAGTTTGCCGGATTGGTCAATGTAGCCGCACTTTTGTTGCCGCCAGACCAGCGCCAAGCCTTCTCTGAAATAGGACGCACCCTCGAACTGAAAGCCGATCACCACGTTGCCGCCATTATCGATGAAGCCTGTCTTGCCGCCTCGAGCTACTGGGATCAGCAGTGAGTTTTCGTTATCGGAGGCCTGAAGCCCGAGAACCGCCAACAAAACAGTGCAGAGCAGCAGCACTTTGAGCACTGTGCGACTGGCGGTCTCCGGCATTACAAAGCGCTCGCGAGGGATCGATTTCCGTTCAGCTTTGAGATTGTTCCGGGCCCGTATCTTTGCATTCGCTGTGAGCAGATCTGAGAACACTTCTGTAGAATCCTCCACTGGATCCACGTCAATCTCGTCGCGCCGTCGGACTCGCGGGTAGCAGGTTCCGCACGATCTGGAATGCTCCCTCTTGTTCCTCTGGCGTTGCTTTTCGAAACTCTTCGGCCGGCATGCCGAGAACTGTCTTGACCCGCATGTCCGGCGGCATCTTCGTGATTGCCCAAAACACGTAATTCGAACGCATGGGAGCGTCCATCAGGAACAGCTTGAGCTTGGACGGCATCGCTTGCGTCTCGCCCGCCGGACGCGGCGCGAACGCAACCTGTGAAAGAAGAACCAATGCCGAGCACCGCTCAGGATGGCGCAGGCAGAGTTGCATCGCCCGCAATCCGAAGGGGTGACATTCCCCTGGCAGTCTTCGGTGAGTGCATCGGCGATTTGGCAACACTCGTTGCCGCTGGGCTCAAACAACGTCCACATTGATGTGAGCTTGGCGCTCTCAATGACGTTGGTTGAGAATCGCCAAGCCACCTCAGCAATCTATTCCTTTGCCAGCGCCTTGGCTGTCTTGTTCAGATCGGCCGGCTCGACTGCAATGAGTGCGCCGAAACGGCCTGCACCTGCGCTCAGAGCATGCAGAGAGGTCACGTTGATCCCTGCTTCCGCCAATTTGCATGCCAGCTCGGCGACTGCACCGAGACGGTCTTCACCTTTCACCATGAACGCCTTTTGCCTCTTGCCAAGGGTGAGGCCGGCTTTCTTGCCTGCAGCGCTGACTCCCGGTGTCTTCTCATCCACAACCACAATGATTCCGGCATTCCGAGCCGTCTTGCGATAGCCTAGCAAGCCGGTCAAGTTCACCCCTGCCTCTTTGAAAGCCGTCAAAATTCGAGCGGCTTCCCCGGCCTTGTTAGGTATCGTTGCTACGTAATACTCCACGCGTGAAATCTCGTCAGTCATAAACTTTCTCCTTCCAGGCGTTTACGCCAAATCAATTCCTATTCTTCGATGGCACGACCTAGAACTGGTTGCATAAATGCAGCCAGCTTGTAAAAGCGCATCCCTCAGGGGCTAAAGCTCCGCGTTTTATGCGCCCTTTACGGCACCCTTCGGCAAGCTCAGGGCAGGCTAAAAGTCGTGCCCTTTCACAAAGCCATTTATGCAACCAGTTCTAAGGTGAAGCGGGGCTCGCAGCTCCCCACTCTCCCTAGAACTGTAATATTAGTCTTTTTCACTGAGCGAAAGACCGGCAAACTGAAAGCGATTCTTACAACTAGCGGTAACAGTCCGATACGCTCATCCACCCGACCGGCCCACGCTTCTCCGCGGCTTCGGGCGTGTTGTTTGAATGCTAAGTCAGAGAGGAGCACGAGGTGTTGCGAAAGGCCGGACTCAGCGACACGAAAAGGAGCCGGGTTCGCCCTGCTCCTCTTTATTGAGGATCGCCGAAAAGGCGCGGCGATTGCGCATGACGGCTAGCGCGCGGCGGCGCGGGCTTCGAGCTTGCGGAGGGATTTAAGCATCTCAGCGAGGGCCGTCTTGCCGATTTCGGTCTCGAAGTCTCTTTGCAGGCGGTCGAGGGCGGCGATAACACGCAAGGCGCAGCGCTTGCCCTGCGGCCTGAGGGTGAGGAGGTAGGCGCGAGCGTCCTGGGGATCGATTTTGCGCAACAGGAGCCCCTTGGCTTCGAGCGACGAGATGCAGTGGCTTAGGTTGCCGC
Organism: uncultured Acidobacteriaceae bacterium; assembly: GCA_963844905.1. GTDB lineage: Bacteria > Acidobacteriota > Terriglobia > Terriglobales > Acidobacteriaceae > Telmatobacter. The sequence continues at coordinate 1,240,077 of CAWJQD010000001.1, read as the reverse complement.
GCGTGGTGGCGAAGGTCTCAGCCAACTGCGACGGCTTCACCTGGCGAGGAGCCTCAAAGAACAGAGCCGCCAGGACGAGAGCTTCGAGGAAGCCGAGGCGGTCGGCGTCGAGCACGCCCGCCGCGAGCGACTCGAAGCGGCGCGCGGCGCGGTTGACGGCGAACATGGGGCTTTCCCTTAAAAATGCGTCGATGCGCATGGCTGACGAAGTTAGTTTAGTACATCAACTATTCGATACGATACAAAATCTTTGTTGGAGATGCCGGTGGGGGCAGCGATGATTGAGCTACGGCAATATGTCTCGACGAGGACTCATGCGGAGGGCGCGGTTTTTGCTGCTGGCGGCGGCTCTGCAGACGGCCATCGCGCAGGATGCCGCGAAGCCGCCGGCCGCGCCGGTGAAAGGCCCCGCGGAAACCATGGTGGTGCTGGGCACGGCGACGCCCGTGCCGCTGGCCGAGTCGCAGCGTTCGGTGGAGATTCTGCCGGTGAAGGGGAAGTCGCTGGCCGCCGAGTCGCCGCAGGATTTTCTGCGCAAGGATTCTTCGATCTTTCTCGAAGAACGCGGCGCGGGCGGAGGACAAGCGGACCTGGTGCTGCGCGGCGGCAGCTTCGAGCAGACGCTGGTGCTGCTCGACGGATTCCGCATCAACGACGCGCAGACCTCGCACCACAATCTCGATCTTCCGGTTCCGCTGGAGGCGATGAACTCGATCCAGGTGCTGGAGGGCGCGGGTTCAACGCTGCATGGCGTGGACGCGCTGAGCGGCGTGGTGGATTTTCTGACGGCAGCGCCGGATCACGATTCGATTTTCTTGCGCGCCGGCGAGGGCAGCTTTGAGTCGAATGAAGAAACTCTGATGGCGGGCGCGACGCACGGGCGCTTGAGCGGCCGCGTGACCGCGGAGCGCAACTTTTCCACGGGATTCATGACCGATCGCGATTACCGAAACGAAGACGCGTCGGCCGAGAGCTGGAGCGCTTCGCGCTTTGGAGTTTCGGACCTGCTTATTGCTGGAAGTGACAGGTCGTTCGGCGCGAATCAGTTCTATGGTGACTACCCTTCGTGGGAGCGGACGAAGGGGTGGTTTGGCTCGGCGCGGCAGGAGCTGGGCGCGCAGACGGTTGCGGCCTTCGCGTACCGGCGGCACACCGACGAGTTCGTGCTCTTTCGCGACGATCCGGCGATTTACGAGAACAACCACATTGACGGGTCGTGGCAGGGGTCGTTGCGGCGCACGGAGAACTTGCCAGCAGGCTCGCTGCTGTTGATGGGACTGGAGGCGGACGGCGACAGCATTCACAGCAACAATCTCGGCATCCACGCGCGCAATCGCGGCGCCGGCTACGTGGACATGGATCTGCGGCCTGCGAAGCAGCGCTGGAGTTTGTCGGCGGGAGCGCGCGAGGAGATTTTTTCCGGTGGAGCGACGGCGGTGTTTTCTCCGGAGCTGGCGGGAAGCTTTCGCGTGGCGGATAGCCTGAAGCTGCGTGCGAGCGGAGGGTACGGATTCAGGATTCCGACTTACACCGATCTTTATTACTCCGATCCGACTACGCTGGGGAATCCAGACCTGAAGCCGGAGTCGGCGTGGAGCGGGGATGCGGGCGGGGATTGGACGCCATCGGCGAAGCTCTCGCTGTCGGTGACGGGTTTCTACTCGCAGCAACATGACACGATCGATTACGTGAAGAGCGCGACCGTGCCGAATGCGTATCTTCCCGCCGGGTGCCCGGCGAACATCTGGTGCGCGGACAACTTGAACGGCCTGCACTTTGCAGGCGTGGAGTCCATGCTGACTTGGATTCCGAGCAAATCGCAGATGGTGCTTGTGGCATGGACCGGCTTGCACGGAGCGCAGAGCGCGCTGCATGGGCTCGAGTCAGAGTACGTGTTCAATTATCCGGTCGAAAACATTCACGCCTCGTGGAGCTGGGCGATGGGGCACGACATCGTACTCACGAATGCGGTGCAGATCGCCGAGCGCTATCAGCAAACGGTGTATCCGGTGTGGAACGCGACGCTGACGCGGGATACCTGGAAGGTGCGGCCGTATCTGCGGCTTATGAATCTGAGCAATACCGGGTACCAGGAGATCAACGGGGTGAACATGCCGCCGCGGACGATCATGGGCGGGTTGGCGGTGCAGGTGGGGAGGTGAAGAGACAGGGGATAGGGAACAGGGAATAGGGAGTAGTGGCCGGGTGCTGTGCGCTGGCGTCAGCTTTGCAGCCAGGTGGGATCACGCGAAATTCGAGCGAGATCAGGCCAGGTGTTTCTTGAGAAATTCGAGGGAGCGCCGGCGGGCTTCTTTGGCGGCGGCGGCGTTGTAGCTTGGCCGCGGGTTGCAGTTGAAGCCGTGGCCGGCGTCGTACCAGAAGATCTCGACCTCGGGATGAGCGGAGTGGACCTTCTCGACTTCCTCGGCCGGAATGTGCGCGTCCTTACGGCCGAAGTGGAGCATCACGGGGCAGGCAGCTGTTTCGCCGGCGTAGTCGGCGATGCGGCCGCCGTAGTAGCCCACGGCTGCCGCGGGATGAAGCCGAGTGGCGGCCAGCCAGGCGAGCGTGCCGCCGAAGCAATAACCGATGACGCCCACTTTCCTGCCTGTTGCCTTGGCGGCGTAGTCGATGGCTGCGGCGAGATCAACAACAGACTTCATGGGATCGAGCTTGGGGATGAGGCCCATCGCGGTCTGCAGGTCGGCGCCTTCGTAGCCGAGCTCGATGCCGGGGCGGATGCGGTCAAAGAGCGCAGGTGCGACGGCAAGAAAGCCGTCTTTCGCGTAGTCATCGGCTACGGAACGGATGTGGGAATTGACGCCGAAGATCTCCTGCACAACGACCAGTCCCGCGATGGGCTCGCCGGCGGGACGTGCGACATAGGCGCCGAGCGCGTGCCGGTCGGCTGTGCGGAGAGAAACCGATTCGCCCATGGATCGACCCCCTCACCAAATTCAGTATGTATGAGGCGGGAAGGCAGGATCAAGGGTTGGCCGTGAGCGCTTGCAGTGGGGCCGCCTCACATCACCCGCGGCGGCAGTTGAGGCAGCACGTGAGGGCCAAGTTCCTCGCGCACCAGCGTCAGGCCCAGCAGCCAATGCTCAAAGCGGTCAGAGAGGCGGGCAAAGAGCGGCGCCTCCTGCTCATACTCGAAGAGATTGAACTGGCTGACGATGAAATAGCTCTCTTTGCCGGTGCGGATGAGTTCGTCGAGGCTGGGGTAGCGGCGGCGGAGGCGGCGGCTGGAAGCCATGGCCCCGGGATACATGCCGGCCACAAAAAGCGCATAGTCGCCGATGTGCTTGCGCAGCGCGCGCTCGGCATCGAAGGAAGTGGCTGTGCCATGCACGGGGTCGGCGGCGCGCTCCATCTCTTCAAGTTCTTCGATTGGGCGGCCAGCTTCATCGCGGATGCTGTAGAGCTTGTCTGCCTGGGAGAACTCGCAGAGCAGATGGGCAACGTAGCCGGTCACATCGGGATCGTGCAGTCCGAGCTTACCTTCGTAGCTATTGCGGACCGCCTGCTGAAAGAAGGGTTCGAGTGGATGAGGCTGCGCTTCCATACACACCTCCCGTGAGCGGACCCGGATAAAGTGTGCCTGAGCAGGATATCCTCCGATCGACGGCGTTTTCGGAAATGACGTGCCGTTTTCAGATTGTGCAACGTCACCGCTCCCTGTTGCTCCCACCCCAACGACGAAGACGTGTCGTTGGGGACCCCGGATTGGTCGCGTTGACCTTACTGTTGCGGCTTTGCCTACCAGAATTTCCGAAAACGCTATCGCCGTCCCGCGAAGGCGACTACTTTAGTTAGATGCCGGTTTCGGCAAAACTGGAGTTACTGCGTCCTGTTTGGCTCTCTTCAAGGTCGCCGCTTCCTGGTGGTCGCGTCGACTTGGCCGTTGTTGCATCGGGATACAGCCACTCTGGTTTTGCGGTTGGCCGCGCGCGAACGACCGGGTTGAAACTGGGGACCCGGCTGTTCCGAATCGTGCTGCGCGGGGAAGGTGCCAGCCATGGCCCGATTTACATAGGTTTAACACCGAGATTAACGGATTTGTTGCGCTTGACAAGAGGGCAAGGCCAGATTTGTTGGCAGAGTGGGAACTCGATTGCAAACCGCGCAAAGACGAGACGGGCAGCCCAGGTGGGCTGCCCTTCTTGCGCGAGATGGGATCGAGCTTGCGACGGGGGTAGGCTTACACGGCCGCGGGCGCCCGGGACTCTAGCTCGCACAGGCGCTTGGCGAGCAGGGTTTCGAGCTTGACCAGAGCGGCGGAGAAGCCCTCGATGCCTTCCTTGAGCTTGTCTGTCGCCATGCGGTCGGCGGCATGCATGCGGTTGAAGGTCGCGTGGTCCACGACGATTCTTTCGATCTGCATTGCTTTGGCCGCTTGCGGATCGAGCTTGCGGGGCAGATCGCCCTGGGTGGTTTCGAGCTCGGACAGCAGTTGCGGCGAGATGGTGAGCAGATCGCAGCCGGCGAGCTCGCAGATCTCGCCGATGTTGCGGAAGCTTGCGCCCATGACGACAGTCTTGTAGCCAAACTTCTTGAAGTAGCTGTAGATGCGGGTGACCGACTGCACGCCGGGATCGTCGGCGCCGTGGTAGTCCTTGCCCGTGTCCTTCTTGTACCAGTCGAGGATGCGGCCGACAAACGGCGAGATCAGCGTGACACCGGCATCGGCGGCGGCGATGGCCTGGTGCAGGCCAAAGAGGAGCGTGAGGTTGCAGTGGATGCCTTCCTTCTCCAGCACCTCGGCGGCGCGAATGCCTTCCCACGTGGAGGCGATTTTGATGAGCACGTGATTGCGGCCGATGCCCGCCGCGTCGTACTGCGCGACGATGGTGCGCGCCAGCGCGATGGTGGCCTCGGTGTCATAGGAGAGGCGCGCGTCCACTTCGGTGGAGACTCGGCCAGGCACGATCTCGAGAATCTTTTTGCCAAAGGCGATGGCCAGATGCTGGAAGGCGAGGCTGGCCACGGCCTGGTCGGTCGCGCCTTCCCCAAGCTGATTGCGTGCGTCCATCAGCACGCCGTCGACAATGGGCTGATACTGCGGCATCTGCGCAGCGGCGGTAATCAGCGAGGGGTTGGTGGTCGCGTCCTGGGGGTGAAACTGCTCCATCGCCTCCATGTCGCCGGTGTCGGCCACGACGACGGTGTACTGGCGCAACTGGTCAAGCAGATTCTGCCGCATGATTCCTCCTGGGGATGGAGCCATTAGGTGGCTCCCTGCGCCACCAGTTTACCCCTTTCTTAGGATGCGTTGAATGAAAGGTGGTTGCATTGGATCGGGTTGGGATTAGCCGGCTTCTACCCTGTTGGCGAGCACACCGAGACCGGGGATGGAAACTTCGACACGGTCGCCGGCCTTGAGCGGACCCACGCCGGAGGGAGTTCCAGTGAGCAGAAGGTCGCCCGGCTCGAGCGTGAAGGTTGCGGTGATAAAGCTGAGCAGGACGGGCACGGAAAAGATGAAGTCGAGCGTGGAGGCGTGCTGGCGGATCTCGCCATTGAGACGTGTCTCGATGGTGAGGCCGGCGTCGAGGTCGAGTTCGTCGCTGACCAGAGGGCCGACGGGACAGAACGTGTCGAAGCCCTTGGCGCGCGTCCACTGCGCCTCCTTGTTTTGCAGGTCGCGAGCGGTGATGTCGTTGGCCAGCGTGAAGCCGCGCACAACATCGCGCCAGTCGACGCCGGGTTTGAGGTTGCGCGCGCGGCGGCCGATGACCAGGGCGAGCTCACCCTCAAAGTCGACGCGTTCGGACAGGGCGGGCAGGCGCGCCACGCCGCCAGGACGGAGCAGCGACGACGGAGGCTTGAAGAAGAGCAGAGGTTCGACGGGCATCTCGTGGCCCAGCTCGCGGATGTGCTCGCGATAGTTGCGCCCTACGCAGACGATCTTCGATGGCGTGACGGGCGCAAGAAGCTCGGCGGCGGTTAAGGGCATGGGCTCGAAGTCGAAGCTCAAGGAGGTCGCGCGCCCGTGCTGCAAACGGAACGCGAGGTCTTCCTCGGGCGCTTCCCTGAGATCCACGATCCACAACTCGCCGTTGCGGTCTTCAACTTCGCCGTAGTGCGTTTGGCCGTTGAGCAGAAAGCGGCAATATTTCATGAGGAGTGGCTCCTTGCAACAGAATTGCGTTACGGCGCGGGCACCGTGTCGGAGGCTTCGGCGGAACGCGCGCTCTCATGTCCATTCTGCCCCACGGCGCTTACCGCGTAGGCATAGGTGTGGCCCGGCTGCACGTTCGCGTCGTGAAAGCCGGGTCCCACCACAGGTTGCGCGGGGGAGACGCGCTGCCAGGCGACGCCGGCTACGCCCGGCTCGCGCCGGTATACGATGTAGCCGGCGAGATCGGGCTCGGTATCCGGCAGCCAGCTCAGATCGATCGCAGGGCCGACGCCGTTCTCACCTGCCGTGGCCACCGCGACCAGGCCTTTGGGAACGCTGGGAGGAAAGATGTTGACGGCGTCGATGCGGACGGGCGATGAAAGCGGCGAGGCAATTTCCAGCGTTTGCCCGTTGACGGTAGCCCGGACCACGCGCTGAGCGCGATACTCGTAAGTCTCGCCGAAACGGATGCTGGTGTCGAGGGCGCGATCGGGGCGATCACCGGCCTCCACGATGAGGGATTGCACAAGGGGCTGAGCGGGCTCGGCGAATGGGCGCTGTTCGCTCTTCTGGGGCGCCGGCTTTTCCGCGGGCGGCGTCAGTAACTTGCGTTCGAGCCGAATCGCGGCTGACATCGAGTCGGGCGGAGCGGGGGTCCAGATCAGCAGTACTCCATCCTTGCGCAGCTCCGCATTGAGGCCGGCAACCGCGGGAGGCGCCGCGCCGGCCAATGCATCCGCGCCGTTCGAAAGCCCTGCCGACCGGCCCTTGCGGTTGACGAGCTCAACGAAATACGTGAGCAAGTGCGGCGAGCCCGCCGCCAGGGCGGGTGGGAGCGCGTCAGTGAAGGCGCCGCCGGCGCCTGGGGCAAGTTGCAACGTAGCGGCGATGGCACAGCGGGCGAGGCTCGTCTGATTGCGGCAGACGCGGACGGTGACGTTCCCCTTGATCAGCGTCTTGTCGGTGTTCCTGGTGGGCATGGTCCAGCTAAGGGCAACCTGGCCGCCGGTGCGGGCAGCGGAGAGATCGCTGACGGGAATGGGAAGGTTCAACGAGGGCGGCTGCGGGGCGCCAGGCATACCGCAGCCGGCAACAGCCGCTGCGATAACGAACGAGGCAACCAATGCCGCGGAATGCCGCGCGAGGCCCAGGGTTCTTGCAGAATGCATGGCACTCCCAGTCTAAGCGAGCCGGTTCGCGGGCCAATTCCGGGGTCCGCCTCCATTCGGGGTGAATTGGTTTCCGGTTGCTGATGCCGGCGGCCATCCTATATGTATGTTGAATCCGCCCCTTTTCTGAAAGGAGGCCCGCCCCAGTGTTGGTCTTCGCCGCCACTCTCGCCATCTTTGTCTACGGCATGATCGCCGCCATGCTCGGCACCATCCTGCCCGATCTATCGGATCGATTTCATCTCACCCCCGCTGAAAATGGCGCCATCGCCTTCGCACAGGCCCTGGGGCTGATGCTGGCCTCGCTCGGCGTCGGTCCGCTGCTGGATACCCAGGGAGACAAGACCGGCCTCATTCTTGGATTGGCTTTCATCGCCGTAGCTCTCGCCGCCTTGCCCAGCGCGCGCAGTTTCCGCCATCTCCTCGTCCTGCTTTTTCTTCTCGGAGCCGGCGGCGGCATAGTGGTTACCGGCGCCAATGCCCTCGTCAGCGCGGTAACGCCCGTGCATCGCGCCACCGCGCTCAACCTCGTCAATCTCTTCTTCGGCCTCGGCGGACTCGCTACACCCTTCATCGCCGCCAATCTCTTCCGCCACAACTGGGTCAGGCTCTGCTCCACCGTCGCCCTGCTCACCGTCGCAGCTGTCGCCGTCCAGACCTTTACCAGCATGCCCGGTCCTTCCGGCGCGGCGCACTTCGACCCGAGCAACGCTGCATCCGTTCTTGCTCGCCCGCCCCTTTTTCTCCTCGGCTTTTTACTTTTCCTTTACGTGTCCTGCGAGGTCGGGGTCTGGAACTGGCTCCCCCGACATCTCATCGCCCAGGGCATCCCTGAGTCCCGCGCCCTCAACATCCTCTCTCTCGGATTTGCCCTCGGCTTGCTCATCGGCCGCGTCGGCGTTGCGCCGGTTCTCATCCGCGTCCCGGCCATCCAAGTCACCCTCGCCGCCTCCGCCGCCATGGCCGTCTCCACCTTTCTCATGCTCCGCACCAGTAAGCCCGTCACCGCCGCGGCCCTGGTCTTCATCGCCGGCGTCTCCATGGCGCCTGTCTTTCCCACCGCTCTCGCCATCACTAGCACAGCCTTCCCCCAAATGACCGGGACGGCCATCGGCTTTGTTATCACGTGTGGCTGGGCTGGCCTCGCCGTCAGTTCCAAAGTCATCGGCGCCATCGCTGGCGGCGACCCTCTGCGCCTCAAGAAGGCCCTGCTGCTGATTCCAGCCTCCGCCGTGCTGATGATTGGATTGAATCTGGCGATCTGGTCTGCGCTGAAATAGCTGACTGAATCCTGCGCAGGTTGGCAAGTTCTTCCATCAGCTCTTGAGGTTATGGGCGGGGTGGAGATTCCGGTTGACTCCGCATTGAGCGCTTGGGGGAATTGTGGTCGCAGATGTTGGTTAACCAGCGTGCGAGACTGCCGCTGCGGCAAGGCGGGCGTCAGAATGCTGAAATCGCCAACGGGCCCCTGCCGCAGTGAGGATGAGCGTGCGAGCGCGAATCATTAGGGAGAGCAAGCGATGGCATTCTTTGGCGAGTATTTGAAAAAGTACGAGATCATTCGCGATCCCAGATTCGACGAGTCCAATGAGGAGGCCCTGGTGCATTTTCTGCTTCGGGCGCGCTTGCGCAACTCCGCTGCCGGCGTGGAAGTCAGGACTGGGTTTCTGGCGCAGAGGGAGGTCAACCTCGACCTTGCTGATCCCAGGGCAGAAGGCGCATTGATGTTTGTTTCAGCATTTGTATGCTACTTTGTCACCAAACCGGTGGGGTACTTACGGGAGATGGAAACTTTCAAGCAGCACTTCATTCCGGGATTTGCAGAGGACAGAGCGAAGCAGATGCGACTGGCGCGAGGCTTGCGCGAGGAGTTTTTTCACGCGACTGCGGAAAGCCTGGAAACGACAGAGACCCTGGACCTCTTGTTCGATATTGCCATGTTGGGCGAGGCGGTGGGAGACCCAATTTGGACGACCGACTTGCCACGACGCGATTGACGCTGTGGCGACCGTCAGATCCTGCGCAGGTTTGCGAATTTTTCCATCAGCTTCTTGATGCCGTGACGGGTGAAGAGCACGGTGAGCTTGGTGTCTTCGCCGTCGCCCTCGCGCATCAACACGGTGCCTTCGCCGTATTTGGCGTGCAGCACGCGCTGGCCTTTTTTCAGGCCCACTGCGCCGTTGGGCGTGGACAGGTCCATCGCCGGCCGCGCAAATGTGCTGGGACGGCCTGTACGTGACCCTCCGCCGAAGAAGCGGGCGATGTTGTCAATGGAGCGCTCATGTGGCGGCGCTTGCAGCGCTCCCGCGCTCGTATCTTTTGGACGAGGGCCGTGGCCGGAAGATGATTGCGGCGCGGAGGGCGGGGTAATTTCCTGGCTTTCGTCTTCGTATTTGAAGTGCGCGCTGTCGGAGCCGGATGCGCGCGCGTGCCTGCGGCCCGCACCATAAGATGCCGTGTACGCAGGAGTGGACCAGGCGGGCTTGCGGCTGCCCAGATTTTCAATTAGTTGTTCGGGAACCTCTTCGAGAAAGCGCGAAGGGATGCTGGCCTCGGGAACGTCGGCTCCGTAGCGGCGGCGATAGTGGGCGCGGGTGAGGATGAGCGTGTTCATGGCGCGCGTCATGCCCACGTAACAGAGGCGGCGCTCTTCTTCAAGCTCGTCGGGACTGGAGAGCGTGCGCGAATGCGGAAACAGGCCCTCCTCGAGCCCGGCGAGAAAGACCAGCGGAAATTCCAGACCCTTGGCGGCGTGGAGGGTCATGAGTGTGACGCGGGCATTGGGATCGAACTGATCGGTGTCGGAAGCGAGGGCGGCGTGGTCGAGGAATTCGGCGAGGGTTTCGCCGCGCTCCTCGGCATCGTGCGCGGCGTTGGCCAGCTCCTTCAGATTCTCGATGCGGCTGAAGGCCTCAGGCGTGCCCTCGGCTTCGAGGGCTTTGATGTAGCCGGTGCGGTCGATGAGGAAACGGATGAGCTCGGGGAGGGTGGCTGAATCGCCGGGTGAGTGGAAGGCGGGCTTTTCGTGCGAGTCCGAGGCGACGTTGGCCTCGAGCGATGTTTCCGCAGGGGCTAAAGCCCGCATCGTTCCCTGACTGCTTTCGGCACGACTGAAGTCGTGCCCTGACACATTTTCCGCACCGAAGGCGAAGTTCGTATCCGCGTCTTCTTGTTCCCTTGTTCCCTCGATCCCTTGTTCCCCTTCCGCGGCGCCGAAGGCGAAGCCGGTGTCGGCGTCTTCGGCGTGCGACTCGGCCACATCGGCGGCGAGCTTGCCGGCGAAGTCGGGATCCATCATGGACTGCGCGTCGAGAATGAGCTGGCGGAAGGATGCAAGCGCCATGAGCGCGCGCGTGGGTATGAGGCGGTTAGCGATGGACGCGGCGACGGCATCCCAGGTGGAGGCTCCGGTTTCGAGAGCCAACCGCTCCACCGATTCGAGCGTGGTTTTGCCAATGCCGCGAGCCGGAGTGTTGATGACCCGCTGGAGGGCCATAGAGTCGTGGGGATTGCGGACGAGGCGGAGATAGGCGAGCAGGTCCTTGATCTCGGCGCGCTCGTAAAAGCTGAATCCGCCGACCATGGTGTAGCTGATGTTGGAGCGGCGCAGGGCTTCTTCAACGAGACGCGACTGCGAGTTGGTGCGATAGAGGACGGCGCAGTGGCCCTCCTCGGGCCTTTCCCCTTTGGAGGAGTCCTGTGCTTGAAGGAATGCCTGGATCTTGTCGGCGATGAAGAGCGCCTCGTTTTCGCCGTCGGGCGCTTCGTAGTAGCCGATGGGCGAACCGCCCTGGCGCTCGGTCCAGAGCTTCTTGCCCTTGCGGCGGATGTTGTTGGCGACGACCGCGCCCGCGGCCTCGAGAATGATCTGCGTGGAACGGTAGTTCTGCTCGAGACGGATGATGCGGGAGTTGGGAAAGTCCTTTTCGAATTCGAGAATGTTGCGGATGTCGGCGCCGCGCCAGGAGTAGATGCTCTGATCCTCGTCGCCGACCGCGCATACGTTTTTATGCTCTCCGGCCAGGAGCTTCATCAGCTCATATTGGGGGCGGTTGGTGTCCTGGTACTCGTCGACCAGGAGATATTGATAGCGGCGCTGGTAGCGCTCGCGCGCTTCGCCCGAAGCCTTGAGCAGGCGCACGGCCTCGAGCAGCAGGTCGTCGAAGTCCATGGCGTTGTTTTTGCGCAGCTCGGTTTGGTAGGCCTGAAAGATGTGGGCGACACGCTCGCCGGTGGGATCCTTCGAGTTGAGGAAATAATCCTGCGGATCGACCATGTGGTTTTTGGCCCAGGAAATGCGGCCCTGCACGGAGCGCGGCGTCATCTGCTTGGTGTCGAGCCCCATGCGCTTCATGACCTGCTTGACGATGCCTTGCTGATCGTTCTCGTCGAAGATGGTGAAGGCGCGGGTGAGGCCCTGGCCGCCAATCTTCAGCGCTTCGATGTCGCGGCGAAGAATGCGCACGCAGAACGAGTGGAAGGTTGAGATGAGCGGCTTGGCCAGCGAGGAGTGGTCCAGCAACCGATCGACGCGCTCGGCCATCTCGCCGGCGGCCTTGTTGGTGAAGGTGACGGCCAGGATGGCGCCGGGGGCGACGTTCTTTTCGCGGATGAGCCAGGCGATGCGGTGCGTGATGACGCGGGTTTTGCCCGAGCCGGCGCCGGCCAGGATCAGCAGCGGGCCTTCCGTAGCCTCGACCGCGGCGCGCTGTTGGGGGTTCAGATTGGCGAGGAGCGGGTGCAAGGCGAGCGTTCCTGAGACTAGTTTACCGTGATGCCAGAGAGCGGAGGGCAAGCAACAGGGAACAGGCAACAGGGAGCAGAAAAGGTGGTGCGGCGCGCCCTCGGCTAGGGCGAAGAAACAGAGACCGAGCCGTAGGCGCAGTGCAGGTTAGCCCCGCGCTTCAGCGTGGGGCATCGGGGACGACAACCGATGTGAGTCCCGTAGGGACGGCGCAACTCCTCATCATCCGAAAACGTACTGAGGATCGTATTCGATTCCGCAACTGCGGAGCAGGGCCGTGAACTCCTCCTCGAAGGATTGTTTTCGGTGGTGCTTCTCCTGATTCCGGATGTATGTCTTCACCACGGGCACCTGCGATGGGCTGACGCTGAATGCGCCGTAGCCCTCCTGCCAGGAGAATTCTTTCCCCATCCAACGGGAAGAGCCGCCCTTGAGCTTTTGAACGGTCGCGGCGAGGGCGTGGGTGGGCGGCAAGGCGATCAGGAGATGAACGTGGTTCGCTGTTCCGCCCGCGAGGAGCAGAGAGAAGCCTTCGCCTTTTGCGATTCCGCTGAAATAGCCAAGCAGTTTTGGCAAGCGATCGGCAGGAATCGAGGGCCTTCTCTCTTTTGTGCTGAAGATGCAATGGATGAAATTGCTGGCGTATGTGTGGGCCATGGTTGCGCCGTCCCTACGGGACTTCCGCGCTCAACGAATTCCCGTTCCCCACGCCGAGGCGCGGGGCTAACCTGCACTGCGCCTACGGCGCAAACGATCGGCGCTCTCCGGGTTCAGCGGCGCGGTCCAGTCGGTCGGGTCTCCTGCGCCGGGAATGTTTGTGCGGCAGCGGAGTTGCGCCGTAGGCGCTGGGGTGGTTAGCCCCTTGCTTCAGCATGGGGAGGTGTGGCGCGGCGTGCTTTTCAGTCCTGTAGGGACGGTGCCGATTTCCATCGGGCGAAGACGAATGTGCATTCCCTTCGATACCGTTTATGTCGTCCCTACTGGACTCGCGCGGATTAATGGCGTCCGGCGCCCCACGCCGAGGCGCGGGGCTAACAGCCGTTGCGCCTACGGCGCGGGTACGCGGTGGCTGATTGCGATTCGTGGTCTCCGAGGCCACAAATGCGAGGGACCGGGGGCACCCGGCATGGCTGCTCCTAAATGGTGCATTCCAAGGGCGCAGAAGCGGGATCTGCCCTCTTCGAATGGTTGTACGCCCGGTGTCTCAGGGAAGTGGGCCGCTCACCGTTGCGGCGGTAGCGGAGGCCATGACAGGAAACTGGTCGAGCAATCTGGAGAATTCGGCGATTTTGATCCAATAAACGACCCAAAGCACGAGAGACACCAGCGAGGCGACTATACCGAGGACAGGAATGATTCCACAAGCCATGCAGACACTCATGGCGAGGCCGATCGATTTCCCGGGTTCGGGATCGAGTTGCGTGACACCTCGTGCCGGGAACTCCCTGCCGAGAGAATTGGATAGGGCCAACACAATGAAGAAGTTCCAAATCAATCCGAAGAAGGGGATCAGCATGAGCCACACCATTCCTGGCTGCATGGTCCGCGAAGTTGGCGAGCACTTCTCGAGCGCGCGAGAGAGGGTTAGCAGGTAGAAGATAGCGGGTATAAACAACACACCGATGGCGACGAGTCCTGCAATGATGCGGATGGATGTTACGGTGTCCATTGGGTCTCCTGAGGGCTCCGCGAGTTGAAGTTGTGATTTGCGGGCAATCGTAGCATGGCGGTTCGGGCAGAAGCAATAGAAAAGCGAAAGGATTTGCTAAGCGGCGGTCGCGCCTCGTTTGCAATTCCGGGCCTGATTCGCTACCATTAAAAAGGTACGCGCAGGGCTTTTCCTGCGCTGTCAATAGCACCACGGCTTTTGGCTCCGGCTTGGAGTCCCGCCACAGGCGGGCTGGCAAAGGCGGTGGGAGACGAGGGAAGCATGGCCCACGCGGGTAAGAATATTGCGAAGGCGCGCGCCGCTATCAACAAGCCGGCGTATCCGCTGCCTGAAGCAGTGAATCTCCTAAAGCAAGTGAAGTACGCGAAGTTCGACGAGACCGTCGATCTGACGATGCGTCTGGGCGTGGACACGCGCCATGCCGATCAGATGGTGCGCGGCACCGTGGTGCTGCCGCATGGATTGGGCAAGACCAAGGTTGTGGCCGTGATTGCGACCGGCGACCGGCAGAAGGAAGCCACCGCGGCCGGCGCCGACTTTGTGGGCGGCGAGGAGATGGTGGAGAAGATCCAGAAGGAGAACTGGACTGCATTCGATGCGCTCATCGCCACGCCCGACATGATGAAAGTGGTGGGCCGGCTGGGCAAGGTGCTCGGGCCCAAGGGACTGATGCCCAATCCCAAGACCGGGACCGTGACCATGGACGTGAGCGCGGCGGTGAAGGAGATCAAGGCGGGCAAGGTGGAATTTCGCGCCGATAAGACCAGCCTGGTGCACGTGCCGGTGGGCAAGCTGAGCTTCGAGCCGCAAAAGCTGATCGACAACGCGACGACGGTGATCACGTCGATCGTGCGCGCCAAGCCTTCAGCGGCGAAGGGCAAGTACATCAAGAGCGTGACGCTGAGCTCCACGATGGGCCCGGGCGTGCCGCTGGATTCGGCTGTGGCCGACGCGGCGGGAAAGCGGTAAGAAACAGAGATCAGGGGTCAGAGATCAGAGATCAGTTGGTGAAGTGATCCGATCGGTATTGAGCCAGACCCGAATTGGCGAAATGGGATTCTGAATCGGAGCGCCCGTGAGGCGCGGGAGGGGATTGGAAAGCAGCGGAAGGGATCAGGCGTTTTCGTTCTGATCTCTGATCCCTGATCTCTGATCTCTGTGCGGAGCACAAAATGGCAATTTCGAGAGGGAAGAAGGCGGAGAAGGTGAAAGGGCTGGCCAGGGAGCTGGCCTCATCGACCACCGCGATTGTGGGCACGTTCAACAAGCTGACCGTGGCCAAGGATTACGAGCTGCGCAAGGTGATTCGCGAGGCCGGCGGCAAGTACCGCGTGGTGAAGAACACCCTGGCCGCCATCTCCGGCACGGGCACGCAGGTTGAGGCGG
Source organism: uncultured Acidobacteriaceae bacterium (assembly GCA_963844905.1). Classification (GTDB taxonomy): domain Bacteria; phylum Acidobacteriota; class Terriglobia; order Terriglobales; family Acidobacteriaceae; genus Telmatobacter. Next base: position 1,224,988 of record CAWJQD010000001.1, on the reverse strand, counting down.
CGCTGAAGGGCTTGAAGGGCGTGAACTCGGTGGCGTTCACCGCAGGCGATCCCGTGGCCCTGGCCAAAGTCTTCGCCAAGTGGGCGGGTGACAATGCGGCGGAGTTCCAATTCAAGCTGGGCATTGTGGACGGCAGGCTGCTGAGCGTGGACGAGGTGAAGGCGCTGGCGACCATGCCGGGCAAAGAAGAGATTTTCTCGAAGCTGCTGTTCCTCATCAATGCGCCAGCGCAGCGGCTGGTAACAGTGCTCAACGCCGCGGGCCGCGATATGGCCGTGGTGCTGGGGCAGGGCGTGGAGAAAGAGAAGTTTGCGGGCGCCGCATAGCGGCGCAAGCTTTTAGCTTTTAGCTTGCTTTTGCGTGAGCCAGCGACTCTGGTTCAAAACAGAAGAAGGTAACAGCTAATGGCTAAGGGCTAAAAGCTGTTCTTAAGGGTTTTGGCTGGGAGCAGGCGGAAAGGGCGCGGGTCTGGCGCATCGGAAACTTTCCACTGCGTGGGGCAGCCTTTTGGACGAGAGTCCGGCAAATTCAAACGATTTTGATTGGAGAAGAACATGGCGGATATTGCACAGTTGGAAGAGCAGATTGTGAGCCTGAGCCTGCTGGAAGCGGCGGCTCTGGTGAAGAAGCTGGAAGAGAGGCTTGGCGTTTCGGCTGCGGCTGCGGCGCCGGTGGTGGTTGCGGGCGGCGCGGCGGCTGGCGCAGCGGCTCCGGCGGTCGAGGAGAAGACCGAGTTCCAGGTCATTCTGAAGGACGCAGGCGCCAATAAGATCAGCACAATCAAGGCGGTACGCGAAGTCACGTCGCTGGGGCTGAAGGAAGCCAAGGACCTGGTGGACGGGGCTCCGAAGCCGATCAAGGAGAACGCGACCAAGGAAGAGGCCGAGGCCATCCGGAAGAAGTTTGAGGGCGTGGCGACCGTCGAGGTCAAGTAAACGGCACGAGACTTGCAAGGGACGCCGGGACGCGCTAAGATATAGATTGTGCGTCTTGGCGGCTCCGTTCGGTTCTTCGGGCGGGCGGACCGTGGGGCGGCGCGAAAGGCGAAGCGTGGCGTTCACGCAAGCGTCTGCAGTTCAGGGCAGCGTAAGGTGCCTGAGGGCCTTGTGAAGCAACTAAGTTATTTTGGATCAGCGGCTTGACCTGGAGTCAGGCAGGGCAGCCGTTGATGAGGGTCGGGTAGCTGGCAATTCGCGGCGGAAGCGGATTTGGCGATCGTCGAGGGCAATGGAAGAAAATTCGGATGGGAGCACAGGCGTTGAGCCGCGCTCGTGAGGGATTGCGTCCTTACGGGCCTTTTGTGTCTCCCCGGTGTGCGGCGGGGAGGAATTTTCAGACCCCGGCACCGTGATGCGCACAAATTTCCTTCACGGTTTGACCCGGATTTTCGGGATCAGCCGTTGTGCTCGCGACTTCCGATTGTGCGCAGTTTAGCGCACTTGCCCGAAGCACGCAATATCTACCACGCGTTATTGACGCGGCTTTCACAGGACCCGCCTGATCCGGGTTCATTCCGGTGTGCCGGGAATTCACTTTTCTGGCTGCCGGCAGCATAAGAGCGGGAAACCCATTGTCCGCTCCCAAGTATTTTCGATTTCTTCCGGAACTTTGCCGGCGCCACCGGGACTCGAGCGCCGGCGCGGCGCGCGTACGGCGCCGGAACGACGAGGCTCAGGAGTGACAATGCCCAACGAGAAGCGCGCGATTCGCAGCCGGCTCGATTTTTCCAAGATTCCCACCGCAACCCAGATTCCCAACCTGATCGAAGTGCAGCGCCGCTCTTACGAGCGGTTCCTGCAGATGGACAAGCTGCCCAACGAGCGCGACGATAGCGGCTTGCAGTCGGTGTTTGTCTCGGTTTTTCCGATCACCGACTTCCGCGGCATCTCGCAGTTGGACTTCGTGGACTTTGCCATCGGGAACTGGGAGTGCAAGTGCGGGCACCTGAAGGGGCTGCATCACCTGCGCACGGCCTGCGTGCATTGCGGGGCGATGGTGATCACGGATCCCTTCCTCCCCGGCGATGTGCTGTGCCAGAAGTGCGGCACCTACAACAAGAACACGCCCGACTTCTGCAACAAGTGCGGCGACCCGGTAAGCCTGCAATTGAAGTACGACCAGCAAGAGTGCGAAGAGCGGGGCATGACCTTTTCCGCGCCGTTGAAAGTGACGGTGAGGCTGACGATTTACGACAAGGACCCCGAGACCGGCAACAAGACTATCCGCGATATCAAGGAGCAGGAAGTTTTCTTCGGCGACATTCCGCTGATGACGCCGAACGGGACATTCATAGTGAACGGCACGGAGCGGGTGATTGTGTCGCAATTGCATCGCTCGCCGGGCGTCTTCTTCGAGACCGCCAACAACCGCACCTACTTCCTGGGCAAGATCATTCCCTATCGCGGATCGTGGGTGGAGTTCGAATACGACCAGAAGAACACGCTGTATGTGCGCATCGACCGCAAGCGCAAGTTCCTGGGAACGATCTTCCTGCGCGCGCTGGGTTTGCGCTCGGACGAGGAGATCCTGAAGACGTTCTATACAGTGGACCGGCTGCACATCAACGAGGGCAAGCTGTTCTGGGCGGTGCCGCAGGATGCTGCGGCGGGCACGCACCTGGTGGGCGTGAAGCCGGCGCATGCGCTGCGCCACGGCAGCGAGGAGATTGCGCACAGCGGGCGCAAGATCACGCCGCACGCGCTCAAAGCGCTGCGCGCGGCGGGCATCGACAGGGTGGAAGTGGAAGCCGCGGAGCTGGACGGGGCGATTACTGCGTCCGACGTCGTGGATAGGAATACCGGCGAAGTGGTGGTGGAGGCCAACGTGGAGTTGACCGCCGACCGGCTGCACAAGGTGCTGTCCAGCGGCGCTTCGAGCTTCGAGGTGTTCTTCCCCGACCGCGACGATGTGGGCAACATCATCTCCAATACGCTCAAGCGGGACTCGATACACAAGCCGGAAGAGGCGCTGATCGAGATCTACCGCAAACTGCGGCCGGGCGACCCGCCCACGCTGGACACGGCGACGGCGCTGTTCGAGGGCATGTTCTTCGATCCGCGCAAGTACGATTTCTCGCGCGTGGGCCGTTTGAAGTTCAACATCAAGCTCTACGAGAACCAGGACGCCACGGCGCTGGATCATCGCACCCTGACGGGCGAAGACTTCTACGCGACCATCCGCTACCTGCTTAAGCTGCGCAAGAACATCGGCGTGGTGGACGATATCGACCACCTGGGCAACCGGCGCGTGCGCGCGGTGGGCGAGCTGATGGAGAACCAGTTCCGCATCGGCCTGGTGCGCATGGAGCGCGCCATCAAGGAAAAGATGAGCGTGTATCAGGAGCTGAACACGGCCATGCCGCACGACCTGATCAACGCCAAGCCGGTGATGGCGGCGATCCGCGAGTTCTTCGGCTCCTCGCAGCTTTCGCAGTTCATGGACCAGACCAATCCCCTGTCGGAGATCACGCACAAGCGGCGGCTTTCGGCGCTGGGGCCGGGCGGGCTGTCGCGCGAGCGCGCGGGGTTCGAGGTGCGCGACGTGCACCCGACACACTACGGCCGCATCTGCCCGATCGAGACGCCGGAAGGGCCGAACATCGGACTGATCAGCTCGCTGAGCTGCTTTGCGCGGATCAACGAGTACGGATTCATCGAGTCGCCTTACCGCAAGGTGAAGGACTCGAGGATTCTGGATTTCGTGGAGATCGTGAACGCCGGCGACAGCGGCCTGCGCGTGGGCGATCACATCGAGAAGGGCGAGGCGCTGCGCCTGAACGCGCAACTGAAGAAGCAAGGCAAGCGCACCATCGATTCCATTGCTTACAGCTTCTACCTTTCTGCATGGGAGGAAGACCGGCACACCATCGCGCAGGCCAACATCGAGTTCAACGACAAGGGCGAGATCACCGAAGACCTGGTGAATGCGCGCCGGCAAGGCAACTTCGTGCTGGTGAACCGGGCCGAGGTGGATTACATCGACGTGAGCCCCAAGCAACTGGTGTCGGTAGCCGCGTTGCTGGTGCCGTTCCTGGAACACGACGATGCCAACCGGGCGTTGATGGGCGCCAACATGCAGCGGCAAAGCGTGCCGCTGCTGGCGGCCGAGGCTCCGCTGGTGGGCACGGGCATGGAAGGCGTGACAGCGCGCGACTCCGGCGCCGTAATCCTGGCCAAGCGCAACGGCATCGTGGACTCGGTCGACTCGGAGCGCATCATCGTGCGCGTGGAGGGTGAGCACCATCCGACGCAGCTCTCGCGCGAGGTGGGTTCCGACATCTACCAATTGATCAAGTTCAAGCGGTCGAATCAAAACACGTGCATCAATCAGAAGCCGGTGGTCCACGAGGGCGACCGGGTAGTGAAGGGGCAGGTGATCGCCGACGGGCCATGCACCGAGCACGGTGAGCTGGCGCTGGGCCGCAACGTGCTGGTCGCCTTCATGCCCTGGCGCGGCTACAACTTTGAGGATGCCATCCTGATTAGCGAGCAACTGGTTCGCGAGGACTACTACACCTCGGTACACATCGAGGAGTTCGAGATTGAGGCCCGCGACACGAAGCTGGGCCCCGAGGAAATTACGCGCGATATTCCCAACGTGAGCGAGCACGCGCTGCGCGACCTGGACGAGAGCGGCGTAATCCGCATTGGCGCGCAGATCGGCCACGGCGACATCCTGGTGGGCAAAGTGACGCCGAAGGGCGAGACCCAGTTGACGCCGGAAGAGAAGCTGCTGCGGGCGATCTTCGGCGAAAAAGCCGGCGATGTACGCGACGCTTCGCTCACCTGCCCTCCGGGCATCGAGGGCACTGTGGTGGACGTGCGCATCTTCAGCCGCAAGGGGCAGGAGAAAGATGAGCGCGCCAAGCTGATCGAGGCGGAGTACGTTGCGAAGCTCGAAAAGAACCTGGGCGACGAGATCCGGATTCTGACCGACGAACGGTTGAAGCGGTTGGAAGCCATCCTGGGCAGCCAGGAGGTGCTGGCCGACCTGCACGATGAGCGCACCAACAAGCGGCTCTTGACCAAGGGAGCGATCCTGGACCGCGACACCATCGAGCGCATTTCGACGAAGAATTTGAAGCGCATCCGCTACGCCGACAAGGATCCGCGGGCGAACGAGCAGATCGACGAGATCGAGGAGATGACTTCGCGGCAGATCGAAGTGCTGCGCAAGATCACCAACGAGAAGGTGGCCAAGCTGCAGAAGGGCGACGAGCTGCCTCCGGGGGTGATCAAGCTGGTGAAGGTCTATGTGGCCATGAAGCGCAAGCTGAGCGTGGGCGACAAGATGGCCGGCCGGCACGGGAACAAGGGCGTGATCTCGCGCATTCTTCCCGTGGAAGACATGCCGTACCTGCCCGACGGAACGCCGGTGGAGATTGTGCTGAATCCGCTGGGCGTGCCGTCCCGTATGAACGTGGGCCAGATTCTGGAGACGCACTTGGGCTGGGCTGCGCACGAGCTGGGCAAGAAGATTGCCGAGCTGGTCCGCGCCAACTCCGACGCTGCGTACGTGCGCGCGATGGTGAAAAAGGAATTCGCGGGCACGGCCACGCTGCGCCAGTTGCTGGAGCTCGACGACGAGATGCTGCTGCGCGTGACGCGGGGCATGGAGAAAGGCATCTGGTTCGGGACGGCAGTCTTCGATGGCGCGCGGGAAGAGGAGATCAAGGCGCTGCTGGACGCGTCCGGCCTGCCGGCATCGGGCAAAACAACGCTCTACGACGGCCTGACGGGCGAACAGTTCGAGCAGCCGGTGACAGTGGGCTACATTTACATGCTCAAGCTTTCGCACCTGGTCGACGACAAGATTCACGCGCGGTCGATCGGGCCATACTCGCTGATCACGCAGCAGCCGCTGGGAGGGAAGGCGCAGTTCGGCGGGCAGCGATTCGGAGAGATGGAAGTGTGGGCGCTGGAGGCTTACGGCGCAGCGTACATCCTGCAGGAGCTGCTCACCGCTAAGTCGGACGACGTGTATGGCCGCACCAAGATCTACGAGGCCATCGTTAAGGGCGAGGCGGCCATCGAGCCGGGAGTGCCGGAGTCGTTCAACGTGTTGATCCGCGAGTTGCAGTCGCTGTGCCTGGACGTGGAACTGATCAAGCGCGCGGACCTGGCGCGCAAGGCGCCTGCGCCGGAAGTGGCGGCGGTGGCGGATTAAGAGCAGCCTTCAGCCGTCAGCTTTCAGCCTTCAGCTTGATCGAGGTTGAACTGGTAGCTGGGGCGTGTTTGAGTTTGTTATTGGTTGGAAACCGTGAAAGCGGCTCAGACAGTGAAAAAGCTGAGAGCTGACGGCTGAAAGCTGATAGCTGGTTTTCAGGGTCCTTCTTGAGAGCGGTAAACGCCGCTGCCCGGGAAGGAAGGATCCCAAAGGAATCCCGGGAATTACCGCGGCGGGTAACTGAGAGCCCGCCAGGGAGGGTCGCCTTGTTCCGTTCGAACCCGTTTGAGCTAACCAGCCCCATCACCGACTTCGACGCAATCCGCATCATGCTGGCCTCGCCGGAAAAGATCCGCAGCTGGTCGCATGGCGAGGTCACCAAGCCGGAGACGATCAACTACCGCACCTTCAAGCCGGAACGCGACGGCCTGTTCTGCGCGCGCATCTTCGGCCCGGTAACCGACTGGGAGTGTCTGTGCGGCAAGTACAAGCGGATGAAGCATCGCGGCGTGATCTGCGACAAGTGCGGCGTGGAAGTGACGGTGAGCAAGGTGCGCCGCGAGCGCATGGGGCACATCGAGTTGGCTTCACCCTGCTCGCATGTGTGGTTCTTCAAGGGCCTGCCTTCGCGCATCGGCCATTTGCTGGACATTTCTTTGCGCGATCTCGAGGGCATTCTCTATTTCGAGTCGTATGTTGTAGTGGATCCCGGCGACGCGCCGGTGCGGGAGCGCGAGATCATCAAGGACGAAGTCCGCTACCGCGAGCTCGACCAGCAGTTCCGGCCCTCCGGCTTCAAGGCCATGATGGGCGCCGAAGCCATCAAGGAGCTGCTCAAGCGCGTGAATGTGGACGAGCTGGGGATGGAGCTGCGCGAGCGGATGAAGAGCGAAACCTCGGCGCAGAAAAAGCTCAAGTACGCCAAGCGGCTCAAGGTTGTAGAGGCATTCCGCAAGTCGAGCAACAAGCCGCAGTGGATGATTCTGGATGTGCTGCCGGTGATTCCGCCCGAGCTGCGCCCGTTGGTGCCGCTCGACGGCGGCCGCTTCGCCACGTCGGACCTGAACGATCTCTATCGCCGCGTCATCAACCGCAACAACCGGCTGAAGAAGCTGATGGACCTGCACGCGCCGGAAGTAATCGTGCGCAATGAGAAGCGCATGCTGCAGGAAGCGGTAGACGCGCTGTTCGACAACGGCCGCCGCGGCCGCGTGCTGAGGGGCGCCAACAACCGCCCGTTGAAGTCGCTCTCGGATACATTGAAGGGCAAGCAGGGCCGCTTCCGCCAGAACCTGCTGGGCAAGCGCGTGGACTACTCGGGCCGCTCGGTGATCGTGGTGGGCCCGGAGCTAAGGCTGCACCAGTGCGGCCTGCCCAAGAAGATGGCGCTGGAGCTGTTCAAGCCCTTCATTTATCACCGCCTGGAACAGACCGGCCAGTGCACCACGATCAAGCAAGCGAAGGAGATGGTGGAAATGCAGGAGCCGGTCGTGTGGGACATTCTTGAGGAAGTTATCAAGGACCATCCCGTGCTGCTGAACCGCGCTCCCACGCTGCACCGGCTGGGCATTCAGGCCTTTGAGCCGGTGCTGGTGGAAGGCAAGGCGATCAAGATTCACCCGCTGGTGTGCACCGCGTTCAACGCGGATTTCGACGGCGACCAGATGGCGGTGCACATTCCGCTGTCGCCTGAGGCGCAGATTGAAGCCAGCGTTCTGATGCTGGCCTCGCACAATATTCTTTCGCCCGCCAGCGGCCAGCCGATTACCGTGCCCACCCAGGACATGGTGCTGGGGCTCTACTACCTGACCAAGGCGAAGAAGGGCGCCAAGGGCGAGGGACGCGTGTTCGCCAACACCGAGGAGATCCTGATGGCGCTGGAGGCGGGCGAGGTGGAGACGCTTTCGCCCATCCGGGTGCGCTACACGGGCAAGGTGCTGGATATGGCCAACGCTTACGACGATCAGGACCTGACGCACACCGATCCCGTGGACTTCGACAAGGAGTATTTGTCCACCACGGTGGGGCGCGTGATCCTGAACGACGCGCTGCCCACGAGCATGCCGTTCGTCAACGGCCTGCTGAAGAAGAAGGGCATCGGGCAACTGGTGAACTACTGCAATCAGAACCTGGGCCTGGAAACGACCGTGGGTATGCTGGACCGCATCAAGTCGCTGGGCTTCCATTACGCAACGCGGTCTGGACTTTCCGTGGGCCTGGACGACATGGTGATCCCGGAGAGCAAGTACAAAGTGGTGGACGAAGCCGACAAGAAGGTGATCGACGTGCAAAAGCAGTACATGGACGGCGCCATCACCAACGGCGAGCGCTCGAACAAGGTGATCCAGATGTGGTCGGCAGTGACGGACCAGGTGGCCGACGAGATGTTCTCGAACATGAAGAAGGCGGACGACGAAGGCGCCATGAACCCGATCTATATCATGGCCGACTCCGGCGCCCGCGGATCGAAACAGCAGATTCGCCAGCTCTCAGGCATGCGCGGGCTGATGGCCAAGCCTTCAGGAGAGGTGATTGAAACGCCGATCACGGCGAACTTCCGCGAGGGGCTGACGGTGCTCGAATACTTCATCTCCACGCACGGCGCGCGCAAAGGCTTGGCCGACACGGCGCTCAAGACCGCCGACTCCGGCTACCTGACGCGCCGGCTGGTCGACGTGGCGCAGGACGTGATCGTGATCGAGCATGATTGCGGCACGCTGGAAGGCATCTACGTCGGCTCGATCGTGGAGTCGGGCGAGATCATCGAGCCGCTGCGGGATCGCATTATCGGCCGCGTGTCTCTGGAAAGGATCAAGGACTACGACGGCAACGTGGTAGTCGAGGTGAACCAGCCCATCGACGAGGACATCGCATCGGCGATCCAGGGCGCGGGCGTGGAGCGGGTGAAGATTCGCTCCGTGCTCACCTGCGAATCCCGCCGCGGCGTCTGCGCGCTGTGCTACGGGCGCAACCTGGGCTCCGGACGAATGGTCGAACTGGGCGAGACCGTGGGCGTCATCGCGGCGCAATCCATCGGCGAACCCGGCACGCAGCTCACCATGCGCACCTTCCACGTGGGCGGCACGGCCAGCCGCGTAGCCGACAAGTCGCGCCTCGACGCCAAGAACAACGGCTTCGTGCGTTTCATCAACCTGAACACCGTGGAGAGCAAGGAAGGCGAGCTGGTGGCCATGAACCGCTCCGGCTCGGTGGCCATTGTGGATGAGCGCGGCCGTGAAAAGGAGCGTTACCAGGTAGTGTATGGCGCGCGCCTCCGCGTCCGCGAGGGCTCGCAGGTCAAACTCGGTGAAGTGCTGGCGGAGTGGGATCCTTACACCTATGCCATCCTTACCGAAATCGGCGGCACGGTGCAGTTTAAAGACCTGCAGGAAGGCATCACGCTCAACGAAGAAGTGGACGAAGTGACCGGACTGTCGCGCTGGGTGGTCGCCGACTCGCCCGACGAGAAGCGGCAGCCGGCCATCGCGGTGAAGGGTGCCAAGAGTCACAAGCGCTACCTGCTGCCGCGCGGCGCGCACCTGATGGCGCAGGACGGCGACGAGGTGGGTCCAGGCGACGTGCTGGCCAAGATTCCCAAGGAGAGCACGCGGACCAAGGACATCACTGGCGGCCTGCCGCGCGTGGTGGAGCTCTTTGAGGCGCGCAAGCCGCGCGAAACCGCAATCATCAGCGAGATCGACGGCGTGGTCCGCTTCGGCGAGGTCGCGAAGGGCCAGCGCAAAATCTACGTCACGGCCGACAACGGCGACGAGAAGGAGTACTCGGTGCAGCGCGGCATCCATGTGAACGTGCAGGAGGGCGAACGGCTGCGCGCCGGCGATCCTCTGATGGACGGCCCGCTGAACCCGCACGACATTCTGGCCGTGCTGGGCGAAAAGGAGCTGCAGGCTTACCTGGTGAACGAAATCCAGGAGGTCTACAGGCTGCAGGGCGTGGCCATCAGCGACAAGCACATCGAAGTGATCGTACGCCAGATGCTGCGTTGGGTGAGGATCGACGAAGTGGGCGACAGCAACTTCCTGCTGGAGCAGCAGGTGGACCGCTTCCGCTTCCGTGAGGAGATGGAACGCGTTTTGGCGGAGGGCGGCCGGCCTCCGGTTGGGCGCCCGCTTCTGCTGGGCATTACCAAGGCGTCGCTCTCGACCGACAGCTTCATCTCCGCGGCCAGCTTCCAGGAGACCACACGCGTGCTCACTGAAGCCAGCATCAACGGTGCAGTGGACAACCTGCGCGGGTTGAAGGAGAACGTAATCGTCGGCCGGCTCATTCCCGCCGGCACCGGCCTGGAATACTACCGCAACGTCCAGCTCTCACCGGAGCTCGAAGAGGCTGCGGCTCGCGTACAGGAGGAAGTGCACGCGGAGATCGAAGCGGCGGAGCGCGAGCTGGAACTGATGCGCCAGGAAGGCGAAGCCGAAGAGATGGCTACGGAATAGCGCATCAACCATCCAAAACTCAAGAGGGCCCGGCGCAAGCCGGGCCTTCCGATGTTTGCGTGAGCGTTGCTGAGAGTAGCGATTGCGCGCAGCGGGGTCAAGGGAGCTTGCGGGCCGCTCCCACAGCCGAGACATTGGCGAAGAGGATAGCAGCCACGAAAACGGAAGATTATGCACTTGACACAGACAGCTCTGTGATTGGAGAATTGCCTTGCCGTGACAGGGCATAGGGAACGAGTTTTCCTGATCCACCTTCCCTCTTGAATACGTCTTGGACAGGAAAACCGACAGGCTCTAAGTGCGGGAGACCTGTTTTATGGGCGGAAAACTGCTCCCGTGTGTGGATAAAGACGAGTGTCTCAGTAGCTTCCCAAACGATTCTTTCTAGCTCATTTCCCATAAAGTCTTTGCATACAACGATCTCCATGTCCATTGGGAGCCTCCAGTGGAATCCTCCCATAGACAGCAAAGCATCTCAAAATAATTGTCCGAGTCCGTATTGCAATTTACGAACTCGTAGAGGTATCATAATTCATCGTAATTCCGTCGTATAATGACAGCGAGGTTCAAATGGAAGCCAACGAAAAAAAGCAGGCGGCCCCTCCGTATGTCGCGTATAAGACGCTCTCAAACTTCCTTGATCGCTTTAAACAAGGAGTTCCGGCGCGCATTGATCGTGGCTTGATGGGCTCTATGTCTGGCGCGGCACAGAGTCAGGTCACTACCGCTCTCCGCTATCTTGGGATGATTTCGGATAAGGGGATTCCGCAGCCATTGCTGCATCGCTACGTGAGTGGACAGGAAGATGAACGCCGCGTTGCGCTCTTGGAAGCTCTGACTAGATCCTATCCATTCCTTTTTGGCGACCATTTCGACCTGGCGAGAGCCACGGCCCAACAGCTCCGGGAGGCTTTTGAGACCAACACTTCGGCCACTGGTGAGACGCTAGGCCGATGCATGGCGTTTTTCAAGGATGCTGCGGCCGACGCAATGCTTATTGTTTCGCCATACATTAAGGAGAAAAAGGCTCGCGTCGCAGGCCCCAGAAAAAAGCCATCGACCCAAAAGGAAAAGAGTAAAGCAGATCCAATTCCGGCGCCGCAGCATTCTGGGGTTTCGCCATTAGGAGGGATGCAGGCGCAGACGAGCATGCTATTGTCAGGGCTGTTTTTGCGGCTCCCCAGGCCGGGGACGGCGTGGCCGCGCGAAGAGAGAGATGTATGGCTGCAGGCGCTTCAGAACGTGCTGCTGCTTGAATATCCAGAGCACTAAGGACGGTTTAACGGAGAGCGTCTAGCGGGTGCTAGAACCGGGATTTATACCCTGGGATTGCTGAACGGCAATGGAGTTCGAATCTCCCGCCCTCCTCTCGGTGAATTTGCGTAATGGGATGGAGTTGGAATGGGGGATTTGAAATCACAACTTGAGGCCGTCCTAGCTCTGCCGCCGGTATGCCCCAAGAGCCGCGAATTCTCGTCTATACCCGAACTATATGCCGCTTTTCAGAAGGAATTGGAGGGCAAGCAATTCACGGACCCGAACGGTAAGGTCGCAACGTTTCGTGCAGAGGATTTTCCCCATTTAGTGAAATTGGAATTTTTTGATCGGAAACAAAGTCGTTGGGTTGATGCTAGGGCGAAGGCCGCCATTCCCCAGTTGCAAAATGGGACATTCGATGAGGCGCGATATCGCATCGCGGATGCCTCCCGTCCCAGAACGCTGTTCTGGATACCCGAGATTATTGCCAGCCCTGACTCCACTGATCCAAACAAAAGGAACAAAACGAATGATGTATATGCGAAGAGGTATCGGAGGAAGGGGAGCGGGGCGACGCTCAAGATCGTGTTGGTAGAGACGCAACCCGATGGAACTCGAACCGTCCAAACCTCGTTTTGGAGCGACGACAGATATCACGCGAACTGCGTTCACAGGAAAACGACGCCCAAATAGAGAAGGCCACCTTGCGGTGGCCTTCAATGCCCATTGCCCTGGGACCAGGGAATAGCCCGTATCTCAACGGGCGTCAAACTGTTTATATGATGCTCTACATCATCGGAGGATTCAATACCTGCAATAGGCTATTGTCCGACAATTATTGATGTTGTTCCCTCATCCTCAATCCCTAACAACACATTTTTAGCATAATCTTCGCCTGAATAAACATTGGATTTAGGCGTATAGTGAAGCCAATGAAGGTCGATAAAGACAAATTCGACGCGTTGCTCGGGAAGCTGATGCAGACCCCACCGCAGCCTGCGAAGTCGATAGAGACTCACGGGAAGGCGGGAAAGATAGTCCCGCCTATTCAGCCACCAACTCCGCATAAGGCATAGGCTCAACCCCAAGCATCCGCCGCAGTGTCGGGTTGAACCTGTCATCTGCTTTCCGCGCTTTGAATCGCGTCTCGAACTCGCTCAGGTAGCGGTGAAGATGCTTTATCGAGATGCGGTGATAGCTTCCTATAACGGCGCGTTTGAAGAGCGAGAATGCACTCTCGATTCCGTTGGTCGTGATGTTGCCATCAACGTAAATCTTCGCGCTGTGATTCACTGTAAAATGCTTTCCCGCGTCGTGCCCTGAAAGGCGAAGTGCCCTCGGATATGCTGGGAGTTCATCGGTCATGATGGCCTCAACGTCTGCGCTCACATGATCCTTGATGTACTGCGCAAGCGTCTCTATTTTCGCGTCTGGAGCGTGGATCATCTTGATGCGGCCTCCACGTTCCTTGATGCCCACGATGATCTGCTTTAGCTCTTTCTGACGCCTCCGCCAATCGCTGCCAGCGCCGAGAGCCTTGCCTCCCAGGTATGTCTCGTCCATCTCCACGATGCCCTGTAGATCGGCAGAGCCTTCGTTCACCATCGACTTGCGGATGCGGTGAGCCATGTACCATGCAGTGCGATAGGAGCCAATGCCGAGATGCTGTTGTAGTTGCTTCGCAGAGATGCTTTTCTTCGCGTCCACGATCAGCGCCAGCGCCATGAACCACTTTGTCAGAGGGAGATGAGAGTCATTGAAGATCGTGCCGGACGTGGCCGAAAACTGCTGCTTGCAGGTTTCTTCAAGGCACTGATAGATTCGGGTGCGCTGATTCCTGCGCTCCTCACCCTTTGTCTTGCCTCGTGTCACGATTCCCGTCCTGCGGGTGATCTTGCTGATTCGCTCGCAGCTGCAAACCGGGCAGCGGATGCCGCCCGGCCAGCGCATCAACTCCATATAGGCTAAGCAATCATCATCGGTTTTGAACTGCCGGGTTACGTCTATCAGGTTCATAATTCCGACTCCAAGCGCGCGATTTCATTGGTGGCAAACCTGATTTTTTCGAGGGTCCGAGCAAGTACAGTCTGAGCCTCAGCGCGAAGTTCAGGCGCCGTGCTCGGAAAGGCAATCTGTTCCCGGAGACGCCTCTCTTCTCGTCGCAAAAGGCTGATTTCTACTTCCAGATTTGCAATTTTGAGATTGCGGCTTTGTTCCATGCAAAAAGAATAGCGGAATATCTATTCTGTGTCAAGTGCATAATCTTCCGAAAACGAGTCTTTTCATCGATCCGAACTTCTTTTCACCGTATCGATCCATCCCCGCTGGCAAGCTGCTCGCGGCGCCGTTCTCCGTCTCCCTCAGCCTAGGGCCTGTTAACACTACTGGAATGGATGGCGTTGCGCCGCAACCCGAAGGGACGGGGCCAGTTTTCCCGATTTCGTCGTCGCTCGTCGCTAGCAGACACCCGGTATGCGTTGCTCCTCGCTCCTAGAACTCGAAAAAACTGGCTCCCGTCGCCGCCATCCCAGTAGTGTTAACAGGCCCTGGCGTGGCGGATGAGCCCGGTCGCGGCGCGAGGGGGAACAACACCGGGCAACTCTTGGCGCCTATCTTACTCACTCGGAAGCGTTTGGGAATAGCGCTTTCGGTGTGGGGGCTTGATATAATCCAAGCGCCGACCTGCAGGTAAATCCGCAACTTGCGGACGCGCATGCAAATGCCCGGTCCCATCTCCGCTCAAGCGAGGCAGACCCGTGCCGATGAGCCATGAAGCAGCGTCCAGTTCCGCCCGATCGGGCGGATTTTCGCCCGGCAGCCAAGTGCAGCCAACGCGCCGCATCCGCGTGATCGGAGTGCCGCTGGATCTGGGCGCGAGCCGTCGCGGTGTGGACATGGGGCCGTCTGCGGTGCGAGTGGCAGGGCTGGAGGCGCGCCTGGAAGCTCTTGGTCACCACGTCACGGATGCCGGCAATATCCGCGTCGAGATTGCCGAAACGCGGACCCCGGGCGACAAGAGCGCCCACTACCTGAAAGAGATCGCGAAAACCTGCAGCCGCACCGCTGATGCTGTGCTAGCGTCGCTGGAGTCGGGGGCGACCCCGCTGCTGCTGGGCGGCGACCATTCGCTGGCGGCCGGCTCGGTCGCAGGCGTGGCCGAGTTCTACCGACGCCAGGAGCAGAAGATCGGCCTTCTTTGGATCGACGCCCACTCCGACATCAACACCCCCGAATCCTCGCCATCGGGCAATGTCCACGGCATGCCCCTGGCCGCGTTGATGGGCCTGGGGCCGGAACCGCTCGCCGGCATGTTCGGCTACGCGCCCAAAATCGCTCCTGAGAACGCGGTACTCGTGGGTGTGCGCGACATCGATCAGGCCGAGCGCGAGAACCTGCGCCGCGCCGGAATGACCGAGGTCTATACCATGCGCGACATCGACGAGCGGGGGATGAGAGCCGTGATGGAAGAAGCGCTGCGCGCCGCCGGACGCGGCACCGCCGGCTACCACGTCTCGCTGGACATGGACTGGATCGATCCCGAGGAGGCGCCCGGGGTGGGCACGCCTGTCCGAGGGGGCGCCACCTACCGCGAGGCCCATCTGGCCATGGAGATTATCGCCGATCACGGGCGCCTGCTCAGCTTCGAGATTGTCGAGGTCAACCCGGTGATTGACGAGCACAACCGCACTGCCGACCTCGCTGTGGAACTGGCCTGCTCGGTGTTTGGGAAGAAGATCCTGTGAGCGGCTCTACACTTGAAGTGGGCCGTTTTGAACGGTGAAAGTGGCGGGCAGACAGAAAAATGGCGAAAAAGCTTCGCGTGGGCATTCTGTTTGGCGGGCGCAGCGGCGAGCATGAGGTATCGCTGTTGTCGGCGGCATCGGTTCTGGGGGCGATCGATCGGGAGAAATTCGAGGTAACGCCCATCGGCATCACCAAGGAGGGCCGCTGGCTGGCGGCCGCGGATGCGCGGGGTCTGCTCAGTGGCGACTCGAGCGCGGTGGCGCGGCGGCTGCGCGCGGGTGATCCGGAAGCGACACCGGGGGCGAAGCTGCTGCACGAAGGCATTCCTACGCTGCTGGCGCCGGAGCCGGGCCGTTCCACTGCTCTCAACCAGAGTCAGGGCCTGGACGGCAAGTCCTCCTCAGCCGGCGCGGCGCTGGACGTCGTGTTTCCTGTGCTGCACGGCACCTTCGGCGAGGACGGCACCATCCAGGGGCTGTTTGAGCTGGCCGGTATTGCCTACGTCGGTTCGGGCGTGCTGGGATCGGCTGCGGGCATGGACAAGGACGTGATGAAGCGCCTCTTTGTCCAGGCCAAGCTGCCGATCGTCAAGCACGTCACACTGCTTCGCGCCGATTGGGAAAAGGCGCCGCGCAAGGCGATTGCCCTGGCCGAGCGGGCGCTTGAGTATCCGGTCTTCGTGAAGCCGGCGAACCTCGGCTCCTCAGTAGGCATCACCAAGGCGCACAACCGCGAGGAACTTGGGCCGGCGCTGACGCTGGCGGCGAAGTACGACCGGAAGCTGATCGTGGAACAGAGCGTGGGCGGCAAGCCACCCCAGCGACGAAGACCTGTCGCTGGGGACCCCGGCGGGGCTCGCCGCGAAGGGCAGGCGGCGCGCGCGAGAGAGTTCGAAGTGGCTGTGCTGGGCAACGACGCGCCACAGGCCAGCGTGGTGGGCGAAATCATTCCCGGCAGGGAGTTCTACGACTACGAGGCAAAGTATCTTTCGGAGGGCTCGGTGCCAGTGATTCCCGCAAGGCTCACCCGCGCGCAAAGCCGGCAGATTCGCGAGATGGCGGTGGCCGCATTCAAGGCTTGCGATCTCTCGGGCCTAGCGCGTGTGGACTTTCTGATGGAGCCCGATGGCAGGAAGCGCATCTTTGTAAACGAAGTGAACACCATGCCCGGATTCACTCGCATCAGCATGTACCCCAAACTGTGGGAGGCGTCGGGGCTGAGCTACAAGGAGCTGATCACGCGGCTCATCGAACTGGCGCTGGAACGGCAGGCGGAGAAGAGCAGGACGACGTACAGCAGGGAAGAGTGATGAGGCAGGGAACAAGGGACCAAGGGACCAAGGGGCCAAGGGGACGAGGGAACAAGGGAACAGGGAATTAGGGATCAGGGATCAGAACGCCTTTCTCCGGTGTCTAAGTTCATAGGATCAGAGGAACGCTGTCAACGACCGGGCTCCTAAGATCGAGGAGAGACTATTGCGGGTGCCGTTCAAGTTCAGAAGCTGACACCTGAAACCTGATCTCTGACCCCTGCATTATCATGATTGCCAGGGACTTCATGCCATGACTTTGCTCGATGCTCCTGAGTTCGATGCCGCGCGCGCTAGGCGCAACACGCTGATTGTGCAGATCGGCGCTGGCGCGCTTTTCGTGCTATTCGTGGTTTGGTGGCTGGTGGCGGGCCGTCCCGTGGACTGGCCCTGGTACTGGGACCGTTACTTGTTCGGGCGCGCCGCAGTGAACCAGTTTTTGAGCGCTCTCGAGGCCAATGACATGGCCAAGGCATACGGAATCTGGGTGCGCGACAAGAACTGGCAGCAGCACCCGGCGCAATATAGCGTCTATCCCTTCTCCCGCTTCCAGGACGATTGGGGTCCCAACAGCCCGGACAATGAATATGGCGCCATCCGCAGCCACAAGATTGTGCTCGCCGGGCACTATGGCAACGGCGTGCTGGTGGCTGCGCTCATCAACGGCCGCAAGAGCGACGCGCTCGATCTGGCCTACGACCCGAAGAGCGGTCAATTGAGCTTCGCGCCGCCGGGCGTGAAGCTGTATCTGGGGCCGTAGAAACAGCCATTAGCTTTTAGCCGTTAGCTTTTAGCTTGATCGAGGCGGGTCGGGCCGCAGTTCACGGTAAAGACAGCTTTCAGCCTTCAGCTCTCAGCTATCAGCTTTTGGCCGGCGGCGGAATCTCACAGTTTCACGGTTCCACAGCCTCATATACCCCCCGCCCCCCGCCCCATTTTGGGTAGTGTCCTAATCTGAACGATGCCTTGCGAAGGATGAAAGGTGGGAGTGAGTTAGTTGCGCTTTCAATCGGTCAAAGGGTATACGCCAGCGGATGCTTGGGCTCGTAAAGCATGATGTCGTCCGCGCCAGGTACCGCCATCATGACCACGAGTCCGTACCCGTGATCCTGAACTTCGCCGCGGAACTCTGCTCCTTTGCCCTTCAGTTCAGCGACCGTTAGCGAGATGTCGTCGCACATCAGGGAGATCAGATGGTGCCGGGGCGATTCGTACGTCTTGCCATCGTAGACGCTGTGGGTCGGGTGCACGCCCATCTCACTCCGCCCGGTCTTGAAGATAAGCCAACCCGCGCCTCCGCCCAGCACATCCTCGACGTAGGGCCAGCCGAGGACGTCGCGAAGGAATGCGCGCGTTGCGGGGGCATCGTCGGAATAAATCAGGGTGTGGATGCTGGTGATCATCAGACTGAACTGCTGAAATTGCACAAAATTGTACTATTTCAGTCTATTGCCGATCAAGAAAGCGTTCATCGCACTGGAGATCGAAATTAGGACACTACCAGGCCCTGAGCACCCCGGCCCCGAGGCCCGCTTCGTCGCCATTCATCGAAAATTGAACGCCGAAGTCCGTCCGCAATCAGCATTAGTCAGCTATCATCTCGTTCATTGATGGACGCAAATCCTCACCCGAAAGGGACAATTATGGCGAACCCCTTCGTACATCTTGAGCTTTGCACCTCCGACACGGCCAAGGCCAAGGAGTTCTATTCCAAACTCTTCGGCTGGAACTTCACCGACAACGACATGGGCGGCATGATTTACAGCACCTTCAAGCCCGACTCGGGTCCCGGCGGCGGTCTCTTCTCTATGCCCGACATGCCCACTTTCTGGCGGGCCTACGTCGGCGTCGACGACATCAACGCGGCCACCGAGAAAGCAAAATCCCTGGGAGCACGCATCCACAGGGGCCCCCAGGAGATACCCAACATCGGCTGGTTCACTATCCTCGCAGACCCCACAGGCGCAACCATCGCATTGTTCCAGCCCAAGCAGCCGATGTAGCCGATCCGCCTTGCCAACTTCGCGTCCGATGAGCGGAGCCGACAGAGAAACATCCCTCAGGGGCTAGAGCGGTTCCACAGTATATGTAGCCGTTCTCTGCAGTTGCGGAAGGTGGCTTTTTCTTGTTGAAAAAGCCACTTAGCTGCTGAGGTTTCGGGATACGGCAGCTGTGAAACCACTGTAAAGCCCGACGTTTCGTGCGCCCTTCACAAGGCCATTTATGCAACCAGCTCTAGGGCCTGTTAACACTACTGGGATAGCGGCGACGGGAGCCAGTTTTTTCGAGTTCTAGGAGCGAGGAGCGACGCATACCGGGTGTCTGCTAGCGACGAGCGGCGACGAAATCGGGAAAACTGGCCCCGTCCCTTCGGGTTGCGGCGCAAATCGGGCCATACTTCGTTGTCGTCCTAGGCGGTGGACCCGCCACAGCCGTCGTCCTCCGCCTCGTCTGGCCCGATTTGCGCTCGCAACGCCATCCATTCCAGTAGTGTTAACAGACCCTAGGGCGCCGTTTCTACCAGCGCGTCGGTGCATTTGCTCATCCTGGCGGTGCGCTGAATTTTGTCCCAATTGAAGGGCTTGCCGTCGATGGCGCGCTTGAGCGTCTTGAAGAGGACGATCGAGAAGAGCTGGCGGTAGGCGAAGCGCTGCAGCCAGATGTGGAAGAGCAACCAGCCGTCGCCCTTGTTCGCCGGGTGACGGCGCTCCAGGCTGAAGGCCGCCGAAGAGGTGATGAAATCGATGAGCAGGAAGCCGAGGAAATAGACGACAAGCTTCTCAAAGCTGGCCGCGGAGGCCGCTTCAGGGTGGTAGTGCCGGTCAACGAGATAGTTCACGATGCCGGCCGCGAACATGATGTCGATGAACGGCGAAACCAGCGGCAGCAACATCTGGAAGATGAGGATGTTGGGCAGCGCGAAGAGGCCCATGGCCTTGTTGCGGACGAAAGCGGCGCGATGTTTCCACACTGCCTGCAAGGTGCCGAAGGACCAGCGGAAGCGCTGGCGCATAAGGCCCCTGGCATTGACGGGTGCTTCAGTGTAAGCGAGCGCGCGGTCTTCGTAGTCGACCTTGAAACCCTGTTCAAGCAGATTCATGGTCAGATCGGCGTCCTCGGCCACGGTGTTCAGCGGATAGCCGCCCGCGGCCTTTACCGGCGCGGTGCGCCAGGCGCCGATGGCGCCCGGCACCACGGTGATGACGTGGAAGAGGTCGAGGGCGCGGCGCTCGAAGTTCTGGCTGGTGATGTACTCGAGAGCTTGCCAGCGCGTCCAGAGGTTGACGCGATTGCCCACCTTGGCGTTGCCGGCGATGGCGCCGATGGCAGGATCTTCGAAGTGGGGAATGAGCTTGGAGATGGCGTCGGCGGCGATCACGGTGTCAGCGTCGATGCCTACGAAAATCTCGTCATTCATGCGATCGAGAGCGTAGTTGAGCGCGGCAGCCTTGCCTTCATTGCGTTTGGTAAGGACCTGGACATGCCCGGCAGCGATCTCCCGGGCGCAGGCCGCTGCGGCCACCTCCGCGGTGCGGTCCTCCGATCCGTCGTTGACCACGATGACGTGGAGGTTTTTGTAGTCGGAGTTGAGCACGGAGCGGATGGTGCGGACGATGACCGTCTCTTCGTTGTAAGCGGGTATCAGAACGGCCACCCGGGGGTTGTAGCCGGACGAGGCCTGGCGGTAAGGCTTACGCAGGCGGTCGATGACGGCGAATATGCCGACGATGACAAGGCGCGCGCTCATCAGAACGTCGCCCACGAAAAAGACCATGACGATGAAGTTGCCAATGATGTCGAGCGTGGAAAAGGCGATGGAGTCTGGGATGGTGCGCACCTTCTGCCAGAAGGTGAGCGGGGGCATTGCCTGCGCGGACGTTTTGCCCATCAGCGCTGAGACTGGCACGAGAGTGTAGCCGTGGGCACGCAGCGCGTCAATGAGCGGTCCCAGAGATTCCACGGTGACCGAGCGGTCGCCGCCGCCGTCATGGAGCAGGATGATGGAGCCGCGGAACTGCGGCTTGACCTTCATGGTCTTCAACTGGGCGAGGACCGAGTCGATAATATCGCCGGGCGTTTTTCGGGGATGCTCGTTCCAGTCGTCGGTGTCGATTTTGCTGCCGATAATTGTCAGCCCGTCCTGCTGAATGTGCCACACCGGCGCGGCCTCGTCGTCGGTATCCGGTTCCTCGTCGTTGTCGTAGGGCGGGCGGAAGTAGAGCGGCTGCACCCCCAACTTGCTCTCGAACAGGCGCTCGGTGAGACTAATCTCCAGATCCAGTTGGCGCGTGGAGACTTCGCTGATGTCGGGATGCGTATAAGTGTGATTCCCGATCTCGTTGCCGTCGCGGAAGATGCGCCGCATGAGGCCGATGTTGTCAGCAGCCTCGGCGCCGATCAGGAAGAAGGTCCCCTTGATGCGCTTCTGTTTCAGGATGTCGAGAATCTTGGGCGTCCATTTGGGATCGGGGCCGTCGTCGAAGGAAAGCGCGATTTCATTGGGATGGTAGCCGTACTGCTCGATGGTATAAGTGCGTGGATAGACATCCATGTGCTCATCCACGATGAGCTTCTTGCGCGGGTCGGGTTCGTCTGTGTCCACTTCCACGGTGCGCTTGCCGGGCTGCGGCAGGCCGGTCACCCGCAAAATATCTCCATCGCCCTCGCTGTCTACATCGTGGCCGGGCTGGACGGCGCCCAGCGCCTGCAGCGAATCCGGGTTGCTGGGCCGGTCCCAGACGTTCCACAGAGAGCTGTCTTCTTCGCCCAGGCGCCACAGGGCGAAGGTTTGCAGGCCGAGCTGCCGCGCGGCCCGCAGCTCGTCGAGGATGGTGACGGCGTCGAGAAACCAGACCACATGACGCTGGTTATTATCCTCGTCGATGTACTCGAAGTGAGGATTGAGCGTGTCGTAGTCGAGATCGAGGTCGGCGTCGGCGTCGGAGGCTTCCTGCCACGCTTCGGAAACCGATAGGTCCTCGGTGTCGAGGACCTGCGGCTTGCGGTGCTTGCGGTCCTTTGGATTGGGGATGGAAAGCGTCCAGTCGTAGCCGTAGTTGCCCACCGCGCAGATGAGCTTTTCCTTGGGCACGATTTTGAGAACGCGCACGAGATTGCCGACGAACCATTGCTGGGCGGCGATGGGCCCCGGATCGCTGTCCTGCGTGTGCTGGTCGTAGTTCATCAGGACGATGCCGTCGCTGTTGGCGGCGATGGTCTTCAGATCCTTGTCGCTGGTGGCGACGGCTAGGTTGACATAAAGGCGAAGATTGCGGGGATGCATCTGGGCATAGAGAGCCTGAATGAAGCTGAGGTAGGCCGGGTCGTCTGCGTCGGGAATGCTTTCGATGTCGAACGAGAGGCCGCGATAGACGGGGTAGGTAGTGAGAAAGCGCATGATCTGCTGGAGAAAGTTTGCGCTCTTGCCGGGGTCGGCGAGAACCTCGCCCACGCCAATGTCCCAGCTTTGCGTGTGAGGATTGTAGTTGTTGAGCTGGGGAAAGATTTCAGTGTCTTCCCGGGCCGCCTGAATCACATGCTTGACTTTGTTTAGGTAGTCGGGATCGTGCACCGTGGCGCCCTCGATCACCGGATACTCACTCAGGTTGTCGCTGCTCATCATCATCAGCGTGCCGTTGGGCGAATCCACATGCAGCCACTGCGGGAACAGCATGTCGATCTGATGGACGTGTTCCTTGAAAGAGGAGTAGCTGGCCGGGTCGTCCTGCACGTAGTAGGCGGCGCGCAAGCCTTCCCCGGTGTTCAGGGCAATGTCGGAGGGTTTGCGTTGGGTCTTGCGGCGCGCGGGACGCAGGCTTTTGGCGGCGCGCAGCAGAAGAGACTGGTCAGGCAAGGCGTGATAATTGTGCCTGGGAATGGGCAGCAGCAGCTCGGGCAACCGCTGGCTGCGAAGCACATTGAAGATGAAGACGGCCATGACCAGCGAGGAGACTACGGCGGCCGCATCGAGGAAACGCCGCAGGCGCTTCCAGCGCTTGCGTTCCGGGTCGAAAAAGATTTGTCGGTCGGGCATTTCCCCTACTTTTTGACGTTTCCGCGAAAGCATTGCAAACAGGCGGCCGCAATCCATGAATGCGGCTGCCCTGACGGGTGACCGGCCGGGGCGCGGAATTCCTGGAAGTAGCGTACGCTATACATTAAAAATCGTATGGAAGCCAGCGAACGGAGTCAATTGACGGCGTGGCGGCGCATGGCCAAACGCGGGGCCCTGGCGCGCGCCGTGCTGCCCGTCGCGCTGCCCTTTGCCGGGGGCCTGGCCCTGCGCCTGTGGATGCTCCGAGACCTTTTTCAGGTCAACGGAGACGCACCCATTTACGGGGACCTGGCCAAGAATCTGCTGCTGCACGGCCGATTCGCCCTCACCCAGCCCAACGGAGAAATCTATACCTCGCTGATCCGGCTGCCCGGCTATCCGCTCTTTCTCGCCCTTTGCTTCCGGCTCTTCGGGATGGAGAACTACTTTTCCGCGGCATGCGTGCAGATTGCCCTGGAACTGGCGGGGTGCCTGTTGCTGGCCAGCTTTGTGCGCCGCATCGCGCCTGCTGGGCTCAAGCGTGGCGCCGCACTGACGACGCTTTGGCTGGCGGCGCTTTGCCCGTTCACCGCTTCGTACACGGCATTCCCGCTGACGGAGACGCCGACCCTCTTTGCGCTGGCGCTGGCGATGTGGGCGACGGCCCGTTTTCGCGACGAGCCGCGCTGGGCAAATGCGCTGTGGTTCACTTTTGCCGTGACTTTCGCCGCGCTGTTGCGGCCCGATGGAGCGCTGGCTGCCGTGGCTTTTGCGCCTGCCCTGGTGATCGGATTGCCGCGCGGCGAAGGACCGGGAGAGATTGCGCTGCGCAAGCTGGTGCGCATGACGGTGGTCTGCGTTTTGCTGGCGCTGGCTCCGTTTGCCGTGTGGACGGCTCGCAACTGGCGCGTCTTTCACGTCTTTGAGCCGCTGGCGCCGCGGTATGCAACCGATCCCGGCGACAATCCCGATCTCGGATGGGAGCGCTGGGTGAAGAGTTGGTGCCTGGACTTCGTCTCTACTTACCAAATCTACTGGCCGGTGGAGGGGGGCCCGCTCGAAGTGAGCGAGTTGCCCAGCCGCGCCTTCGACACGCCCGCGCAGTACGTTGAAACGGCCGCGCTCGCCGCCGACTACAACAGCGACGGCATGTATATTACGCCCGAGATCAATGCGCGCTTTGAGCGGCTGGCCGAGGAACGGATCGCCGCGCATCCGCTGCGCTACTATCTGTGGCTGCCGCTGGGCCGCCTGGCCGATATGTGGCTGCGTCCGCGCGTTGAGAATCTGAACATCGATCTCGACTGGTGGGTTTACGCACATCACCACGCGGAGACAGAATTCAGTTGGGCCTATGCGGGCCTGAATGCGCTCTACCTGCTGTTGGGATTCATCGGTTTGTGGATGCGGCCGCGCTTTTGGGGCGCTATGCTGGCTTATATTCTGCTGCGCAGCGCGTTGCTGCTCACCATAGCAGCGCCCGAGGCACGCTACACGTTGGAGTGCTTCCCCATGCTCTTCGCCACGGGCGGGATCGCGCTTTGGAGTTTGGCGTCGCGGCTTCACTTGCCGGAGTCGAAGCTGAAGGCGTCCTTGGGGAGCGGCTGATTCACTTTAATGTTGGTGTATGTGCAGACGCGCGTTCCCCCCTCGCCTTCATCGAAGACTTGCTTGAGGCTGACGGCGCGAGACGTGTCGAGCCAGACGGTGACTTTGGGGATGTTTTTGCGGACCGTGGGATCTTTGGCCACCAGCTCGAGCTTGTCGGTCTTGACGCCGTCGATCGTCTCCGTGCCAAGGTACTTGATGGTCCATTTCTCTTCGAGATCGGCGCCGCTGGCGCCGAAACCCAGCATGAGATAGCTCTCATATTTACCGGCCTGGGTATACGTCTTGGCGTCGCTCTCTTTGCCAGTATCAGAGACGCGGAACACGCCGTGAGAGAAGATATAGCTTCTCTGCGAAGGCCCATTGTTGTGCTTTGCGATGTGCGCAGCCATTTCAAAATGATCGTCATGACGCTCGTAGTAGGCAGTCCCGGTCATGATGTCTGTATCGGGAACGGGATCGGTCTGGATGGTGTCGAATTCGAAATTCGCGGTCGTGGTATGGAAATTCTTTGCCGCAGCGTCAAGCTTTTGCAGGACCTCTTTAAGATCGTCGGCAAGTGCGGACCTGGCGGGCAGCAGCGCCGCCGCAAGCAGCGCAAAAAAAGCGAATCTCAACCTCAAGTGCATCGGCTTCCTTTCAGCCTTCTGTTTGTTCGATGCGCGGATGCAACCGGCGAACCGGAGAAACGTCTACCGGTGTGCCCAGACCTTCCAGGTTAGATTTCCCTGGGCATCGGTTGCGGTCTCCCATCGCTCCACAAAGACGGAATCGCCCATGACGGGTTCGATGGCCGTGCGTAGCGCCTTCTTGACTTCCTCGTACGACGCGCCCGCGGGGATCTTCACATCCGAAGCCTGCACGGTGACGATGACGTCGCGGCCGGCGCCGACGACCTGAAGAGGATGCAAAGGGCCGGCGACTAGCGGCGGCTTGGCGCCGTAGTCCCATAGGTGCGGGGTGATGAAAATGAAGAGCAGGATCAGCGTGACCATTACGTCGTAAGGGAACGATCCGCGCTCATAGGTCCAGTAGAAATAACTGTTCAGAATCTGTTTGAAGCTCCGCCTGGGCTGCGCGACCGCTCCGGTTGGGGTGGAAGATGCCATCACTGCTCCCTGACAATTCTATCCAGTCCGCCCATGTAGGGACGGAGAATTTCGGGGATGAACACCGAACCGTCGGACTGCTGGTAGTTCTCAACGATCGCCAGCCAGGTGCGGCCCACGGCCAAACCGCTGCCGTTGAGCGTGTGCACAAACTCCGGCTTGCCTTTGGGCCCGGCCGGCCGGTAGCGGATGTTGGCCCGGCGCGCCTGGAAGGCGTCGAAGTTGGAGCAGGACGAAATCTCGCGGTAGAGATTCTGGCCCGGCAGCCAGACCTCGAGATCGTAGGTCTTGGCCGAGGAGAACCCCGTATCGCCGGTGCAAAGAAGAACACGGCGGTAAGGCAGGCCGAGCGCCTCAAGAATCTCTTCGGCGTCGCGGGTCAGGCGCTCGTGCTGGGCGTCGGAGTCCTGGGGCCTGGTGAACTTGACCAGCTCGACCTTCTGGAACTGGTGCTGGCGGATGATGCCGCGTGTATCCTTGCCAGCCGCGCCGGCTTCGGCGCGGAAGCAGGGCGTGTAGGCAGTGAGCGAGATGGGCAGGTCGGCTTCCGAGAGAATCTCGTCGCGGTAGAGATTGGTGACGGGAACTTCTGCGGTGGGGATGAGCCAGTGATCGCTGTCTTTGTATTCGCCGCGCGTGGCGGCTTCGGCATCGGCATCGGAACAGCGGAAGAGGTCTTCAGCAAATTTGGGCAACTGGCCGGTGCCAAATAGCGATTTTGAGTTGACCATGAAGGGCGGCAGGACTTCTTTATAGCCGTGCTTCTGCGTATGCATGTCGAGCATGAAGCCGATCAGCGCCCGCTCGAGCCGTGCTCCGGCACCCATGTAAACCGCAAACCGAGCCCCGCTAATCTTTGCTGCGCGCTCGAAATCGAGAATGCCGAGGGCTTCGCCAATCTCCCAATGTGGCTTGGGCGTGAAGTCGAATTTTCCCTGCTCGCCCCAGGTTTTGACAGTTTTGTTGTCGGCTTCGGAGGCACCGACAGGCACCTCGTCGCGGGTCAGATTCGGCACGCGAGCGAGGGCCTGGCGCATTTGCTCGTCAAGGACTGCCGCAGTCTTGTCGAGATCGTCCAGCTTTTCCTTGAGAGCGCGGGTTTCCTCCATGACGGCTGCAGCTTCGTCGTTCTTGCCCGCCTTCTTGAGAGCGCCTACCTGCTGGCTCAGCTCGTTTCGGCGCGCCTTGCACTGCTCGGCAAGGGTGATGGCCTCGCGCCGGCTCTTATCGAGGGCGCAAAAATCACCCAGCAGTGCCTCCGGGTCGGCCCCACGCGCGCGCAGCTTTTCTTCCACCAACTCCAGGTTGGCGCGGACGAAACCTAAGTCGAGCATTCTTCTACCAGTTTACTCGACGGCTTTAGAAGCAGCTTCTTTGTTTGCTTCCGCTTGCCCAGCAACGATCTGGTCCTCCCAGCCGGGCAGCGTCTGGTCGCCGTAGATGAGGCGTGCTCCGCGGGTGAAGGTGAAGTAGGTCCAGGCCCAGGCGGCCATTACGGAGAGCCGGTTGCGGAAGCCGATGAGGAAGAAGATGTGCACGGTAAGCCAGGTGACCCACGCGGGAAAGCCGCTCATGTGCGCCTTGAAGGGCCACTCGACCTTGGCCACGGCGTCCATGCGGCCGATGGTGGCCATGTCGCCTTTGTCGAAGTAGCGGAAGGCGGGGCGCGGCCGGCCGGCGAGGTCGGCGGCGATGATCTTGGCCACGTGATCGCCCATCTGCATTGCGGGCTGGGCAACGCCAGGGAGCTGGCGGCCGTCCTGCTCCAGGTGGGCGAGGTCGCCGAGAACGAAGACTTCCGGCAGGCCCGGAGGGTTGAGCCGGTCGTCAACGATCACGCAGCCGCGGCGATCGGTTGGCGCGCCCAGCAGCTTGCCCAGCGGCGAGGACTGCACGCCCGCTGCCCAAAGCGTGACCACGGCCTCAATGCGGGAAGCGCCGCGCGGCCCTTCCACCTGGACCCAGCCGGGACCAACGCCGGTGACCTCGGTTTTGGTGTGCACTTCGACGCCCAGGCGGCGCAGCGCGGCTTCGGCTTTGGCGGAGAGATCCTCGGGGTAGGCCGCCAGGATGCGGTGTCCGGCGTCGAGCAGGAAGACGCGGCTTTTTGCAGGGTCAATGTGCCGGAAATCGTGGCGCATGTAAAGTTGTGCGATGTCGCTGATGGCGCCGGCAAGTTCGACGCCGGTGGGGCCGCCGCCGATGACAACGAAGTTGAGCGGCGGATGCCAGCCATGTTCGACCATTTGCCGCTCGGCCAGCTCGAAGGCGAGCAAAACACGGCGGCGAATTTCGATGGCGTCTTCGATGGTCTTGAGGCCCGGCGCGAGCGGCGCCCACTCGTCGTTGCCGAAGTAGGAGTGGGTGGCGCCGGTGGCCAGCGCAAGGTAATCGTAGTCGAGGCGCGCTCCGCTGGCCAGAGACGCCTGCCGTGCGGAGACGTCGATCGCAACAACTTCATCCATCAGGACTTGAGTATTCTCCTGGTGGTGCAGAATGGTGCGGATGGGCTGGGCAATGTCGGCCGGCGAGAGCACCGCCAGCGCCACCTGGTAGAGCAGCGGTTGAAAGGTGTGATGATTGCTGCGGTCGATCACAGTCACATCGACGGGCAAGTGCGCGAGCCCCCTGGCCGCGTGAAGACCGGCAAATCCTCCGCCCACAATGACCACGCGTGGGCGCCGAGCCGGGAGTGCGTTGTTACCGGTTCCGCGTTGACTTTTTATTCGCGGTGGACTCTCGCTCATTTGGCCCTCTATTGATTCCTGCAAAAACAATGTCCGCACCCATGATTTGTCATCCTGAGCGAGTGCGAAGCACGAGTCGAAGGATCTGCGTTTGCTGTTCGTATGTCTCCGAGCTTTCCACGCCGCCATGCGGCCACTGCCAACTTGGCCATGCACGAAAGGAAATCCGCTCCCCATTGCGGCAGGACACTTCTTATGCAGCCTTTAATAGGCCGCAGATCCGCCCCCGCTGACTTTCTTAGTTAAGAGATGCGCATTCCCGCCCAAAGGTGTCAGCGATCCAGTCCTGATTCGGTCGAATCGCAGACCCGCTGACTCGCCCGCCGGGACGGGCCGCGCGGAGCAGGCACTCACGCGGCTGAGGTGCTGTAGCATTCGGCTATGATCGCGGGGTTTTCGTGGGCATGGTGGGCGGGATTTCACGCGGTAGTTGCTGCGGTGCTACTGGCGGACTCATTCCTGCCCGGGCAGCGGCGCGAATCGCGGCACGTGCAGGCCTTGGCCTGGCTGGGAACCGCGGGATTGGCGCTGGCCGCAGCGGGGTTTGCCTGCTGGATCGCGGTGGCGCAGGGCAAACAGACAGCTCTTGAATTCGTGGCCGGCTACACCATCGAGGCCTCGCTCAGCATGGACAATCTCTTTGTCTTCATGGTTCTCTTCGAGGGGTTCCGGATCAGCCGGCAAGGCCAACACAAAGCTCTGCTGTGGGGTGTGTGGGGCGCGTTCGTGCTGCGGGCAGCGTTCATTGGCGCGGGCATCACATTGCTGCGGCGCTTCGACCGGATTACCTGGATCTTTGGCGCGCTCCTGCTTTATGCGGCCTGGCGTGTGGTGCGCGGCGGCTCGCCGCGCGCGGCGGTTCCTGAGTGGATCGTGCGCCTGCAGCCGGCCAGGGGCTCGCTGCTGCCGGTCATTCTGGCCGTGGAGGCCACCGACCTGCTCTTCGCCACCGACTCCATTCCCGCGGTCCTGTCGATTACGCGCAATCCGTTTGTCGCGTACACGTCGAACGTGGCGGCGATCGTGGGCCTGCGCTCGCTCTATTTTGGGTTGTCGGCGATTCTCGACCGCTTCCGCTACCTGCATTACGGACTGGGCGCGATCCTGGCCTTTGCGGCGCTGACGATGATCGCCTCGCGCTGGATTGAAGTGCCGGTGACAATCTCGCTGGCGGCGATCGGAGCGATTCTGGCGGTGAGTGCGGCGACAGCGGCAGCGAGTCCGCGAGTCAGCAAGCCAGCGGATGTAAAGTCAGCAAGCCGGCGGATGTAGCTTGCGCTGCCAAATGGGTAGGCTCGCATCGAGTCCTGGCGCTACCACAGTTCGAAGCGGACCCGGCCGTCGCGGTCGATGACCGAGTGCTTGAGGAAGTTCTGGTCGTCGCGATGGGGGTAGTCGGAGCGGAAGTGGGCGCCGCGGCTCTCAATGCGGGCCAGCGCGGATTGAAGAATGGCGTGGGCGGCGCGGCACATGGCTAGCGCCTCGGCCAGGCGGCGGCTGGTGCGGCCGGCGGCGGCAATTTCGGCCAGAGCAGATTCGCACTCGGCTTGCCCGGCCAAGCCCCGGCGCAACGAAGACTCTTCGCGCAACAGGCCGGCATTGGCCCACATGGAGGCCTGCAGCCTGGCGATCAGGCTTTCCACGCGCATTTCCTTCTTGGTAGACAGGCGTTTCGCGCTGGGTCCTGCATCGGCGGAGGTGGGGGCAGGCAGGAAGGGAAGCGAGTCGGAGAGCATGGACCGGGCGGCGCGCGCGCCGAACACGAGTCCTTCGAGGAGGGAATTCGACGCCAGGCGGTTGGCGCCATGCACGCCCGTGCAGGCGGCCTCGCCCGCCGCGTAGAGGCCACGGATGCTGGTGCGGCCGCCAAGATCGGTACGGATTCCGCCCATGAGGTAGTGCGCCGCGGGCCGGACGGGTATGAGGTCGCGGCGGAGGTCGAGGCCGTATTGCGCCAGGAAGGCGCTGATGCCGGGAAAGCGCGCGGGAATGTCGATGTGCCGCACGTGGCGCATATCGAGATAAACGGGTCGCGGCTCTTGCAGGGTGTTGGCCTTGGGCGCGGGAGGGTCGCTGCCTGGCGCGCCGGTCTCCCTCATGCCTTCGCGGGCGATGGCGCGAGCTACCACATCGCGCGGAGCGAGTTCCAGCAAGGGATGACAGCGCTCCATGAAGCGCTCGCCTCGGTCGTTGCGCAGGATCGCCCCCTCGCCGCGCAAGGCTTCGGAGATGAGGAAGCGCGGCGCGCCGGGCAGCGCGAGCGCAGTGGGGTGAAACTGGTAGAACTCCATGTCGGCAAGCTCGGCGCCTGCGTCAAGAGCTAAGGCGAGGCCGTCGCCCGTGGCCACGGCGGGGTTGGTGGTGTCGGAGTAGACCTGGCCCGCGCCGCCCGAAGCGATCAGGATGGATCGCGCAGCGACGCGCAGGTTGGCGCGATGAGGATTGTGGCCGGGTGCGCCGGACAGGGCGATGGACGGGGCGACGTGGACCGGGGCGATTCTGGACGGATCGGCGCTGGCCAGATCGGCGGCGATCACGCGGCCGTCAGCGACGACCAGGCCGGAAACGCGCGTCCACTCGGCGAAGCGGATTCGCCTGTGAACGCGGGCGAAGGCGGCGAGGGCGCGGCTGATCTCGGCGCCGGTGGCGTCGCCTTTGGCATGCAGGATGCGGGCAAGCGAGTGGGCGCCTTCGCGCGTGCGCAGAAAGTCGCCGCTTTGAGGATCGCCTTCGGGCGAGAGCTCGCGATCGAAGTTCGCGCCCCACTCGATCAGCTCGGCCACGCGCAGCGGCCCTTCGGAGACAAGCGCTTTGGCAGCGGGGCGATAGACGAGTCCATCGCCCGCATTCACGGTGTCTTCAAGGTGCAGGGCGATGCCTTCGTCGCCTTCCATGGCGACGGCGATGCCGCCTTGCGCGTAGTGGGTGTTGGATTCGCCGACCGACTCTTTGGTGACGACCAGAACATCGCCGTAGCGCGCCAGCTCGACGGCCGCGCGCAGGCCGGCAACGCCCGCGCCCATGATCAGGAAGTCCACTTGAGGGCCCTTTGCCATAAGCTTTGAGGCTAACAGGTGCAGGGAACAAGAGACCAAGGGAACGAGGGGCCAAGGAAACAAAGCGAATGAGTTAGCAAGTCATGAGGTCAGCGAGCCAGCGGGGTTCGGACCCCGGCGAATGTGGAACTAAAGAAAAGCGGGGAAGTGGTAGGATGGGGGGCAACATTTTAGGGGAAACAGCAATGGCTCGCGTGAAATTGATTTCGCTCGGTGTCTTCTCGATTGTTGTCCAGTTCGCCCTGGCGATCCTGGGGTGGGGCGGGTTTGTGGCGTTCTTCTCGCACCCGGCGATCCGGGCGATGACCATTGCAACCGTGGGAATTGCGACGGTGGCATTCTTCGCGGGCGGAAACGTGAGCCCGGGCGTGAAAGAGGATCGCGGAAACCGCTGGGTGCTGAGCGCATTCAGCGTCATCGCGATCTTGATGGCTTACTTCTCCGCGTATACCGATCGAATCGGCTTCTGGACGATTGACGGCGACGCGATGCGCTGGGTGGGCGTGGTGGTGTGCGCGGCGGGCGGGCTGTTGCGCATTTGGCCGGTGTACGTGTTGGGGCGGCGCTTCAGCGGGCTGGTGGCGATCCAGCCGGGGCACACACTGGAAACGCACGGCCTCTACGGCATGATCCGGAACCCCAGCTATCTGGGCATGCTGATCAGTTCAGCTGGGTTGGGCGCTCGTATTTCGCTCCGGCGTGGGAGTGCTGCTGGCGCTCTCGTTGCTGATCCCGCTGGTGGCGCGTATTCGAGCCGAGGAGCGGCTGCTGAAGGAGCAATTTGGCGCCGAGTACCAAGCGTATTGCGCGCGGACGTGGCGGCTGGTGCCGGGGATCTATTGAAAGGCAGGGAGCGAGGGAACAAGGAACAAGGGAACGAGGGAACAAGGGAACGAGGGACGAAAGGGCCAAGGGGAAATGGCTCGCTGACTCGGCGGCTCGGCCACTCGCCGGCCTGCCAAAAACGCCGTGTCAAGCCCTCGCCGCTCGCTCAAAATTTTTCCAAGCCTCTGGACCTTCGCGGTATTCATGCTTCATAATGTTTGCCTCTCTCAAAGCGAGGACTTCCCGCGTTTTCTTTGCCTCTCAACGCGCAGCATTGCGACAACATAGGTCACCGTAACGATGAAGCCTAAGCCAAGCATCACGATGAGGTAAACATCCATGCTCGCTACCATACCCTTGTCTACAGCCTCCAGTCTACTCGTTTGGTCGAATCGCATTTACATCACGGGTTCGCTCCTCACTTTAGCCAGTGCTGCCTTGGCTCTATACGAGCAGTACTCAAAGAGCCAAGGGCGCTTAGCCTATTGGAAACTGCGGACCCAAACCTTCGTCATCATCGCGGCTTTCGTATCCTTTTGCGGATCGGTGTTGGCGATCACTTTTTCCAACGTCGTGGTCCATTTGAAGGATGTTGATCTGTCCAAGTACGAAACTCAAGCTAACCAACAAATAACGACGTTACAGAAGCAAACAGCAGACGCCAATAGGTCCGCTGCTGATGCCAACCTGAAAAACACCCAACTTCAGATCGCACTCACAAACCA
Source organism: uncultured Acidobacteriaceae bacterium (assembly GCA_963844905.1). Taxonomy (GTDB): domain Bacteria; phylum Acidobacteriota; class Terriglobia; order Terriglobales; family Acidobacteriaceae; genus Telmatobacter. The sequence goes on along the minus strand of CAWJQD010000001.1, from coordinate 1,191,952 downwards.
TGAAACCAGCGAAGGCAAAATCGAGGCCGATCTTGCAAAGCAGAACAAGGCAACCTCCGATTTTGCCCATGCCCTTGCATTGCAGCAAGGGATTATGGCAGAACAGACGCACGTTTCACCCGCACTATCACAAGCACAAATTCAAGCGCTATCAGAAATACTTAAGCCATTTGCTGGACAAAAGGTCATCATGCGCAGCACCTCAGATACGGTGGTACTTCGATTGATGGAGCAAACAAAACAGGCACTCCTCGCTGCCGGAATAGATGTTTCCCGTAGCTCGATTGTGATGGGTGCACTCTACCAAGGCGTCTCTGTCGGAGTTCATGATCCTCATAATGTGCCACCACTAGCCAATGCTTTAGTCCAAGGCTTAAGAAACGCAGGGATCGACCCGCACCCGGTGTCTGATCCGCAATTCGTTCCAGAAGGTTATGTTGGCCTTTTCTTCGGGCCAAATTAGTTAGACTCAGCAACATGTGCGTCAACCATTGCGCCGTAGTTTTGGGGTAAGCCATGTCACCAAATCTCCGCACGAATCTCGCCGCCATCCTTCTCATTGCCTGCAGCCTTAGGTGCAGAGCCACGACGGTCGCTATCGTTGTTGGTACTAACGGCATAGCTATCGCATCGGACAGCAAGCAGTTGTGGGTTACGAATACGGGAATTTCCGAGGATCGTGAATTGCGTAATAAGACTATAGTTCTCAATAACGAAGCTACCGTCTCTGTCACTGGGGCGGCAACGCTTACTGACAAGGCCCGTGACGGCACGGTCCTGTGGGCTTTCAATGCAACTGATATTTTGACCCGGATAAAACAGACCCTTCCCCCGCACGCTTCTGTAACTGCCATCGCGAACATCGTAGTAGACAAGGTTAATGCGGCGATGAAGAGTATGCCGCCCCAAGGAATGGATTGGCTTATCCAACACCAAAACGCCCTGGGAGGGGAAGTCTTCGAATGGTTTCTTGTTGGTTATGAAAACGGCGTTCCTCTCGTTCGAGACATCACTGTCAAGATTGATAGGAATACTGGAAAGATCGCCGGTCCATTCATTCACCCCGTATACCCCCGCCCAGACAAACCATTCGACCCCGACTCTCACGTCATTGTTTGTGCCATAAGCCATGCCGCCTATAATTTCTTTTTCAGCCCCGCCAGTGAGGAACGTAGGGCGGCGGGTGACATCCTGACTAAGGGAATGGAAACTCTCGATGGGGGGACGATCCCTGACTCCAAGGTCGCCGCAGGTATGGCCGCCGATCTTATTCGCCTCGAAGTGAAATTCGACCCGGAATTTGTTGGGCCGCCTATCAACGTGGTGGTGCTTTCGAATCAGAGGGAACCGGAGATCATTTCTTTGCCCAAATAAAAACGTAGTTTCCGCCAGGAATACGAACAACACGACCGCTAGACGCAACATGTGTGTCACCCGTCTTAATGCCCTTGCACCCTTGATCACTTGCTGTAACCCACTGAAAACATGGGTGTTATTGGTTAAAATAGCCAGAATCAGCAAGTTGCGGGCGATTTTCTCCGTTTTTGCACTGCTTTGGTGCAGAGGCGGGAAAAAACGTGGGCGATTCGGAGTATGCCAGCCATGCCAAACCGGCTGCCGCGAGCCGCCGACCAACTCTCAAAGGAGAACGCTCTGTTTGCTACCTAAGGACACTGTAGCGAGTTGGCGGAAATAACCTGCAAAGTTTAGGGAAAAAGAGAACGAAGGGCCAAGGGAACAAGGAATCAACGATTTATGGCGATTCCTGCTGGGCGGCGGGGTGCGCCGGGGGCTTGACATGGCGTGGGGTGCAACCCTCGGGGGAGACAGTTTGTATTTTGACAGTTCGACGTTCACGGAGTTCAGCGCAGGGGCTGGGCGTTGGCCGTTGAAGGACGAGCCGGGGCGGGATGCTGGCCGGCGGCGAAGTCGGCACAAAGCAGTGCAGCGAAAGCGAATGCTGGTTCGCGGCGCACGAACGATCTCCTGGATCGGTGGAACGAGTGTAGCACTGATCGTCTTGCGCCCCTCAAAAACGCTCGGAGTGTGCAATTCCTAACTTTTCTTGGTGCGTGTCACCCTCAAAAGCTAACTTTTCTAGGTTACAAATCTTCTAAAACGCAACTTTTCTAGGTTAATGTACACGCAAAATGCAACCTACGGAGGTTACATTTGGGCCCCAAAGCTAACCTTCTAAGCGAACATTTGAGGGGTTTCACGCACCTTAAATGCGAACATTTGCCTTGATTTACCGCATTTTGCGGTCCCCCGCAAAAATCCGACCCTCAAAATCGGTTTTTCGGCCCTCTAGAATGGGATTACTGTGCAAACGATACGGGTTGAGACGCCTTCGGCGAAGTATGACGTGGTGATTGGGAGCGGGTTGCTCGCAGACCTTGCGCCGCGCATGGAGCGGGCGGTGGGACGGCTGCCGCGGCGGGTGTTCATCGTCACGTCGCCGGAGATCTGGGCGCTGTGGGGGAAGACGTTTCTGCGGTCGTTTAAGGAGGCGAAGCCTCACGAAGCGAGTTTCGACCCGCCGGTGACGCTGTTTCTGCCGCCGGGCGAGCTGCACAAAACGATGCGAAGCGCCGAGCGCCTGACGCGCGAGATGGTGCGGACGGGGGGCGACCGGGGATCGCTGCTGATTGCCTTTGGCGGCGGGATTGTGGGCGACGTGGGCGGATTTGTGGCCGCGACGTTTATGCGCGGGATCAATTACGTGCAGGTTCCGACGACGGTTTTAGCGCAGGTGGATTCGAGCGTGGGCGGCAAGGTGGGCGTGAATCTGCCCGAGGGCAAGAACCTGGTGGGGAATTTTCTGCAGCCGCGGGCGGTGTTTGCCGATATCGGCGTGTTGGGCACGCTGCCCGACCGCGAGCTGCGCGCAGGGCTGATGGAAAGCGTAAAGGCGGGAATCATTCGCGACCGGGCGCTGGTGCGGTTCATGGAGGAGCACGCGGAGGAGATTCTCAATCGGGATGCGAAGGCGCTGGAGCGGGTGATTGCGGCGTCGATCCGGATAAAGGCCGACGTGGTGCGGCGGGACGAGCGCGAGAGCGGGTTGCGCATGATTTTGAACTTCGGGCACACGGTGGGCCACGCGCTGGAGCAGGCGACGCGCTACAAAGCCATGCTGCATGGCGAGGCGGTGGGGTGGGGCATGGTGGCCGCGCTGCATGTGGCGCGGAGGCGGGGGACGATCAGTGGCGCGCAGATGGAGCGGCTGGAGAAGCTGATCTACCGGTACGGGCCCCTGCCGAAATTGAAGGTCAGCGTGGGGAAGGTGATGGCGGCGACTGGACGCGATAAGAAGAATGTGGGCGGGGTGAGGCGGTTCGTGCTGCCGGGGGGGATTGGCGACGCGGGAGTGGTGGAGGACGTGACAGCGGCGGAGCTGGAGGCGGCTGTGAAGTACATGCTGGTGAGGGCGAGAGTTGCGGGGACGTAGGGACTAGGGACTAGGGGCTAGGGACGTTGGGAATAGGGAATAAAGCACGATGACCGAGGGGCAAGTCAGCGAGGCGGCGAGTTGGCAGGGCGGTAGGCCCACGAGAACCTGGGGCGAGCGGGAGAGAACGGCAGGCTTAGATACAATGGAAGGTCAAGGTGGACGCGCCTTGGCGGGTGTGGCGGAGTCGAAACCTCGGAAACGCGTCCTTCAGGGGCTAAAGCGCCATCGATTTTGCTGAGTTGCTGTACGGGCTGAAGCCTGTACCCTTCGTAACGTTAACTTGCTCAGCAGTTTCCCAAAGCTGAAACTGCAGGCGCTTTGCGCACTTCGAGGAAAGGAATTCGCAAAGAACTATGGCTTCCAGCGTTGCGTCTTTATCTCTCGACCAACTTTCGATCGATACCTTGCGGCTGCTCGCCGTGGACGAGGTGGAAAAGGCAAAGAGCGGGCATCCCGGCGCGCCACTGGGCTGCGCGCCCATCGCGTATCTGCTGTTTCACAAGCTGATGAAGCACAATCCGGCGCACTCGAAGTGGGCCGACCGGGACCGGTTCGTGCTGTCGAACGGTCACGCCTCGGCATTGCTCTACGCGACGCTGTTTCTCTGCGGCTACAAGCTGACGCTGGATGACTTGAAGGGCTTCCGCCAGTGGGGATCGAAGACGCCGGGCCATCCGGAGTACGGGTTGACCGACGGCGTAGAGGCGACGACCGGGCCGCTGGGACAGGGATTCGCGATGGCAGTGGGCATGGCCATGGCGGAGAAGCACCTGGCGGCGGTGTACAACCGCCCCGGATTCGATGTGGTGGGCCATCACACCTACGTGCTGTGCGGCGACGGCGATCTGATGGAGGGCCTGTCGCATGAGGCGGCTTCTCTTGCCGGTACGCTGGGACTGGGCAAGCTGATCGTTCTCTACGACGACAACCTGATCTCGCTTGACGGGCCGACGCAATGGAGCTTCACAGAGAATGTCTACAAGCGGTTCGAGGCCTACAACTGGCATGTGCAGCGAGTGATGGACGGCAACGATCTGGACGGGATCGAGGCGGCGATTGCAGCAGCGCAGGCGGAGGCGGGCAGGCCCTCGCTGATTGCGGTGCGCACGGTGATCGGCTACGGCAGCCCGAGGGCAGGCACGAGCAAGGTGCACGGCGAAGCGATGGGCGCGGCAGACACGGCAGCGACCAAGAAGTTCTTCGGCTTCCCCGAAGACCAGAGTTTCTACGTGCCGGAAGATGCGCTGGCCAACTGGCGCGAGGCGGTGAAGCGCGGCGAGGCCGAAGAAGCGGATTGGAACAGGCTGTTTGCTGGCTATAAGGCTGCGTTTCCCGAGCTGGCGGCGGAGTTCGAGCGAACACAGGCGGGCAAGCTGAAGGCCGGATGGGAGACGGCGATTCCCAGCTTTCCCGTGGGTAAGCCGGTGGCCACGCGCAACGCGGGCAACGCGATTATGAACGCCATTGCGGCGGATGTGCCGGAGTTGTTCGGCGGGGCAGCGGATCTGACGGCCTCGACGAAGACGATCTTCAAGGCGAGCCCGCACTTCGCCGACGATCCTGCGGGGCGCAACGTGTTTTTCGGCGTGCGCGAGCTGGGAATGTGCGCGGCGGTGAACGGAATGGCTGTGCATGGCGGCTTGCGGCCCTTCGGCTCGACATTCTTCGTCTTTTCCGACTACGCCAAGCCGGCGCTGCGGATCGGCGCCATCATGGAAGCGCCTTCGCTGTACGTCTTCACTCACGACTCGATCGGGGTGGGCGAGGATGGACCGACCCACGAGCCGGTTGAGCATTTGATGGCGCTTCGCGCAGTGCCGCACATGACCGATTTTCGCCCGGCCGATGCGAACGAGACGGCAGCGGTGTGGCGGCTGGCGCTGGAGCGCAGGAGGCCGTGCTTCTTTGCGCTTACGCGGCAGGATGTGCCGGTGATCGATGCGACGGTGCGCGATGTGTATGCGGATGTGAGCAAGGGAGCGTATGTGCTGGAAGACGCGGCGAATCCGCAGGTGGTGCTTATCGGAACCGGGTCGGAGGTTTGGACGGCGGTGGATGCGGCAAAGCTGCTTGCGGCCCAGGGAATCCGCGCGCGTGTTGTCAGTTTTCCGAGTTGGAGGCTCTTCGAGGAGCAAACAGCCGAGTACAAGGCCAGCGTGCTGCCGGCGAATGTGCCGAAACTGGCAGTGGAGGCGGGCGCGACGCTGGGATGGTGGAAGTATGTGGGCAGCAGCGGCGATGTCGTGGGGCTGGACAGGTTTGGCGCCTCGGCGCCGGGGCCGGTGGTAATGAAAGAGCTGGGATTCACCGCGGAGAACGTGGCGGGAAGAGCAAGAGCTCTGCTCGGCAAGAAAGGGTTGTTGTGAAGCTCGTCATTAGTTCAGATCATGCGGGATTCGCCTTGAAAGAAGAAGTGCGCGCCAATTTAGCTGCGGCCGGGCACGAGGTGATCGACCTGGGAACGTACAAGTGCGAACCCGGGGACGACTATCCCGACTTTGCCGAGAAGGTGGGCGAGGCGATCAAATCGGGAGTCGCTCCGCGCGGGATTCTTATCTGCGGCAGCGGGGTGGGGGTGTGCGTAGCGGCGAATAAGATTCCCGGGATTCGCGCCGGGATTTGCCACGATACGTATTCGGCGCACCAGGGCGTCGAGCACGACGACATGAATGTGCTGGTGCTGGGGGCGAGGATCATTGGGCCCGCGCTGGCTTTCGAGCTCGCACACGCGTTCGTCGGGGCCAAGTTCCAGGCTCAGGAGGAGAGATTTGAACGACGGTGCAAGAAAGTGAAGGCGATCGAGGCCAAATATCTCTGCGGAGGTGGTCCGGCAAACCCGGCGTAGGGAGTCCGCTGCAGATTTCATCCTGAAATCACGATGTTTTTCTAATATGGATGGATGGAATCGTCAGCGATTCGGGGCTGGCAAAATTCTCGGCCCACTGTGCGCCATGCCCCTTGGTTCACCCCAATCATCTTCCGAGCAAGAACGCGCACAGCGCGGGAAAGAGACGCCGATGTCCCCCTTCGACGCGATCCTTTTCGATGTAGGCGGAGTCCTGCTGACCAACGGATGGGACCTGCGCGAGCGCGCGGCCGCGGTGGAGCAGTTTCATTTGGACGCGCAGGAGCTCGAGAGGAGAAACGCGGAAGTGTTTGCGGCCTGGGAGCGAGGAGATATCGATCGCGACCAGTACCTGGATGCGGCCGTATTCTATGAGCCGCGCAGTTTTACGCGGGACGAGTTTTTCGACTTCATTCTGACTCAGTCCAGGCCGCTGCCGGACGGGGCGCTGGGAATCCTTGCGGAGCTTTCGGCATCGAACCACTGTATGCTGGGCGCGCTGAACAACGAGGCGCGGGAAACCAACGAGTTTCGTTTTGGCAAGTTCGAGCTGCGCCGGTATCTGAAGGTGGCCTTCAGCTCTTGTTACATGGGCCTGCGCAAGCCGGAGCCGGCGATGTACCGGCGGGCGTTGGATATTCTGGGCAGCGCACCGTACCGGACCCTGTTCATCGACGACCGGGAGGAAAACGTGGCAGGCGCGGCGGCGGCGGGGATGAAGGCCATCCGGTTTATGGGCGCGGAAGCGTTGAGAAGCGAGCTCAAGAGGCTGGGAGCTTTGTGAGCAGCGGCTTCCAGCTTTCCGTGCGCTGTCTCTCAAGTTCGTTTCTCAAGTCGAGCCTCCTAACCGCAGGCCCTTCGACTTCGTTTGGCGCGTAACCATCCCAGCGAGCACAAATTGCTCGCCGGGAGCCCCGGGGGCAGGCGCCAAACTCCGCTCAGGATGACAGCGTATTTCTTGTTGCGAACTTCAGAGACGGGACAATAGAACTGGTTGCATAAATGGCTTTGTGAAAGGGCACGACTTTTAGCCTGCCCTGAGCTTGCCGAAGGGTGCCGTAAAGGGCGCATAAAACGCGGGGCTTTAGCCCCTGAGGGATGCGCTTTTACAAGCTGATTGCATTTATGCAACCAGTTCCAGCTTTATCGCTCAGAATTGAGATAGCGGACGGAAACGAAATTTCCCTTTCGACAAAAACATGCGGAGGTTGTTATGCAATTGGGACTGATTGGCTTGGGAAAGATGGGCGGCAACATGGCGGAACGGTTGAAGCTGGCCGGACACGAGGTGGTGGGCTTCGACTTCAATGCAGATGCGGTGGCGCGGCTGACCAAAGCGGGGAATCTGGGTGTCTCATCTCTTGGGGAGTTGGCGAAGAACCTGAAAGGCCGCAGGGCGATTTGGATCATGGTGCCGCAGGGCAATCCGGTGGATGAAACGATTGCCAAGCTGGAGCCGATGCTGAACCCCGGCGACATTCTGATCGACGGCGGCAACTCGATGTACAAGGATTCGATGCGGCGGCACAAGGAAGTGACCGCGAAGGGATTTCAATTTGTCGACGTCGGAACGTCGGGCGGCGTGTGGGGCTTGAAGGAGGGTTACAGCATGATGGTCGGCGGCGATAAGGAGCCGGTCGAATATCTGCGGCCGATCTTCGAGGCGCTGGCGCCGGCGGCAGACAGGGGATGGGGGCACGTGGGCCCGGCGGGCGCGGGCCACTTTGTGAAGATGGTGCACAACGGCATCGAGTACGGCATGATGCAGGCTTATGCCGAGGGCTTCACGGTGCTGGATAAAAAAGAGGAATTTCACCTGAACCTGCCGCAGATTGCCCAGATCTGGCGCTACGGCAGCGTGATTCGCAGCTGGCTGCTGGATTTGACGGCCGACGCGTTGGCCGGCAATCCCACGCTCGACGGCTTGCAGGCGTATGTCGTGGACTCCGGCGAGGGCCGCTGGACGGTCTTCGAGGCCATCGACCTGAACGTCTCCGCGCCGGTGATCACGGAGTCGGTGATCCGGCGCATCCGGTCGCGCGAGGAGAACAACTTTACCGACCGCATGCTGGCCATCATGCGCAACGAGTTTGGCGGGCATGAAGTGAAGAAAAGCTAGGGGTCAGAGATCAGAGATCAGAGATCAGAGATCAGAGATCAAGAGCCCTCGATGGGGTGGTCAAGGAGCGAGAGCCTGATTACTGGCCTTGTCTTCCGTAACCCTTTCGACTTATTCGTGTCTAATTCGAGCAGGGAGCTTGAAGTGCTCGTGCGAACTCAAGTTTTTCTCCCGCTCACGGGATTTCTTGCCTTGGTGTTGGCGGCTTTGCCGCATGCCGCGGCTGCCCAGTCCGGCAGTTTCGAGATTGCGCAGAATGGCCAGACGGTGGGCACGGCCAGTTTCCGGTTCACTGCGACGAAATACGGGTACGACTCGACGTTGCTGGTCAAGGTGGCCATGCAGGGGCTCGACTACGCGCTCTCGAAGACCGAGCGGCTCAACCCGGCCAGCCAGCTGGAACACGTGCTGTTGAGCGCCACCGTGAACGGCGAGGCGGTGAACGTGGTGGCGGCGCCCGATGCGGCGCAGTTTCTGCTCAACATATCGGCCAGCGGAAAGAGCTCGACCACCCGGCTGCCCGTACACTCCGGCGCCGTCTTCCTGGCAGACTTCGATCCCGGAGCGCTGGAGACGCTGCTGGCCCTGGCGGTGATGCAGAACAACCGCGATCTTTGGGCTATTCTGCCGAAAGATACCGGCGCCATTGAGCCGGTGCAGCTGGCCACCTATCCGGATCAGGATGGAACCCTCGACGGACGGCCGATTGCGGTGCACCATGTGGTGGCCACCATCGCCGGGGCCAATACCGAGATCTTCTCCGGCCCGGAGAACCAGCTTCTGCAGGCCGAACTGCCGCAGGAGGGGTTTGCGTTGATCCGCAAGGGGTTTGTCTTGAAGCCCTCGGCCAAGCCGATCGTTCCGCTGGGTGGGATGGAGGCAGCGCCGGCGATGCCGGCGAGCTAAAGCGATTCAGACGGGCGCCATCCCAGGTCTCAAAATCGAGACCATGAGGGCGCCCCCATCGCGCGGGCAAACCCGAAAGAGCGCCGGACGCGTCCAATTATCAGACAAATCCGAATCCGCGAAGGTACTCGGAGGAGGCCGCGGATCGACGTACACTGGAGAAGCTCTCGATTGTCCGCACCGTCCCCCATGTGCCGGACCGCAATGATGGTGGTCGCTCTGGCGGCGCTGACAGCGGCCGGTGCCGGCCGCGCGCAAATCTCCCATGCGGCGAAAAAGCATGGGAGGTCCCCGGCAGCGGCCGGCTTGCGAGTTGCCCGCCGGCCCGCGATTTCGCGCAGCGCGCATCGGGCAGCGGCCACACGCACTCAATCCCGGAAAAATCTCAGCGCGGCGCGTAAGCCGACTCCCGACGAAGTTGGACGAAGAGCGGGGCTCGCGATCCGCCGCCAGCTTGGGCAAAGGGAAATGGCCCGCCGCCGGACGGGACCGCGTCTGGAGCGTGTGCGTGTCACGCGCCGGCGGGAATCCGCCGGAACCAACCGGCCTTCGGAGCGGATTTACGGTACCCATGCTTCCGGGTCCGTTGCAATCGCCCGAAGCAGTGAATTCACGCGGCCTGGCCCTCCCCCAACTCTTGGCGCCTCTCGGGCAAGCGAAACCGCGGCGGCTTCCCCATCGCTGACCTCGCGGGCGCCGGAGACGAAGGAAATGGAGACGGGCGGATCGCGGGGGACGGATTCGGCGCGTGAGCCGATGTTGGGGACCGAGCCGCAGGATGCCGTCGAACCAGCGGGCATTGCAGCGGGGCCAGGCAATCGGACGGCGCTGCCTGAGACTGCGGCAGAAAGTGAAACAACTTCGAACGAGGGACAAGACGACGGCGAAGCGACGGAGAGCGTCACCGGCCAAGAAACCGCGCCGGCGAGCGCGGTACTGGGCACGGAACAGGGCGCGGGACGAGGCGCGGAACCGGACGCGAACCCGAATGAGGGAAACGAGGAAGCTTCGCTGTTCGTTCCGCGGGGCGCGATGCCGGCGCCGCTGCACGGGTCGCTCGCGTCGCTGGAGCGGCAAAACGCGCGCCTGGAAGCGGAGGGGCTGGAACGGATTGAGGACGAAGACGATTTGGCAGCGCGGATCGCCCACAAGCTGCTGGTGCCCTTGCCGGAGTCGAGCACGCTCACGGTGAACGCGGACCTCGCGGAGAATCACCGCTATTGCCGCCCGTGGACGGCGCAGTTTCTGGCCGATCTGGCGCGGGCTCACGAGGCGGTATTCCACAAGCCGCTGGAGGTGAGCTCAGCGGTGCGGACCGTGGAGTATCAGAAGCGATTAACAGAGACGAACGGCAATGCGGCTCCGGCGGAAGGCGACATCGTGAGCCCGCACGAGACCGGCGCCGCGGTGGACATTGCGAAAGAAGGAATGACGCGGGGCGAGATTGCCTGGATGCGGCGGCGATTGCTGGCGCTCGAAACGGCGGGCAAGATCGACGTGGAAGAGGAATTCCGCCAGGCGTGTTTTCACATCGCGGTGTACAAGAGCTATGCGCCGGCGCGCACGGCGCTTCCCGCAGCGCGGGAGAAGCAAGGGACGCAACGCGACACGATACGACACGCCGGGCCCCAGCCGGCCGATGCGACCGGCGCGACCGGCGCGCAGGGGGCATAGCGGCCACAATACCTGGCGGACGGCTTCCTGTCTCCAAAAGAATCATTCGATTCCTGCCGCCTGTTGAGAGTACAATCGCGGGCAAATGCATTTCACCCGGCGCAGGCGAGATGAGTTCTCCGCGCTCCATCCCTTGTACGCGTAGGCTGGAGCCGCTCGAAGAAGGATTATCTTGCGCCGAGGGTAGCCATGCAAACTCTCCAAAACGGTTCTGGAAAGGCAAAACCATGAGTGATATGGGAGTTCAACCTGTGGCCGGAGCGGCGCCTGGGGGCCTTGGTCTTTCCCAGTGGCAGCGCGTTGCGAACACGTTCGGCGCGCCGTCGAAGACCTTTGAAGACATCAAGCGCGGCAACCGGAGCTGGTGGCTGCCGCTGATTATAGGGGCGCTGTTTACCTACATCTTCTTTGGAGCAGTGGTTCAGAAGATCGGGATACAGCAGGTGGTGGACAATCAGATTCGGATGAACCCGAAGGCGGCGGAGCGATTGGCGCAGGCACCGGAGGCGCAGCGCGAATTGAGCAACAAGATCACCGTCGGGGTTACCGAGGGCGCGTTTCTCGCGGGGCCGGTAATTGGAATTCTGGGCGTAGCCGTGCTTTCGTTGGGGCTGTTGGCCACCATCAATTTTGGGTTTGGCGGAAAGGCAACGTATGGGGGTATCTTTGCCGTGTTTTACTATGCCTGGCTGCCGCAGCTCATCAAACCAATCCTGGGGACGATTGTGATCTATTCGGGAATGGCGCCGGAGTCGTTCAACGTCAAAAACTTTGCGCCCACGAATCTGGGAGCGTTCCTGGATCCCGTGGAGACAAACAAGGCGCTGTACACGTTGGCGACTTCGCTGGACGTCGTTACCATCTGGACGCTGGTGCTGCTGGGCATGGGCGCCGCCTTGGTGGCGGGAGTGAAGCGCAGTTCCGGCTACATTGCGGTGTTCGGCTGGTGGGCGATCTTCGTGCTCATCGGCGTGGGCTGGGCCGCGGCGATGGGATGAGCCCGGGATTCGCGGCGAGGACGTGACGGCGCGGGTTCGGGCGCGAACCTGCGCTGCTACAATCGAGTAGGCCGCAATCCGGCAAATTGTTGACGCGCGAAGTGCAAGCCGGGCGATGCGCGAGCCGTAAGACGCACAAGCGATGACCCTCCGCCTGTTTAATACCCTCACGGGACAACTGGATGCGCTGGAGCCTGCCGACGGCAAGGCGCTGCGCATATATGCCTGCGGGCCGACGGTCTACGACTATGGGCACATCGGCAACTTCCGCACATTTCTGCAGATCGACGTGCTGCGGCGGTTTCTTCTGTTGACGGGCGTTCCGGTGCGGCACGTGATGAACATTACCGACGTGGACGACCGGATCATCCACAACGCGGCGGCGGCCGGCATCACCATCCGCGAGTACTCGGCTCCGTTCGAGCAGGCGTTTCTCGACGACATCGAATCGCTCGGGGTGCAGCGGCCGGAGCAATTTCCCCGCGCCACGGAACACATTCCGCAGATCGTGGCGCTGGTGGAGAAGTTGGCCGCGGCCGGCGCGGCGTACAAGACAGAGGACGGCTCTTGGTACTTCCGGCTGGCCGCATTCCCCGAGTACGGCAAGCTGAGCAAAAAAGACCTGAGCGGCATGGAAGACGGCGCGCGGGTCGATGTGGACGAGTACGAGAAGGATTCGGCGCGCGATTTTGCGTTGTGGAAGGCGGCGAAGCCCGGCGAGACCTCGTGGGAGACGGCGATCGGGCGCGGCCGCCCGGGCTGGCACATCGAGTGCTCGGCCATGGCGATGGAGTACCTGGGCGAGAGCTTCGACCTGCACGCCGGCGGCGAAGACCTGATCTTTCCCCACCACGAGAACGAGATTGCGCAGAGCGAGACGGCGACGCACAAGCAGTTCGCGCGGCATTGGATGCACGTGCGCTTCCTGCTGGTGGATGGGCGCAAGATGGCGAAGAGCGAGGGCAATTTCTATACCTTGCGCGATTTGCTTCTGCGGGGTTACAAGGCCTCGGCTATCCGGCTGGCGCTGATTTCGGTGCCCTACCGCCGTCCGCTCAACTTCACCTTCGATAGCCTTAGCGACGCCACAAACGCCATCGACCGGCTGCGCACGTTTCACGGGCGGCTGACCGTGGGAGACTTCGCGCCCGGCGAAAACCCCCAAATGCAGGAGGCGGCACGAAAGGCGCGGGCTGACTACGTGGAGGCGCTGGCCGACGATTTGAACACCGCCGACGCGCTGGCGCCCATCTTTGAATTGATCCGCGCGGCGAACACGGCCATCGATCAGGGGCGGTTTTTTGCGGCCGACCGCGACGCGATTCTTCCGGTTCTGAAGGACTTCGACGCGGTCTTCGACGTGATGGAAGATCGCGACGCCGAGCCGACGCGGCGCGCGCTCCAGTGGGCGGAACAGGCCGGCCGGATGGACCGGGTGGCACCGGAGCTGATTGCGCGGCAGGCGCTGACCGATGAGGCCATTGAGGCGCTGGTGGCTGAGCGGGAGCTGGCCAGGAAACAGCGCAACTTTGCCCGCGCCGACCAGATTCGCGACGAGTTGGCGGAAAAAGGCGTGGTGCTGGAAGACTCGAAGGATGGCGTGCGTTGGAAGCGGAAATGAAAATGCAGCCTTTAGCTATCAGCCATTAGAAATTAGCCTAATCGTGCCGGAGTTTGATGCTGTGGCCTTTCAAGGGGCTCGAAGGGAGGCCGCACGGGACGGCGCCAGTTTAGTCGCGAGTGAGGGTGCGGCACTCTCCCGCGCGCTGATCCGGCATTTACCAGGTTTTTACGATCCCGCCGCGCGATTGGTGCTACCCACCGGAGTGCGGGATGGTTATGATAAGTTCAAGCCTTGTATTGGCAGGCTTTCCCCGCCTCCAAATTCCAGATCGGAAGGCGCAACACAATGGCAGCGAGCGATGTCCAGGAACTCAAGGAGCACGCCGAGCATGGAGCGAGCGAAGAGGCGATGCGGCCTGTTGCCTTTACGATGAGCGTGCTGGCGGTGCTGTTGGCGGTAGTCACGGTGATGGGTGAGCGCACGCACGCGATTGCAGTGCTCAACCAGGACCAGGCCACGGATCAATGGAACGACTATCAGGCGCACAAGATCCGATCAAACGAAGAGGAACTGGCAACCGATCAGCTGGGCGTGGTGGCGCTCAGCGACAAAGAGGCGGCTGCCAACCAGGCGAAGGCCTATGCCGGCCAAATCAAGAAGTCGACGGGCGAGCAGAACCAGTTGCAGGCCGAGGCCAACGCGCTGCAAGCCAAAGTCACGCAGGGCGAAGCGCGCTCGGACCGATTCGACCTGGGCCAGGTGCTACTGGAGATCGGGCTGGTAATCACTTCAGTCACGCTGCTGACACGCAGCCGCATCTACTGGTACCTGGGGATGGCATCCTCGGTCCTCGGTGTCGCCGCGGCAGTGTCGGCCTTCTTTCTCAAATAGCGTTAGCCGGTTTTCCGCGTGGTGCCACGACTCCGCCGCGACAGTCCCTCAGGGGCTAAAGCCCGCGCTCATTTTTCGGCGTTCAAGGCACGCGACCCGACCCGACCCAGAGGGTGCCCCGGCGCCCCGGTGCCCCGGTCGTGCCCTTTCAAAGCGGCTTCAGATTGAGGCAATGCCGATTGCTAAAGATTCTTGTGCGGTGCGGGGGCCTGCGGTAGACTGACCGCCAAGAGACAGGCGATTCCATGCGCATTTCCCTCGCTGCCGCTCTTTTTCTCTTTGGATGGGCGCACCTTCTGGCACAGGCGCCGGGTTCCGCGCCGGTGGCCGCTCCCGTTGCGGCTCCCGCGACCGCGCAACCGTCTGCGGGTGCGGCCAAACAGCCTGCCGCGCCGGCGCCATCCGCGACATCGCCGCAGGTGCAAAGGAGCGACATCGGGTTCAGTTACAGGCTTCCCCCTGATTGGGAGGTTGTGGCGCCGGCCAGGGCTGCGACGGCCGAAACGCCTTACCACACACTGGCTGCATCCAAGAAAGGAGATGCCTGCGTCGAAGTGGCGTTCACGGCCAAGCACGGAGCTCCTGCCTCGGTGGTCGTGATTCTGGCCCTGCCGTTCTCATGCTATGGGCAAGCGATGAAGACGAGCGATCTCAAGAACCTGGGCGCCGGCGCAGCGGAGGGAATGAAGCAGACCTTCGAAGTGACCGAAGCAGTGGAAGGCAACTACTCGCTGGGCAGCCATGCCGTTTGGATCGAGCGCGCCAAGGGCACTCCAAAATACCATCCCGAGAGCCGGTTCACTTTCGAAATTGCATGCACAGTGCTGGAGAAAGGCGCTGCGTGCTGGATGGCGATGGCCGCAGACGCAGCCGGTTTGCGCGAATTCGAGGAGGGCATGGTGTCGCTGGACAACGAGTCCCCTGCCGCGCTGGTACCTGCAACGGCCTTTCCAAACAAGTCTTCGTAGGCACAACCCTGGGCCGTGAACCGGCGCGGCGGCGCCCGAGCGGCGTGGTATCCTCGACATAAGCGGAGAATCCATGCCTATGCGCGCCGGTCATAAGTTGCCGCTCGCGCCAGCCGCCAAGCGCTGGTCGCGGTTGCGCGCGCAGCGCATCTGCCCGCGGCAGTACCTGCGTGTGTTGCCCACCCGCACTCGACCTAGCCTCTTCGGCGGCGATTAGCAGCCCTCCGCCGAAGATCCTCGCCTGCAATGGACCCTGCGTGGGTCTGCAGAACTGAACAATCCCGCAAGGCGGGATCCGTGGCCGCGCCGCATCCGCCGATCCAAGGAAAAATCGATCGGGGCGCGAATCGATCATGCGCCAGGCCGCGACAACCGAATCTGCCGAGGAGAAGATACGATGACCAAGCAAGAGTTGCACGCGCAATACGGACCCAAACTTGTATGTCCGCTGCCGGGACCGAAGGCCCGGGCCGCGGTTGAGGCTGACCACCGGCTCATCTCGCCCAGCTATACGCGGTCGTATCCATTAGTAGCAAAACGCGGGCGGGGCGCGCGCGTGGAAGATGTGGATGGCAACGAGTTTCTCGACTTTGCCGCGGGCATCGCCGCGGTTTCGACCGGCCATTGCCATCCCGAAGTGGTGGCCGCGATACAGAAGCAGGCGGCGGAATTGATCCACATCTCGGGCACCGATTTTTACAACGAATATCTTACCGACCTCGCCGCGCGGCTCTCGGCCGTGGCGCCCATGCCCGGCCCGCACCGGTTCTTTTACGGCAACTCCGGCGCCGAGGCAATTGAGTGCGCGCTCAAGGTGGCGCGGTACCACACGGGACGCCAGCACATCATCTCGTTCTTCGGCGCGTTCCACGGGCGTACTATGGGGGCGCTCTCGCTCACAGCCTCCAAGCCGCAGCAAAGACGCCGCTTTTCGCCGCTTGTGCCGGGCGTAACGCACGTGCCCTATCCGTACGTCTATCGCGGCTGCACCGGCGGGCCGCAGGAGCAGGAGGCCTTCAGCCTGGGCTGCGCGCGCTACATCGAGGAGAAGCTCTTCAAGACCATCCTGCCCCCGGAAGAGGTGGCCGCGATCTTCGTGGAGCCCATCCAGGGTGAAGGCGGCTATGTGCCGGCGCCGGACAACTTTCTGCGCGAACTGCGGTCCATCTGCGACCGGCACGGTATTTTATTGGTTTCGGACGAAGTGCAATGCGGCTGCGGGCGCACGGGCCAGTGGTGGGCCATCGAGCACTCGGGCGTGGAACCGGACATCGTCTGCATTGCGAAAGGCATCGCCAGCGGCATGCCGCTGGGCATTTGCATGACACGGGCGGAGATCATGGACTGGGTGCCCGGCTCGCACGCCTCGACCTTCGGCGGCAATCCGGTTTCGATCGCGGCCGCCTTGGCGACCATGGACATTCTTTCGCGCGAGGGGATGGCGAACGCCGCAAGCGTGGGTACATTCATGCTGGAGCGGGTGCGCGGCTGGAAGCAGAGCCATCCGCTGGTAGGCGACGTGCGCGGGCGCGGCCTGATGATCGGCATCGAGATAGTGAAGGACAAGACGACGCGCGAACCGGCCGCAGAACTGCGCAACCGCGTAGAGACGCTGGCCTTCGAGGGCGGTTTGATAGTGCTGGGCTGCGGCGAAAGCTCGTTGCGGCTCGCGCCTCCGCTCATCGTCAGCAAGCAAGAAGCTACCGTCGCGTTGGACATTCTGGAAGACGCGCTGACGATGGTGGAGAAGGAACACGAGCACAACGCGGCCGGAGCCGTTACGGCGTAATCGCGGGCACGCCCCGGCGCTGCTCTCGAAGAGCGATTTGCACGGCGCGCTCATCCGGGCCGACAATGGTTGGCGATGGAATGGATGGCGCGAATGAGGCTTGGATGCCTGGAGCGCGCGCTGGCCGGCCTGGACCGGCTCGCCGCGCGGCGTAAGCGGGCAGCTGCCTTGCCTGCCCACCTGTTGACCGGACTGGAAGGCGAGGAGGCCGCGTTTTTTTACCTCTGCCGCAAGGGCTGACACAGTCGTGGCGCGCCGGTGGTCGGCAGGCAATGCGCCCGGCGATCTGGATCTCATCGCGTGGCAAGGAGCGATGCTCTGCTTTTTCGAAGTCAGGACCCGCACTGCCCGCGATTTGACCCCCGCCGAAGCCACTATCGACTCCCATAAGCGGAACATCCTGCGCCGGCTGGCGCGCCAATATGTGCGTCAGCTATCCCACGAAGCCGCCCCGCAAGTGCGCTTCGACGTGATCAGCGTGTATCTTGTGCCGGGGCAAGAGCACGAGTTCACACACTTCGAGAATGCATTTGGCTGGAGCGAGGGGCGGCGGTATGAACGGGATTGACAGCCAATACTTTGCCATTTTCGGAAATAGTCGAGTCCTTCAAACGTTCGCAGAAGGCCGTCGCTCCTTGGGGTCGCGCCGACTTGACTTTGTGCTTTCGGTCTATAGCATTTCCGATAATGCGATAAGGCCGCGCCCGTTCGAGGCGACGTCAGATCAGGGCACGGGGTAGTGTCTCAGTTTGCCAGTGCGACGATTTCCTCATAGCACCAAACGTGGTCCGAAATGCCAGCGGCCATCGCTGGGGTGATTCGGAGAGTTTTGTGGATGCGAGCGAAGTTGTAGGGAATGAAGTGAAGCGCGGCGCTCGCCGCGCTTCACCATCAGCCACAGCTCATTTCAATAAGTCGAACACTGCCCCTGCAGGGAGCCTGCCGTGTCCCCGCCTCCCGTGATGGAGGAGTTGTTCTGGCACTGCAAGTTGTTGCCGACAATGTCGTTGGACACGTCTGTCGGCGCCTGGTTGTTCGTGTCCTGCAGGTTTCCGGTGACTGTGTTGCTGTCGACCACCGTGGCTGCCGTGTTGTTCTGTACGGTGAGGTTTTTCCCCACTGTATTGCCCACTGCGCTGACCGACGCGGTGTTGTTCTGGATCGTCAGGTTGCCGTTGATGGTGTTGCCAGGGCACGCGCCTCCAGCGGACGGCAGTGACGTGCCGATCAGCACTGCGGTTGCGTTGTTCTGGAACTGCAGGTCACCCTGCACGGTGCTGCCGCAGACCAGGTCGGTGGCCGAGCTTGTGGGTAGATTCTGCACCTGCAGATTGCCATGGATGGTGCTGCCGGTGGTGACCGTGAACATGCCGCCCCCGTTGACCTGCAGGTCACCGCCCACCGAGGACTGGATCAACTCCAGGTTGCCGCCATTCTGCTGCACATTCCCGGTCACCCCGCCACCCACAAAGATGCAGGTCTGGCCCGCAGAGGGAGTCACGTTGCCACTGAATGTCCCGCTGTAAGCGCCGTTGCAGCTATTGCCCGACGCGGGTACCGACGCTGTGAAACCCACCGTCACCGTTCCGCCTACCAGGGTGAAGCTGTAGTTGGCAGCGAACAGCGTCCCCTGCCCCACCGAGATCGGATACGACCCCGGTAAGCTGGCCGATGTTGCCGTGGTGCCGAGCGCAGGAGCGCCGCTCACCACCGACAGGGTGTCACCGTTAACAAACCCGGTAATGGTCGCCGTAAGGACCGGTGTCGTCCCGTAGGTCACCGCGATGCTGTTTGCCGCGACCGTGAGGGCCGCCGGGTTAACGGTCAACTGCACGGCCTGCCCAGCGGCTGTATAGTCGGTCGTATCGGTGGGCGTGAAGGCAACAGTCAGCATTTGGTTTCCCGCCGCCAACACTGTTCCAGCGGCAGGCGAATAGGCAAACGTGCCCGCCACATTGGCTGTGGCGTCAAGCTGCGCGGCGCTCAGCGCTGTGCCGTACGTGACTGCCGCAGGCGTAGCCCACGTAATCGCCGGCGTCGCCTGATTCACCGTCAACTGCACGGTCTGCGTAGCGGTTGTATAGTCGATCGTATCGGTGGGCGTGAAGGTCACCGATAGGGTTTGCGTCCCCGCCGTCAGCACCGTGCCCAACGCAGGAGAATAGACGTACGTCCCCGCTACCGGGCTGCCGGGAATGTTGCCGTTGTTGCTGTTGGTGGGGTTCGTGGCGGCCGCATCCAATTGTGTCGCTGATAGCGCCGTGCCATAGGTGATCGCCGCAGGAGTTGCCCACGAGATCGTCGGTGTTGTGGGAACTATTCCCGGGATTGCGTAGTTAAGTGAAAAGTCGTTGACCTGGAAGGTCTCAGGGACCCCGCCCGTGCTGGCAATTTCGAAGCCGTACTGAATCTGCGTTAAAGTGCTAGTCGCCGGCAGGTACGGAGTGAATACACCGGTTCTAGAATTTGTTGTTCCATGCGCCATCAGCCACTCGAACATGGAGAGGATGTCCACGCTGCCATTTTGAATGCCGAAAACGGTAGGTGTACCTTGGTTTAAGCCGCTCTCACCTGGAGCAGGAGTGGAGGGGAGAGCCGACTGTTGGAGCTCAAAGATGAGCTCGCTGCTACATTTAACAAACTCCCATGTATTTACCGGAACCCCGTTCGACCCGCCGAACACAAGGCCTGTGGCGCCCGGGTGGGTGGAACACCCGCCGACCTCGGTGGCTCCGCCGCGGTTGGAAAGATCGTTCCAGATCATCACCTCGTTGTTATACCCGTTCAGCCAGATGTCGTAGGCCGCCTCAGCGTCGATAGTAGTATTAGTGGGGGGGTCGTTCATGTTCTCCCCGAACGAGGAGTAGATGTAAGAGAAACTACTCACAAGGGGTGCGGAACCGCCGACACCCTCGACCCAATAGCCGGGGTAGTAGAACATCACGTGGGTGGCGGGGTAAGTCTCGATAGCCGTTTTGCCAGTCGGGAAATCTTCTATCACGTACCAGTTCCCGGGGTCGGTTGCGTACATCGACTGCATTTGCGCCAGCGTTTCGCCATAAGACAAGGCGAGGCTTGGTGTATAGCCCCAAAAAGCATTGTTGATATCTACGTTGATGCCGTTGCTGCCGGTGACCGGCGGGTAGAGGTACGGCCCGCATACACCCTGATAGAGGCTGGTCGTGCATTGCTGGTTGACATCGCCATCAACAATATAATTAGTATCCCCTTCGTCGAACCCGGCGAAGGTTAAATCGATGCTGACGGCGCAAAGTAGGTAAAGTTTCGATGGTCGCTTGCGGTTCCAGTTGACCGGGCATTATCCCCGGTGGCGGACCGTAGAGCTGACCGTTACCTACTGTGCCCAGGGGCCCGGTAATCGTGCATGAATTACCAGCAAATATTCCGGTTTCATCACAGGTAAGGGACTGATCAGAGGCCATCGACCCGCTGAACAGCCATGTGAAAGTGGCGCCTCCGGTATCGTTGTTCACCTCATAGACCGGGGCAGTGTTGGCGCCTTGCACTTGTAGAAACCCATTCCCCGCACCATTGTATGAGGTCAAGCTGATCGGAGTTGTGCCGCCGGGAGGCGCACAGATCGTCCCGCCAGGACCAACCCCGGTGCAAGCGGTGGCGTTTGCAACGGTAATAGTCTGCGCCGAGCCGTAGGGAGCCAGCACGAAGGCCATCAAGAAAACCACTGCAGCTATGGCGTAGAGTTGCGCTGTACTACGAAATCTTGTCATTACCATGGATCTCCTTTGTTTCTGCCCAAAATTGACTTCCCAAATTGGGAAGGCCCGTCCCACGCTTGGGCGGCGTCTCTTGGGGATAGACACGTCCTTCGCCGTTTAGCAACAACCCGCTACCCCGTTTTCAACCGGAGACTGCTGTTTGAAATTCGCGCAGAATATGAACCGTTTCGAGTATGTTGTCAAGTTAAATTTTGGCTTGTCGCAGGGGTATGTTGAAGTAACCTTGTCTGTCTATCACTTATGCGATAGCATATGCCGCATCACTTGGTGAGCATTGGTACGAAAGCACAACTACAGCCTGTTATTAATTTTGCTAGAAGGGCTGCGAAATCAACATAGAACAATTTAGCCGAACACAACTTTGGCTTGGTGAGTTAGCGGTTGAATGCCCCGATTGAAGAGAAGTCGGGACGGAGCGCTTAGCTCTTCTTCCATCGCGCCTGGGCGCCGAGTCGGGCAATCCCTGCTCGCTCGGCATCAGTCAGGCGCTTTGCTCGCACGCTCCCACCTCTCAGACCGCCACTTCGGCCACGTACCGAAGTGGCTCTCTTTTTTGGGGAAACTTCGTCAGCGACATCACCCGTCGCAATGTCTACAATCAGCTTGGCGAGCTGATTTATGTCGCGCGGGCGCCTTGCCATGCCCACAGTATCCCGCCCGACTCCGGTCCAGCGCAAAGGCTGTGGAGCTCAAACTGAGACACTACCGGGCACGGCCCGTCATCGATCAGTGCTGGATGGTATGCCGTAATCGATCAGGCCCCGCAGGGATGCGCTATACTCCAGGGGCAGCATGAAAAAGGAGGATCGCGATGCATTTGCAGGCGCTTCAAAAGGTTGTGGCCGGGGCGACGATCATGGCGGCGCTGGGAGCGGCAGGTTGGGTGAGAGCGCAGGCCGGCGCCAACACGGTGCTGAATCCGGCGGACATGGAAAAGCTGTTTCCGGCCACGGTGTATTACTGCGGACGGAACGCGCCGGCGCAGTTGCGTAACTCGGGCGGGGTGAAGTTTGTCAACGGCCATTACGTGCTGGCCAGCCTGGTAGACACCAGCGGGTACTCGACGGGAGTAAGGGAGAAGTACCAGGGATACCTTATCGCTGAAGTTCCGCTCAAGATCGGCGGGAAACATCTGCCTGCCGGCGCCTATGGCTTCGGCTTCCTGGGCGGCAATCAATTTTTGGTGACCGATCTGGGCGGCAACGATGTACTCACGGCGCAATGGTCCACGGACGCAACCATGGCGCGGCCCCGGCCTTTGCAGGTAACCGTCGATGCTGCCGGCGGCTATCGCCTTTATGCAGGCCGCAGCTACGTGCACTTCGACCGGTAAGGCGAATGGCTGTGGGCGTCCGCCGGACAAGCTTCCGCGACAGAGGCTGTCTGCGGACCGCACGAACCGGGCTCTGGCGCCTGGAGATCGTCCGGTGCACGGTCGCAGTCTTGCTTCTAAGCTGCGCGACCGCGGGGTTTGCGCTTGAGCCAACCACATCGCTTGCAAATCTTGGACGGCAGGCATGGGCCATGGAGAACGGCCTGCCGCAGAATACCGTTCAGGCTCTGGCGCAGACCCCGGATGGGTTTCTCTGGCTGGGCACCGAGGCAGGCATGGTGCGCTTTGACGGCGTCGAGTTCCAGACCTACGACCGCAATTCCAATCCAGCGCTGCCGGGCAACGACGTTCGCTGTCTGCTCACGGCCCGGGACGGGGCGCTTTGGATTGGAACCAACGCGGGGCTGGCGCGGTGGAAGGACGGGACGGTAACGGCTTTCACCACGCGGGACGGACTGCCGGGCAACGGCATTTTGACACTGAGTGAAGGAGAAGAAGGGAGCCTCTGGCTGTGGACGGAGCAAGGTCCGGCCCGGCAAGCCGGCGACCGATTCGTGCCGGTGGGCGTGGCAACATATTCCGGCACCGCACCCCCCTTAGCGGGAGAGTTGCCCGGAGCGGCCGTCTTCGAAGCGTGGATGCCGAACGGCATTCTTGTCACGGGCGACAGAAGCGCGTTGGATTTGGCCCCGCGCAGAAAGCCTCCGGAAGTTCCGATCCACCTGGCTGTTGGCAGAGAGCTTCCCGGCAGCCGGATTCAGGCCGTGCTCGCCGACCGGGAAGGCGCACTCTGGATCGGCACGAATGCCGGTCTGGTGCGATGGACAAGAGGCAAGGTCGAGCGCTTTCCCGTCACCGATCCCCTTGCCTCCGCCTCGATCCTGGCGCTCATGGAAGACCGCGAGGGCAATCTGTGGGTGGGAACTGAGACCGACGGGTTGCACATCCTGCGCGATCAACGCTTCCGCACGTTAGATACGCGGGAGGGATTGTCCTCCGCCCGCGTCACCACGGTGGTGGAAGATGCGGCCGGAACGCTGTGGGCAGGGACACAGGACGATGGCTTGAACGCCCTGCGCCATGATGCAGACGGGGTGAGCTGGCGCGTCCTGCGCACCATTTCGGTGGACAACGGGCTGGCCAGCAACGTGATTCTGTCGCTGGCCGCAGCGCCGAGCGGTGATCTGTGGGTGGGCACGCCGGACGGGCTGAATCGGATTCACGGGAACAAGGTGGACACCTTCACCTCGGCCGACGGACTGCCCGACGACTTTATCCGTTCGCTGCTGGTCGACGCCGATGGGTCGCTGTGGATCGGCACCCGACGTGGGTTGACGCACTGGGCAATAGGGAAGAGCGGGCTGAGTAAGACGCGTTCCGATGCAGGGATGGAAACTTACACGCAGGCGAGCGGGCTGGGCAGCGACCTGGTGGGCGCCATGGCTCGAGACATGAAGGGCGACCTGTGGGTGGCGACACTGGCCGGGCTGTCGCGGCTGCGCGGCGGCGCGATCTCCAACTTCACCACTGCCGACGGGCTTTCGAGCAATGTGGTGACGGCGCTGCTGCCTCGCGCCGACGGGACACTGCTGATCGGGACGCAAGACCACGGCTGGGACGTGTGGGACGGCAGCAAGCTCTCCACGGGACTGCATAGCGGTCTTGAGCAGACGACGATTCACGCCATCCTGGACGATGGCATGGGCCACCTTTGGTTTGCAACGGGCAATGGAATTGCACGCTGCGACTGCAATGAGATGGGCGGAACAGGCGCAGGACCGCGATGTTCGCACTGGATGGAATTCGGCACCGCCGACGGACTGCACAGCCGGGAGACGGCGACCAACAGCCATCCCTCGGCCTGGCGATCGCGCGACGGGCAACTGTGGTTTGCCACGCCCAAGGGGCTGGTGGAGGTAAATCCGGCGCATTTTCCTGTGAACCTGCTTCCACCTCCGGTGGCGCTGGAGCGGTTCGAGGTGGACGACGTGACTCAGCCATTGCCTGGACCGGGGTCCAGGTTGAAGGTGCATGCAGGGCATGTGCATTTTGAGTTCGACTATGCAGGATTAAGTTTTGTGGCTCCCCAGAAGGTACGCTACCGTTATATGCTCGAGGGTTTTGATTCCGGCTGGACCGAGGCCGGGGCGCGGCGCGCCGCCTATTACACGAATATTCCGCCGGGGAAGTACACCTTCCGCGTGCAAGCGGCGAACAACGACGGTCTTTGGAACACCACCGGCGCCGCCCTCAGCTTCGAGTTGCGGCCGCATTTTTATCAGACGATTTGGTTTTATGTGCTGCTGCTGATCATGGTCGCGGGAGCGGTTGTTTTGCTGTTGCGACTGCGGCTGCGCCGGGCGGAGCGGGAGTTTGGGGTGGTGCTGGGTGAGCGCAGCCGGATCGCGCGCGAGATTCACGATACGCTGGCCCAGGGTTATGTCGGAGTGTCGGTTCAGTTAGAGGTTTTGGCGGAGTTGTTGCGCCAACGGAAAGTGGAAGATGCGGCCAGACAACTGGACCAGACGCGCGAGTACGTGCGCCATGGGCTGGCCGACGCGCGGCAATCCATCTGGACTCTGCGCACGCAGGATGCGGGCGAAACCACTCTGCCGGTGAAATTGCGCCGCATGGCGGAAGCAGCCGGAGGCAACGGACTGACATCGCGGTTCAGTCTCTTTGGAGCGTATCGACCGCTGCCGGCAGAGACGGAGCGTGAAGTAGAGCGCGTGGCGCAGGAAGCCATTCATAATGTGAAGAGGCACGCCGGGGCCAGC
The DNA here is from genome assembly GCA_963844905.1 of uncultured Acidobacteriaceae bacterium. Lineage (GTDB taxonomy): Bacteria > Acidobacteriota > Terriglobia > Terriglobales > Acidobacteriaceae > Telmatobacter. The sequence continues at coordinate 1,166,876 of CAWJQD010000001.1, read as the reverse complement.
GAACTCTCGGTGCAGTTGGAGTACGGGCCGGAAACGGTCGCGCTCGAGGTCAGGGACGATGGACGGGGTGGCGCCGTGGACGGAGCGCCGGAGTCTGCGCCGGGACACTTCGGGCTGACTGGAATGAGAGAGCGCGCAGCGGCGATCGGTGGAACGCTTGAAGTGAGCAGCGCGCCGGGAGCGGGAACCACCATACGGCTGTGCGCACCGGCGCGGGGAGAAGTGCGGGAACAAACGGGGGTTGAACAATGACGGTCCAGGCGACGGGGACGACGGAGGCGACGGGATCAATCCGTGTGTTGATTGTGGAAGATCACAACGTGGTCCGCCAGGGATTGGCGGCGCTGCTGAATGTGGCAGAGGGGTTGCAGGTGGTTGGCGAGGCCGCAGACGGCGTAGAGGCCATCGCGCAGTTTCGCAGGCATCGACCGGATATCACGCTGATGGATCTGCGACTGCCAAGGTTGAGCGGCGTGGATGCGATCGAGCGCATTCGCATGGAGACGCCGCAGGCACGGTTCATTGTGCTGACGACCTACGACGGCGATGAGGATATTTACCGCGCGCTGAAGGCAGGGGCGCGGGCATACCTGCTGAAGGGAATGACCAGCGAGGATCTCATCAGTACCATTCGCGCGGTTCATGCGGGCAAGTCGCATATCCCGCCGGCCATCGCCGAGAGGCTGGCCGAGCGCATGGGCGCAGAGGATCTGACTCCGCGAGAGTTCGATGTGCTGGAGCAGATCGTGCATGGCAAGAGCAACAAGGAGATCGCCGCGGAGCTGGAGGTTTCAGAGGCGACGGTGAAGACCCACATCAACAGCCTGCTGGGCAAACTGGGCGTAACGGACCGGACGCAGGCGGCCACAGCGGCCATTCAGCGCGGCATTGTTCCGCTGGAATCGTTGAGAAAGCCAAAATGAGACCCGGGAGAACCATGAGAAACGCGTTTTTTTGCGGAGTTTTTCTATCGTTGTTGCTTCTCGAAGCCTCGGCGCAAAAGGCAGGGTGGCGGCAGGCCACGCAGACAGAGCTCGAGTCGGTGCTGCCGGCGCGGGCGCAGGTGGAGAGCGAGCATATCGAGACGGAGATGCGCACGGCATCGGGAATTGTGGACGAGCGCGGGCGCTTCATTGCGGGAGTGGTGCTGATCACGGCCGGCTACTCGGCGGAAGGCAAGTACTCGCACTACCTGATCGTGCAGGCGCCGGTGGAGATCGGCGGCATCGCGCTGAAGCCGGGCGAGTATGCCTTCGGATGGAACCGGGAGGACGGAGGAGATACGCTTACGGTCCACTTCAACCGGGCGGCGACGGGCGCGCTGGTGGGAACCACGGATGCGCACAGAATTGTAGGTTCGACTCGCGTGGAGAGCCTGCGCATCTGGCCGCCGGACGAGAAGGCGTTGATCCAGATTGGGCGGTTTGGGATTCCGTACAAGTTGGGCGGCGAATAGCGGCGAGGCGTAAGACGAGGTAGCAGGTATTCGGGTTGCCGCCCATCTATTCCGGTGCGATTTTTGTTGCAGGGTTCTACGGTGCGGCGCGAAGATGCGCTCCACCTTTCGGTCGATCCTGCATTCGATCTGTCCCCGTATACTTGCTGCCATGTTTGAGCCATTGCGCACGGCTACTCTAATGGGAGTGCTGGCGGCAGGGATTCCTGGGATCATTTCAGCACAAGTCACAAACACCGGCGCTCTTCCCCAAGGGCAACAAACCGAAAAACCCTCCGAAGGCGCACAGGCGCCGTCGACGGGCGGCGAGGCAACCGGACCTCCGCAGCCGGCCCAATTCGACGAGCAGCACAGGCCAATCACCGCCGGGGGCTTTGTGCCCAGCGGGCCGGTGATCTTTCAGGACATCTCGGAAAAGGCGGGGCTAACCCACTGGACCCACAAGATGGGGACCAAGGAAAAGAAATACATCATCGAAACCAATGGCTCGGGCGTATGCCTGTTGGACTACGACAACGACGGTTGGCTGGACATCTACGTGGTGAACGGTTCGACCTTCGACGCGCTGGACGGCAAAGAGACGCCGCCCCACGCGGCGCTGTTTCATAACAACCAAGATGGGACCTTTACGGATGTGGCGGCGCAGGCTGGTGTGACCAACGACCGCTGGGGTATCGGGTGCGCCGTCGCCGATTATGACAACGACGGCTGGCCGGATATTTACGTGACCAACTGGGGGGAAAACCGGCTGTATCACAACAATCACGACGGAACTTTTACCGACGTTGCCGAAAAAGCGGGCGTGCAGTTGGGCAACTGGTCGACCGGGGCAACGTGGGGCGACTACGACGGAGACGGGCTTCTGGATTTGTTTGTGCCCGGCTACGTTCACTTCGACCGCAACAATCTGCCTTCGGGCGGCGAGAACGGCGTGCCGGACACTTTCTGCACTTTCCGCGGGGTGCAAGTGAACTGCGGCCCAAGAGGACTCAAGTGCGAGCCGGACCATCTGTTTCACAACAACGGCGATGGAACCTTTACTGACGTGAGCGAGAAGGCCGGTGTGGCCGACGACCCCGGTTACTACGGGCTGAGCTCGCTGTTTGTGGACATCAATAACGACGGCAAGGTGGATCTGCTGGTGGCCAACGACTCGACGCCCAACTATCTCTATATCAACAAAGGGGACGGGACGTTCGAGGACGACAGCTACTCGTCGGGCTACGCATTAAACGAGGCGGGGCGGGAGACCGCGTCGATGGGCATTGCGGCAGGCGATTTTGAAAACAACGGCATGATGGACATCTTCAACACCACGTTCTCCGACGACTACAAGCCGCTATACCGCAACGAAGGCGACGCGAACATGACGGACATCAGCTACCAGATGGGCATCGCCGAGATTTCGGTGCCATTTCTTGGCTGGGGCGACGCGTTCCTCGACTACGACAACGACGGGTGGAAGGATCTGATGATGGCCGACGGGCACGTTTATCCGCAGGTGGACCAGCACCCGTGGGGCACGAGCTTTGCGGAGCGGCCGATGCTGTTCCACAACGACGGAGGCAAGAGGTTCGAGGCTGTGCCGGCTGTCGAAGGCTCAGGGCTGGCCGACGTGATCGTGGGACGCGGCATGGCGGTGGGCGACCTGTTCAACGACGGCAAGCTGGACGTGGTGATCAACGTGATGGACGGCCACCCGGTGCTTCTGCGCAATGTGTCTCAGGACAAGAACCACTGGCTGGAGCTGAAGCTGGTGGGCGGGCCCAAAAGCCCACGCGACGCGGTGGGAGCTACGGTCTATTTGACCGCCAACGGCATGAAGCAGCGCGAAGACGTGCTGAGCGGCGGCAGCTACGCCTCGACGAGCGACCCGAGGCCGCACTTCGGACTGGGCCAGGCGACGAAGATCGACGACATCGAGGTGCACTGGCCCAGCGGCAAGGTGGAGCACTTCACCGTTCCGGGAGTGGACCGCATTGTGACGATCACGGAAGGGACGGGAAAGTAGGAATCTGCTTAAGCGGAAGCGCGTGGTCTCCCAGGTCTCAAAATCGAGATCTCCACCCCACGGACCAGGACCTGTTCGTGGGGACCCCGGGCCCCTGGGGCACCCCTGCCGTACTGGATTATTCAGTTGGAGATCTAGAACAACAGGCGCGTGGTGACTGCGATCTCGTGGTTGTAGCTGTGGAAGGAGCTGGTTGCGATCTGCTCGCCGGCCCCAACGCACAAGCCGAGGCGGCTGCGGGCTTCGTTGGGATGGAACTTTCGGGCGACAAGCAAACCCGGAGTGGCGAAGGTCCGGTTCTTGCCGTCGTTGGGCCCGCCCTTGAAGTAGGTTGTGTTGAACTCGACCTCCGGCCAGAAATACTTCGCAATGTGCGCCTGGATCGCAGTGTTCCAGAGAATCGTCCGGCCCAGCTTGGCGGTGTCCTCGACCGGCAGGCTCGCACCGAGCGTGCTCTGCACGTCGAAGCGCCCGATGCCCTTGCCCACGCCCACATTGGGAGAGACCGTTGCATCGGGGCTGCCGTTCGTGTAGCTGCCGGTAGGAATCGTGGAGGAGAGGAACGTGCTCAGCACATAGTTCCCATGCTCTGCGCCGCCGGCAAGGACGCGGTACTTCAACAGGAACGACATATCGCCCGCGCCGTTGGTGACGGTGGGAACGCTGTGCAATAGGTAAGGCGGGAGATTGATATCCAGCTCGGTATCCGCAAGCGGGATCAGGTTGAGCCCCTTGCCGCCGTCCAGACTCCAAGATTGCGTGAGGTTCGAGGAGGTCTGGCGGATGAAATCGGTCCGGGCCACCTGGATCAGGCCGACGTAGCCGGTGACGAGAGGCGGCGGCCATGCAGGCTGCCGGGCCTGCGTCGCGCTGGCCCGCTGCTCCCAGTGCCCGAAGAAGCTTTGTTGGGCGCAAAGAGATGCGGACGATGCAAGAAGAGCAAGGGAAATCATCGTCCTGTGCTGCATTTTGACCTCGGGGCCGGTGCGGGAAACTGACCAAAGGAGCATGACAGGCCACGTCTCAAGTGGGCAACCAACTTTCGATGGAGGCGGCCCTCCATCGGCTGACGGGTGCGGCTACGACTCCGACCGTGAATGGAGCCTCTTTGCACCTCGGCCGCGCCTCAACCATTCGGTGGAGATTTCTCCTCATCCAATGCCGGATGCCCGTCAGGCTGTCGATCCATAGAATGGTGGGCGCGATGCTTCCCCGATCTTTCGCCAATCGAATTGTGCGCTTCATCAGCAGTTTTCTGTTGATACTGGCTGTTGCCTGCGCCTGGATGGCATGGCGGACCCGATCAGCCTATGCAGACGACGACGCGGCGGCGCAGAGGGCGATCTATTCCCAGGATGTCGCCGAGCACTATCGCTGGACATTTGGGGCGGATCGGCCGTTCCTGCCTTCGAATGCCACGACCGATACGGGACAGTTCATCGACCCCAAGAGTTTTCCCACGGCGAAATACTGCGGGCACTGCCATCAGCAAGCTTACGCGGAGTGGCGGCAAACGGTGCATGCAAATTCCTTCCGCAATCCGTGGTACGTGAAGAACGTCAATCTTCTGATCAGCGAGCGCGGCATCGAATACACTCGCCACTGCGAAGGCTGCCATAATCCCATCGCGCTGGTTTCCGGCGCACTGACCAAAGGCTCACCCATCGATCGCAAGTTCGATGAGGACGGAATCACCTGCTCGGTCTGCCATTCGATCCAGAAGGTCGACACGCGCGGCACGGGAAGCTATGTGATGGGCGTGCCGGCAGTGATCGTCGACGCTGACGGCAAGCCGGTCTATGGCGAGGTTTCCGACAAGGAGATTCTGGCTCATCTCGATCGCCATTCCAAGGCAGTGATGCAAGACTTTTATCGGACCAGCGAGTTCTGCTCGGTGTGCCACAAAGCCGCCTTGCCCAGGGAATTGAATCACTATAAATGGCAGCGGGCGATTTTTCTTTACGACGAATGGCAACAGGCGTCTTTTTCGAAACAGAATCCGTTGCCCTTTTACGTAAAGGACAAAGTCTCGACCTGCCAGACCTGCCACATGCCGAAGGAAAGCCTCACCTTGCCGGACTACGGCGCCGAGGAAGGGAAGTTTGCCTCGCACCGCTGGCTGGGCGGAAACACGTTGCTTTACAAGTACTACCGGTATGACGAACAACTGGAAAAGACGATTGAATTCTTGCAAAAGGGCCCCCAGAACATCGGGGTCCTGAATGTGGATCTGTTTGCGATCGAGCGCAACGGTGGCAAGCTGATTGCTCCGCTGGGCAATGAGCCCTTTGACGTTGCACCGGGCGATATTCTTACGGTTTCCGTGGTAATCCAGAACAAAGGAATCGGGCATTCACTGGTCCCCGAGCAGCGCGATTTTTACGAATGCTGGGTGGAGTTCGAGGCCAAGGACGCGGCAGGCAAGACGCTGATGGATTCCGGCGCGCTGGAGCCGGACGGCACGCTCGATCCGACGGCGCACAGCTTCACCAACCGGCTGGTGAACGTGCGCGGCACGCTGAACGATCTGCATCAGGTGTGGGATACGCGAGTGGTCGCCTACAACAACACCATTGCGTCAGGCAGGTCGCAGATCGTGCGCTATCAGTTCAAAGTGCCGGAGAATGCGGCTGGGCCGATCACAATCACGGCCAAGGTGAATTACCGGCGCTTCAATCAGCACTTCATCAACTTTGTGTTTGGAAAGCGCTATGACATGCCGGTGGTGGAGATAGCGTCGCGCACGCGGACGCTGACGCTGGGTTCTAATCCGGCCACGGTGCCCGATTCTGCCGATAATCCAGTGTGGATGCGATGGAACAACTATGGCATCGGATTGCTGGACGCGCAGCAGTATGCGGAGAGCGCGCGCGCGTTCGAGCACGTGGTTCAATTGCGCCCCGATTATGCCGACGCGTACGCCAATGTCGCCATCGCCGACTTCTCATGGCAACGCTACGACAGCTCGCGCACCAATCTGGAGAAAGCGCTCAAGCTCGCCCCGCACAACGCCCGCGCACTTTACTATCTGGCTCTGGTGGAGCGCATTCAGGGGCGTCCCGATGCCGCCATCGCAGACCTGCTTGAAGTTATCACGCAGTTTCCCCGCTCGCGCGATGCGCACCGGGAGCTGGGTTTCTCCTTCTTTCAGCAGCACAAATATGCTGAGGCTCGAGCCGAGTATGAGACGGTGCAATCGATCGATCCCGATGACTTGGCTGCGCATTACGAACTTTCCATCATCTATCGCCGGCTGGGGATGAAGGAACAAGCTGCGCGGGAGGCATGGGCTTTCGCGGATCAGAAGGACGACCCAACTGCCAACACCTACGCGCTGGAGTATCTGCGCAAACATCCCGAGGTCACCGAGGAGAGCGTTCCCTGGCATATTCACAGCAACGTTGCGCCCAGTGTCGGCGAGCATGGCGTCGGGACCGGGCAATGAGAGCGCTGCCGTCGATCGCCATTGTTGTTCTGGCATCTTCATGCTTCGCGCTGGCTTCTTCCCGCACTCAGCGGGCGCGCGGCGCCGCGGTCTTCAGCGTGAGCGGGTGCCAACATTGCCATACCATCAACCATGCAGGCGGCCACAAGGGACCCGATCTCTCCGGAGTGGGGAGGAAGAAATCGAAGGCAGCAATGCGCCAGCAGATCGTTTACGGCAGCAAGGTGATGCCGGCTTTCGGAAATGTTCTCGAGCCGGACGAGCTGAACGATCTCATCGCCTACCTGCGATCGTGCCGCGAGAAGCCGGCAAAGCCGGCGCCTGCGGCTGATTCCAATTGACTTTTCAGACGGGGTGGTGCGCTTTGCTTACGCCGGGCGCGCGATGGCAGCACGAAGCGCTTCGGCGACTTCCTGCTGCTGGCTGGCCGATATGCGGTTGAAGAATGGCAGCGCCAGGGTACGCTGTGCAATGGATTCAGTGAGAGGCAAGTGACGTTGCTTGCCGCCCCCGCGCGGGCGCCAGACCGGCTGCAAGTGGATGGGCGCGAAGTAGCGACCCGTTGCGATTCCGTGGCGGGCAAGCGCGGCCTGGACGCGAGTGCGGTCAATACCCTCCGGAAGGCGAACTACGTAGACAAACCAACTGAGCTCACGGCGCGGGAGCGAGAGCGGCGGGAGCTCGAGGCCGGGAATTCCATCGAAGAGCGCCTGGTAGCGCTCGGCAACCTGCCGGCGCTGCGCGAGCATCTCATCCATCCGCCGCAACTGCACGCGGCCCAGAGCGCAGGCCAGCTCGGGAAGCCGGTAGCTGTAGCCAGGCTCGACGTGGTCGAGCCAATCGACACTGGGATCGCGGCCCTGATTTCTGAGCCGGCGCAGGCGTGCGGCGTGCGCGGGATTGCGCGCCAACACCGCGCCGCCTTCGCCAGTGGTCATCTGCTTGTTGGGGTAGAAAGCGACGACGGCAAGATCGCCGAAGCTGCCGGCGCGGCGCCCGTCGAAGTGCGCGCCGATGGCTTCGCAGGCGTCTTCAATGAGGGCCAGACGATGCCGGCGCGCAAGATCTTGGAGCGCATCCATCTCTGCGGGAATGCCGAAGGTGTGAACGGCGAGGATGGCGCGCGAGCGCGGAGTGATCGCCCGCTCCACATCAGCGGGGTCGAGATTCAGCGTGAGCGGATCGATCTCTGCGAATACCGGGGTGGCGCGCACCTGGAACACTGCATTGGCCACGGCCACAAAGGCAAATGAAGGAAGGATCACTTCGTCGCCCTCGCCCACGCCCAGCGTGAGTAGTGCGAGATGGAGGCCGGCAGTGCCGGAACTGACGGCTACAGCGTGGTCTACGCCGTGAAACGCAGCCAGTTCGGCTTCGAAAGCCTTGAGTTCCGGGCCGAGGCTGAGGTGCGGAGTGCGCAGGACGGCGGTCGCGGCCGCGATCTCCGCCTCGGTAATGTCGGGCGCAGAGAGGGGAATGCGCGTGGTCATGAGCGCTCCGTCTGCGCCGCTTCGGCGGTCTGCGGCACCGGCACGGCCTGCTTGACGAGCAAGCCATCGAGCGGAACGGAGACGAGTACGCGGGCAATGGCCTTGGCCGCGGCGCCGTCGCCGTAGGGGTTGGTCAAGCCGGCGAGGCTTTCGCGGAATTCGGGGCTGAGGGCGCGCTGGAGTGCGGCGCCGATCGCAGCAGCATCGGCGGGCGCGTCGATCACGTTGCGCGCGCGTTCGCGGCCTTGCTGGCGCATGCCCACGTTGACGACGGGCAAAGCGAAGGACGCTGCTTCCATGATGCCGCTGGAGGAGTTCCCGGCGAGCGCATCGGCCTCGCGGAGCAAGCTCCAGTAAGTGACTGCGTCGAGGTTGACGAAGACGTGGGTGCGGGGGCGAGTTGAAGCGAGGGCATTGGCGCGGTGGATGAGCGCATGGCTTCCGGCGTCGGCGTTGGGGTAAACGAAAACGATCTGGCCGGGCGCCCGAGTGAGTGCGGCGAAGAATGCATCGGCCTCAGCGTTGGTGTCGCGCAGGATGGTGACGGGATGCCAGGCGGCGATGAGCGTGGGCGGCGTGAGCTCGAAGCCCAGCCGCGCTTGCAATGCTGCGCGGCCGAGCAGCGTGGAGCGGCGCAGGTGGTCGAGCGAAGGCGCTCCCGCGCTGTGCACACGCCACGGCTCCTCGCCCATAGCGATGACACGCAGGCGCGCGGTCTCGGTCGAGGTGAAGTGGATGTGCGCGAGCTTGGTGATGGCGTTGCGTACTGCGTCGTCGATGGCGCCCTGGCTCACCTCGCCGCCCTCGATATGGGCGACGGGAATGCGCAATGCGAGCGCCGTGGCAGCCGGGGCCAGCATCTCGTAGCGGTCGGCGATGAGCAGAAGCAAATCGGGCCGCCACGTAGTGAGGGCGTCGGCCAGGCCGAGAATAGCCAGGCCGATGGTCTTGGCCATTCCGGTATCGGTGTCGGAGCTAAGCAGGCACTCGATGCGCGCCTGGATGGGAAAACCGTCGCGCTCGATCTCCTGCAGTGTGTTGCCGAACTGCGGCGAGAGATGCGGGCCGAGAGCGAAGACGCCCAGTTCGATCTCCGGTCGGGAGGCAAGCTCGCGCAAGGGCCAGTAGAGGTGGCTGTAGTCGGCGCGCGAGGTGGTGACGACGCCGATGCGGCGGCGCGCCGCAGCCGAGTGCGACGGCGAGGGCGGCGTCGCAGGAAATCCGCTCCCGTCCGGCTGGCTTTTGGGCGCAATCACAGGAGAAGTATAAATTGCGCGCGCATCGAGGCTGTCTGCGCGCTGAAGCCGCTCTGCCTTGATTTCTCAGGTTCGCGGCGACGGTCCCTCAGGGGCTCAAGCCGTAACTAATTTCGCGGCGTTTACGGCACGCGACCCACCCACTGGGTGGGTTCCCCGGTCGTGCCCTTTCAAAACGGCTTCAAGTTGGGACAATACCCGCTCTGCCGCTTGGCTGCGCGCTCGCGTACACTGGATAGTTCCACGACGAGGGGAGAGTTGCGACGGTGAGTAGGAGAGCGATGCGAGAAGTCTGGGCATGGGCGCTTGTGTTTCTGGCGGGGATTCCGGCGCTTTGCGGGGCGCAAACGCGCTACGACGCAGAGGCGATCCGGCTGAACAATCGCGGCGTGGCGCTGATGGGCCAGCAGTTCACCGAGCCCGCTGCGGACAACTTTGCCGAAGCATTCAAGAAGGATCCGAAGCTGGCTCAAGCCGCGATCAACGAAGGCATTGCGCTGCTGACGCTGCAGAAGCTGGACCAGGCGAAAAAGTGGCTGCGGGAGGCCATTGCGATCGACCCGAACAGCGCGCAGGCGTGGTACAACCTGGGGTTGGCGCAGCACGCGGGCAATGAGCTCGAAGTCGCACTGGCGAGCTTTCAAGAGGCCGTGAAGCTCGATCCCAGAGATGCCGACTCCTGGTATTTCGAAGGCGCCTGCTACCAGGAGATGAAGCAGTTCGACAAGGCCATCGCGATCTTCGAGAAGACGCTGGCGGTGAACCCGCTGCACGCGTCGGCTGAGTTCGCCCTGGCGCGGGCACTGCAACGGACGGGTCACACCGCGGAGGCGAAGGAACACTTCGCGCGGTTTCAACATTTGACAAGTGCCAAGATTTCCTCGGCGCTGGGGCTGTCGTATGGAGAGCAGGGCCACTACTCGACGGTGACGGCGGTCGAAGAGCCGGAGACAATCCAGCGCGCGATGATCCCGGTGCGGCTGGTGGAGCAGCCGATGGTTTCCCAGGTCTCAGATTCGGGACCTGGGGCACCCGCTTTAATGGATAGCGAGACCGGCGGCGCGTGCATGATGGATGTTACCGGCTCTGGGAACATGGATCTAGTGCTGATGCAATCGGGCGCGCAGGCCATTCGCGTACTGCACAATCGCGGCGGCGGGAGCTTTGAAGAGCTGGATGCAGCGGCCACGGGGCTGAAAGCAAGCGGCCATGCAGTGGCGTGCGCGGTTGGCGATTACGATGGCGATGGATTGAATGACCTTGCTGTGGCTCTGGAAGATCGTGTGCTGCTGTTTCGCAATCTCGGTCACGGGCAGTTCAAGGACGCAACGGCTGAATCGCGGCTTGTGCCGCGTAATCGGCCCACGGGCATCACGTTTGTGGATTATGACCATGATGGCGACCTGGATTTGCTGCTGACCGGAGCGCCGCTTCAACCAGGCGGTGAGTCGAATGTGCTGTGGCGCAACAACGGCGACAAAACGTTCACCGAGCAAACCGAGCCGACCGGGCTGGGGGGAAGCGGCAAGACCGAGACGGCGATTCTGACCGACTTCAATAACGATCGCGCCGTGGATCTGGCGGTGACCGGCGATGGACCTTCGCCGCTGATTTATGTGAATCCGCGGGAAGGCAAGTACCCGACGCAGCCGCTGTACGAAGGGACCACGCTGCCGCCCACGGTTGGCATCACGGTGCTGGACTACAACAAAGACGGCTGGATGGACATTGCGGTGACGCACGCCGGCGCGCCAGGGCTCACGTTGTGGCGGAACGTCGAGGGGCCGGATCACATCGGGCGGCGCTTCGAGCGCGTCGAGCTGCCGCTGCATGGGGCGCTGCGCGGATGGGGTCTGACGCCCATCGACATTGACAACGACGGGTGGATTGACCTGGCGGCGATTGTGGAGACAAGAGCGGGACCACGCGTGCGCGTCTTCCGAAACCGCGGGGACGGCAGCTTCGAGGACGTGAGCCGCGCGCTGGGCCTGGATAGCGTTCGGCTGACTGCGCCGCGCGGATTGATTGCCGCCGACGTGGATGGCGATGGCGCGCCGGATTTGATCGTGACGCAAGAAAATGCTCCGCCGGTGCTGCTGCGCAACAGGGGCGCGAACAAGAACCACTTTGTGCGCCTCGACCTGACCGGTCTCGCGGACAACAAGACAGCGCTGGGCGTGAAGGTAGAGGTGTTTGCGAATGGGCTATGGCAGAAGTGGGAGCTTGCGGGCGCATCGGGATTCCAGACGCAGGCTCCGCCGCAGATTCTGGCGGGACTGGGCGATGCTCCGGGCATCGATTTGCTCCGCATTCTGTGGCCGACGGGGGTGTTGCAGGACGAGATCGATTTGCCGCAAAAACAGGTGATCGCGATGAAGGAAGTGGACCGGCGCGGCAGCTCTTGCCCGGTGCTGTTCGTGTGGGACGGGCACCGGTACAAATTCGTGACCGACGTGATCGGCGCGGCCGTGGTGGGGCACTGGTTTACGCCTACGCGGCGCAACACGCCGAATCCCGGCGAGTGGGTGAAGATCGACGGCGCGCATGTCGCGCTGGTGAAAGGCAAGATCAGCGTGCGCTTTATGGAGCCGATGGAAGAGGTGAACTACATCGACCAGTTGCGGATGGTCGCGGTCGATCATCCGCAAGGTGCGGAGGTCAATCCCGACGAGCGGTTCCTCGACGATCCGCCATTTGCCTCGGGGCGGGTGGTGGCGAGCGCGGGCACGCGGTTGCCGGCAGGCGCTTGGGACGGCGAAGGGCGCGACGTGCTCGACCGGCTGAGCCGCCGCGATCACGTGTTTGCCAGCGGATTCAAGGCGCTGCCCTACGACGGTTTCGCCAACCTGCACGCGCTCACGCTGGATCTGGGAGAGATCAAGCCAAACGCGCCGTTGCGGCTGTTGATGACCGGCTACGTGAACTACTTCAGCGCCACATCACTCTATGCCGCGTGGCAGGTGGGGTTAAAGGAGATTCCGCCATACGTGGAGGCGGAGCTGCCCGACGGCACGTGGAAGCGAATTCCGGGCGATGCGGGTTTCCCCGCCGGTCTGGAGCGGACGATCGTGGTGGATCTGGCAGGCAAGCTGCCGGCGGGCACGCGGCGCATCCGGCTGATGACGAACTTGCAGATTTACTGGGACCAGGTTTTGATCGACCAGAGCGCGGATGCAGAGGCGCGGACGACGGAGATTCCACTGGCCAGCGCGACGCTGCACTTCCGCGGCTACCCGAAGCAGATCGAAGGCGCGAGCCCGGGCGACCTGGACTACGACTACAATCTGGTGAGCCTGACCGGACCCTTTCAGCGCGAGCGCGGCAGTTACACGCGCTTTGGCGACGTGACGCCGTTGGTGACAAGTATCGACGACCGGTTCGTCGTGTTCGGGAGCGGGGAGGAAATCGCGGCGGAGTTCGATGCGACGACATTGCCCGCCTTACCTGCGCATTGGAAGCGGGACTATTTCTTCTATGCCAACGGGTTCGAGAAGGACATGGATTGGTGGGATGCTTCGCCATTCACCGTGGCGCAAATGCCGTTTCATGGCATGAGCGCGTACCCATATCCGGCGAGCGAGAAGGTTCCCAGCGATGCGGACTCGCTCGACTACCAGTTGAATTGGAATGACCGGTTCGACTCGGGCGAGCCGTTACGGTCTTACCGGTTCAACTATCAATTCCTGCCAGCGGCGCCGCCGGAGGTTGAAGCGCCGACAACGACGGCGGGAACGCAACCATGAACGATCTCGCGCTGGCCCCGGCGGCCAGGCAGCTCGAGCTGGTGCGTGCGGGTCAGATCTCGGTAGTTGAGCTGGCCGAGGCTCATATCCGGCAAATCGAGAGAGTGAATCCGGAGCTGAACGCGTTCGCCGACTTCGACGCGGAGCGTGTGCGCGCGCAGGCACGGCAGCTCGATGCAGCGCGGGAGCCGCGTGGGACGCTGCACGGCTTGCCGGTCACCGTCAAGTCTTCGATTGCAACGGCGGGCTATCGCTGCGAGATTGGCAGCCTGCTGCACCAGGGCGAGACTCCGGCTGAAGATGCCGTTGTGGTGGAGCGGCTTCGCGCGGCGGGAGCATTGATCCTGGGCACGACCAACTGCCCGGAGTTTCTGATGGCGTACGAGACGGCAAACCTGCTGCATGGACGCACGCGGAACCCATGGGACCTTGACCGCTCACCGGGCGGATCGAGCGGAGGCGAGTCGGCGGCCATCGCGGCGGGAATGTCCGCAGCGGGATTGGGCAGCGATAGTGGAGGATCGGTGCGAGTTCCCGCGCACTTCACGGGCATCTGCTCGCTGAAACCCACGCCGGGACGAATTCCGGGACGGGGGCACCTGCCGCCGTGCGTGGGACCGTTCTCGATTCTGGGCGCCATCGGGCCCATGGCGCGCACCATCGGCGACGTTGCCCTGCTATTCCGCACGTTGAGCGGTCAGGATCCGCTCGATCCGGCGAGTCCGCCGCTTACGCTGAGAGTCCCGAGTCCGGATGAATTGCGCGCGAAGGCGATTGGGTTTTTCGTGGACGATGGCCTGGTTCCGGTGACGCAGGAGACGCGAGATGCTGTGACGGCTGCTGCGCGGGCGTTGCGCGACGCTGGCTTTCGCGTGGAGCCGTTCAGGCCGCGGACGCTGGAGCAGCTGCGCAAACTGTGGTGGAAGTTTTTTGTGCAGTGCGGGGCGATGTTCTACGAGCCGGAGATTCGCGGCAAGCGTGGAAGGCTCAGTCCCGTCTTCAAGGAGTTTTTGGGGATCGCGGAAGCTTCAGGGCCGATCACCGCGAGGGAGTTGCTCAACGCGTGGGCGGAGCTGGACCTGCTGCGCGCGAAGACCCTCGCCGAAATGAGCGAATATCCGGTTTTGCTCTGTCCGGTGGCCAGTATTCCTGCGTTTCGTCACGAGGAGCGCACGTGGACGATCAATGGCAGGACCGTCGACTACCTTGACGCGATGCGATACACGCAGTGGTTCAATGCGCTGGCAGCGCCGGCGGCGGTGGTTCCCGTAGGCGCCTCGCCCGACGGATTGCCGATTGGCGTGCAGATTGCCGCGCGGCCGTTTGAGGATGAGATCGCGCTGGGCGTTGCGGCTGAAGTGGACGCGGCGTTTGGCAACCGTCCGCCCCCGATGGCGCTGGCGTGATGCGCGCCGAGGCCTTTCTTAACCCATCGAAAAACCGACACTTCTAGAGCGGTTCCAGAGTTCGTGTGCCCTTGTCAGTTTGGTGAAAGGCGGCATTTTCTTGAGGAAAATGCCGCTTGGCGTCAGTGGCTCCTGGGTATAGCAACTCTGGAACCGCTGTAGGGCCTTCAAATCCGACAGCAGCCGCACCGGCGCGCCTACCCGTATCCACCTTTCGATTGAGGCGGTTCGCGAACGATCGCGGTACACTGGCGCTTCCCCGGTAATGGAGGCGGATTGGAGCGCCCGGGGTGTGTGAAAACTGGCAAGAACGGTTTGCCGAGACCCCTGATGTTCTGCTTGGCGCGCGGCGCCATCGGACGATTGTGCCGGTGCTCGATCTTGCTGTGGGCGGGGACGAATTCATCACTATGGCGGGGCCGTGCTCGGTGGAATCCGAGTCCCAGCTCATGGCCACAGCCGAACACGTGCGCCGCGCGGGCGCGCGCGTGCTGCGCGGAGGCGCCTTCAAACCGCGCAGTTCTCCCTATGCATTTCAAGGACTGGGCCTGGAAGGCCTGAAGCTGCTGGCCGCGGCGCGCCAGGAGACCGGCCTGGCCATCGTCACGGAAGTGATGTCGGAGGACGACGTTTCCCTGGTCGCCGAATATGCCGACATTTTGCAGATCGGCTCGCGGAGCATGGAGAACTTCACGCTGTTGGAAGCGGCGGCGCGATCCGGACTGCCGATCCTGCTGAAGCGCGGCATGGTGGCCACAATCGCCGACCTGCTGCGCTCGGCGCAGGTGATCCTGAGCAACGGCAATCCCAACGTCATTCTGTGTGAACGCGGCATCCGCACCTTTGAAACCACGATGCGGAACACTTTCGATGCGGCCGGGATCGCGGTGCTCAAGCAGGTCACACATCTGCCGGTAATCGCCGACCCCAGCCACGCGGCCGGACATCGCGATCTGGTTCCGGCGCTGGCGCGCATCGGCATCGCGGCCGGCGCGGACGGCCTGCTGGTCGAAGTGCACCCCAATCCCGACGAGGCGTGGAGCGACGGCGAACAGTCGCTGGACTTTGCGGGATTCGACGGCATGATGGCCGCGCTCGAGCCCTGGATTGCATGGCGCGGAAAGGCACTGCGCGAAGAAGAGCTGGAACAGTGCGAACTTGCCGGCCTCCATCCCGCGGAGGCCGTGGGATGAGGTTGCTGTTCGCGCTGATGGCTGCCGTGCCGATTGGATTGATGCTCTCGTCAGTTTGTGGACTCACGCCGTGTGCGGAGCGGATCGATATTGCCGATTTTATTGTGACCGCCGCACCGGTTTACCAGCCGCTGGCGGAGTTGGGCGGACAGGAACGATTCCCCAAAGGCGCACAACTGCTGCTTGTTCATGCGGGTAAGGCGGAGCCACTGGTGACCGGCTTCGCGGCTTCAGCGGACGCAAATGTCTCTTTCGATGCACAAACCGTACTGTTTGCCGGCAAGCGGTCGGCGGGCGATCCCTGGCAGATTTGGGAAGTGACGCTCAAGGATGGCTCGGTGCGCAAGGTGATTGCCACGGCCACAGATGCTGAGCGTCCGTTCTATCTGCCCGGCGGGCGGATGGTGTGGGCGCAACGGACGCCCGCGGGGTTCCAATTGCAATCCGCCGAGGACGGGCATCCCATGGGGTACACGCCGTGGAATCCGACGGCGGGACCGGGCGTGTTGCCGCTGACGTATACGCGGGCCAGCGCGTTCCCTACGGACGTGCTGAGGGATGGGCGGATTCTGTTTGAAGCTGGCTTCCCGCTGGGCAAGGGCGCAGCGCCGGAGCTGTATCTGGTGTACGCCGACGGCTCGGGTGTGGAGAGTGTGCGCTGCGATCATGGGCGGGCGCGCTGGGGTGGAACGCAACTGGCATCGGGGGACGTGGTCTTCACGCACGGAGCGTCGCTGGCGCGCTTCACCTCACCGCTCGCGCACGAAGAGCCGGTTGAAGCGCCGCGCGGCACGTACGCGGGCGCGATCGCCGAAACCGCGTCGGGAGCTTGGCTGGTGAGCGCGCGAGCGGCGGCGGACACGCGATACGCGATCAAAATCTGGAAGCCCGGCGCCGCGGCGATGCAGACCGTTTTGCCCAGGAGTGGAGAGGATCTGGTCGAGCCGGTGCTGGTAGCGCCGCGCACCAGGCCTAATCGGCATCCTTCGGGTCTGCACCCATGGGACTACGCGAACCTGCTGGCGCTGGACGCGCGCGTTTCACGCGACGGCGCCTTGAAAGGAGCGCCTGTATCGGTGCGGCTGGAGGCGCAGGATGCCGCGGGCCGCGCAACGGAGATGGGCAAGGCTCCGGTGGAACGGGACGGATCGTTCTTCGTGAAGGTCCCGGGCGACAAACCCATCCGGTTCGCGCTGCTCGATTTCAAAGGCGCAGTTCTGCGGCAGGAGCGGGGATGGTTCTGGGCACGCGGCGGCGAGCAGCGCTATTGCGTAGGCTGCCACGCGGGACCGGAACGCGCATCGGAAAATCGCGTACCGGCCGTGCTGATGCGCACAACGGAACCTGTAGATTTGACCGGCACGAAGGTTGTTGCGGCAGCGCAGGCCAAAGCGGCGGGGGGCAACTGATATGAGGGCTGCTTTTCTTGTTGCATTTTTCGGCGTGCTTGCGATGACGGGGCCTGCTGCTTTCGCGCAAACGGGGTCAGCCGCGCCGCAAGCGCCCGCACCAGCAGCGATTGCTCCTGGGCAGGCGTCTGTTGCGGGAACGCAGGCGCCGGCTGCCGCAGCGCAGGCGCCCGTCATTCGCTTTGAAGACGCCACGGAGAAATCTGGCATCGATTTCACGGACAGCTTCGGATCGGCCAAGCTGGGATCGCTGCTGGAGGGCACGGGCGCCGGCTGCGCCTGGTTCGATTACAACAATTCCGGCTTGCCTTCTCTCTACGTGGAGAGCGGCCGGCCGCTCGATGATTCGATGCACCCGTATCCGCTCAAGGTCAAGCCGAATCCGCCTCCGCACAATCACCTTTACCGCAACGACGGCAACGGCCACTTCACCGACGTGACCGAGCAATCGGGCTTGAACCCGGACATGTATTCGGTCGCGGTGACGGCGGCGGACTACGACAACGACGGTTACGAAGATCTGCTGGTGACCGGCTACGGAAAGGTCGTGCTCTACCACAATGACGGCAATGGGCACTTCACCGACGTGACCGAGAAGGCCGGCATCAAGGTGAACGGCTGGGCCATCAGCTCCACCTGGCTGGATTACGACAAGGACGGTTGCCTCGATCTGTTTGTGGGCCGCTACGTCAAGTTCGATCCCAAATACCGCGCCTTCTATGCCGCGGACAACTATCCGGGGCCGCTCGACTACGAAGGCGAAACCAACATGCTGTTCCATAACAACTGCGACGGAACGTTTACCGATGTGACGGACAAGTCGGGCATCGGCGCGTACATAGGTCGCACCATGGGGGTGACCGCAGCAGACTTCGACAACGACGGATGGGACGATATCTATGTATCCAACGATCGCACGGAGAATTTCCTGTTCCACAACAAGCACGATGGAACATTCGAGGAGATCGCCAACGAGACGGGAACGGCCTTCGGACAGAATGGCGAAGCCACGTCATCGATGGGGCCGGTGTTTGCCGATTTCGGGGGCAGAGGAGTACTCGACCTGTGGGTGAGCGACGGAAACTACAACCGCTTTCTGCGGAACCTGGGGGCTCCTGCCGATGGATCGCCGGATGGGCCGTTGAGCACCGCCAAGGTTGGCTTTGAAGACGAGGGCGCGTCCAACGGCATTTCGCAGACCGACGCGCAGTACGTTAGCTGGGGCTCGGGCGTCTACGATTTCGACAACGACGGCCAGCTCGACATTCTCGTTTTCCACGGTGGGTTGATTCATCTGATTCCGCAGGAGCACACGCTGTTTCGCGGGCTGGGCAACGGAAAATTTCAGGATGTCTCGCGCGAGGCCGGTCCCGTGTTGAGCGAGCGCACTGTGGCGCGCGGCGCCTGCTTTGCCGACTACATGAACGACGGCAAAGTCGACGCCTACCTGGTGAACCTCGGCGCAGAAGGCAAACTCTTTCACAACGTCTCCACCAATACGGGCCATTGGATCGAGGTAAAGCTCGTAGGGACGAAGAGCAATCGCGACGGAATCGGCGCGCGCGTGGAGGTTCTGGCCGGAGGCAGGCGATGGACCACCGAGCGCGTGGCCAGCTCGGGGTATCTTTCCGAGAACGACGGCCGCCTGCACTTCGGGCTAGGCGCGGCAGCCAGCATCGACAAGGTGATCGTTCACTGGCCCAGCGGGATTTTGCAGACGCTGGAGAATGTCAATGTGGACCGCGTGCTCACCGTCGAGGAGCCGGGAGAAAGGAAGCCGCGATGACCTGGACCGCGCACAGCAGCCGAGGGCGAGCCGGTTTGGCGGCGGCTCTCTGCGCGCTCGCTGCGGCGCTGTTCGGCGTTGCGATGTGGAGCGGCGGAACTGTGCGCGCGGCAACGGGCGCCGGGAACGGCGATGATCTGAGCTATGCTTCTCCACTGGAGCTTCTGCTTTCGCCCGACGGAACACGGCTCTACGTGCTCTGCCAGCAGAGTGAGGAAGTACGCGTGCTCGACGCAGCGAGCTACGCGGTGATTGGAACCATCGCCGTTGGCCGCGTGCCGCGGGGCATGGCGCTCTCGCGCACCGGCGACCGGCTCTATGTCACCAACTCCTGGGACGACACGGTTTCGGTGATCGATACCCGCACTCTGGCCGTCGCCGCCACCTGGAGCGTGGGCGCAGAGCCGTCGGGAGTGGCCGAGGATCCGGCAGGCAAGTACGTCTTTGTCGCCAACCGCATTTCCAGCGACGTTGCCGTGCTCGGTGCGCGAACGGGCGTGGAGGAAAAGCACCTGCTGGCCGGGCGCGGCGCGAGTTATCTTACGCTCTCGCCCGACGGCAGCCGGATTTACGCGACGCATGTCTATCCCAATCCTGATTCGCTGCGCACGGGCCTGGAGAATCGGACGCCGCCCGAATCGGAGATCACGGTCATCGACGTACAACGCGCGGAGGTTGTCGATCGCATTCCTCTGCACTCCATTGCCGGGGTCTTCCACCTGGCCTTCTCCAACGACGGGCGCCTTGGCGCAGTGGCCGAGTTTCACCCCAAGAACATGGTGCCGCTGGCACACCTCGAACACGGCGGGGCCTTCGCTTACACGCTCACGCTTTTCGGCGCGGACGTGGGCCGACCGGTGGAGATTCCTCTCGACGAGCTGGAACGCTACGCTTCGCAACCATTCGGTGTTGCCATCGCGCCAGATAAGTCGCGGCTTTACGTTACTCTCGGCGGCTCCGAGAGCGTGCTGGCCATCGACGTGCGGCGGCTGTTGCAGTTCATTCATTCACGGCCACGCCCAGCGTCCGGCTCCTACGAGCAGGATCTTTCGGCCAGCGGCAACTACGTTGTCGCACGCATTCCTGTGGGCCACAATCCGCGCGGGCTCGCGCTCAGCCGAGACGGCCGCAGGCTGTTTGTGGCCAACCGGCTCGACGACACCATCAGCGTGATTGACACGAGCACCCTCCGCGTCGCGACAACTATCCCGCTCGCAGGGCCAAGGACAATCACCGCGCTGCGCCGCGGAGAACAGACATTCTATTCGGCGCGCTACTCCTTCCAGGGCCAGATCAGTTGTTCCAGTTGCCACATCGATTCCACCTTCGATGGCCTGCAATGGGATTTAGAGCCAGACGGCTTCGGTATCGACATCGTAGACAACAAGATGCTCGAGGACATCAAGGACCTGGCGCCCTACAAGTGGAATGGCGGCAACCCGAACTTGCCAACCGAGTGCGGGCCGCGGACGGAAAAGTACTTCTGGCGCTCAGAGAATTACGGCGACCTGCAACTGGCCGATCTGGTTCTGTACATTCGCAGCCTGTCCGCCGTGCCCAACCGCTGGCGCCTGCCGGGCGGCGATCTAACGCCGGCACAGGAGCGCGGCAAGGCAATCTTCGAGCGCTCGGTGGACGACTTCGGCAAGCCGATTCCGCTCGAAAACCGCTGCTCCTACTGCCACAGCGGATCCAAGGGAACCGACCAGAAGCTTTTCGACGTGGGAACACGCAAGCCCACCGACAATTCCGGGCTTTTGAAAACGCCGCAACTGACGAACATTGCGCTTACCGGGCCCTATCTGCACGATGGCTCGGCGCGCACGCTGGAAGAGATATGGACCATCTACAACCCCGAGGACAAGCATGGCCGTACCAACGACCTAACGAAGGACGAACTCAACGACCTGATTGAATATCTGAGGACGCGATGAAGAAGATTGCAGAAAAGCGGTGGTTGGCCATGGCGCTGTTGGCAGCAGCGTCGGCTGCGGTTGCTGCGCCGCAGGGACAGGCGCAGGTGGCTGCGCATGAGCCTCATGACGCATCAGCGGCCACCGCCCCGCAAATGCCGCGATTCCGCTTTGAAAACTTCACCACGGCCAACGGCCTGCCTGACAATCACGTGTACGCGGTGCTGGTGGATGGCGAGCGGATCTGGGCGGGCACGAACAATGGCCTGGGTCTTTACGAAAACGGCAAGTGGAGAACGTATAACACGCAAGACGGCCTGGCGCATCGCGCCGTGCTTTCGCTGGCTCTGGACAAGCGCACCGGCGACGTGTGGGCCGGCACCATGGGCGGGCTGAGCAGAATCTCCGGCGGGCGCATCGTCAGCTACACGCAGTTGAATTCGGGGCTGAGCAACGATGTGGTCTACGGCGTCTCACTGGAAGGCGAGAATGTTTGGGTAGCCACGGCCGCCGGCGCTTGCCGGCTGAATATGCGAACCGGCGAGTGGTCGCTCTACAACGAGCGCAATACGCCCATGAAGGAGATCTGGGTGTACGGCGTTTCGGCCAAGGCAGACAAAGTCTACTTTGCCGTCTGGGGCAGCGGACTGCTGGAGTACACCCAAAAGACGGAGCGCTGGGACATGTACGGCGATCCCGACGAAGAGACCGAGCTCGTGCTCTTCAAAGACCAGGGGCTGATTCACGACATCGTGTCGTCGGTCAGCTATGTGGACAAGATTGTTTGGGCAGCAACGTATTTTGGCGACAGCCGGTACGACGGACGTTACTGGCACAACTTTCTGACGAAGGACAGCGGACTGCCCTCGAACTTCACCAACTTCGTGAAGGGTGTGGACGCCAATCATGCCTGGTTCTGCACCGACAAAGGGCTGGCTTACTACGACGGCGCCAACTGGGCCGTTTACACGCGCTCGCTCACCACGCACAAGCCGTTGATGACGGTGCGCGACGCGAAGGGGAAGGTCACGGAAATTCCCGTGAGCACCGGACCGGCCCACAACTATATTCTCGGCATCGACTTTGCGGGCAGCGACATATGGGTTGCGACGGCCGAGGGGTTGAGCCACGGAATTCTTCAACAATAACGATGAAGGAGATAACACGATGAGCGCATTTGCGGAAATCCTGGAGACTATCGGGCAAAAGCCGGTGAAGAAACGCGGGATCACGAACCAAGCGGTGCTGAACGAGGCGTTCAGCTACGACAAGCCGAGTTCGTTTTCGCGGGGTATGAGGATCGACCTGAACGGGTTGACGATACTGCTGATCTCGGGCACGGCCTCGATCGACGAAAACGGCGTCAGCGTGCACGTCGGGGACCTGCGTGCGCAGGTGAGGCGCACGTTTTCGAACATCACCGGATTGCTGGCCAGCGAAGGCTGCACGTGGCACGATATCGTGCGCACCACATGCTACCTGCGCGACATCGAGCGCGATTACGACGCCTTCAACCAGGAGCGGACGGCGTTTTACAAGGAGCAGGGGCTCGATCCGCTGCCCGCGTCCACCGGCATCCAGGCGATTCTGTGCCGGCCGGAACTGCTGGTGGAGATCGAGGCGATCGCCATGTTCGTCATGGAGAGGACAAGCGGCGAAAAGGAGTAGGCGCCATGGGTAAAGGAGCACTGTCGATCGGGGTCTGCGTGCTTGCAGCTTGCGCCGCGCTGCCGCTGGGCGCACAGAACGCGCCCGTGTGCGAGTGCGGCAAGCATCCGCCGGGACCGCCGCGAGACCGGACCGTGGAGCCCTACGCCGGCGAGCCGCAAGACTTGAGGCCGTACGCGAGGTTTGAAAAACCCTACTACGAGTACTATCTCCAGCCCAACATCTACTATGGCTCCGGGCGCGACATCCCCGATCCCCAGGACATCAAAGAAGTGAGGATCGGCTTCCTTGGTCCTCTCGATCCCAGTCCGGACAAAGCGGATGGCGAGCACATGCTGCACGGGGCGCAGTTGGCCGTGGATGAAGCCAACGCGCGCGGCGGCTATGGCGGCAAGCCATTCAAGCTGATGGTGCATAACGACTACAACAACTGGCAGGCCAAGGCGGTTTACGGCGCGACCCGCCCGACAGACGAAGGGATCTGGGGTTCGGCCGGGGACGAAGCGGTGAAGATGATCTACGACGATCAAGATTGGGCCATCTTCGGGTCAATTAGCTCGGAAAGCACGCACATCATGCTGCGCATTGTGCTCAAAGCTGAGGTCTCCATAGTCAACTGCGCTTCGACCGATCCGACCATTCCCGAGACCTCTGTTCCCTGGTACTTCACCGACCTGCAGGACGACCGCGTGCAGGCCTACACGCTGGCTCGCCACATCTACACCGATCTTGGCCTCAAACGAATTGCACTGCTTCGGTTGAACAATCGGTATGGCCGGATGGCTTCTCCCAAGTTCCGGAATGCGGCCGTCCGGCTGGGCCACCCGGTCGTGATCGAGCAGAAGTTCATGCCCGGCGACACGGATTTTTCGCGCGCGCTCGGGATCATCCGCGACTCGCGCGTGGGCGGGATTGTGTTGTGGGCGGATGAAACGGAGACGGCGAATATCCTGAAGCAGATGCGAGCCATGGGCATGAAGCAGCGTGTCTTCGGCTCGTATCGCACGCTGGGTCCAGACCTGCTGGCTCAGGCCGGCTCAGCCGCCGATGGTTTCGAAGCTGTCTTTCCCTATGACCCCACACGCAGCGATCCGCGCTGGCTCGCGTTCAATCGCCGCTTCGAGGCCCGCTTCCATGAGCCGCCCGAGCAATTTGCTTCGCTGGCCTACGACGCCATGAATGCGCTGCTCGACTCCATTTGCAAGGCGGGGTTGAATCGCGCCCGGATTCACGATGCGCTCGCCGACATTGAACAATACGACGGCGTGACCGGGCACATGATCTTCGACCCCAACCAGAAGAATGTGGCTCCCATGTACCTGGGCACGGTGCATGGCGGCGCGATTACGTATCGGCTGGCGACGATGGACAAGCAGCCCGCGGCGCAGCACCCTGCCGGTGCGCAGGCGCCGGTAGCGGCGACCCAGGCGCCCTACGCGCGAGTGGGCGAAGATGGCGTGAGTTACTCGGGTCCGCGAACCGCCAATCTGCCGCCGGGACCGGTGCGCGTGGTTCTGTTCGGACCGAAGGCGGCGGAGATCGCGCAGTCACCGGAGGTTCTGGCGGTATTGCGCGCTGGAGCAGCGAACGGCCGGCAATGGATGGTGCTGCCGGTGGAGAGCGGGCAGAACTGGGGCGCAGCGTCAACGCAGTTGGTTCACGCTCTGATGGACGAGCACGCCTTGGCGATTGTGGCGCTGGATCGAGATGCCAGCCACTTGTCGGAGCAACTGGCGTTGAAGTGTTTTGTTCCGGTCGTGGCCTTGAGCAGCGACAAATCGCTCACCTCGGCCAATGTTCCGTGGATCTTCCGGCTGCCGGCCGGAACCACGCCTGGCTCGGCGCTGCGCCTCTTGCGGGAGGCCGCCGTACGTGGCGGCGCAAATACGGAAGGCGTGCGGGATGTGCTGGCGTCAGGGGACGCGATTTCGGGAACGGCATTTCTTCCGACAGGAGAACCGCGCGGCCGGTGAGCATCGGGTTCCTCGATCTGTGTGCAGGAACAAAAGTGGATGGCTTCGCCGTGTGGTGCAGCGTGTGGGGAGCGTCTCACGGGTGGCGAGAGACACGCAGCCGGGCGCATCAGCGGGTGACGTCAGCGTGAGGGTTGGGGAAAATGTCGTGATTCTCCTCAGCGCTGCTATGAAGGCAAGCAAAGTCCTTCTCAACGATCAATTCGAGCAGTCCCTCTGAACCGATGGGCACCGAAGTGTAGATACCCACCTGGCTGGGCTCATTCCAGGTCTGCAGCCGATGCTTTCCGAGAACAACGGCAATCCTCTGTTGACCATAACGCACGGTTGCAGTGGAAACGTCTGCATCCGACTCCAATGCATAGGTGAGGAAAGCTTCCGGATCGGGACCGAATCGAATGGTCTCTTCAAGGCCGGCGCCCGCCATCAAGCGGTCAAGTTCGGAACGGGACACGCGCAAGCGCAGCGAGTTGCCCTTCATCCGCAGCTTCATGCTCTTCCTCCGGGCACAGTCTCCAGCTCTCTTTTTGGGCTTACGACACATGCCGTCTATGAGAACAATGGCATCCGCGACCCCGCGTATGATGATTCCTGGCTGATGGCTCTCCTTCTGCGCGGTCCGATTCCTCATCTTCGCTCATGCCCGGGCCGCGCTGCAACACGGCCCTGAATTTGCCGGTAATTCGAGTTCGAATCGGCCGGTAAAATAAACTCCCCAAAGTTCAAGCTTTCCTGATTCCTCTTGCTTCAGGGCCTGTTAACACTACTGGGATGGCGGCGACGGGAGCCAGTTTTTTCGAGTTCTAGGAGCGAGGAGCAACGCATACCGGGTGTCTGCTAGCGACGAGCGACGACGAAATCGGGAAAACTGGCCCCGTCCCTTCGGGTTGCGGCGCAAATCGGGCCATACTTCGTTGTCGTCCTGGGCGGTGGACCCGCCACAGCCGTCGTCCTCCGCCTCGTCTGGCCCGATTTGCGCTCGCAACGCCATCCATTCCAGTAGTGTTAACAGGCCCTAGGAAGCGAGGCAATTCCATAACGGAGGGGTTTTGCGGCAGAATCGAGTGGAAAAGCACGGTTGCCTCGGATACACTGCGGCAATCTCATTCATCGCAAGGACGGAACCGCTCTATGACACGGGAAGAAGTCAAGGCTCGCATCGAAGAGATCGGGATTTTCCCCGGCATTCGCGTCAGCTCCGCGGAGCAAGCGCTCTACTCGGCCCAGACTCTTTACGCTGCGGGCATCCCAGTGGCGGAGATCACGATGACGGTTCCCGGGGCGATCAAGGTTATTGGCGAACTGGCGCAGAAATTTTCCGACATGGTTGTGGGCGCCGGTACGGTGCTCGATCAGGAAACCGCTGAGCGGTGCCTTGATGCCGGGGCCCGGTTTCTCACCAGCACGGGCCTGGTTCCTGAAGTGATCGTGTCGGCGCTGAAGAGGGGTGTTGTGGTTATCCCCGGCGCTCTCACGCCGACCGAGGTTATCACCGCGTGGAAAGCCGGCGCAGATTACGTGAAGATTTTTCCTGCTGCGGCGATGGGCGGGGATTTGTACATCCGGTCCTTGAAGTTGCCGTTGCCGCAAATTCAGCTGATTGCCGCGGGCGGAGTCAACCAGCAAACGGCGACAAGTTATCTTCGCGCCGGGGCGTCGGCTGTCGGGGTGGGCTCGGAATTGCTGCCGAAAGATGCTGTGCGCCGCCGCCAGGACGAACGCATTCATGAGCTGGCGCGCCGGTTCCTGGGTTTTGTGCATGACGTGCGCACGCCCCGCTAGCCACATCCGATGCCTAAAGTCCCTTTTGCGGACCGGAATCAGGCAGGCGCTTACTCGGATTCATCCAGAACTTCGATCCCGAAATCGTGGCGTTGTTCACGATGGGCTTAAAGGTCAGGTTGCGCTTTCCCTGTGCCGGCGGTTTGGGGTGTTCGAAGGTCTTGTTGAGCGACGCGATTACGAGTCCGAAAAGACTTCGTTGCCAGTCGGCTCATAATGCGCCACATCATTCATGGCTTGGCGAAAAGTCGAGAGCTGTTTGTAGAGTTGCAGCCGGGCGCGGCTCTGGTTACCGAGGGGGCGATGTTCGGGAATGCAGTGCCATGGGTTATACGAGAGCACCTTGGCAAATGCCAGTTGCTCGGGCGAGTCGAATTTTTGTTGCGGAATGCGCAAGATAGCCGCGGGAATGCGGGGTGAAAGCCGCGGAGACCAGAAGACGCCATTGTTCTCAATCGGCATCAGGTGGGGATCGGTCTGCAGTTGGAGCAAGACATCGAACTCCACATCCTGTTTGGCCAGGGTGGCGACCATGGCGTCGCGCAAATAGTTATCCGGCGGACGCAACGGCAGGCGCGGCACCGGCGTCCGCGTGGCGAGCCGCGAGCGGACGGAA
The DNA here is from genome assembly GCA_963844905.1 of uncultured Acidobacteriaceae bacterium. Classification (GTDB taxonomy): domain Bacteria; phylum Acidobacteriota; class Terriglobia; order Terriglobales; family Acidobacteriaceae; genus Telmatobacter. The sequence goes on along the minus strand of CAWJQD010000001.1, from coordinate 1,139,729 downwards.
TACTGCATGGCCTGCCCCTCGCCGAGAAGATAGGGCACGCAACTGAAATACTGGCTTTCGAGCGGACTGGATTGCGTCTTGATCCAGAGTGACTGCATAAGCAGGTCCAGCACATGCTGATTGCCCGGATTGATGAAGTGAAAGATCGGCGCGTTCTTGAGACTCCAGTGCTGCAGATCGGCATTCGACTTTGTATCGCATGTAACAAAGGTCGGCGTAGAGACGCCGAACATATCCTGAGTAAACTTCTCGTCATCCATGAGCTTGGGACCGGGCACATCCATCAATTTGATGCTGATGCTCATAAAGCCCACATCGTCGATGTCGGGGGTTATGTAGGGTCCGGGGCCTGAGAAGCGCACCCACGCCGGGAAGGAGCGGGCCGTCGCGAAGATTCCCCGGCGCATATTCTCCGGAATATCGCCACGAACGATGAATTCTCCGCGCACGATTCCATGAGTTTTGGTGTTTCCTCCGCGCTGATAGTTTCCGGGCTTCCACAGGCCTTGCATCTGCTTGCCCATAGTGGCAATGATGTCTGCCAGATGTTCCGCTTCATCCGGCTCGGGACGCTCTTCCGCTATCTTCAGGCCTTCGATCTTACGGGGCAGATTGATGAGAGCGGTTGTAACTCTGGTCAGCAGATCGCGAAAGAGCACGTCGAACAGCGGACTGAAGAACGGGTCGAAGCGCCGTTCCACGTGCACAAATAGCATCGAGGCATTCGCGAATTGGTCGAGCAGCCAGTTGCCCGTGTTAGCAGGGGGAATGCCGTAGCCAGGAGCGGGTTTGGATTGCGCATCGGTTGCCACAGTGACCTCCCATAGTCAAGGTAGCCGGAGTCCATCGCTCGACAAGGGGAAAACGGAAGACTCCTGCATCGGGGAATGACGCGGGGCTTGTTTTGCAGCAGAAACAGACCCTTCCGAGTGTCTGAAGATACCACAACCCAGCGGCGAGTGTAAGCCAAATTCTTGCGGGCCTTAAAGGCAATAGCCGGCAATGGCGGACTCAGGCTTCCGGCAATGCCGCTGCCGGAACGCGCCACGAGGGTTCGCGCGCATCTCGGCACCTCCGCCGCCATGCCCAGTGGCGGAGCGTGAAGTACTCGTTTTCAGAGCGCTATTCCCTCGACTTATGAGGCCCAATCCGGCATGATGATTCGGAGGTCTCACCACGGGAATGAACCCGGATGGCTCGGAGTATGAGTATATCGTTGTCGGTTCAGGAGCCGGCGGCGGCACCGTTGCGGCGCGTCTGGCCGAAGCCGGACGTTCGGTGCTCTTACTCGAATCCGGCGGCGATCCGCGGAGGTTAGCCGGAAGCGATCCCGTTGAGCCCCATGCTGACCGGCTGCCGTACGACTACGATGTGCCCGCATTTCACGCCTTCGCATCGGAAAACGAAGCCTTGAAATGGGACTTCTTTGTGCGCCATTACTCCGATGACAGCGCACAGAAGCTCGACTGGAAGTATGTCGATGAATGGGATGGCAAGAAGGTGGACGGCATTCTCTATCCGCGCGCCGGAACCCTGGGAGGATGCACCGCTCACAATGCCCAAATACTTATCTATCCCGACAACTCCGACTGGAAATATATTGAGGAGCTCACGGGTGATGCGAGCTGGGCGCCGGACCGGATGCGGAGTTACTTTGAGCGCGTTGAGAATTGCCATCACCGCCCCGTGCAACGCTGGTTGTCGAAGCTGGGCGTCAATCCGACCCGCCATGGATGGAAGGGATGGCTGCATGCAGAGAAAGCAATCCCTATGGCAGCGCTCGAGGATGGAAGTCTTTTCGATGCCATCGCCCGGAGCGCGGAAGAGGCGCTGCTGCATTCGCGCAACATCGCGCGAAGCACGCACGGACTTCTCGAGAGCTGGGCTGATCCCAACGACTGGCGGACAGTGAAGAGCAACCTCTCGGGTCTCTGCTATACACCTCTCACAACGCGGGATCACGCGCGGATTGGAACCAGGGAGAGAATCCTCCGCACGGCGCAGGATCACCCGAATCTGAAGTTGAGGCTCAACGCGCTGGCCGCCAGGGTGATGTTCGACGACGACACTCGCGCCACCGGCGTGGAGTTTCTTCAGGGCGAAAGGCTTTATCGCGCAAGTTCCAGGCCGGCTACGGAAGAGGGAGAGCTTCACCGAGCCTATGCAACGAAGGAAGTGATCCTGGCCGGCGGAGCCTTCAATTCTCCGCAGTTGCTCATGCTTTCAGGGATCGGCCCGCGCGAGGTACTGGATGGTTGCGGCATCGGCGTCCGCGTCGACCTTCCCGGAGTGGGGCGAAATTTGCAGGACCGGTATGAAGTGCCGGTGGTCAACCGGATGGATTTCCCGGAGTGGGAAGTGTACAAGGAGGTCAAGTTCGCACCCGGAGATCCGCAGTTCGAGCAGTGGCAACTCTGCCGCACGGGAATCTATGCGACCAACGGAGCGGTGCTATCGGTGTTCAAGCATTCCCCTCTGGCCGATGGTCCGCCAGATCTGTTTTGCATGGCTCTGCTTACCGATTTCCAGGGCTACTATCCCAACTATTCCAAGGCGTTCGGCAAGAAACTCAACTATCTGACCTGGGTGGTGCTGAAGGCTCACACAAGGAATCGCGCAGGAGAAGTGACGCTGCGCTCGACGGACCCCAGGGACATGCCGCTGGTCAACTTTCGGTACTTTGAAGAGGGTGGCGAAGAAGACCTGGCCGCGATGCTGGACGGCATTCGCTTTGTGCGCAAGCTGACCGCGGGTCTAAGGACGAAGAACCGCATGTTCGAAGAGGTTCCGGGAGACGGCGTCGAGGGCGACGACGAATTGAAAGCCTATGTCCGGAACAACGCATGGGGGCACCACGCATCCTGCACGTGCGCCATCGGACCCAGGGAGAAAAACGGCGTGCTGGGAAGCGATTTCCGGGTCCACGGCACCCGGGGGTTGCGCGTGGTAGATGCATCGGTGTTTCCGCGGATTCCCGGGACGTTTATTGTGAGCGCCATCTACATGGCCGCCGAGAAGGCCGCAGACGTAATTCTTTCCGAAAAATGATCGTCGCGGGCCGCAGAGAAAGTAATTGGAAGTCAGCAAGGAAAAAGTCATTGACAATCAAGTTGATACAGTTCAATAATTCACCAACAGCTGAATAGCAGACAACGTGATTGGCACGGATAATTCCCCAAGGAGTGTCGCCTTATGCCTTACGATGTCCCGGAATTGCTCCAGATGTCGTCTGCGGCATTGGATTCCTTGTTTTCCTCAGGCTCGCCGGGGGATATTCCGAACGGCCCGGCCAAAGGCACCGCAATTGTAGCTTCAGGAACCGTGTTCAGTCCTGAGATTGCGGAATTCATCAATCTGTTCGTCTGGCAGGGAAAGACCTTCGATGCGGCGAAGGGAGTGCTGCGCAATCGCATCCTTCCCATGGGCCTCAGCGCGATCATCGCCAAGGTGTACCTTGGTCCCAGTTGGCTCGACAACAAAGAGTGCATCGTTCTGGATTACTCCGAGACTTCCATGGTCGCCCACTGGATTCGTGACGAAATCCGCTTGATTGAGCCGGACTTCTATCTTGGGCGTGTGTATTGGAGCAGCAAGCCGCTGATTCACTTCTGCCTGCAATTCGGCGCGGCCGTGGCTCCATTGGAGGGTTGACCCCGCGCATCCCAAACGGAAATCGTCCAGAGCCTACTCATGAATGAGGTCTGAGCAAGCACAGCAAGAACCGGAATTACCGAAGGACTGACCGCTGCTTTCCCTATCCCCGGCTCGAACAGGCTGTAGAACGCATTGATCGCGCAGTTATGATGCCGCAATACAATGTCTTGGTGATTGCCCCGCTCAGAATGGAGCGCGAGGCCGAGTTGCGCAACCTGCTGGCGACGATGAATTTCGTACCGGGCCATGTGAACCCGGCGAATCCGCTCGTTCCCTTCGAGCAATTTGAACAGATTCACGTTGCGCGGCTGGTGATTCTGGATGACCCGACCGTCGGCGACATTGAGAAAGCCTATGGCATTCCCGCTCCGCACTACCCGCTGTGCCTTGCTTTCCTTGCCGATTTCGATGGAAGCGCGGACGATTTTCGCGCCGACCTGGCCAAACGCGCGAAAGATGGGCTGGAGCGCATTTTCTCCTGTTGCCATGGCTTTACGCCGGGAACCGACCTTGCGCAGTGGATGAAGGAGCACGATCACCCGCCGGCGACCATTTATGCGAACTGGCGGGGGCGCACAGTGAGCCAAATTCGCGAGGAAGACGCGCTGCGGTTGGCGCTGGAGAGCCATCTGCAAGACCACTCCCACGCGTTTGCGGCGAAGAGCCCGAAAGAGACGCACGCAACGCTGCGCGAGTTCATGCAAACCGAAATTCGCTCCGGCCGCCTCACCGTAACTCCGCCGCCGCCCACGCCTGCGGGCTGGCAGATGGGCAACGCGTTGCACCTTGTCGGCGTGCCGCTGATCCTGATCGTTCTTACTCCCTTTCTGGTTCTCTATCTTCCCATCTTCCTAATCCAGTTGCGCATGCATGAGAAAAGCGATCCGGAGATCACGACGCCGGTAGCGCTGAGTTACGTGGAGAAGACGGCGAGACTCGAGGATTACGACGTGACAAATCAGTTCACGGCGATCGGCTCACTCAAGCCTGGGGCTTTCCGGCGTTGGACGGCGGTTTTCTTCCTGTGGCTGATGAACTGGACGACGCGCCACATCTTCACCCGCGGCCGGCTGACGCGCGTGGGGACGATTCACTTCGCCCGCTGGGTATTCCTCAATGACAAGAGGAGGTTGCTCTTTGCAAGTAACTACGACGGCAGCCTCTACGCGTATATGGATGACTTCATCAACAAAATCGGTTGGGGCCTCAATCTGGTTTTCAGCAATTTCATCGGTTACCCCACGACACGGTGGCTGGTTCTCGACGGCGCTAAGGACGAGCAGAATTACAAGAACAATCTGCACCGGCACCAGTTGCCGACCGAGGTGTGGTACAAGGCCTATCCCGGCTTGACGGCATTCGATCTGAAGAGAAACACGCTGATTCGCCGGGGAATTGAAAAAGCCGATCTGCCGGACGCAGAACTCCGGCAGTGGGTGGCGCTGTTTTGAAGGAGCGGGAAATGTCCTCCGCGGTGGACTATTCGGATGTGCAGGGGCTGGTGCGCTTCGGTTTCGCGAAGATGACCGAAGCCAGACTCCTGCTGCTCACCGTCAGGAATCCGGCAGCTGCGCGCGCGTGGCTTGGCCAGGCGCCTGTGACCACGGCAGAGGAGAAGAATCCTTTGCCTTCCACCGCATTGCAGGTGGCATTTACGCGCGAGGGGTTGGAGAAGCTGCAGGTTGCAAAGCACGTGATTGGCGGATTTTCCGCGGAGTTTCTATCCGGAATGGCAGGGGATGAAAATCGCTCGCGCCGGCTGGGCGACACATGTGCGAACGCTCCAGCAGCCTGGAAGTGGGGAAGCGGCGGCGCGATGCCGCATTTAGTGGTGATGCTGTTTGCGGAGCCGGAAGAGTTAGAGGCATGGCAGCAGTCGGTGACCGGAGCGTTATTTCATGGGGCCTTCCATGAGGTCGGCCGCCTGGATACCTCTAACCTCGGAGGCCGCGAGCATTTCGGATTCATTGACGGCATCAGCCAGCCGCAGCTTGACTGGAACCGGACGCGCGCAGTTTCTGTCAATGGCAATCAGCTCACTTACGGCAATGTGGTCTGTCTGGGAGAGTTCTTACTCGGTTATCCGAACGAATATAACCGGTACACTGACCGGCCCGTGCTGGACGGGAGCGAACCTGCCAGCAATGACCTGCCTGACGCCGAGGATCGGCCGGGGATGAAGGACCTGGGCAGGGATGGAACTTACGTGGTGATCCGCCAGCTTGAGCAGGATGTGCGCGCATTCTGGCGGTATGTGGAGGAAGCGGCGCGAACGCTGCGCGGGACTGGGCACGGCGTTGCGGAAGCCATGGTCGGGCGTACGCTTGCGGACGGGTTACCCCTGGTTCCACTGAGCAAATCGCCGATCGAGGGCGTGGGCGAAAGCGGAAGCAAGGCGAAGCGAGAGCAACAAATCCGGCAGAATCAGTTCACTTTCACCGCCGATCAGGATGGCATGGGCTGCCCGTTAGGAGCGCATATTCGCCGCGGCAACCCACGCACACCGGATCTGCCGGGGAACCCAACCGGCATTCTGTCGCAGTTGATCCATATGCTCGGATTCGGCGGCACGAATCTTCACGAAGATCTCCTCTCTTCTGTCCGCTTTCATCGCATTCTTCGCCGGGGCAGAGAATATGGGCCGGGCCTGTCTCCGCAAGAAGCGGTGCAACCTGCGCCGGCCGGCGATGCGGAGCGCGGCCTGCACTTTGTTGCGCTCAATGCCAATATTGAGCGCCAGTTCGAATTCGTGCAAAACGCATGGATGGCGCGGACCAAGTTCGACGGCATGACTGAGGAAAGCGATCCGCTTCTGGGCAATCGGGAGCCGGTTTCAGGCTGTCCTTTCACCGACAGCTTTTCCATTCCGCAAAAAGGAAAGGTGCGCAAGCGCCTGATGGAGATGCCTCAGTTTATCCGTGTACGCGGCGGCGCATATTTCTTTATGCCTGGCATCCTGGCCCTCAAGTATCTGAGCAAAGTCGGCGGCGAGTCAACGCCGCCAATCCTATTGGAGAGGTAAATTCGATGACGGAAAAGCGGAGTCGTTTGCTCACAAAGTTTCTGGCTGTTGTACTGGCCCTGATCGCGGCCGGTGTCGCAGTTTATAGCATCTGGTGGTTTCACCAGCCCCGGCCAGGACACGTGAAGGACGAGGCGCTGCTCGCAGGCAGAACCGGGTCCACATTTCCGGCCGCGGATGAGGACTATTTCCACGATATGGACGGCGGGATCGACCTGGTCGCGGCTGCTCCCGCAGCCGACAAGTTAGCACTGGTGAAGGGCCGCAACACCTGGCTTGTGTGGACCGGCGGCAACGACCACTTATGGGATACGCTGATCTACAGGAGCGCGGGCGCTCTGGACTTTCTCAAGATACTATCTTCCCATCCCGCTCTGTTGAAGATCGACCCTAACTTCAGCCGCGACCATCGCTGGGAGTATCTGGGCCTGGTCAACGATCCATGCTTCGAAAAGGCCACCGGCCCCGATCCGGACAGGTGGGGGTTATGGCTCGACAAGCGCCGCCCGGATTGCAAGCCCGATCCGTTTGAAAACGAGCAGAAGTATCCCGGTGCAAAAATCGGCTCTCGCGGAACCAAGGTCGATGGCAAGGATTTTCCGGTTGGCTCGTTCTATGGCTATGAGACGGGAATCGTCGGCCTGCGACTCTTTCCTAATCCCGCCTTCGACGATGCCGCCGCCAAGCGGTGGGATCCGCAAAGGTATTACACTGATCCCTCCTACTACAATGACAAGAACCTTATCCGCCCATACCGCGTAGGGATGTCATGCGGCTTCTGCCATGTGGGTCCGAGTCCTATCAAGCCGCCCGCCGATCCGGACAATCCCAAATGGGAAAACCTAAGTTCCGCTGTAGGCGCCCAGTACTTCTGGATTGAGAGAATCTTTTACTGGCAGGGCGATCCATCCAATTTTGTGTGGCAATTATTCCATGCGTCGCGGCCGGGCACGCTGGATACCTCGTTTGTGTCCACCGATAACATCAATAACCCCCGCGCTATGAATGCGCTGTATCTGCTCCAGGAACGGTTGGACAATTCGCTTCGCTGGGGTAAAGAGACGCTAGCAGGGCCGCAAAAGAATAACAAGCAGCTCAACGACTATGTCAGCAGCGGGCCGCTGACGCGCTACTTCGCGCCGCCAAACACCGTATGGACCCCGCGTGTTCTGAAGGATGGTGCGGACTCCGTTGGGGTGCTCGCAGCTCTGAATCGCGTCTATCTCAACATCGGAACCTTCAGCGAAGAATGGCTTTTGCATTTCAATGCCCTGGTCGGCGGAAAGCCGGTCAGCCCCATCCCGGTGGCCGTGGCGCGAAAACATTCAGCCTACTTTGCCGCCACTGAGGCGCAGACGCCGGACATGGCGCTCTTCCTGCTCCAGGCCACTGGGCCGCATCATCTCCAGGACGCTCCCGGCGGCGCTGAAGAGTTGAAAAAGGACGGAGCTCTGGTGCCGCGCGGGAAGCAGGTGTTTGCCGAACGTTGCGCACGCTGCCATTCGAGCAAGCTGCCAACTCCGCCCCCGGATGTGGCGGCCATAGCGATCGACCAAGGACAGGGATGCGCCGGGAAGAACTATCTCAATTGCTGGTGGAAGTATTGGGAGTGGACCAAGACCGACGACTTCAAGCAGAAGATGACGAAGATCGTCGAAGCACCCGACTTTCTCGATCACAATTTTCTCTCCACCGAGCTTCGCATTCCAGTTACTCTCCTGCAAACCAACGCTTGCAGTCCACTGGCTACGAACGCCATTGCCGGTAACATCTGGGATAACTTCTCTTCCCAGTCCTACAAGGATCTGCCGTCGGTGGGAACCATCACCTGGTATCAGCCCTATACGGGCGAGCCAAGGACTTATCAGATGCCGGCCGGGGGCCGGGGCTATACGCGTCCGCCATCGCTTGTCAGTCTCTGGTCTACGGCGCCCTTCCTGCTCAATAACAGCGTCGGTCAGTTCAACCCCGACCCGTCGGTGAAAGGCCGGCTCCAGTCATTCCAGGATTCCATCGAACAGATGCTCTGGCCGGAAAAGAGAGATAAGGACGAACTGCTTGGAGACAAGATTCCCGGCAAGATCGATCGCACCACCCAGAGAAGCTATCTAAGAATTTCCTATGGATATCTTCCGGATGCACTGCAGAGCTTGCGGGGCATTGCGCGGTTCTTTCCATGGCTGATCGACGACCAGGACAAGACCATTCAGATCGGTCCCATTCCTGCGGGTACGCCTATAGGCCTGCTATCGAATATCAACCCGCTCAGTGAAAGCAGCGATCCTGCCGAGCGTCTGGAGCACGACAAGCAATTGCTTGCGCTGGTTGTTAATATCAATTCGGACCTCGAAAAGCTGGGGCCCAATGCCACCGATGAGCAGGCCAGGCAGGTCTTTGCCAACGTTGTGGAGCAGATGCTCAGCCTCAGTAAATGTCCCGACCTGATTGTCAATCGGGGCCACTACTTCGGCACGGATAAGTTTGCCGGCGAGCCTGGGCTGAGCGACGACGACAAGCGCGCGCTGATCGCATTCTTGAAGAGGTTCTAGAGAACTGCACGCGGCTGCCTTTGCCGAGAGCACAGGAACCGGTTGCGGAGGCTTTGATGTCGGACTACATCGATGCGCTTGCCCGCGAGGCATACAAGAAGATCGGCGGGCAGGAGTGGCAAGAAAGCAGAGAAATCGGCTACCACCTCCCCAGCAAGCCGGATACGGAATATGATCTCGCCCGCGAGCTTGCAACGAGGCCCGCGCTGCAGGCGATTCTGGCATCGAAGACCGGCTACACGCCGAGCAGGTGGATGCTGAACAACGAACTGGATGAGATTCGCCTGCGCCGCTCCGCACCGGATGTGGATATGGATACCATCGAGCGTGCGGATGACCCCTATGTCAGCGCGGCTCGGTCCGGGCTAATGGGTCTTTCCCTATCCGGCGGAGGAATTCGCAGCGCCACGTTCAACCTTGGAATCCTGCAGGGGCTCGCGGAGTTGAAGCTTCTGCGCTGCTTCGACTATCTTTCCAGCGTCTCCGGCGGCGGCTATATCCACCAGTGGCTCGCAGCATGGGGAAAGCGCGAGAACTTCGACCAAGTTACCGAAAAGCTGATCCCGCTGCCGGACACCGGCTGCCCGCAGACACACCCCGCGCCGGTCCAATGGCTGCGCCGTTTCAGCAACTATCTTACCCCGGAACTCGGCATTCTAAGCGGAGATACCTGGGTGATGCTTGCTACCTGGTTTCGCAATACAATTCTTAACCAGGCTATTTTGATTACCGCGTTGCTAGCGGCCACGCTGCCTCTCGTGCTGATCCCGAGACTACCCAGTCAATTGCTGGTCAACGCCGGTCCCTATGCGGCCATCGCCATCGGGCTTCTATTTGCCCTAGCCTTGGCAGCCACAGGCTTTACCGGCCTGAATCTCAGGCGAGATGATTTTCGCGCGACGGGGAGCGCCGGAGTATTTGGTCAAGGCGGCGTGCAAATGACCGTCATTGTTCCGTTGCTGCTCGGCAGTTTGATCCTTGCCATGCTTCTGCCGCTGATCACAGAGGATCTTTTCAGTGTTCATCTGGTACTGTCGTTCGTTCTCGGCGCGCTTCTGCTTTTTGGGCTGACGGTCACTGTCACCTTCGCGGGCGGCGCACACATGTGTTATCTCAGAAGCCAGCCGGGAATGGAGAAGTTTCGGAGCTTCACGGAACTCTGGCGGCAAAAACCGCCGTGCCGGGCTCGCGTTAAGGCGGTGTTTGCCATGGCCCGACTGCTCGCCGCGGATGTTGTCGCGTCGATGTGCGGCGCGGCATGGATCGCTGGAAACGAATACTGGATGGCCCTGCTGTGGCGGCCGGCAGGAGAGTATTGGTTGCGCCTTATTCTGGTAATCGCACCGCCTCTGACCCTCTTCGGTGCTTTCCTGGCCCTGTTCGTGCTCACGGGTCTCCTGGGCCGTTCCTACTTCGATTCGCGCCGTGAGTGGCTGGCACGCCTCGCCGGTTGGGCCACATTTTACTCTTTCGCCTGGGTTATTCTTTTGGGGACCACATTGTTCAGCCAGCCCCTGCTAACGTGGTTGGTTGCTCACGTCAAGACTATGTCGGCAGCCATACTGACGTGGGCGGGCACGACTCTGGGTGGAGCGCTTGCCGCCAACGGATCGCGGACCTCCGGAGCGAGCGATAACAAGGCGCCTTCCCGGGCGCGCTATCTGGAGTTACTTTCCGTCGTCGCGCCATATATTTTCATTCTCGGCCTGCAAATTCTCATCTCCATATTGGCGCAGGTTATGGTTATGGCCTTGTCCGGATGGGAGATTCCGGCTGCGATCGTCATAACTTTCGCGATATCCTTGTTACTGGCCTGGCGAGTGGACATTAATGAGTTTTCCATGCACGCCTTCTATCGGAATCGACTTGCCCGCTGTTATCTTGGCGCATCCAATGCAGAGCGCGATCCGAATCCATTCACCGGCTTCGATGAAAAGGATGCGCAGTTGGCCCTGAGCGAGCTTACGCCGAAACATCAATACACGGGACCGTTCCCTATCTTCTGCGCGACTCTCAATCTGACCTTCGGAGAGGATCTTGCGTGGCAGGAGCGCAAAGGCGCATCGTTTGCCTTCACGCCTCTCTATTCCGGTTACGACGTTCCCTTTACCGCGGCAAAATCGAGAAGAACCGGCCTGCGGTTCAACGGATTCGTCAAAACGGGGAGCTACGCGTACCCAAGGCCGGGCATCCATCTATCGACGGCGTCCGCGATCTCAGGAGCTGCCATAAGTCCCGATCAGGGATATCACACTAATCCTGCCACTGCCTTTCTCTTGACGATGTTTAACGTGCGCCTTGGGTGGTGGCTGGCGAACCCTCGCGTTCTCACCGAGGACGGGACATTGATGGCGAAGAGCAAGGATGGGCTCTCCAGCAGCGATTCCGGCGTCCCGCGCAGCCGTTTCCCCGCGCCCTCGCCGCGCCTTTCGCTGTTCTATCTCGCCAACGAACTGCTGGGCCAGGCCAACGATACCCGCAGGTATGTGTATCTGTCTGACGGCGGCCACTTCGATAACATGGGGCTTTACGAGTTAGTGCGCAGACGTTGCCGCTACATTGCGATCATGGATGCGGAAGAGGACGAACAGCTTAAGTTTGAAGGAATCGGGATGGCGATTCGAAAATGCCGGATCGATTTTGGCGCGGAAATCAGTATCGATCTGCGCCCTCTTCAGCATGTGGACGATTGCGGGAACAGCAGCGCCCATTGCGTGGCGGGGACCATCCGCTACCCCGATGACGAGCCCGGATGCAAACCCGGAGTGGTGGTGTACATCAAGTCATCGCTCACCGGCGATGAGCCAGCGGACATCCTGAACTACAAGCGGGAAAACCCCGCATTTCCCAACACGAGCACGACAAACCAGTGGTTTACTGAGTCTCAGTTTGAGAGTTACAGGCGGCTGGGGCACCATGTTGCTGTATCTGCTTTCAGCCCGGCAGATCCGGAAGCTCTATCGTGCACGGATCGGAAGAAGCGAGCCGAGTACTTTTCCGATCTTCGCAGGATTTGGACGGCGGATACGCCGGAGATGAAGCAGTTCTCTGCCCAGCATAGCGCGCTTTACGAAAAGCTGCTGGAGCAGCTTCGAACCGACTCCAAGCTGACGGGTCTTTTCGACATGATGTTTGACCGCGATCCAGCACGCAAAGGTGAATGGAAAAAGGGCAGGTCCGAATCGGACGGGGATTATGCGGTGCGATTCTCTTTGACGCTGATCGAGTTTATCTTCACCGTTTACTCCCAGCTGAGGCTGACTTACCCGGAGAGCCGCAGGCACCCGTTTGCCGAAGGCTGGCTCAAGATCTTCAGGACGTGGATGAGGATCGATGTGATCCGGGAGGCCTGGGACCACTATGGTTCAGGCTATACAAGAGGGTTTCAGATATTTGTGGAAGAGGAGCTCATCGAGCCGGCAAAACCGCAGAAATAGCGGGACCGGGGCCCACGCAGACACTGGGCTCCCCTGCACGCGGCCTTTGCTTGAAGTCCTTTATCGATAATCTTGTGAGAAGGTCGCCCGATCCTCGAAGTCGAGGCAGTGACCTACCGACCGCGCCTGCCCGCTCTGATCCGCCGAATCTCTTCGATCCGCTGCGCCAACTGCTTCTCCCGGCCCTCCTGCGTGGGGTGGTAGTAGCTGCGGCTTTTGAGCGATTCCGGCAGGCAATCCATGTCGGCCACGCGGCCCTCCTCGTCGTGCGCGTAGCGGTAGTCTTTGCCATACCCCAGTTGCTTCATCAGCCGCGTGGGCGCATTCCTCAAATGCAAAGGCACTGGCTCCTGGCGCGTGTGCTCGATATCCTCCAGCACCGCTCCGTAGGCTGTGTAAACCGAATTCGACTTGGGCGCGAGAGAGAGATACACCACCGCCTCGGCGAGCGCCAGATCGCCTTCGGGCGAGCCCAGAAAATCCATCGCGTCCCTCGCCGACAAACATAGATTCAGCGCCTCGGGCGCGGCCAAACCGATGTCCTCAACAGCCATACGCACGATGCGCCGCGCCAGATACAGCGGGTCCTCGCCGGCCGCGAACATGCGTCCCAGCCAGTAGAGCGCGGCGTCGGGATCTGAGTTGCGCACGCTTTTGTGCAGCGCTGAGATCAGGTTGTAGTGCTCCTCGCCCTGCTTGTCGTACATCAGCACGCGCTTCTGCACCGCTTCGGCCGCTGTGGCCTTCAGGATGTGTTTCGTCCCGTCGGCAGTCGCCAACTGTGCCGCAACCTCCAGCGTGTTGTAGGCGTTGCGGCAGTCGCCGCTGGAGTAACCGGCGATCAGCTCCAGCGCATCGTCATCGGCGGCCAGTTCCAGCGCGCCCAGGCCGCGTTCGCGATCGTTGAGAGCCCGCCGAAGCAGGGTCACGATCTGCTCCTCCTTCAGCGGCTCCAGCACATAGACGCGGCAGCGCGAAAGAAGCGGCGAGATGATCTCAAAGGAGGGATTCTCGGTGGTCGCGCCAATCAGCCGGATGGCGCCCCGCTCCACGTAGGGCAGGAACGCGTCCTGCTGCGCTTTATTGAAGCGGTGAATCTCATCGATGAAGAGAATCGTCCGCGAGTGCAGTTGCGCAGCCTTGGCCGCCGCAGCCATCACCTGCTTGATCTCCTTGATGCCGCTGGTGACCGCCGAAAACTCGATGAAGCTCGCCCTTGTGGTCTCCGCAATGATCTTGGCCAGCGTGGTCTTGCCTACGCCCGGCGGACCCCAGAAAATCATCGAGCTGGCGTCGTCGCGCTCGATCTGCACGCGCAGCGGCTTGCCGGGACCGACCAGATGCTCCTGGCCGAGCAACTCGTCCAGGCTTCGCGGGCGCATCCGCTCGGCCAATGGAACCCCTCCTGCGGCCATTGCATGGAGCGCACCTCCGGTGGGGGAACCTTTGGAGGAGTGTTGTGGCTGGTCTGGCAGGTTCTCGAACAAGCTCATCGCCTGGCTCCTCGATGGTCCCGTGGACCGCCGCTGAGCACCGACCGTTGCCGCGACGCTTCATAGAGCAGCACGCTGGCGGCAACTGCGGCGTTCAGGCTTTCCACCGGACCGGGGCAGGGAATAGTAATTTTGCCATCGGTCTTTACGGCCAATTCCTCCGCGACACCGGCACCCTCGTTGCCAATGAGGAGAGCAACCGGACCGGCCAAGTCCACGAGATCGGCGGACCGGGCCGCGCGCACGGTTGCCGCAAGAATCTTCACGCCAGCCTCACGCAACTCCTCAAGGCACGTTCTTTGGCTTGCCGCAAGCAGGGGCACGCGGAAAACGCTGCCCGCCGATGCGCGCACGGCCTTCGGGTTCCAGGCGCTCACCGTACCAGGCAGGCTCACGACGCCCGTCGCGCCGAAAGCCTCGGCGGAGCGAAGAATCGTACCCAGGTTGCCAGGGTCCTGAACGCCGGCCAGCACAATCACCAGTGCCGCCCCGCTGCGATGTGCGCTCAAAAGATGCGCCCAGGTCCAATCCGGCGGCTCAACCAATGCGGCAATCGGCTGCGGTGTTTCGGTGGCCAGCGCGGAATCGAGCAACTGCCGCGGCAGCAGCAGGATCTCTGTCTCCGGCGGCACGGTCAGCCGGTCCAACAGCCGCTCAGCGCCCTGCGCTACAAGAATTGCGCAAACCCGCAAGCCCGCTCGCAGCGCCTCCTCGAGCAGGTTCGGCCCTTCGATGCCCACGCGTCCGCTTTCGCCGCGTCCAGTCGCGGCCAGCGCCCGCCGCAACTCCTTCAGGCGCGCATTCTGCTTGCTCTCGACCACGCGGACTGGCATTGATCGGCAACCTCTGAGTGCTGTGCCGATTGTAAGATCAGCTTCCAGCCCCTAGCTACTGGCTTCCAGGTTCCCAAAAGGCATAATCCGGGCGAAAGGGGCGCCCCATAGCTTGCCCCGAGCTTGCCGGAGGGTCCCGCCTTCGAGGCCTGTGAGAGCGTCAGGCAACTCGCGGCTTAACTTGCACCACGGCTGGTGCTGTGATAGTTTGCGAGTCTATAGCGTCTTCTTTTATTCGGGAACCGAGGTAGGCCTCTTTGTCCGCGGAGATATTGCGCGTCCATCCCGATGAACCCCAACCGGACCGGATCGATTACATCGTCTCCTGCCTGCGCAAGGGCGGTGTTGTCGCCGTGCCAACTGACACCTTCTACGGCCTGGCCGTGGACCCGGTGAACCTATACGCCGTCGAGCAGATTTACCAGATAAAAACGCGCCTCAAGCACAAGCCGCTTTCGCTGCTTATCTCCGGCTTGTCCCAGGCCTACGAGCTGGCGCGCGATACCGATCCGATGCTGGATAAGCTCGCGGATCGCTTCTGGCCAGGCCCGCTCACCATCATCGTCCACGCCGGAACCAAGCTGCCGTTGCGTTCCACGGCCAACACCGGCAACGTGGCGTTGCGTGTGCCCGACGCCGCTATTCCGCGCGCGGTGGTGCAGCGCCTCGGCCTGCCCATCACAGCCACCGCGGCCAACCTGCAGGGCGCTTCGGAGTGCACGAACGCCGCCTGTGTCCGCGACCAGATCGGCGATCGCATTCCGCTCATCGTCGACGGCGGGCCAACCGGCCGTGCGCAACCCACCACCATCGTCGATCTCACCCTCGGGCCAGGACGCTGGGAGATTCTGCGCGAAGGGGCCATCCCAACCCACGAAATCGTCATGGTCCTGCAGCGGTAAGATGATGCGCATGACGCGCGACTCCAAGACGAAACGGCCCAACTGGACACTGCGCATCGCACTCCTGTTGGCCTTGGCCCTGATGTCCGGCGTTTCGGCATGGTGCCGCTGGGTCTACGTGCAGATTGAGAGCTACGCCCGCGTGGATCAGGCCGCGCCTGCCGACGCGATCGGCGTTTTGGGCGCGGCGGAGTACGACGGACGGCCATCGCCGGTCTATCGCGCCCGCCTCGACCACGCGCTCGAGCTCTACCATCGCGGCATCGCCCCGCTGATCATCACGTTGGGAGGGCCGGGCGGAGATCAATACAACGAGGGCGCCGTGGGCGCCGGCTACCTGATCAGCAAGGGAGTCCCTGAAGCAGACATCATCGCCGAGACGGAGAGCCGCAACACCGAGGAATCGGCGCGGCGCATTGCCGTGATCGCCCGCGCAAACGGATTGCACCGCCTGGTCGTGGTCAGCGACGATACCCATATGTTCCGCATTCACGCCATCTGCGCCGCTGAAGGCCTGGATGTGCTGACTTCGCCGCGCCCCCGGCCAGCTGCCGAAGACGAAACGCTCGAGGCCGAGCGCATCGCCCACGAGATTCTCAGTTACACGTTGTGGCGGCTGCACCTGCACTAGGGCCTGTTAACACTACTGGAATGGATGGCGTTGCGCCGCAACCCGAAGGGACGGGGCCAGTTTTCCCGATTTCGTCGCCGCTCGTCGCTAGCAGACACCCGGTATGCGTCGCTCCTCGCTCCTAGAACTCGAAAAAACTGGCTCCCGTCGCCGCCATCCCAGTAGTGTTAACAGGCCCTAAAGCGGAGCCGGGGAGGTTTGCGGAGCTAGCGGAGTTAGAGCTGGTTGCATAAATCGGCTTTGAAGAGGCACGGCTCGCAAGTCGCTGAGAAACTCATTCGGTAAGGAGCTTTGTAACAGGCGCGAGCCGGGCACCGGGGCGACCCTTGGGCCGGGTCGCGGGCCGGAATTGCCGCAGAAGTGACGCGGGCTTTATTGAAAACTGCAAAACAAATGTTCTATCCAGTCAGGGAAGAACAACCGCACGTCCTTCGGCTCCCCTTCCCCTTCACTTTGTTCAGGGTCAAAGTCAGGGTTGCTCTGGATGACAGTGCGTTTTTGATGCGAACTGTTGATACAGGACACTGGCAGAGAACGACCGAGATGGCAACAGAGTCTAATTCGAGCCGAGGTAGATGAAGCGGGCCAGGAAAAGCGCGGCGATGAGGTAGAGCAGCCAGTCCTGTCGCCGGGCCTTGCCCGCGAAGAGGTGCAGAACCGCCCAGGCAACGATGCCGAAGCCGAGGCCGTTGGCGATGGAATACGTGAGCGGAATCAGAACCAGCGTAAGGAACGCGGGAACGGCTACGAGAGGATCGTGCCAATGAATCTCGGTGATCGTGGCCAGCATGAGCGAGCCCACGAGGATGAGCGCCGGCGCAGTGGCCGCCGGGGGCACGATGCCGACAAAGGGCGAGGCCCCGATGGCTCCCAGAAACAGCAGCCCTGTCACGATCGCCGTCACGCCCGAGCGGCCGCCAGCCGCTACGCCCGCCGTGGATTCCACGTAGCTGGTCACGGTGGATGTTCCGGTCAGCGAGCCGAAGATGCTCGCCGTCGCGTCGGCCAGCAGAATCCGGTTCAGCCGGGGAATGGAATGGTCGGCCTCGATGAGCCCGGCGCGCTTGGTGACGGCTACCAGCGTGCCCAGGTTGTCAAACAGGTCGACGAAGAAGAAGACGAAGATGATTTCGAGCAGGCCCTTGTTGATGGCGCCCAGGATGTTGAGCTTGAACGCGGTTTCGGCAAGCGAGTGGATGCCACCCGCCGCCGGCGTCCAATGGACCATGTGCAGCGCCCAGGCAATGCCGGTGATGCTGAGCACGCCGATAAGGATGGAGCCCTTCACCTTCCTGATTTCGAGGGCCACCATGAGAATGAGTCCGAGGAGGGCGAGATAAGCGGTGGGATTGCGGATGTTGCCCATGCCGACGAGTGTGTTCGCGTCGCGCACCACGAGGCCCGCGTGCTGGAAGCCGATAAACGCGATGAAGAGGCCGATGCCGCCGGCGACCGCAGCGTAAAGCTGATGGGGAATGGCGCGCAGGATCACCCTCTGGATGCCGGCCACAGTGATCGCCAGAAAGATGACGCCGGAGAGAAAGACCGCGCCCAGCGCCGTCTGCCAGGGTACGTGCATCTTGAGGCAGACGGTGTAGGTGAAGTAGGCGTTCAGGCCCATGCCCGGCGCCAGTGCGAGGGGGTACCGCGCGATGACGCCCATCAGGATCGACCCGAAGGCCGCCGACAAGCACGTGGCCGCCGTCACCGCGGACAGCGGCAATCCGGCGTCGGCCAGCACCACCGGATTCACCAGCACGATGTAGGCCATGGTCAGGAAAGTGGTGACGCCGGCCAGAATCTCCGTGCGCCAGTTGGTTCCCAGACGGGCAAATTCAAAGTAGGCTTCGAGTCTCTTGAGCATAGGCTGGTTCTAGTTAGAAAAACACACCGCGCTGCGAATCCAAAGGATTTTTATTCCGGCTTTATTTCCGCGGTTCGCCAAACTTCTCCAGCCGCGCTTCGCATGGCCGTGGAGCGACTACACCAACAGCCTGGCCGCATCCTTGGCGAAGTAGGTGACGATGAAATCGGTGCCGGCGCGGCGGATGCTGACCAGCAATTCGAGCATGGCGCGCGTGGGATCGAGCCAGCCTTTTTCGAATGCGGCCTGGAGCATGGAGTACTCGCCGGGGACCTGGTATGCGCCGATGGGGCGCCGACCCGCTCGCGCGCCGCTCGCACCACGTCAAGGTAGGGCATGGCGGGTTTCATCAGGATCATGTCCGCGCCTTCTTCGATGTCGAGATCGATCTCACGCAGGGCTTCGCGGAGGTTAGCGCCGTCCATCTGGTAGGTTTTGCGATCGCCGAACTGTGGCGCAGAGTCGGCGGCCTCGCGGAATGGACCGTAGAATGCGGAGGCGAAGCTGGAGGCGCAGCGGAGGATGGGCGTTGGCGCGAAGCCAGCACCGTTTCGGCGAGCGCCCCTGCGCCGAAGACCATCCAATAGGCATCAAGATAGACGCGATGGCTGGTGTGGGCCCAGAAAACGGCGGTGACCGCCATGAATGTCACGAAAAGAAGGTAGATCAAGGAATCTTCGCGCCAGTGGGCGCGGCGCCGACCCATTCCCCAGAGCCCCAGCAGCATCACTGGCCCATAGGAGAAAAAATGAGCAAGATCGATGGCCAGACCCCGGCGGGGGCTGGGCAACCAAGAGAAAGCCGCGGCATTCTTGCGAAAACCGTCGATGACGGTTTGCCAGGGATGCGACCGCATATATTGAAGACCCCGGTGAAGGAACCATCGGTCGGTCAACGCCTCATTGTCCGCCAAGCGATTCAGTTCCTGCTGATCGTGGAGGGTGAGCGCATTGAGTGCTTCTGTTTTGCTTAGGTCGCTGCTTTCCTGCGGATAATGATGGAAGAGAAAACCGTTGTTTCCTGCCCAGAGCTGAACGCCCGTCTCCGTGCTGAGTGTGGGGATGCCCATCACAAAGTAATTTCGCAGGATCCAGGGCAGGACGGTCAAAGCGAGAAGCAGTGCGCAAGCCACAGCGGCCCGGGTGCGGCGGCGCCAGAGGAGCCAGATTGGAGCCAGCGCAGCAAAGGGCGCAATGGTCGGCCGAGTCAAGACGTCGAGCGAAAGGAGCAGGCCTGCCAACACGCCGGCTACTGATTTGCCCGCGCACGCGGATTGCTCGAGGAGAAGCACCGCTGCAATGGTGAGAAGCGTAAAGAGGCTGGTTTCCTCGAGGGCAGTGTCGTGGAAGACGTAGTACGGGTACACGGCAACGACCGCGGCAGCCAGGGTTGCGGCTTTGGCTGCCGCAGGCCCCGTGTACATCCGGCAAGCAAGCAGCGCGGCGCAGACAACGATTGCGGCGCCGAATGCGGATTGGGCAATCACAATCGGCCAGAAGGCTCTATGACCCAGCGTCAAACCCGCGAGGAGAATGGGATACAGGGGAGCACGGAATCCCGTCGGTGCGCCGTCAATAGCGATCCCCTTCCCCGCAGCGATACTCTGTGCCAACGCAAAGAAGAAGGAATAGCCGTTGACCCAAAAGCCGGCGATACCGCCGTAAAAGAGCCGCGCGGCGATGCGCAGGACAAATGCCAGCGCTGCGAACCAGTACACTGCGCGGGGCAGGCTCAGCTTTGGAAGCCGCGGGAGCATGTGTGCATCGTAAAGTGGCGATTCGGGACGGTCAAAGGCATTCCGTTACGGCAGGGCGTGGAATTGGATGAGTGCGGGCGGTGAACGGTGAGTGAGATTGGCGAGCCTCACGAGAGGAGCTTGGCGGCTGCTTTGGCGAAGTAGGTGACAATGAAGTCGGCGCCGGCGCGGCGGATGCCGAGCAGCGATTCGAACATGGCGCGCGTGGGATCGAGCCAGCCCTTTTCGAAGGCAGCCTGGAGCATCGAGTACTCGCCGGAGACTTGGTAGGCGCCGATGGGCACGCCTACCCGCTCGCGCGCCGCGCGCACCACGTCGAGATAAGGCATGGCGGGCTTCATCAGAATCATGTCCGCGCCCTCCTCGATATCGAGATCGATCTCGCGCAGGGCCTCGCGCAGGTTGGCGCCATCCATTTGGTAGCTGCGGCGGTCGCCGAATTGGGGCGCCGAGTCGGCGGCCTCGCGGAAGGGCCCGTAAAAGGCGGAGGCGAACTTGGAGGCGTAGCTGAGTATCGGCGTTTGCGCAAAGCCTGCGCCGTCGAGAGCGCGGCGGATCGCGGCCACGCGGCCGTCCATCATGTCGCTGGGAGCCACCACGTCGGCGCCGGCCCTGGCCTGGCTGACGGCGGTGCCCGCGAGCAGCTCGAGCGTAGGATCGTTGTCGATTTCGAAGCCGTTGGGGTCGAAGCCGTCCTGCGACTTGACCACGACGCCGCAGTGGCCGTGGCTGGTGTACTCGCAGAGGCAGACGTCGGCGATGAGGACCAGCTTTTTTGCGGCCTCGGATTGCTTAAGCGCGCGCAGTCCCTGCTGCACGATGCCGTTTTCTTCCCAGGCGCCAGTGCCTTGCTCGTCCTTGGTCTCGGGCAGGCCGAAGAGCAGCAACCCGCCCAGGCCCAGCCGCGCGGCCTCTTCGGCCTCGCGCACGGCCTCATCGACTGAAAGATTGAAGACGCCGGGCATGGAGCCGACGGGATGGCGCACGCCTTTGCCGGGACAGATGAAGAGGGGATAGATCAAGTCTCCGGGCGTCAGCGTGGTCTCGCGCACCAGCGCGCGCAACGGCTCGCTACGGCGCATCCGCCGCATCCGCATTTGAGGAAAGCTCATGGCTCAGATTGTACTGCGAAATGAGTCCCCGGCATGCAGCTTCTACCAAGGTTGACGGCATTATCCGCGGCAGCATACTCTGGGTATGAAATTTCACGACAAGCCTTGGGTTGCTGATGAGTCCTCTTCGGGAACATTTGCGGATTCCATGGTGTCTAAAGCAGAAGTAACCAAGCCCGATTCCGATTAAGCACCGAAAAGGAGCGTCGACGTGAGGCTTGACCGTAAGTTTTCCTGCGGTTTTGCAATCGTCGCCGCTTTGGCTTGTTCTACGAATGTCTTCGCAAAACCCAAGGAAAAAGAGAAAAGCTCTGAAGTCAAATTCACCGCTCGCTCTGAGATGGTGCTGATTCCCACCCTGGTAACCGACAAGTCCGGCCATCACATCACCGGACTTAAGAGGGAAGACTTCAAGGTGCTGGAAAACGGCGTCGAGCAAAAAGTTGCCACGTTCGAGGAGATTACCAGCAGCGCGCATCGCTTCTCGCGTCCCACCCAACCCGGCGAATTCAGCAATTCCCTGGCGGGCGAGTCGCCGAACCAGCGCATTACGATTATTGTGCTCGACCTCCTGAACACGCCCGTTCTGGACCAGAGCTATGCCCGCAAGGATTTGCTCAAGTATCTCACCGAATCGCTGGACCAGCGCGAGCCGACAGCCCTTTACACGCTCACCAGCGGCGGCATTCACGTGGTCCATGACTTTACCACCGATCCGCGCATTCTGGTTGCCGCGCTGCATAAAGTGGTATTCGGACGCTACTCTATGGTCGATACCGATGAAGAAGTGGAATGGCTTACCGGCAGCGCCAGCCCCGAAGGAACCGGAGGTCCGGGCGTTTCCCCCCCGCCCCGACGGGTGCATCCAAAGGCGGGGGTGGATCCAGTGGCGGGGGTGGATCCCAACAAGCCGCGGCTGCCCAGCAGGCTGCTACCAAGGCCGCCCTCTCGGGCGAACTTCAGTCATTCCAAGCCTTTATTCAAGACTCGGAACTGAATTTCCAGGCGATGGAGCAGCGCCAGGACATCATCGACACCTTGGAGGCAATGCAACAGGTAGCGCAGGCCTTCGCGGGATTTCCTGGACGCAAATCGCTGATCTGGGCGGGCGGCGGATTCCCGTTCGGCGTGATCAACAGCGCCATGCGGCTTGCGGCCGGCGGCCGCGCTACTTTGACGCCCGCCAGCCAAGATCCTTTCCCCGATGTGCAGCCCATGTACGAACATACCTGGCAACTGCTGAACGATGCGCAGATTTCGCTCTACCCGGTGGATGTCACAGGACTACAGACTTTGGAGCCTAGCGCCTCGCTGGGTAACCCGGGGAGAAACTATGTGCAGAATGGCATGTGGCGGCAAACGGATACCCAGGAGACGCTCAAAACCTTTGCGTCCATGACTGGAGGCCGCGCCTATTACGACTCCAACGATCTGGTGAAGGGTTTTCACGATGCGGTGGACGATTCGGCCCAATACTATTTGCTCGGCTACTATCTTGACCAGTCGAAGACCAAAAGCGGCTGGCAAAAACTGGTTGTGAAAGTGGACCGCGATCACACGGAGGTGCGCGCGCGCAGCGGCTTCTTTGTGACCGATGCCACGGCCGATGCGGAGAGCAGCCGCAACAGCGATATTCTATCGGCGCTACGGGCGCCCATGGATTACACATCGCTGGCGCTGGTGGCGCGCTGGTACAAGGTCGCGCCAAGCAAGGAGCCGGGGAAGAAGCACGTGACGTATCAACTGCAACTGGCGCCTAGCGCGGTCGAGATCGACGGCGCCGACAACAATCATTTTGCGCTGGATATTGTTGCGCTGGTAAGAACAGCCGACGGTAAACCGGTCGATCAGCCTCGGACCAACCGGCTCGATACCGATCTATCCGCGGCGCGATTGCAGGTTGCTCGCCGGAACGGCGTTGGTTTTATGGACGCCCTGGATTTAGCCCCTGGGGAGTATACGGTCCGCTTTGTCGTCCGCGACAACTTGAGCGGACTCATAGGCTCGGTCACCGCGCCCTTGAAGGTGGAGTGAGATGCCGCTCCCGAGAAGGGCACTGGGTTACCGCTACCGCTCGTAGAGCGTCCAATTCCGTGCCCCAATAAGGATGATCAGCGTGGCAACACCCAGAATCAGGCCAAACGGGAAGACATGGAAGAGGCTTAGAATGGCCGCTACGATGGCGACAATCCGTCCCCACTCGGTGCGCTCCAGCAGGCCCCATCCGGCCACGGCCGACAGAATCGCCCGGCCCACCATAATCACCCAGGCAAAACGCAGAAGCGCTGGGAAGAACCACATCGGCGGTGTGTTGCCGTGCATCCAGGGACCGAAGCCTCCCGAGAAGAACGCGTGCAGGAAACCCAGCCCGGCGATGCCGAAGAGCAGGGAAACTCCGGCAAAAACGAGCCACAGAATGCCGAGCACTCTGATCTTGCTGGCATAGCTTGCCAGTTCGAACTGAAGGTTGGGCACAGGGGGCAGGACAGGCGCTATGGGCGCCACCGGACGGCCGCACTGCGGACAGACTGCCTGGCCCGGTTCCAACACGTGACCACATCCGCTGCAAAACATGTTGCCTCCTCAATCGTCGAGATATCAATACGCATTTGCAGGCCGGAAGGTTCCAGAGGCCTTGAACCGGAAGCAGCTGCCAAACTGTCCGCCGCTCCCGGAATCCGACATCCTCCTCCAAACACTGAAGCTTTTCCGCGACGCCAACCCGGCTCTCGGCAGCAGCTACGAGGCTGCGTCACTTGGCGCCAGGCGCCAGCTTCACCCAGCGCTCCTCATGACGATTGTCGTTGAGAAGATAGCCGGTCACGCGGCCCTGCACATCGCGCTCAAATGTCAGGTGGACGTTGTGCGCGCCCGTGGTGTCGCCGGGACGGAAGAAGGTGTCGGCCGATTCCGGCTCCAGCCCGGTAATCTCGCCGCCGGCGCTCTTTTCGAAGAGCTGATCGCTCTCGCGGAAGATGGTCTCAACTGCTTTTCCGTTGGGTTCGCGGTACTCTCCGGTCAGGCTGTCGAGTTGCGCCGCAGACAACTTGACGGTGGGCGGGTGAAGGGGAATCACGAGGCGCTCGGCCATGGCCTCAGGAGCAGCGGGAATGCGATGCGCCAGCAGCCAGCGCGGCAGCTCCGGCTCGTCGTAGGCGCGCGTCCAGCAATCGTGCTTGAGGCCCTGGTAGATCCAAAGGCGAATGTTGCCGCCGGCGTCCTTGAAGGCGTCGAACATTAATTCGCTCTGGCGCGGCGCCACCGTGATGTCGAGGCTGCCGTGGAAGAGCCAGACCGGCGTGCGGCCGAGGGCGCGAGCGTACTCGGCGGGCAGGATCGAGGCCTCCTGCCAGCGTTCCGGCTCATAGCTCCAGAAGACGCCGCCGGCGGCAATGACGATGGCGGCCCAGCGATGGGGATAAAGGCGCGCCAGCTCCCAGGCTCCGTAGCCGCCCAAGGAGAGGCCGGTAAGATAAGTGCGCTCGGGGTCGCCGTGAAACTCGGCCGATTCCTGGTCGAGGGAGGCCATCGCCAGTTCGAGCATGGCGGGATCGGTCCAGTGGGCGGTCTGCGGGCATTGCGGCATCACGATGACAAAGGGCCAGCGGTCGGGGTGGTTGCGCACCGCTTCGGCAATGCCGATCTGCGTCTGCCACATGCCCTCGGAGCCGCGCTCACCTCGGCCGTGGAGAAAGAGGATGATGGGCCATAGCTTGCCGTCGTCGCGCCGCCACTCCTCGGGCAGGTAGACCTGAAAGCGGTAGGTGACTCCGTGAAGCTCGATTCGCCGGTTCAGGAATCCCGTATCCTGCGGCGGCTCCGGCTTGGGGCGATGCGCCTTGGCCGCGGCGCCCCCCAACCCAAGCAGCAAGGATCGCTGCTTGGGGACCCCGGTTCCCCCCACCCCAAGCAGCAAAGATCGCTGCTTGGGGACCCCGGTTCCGCGAGCAGCGCCGGGCCCAAATGCGCAAGCCAGCCCGAGGCAGGCTGCGGAGATGCGAAACCAACGGGACATCTTGATCTTCATCATAATGATTCCCGGCAGGATATTCGGCTTTTCCGGCGGGACCGGCAGGAGACGAGCCCGAACCGACGGTGCGGCTATTCAGTTCGCGAAGGCGCGATCGCTCAATGCGCCTGCGCCCGATACCGCAGCTATACCGCGGTTTCCTGGCCCGCGCTTCCTTGCGTTTTTCTTACGAATTGCATGGAACAATCAAAGTTGCGATGCTGACTGAAGTGATGACGACATTGCAAGTGGGAGACACGCTGGACCACTACCGCCTGGACGCGGAAGTGGCGCGCAGCGGCATGTCCACGCTGTTCCTGGCTACGGACCTGCGCGACGGCCGGCGAGTGGCCGTGAAGGTTCCCCATCCGGAGATGGAGGCCGATCCGGTTCTGCTGGAGCGATTCCGGCGCGAGGAGGAGATCGGCCAGGAGATCGACCACCCTGGCGTGGTGAAGACCTTTGACGGCGAAGAGCGCAGCCGCCGTTACATGGTCATCGAGTGGGTGGAGGGACGGTTGCTGCGCGCAATTCTGAACAAAGAACGGAAGCTGCCCGTGGAGCGGGCGGTCGCGCTTGTGGTGGGCGTCTGTGACGCTCTCGACAACCTGCACAAGCATGGCGTGGTGCACCGCGATCTGAAGCCGGAAAACATAATGGTGTGCGATGGCGATCGGATCAAGATCATCGACTTCGGCATCGCCTTGAAGGAGGATGCGCGGCGCATCACGCAGGTGGGGCTTACGCCGGCGCTGGGCACGCCGGACTACATCTCGCCCGAGCAGGTGAAGGGCCAGCGCGGCGACCAGCGCAGCGACGTCTATGCGCTGGGCGCGATGCTTTACGAGATGCTGACCGGCCAGCCGCCGTTTACCGGGCCGAATCCGCTGGCCGTGATGAACGAGCGGCTACTGAACGATCCCACACCGGTGCGCGAGCTGAACCCGGAGATTCCGCACGCGATCGAGGAGATTCTGTTCCGCGCGATGGAGCGCGACCCGCGCCATCGTTACTCGACGGCCGCCGATATGGCGTGGGAGCTGGAGCACCAGGAGCTGGTGGATGTGGAGGATGGCCAACGCAGGCCGGCTCAGCGCAGGCGGCTTGCTCTGAACCGCCGGAGATTGGTGGTCTATGCGGCGCTGGCGCTGGTTCCGGTACTGCTGTTTGCGCTGATGATGCTCATGGCGCGGCGGTAGATCAGGATTGACGCTTCACGCAGGCAGTTGCTTGAGCAACGCGCTGGCGCGGCGAAACCACGGCCGCTCGCGGCGGCGCAAGTAGCTTGGCATGGTTGGCCGCTTATCCAGCACCTTCCGCGCCCATTCGCGGGCCTCGGCGTTGCGCCCTTGCGACACGAGGAAGCCGGCGAAGTTCAAATAGGTCTCCGACAACGTCGACCGCTCCACTGCCTGGCGGAAACAGGCCTCGGCTTTTTCCTTTTGCCCGGTCTGCGCATAGGCGTGGGCAAGGAGTCCCATGGCGCGATAAAAGTCGTGGCCAGGATCGCTCTTGACGGCCTTTTCGAGGTCGGGCAGGGCAGCCGCGGCGTCGCCCAGGAGGACGGCGCAGACGCCGCGATGGTAAAAGCAATCGAGCAGATCGGAGCGGGCGGCGATGGCCTTGTCGAACGCGGCGCGCGCCATCTGCAGATTGCCCTCATCCATATACAGGTCGCCGAGCTCTTCCCAGTTCCCGGCGGAGGGATTGTCGCGAATCTCGATTTGCAGTTGAGCGATGCGCTTGCGGCGCGGGAAGGCTTTGAACGATTGCTTGAGAAGGCCAAGATCGGGCAGAGCCTCGGCAAAAAGATAGATCAGGGCGCCGAGGGGCCCGAGAAACAGGATGATGAAGATCCAATAGGTATCGGGCCGGCGCCGGATAAAGTGGACGATCGCCAGTCCCTCAAGAATGAGACCCCACGGAAAGAACAGGTGGCTCAGAAATCCCATGTGCTTTCCATCCTAATGCGAAGGTGCGGGCCCGGAGAGATTCTGGTTCAGCGGTAGGACTCGTCACGGTGAATGACAAATTCGGGATAGGCTCCGCCGCCGAGCTCGTGAAGGTCCATGCCGATGCGTTCGCCGTCGGGATCGACGCGAAAGGGAACCATGCGGTTGAGCAGCGCGAAGAGCAGATAGACGAGCGGGAAGATGAAGCCGAGCAGCGCGGCGATGCCTACGAGCTGGGCGAGAAGCTGTCCCGGTTGCGGAGCAAAGAAGCCCGCGGCGAGCAGCCCCCACAGTCCGGCAGCGCCGTGGACGGTGATGGCGCCGGAGGGATCGTCGATGGAGAGCGCCAACTCCAGCACCTCAACCAGCAGCGGCGTAAAGATGCCGGCGACGGCCCCGACGAAGAGCGACTCCACAGGCGTGATCAAGGCAGAGCCGGCGCTGGAGGCGACAAGGCCAGCCAGCCAGCCGTTGGCGCAGAGGCTGGCGTCGGGTTTGCCAAAGCGAAAGCGCGTGACGGAGAAGGTGGCGGCCAGGGCGCCTGACGCGGAGAGCAGCGTGTTGATTGCCGTGCCGGGCAGCGCGGCGAGCGGAGCGTGGAGCCAGAGAATTGCTCCGGCGGCGTTCCAGGCCAGCCAGCCCACCAGCGTCAGCATGCAGCCGAAGAGGACATACACGGCGTTGTGGCCGGGCATGGCGGTGGACAGGCCCTCCTTGGGAAATTTGCCGCGGCGCGGTCCGGCGATCCAAACCACGGCCAATGCGCTCAGGCCGCCGAGCGCATGCACCGAGGCCGCGCCGCCACCGTCGAGAAAGCCGGCGCCCAGCGAGAAGTTCGCCCCCAGTTGCTTGAGCCATCCGCCGGCCCAAATCCAGTGCGCAGTTAGAGGAAAGACAACGGCGGCCAGAACCGCAGCCGACGCGCAGGCTGCCACCAGGCGCCAGCGATCCGCTCCCGAGCCCCAGGGCAGCAGAGCGGCCATGGCGACGGCCAGAAACTCAAAGAGCAGCGCAAGCTGGGCCTGGGGCGCGGCGGACCCGAGACCGCGAAGCAGAAACGGACCGGCGCCAAGCCAGTTCCAAGGCTTACCCGCCACATGGAAGGTGAAACCCGAGCTGGCTGAGGCCCCCGGAATTGTTCCAGTGAGCGTTGCGCCGATAAGAGCGAAGACGATGGCGGCAACTGCGACGATGGCCAGATTGCCCAGCAATGCCTGCGCCGCCGAGCGCGAGCGCCCCAGGCCGGTATTGATGAGGGCCACACCGGCGATGGCGAGAGGCGCCACCAGCAGAAGTGCGAGCGTAAGCGCAAAAACGGCGTCGGGCATCGCCGGAGCCTGTGCCGGAGGTATGGAAGGAAGAGGATTCATAGGCCGCTCGCCCTGCGTGCCAGCATGTGCCCGCGCACGGCGACCGTCAGGCCGAGGCCTTCGACCGCCAGGCCGCACAGCACAAACGCCGCCCGCCTCGGCGGGTCAGGAAACAGCGCCAGCGCGGGAAGAGTGAGAAAGAATCCAGCGGGCATCACCAGCAGTCCGGCGTACTTCATGGAATCCTCCTTGCCGTTCCTTTTCGGCAGCTCACGGGCGGCATGTGCGGCGGACAGGTAGACACCCGCTTCGGGCCCAAACTCCGAAAAACCTGCATTGCTACTACCGCGACCGTGAGAATTCGAGGTTTCCCAGGTCTCAAAATCGAGACCTGGGGCACCCGCCATCATGGGCGCGATTACGAAATCACCAGGTCGCGGTACTGGTTCCGGGAAATCTGCACGACTGGATGGATTTTCTTGAGATCGGATGTTACGTCCTTATGAATTCTAAACGATCCGGTTGTTATGATCGGAGCGCAATCGACGGAACGCCCCGCGCACGCCGGCCTGGGACAATGCACAGTAACGGCTTGCGCGATTCCGCGCTCCCTGGAGGTTCCCCGCCGATGAGTGTCGTCGAACGAGTGGTCGAGAATCCGCTGGGCGCGCTTGCCGTTTTTGCCCTGGCCGCAAGTCTTGAGGCGTTTGGCGACTCGTTTTTTCAGACCAGCTTTTACCGCTCGTCGGGATGGGGGCGGGTGCTGGCCTTCCTAGCGGGCGGGGCCTTGCTCACGGCTTATGGATCGACGATCAACCTGCCACGGTGGCATTTCGGCCGGCTGATCGGGGTATATATGGTTTTGTTTTTCCTGATGGCGCAGTTGCTGGCCAAATTCCGATTCGGGCAATCCCCCACGCCGTCGATCTATGCGGGCGGCGCGTTGATTGTGGCCGGCGGGATGCTGATGGCGTTCTGGAAAGGGTAGGCGCGAGCCGCAGCGCAGGAGTGATTCCTGCCGTTGGGGTGGCTTTTAGGATCTGGCGCGTGCGGCTTGCCGCGTGATATTTTTGTGATGAACATCCCAACTTCTGGTACGTACGGAGCCAGGAGAACGGTGATGGTTTCCCCGGAATTGCGCTCGTCACAACCGGTTTTCTTTTCTGATGGTTGCAAACCGGATTCCCACAAAATTTTTTTCGCAATGTGGCACACGAAGCTTGCTGTTGGAGTGCCGTGATTTGCTATATTGAAATTTCGGGCTTCCCCGCCCGCTCCCTTAAGTTCTACCGATGAGCAGTTCTTGTACATAACCTATGTGACCGCGGGCACAGCGGAAGCATACAAAGACGCAAGTCGAACCGAGAATCGTTCATGGCGCAAATCTTTGACCGCAGCTCCAACGCATTGGCTCGCATGAGTCTTGTGTTGACGGGGTTGATCGTGATTGCCCTGGGGGTCACGCTGGACGAGTTGCAGCGTTCGCCATGGGTGACGCGACAGGGCCAGCGCGCGGATCAGCCGGTGCCCTTCAGCCACAAGCATCACGTGCAAGGGCTCGGGCTGCAGTGCCAGTACTGCCACACGACGGTGGAGAAGTCGAGCTACGCCGGGATTCCACCCACGCGCACCTGCATGAACTGCCACGCGCAGATCTGGACGAATGCGCAATTGCTGGAGCCGGTTCGCCAGAGCTGGTACACGGGCCAGTCCATCCCCTGGATCAAGGTGCACGACCTGCCCGACTTCGTCTACTTCAACCATGAGATTCATGTGAGCAAGGGGATCGGCTGCGAGACCTGCCACGGACGCGTGGACGAGATGCCGCTGATGTACGAGCAGAACACGCTGCAGATGGAGTGGTGCCTGGACTGCCATCGCAATCCGGCCAAGAATCTGCGGCCAGTGAGCGAGATCTACAACATGGCCTGGGAGGCTCCGGCCGAGGACCACCCGGTGTGGTGCACGGCGGCGGAGAACAAGCCGGGCGTGCCCACGGCCGAGAGCGTAAGCTGCACGGCGAAGAATCCCAGCGGGACACAAGGCGCTGAGATGGCGGCCTTGGCGTTGCCTGCGGCCGGCGCAAATGGTCTGACGGGAGACGTTGCGGCCGCGGCCATGCCCGTTGCCGCACCAGTCTGGCAGAAGTTCACCAGCCAGGATCAGTTGGGCCACTTCCTGCTGGTTCACTACGAAATCCGCACACCGAAGGACCTGACCAGTTGCGAGGTGTGCCACCGATGAGCGCGCCAACCAATGGGAACGAGAGCAACACCATGATCGCCGCACAGACAATACCCGCTCGTCATCCTGAGCGAGCGCAGCGAGTCGAAGGATCTGCGGTTGCTTTGCCAATTCTTGACCGGACATCGGAAATTCAGCATTCAATAGCCACCGACGGAACACAGTCGGCCGATAAGGCTAAGGCCAAACAACTTCAAGACGGTGCGGTCTTGTATCAGATTCAATCGGCGGGGGCAGGAACCACCGAAAAGCAACCGCGGATCCTTGGGCTCCGCCCCGCCGCGCCGGACTCCGCTCAGGATGACAGTGCCAAGAATGGGCAAGCCGCGCCCATGACGCTCGAGGCGGTTCGCCAGGAGCTGAAAGGCGCCAAGGGAAAGCGCTTCTGGCGGTCGCTGGAAGAGCTAGCCAACACGCCGGAGTTTCAGGCGGCGGTGGAACGTGAGTTTCCTTCGGCGGCGCAGGAGTGGGTAGATCCGGTGTCGCGGCGCGGCTTCCTGAAATTGATGGGCGCCTCGATGGCGCTGGCGGGATTGGCCGGTTGCACCAAGCAGCCCGATGAGCCGATCTATCCCTACATCAAGGCGCCGGAAGATTTGATTCTGGGCAAGCCGATGTATTTTGCCACGGCGCACCCGTTCACGACAGGCGCGGTGCCGCTGCTGGTGAAGAGCGATGAGTTCCGGCCCATCAAGGTGGACGGCAACCCGGAGCACGCCTACAACCACGGCGGCTCCGATCCCTATTCGCAGGGCACGCTGCTCGATCTTTACGATCCGGACCGCTCGCAGCACGTGACCTATCGCGGTGAGGGCCGCTCGTGGGAGGAGTTTGCCGAGGCGCTGCGCGACAAAGTGACCTCGACCAAGGACGGGACCGGGATCTACTTCCTGAGCGCGACCATCACCTCGCCCACGCTGGCGCGGCAGTGGAAGGAAGTTCAGGCGGCGTGGCCCAAGGCCAAGCTGGTGCAGTACGATCCCGCGCTCGCAGGGACATTTCTCACGAACGGATTGAACTTTCAATACGACCTGAGCGGTGCCGACGTGATTGTTTCGCTGGATGCGGATTTCATTTCGAGCGCGGCTTATCCAGGCTTCCATAAGCTGGCGCGCGACTACGCCGACCGCCGCAAGCAGCCGGAAAACGGCATGAACCGGCTCTACGCGGTGGAGAGCTCGACCACCACTACCGGAATGAAGGCCGAGCACCGGCTGGGATTGCGGGCGAGCGAGGTTCCGGCGTTTGCGGCGGAGCTGGCAAAGGCCCTGGGTGTGGCGGGCGTGCAGCCGCCGGCGTACGCGTGGAGCGACGACCAGCAGAAATTTCTCGCCGCCACAGCTAAGGATTTGAAGGCCAATGCCGGCAAGAGCGCCGTGCTTCCGGGGCTGTATCAGGATGAGTCGGTAGCGGCGCTGGCATTGGGCATGAATATGGCGCTTGGCAACGTGGGCAAGACGGTGACGGTCGCGAATGAGCCGGCGATTCCGATTCCCAGCGACCAGCTTGGGGATTTCAAGGCGCTGGTCGCCGATCTCAACGCGGGCAAGGTGGATTGGCTGGTGATTCTCAATGCCAACCCCATTTATGACGCGCCCGCCGATCTCGATTTCGGCACGGCGTTCAACAAGGCCAACATTGTGGCGCACCTCGGCTCGCATTACGACGAGACGGGCCAGGTTTCACATTGGCATATACCAGCCGCGCATTATCTGGAATCGTGGTCCGATGCGCGCGCCTACGACGGCACGGTTTCGATCGTGCAGCCGATGATCGATCCGCTCTACGGCGGCAGGACCGCGCACCATGTGTTGCAGACGCTGCTCAACGAGCCGATGGTGAGCCCATACGACGCGGCGCGCGAGACGTGGAAACCGGTGCTCGAAAAAGACGGCGATTTCGAAAAGGCGTGGCGCAAGGCGCTGCACGACGGATGGATCGATGGTACGGCGTACAGCAAAAGCGACACTTACGGCGTGAGGCTCAGCAAGACGATTCCGATGCCGACGCCGAAGGATTCAGCGAGCAACGTGGTCGAGATCATCTTCCGTCCCGATCCAAACATCTATGACGGGCGTTGGAACAACGTGGGCTGGCTGCAGGAGCTTCCGAAGCCGGTGACCAGCCTGAGCTGGGACAACGCGGCCATCGTCTCCGGCGCGACGCTCACGAGGCTAGGCCTCGAAGAAGACGACATCGTTGAGCTGTGCGTGGGCAACGGAAAGGTGAAGGCTCCGGTGATCGTGGCGCCCGGCCATCCCGATAACTCGGTCACCGTTTATCTGGGCTATGGGCGCGAGTTCGCGGGCCGCGTGGGCTCCGGCCAGGGATTCAACGCGTATCTCATCCGCAACACCTGGGCGCCTTTCTACGCCACCGGCTCCATTCGCAAGGTTGAGGGTAAATGGGGCATCGCGATTACCAAGAGCCACTACCAGGATCACCGCGCGAAGTTCCTTCAAGGACAGGGCGGCGGCGACAACTCGCTCGAAGGCGATGAGGCGCTGGGCGAACGCGGCATCATCCGCTACGCCACGCTGGATGAGTTCAAGGCCAATCCGAACTTCGCGCACGAGGGCGAACGGTACGAAACCCCGAGCCGCGACACGTCGCTCTTCCCCAATTGGCCGTACAACGAGGCCAACGCGTGGGCCATGTCGATCGACATGAACAGTTGCACGGGCTGCAATGCGTGCGTCGTGAGCTGTTATGCCGAAAACAATATTCCCGTGGTGGGCAAGCAGCAGGTGCGCATCGGCCGCAACATGCAGTGGCTGCGCATCGACGCCTATTTCGAGGGCGATCTGGCCGCGCCGCGCGCTCACTTCCAGCCCATGGCCTGCCAGCACTGCGAAAACGCGCCCTGCGAGCAGGTTTGCCCGGTGGGCGCCACGATACACACGCCCGAAGGCCTGAACATGATGGTCTACAACCGCTGCGTGGGCACGCGCTATTGCTCCAACAACTGTCCCTACAAGGTGCGCCGCTTCAACTTCCTGCTTTACTCCGACTACGAGACTGAGAGCCTGAAGCTGATGCGCAACCCCGATGTCACTGTCCGCTCGCGCGGCGTGATGGAGAAATGCAGTTACTGCGTGCAGCGCATCCAGGAAGCCAAGATTAACGCCGATAAGGAAAACCGAACCATCCGCGATGGCGAGATCGTGACCGCGTGCCAGCAAGCCTGTCCAGCCAACGCAATCGTCTTCGGCAACATGAACGATAAAGAGAGCCGCGTTTTCAAACTGCGCGCGCAGCAGCGCAGCTACCAGGTGATTGCCGACATTAACACCCGTCCGCGGACGACCTACGTGGCCGAAGTGCTGAATGTGAGCCAGGAACTCGAAGAGACGCCGGTGGAGCACGCGCCGGCAAAGGGTTGAATTCACGATGGCAACCAGGGAAGTGAAACTCAACGATCCCGCGATTGATCCCGCAACCGGAGAATTCCGGGTGATTGTGCCGGGCCAGACCTTCCGGTCGATCACAGAGAAGATCTCGGCGCTGGTGCTCACGCCGAGGACGCCGCTGGGCTGGTTTGGCTTTTTCAGCGTGGCCGGCGCGGGGTCGACCATGCTCATGGTGGCTCTGGCGTGGCTGTTCCTGAAGGGCGTGGGCATTTGGGGCATTGCCCAGCCGGTGGCCTGGGGATTCGCCATCATCAATTTCGTCTGGTGGATCGGCATCGGACACGCAGGGACGCTCATCTCGGCCATTCTGCTCCTCTTCAAGCAAAGTTGGCGCAACTCCATCAGCCGCTTCGCTGAGGCCATGACCATCTTTGCCGTGGCCTGCGCCGCGCTCTTTCCGCTGGTTCACATGGGCCGTCCTTGGCTGGGTTATTGGCTCTTCCCGCTGCCCTTCACCATGACCGTGTGGCCGCAGTTCCGCTCGCCGCTGATGTGGGATGTCTTCGCCGTCTCGACCTACGCGACGATCTCGGTGGTGTTCTGGTACATCGGCATGATTCCCGACTTCGGCACCTTTCGCGACCGCGCGCAATCGAAGATCGCGCAGTATTTCTACGGCCTGCTGAGCGTGGGCTGGCGTGGGTCGGCGCGCCACTGGATGCGATACGAGACGGCGGCGCTTCTCTTGTCCGGGTTGGCCACCCCGCTGGTGCTCTCGGTACACACGGTCATCAGCTTCGATTTCGCCGTGGCCGTTCTGCCCGGCTGGCACACCACTATCTTTCCGCCCTACTTTGTGGCCGGCGCCATTTACTCAGGCTTTGCCATGGTGCTCACGCTGGCCATCCCGCTGCGCAAGTTCTATCACCTGGAATTGTTGGTGACCGAGCGGCATATCGACAACTGCGGCAAGCTTATGCTGGTCACGGGATTCATCGTGGCTTACGGCTACGGCATGGAAGCCTTCATGGCCTGGTACTCGGCCGACCACTGGGAGGCGTTCACGTTCTGGAACCGCGCCTTTGGACCCATGGGCTGGTCCTATTGGACGCTGATCACCTGTAACCTGGCGATCCCGCTTACCACGCTGTGGTCGCGCAGGCTGCGCACCAACATCGCATTCATGTTTGTGCTCTCGATCATCGTCAACACTGGCATGTGGTTGGAGCGCTTCGTCATCGTCGTGACCAGTTTGACCCGCGACTTTTTGCCCTCGGCGTGGGGAACATATCGCGCGACGAAATGGGACTACATGACATATTTCGGAACCGTGGCGATGTTCCTGTTCCTGTTCCTGCTGTTTGTACGCTTCCTGCCCATGATTCCCATGAACGAGATTCGGATGTTGCTGCCAGGCGCCAAGATCAAGCCCAAGGTGGCAGCGGAGGTAGGTGACTGATGCCTGCACGCGAAGGAACCTACGGCCTGCTGGCCGAATTCGATACGCCTGGCGATCTGGTGCGAGCCGCGCGGCAGGCGCACCAGGACGGCTGGCGGCGCATGGACTGCTATACGCCCTATCCGGTGGAGGAGGCAGCCGAAGCTATCGGCTTTCATCGGAACAAGGTGCCGCTAATCACGCTCATCGGCGGCTTGATGGGCGGCGCGGCCATATTCGCACTGCAGGTTTGGATCTCGGTTCTGGCGTATCCACTGAATATCGCAGGCCGCCCCACGTACTCCTGGCCGGCCTTCATTGTCCCCGCCTACGAGTGGACGATTCTCTGGGCAGGCCTCTCGGCCGGCTTCGGGATGCTGGCGCTGTGCGGGCTTCCGGCGCTCTATCATCCGCTATTTAACGCGCCCAACTTCCGCGATGGCGCGACCACGGACAAATTCTTCCTGTGCCTTGAGGCGCTGGACCCGAAGTTCGACCTGGCGGAGACCAAAGCTTATCTGGCGGGGTTCAAGCCGAATTCGGTGGTGGAGGTGGAGTACTGATGCGCTCGTTGCGGCTCAATGCGCCTCCCAACTGCAGGTCCTTCGACTCCCGTTCGCTCCGCGAACGGTTGCTCAGGATGACGGCAGGATTAAGCATGGCAGCGCTGCTGCTGGTTGCCGGCTGCCGCCAGGACATGCATAACGAGCCTAAGATGATTCCGCAACGAGGATCGGACTTCTTTGCCGACCATCGGGGGGCGCGTCCGCAGGTGTTGAACACCGTGGCCCGCGGCCAGTTGCATCAGGATAGCTACTTTTATACCGGCGTGGTGCAGGGACCGAACGGCTACCGACAGGAACTGGACGAGATGCCATTCCCGGTGACGATGGAAGTGCTCAAGCGCGGGCAAGAACGGTTCAACATCTACTGCACGCCCTGCCACTCGCGGGTGGGCAACGGACTGGGCGAGATCGTGCAACGGGGCTTTAAGCCAGCGGGCAATCTGCACGACCAGGTGCGCCTGTCGCAACCGCTCTCGCACTATTTCTACGTGATGACGCACGGTTATGGCGCCATGCCGGATTACTCGTCGCAACTGCCTCCTGAGGACCGCTGGGCGGTGGCGGCGTACATCCGCGCCCTGCAGCTCAGCCAGGCGGCAACGGTGAAGGACGTTCCGGCGGGCGTCGCGATCATGAATCTCAAGGACATTGCCGCGGCGGAAGGACATCCCGAATACGCACAGCCGTGGCCCATGCCGTTGACGGCGATACAGGCGACCAATCCGATCGCAAGCGAGGGATTGCCGGGCATGGCCCCCGGATATCCCGCCAATCCCAAGATTTCGATTCCGGTGAGCAAACCGGCCCCCGCGGCCGCGAAGTAGAGGACTAGGGACTAGGGACTAGACAACTAGGGAATCGGGAATAGGGAATAGGGAATAGGGAATAGGGAATAGGGAACACGGACTTAAGGGCTGAGGACGAACGAAGATGGCTCAGGAACCGGATAAATTCGCACACGGGGCATCCCACACCAAAGCGCTCCCTGCGGAGCTCGGCGCACCCGTGTTTGTGGACGGGTGGAGAAGCCGCGCGCTGATGGTGGGTGCGATCTTTTCGGTGGTTGCCGTGATTCTGGCGTATGCGGGGCAGGCGCAGGATGGTCTGGGCTGGGATCATCTACTGCGCGGCTGGGTGCTGGGCCTGACGGTGACGTGGGGCATGGCGGTGGGCGGGCTGGCGATGCTGATGGTGCAGTACTGCTCGGGAGGCAAGTGGGGGCTGCTGTTGCGGCGGCCGCTGGAAGCGATGGGCGGAACGCTGCCGCTGGTCATCTTCTATTGGCTGGTGATGGCCATCTTCATGAAACGGCTCTTTCTGTGGGCGCAATTTACAACGGCCAGCGACACGGCGGCCGCACTGAAATCAGGCCTCATCAGCGAGATGCAGGCCCACTGCCTCGACTTCAAGCGGCCGATGCTCAATCCGGGCGCATTTTGGTGGGTGAGCCTGCTCTGTTTCGCCATCTGGGGTTTCTACGCGTGGCGACTCAACGCGCTGGGTTTGAAGCGCGACACGCAGGGCCCGGAGACGACGCCGTTCTGGATCAAGAAGCTGGAGAACATCAGCGGTCCGGGCATCGTGCTCTACGCCATCACCATGACGGTGGCATCGATTCTCTGGGTCATGTCGATGGATGTTACCTGGTTCTCGACGGTGTACGGGCTGCTGTTCCTGGTCGAGCAGGGATTCCAGGTGCTGGCTTTGGCCATTATCGTGGCCATCGCGCTCTCCGGGGCCGAGCCGTTCAAAACTCTATTGCGGCAGACGGAGCAACACGACCTCGGCAAGCTGACGTTTGCGTTTGTGATGCTCAACATTTACCTGACGTTTGGGCAGTTCCTTATTATCTGGTCGGGAAACCTCCCCAACGAGATCAACTGGTACCTGGACCGCATCCGCGGCGGCTGGGGCGTGATCATTACGCTCGATTTCATCTTCCACTGGCTGATTCCGTTCACGATGCTGCTGTCGCGAGATTTGAAGCGCAACAAAAAGCGGCTGAGCCGGGTGTGCCAGTTCATGATTTTCGCCGTCGCCTTCAACCAGTTCTGGCTCATCGAGCCGAACTTCAAAGATGCCGCGCGCAACCTGCACTTCAGTTGGGGAATTCTCGAGTATGTCGCGGTGCCCGTGGCGATGACGGCTTTCTGGTTGGCCTATTTCTGTACGCGGCTGAAAACGCGGCCGCTGGTGCAGACGAACGACCCGCATCTCAAGGAGATTCTGGAGCCCGAACATGCCCACGCATAACGAATCCAATTCGGGGCCCGATCCCGGTCACGAGCCGGAGAAGCATGAGATCGACGCGTCAACGGGCTATGAGCGCACCGATGCGAACGTGACGGGCATTGTCGTGTTCCTTACTGCGCTGGCCATCTTTGCGGCGGTTACGGGACTACTCTGCTACGGCATCGGCAAAGTGATCAACGCGCACTTGAACAAGGAAGACGGACCCAACAGCAAATGGACCAAAACCGTAGACGTGCGCCAGCTTGGCAACATGCCCTCAAGCCCTGAACTCCAGAACAAGGTCGCGGAGCTGACGCAGAGCTTCCCTACGCCGCGGCTGCAGACCGATGACAGCAATCAGGACGTGGCCGACCTGCACGCGCGCGAGGATCTTTTGCTCGATAACTACAGCTGGATCGACCAATCGAAGGGGACGGTGAGGATTCCCATCGTGCGCGCCATGGAGTTGATTGCGCAGCGCGGCTTGCCCGTGGCGCCGCCGGTTGAGGTGCAGCCGGAGATGACCGGCGACAATCGGCCGGTGATCACCATGCCGCTGACCGATGGATTTGCGCGCACCAGCTTTGAGCAGGAAGAGGCGCAGGAAGAGGCTGTCAGGGCGCAGCGCGGAGAGCGACGGTGAGCTCCGCGGCGGCGAAGCCACGAGAATAGGCCGGGAAAGCGGGAAAGTGGCAACGGTTTTGAGGAATGAGAGTGGAATGAAAGTGGACCGTTTTGATCCAGAATTTTCGGCTGCAAGGGCTTGAGGAAGGAGAGAATCGTGCGGCACACAGGCACAACCAGGAAGAACGGGCCAAGCGCGGCGCCGTTGATCTCCGTTGCGACGGCTCTCTGCCTTCTCGTCGCTGCTCCGCTCCTTTCTGCGCAGGTTTCCAGCTACGGCGACAAAGAGGCGGGCCCGGTAAACGACCAGCCGCCATCCATCCTCAACGGCGTCGGCATCGAGCAGCGTCTCAACACCCAGATCCCGCTCAACCTGACGTTTACCGACGACGCCGCCAAGCAGGTGACATTGGGCAGCTACTTCGGCAAACGCCCGGCAATTCTGGCGCTGGTTTACTACCGCTGCCCCATGCTCTGCTCTGAAGAACTTGACGGCCTGACGAGCGCGTTGAAGATGGTCCGTTTCGTTCCAGGAAAGGACTTCGACATCATCGTGGTCAGCATCGATCCCACCGAGGGCACTGACCTGGCCGCGGCCAAGAAGCGCACCTACCTGAAGGGGTACGGCCGCCCCGAGACGGCCAACGGCTGGCACTTCCTTACCGGCGCGCAACCAAACATCGACGCGCTCACCCAGGCTGTCGGCTTCCGGTACGTCAAGCTCAAGGTGCCCGGCAGCAACCTGACGCAATATGCGCACGCCAGCGCCATACAGATCGTGACCCCGGAAGGCAAGCTGGCACAGTACTACATGGGGGTCGAGTACTCGTCCAAGGACTTGCTTCTGGGCCTGGATGAAGCCTCGTCGAACCGCATCGGGTCGCCGGTGGACAACATCCTCACCTACTGCTATCACTACAACCCCGCGACCAACACACATGACCTGATCGTCTCGCGCGTGGTGCAACTCGGAGGGCTCCTCACGCTGGTGTTTCTGGGCGGATTCATGTTTGTCATGTTTCGCCGCGACTACCGGCACGATCACGCGATTGGAGCAGGATCTCAGCCGACAGCAAGGAAAGTGAACGGATAACGGAATGGACCACATCAGCCCAGTACTGTGGCAGTTTCTCGTCAAGTGGTTGACGCACTTCGCGCTGTTTCCGCCGGAAGCGTCGAAGATGGCGCCCCACATGGACGCGCTCTTTTTCTTCATGGTGCTGATGAGCCTGGTAGGGCTGACGGTCGTGGTTCTGATCGTGGTGGCATCCTCGCTGTCTTACCACCATCGGCGCCATCCGCGTGCGGTGCAAATCGAGGGCTCCACGATACTCGAAGCCACGTGGACCATCATTCCGCTGGGTCTTTTCCTGGTCATGTTCGTGTGGGGCGCGCTGGTCTACTTCCGCGTCTACACGCCGCCGGCCAACGCCATGAACATCTACGTGGTGGGCAAGCAATGGATGTGGAAGGTCGAGCATCCCGGCGGGCAACACGAAATCGACGCGCTACACATACCCACGGGCCGCGCCATCCAATTGACGATCATCTCGCAGGATGTGTTTCACAGCTTTTCGATTCCCGCTTTCCGCGTGAAGCGCGAGGCGATTCCGGGGCGCTACACCACGGTGTGGTTCGAGGCGACAACGCCCGGCACGTATCACCTTTTCTGCACCCAGTACTGCGGCACCAACCACTCGCAGATGATCGGCGACGTGGTGGTGATGACGCCGGACGACTTCAGGAAGTGGCTGCAAGGCTCGACCAGCGGCAACTCGCTGGCGCAGGACGGCGAGCGGCTCTTCGCCAGCCTGAGCTGCAACGCGTGCCACAACACGCGGCCCGATGCGCGAGGGCCCAGCCTGGTGAACGTCTACGACTCCCGGCTCACGCTTTCCACGGGACAGACCATCACCGCCGACGACGCCTATCTGCGGCAGGCGATCCTGAACCCCTCGCAGCACATTACGCAGGGTTATGCACCCATCATGCCTACATACCAGGGCCAGGTCAGCGAAGAAGGCGTGATCGCCCTGGTGGAATACATCAAGAATCTCGATTCCGATTACCGCGTCCAGCAAACTCTCAATACAACCGAGTTGGTCCCGGAGAATGAAGGCGGTAAAGCAGCGCCGGGGGCAAAGGTGCCTGCGGCGCAGAAGGAGGTCAAGCAATGAGCACCAGCACCCTCGTCACTCTTCCCGATCAATCTACGGCCAGGCTTCCCAAGGTGAACTTCCTGAACCAGGAGAACGGCCTGTTGAGCTGGGTCCTGACCCTGGACCACAAGCGCATCGCCATCCTGTATCTCATCACCACGATCTTCTTTTTCATGATCGGAGGCGCCGCCGCAGCCTTGATTCGGCTTGAGCTGTTGACGCCCGCCGGAGACCTAGTGGCGGCAGACACATATAACAAGCTGTTCTCGATTCACGGCATCATCATGGTCTTTTTCTTCCTGGTGCCGATTGCGCCTGCGGTGTTGGGGAACTTCCTTATCCCTCTTATGATCGGGGCGCGCGATGTGGCGCTGCCCAGGATCAACCTTTTGAGCTGGTATCTGTTTGTCATCGGCGGCTGCTTCGAGCTTTACATGATCATCTTTGGCGGCGTCGATACAGGCTGGACATTCACCACGCCGCTCAGCACACACTACGTCAACACCCACGTCATTGGCGCGGCAATGGGCATCTTCATCGCCGGCTTCTCCTCGATTCTGACGGGGATCAACTTCATCGTCACCATCCATAAGATGCGGGCGCCGGGGATGACCTGGTTTCGCCTGCCGCTGTTCATCTGGTCCTTCTACGCCACATCCATCATCTTCGTTCTCGCCACTCCCGTCATCGCGATTGCGATGGTCCTGATCGTGCTCGAACGGGTTGTCGGAATCGGCGTTTTCGACCCGGCCAAGGGCGGAGATCCGCTTCTTTTCCAGCATCTTTTCTGGTTCTATTCGCACCCCGCGGTGTACGTGATGATTCTTCCCGGCATGGGGGTCATCAGCGAAGTGGTCTCCAACTTCAGCCGCAAGCGCGTCTTCGGCTACACGGCGGTCGCCTTTTCTTCGGTGGCGATCGCGGTGTTCAGCTTCTTTGTCTGGGCCCATCACATGTTCATCATGGGCATTTCCAACTATTCGGCGCTGGTGTTTTCTCTAATGAGTATGCTGGTCGCGGTGCCGTCCGCCATCAAGGTGTTCAACTGGTCAGCCACCATGTACAAAGGCTCGATTCATTTCGACACACCGATGATCTATACCCTCGGCTTCCTTGGGCTGTTTACCATAGGCGGGTTAACGGGGGTCTTCCTTGCCACCCTCGGTTTGGATATTCACCTGACCGAGACTTACTTCATCGTGGCTCACTTCCACTACGTGATGGTGGGAGGAATGGTAAGCGCCATCATGGCCGGCCTCCACTTCTGGTGGCCCAAGATCACCGGCCGGATGTACCCCGAATCCCTGGGAAGGCTTGCCGCCATGATTCTGTTCATCGGATTCAATCTCACGTTTTTCCCGCAGTTCATCCTGGGGTACCTGGGAATGCCGCGGCGCTATTGGTCGTATCCTCCCGAATTTCAAGTGCTCAACGTGTTCTCGAGCGCCGGCGCCACGATTCTTGCCATCGGCTATTTGCTGCCCTTCGTCTACCTGCTTTGGTCGCTCAGGTATGGAGAGATCGCCGGCGACAATCCCTGGCAGGCAACCGGACTCGAGTGGCAAACCCAGTCGCCGCCATTGACTGAAAACTTCCTCGAGATCCCCATCATGGATCACGAAGCCTACGACTACGAGTGGCTCGAACGCCAGCAACAGAAAGAGGTGGCGAGTGTCGGATAGCACCACAGTTGCCAACGGCGCACTGGTAGAAACGCAGCACGAGCATCCGCCCTATCAGCGCCACCACTTTGCCTCCGTGGCGCAGCAGTTCGACGCCACCAACTTCGCCATGTGGCTCTTCCTGCTCACGGAGATCATGTTCTTCGGCGGGCTTTTCGTTTCCTATCTGATCATGCGCAACTGGTACTACCCCGCTTTCGTGGAGGGCTCGCACCAGTTGAGCATCTACTGGGGCACGGCCAATACGGCGACCCTGATTGTCTCCAGCTTCACCATGGCCATGGCGGTGTGGTCCGCGGAAACGCGCCGCAAGGGCGTGCTGCTTCTCTTCCTCGCCCTGACCTTCTTCTTCGGCTGCGTCTTCCTCGGCATCAAGGGCATCGAGTGGCACGAGAAATGGG
Organism: uncultured Acidobacteriaceae bacterium; assembly: GCA_963844905.1. Taxonomy (GTDB): domain Bacteria; phylum Acidobacteriota; class Terriglobia; order Terriglobales; family Acidobacteriaceae; genus Telmatobacter. The sequence goes on along the minus strand of CAWJQD010000001.1, from coordinate 1,096,509 downwards.
TCAAGCATCACGTCCCCGGCATGCACCAATACAGCGAGCAGGCGTTTCTGAATCCACCGTCGGCCCCGGAGGTCTACAAGGAATACCACGACAAGCCGCTGGCACCGGACATGGCCGAGAAGACGGAGCAGTACTTCTTTCTCTATTTCGTCATGACGGGCATGCACGCCCTGCACATGTTGATCGGCGTCAGCGTCCTGGTGTTTATTTTCTTCCGCGCGAAGGCCGGGGCATTCACCGCGGGCCACTTCACGTTTGTCGAGAACTTTGGCCTTTACTGGCACTTTGTCGACATCATCTGGATCTACCTGTTTGCGCTGCTGTATCTCATCAGCCGCCACACTTAAAGGACACTTGACATGAGCGAACCAAACAATGAGATGGAACAGGGCCATCACATCGTCGGCCCCAAGATTTATCTGGTCATCCTGCTTTTGCTGCTCATCGGCACGGCGACCACCGTTGCTGTGTCGTATATCGACCTGGGCATCTGGAATCCCGTGCTTGCGCTGGCAATCGCCACCGGCAAGATGATGCTGGTGGTGCTGTTCTTCATGCACATCAAGTACAGCCCCAGGCTCATCAAGCTTACCGCGGCCTCGGGCATCTTCCTCTTTCTCGTGCTCATCAGCTTGACGCTCACCGACTACATGAGCCGCGCCTGGGGGCGGTGGTGAAAGGCAGCGGACGGTGGTCAGTGATCAGTGGTCAGTTGGCTGCTGATCCGCGATGTTCTGTCGTCGAACATACCGAGAGATCGAGAACATAGAGAGACTTACCTCGGGCGATGCTTCATTGTATTGCTTCGTGGATTAAGGATCGGCGCAAAGGCCGACCGCAAGTGCTCCTGTCGTGCATCGCGCCGTGAGCGGCCGCGCGGCTGTGTCATGGATCACATTGGACGCCGGTATTGCTCTGTCCTATAATGGGCTGCAATCTCATTCCCGGAACTTGCGTGTTTCGTTGAGCGTTATCCGGTAGAATCCGCGCTCATCCCCATTGGAAGATTTTCATGATATGGGGAAGCCGGAATCCGATTCCGGTTACGCATGACGAATCCAATGTTCGATGCGAAATGCAAGGGCTCTGTTCGTGGCGGCAGGGCAGGGAAGCGAGCCGGGCGGACGGGGCAAAACGCAAGCTGTGACGCGTGGGCCGGTGTGGTGCTGGCCGCGTGCCTGTTCGCTCCATTCGCGCTTGGCCCGGCATCCGCAGCGCAGAGTCCGTTTCCGGGTGCACACGCCAAATCCTCGCAGCAGCAAACACAGCAGCCTCTGTGCGTGCCCCCTCGAGTGAGGGAAGCGCAACGTTTCCTTGCCCAGCGCGGCTGGACTCCAGGCCATCGCCCGGCTGCGCGGCCGAGCGCCTTCCGCCGCTGGAGCGCCGCACACTCCGCCATTCCCTTAAGCGCGGCAGCAGCGCTTAACCAGAGCGCGAGCAGCACAGCATCGGGCAACGCAGCGTCGAGCAATACCTGGCAGGCGCTTGGTCCCACCGCGGTCGAAACCGCAAACTTCGGCCTGGTCAGCGGCCGCGTTGCCGCGCTGGCACTCGATCCCTCTGACGCGACGGGTAATCGTCTCTATGTAGGGACGACCGGCGGCGGCGTGTGGATGGCCAACAATGCCGGCGCGTCGACGCCGTCGACAATTATTTTTTCGCCGCTCACCGACGCGGTGGCCGCGCTCGGCGGTGCTGCGGACGCCTCCATCAGCATCGGCGCGCTCACCGTACAGCCGGGCAAGACCGGCGTAATCCTGGCCGGCACGGGCGACCCCAACGATGTTCTCGACTCCTACTACGGCGCCGGCATTCTCCGCTCCGTCGACGGCGGAAACACCTGGAGCCTGATCCAACACACCATGGACGAGGAGGATGGCCTGAGCGCGCTTGACTACAGCTTCGACGGCCAGGGCTTTGCCGGATTTGCCTGGAGCACGGTCAATCCGCAGCTCGTTGTGGCCGCCGTTTCGCAGGCCTATGAAGGCACACTGGTGGGCGCCGATTGGCCTCTTACGAGCTATGAGGGCCTCTTTTACTCCACCGACAGCGGCGCCACTTGGCACTTGGCCACGATCAGCGACGGCAACGGCGAAAACGTGCAGGGCCCGCTTGGTGCGCCAGCGCCTCCCGGCAATGCCACCACAGCGGTGGTGTGGAACCCGGTGCGGCAGTTGTTTGTGGCTGCGGTGCGCTATCACGGCTATTACCAGTCTCCAGACGGGGTCACGTGGACGCGCCTGGCTGCCCAGCCCGGCGCCGGACTCTCCGTGCTGATGTGTCCCACCAGCCCCGGCCAGCCCGGGTCCATTGCCTGCCCCATCTTTCGCGGCGCGCTGGCGGTGAATCCGCAAACCGGCGACACCTTTGCGTGGACGGTGGACCTGAATGACCAGGACCAGGGACTGTGGCAGGACCAGTGCGCGCTCAGCGGAGGCGCGTGCGGCAATCCGGCGATCACCTTTGCCCAGCAATGGAGCACGGCGGCGCTGGAAACCAGCACGATCCAGGGCGCGGCGACCCTTGCCGACGGAACCTACAACCTCGTGCTGGCCGCGGTTCCCTCAGAACAGGACACGCTGGTGTTGGCCGGCGCCAACGACCTGTGGAAGTGCAGCCTGGCCATGGGCTGCCCGTGGCGCAACACCACCAACTCCACCACCTGCATGGGCGCGCAGGTGGCGGAATTCCAGCACGCGCTGGCCTGGAACGCGGCCAATCCACTGGAGATCTTTATCGGCAACGACAGCGGCCTGTGGCGCTCGACCGATGCCATCGGCGAAACCGGATCGGTGTGCTCCGCAACGGACTCCTCGCACTTCCAGAATCTCAACGGCAGCCTGGGCTCGCTGGCTGAGGTGGTGAGCCTGTCTCCGGTGGTCGCATCGCCTTACATCCTGATGGCGGGTCTGGGGGCGAATGGAACGGCGGGCGTGAAAGGCAGCGGCGTAACCGTGGACTGGCCGCAGATTCTTTCCGGCTACGGCGGCCCGGTGGCCATCGATCCGATCTCCGGCGCCAACTGGTATGTGAACAGCCAGCCGGGAGTCGCCATCTACCTGTGCTCGCAGACCGGGCCATGCACGCCGGCTGCGTTCGGCACAAGTCCGGTGGTGACCGATGCGGATGTTGGCGGCGACGGCGACACCATGCCCACACCGGCGCCGTTTCTGGTCGACCCGCTCGACACCACGCAGTTGCTCATCGGGACCTGCCGCGTGTGGCGCGGCCCGGCCGAGGGCGCAGGCTGGAGCGCCAGCAACGCCATCAGCCCCATCCTCGACAGCGGAGCGACGGACGCTTCGTGCAATGGGGACGCGCTCATCCGCGCCATCGCCGCGCTGCCGCTCGCCGGCGGCGGCGAAGTCATCTACGTGGGCATGTACGGCTCCGCGGACTACGGAGCCAACTTGCCCGGCCACGTTTTGAGCGCCACTCTGGATCCTTCCTCAGGCGCTTCGCCCACCTGGAACGATTTAACGCTGAACCCCGTCGCCAACGATGCGCAGACGCTGAACTACTACGGCTTCGACATCTCCAGCGTGACCATCGACGCGCACGACCCCACCGGCAACACGGTCTACGTGACGGTGGAGGGAATCGAGAACCCGAATCAGGAAAACCAAGTGGTGTACCGCTCGACGGATGGGGGGCTGACCTGGACCGGCATCACAGCCAACTTGCCTCTCGCTCCTGCAAATAGCCTGGCGGTGGACCCACAGAACTCGAACACGGTGTACGTGGCCACGGATCAGGGCGTGTACTTTACGACGCAGGTCGCAAACTGCGGGCAATCGCTCTCGAACTGCTGGTCGGTGTTTGGATCCGGACTGCCCGGCGCTCCGGCCGTGGCCCTCAGCGCCGCTCCGGCGGCGGCTTCTCCACAAGTTCTGGTAGCGGGCACCTATGGCCGCGGCATCTGGCAAACTCCGCTTTGGAGCGCGGGGACAGGCCTGACCGCCGCGGCCGCCAGTCCGGATTCCCTTGCGTTCCCCAGCCAGGTCTTCGGCACAACCGGCAGCCCGCTGACGGTGACCCTTGAGAACACCGGAAGCCTCGCGCTCACGCCCACGTCCATTTCGATCGCCGGGAATTTCAGCGGGACCGACAACTGTGTGAATGCGACGGTAGCCGCAGGCGCTAGCTGCGCCATCCAGGTTACGTTCACGCCCCAGGCGACCGGTTCGCTGAGCGGCGAAATGACCATCTACGCCAACATCTACGGCGGGCAACTGACGGTGGACCTGACCGGAACCGGCACGCCCGCGGGCGCATTGACCCTGACGCCTGCGACCGTAAACTTTGGCCAGGTGGGGGTGGGAATCACGTCTGCGCCGCTCGAGGTGACGGCGGCAAACAGCGGCGCGGCGGCCATTCCCATCAGCAGCGTTTCCGTTACGCCTCCGTTTGCCATCGCCAGCAACTCCTGCGGGACAAGCAGCCTGGCGGCTGACTCCGATTGCCAACTGCAAGTGGAATTTGCGCCCACCGAAACCGGCGCGGCGGCCGGCCTGCTGACCTTTACCGATGGGGCAGGAACGCAAACCGTGGAACTGAGCGGGACCGGAGTGGGTCCGCCCACCGACACTTTGAATCCCACGTCGCTGGCCTTCCCGGCGACCGGAGTTGGCCAGCTCTCGGCTGTGCAGCCCGTCACGATCACAAACTCGGGCGGCCAGCCGCTGACTTCGATCTCGATCTCGGTGAGCGGGCAATTTCAGGAGTCGAGCACTTGCGTGACGCAACTGGCGGCAGGGGCGGTCTGCACTATCAGCGTGCAGTTTCTTCCCACGCAGACGGGCGCGGTCACCGGCACGCTGACCATCGTCGACGCCCTGCGCACGCAAAATGTGGCCTTGAGCGGAACGGGGCTTGCGCCGCCGGCTTTCAGCGTCAATCCGTCGAGCTTGAGCTTCAGCAACCAGCAGCCGGGCGAGCCCAGCGCGCCGCAGACGCTGACGATTACCAACAGCGGCGGAACGCCCATGGCCAACGTGGGCTTCGAAATCACCGGTGTTGCGGCCGCGAGCTACTCCATTGCCGGCACCACTTGCGGGGCGCTGCTCAACAACGGCAGCAGTTGCACGGTGCAAATCGTCTTTACGCCGAGCGCAACAGGCGCCATCGCTGCCGCGCTCGTCATCTCTTCGTCGACCTCCGGCGTGAATCCGGTTTCGGTGCCACTGAACGGGTCGGGACAGCTTGCCACAGGCCTGGCCGCGAACCCAACGCAACTCACTTTTCCCGTGGCCGGCGTGGGACAATCGAGCGCGGCGCAGGCGGTCACCGTCACCAATTCCAGCGGCTACGCCATCGGCTCGGTTTCACTTGAGGCCACCGCGCCGTTCAGCGTCACGCAAAACACCTGCATCGGCAGCCTGGGCGCAGGCGCCAATTGCACTGCATCGGTGATCTTTCAGCCCAGCGCCGCCGGCTCCGCGTCCGGAGCGTTGACCGTAAGCTCCTCAGCCGTCGCCGCGCCAGCCACCGTGGCGCTCTCGGGAACCGGGTTCGATTTCGCCGTCAGTATCATCGGCTCGGCCAGCCAGACCGTGACCAGCGGCCAGCAAGCCAACTACACGCTAAAGATTGTCCCGAGCGGCTCCGGCGGAACGTTCTCCTTCGCCTGCGGAACGCTGCCCGCTAACGCGCTCTGCCTCTTCAATCCCACCACGCAGACACTGGGAGACGGCGTTGCGGGCAACGTCCTCGTTGAAATCTCCACCGGCAATGGCTCGACGGCCGTTCTGGACAAGTCGCGTCCGGAAAAACCGGCTTCCGGACGGTCCCCCTTCTGGCGCGCGCTACCGCTGGCCTGCGGGGTGCTTCTGCTGCCCCTGGCGTTGCGGAAGCGCCGCAAGATTCTTCTTCTGGCCACGCTGGCAGCGATTCTCGCCGGCGGCGTTTCCAGTTGCACCAGTTCCGGCGGAGGGACGGGCGGCGGAGGTTCCGGCGGGCAGGGCGGCGGCTCCAGCACGCCTACGGGCACGTACACAATCTCGGTCAGCGTGACATCCGCCGGCATCACTCAGCCGGCGCCGCCACTGACGCTTACGGTCGATTGAACGCACTGGGCGGGATGGGTCGGCGAATCTAAGCAGAAACGGCGAACGGCTATACTTGAGCTTCGGAAGTCAACAGCAAAACCCGCGCAGCACGCTCGGGGAAACGCCGGAATCGGAAGAGCGAGAGGGAATGGCTGCCAAAGTAACCGTCGAAGATGTGGAGCGCGTAGCCGAGCTGGCGCATTTGGAGCTGGCGCCGGAGGAGACAGAGCGCATGTTGCGCGACCTGAACGCGATCCTGGACTACGTGGCGGAACTGAACGAATTGGATACGTCGGGCGTGGCGCCGCTGGCGCAGGTGAGCGAGCTGGAGAATGCCGCCGTTGCCGTCACGCGTGCCGACGTGGTTGAGCCTTCGCTGAAACGCGCCGGAGTGATGCCCCAGGCGCCGGAGACGGATCAGGTTTTCTTCAAGGTGCCGAAGGTAATTGAGAGATAGGGACTGAGGGACTGAGCGACTAAGGATTAGGGACTAGGGACTAGGGACTAGGGACTAGGGACTAGGGATTAGAAAAAGAGGGGCGCAATTGGCGAGCGAGATCAAGACTGCCGAGACCTTCGTTGAAAAGCCGAAGACCCTGGGCGCTCTGCGCGCGGAGATTTCCGCGGGACGCGTGAAAGCCGCTGACCTGGCCGCCAGCTATTACCAGCGGATCGAGAAGCTCAATCCGCGGCTGAATGTCTACCTGAGCCTCACCAAAGAGCGCGCGCTGGCGCAGGCCGAGCACATCGATGCCATGGCGGCGAAAGGAGATGAGCTGCCCCCGCTCGCCGGCATTCCCGTGGGCATCAAGGACGTGCTGGTGATGCAGGGCGCTCCATCGACGGCGGGGTCGAAGATTCTTCAGGGCTACCGGCCTCCGTACGACTGCACTGCCGTAGCGAAGCTCGAAGCCGCGGGCGCAGTGCTGCTGGGCAAGCTCAACTGCGACGAGTTTGCCATGGGCTCATCGACGGAGAACTCAGCTTACGGGCCGGTGCGCAATCCCGTCGATCCGGAGCGGGTTCCCGGCGGATCGAGCGGCGGCTCTGCGGCTGCCGTGGCGGCGAACCTGGCCGTGGCCACGCTGGGAACCGATACCGGCGGCTCCATCCGCCAGCCAGCCAGCTTTTGCGGCGTAGTGGGCGTACTGCCCACCTACGGACGCGTCTCGCGCTACGGGCTCATTGCTTTTGCCTCTTCGCTCGACCGCATCGGGCCCTTCGCCGGCAACGTGCGCGACGCCGCTATGGTGCTGGGCATCATCGCCGGCCACGACCCCAAGGACGCCACCAGCTCGCCCGCTCCGGTGGAGAACTACGCCGCCGAGAGCGACAAGCCGGCCGCGGGCCTGCGCATCGGTGTGCCAGGCGAGTACTTCGGCGAGGGGCTTGATCCCGAGGTGCGCGCCGCCATCGAGAAAGGAATTGCCGCGCTCGAGGCCGCCGGTTGCACGGTGAAGCCGGTTTCGCTGCCGCACACCAGGTACGCCGTTCCCACCTACTATCTGGTGGCCACGGCCGAAGCCAGCGCCAACCTTGCCCGCTTCGACGGGGTGCGCTACGGCCACCGCTCGCCCCGCTCCGCGACCCTCTCCGACATGTACTCGCACTCGCGCGACGAGGGATTCGGCGTGGAGGTCAAGCGCCGCATCTTTCTCGGCACTTACGCGTTGTCGGCCGGCTATTACGACGCCTATTACCTCAAAGCGCAGCAGGTTCGACGGCTGCTCGCTGAGGAGTTTCTGCGCGCCTTCGCCGAAGTGGACGCCATCGTGACGCCGACTTCGCCCTTCCCGGCCTTCAAACTGGGCGAAAAGACCGGCGATCCGCTGGCCATGTATCTCGCCGATATTTATACCGTTACCGCGAGCCTGGCAGGCATTTGCGGAGTGACGGTACCTTGCGGTACGACTCAGTCCGGTCTGCCCGTCGGCATGCAGGTTCTTGCCCGTCACTTTGGCGAGAGCACGGCCTTTCGCGTGGCGCGGGCAGTGGAGGCCGCGGGGATTTAGATTTGCGTTAGAATCGAGGCGACAGAGCTTTCAACAAACTCCGGTGGTTGTCGCCGTCGAGTTTTCTTGCTGTCTTTCTATTCACTTTACCCAGAGAAGCCAATTGTTTTCGCTGCGCGTGCGATGGAGCGCGTTTTGGCGTTGTTTGGCCAATAGCCATTCTTCGGGGGTCAGAAAGAACAAGAGAAATGAGCAAGGGCACCGGTTTCGCGATTGTGGCGTTGGCAGTGATGGTAGGCGTTGTGTTACCGGCGCAGGCAGCACCCCGCAAATCACACTCCGTCGTGCTGGGTGCGGTCAGAAAGGTGCCTTATTCCAAGGCTGGGGACCCGGCGGGCGCGGCTACGGGGGATGCCGAACTGAAGGTTCGCGCGCTCCTCGTCGACGGCGTGCTCAAGGAGTGGACCACAGGCGACGCGCACGACGTGACCGACCGCAGCTTTGTGGTGCGGCGCGTCATCCGGCTGAACGACGCGTTGCCCACCGACAAGCCGGGCCCCGGCGCCAAGCAGGGCCATTGGGTGTGGCAGCGCGGGCCCTGGCTGCTGGTGGACCGCGTGACCGGCCGCGTAACCGCGCTCCACCTGCCCGACTACGACCCCGGCGTGAGCCAGGTAAGCTGGTTCCGCGACTACGCGGCCTACTGCGGCGTGACGGCCGGCAGAAAGAGCCTGTATGCGGTCGTCGCGCAGGTCGCCGCGCGCAGGCCAGTGCTGGCCAAAAAACTCGCGGCCTTCGATGCCGAGAATCATGCGGACCCGGTCTGCGCCGCGCCGGATTGGCAGCGCGAACCGCTGCGCATCACCGTTCATCCCGCGGGCAAGGATACGGTGAGCTTCGACATCGTTCCCGGCTCCGCAGTGCTGGTGGAAGATACGGGCGACGAAGAAGGGGCGCCGGAGACGGCTCCGGCGAAGTAGCGGGTCAGCAAGTGGGCCCGACAGGGCAGATTGAGATTCGTGGTCTCCCCTAGTGTGGTGAATCCGAAGTTCGTTAAATTACAACCGCAGATCCTTCGGCTCGTTTTGGCGCAAAATCGCGCCAAAACTCGCTCAGGATGACCGTTCACTTACGATGCGAACTTCAGACTCGGGACACTAAGGCGGTTCTCCAATTTCTATGTAGCGTTTCCGATCTATTCCAAGGTGGCTTTTTCTCGAGGAAAAAGCCACTTAGCTTTTGTGGCTTCGCTCTACACCAATTGGAGAACCGCGTTAGCCGCAAAAGCAAATGCGCGGTGCCCGGCCCAGGGGGTGCCCCGGCACCCCGGCTCCCAGGTGGGGCGCCCGGAGGTTACCGAGCCGGCACGTCAGCGAGTCAGCGCGAGAATGGAATCTCTGGATGGGCTCTTGAGGCAAGCTGAGGCCGTGCATGGGCATCTTTGTGCGGGGCAGGCCCTGGGTGTGCGCCTCTGCGCCTCTCTTCACTCCACCAGTTCCAAAGCACCCACAGCATGAAACATATCGCCAGGGCGACCGGAATCAGCCACAGAGATTCGTCATGAATTTCGACTGTCACGGAGGTGATTCCTCCTTCCGCCTCCCGGCGCGCTCCACGCCTTTCCGCCTTTGCGCGCCGCAAAAGATCTGGTGCATCCAGATGACGCCGTTTTCAGTAAAGAAGGAGTAGAAGATTCCTAAAGGCTTTATAAATGCCGGATGAGACGCCTCCGGCCAGTGGCTCGTCGCCCGCCGCGCCTTGACATTGAACCGCCGGCACATTTCTTATCTATACAGGCATTCTTTTGGCAACCCTAGGCGGGAGGATCGTGGCGCGAACTGCTTTCCTTGCGCCTGGATACCAAGAGGGATGCTGTGTCGAACAGGAAGCAGGCGGCAGTAGGGTTACGCGGTGCGCGCGGGCAGAGGTGGAAATTGGCTTCAGGCTCCCCGCTACCGAACCCTCCTTCCAGAGCCCGGGCCGGAGAAGACCGGGCCTCAAGAACCTTTTCCCGGAGACAAATTTCCTTGTCAGGCGCCGGCAGCATTGGCCGGGTATGCCTGTGCCCGAAGCAGACGAGCGCCGGCCGCAAGGATGAACTAAGGACGGAAGCCAGGGATGAATGTTGCGGCGAGTTTTGCATGGTGGGCGGCAGCGGCCGCCCCGGGAGCGGGTGGCGGCCTTGGCATGCTGCTTCCCTTACTGCTGTTTATCCCGCTGCTTTATCTGCTCATGATCCGTCCGCAGCAGAAGCGGCAGAAACAATGGCAGCAGATGCTAGGCAGCATCAAATCCGGCGACCGGATAACGACGTCGGGAGGCATTCGCGGCGTCATCCTGTCAATCAAAGACGATACGATCATCATTCGCGTGGCGCCCGACAACCTGAAGCTGGAAGTGTCGAAGAGCGCGATTGCCTCGGTCATCACTCCGGAGGGACCTGCGGCCTCGTAAGATTTGGACTAGAGAAGCCAAACGATGAAGAAGGATCTTAAAAACAAAATTGCGCTGATCTTCGCGGTTCTTTTGATCTGCCTGTATGGGATCTTCGGGATCCCCTCGGGGATCAGCGGGAAGGCCTTGCTGAGCGCCATTTCCAGCCGGATTCACATGGGCCTGGATCTGCAGGGCGGCGCGCACCTCATCCTGCAAGTGCAGGTTTCGGAAGCGGTGAATGCCGAGACCGACAACACCGTGCAGGAGATCCAGCAGGATTTGAAAAAGGCCAACCTGAGCTTTTCGCAGGCATATAAGCCCGATCCGAACAAGCCGGATGTGATCCGCATCGAAGGCACCACGCCCGCGCAAAACGACGCCGTCAGCTCGTTGCTCGGCGGCAACAAGTATGCCAACGAGTACGACGTGTCCGGGGGTTCCGACAACAACTGGATGCTGACCATGAAGCCGCTCTTCGAAAGCGATCTGGACAAGCGAACGGTCGAAGAGGCGATCGAGACCATTCGCGACCGCGTGGACGCGCTGGGCGTGAGCGAGCCGCTGATTCAGGAGTACGGCCTGGGCGCCAACCAGATTCTGGTGGAGCTGCCGGGCATCAGCGACCTGGACCAGGTAAAGAGCGTCATCAAGTCCACGGCGCGCCTGGAGATTCACGCTGTCGAAGGCGGCCCGTTTCCCAGCCAGGACGCGGCCCTGGCGAGCGTGAACGGAGCGCTTCCGGGCGATGAAGAGATTCTGCCGACCTCCGGAGAACTGGCCGGCTCGAATGGCACCGTTTACTACATTCTGCAGCGCTCCGCGATCGTGGCCGGCAGCGACTTCCGTTCCGCCCAACCGGGAATCAATTCCAACACGGGGCAAAGAACGGTCGATTTCACGCTGACTGATGAAGCCGGCGACAAGTTCTGGAACTTTACCAGCGCCAATGTGGGCCGAGACATGGCCATCATGATGGGCGGCACGGTGCGCAGCGTGGCCGTGATCAAGAGCGGCATCCGCGATAGCGGCCTGATCGAAGGCTCGTTCAGCGAGAACGAAGTGCTGGAGCTCTCCAAGCTGTTGCGCACCGGCGCGCTGCCCGCTTCGCTCAACTACATCGACGCCAGCACCGTGGGCGCGACGCTGGGCGCCGACTCCATCCGCGAAGGCGTTACGGCGGCCATTGTGGGCGTGGTCCTTGTCATGGTCTTCATGCTCATCTACTACCGGAGTTCGGGCATCAACGCCGATCTGGCATTGATCTTCAACCTAATCATCCTGCTGGGCATCATGGGCCTCTCGAGCTGGATATCCAGCTTGTCGGGGGGCGGCGGGCTGACGCTCACGCTGACTTTGCCGGGCATCGCCGGAGTGATTCTGACCATCGGCATGGGCGTGGACTCGAACGTGCTGATCTTCGAGCGCATCCGCGAAGAGATTCGCGCCGGCAAGGCAGCCTCGGCGGCCGTGGACCAGGGCTTCGCGCGCGCGTGGGTCACGATCGTCGACACGCACGTCACGACCATCGTTTCGGCGGCGATCCTGTTTATCTTCGGCACCGGCCCGGTGAAGGGTTTTGCCACCACATTGACCGTCGGTCTTGCGGCCAATCTGTTCACGGCAGTGTTTGTGTCGCGCGTGATCTTCGAGGCGCATTTGAACAAGCTGAAACCGGGGGAGATGGTGTCGATTTAGGGAATAGGGACCAGGGACCGGGGACAAGGGACTGAGGCTAGAAGCTAGGAGCTAAAAGCTGGAAGCTAACGGAAGGGAAGAGAATCGGTGGAATTTTTTCGCAGCCCCAATGTGAACTGGCTGGGATGGAAGTGGTACTTCCTGGCCTTTTCCTTGATTTTCAGCGTGGCCGGCATCGTGAAGATGAGCTGGAACTGGAAGCATATCGGGAGCCCGGTTCCATTGGGCGTGGATTTTCGCGGCGGCACGCAGGTGGATGTGCAATTTGCGCAGGCCCCGAACATCGAGGCGATCCGTCATGCCATCGAAGCGGCCGGCGTGAAAGACGCAAGCATCCAAACCTTCGGGCCGGCGGCCGATCATCAAGTGCTCATCAGCCTGCCGGAACAAACCAATGAGGCGGCGCTCGACGTGGGCCGCCAGGAGATCGAATCGGCGCTGCAGGCCCATTACAACAACTACTTCAACCCCAACACAGGCGTGAAGGTGGACGTGGTTGGTCCCACAGTCGGTCACCAGTTGGAGAAACAAGCCACCCTGGCCACGCTCTACTCCATGGCTGGCATGCTGGTCTATCTCTGGTTCCGGTTCCAACTCATCTACGGCGTGGCCGCCGTGGTCGCCTGCTTCCACGACACGCTGATCACCGTGGGCGCCTTTGCCCTCACCGGCCGGGAGATCAGCCTGACCGTTATCGCCGCTATCCTCACCCTGGTCGGCTACTCGATGAACGACACCATCGTCGTCTTCGACCGCATTCGCGAGAACCTGCGCATCAGCCGGCGCGAGCCGCTGACTGATCTGGTAAACCGCAGCATCAATCAGACGTTGAGCCGGACGGTACTCACCTCGGGCCTCACGTTTCTAACCGTACTATCGCTGTTTATCTTTGGCGGTCCGGTGCTGAACGGATTCTCGTTTGCACTGGTGGTGGGCATACTGATCGGAACCTATTCGTCGATCGCCATTGCCGCCCCCATGCTGGTGGCCTGGCAGGAGAGGCGCGCGGGCAAAGGCCGGGCCGCGTCGCTCCCCGCCGCAAGACGGTCGAAGGGTTGAAAACGCATGCGCGAGTGGCTCGATTTGTGCGGACAAACGCTGCGGCGCAGCCTCTTGCCGGAAGGCCGCATCAGAGGCTCATGGGCGGGATGGCGCGGGTATTTTGGGGACTTGAAAATTGCACCAGTTTTGCAGCACTTTTTGCAGTCACGGCGCAGTTCTGATAAGGTTTACTCGCCGTTATCCGACGTTTTTTGCTACCGGGAACAATTCCCCCTTTCGCGGTGTCTAAAATAGGAGTAACGAAATCCGATCTCCGAGGCTGGCCATGTTTGAAGACTCTACATTCGAATCCGCGAAAAGGATCAAGACGAAGAGCGGCCGTTGGATGTTGTTTACCGGCGGCATCAACCTTGCGATCCTCATTCTCTTGGTTTTGATTCCGCTGATCTATCCTGAGGCGCTTCCGTCGGCGTTGATGGCAACAATATTGACGTTGCCACCGCCTCCACCGCCTCCTCCGCCACCTCCTCCGCCGCCAGAGGTGCATGTAGTCCACGTGCAGTCGGAGATGATGAACAATCAGCTCACGGCGCCTACGAAGATTCCGAAGAACATTGAGATGGTCACAGAGAAGGAAGCGCCGCCCTCAAGCTTTGGCGTAGCGGGCATGGAAGGCATGGGCGGCAGCGGCGGCGTGATGGGCAGCATGTTCGGCAGCAATGGTCCCCAAGTGAAGGCCGCGCCCCCCAAGAAGGTGAACATTTCAGCCGGCGTGGCGGTGGGCATGCTGATTCAAAAGACCATACCCATCTATCCACCTATCGCCAAGGCAGCCCGGGTTTCCGGAACAGTGGTCCTGCAGGCTATGATTTCCAAGCAGGGAACGATCGAAGATCTCCATGTAATCAGCGGACCGGCGATGCTGCAGCAGGCGGCGCTCGATGCTGTGAGGCAATGGCGGTACCGGCCCTACCTGCTCAACAATGAACCGGTTGAAGTTGAGACCACCATCAACGTGATCTTCACCCTGGGAGGGTGATGAAGCTTCCGGCTCTCTGCCGCTTTTTGCCAGGGAGCATTCCTTTTGACCCGAATGCGAATTTGAAAAAGAGCCGCATTCCTTAAAACTACCCGCCGCGGCGGGTTTGCATCAGTCAACAATAATCTCCTTAGGAGGAACGATTCAGTGATTCTCGCTCAGTTCGCACATTTCGCTTCGCACACGGTCAACAGTCTGGCGATGTTCCAGGAAGAGCAAACGGTCAGCTTTAGCCCTTTAGGGCTTTGGAACCACATGGGATGGCTGGCCCGCTCTGTGGCCATCATCCTTTTCATTGAGTCGGTCTGGTCCCTGGCCGTGATGATCGACCGTTACCTGTACTTCTCCGCCGCCCGCAAGCAGTCGCGCGAATTCGCGCCCAAAGTGGCCGGAGCGCTGAAGGACAGCAAGCTGGAAGAAGCGATCAAGATCGCCGATCGCAACAAGAAATCTCACCTCGCCGAGGTTGTGACCTCCGGTCTGCAGGAGTTCCGCGCGTCGGCCGGTACGGCAACCGAAGAGACCATCGCCAGTGCGGGGCGCGCTCTGGAGCGAGCCGAGGCGATCGTGCACGCCAAGTTGAAGCGAGGCCTGGCGGTTCTGGCGACCATCGGCGCCACGGCTCCGTTCGTGGGGCTGTTCGGCACCGTGGTCGGCATCCTGCACGCCTTCCAGCAGATCGCAACCCAGAAGACCTCGGGCATCGGTGCGGTCGCGGGCGGTATTGCGGAAGCCTTGGTCACCACGGCGTTCGGTCTGCTCGTGGCCATCCCCGCCGTCATGGCCTTCAACTACTTCACCGGACGCGTCGAGGCATTCGACGTGGAGATGGATAACTCCTCGAGCGAGTTAGTGGACTACTTCATCAAGCAGAGCCACAAGCGCTAGGAGCGACGCGGCTTGGCCCGGGCGAGATTTTTGCCGGGTGGGAGAGATGAATCTCTTCGGCCCGGCAGTTTGACGCTCGCGCAGGTTGCTTGAACTCAAGCAAGGCCGGACGGGGTCCGGCAGAAATTTCAAACGCACGGAGCCCCCACAATGGGAATCGCAGTTCGCGACGAAGGCAGCAAGATCAATTCCAACATCAATGTCACCCCCATGGTGGACGTGATGTTGGTTCTGTTGATCATCTTTATGGTGATCACCCCCATGCTCATGAACAAGGTGGCCATCGACATGGTCTCGGCGGAGAATGCCATCGCCATGCCCGACGCCGACAAGACAGACTCTATCGTCGTTGCGGTTACGCGCGACGGCTCAGTGTTCCTGGGCCAGGACAGGGTCGATCCTAACCAGCTAGGCAGCCTTGTGCGCGACAAGCTGGAGGACAGGACCGACAAAACGATCTATGTCCGCGCGGATTCGCGCGCGCAATACAAGGCTGTGGAAGACGCCATCGACGATGTGCGCACGGCTGGCGTCGAAGAGGTGGGCCTGTTGACGCTGAGGAAAGAAGGCAATCTCGCAGGCGGCGAATAACGCTGAGTGCGGATTGTCTCTTTAACGATTTTGACGGAGTGAGGAGTTTAAGCCATGGCAATGTCTATGGGAACGTCGGGCGGCAGCATGTCCGATATCAATGTCACGCCTATGATCGACATTCTTTTGGTGCTGTTGATCATCTTCATGGTGATCGTGCCGACTGTGCCCCACGGCCTGGATGCGCTGGTGCCCCAGCCGCCCAAGAATCCGCAACAACAGCAAACAACTGACCGCACCATTGTGGTTCAGGTTCTATATCACCCCGGCCAAGCGCCGTCGTACAAGATCAACGAGACCGAGATCAACAACGGCGTGGGCGGCCCCGTGGCTGAGAGAGCCTTACTGAACCAGCTGACCGCGATCTATGCCAATCGCGCCGAGCGCGTGATGTTTGTCAAGGGCGACGACGACGTGAACTTCTCTTACATCGCCGATGTCATCGATATCGCCAAATCCGCCAACGTGGACCACATCGGGCTGATGACGCCCAGGATTCAGGCCGGCCAGTAGGCCGGCTGTGTCCGGAGACACTTGATCCGGAGACGAGATAGAGTAGAATTCTTCTGCCCTGGTTGCGGCATGCCCCGGCCGCGGCCAGTTGTGAGAGATATTGAGGCGCGGCCCGGAGGCCCAAGCCTGAAGGAGAAGGATACGAACATGAATGGAACCGCACGTTTTTGGGCGCTCGCGGTGGCTTTGGCCGGCATGGTGCTTGGTATGAGCGGATGCAATCAGCTTTTGGCCCGTGACCAGTTGAATAAGGGAGTGGACGCATATAAGAGCGCACACTACGACGAAGCAATTGAGCACTTCCAGAGGGCCACGGAGCTGGATCCCACCCTCCCCATGGCAAAGACCTATCTGGGCACTGCTCTTTCTCAAAACGTGGTGCCCGGCTCGACGACGCCCGACAACCTGAAGACTGCCAACCAGGCCATCGATATCTTCAAGCAGGTTTTGGCCGAGAAGCCAAACGATATCGAAAGCATGAAGCAGATCGCGGGCATTTATTTCAACATCAAGGACCTGGACCAGGCTGAAAATTGGCAGAAGCAGGTTCTGGCGGTTGATCCCAAGGATCCCGAGGCAGCCTATACGATCGGCGTGATCGACTGGACCAAGGCGCACCAAAACCTGCTTTCGGCCTTGCAGACGACCGGCTTCAACGACGACGGCAAAGGCAATGTGAAGGTGCCCAAGAAGGTGATGGAGCCGGTAGCCGAGGAGAACGGGCCGCTGGTCGAGGAGGCCCTGAAGTATCTCAATATGGCCGTGGATAATCGTCCCAATTACGACAACGCCATGGTCTACTTGAACCTCGTTTACCGGAGCAAGGCGGATGTGGACTACGGCAACGCTGCTGCAGTCAGCGAGGATGTGGCGACGGCCGAGGACTGGACCTCGAAAGCGATGGGCGCGCGCAAGGCCAACGAAGCAAGAAGGAACGCGGGGCCTGGCGGCGTCACCATGGGCTCCGGCGACGAGCAATAGAGATCTTGCTGTTGTCTGAGAACACCGGACGGCCTCTGTCCCGGCGGAGGCCGTTTTCTTTCAGCGGACAATTTTCAACTTCCGGCGGTGGCACGAGGTGGGTTTTTCTTGAGGGAAAACCCCCTTAGCTGTTGTTACTTCGGCATACAGCAATTGTGGAACCGCTGCAGGCGCCCGCCAGGGAAGCTATCCGGGTATGCCTCCAGGCCACACCTTCAATGTAGTCATTGTCTCCGCCGCCCACGGAGTGGGAGGAGAGGCAGCCGCCAAGCCGGACCGGACGATCGACTATGCCGGCGCAAAGATCGAGGCAAAGCTATAAAGGATTGCAGGGCGCGATTTATTGTGCGCCCTGCTTCAGAATCTGCTCGGCAAGATAGTTGCGTACCCTGGCGTCATCCATAAGCGTCTCCAGATATGCGGTCTGGAGAAGTTGCTTCTGGCTATCGTGAAGGGACTGGTGAATGGCTTGCTGCACACGAGGATCGTTCAACTCCCGCTGCCCAGCCGGCTGGCGCGAAATCAGCTTGTAGATGGCATAACCGGCGACCTTGTGCCCGGGCCCCGAGCTATCGTAGACGGGGAGGAAATCGGTGAACTGATCCGGCTTCAGTTTGCTGATCGCGTCGTAAACTACCGGATCGCTGCGCAACTGCGACTCACGCAAAATGCCCATATCGCCGCCGTTGGATGCGGTGTTGGGATCGTCTGAGAACTGCGTGGCAACTGCGGAGAAATCCTGACCGCTTTCCAGCCGGCCGTAGATGGCCTGGATCTTCTTCTTTGCGTCCGCGTCGCCTGAGGAACTACTGCTTTGCATGTTGCCGGCCCGCTCTGCCGGCCCGCCGCTGGCCACAATCCACGCCAGATGATATTGCGGCTCGATCAGATTGAAGTCCGCCTTGTGCGCTGCATAGAAGGCGGCGATTTGCGCGTCGGTGATATTAATTTTCGACTCGATCTCTTTGTTGATCAGCTTGGTCTCAGTCAACTGCAGGCGAATATCGCGCTTGAAGTCGTCCAGGGTCAGATTGCGCTGCTTGAGCAGGTTGTAGAACTGATCTTGTGTGTAGGGCGTCTTGATCTCCGTAAGCCGCGCGTTCACATCCTCGTCGCTGGCAGTCAGGTTGAGCTTGGCGGCGCGCTGCAGCAGTACCTCGTCCTGGATCATCTGGTGCAGAACGCTCAGCCGCCGGATTTCGGCCTCCTGGGGCGAAGGTTTTTGCGGGTTGTCTCCCAGGCTGCTCTGGTAATTCCTCTCGAGTTCGGCGCGGAGAATCTCCTTGCCGTTCACCGTTGCCACGACGTCGGCGGAAGGCGGCCGGTGGCAGCCCGCCAAGGAAGAGAAAAGTGCGCCGCCGAAGAGAACAATGGCGGCAAGAAAGCAACGCACGCGGAAACTCGATGAGGCTTGCAAGCTGATCTCTCCTAAAGGGATTCGTGAATCCCCCGGCATTTTAGGATAAATCCCGATAGCGGCGCAGCGATAGTACCCAAGTTCGTCACCTGTTGGCGCCGGGCGCCCCCGAAGCCGCCGGAACCGGCGCAGCCGGAGCGGGCATGGCGGGAGGCTGCTCGCCCGCAGCGCGCAAGGCGCGGTCGATGGTCATCCAAAGCTGATCCTGAGGAACAGCGCCGCCGTTGACCAGCTCGCCATTGACATACACCGCCGGCGTTCCATCGATCCCCAAATCTTCAGCCAGCTTGGCCGAGGCTCGCACCTGCGTTTCATCCTGTTTGGCGATGCAGGCGTTGAGGCGGGACTCGTCGAGCTTGCCGAGTGCGGCCTCCTGCCGGGCGATGCGATCCAATGCGGCAAAGCTCTTCGCCGGATCGCGGTTATCGCCCGTGATCTCCTTGGCGTGAGAGTGGAGATAGTCGACGTAGGTCCAGTAAACGTCGCCGCTCTGCACAGCCAGGCAGTTGGCATCCACGGCCGCATGCATCGCCCATGGGTGCAGCTCCGTGAGCGGATCGTCCTTGTAGACGAACCGCACCTGGTCCTTGTAGCGGGCGAGCGTGGCCGGGAACAATTCCTGGTGCATCATTGCGCAGAATGGGCATTCCAGGTCGTCGAAGTTGATCACCGTTACCTTGGCGGCCGGATTGCCACGGATGGGGCGCCCAGCGATGGGGATGGCGTCGGCTGGATCCTTGGTCAGGTCAAAGGTTTCAAGGCGGGCCAGCTTGGTATTGTCGGTTGAGATCAGGAAATTGATCACCTGGGATTTGGAGTCGTGAGTGATGGTGATGGGCAGGGTCTCATAGCCCGCAAACTGGCTCGGACTTCGCGCGCCAATGCTGATCGTCACGTCCGGGGGCATGTCGTATTGGGAGCGGACCAGAACCTCAATTCGGCGGTCGAGCCCAGGGTCGGGTCCCGAAGGAGGAGGGTTCTGGGCTTTGCAGCCAGCGGTCAGGCCAAGGACCAACAGTCCGACCAAAAAGCGAAGGTTTGGCAATGTGATTTCCTCTCAGGAAAGGATACTCCTGCAGGGCGCTCAACCCCGCCTCTGCGCGCGTTAATTTCACTGGCCGTAATGGATGGACACCTGAGACGGCAAAAGGCAAACAGGATCAAGCTGCCAACGATTGGATTTCGGCCTGGTTGCGAAAAGCTGGCGGCTGGCCACTGGTTCCTGACCGCCTAGATCTGTTCCTAGTAAGGCGGCGGCAGGGTGGGATCGCGGAAGACCGAGTTGGCGCGGCGGATGTCGCCCACGGCCCCAAAGTTGGCCAGCGTAAAACTATAGAGCCACTGCGTCTCGTCACGGCTGGTCGAGCCCACCGTGCCCAGCTCGAAGCGCCGGTAACCGAGAGTCAAGCCGCAGCAGTTCCAGTTGTAGACCGCCTGCACGCCGGCGTATTGCACCTCGTGCCGCACAAAGTCGTAGCCGCCGTTGACTGCCAGGTTGAATCCGCCGCCGCTCGGTTTACCGATCTCCAGAAATGGCTGTAACTGCTGGCTTTTGATGACTGAAGATGCGCTGCTACTGCCGGTTTGTTCGCCCACGGCGTTCAGCAGGGCGTGGCCGATGCCCAGCGTGGTGCGGCCAAAACTATAGCCCGCAAAGAGATTGTTCGCAGCAATCTGGCCGCGTATGGTGTCGTAATCCAGGTCCCACTGGAAGCGCAAGTTGTCAATGGCCTCGAAACGCATGCGCGAATCGATTGGCGCGATGTTGCGCGGAGAAGTCAGGAAGGTCGGCGCCATCAAATCCAGCGTCGCATCGAAGACGTTACGCCGGCCGGGAATGAGCGCGCCGCCAAAGTTGGGGTCGATGAAGTACTCCTGCGCAATCCGCCAGCTCGCCCATTCGCGTGGCGTGTCCGGACACTTATCCGCCGCTTCCCGGTCATCGGCTTTCGCCGTATCGTCCCTGGCGCAGGGCCGGTCGCCGGTAGGCCGCAGGTAAAACCGCTGCGTAAGCGAGAAACCGGCTTCATTCACGTCGGTGGCGATGTCGGTGGTGTCGAACAGTAGCACATCCCGAGCTTTCGGTCCGATTCCGCCCACATAGTTGTAGTTCAACTCGGACTCGATCACATGGCGCAGTTCCCGGCGCCAGAAGGGAAGGTCGAAATTGCGCTCCAGCACAGGCGGGCGGATGTCCACCGACGCTTCAAGGTCCGTGCGGTTGAGCGCGCTGTGACTGATCGTCGGAACATCGGACGCGCCAGTCAAAGCCGGGGTCTGGCTGATGGTGTAGGCGGTGTCGCGGAGCGCAACTTCCGGAAGGAAGCTCCATCCCCCCGCGGTGAAAGGCATGGAAAGATGAGGGTAGAAATCCAACCGTCCTACATTCCGGGAGTGGAAGAAGGGCTCGGAACGATTCAAATAACCCAGCGACGACCCCAGGCCCCAGTAGAGCGGCGAGTCTCCGAGAGGCCGGTCAAGCACGTCGTAGCGGAGGAGCGGCAGGCGCAGGATCTTCACCTCGTCGCCGTTCGTGGTGCTGGCAAAGGATTGGAAGCGATCGAGCCGGACGGAGGGCATCAGGCCGTTGCGATTGTGTGTCAGCGCCACATCGCTCGACACCTCGGAGCTGATGGCCTGCGAGTAGTTGTCGTTGAATACCAGCCGGTAGACATAGCTCGACAGATACTCCGTGGCGCCGGCGACGCGGGTCGAGGGCGACAGATCCTTGCGTCCCAACACGGCCACGTCTACACCGCCCTGGTTCACGAGCTCATAGCCGATCGGGGCTGCCGACGTTGCCACGGGCTTGGCAGCCGAGCCGGCCGAAGTACTTCCAACCGCCTCTTCGACGCCGCGGTCGAGCAGCGCATTCCAGCGCGCAATCAGGTGATCGAGTCCAGGGCCTTTGTAACGGAAGTCGCCACTGGGCGCCCATCCGCGTTTGCTGTAGTACTCGGAGCCCACCGCCATATCCATGCTGCGGCTGATGACCCAATACGCCTGCTCGCCAAACGTGTAGCCCCGGATTGACGATCCGTTGCTGATGACCGGCGTCAGCAGCCCGCTCACACGCCCGGTCTCATTGGCCCGATGCTGCAGATAAGGGAAATAGAAAACCGGCACGCCGAGAAATTCAAAGAACGCATTCGAAGTCGATGCTTCGTTGTTGTCCAGGCCGATGGAGTGCGCGATGATCCGCCAATCCGGGTGCGGCAGCCGGCAGTTGGTGATCGAACCGTCGATGATCTTGTAGCTGCCCTCGCCCGTCTGCAGCAACACCCGTCCCGAAAACAGCAGCGGGGTCGTTGTGGAGTACACGACCGTATGTCCCATCGTGCGCACGCCCTGCGAACCGCTCACGTTGTAAAAGCGCGCGGTGTGCATGTTCAGCCGCATATCGCCGTGCGTGGCGTTGATGAGCACGTCGTTGGGCCCGCCGGACAACTGCAGGTGACCGTCGGCCTCGAGCTCGGTGGTTTTCCGGCTGTAGACCACGTTGTCGGCGCGGATCACGTAATCCTGGTAGTGGACCACCACTTCGCCTGTCAGGGTCAAGGTGTCACCGGCCCATTCCTGGCGCTTGGCCTCCCACTCGACGTGCGTTCCGGTTGCCGGCGCTGGTTCCGGCTTGGCCACCGGCACCAGTTCCTGGCCGGGATCGTCAGGCAACGCACCCGAAGCCGGAGCGGCGGGGCTCTCACCAGCGCTATCCGTCTCACGTTGCGACGAGGGTAACGCATTGGTTAACACTTGAGGGGTCTGTGCGCCCAGTGGCAGGTGACAGATGGCCAGCAGCGTGATACATACTAAGTAACGAGGACACATCCCAAGTCCATAACCGGTGTAAGGCTCAGCATAGCAAAGCCGGCTGCATGGAATGAGACGTGGACCACGCCGCTCTGGAAACTGAAGCATCCGGTCGACAGCACGCAGACGGGCTTTCATCCCCTGACCGCACCCGCGTTTCTCCGCAATCTCCTTTCCTTGGTTCAAATACTGCACCTGCGATGTTCCGATCGCAGCTCGGGCTTCATCGCGGGCGAAATGTGCGGCGTAAATCCGTAACCAGGCCCTGCCGCGGCAGAAGGGAAACAGGAGCTTTGAGCACATCGGTACATACGGCAACTCTCTTTCCGTCATGGAAGCAGGAAGTCAACCGGCGCGTCGCCGCCCATTTGAGCCAAAAGACGCATTCAGCGGGCGAGGCCAACGCTCTTCAGGAAAGCCGGCCGGCGCTTGAGAGCCGTGCCGCACAGGCCGCCGCGCGGGTGGCCGAGCGGTATGCCCATGCTCCCAGCTACAGCGAGATGCTGGCCGATGAGGCTCGCGCCGCAGTGCGCGCCGCCGAAGCTGCGTCAAAGGCGGCGCAGCAGGCCCATGCCGCCGCGCAATATGTTCTCGCTGGACTAGAGGCAGTCTCATCGCCTGCCGGTGCCTGGCAGCCGGAAGCCGTAACGGATCGCACTCCCGAGCACAAACCAACCCCTGCCAGGAGGCCGTCGCGACAGCAAAATCCTGGCCTTTTCCTTTTTCACGACGGCGCTTTGTCCGCCGATCGCAGTGAGCCCGAGCCGGCTGCGAAGGCAGTCGAGCCCTCCCCGGCTCCTGCGAACCGCCGCGAACATGGCCCCGTCATCGTGGAGACCCGTGCTGCGGAGTGGGATGAGCCGGATTTGCCTATCTCGAATGCTGAGCGGGCCGGCATGGCTCAAGCTGGAGAGGCAGCCCACCCCATCTACGCCAACCTCATCGAATTCCCGCGCGAGATGGTTGCCACGCGTAAAATGCGTCCGCGGCGCGCCGAGGGCCCCTTGGCAGCTGCGGCGCCGGAAGCGCAGTTGAGTATCTTCGAGGTCGACCCCGGAACCATCTCGACCCTGCCCGCAGCCGCTGTAGACGAACCCGCGGCTCCCGAGTGGATGCGCACGGAGTTTTCGAGCATCGAGCTGGGGCCACAGCGGGGCGAGGAACTTCTAGAGGAACCCGCGCCCGAGGCTCCGAGTCCCGCGACCGTGAAGCTGGCGCCTATGAGCCGTCGCGTTATGGCCGTCGTGGTGGACTTGAGCCTCATCGTTGCGGCCTTTCTGGCGGCGGCGATGCCGGCGGCGTCCCACGCCAGACATCTGCCAGGCCTACGCACCGTTGAGCTGGGCGCCGCACTCGCCATTCTGGCCGTCGGCGCAGTTTATCAGATGTTATTCTTCACCGTGGCCAGCGCCACGCTGGGCATGAGGTACGCCGGCATCTGTCTCAGCACCTTCGACGGCTACAGCCCCAGCCGTGCCCAACGCTGCGGGCGGCTGATGGCGCTGCCCCTGTCGATCCTGCCCCTCGGCCTGGGATTGGTCTGGGCTTTCTTCGACGACGGCCACCTTACCTGGCACGACCGGCTGTCGAAGACCTACCTGCGCAAGCGCTATAGCGGATTAGGAAATGGCGTGTCCGAGCAGCACAGTCCCAAAGTCAACGCGACCATCAGGGAGCGTTGACCCTGCTCGACTTTCTGCGGATACAGTATTTCCTAATCCGCCGTAAGCGTTTACCCCGCCAGAGCCCGGAGCGCGCTCACGCCCGCCCCAATGAGCGCGGTTTCGTCGTCCGGGGGTAGAATTTCCAGCGAAAAGCTTTGCAGCGGGCTCATGCGGACCATGGATTCCAGGTGGCTGCGCAGCAGCGGCAGATCCAGGAAACCGACGTTGCTCCCGGTAAAGTAGAAACGACCCGGTCCGGCCAGGTGGATAAACGAGGCAATGGCCGCAGCCAGAGCGCGGTGCCACAGGTCGACAAACTCGCGGCAGCGCGCATCGCCTTCCCGGGCGTTTGCGAAGACCTCTTCCGGTTCCAGATCGAGGAAGCGCATGCGCATGGCGCGATGGCCCATGATGCCCTCCAGGTGTCCGGCGCCGCCGCAGCCGCAGTACCGTTCTTTGGGGTCGAGCGTCACGGTGATGTGCCCGCCCTCCCACACGCCGTCCGCGTAGGGCCAGCGGCCGTAGCCGATGCCGTTGCCGATGGTCCATACGCGGGTGAGCTTGTCGAGACAGCCGCGAGTGGCGGCTATGCCCGCGGCGATGGCGTCGGCATCGTTGGCCACGTGCACCGGCGCCGTGATTCCGCGCCCCTCCAGCGCTTTTGCCAGCTCCGCAGCCAGGCGCATGCCTTTGAGTTGCTTGAGATTGGGCGATTCCTCCACCACCCCTGAGCGCACAATCCCCGGCACGGCCACGCCGATGGCATCAGCTTTCCCCGTTTCGCCGGCCCCTGCTCCCGCCAGGACGCCGATGTGTTCGACGATAATCTCGACAAGTTCGCTGCTTGGAATCGCGTCCAGCTCGTGCGTTGCCTCAGGGTCATTGGGATAGCGCAGCAGCTTGCCGGTCAGCCGTTGATCCACCAGCCTGCCAGTCACAATATGGTCGGTCATGACGACCCCGATCGCGGTAGTCATTTTGCCCTCCTTGGACAGGGGTAAGATCGTTTGCCTGGCCTCAACCCTGCGGGGAACCGCTCGCGTCCGGCGCGAGCGCCTCTTGCCTACTCCGACTGGTACTTGTGCAACCGGCCCAGGCCATTGAATGCCGCCACCTTGTAACACTCCGCAAAGGTGGGGTAGTTGAATACGGTGTCGATGAAGTAGTCGATCGTGCCATCCAGCGTCATTACGGCCTGACCGATATGCACCAGCTCGCTGGCGCCTTCGCCGATGATGTGCACGCCCAGCACCTTGCGCGTGTCGCGATGGAAGATCAGCTTGAGCCTTCCCTTGGTGTCGCCGCGAATCTGGCCGCGCGCCACCTCGCGATAATAGGCCATGCCGACCTCGTAGGGCACGTCCTCGCCAGTCAACTGCTCCTCGGTCTTTCCGATGAAGCTGATTTCCGGGATGGTGTAGATGCCATAGGGATAGAAGCTGGAGTTCGACGTGGCCGCGCGGTCGCCGAAGGCGCGCACTGCCGCAATCCGTCCCTGCTCCATGGAAACCGAGGCCAGCGAAGGGAAGCCAACCACATCGCCGACGGCATAGATGTGTTCGACTTTGGTTTGGTATTGCTCATCCACGGCAATGCGGCCACGATTGTCCGCCACCAAGCCGGCCGCCGCCAGGTTCAGGTCGTCCACATTCCCTTGGCGGCCCACCGCGTAGAGAAGTGCGTCGCCTGAGACCTTCTTCTTGCTCATCAGATTGGCCACCACCGTGCCCGGCGACGGCTCCTCCACGCTTTCCACTTCTTCGCCCAGGCGCATGGTCACGCGGCTGTCGCGCAGGTGGTAGCTGAGCGCCTCGATGATCTCCTGGTCGGCGAATTCCAGCAGCCTGTTGCGCTTTTCGATCAGGGTGACGCGCACGCCCAGCACCGCGAACATGCAGGTGTACTCGACGCCGATGACGCCGCCGCCCACCACGATCAGCGTCTTGGGCAGCGCCTCCAGACCGAGGATCTGGTCGCTGTTGATGATGGTCTTGCCGTTCATGGGCACCTTATCCGATGTGGCGGGTTTGGTGCCCACGGCGATGATGATGTGGCCGGCCTCGAGCGTCGAATCGGCCTGCGGACCCTCCACGCGGACCTGGTGAGGATCGAGGAAACGCGCGATGCCGTGCACCACGTCAATGCCGTTGCGCGAGAGCTGCGCCTCGGTCACGTCCACCTCCGTCTTGATCACCGCCTGAACGCGGAAGGCCAGGTCCGCCATGGTGATCTTTTCCTTCACCCGGTAGTTCACGCCATAGATGGAGCGGTAGTTGTAGCCGGAGAGATGAAGCACCGCCTCGCGCATGGTCTTGGAGGGAATGGTGCCGGTGTTGATGCACACGCCGCCAACCACGGAGCGGGCCTCGACCACGGCCACACGTTTTCCTATCTTGGCCGCGGCCACGGCGGCGCGCTGCCCCGCAGGCCCGGAACCGATCACGACCAGGTCATACGTCAGCGCGCTCATGTCTGTCTCTCTCCAGGTTGGATGCAGTCTTAAGGCTTACGGCAAAGACGGATTGACTCTCCGCTGCCGGGGACAGCCGCAGCTCCAGGTTAACTATACGCGCCGGTCGCGTCAGGGAAATGAAGGGATGGGGACGCTCTGGCGAGCGGGGCGGTCCTGGCGCGGAAGGGCGGGGGCCCCGGCGAGAGGCCGAAGCCAGCTCGCCAGGGCCGCAGATCCGGGTTCCCGCCCGGCGCAATCGGAATTACGCGTGCGCGTCGCGCAAAACCGGCCGTGAAGCTATTTGCCTATTTGCGGCCAATCTTTCGCGGCCGTTTGACTCCGCCTCCAACCCGAACTGGCGAATCATTCTGTCGAGTTCGGCGGCCAGCGAGGTCAGGTTCTTGAGCGCCTCCACGGCCTCATCAGCCGCTTGCGTACTCTCAATTGCCAACTTCGAGATCTGTCCCGCGGACTCCGAAATCTCGCCCGCAGCTGTGGTCTGCCCGGTAGCCGCGGCGGCGATAAGGCCGATCTGTTGCTCAACCCGCCTTGAAGTCTCGATGGTCGCCTCCAGGCTCTGGCGGGCGTTGGAGGTTTCCTCCATGCCGTTCTCGACGGTAGAGCGGCTTTCGGCCATCACCTGCAGCGTGTCGCGGGTCTCTCCCTGAATGCTGCGGATGGTTCCGGCGATCTCTTCGGTGGCGATTTTGGTGCGTTCGGCCAGGCGCCGAACCTCGCCGGCTACCACGGCGAAGCCGCGCCCGTGCTCGCCTGCGCGAGCAGCCTCGATGGCTGCATTGAGGGCCAACAAGTTGGTTTGCTCACTGATCTCCTGGATCACGTTCACCACCTTGCCGATCTCCTCGGAGCGTTCGGCCAGCGACGTCATCTTATGGGAGACGGTCTGGGTGGCGGCGGCGATCCTTTCCATCGTGGCTGCGGCGGCCTGCATGACGGCCCCGCCCCGTTCGGCGGTCTGAGCCGATTCGCGGCTGGCGCTGGCTGCATTCTCCGCGTTGCGGCTGATCTCGCCGATGGTTGCGGTCATCTCCTGCGCCGCCGCGGCGATCTGATTGATCTTGCCCGACTCGGCGCGCGCATTGCCGGCGCTCTGCACCGAGCGGGCGCTGATCTCTGTGGTTGCCGTGGAGAGCGTGTACGCGCCGAGCGCTACCGATCGCAGCACCACGCGCATCGACTCCGCAGTGGTGTTCAGGGCTTTGCCGAGACGGCCGATTTCGTCCCCTCCAAGCGCCTCGAACTGCGACGTCAAGTCCTTGTTGGCCATCTGCTCCAGCGCGGAGGTGCATTGCCGGATTCGCGGCACGATATCCTTGGTCAGCGCCATCCCGATGGCCCCGCAAAGAGCCACGATGAACAGCGTGACCGCAACATTGACCCAGGTCGCATGGCTGCTCGTCTGCGTCGCATCCTGGGCGCCGGCCATGCCAATTTTCGCGTGGATTTGAATCTCCCGATTGGTTGCGGTCAAAGCCTCATCCAGCGAACTCTTCAACCCGTCCGAGGAGAGCAGATCCAGCGCATCGCCGGCCTTGCCCTCTGCCAGCAGCACGATGCCGTGATCGCTCGTATCCTGGTACTGCTTAATCGCTCCCAGAAAATTCAAGTAGGGTTCGCGCTCCTCCAGAATGATGAGCGGCTCCACCTCCTTCAATGCGGTCTCATACTCGGAGATGGCCTGTTGGCGCTTGGCCGTGTGCTCCTGGGTGCACGCCGCCGTCTGGCACAGCATCAACTCAAGCGATTCCCGGCGCTCCGCATTGACTCCGTCGCGGACGTCGCCGATATGAATCAGCGCGGGAAAATGGTTTTCGCTCACCTCCGCGCTTTTCGCAGCAATGTTGCGGAAAGTCATAAAGGTGAAGATTCCCAGAAGAATGCACAGGCCGCAAACAATGTCGAATGCAGACTGGAATTTGCGAGCAAGAGAGATATTGCGCAGCCAAAGCATGCCAGGTCCTTTCCGGAGCCGTCCACCGGATAAATCGACAGAATCCGGCCGGGCTTGAATATTTTCGGATT
Organism: uncultured Acidobacteriaceae bacterium; assembly: GCA_963844905.1. GTDB lineage: Bacteria > Acidobacteriota > Terriglobia > Terriglobales > Acidobacteriaceae > Telmatobacter. Next base: position 1,067,979 of record CAWJQD010000001.1, on the reverse strand, counting down.
CTTTTTGCGATCGGCAGGACCGTTCCTGTTCCGGCCCGTACCGGCGAAGAGCGGGGAAGCCGGTCAGTGTGTGAACCAGACGCTCACAGCCGCTTCGACATGACGATGCAATGGCATTCGAGGCCTTGCCGCAGCGGTACAGAGGGGTGGAACTCCTCGGCGCCGGTTTCGACGTATCCGAATTTGCGATAGATGGGCGGCAGCTCGGGCCGCAGGCTCAGCACGGTGATGTCGACTGCCTCGCAGCCCATCTGGCGGAAGCGATCCTCGGCGGCTCCCACCGCCCTGCGGCCCAGGCCTTCGCGCTGACGCGCAGGATCTACGGCCAGCATGCCCAGATAGCCGCGCGTGCCGCGCCGCTCCATGTAAACCGAGACCAGCGGCTTGCCATGGCTGTCTTCCGCCAACAGGATGCTGCCCTTTTCCATCATCGGCGTCAGGCGCGCCTGGTCGGTCCGCGGGCCCTCGAGAAACGTTTCGACGGAAAACGCCGAGTTGATCAGCGCAATCAGCAGCGCGCGATCATCAACCGTCGCCTCGCGGAAATGAATCGGCGAAATGGGAACGGAAGTTTCCTTCTGGCTCATTCAGGATGTCCCAGGCCTCTGCGGTCCCCAAGAAACCCGCCGCGGTCAATGCCCGATGGGGTGGAAGTCTCGATTTTGAGGCAAGGAGGCGACAAACGCAATCGTCCCGAGTGCCCGGGGTGCGCGCCGTATCGTGTTGTTGCACCCATACGGTCTTCACGCCGTTCTCCGCCATCTTCAGCATTGGCAGGCGGTCAATGCCGCGCTGGGCCGGCTGACTTGCTATTCCCTGTTGCCTCGTCCTTGTTTTAGGCTCATAGCATGGAATTCAAAATCAGTGAGCTGGAGCGGGAGCCGGTCGAATTCGACCTGAAACTCAAGCCCAGCGCAATCGATTTCGGCGACGAGGCCGAACAGATGGGCGATTTGACCACATCGGGCCGCGCCGAGGTGATTCATGAGCACCGCGGGCCGAGGGAGATTGTCGCGGATATCCGTCTCAAGGGGCGCTACGCGGGCAACTTCGAGGTTCCTTGCGCCCGCTGCATCGAGCCGGTCGAGATTCCCCTTGCTGCGGAATTCGACCTTATCTTTCGCCCGCTGGGCGCCGATGCCGGTGCCCCCGAGCGCTCCATTACGGCGTCGGAGACCGAAATCGGGTATTATCAAAAGGACAGTCTGTTGCTTGAGGATGTGCTGCGTGAGCAGGTGCTTTTGTGCCTGCCGGTCAGAACGTTGTGCAGGCCCGATTGCAAAGGACTTTGCCCGCGCTGCGGAGCGAACCGCAACACGCAACCCTGTTCCTGCGAAGCTGATCCAGTCGATCCCCGCTGGCAGGCATTGACCGGGCTGCGCAACCGGATCAAGTCCTGAAGGATCAGACCCTTAGAACAGGACGGGCCGTCAGGGTCCGCAAGCCGGCCAGGACGATTTCGGCGCGCTCTCGTTGGGGTGCCCGCAAGGCAGGCCAGCGAGCCAGAATCGAAAGGAATTGCATCATGCCGAATCCCAAGAGGCGCCATTCCACGCGCCGCACCGCCAACCGGCGCGCTCACGACTTTCTTACTGCCGCCGGGCTCTCCGAGTGCCCCAACTGCCACGAGAAGAAGCTTCCCCATCGCGCCTGCCCCAAGTGCGGAGCCTATAAGGGCCGCTCTGTGCTGGAAGTGAAAGAAGCCAAGTAGCAGAGATCAACACCGATGCTCACCGACATCGCGCTCGACGCCGTTGGTTCCGATAAGGCTCCCGAGCCGGAGATTCGCGGAGCCATCCTTGCCTGCCGTGCGCTGCCCGTGCGGGTGCATCTGATCGGTCCCGAGCCGGAACTCCGCGACCTGCTGGACGAGCATCTCGAAGACGAAGACCTGCCCATCGTCATCCATCATGCCTCGGAGCGGATTGGCATGGACGAAAAGGCCGCGCACGCCGTGCGCGCCAAGCGCGACAGCTCGTTGCGCGTAGGCCTTAAGCTGGTGCGTGAGGGCAAAGCGGCAGGCTTTGTCACCGCCGGCAACACTGGCGCAGCCATGGCCACGGCCAAGATGGTGCTGGGCGCGCTGCCCGGCGTAGACCGCCCGGCTCTGGCCACGCCCATGCCGACTTCGAAAGGGAATCCATGCGTGCTGCTCGATGTGGGCGCAAACGTAGACTGCAAGGCGCAGAATCTGGAGCAATTCGCCGTGATGGGCGAGATGTATGCCCGCAGCGTGCTCAAGATCGCGCGGCCGCGCGTGGGCCTTCTCTCCATCGGCGAGGAAGAAAGCAAGGGCAATGAACTGACCCGCGAGGCCCAGCCTTTGCTCAAGTCCCTGCCCATCCAATTCATTGGAAACGTGGAGGGCCGTGACATATTCAACGGCGAGGCCGACGTGATCGTTTGCGACGGTTTTGTCGGCAATGTGGCGCTCAAGACCAGCGAAGGCATCGGCCGCTTTGTGCGCGACGTGCTGCGCGCCTCGCTCAATCGTACCGTGACGGCGCAAGTGGGCGCGCTGCTGTCGCGCCGGGCCTTCAATGACTTTCGCCGCCGCCTCGACTACGCGGAATATGGCGGCGCGCCTCTGCTCGGCGTGCGCGGCGTGTGCATCATCTGCCACGGCTCGTCGAACGACGTCGCCATTTATAACGGCATCCGCGTCGCCCACGAGTTCTGGCGCTCCGGCGCCAACGAGCGCATTGAGCAGGCCTTTGCCGGCCGGCCTAAGCCGCGGCCCGACCACGGCGCCAGCGACGAGGCCACGATTCAGTGAACAGGGAACCAGGGAACAAGGGAACAAGAGTTAAAGGGAACCGGGGACAGCTGAATCAGACACCTGTATGCCATTACCGCCCGCGGAATTTGACCCGGCCATCGCCGCTGACTTGGCCTGTCCGGCCTGCCATGGTGATCTGCGCGTTGAAGCCGCGCGGCTGGTGTGCACCTCGTGCGGCCGCGCTTACCCCATCGTCGATGGCATTCCCGTGCTGATCGCAGAACGGGCGGAAACACAAGCTGGCCAAAGTTCGGAATGAACCATGCGCTTGGCGGGTTACTCCACAACGCCTGCCCCAGCCCTGCGAGAGCAACTCCTATCGCTGCCGGTAGAACGGCAGCACAATCATGGCCGCAATAGCAATCGCCGCGGCAAGGGCGAGGGCGAGGAGGCTGTAGAGAAGGGTCAAGCTCGGGCCCTGCGAGGGCGGGTCCACCGAATCTTGCACGGGCGCAAGGCCACCCGAATTGGCGCTGGTGGAATTCGAGAGCAGCGGATCGCAACGCTGCCCTTCCGGTCCCGCGGTTCCGGGGCGCTCGCCATTACTCATACTTGAGCGACTCCACCGGATCCATTTGCGCTGCGCGAGTGGCCGGAACGGTGCCGAAGACGACGCCAACCAGTGTGGCTGCGGTAAGGGCAATCAGAACGGACAGCCACGAGATGGGAAAGTCGTAACCGGAGAAGATGCGAATGGAGAGCGGAATGGCAAGGCCCACAAAGCTGCCGACAATTCCACCGGCGAGCGAAATGAGGACAGCCTCAGTGAGGAACTGCAGTTTGATCTCGCGATAAGTCGCGCCAAGGGCCTTGCGAATGCCGATCTCGCGGATGCGGGAACGCACAGTGGCCAGCATGATGTTCATGATGCCCACGCCGCCCACGGCCAGCGTCACCGCCGCCACCAGCACCAGCATCGCCGTCAGCGCATCGGCGATCTTCGCCGCCGTTACCAGCAACTCGGTGAGCGTTTGCGCCTTATAAACCGAGTTTGGCCGGTGCCGCGCGCTGACCTCGCGCACAATTTCCCTGGCGGCGCTGGGCACCTCGCTCATGCTCTGCATGGAAAAGTAGATCTGATTGACTCTCTCGGTTCCGGTAAAGTAGCGCGCCACCGAATAGGGGATGAGGACGGTCTGGTCCTGAATTTCGGACTGCCCAAAGTCCGACACGCTCTCCTTAAAGACGCCGATGATGGTGAAGGGAATGCCAAGAATTTGGAAAGTCTGGCCGACGGCCTCATCGTCGCCACCATACCGTTCCTTGGCAAAAGGTTGCGTCACCACAGCGCACTCAATGTGCTGCGCGTCGTCGATTTCGTCAAAAAAGCGGCCGTCGGTGACAATCAGGTTGCGAATGTGCTGGTACTGCGGAGACACTCCCAGCACCAGGGTGTCCTTCTGGATTCCGCCAGGAAAAGTGACGCGGTTGTGCATCTCAAGGACAGGCGAGGAATACATCACGCCGGGCACCTGCTGATCCACGGCTTTCTCGTCTTCGCGGGTCAGGTAGTCGTTATAAAGGACGCGCTCTGCCGGTGTGGCGCCACCGCCGGCATATTCCAACTCCACTGAGTTCGTCCCGATCTTCTGCAACAGTTCGAGAACGTACTGCTTGCCCGTCATGCCGATGGTGACGACGAGAATCACCGACGCGGTCCCGATCACCATGCCCAGCGCGGTGAGCATGAAGCGAGTCTTGCTGGCGCGAAAGCTGTCTATGGCCAGCTTCAGAATCTCGCTCAAGAGCATGGTGCGGCGAGCGCTCAGCAGCGTCTCTTGAAACGTTTTCTGGCGCGCCTGTTGGGTGGTCGGATTCATTGCTCCCTACTGAGCAAGATGCGCAGGCAAGCCTTCAGGCTTCCGGAATCCTGGCACAATGCAGCTTGGGGCCGGTTGGCGGCTCCTTGCCTGCTGATAGCTTACGCGCATGACGGCTGGCTGCAAACCCGGCGCATGGCTTGGCTTCCGAGATCGGCGGGAGCGCCATCCGTTCCCGGTTCATGGCTTGGGCGTCTGGCCGGGAACGCAGAGAATCCCCTGCGGTCAGAGAGAATCGATCCCACCGTGCGCGGCTGCCCGCTCATCTTGCAGTTCGCGCCAGAGGGCGGCAAGGCCCTCAACGGGGATGGCCTCGGCGCGGGCTTGTGCGTCGATTCCCGCGGCAGCGCATGCGGCCGCTGCGGCGGTTGGCGCAAACCCCGCTGCGCGCAGGTTGTTGGCGAGCGTCTTGCGCTTTTGCGCGAAGACCTGGCGCAGGAAGCGCAGAAAACCGGCCTCGACGAGGCCCAGCTCGGCGAAGCGCGGAGCAAACCGCCAGCGAAAGACCGTGGAATGGACCTGAGGCCGCGGCGAAAATGCCGATGGCGGCAGCGTGAACAACCGCTCCACCGGCCCGTACATCTGCATCGTGACCGTGAGGAGCCCGTAATCGCGCGAGCCCGGCGCAGCGGTAACGCGATCGGCTACCTCGCGCTGCACCATCAGCACTGCCAAGTCGAGGGCCGCATGACAGGCGGCGAGTTTCAACAGGATGGGCGAGGTAATGGAATACGGAAGATTGCCGGCCACGCGGAGCCGTTCGCCGGACTTTGCTGCTGCTGCGGCAAAGACGAACTGCAGCACATCCTGCTCGATCACAGTCACCCGTTCCGGCTCGAATCGCGTGCGCAAACCCGCGGCAAGCTCACGGTCCAACTCGACAGCAACCACGTGCCCGGCCCGCGCCGCGAGCGCTCCGGTAATGGCGCCGCGTCCGGGGCCGATCTCCACCACGGTCCGGCCCGCAATCTCGCCCAGCGCCGCCACGATCTGCTGCGCGGCCTGCGTGTCGACGAGGAAGTTCTGCCCGAGCTTTGGTTTGGTTGGCATCTGCTGCTCCGATGGTAGACGAGCCGGGCTAGAAGCGGCTGAGGCCGCGCGCCGCACATCGGCTACGAGGCACTGCACTAAACTAAACCTGTTGCGCGGCAGATTCCCCATGCATCCCGCGAGGTTCGTTTGCTGATCGATTCCCACGCCCACCTCGACAGTCAGCGCTATGCCGGCGACCGTGAGGCGATGCTCAGCCGCGCGCAGGAAGCGGGTGTGGGCGCCGTACTCTCAATCGGCATCGGCGAAGGTCCGGCCGAGATGCACCAGGCGCTGGACATTTGCCGCCAGTTTAACGCGCAGCGGGAGAAGGGGGCCGACCTACCGAAGCTTTACGCGAGCGCCGGCATCTATCCCCACAACACGACCCAAGCCGATGACAACGCATTGGCCAAGCTCGACGCGCTGCTGGCCGAGCCCGAGGTGATCGCCTGCGGCGAGGTCGGCCTGGATTATTATCACGAAGGCGCGGCGCGCGAGGTGCAGCGTACGGGGCTGATCCGCCAGCTTGAGGTCGCCGCAGCGCGCAAGCGTCCCGTCCTGATCCATTGCCGGGGCACAAACGAGTCCGCCGACGCCTGGGACGATCTTTTCCTGGTTTTGGAGGAACGCTGGGCGAGAACGGGGCTAGGCGGCGTGATGCACTGCTTTGGCGGCGGCTGGGAGGAGGCGCGGCGCTCGCTGGACCTTGGTTTCCTGGTCTCGTTTGCCGGCAATCTCACCTATCCCAAGGCGCAGGTGCTGCGCGACGTGGCCGCCTGCATGCCGCGGGATGGGATTCTCGTCGAAACCGATGCGCCCTGGCTCGCGCCGGCGCCTCATCGCGGCCAGCGAAACGAACCCGCCTGGGTGGTTGAGACGGCGCAGGTTTTGGCGGGGCTCCTTAACGTCACACCCGGCGAAATCGCCGCCGCGACCACAGGAAACTTCTTCCGGCTGTTTCAACTGGGGCCGACTTAGATTCGATGACGGACCCAAGGTCAAACATGGCAAACTGATAAGGGCGCTGCCAGCGGCAGACCGCCAAACGTTTGAGGATCGGAAAGCCATGGCTCTGGACAATTCGTTCGACATCGTGAGCAAGGTGGACATCCAGGAGGTGCGCAACGCAATCGATCAGGCGATGAAAGAGATTCGCCAGCGCTTCGACCTGAAGGACACGCACTCGGAGGTCAACCTGGAAGGCCACGACAGCATCCAGTTGGCCTCGGCCAGCGAATACAAGCTGGAGGCGGTGAAGGACATTCTCTGCCAGAAGCTGGTCAAGCGCGGCGTCTCGCTGAAGAATCTGACCTACGGCAAGCTGGAGCCCGCCGCCGGACAGAGCGTGCGCCAGAAGATCAGCCTGCAGCAGGGCATTCCCGTGGAGAAGGCCAAGGAGATCGTGCGCCTGGTAAAAGACTCGAAAAAGAAGGCGCAAGCCAGCATCCAGGGCGATAGCGTCAGAATCTCAAGTAAGGATCGCGACGTGTTGCAGGCGATTATTGCCATGCTGCGCGGCAGGGACCTAGGCCTGGATTTACAGTTTACGAATTACCGCACGAATTGACCAGGGCGCTGTTCCCCCGTCCTGAAAACAATGCGGCGGCGCGCAAGAACGGACGCTCGACAAATCTCATCGCCATTCCCCCTGTCGATGCTATAAAATCGGAACACTTTGAGCACACTCACGATAGCCACGGCGCGAGAGGTTTTTGAGCTGCTGCGAGAGGACCTTGTCGCAGTGGAGCAGGAGCTGGGCCGCGACGCGGCGTCGAGCGTCAGCACCATCACGGAGATCGCCGAATACCTGCGCGAAGGGGGCGGCAAGCGCATCCGGCCCTCACTCTTGCTGCTTGCCGCGCACCAACTGGGTTTCTTCGGCCAAGGCGCCATCCGGCTGGGCGCGGTTGTCGAGATGGTGCACACGGCCACGCTGGTCCACGACGACATCATCGACGGCGCCGACACACGGCGCGGGCGCCCCTCAGCCAACACTGCCTGGGGCAACGAAAAGTGCGTCCTGGCCGGCGACTGGCTTTATATGCAGGCCTTCAAGGTGGCGCTCGAGGAGCAGAGTCTGCGCGTTCTCGATCTGCTCATCGGCCTTACCCAGCAGATGGTCGAGGGCGAGCTGTTGCAGATTCAGAAGCTGGGCAAACTCGTCTCCGAGGCCGAATACTACGACCTGATATACCGCAAGACCGCATGCCTGTTCTCGGTCTCCATGCGCCTTGGTGCGGTGCTGGCCGGCGCCACCGAGGCTGAGGAAACGAGCCTGGGCGTGTTCGGCCGGGCCGTGGGCCTGGCTTTCCAGATCGTCGACGACGTGCTCGACCTGACGGCTACCGAAGAGGTGCTGGGCAAGCCCGTGGCCAGCGACTTGCGCGAGGGCAAGGCCACGCTGGCCGTAATCCACGCCGCCGACCACGGCGCCGCAGCCGACCGCAAAGCCATTCGCCGGGTGCTCGACGACCGCAGCTTTGAGAACGTGAGCCGTCAGCAGATCAGGGAGATCCTGGTGCGCAACGGCTCAGTCGAATACGCCATGGCCGCCGCCGACCGCTACGCCGAGCAGTCGCGCCAGGCTCTCGCCCCGCTCGCCGATACGGAATTCAAGCGCGCCCTGCTCTGGGTGCCTGACTTTGTCGTGGCGCGGGAGAAGTAGATGCCGCGCAAGATAACCGGAAAACCACTGTGGGCTGCGATCGACCGCTACTTCGGCGATCTGCTCGCCCCTTCCGACGAACATCTCCAAGCTGCGCTCGAGGCCAATCGCAAGGCCCGTCTTCCGGCGATCGATGTTACCCCGCTGCAAGGCAAGTTTCTTCACGTGCTGGTGCAGATGACGCAGGCCAAGCAGGTTCTGGAGATCGGCACCCTCGGCGGCTATTCGACAATCTGGATGGCGCGCGCATTGCCCCAAGGCGGGCGCATCGTGACACTGGAGTTCAAGCCTCGCCACGCTGAGGTGGCTCGCGCCAATCTTGGCCGCGCCGGCCTGCTCGGCCGCGTGCAAATTGTTGTCGGCGTCGCGCTTTTGACCCTGCCGCGGCTGGCCTCCTCAGGGGCCGGTCCGTTCGATCTGATATTTATCGACGCCGACAAGGAGAGCAACCCGAAGTACCTTCAATGGGCGATGAAGCTCTCGCGCAAGGGCACGGTGATCGTTGTGGATAACGTGGCGCGCCACGGGAATGTCATCGACGCCAAGAGCGCTGCGCCCGACATCCGGGGCTCGCGCCGCTGCCTGGAAATGATGGCCGCTGAACCGCGCCTTAGCGCCACGGCATTGCAGACGGTGGGCGTGAAAGGTCTGGACGGATTCGCGCTGGCCGTGGTGCTGCGGTGAGCGGGGTGTTAAGCGTCCTGCACAATGGTTCCCTGGTGGTAGACGATTTTCCAGCCGTCTCCGGTGTTCTGCCAGATGGTCGCACGGCGGGTCAGGCGCTGGTGGTCCTGGAGCAGCGTGTAGGTGAGAAGGTAAGTGTCTTCGGCCAGCTTTCGGCAATAGAAGTCGCGCGTCTCCCACACATCATCGTGCGGCTTGGAAAAACGCCGCTCCAGCTCGTCCAGGATGGCCTTCCTCGAGTAGCGCCTGCCCGAGGCGCCGGTCTCCCAATAGTCCTCCACCGTCATCCTTTCAAAATCCGCACGCGATGTTCCGAACTCGGGACGGTGAAAGATGGGCTCGCGCGCCGAGAGCTCGGCAAGCACGTTCCGCAATTCCGCCGAAGTGGTAAGAATTGGTTCCATAAACACGCGCTCCATGGCGAATAGCATAGCCTCTCTTCCACCGGAAACTCCCGGGAAGCCGGGAAAATGCCTCAAAAAGCTCGGCAATCCTGTCCATGCGGCGTAGAATGCTGTGCAAGATGAACGAGCGTCTTGAGCAGATGCGAAAGCTCCTGAGCGAACTTGAAGTGGAGATGCGGACGGGCGCTCCGGCGGGGGATCGCGATTTCTCCGCCCTGGAGCTGCCGCTCATCATTCGGCAAATCGTGGACGATCTGCAGCCGCAACTCTCCCCTTACGATACAGCGTTCTACTGGTTCCTCTTCCGCCACTCCATCGCCAAAGACGGCGATCCTCATCTTCGCGTGAGCACGCGCCACCTTCGCACCGCTGTCGTTAAGTCGTCGTACTCGCAGCTCGATGAGAACCCGGTCTCGCTGGGCAAGGTGCAGGAGACGCTGCGTGCTCTGGAAAGCATCGGCGCCATCCGCAAGGAGGGCGAGCCCAATCGCGACGGCACGCTCTACCGCGTCTTGATCCCGGACGAAATTGAAGCCTGCCGGAGATACCGCGTGGAGCGCCTCGCCTCAAATCAGCAACTCAAGTTTCCTTCAACCGGTATCGAGATCGGGTAACGCTCTCATAGAGCCGGAACTAACGCATCCATGCGAAGAGCACTGCGGAACGCACCGCGCCCGACTGCATAATTTCCGCGATGCGGCATCTGTTCTTTTGGTACATATCCTGCATCTCTCATAGGTCGTATACAATTCGTAATCATGCGAATTCTTGTTGCCTTTCTGCTCTTGCTACCCGGCCCCTTTATGGCTCTTGCGGCGCAGCAAGCGTCTGTGGATAGCCCTAAAGGTGGTGACTCATCCAGAGCCCATCGTACGGGTGTCACAACCGATGGCCTTTCTTGCAGCGCGTTCGAGTGGGGTTCCACCACGACATCGGACAAAGCTGTAATGCTTGTTCCGATTTCTCTTAATAGAAAGCAGTTCTGGTATCAGCTGGATACGGGCGCGGATGTTCTCATCCCCTATGGGTCGATTCTTGAACAGGGATGGACAGAGCGTGGAGACGCTGTCAGGATTCCCAATGTTCGCTTTGCTGGCATTTCTTTCTCGTCTGTTTTGGGATACCAGAATAAGGAAACTAAGGCAATGCCAGTTTCGCCAAATCTCAAAGATCCACACGGCACTGTTGGTTTAGAGATTCTCCTGGGAAAGACATTTGTTATGGATTTCCCCAAACAGAGAGTCTGTCTTCTCGAACGAGGAGACTTGCCTGGGAGCTTGGAGCATGCAGCCGATTGGTCCTCCGCGGAGGTACGCCACGGCAAACTTTATGTAGACATTGAATTGAATGGCAAGAAGCTCGACGGTATTCTGTACGACACAGGCTCCAGTCCCAATACTCTGATCGTTGATTTCGATCTTTGGAAAGAAGCAACCGGCAAATCGGGGACGAAAGACGCCACAACACATTTCAGTGGCTGTTGCAAGTGGGAGCATGAGTTCGAGATTATTGGCGCTCCCGCTTCCGGCGATTTGAAGATTGGAAGTCACGTCTACCCAAAACCAATGATGATTACAGAGCCTGCTCATCCCGATAACTTTCGCGCCGAGTATTGGGGGCAGGGCCTGCTGGGGAATGTGCCCTTCACCGGGAGCATCGTGATCCTCGACCTTGGGGCGCATCCCCGCTTCGGAATCATCGACGGCAGCCGGTGAGCAAGAATATTCTACTCGACCGCCATCATCGCCTTGATCGCCGCCGCATACCGCTCCGGAAGTGGCTTGCGCTGCAGTTTGTTGTCGCAGACCACGTGCACCGTCTCGCCCTCGGCCAAGAGCTCACGCTCTTTTACTTCTTGGTTTGAATTTCGGTAAATCCGGTAGGCGAATTTGAGCACCGATCCGCGCAACATGGCGGGCCGCGTTTCGATCAGAATCTCATCGTCGTAGCGGGCCGGCGCGCGATACCGGCATTGCGCCTTAATCACCGGCAAGATGCACCCGTGGTCGGTCTCCAGGCGGCTGTAGGCAAGGCCAAGCGAGCGCAGCAGTTCCACGCGCCCCAGTTCAAACCAGACCAGGTAGTTGGCATAGTAGACAATGCCCATCTGATCGGTCTCGGCATAGCGCACCCGCAACTCGGTGGTGACTGACATGCTTGCTCCAGGTTACAGGGGTCAGGTTTCAGTTGTCAGATGCGCTCACTGATCCCCTACATCTGACACCTGAAACCTGGCTTCACGGCTTCACGTGCGTGAACAGCGGCAGCCTGCTCACGTCATGGAGGATCAGGAAGGCCATGAAGGCCGTCAGAACCACAAACGCGGCCTGGTAAATGCGCTCCTTGATGGCAAGGCTGATGTCGTGGCGCAGCACGCTCTCAATCAGAAGCAGCAGAATCGTGCCGCCGTCGAGAATCGGGAAAGGAAGCAGGTTGAGAATGCCCAATTGCAAGCTAATCTCACTGGCTAACCCGAACTTTGGCTGCCACTCTTTCATTTCGGCCGCTTCGCCCGCTGCCCGCGCAATCCCAACCGGACCCATGAGCTGTGTCATCGAAAGCCGGTGCGTGAAGAGCCGCTGCAGCACTTCGCCAAGCAGCAGCGTGTTGTCCTTGAAGAAACCGACCGACTTGGCCCATGCAGACGGGAGCGCCAAGGGCTCCTTTCGGTAGGGGATCGGCACCGGGGCGAAGCCGAGCTTCCATAGGGTATCGAGCTTGGCCGGGGTCGCCGCAATCTCCAGGGTGGCGCCTTTGCGCAACACCTCGAGCGTCACGGGTTTGCCTTTTCCCGATTGCAGGTAGGCCACTAACGTGTACACGGAGTGGAAGGCGTGGCCATCGACGGCCTCGATGGCATCTCCGTCGCGCAACCCGGCCTGCTCCGCAGGAGTGTCCGGCAGGACCTGAGCCACGCGAATCGGGCCGGGCTGAAGCTCAGGCAAGAATCCCCGCATCGCTCAGGTCGAAGGTCTCGCTCTTTGCGCTGGCCGGCACGTGCAGGCTCAGTTGGAGCGTTTTTCCCGCGCGCTCCACGGTGACCGGCACCATCTGATTTGCATTCAACTGGGTGTGTTCAGACACAGTTTCCCAGTCGGGATGATTCACGCCGTCAAAGCTCAGGATCTCGTCGCCCGTCTCGAGCCCTGCCGCCGCGGCGGCTGAGCCCGGGGTGATCCACTCCACGGTTGTGGTCTTTACTGTGACGGACGGAACTTCGTTGATGAAGCCAAAGTAGAAGAGCATAAGCGCCAGGGTCAGCACGAAGTTGGCGCATGGGCCGGCAAGGCCGATCAACATCCGCTGCCAGCGGGGATGCGAAGTAAAGGCGCCGGGGTCGTCCGTGGGCGGCTCGGTACTGGCGCCGGGCACTTCCAAGTTCTGCTCCGGGCTTTCGCCGGTCATCTTCACATAGCCGCCAAGCGGCAACAAGCAGACCTTGTAGTCCGTGTCACCGTATTTGAAGCCGAAGAGGCGCGGGCCAAAGCCGAAGGAAAACGCCTCGACGCGCACCCCGCACAGCTTGGCGACGAGGAAGTGTCCGAACTCGTGGACCACGACCATCACGCCGACAAGGACGATAAATGCAGCGGTAGAAACCAGAAAGTCATGCATAGTTGTATGGTTTTTCCTTCGGCTAAGCGCAGCACCACCGCCCTGCGCTCATTGAACCGATGCGATCGACGCCCGGGCCTGTTCCCGTGCTTCGCGGTCGGCGGCAAGCACCTCCGCAATGGTCGCGGGGTGCGCCTCCGGGGTCGCCGCGAGCACCTCTTCAATTGTACGCGGGATGCCGGTAAAGGGAATACGACGTTCGAGGAAGGCCCCGACGGCCACTTCGTCGGCCGCGTTCAGGGCAATACAGTGCGCTCCTCCCCTGTCCGCCGCCTGAAAGGCCAAATACAGGCAAGGAAAGCGCGCGAAGTCCGGCTCCTCGAAGTCGAGGCGCCGCAACGCGGCCAAGTCGAACGTCAGCGTGGACGCCGGCCGCTCCGGCCAAGCCAGCGCGTAGAGGATCGGCAGCCGCATATCGGTGACCGAGATCTGCGCCAGGATCGACCCGTCCACGTACTCCACCAGGGAGTGCACCGTGGATTGGGGATGGATGATGACCCGGACCTGGCCGGGCTTCACGTCGAAAAGTCTGCAAGCCTCGATGACCTCGAGCCCTTTGTTCAGCATGGTGGCCGAATCGATGGTAATGCGCCGACCCATCACCCAGGTTGGGTGCTTCAGCGCCTGCTCCGGCGTGATGCTCGCGAATTGGTCCAGCGGAAGATGGCGGAACGGCCCGCCCGAGGCCGTCAGCCAGATGAACTTCACCTCGTTGTGCGCGCCCACGCGCAGGCACTGGTGCACGGCGTTGTGCTCGCTGTCGATGGGCAGGATGGGCACCTTGCGCTGGCGCGCCGCCGCAGTGAGGATCTCGCCTGCGGCTACCATGCACTCTTTATTGGCCAGGCCCACGGGCTTTCCGGCCAGGATGGCCGCATGCGTGGCCTCGAGCCCAGCCACGCCCACGATGGCCGAAACCACAAAGTCGGCTTCGGGCAGGGTAGAGCAGGCCACCGTGCCTTTGCTCCCGTACACGACTTCGATCCCCGTCACGCCGGCCCGGCGCAAACGCGCGGCCAGGTTTCCGGCCAGCTCTTTCGTGGCCAGCGAAACCACTCGCGGCCGCCAGCGCACGGATTGCGCAAAGGCCTCGTCCACATTGCGGCCGGCGGCCAGTGCAGCCACCGCGAAACGCTCAGGAAACTGCTCGACGATGGAGAGGGTGCTTTGCCCGATGGAACCCGTGGAACCGAGAATGGCGAGTCGCTTCAAAACAGCGTCTAGCTCCTAGCTTCTAGCCGTCAGCTCATCCAAGTGCTGCCGAAAGTGGTGGATTTGATGTTTGCGGTTCTTTCCGTTTGGCGACCTCAGCCCGCGTAATCGTCAATCGCTGCCAGCCAATTAAACCGTAGCTAGAGCCGAGCTGCTCAGGCGATTTCCTAGAACCGCTGGTGAATAACCTGAGCGTACCACATCACTGGAGCGGCCAGCAGCAGCGCATCGATGCGGTCCAGCACGCCGCCGTGCCCCGGCAGCAGGTTGCCCGAATCCTTCACTCCCGCAGAGCGCTTCAGGGCCGACTCCGCCAGATCGCCCACCTGCCCGGCCACGTTGATCACCGCGGCCAGCCCCAGCCAGTACCAGATCTCATCGGGGTAGGAAAGGACTGCCGAGGGACACGCGCGCTCCAGCCAGGAAAGGACTGCCGAGTCCCACGGCTCCTGCAACAAAGTGGCCATTCCCACCAGCACGACGGTGGCCAGAAGACTTCCAGTCACCGATGCCACGGCTCCCTCCCAGCTTTTGCTGGGGCTCAACGAGGGCGCCATCTTGTGCCGGCCCCACGCGCGGCCCGCATAGTAAGCGGACGTGTCTCCGGCCCACACCACGCACAGCAATAATGCCACCAGCGAGGGCCCGTTGGCCTGCTCGCGCAGCGTGGGCAGGGCGATCAATGTAAGCCCGGTGTAGAGCAGGCAAAAGATCGACGACGCGGCATCCGCGATCGTCTCCTCGACGGGCTTGAAGAAGGTGCAATACACCAGCAGGCCTAGGCCCAGGATGCCGAATAAGGCCGGGGTTAGGTCGGGCCATTGAAAGTTGACGGCAAACAGCGCCAGAAGGGCCGCTAACGTCGCAATCCGCGGCGGGTTCGCTCCGCAGCGCCGGCTCAGTTCGAGATACTCCCATCCCGAGAGCGCCGAAACCCCGGCCACGGCTAATGTGAACATCCATTGCCACCTGGGCCCAAGGAATACCAGAACCAGAACGAGCGGAATTAATATGAACGCTGTCAGGACACGTTTCATCCAGGGTTGAGGATACACTGCCGGGGCGGGGCGGCACCGGTTACGGAAGATTGAATGCCCTTGGCGCGCTGCCGAAGACGTGGCTGCGGTACGTAAACGCAGGCTGCGGCTCCACTGGAGCGTTCTTTTTGAGGCGGGTATGAACTTGTCCCGCTGGTCGATGGTCCAGCGATTACAAGCAGTCAGCTGACCGCAATCCTGATCCGGTCGGGATCTTCTTCGACTTCGCCGCCGTCCTCGCCGATGGCGCCATAGCGGCGCTCGCGGCGCTGGTAGGCGGCAATGGCCTCCAGCAGGTGGACGCCGCGGAAGTCGGGCCAATACCGCTCCGTGATAAAGATCTCGGTATAGGCGATTTGCCAGAGCAGGAAGTTGGAAATGCGCAGCTCACCAGAGGTGCGGATGAGCAGGTCGGGATCGGGCATATAGGCTGTGTAGAGATGGCGGTGAATGTCCTCTTCGGTGATGTGCTCAGGGCTCTTGTGCTTGGTCTTCATCTCCGCGGCCAGAGCGCGGAATGCATCCACGATCTCCGATCGGCCGCCGTAATTGAGGGCCAGCGTCAGCGTGGTGCCGGTGTTGCGCGCCGTTTCCTCCTCGACGTGGATCATCTTCTCCTGCACCTCGGGAGGCAACTCGTGAGTTCGCCCGATGTAGCGGAAGCGAATGTCGTTGCTCCTCATGCGCTCCAGATTGTTGTCGAGGTAGGTCTTGAGCAGGCGCATCAGGAAGCTGACCTCGGCGCGGGGCCGGCGCAGATTGTTCTCGAGAGAAAATGCGTAAAGCGTGAGCCATGGCAAGCCGATGCGGGCGGCGGTTTCCATGACGAACTGCACCATCTTGGCTCCCTGCTGATGGCCCACAAACCGCTTGAGCGAGCGGCGGCTGGCCCATCGGCCGTTGCCATCCATGATGATGGCAATATGCTGTGGCAGGCGCTCGGGCTTCAGCGTGGCATAAACGGCGCGCTCCTCGGGCGTCAGCTCGTCAATGCGGATGGGGGGGCGCAATGTGGGAGATGAAGACAAGAACTCGCCTATAGGTCGCATTTGCGGTTTCCACGCGGGGCCCAGAGGGCGTCCCGAAGCGGCGCCGACGGAGTTCACGCCCGCTGTGAGCAAATGACAACTCATCGCGTGAACGAATCCCCGGCCGGGATCAAGAATGCCTGCGGCCGGTGCCGGGGAGTCACACCATCGACCGTAAAGCATTTCCCGGAATTCTGCAATGCAGGGCCTCGGGTCGGCGAGCGCCGGTACGCAACAATGGTCCGGCATTTCCGGGCGGGAATGACGCTGCAGCGGCCAGACCGCATGAGCGGCGCGCCTGCCGCCAGTGCCGCGACGAATCGAGGCCAAAAGACCCTGGTTTGGAGCGCTCTCGGCGCCGCAGCACGCTACGCGGTGAGCCGGCGGCCCATCGCCGCATCGCGCAACGCGCCAAGGAACAGCGTCCGGTGCAGCGAGTCCAACTGCGGCAGCAGCGCGGCAATTTCGCCCAGGAACGGGTCGCTGAGAATCGAGGCCACCTCTTCGTCTCGGCGGCTGCGTTCGTCGCGAACCAACTGGCGCAACTCCACGCCGAGGGCAGTGGCCAGCCGCTCCAGCGAACCCAGCGTGGGAATCGCCTTGCCGTTCTCAATTTTGGAGATGTAGGTGCGCGGCACCAGCATCCGCCCCGCCAGTTGGCGCTGGCTCAGGTGGCGCGCCCGGCGCATCTCGCGCACCTGCACAGCCACCTGCAGTCCGGCCCTGGTGCCTTCCGGCGCTGGCTGGCTGGTCACCAGCCGGGGAGCCAAATACACCGGCTCCTCGATGTCGAGGGGCCTGCGGCATTTTCTGCAAAGGGAATTACTGGTTCTATACTGCATCAGCCTGCAGTATTCGCACCGCACAACATCGCGTGTTTCCACGCTGACTAAGGACGTAGCCATTTGGGTGCGCGGAGTGCCAGAGCGTTGGACTCCGCGGTGCATTGCTGCACCACGATTGGTGCTACTGTCAAGGAAGTGAACCATAATTGTCAAGTGGAAATTTAGGGACAGGCCGAAAAAAGCCCTATGAGTTCCCGAGAAACCCGATAAATGACGAACCAAGTCGATCAACAGGAGGAAAGAATGACCGCCGCAGACCCGCGCTATGGACGCGAACAAGCCTGGCAACTGCTGACCGAATGGACGGAGAGCGAAAGCCTGCGCAAGCACGCGCTGGCCGTAGAAGCCTGCGTGGCGGCTTGCGGCGAGCATGAGGCGGACCGGCTCGGCCTCGAGGGCGGCGCGCGCGAGGCGCTGATCGAGCTCTATTCGGCCACCGCTCTGCTCCACGATTTCGACTATGAGCGGCATCCCACAGCCGAGGAGCACCCGTTTGTCGGCGTTCGCGAGCTGGAGCGGCTGGGCTGGCCCGAGGAGCTGCGCACCGCCATCCTCGGTCACGCGCAGTACTCCGGGGTGCCGCGCTCGTCGCACCTGGCCAAGGCGCTCTTTGCCTGCGATGAGCTGGCTGGCTTCCTCACCGCCTGCGCGCTGGTTAAGCCAACCAAGGCCATCGCCGACGTGGAAGCGGCCGGCGTGAGAAAGAAGATGAAGGACAAGGCCTTCGCCCGCGGCGTTCACCGCGAGGACATCGTCGAGGGCGCAGCCGAGCTGGGCGTCGATCTGGACGCGCACATCGCTTTCTGCATTGAGGCGATGAAGAAGCGCGCGCCCGAATTGGGGCTGTGACGCCCGAGAGCTTCGCAGGTCGACCGCATCCTAAGAATTGCCGCTGCCAGTAAGCCGTCCGCGCCGCCTACCTTCGCCATTTCCCGCTCCCGACGGCAGGCACGCCACGCGGATCCTGGTTGTAACGGTAGATCCAACACTCCAGCGTACGGCCGGTCTCCAACTCCACCGTTTGGCGCACGCGAACGAACTCGCTCTGCCCCGGAGACTGCGGGTCAAAGCCTTCGTAGGCGTCGAGCCGGCGCAGAAAGTTCTCGTCCTCCGGCAACTCCAACACGGTGCCGGCAATCCTGCCGGTCGCGTTGGCATCGGGCACGGCGCCGGGGTATCCGCCCAGATCGTAGAGCACGCCGTTAACGCAGCCCTTACCTACCGGCCGCAGCTTCGCGGCTGCAGGAGCGATCCTGGCTGGCGCGTCGCCGGGCTGCAAGGTCCCGTAGGCGAACAGATAATCGCTCATCGTTTTTGCTTTGAGTCAAGCCTCTCTTGCGGCTTACGAGTGAGTGGCATTATGCCTGAATGGCCTGTTTCTGCCGACGGACTCGGGAGCGTCGGTAGTCACAAGCCGACTTATCGTTCCAAATCCGCTTTTGAATGAGTGCGTTGCCGATTTAGCAACAACAGACGCTTGCCGCGCTGCCTATCTGATAAATTCGCGCAAAATCGCTCAACCAGAATCAGCGTGGAGGTGCGGAAGGCCGTCGATCCCAAATGACGGCTGTGCCTGCGCTGGTTGGGCTTCATCGACGAATCAATTGGAAGGTGCGGTTGCCTCGGTCTTCTTTTCCACGACAACTGACTTGGGATCGACAGTGATTTCCTTCAGGCGCGCAGTTACCTCCGGAGTGCCGCCCTCCTGATAACGGCCGCCGAGGTGCAGCGCCAGGAACTTTTCCGATTCCATGAACCAGGCCATATTGTTTACCGGCCGGGCGAATCCGTGGCCTTCGTCAGGGGCCAGCAAATACTCTACGGGAAAGCCCCGATCGCGCAGCGCGACCACGATCTGCTCGGCCTCTCGCCGGTTCACTCGGGGATCGTTGGCTCCCTGCGCAACGAGCAAAGGGGTCTTGATCTTTTCGACAGAGTTGAGCGGCGAGCGCTCCATCAAGAGAGCCTTACCTTCAGGTGTGCGCGGGTCGCCCATCCTCTGGTAAAACAACATCCTGACTGATTCCCAATAAGGCGGAATCGAGTTCAGCAGCGTGATTAAATTTGACGGGCCGAAGCCGTCAACCGCAGCAGCATAGACATCGGGCGTGAAGGCTACGCCCGCCAGTGTGGCATAACCGCCGTAAGAGCCGCCAAGAATTCCCACGCGTTTTGGATCGGCGATGCCTTCGGCGATCAGATACTTTACGCCCCATGTAACGTCGTCCTGCATTTTGGCTCCCCACTCACGGTTGCCGGCGTCGAGGAACTTTTTGCCGTAACCCGTGGAGCCCCGAAAATTCGGCATCAGCACAGCATAGCCGCGATTGGCAAAAAACTGCGCGAGTGGGTTGTAGCCCCACACGTCTCGTCCCCAAGGGCCGCCGTGCGGAATCATCAACGCCGGAAGGTTCTTCGCGGGAAGGCCCTTGGGCAGCGTTAAGTAGGCGGGGATTTCCAGGCCATCCGACGATTTGTATTGAACTGGCGTCATCGCAGCCAAGTCCTCGCGGGGAAGCTTCTCCCAAATTCTGAATTGAGGTGTCAGTGTGTGCGTCCTGCGGTCGAAAAGCAGCGTCTGGCCCGGCTCGGTATCGCTGTGAGCGGTCACGAGCCAGACCTGCTCGTCCCTGGTCCGCGAACCCATGCTGATTTCCTTGCCCGGTAGCTGGCTCTGAAGCCATTGGTAGTCGGACTCAAACCCCTTATCCCTGAAATATCGCTTCTCGCGGTCGTAATAGTACGAGGTCTCGACCAGTGCGTCTGTCGCCTCAGAGAACATGGCCCCGCCAAAATCCACCTTGTTCAGCGGGTCGGATTCAACCGTCTCCGTCTTAGTGGTTTCGGGATCAAAGAGCACCAAAGAGACAAGGTTCACATCCGCGCCTTTGTTGGTCTCCATATACACGCGCTTACCGTCTCGATCGAACCGCACCGGGTCGCAGGTTTCAAACACCGTGCAGGAGTAAACCTCGGTAAACTTGTCCACATCCACGCGGAGTATCTCCGTGTCCCCGTTTTCCGCGCTGCGCGTGGCCAGGCGTAACCGGCCCTTGAGATCGAATTGCCAGCCCGTAATGCGTTCCGTGTTCTCGCGGATCAGGGTCTTTTCACCAGTTGAGATCCGCAGTTTGTAAAGATCGTGCCAGGCCTTGTCGCGGTCGTTCAGTCCGATGTAGACGATATCCGGATCACTCTTTGGAACTTCGTAAATGTATACCCGCACGCCTTTAAGACCGGTGAGGTCCCGCGACGACGGAGCATCGGCGCCAGCAGGCGGTTTGGCTGAAGGATCGACAGCGTAGACGTTGAAGTTTTCGTCGCCGGCATTGTCCTTTGCATACAGGATGTATTTGCTGTCCCACGTCCAGAAGTATCCGGCGACGGGCCGCTTGGTCTCTGTAGTGAGCAAGCGGGCCGCGCTGAAGGGCTCGCCCACCGCTTTGACATAAATGTTGCGTGTGTCCTTCCAGGGTTTCAGAAATGCGATGTATTGTCCGTTCGGGGAAATCTGTGCAGCCGCAATTTCCGGGTTGCCAAAGATGAGTTCGCGATCGATCAGCGGAGGCAGACCCGCGGTGGACGCGCTTTGATCCTGCGCTGCGGCCGTAGAAGCTAAGAGCGACAACCACAAAAATCCACATAGAAAGGCTTTCACGGGTGTTCCTCACTTTGCCAGGGAATTTGGGAAAAACGGCCCGAAGTTTGATTGGGATAGGAACCACGCATCTTTGTGCAACACCGCTTGCAAACTGAACGAATGATACACCCAGGGAACCGCCGAGGTGACGGTCTTTCGGATGTCACTTGATGCGAACAGGCCAAAGCGCTCACCCAGTTTGGTTCGGCGCAGATGGGCAGATTTTTACCCGGAAACGGACATCACTTCAGGAATCTGGGGTTCGCCCGCCTCTCAGGAAGCGGCAAAGGGTTCTAGGAATTCGTTTCAATGCCCCTGCGTGCATGCGCGCGCAGCTCGGCCACGATCTCGGCGGCGACGGCGCGGGCCTCAGCGTCTTTGTCGGGCGGAAAGCTGATGGCGCCCACGCGCGCGTGCCCGCCCCCGCCGTAGCGCTCGCAAATCTGCGCCAGGTTCACCATCTCTTTGGGGTCGGATTTGGTCCACGGATTCGAACCGACAGAGACCTTGGTGCGGAAGCTGGACTTCGACAAGCCGATGGAGTAGGTGGCCTGCGGATACAGGTAGTAGGGGATGAACTTGTTGTATCCCTCGAGGGGCTGGTCGGAAATGTCGAAGAAGATCGTCCCGTCGCGCTCTTCCGCGCGGCTGCGGATCAGTTCCAGCGCCTGCCGGTGGCGATCGAGCAGAGGCGGCAACAGGCCCGCCACAAATGGCTGGTTCAGCACCTCGTCGAGCGGCATCTCCGTAAGCAGCGGAATCAGCCGCGGGATCAAACCCGGATCCTCCGTGGCCTCGATGATAAGCGTGAGTTTCATCGCCGGCGCGGCCATCTCCACCGCCGCTTCGGGGCTCTCGTATTGCGCGCCATCCACAATGTCGGCCCAATGAATGAGCTCAGCAACGGGAGCGGTGTCGAAGCCATAGTGGGTTTTGGCGATGTGCGCCAGGAAGCTGGTGCACGAGGTGTAGGTGGGGTCGAAGAACTTGCGCGCTGCGCAAGCCGGGTCGCGCTGGCAAGCCAGGAAGTGCGCATGGTCCTCAGGCGTCAAGAATGCCGACAGATGGTGATCGAACCACCAGGTGATCCGCGGCGAGGCCGAGTACTTGAAGTCCACGATCGCATTCTCGTCTCCGGTGAACTCGCGCTCGTCGAAAAGCGCGCCGGCGCGATGCACCAGCCCGTGATAGTCATAGCTGGCGCCCGGCGCGATGCGCTCGCGGTGAAAGCGCGTGAACAGCGAGGCCGAGCTGGCTCCGTCAAAGCATTTGTCGTGATAGAAGACGCGAACTCGCAAAAGCTGGAATCCTCCTGGGCTCACGCGGTGCTCCAGTGGGTGTAAGGCGAAGCCACAGCATCCAAGTGGCGTCTTATAAAGAAACGGCCACCTTAAACGACGTCAGAAACGCCACACAAACCGGAGAACCGCTGTAGGAACCTAAAGAACCGGAACTGTTTAGCATCAAGGGACCGGCCGATTGTGTCAAGCAGGGCGGGGGGCGCGCTGCCCAGAACCTTAACCAACTGCGGGAATTCTCACCTGCTGCTGTAGCGCAGATCACTTCGCGCCGTGGACGAAGAGCCGTCCGTCGGGACCCCGATCGCTGGCCGCGCGGAGGCCCATCGGTTACCCTCAAAGGAGCCTTCTCGAATGACCACGGCTGCCGCTCACGCTCGCTACCCGCTGACCCAGGGCGTGAACCCGTGGCTGGTTACGATGTCGGTGATGCTGCCCACCTTCATGGAGGTGCTGGACACCGCCATCGCCTCCGTCTGCCTGCCTTACATCGCCGGCTCGCTCTCGGCCTCGAACTCCGAGGCCACTTGGGTGCTCACCAGTTACCTGGTGGCCAACGCGATCATTCTTCCTGCCTCGAACTGGTTTGGCCGGCGCTTCGGCCGCAAGCGCTTCCTTCTCACCTGCGTCATTCTCTTCACCATTGCGTCGTTTTTCTGCGGCGCGGCTCCTTCGCTTGCGGTCATCCTGCTGGCCCGGGTCCTGCAGGGCGCCGGGGGCGGTGCGCTGCAACCGCTGTCGCAATCCATCCTATTGGAAAGCTTCCCCGTCGAAAAACGTTCGATGTCCATGGCCGCCTACGGCCTCGGAATCGTGCTTGCTCCGGTGCTCGGTCCCACGCTGGGCGGCTGGCTTACCGACACCTGGAGCTGGCGCTACGCCTTTTACATCAACATTCCCGTGGGCATTCTGGCGGTGATCATGATTAGCCGCTTTGTCTACGATCCGCCGTACATCAAGCACGCCAAGGTAGGCGCGTTCGACAACATCGGCTTTGGATTGCTCATCGTGTGGACCGGCTGCCTGCAGGTGGTACTCGACAAGGGCCAGGAGGACGACTGGTTCGGCGCACTTTGGGTACGCTGGGCAGTGGCCGCTCTGGTCATCGCGTTCCTGCTGTGGATCTGGCGCTCATGGAGCAACCCCAAGGGCCTGGTCAACCTGCACGCGCTCAAGGACCGCAACTTCCGCACGGGCTGTCTGATGATTGCTCTCCTGGGGATGTGTCTCTACATCACCATCGCCATGCTGCCGCTCTACTATCAGGAGATTCTGGGATACACGGCATTCACCGCAGGCCTGGTTGTCTTTCCCCGTGGTGTGGGCTCCTTCGTCGGATCGCCGGTCATCGGCATTCTTGGCTCCCGCATCGACAACCGCAAGCTGCTGTGCGCCGGCTTCCTCGGCTTTGCCGTTTGCGCCTTCATCTTCGGGAACGTGGATCTGGATATCGGTCCCTACACGCTGCTCCTTCCCATCACGCTCACGGGCTTTGCACTAAGCTTCGTCTTCGTCCCCCTGGCGACCATGACCACACTCACCATTTCCAACCGCGAGATGGGCAACGCCACCGGCATCTTCAACATGCTGCGCAATATCGGGGGGTCCATCGGCATCGCCGTGGCGACCACCGCCATTATCCGCCGCACCGACCTTCACCAGACCTACCTGAGCGCGAACCTCTCCCCAAACTCCGCCGCGCTGCAACAGAAATCTGCCATGATCGCTGGGTACCTGAGCCATCAGATCGGCCGGCCTCAAGCGCTCCCCGGCTCCTTTGGGCTGCTCTACGGCCTGATGCAGCAGCAGGCAGCCCAACTTGCCTATATCGATGTCTTCCGCTGGACGGCGATACTGGCCCTCATCTGTGCCGCTTGTGCGTGGCTCTTCCAAAAGCCGCCCGATTACACTGCGCGACCGCCGGGAGCACACTGAGGCACGGTAGACTTTTCGAATGTTCAGTTGTGAGGATGTAACGGATGCACCGCGCGGCCGTTTCAACGGGATCCGCGATGAAAGCTACTGCGCCAGTGGCACAAACCCCGGCGCCCCCTCGTCGTACTTCTCGATCCGACCGGTCATAATGTCGTAGTACCAGCCGTGGACCGTGAGGCGGCCCTCCACGACCGCTCGCGTCACCGAGGGCTGCGAGCTCAGGTTCGTCAGTTGCGCTATGACGTTGCCGCGGATCAGCGCGGCCAATTCCGCGCTTTCGCCATCGGCCGGATTCAACGGTTGCGGGAAATTGAATGCGGCGTCCACTTGCTCGAGCCAGCGCCGCGCCAGGGGAAGGTGTTGCAGGCTCCGGCGCTCCAGCGCAGCCTTCATCGCTCCGCAGTCCGAGTGGCCGCACACGATAGCGTGCCTCACCTTGAGCACATCAACCGCGTACTCAATCGTCGCCGTCACCCCGTCCACATCGCGACTGTGAATCGGCACCACATTTCCAATGCTGCGTGAGATGAACAGATCGCCCGGTTCGGCGCCAAGAACCAGATCGGGCAGCACGCGCGAGTCGGCGCAAGTGATAAACAGACACTCGGGCGCCTGCCTCTCCGCCAGAAGGTGAAAGCGGCTGCTTTTGGCCGGGAAGATCTCGGCGAGAAACCGTTTGTGCCCTTCGATCAACCGCTGCATCTCTGCCCCCAGATCGCTTTGCCCTTGTTGCCTATATTCCGTGACCCGCTTGAAGACTAGAGCAGTTCCACAATACTTGCAGCCGTTTCCGGCGGTGGCACAAGGTGGGTTTTTCTTGAGGAAAAACCCACTTAGCTGTTGTTACTTCGGCATACAGCAATTGTGGAACCGCTGTAGCGCGCCATCATTCGGGCTGAACCCTTAGCCGGCGTCCGCATCGCAGGCGTAAAGCATTTCAAATGCCTACAGTGTGTTTCATAAATGAGTCGGTACGCGTCGCCGTAGCTGCACAGGGGTTGAAACCCGTCTCCATTGGCCGTTTTCGGCACGAGTAAACTCGTGCCCTGTTACAAGGCGGGTTTATGAAACACGCTGTAAGGTAATCATAAGGAATGAGAATTCGATGAAAAAGGTCAAGAAGCGATTCACCTTCGCAGTTCTGCCGCTTCTACTGCTCGCGGCATTTGCCGCGCCGGCTCAGAACCCGCAAGCGCAGACGGTTGATTCGATCGATCCGGCTCTGAAGGCCAGCATTGGCCGCGTCGCTGCGGAGGTGCTCGAAGAAACCGGTGTGCCCTCCGCCTCTGTCGCCGTCATTCAGCACGGCAAGCTCGTGTACACACAGGCTTACGGCGACGCGCGGCTAGCTACGGATTCGGCGCCGGCCATCCTTGCCACGCCTGAGATGCGCTACTCCATCGGATCGATTTCGAAGCAATTCACTGCCGCTGCCATCCTCATGCTCCAGGAGCAGGGCAAGCTCCGCCTTGACGACGCCGTGGGCGAATACATTGCCGGCCTCACGCGCGGCAACGAGGTGACGATCCGCGAAGTTCTCTCCCACACCTCCGGCTATCAGGACTACTGGCCCGAGGACTACGTGATGACGCCTATGCTCCAGCCCACTACCCCTCAGGAGATTCTCGACACGTGGGCCAAAAAGCCCCTCGACTTTGAGCCCGGCACGCAATGGCAGTACTCGAACACTAACTACGTCATTGCCGGCCGCATCGTCGAGATCGTCTCGGGCGAGCCGCTCTTCGATTTCCTCACGCAGCGCATTTTTCGTCCGTTGGGCATGGGGTCGGTCTGGAACTCCGACGAGAGGAAGCTCACGCAGGCTGACGCCACAGCCTACTATCGCCGCGCGCTCGGTCCGCTGCGCCCCGCGCCCAAAGAAGGCCGCGGCTGGATGTTTGCGGCCGGCGAGCTGGCCATGACCGCGCACGATCTTGCGCTATGGGATGAGAGCCTGATTGCGCAGTTGCTTCTCAAGCCCGAAAGCTACAAAGAGATGTTCACTGAAGTCAAGCTGAAGAACGGCGGCGTCACGCACTACGGCCTGGGCGTAGAGGTACGCGAGCGCGACGGCCATCGATCGATTGAGCACTCGGGCGAGGTCTCCGGCTTCGTCTCTGACAATGAAGTGCTTATTGACGATGGCGCAGCCGTAGCCGTGCTCACCAACCAAGACGCCGTCGGCACCGCAGGCGCAATCGCTCGCCTGGCCGCTCCGCTTGCCGCCGGCTACCCGCTCAGCGCCGCCGAGCAGCAGGCCCTCGATATCTATCGCGGCTTACAAAAGGGCCGCATCGACCGCGCGCTGCTCGCGCCGAATCTCAGCGACTATTTTTCGGCCCAGGCGATTGCCGACTTCCAAACCAGTCTCGCGCCGCTCGGCGAACCGCTCAGCCTGCATCAAACCCACGAAGAACTTCGCGGCGGCATGACCTTCCGCGTCTTCGAAATCACGTATCCGGGCCGGCGGCTCGAGCTCACGACTTACACTTATCCTGACGGGAAGCTCGAACAATACCTCATCTCGCCGGAGGACTGAACCAGCGGCAGGAGAGTCTTTAGCAAGCTCGTCTAGCACTTTGGAGCAAGCCAGCCATGCCGACACCTCGGCAATCCTTCACCGTCGCGCTCACCTGCATCAGCCGCGTTCTCATTCTGCGCGACCGTATTCTTGGCTGGGCAGGAGCCGGCCGCCGCGGCCATACCCCCGGTCTGTCAGCGTCAACGCACTCCATATCCAGCGGAAGCAGCGTCCTCGACGCGGTCTTCGTGGAGCCAGCACAGGCTCCGGCGCGAGCAGCCGTGCTGCTCTGTCATGGGATTGGCGAAACCGCCGATCACTGGTTCCCGGTACAACGGCTTCTCGCCGCCAACGGTGTCGCCTCGCTCCTCTTCGATTTTTCCGGTTATGGAAAGAGCACCGGGAGCGTCGACTGGAGCCAGTTTGAGAAGGATGCGGTCTCTGCCTTCCAATGCATGCAACGCCTGGCTCCCGCACTGCCCCTGTCGATTCTCGGGTTCTCGTTGGGCAGCGGCATCGCAGCCGCTATCGTTAACCGGGTACCGGCAAGCCGCCTGGTCCTATGCGCCGCTTTCACCTCGTTCAGGGATGCAGCCCGCTCGGCCGGCCTTCCCGCCAGCCTTTCCTTTTTGGTGCCCCGAATCTGGTGCGCGGAAGAGTCGCTACGCGGTTGCGAATTGCCCGTGCTCATCGTCCACGGCGAAAAGGATCGCTTGTTTCCCGTGCAAATGGCTCGCGACCTGGCCGCTCTCTGCGGCCCAAATGCCGAGTTGCTTGTGGTGCCGGAAATGGCTCACAATCAGCCGTTCCGCAGGCCGCATCTCTCCTACTGGGGGCCAATTATCTCGCACCTGGTTTCTGAACAGTACGCTGGGCATTCCACCGCCGCTTTATCTTTGTGAGCGGAGGTCACCGCGGTCCGCCGCGGCGAAGGGTCGAATGCTTGGCCGCCGCGGCGGGAACGCGCGAGTGCTTTTCCGGCACATGACCACGGATTCAATCCCAAACAGCATTTCCGGTAAACTTGAACTTGATCTATGTTTGAAACTCTCACCGACAAACTGCAGCGCGTGTTCAAGAACCTCCGCGGTCAGGGCATGCTCACGGAAGAGAACATTGCCGAGGCGTTGGGCGAAATTCGCGTGGCCCTGCTCGATGCCGACGTGAACCTCAACGTTGTCCGCGAACTTATCGAGCACATCCGCGAGAAAGCGGTGGGAACGGAGGTGCTGACCGCGCTGTCGCCCTCCGAGCAGGTGGTCAAGATCGTCCGCGACGAGCTGATCGCGCTCCTTGGCAAGGACACGGCGCGCTTCAAGTTCGCTTCGCAGCCGCCCACCGTGATTCTCATGGCCGGATTGCAGGGCTCCGGCAAAACCACGACTTCAGGAAAACTCGCCGCATGGTTGAAGAAGGGCGGTCACCGTCCCATGCTGGTCTCGGTCGACGTCTACCGTCCCGCCGCGCGCGAGCAGCTCAAAATCGTCGCCAGGCAAGTGGAAACGCGGCTCTACGAAGGCGACCAGAAGGGCGAGCCCGCCGGCTCCGCGCTGGTTGAGCGCCTGGCGAAGGAAGCGCGCCGCGAGGCCGTCATTATGGGTTGCGACACACTGATCGTCGATACCGCCGGCCGCCTGCACGTGGACGAAGAGCTGATGGCCGAGATGGAACGCCTGAAGAAGCTGCTCAACCCGCAGGAGATTTTGTTCGTCGCCGACGCCATGACCGGCCAGGACGCGGTCAACTCCGCGCAGGACTTTCACAAGCGGCTTGGCCTCACCGGCGTGGTGCTGACGAAGATGGACGGCGACGCGAGGGGCGGGGCGGCGCTATCGATCCGGCATGTCACGGGCCAGCCCATCAAGTTTATCGGCGTGGGCGAAAAGGCGGACGCCTTCGAGCCTTTTCACCCGGATCGAATCGTGGGCCGCATCCTGGGCATGGGCGACATGCTCTCGCTGATCGAGAAGGCCGAATCGACTCTCGACCGCAAGAAGGGCGAGGAGCTGGCCAAGAAGGCGCTTCTCGGCGACGGCTTCTCGCTCGAAGACTTCCGCGAGCAGCTTCGCCAGATCAAGAAGCTCGGCTCGATGGAGTCGATTCTGAAGATGCTCCCATCGGTGGGCCCTTTTGCCGGCGTTGCAGCAGGCCGCGCAAAACGTCGACGAAAAGCAGTTCGTCCGCCTCGAAGCCATCATCAACTCCATGACGCCCCGCGAGCGCCGCAACCACGAGATCATCTCGGGCTCGCGGCGCAAGCGCATCGCCGCCGGCAGCGGGACGAGCGTGCAGGATGTGAACCAGCTTTTGCGGCAGTACGCGCAGATGGCGAAGATGTTCAAGCAAATGGGCCGCGGCGGCCTGGCGAGGAGCATGATGCGCGGCGGGCTGGCGGGGATCTGGGCGGTAAGCAGCGCTTCGGAAGGTAGGTCATCGCATGTGGGGAATCCTCATATGCGCCGCGGCAATAGGTGCCGCTTGGCTATCGGGTCTTATCGCAGAAAGGAGGCGATTGAAAGCCCTGCCAAGATGCCCGAAGCACCTCCATCTACTTCCTTGTGTCTTTTGTGAACTCGATGCGCTGAAGAGCGAAAAGCTGAAGGACGACCAAAATAGATCGTCAATCAGGCGCGAGTATTGGTCAATTCCAGCGGATGAACGCCAACGGCTTAGGTTGTTGGCAGAAGAGCACATTCTGAAGAACGATATTATGACGATGGCTGGCTCGATTGAGGTTGCGGTCGTAAATATGTGGCGGCGATCGAAAGAAGCGCAGAGGAATGGAGTGACCTAACAGCACAAAGGTAAACTTCATCTGACACCATGCCCCCCCTTCAGGACCAACTCGACGAGATCACCGCCAACGCGCGGCACCTGGTGCAGGCGGAGCGCATGGCTCTGGGTGAACGCGCCATCGAAGAGCTTTTTGCCTCCGGCATCGAGGACAAAATTCTGCCAGTTGGAGCCACGGCTCCTGAATTCATCCTCCCTGACGCATCCGGCCGGCCGGTGCGCTCAGCCGACTTGCTTGCCCTGGGGCCGCTGGTTCTCAATTTTTTCCGTGGACGCTGGTGCCCCTATTGCGTTACCGAGATTGAGGCCTGGCGCGACCTCTATCCGCGTTTGCGCGAGGCCGGAGCGCTACTGGCCGCCATCAGCCCCCAAACCAGCCGCCAAAGCGACTTCATGGCCGGCCAACATGGCCTTCCGTTCCCGGTCCTCACTGACCAAGGCTGCGCCCTCGCCGAGGAATTCGGGCTCGCGTACACCATCCCCGACTACCACCGTGACTACTATCGCTCGATCCTGGTCAATATCCCCTTTATCAACGGCGACGATTCCTGGCGGCTGGTTCTTCCCGCGACCTACGTCCTTGCAAAGGACCGCCGCGTTCTCTATGCCGAGGCCCACGCAGACTTCAGAGTGCGGCCAGAGCCAGAGGAAGTGCTGATGGCGGCGCTGGCCGCGGTTGGACGCTGAATTTGAGCTCAGGGCCGATGAGGCACGAGCCCTAACGCTACAGCTCCACTTAGCCGTGCGCTTTTCCGAGCAGGTAACGGACCGGCGCTATGGCTTTGCGTTTACGCCGCTCGCCGAAGCTGGAGTACTCGCCGCGGCCTGGCTTGCCACCGGCTTCCTGTAAATGAGACTCAAAATTCCAAGCTGGTAGCCGCTTCGGTCCGGGTACTTCAGCGTGCCGGTATCGGCGGGCAGCTTCCCGGGCTCAGCGAGCCGCCACGCTTCGGGAGCCTGCCAGGGGTCGTAACCTGCATCGGCCATCAACTGAAGCGCCACCCGCCAACGCTGCTCATTCAATGCCCTTTCGTGCTTGCTTTCCATGATTGGCCCGCCAACCGATTCCGCGAGATAGCCGTATGGGACAAGACTCGCCGCGGCCAATCCCGCGCCCTCTACCAGAGTGGTTCGGTTCACCTGGATCACAATCGGCGCTCCTTGCTGCAGGCAGTAGGCAATTCCATCGGCCAGCACGGCGGCAAGCTGATCGTCGTTCTTGAATCTTGCAACGAGTCGCGCGGGCACCAGGATGAGGCCCTCCGAGGAAACTTGTTCCTCGTGCACCGGGTTTTTGATGGCAATAAATTCGAACTGAATCTTCGCTGGATCGTCTACCGGCAACTGCTTTTGGTAGGCGGGGACGAGGCTCATACCGATTCTGCGCACGCGGGACTTTAACGCCTCGTCTTTTGAAATCCCGTAGGAAACGTCGTGGAGATCGGCTTCCGTCCTGCGATCGTCTATTTGATCCTCTGGTTGGCTGGCGGCGTTGTTCGGCGCTTGTGCGTTAGCTTTGGCCGCCAGGCCGCCGTTCGCAGGCGGCTGCGGCGTTGCGGCCGGCGCACTGTAATTGCTGGGTGCTTTTTCAGATTTCGAATTCGCGTGTTCGGTCGAGACAAACCGGGCTTTGCCGGCAACCAACAGGCCATCCTGACCCAGCTTGCCTTCATAAAGCACCCAGAGGCCCGCATGCACGTCGGCCGCCGATTTCACATCGTGCGGGAACTTGACCTCTGTCGCCGGCGTCACGCGGATTCGGTAACCATCCGCCGCAAAGACCAACTCCGGAGCGGTCGAGATCACTTTTTCAATCACGGCCAGAGCCGTGAGCTTTCGGTCTCCATCATCCCGAAAAAGCACCGTCTGGGCGGCCATAGTCTTCGTCTTCCGGTCATGCGCGCCGAATACCTCGACCCAGGCGCCGATCGCGACGGCGTCACGCATCGGACCGTAGCTTATCTGGTTCTTCGTGCCGATGAGTCCGAATCGAGTCTCCGCGGTTGTGGTGACGTGCTCCCCATTGACGTCGAAACCGCCGGGCGGGCGGACCGCGGTGATATACCCGTGCACCGTGGTCGACTGCGCCTGAAGGATCGCCGATGGGAGACAGCCCAATCCCGCCGCGACTACGGCAACGAATAAGCGCAGGCAAGCAATGGCTCGCCGCCGACTGGCACGAATCTCTTGTGGCATTACGATTAGTCCCTTAAGTAAAAAGTGGGTCCAGTATAGCCGGTTCTTCCCGGTTCGGGGCAGGGCGATAAGGGCTGAAAAATGAGTAAAAACTCGAATCCTCATGAGGAAATCGCATCATATAAATTGACAATATCTCACTCAATCTGGCATTCTGCCAAGTTGAGCACATCTTAAATCAGGCAGGGAAACAACCATGGCAAAGATGATCGGTATCGACCTCGGCACGACCAACTCGTGCGTGGCCGTAATGGAGGGCGGGGAGCCTAAAGTGATTCCAAATGAAGAGGGTGCGCGCACCACGCCCTCGATCGTCGCCTTCACGAAGAGCGGCGAACGGCTGGTTGGCCAAGTGGCCAAGCGCCAGGCTATTACCAACCCGGAGAACACGATCTTCTCCATCAAGCGCTTCATGGGTCGGCGCTACAACGAAGTGACGGACGAGATGAAAATGGTTCCGTTCAAGGTCACCCAGCAGGGTGACCACGTTGACGTCGTGGCGCAGGGCAAGGAGTACACTCCGCCCGAAATCTCCGCCATGATCCTGCAGAAGCTCAAGAAGAGCGCCGAAGCCTACCTGGGCGAAATGGTCCGGGAAGCAGTCATCACCGTCCCGGCCTACTTCAACGACGCGCAGCGCCAGGCCACCAAGGACGCAGGCAGGATCGCAGGCCTGGACGTGAAGCGCATCGTCAACGAGCCTACCGCGGCTGCGCTGGCCTACGGGCTCGACAAGAAGAAGGACGAGACCATCGCGGTCTACGACTTTGGCGGCGGCACGTTCGATATCTCGATCCTCGAAGTGGGCGAGGGCGTGATCGAAGTCAAGTCGACCAACGGCGATACGCACCTGGGCGGCGACAACCTCGACCAGCGCATCGTGGACTGGCTCATCGCCGAGTTCAAGCAGGAGCACGGACTCGACCTGACCTCTAAGGGCAACGAGATGGCCCTGCAGAGGCTGAAAGACGCCGCGGAGAAGGCCAAGATCGAGCTTTCGACCACCGTCGAAACCGAGATCAACCTGCCCTTCATCACCGCAGACGCGTCCGGTCCCAAGCACCTGGTGCGCAAGCTCACCCGCGCGAAGCTGGAGCAGCTGGTCGAGGATCTGATCGAGCGCTCGGTAGATCCGTGCAAGAAGGCGTTGGCCGATGCCGGCATTTCGACCAACCAGATCGACGAAGTGGTTCTCGTGGGTGGGCAAACGCGCATGCCCAAGATTCAGGAACTGGTCAGGAAGCTCTTCGGCCGCGAGCCGCACCGGGGCGTGAATCCCGATGAGGTGGTGGCCGTGGGAGCCGCAGTGCAGGCAGGCGTGCTGGCCGGCGACGTCAAGGATCTGCTGTTGCTCGATGTGACTCCGCTGACCCTGTCTATCGAGACACTGGGCGGCGTGGCTACGCCGATGATTCCGCGCAACACGACGATCCCGACCAAAAAGACCGAGACTTTTTCGACGGCGGCGGATTCGCAGACCGAGGTCGAGGTGCACGTGCTGCAAGGCGAGCGGCCCATGGCGGCGCAGAACCGCACCCTGGGCAAGTTCAAGCTGGGCGGGATTCCCCCGGCGCCGCGCGGCGTGCCGCAGATCGAGGTCACCTTCGACATCGACGCCAACGGCATCCTCAACGTGACCGCCAAGGACAACGCCACCGGCAAAGACACGCGCATCACGATTACATCGAGTTCTGGTCTTTCAAAGGAAGAGGTCGAAAAAATGGCTCGGGAAGCTGAGGCCCACGCCGCAGAGGACAAGGAGCAGCGCGAGGAGATCGAGGCCCACAACGCGCTCGACAGCCTGGTCTACAACATCGAGAAGATGCTCAAGGACTCGGGCGAAAAGGTGCAGGCAGCCGACAAGACCGAGGTCGAAGCGGTGCTGGCCGATGCCAGGAAGACGCTCGAGGGGTCGCCCTCGACCTCCGAACTCCGCTCCGCGCACGAAAGGCTGACCCACGCCAGTCACAAGCTGGCTGAGGCTCTCTACAAAGCCAGCTCCGCGCAAACCCAGAGCGGACCCACGGACGCGGGCGCCGGTGCTGCGGGAGCAGCCCCCGGCGGCGCGCCTGCTGGCGAAGCCAAGAAGGAAGGCGAAGTCATCGACGCGGAGTACGTCGATGTGGACGAGAATAAGTAAGCGAGTCAGCAGGTCAGTAGGTTGGCGATTCAGTGGGGTGGGCGGAGTGAATTCCGTTCACCCCTGCTTTATACGGTTGAATGGCAGAAGACATCGTAAGCGACGCCGCATGAGCCTTTGCCGATGAAGTTTGAGTTTCGTTGGCGGAATGTGTGCGGGAGCTGGAGAGCGATACTATTCATGCTGTTTTGAGATAAGAAAGCACCCATGCCCACCGCTACCAACAAAGACTATTACGCGACGCTGGGAGTGAAGAAGACGGCCACGCCGGAGGAGATTCGCAAGGCCTTCCGCAAGGCTGCGCGCAGATACCACCCCGACGTGAATCCCGGCGACAAAAAGGCCGAAGAAAAGTTCAAGGAGATCTCCGAGGCCAACGACATTCTGAGCGACGAGAAGAAGCGCAAGATCTACGACCAGGTCGGCTTCTACTCCGATCAGATCGACCCGGCACAGGCTGAAGCCTACGCGCGCGCGCAGCGCTCGGGCGGCCGCGGGCCGGTCAACTTCGACGGCTTCGACTTCTCCGGCTTCGGCGGCGGCGTCCCCGGCCAACAGGGCGGGGCCGAGCAGGGCGGCGCCGGGTGGGGCAGCTTCAAAGACATCTTCTCCGGAATCTTTTCCGGCGCGCAGCATCCGCAGCATCCGCGGGGGCCGCAGCCGGGCTCCGATCTCGAATATCAGGCCACGGTCGACTTCTGGACGGCGATTCGCGGCGGCCAGGCGCGCATCCAGATCAACCGCCAGGAGACATGCCCCGCCTGCCACGGAAAGGCCAGCACCGGCGGCGACGTGCAGTGCCCGGAGTGTCACGGCACCGGCCAGGTGACGCAGATGGGCGGACGCATGAAGTTCAATATCACCTGCCCGCGCTGCAACGGCACGGGGCGCATCTCGAATGAGTGCCCGACTTGCCACGGCGAGGGCACGGTGACCCGCTCGGAGACAGTGGATTTCCGCATCAAGCCGGGCACGCGCGACGGCCAGCGCATCCGGCTGCAAGGCAAAGGCAACGCCGGCGTCAATGGCGGGCCGCCCGGCGACCTTTTCCTGATCGTGCGCACCGGCTCGCATCCGGTCTTCACCCGAGTGGGCGACGATATTCAGCTCACCGTGCCGGTGACTGTGGCCGAGGCCTCGCTGGGCGCCAAGGTCGAGGTGCCCACCATTGACGGCCGCGCGCAGTTGAAGATTCCGCCGGGCACGCAGAGCGGGCAAAAGTTGCGAATGCGCGGACGCGGCGTGGAAAGCGCGCAGCACTCCGGCCAACGCGGCGACGAAATCATCACCGTCGAGGTCGCCGTGCCGCACTTGAACGACGAGCGCAGCCGCGAGATCATGCGCGAGCTGGCCAAGCTAAACCCCGACGACCCGCGCAAGGCGCTGTTTGAGAAGCTTTGAGACTTGCGTGGAAACAAAGATGGGCCCACACATGGATCGGTTAGGCTGATTTGGGGAAAGAACAATGGCAACTAAACGCAAATCCAAAGGGGCCTACATGATCTCGGCGGTGGCCGAGATGTACGAGATTCACCCGCAGACGCTGAGGCTCTATGAGCGCGAAGGGCTGCTCAAACCCTCGCGCACTGAGGGCAACACGCGCCTCTACACCGACGAGGACCTGGAGCGGCTGGAGTTCATCCTCGACCTGGCTCGCGACCTCGGGGTCAATATCGCCGGGATCGCCATCATCCTGCAGATGCGCGAGCGCATGGAGGAGATGAACCGGCAGATGCAGAGCTTCGTCGAGTACGTGCGCAGCGAGATGCTGACGCGCTTTCAACAGGCCGCGTCCGGCTCGGCCTCGGCGATTGTGCCCATCCGCAAGCCGGTGCCGCCACCGCGCGCCACGCCGGCACGGAAGCCGTAGCACTGGTCGTGCACGCTTGAGTCACTGGTGGCGTGGACGCCGCCAGTACAGCCGGTGAAGAGACCGGCGCTACGATTGATGACTTGCCGGTTATCCTTGAACCAGCATGCCCTACGCCCTTCTCGGGTTGGCTGTCTTCGGCCTCCTCACCTCCACGGTTTTCGCCGGCATTGTGCTTTGGGCTGTTCCCGGCTTCCTGCGCGAACGGCGGCTCGCATTGGCCCAGCTCGCGGCCCAGCCGGGATTCACTCCTCGGCTGTCGTTGTTCAAGCCATTGCACGGAGCGGATCCGGGACTGGAGTCGTACCTCGAAAGCTTCTTCGAGCAGGATTACCCTGAGTACGAGATTCTCTTCTGCGCCCGCGAGGCGAGCGATCCAGGTCTTGCGACGGCGCGGCGTGTGGCGGCGCGGCATCCGCACATTCCGGCAAAGTTTCTCTCCACCGGCGGCCGGCCCGAGTACATCAACGACAAAGTTCTCTCCATGGAAAAGATGGAGGCTGAAGCGGCGCACGAGATTTTCGTCATCAGCGACAGCGACGTCCGCGTTTCGCCGGACTACCTGCGCGCGGTGGCGCTGCCCTTTGCTGATCAGCGCGTGGGCGGCATGTGCTGCCTGTACCGCGGCGTGGCCGCTGAAGGCGGTCTTTGGGCGCGTCTCGAAGCTGTCGGCATGTCGGTCGAAATGTCCGCGGGCGTGCTGGCGGCGCGAGTCATGGAGGGAATGCAGTTCACGTTGGGTCCCACCATGGCCTTTCGCCGCGAGACCATCCGCCGCATGGGCGGCTTCCGCGTGACGGCCGACTACTGCTCCGACGACTTTGTGCTCGGCAACGAGACCTACAAGCTGGGCCAGGCGGTGGCGCTGAGCCATCACGCCATCGACCACATGGTGTTGAATTCGAGCTTCATGGGCTCGCTCAAGCACCAGATGCGATGGATGAAGTCCACGCGCTTTTCACGGCCCAAGGGCCACCTCGGCACCGCGCTCACCTTCAGCACGCCCTTCGGCCTGCTTGGACTAGCGAGCGCCATGTGGCTCGGCCATCCGTATTGGGGCCTGGCGCTTGCGGGCTGGGCCGTCGCCACGCGGCTGGCGCTTTCTATCGCCGTCGGCAGGCTCGTGGTGCGCGACAAAAGCTGGATCGGGCTGCTTGTGCTCTACCCCATCCGCGATTTCATGGGTTTTTGTTTCTGGGCTGCAGGCTACTTGAGCCGGCGCATTCTTTGGCGCGGCCGCGTCTACGAGCTCTTGCCCGGCGGAAAGATGCGCGCGGCTGAGTAGATGAATCCGCTGTCGCGCGGGCCGGGCCTACGGCAGCGGCCGGTCGGTCCACAGCGTCTTATCGGCGAGGGTCTGGACCGGATAGAGCCGGCCGGCCAGCACCTGTTCCACGTTGTCCCGGCTGGGATCTTCTGCGAAAAGCCATTTGCGCTCGCCTACGCCCCAAATCTCCGAAAGCTTCTGGTCGCTGAGGAATATGTCGGGGGCGTCGGGATAGCACGAGCCCCACAACAGCGTCGTTCCCTCGCTATGCTGCCCGCAACGCGGCAGAACCAGGTCCGCGGGCCTACCCTTGAAAAAGTCATTGGTGTAAAAAATCAGCGAAGACCCCGATGACTGCTCGCCGTAAATGATAAGCAGGTCTGCGGGCGTGCCTTTGGCCACTATCGTGTCGGCCATCGGCTTCGAGCTGAGCATGGGCTCGAAGCGCGCGAAGGCGATGTGCGCAGCGACGAAGAAAACCGTCATGGTCAACGCCACGCTCACCGTGGCGGCGAGATGCTTCCTTTTGAGCCGCAGCAGCCAGCCCGCCGCCGGCCCGATCAACAGAATGATCGCCGCCATCGCCGCGGGCAGACGCAGCGCGGCAAACGAGCCTCCGGTTAGATCGAAGAGGTGCGACATCGACAGCGTGTAGTCGCCCACGCCGCGGTGCGCCAGCAGCGTGCCGATGTCGGAAACGAAGGGCAGATGACGCGAGGTCCATAATCCCCAGGCCAGCACCGCCGCGGCCAGCACGCCGATCGCCGCGAAGACCGCATGCGCACCCGTGAGCCACGCCGTTGACAGCGAGGGCACTCCGCTATCGGCGCCGCGCTTCTCCTCGATGTCCGCCACCACCCCTGCGATCAGCATCAGCAGCGGCGGCCACACGGGAAACGTGTAGTACTCCTGATTCGTCGAAATCGAAAAGAAGAGCAGCACCCACGCCGAGAACAGGCTCAGCAGCCAGGTGGTCCTGACGCGGAATTTGAGCCGCACCACGTAGCTGGCTACGTCTTCGCGCATCGCGTTGTCGATATAAAAGTCCACCGTCTGCCCGGCATCGTGCCGCAGGTGATTGAGCCAACTGCGGCGGGTCTTCCACGCCAGCGCAGCAACGGCAGGCAGAAACAAACTCCAGGGAAAGAGCCACACCAGATGCGCCAGCCAGTACCACAAGGCCGGCATTTTGTTGTAGTCGTGTGGATAGCGCAGGTTGAAGAAGCGCAGCACGTGCTCGTTGATGAAGTACTGGTAGAAAAAGCCATGCACATTGCCCAGCGTGGGGTGATTGCCCACCGGGTGCCCTTGGTCGGGGTTGACGATGCCGCACAGGATGTGCCATGGCGCGGCGACGGCCAGAAAAACGAGCAGGCCGGAGACCGGCCGCAGCGCCTTCCAGCGGCGCCATTGGCCGGTAAGGAGGAGATAAGGAATGGCCGCGCCAAAGAAGAACACGGGCGCAATCAGGCCCTTGGTCATGAGGGCCAGCCCCACGCCGGCCCACGCCCAGTAAATGCGCGACGGGCGGTTATCTTCAAGGCTGCTGATCAGGGCGTACAAGGCGATCAGCAGAAAGAAGGAAAGGATCGACTCGGGAATGATGAAGCGCGTAAAAAGAAACGGTCCCACCGAGGTGAGCACGCCCAGCCCGGCGTAGAGACCGGCGCGCTCGCCCCACGCCCGCCGCGCCCACAGCCATGCCAGCCACGCCAGCCCCAGCATCGCCAGCGCGTCGGGCAGGTGCGTGGCAAACGTGTTCTGGCCAAATATCTTGTACATTCCCGCCACCAGCCAGTAGGGCAGCGGCGGCTTCTCGATGTAGCGGATGCCGTCGGTCTTGGCGGCGATCAGGTCGCCGCTTTCGGCCATGTGCTGCGCGCACTGCGCGTGCGACGCATCCACGTCGTCGAGGAGCGGAGGAGAAAACAACGAGGCAAAGTAAATCGTGATCCAGATGCACAAAAAAAGCAGCCAGACGGCGCGCGCCGAGGGCGCTCGCCGCGGCCGATCGAATGTGTTCGTGTTTGCACGCAACGTAATTCTGGCCATCAAATTGAGAATATCAGCCGCGTTGGTGCGATTTCTCACAGTGCAATGCAGGCGAAGACGGAGCGTTGCGACGGCGCAAACCTATCCCTGAACCATGACTGCGGCGGACGATTCCAATACGCCGGCGATTGTCACAGCAGCCCCCAGCATCACGGTCAACGCCACCGTGCCGCTGTGGCCTCGGCCATACCAACCTGTCAGTTCGATTCGTTGCTTCGAGAAAAGCGGCGGCAGGGGAATTGACTCCGCCACGTCGCGCCGGTCACGCGGCGCAATGGGAATCCCTTCCTGCTACAGCGTACAAAGTCCGGTGAGATTCAGCGGCCCGAACCCTCCCCTCGCGCAGCAGAGCGCGGCAATCCGCTTCAGGAACAGCGGGGCTGTACAGGGATCCTTGCACTTCCTGGCAACTCTGCCTTTTGAAGTAGTTGAGTTGCTCCG
The DNA here is from genome assembly GCA_963844905.1 of uncultured Acidobacteriaceae bacterium. GTDB lineage: Bacteria > Acidobacteriota > Terriglobia > Terriglobales > Acidobacteriaceae > Telmatobacter. Next base: position 1,028,705 of record CAWJQD010000001.1, on the reverse strand, counting down.
GCGTTTCCACGCCTTCGGCCACGCAAGCCAGGCCCAGATCGCGCCCCAGGTTGATGATGCTCCTGACCACCGCTTCCGCGGCCGGCTCCATGGCAAGGTCGCGTAGGAACGAACGATCGATCTTGATGCGGTCAATGGGGAACTTTCTCAGATAGGACAATGAGGACCAGCCGGTGCCGAAATCGTCCAGCGACAGACTGACTCCGCGCTTCTTCAGGGCCCGCATGATCTTAATCGTCGTATCCGAGTTATCCAACATAAGCAATTCCGTCAGTTCCAGTTCCAGCCATTTGGGATCCAAGCCGGATTCGGATAATGCTCTCATGACGCTGCTTACGATATTGCCGCGATAAAACTGTGTTGCCGACAGATTCACCATCATGCGAACCGGCGGGAACCCTTCCTTTTGCCATGCCGCGTTTTGCATACATGAGGTCTTCAGCACCCAGTCGCCGACGTCGATCATCAGTCCCAGTTCCTCCAATTGTGGAACGAACTGGTTGGGGAAGATGATCCCTTGTTCCGGGTGGCGCCAACGCAGCAACGCTTCCATGCCGGTGATGTCGCCGGAAGCCGTTGAAACCAGCGGTTGGTAGTAAAGGACAAATTCGCCTCGGGCCAACGCATGCCGCAGGTCGACCTCGAGCTTTTGGCGGCGGCGCGTCGCATCGGTAAGCACCGGCGTGAAGAAGCAATAGACGCCGCGCCCTCTCTTCTTCGCCTCATACATCGCGGTATCCGCGGCTTGCAGCAGTTCCCTCGGATTCTCGCCATGAACGGGATATTCACAAATGCCGATGCTGGCGCCCACCAGCAGGCCATGCCCTTCGATTTGGAATGGCTCGGTGAGTGTGCTCAGCACCTTTCGCGCAACATGCTCGACATCCTGGCGTTGCTCGACCATGGGAAGAGCAATCACAAATTCGTCTCCGCCCAGACGCGCCACAATGTCGCTCTCCCGCAGGCTGCTTTTCAATCGCATCGACACCGCCTCCAGGAGACGGTCGCCAAGCTGGTGCCCGAAAGAATCATTGACGCTCTTGAAGCGATCCAGGCCCAACATGAGAACGGCGACGCGCTTCTTGTTGCGGCAAGCCAGTGTGATCGTCTGACCTAAGAGATCTTCCAGCAGAGTGCGATTGGGCAGTCCCGTCAGCGCATCGTGAAGCGCCATGAAGCGGATGCGCAACTCTGCCTGCTTCCGGTCAGTGATGTCGCGAGAGATCCCCATCGTGCCAACGATCTCGCCGCGCCGGTCCTTAAGCGGGACCTTCGAGGTGAGCACCCACGTTTCATGGCCATCCGGCCAGGTCTCCTTCTCTTCCATGCCCACCATCGTTTCGCCGGTGCGGATAATTCTCTGCTCGTCCTCGATTGCCTTGCCGGCGTGTTCTGAACTGAACAAATCGGAATCAGTCTTGTTCACGGCTTGCGCGGGATCACTCAGCCGAAAATAGGAGGCCATCGCCCGGCTGATGCGCAGGAAACGGCTGTTGCGATCCTTGAAGTAGACGTTGTCTGGAATATGTTCGAGGAAAGCGCTGAGAAATTCCCGCTCCGTCCTGCATTCCCGGTCGGCCAGCTCCCTCAAAACGATCAGCCCGGCCACAACCAGGAAGGCCGTTCCGATAGCTACAACTTCGGGAAGAGTGATGCCCCCAAAGAGTAGCCGCTTTACGTGGGCCGGCGTGAAAATCATGAGTGTGCCAGCCATCATGCCACCCAGAAGCATGGCGGGAAGAGCGATCGCTATGCCCGGAATCGTCGGAAAATGGCCACGCCATTTCATAGGGACACGTCTATCGATGTTTGTGAATCTCGGGTAGAGCCTTACCCATATATCGGGCGCATTCAATACCTAAACCAGATTTCCGAATGCAACTATTGGGTAGACCGACGTGACTTTCGTCATAGCCGGGGTGCGACGTCCCGGGGCCCCCGTAAACAGGTTCATCTCCAAAGGGAGGAGAGTCCACCTTATACGCCTGAGATATCCTCGGCAATCAGCAAGGTTGAGTGTCTGCGAACCAGCTGTCCACGGCGCGGGCAAGCCGCCTTCGTGTATCTTGGCGGTGGGTCGATTCTTTCTTCACGGAGCGCGCCCTAGAGAAACCATGCCTACATTCGCCGCCATCGATATCGGTTCCAACTCGTGCAGATTGAAGATAGCCAAGGTGCAGGCGCACCGGCTCAAAACCCTCGCAGAGGACCGCGAGGTGACGAGGATCGGCGGCAGTGTCTTTGATACCGGGCTCATCTCTCCGGAAGCGATGGCGGCTACGCTGCGCGTACTCAAGCGCTTTCAGCGTGTAGTGCAGTCGCACGGCGTGGACCGGATTCGCGTGGTGGCCACTGCGGCCATGCGCGACGCGCGCAACGCGGCGGCCTTTCAGGCTTGGGTGAAGGCCGAGACAGGCTGGAACATGGAAATCATCTCCGGCCTGGAAGAAGGGCGGCTGATTCATCTCGGCGTCACCGGAGCGGAGCCGGGAGCCGGCGGCCGCGTGCTGCTCGTCGACCTGGGAGGCGGAAGCTGCGAGCTTACGCTCTCCGAGCACAAGCGCATCAAGGAGACGGTCAGTTTGCCGCTGGGGGCGGTGCGGCTTACCGAGCAGTTTCTGGCCACCGATCCGCCGCCGGCCGATGGGCTGGCGCGCATGCGGCAGTTGATTGCGCGCGAGCTGCGCCGCGCCCACCGCAGAATTCAGCCGGACCGCGCGCCGCTGGTCATCGCTACCTCCGGTACGGCTGCCGCGCTATCCGCAGCTTGCGTGCCGGGAGCAAAAAACGGCAGAGCCGGCGGCAAAAAGGCCGGAAAAATTTCTGCCAAAACCGCCTCAGCCCTCGACCGTGCCGAGGATCGCTCGGCCATTCTGGCCGGAATGGTGCCAACGCGGACAGTGCACAAGCTGGCCGGCAAACTGGCCAAAATGTCGCTCCCCGAACGCGAGGCGGTGCCCGGCATCGGTCCGCGGCGCGCGGAGATTATCGTCGCCGGCGCCGAGGTGTATGCCGAGATTCTGGAGAGCTTCGGGCTGCCGGGCTTTCGCTACTCGCCACTGGGCTTGCGCGACGGCATTCTGGCGCAGATGCTGGCCGAGCAGGATGCCCGCGCCAAGGCGCATCGCGAATTCGAGCACGAGCGCTGGGAGAGCGTGCTGGCCACGGCGCGGCGCTATGGCGTCGATCCCCGTCAGGCCGAGCCGGTGCGTGCCCATGCCGTGCAGCTCTTCCGCGAGTTAAAGGCTCTGCACGGCCTCTCGCTCGAGTACGAAAGCTGGCTGGCGGCCGCCGCGATGCTTCGCGACACCGGCAAGTTCATCAACCATCAGGGCCATCACCGGCACACGCAGTACATTATTTCCAGCTCGGAGATCTACGGCTACACGCAACTGCAGCGGACATTGGTCTCGGCCATCGCGCGCTACATGGGCAAGAGCCGTCCCCAGCCGGGCGATCGCGCTCTGCGCAATATCCCCGCAGAGGAACACAAGAACGTACACAGAGCGGTGGTCCTGCTGCGTTTGTCGGTGGCTTTGAACCAGGATCGGGCCTCCGACGTCCTCCGTGTTGGAACCAGGATCTACCCCAAGCGGGTTTACCTCGAGCTGCGGGCAGGACGCACGGGCGCGGAGCTGGAGTTGTGGTCGCTGCGCAAGGAGGCCGGCTATTTCCGCGAGGTCTTCGGGCGCGAACTCTTTGTCACGCTGGCATAGATGGCGCGCGCCGTGCGCGGATCGAGGAGCCACTGCAGGCGGGGCGGATGGCGTTCCATGTCAACCCGGACTATGGACCCCTTGCGCATGCGGATGGCCGCGCCTCCATTCCCGGTCACCAGGCGGCCGAGAAACTGAAAGACGTTGGGATTGTGCCCGACGGCCAAAATCCCCTCGCAGTCGGCGTACTTCGCCAGCAGATTCTGAAAGTCCGCGTAGCCCGCGTTCAACCCCAGTGCGGGACTAATTTCCACTTTGGCGTCGTAGCCCAACTCAGTGCCCACAAGCTGAGCGGTCTGCAGCGCGCGCTTCAAGGGGCTGGACACAATGACGTCGATGGGCGCCTTTAGGGCGGCCAGCACGCGCGCCATCAACATGCACTGCTCCTTGCCTTCCTTAATCAGGCCTCGTTTGGCGTCGAGCACGGGGTTCTCGCGAATAGTTCCCGCATTGGCGTGGCGCATGAGGAAGAGGATCATGGGGATCGATTCAGTGGGGGTTTACGTGGCCTTGCCGAACTCCTTGCGTCTTGATTTTAACAGATTTGTAACATTCGGTGGCCTTGAGACAAGGAACTACCCTCACCATCCTGTTTCTAACACTCTCGAATGTTCGGGCCCCGTCCTCTATTTGCCAAAGAGCCCTTTCAGCGATTTCACTGGGTTGGTGTTTTTCTGGCCTGAAGAGTTGCCAAGGAGTCCGCCCGCTTGTTGTTTGAGCATGGCGCCAACGTTGGCCTTGATCGAGGGATTCGACGCCGTTCCGGTAATTGTGAGCGGAATGCCATTATTCGCTGCGCTAGTGGAGCGATTGCCGAGCAAATTGCCCATCGCATTCATGCCAGTGTTCGCAATGCCACCGGCCATTGACGAACTGTTGAATTTGGCGACCAGTTGGAAGTCGAGCGCATCGGAGGGAGAAATTGTGCCGCTGCCGGTAGCCGTTCCGATGACAGGAATCGATGCGTAAATATTGCTGAATTGCGTGGTTTGCGGCGAGGAGTTCAGGTCCGTACTCAGTTTTTCGATCTCCGTGCCGCCGCTGGTTCCTCCCAGCGGATTGATGCCCTGAATTTTAGATCCCAGATCGAAGCCGGCCAGCTTTGTGTTGTCAATCTCGACGGGCCCAACGATGGTAATGGCGTTTGCCGGGCCGGTAATGGCGAGATTAGCCGTGAGGGTGCCCCCTTGAAGACTGGAACCGCTGGGGAGGCTAATTCCTACGGCCGGAAGTAGCCGCTCCAGTTGATCGATCGGCAGATTGGGCGCTGAAAGGTGCAAATCGAGCACGACCGCTTGCCCGGTAAGCCGGAAGCCGCCATTCACGTGCACGGCAACTGAGCCGGTGTGAATGGCAAGATCGGAAACCTGACCTGTGCGCGAGTTCAAGCTATCAGAAATTGTGTAGTCGATGTTTACCGGCTGTGGAGCGGGCGATCCGGTGCGCGCCAACTGGAGCCGCGAAGCTACGAACTTCCCGGTGCTGGTGAGGTCGGCGCCGTCCGAGTCAAGCTGTGCGTTGAAATCAGCCACCATCGAGATTCCGTCGCTTGGCGCAACAACGTTGGCGGCAACCGGATCGAAATGCTTGAGCTGCAGCGTTGCATGAAATGGCGTGTCGGAGGCGTCTTTCTGCGCTACCGGCCCGGCAGTCCCGGTGAGCTGGAGCGAGCCATCGCCCGGCAGCTTGACCGAAAGCTGGAAGGGGAACGAGTTAGTAAAGGAAAACTGCTTGGCGGTGAGGTCAATGTCTGTACACACGAACGGGTTGCCAACCGCAGGAATAGAAGAAACTGTGGCGCTTCCGCCCTTGATCTCCAATTTGTCAACGCTCAGGGCAGGAGCGCTGACTGGAGTAGCGGCCGGAGCGCTGCCCGGCGCGAGTGGAGGTGTGGCGGCGGTGCTCCCAATGCTCGAAAAGTTCCATGTGCCGGTTTGGGTGTGGACGAGTTCAATCGCCGGAGAATCGACGGTGAGTTTCGTAATCCGCACAGTGTGGTGGAAGAGAAGCTGGCTGAGTTCGACGCCGACGTCCAGCCGTTTGGCCTGGAGAAATGGCGTCGCGGCAAAGGCCGGATCGTCGGCTATGGAGATGTTCTCCGCAGTCAAACTGCCGGTGATGAGAGATAGGCTCAGATGGCCGAGCGAAACTTGTCGTCCGAGCGAGCTGGATAGTTGGCTTTCTATCGTGGGCCGGAAGGTGTCGGCGTTGATAAGGAAGGGAACCAGTCCGAACACGACGATAAGGAGAGCAACGACCGCGACAGCCGCTATAACCCAACGTCTTTGCAAGGCGATCTTTTGCATGGCCATCTCCTTCTTGAAGAACGAGCCGTCCGAATTGTAACGCCTAGGGCAGTACGTGTTGTCAACACTCATGCGCTACACTGAGTCGGCCTGCAGATGCGTGACGCGGTTATCTTTCCAGAGTCTGCCGGCCTTACGCAAGGAGATTGAAGATGGCAGCGAACAAGCAGTCGATTCGGGTCGGGCAACTTCGCGAGGGCGAACTTGAAGAAGCCGGCCGGGTTGTGCGCCTGGCGTTCGGCACATTTCTCGGGCTCCCCAATCCGCTGGAGTTTATGGGCGACCGGGATTTCGTCTCGCCGCGCCGGCGCTCGCGCAACACCACCGTGCTGGCGGCGCGCGAATGCGGAAAGCTGATCGGATTGAACGTGGCAACACGGTGGGGATCGTTCGCGTTCTTCGGGCCGCTCACCGTCTTGCCCGATTACTGGAACCGCGGCGTGGCGCAGCGGCTGCTAAGGGCCACGATGAAGGTCTTCGACCGCTGGGACGTGCAGCACACCGGCCTGTTCACCTTTGCGCACAGTCCCAAACACGTGGGCCTGTACCAGAGGTTTGGCTATTGGCCCGGAAATCTCACGGCGATCATGAAACGCGCGCCGGCCGCGCCTTCGTGGACCCCGGCAAAGGGAGCCAAATTGCCGATGCTGCTCTCGTCGCTCGGCCGGGGCGAGCGGGAGCAGGCGATCGAGGCCTGCGCAAAGCTCGCAGACCGGGTAGAGCGGGGACTCGACCTGAGCGATGAGATTCGGGCGGTCCTGTCGCAACGCACCGGCGAGGTGATCCTCGTCGAGGGCCGGCGCACGTTGGACGGATTTGCCGTATGCATGCACGGCGTTGGGTCAGAGGGTGGCGCAAAGATCTGCTACGTGAAGTTCGCAGCGGCGAGCAGCGGCGAACGGTTCGACCGCCTGTTGGACGCTATCGATGCGCTGGCTCTGGCGCGCGGAGCGGAAGTGGAAGCCGGAGTGAGCACGGCCTGCGCGGACGCGTTTGAGCGTATGCAAATGCGCGGATATCGAGTCGTGACTCTGGGGGTCGCGATGCAACGGCCGCGAGGGAATGGATTCAACCGCCCCGGCGCTTATGTGATGGGCGACTGGCGGTGAGATCATGATTTGTGCCTGAAGGGGTTTCTTTAGGCTGCGCCGGGACCGGCCGGCGGGCGCTGAGCGCAAGAGAAAGATGGCAACGAATTTCCCGCTTTTCGGAATTGCTCACCTCGCCATTCTGAGTGCGATCTTGCTGCTCGCGGCGCTTCTCACGTCGGTGCAGCGGCGGCTCTCGCCCGAATCGAAGAGTCTGCGGCTGGGCGTGGCGACCGTGCTTTTTCTCAACACGGCGTGGTGGGACATCGATTTGGCCCGGCATGGCCTGCTCACTTTTCCTGCCCATCTTCCGGTGGAACTCTGCGATGTCACGCTGTACCTGACCGTTATCGCATTGTTCACCCTCAGCCCGGCCGTCTTCGATCTGGCCTATTACGGCGCGCTGGGTGGAACTTCGATGGCCCTGCTCACTCCGGACCTATGGGAGCGGTTTCCCTCCTTGTCGACCGTGCAGTTCTTTGTCGCGCATGGCCTCGTGGTGGCCGCCGTGCTCTATCTTGTGTGGTCGCGGTTGGCGCGTCCGCGCAATGGGTCGGTGGCGACGGCGATGCTGGGTGCGAATGTCTGGGCCGCGTTCGACGGCGCGCTCGATTGGATCTTCAAAACCAACTACATGTATTTGCGCGCCAAGCCCAGGCACGCATCGCTGCTGGACCTTCTGGGGCCTTGGCCGTGGTACATCGTCGTGACCCAGGGCGTGGCCCTCGGGTTGTTCCTGCTGCTTTATCTGCCCTTTCGGCGGTCCGCATCGCGTGCGACGTAGAGAAGGAGGCAGCGCAGAGGCCGCTCGGACCACCCGTTTATGCCAATGCTGCGCGGGCTGGCGCGCGGCACTGCACCTCTTTCAGTAGAAGCCGGAGAATGGACCGGGATAGCGCGAGGCCGCCCGCACCCTTACCAAAGTGTGTACTAACCCGGTTTGAATCTGCGCCTTCGGGGCTAAGATGATTCTTGTAGTTGGGTAGAATGGGCTGGAACCATGAACTCAGCGTCAATTCGCGGCGATTGGGTTGGACGCGTCGTCGACGGCAGATTCCCCCTGCTCCAATGGATCGGCGGTTCTGAGGAGGCCGGTGTCTATTTGACGGAGCTGAGCGGGCAATCGCAGAGAGCAATCATCAAACTCGTTCCCGCCGATTCCGACGATGCTGAAATCCGCATGACCGCATGGGTGGCGGCAGCAAACCTCTCCCATCCGAACCTTATGCAGGTGTTTGCGAGCGGGCGTTGTGAAATCGACTCCGTGCCGCTGCTCTACGTGGTGACGGAATATGCCGACGAGATTCTCGCGGAGATTCTTCTCGAGCGGGCGCTTACGCCGCAGGAGACCCGTGAGATGCTCGGCCCGGCCCTGGATGCACTTGCCTATCTGCACGAAAGGGGTTTTGTTCATGCACGGCTGAAGCCCAGGAACATCATGGCCGCCGGCGACCGGTTGAAGCTGACGACGGATGGCCTTCTCCTCGCGGGCGCAATCGGCAAGCCCTCGTTGGAGCGAACGGTCTACGACGCACCGGAGACCGTACAAGGGCGGATCGGTCCGGCTACGGACGTGTGGTCGCTGGGAGCGACGCTGGCGACAGTTCTGACCCAGCGCCCTCCGGCTTGGAAAGGCGGGGCAAACGTGGAACCGGTGGTGTCGGAAACGGTTCCGCAACCATTCGCCGCAGTGGCCAGAGAGTGCCTCCGCATCGACCCGGCACGCCGGTGCACTCTTGAGGAGATCAAGGCTCATCTGGAACCGGGCACGGGTGTTCCGCGCCCGGCAAAGAACGCGGACAGAACGCCGCTTGCCAAACGCCGCGTGGCGGCGCTGATTGGCGCGGCGGCCATTCTGCTCGCGGGTATCGGAATTCTGAGCGTTCTGTCGCATCGGACGCAGCCGCCAACGCCCGCCACGGAAGAGCAGAATGTGCCGGCCGCAACTCCGGCTCCGGCCACGGCTCCGATTCCGGCTCCGGCCACCGCTCCAGCCCGGGCTCCGGCTCCCGCTTCTGTTCCTGCCACAAGTCCGGCCGAGGCTTCAACTGCAGCTCCGGCGGCAACCGCGGCTCCAGCTCCGGCTCCGGCCTCTGCCCCTGAGGCAACATCAGCTCCAGCTCCGCCTCCAACTCCAGCGCCCGCCCAAGTTTCCGAGGCGGCTCCAGCGCCCACGCAAGCTCAGGAGGCGACTCCGCCTCCGCTGGAGACTGCGGAGGGCGCAGCGACCAGCGGAACAGCGCTGAAAGGCGCAGTGATACAGCAGGTTCAACCCGACGCGGCGCCGGACGCATTGAGGACGATCTCGGGCACAGTCAAAGTAGCGATTCGGCTGGAGGTCGACGAGAACGGCAACGTAACGGGCGCTGCATTCCAATCGGCGGGGCCGAGCCAGTACTTCGCCAATAAGGCCCTCGACGCAGCACTGCGCTGGAAGTTCAAGCCTGCGCAGGCCGATGGCCGGGCCGTCCCAACCGTCTGGATCCTGGACTTTCAATTCAAGCAAAGCGGAATCAACGTCATTCCGACCGAGACGGCACCGTAGGCGAAAGAGCAGGGGGCAGGGAACAGCTAAGAGCTCTTCGCTTTCCGCTATGGGCGAACAGATGTCAGCCCGCAGATGGTATGAGGCCCGTTGGCTGACGGGACGTGTCTTCAACCGCTCCGTTTTCACAGTTTCACAGATTCTTTTTGGCGCAATTCCCAGGAAAAGTGTCTCTCCGGAGTGGCCTAGGCAGTCTTTTCTGAAAATCGCTCGCGCAGAACGCGCCGCAGGAACTTGCCGTTGGAATTCTGCGGCAAGTCACCGGCTTCGAAAATCCATATGCGGCGCGGCGCCTTGTACGACGCAAGATGGTTCCAGCACCACTCCAGCAGATCGTTTTCACCGGCCGGTGCGCCCGGCCGCAGCTCAACGGCCGCAGCGGGAATCTCGCCCTTCTCCTTGTGCGGCAAGCCAAAAGCGATGGCGCGAGCCACCGCTGGATGAGCCAGGATGGTCTCTTCCAGCTCGCGGGCGTAAACCGAATAGCCGCCTGATTTAATGACGTCTTTGCTGCGCCCCACCAGCCGCACCAGGCCAAGGTGGGTGCGTTCAGCCAGATCGCCAGTCCGCAACCATCCGTCGCGGGTCAAAAGACCGTCGCCGTCGCCGTTGTCCTTCCAGTAGTGAGGAGTCAGGCCGCGGCGGCGAATCTGGCACTCGCCGGTTACGCCTGCGCTTGCACGGCGACCGTTCTCATTGGCAACGCGCACCTGAAATGGAGGCACAGGAAAGCATAACTGACTGCTTCCGGGCAGAAATGGCAGCTCAATTCCCATCATGGCCAAGCCGCCCAACTCTACCATGCCGTAACCGTTCAATAGGACCGGAGGAACGCGCCGACCGCTCGGCAAGCGAGTCAGCGCGCCGAAGTTCCGTAGGCGTTGGCGAACTTCCCCAGGTAGATAGTTGCTGGCCGATAGCCACACGCGGACGCTTGCCAGCCGGGCCGGATCGGGATTGCTGTTCACCAGTCGGGCAAGCATCGCAGGCACGCCCACAAAGGCGGTAACTCTGAAACGTTCGGCAAGATTGAGCGCGTCATCGACATTGAAATGCTCAAGAAAACAGCCGCGAACTCCAGCCATCAGGCCGTTGAGCGCAATGCTCACAGCCATGATGTGCGACCAGGGCAGCGCGACGAGCGCAAGATCCTTCGGTCCCAGTAGAAGTCGTGCAAGCACAGCAGTTGCGCGCGCGCCGAGCAGGGCGTTGCTGGAGAGTGCCGCTCCCTTGGGAAATCCGCTGGTGCCGGAGGTATGAAAGACTGCAATGGTCGCGGCCGGATCGATGGCGACCGGCGGCAATGCAGCGCCGCCGAAGTCAGGACGCGCAAATCCTTCCAGCGTTTCCAACTCATCGTCAGCCTGAATCCATGCGCGGACATTCAGCGCCCTCCGGCTCGCGATGTTGCGCTCGAAGACCGCCTTGTCAGTAACCAGGATCTCTGTGCCGCTATCGGCCAAAATGCGGCGCACTTCAGCAAGTGAAAGCAGTGGATTCAACGGTACCGCGATTCCGCCGGCGCGGATAATCGCCAGGAACCATTGAAAGCAGCAACGATCGTTGGTGCGATAGATAGCAACCGGTTCGCCCGGGCGAAGCTTGATGGAACCGCGGAGAAAGGCATCGATCGAGCAGACTCTCAAGTGCAGTTCGGAGAGACGGAACCCGCCATGCTCATTGATCGAGACCTCGCAGTCTCCCTTTCGCCGCAGTAGTTCGTCCACCAGGTTGGCAACGGTGACTCCGGGGTCTCGCGCGAGTTTGAAGCTGCGGATGAGGTTCATGGCGCTGAAACCGTCTTGCGTCCCCAGTTGCTCGCCACGCAATAGTGGAACAGCCGGTCAAGGTAGTCCATCACCGGCGGCGGGCAAATACCTGCGGGCCCGAGCAATCGCTCGGCGTTCGTCGTGTCAAATTGCATGCGCATCGTGAAGTAGTCGCGATACGCGCGGCCATCCAGCAGTACGCGGCGCTTGCGTCCCCACAAGGCAAGAAACAGCAGCGGCCGGATGGCGGCAAAGAAAATTCGCGGATCGATATAACGCGGTTCGCGCCCTTTGAAGTACTCTGATGCGCGGCGTGCAATCTGCTGAATGGTGGCGCTGCCACGCGGCCCGGCGCAAAGATGAACCGTGCTCCCCAAAGCGGCCTCAACGAAGGCAAGCCGCGCCACCGATGCCGCCACAAAGTCCACAGGCACGATATCCAGAACGGCGTCTGGATAGCCTGGCACCGTTCGCCACAGCCGCCGCGCGTAGATCTTCAATGGCCAGTACATCATCTTAAAACTAGAGGTCACTCCAGTGCGGGAATCGCCAACGATAATGCTGGGACGCAGAATCACGCCGGGAACTGAGCCCAGGCGCGAGCGCACCAGCGCCTCGGCTTCGGCCTTGGTCTGTTCATAGGTGTTGCGGTAGCCCTGGCCGGCGTCGAGTTCACTTTCCCGCACCAGGCCAGTGCGCCGCCCCGCTACATACGCGGTGCCCACATAGGCAAAAGTGCGCAGCCGGTGCATGGCCGCGGCGAAATCCAGCATCCGGCGCGTTCCCTCTACATTCATGCGCCGCGCTTCTTTGAGCGAATGATCGAAGCGCACCGTGGCCGCCGAGTGAATCACGCGCGTGGCCTCAGCGCGCAAGCGCTCCCATGTTGCCGCGTCCAACCCGCAGTTGGCCAAGCTGACATCTCCGGAAAACACCTGGACCCGGGGCCGCTCTGCAGGAGGGACAATCGATTCGGCGCGTTGTGCGACGGTTTGGCCTGGCCGCGGACGGATCATCAGCGCCAGTGTTGCGGCCGGCTGGCGCTCCAGCAACTCGCGCACCAGTTGTTTCCCAAGAAAGCCCGTCGCGCCGGTCAGAAGGATAAGTTCGTCGCTATGCATGCACAAATTAGTCTGACGCATTTTCACAGCTGCTGCTGGCCGAAACTGAAACACCAAGGTGGTGCCTTTTTCAAGAAGGCACCGCCTTCTGCAGCTCTCAAGATGCCTCATAGGAACTTCAAAAATGCCTTAAGCGTTGAAAACAACTCGCGGGCCGGTGAAGGATACCCTTGCGCTTCGCGTTAGCCGTAGAGTTACGTAAATTATAGTTCAGCGGCGCGTCTGCGGAATTTCGGCTGCTCAGCGCGAATCGCTTTTCGGGCGCGGCGCAGGAAGAATCCGGTTCCCGCCGCAGTACCCGAAACCCGGCTCACCCGCCCGAACGGTGCTGGAAGGAGATTCTTCAGTCGTGCCGCAGCGCATCCATCGGAGAAAGCTTCCCGGCGCGCCACGCCGGAAAAGCCCCGGCAATCAGCCCTGCGAGCACGGCGATTCCCATCGCTTCCGCCAAAAGCGGCCACCGGAGAGATGCTGAAACGAGGCTTCCGGTTTCCGGCAAGGCCGCAAGCACGCGCAGGGCGCACCATCCGAAAGCGATGCCGAGAAATCCCCCGACCAGGCCGAGTATTGCCGCTTCAAGCTGGATGAGTGCCAGAATCTGCCGCCGTCTCCAGCCAATGGCGCGCAAAATGCCGATCTCTTGCGTGCGCTCGAAGACTGCCATCACCATGGTGTTGGCAATGCCCAGAATGCCAATGATGATGGCGAGCGCAGAGGTGCCCCAGGCGGATGCGTGGGCCAACTTGACAATCTGATTGTCGCTGGCGCGCTCCTCCGCAGGCATGGCGCGCAGCCCGGGCAGAGCAGCCTCGATCTCAGCTTCCGCATGTTTCTCATACTGATCCCATGCTTCGCCGCGAGGCGCAGGGCGCAGCCGCACATGGACCGTCGACGCTTTGCCTTGCAAACTGGTCAATTGCTGCATCTGATCGAGCGGCATGATGACCGCGTCCGCCTCAAGCGCCGATGCGCCGTGGTAGATCCCGGTCACCGTGAAGGGCGTGCCCTGTATCTCCAGCGTGTCGCCTGGCTTCTTTTTCAGATCCTCGGCCAGCAGATCGCCCAGCATCACTTCCGGCTTGCCATCTTGAAAGCGCTGTCCCTCTAAAATCTTCAGTGAACCAAATTCAAACGAATCGGCCTGCCAGCCGTAAACCAGCGCGGTCACATCCGGAGTGAGATCCATCACGTTGAATGCCATCGGCACGGCCTGCGCCACGTCGGGCAGGCTCCTGATCTTTGCCGCCGCTGACACATCCAGAGAAGTATTCACAAAGGTTCCCTGAACGACGGTGATGTCGATGCCGCTGCTGGAATATATGCGCAGCCACTGCTGTTCGAAGGCGCGGGAAAAGCCCACCAGGCCCACAAACGCGCCCACCGCCATGCCAATTCCGCACAGCGTCAGGAACGTTCGCAGCCGGCGCCGCAGCAGGTTCTTCAAAACAAATCCCGTGAATGTAAGTGATGAGGCCATGCAGCCGGTAATCGTCCTTTTGTGTTCGAATTGGCAAAGAGCGCGCAGCCAATGAATCCGGCAGCATCCGCTCCGCCTGCTTAGAATATGGGGTTCAAGGAGATTTTACCAATTTCCGGAGGCCAGCCTTCCGATCCCTGCGCTTCGCCGCGCTCCCGCGAGGAACCCATACAATAAAACCGAGGGGGCAAGTCCGTTGGCGCAAGCCGAGTCGCAGATTCCCATTCGCACGCCTCTGCGCGAAGCTTTAGCGCCCGCCGGCGCTTTTGCGGCGCTGACCTTCCTCATTCACCTGGGAAGCTCATTGTGGGGCGCTCATCTCGGCTATGGCTTTTTCCGGGACGAGCTCTACTTCCTCGTCTGCGGCCACCATCTCGCCTGGGGTTACGTGGACCAGCCGCCGCTGGTGGCGCTCCAGGCGCGGCTGGCCGAGGCGCTCTTCGGCGTTTCGCCCACCGGCGATCGCATCTTCAGCTTTCTTTTGGGCGGCGTCACCGTCGCCCTTACCGGGCTGCTGGCCTGGCAGTTTGCCGGGCGGCGGCCGGCGCAAATCCTGGCCATGACCGGCATTCTCGCGGCTCCAGTCTTCCTCGGAACCGCAAACTACCTCTCGATGAACTCGTTTGAGCCCTGTTTCTGGATGGGCGCGCTTTTCGCCGTACTGCGCCTGGCCGAAGGCTCAGCCAAGCCACGCGCCTGGCTGCTCTTCGGTTTCCTGGCCGGGCTAGGAATCGAAAACAAGCACTCGACTGTCTTCTTCCTCGTCGCGCTCCTGGCCGGCCTCCTCTTCACCCCTCAGCGCCGCATCCTCTGGTCCCGCGCCTGCGCCGCCGGCGTCGCAATCCTTTTTCTCATCGCCCTGCCCAACTTCATCTGGGAGTGGGTCCATCATTTTCCTACCTATGACTTCCTCTCGACCGTCGCTCACACCAACAAATACCTCCTGCATTCGCCCCTGGTCTTCCTGTACCAACAGGTCCAGGTCCTGCTGATCTCGACCGCCCCGTTGTGGATCGGAGGACTCATCTGGCTCGCATTTTCAAAGAACGCCCGTGCCTGGCGCTTTGTAGCCCTCACTTACCTGTTCTTCCTGACCATGATGATGGCGATGCACGCCAAGCACTATTACATCGCACCCATCTACCCCGTTCTCTTTGCCGCAGGCGCCGTCGGCTTCGCCCAGCTCACTCGCCGCGCATGGCCGGTGAACACCTACACCGCCATTCTCGTTCCGGCCCTCGTTTTCGCCACGGGCCCCGTCGTCCTCACCATCCTGCCTCCTGCCAAATACAACGCCTATACGGCGCCCTTCGCTCCTGATTCCGTCAGAATGGAAAAATTCACGAGCCCCCTGCCGCAGATCCTCTCTGACCGCTTCGGTTGGCCGCAGATGGTCGAGGGCTTTGCCGCGCGCTACTACGCTCTGCCGCCTGATATCCGCTCACGCACAGCCATCTTCTGCGACAACTACGGTGAAGCCAGCGCCGTGAACATTCTTGGCCGGCAATACGGCCTGCCCACCGCCATCAGCGGCCATAACAATTACTTTTATTGGGGCTGGAACGGCTATACCGGTGATTCCGTTCTGACTTTCGGCGACCGTCCCGAGCAGTTCAACAATGACTACGAGCAAGTCATCGACCTGGGCCCCTTTGACGCGCCCTGGACCATGAACTACGAGCACCGCCGCTACTTCTGGCTGCGTCACCGCAAGCGCCCTTTCGCTGCCGACTGGCTGCAGCTCAAGCACTGGTATTGAGCGGGCTGGGTTTTCGAAAATCGTCTGTCCAGTTGTAATCGATTAACACGGCGTGGTTTTTCCATTAGCAATGAGAAATCCGGGACGGACGAAAAACGATTCCCGGTAGCGCTACCAGACAATTGGTGAGATTCCAATATGGCCCGCTGCATCGGCGGGCTTTTCTGTTATCTGGAAGGGCTTGGCTCGCCAGATCCAACGGCAGCCGACTGCTCTTTGAGCGCGTTGGATCGGGCATTTTTTACTGAGCCGGGTAAAAGCTACATGGCCGGGAGCAGCGCGGCCAGGGCTTCTGAGCGTAAGCCCTATTTATTCAAAGAACTGATGCAGATCTGCGTTTGGGCACGTAAATGCTGCAAAACTACCAGATATCCTCGCCAATCCAGCGGGACCGGGAACGGGAAGACAGGTGTGCTGGCGGTAAAGCTTCGATTCGAAGGGAGCCAACGTGGCTACTGCAACTCTCATACAGAACAAAGTGAAGCCATGGCCCGCCTCGATGCGATTCGCGGAGATTTATTCCGGCGCATTGCCGGAGTTTCCCGTATGCCAAGCTCCCGCTTCCACCCGCAAAGCCGACCTCGTCTGCGTATCGAGAGCGGCTGCCCTTCGTGGCGCGAAAGGCGCCTTGATAGCGCTTGGCCTTGAGGCTGCCGCGGCTGCCGTGGCCCTCTGCTTCTACGGGATGTGGCGGCTTTAGCGCATCTGGCGATCTGGAGACGACCACCATCGTTCGAATCGTTGCCGGAATCCTCGCTCTTCGCGCCCTTCTGATCTACATCTTTTACATCCTTGCGCTCTCGTGCGCTGGGAATGTGCTCCATTTCGTCGAGGACGATTCAACCAGGGACGGTTTGGCTGCTGCTGGCGCCGTTTGTCAATATCCCTTGGCGCTTTTTTGTCGTGCTGGGGTTGGCAAAGCCTCTCGGAAGCGAGTTTAGGGCAAGAAATGCTCAAAACGTCCACCCTGAGCCGGGAAGGACGATGGGCATCGCGATGCGCGTCTGTGGAGCGTGCGGGATCATCCCCATTTTGGGGATCCTCGCGGCACTGGCGTACTTCGTTCTCTGGAAAAGACACGCACGAAATTCGGTTGCAACAGAAACAACTTCATCCGGTCACAGATCTGGTCCCTGCTCCGCTTTTTCCGCCTCGCGGTAGCGGCCCAGCTCCCTCACCATGCCGCAGTGCGCGCCGAGGGCCTCGAGCGCGTGCGTTCCTTCCTCGCGCGAGCCGATTTGGCAATCCACATAAAAAATGTACTCCCACGGCTTGCCGTGAACCGGCCGCGACTCGATCTTGGTCAGATTCGTGCCCTGCGCGCTCAGCGCGCTCAGCGCCGCCACCAGCGAGCCCGGCCGATTCTCCACCGTAAAGGCGATGCTCATCTTGTTCGATTCGGGATCGCTCTCCACATCGGCGCTGCGCCGCACCAGAAAGAAACGCGTGTAGTTCTCCGGGCTGTCCTCAATGCCGCCGGCGAGAATCTCCGCGCCGTAATACGCCGCCGCAGCCTCGCTGGCAATCGCCGCCGCATGACGGTCGCGCGACTCCACCAGTTGCTTTACGCTTCCCGCGGTGTCGTAAAAGGCAAAAGCCTCCATCCGCGGATGGTCGGCCAAAAAGCGCCGGCACTGCGCCAGCGCCACCGGATGCGAAAACACCCGATCGATCTCGCCCAGCGACGCGCCCGCGATGGCGATCAGGTTGTGCCGTATGTGCAGCAGCGTCTCCCGCACCACCTTCACGTCGTGCTTCAGCAGCAGGTCAAAATGTTCGAGGACCGACCCGGCCAGGCTGTTCTCAATAGGAATCACGGCGGCGTCGGCCGATCCGCCATCCAGCGCCGCAAACACGTCCGCCGAGAGCGTGCACGGAACAATCTCCGCGCCCGCCACGAGCTTCCGCGCTGCCTCGTGGCTGAATGAGCCCGGCTCTCCCTGAATCGCAATCTTCATTCCGGCTTCTCTTACTCCTGCCCGCGCAGCATGGGCGCTTAAAGGCTGACGCGCACTTCTCAATCGCACCATAGCACACGGGCTCGGCTGGGAGCCCAGCCCTCTGATTCCTATTGAGCCTTTGAGTCAACTGACTCTTTCTTGACCTGCCTAACAACCGTTGGGATCAGATCGCGATCCTTCCCCGACAAGCGCACCGAGAGCAGAACCAGGTCTGTATCCTCGTCTGCTCCCCCTCCAAGGATGATCGCAACTCCCTCAATCGGAATCGAATTGGCTCGAAGCCGTGAATACGTTCCCAGTCCTTCCGTGTTGGCAGGAGTCTCAAATTCCACGACGGCCTTGCTGCGATACATCAGCTTGTCTTTTGGATAAGGACCAAATGGAAGATCACTTGCCGGTTCGATCCCCTCTGCAATCACGTTATCTGCAAACGCCTTGTACGCTGGAAATACCCGCGCAATGATCTTGGCAACCTCAAACCTTCCCGACGTGCCGCCATTAACGACAGAGATTTGGATGGCATCTCCGGTGAGTCCTTCCCAGTCTGCCGAGAAAATATCCTTCGTGTCGATGGTGTCGGGACTCACGAACAGGTTGCTGCCGTTCGAGCCGTACGTCGAAAAGCAGTGCCAGCCCCGGGGCGCAAGAACACCGGCTCCGTATTCCGCCTTGTAATAAGCAAGCCGCTGAGCCATTCCGGCGGGAATCGCGACCGCCATGCTCTTGTCGGTTGGCGCGTCAATCGGCCCGCCTTGCCCGTCGCCGGCGCACCCCACGAACGGCGCCTGTACAGTGGCTCCTTGAGCCGGCTCCTCGGCCGGCTTCGCCTGTGAAGCTACCGATTGCGCTCCTGCCAAACCCGCCCAGATGCCCAGGCTCGCAAGGAGGAAATGACGTGGTTTCATGAGTGCAATCATAGCAACCATGAACCAGCATTGGGTCAGTTTGAACCCGTTATGAAGGGTACGGGCTTCAGCCGTACATAATGGGCCCAGAGTAAGCGCGCTTCACCGATTGCGGAAAAACTCAATTGCGGCGCCCTTTGCACATGTCTACGGTACGCTTTGTAACAGGGCATGACTTCAGTCATGCCGAAAATGCGAATCAAATCGATGAGGGCTTTATTGACTCCTGCAAAAAACAATGTCCGCCAACGCCTCAGGCCCGCGTCTCCCACGAATTGTCATCCTGAGCGCAGGTGGCGCGGCTTTTCGCGCCAACGGAGTCGAAGGATCTGCGGTTGCTCTTCTCCCCCAACAGGACATTTCTTATGCAGTTATCAACAGCCCCCGAGGGATGCAGTTTTCCAAACTGCCCACCATTTCCCAACCGAATGCAGTTGAGCAGATAAGTCGAAGCGGAGTATGATCATAGGCAAATCAGGAAGCCCGCCGCACTCAAACGCCGATACACCGGGAGCGGCGCCAAGAGGGGGCTCCATGAATACTTCGTGGCAAGCTGAAACGGGCCGTCTCGAATGTCATTGGTCCGGCCAATCGTCGGGATTGTCCGAAAGCAGCCGCTACAACCCCGCTTGGTTGCAAGAGGCATCGCCGGTGATTTGTGGCGTACCCTCGCCACCCGTTCCGGACTTCGCCGCACATAGTCCATTGGGCTCGGGCGAATGGCTCGTCCCCTGGAGAGCCCGTTGGAGAGTGCTTGGCCGTTCGTCAATCTGACGGCTTGCCGTGCCTCCCGTCTCACCGCCACATCCACAAATCCGCCGTCACCATCCCGGGAACGCCCTGCGCACGTGTGTTTCAGAGCCTGCTTGGTAGCAGACAGAAAGCGCCGCGCGAGCTCAGCGCCCTGTCAAATGTCACCAGGACACCCTCCGCCGCCTGAGCGAAAGCAAGCAGCCACGCATCGGCCCAGACTTTGGGCGAGACGGTTCGCCCTGTCGCCTTCTCGCGAAACCTCGTTTCCACTTCCGCAGGCTCGGAGATCAATGTCACACGATCGTCTTCATAGAAGCGGTCGTGGACGCGCCAGGCTTCGGCGATTGTCAGAGGCTTGCCGTCCATCGCCGCCGCCGTGGTCATAAGACGAAGAAATCCAAGTTGGGTTAGACGGCAGAACGCGATGGTTCCGGATTCCCGTTCCCACCATAGTTTCGCAAGATGGGCGTGCACATGCTCCGGCGTGGCTAGCGCTAGCCACACATTCATGTCAGGGAAGCTCAATGAGCTCATAGGCCTCTTCGTTCGTGATATCGATACGGCGTCCTGCCGGACGAATCAAAGGTGGGTCGAGGCAGAGACGTCGGCTTGGCCGCGACGGCTTGGCTTCCTCAACCGCATGCTCAATGCCGGCAAGGATGAGCTTTCGAGCGGAACAGCCCTTACGAGCAGCCGCTTCGTGCAGACGGCGATGGAGGTCGCGGGGAACGTCGATCGATGTGCGGATGGCAGAAGGCCTCATAATTGATCATAATATACGGACGACTTAAATAAGTCAAATCCTTTCTCGCTTGATTCCCAATCCCTCTCGCCTCATCGCCGTATCCACAAATCCGCTGTCACAAAGCCCAGAAACACCATCGCGATCACGCCGTTCATGGTGAAGAACGCGGCATTCAGCCGGCGCAGGTCGCGCGGCGAGACGATGGAATGCTCATAGGCCAGCAATAGCCCTACCGCGGCAACGCCCAGCCAGCCCGCCAGGCCAAAATCGAACAGCCGCCCGAACCACACCAGCAGCGCCAGCATGGCCGCGTGCATCGCACGCGCCGTCCAAAACGCAACC
This sequence comes from uncultured Acidobacteriaceae bacterium, assembly GCA_963844905.1. GTDB lineage: Bacteria > Acidobacteriota > Terriglobia > Terriglobales > Acidobacteriaceae > Telmatobacter. The sequence continues at coordinate 1,008,218 of CAWJQD010000001.1, read as the reverse complement.
GTGAGCCCCATCGCCTGCGGCAGGCTGTGCAACCCCGCAGCGCGGTCGTGCTCGTAGTCTTGGCAGGCGTAGAGTACGTCGAACCCCCCAGCCCATAGCGTCACCGCCGCTGTCAGCACCAGGATGCGCGGATCCAGGCTGCCGCGAACTGCGATCCACGCTGCCGCGGGCGCGAGGCCCAGCGCCAGCCCCAGCCCCAGGTGCGACCACTGCGTCACCCGCTTCAGGTAGCTATAGCCCAGCAGCACCGCGAGCACCACCGGCGTCAGCTCCAGCGTCAGCCGGTTCAGCTCCGCCGCGGCCGCCACAAACACCGCCGCCGCCACGCAGGTGAATCCCAGCACAAATTGCCGGCTCAACAACCGGGCCGGAATCGCCCTATTCCGCGTCCGCGGATTTTCGGCGTCCAGATCCGCATCTGCCCAGCGATTAAACGCCATGGCCGCCGACCGCGCCGCCACCATCGCCACCACGATCCACCCCACCGTCCGCCAGCCCGGCAGCCCGCCCGCGGCCAGCAGCATCGCCGTCAGGGCAAACGGCAGCGCAAAGATCGAGTGCTCCCACCGGATCATCTCCAGCGTGGTGCCGATCTTGTTCAGAATGCCGGCCATAGAGCATCAACCCTGTTCTCAGTCTAGCGGAAGGGAACACCGCCGCTGCCAGCGGGTTATGGGTCAGTTTCAATCTGAATTGAAGGGTACGGGCCTCAGCCAGATTGAAGGGTACGGACTTTAGCCCGTACGCCAATGGACCCAAAATCAGTTGGGCTTCAGCCCCCGAGGTACGCGCCTCTCAAACTTGCTGACAACTTGCCCGCGCGGTAATGCTCCCGATTCAGCGCAGCCGGTAGAGCGCCGGTGACTCGAAGCATCCGCAAACTCACGCATCGCATGGTCGTGTTGACCGCCCGAACGTGACGCAGGTCACAAAAGTCCTTCCTCATTGGATGACATCATAGCTTCGACGTTCCCATGCGGAGCACACTTATGAAAGTCTCCACTCCTCCAGGAAGGCCGTTCGTGCAACTTGACCCAACTGCATTTCTCGCTGATCCGGAGCTGATTCGCGCGCTCGACGCGCGCTCCACTCCTGTTCCGTGCGAGTCCGACCGTGTTCTTTTCCGCCAGGGCGACCCGCCCGTAGGACTCTACATCCTTCACCAGGGCGCGGTCACGCTGAGCATGGTTTCCGATGATGGCAAATCGCTGTTCGCCGTGCAGGCGCAGCCTGGCTCCCTGCTCGGCCTTCCCGGCCTCGTTAGCAGCGAACCCTACTCGCTGAGCGCAACCGCCGGCGCCGGCTCGCAGGTAAACTTCGTCAGCCACGGTGAATTCACCGCACTCATGCACGCCGACCCGGCTCTGTCGCTCAAAATCCTGCAAGTCCTCGCCGCCGAGGTCCGCAGCGCCCGCCGCGCCCTCTTTTAATCTGGACAGGATGTTTGCCCCGGCCGTTGCGCCCTACGTTAAGGGAATGCCCGGCTCGCCCCGCTCCCGCCCGCAAAGGCCTGGCTCCATCTACGCCCCCTCACCTGCTACACTCTCTCGTTGTGCCTCTTGCCGGCATCGCCATCGCCGCGTATCTGTTGGGGTCCATCCCCACGGGATTCCTGCTCTACGGTCTCTTCCGCCGTCAGGACATCCGTTCCATAGGCAGCGGTAACATCGGCGCCACGAACGTGCTGCGCGCCGGCGGCAAGGGCCTCGGCGCCGCCACCTTTGTTCTTGACCTACTCAAAGGCAGCGCCGCCGTCTGGCTGGGCGGCCTGCTTGGTTCGCTTTTCCTGCCCGCAGTCCCGTTGCGCACCGCGCAAGCTCTTGCGGCCCTCTGTGCTGTGCTCGGCCACATGTTCACGTGCTGGCTGCGCTTTCGCGGCGGAAAGGGCGTCGCTACCGGCTTTGGAGCCTTCCTTGTCATTGCGCCCTGGGCCGCACTGGCCGCCATAGGCGTCTTTGCCCTCGTCCTCGCCCTCAGCCGCTACGTCTCGGTCGCATCCATTGTCGGCGCGGCTAGTTTTCCCATCTTTGCCTGGTTTCTCGTTACCGGTTCGCGCCCGCCCTTTCTCTTCGTCGCCGGGGCCGCCGTCTCCCTCCTCATCGTCATCAAGCACCGCTCCAACATCCGCCGCCTGTTCGCAGGCACTGAAACCCGCATCGGAGCCTGCAAACCAGCATGAGCCGCATCGTCATCTTAGGTTCGGGCGCCTGGGGAACCGCCATCGCTCTCTCCCTCCACCGCCGCGGCGGCCATCGCATCACCCTCTGGGCCCACACCCACGAGCTTGCCCGCCAGATCCTCGACGCCGGCGAAAACACGCAGTTTCTCCCCGGCTTTCTCATCCCCTCCGCAATCACCGTTACCGGCGAGTGCGAGGCCGCATCCGATGCCGACATCGTCGTCTCCTCCATCCCATCTGAGTTCCTCCGCTCCGCGTTCAGCCGCGTCGGCCCCCACCTCCACGCCGGCCAAATCGTGCTCAGCGCCACCAAGGGCATCGAGGACCGCACCTTCCTGCGCATGACCGAGGTCATTGCCGACTGCCTCAAGGGCGCCAAGGCTCCAGCTTCCAGTCCTGAATCCCTCGTCCCGGGTCCAAAGTCCCGAGTCCCTGGTCCTGAGTTTCTAGTCTCTGATCCCGAGTCCCTAGTCCCTAGTCCCTGCCTTTTCCCCACCGGCGCGCTCTCCGGTCCCAGCTTCGCCTTCGAAGTCGCCCAGGGCCAGCCCACCGCCGTCACCGTGGCCTTCAGCGATCCCCAAATCGGGGCCGTGATACAACAGGAGTTCTCCTCGGAGTCTCTGCGCCTCTACACCTCCACCGACGTGATCGGTGTCGAGCTGGGCGGCGCGCTCAAGAACGTCATCGCCATCGCTGCCGGAATCGCCGTGGGCGTCGGCCTCGGTCACAACTCCATCGCCGCTCTCATCACCCGCGGCATCGTCGAAATCTCGCGCCTCGCTGTCGCCTGCGGCGCCCGCAGCGAAACTCTCGCCGGCCTCTCCGGCGTGGGCGACCTGGTGCTCACCTGCACCGGCTCGCTCAGCCGCAACCGGGCAGTCGGTGAAGCATTGGGCCGCGGCCGCAAACTCCCCGAAATTCTCGACTCGCTCGGCGGCAAAGTCGCTGAGGGCGTCTTTACCACCCGCGCCGCCCTCGGCCTCGCCCGCGAGCACGTCATCGAGATGCCCATCGCCGAGCAAATGGAGCTCATCCTCAACCGAGGCACAGACCCCCGCCAAGCCATCCGCGCCCTCATGCTCCGCCCCGGCAAGGACGAGCATTAACGCTTCGCGCAGTTCATGTTTGGAGAATTGGGGAGCCTGTATCCCTTTTAGATACACCCTAGTTCCATTCGGGGTTGCGGATCACAGCCTAGTTTTGTCTTTCATGGTTCAATCTTGACATGAGGAAGCCCTGCCGATAGTCTCGAGCGTCTAAGCAGGAGTCGGGATTCTAAGGCGGTTCTCCAATTTCTATGTGACGTTTCCGATCTATTCCAAGGTGGCTTTTTCTTGAGGAAAAAGCCACTTAGCTTTTGTGGCTTCGCTCTGCACCAATTGGAGAACCGCGTTAATGTCGCCGGAAAACAAAGCCCGCCTTGACATTTTGCGTTCCGCTCCCCTAAACAAATGGATTGCGCTCTCCGAGGATGAGTCGGCGATAGTTGCAACAGGAGACACGTTTGAAGAAGTCTCCGAGCGTAGCGACCAGGCCGGAATTGCCGATCCTCTCATTCTCAAAACCCAAGAAGAATGGGTTCCCTTTTCGGTGTAAGAGAACGAGTGCGCATAGGTGCGGTGGGGGTGGCCCACCCGCCAAATTTGTAAGGGCGCCTACCAGGCATCAGCGCCAGCTCGGAACCTGGGACCGACATTGGTCATGTCGATTTGATGAAACCCCTTCTCAATTGCCGGAGATTTAGGTTGCAATCGAAAATCAAAGTTTCCGGAGTTGACGAAGAGCGGGTCAGCGATGATCGAGCCCTGATCATGGCCTAAGGCCTTCCAATCGGCAAAAGACTTTCCGGCAAAGCTGATATCCGGCCCGCGCCGGTCGAAGTAGATGTTGTTCCGCAGAATAAAACCTTCGCCCGTCCAGTTGCTCCCAAGCAGACCGCCTTGGTCGAAGTACACGATGTTACTTTCCATCGTGAATGAAATGTGAGGCTCGGCCCGTGTGCGCATGAGTTGGAACTCGCGATTGAAGGCGAAGATGTTGTTCCGCACCATATTCTCGCGGCCATAATGCTGATGAAAACCCGCGCTCTTGCAGTTATAGACGATGTTGTCTTCGATCAAAAGGAAGCTGGAGCCTTCATCGGGGTAGATCCCCCAGCCTCCGTAAGTGAAGGATGAAATATCGTGAATCAGGTTATTTCGGATTTTTGTGCCAATCTGGACTCCAAGCGTGTAAATGCCGCCCATGTTGCTGAGCATGTCCTTCCCAATCGAGTGGAGGTGGTTGAAAGCGACGATGTTGTGGTTGCACTGATTCGGCTCATATCCCCAGGTCCACCCCACGGAGATGGCTGTGTAGTAGAGATCGTGGATATGGTTATGGATGATCTGGTTGCGTGAGCTCTGCAACACCCAGATGCCGGCAGCTGACGCGTAGACGAGGCCGAGATCGTGAATTTCGTTGTCGGCGATCAGATTGTCGTAGTTCTGGCCCGCCTCGCTCGGGCTCGGTGTCTCTTCGCCAATTCTTATTCCACCACCACCCAGATCGTAGAAGTGGGAGGCCAGCACCTGGTTATTTTTTGATCCCCGCCCGAGAAAAAGACCATATCCCCCTGAGTGGGCGACGGTACAATTTTCGACGCGAAGATTCACAGCCCCAACGGCCTGAATGGCATAGGGAGCGCGATAGCCGGCCTGCCCGTCAACGTAGCCCTTCGGGCCCATCGTCCACTCCGCGTGTGCGAAGGTCAGGCCGCGAAATACGATGTTGCGCACCAGTTGCCCTGAGTCGGGATCTCCTTCCAGAGAGACCAGGCGTTCCAAGGTCGGAGCAATCACCTCGGCGTGTTCCATGTTCTCGTCAGACAAGGGGATGTAAACTACTTCCTGAGCAGCTCTGTCCAAGTGCCATTCCCCCGGCATGTCCAGCGCATCGGGTGCATTCTCCACAAAATAGCGCGCATCCGGCTCTTTCGCAGACGGGTCCGGATCGGATCCCAGAGCGGCCAGATGCGCAGCCTGATCCACTTTTACGATTGGCATCCGGAAATCGCTCCACGCAAGATAGGCGACAACCTCCACGTCGTCCCCGTTGGCCCACTCTTCTTTAATATCGTTGCCGCAGTATCGAAGCAGGAAGGGCTTATTCTGAGAGCTCTCTCCGTCGATGCGGAAGAAGCCGTACTTCGGGCTCCGCGCACGGGCAGCACGCCGTCCGTTGACAAAGAGCTGTCGGAAGTACGGCCCTGGAGCATGTGCTGTCCAGGCGCTGCCCGCATCATTTTTTGTCCAGCCGGAGATGAGCCGGCCACCGCTTATGATGGGATGCTCGCCATGGGGCGCCTCCCAGATAGTGTCACTATCTTCAGGACCAAGAGTGAGAGTTTCCGAGAGGAAATACCTCCCTGCGCGAATCGAGATCGTGATTGGCCCGGCCTTGCCGGAGCGGCGCTGAGCGCGAGCGGCATCGCGGGCTTCCAGGAGAGTTTTGATGGGACCGTCAGGAGAGACAACGATCTTCTGAACTGAACCTGTGCCGCTAGCCTCTGACCATGCACGGGAGACCGATCCAGGAACAATCCCAGAAACTCCGGCAACTCCAGAGACAATGGCGGCTTCCTTCAGAAAACTGCGTCTTGAATTGGATTTGTTCATAGAAACTGTTTCATAACCTCATCTTTGAAAGGGCACGACTTCAGTCGTGCCGCACAACGGGCGATGTTCACTGGGCCTTAGCCCCTGAGGGAAAAGCTGAAAGCCCACTGGAACCAGTTTTGAAGCAGCCTCAAGTGTTATTGGTGTTGGTTGATTCATATCGCTCATAAACCACATTCCGTCCGCGAAATGCCTCTTTGCCAACACGGAGCATTCGTCGAAGCTCGGTATCACTTATTCGTACTCGACCTTCATTTTGACTTTTCGCGCCTGGCGGCATACCGCTCCGCCAGTTCCTGGCGCAGCTACAGCGGTTCCACAATTGCTGTATGCCGAAGTAACAACAGCTAATTGGGTTTTTCCTCAAGAAAACCCACCTTGTGCCACCGCTCGAGACGGCTACAAGTATTGTGGAGCCGCTCTAGGTTGTGGGAAGAGCGGCCTCTCCCTGCGCGCGCAACTCCAAATAGACCACCTCTCCGGGAAGCAGCCGGAAGTTGTGAGTCACCTGGCCGTTACCTGCGTCTGGATGGAACACTTGCGCCTCCGGAGCAGCATGAACTTCCAGCAAATGATGCTCGATCGGTGAGAGATTTTGAGGGCTGCCCAACGACTGCCAGGTTTCATAGCAACTGCCCGCGCCCGCCGTGATTCGCTCCTGCACCAGCACGGCCTTGGCCGATTCTGCCCAAGGCATTTGCAGCGTGCCCGTCCAGGGTTGCTGCGTCCCGGCTCCATAAACTGAGAGATCCCGGTACCAAAGCAAGACTTGCAGGCTCTCTTCTGCGGCCGTGGCCACCAAGCCGCAACCAGCCGCCAGGGGCTCATGCCGCAGTTCCAGCCGACCGCCGCACAGGCGGTTAAGAAAGCGGAAGGCGTTGAACGTCGCCTTGGGGATACCATTGAGCGTCAGCAACCCATAGGTGCCGGAAAACTCACTCTGCAGCGTGCCTCCTAAGCCAATCACATCGCTGGCCAACAACCAGCAAAAAGTGTTGCATTCTCCATCGACCGCCGTAGCAAAATCGCAAACGGTCGCTGCGGCAGACATCTCATCCAAACTCGGATTATCAACCCAATCAATCCTCCCGTCGGGCAATGGAACCATGCTGTCCCACTCCGTCCAGTGGATTTCGAGGTCGGGCATTGCCGATTGGCGGACTGTCTGGCGCACGGCCCGCACTACATCCGGAACATATTGACCGGGCTTGTGCGGGCTGCCCCGCAGCCCCGGATATAACATCCATTCATCCTGCGGGTAGCTATGGGTGCTGATGAAATCCAGCGGCACGCCCGCCGTGGAACAATGTGCAATCAACTCTGCGATCCAGGCAGCCTGGGCTGAGACAGGCCCGCCAACTCGGAGACGCGGACTGACCGCCTTGAGCGCGGCCGCCGAGGCGTCGTAGAGCTTCCAGTAGTCTTTTTGCGAACCCGCCCAAAAATCGGGGCCATTGGGCTCATTCCAAGCCTCGAAATACCATTGCGCGATTTCATCCAAGCCGTAGCGGTCAACACAATGACGGGCCAAGGCCCCCACCAACTGGCCCCATTCGGCGTAGTCGCGAGGCGGCGTGACGTTCAACTTCACATCAAAGACGGTTTTTGTTCCGGAAGCTAGCGGAACCGGCATGGGGAATAGGCTTATAAAAGGGCGAAAGCGGAGCCTCTGCAACGCATCAAGAGCCTTGTCAACCTGGGCCCATCGGAACGCCAGGCTCTCATCCTTCCGGCGCGCCACAATGGCCATCTCGTCTTGCAGGAACCCGAAAGTCCGGCAGTAACGATAGCCTATGTCACGCTGCAAAATTGCCAGATAGTGCTGAAGGTCCTCCCGTAAGAGCAAGAGAGGCAAGTCCGCGGCAATGGCGTTTTTCCAGGGTTTTCGCAACGGCGCGGAAGGTCCTGCATTGGTCACTGTGATGATGGATGGAGGTTCTGCTTTTGATTCAGGCGTCGCGGCGGCGCTTTCCCCCATTGCGGTAGTGCCAACCGTAGCCGCCGCAACAGAAGTCACGAGACTCGTTTTCAGGAATTCGCGCCGCGTGGTATTACTTTGACCCGGGATTTCAGGATCGGCCATCTTTGAAACGGATCCCATTTCTCCTCCTAACATCTGCTTCGTGCGGAAACGTTTGGATCGTATGGCAGGAACCAACGAATCTAGAGCCTGTTATTAACCGGGATTTCCGTTTTGGCATTCCAGTTCAGGGTCAGTCTACTCCCGGCCTCCTCCCGCTGGCGCCGTCATCGCCAGCCGAAACCCACTCTGCACAAGAGCCAACAAAATGAACACACTTTTTCAGCCAACGGCGAACTGTCAAAATACAAACTGTCTCACCCAAGGGGTTCACCCCACAACTTGTCAACCCCTCCCGCTCACTCCGCCAGCCCTACTTGGGTTCCTCGGCCGACACGACTCCCGCCGCTAACCACATGCACCACCGGCTGTTACGCCCCGATCCTTGATCTCTGATCTCTGATCCCTGACCCCTGACCACTGACCACTGCCTCTTTCACCCTCCAGCGATCGCTCCCAGAATCAGCAGCGGTTCTCTTCCCGCCGCAACCGCCTCGGGCAGCGCCTTGTCCGGCGATTCCAGCGACCAATCCTCCTCACAGGCAAAGAAGCGAAGAAACGCGCGCCGCTGGCCCGTCGAGTAGTCGCGAATCGTCCCGCGCAGCACGGGATAGCGCGCTTCGAGCGCGTCGAGGACGGCGCGCAGAGTCACCGGAGCACGCACTTCGAGCTGCACGTCGCCTGCGGCCTGCGCAAGGTTGCGCAGATGATACGGCAGCGCCACCCGCACCGTAGCAACGCCCGCACCTCCAGCGTCAGCCAAACTCCCTCCGCATCGATGCTGTCCGGTCCCTTCGTCCCTCAGTCCCTTAGTCCCTGATCCCTAATTCACCGCCTGCACCTCAACCGAGAGCACCGCCGGCAGGTCGCGCACAATCGGCGCCCAGCTGTCGCCGGCGTCGGCCGACGCGTACACCTGGCCGCCGGTGGTGCCGAAGTAGACGCCGCATTGGTCGAGTGTGTCCACCGCCATCGCGTCGCGCAGCACGTTCACGTAGCAATCCCTCTGCGGCAGTCCCTTGGCCAGCGGCTCCCATTCGTTGCCGCCCGTGCGGCTGCGGTAGACGCGCAGCTTCCCCTCGAGCGGAAAGTGTTCCGAGTCGCTCTTGATGGGCACCACGTAGAGCGTCTCCGGCTCGTGTGCATGCACGTCTATCGCGAATCCGAAGTCCGTGGGCAGGTTGCCGCTCACCTCGTGCCAACTCTCACCGGCGTCGTCCGATCGCATCACGTCCCAGTGCTTCTGCATAAAAAGCACATCGGGCCGCGAACGGTGCATGGCCACGTGATGCACGCAGTGGCCCACCCCGGCATCAGGCTTCGGCATGAAGTTCGACACCAGGCCCTTGTTGATCGGTTTCCACGTCGCGCCGCCATCGTCGGTGCGGAAGGTTCCCGCCGCCGAGATCGCGATATAGATTCTCTTGGGATTGCTGGGGTCGAGAAGGATCGTGTGCAACCCCATGCCGCCCGCGCCCGGCATCCACATGGGTCCGGTGCCGTGGCCGCGCAAGCCGGCGAGTTCGTGCCAGTTTTCGCCCCCATCGGTCGAGCGGAACAGCGCCGCGTCTTCCACCCCGGCGTACACGGTGTCCGCATCGCTGAGCGATGGCTCCACATGCCACACCCGTTTGAACTCCCACGGATGCTGCGTGCCGTCGTACCACTGGTGCGTGGTCAGCGGCTTGCCCGTTTCCGCCGACGCATCGTACACAAACCGGTTGGGCAAGGCCTTGGGCGGGCCCGGCGCGGGCAATCCTTCGTTTGACAATCCGGGCTGATGCCAGGTCTTGCCCCCGTCGTCGGATCGTTGAATCAACTGCCCGAACCACCCGCTCGTCTGCGAAACGTAAATCCGGTCAGGGTCCACCGGTGAGCCTTTCATGTGGTAAATCTCCCAACCGGCAAAAAACGGCCCGCTTACCGTCCAATCCTTGCGCTTGCCGTCGGAGCTGAGAACGAACGCGCCCTTGCGCGTCCCTACAAGCACTCGCACTTTGCTCATCTCGACCTCCTGCTTATCGCTTTCCCTTGATTCTTCTGTTGCCGGCGCATCGGGCCGGGAGGCCCGGTCCAGGGGAATCGCCGCTCTGCCATTCTTTCCAATTTCCCTTGCAAATTGCAAGCGAATTCGCTTCCCCGCGCCGTAAACCCCGGAATCACACCGATTTGTTATTGACCTTGAACGCGGGAAAGACGATTATTTCCGCAGTTCACACTAGAAAATCCGCGCCGTAACAAGTTGACCGATGCGTATTCAGGTTCACCCTTCTTCATGCCTTCCCCGGTCAGGTAGGTGCCAAACAATGACTCCGCGTAATTCATTGCAAGCAGTGCATTTCCTTGCCTTGGCGGCTGCTGTGCTCGCCGCCGGCGCAGCCCACGCCCAGATTCCCGATCGCATTACACAGCCAATCGACTCCGCCGTTGTGCAGCCCCTGCCCAACCATCATCCCCTGTGGGCGGTTTCTGCCAACGACGCCGGCGCCCTTCCCGCCGATCTCCCGATGGGAAACATGACCCTGGTCCTTGCGCGCTCGCCGCAGCAGGAAGAGGCATTTGAGCAGTTGCTCAGCGGCCAGCGGGACCCCGGATCGCCTGACTACCGTCATCGGCTTACATCCGACGCCATCGGCGAGCGTTTTGGCCTCTCTGAGAACGACATTGCCGCGATCACCGGCTGGCTCCAGTCTCAGGGCCTGCTGGTGACTTGGGTTGCGCCAAGCCGCGTCTTCATCGGATTCTCCGGCTCAGCGGCAGACGTGGGCCGCGCCTTCCAGACCGAGCTCCACTATTACAAGGTGCACGGCGAGCAGCGAATCTCCGTTGCCTCCGATCCGCTGATTCCCGCGGCTCTGGCGCCCGCCGTCAAGTCCATCCGCGGCCTTTATACGATCGAAGACCGGCCCTATCACTTCGTCAAGCCCATGCAATCCAGCGCGCCCGATTTGACCATCACCAGCGGCGGCGTGTCCTATCACTACCTTGCGCCGGGCGATTTTGCCATCATCTACGATCTTCCCGCAGCCTACACCGGGGCCGGAACTATCGGCATCGTGGCTCAGGCGCGGAGCGACCCGGCCGACTTCGACAACTTCAAAAGCCTTACCGGTGCAACATTCAGCGAACCCACTGAACTAATTCCCACCGCTTATGGCGGCATCGATCCCGGACCGCCATTTACCACGCCAACAGATTGCTCCACCGACGCGTCCTACGAGTTGTACAGTGGTCAGGGAGAAGCAACGCTCGACGTCATGCGCGCGGGCAGCGTCGCTCCCGGCGCCTCGCTCCTGTCGGTCGTTGCGTCAGCCGCCAGCGGCGGCATCGGAGACGACGCGCAATACCTCGTCCAATCCACCCCCGTTCCGGCGCAGGTCATGTCGATCAGCTTCGGCACTTGCGAGTTGGAGGCCGGAGAGTCCGGCGTGGATTTTTGGGACGTCCTGTTTCAACAGGCCGCTGGTGAGGGTATCTCTGTCTTCGTGTCCAGCCCGGCAGGCGCGGTCGATCTGCCGACCTTCACCTCGAGTCCGTCCAACGGCGAGATCAGCGTCACCGGGACAAGCGCCGCAACGGCCACGTTATACATTGTGACCACCCCTGCAACTGTCGGCGCAAACCGGCTCCCGGCTTATCCCGGGCCCGGTTGGCGCGCCGCAGCCGGAACGGCGCTGGCCTGCATTCTTCTCTTCTGCGTCCCCGCTCGGCGTCGGAGCTGGCGCAATCTGCTCGGGATGGTGGCGCTCTTGGTCGCACTGGCGGGCGGATTCATAGCCTGCGGAGGCAGCAGCAGCGGTGGAGGCGGGGGCGGAGGTGGAGGCAGTCCCGGAACCACCAGCGGTACTTACACCATCACAGTGACCGCAACGTCGGGATTAACCTCGGCAACGGGCACTGTCTCGCTCGATGTGCAGTAGCCGAGTACCACCGGGAGCCGCGATCCTCCTCACGGCCGTTTGGACGGGGTCACCGTTGCGCGCGTGGAGCCGACAGAAATTCCGCCATCCACGAGCAAAAGCTGCCCGGTCACATATCGGCTCGCCTCCGAAGCCAAAAAGACCACGGCTCCGTCGAGATCGTGCGGCTGGCCGGGACGCTTCACGGGAATCCTATCGATCAGATAGTTCACCCACTCTTGATTTTCGTACAAGACCTTGTTCTGTTCGGTGCGGAACCATCCCGGCGCGAGGCAGTTGACGGTCACGCCGAATTTTCCCCAATCGTCGGCGAGACTCATGGTCAGTTGGCGCACACCGCCGCGGCTGGCGCCATAAGGCGCAAGCCCCGCATAGCCAAAGACGCTGGTCACCGAGCCGATATTAATGATGCGGCCATACCCTTTCGCGATCATCCGCCGCCCCACAGCCTGCGCCACAAAGAACGTTCCGCGCAGATTCGTATCCAGGATCTGATTCCAGTCCTCCCACGTTACTTCGAGCGCGGGCTTGCGAATGTTGCGGCCGGCGTTGTTCACCAGAATATGAATCTGTCCGAAGGCAGCTTCGGCGTCGGCGGCCATCTGCTTGATGCTGGCCTGATCGCCCACATCAAGCTCAAGCGAAACCGCGCGCCGGCCAAGCGCTTTGATCTCCGCTTCAAACGCGGTCAGCGCCTCGCGTTTGCGGCTTGTCAACACCAGATCCGCGCCGGCCTTCGCCAAAGCTCGGGCAAAATACTGGCCCAATCCACGGCTCGCGCCGGTTACGATAGCCGCCTGGCCGGTCAGATCGAATAGTCCTTCGCTCATCGCGCCCTCGGCGTAAGAATGACCTTCATCAGATTCGGCTCGCCCGCATGAGCCGCTCAAACCGTCGCGGACCTTCTTCCCGCGGCGCGACGGCCGTGATGAGCGGACCAACCTGCATCCTGCCGCTCGCCATCAGCTCCATCGTGGCTCTCCCATTCACTCAGGACGGCATTACGATGCACTTCCACTCTACTCCATAGAATCCCTAACACTCACGCCGGCCGGCAGCCGGCGCACGTGTTGCAGATGGAACCGAGCAGGATGAGGAGCTTCGTTTGGTTCTATGAACGAGTCTACAGCGGTTCCACAATTGCTGTATGCCGAAGTAACAACAGCTAAGTGGGTTTCCCCAAGAAAAACCCACCTTGTGCCACCGCCGGAAAAGGCTACAAGTATTGTGGAACCGCTCTAGAAGGTGAACGCGAGGCCGGCGCTCAGGCTGCGCTGATCCTCTGCGAACAAAAGCAGCGAACCGTCGCTCAGGATGTAGGGGCGATAGCCCTCGGCGAGCAGATTCCTCACGTCGAGCAGCGCTTCCAGGCCTGCCGATCCATCGCGGGCGATATGAATGGACTGGCTCAGTTGGATGTTGAGGAACGGCGCGGCCGCGTCGTGCGCGAAGGGAGCGACTTCAGTAACGGTGTCGTCAGGCTGCCACCGGTAGCTCGCGCACCAACGGGTTCCGGTGCCATCCAGTGTGCCCGACAGTGCGATTGCGTAAGTTTGCACGTGGCGTGGACGTGCCGAAGCGAGCACCTCGGTCAGTGGGGTTGCTTGCGGCAATGCGGGCATCACCAGCGCGCCGCCGCTCGCATAGCTCACGCGGATTTGATTGCTGCCGGTCAGCCGGTGCTCCACACTCGCCTGCACGCCTGCAGAAGAGAATGCCGGTCCGGCGGCTCGGAGCAGATTGCTGGCAGTGTCGAAGAGCATGGAAGACGCGGCCGGAGAATCGCCTTCGGCAAAGTGGCCCAGCGCCTCCAGCACGGGATTGTGGATGCTATCGGAGTAAACCGCCAGGGCCATGTCCGACGCGTTAGTCTCCCGCTCCCAGCCAAGCTCCTGATGAAGACCGTGTTCGATGGCCAGTTCGCCGTTCCGCTCCGTCATCGCCGGCAGCCACACCGCAGTCTCGGATTCATCTCCGGCGGCATCCTGATTCTGCATCATGGTGGCCATCCGGTATTGCACCGTGGAGGTGCCGCGGCGCCACGCCACGGTGGCAAAGGGCAGCATGGCGGTCACCGCGTTGGGAGTGGATCCACCAAGGCGCCCTACCACTGCGGTCGAACCTGCCTCGGTTTCGATCGCATCGCCAAAATGCATTGTCTCGGAACTGCGCACCGCAGCTTCGTCCAGACCTCGGTTTCCCGACCCCTCTACCTCAGGCTCAACAGCTACCGCGGCAACCGACTGCACCGAGCCGGCAATGCCCAGGTCCTGGCGGAAGCCCAGCATCGACTCCATACCGGCATCGGTGCCGGGCGCAAAATCGACACGCGCCAGCAATTCCCGGCTGTCGGATGGCGTGTCTTCTACCGTAGCCGAGAAACGTTCGCCGCTCTCGCCGAAGGTTCCGGCTTGGCCGGTCGCCATCAGGCGAGCCTTCAGCTTCGGCTTAGCTCCAGAACCATCCGAGACCACCACCAATGGTCCGTCTTCAAGCCAGCGCAACAGCGGCCGGTTCGCGGCCGAGCGCAGTGTCCAGGTCCAGTCGTCCTTTTGCGAGTCGCCGGCGCGCGGCTGGGCCGGAAGCCATTGGATGACTTCGGAGAGGGTATTCAGCGTAAGATTGACGACCACGGCGCCCCGGACCCTGACGTTTTCCCTGAGCGCGGGCAGAAAATAAGGCCCCATCGCCTTGAGAGCGTACCGGCCAGGTACCAGCGGCCTGATCGCAAATCGCCCTAGACTGTCTGTGTAGACGCTGGTGACTACACTCAAGTCTGGGCGCAAAAGCTGCACTTCGGCGCTGATCTGTGGTACGCCCGCCGAATCGCGGACCACACCGGAAACCGACGCTGGCGCCGCTCCAATAGCTGGAGCCGCCCCAAAAACGATCAGCACGGCTAAACCGGCGAGATGGGCACTACACTTCATCAGCAAATCTGGAGCCCCGCCGCATCGCTGGCGCTTTTCCTGTAAACGCACCCTGCCCAAGCTCCCGAATTCTCAAGTTCGGTTGGCTTCCGCACGGGATTGACTCCTATTCCACGACAAAAGGAGCCGACTCTGCAATCTCTTGTTTTGAGATCGCATCGTCGATCTTCACTGTCACCTTGTACTTGCCGGGCTGCAGACCGGCCATGGGTAGCGTTTTCTCCACCGTCAACTGATCGCTGTGCGCCCCTAAATCCTTTGATTCCAGCTGTTTTTCCAGAATCACCGTTCCTGCGGCATCCGAAATTTCGTAGGTAACCGTCGCTGAGTTACTTTTGGTTGCCTCGTCGATGCCAAGGTTATAGAACTGCATCCAGAAATTCAAGTCCTGGCTGCGCTTGAAGCTCACCGGCGTGGCTGGATTCGCCGTCACTCGCGGCCGGATAAACGTGTTGCTGATGATGAAGTTGCCGCTGCCGATCTGCCGTGAGGAAACCGTGTTCATCTCGTCGGCCAGAATCAGCGACGACGCCCCGAGTTTGTCGTCCTGATACTCCGGAACCTCAATCCCTCTTCCATAGATTCCGATGTGATCGGGATTGTTCTCATCCTTAATGGCAATATCCAGGCGGTAGAGTCCGGGCTGCAGCGGGAGCGCCTTCCAATAGAGTGACTTGCGATCAAGGCTTTTCTCCAGCAACTCAGAGGGCTGCTCCACTTCGACCGTGTCCTCGAAGGTTTGCACCGTCTTGTGCATGATCGTCGTCACCTTGCCCAGGATGCTCACCACGCCCTTGGAAACCCCGTCCTTGGTCACAAAAGTGATATCGCGGTTGCGGATCTGGATGGTGATGGGCACCAGATCCATGCTGTCGGTCACTTTGACGAAATCGGTGCGCACGTCAAAGGGAAACGGCGGGCCGGAGAGCAGCTTATGCGAAGAACTGAAGGCGTCGAGGGTGGCGTCGAGATCGCTGAACTTGATCGGCGGCGGGGAGAACACTTTGGCCCATAGCTCGATGCGATCGAACTCCCTGCCCTGATTCTGTGTGCCCATCGGGCCGGAGCCGAGATTATCAAGCTCGCCGCCCCTGAGCCGGTCGTTTTTGTCCTGGTGGCTCATCTGGCTGGAGTCGGCGGTGGGGACGTGAAGGAGCGCGTCTTTCTCGTTGGGGTCGATCGTGAAGTGGTAGTCGCCACACTGGCAGGTATCCACAAACTCAAGGTTGACGTTCTCGCCGATGCCCTCGAGATAGCGGTAGTGCCAAACCTCGAACGGGAACGTTGAGGTCGAGCCGCCGCCTTCGTCCACGGGCCGCGTGTACATTCCGCCAGAGGGATGGGAATCGATCGAGTCCGGCGCGCCCCACATTATGTAGATGCGCCCGCGGTCCGTCTTCCAACCCGGCTTGCCCGCCGAAAAGTGGTCGTTGGCATATTGAATGCGCCGATAGTGCTCTTCGCGGAAATCATTCTCCGGGGAATCGGGATTGGGGTTGCGGCGCTGCCAGAAGTTCTCAATAAACGCCTCGCGTTCCTCGTCGTTGCTCAGGCTCAGAAACGCTTTGCGCTCTTCGTCGGTAATAATGTAGGCCACTTCCTCGTTCAGCCACGTCTTATAGGGGCCCTTTAACTCCTGCCGGAGGGCCTTCTGAGCCTTATACCGCTCCTTATCGTTGAGTTGGCGGTTGAGCGGGTTGGTTTGCTGGTCTTGGCCCTGGTCCGCTGCCGGCGCGGCGTGCTGCTGATTCGTGGAGGGAGAGACGGCATCCTGCTGTGCCAGAAGGCCGACTGCGGGGATCGAGATGAGGCCGCAACCAAGAGCTGTGAAAAGAAAACGGCGGCTGATGAAGATCATTGCCTTCAATACTCCTGCGATCTCTTCATTTTACGGCTCTCTGAGATGCCGGGCAAGGTTCAGTGCGCAGTTGTTCGCCGGTTGGACGGCCCAGCGGCGTTAAAGTCAACCGTTCTGCGCCCGGCGATAGTGGAAATCTTTGAGCATGGTGACCTGCGCGGCTCGCTGGAAAGGGGCCCGGCCGTCCAACCGCAAGGCTCCTCTTTCCCGCCTGCCGGGCGGTTGGCAAGCAAACCGTCCTTGTGCCCAAGGTTTCGCCACTGCGAGCCGTAGAAAAGCAGAAGGTACAACCGGGGGCGGGCCGGAGCGCCCAGGGAACCGTTGATAGCGCCTTCGCGTACACTGGAGTGTAGAAATAAACCAGGGATTCGAAGCGACCATGAAGAAAATTCTTCTCATAACTCTGGCCGTGCTCGTGGCCGTCGTACTCATAGTCGTCATGGTCATCAGGCAGCAGTCGGGCTATACCAAGGTGCTCACCGCCGCGGTGGTGCGGGAGGACCTTTCCACCATCGTCAGCGGAACCGGCCAAATCAAGCCCAAAACCTACATGAACGTAGGCGCCAACGTGATGGGCCGCGTCACCCGCTTCTACGTAAAAGAGGGTGACATGGTGAAAAAGGGCCAGGTGGTGGCCACCATTGAGAACGTGCAGCAGCAATCCGCCGTGGCCAGCCAGGAGGCGGTGATCGCCGCCGCCAAAACCGACATCGCCTCCGACATCGCCGCCGAAAAGACCCAGCAGGCCAATCTCGAGCACGCCCAGGCCGATCTGGAACAGAAGAATCTGGACTGGGATCGTGCTCAGGCCCTCTACAAGGACGGCATCGACTCCAAGCAGCAGTACGACGACGCCAAGGCCGCCTACGATCTCGACGTGGCCTTGGTAGCCCAGGCCGTCGCCCAACTCAATCAGGCCAAGGCCAACACTGATTCCGCGCGCGGCCACCTGGGCACCGACGTAGCAACTCTCCGCGGAAACCAGGACATGCTCGACAAAACCATCGCCATCGCCCCGTTTGACGGCATCGTCACCAACATGCCGGTGCGCGAGGGCGAGACGGTCGTGACTGGCATTCAGAACACCGAGGGTTCCACCTTGATGACCCTAGCCGACATGAGTGTCATCACCGCCGAGGTCAAGGTGGATGAGACGGATATCGTCAACGTTCAGCTCGGCCAGCCCGCCGACGTCACCGTGGATGCTCTGCCCAACAAGGTCTTCAAGGGACATGTGACTCTTGTTGGCGATCAGGCGCTGCTGCGCTCCACCGGCGTCGCCACCTCACAGTCCACCACCGGCACCGAGGAGGCAAAGGACTTCAAGGTCGTGGTCACGCTCGACAATCCTTCGAACGAGCTCCGCCCCGGCCTCTCTTGTACCGCCAAGATCACCACCGCCCACAAGGCCAATGTGCTCTCCTTGCCGATCCAGGCTCTTACCATGCATGATCCGGCAACCGACGCCAAAAAAAGCAAGGGCGGCGTTCAGGCTGCTTCCGTAACGGCCAACGTGAAAACCAATCCGGTGCAGGGTGTATTCGTTGTCGAAAAGGATTCCCATGGCAGGTTGCGCGCCAAATTCGTTCCCGTGACCACCGGCATTACCGGAGCCACCGACATTGAGGTGCTCTCCGGCCTGACTGCGGGCCAGGAAATCGTTACCGGCCCCTACAAGACACTACGCGACCTCAAGGGGGGCGCGCTGCTCAAACGCGATACGGCCAAACCTGTGGTTTCCACCAGCGGCGGAAGCTGATGCATTCATGTACCGGCGAATGGCGGGCGAGGGTTGAATCTCCAAGTGAGGATGAGCTTAGGATGGCTTTGAACGGAATCGGCATCGAGGAACTCCCGCAGACCGCGGTACTCTCCGCAGACGACATCATCGTCGTCGAGGACCTGTGGCGCACCTACGACATGGGCTCGGAACAGCAGGTCCAAGCCCTGCGCGGCGTCTCGCTGCGCATCCGCCGCAACGAGTACGTGGCCATTATGGGGCCCTCGGGTTCCGGCAAATCCACGCTGATGAACCTGATCGGCTGCCTCGATACTCCTTCCACGGGCCGCTACTGGCTCAACGGTCAACTCGTCAGCGACCTCGACGACGACCAGTTGGCGCGCATACGCAACAAGGAGATCGGCTTCGTCTTCCAGACCTTTAATCTCCTGGCCAGAGCCACTTCGCTGCACAACGTGGAGCTGCCCCTCATCTACAACGGCACCCCGGCCGCGGAGCGCATCGCGCGCGCCCGCCAGACCCTCGCCGACGTGGGCCTGGAGTCGCGCATGATGCACAAGCCCAACGAGCTTTCCGGCGGCCAACGTCAGCGCGTCGCCATCGCCCGCGCCCTGGTCAACAGCCCGTCCATCATCCTCGCCGATGAGCCCACCGGGAATCTCGACTCCAAGACCGGTCTTGAGATCATGGCCCTCTTTGATCAGCTTCACGTTCGCGGCAACACCATCGTGGTGGTCACCCACGAGGCCGATATCGCCCAGTTTGCGCATCGCGTCGTCCACATCCGCGACGGCCAGATCTTCTCCGACGAAGCCTCTCCGCGTCGCCGCTAGCCCTCGCATTCGCTATCGCATTTTCGGAAATGCTATAGACCGAAAGCTCAAAGTCAAGTCGGTGCGACCCCAAGGAGCGACGACCTTCTGCGAACGTTACAAGGGCTGCACTATTTCCGAAAGTGCCGTAAAAAATTGGCAAATCGATTTGCCAAATCCCGCCGGTCGTGTTTTTCCACATCCATCCAAGCTTTCTTCTCCAGAGATTCATCGATTTCTTCTTGACAGCGTCGAGGGATTGGGTGCAAGATTTCCACAGAACGTCAGGGAACAGATGCAGGCGGTTAAGGTGACCGCAAGGCGTACGTCAGAGTTCATTTTGGCCTTCCTCCTTTCCCCTTCTTGGTCAGCGAGCTCGTGCGCCCTCGAACCGCAGCGGGTGTGGCCTCCCCGCAGCACAGAACTTCTCATCGGACTTGGGCTCGCCCCACGTTAGCCTTGCAGATTTTGCACGAAGACCGCCTTGGCATTGGTTGATCTTGCAGCACTTACTGAACTTTCTCCTTTCTGCAAGATCTTCGCTGGTTGACGCGCAAGTCGCGAATCCTTTCGGAAATCCGCAGAGCGGATTTCCCCTCACAATCGCATGCAGGGGCATTGAGATACGCGGAGGGGGTCGATGGTCGTCACTTCACAATGCATCGGACACAGGGTTACTGGCCTTTATGTGGGCGCCAGCAACGTGCGCCGCTATTTTTCTAAGCGCGTAAAGCAGATCGAGCTGCAGCTCGATCATCTGCGCATCGAGTGCGGGCTGGCGCCGGACTTTTGGAACGGCCAGCCGGCGATTCACGATCCCAGGTTGTGCATCTGGCTGGAATCGAAACATCACGATGGAAAGTTGCGCGCGCCGGTTCCCATGGCCATGATCCCGTCGGGAAAGAACTCGTTCATCCTTGGCCCCGCCAATAAAAAGGACGTGAAACAAACCCGAGCTGAAAATGGAGATTTTCATGAAATCGAACACCGTGTCGACTGAGTTGGAGCTGCGCGCAGCCAAGGCCTTGGCGGCGCTGCTTGGGCAGGTATCCGGAATCAAGCTGAAGGAAATGCGCCGCGAGTCGCCGAGCCGTGGCCGGGCCGCCGGGATCCTGGCCCGCATCGAGGTGTTCGGTCACAGCCATATGTTGGCCTGCGAGGTGAATTCCGATGCAGAACCAGGCCGCCTGCGTGCAGCGTTGCGCGACTTGCAGGATGGCGCCGCTCAACTTGGCGGCGAAGCCACGCCTGTACTCATAGCCCCTTATCTTTCCCCTGAGGCGCAAGCGCTCTGCAAAGAGAATCAAGCCGGATTTCTCGACCTGGAAGGCAATGCCCGCTTGTCCGTGGGCGAAGTTTTCATTGTCATGCGTTCGCTGCCGTGCCGTGTCGCCAGTGACCTGGCCACTGCGACCCCCAGACCGCCCGTTCGTTCCCCCGCGAGTCCCGCTGCCCGCAATGGCTTGCGGAACTTTTCTCGAGATCACGCTGCGGCCGCGCTTACCGCCTGACGCCCTATACCCGGCTCTGCGTGCTTGCCCTTAAGCGTTGACGCGTGTCCGATCTACGCTTGGCGTAGCGCTTCGCTCTCCCCTCGGTCCCTTAGTCCGTCAGTCGCTCAGTCCCTCAGTCGCTCAGTCCCTGCTTCTTTCATATCTCCAGAATCACCGGCATGATCATCGGCCTCCGCCCGGTGCTCTTCTGGATCAGTCGCTTCAGCTCCACGCGCACCCGCTCGTTCACCATGCCGTAGTCGGACTTCTGCTCCGCGGTCAATCCATCCAGCGTCTTCAGCACCGTCTCACGCGCCTGGTCCGTGATATCCGCCCCGCCGAACCCGCGCATCAGCACTTCCGGTTCGCGTTCCACCTTGCCCGTTTTCTTGTTGATGGCCAGCACCGCCAGCACCACTCCGTCTTCCGATAGTATCCGCCGGTCGCGGATCACCAGGTCTTCCACCACGTCGATCGAAGATCCGGAGTCGATCAAAATCCGTCCTGCCGTCACCTTCTCCTGTTTGCGCGCATCGTCCTTGTCCAGTTCCAGCACGTCGCCGTCCTCAAGCACAATGGCATGGTCCACCGCGCCCGTCTCCATCGCCACCTGCGCGTGCCGCCGCAAATAGCGGTAGTCGCCGTGTATCGGGATAAAGAACTTAGGCCGCAACAGGTTGATGAGCAGCCGCATCTCCTCCTGGCTGCCGTGGCCGCTCACGTGAATCAGTCCATGCTGCCCGTCGTCGTAGACCACGTTCGCCTCGCGCCGGCTCAGGTGATCGATCACGCGAAAGATGCTCTTTTCGTTTCCGGGAATGATCCTCGAGCTCAACACTACGGTGTCGCCCGGCTCCACGCGCGCATGTTTGTGGTTGTCCACCGCCGCGCGGCTCAGCGCGCTCAACGGCTCGCCCTGCGTCCCGCTGATCAGCACCATCATCTGCTCGGGCGGAAAGTCGCGGATCTGCCCCGGATTAACCAGCAGCCCCGGCGGAACTTCGATGTAGCCGAGATCCTGCGCGATCTCCGTGCTCTCCACCATCGACCGGCCCACCACGGCCACCTTGCGCCCGTGCTTGCGCGCCAACTCCATGGCAATGCGAATGCGATAGATCGACGACGAGAAGCAGCTGAAGAACAGCTTCTTCTTCGTCTGCGTGAACACCTCGTCCAGCCGCGGAATCACCGCCCGCTCGCTGGGCGTGTAGCCAGGCCGCTCCACGTTGGTCGAGTCCTGCAGCAGCGCCAGTACGCCGCGCTTGCCGTACTCGGCAAAGCTGTGCAGATCGAAGGCCTTGTCGTCCAGCGGCGCCAGATCGATCTTGAAGTCGCCGCTGTGAATCACGATGCCCACCGGCGTCTCGATCGCCAGCGCCACGCAATCCACCAGCGAGTGGGTCACGTGAATGGGCTCAATGGTGAACGGCCCGATGGTGAACTTCCCCTTTGGCTCAATCTCGATCAGTTCGGTGTCATCCAGCAGCTCGTGCTCTTCCAGCTTGTCTTCCACGTAGGCCAATGTGAACTCGGTGGCATACACGGGCACCTTCAGCTCGTTCAGAATCCACGGCAGCCCGCCGATGTGGTCCTCGTGGCCGTGAGTCAGCACGATGGCCCGCACGTGCCGCTTGTTCTCAATGAGATAGGAGATGTCGGGAACCACAACGTCCACGCCCAACAGCTCCGTCTCGGGAAACATCAGGCCCGCATCGATCACAATGATGTCGTCTCCCCAGCGCACCGCCAGGCAGTTCATCCCGAACTCGCCCAGCCCGCCCAGGGGAATGATCTGCAGCTTTCTTGTTTGCATCGGTCAACTCTGATGCTATCACCGCGGCCTCGCGCCACCGGCCGCCACGGCCATCCGGCCGCTGCCGCGGCCGGTGGAGCGAGGCGCGGCCAGTGTTGGATGGCGCGCTCTGGATCCTGCGTACCGGCGGGCCTTGGCAGGATCTGCCGCGACGCTACGGCTCTTACCAGACCTGCCATCGCCGCTTTCCGCAGTGGCGTCGCTCGGGCGTGCTGGACGGGATTTTGTGGGCTTTATGCGAGGATCCGCCGGCCCGCGGAAGTGCATAAGAGATGTCCTGTGCGAGCAATCAAAACCGCAGATCCTTCGACAGCGTTTCGCCGCAGATGCGGCCAAACTTCGCTCAGGATGACAGGGCATTCTTCTTGCAGGAATCAGTAGCCGCCGTCAGAAGTGGTACGCCACGCCGAGGGTGGGCACAGAGATGTTGAACCAGCGATTTGTGGTGAAGTTCTCGGTGGTCTCCGTGACGCCGAAGGTTGGCACCTTTGTCACCAGGCCGCGGTACTCGGCGCGGATATCGAAGCTGGGGCTAACCTCGTAGGCGAAGCCGGCGCCGTACATGGCGCCGACCTGCGTCTGCTGTCTAGCGTCTTGGGTCGTGGTGCCGGAGTTACGGATGGGCAGGAAGATGATTCCCGCCGGGCCCGCTTCAACAAAGGGGTTGAAGTTTTTGAATACGAAGGAGCGTACGAAAGCGCCCGACATCTCCTGAGTGCGCGTCAGCACTTTGTAGCCTGGGCAGACGCCGCTGGGGAGACAACCAAAACTTGGTGAAGAGAAGCGGATACTGTTTTGGTACGTGATGCCGTAGTTGACTTCGAGCGCGCTTGACGGCGTGAGCATAAAGCGGTAGCTGGCCAATCCGCCGTAGGCGGTGGTCGAGTTTACTTCCACATCAGTGGAAGAAGCGATGAATGGCTCGATCAGCCCTGTTCCACTCAAGCTGATGTCCTGGCGGCTTTCCTGGGCGCGGCCTGCGGCCGCACATACGGCCAGCAGAAAGACTAAAAAGGCGATCTTCTTCATTCGATCCTGATCCTCACAACTTCAGAACGGTGCGGCTGGCAACGAGCTTGACAACTCTCGCACACTGGTCCGGCGCGCCGGATGGTCCCGGGCCCCGCTCTCAGCATTGTAACTGGCCGGGGCGGGTCGGGGTGTGCAGGGAAACTTCTGAGGCTATAGACGCGCGAAGCGGGAAGAGGAAAGGGGGAATAGGGAGTGGCGAACGCGGAACAGGGAATAGGGAATGGGGAATAGGGAATGGGGAATAGGGAATGGACAGGCCATACAGGCGGTCATGAGGATTGCGTCGCCATTGCGAGATCCGGATTGCAGTGGCGCCTGCCAGCACGGGCCGCCCCTCTATTCCCTACCCCCTACTCCCTATCTCTTCACCCTGCCCGCTCGACATGGTAATAGAACGGCGGTCCCTGCTCTTTGGCCAGGCCTCTGAGCGTTTGCAGGAATGCCTTGGCCGCATAGGAGAGCGCAGCCTGGCGGCGATGGGCGAGGCGCAGCACGCGGCGGACTTCCAGTTCGTCGACGGGCACGCACACCAGGCTCCCCATCTCGAGCTCATGCGCCACTGTGAGGTGAGGAACCAAAGCCACGCCGTTGCCCATGGCCACAAAACGCTTGATGGCCTCAATGGTGGGCAGTTCAATGCCCATGTGCAGTGGAGTGCGGTAGCGCTGGAAGGCCTCAATGACCTTGCGGCGCAACGGGGAGGCGACGTTGTGGGCGATGAAGTTCTCGTTGCCCAGGTCGCGGATGGAGACACGCTGCGCCCGGGCGAGGGGGTGGCGCGGGCTGACGATGAAGGCCAGGCTGTCGCCATACACGGCGATGGTGCGGATCTGTGCGGGATCGGGACGGAAGGAGATGACGCCCAACTCGAAGGTGCGCAGGTTCAGCTCCTCGGGAATGCGCGAGGCCAGCATGCGCTGCACGGTGACGCCGATGTGAGGGAACTGGCGGCGGAAGGCGTCGATCGCCGGCAGAAGGTACATGCAAGTGTACTCGTTGGCGGCGAGTTGCAAGTGGCCACGCTCCAGGCTCTTCAATTCGTCGAGAGCGCTCGAGGCTTCGCGGCGCAAGGCCAGCAGGCGCCGCGCGTAATCGCGCAGCAGCGCGCCGGCGGCGGTGAGCGAGCCGTCGCGCGCGGCGCGGTCGAAGAGGGTTTCACCCACCGCTTCCTCCAGCTTACGGATGACCTGGCTGACGGCCGGCTGCGTGCGGTGCAGGCGCATGGCGGCGCGGGAGAAGCCATGCTCCTCGGCTACGGCGAGAAAGGTTTCCAGCTGGTTGAGTTCCATGGCGAGCGCTCCTCCGGAGCGAAGAAATCAGAAATCAGAGATCAGGGATCGGAGATAGACACTCTCAGACAGCTGCCGGTTCTTTGCGCTCGAACATATGGTCGTAGCCGACACCGCCCCGGATGAAATTGCACGCCGTCTACCGACGGCGAAACTGATCTCTGATCCCTGACCCCTGATCTCTGTCGTCTCATAAGCAATTCTAATTCATTCCAAAAGAATAATAACTTTGCCTTATAGTGCCAGGATGGGCGACAATGGAAGGGTTGGAGGAGGCCGGATTCCCCGGCAGGCGCAAAACAGGCACACAGATATGAGCAGCGAAGCTGTAGTTTTTTTCGACACCACCCTGCGCGACGGCGAGCAGTCACCGGGTTGCAGCATGACCACGCAGGAGAAGCTCACCATGGCCCACGCCCTGGAGGATCTGGGTGTGGACATCATCGAGGCCGGCTTTGCCATGGCCTCGGAGGGCGACTTTGCCGCCATTGCGACGATTACCCAGGCCATTCGCAAGCCGCGCATCGCTTCATTAGCTCGTGCAAAAACAGAGGACATCGAGATGGCGGCACGGGCGTTGCAGTTCGCCGACCGGGCGCGCATCCACGTGTTTCTGGCGTCGAGCGATCTGCACCTGGAATACAAGCTGAAGATCGGCCGCGCCGAGGCGCTGGACCTGTGCGGCGAGTCGGTGCGGCTGGCGCGGTCGCTGTGCGACGATGTGGAGTTTTCGCCCGAGGATGCGACGCGTTCGGACCGCGATTTCATGGTGGAGATGGTGCGCATCGCCGTGGCGGCCGGGGCGACCACGATCAACATGCCCGACACCGTGGGCTACGTGATGCCCGAGGAGTACGCGCGGATGTTCCGCGAAGTGCGGGAGCGCGTTCCCGCGATCGACGAGAAGGGCATCGTGCTTTCGGCGCACTGCCACGACGATCTGGGCCTGGCGGTGGCCAATTCGCTCGCCGCCATCCAGGCCGGCGCGCGCCAGGTGGAGTGCACTATCAACGGCATCGGCGAGCGGGCGGGGAACGCGGCGCTCGAGGAGATTGCGGCGGCGCTTTACGTGCGCGGCGACCGCTTCGGCGTGTCGACAAGCATAAAACTCGAACAGCTTTATCCCACCAGCGAGGTGCTGGGCCAGCTCATCACCTTCAAGCCGTCACCCAACAAGGCTGTGGTGGGCGCCAACGCCTTTGCGCATGAGTCGGGTATTCACCAGCACGGCATGCTGGCCAACCCGCTGTGCTACGAGATCATGACGCCCCAACTGGTGGGCGTGGCCAAGACGCATCTGGTGCTGGGCAAGCACTCAGGCCGTGCCGCGCTGCGCCACCGGCTGGAGCAGCTCGGCTTCACGGTGAGCCGCGACGAGCTGCAGCACGTGTATTACCGGTTTGTGGCGTTGGCCGACCGCAAGAAGAACATCTACGACCAGGACTTGATAGGGCTTTTGCCCGATGCCATTCGCGAACGGCGCAGCGAGCCGGTGTCGGAGCTCGATTAAGCTAAAACTAGCCTGATCGCGTTTGAAGGCAAATAGGAAAATCCTCTACCCAGACGAAAAGAGAGAGCATCGATGAAGCTGAAGATTCTAGTTACCGCCGGCGACGGCATCGGTCCAGAAATCGTCAACGAAGCCCTCGGGGTTCTGCAGGTAGCTTCGCAGGCCGGCGGCCATACTCTCGAGCTCGACCACAGGCGCATCGGCGGCGTGGCAATTGAGCAGGATGGCACACCCCTGCCCGCCGATACCCTTGCTGCCGCGCTCGCTGCGGACGCAGTGTTCTTGGGCGCCGTGGGCGACGATAAGTTCGATTCACTTCCCGCGAGCAAGCGCCCCGAAAAGGGCCTGCTGGAACTGCGCGCCGCGCTGGGCGGCTTCGCCAATCTGCGCCCCGTTTTCGCCTTCAAGGAGCTTACGGTCAACAGCCCGCTGCGGCCCGAGATTATTGAGGGGGCCGACATTCTCTTTATTCGCGAACTGCTCGGCGGGCTCTACTTCGGCAAGCCGCGGGAGTGGAACCACGAAAAGGGCGAGGCCTGGAACACCATGCGGTACACCAGGGACGAAGTGGTTCGCGTGGCCCGCGTCGCGTTCCAGTTGGCCCGGAAGCGCCGCAAAAAACTCACCAGCGTGGACAAGGCCAACGTGCTGGAAGTCTCGCAACTTTGGCGGGCGACGGTGATCGAGGTGGCCGCCGAGTTTCCCGATGTGACGCTGGAGCACCAGTTCGTCGATGCCATGTCCATGCACCTGATGAAGCGGCCGCGCGACTTCGACGTGGTGCTGACGGAGAACATGTTCGGCGACATTCTGACCGATGAGTCTTCAGTCATTACGGGGTCGCTCGGCATGTTGCCCTCGGCAACGATCGGCGGAAAGGTGAATTTGTATGAGCCGGCCCACGGCTCCGCGCCCCGCCATGCGGGCAAGAACATCGCCAATCCGCTGGCCACCATCCTGACCGGCGCGATGCTTCTGCGCCACTCCTTCGGGCTGGAGGCTGAGGCCGATGCGATTGTGGCGGCGGTGCGCAAGGTGCTCGAAGCCGGCTTCCGCACGCAGGACCTGGCGCGGACGAACCCGGAGGGCTTGACCGTCCTCTCAACCAGCGAGATGGGCGCGAAGGTCTGCGAGACGGTCAAAGCTTTGCTCGTCAATGCGTAGGTCTGTGGTTTCCCACCCTTGCGGCAAAAACAAAATCGCCGCAAGGATGGGGCACCCGGTCGATAGCTGAGACCGAGTAGCTTGCATCGAGGGTTTTCAATGAGTAGTGAAGCGAAAACATTATTTGAGAAGGTCTGGGAGCAGCACGTAGTGGTCGAGCCGAAGGGCGAGCCCACGCTGCTTTACATCGACTTGCAGTTGGTGCATGAAGTGACGTCGCCGCAGGCGTTTGAGGGGCTGCGGCTGGCGGGGCGCAAGGTGCGCCGGCCGGATCGCACGGTTGCGACAGTGGACCACAACGTGCCGACGACGATCGAGGGCCGGCTGAACATCGTAGACCAGATCGCGGCCACGCAGATTGGTGCGCTGCGCAAGAACTGCGCGGAGTTCGGCATCGAGCTCTACGACGTGAACTCGCGCGAGCAGGGGATCGTGCACGTGATCGGGCCGGAGTTGGGGCTGACCAAGCCGGGCATGACGATCGTGTGCGGCGATTCGCACACCTCGACGCACGGAGCCTTTGGCGCGCTGGCGTTCGGTATCGGCACCAGCGAGGTGGAACACGTGCTGGCCACGCAGACGCTGCCGCAGTCGAAGCCGAAGACCTTCCGCATCGTCGTCGAGGGCAAGCTGCCGCTGGGCGTGACAGCCAAAGACGTGATTCTGGCCATCATCGGCAGGATCGGCACCGATGGCGCAACGGGATGCGTGATCGAGTACGCAGGATCGGCGATCCGCGGGCTCTCGATGGAAGGCCGCATGACCATCTGCAACATGAGCATCGAAGCGGGTGCGCGCGCGGGCATGATGGCACCGGACGAGACGACGTTTGCGTATTTGAAGGGCCGCAAGTTCAGTCCAAAGGGAGAAGCGTGGGAACGCGCCGTTGCGGAGTGGAGCAAGCTGCCAAGCGATCCGGGCGCGAAGTTCGACCGCGAGTTGGCGATCGACGCGGCGACGCTGACGCCGTACGTAAGCTGGGGCACGAGCCCCGGCATGGTGGCGCCGGTCACGGATACGGTGCCCAACCCGGCGGCAGCCGAAACGGAGATCGATCGCAAGTCGTTTGAGCGCGCCCTCGAATACATGGGTCTGAGGGCGGGAACGCGGCTCGAGGAGATCGCCATCGATCGCGTCTTTATCGGCTCCTGCACCAACGGCCGCATTGAGGACCTGCGCGCGGCGGCGCGCATCGCCCGCGGCCGCAAGGTTTCGGCGAGGGTGAGCGCGATGGTGGTTCCCGGCTCGCAGCAGGTGAAGGCGCAGGCCGAGGCCGAGGGTCTGGACCGTGTGTTTCGCCTGGCCGGATTCGACTGGCGCGAGCCGGGCTGCTCGATGTGCCTGGGCATGAACCCCGACATTCTTTTGCCGGGCCAGCGCTGCGCCTCGACAAGCAACCGCAACTTCGAAGGGCGGCAGGGGCGCGGCGGGCGCACGCACCTGGTGAGCCCGGAGATGGCCGCCGCGGCCGCGATTGCCGGGCACTTTGTGGATATTCGCCACTGGGAGGTAAAGGGCTGATGGAACCGTTTCGCACATTGACCGCGCTGGTTGCGCCGCTCGATCGCGCCAACGTGGATACCGACCAGATTATTCCCAAGCAGTTTTTGAAGCGCATCGAGCGCACCGGCTACGGCGATTTTCTGTTCTTCGATTGGCGGCGCACGGCGTCGGGCGAGCCCGATCCGAAGTTCGTGTTGAATGACCCGCGCTACCAGGGCGCGAAGATTCTGATCGCGGGCAAGAACTTTGCCTGCGGATCGAGCCGCGAACATGCGGCGTGGGCGCTGAGCGACTACGGATTCCGCGTGGTGATTGCGCCGACGTTTGCCGATATCTTTTTCTCGAACGCGGGCAAGAACGGCATCGTTCTGGTGCGGCTGAGCGAAGAAGAAGTGGACACGCTGCTGAAAAACGCGCAGGAGATCCCGAATTATCAGCTCAGCGTGTCGCTCGAAGCGCAGACGGTGACGGACGGACGGGGATTCAGCGCGAAGTTCGAGATCGATCCCTTCCGCAAGTTTTGCCTGCTCGAAGGGCTCGACGATATCGGATTGACGCTGCGGCACGCGGCAGCGCTGGACAAGTTTGAAGCGAAACACGACGAGGCGGGTTGGCTGAAGGCGAAATAAAGCACCTGAGTTTGCGGAGCTAGCGGAGTTAGCGGAGTTAGGAAAGGCAACAGCGGGCAAAGAAAATAACTGACTGCGCAGACTACGCTAACACCGCTCATACACAGACAAAGAAGGCAGGGGAGCAATGACGGTAGAAGGCAAGCGACAAAGCATTCCGTTGACCGAGGGGCCCAGCCGCGCAGCGGCGCGGTCGTATCTGCGTGGGGCAGGGTTCAAGAAAGACGATCTGCACAAGCCGATTATTGGGATCGCGAATACGTGGACCGAGATCGGCACGTGCAATGTGCACCTGCGCCAAATCGCGGAGGCGCTGAAAGAGGGCATTCGCGAGGCGGGCGGCACGCCGATGGAGTTCAACACCATTACCATCTCCGACGGCATCACCATGGGCACGCAGGGGATGAAGGCGTCGCTGGTTTCGCGCGAGGTGATCGCCGACTCCATTGAACTCGTGGCGCGCGGCAACCTCTTCGACGGGCTTGTGGGCATCGGCGGTTGCGACAAGAATATGCCGGGCATCATTATGGCGCTTTGCCGGCTCGACATTCCCGGCATGATGCTTTATGGCGGATCGATTGCGCCGGGCAAGCTGAATGGCGTGGACATCACCATTCAGAACGTGTTTGAGGGCATCGGCTCGTACGCCGCGGGGCGCATTGACGATGCGGGTCTGGAAGCTCTGGAAGCGATTGCATGTCCGGGCGCGGGCGCGTGCGGCGGTCAGTTCACGGCCAACACCATGGCGATGAGCGGCGAGATTCTGGGTATCTCGCCGATTGAACTTTCAGGCGTGCCGGCCACCTCGCCGGACAAACTCGACGCCACGCGCAAGGCGGGCCATATTCTGATGGACGCAGTACGCGCCAATCGCAAGCCGTCGCAGATCATCACGCGCAAATCTCTTGAAAACACGATCGCAAGTGTAGCTGCAAGCGGAGGCTCGACCAACGCAGTGCTGCATCTGCTGGCGATCGCTCACGAACTGGGCATCGAGCTGAACATCGACGATTTCGACGCAATCTCGAAGCGCACGCCGTATATCTGTTCGCTGACGCCGGCGGGCAAGTACGTGGCTTCGGATTACCAGGCAGCGGGCGGCTCGCGCCTCTTGGCCAAGCGGATGATCGATGCGGGATTCGCCGACGGCTCGGCGCTGACCATCAGCGGCAAGACGCTGGCCGAGGAGGCCGCACTGGCCAAAGAGACGCCGGGGCAGGACGTCATTCATACCTTTGAGAAGCCCATTAAACCAAACGGCGGACTGGTGATTCTGAAAGGGAATCTCGCGCCCGAGGGCTGCGTGATGAAGATTGCGGCAGCCGGCAAGTACGAGCATCGCGGTCCGGCCCGGGTCTTCGATTGCGAAGAAGACTGCTTCAAGATGGTGCAAGCGGGCGGCATCAAGCCCGGCGACGTGGTGGTGATCCGCTATGAAGGACCGAAGGGCGGGCCCGGCATGCGCGAAATGCTGCAGGTGACGGCAGCCATCTCGTCGAACGCTGAGCTGAGCCCGCAGGTGGCGCTCTTGACCGATGGGCGCTTCAGCGGCGCGACGCACGGGTTCACTGCAGGGCACGTAGCGCCCGAGGCGTTTGTCGGCGGCCCGATTGCAGCGGTGCGCGAGGGCGACATCATTGCCTTCGACGTTCCCAAGCGCACGCTGAATGTGGAGATTAGCGACGTGGAGATGGCGGCGCGGCTCAAGAATTTTAAGCCGCCGGCGCTGCGCTGGCCGAAAGGCGTCTTCCGCAAATATGTCGATCGGGTGACGTCGGCGTCAAACGGCGCAACGACGTAAAGACAGGGACTGGAACTGGTTGCAGAAATGGCTTTGCGAAAGGGCACGACTTTTAGCCTGCCCTGAGCTTGCCAAAGGGTGCCGCAAAAGGCACATAGAACGCGGGGCTTTAGCCCCTGAGGGGCGTTTTGCAGTCGGCTCGGGGGATTTATGCAATCAGTTTTAGGGACGTAGAGATCGGGGACGATTGGCAGCATGTGCGATTAAGGAGTTGTTTATGGGACACAAGGGAAACGCGAATACGAAAGCGAATGCATCGAATGGCGAAGCGGCTACGCCGAGCGCAACTGCATCGGACGCGAACGCACATCTGAACACGCCGACGCGGCTGACGGGCGCGGAGATTCTGTGGGCCACGCTGGTGGGTGAGGGCGTGACGGATGTTTTCGGCTATCCAGGCGGCGCCATTCTGCCGGCCTACGACGCGCTGCGCAAGTTTCCCATCCGGCACGTACTGGTGCGGCACGAGCAGGGCGCGGCGCACATGGCCGATGGTTATGCGCGCGCCTCCGGCAAGGTGGGCGTGGCCATCGCGACCAGCGGGCCGGGCGCGACGAACCTGGTGACGGGCATTGCGACGGCAATGCTGGATTCGGTTCCCATTGTCTGCATCACGGGCAACGTCTCGAGCAAGGTGCTGGGCACGGATGCGTTTCAGGAGGTGGATATTACCGGCATTACGCTGCCGGTTACGAAGCACAATTTTCTGGTGAATAAAGCCGAGGATCTGGCGGGGGTGTTGCGCCATGCGTTCCAAATCGCGCGATCGGGACGGCCCGGCCCGGTGCTGGTGGACATCACGAAAGATGCGCAGCAGGCGTCGGCGGTGTTTGACTTTGAAGCGGCCAAACCGCGTCCCTACCGGCCGCATCCCATGCTGCGGGTGGAAGAGCCGGGACTGGCGCAGGCAGCCGAGTTGATTCGCAACTCCAGGCGCCCGGTAATTCTGGCCGGCCACGGCGTGATGGAGTCGGGCGCGATGGAGCAGGTGCGCACGCTGGCGGAGCGCGCGCAGATTCCCGTGGGGCTCACGCTGCTGGGGCTGGGCGGTTTTCCCGCCTCGCACCCGCTTTGCCTGGGCATGATGGGCATGCACGGAGAGGCGTGGGTCAATCACGCCATCCAGGAAGCCGATCTGCTGATCGCGTGCGGCATGCGCTTTGACGATCGTGTGACGGGCACGCTTTCTTCGTATGCCACCAAGGCCAAAAAGATTCACATCGAGGTTGACCCGGCGGAGATTAACAAAAACGTGAAGGTGGATGTGGCGCTGGTGGGCGATCTGCGCGAGGTGCTGGAGATGTTGCTGCCGCGCATTTCCGGGCGCGATGGCTCGGCGTGGCTGAAGACGATTGAGGCCAGCAAGGGCGCGGTTGCCGTGCGCGACATCAAGAACCTGCCCGACTCCGGTCACCTGTACGCGGCGCACGTGATGCACGACCTGTGGCACATGACCGGCGGCAACGCGATGATTGTTACCGACGTGGGTCAGCACCAGATGTGGGAGGCGCAGTACTTCCGCCACGAGCAGCCGCGCACGCTGATCACCTCGGGAGGGCTGGGCACCATGGGATTCGCACTGCCGGCGGCAATTGGCGCCAAGTTTGCTTGCCCCGAAAAGGAAGTTTGGGTAATAGTCGGCGATGGTGGGTTCCAAATGACGGCGGCGGAGCTGGCAACCATTGTGCAGGAAAAGATCAAGATCAACATCGCCGTCATCAACAACGGGTACCTGGGCATGGTGCGGCAGTGGCAGGAGTTCTTCTACGAGCGCAACTACGAGGCAACGCCGCTGGTGAGCCCGGACTTTGTGAAGCTCGCCGATGCGCACGGCATCCCGGGGCGCGCGGTGCGCAAACGCGCCGAAGTGGGGGCTGCCGTTAAGGAGGCGCGCTCGGCGCCGGGAGCATTCCTGCTCAACTTTATGGTGGAAAAGGAAGACTCGGTGTACCCGATGATTCCGGCGGGCAACGCGCTGCACGAGATGATCCGCCGGCCGGACAGGGATCCCCTGGAAGAGTCGGCTGAGGATAAGTAGGAAAGAGAGCCAGATCATGTTGCATACATTCGTTGCATACGTTGAAGACAAACCCGGCGTGCTGACGCGCGTTGCGTCGCTGTTCCGGCGGCTGAACATCAACATCATCTCGCTGACTGTCGGGCGGAGCGAGCGCGCCGGACTTTCCCGCATGACGATTGTCGCCGAGGCCTCTGCGGAGGCCGGGCATCGCATCCGCGCCAGCCTGTTTAAGCTGGAAAATGTCGTGGATGTGGACGACATCGCCCAGGCGCCATCGGTGACGCGTGAGCTGGCGCTCATCAAAGTGGCCGCCTCGCCGCGCAACCGGGCGCAGATCTTCGATCTGGTCGAGGTGTTTCGCGCGCGCATCGTCGATCTCACGTCGGAATCGCTCGTCATTGAAATGACGGGCGTCGAAAGCAAGATTGAAGGACTCATCGAAATCCTGCGCGAAGACGAGGGGCGCATCCTGGAGATTTGCCGCAGCGGGAAGATGACCATGCGGCGCGGGCACCACTTGAGCAGCGTGGTCGAGGCGATGGGTGTGGGCGAGGCGGCCAAAGAGGCAGACGAGGCCGCGGAGAAAGACGCTGACGAGGTTCAGTAGCGGATTCGGCTCGCGTCCGCAGCGGAGAAGGACGCGCAAGGGGTTCCGCGCGCAACATGCGGCGGACGGGATTTTTCAACATCAGTATCTGACAAGAAAAAAGGAGAAACGAGGAACAACATGGCGAAGACTTTCTACGATCACGACGCCGATCTCGCATTGATCCAGGCCAAGAAGGTGGCCATCATCGGGTACGGCTCCCAGGGGCATGCCCACGCTCTCAACCTCAAGGACTCCGGTGTGCAGGTGAAGGTCGGCCTGCCCGCCGTGGAAGCGGAGTCCATTGTCAAGGCGAAGAAGGCGGGCTTCGATGTCGTTCCGCCGGCCGAGGCCGCGAAGTGGGCCGACGTGGTGATGATCTTGGCTCCTGACCAGGTTCAGGCCAAGCTCTACGCCGAAGACATCGGGCCGAACCTGGCCCCTGGTAAGCTGCTGATGTTCGCGCACGGATTCAACATCCACTTCAAGACCATCGTCCCCGCCGCGGGGATCGACGTGGGCATGGCCGCGCCCAAGGCGCCCGGCCATCGCGTGCGCGAGATCTTCATGGAGGGCGGCGGCGTGCCCGGTCTGATCGCCGTGCACCAGGACGCGACCGGCAAGGCGCACGCGCTGGTGCTCAGCTATTTGAAGGGCATCGGCTGCACCCGCGCCGGGGTTCTGGAGACCACCTTCAAGGAAGAGACCGAGACCGATCTCTTCGGCGAGCAGGCGGTGCTGTGCGGCGGCGTCAGCGCACTCATCAAGGCCGGGTACGAGACGCTGGTCGAAGCCGGCTATCAGCCCGAGAGCGCCTACTTCGAATGCCTGCACGAGCTCAAGCTGATCGTGGACCTGATTTATCGCGGCGGCCTGGCCTATATGCGCTACTCCATCAGCGACACCGCCGAATACGGCGATTACGTGAGCGGGCCGCGGGTGATCGGCGCCGAGAGCAGGAAGGCGATGAAGCAGCTTCTGGCCGAGATTCAGGACGGGACCTTCGCCAAGAAGTTTCTCGCCGACCAGAATTCGGGCAAGAAGGAATTTCTGGCCTTCCGCGAGGCCGAGGCCAAGCATCCCGTCGAGATTGTCGGCAAGCAACTGCGCGCGCAGATGCCGTTCCTCGATCCGGTGACGGTGGAGGAGGTGGCGAAGACGCGGTAGGAAAGCAGCCTTCAGCTATCAGCTCTCAGCTCTCAGCTTTCAGCTAGAGGCTCAGGCTCGCTCAATTCGCCCTTTTCAACTGCGTCCTGTCTTGCTGCATGCCTTCAGGGTCGCCGCTCGCTGAGGGTCGCGTCGACTTAAGTGATGTGGCTCCGGGATACGCCTACTCTGGTTTTGCGCCAGGCTGCTACCACTGGCCCGTCGCGGGTGTTTGCTTTTCGGTACCCTCCACCCCCCACCCCCCAATTTTTGGTTAAGTGGTTTGTTTGCAACGACTTGTACCCTCGATCATTTGCCGCAACCCACTGATAACAATGGGGTTAAATCGTAAAATCGTCAATCCAAAGGGGTTAGGACCGCTGGGAACAGGGATCAGGCAACAATGGCCAGTAGCCAGTAGCCAATAGCCAGTAGCCAGTAGGCGGTAGCCGGGAGCCCGTTTCACCCTTTGCTGAGTTTATTGTGCGCCAGAGGCAGGAAATTCTCTGCAAAGTTGGCGCGTAGTTTTTGCAGTTTGTTTTCAGTCACTTGGGGCCGGCTGGCGCGAGAGGGAGCTTGACTTTTCCAATCCTCTTCGCGCTTTCGGAGCTCTCGGGCAGGACTCAGCGGTGAGGAATGCGGGCTAGAGGCCGGCTTCCGGCTGGAGTTTTGCCTTTTGCTTGCCAGCCTGCCGAATGTGGGTCACAATAGGGCCGACCCCGAAATGACCCTCCCGCTCGAAACCGCCCGCTTCGACGCGCTCAGGAAACTTGCAGCCGAGCGCTTCGGTGAGGTCACGCCCGCCGAAGAGGAGGTTCTCCGGCTCTCTCCGCATCGGGTGAGGGCAGCGCCCCGCCTGAGTCGAATGAGCGCCGGGAGGTTCGTGCGGCCTTCCTCCGCTGGCTCGCCGCCGACAAGGACGCTGCGGCCCATATCGACCCCCTCGGCCTCCGCGTTGAGAACGCCACCATTACCTCGACCCTCAACCTCAGCTTCTGCAAGATCCCGTTTCCTATGAGCTTTGGGTGCTGCACCCTGCGGCACGGGTTTTTCCTCAGATCGGCGGAGCTTCCATACCTTAATCTTCGCAATTGCAAGACCGAAGACGGCATCACGGCCGACGGCCTGCGCGTGCAAGGCAATGTCTTCCTCCGCAAACTCGAATCCAAGGGTGGGCTTCGTTTCCTTGCCGCGCAGATCGGAGGGAGCCTCGACTGCTCCGGGGCAACACTGACCGCTGGGGGCGACGCGTTGTCCGCGGACAGGGCGAAAATCGCCGGTGGAGTCTTTCTTGGGGAGAAGTTCTCCTGCTCAGGCGAAATCCGCTTCCTCGGCGCGCAGATCGGCGGCGACCTCGATTGCTCCGGCGCAACTCTCACCGCCGAGGGCTATGCGCTCAGCGCGGACGGGGCTGACATCGCCGGCCGCGTCCTTCTCAGGGAGAAGTTCTCCTCTTCGGGCACGATCCGCTTGCTTGACGCACAGATCGGCGGCTATCTCGACTGCACCGGCGCAACCCTCACCGCTAAGGGCGACGCGCTGATCGCGGACAGGGCCAACATCACCCGCGACGTCTTTCTGAGGGAGAAGTTCTCCTCCGCTGGCAAGATCCTCTTCCACGGCACAAAGATCGGCGGCGACCTGATATGCGCCGGAGCGCGGATCAGAGCCCTCGCCTGCGAGCACATGGGTCTTCACGGGAACCTAATCTGGGTAGCCATCCGGGACCCGGAAAACTCATTTCTCGACCTGCTCGGGGCTTCGCTGGAGGTCCTCCGCGACGACACCGCAAGTTGGCCCGCGCCTGGCAACCTTGTCGTGAAAGGGCTGGAGTACAGGGATTTGGCCAAGCACGATCCGTCCACGGAGGAACATCTCAGCGCCAGCCAGATGGCGCCGCAGCGCCCGCTCGACGCCGGAGAGCGGGTCCGCGCTGGCTCAGCTTGCAGGATGGCGAGGACCGCCTCGACCCGCAGGCGTGGATGTGGCTGGCGAAGCTCTTCAAGGAAAAGGACGATATTGCCGGCTACCGCCAGATTCTCTGCGAATACCGGTGCATGAAGGCTCGCGGCAGCAGAAAT
Source organism: uncultured Acidobacteriaceae bacterium (assembly GCA_963844905.1). Taxonomy (GTDB): domain Bacteria; phylum Acidobacteriota; class Terriglobia; order Terriglobales; family Acidobacteriaceae; genus Telmatobacter. Next base: position 970,975 of record CAWJQD010000001.1, on the reverse strand, counting down.
CGGATTGCGCGGCTGGCTGGTGTCGGGATGGCGCATCTGGAGAGGAGTCCGTGGCAAATCCTCTGGTTTTTTGCGCCCCTGCTCTTGCTCGGCACTCTCTTCTTTTGGTGGGCGGCACACGCGGGTGATATGCCGCCAACGGGCGCGGAGGCACATGCCGCATGGGCGACCGGCAAACCGTTCCCGATTGCCTATCCCCGGTTCAATCCGCTTGTCTACACGCTGGAGAACGAGCTTCCGCTGGTCAAATTCGGGATGGACGACAAGTGGGCGCCCGATCCGAATCTGATCGCGCGCGGCGAAAGCAAAACGTATTGGTGGCTGGCCGGTTTCCGCTGGTTTCTTATCCTTGCCGGGTGGGTCCAGGGGATTTTGCTGACCTTCGGCATCACACGCCGCTTCCGCGACTGAGACGGTCTGTATGCACGAAGGTGCCGCGCTGCAGATAGGGAATCTCTGAACAAGTCGAGGAAGAGCATTAGAAACCCATCCCTCAGGGGCTATTGAATCCTAAATAGGTAATGTCCTTGCGCCGTCCCTACGGGACTCCGGAGTGCATTTGTGGATACCGCTTCCCCCACGCTAAAGCGCGGGGCTAACAAACACTGCGCCTACGGCGCGGCTGCCAGGACATTCCTTATGCAGTTCTCAATAAAGCCCGCGCTCTCATTGGCCTCTTTCGGCACGACTAAAGTCGTGCCCTTTCACAAAGCCATTTATGCAACCAGTTCTAGTCTCCCGAGTCATAAATGGCTTGTATATATTGTGGGGATGTTCTATGTTGAATCATGGAACCTGTTCGTGGACGACCCAAGAAGCATGAACTGGTTGTGAGCCCTGCGCAGAGGATGGAATTAGAGCGTATTGCGCGGCAGTCGCGTAGTGCCAGGTCGGCAGCATTTCGTGCCCGGATCGTTCTGGAGTGCGCCGGGGGAGCGAGCAACGCCGCGGTCGCCGCGAAGTTACGCACCAGCCCGGGGACGGTTGGTCTAAAGCCATTTATGCAACCAGTTCTAGTCTCCCGAGTCATAAATGGCTTGTATATATTGTGGGGATGTTCTATGTTGAATCATGGAACCTGTTCGTGGACGACCCAAGAAGCATGAACTGGTTGTGAGCCCTGCGCAGAGGATGGAATTAGAGCGTATTGCGCGGCAGTCGCGTAGTGCCAGGTCGGCAGCATTTCGTGCCCGGATCGTTCTGGAGTGCGCCGGGGGAGCGAGCAACGCCGCGGTCGCCGCGAAGTTACGCACCAGCCCGGGGACGGTTGGTCTGTGGCGCAACCGTTTCATTGCCGAGGGCGTTGCCGGACTGGGGGATGAGCCGCGCCCGGGAGCGCCGCGCGAGATCGGTGACGAGAAGATCGAACGCGTGGTGCGATTGACGCTGGAGAAAGCCCCGAAGGGCGCTACCCACTGGTCGAGCCGCATGCTGGCGGCCAGGACCGGGTTGAGCCAGTCCACGATCAGCCGCGTCTGGCGGGCCTTCGGACTGAAGCCACATCGTGCGGAGGGTTTTCAACTATCCAGCGATCCGTTGCTGATCGACAAGGTGCGGGATATTGTTGGACTGTATCTGGAACCGCCTCATCACGCGCTGGTGTTATGCGTGGATGAGAAGTCGCAGATCCAGGCTCTGAGCCGTACCCAGCCGGTGCTGCCCATGCGGGTCGGACAGTTGGAGCGACGCACTCACGACTACAAGAGGCATGGCGTTACCAGCCTTTTCGCTGCACTCGATATCGCCACCGGCAACATCCTGGGCAAGTGCTATCGACGCCATCGTTCCGTCGAGTTCCTGGATTTCTTGAAGAGGATCGATGCTGCCGTTCCAGCCGATCTCGATATCCACCTGGTGCTGGATAACTACAGCACCCATAAAACGGCTCTGGTCCGCCGTTGGCTGCAGAGACGGACACGGTACCATCTGCACTTCACTCCTACACACGCCTCATGGCTCAACCAGGTCGAGCGATGGTTCGCACTGCTCACGCAGCGGCAAATTAAGCGCGGCTCGCACGCCAGCGTCCAGGAACTGGAAGATGCTATCCGGGAGTTCATCAAGGTCCACAATCAACAGCCGAAACCCTTTCGATGGGCCAAATCCGCAGACCAGATCCTGGCATCCATCGCCCGATTCGCCACTTCCACTCTGGCTGCTCATGCCCCTGCTGTTTATACAAGAAATCAATGACTCAGGAGACTAGGACTTAATCAGAGGCTCCCTAGGTGCTGCGCCGGAGATTGGGAAACTTCGCGCGCTTAGCCTGAGACCAATCGACGTATTCGGCCGAGTCCGCTCCCGGCCCGGTCGAGGACCAGAACTCGAACTCTTCGGCTTCGTTCTTGAACTTAGGAATCGGCTTTTTCATGTCGCTGCTCCCATGGTAGGCCTGCCCCACCTCCTGGGCAATCGTATGAATTTCGATTCGAGTGTTCTTGCGCCCCTACGGGGCTTGGTCAGTGTTTGGCCGTTTTCCCAGGATTCCGTCCGTTTTGGCGGACTCCATCCTGGGCTAGCTTCTTCGCTCCCCCCGGGAGCGGGACCGCGCCGGCGCCTGTAGAATCAAGGTGAAACCCGCCTCATATCGGCCTGGGAGGGTGCTTGCTCTACTGGCTGCTCTACGAAAAGCTGTTTCCGTTCTTTCACCCGTTCCGGATCTTCCGCTACCTCACGTTTCGCACCGCGTTTGCTTCGCTCACGGCGCTGCTGATTGCGCTGTTTATCGGGCCTTACGTAATCCAGAAGCTTCGGGAATTCCAGATCGGCCAATTCGTCCGCGAGGACGGTCCCCAGTCGCACCTGAAAAAGACGGGAACGCCCACCATGGGCGGGGTGCTGATCTGCATCGCTATTCTATTGCCCACGGTACTGTGGGCCGACCCCGCCAATCCGTTTGTGTGGATCACGGTGTTTTCCACGCTTGCGTTTGGCGCCATCGGCTTTGCCGACGACTACATCAAGGTGGTGCAGCGCCGCAGCCTGGGATTGACGGTGCGGGCGAAGCTGCTGTGGCAGGGGCTGGCCGGGTTTCTGGTGGCCTCGGCGCTGGTGGTGCTGGACCAGTTCAAGATGTTCTCCACGCGGCTCTCCGTGCCCTTCATCAAGAGCCTGCGCCCCGATCTGCTGTGGCACGGCTGGCCCAGCACTCTTCCGCACCTGGCCCTGTTTGCGTTTGTTCCCTTTGTGCTGTGGGTCGTGCTGTGGCTGGTGGGTACATCGAACGCCGTCAACCTCACCGATGGCCTCGACGGGCTGGCCATTGGCTGCACCATCATCGCCGCCGGCGCGCTCGCGGTTCTCACCTACATCACCGGGCACGTGGTGTTTGCCGATTACCTGGAGCTGCAGCGTATGCCCATGGTGGGCGAGCTGGCAATCTTTTGCGGGTCCATGGTAGGCGCGTCGATCGGCTTTCTGTGGTACAACGCGCATCCGGCGGAGATTTTTATGGGCGATGTGGGCTCGCTGGCGCTGGGCGGGGCCATCGGCACCGTTGCCGTCATCATCCGGCAGGAGCTTCTGCTGCCGTTCATCGGCGGCATCTTCATACTCGAAGCGGTTTCGGTAATGCTGCAAGTGGGCAGCTACAAGCTGCGCAAGAAGCGTATCTTCAAGATGGCGCCCCTGCACCACCACTTCGAGCAGTTGGGCTGGAGCGAGTCGAAGGTGATCGCGCGCTTCTGGATCGGCGCCCTGGTGTTTGCATTGTTTGCACTCACCACCCTGAAATTGCGCTAGGGGCAACCCGCGGTACGCGCTCCGCGGTGCACAATAAAGTTGTCGCGGCAGCCGTAAGGATCGATCCAAATGATGGAATTGAAGGGCAAAAAGGTTCTGGTTGTGGGCCTGGGGAAGTCGGGGCTTGCTGCGGCGCTGTTTTTGCGCCGTCAAGGCGCGCAGGTGACGGTTTCCGATATCCGTTCGGCCGAATCGCTGGCCAAGGAGATCCCGGGGCTGCTGGAAGAGGGAATTATGGTGGAGGCGGGCGGACACGGGTTGCTGACTTTCCGCCGCCAGGACTTGATCGTGGTGAGCCCCGGCGTGCCGCTGGATACGCCGGAGCTGGTGCAGGCCAGGAACTTTGGCCGCCCGGTGATCGGCGAGCTGGAGCTGGCGGCGCGATTCCTCAAGGGCAGGGTTCTGGCCATCACCGGTTCCAATGGGAAAACGACCACGACGGTCCTCGCAGGCGAGATGCTGAAAGAAGGCGGTTATCCGACGCTGGTGGCGGGCAACATCGGCCTGCCGGTGGTGGGCCTGATCGAAGAGAGCACCGACGACACCTGGTCGGTGCTGGAGGTTTCGAGCTTTCAGCTTGAGAGTACGGAGCAGTTCCATCCCGAGGTTGCGGTAATCCTGAACATTACGCCCGACCACCTTGACCGGCATGGCACCTTTGAGAATTATGCGCTGGCCAAGGAGCGCATCTTTGCCGCCCAGGAGGCGAGCGACAGCCTGGTGCTGAACGCCGACAATGCCCGCGCCGGACAGGCGGCGATCCGCGCGCGCTCTAAGGTTTATTGGTTCTCGATCGAGCATCCGGCATCGCCGGGCGCCTGGGTCGAGGAAGGCTGGGTGGTCTATCGGCCGTCGCCGGATGCGACGATCGAGGAGATTCTGCCCTTGGGCAAGATCCCGCTCAAAGGCGAGCACAACGTGGAGAACGTGCTGGCTGCAGTGTGTACAGCGCGGCTGGCCGGAGTGCCGGGCGAAGCGATTGCCCGAGCCATCGAGAAGTTTCAGGCGGTGGAGCACCGTCTGGAATATGTGGCCACCATCAACGGCGTGGAGTTCTACAACGACTCAAAGGCCACCAATGTTGACGCGACCGGCAAAGCCGTGGCTGCGTTTCCCGGCGGCGTTCACCTGATTTTGGGCGGCAAGGACAAAGGCTCGGACTACACCACGCTCTCGCAACTGCTGCGCGAGCGGGTGCGCGCCGTGTATACCATCGGGTCGGCCGCGGCCAAGATCGAGTTGCAGCTGCGCGGCGTGGTTTCCCTCCGCTCCTGCGAAACGCTGGCCAACGCGGTGAGCGCCGCCGCCGCCGCCGCGCGGCCCGGCGACGTGGTGCTGCTGGCGCCCGCCTGCTCGAGCTTCGATCAATTCGAGAACTACGAGCAACGCGGCCGCGTCTTCAAGCAACTTGTCAATGAGCATCAGGATTGGAAAGTTCAGCGAGGCGCGTAGGCATCAATGGCGAAGTGTGTAGGAGTTGACAAATGGCTGTTCTTCACCACGCTGGTGCTGGTGGTCGCCGGACTGGCGATGGTCTTCTCCGCCTCGGCCGTCGTCGATCAGGAACGGTATCACTCGGCTTACACCTTCATCCTCACGCAAGCCGTGTGGGCTGTGGCGGGCGTGCTGGCTCTGCTGGTGCTGATGCACGTGGACGTGAGCCACTACAACTCGCCGCGCTTCATTTATTCCGCGATCTCCATCACCACGGTGCTGCTGGTGCTGGTCTTTCTGATGCCCGGCTCGCACCATACGCATCGCTGGATCCGCTTCGGCGATTTTTTCACCTTGCAGCCGTCGGAGATCGCCAAGCCCGTTCTGGTGCTCTTTCTGGCGTGGTTTTTGCACACGCGGCTCGGCGCCATGCGCGACTGGAGGCATACCCTGGCGCCCGCGGCGCTGATTCCGGCGCTGTTTGTCGTGCTGGTGGCGGGCCAGCCGGACCTGGGCACGGCGCTGGTGCTGGCCGGCGTGACCGCGATGGTGCTGGTGCTGGCGGGGATGGAGTGGAAGCTTCTGCTGGCCGCAGTGTGTGCGGCAGCGCCTGTGCTGGCCGTGATGCTGCTTTGGGTCCCGTGGCGTCGGGCGCGCATTCTGGTCTTTCTTAATCCCGAATCCGATCCGCTGGGAGCCGGATACCACATCTACCAATCGCTGATCGCCGTGGGCACCGGCGGGCTGACCGGCCGCGGCTATATGGAAGGGATGCAGAAGCTGTTTTACCTGCCCGAGGCCGCGACGGACTTCATCTTCGCCAACATCGCTGAGGAACTGGGCTTCATCGGCGCGATGTTCATTGTGCTCCTGTTTGCCATGCTCGGTGCGCGGGGACTGCGCACGGCATTCCGGTGCAGCGATTCCTTTGCGCGGCTGGCTGCCTTCGGCATCACCATCACGATCCTGCTGCAGGCGTTCTTCAACATCAGCGTGGTGCTGTCGCTGGTTCCCAACAAAGGGATTCCATTGCCGCTAATCTCGCATGGAGGCACCTCGCTGTTTTGCACGTTGGCCAGCATTGGGATTCTGCTCAACATCAGCCGGCAGGCGGAGTGAAAGAAGCAGGGAACAGGGAGTAGGGACTAGGAACTGGAACTGGTTGCATAAACAGCTTTGTGAAAGGGCACGACTTTTAGCCTGCCCTGAGCTTGCCGAAGGGTGCCGTAAAGGGCGCATAAAACGTGGGGCTATAGCCCCTGAGGGATGCGCTTTTACAAGCTGATTGCATTTATGCAACCAGTTCTAGGGACTAGGGGTCGTGTGAGCGGGGAACAGGCTTGGGAGTGGCAGAACCAAGGATTCTGATCGCCGGCGGCGGAACGGGCGGGCATATTATTCCTGCGCTGGCTGTGGCGCGCGAGCTGGCGGCGAAGCACGGGGCGGAGGTGCTGTTTGTGGGCACCGCGCGGGGGTTGGAAACGCGGCTGGCGCCTGAGGCGGGATTTCCGTTGCGGCTGATCGACGTCGGCCCGCTCAAGGGCGTATCGCTGCTGACCCGGCTGCGAACCATCTCCCGTTTGCCGGGTAGCATCGGCGACTGCAAGCGCCTGATGCGCGAGTTCAAGCCGGGCGCGGTGCTGGGCGTGGGCGGCTACGCTTCGGGCCCGGCGATGGCGGCGGCGCTGTGGCTCAAGATTCCTGCCATGGCCTTTGAGCCGAATGCGATGCCCGGACTGGCGAATCGGCTCGTCGGCAAGAGGGTGCAGGCAGCGGCCGTCAACTTTCCTGGGGCGAAAAAGTGGTTCCGCAACGCCGAGGTCACGGGCGTTCCGGTGCGGCCGGAGTTCTTCGCGCTTGAGGCGCCCACCGGCGCGCCGCACCTGCTGGTTTTCGGTGGCTCACAGGGCGCGCGGCTTTTTAACGTTCACCTGCCGAGGATCATCGTGGCTCTGCTGGATGCGGTGCCGGGGCTGACGGTTCTGCATCAGAGCGGGTTGCGCCATGCCGAAACGACCGAGGCGGCCTATGCGGCGAGCGGCGCCGACCGCTTGCGCTGGCAGGTGCGGCCATTCCTCGACGATATGGCCGCGCAGGTTGCCCGCGCACATCTCGTCATGTCGCGCAGCGGCGCGTCGACCGTTGCCGAGGAGGCGGCGGCCGGCAAGCCCGCCCTGCTGGTTCCCTTTGCCGCCGCAACTGACCAGCACCAGCGCCGCAATGCCGAGGCTATGGTGAATGCAGGAGCGGCGACGATGCTCGAGGAGAAGGACCTGGAGATTCCGGGGAAGCTGCTCGATGCGCTCACCGGGTTGCTGACCGATCCGGGCCGGCTGGCTGCCATGGGCGCCGCCGCGCGCACACAGGCGCACCCCGGCGCGGCCGAGCGGATTGCTGATCGGCTAGCTTCGTTGGCCGCTGCGAGCGTAGACCAAGTGGCATAAAGCGAAAGCCGCCAGACGGTCTCGCCCTGCGCGCCGCGGCGTCGCCCGTCGCCGCTCCAACTTACATCGGAGGTCAAACAAAAAGCCCGCCTGCCGAAGCAAGCGGGCCTTTTGTCGATAAGCGGAACTTCAGTCGTCCGCCGTAAGCCGGAATTAACGGTGTCCTCCACCGCCGTGGCCGCCGCCACCACCACCGTGGCCGCCACCACCACCACCGTGGCCGCCACCACCGCTGAATCCGCCGCGCGCGCCGCCACTGAATCCACCGCGTGCGCCGCCGCTAAAGCCGCCGCGAGCGCCACCGCTATAGCCACGCGCTACGCCGCCACCGGCGTATCCGCGAGCGCCACCGGCATATCCGCGTGCGCCGCCAGCGTATCCGCGTGCACCGCCAGCATAGCCGCGGCCGGCATAGGCGCCACGTCCACCGTAGCCGTAACCGCCGCGTCCGCCGTATCCGTAACCGCCGCGTCCACCGTATCCATATCCGCCACGGCCATAGCCGTAACGGCCCCATCCGTACCACGGCCCGGCGCCGATAAAGACGCCGCCATAGAACCACTCAGGACCGTAATAGCCGTAAGGCGCACAGGCGTAAGGGTAATACGAGTAGTAGCCCCACTCGCAATCCGGGGGGCCGTAATAGCCGTAATATCCGGGATCCACAACCGCGGGGCCAACGCCGATTCCCACCCCGATCTGGGCGTTCGCCGTCGGTACGAAGGCGAACGGCAGAACCACAAGCATTGCCAGCAAAACCAAGCGGAGTTGCTTCATAACACCCTCCTTGTGCTGCCCGGTCCTTGCCTTGCCCGGACCGGGACCTGGAGACGCCTCCAGCCTCAGCACCGCCCGGCTGCTTTTTCTATCTTGCAACCGGCTTTCAATACGTTAAACAGCATTTTCGCCCTTTTGTTGCGGTCTCAGGAAAGAATCGATCGCTGCGTCCGAAAGAGCAAGAAGTTTCGGCATTTCCTCGTTTCCGCGGTCACTCCAAAGGGAGTTACGCCACACTCTAAAAGACGTTTCAGAAGGTGAAACGGCGCAAAAAAACGGCCTCTCCAATTTGGAGAGGCCGCATGGTGCAGGCAGCAGAAGGCGGCGCTACCTGCGGAAACGTTCAGGGGCAAAATGCCGGTCGAAGCCGCGGTGATAGAAGCCCGGCCCCCGGTCCACGACAACGCCGCCGCGAAAAACGGGGCCGCCGACGCGGACGCCGACAAAGTTCCAATAGCCCGGCACCCAATAGCCGTTGGCGTAGTAGCCAGCCACCCAGGCGTATCCCGCTCCGGGGCAAGGAGGCACATAAGCTACCGGCCCGCGCACATAGATTCCAAACTCTGCCGCCTGGGCAGGCGCTGCACCCAAGCCCAAGGTCCCGGCTACCATCGCTGTGCCCAACATCCACTGCTTCATGTTGCCCATAATCCCTCCGTTCCAGGCGGACCGCCTTGCGCGTCCGCCCCGGCTTGCCAGTCCCGTGAGGCTTGCCGGTTCTGTCCTATGCAAACACTGACAGGTCAAAAGGTTGCGGCTGCAGAACGAAAATAAATTGGCGCAACTTTCGCGGCAAATCGGGTTTATGGCGCGCGTCGCAAGGCGTTCTATCCTCTTCGATCGCTAACCGCCGATCCCCAGATGGTAGAGTGAAGTTTCAGCTCCATGTTTGCCACTTCGCAGCACGCGCACTTCATCGGCATCGGCGGCATCGGCATGAGCGGCATTGCCGAGATTCTGCTGAACCTGGGCATGAAGGTGTCGGGCTCCGATTTGAAGCGCAGCGCGGTGACCGACCGGCTGACGCAACTGGGCGCGACCGTCTACGAGGGTCACCACGCGGCCAACGTGGCCGGCGCCACGGTGGCGGTGACGAGCTCCGCGGTGGGCGCGAACAATCCCGAAGTGCTGGAGGCGCACGCGCGCAAGATTCCCGTCATCCAGCGAGCCGAGATGCTGGCCGAGCTGATGCGTCTGAAGTATGGCATTGCCATCGCCGGCATGCACGGCAAGACGACGACTACGTCGATGGTGGCCGCAGTGCTGGCGGCGGGCGGGCTCGATCCTACGGTTGTGGTAGGCGGGCGCGTGGACGCATTGGGCTCAAATGCGCGGCTGGGGACGACGCAATATCTGGTGGCTGAGGCCGATGAGAGCGACCGCTCGTTCCTGAAGTTGTCACCGATTCTCGCCGTGGTGACGAATCTGGACCGGGAGCACATGGACTGCTACCACGACATGGCCGACGTGGAGCGCGCCTTCGTGGATTTCATGGACCGCGTGCCGTTTTACGGGGCGGCAACGGCCTGCGTGGACAATGCACTGCTGAAGGGAATTCTGCCGCGGGTGCGAAGGCGAGTGTTCACGTACGGTATGGCCGCCGAGGCCGACTACAGGCTGGAACTGCTTGGGCCGGGGCTTGGGGCAGAGCAACCGTTTGGGCAGGGAAGCAGCTTTTCGCGCTTTCAGGTGCATACGGCCGCGGGACCGCTGGGGCCGTTCGAACTGCACGTGCCGGGACGGCACAATGTGCTGGATGCTACGGCGGCGGTGGCGATCGCGCGGCAGCTTGAGGTCTCACCGGGCAAGATTGCCGAGGGGCTGGCCCACTTTCGCGGCGTGGACCGGCGTTTCCAGCAGCGGGGGCAGGCGCGCGGCGTGACGGTCGTGGACGATTACGGGCACCATCCTACCGAGATTCGCGCCACCTTGGCGGCGGCGCGGGAGTGCGGGCGCGGCAAGATCCACGTGGTCTTTCAGCCGCACCGGTTCTCCCGAACTCTTGATCTTTTGGACCAGTTTTCCGGCGCGTTTCGGGACGCCGACACGGTGATCGTTCTGCCGATTTATGCGGCCAGCGAAGAGCCGATTCCCGGCGTGACGGCGGAGCGGCTGGCAGAGCGCATCGAGACTCAGAAGGGCGGGACTGACAAGGGCGGGACTGAGAAAGGCGGCTCGCGCGTCGAGTTTGCGCCTGACTTTGCCGCCGCGGTGCGCGCCGCTGCGGCCTGTGCACACGAGGGCGACCTGATCCTGACGCTCGGCGCGGGCAGCGTGAGCCAGCTGGCGCCGCAGATTCTGGCGGCACTGGAAGGGAAATAATGATCCGCGCAGAACGAGGTTTTTCTCTCCTCAGCTCGCGCGCGTGAGTCACGTTCCTGCATAAGCCTCCACATCACGCTCAATCGTCTTCTACAGTTCGAGGCGGGCCTTTGACAGATCGTGCATCTGCTGAAGGTTCAGCCAGAACTCCGGGCTATTGCCGAAGAAGCGGGCCACGCGCAGCGCGGTGTCCGGCGTGATCAACCGCTTGCCGTGAATAATTTCGCCGATGCGCGTTGCGGGCACACGAATCTTCAGAGCCAGGGCATTCTACGAAATGCCGAGGGGAATCAGGAACTCCTCCTGCAGCGTCTCGCCGGGGTGTGTGCTGATCCTTTGTAGATTCCATCCGGAAGCCGGTCTCTTTGTCGCCATCTTTGCCACTCCATTGGCAGCGCGTCGAATTGGGAAGCTTTGGAAGCGTAGAAGCCTTTTAGACTGACTCTTCACGCAGCGCGCACGCGCTCGACGGCAAGGCGCAGGCCCATGGACTTGAGAATTGCGGTCAGGCTGCGGAGCTCCGGATTGCCTTCTTCGGATAGAGTCCGGTAGAGCTGAGTTGGATTCAGGTTTGCCTGCTCGGCCACACGTGGCACGCCGCCAAAGGCTTTCGCCATCTGGCGCAGGACGACGAGCAACTCGCCCTGTTCGCCGTCTTCGAGAATTCCGTTCAGCAATTCCAGCGCGTAGGCAGGATCTTTCTTGAACAGTTCTGCCATGGCATCGTCGTGGTTTCTATCCTTCATTGGTCGGTCCTATTCTGCCAATCCAGCCAGTATTCGCAGGCGCGGCTGATATCCGCATCCTGGGTCCGCTTGTCGCCTCCACAAAGCAGCAGGACCAGCTGGGGCAATCGCATGGATGCCGGTCCCTGTGTTCTTCCGCCCCTACGGGGCTGGGAATTGTGGTTGCGAGGGCTTCCCAGGGTTCCCCCTTCGGCTTCGCTCAGGGTCCACCCTGGGCTATTCTCTGCGCCCCCTCCGGGAGCTGCGAGGACAAATCTCGTACACGGCCGATCATCGTTTATAAACGAATCGGAGTCAAGCAGAACCTCAACAGCCGCTCAGATTGCTCCCGGTTTGCGAACTCTGATTCTCGCCCCGTAACGGCGTGGGTTCCCCCTCCGCCGATGCGGGAAAATGCCGCACAACCCGGGCTATAGTGAAATCTGGCGACTCTCACGACCTTGCTCAGGCGTGACGAACCAAAGGGACACGACAAACCGGCCTCTGTTGTGGGAGGATGAACCGCCCGCGGAGATCCGCCTGCGGCGTGTGCGGGAGGATTCGTCCCTGGCAGGGCAATTCCGCCCCGGCGCGGCGAGGCGCGGCGGACCGGGCATGCCGCTGGAGTTTGACGATCCGGACGACGACGGCGTGTTGCGCCCACCCGCGGATCGCTTTGGCGCACGCAAGGGACGGTGGTGGAGGCCGGCCAGCACAGCGGGCCGCGTGTTTCTCACCATCGGCGCGTTCGTGGTGCTGGGCGCCTTCACGACGGCCAGCCTGATGCTCAGGCACTGCCTCGAGCGCGACGCACGATTCCGCATCGCAGGCGCCGAAAACATTCAAGCCACGGGGCTCACTGAGCTGAGCCGAGCGCAGATGCTGCCCGTCTTCGGCGAGGATATCGAGCGCAACATCTTCTTCGTTCCCCTGAACGAGCGGCGCAGGCAACTGGAACAGATTCCCTGGATCGAGCGGGCGACGGTGATGCGCCTGCTGCCGGACCAGATTCGCGTGGCGGTGGTGGAGCGGCAGCCGGTAGCGTTCACGCGGCACGGGCAACAAATCGGGCTGGTGGATGCAAACGGCGTTCTGCTTACGATGGCGGCTGCGACGATGGCCAAGCACCACTACTCGTTTCCGGTGCTGACGGGCATCGATCCCGGCGACTCGGCGGACGCGCGCAAAGCGCGCATGGCGGTGTACGTGCGCATGATTGCAGAGCTGGACGCGGACGGGAAGCACAACTCCGAGCAGATCTCGGAGATTGACTTAACCGATCCCGAAGATGCCCGTGTGCTGATGCCTGAGCAGGGCGCCGACATTCTGGCGCACTTTGGCGAGGATCATTTCCTGGAGCGATACCAGCGGTACAAGGCGCATATCGCGGAGTGGCGCCAACAGTATCCGCACCTGGCGGCCGTAGATCTGCGCTACGACAACCAGGTGGTGCTGGAGATGGCGTCGGGCAAGCAGGCATCGGAAGCGTCGACGAGCGGAGATGCAGGCAGAGGGGCGGCTGCGCCGGTTGCCAGCGATGCGGCAACCACGGGCGCACAGGGAAGCACGGAAGTGAAGCCGTCTGCGGGCACGTCTACTGCCAGCGGGTCTTCTGTCGGCGGGTCAACGGCGAAGAAGAGCAGGCCTGCGCAAGACAAGAGACATGCGTCGGCCAAGCAAAAGAGGGCTGCCGCGCAGAGCACAACGAAACGGAACTCCGCCTCCATATCCCGCCCGGCAGCAACCGTGGCGCAGGGCGGGTAAAAGATCATGAGCCAGAAGCAGGACAACCTGATTGTGGTGCTCGACATCGGCAGCGCGTGGACGCGCGTGCTGGCGGCCGATGTGAACGAAAATGTGTTGCGCTATCGCGGGCACGGCGAAACGCTGTCGGCGGGGATGCGTAAAGGCATGATCGCGGAACTGGGGCCGGCGGCCAAGGCGGTGCGCGCTGCCAATGAGCAGGCCGAGCGCGTGGCCCGCGCCAACATCGACGAGTGCGTGGTGGGCGTGGGCGGGCCGCACATTCGCGGGCTGAACACCACCGGCGGATTCCAGTTGAGCCGCGGCTTGCGCGAGATTACGAGCGAAGACGTACGCGCCGCCATTGGGCGCGCGCGCGCCGTCGAGATCCCTGCCGACCGCGAGATTCTGCACCTGCTGCCGCGGCAGTTCATCCTCGACGAGCAGGCCGGAATCTTCGATCCCGTGGGGATGGTTGGCGCACGGCTGGAAGTGGACCTGCACATCGCCACCTGCTCCGGCAGCGCGCTGCAAAGCACAGTCACCTGCGCCAACCGCGCCGGCCTGGAGGTTTCAGAGGCGGTGCTGGAGTTGCTGGCCGCAGCCGAATGCTCGCTTTCGGCCGACGAGCGCGAGCTGGGCGTGTGCCTGCTCGACATCGGCGCGCACTCGAGCGATCTGGCGGTTTTCTTTGAAGGCGCCGTGGCCTACACCGCGTCGGTTCCGATTGGCGGAGCGCACTTCACCAACGATCTCGCCATTGGACTGCAACTGCCGGTGGCGCAGGCCGAAGAGCTCAAAAAGCAGTATGGAAACGCCGTGGTGACTGCAGTACCGCAGTTGGCGGAGATCGAGATCGTCACGCCGCAGGGAGCGCCGGCCACGCTGCTGCTGCGCACCATGGCCGAGATTCTGGAGCCGCGAGCGCGCGAACTTATGTATTACGTGAAGGAAAGCCTGCGTTACGGCGGCGTGCTGGAAGCGTTGGGCGCGGGCTGCGTTCTCACCGGCGGCGGTTCCATGTTGCCCGGCATGCTCGACGTAACGGAAAGCCAGCTACGCGTGCCGGCGCGCAGCGGCTTGCCTGTGCGCCTTTCGCAGATGCCATCGGAGTTGAGCCATCCGGCGTATGCCGTGGCCATCGGAATGGTTCTCTATGCGCACCGCACCAAAATGACGCGCGCATCGGAGGACAACAACAGCAGCCTTCGCAATCGATTGCGCGCGATGTTTGCAGCGAGTTTTTGAAAAAACAGGGACTAGCGACGTAGGGATTAGGGACGAGGGAATAGGGAATAGGGACTAGGGAATAGGGACTAGGGACGAGGGACTAGGGACGAGGGACTAGGGACTAGGGACTAAGGACCTATAGGTACGGAAGACAGGGTGAGTACGAGAACTTTGAGAAGGAAGACCGGAGACGAGGAGAGCGGAGCCCAAAATGGAACAGGCAAAGAGTGAAGCCGGAGAGATGCGCATTCAATTTCACGATGAGGTTGTGCGCGGGGCGCACATCAAGGTGATCGGCGTGGGCGGAGGCGGCGGCAATGCCGTAAACCGCATGATCCAGGCGCACATGGAGGGCGTGGAGTTTGTCGCCGCCAATACCGATGTGCAGGCGCTCAAGCTGTCGCAGGCCTCGGTCAAGCTGCAACTGGGTGTGCGGCTTACTGCGGGGCTGGGCGCGGGCTCGAATCCCGACATCGGAAGGCGGGCCGCGCTGGAGGACTCGGAGAAGATTATCGAGGCGCTCGAGGGTGCCGATATGGTGTTCGTTACCGCAGGCCTGGGCGGCGGCACGGGCACGGGCGCGGCGCCGGTGATCGCCTCGCTGGCCAGCGAGATGGGCATCCTGACGGTGGCTGTGGTGACGCGGCCGTTTGCCTTCGAGGGCAAGCGACGCCTGATGCAGGCCGAGCGCGGGCTGAAGGAGTTGATCGAAAGCGTGGACACGATGATCGTGATTCCCAACGAGAAGCTGCTGGCGGTGGCCAAGGACGCAGGCTTTTTCGAAAGTTTCCGCGTCGCCGACGACGTGCTGCGGCAGGGCGTGCAGGGCATCAGCGATATCATCACCATCCCCGGAATCATCAACCGCGACTTTGCCGACGTGAAGACGACCATGGCGGGCATGGGCCATGCGGTGATGGGCACGGCGGTGCGTACGGGCGCCAACCGCGCCGTGGAAGCAGCGCAGGCGGCTATGGCATCCCCGTTGCTGGAGGCGGGCGCTATCGACGGCGCCCGCGGCATCTTAATCAATATCACGGGGTCGAGCACGCTGAAACTCTCCGAGGTGAACGAAGCGTCGTCGCTCATTCAATCGGCCGCGCATGAGGACGCCAACATCATCTTCGGCGCCGTGCTCGACGAAAAAATGGGCGAAGAGGTGAAGATCACCGTGATCGCCACCGGGTTCCGCGATCAGATGCCGGAACGGCGCGCACGCATGCTGAATGTGGAAGAGACGGCCGTAGTGTCAGTGCCGGTGGTGGCGCCGGGCAATTGGATGCGGGAAACCGAGCCGGAACCTGCCGCGGCGCCGGCGCGCTTCATGAGCGAGGAAGAGGATGCGGCGACGGAGAGTGCGGAGAGCGGATTCTTCTTTGCCGCCGCCGCGCCGGGAGTGGCCACCACCGTCACAGTGACTGAAGCACTGGCAAAGAACGACTCGGACTATGCGAAGAAGTTTGACATGGGGCGAGGGAATATGCCGCCTGCGGAACCGCAATTCGAGGCGATGCACACGGATTCCCAGCCCGCTGCCCCGCCCAGGGACTATGCTGCAGATTTCACGGGGACTCTGCATAGCGGGGCGGAGACGGCAGAACACGGCGCGCAGTCCGCAACGCCGCTGTTCCCTCAGATCCATGAGCCACCCGAGCGCGATCTGGATGTTCCCGCGTTTCTGCGGCGGCTGAAGTTCTAGAGTCCAGTTGGCTCTGTTGACATCCCTTGTTTGGGTTTGTTGGCGAGGAGATGGTTAGAGGCGGTATAGGTCAAAGGCCAAGCCGAGCAGGAGGGCTTGACGGGATTGGGTATGGATGGTTCTGCCAGGAGCGCGGCCAGAGAGTTTACGTTTCACGGCCGAAAAGACACTCTCGATCAGGGAGCGCAGGGCATACTTTTGGGCGGGGAAATGTTCTCGCATCTGCAGGCGTACCCCGGATGCCCTGCAGGTGGAGCGGCGCTTGGCCGGAATGACGCTATCGGCTTTCAGTTGCTGGCGGCAAAAAGTATGGTTGCATTCCGAATCGAACTCGGCGTCGGCCAACACGCAGCCGATCGGTGTGTGCCGGCGCGCTCTGGTTACCAGCGCCGGCAGCGTGGCGCAGTCGTTCCACGGCGCCTGCCGCGCTTGTTGGGCCAGAATCAGCTGCCGCTTCAGGTCGACCACGGCCAGCCACTTCAGCCAGTGCCGCCATGTGCGCTGCGGCTGGCCAAAATGCTCTACCCGGCGGATGAAGTAACTGCTTACCGCACTCTGCGCCAAACCCGTGGCATCGACGCCTACCGTGGCAGGACTTCGCCACCTCCCAGGCATGCGCCGCACAATCTCATCCATCACGCGGGCTACGTCGTCCACGTTCAAGCGCGCCAAGAAGCGGTACAACGTGGTGTAGTCAGGAACGGATTTCAGTGCCAAGGCGGAACGCAACTCCGTGTGCTCGCTGAGTCTCACCTCAGCCTCGCGGAAGGTCCAGTCTTCATACCGCATCAGGCAGAGCACGGCCAGCAACTGCGGTTGCGTAAACACTCGCTTGCTGAATTTGGTCCGCTGCGCGGGCAACACTTTCCGGCTGACGTCGAGCGCCAGCCGGGCAAATCGCACCAGTCCGACTTCGGCCATGCAAGTTTCGCGAAGGCGCCAGAACAGCTTCAGCTTAACGCCGTTTCTGCCGCCTTCTGCACAGACGTATCGAGGATGTCAACAGAGCCAGTCCAGTTCGATTAGCGGGCCTGGGCGTGGGCCGGGGCAGTTCCAAAACGGGCAGAAAGACGGTATAGTAAACAGAACGCCCCGAAAGTTGTATGTGCTGTGATGGGCGACCGAGGGAAATCTCCGTGTTCCGGGTTATTGTGGATGCAGGCAATGGCCGGTTGGCGGCAGGTTTCTCGATCGCGCTGCCCGGTTGACCCATGACAGCGGGGGCAAGTAGGAATGGGTTGCCGGGCCTGCGGCGGAGGAAGACGCAGCGCAGGGCATGGCTCGAAGGTGTGAAATGCGGCGCCCCAGGGCGAACGTGCGGCACGAATTCCATAGTTGAGAGGATATTGGCTGGATGAAACTGTCCCGCGTTGGGTTCATTCCCTTGGTATTTCTCTTCTTCAGCATAGGGGCCGTCTGCGCAGCAGCGTTGAACGCCCCGCAAACCCTGCATCATTCCAAATCGAGATCGGCGTCGCACTTCTCGAGCACGCATCGTACCGTTGTACATCATGCCGTAGCGGGCGCGGCGGGGACGACCGCGACGCACGCCGGCGCTGGAGCGCGGGCGACCTCCAGGACCGCGGCATCGCACACATCCGTTGCGCATACTACGGCGGCTCATGCTTCAGCCGCTCACTCGGCGCCAACACATGGCGCCGGTTCCGGGCACAGCGCCGGGTCGCGCGTGCCAACCAGGACAACCGCGTCCCGGCGAGCCACGAGTACGGCTGGAGCGCACCTGCGCCGGACTTCCTATCACCGCCGCCATCGGTATTACGAGCGGTTCACGGCCAGCTCGTTTATCCAGGGAGCGATCGGCGCGGGCGATGTAACGGAGGGTGAGGATCCGGTGGTGCGCCAGGCCGCAATCGACGCCCTGGGCGACATGAACGGCACTGCTGTGGTGATCAACCCCGCCAACGGTCGCATTCTTGCCATGGTCAACCAGAAGCTGGCGCTTTCCCCCGGCGCCGAGCCCTGCTCGACGATCAAGCTTACGGTGGCCTTGGCCGCGCTTTCCGAGGGGATTGTCACGCGCGACACCCCGGTGCAGTTGCCCGGCTTCCGCATGAACATGACGCAGGCGCTGGCCAAGAGCAACAATCTTTACTTCGAGGAGCTCGGCCGGGAGCTGGGCTTCGAGCGCGTGCGCCACTACGCCACGCAGTTCGGTTTGGGCGAGTTGGCCGGCTACGACATCCCGGGCGAGCAGTTGGGCGTGTATCCCGACCAGCCGATTCCCGAGTCCGAGGGCGGCGTGGGCCGCATGTGCAGCTTCGGCCTGGGCGTTTCTCTCACGCCGCTGCAACTGGGCGCGTTTGTAGCTGCCATCGCCAACGGCGGAACTCTCTATTACCTGCAGCATCCCACCACGCCGGAAGAGATTGCCGCGTTCCAGCCCAAGTTGAAGCGCACGCTCGATATCGTCAGGTACATTCCCGACGTCGAAGACGGCATGGCCGGGGCGGTGGAGTATGGAACCGCGCGCAGCCTGCGCTCGAACTTCCGCGACCTGCCGGTCTTCGGCAAGACTGGAACCTGCTCGGAAGATGGGACTCGCTTCGGATGGTTTGCTTCGTATTCCGAGGCTCCGCAGGGCGGTCTGGTAACGGTGTTCTTCCTCGAAGGCGGCAGGCCCACCTTCGGCCCGCGCGCCGCCGAGTTGACGGGCGCATTCTACAAGGATTTGTGGGACCACGACTACTTCGGGGAGAAGAACCAGGAAGCCGAGACCGCACCCGCGGCCGCGCCAGCGCCAGCGGCCGGACTCACGGCCCCCACCCAGCCCGATGCGGCGGGGCCTGAGCAATAACAGCGTGCCGTCTTTCCGGCATGTGACACGCATAGAAGCCGCCTGCGGGCGGCTTTTTTGCTGCGTTGCGTTCGATCGAATCAGGGTTTTTCCCTTGAATTGGTCGATATTCAGCCAGCCCGGAGCGTCCCTCAGGGGCTAAAGCGTTTTAGGAAATGCTGTATCCGGCGTGCACAAGCGCAAAGTCCGCGCGACCAGCAGGGAGCGGCGACCTCGCACAAACTGAGCAGGACACATTATTTCCTAAAACGCCGTAAAGCCCACTCCATTTGGAGGCGTCTACGGCACGATTGAAAGTCATGCCCTTTCGCAACAGTTTCAAGATGAGACTTTCCCCAAAGTCAACAGTGATGTGCGGGCTGAGATATCCTGACCCAATGACGAACAAAGTGCATTGGGCTCTCGTGGGGATTGGCGACATCGCGCGGAGGCGCGTGATCCCGGCCATTCAGGCTGAGCCGCGCAGCAGACTCACAGGGTTGGTCACGCGGAACCCAGCCAAGGCGCAGGCGTATCCCGGCGCGCAGGCGTGGGCGACGGTGGAAGAAGCGGCCGCCGATCCGGCGGTCGATGCCGTCTACATCGCATTGCCCGTGGCCCTGCATGCGGAAGCGACGATTGCGGCTTTGCGCGCGGGCAAACATGTGTTGTGCGAGAAGCCGATGGCCATGAACTATGCACAGGCGGAACGCATGGTTGCTGAGGGCCGCGCGGCGCATCGGCTATTGGGCGTCTCGTACTATCGCCGGTTGTATCCCAAGGTGATCCGCGCGCGGCAGCTGATCGCCGAAGGTGCCATTGGCCGGCCTCTGCTTGCCGAGGCCAATTGCCACAGCTGGCTTGAGATCGAGGGGCGGGAATGGCTCATCGATCCGGCCCTCGCCGGCGGCGGCCCGCTCCACGACATCGGCTCGCATCGCATCGACGCAATGAACTTTCTCTTCGGCGAGGTGGAACGCGCCTGCGGCATACTGTCGAATGCGGTGCACAGCCTTCGCGTCGAGGACTCAGCGACGGTGCTGATGCAGTTTCCGGGCGGCGTGCACGGGGTTGTGGATGTGCGCTGGAACTCGCGCGTGGCGCGGGATCAGTTTCGTATTATCGGCGAGGAGGGCGAGATCGGCCTGGATCCGCTCTACGGACCGGAGCTGCGAGTGGCAGGTCGCGTGGAGATGCTCTCTTCGCACGCAAATCTGCACTATCCCATTG
The DNA here is from genome assembly GCA_963844905.1 of uncultured Acidobacteriaceae bacterium. GTDB lineage: Bacteria > Acidobacteriota > Terriglobia > Terriglobales > Acidobacteriaceae > Telmatobacter. The sequence continues at coordinate 950,836 of CAWJQD010000001.1, read as the reverse complement.
TGGAGAACTTTGTCGATGCGGTGCTGGCCAACGATGCGGCACGCCTGGCTTGCCCGGCTGAAGAAGCCGCTTGGGTCGACTGGGCGATCGAGCAGGCGGCTTCGCCGCACTCAGGTCCGCGTTGAGGGGATGCGGCGCGGGGATTTTTCTTCAAGCTTCTGCAACGAATTCGACCGAACTTCATCCGATAGGGTGAGGCCGCGTTGCATCCCATGCAGAAGCCCGTGGAGCTGGGCGGTCCGATTACGCACACGCCGAAACTCGGGGCTTGCCATGGCGCTGCCGACTGACATTCTGTTGATGTACGGCTACCTTGTGCTCTTTGCCTGGGTTTTGGTGGAGCAGCTTGGTTTTCCGTTGCCGGCCACGCCGCTGCTGCTGGCCGCCGGAGCGCTCACCGCCGAACGACAGATCAGCTTTCCACTGGCGCTGGCGATTGCCGTGGCCGCCGCCGTCACTGCCGACAGCGTATGGTTCCTCATCGGGCGCAGGCACGGGCACCACGTTCTGCGCATGCTGTGCAAGCTCTCGATGGAGCCCACGACTTGCGTTCGCCGCACCCAGGACTCGTTTGGCAAACGCCGCGGCGCCATGTTGATGTTCGGCAAATTCATTCCCGGGCTGGGTCTTCTGACGCCGCCGGTGGCGGCGCAGAACGGCATGGGCTTCGCCAGCTTCCTGCTGTACGACGGCTTCGGCGCCGCGCTTTGGGTGGGCGTGCTGCTGACGTTGGGCCGATTCTTCGGCGACCTGCTCAAGCGCAATCCGAGCCTGCTCAACTGGGCCGGCCGATTCTCCGGCGCGCTGCTGATCCTGGGAGTCGTTGGATTCTTCCTGGCTCGCGTGTGGCGGCGCCGCAGGGTACTGAAAAAGCTTGCGGCCTCGCGCCTGGAGCCGGAAGAACTGAAGCGGCAACTCGAGGCCGGCGTGGAAGTCTTCATTGTGGACCTGCGCCATCCGCTCGAACTCCTGCCCGACCCTTACACCCTGCCCGGCGCGCTGCACTTCTCGCCGGAGGCTCTGGCCGCGCGCCACCATGAGATTCCCCGCGACCGCGATGTGGTGCTCTATTGCACCTGTCCCAGCGAGGCCACCTCGGCCAAAACCGCCATGCAACTGCACCGGTTGGGCATCGAGCGCGTGCGCCCGCTGCGCGGCGGCTTCGACGAGTGGAAGCGGCTGGGCTATCCGCTGGACGCGATTCCGCCGGTCATTCCGCTTGCCGAGGCGATCGCACCCGCCGAATAATTGCTCACGCCAGTGCGGCAAACAACGCAGCGATACTCGTTCCGATGGGTGAACCAATGCCACTGCAGGGGTCGGGACCTACGGCTGCCGAGTAAAATCCGTTGTTTCCAACGGTGATGTCGTTGAAGGCCTTCTGGTGCTCCCAAAGCGTAGGCGTGACGAAGCCGAGCTTGGTTCCGATCGCGGCGAACATTCCCGCATAGAGCGGCGCCACTGCGCTGGTTCCGCCCACCACCGTTGCCGATCCGTGCACGAAGATGTTGTAGCCGGTGTTGGGGTCGGCGTCCGCGCAAACATCGGGAACCATTCTGCCCTTTCCGTAGGGGGTGCTGGCGGGCGCGGGCGGGGCGCCGATCTGGAAGCTCTGCACAGGGAAAATGGTCGAATAGCCGCCGCCGGTTCCTTCGCCGTTGGTTTGGCCGGGATCGTTGTTCCACACGGTTTCTTCCGTCGACGTTTTCGTCGTCCCCCCGCAGCCCACCACGTGCGGGCACGACGAAGGACAGTCAACATTCGCTGGATTCGGGCCGCCGTCGCTCGAATCGTTGTCGCCGGATGCGGCAAAGACAGTCATGCCCTCGGCAACGGCGGACTCGGCGGTCGACTCCATCTGCTCGGCGGCCGTCGTGCCCCATTCCGCCTCGTCGGAGCCCCACGAAATACTGCACACATCGCAGCCGTCGGAGGCGGCTTTTTCGACGGCGGTTCCGATGTCCTGGGACCAGTAGACGCGTATGGTGGCAGGCTGGCCTGTGGCTGCGTAGTACGCCGCGCCGGAAACCTGGATGTCGAGAGCAACCTCGTAATCGTCGTCGCCCGCAGAACCGCTTTGGCCGGGCGTGTTTTCGGTGCCGTCAACGGAAACGTCGGTGATCGACGGCGTGGGTTGGCCAAGGGACTGGAAGAACGAATCCATGTCCGACGCCACCCAGCCGCCGCCCAGTTCCACGATAGCGATCACACCGCCGCCGGCCTTTCCCGTGGGCCAGCTGTACGCGGCGCAAAGATCGGGTACGTTCCAGGCCGTGGCGGCTGCGGCCGCGGGATCTTCGGGCAGTTTGAAGTAGGGCCGGCAACCGAACCGGCGGGTGTGGGGCATGGGGAAGACCTCCGTTCCTCAAGACACGTTTCTCAGGCGAGGATCGCATAACGACACGGCAGATGGCAAAGTCACGCCATCGCACCATCACCGCGTCTTAAGGCCCGATCTCTGTTCTTTGATCTCTGATCTCTGATCCTTGCCCCCTGATCTCTGCTCCCTGACGTACTATGAGTGAGGAACGGTCACCACCGCACGGAGCACGCCCTTGGCCTACGACGATCTGCGCGACTGGATCAAAGCCCTCGAAAAACACGGCGAGCTCAGACGCATCCGCGAAGAGGTTTCGCCGGAGCTCGAAATCGCCGAGATTACCGACCGCGTTTCTAAAATTGGATCGCGCGCCGGAGTGAAGGGCGGCGCGACCAAGGACAAATATGCTCCCGGAGGGCCGGCGCTGCTGTTTGAAAACGTCTCGGGGCACCCCGGCCACAAAGTCTTCATCAACCAGTTCGGCAGCGAACGGCGCATGGCGCTGGCGCTTGGCGTGGAACGGCTGGACGAGATCGCCGAGCGCATCGGCGATTTGATAAACCTGAAGGCTCCCCAAGGCCTGTTCGACAAGCTCAAGATGCTGCCGCAGCTGGGCGCTCTCGCCAGCGCGTTTCCGAAGACGGTGAGCGCCAAAGACGCGCCATGCAAAGAGATGATCCGGCGCGAGAAGTTCAATCTCAACTATTTCCCCATCCTCAAGTGCTGGCCGCGCGACGGAGGGCGCTTTATTACGCTGCCAAGCGTGCACACGCGCGATCCGCGAACGGGCAAGCGCAACATCGGCATGTATCGCATGCAGGTCTACGACGGTCAGACTACCGGCATGCACTGGCAGCGGCAGAAAGTGGCGGCCGAGCACTACCGTGAGGCGCTGCGCAACGCTGCTTCGGCCGATGCAATCAACCAAAACCAGTACGACCCGAAGGGTGCGCGCGTGGCCATGATGGCGGAGTCGGCCGGCGGCGCGGTCAGCCTACCCGAGGACGGAATCGGCGGAGTGCAGAAGGTTTCTCTCGGCAACCTCAAAGGCTCGCGGCTCGAAGTGGCCGTAGCGATCGGCACCGACCCCGCGACCACGTTTGCCGCTGTCGTCCCCGCGCCGCCTGAGGTCGAGGAGTTCCTCATCGCCGGCTTCCTGCGCGGCAAGCCGGTCGAGATCGTCAAATGCGAGACCGTCGATCTCGAAGTGCCTGCGCACGCCGAGATCGTGCTCGAAGGCTACGTGGAGCTGGGCGAGCTTCGTGCTGAGGGGCCGTTCGGCGACCATACAGGCTTTTACACGCTTGAGGACGAGTACCCGGTCTTTCACCTCACCTGCGTGACCCATCGCAAGGATCCCATTTATGCCGCGACCATCGTTGGCAAGCCGCCCATGGAGGATGCGTGGATGGGCAAAGCCGTGGAGCGCATCTTTCTGCCCGCGATGAAGATGACCATTCCGGAGCTGGTGGACATCAACCTGCCTGTCGAGGCGGTCTTTCACAACCTGATGATCGTGTCGATCAGGAAGAGCTATCCCGGCCAGGCGCGCAAGGTGATGCACGCCATCTGGTCGCTGGGCCAGGCCATGTTCACCAAGTGCATCATCGTGGTGGATGAGGACTGCGACGTCGGGAACATCCCCGAAGTTGTGCTGCGCGTGGCCAACAACATCGATCCCGAGCGCGACATTCAGTTCACGATGGGGCCCGTGGATTCGCTCGATCACGCTGCGCGGCTGCCCAACTACGGCTCCAAAATGGGGATCGACGCCACGCGCAAGTGGAAGGCCGAGGGCTTCGCGCGGCCATGGCCGGCGATGATCGAGATGGACCGCGCGACCAAGGCGAAGGTGGATGCGATGTGGGCGACGCTGGGGCTGTGAATTGGGCATGTAGAGTGAGGAAAGACGCTAGCCGAGTTGAGCGCTAGGTCTTGGGCTTGGGCAGCGTTTCATTGGCAGTCATACGAACGGGAAAGGGCGGAGTAAATAGTTATGCCAAAAGGGTGGCGCTTGTGGTTGCTTATTGCTCTATGTTTCGTCTTTCCGATCCTGTTTCATCCGTGGTGGCTCCTACTTATCTCCGTTGCAGCATATTCTTTATTGGTATGGCTACTACTGCCGCCGAAAGAAAAATCAAAGTAGCCCGCTGCCTAACTTTCGCCCTACGCTCGCCCCATGAGGCACCAAAAGATGAAGTACCCCACGCAACCTCTCGTCCTGACCGACCGCTTCACCCGCGCCGTTGACTACGCGCGCCAGCTCCACACGGAAGCCCGCAAGGGAACCAAGATCCCCTACGTGGCGCACCTTCTCGGCGTCGCCTCGCTGGTGATGGGCGAAGCCGGCGGCCAGATTCCCATCACTGAAGATATGGTGATCGCGGCCATTCTGCACGACACGGTCGAGGACCATGGCGGCCAGCCGCGCCTCGACGACATTCGCAAAGAGTTCGGCCCTGAAGTCGCGGACATGGTGGAAGGCCTCTCCGATACGCTCGCCGAGGATCACGACAAGAAAGAGGGTTGGGAGGAGCGCAAGAACGCCTATCTCTTGCGCCTGCGCACGGAGCCGGAAGACGTGCTCCTCATCTCCGCCGCTGACAAGCTTTACAACGCGAAGGCTATTCTGGACGACTTGAGGGAGATCGGCCCGGCGGTCTGGGACAGGTTTAAGCGCGGCCCGAAGGAACAGCTCTGGCATTTCCATTCGCTGCTCGAGGTCTTTCATGCGCGCCTCAAGAGCCGGCTGGTCGTCGAGCTGCAGCGTGTGGTCGATGAGATTGCGTATCTGGTCGCAACCAAATGGCCCGGAGACAAGGCCGCGTCGGAGCGGCGTGAAGGCTGAACCAAAATCGGCGAGAAAAGACTCGAGCTAGCCTTCCAGCCGCCCTCCTCGCGTGTGCTACGCTTCCCTTGTGCACCGCCTGCGATTCCATGTCGCCAGCCGCCCGCTCTGCGCGCTCGCTCTGCTTCTGGCTCTCGCCGCGTCCGCGCAGCAGGCGCCATCGAACCAGAAGGTCATCCAGAATCCGGCCGAATACAACGCCTACATGGCCGCCTTGAATACGCAGGACGCGGCGGCGCGGGCCGAGGCGCTGGAGGCATTTGTGCAGCAGTACCCGCGAAGCGTGGTTATGACGGATGCGCTCCAGCAGGAGATGGCGGCTTGGCAGACTGCGGGCGAGTCGACCGAAGTTAAGAAGGCGGCGAAGCGCCTGTTGGCCGCAGATCCCGGCAATATTCGCGTGCTGGGCATCGTGGTGGCGCTCGATCGGGTAAGCGCGGGGCAGGGTGACACAGACGCACTCAACGAGATGTGCATCGACGCCACCGGCGGCATGCGCGAAGTTCCCATGTGGCGCAAGCCGGCCAACATGACGGACGCCGACTTTGCCAGGCTGAGCAAGCTGATGAACGATATCTTCACTGGCGCCGAAGGCTATTGCGCGCTCCAGGAGAAGAACTACTCGCAAGCCAAGGATTGGCTGGCGCGGGCTTTTGCGATCGACCCGGCGAACGTGCAGGACGTGTACCAGCTTGCGGTTGCGGACCTGGAGACGACGCCGCTCGATGCCAACGGCTTCTGGTATTGCGCCAGGGCGATCCATCTCGCCCAAAGCGCAGCCATTCCGCAGGATGCGAGCGACATGGCGGCCTACTGCAAGGCGAAGTATACGAAATACCACGGCGGAGACGACGGCTGGGATGCGCTGGCATCGGCGTCGGCGGCGCAGGACGCCTTGCCGCGGGACTTTGCAAAGGGCATCAAGCCCGCGCCGGTGACCGCGCCTGTGCCCGCTCCGGCGACGCCGCAGAAATGAATCGGGGTGCGGCGTAGGGATCTGGTGTGTAGCCTCTCAATTTGCGAGATAACTCCCCTCAGGGGCTACAGCGGTTCCACAATTGCTGTATGCCGAAGTAACAACAGCTAAGTGGGTTTTTCCTCAAGAAAAACCCACCTTGTACCACCACCGGAGACGGCTACAAGTATTGTGGAACCGCTCTAAAGTCATGCCGTTTCAAAATCGCTTGAGATTTAGAGATGAACCGTCTCGCGACTGCGCGGCGCCGCAGCTCGCTCTGCTATACCTGAATTCATGCAGGTTGACCTTCCCAGGCGGCTTATTTGCGTTGCCGCGGCGTTGGCCCTTGTCCTTCCCCTAAGTGCTCAACAGACTTCGGGCGCGTTTCGCTGGATCGATTTCCACGACTCCAAGGACCAGAACATCGTGGCATGGGTCACGCGCTCGCTCACGGTGGAGAATTGGACGGCGATCCGCGAGATTGGCGTGGTCTACGACGCAGCGCTGGTGGTCACCACTGACCGCGCAGGGCCGCAAGCGTCGCCCAGCACGGACACCTTCACCATCTGGAACGTTTCGCTCACCAGCCACATCGTTGCGCCGCTGCTTACGGGAGTGAACCTGCGCTGGTTCGACTGGGAGCATTTTGCCGAGGACGCGCCCGAGGAGCTGACCGTTCTCTACGACAACTGCCACGGCTGCGCGGCCAGCACCTACTTCACGGCCTTCCATTACGATCTCTCGCACCACATGTGGGCGGCGCGGTGGGTTCGCGGCGGGCAGGGAGTTCTGGTGTGGAATGCGATTGGGCCCACCGCCAGCGGCATCGCCTGGACACAGGTCTACGCGTTGATGGCGGGCCCCGATGGCCGAGCCTTTCTCTGCACCTGGAACCACTTCGACTACGGCAAGGTGCGAACGCCCGCCGATACCCTCTTCCGCTACGACGTTGACCCTTTCAGCGGATTGGAGCGAACGGTGGAACTGACCAGGGACGACGCCGAAGCGATGGAGCTGCGCCTGTGCCGCGGTCAAGACACCGTGCAGGAGCTGGCGCGCGGGCAGGACTCGGCAGTTTGCCAACAACTGCTGAATGCGCAGCCGCAGCGCAAGCCTGTGACCACGCCGCCAGCAAATAACCGGGGCAAGTCCACACCGCCCGCCGTTCGGCATTGACCTTCCGTTATTCCCGAATTCCGGCTTTCTACTTTGAATGGCCTTGCACCATCCGGCTGAGTTAGACTTAGGAGCCTCGGACAATATCCGACGAATTGGAGGAGTTATGGACCGTCTTCCTCGATTGGCACCGTGGATCTTGTTTGCGCTCGCGGCAGCTTTCTGCGTAGCCGTGTGTCAGCAAAGGCTGATCCCCATCATTCCAACCGTTTATGCCAGCGCAGCGGGTGTCCAGGACCAGGGGCCCCCGGACCAGGGCCAGGACCCCGCCGACGCTAACTTGGCTCCCTCTGGCCCGTCGTACACAACTCAAACTGCGCCGCCTCCCGACCAGTCGGCCGCACCGGCTGGCCAGCCACCCGACGACGCGGGTTACTCTGAGCTGCCGACAGAGCAGGCGTCGGAGCCGCCGCCACCGCTTCCTGACTACGATCAGCCGCCCGCGCCTGGCGATGGCTACATTTGGACACCGGGCTATTGGGCCTGGGGCCCGAACGGCTATTACTGGGTACCGGGTGCATGGGTCGAGCCACCCTACATGGGCGCTCTCTGGACGCCGGGCTATTGGGGCTTCTACGGCAGCCGCTACCTGTTTTATCCCGGCCACTGGGGCCTGCACATCGGCTTCTACGGCGGCATCAACTACGGCTTTGGCTATATTGGCCTCGGGTACGAGGGCGGCTATTGGAATTCCGGCCACTTCTTTTACAACCGCGTGTACAACAACGTCAACGTGCGCACGGTCCGCAACGTGTACAGCTATAACGCCGGCAACCGCGGATCCTTCAATCGCGGAGGCAACAACTACAACAACAACCGCAACAACAACAATTCTCGCCCCAGCTTCCATGGCGGAGCGGGCGTCCAGGCTCGGCCTCGGCCATCTGAAGCGGCAGCAGCGCGCGAACCGACTACTCCGCGCATGAGCACGCAGGTGCAGCATGCGCAGAACTACTCTGCGGTTCGCGGTCAGTCTGCGGCCCAGAATCACGGCAGGCCTGCCACTCCGGCCGTCAGCAGGCCGCTTCCGGCAGACCGCAGCGTGAAACCGGCGTCGAATGCGTCTCACGGCGGGCAGCAGCAGCAGCATCACTAAGGCCGCACGACTTGTTAGAGCTGCCATCGCGCGGGGTCGTGTGCCTCAGGCCGTCAAATTCCTGAGGCGCGCGGCCCTTCCGTCCCGCTCGCGGAAATCTTAAGAGCCCCATGCCGGCGGGGGCCGGTGTGCTCATATCCACCCCGTCCATTGAGCCATTCGACGGCGGAGCCTGCTGGTTCTGCACCTGCGCTGCGCCCGCAACGAAAAGAACGGAAACAAGTGCGAAGAATGTTGCGGTTCGTTTCATAAGATTCTTTGCGATCGCTCCACCGTTCAAAGTTTGCCGGGTCACTTCTGGTTCTCTCGAACGCACCCGGTGTACGAGGCGAGGAACCGGTCGCGCAGCGCGTGGTATTCGTCCATGGACTGGAACTTCCGGCTTTCAGGCTCCTGGTTGAGGAAGTAAATCGTCGTCACCACGTGAGCGGGGTTGTCGAACAGTAGATAGATGCCGAGCACGCCACCCTCCAGCTTTTGCCGGTCGATCCCGCGTACTTCAAAGCCGTTCATGGGCGATTGGACGGAATTGTTCACGATGTTTCCGGCAGAGAGATACTTCAGGTTGTCGAGCAGGTAGCCTTTGAGCTGCGGGTATTTGGCCGCCGGCAGCGCCTCAGCTTTCGCGTTGGCAAAGAAGTCGGTGTTGGGATACGCAAACATGATGCGAAGCCCGGCCTCGAGATCGATTTTTCGCGTTCCCGCGGTGGTATCCAAGTCGCGCGAAGTCACTCCCTGCGCCAGCGAATCCACATCCACGACCTCGAGCCCGTCGGGAAATCGGCAGGTGGCGTACGGGGTCAGCCGGTCGGCGGATTGGGCCGGCAATGTTGCGACAGCCGATGCGAAAACAAGCATCGCCGTTAGAGTCCGAAGCATTTTCGCAATGCGCTGTGTCATCATCGGCTCCCGCGCATCATCGTATACTAGGACCATGTCTGTTGTGCGCAACGTCGCCGGCATCGCCAAGGGCATGAGCATCACTCTGCGCGAGACGTTCGCGCCCACCGAGGTGGAAAACTATCCCGACGGTCCCGGCCCCCTGCGCGGAGCGGTTCTGGAGTCACGCTACCGCGGCGCGCACGTCTTGCAGCGCGACGAGAACGGCCTGGAGAAGTGCGTAGCGTGTTTCCTCTGCGCCGCGGCCTGCCCGGCGAATTGCATCTACATCGAGGCCGCCGAGAATACCGAAGAGCGCCGTATCTCCTCGTCGGAGCGCTACGCCAAGGTCTACAACATCGACTACAACCGCTGCATCTTTTGCGGCTATTGCGTGGAGGCTTGCCCCACCGACGCCATCACGCACGGCCACGGTTTCGAGCTGGCTTCGCTGAATGCAACCAACCTGGTGATGCGCAAGGAAGACATGCTGGTGCCGGTCGAGGCGCTGACGACTAAATAGCATGGAGCATCGTTAAGCTACCCCCGCCAACAGCCCGCGCTTGCGCATCTCCGCCGTCACCCGCTCCACCTTCCAATCGAGCGCGCCGGTTCCGTCTACGACGAGGTCGGCATTCGCGGCGGAGGGCCGCACATAGGCCAGGCTTGAGGGCCGAACTCTGAATTCATATTGATAGCGCACCGACTCGGGCGTGCGTCCGCGCTCCTCCACATCGCGCTTCAGGCGCCGCTCGAAGCACAATGTGTCGGGCGTATCGATGTAGACGCGGAGTCTGTAGAAAGGAAGCAGCTCAGGATAGTAGAGGGCGAAGTTGCCCTCGACGATGAGGAAGGGAGCGGCGGTGACTCGCTGGGTTCGGCCACGGATACGCGTGTAGGTGGCGAAGTCGTAAACCGGGCGCTCGATGCTTTCGCCGCGCGCCAGCGCGGCAATGTGCTCAGCCAACAAGGGGACCTCAATCAGCGCCGGATCGTCGAAGTTCTTCTTCATACGCTCGGCCAGAGGCAGATCAGAGAGGTCAAGATAATAGTCGTCGAGATGAAAGCGCAGGCCGCCCATCATGCGCGCCAGCTCATTGGCCAGCGTGGTCTTTCCCGACCCGGAGCAGCCGGCAATGGCCAGCACTGTGGGCGGAAAGGGCAGGCGAGGCGCTTCGACAGCCGCCCCGAGGGCAACATTGGCGGCCGCGGGCTGGCTCACGGTTCTGTTTCCACGCTTGCGGCGATTCTTGGCGCCAGCCGTTTGAGCATTGCGCTAAGCTGGCTCTCCACCAAGCGGCCGGCCTCGTTCACTTCTTCGTGGCTCAACGGGGTTGCGCCGAGTCCCGCGGCTAGATTGGTGACGCAGGAGATGCCCAGCACCTCGATTCCCATATGCCGCGCCACGATTGTCTCAGGCACAGTGGACATGCCCACCAGCGTTGCGCCGAGGGCGCGAAAGGCGCGAATCTCCGCGGGGGTTTCGAAATTCGGCCCCGGCGTGGCCAGATAGACGCCTTCCTCCAGCGCAAATCCCTCTTCGAGCGCCGCCTCCTTCGCCATCTCCCGCAGCTCCCTGCTGTAAGCCTTGGTCATGTCGAAGAAGCGCAGCCCGGCGCCGGGACGGAAGCCGAAGCGCGGCTCATTGGGTCCGATGAGCGGGTTCCAGCCCATCTGATTGATGTGGTCGGTCAGCACCACGAGTTGGCCCACTTGGAGACTCGCCTTAATGCCGCCAGCCGCATTGGTCAGCACCGCGGCGCGAACGCCCAGCGCGCCCAGCACTCGCATGGGGAACGTGACCTGGAGCGGCGAGTAGCCCTCGTAATAGTGGACGCGCCCCTGCATGATGACGACCGGCGCGCCGCCAAGAAGCCCCGCCACGATGCGCCCGGAATGGCCTTCGACGGTGGATTGCGGAAAGTGCGGAATCTCGGCGTAAGGCACGACGACCGGATTGCCGGCCGCATCCGCCGCGGCGCCCAGTCCTGAGCCCAGTACGATGCCGACGCGCGCCGTGAGCGAGCCCAGCCGGGCTTTCAAAAAAGCGGCAGCCTCTGCGACCTGGTCGTAGTAAGTCATTCGAAACAACGGACGGTACGCCTCCGAATATTCTATACACCAACGTGCGCCGCCGCGCCTGCGCAAATGGCGCTTTCAGGGAGTCTGAGCAGGGCGATGGCCGTCACATTTTGCTATTTTGACGCAGGGGTATAATTCCATCCGGCCTGGGACCGGCCACCACGCTGATGCACCCTCATCGCGGGCCGGCCCGGGCAACTGATTGGAGTCTTTGCGATGACAACGCAATGGGTAGAACACGAGCTGGTCCTGGCGCGGCGCATGGGGCGCTTGGGAACGGAGACGGCCTTTGAAGTTCTGAGCAGGGCGAAGGCGCTGGAGCGCCAGGGCAGAAAAATCGTGCATCTGGAGATCGGGGAGCCTGATTTCGATACGCCGAAACGCATTGTGGAAGCGGCCGTGGACGCGCTACGCGGGGGATGGACGCACTACGGCCCGTCGGCAGGTCTGCCGGAATTGCGCGAGGCGATTGCCGATCATGTGAGCCGCACGCGCGGTGTCACCGTTCAGCCCGAGGAAGTGGTGGTTGTGCCGGGCGGCAAGCCCATCATGTTTTACGTCATGCTCGCCCTCATCGACGACGGCGACGGAGTCCTTTACCCCAACCCCGGCTTTCCAATCTACGAGTCGATGATCCACTTCACCCTGGGAACTGCGGTGCCGATTCACCTGCGCGAAGAGCGCGACTTCGCCATGGACGTGGAGGAATTGGCGCGGATGATCACGGAACGGACCAAGCTGATCATCCTCAACTCGCCGCAGAACCCGACGGGCGGCGTGCTCACGCGCGGCGAGATCGAGCGCGTAGCCTGGGGCCTAGGCGATCGCAACATCATGGTCCTGAGCGACGAGATCTATAGCCGCCTGCAATTTGAGGGCGAGCCGTATTCCATCCTAAGCGTGCCCGGAATGAAGGATCGGACCATTCTGCTCGACGGCTTCTCCAAGACCTACGCGATGACGGGTTGGCGCATCGGCTACGGCGTGATGCGAGCGGACCTGGCGGCGCAGATCACACGGCTGATGACGAACTCGAACTCATGCACGGCAAGCTTTACGCAGCGGGCGGCGCTGACGGCGCTCAGCGGAGACCAAAGTGTGGTGGACGCGATGCGCGCGGAGTTCGAGCGGCGCAGCCGTGCGTTTGTCGATGGACTCAACCGGATCAAAGGGTTCAGCGCGCGCATGCCCAAGGGCGCGTTCTACGTCTTCGCCAACATCACCGGTACGGGACGAACGTCGAAGCAGCTGGCCGATGCGCTCCTGGAAGAGGCCGGGGTGGCCGCGCTTTCGGGCGCGTCGTTCGGACGCTACGGTGAGGGCTATTTGAGATTCAGCGTGGCCAACTCGATGGAGAACCTGATGCAGGCGCTCCAACGGATTGACGTGTGGACGAAGTCGAACCTGTAGCGGCGAAAGCGCGAGTTGGCTTTAAGCGCAAAGGAGAATGGCGATGGCGCTGTTAGATTCAAGAACCGGCCTTGTGACGAAGGAATACTCAATCGAAGACTTGAGCGACGCGGCGCGGCTGATGCGCGGCTACAATCTGGTCGCGCTATGCGCGGCTGGCTCGGGCCATGCGGGCGGCACGCTCTCCATTATGGACCTCGCGGCGGCGCTTTATCTGCGCGCGGCGGAACACGATCCGAAAAATCCCGACTGGCCCGATCGCGACCGCATCCTCTGGTCGGCGGGCCATAAAGCGCCGGCATTGTATGTGTCGCTGGGGATGGCGGGATTTTACCCCATCGACGATGTCGTTACGCTGCGCAAGCTCGGCTCACCCTTCCAGGGCCATCCACATTGGCTCAAGCTGCCCGGCCTGGAGATTTCGACCGGATCGCTCGGCCAGGGATTGAGCGTCGCGGTAGGTATGGCGCTGGCGGCGCGACTGGACGGCAAGCAGCACAAGATCTTTTGCCTGATGGGCGACGGCGAACAACAGGAGGGCCAGGTTTGGGAAGCGGCGATGGAAGCCGGCCACTTCCATCTCGACAACATCGTCGCCGTCGTCGATTGCAACCGGCTGCAGATCGACGGCTGGGTGAAGGACGTGATGCAAGTGGAGCCGCTCGAGGCGAAGTACGCGGCCTTCGGCTGGGAGGTGCTGCGCATTAACGGGCACGATATGAACCAGATCGTGGACGCCTTTGCGCGGGCCCGCGCGGTTGCTGGCAAGCCGGTGGTGATTCTGGCCGACACCATCAAGGGCAAGGGCGTGAGCTTCATGGAGAATCAGCCGGGCTGGCACGGCAAAGCGCCGAATCGCGAGGAGCTCAAGGACGCGCTCGAGGAGCTGGGGATTGCGGAGCGCCTGCCAGTGGAAGAATTGCTGGCCAAGGCGAGAAACTGGCAAGCCGAAGCCACGCGCGCTCTCGAAGCCAGAATGCCGCGGTATTCGGGCGACTATTGGTGGAATGCGGGCAACGCGATGCAGGTAACAATGGAGCCCACGCGCAAGGGCTTCGGCCGCGCGCTCGCCGAAAACGGAGACGATGAGCGCGTGGTGTGCCTCGGCCTGGATATATCAAGTTCAATCACGATTTCGGAATTCTACGCGGGCAAACCGGAGCGCGCCCGCCGCTGGATCAGCATGGGGATTGCGGAGCAGTCGGCCACGGCGGCCGCGGCGGGACTGGCGCGCGAGGGCAAGCTGCCGGTGCTCGGCTCCTACGCCACGTTTTCCGCGGCGCGCAACCTCGATCAGCTTCGCGTGTCCGTGTGCTACTCGAATCTGAATGTTCTCGTGGCCGGGGCGCACGCGGGTGTGTCCGTGGGGCCCGATGGCGCCACGCACCAGGCGCTTGAAGATTTATTCGCCATGCTCGGGCTGCCCAACATGTCGGTCGTCGTGCCCTGCGACGCCATCGAGGCGCGCAAAGCCACGCGGCATCTGCTCCTCGAACACGTGGGGCCAAAGTATATTCGCTTCGCGCGCGAGGCTACGCCGATTGTGACGGACGAGACAGCGCCATTTATCTTTGGCAAGGCGAACCTCATCCGTCTGCGCCAAGAGAAACCGGAGTTCGCCGAGGCGTTTGAAACGCGGCTGGCCGAGGACTGCGCAGACGAGGGCGAGGATCTGAGCATTGTTGCCTGCGGGCCGATGGTGCCTGAAGCGATGCGGGCGGCGTGGATCTTGAAGCACGAATTCGGCTACGAGACGCGCATCCTGAATCTGCACACGCTCAAACCTATCGATGCCGAAGCGATCGTTCGCGCGGCGCGGGAAACGGGTATAGTCGTCACGGCGGAGGAGCATCAGATTGGAGCGCTGGCGGGGCGCGTGAGCTCGATTTTGACCGCAAGCCCCAACCTTTACGGCGTGCCGGTCATCACAGGCGCGATTGGCGTGAAAGACCGCTTTGGCGATTCGGGCGCGCCATGGGAGCTGGTGAAGGAGCTCGAGGTGAGCGCCGAGCACATCGCCGAGACGGCCCTGGAGCTGATGTCGGTCAAACGCCAGGGCACGGCCCGGCTGACGATGGCTTAGCACACCTGCGCGCCCGCTCCATTCATGTGGAAAGTCTCTGCCGGCGTCATCCTCGACAAGGTCAGGCACTGTAAAGAATTAACCGGGACAGGAGGCCAGCCCTCGCGCCGCGCCTCTCATGCTGCGCACGCCAATGCTGGACACGCCAACCCGCACGGCGTATGCTCAACTCCGCATCCGGCCCTTCAACCGAAAAGCGCTTTTCCGGTTCCGCCACGGGAGTGCGGGGCGTTGCGTCCGCCAACCATAGGCGCGACCGCCGCCGAACGGCGCAACCCAAGGAGCCCATCGTGACGATTTCATCGTTCCGTCTCGCATCAGCCGCCGCTATCCTGATTCTCGCCACCGTGCTTGCCTCCTCTGCCCTGGCGCAGGATGAAATTGCTCCGCCGCAAGGCAAGCGGCGCGTGGTTGTCTTCGTCTCCGGGATGGCCGGCCCCAAGCACGACAAAGCTCTTGCCCAGGCCATTGCCGCCCTGGGGTACGATGTGGTCGTCTACGACGGCCGCAAGATGGGTATCGGGATGGGAGGCGCGCTCAGATCGGCCATCCAGCAGGCCCAGCAGATGCCGCACGCGCTTCCGGGAAAGGTGGCGCTGGTTGGCGTCTCGCTGGGCGGCGGATACTCGCTGGCCTACGGCTCAAAATGGCCCGACCTGGTAGCCGTCGATATCGTCTGGTATCCGGCCACCGTCTTCCTCAGGAGGATGCCCGGCTTCGCCGGCCGCATCGTCGTCCCGGTGCTCATGTTCGCCGGCGAGTCCGACAGCTTTGAAAATTGCTGCCTAATCGGCACGGCGCGCTCGTTGGCTGCTGATGCCGCGATCCTTAAGGCTCCCTTCGAGCTCGTCACCTATCCCGGCGCCAACCACGATTTCATCCCGGGAGGAATGAACTACAATCCCGCGGCCTACAACGACGCGCTCAATCGCACGGCGGCCAGGTTGAAAGCGGCCTTTGGGGATTGATGGGCGAATGACGATGGAGCAAAACGGAAGCTGGCAGGGGCTCTTCAATACACTCCGGCCCGCACCAGGCACCTGCTGCCGGCCGCGTTTCCTATTCTGCATTTCATCAATAGAATCAAATATTTAGGCACAATCCCCCGAATATGGCACCTAGCTCCTTATCTTTCGGCTTTCTTGTTCCCTCGTTCCCTTGGTCCATTGTTCCCTGTATATCCCCGTTTCCCACAGAAAGTGGGGCTTTCCACAGGACCGGCGCGCTTGATTCTAACCTCTTGCAATTGCTATTCTTGGACCAGTTCGAAACCAGGCAATCTTGCTTTTTCGCCCGGTTTGCATCTGCGGGCGGCCTGTGTTACTCTTAAAAGGTTGCAAGTGAGCAGTGGAGCCTCCTGGTGGCCGTGTGGCCTGCCCCATCTGAGGGAAGTGGGAAGCTGGTTCGTAGGGTCGGACGTAGTGCCCGTTGGTGCACCGTTGAACCCCTGTAGGGAATCCCACAGAGAACAAGCCATTGCATGACCCGGGAGTTCATCTCCCGCGAGCCCTAGTGGTTCGAGCGATTTTTGCTGGCCGCTGTTTGATTTTTGCGCTATGCGAACCATGTTATCCACAGCGGTTCGGGCCGCGTCTTTCCTTGACCCGCAACCCGGGTTTTGATAACTTTAGAAGGTTCGCGCAAAAACGCCGGAAGCCGCTGTGCAAGCGGAGAAAATCGGCGATGCGCAGTAAGTTCGAGGACATCCCGGATGTAAGTCCGGGCCTCGATCCAAGGGGTCCCGCTCAGGCGGAAAACCCTCAAGGATCTTTGACAAATTGGTTGAACGTGCCAGTCGTGAGATGCGATCGGGTTTGGCCTGATCAGTCTCACAAGGTAAGGTGCCCAGCGCAGTGATGCGCAGGGCACGGTCGCTCCTGTCAGACCTCCGTCGGACAGGGGAGACATCAGGTTTCAAACGAGAGTTTGATCCTGGCTCAGAATCAACGCTGGCGGCGTGCCTAACACATGCAAGTCGAACGAGAAAGGGGTAGCAATACCCTGAGTAAAGTGGCGCACGGGTGAGTAACACGTGACTAACCTACCCTGGAGTGGGGGATAACTGAGGGAAACCTTAGCTAATACCGCATAATACCTATGGGTCAAAGGAGTAATCCGCTCGAGGAGGGGGTCGCGGCCGATTAGTTAGTTGGCGGGGTAATGGCCCACCAAGACGATGATCGGTATCCGGCCTGAGAGGGCGCACGGACACACTGGAACTGAAACACGGTCCAGACTCCTACGGGAGGCAGCAGTGGGGAATTTTGCGCAATGGGGGAAACCCTGACGCAGCAACGCCGCGTGGAGGATGAAGTCCTTCGGGACGTAAACTCCTTTCGACCGGGACGATGATGACGGTACCGGATGAAGAAGCCCCGGCTAACTTCGTGCCAGCAGCCGCGGTAATACGAGGGGGGCGAGCGTTGTTCGGAATTATTGGGCGTAAAGGGTGCGTAGGCGGTTTGGTAAGTCTCATGTGAAATCTATGGGCTCAACTCATAGACTGCATGAGAAACTGCCGGGCTGGAGTGTGGGAGAGGTGAGTGGAATTCCCGGTGTAGCGGTGAAATGCGTAGATATCGGGAGGAACACCTGTGGCGAAAGCGGCTCACTGGACCATAACTGACGCTGAAGCACGAAAGCTAGGGGAGCAAACAGGATTAGATACCCTGGTAGTCCTAGCCCTAAACCATGACTGCTTGGTGTGACGGGTACCCAATCCCGCCGTGCCGCAGCTAACGCGTTAAGCAGTCCGCCTGGGGAGTACGGTCGCAAGGCTGAAACTCAAAGGAATTGACGGGGGCCCGCACAAGCGGTGGAGCATGTGGTTCAATTCGACGCAACGCGAAGAACCTTACCTGGGCTCGAAATGTTGTGGACCGGGGTAGAAATATCCCTTCCCCGCAAGGGGCCGCAATATAGGTGCTGCATGGCTGTCGTCAGCTCGTGTCGTGAGATGTTGGGTTAAGTCCCGCAACGAGCGCAACCCTTATCCCCAGTTGCCATCGGGTCAAGCCGGGCACTCTGGTGAAACCGCCTCGGATAACGGGGAGGAAGGTGGGGATGACGTCAAGTCCTCATGGCCTTTATGTCCAGGGCTACACACGTGCTACAATGACCGGTACAAACCGTCGCAAACCCGCGAGGGGGAGCTAATCGGAAAAAGCCGGCCTCAGTTCGGATTGCAGTCTGCAACTCGACTGCATGAAGCTGGAATCGCTAGTAATCGCGGATCAGAACGCCGCGGTGAATACGTTCCCGGGCCTTGTACACACCGCCCGTCACATCACGAAAGTGGGTTGCACTAGAAGTCGGTGAGCCAACCGCAAGGGGGCAGCCGCCCAAGGTGTAATTCATGATTGGGGTGAAGTCGTAACAAGGTAGCCGTAGGAGAACCTGCGGCTGGATCACCTCCTTTCTAAAAGAGAACAGATGGCACTAGCATCCTTCCGCGATGGCGGACTGCGCCCGATGAGAATCGGTCGTAGCGGATGTTATCGCTATCTACCCCGTAAGTTGCCGTTCCTGACGGCAAGTTATGGGAGCCCTGATCGGGCCTTCTTTGCTCGATCGCCATCACGCGATGGTCATGGGCGGCGTAGCCGCCCAGCACGTTCAACCATGTCCTCGAAACCTTTTTGAGAATGAACGAGGTATTTGCTCGAGAGCCGCCGGGCTCCCAGTCGTGGCAAGCTCTAACACGGGCCTGTAGCTCAGTTGGTTAGAGCGCACCCCTGATAAGGGTGAGGTCGGTAGTTCGACTCTACCCAGGCCCACCATCCTTTCACGTGGGGCTGTAGCTCAGCTGGGAGAGCACCTGCTTTGCAAGCAGGGGGTCACCGGTTCGATCCCGGTCAGCTCCACCAACCTTCATTCACTGCCTCCGGCTCGCTGCCACTTGTAACAAGTGACATCGACCCGGAATCAGGTTCGCCCCGGAAACGGAAAGGAGCGAACAGGTTTCAAGAGCCTCAGG
The DNA here is from genome assembly GCA_963844905.1 of uncultured Acidobacteriaceae bacterium. Taxonomy (GTDB): domain Bacteria; phylum Acidobacteriota; class Terriglobia; order Terriglobales; family Acidobacteriaceae; genus Telmatobacter. The sequence continues at coordinate 932,008 of CAWJQD010000001.1, read as the reverse complement.
GCTCGGCTTCCTTCCGCAAAAATGAAGGAAGCAGCGATGTTTGACAACGAAATAGATTGGGTAACGCGTTTGAAGCGCCAACTTATCCGCCGCGAGGCGCATAACTCGGCAAACGACTTCGAACACGTTAAATACAAGGCCGAGCACATGCGAGTTAGTGTAAGTTGCTGACTCAGGCAAGTGTTCAAGTAAGAAGAGTGTCTTTAGGAGATTTGGATACCGTCTGCGTGAGCGGATAAGTCCAGTCTCAGAGGCGGAGAATAGGTTAGCTCCCATCAGGACCGAAGCGATTCGGCTCCCTGCGCCGGAGTTAATTCTATGGTCAAGCTACTAAGGGCGCACGGTGGATGCCTTGGCAGAGACAGGCGATGAAGGACGTGGCAAGCTGCGATAAGCTTCGGTGAGCCGCACACAGGCGTTATAACCGGAGATCTCCGAATGGGGAAACCCTCCCGGGCAAAACCCGGGAACCTCCCGCTGAATACATAGGCGGGAAGGAGCGAACTCAGGGAAGTGAACCATCTCAGTACCTGAAGGAAAATAAAGAAACCTCGATTCCGATAGTAGTGGCGAGCGAACTCGGAACAGCCCAAACCCGTAACATTTCGGTGTTTCGGGGGTTGTAGGGTCCGCAACAGTAGAGTTACCAATCTGGCTTTTAGCCGAATCCTCTGGAAAGGGGAGCCACAGAGCGTGACAGGCGCGTAGGCGAAAATAGTCCAGACTTGAAGCGGATACCTGAGTAAGGCGGGGCACGTGAAACCCTGCTTGAATCTACGGGGACCATCCCGTAAGGCTAAATACTCGTCTCTGACCGATAGTGAACCAGTACCGTGAGGGAAAGGCGAAAAGAACCCCGTCGAGGGGAGTGCAAAGTACCTGAAACCGTGTGCCTACAAGCAGTGGGAGGGCTATGGCGGCGTTGGCAACAACGCGGCAACGCCTGACCGCGTGCCTATTGCATAATGAGCCGGCTAGTTATTCTTGTCAGCAAGGTTAAGCGTAAGCGAGCCGTAGCGAAAGCGAGTCTGAATAGGGCGTTCAGTTGGCAGGAATAGACGCGAAGCGGGATGATCTACCCATGGCCAGGTTGAAGGTGGGGTAACACCCACTGGAGGACCGAACCGGTGTTTGTTGAAAAAAGCTCGGATGAGCTGTGGGTAGGGGTGAAAGGCTAATCAAATTCCGTGATAGCTCGTTCTCTCCGAAATAGCTTTAGGGCTAGCCTCGGATGATTTGCGCTGGTGGTAGAGAGATGGATGGACTAGGGGGCTTTCCGGCTTACTGAATCCAACCAAACTGCGAATGCCAGTGACAACCAGTCCGGGAGTCAGACGGTGGGGGCTAAGCCTCATCGTCGAGAGGAAAACAGTCCAGACCGCCTGCTAAGGTCCCCAAGTTACGGTTAAGTGGGAAAGGAAGTCGGAACGCTCAGACAGCCAGGAGGTTGGCTTAGAAGCAGCCATCCTTTAAAGAAAGCGTAATAGCTCACTGGTCAAGCGGTCCGGTGCCGACAATACAACGGGGCTCAAACCGTACACCGAAGCAGCGGATGCGTGGCCAAAAGCCGCGCGTGGTAGGAGAGCATTCTCAACAGCAGTGAAGTCCGACTGAGAAGACGGATGGAGCGTTGCGAAGAGACCCTGCCGGCATAAGTAGCGATAACGGAGGTGAGAACCCTCCGCGCCGAAAGTCTAAGGTTTCCTGAGGAAGGTTAATCCGCTCAGGGTTAGGCGGTTCCTAAGGTGAGGCCGAAAGGCGTAGCTGATGGACATCCGGTTAATATTCCGGACCTCCCAATGTTCGTTATTACGATGGGGTAACGCAGAAGGATAGGCAGGCCGTCCGATGGCTATGACGGTCGATGCGCGTAAGCTGGCTCTGGCAGGCAAATCCACCAGGGCGTTAACAGTGAGGCGCAAAGCAGGCCCGTATGGGATTCAGCTGCTGATTTCACGCTGCCGGGAAAAACCTCTAAGGAGAACAAAGGGAACCGTACCCCAAACCGACACAGGTAGACGAGGAGAATATCCAAAGGCGCTCGAGTGAAGGCTCGTTAAGGAACTCGGCAAATTGGCTCCGTAACTTCGGGAGAAGGAGCGCCCGCGTAAGCGGGCCGCAGTGAAGCGCGTACGGCGACTGTTTAACAAAAACACAGGTCTCTGCTAAGTCGAAAACGACGTATAGGGGCTGACGCCTGCCCGGTGCCGGAAGGTTAAAAGGAGAGGTTAGCGCAAGCGAAGCTTTGAATTGAAGCCCCGGTGAACGGCGGCCGTAACTATAACGGTCCTAAGGTAGCGAAATTCCTTGTCGGGTAAGTTCCGACCTGCACGAATGGCGTAACGATCGTACGACTGTCTTAACGAGTTGCTCGGCGAACTTGTAGTACCGGTGAAGATGCCGGTTACCCGCAGCTAGACGGAAAGACCCCGTGCACCTTTACTACACCTTAACTATGGGTTATGGTTCTCGCTGCGCAGGATAGGTGGGAGGCTTTGAGGCCAGGCTCTCGGGCTTGGCGGAGCCAACGGTGAGATACCACCCTGCGAGTGCTGTGATCCTAACCTCCTCCCGTCATCCGGGAGAGGGACATAGTTAGGCGGGTAGTTTGACTGGGGCGGTCGCCTCCTAAATTGTAACGGAGGCGCGCGAAGCTACTCTCAGGCTGTTTGGAAATCAGCCGTCGAGTGTAAAGGCATAAGAGTGGTTGACTGTGAGACTTACAAGTCGAGCAGGTGCGAAAGCAGGCCTTAGTGATCCGGTGGTTCTGTATGGAAGGGCCATCGCTCAACGGATAAAAGGTACGCCGGGGATAACAGGCTGATCAATGCCAAGAGTTCATATCGACGCATTGGTTTGGCACCTCGATGTCGGCTCATCGCATCCTGGAGCTGTAGAAGGTTCCAAGGGTTAGGCTGTTCGCCTATTAAAGCGGTACGTGAGCTGGGTTCAGAACGTCGCGAGACAGTTCGGTCCCTATCTGCTGTGGGCGTAGGAGATTTGCGGGGGGCTGTCCTTAGTACGAGAGGACCGGGATGGACGAACCTCTTGTGTTCCAGTTGTCCTGCCAAGGGCACGGCTGGGTAGCGAAGTTCGGTTGTGATAACCGCTGAATGCATATAAGCGGGAAGCACGCCCCAAGATGAGATCTCCCTGAAGGGCCCAGAAAGACCATCTGGTTGATAGGCTGGAGGTGGAAGCGCAGTGATGCGCGTAGCTTACCAGTACTAATCGCCCGTTCGGCTTGTCCATAGAATTAACTCCGCGCAGTTCAGCGGATGCTCTTCTAGCCTTGTATCCCAATCCATTTCGTTTTTTTGACTTTTTGGCGCCAGTTTGTTGTCCGTGTTCCTGAGCGGCCCGGGAGAAACCATCCGGGACAAATCAGATGTCGCGGCCCACTGCGGGGAACCACCCGCCAAGCGCCATCCAAAGATAAAAGGCGAACCGCAGATCCCAAGCCCGCCACGGCGGACTCAGGATTTCGGCTGAAAGCTCTCGGCGCCACGCGCCTCACGCTTTCAAAACGCCTCGATATCAAAGGCGAACCGCAGACCCTTCGCTCAAAAACGCTCAGGGTTTCGGCTGCGGGCTCAGACGCCCGCAAAGCGCCTCAATTTGCCGGTGACCATACTGCGAGGGATCACCCGTTCCCATCCCGAACACGGAAGTTAAGCCTCGCTGGGCCGATGGTACTGCACGGGCGACCGTGTGGGAGATTAGGTGATCGCCGGCATTAATTCAAGCACAAAAAGCCATGCCCTCGGGCATGGCTTTTTTGCGTATACGCAGAATTTTCCAAAAGGAGAAGGAAAGGTGAATTCTGTGCTATCGTGAAGGCAATCCACAGAGGTCCAATGAAAACAGACAGGATGCGCCCCGTCAGTTTATTTGCCGCCGCTACGTTGCCGTTCGTGTTCACCACAATACTTCTTCTCCCTCCGTCGTTGCAGGCTCAGTCTCCGCCTAAAGGGATTGATCCAAAGCTCCTGACAAAAGCAGCAGCCGGCGACGCGAGTTCACAGACTGCTGTTGGCCTCGCCTACGCTGGCGGCGATGGCGTACCACAAGATTACGCGAAGGCTGCTGAATGGCTCGGTAAGGCTGCTGACCAAGACAACGCGATTGCGCAGGCTGCTTTGGGCTTACTCTACTACGCCGGTAGAGGCGTCCCAAAGGACTACAACAAAGCTGCCATTTTGTATCGGAGGGCTGCGGAGCAGGGAATATCAAAGGCCCAATTATCACTCGGCAACCTCTACCTTGACGGCCAAGGAGTGCCAGTTGACTATGGGCAAGCTATGGCATGGTTTCGCAAAGCAGCAGATCAAGGGGATGCCGAGGCAGAATACAGCTTAGCGTTGCTCTATGACGATGGTAAAGGCGTCCCGCAGGACACGGCTCAGGCTATAACCTGGTACCGCAAAGCTGCTGAGCAAGGGCTGTCATTCGCGCAGATTAACCTTGGATTGATTTTGTTTGCAAACGCAGGCGATCGCCAGCGGGCCGTTGAGGAAGCTTATTTCTGGTTGGATGTTGCAGCCGCGAGGACGAACGATTCACATACCCAACAGGCAGCTTCAAAAGCGCGTGACGAAGTGGCATCCCAACTACTGCCCTTTCAATTGAAGCGGACCCAGAAAAAAGCCGAAACGTGGATCGTCGAGCATCCTACCTCTGCACTGACGATGTACTCGCCGCATTGAACTCCCTCGGCGAGGTCGGGCGCACCACTAGAGAGAGGGTGTACCAGCATGAACTCGCAATCTGATTCCAAGTAAAGTCGTATCTCCGAGTCAAGACAAGCGGAAGCGGTATCTTGTCTCGGCACCGTTTTGCGTTGAGAGGAGTCTGAGGTAAGTAAATCCGCCCATCGTGGGTACTGAAATCCTTCGAATCGCCTGTGGCCTTTTGGATGTACTCAGCCTTGTTCGTCAGCCAGACGAAAAGCCCGCTTGAATAACTACTACTGTCCACATATTGCTCAAGTTTATAAAGATCGAAAAACGCAGCTTTTCTATTGTCGGGAACCGCAGCATCCGTTTGGAGTTTGAACTTTCCTTCGACGGCGACACGCTCACCCCGGAAGCGGCCGACGAGGTCTATCTGCCAGTTGTTGTACGGTACTTCCAAGTTGACCCTCAATTGAGGCGCTGCATTGGCGAGGCGTTGCTTCATATACTGGAAGATGAGGGCTTCTTTTTTTCGACCAAGAAACTCGGTATGATGACCGGAAACAATGTAGGCCACCGTGGAATTCCATGCATCCAAGATCTCTTGCATAGTCAAAGTATCGCCTCAAACCCCTTCCGCTTAATCACGTTCAGCAGCGCCAGCGCCGACCCCTTCAGCTGCTTCGTTCCCCGCTCCAACTGCGAGATGTAGCCCGGTGCGGGATTTACCTAGCGGTTGTCTGTCGCCCCTACGGGGCTGGCGTCTTTCAACGATCAGTTCCCCGGATTCCGTCCTCGCCGAGGGCTCGGACTCCATCCGGGGCTAACTTCATTGCACCCCTCCGGGGTGCTTTGCTGCAGCCCCTCTCGAAAGCTCGCCGCTACAGGATCGCCGCAAACCCCTTGCGCCGAATCACATTCAGCTGCGCCAGCGCCGGTCGGTCCTTCCGTTTGCCGCAAATCTGCTCGCCTTCGTTCCGGCCTCGCCCCTATTCCACCGTCACGCCCTTCGCCAGGTTCCGCGGCTGGTCCACGTCCGCTCCGCGGCGGACGGCAAGGTAGTAGGCCAGCAACTGCAGCGGCACAATCTCAATCAGCGAAGACAACAGCTCCGGCGCCGGCGGAATCGCGATCACTTGCTCCATGAGTCCGCCAATCGTCGCGTCGCCCTCGGTGGCAACGGCAATTACGCGCCCGCTGCGCGCCCCGATCAAGGAGGTAACGGTTGACGGCGAGGCGTTGCCCAAACTCCAAGGCCAACAGGCCCAAACACTTCCGCCGGGATGGAAAAGGCTGAACGACAACCAGATCCTCGTTCGTCTGCCCATGGGATTGAAGCATGCGATCGCTTCTCCGATGAGTGACGGCTGCTCCATCAGACCTGGGTCACGCGCCTATTTTTCGGTATCCATGAAGGTGTAGCACATCATGTGGCAAACGATAAGATGTAGATCTTCGATGCGGCCCATGTGCTGATGGCCTGTTCCGATGTTGATGTCGGCCAGAGGAGCTAGTTTTCCTCCGTCTCTTCCGGTCAGCGCAATGACGCGGCAACCGGCCTCGCGGGCGTATTTCGCCGCCTCGATCACGTCCGGCGAATTTCCCGATCCGCTAATGCACAGCAGCAAGTCGCCGGGAGACGCAAAGTTCTTCAATTGCTCGACAAAAACGCAATCGAATGCCACGTCGTTCGCGTAGGCAGTCAGCGTCGAAAGAGAGTCGGTCAGAGCATGGATCTTGAAGCGCCGGCTACGGCCGTAACTCGCCCCCTTCACCATATCGGTGACAAAATGAGACGCCGTCGACGCGCTCCCCCCATTCCCGCACGTGAAGATTTGCCGGTTCTCTTCGCGAGCCTGCCGCATCCACTCGGTCGCTTGTTCGATCTTGGAAATGTCGACGCCCTCAATGACTTTCAAAAGTTGTGTGCGATACTCCTCGCAATAGCTCATAAACACCTCTCTGTGTTGTGGAACGTTCGTATCAGGGTTTCGTACCAAGCTCGGAATCGGCGCTGCGGGTACAAATCAGTTTTGGCAGATAGTCAACTTCGGAGGTTTCCACTGCTTTGCGATGGAGGCGATCTGCTCGAGCATTCACGCGCGTCCACCATCTCGTTGAGTCGCATGCGTTTGGCGCAGAATCATGCGTTCGTTCCGGAACCGCGCTATCGAATACTTGGTTCCCCCGATATCGATTGCGTGTGTATTCAAGAGTTCATCCCACGCCGCTTCTATTTCTCCAACCGGATAATGGCCGGGGCTCCTTTCGTGAGCAGCTTCAACAACCTGTGGCTGCTCCAGGGCCTCTCGTGCAAAAGACGGAGCCGGCAGCAATCATGATCCTGATGCCGGCCGTTCCTGCGCGAGTGCGCATTCCCAGCGATGTTTTCGAGTAAGCATCGTCGGCTCCAACCAGCCTTGCGTTGACCGCATCACGATACTGCAGATTTGCCGGGCGTCCCGGGATTCGCATTTGAGACCAGACGCAGCTCAAATACGGATCTCTCAGGGACAAATTCCGGTAGTGCCGACAAGGCAATAATACTACAGTATGGCCTCAAGCCCCTTGCGCCGAATCGCGCTGAGCAAGGCCAGCGCCGGGCGCTTTGGCTGCTTCGTTCCTCGCTCCAACTGCAAGATGTAGCCCGCTGTGAGATTGAGATAGCGTGCAACTGGCCGCGCGAATTCAACGACGCTACGCGTTGTTGCCGCCCCTACTCCACCGTCACACTCTTCGCCAAATTCCGCGGCTGGTCCACGTCGCACCCGCGGCGCACTGCAATGTAATACGCCAGCAACTGCAGCGGCACAATCTCAATCAGCGGGCTCAGCAGCTCCGGCGCCGCCGGAATCGCGATCACGTGCTCCACGAGGCCGCCGATCGTCGTATCGCCCTCGGTCGCCACCGCGATCACGCGTCCGCTGCGCGCCGTCACTTCCTGAATGTTCGACAGCGTCTTCTCGTAGCGCAGCTTTGACGCGGGATCGGCCTCGTCGCGCGTGGCCAGCACCACCACCGGCAGCGTCTCGTCGATCAGCGCGTTGGGTCCGTGCTTCATCTCGCCGGCCGGATAGCCTTCGGCATGGATGTACGAAATCTCCTTCAGCTTCAGTGCGCCCTCGAGCGCAATAGGAAAGTGAATGCCGCGGCCCAGGTAGAGAAAGTCCCGCGCTGTGTGAAAATCCCGCGCCAATTGCTCGCACTGCGCCGAGCAGCCGCGCAGCACCTCCTCGATCTTCACCGGAATGCGGCTCAGCTCCTCAATCAGCGCCACCGACTGCGCCTTATCCAGCTTCCCGCGCAGTTGCCCCAGCTTCAGCGCCAGCAAAAACAGCGCCGTCAACTGCGACGTAAATGCCTTGGTCGAGGCCACGCCGATCTCCGGCCCCGCGTGCGTATAAATCGCGCCGTGCGCCTCGCGCGCCACCATGGCGCCCACCACGTTGCAAATGGCCACGGTCTTTGAGCCGAGCGCCTTCATCTCGCGCTGCGCGGCCAGCGTGTCGGCCGTCTCGCCCGACTGCGTAATCAGCAGGCCCAGCGCGTCCGGGCCGGCGATGGGATCGCGATACCGGTACTCGCTGGCGTAGTCCACATCCACGGGCAGCCGCGCCAGCCGCTCGATCATGTACTTGCCGGTGAGCGCGGCGTGCCAACTGGTTCCGCAGGCGGCCACGTTGATGCTCGCGAAGCCGGCCAGCTCTTTGTCTGCAATCTCCATCTCGCCCAGGAACACCTTGCCCGAGTCGAGCGACACGCGCCCCAGCGTGGTATCAACCACCGCGCGCGGCTGCTCCCAGATTTCCTTCAGCATGAAGTGCTTGTAGCCGCCCTTCTCTGCTTGTATCGGATCCCACTGAATCCGCGTGAGCTCGCGCCGGATCGGATGGCCCTCGAAGTCGGTCAGCTTCACGCAAGCCGGAGTCAGAACGGCCAGGTCGCCGTCGGCGAGAAAGTAGACGTTGCGCGTGTGGTGCAGAATGCCGGGAACGTCGGAGGCCACAAACGCCTCGCCTTCGCCCACGCCCACGATCACCGGCGGGCCCAGGCGCGCGGCCACAATCTTGTCCGGCTCGGCTGCGCTCAGCACGCCCAGCGCAAACGCTCCGGTCAGCCGCTTCACGGCGCGGCGCACCGCTTCTTCCAGCGGCGCAGGCTGGCCCGCAGCATCCAACCCCTGCGACGAGGACCTGTCGCCCCCCCGTTGTGCGACCCCAGCCTCGGCCTCTTTCTGCACCTGCTCGATCAGGTGGGCGATGACCTCCGTGTCCGTCTCGGTGACAAACTTGTGGCCCTGCGCGGTGAGCTCGCGCTTCAATTCCAGATAATTTTCCACAATGCCGTTGTGCACTACGACGATGCACCCCGTGCAGTCGCGATGGGGATGGGCGTTTTCTTCGGTGGGCCGGCCATGCGTCGCCCAGCGCGTGTGGCCGATGCCGAAGGTGCCGTCGACCGGGTGCTCGCGCAAAACATCCTCGAGCTTGCTCAGCTTGCCCGGCGCGCGCCGCACCTCCAGCGTCTTCCGCTCTGCGCTGCCCACGGCGATGCCCGCCGAGTCGTAACCCCGGTATTCGAGGCGCCTTAGCCCCTCGATGATCACAGGCACAACCTTCTTGGGGCCCACGTAACCAACAATGCCGCACATGGGACGATTTTACAGGGGCGGGGACCGAGGGACCGAGGGAACTAGAGGAGGGGTGAACAAGTGGGAGAGTGAAAAAGTGAAGAAGTGAATAAGGAGACAGGGGAGTTGGGGATGAGAAGGTGGGGATTAGGGATTAGTCGTCATCATCGTCGTCATCGTCGTTGGGGTCGTAGTCGTCGCAGGTGTCGCGGTAGGGACATTGGGTGCAATCTTCTCCGCCGAGGCAGACGCGGAGCTCGGGCGCGAGGTCGTTGCCGTCTTTGGTGCGAGTGACGGACTCGACCGATTGCAGAGCCGGCACCCACTTACGGGGGACCGTTTGCACGGCGATCTGAAGGCCGTAGAGGAGCTGTCCGGCGCGCTTGGAGTCGATGCGGGAGGAGAGAAGCGCGTCGAAGATCTGCTGGATTGCGAGTTGAACGGATGCCGAATCCTCTATGAGGGGGATCTTGACATCGTCCATGACGGAGAGGCGGGTTGTGTCGTGAATCCTGGCGTGGAAGTAGCAGAAGGCTCCGCCGCGGAGGGCGGGCGACTTGCACCGGACTCCGTTGGGTTTGATGTGACGACACGCGAGATACATACCCCCCCATACCCCTTTTTGGGGTTAAAAGACTTGTTTTCAACGACTTGAACCCTTGATCTCTGGCTGTAACCCATTGATCCTAAAGGGCTTAGAGCGCAAACTATTCAATCCAAAGGAGTTACCTGGCGTTTTTCAGCCAGTCTCGCGTGTGTTTCGGCGATTTTCACAGAAAAATCTACGCAGAGACGCGAACGCGGCGGGTTTTCCGCCGCGCGTGTAGCCTGATTGAACGCTTATGGAATCAGTATGCGTCAAGTAGGGGAAATTATCGGCAAAGTTGGCGAAATTTAATTTGGGGTGGGAAACGGGTTGGGCTGGGCTTTTCCTCGTTCGGTTCGGAGCGGTAGGTGGTATGGTTGGGTGCGCTTCGTTCCGGCCCTACGGGGCTGGACGGTCGTGATGGGTGTGCGGTCCGAGGGTTGCGTCTGCCTTCGGCGGACTTCACCCTGGGCTATTCTCATCTCCTCCCTACAGGAGGAGCGCGTGGGGCGTCCCCGTATACATTGCCGGCCAGGAGGAACATCGTCGCAAGCCCGATTTCCAAGCCGAGTTCCTCGCCATTTGAAGAAGCACGGCATCGAATACGATCCGAGATACATTTGGGGTTAGGAGTTCGTTCCGGCCCTACGGGACGGAACGGGCGTGGTGGATATGCGTTCCCAGGGTTGCGTCTGCCTTCGGCGGACTTCACCCTGGGCTATTTTCGGACCATCCCTCCGGGATGGGTTTAGCGCGGCTTCGCCGCGCTCTTTGTTTTTTGAATGGTGGGGACGTTTTCGGCATGGCTAAAGCCATGCCCTTTCAAAGCGGTGTCGGGGGGCGGCGCGCCTGGGGAAATGCAACCGCAAGTCCTTCGACCCCAGGCTTGCGCCGTGGGGCTACCTTCTTTCGTCCGCTGACGCGGACTGTTTTGACCTGCGTGGGGCGGTTTCACCCACCCTAGCGACAAAAACAGAGACGTCGCGACGGTGGGGCACCCGACTTTCCCACCCTAAACGCATGCGCGTTTAGGATGGGGCACCGATTATTCTTCGATTTTGTAGGAGTATTCCTCGATGACGGGGTTGGTGAGGACTTCGCTGGCGATGCGCTCGACTTCGTCGCGAGCAGCGGGAACGGAGAGCGAGTCGGTGAGCGAGAGCGCGAAGTATTTGCCCTGGCGCACGTCGGTGACATCGGCGAATCCGATCTTGCGGAGAGCGTTGTGGATGGTCTGGCCCTGCGGGTCGAGGACCGATGCCTTCAAGGTGACATAGACATGCGCCTTCATGATCACAGATTATAAAAGAGCAGGGATCAGGGGTCAGGGATGAGAGATCGAGAATAGAAAGGTCGAAGGCAATAGAGATCAGAGATCGGGGATCAGAGAATAGATACTACTTTGGGGCGGGTTGGGCGGCGAGGGCGCGGCGGCGGGCGTGCGGGGCAGCGGTAAACCAATAGAGCGGTGGTCCGAGCAGGGCAATCACAAGAGCAAAAAGCAGAGACGAGACGTTGGCCAGAGCGGTGCCGGGATCGCCCAGCTTCTCGCTGCGCGAGGCAATGAGCGCGGCGGCGATGAGGATGGTGGGCGGAACGGCGAGCAGGCACGCGAAGGGAAAGCTGCCGGCGCGGAAGGGGCGCGGGAGCTGAGGCTCGCGGATGCGGAGCGCGATGAGGGCGAGGAATTCGAGAATGAGGCTGGAGCCGTAGAGGATGAGGTCGATGGAGATGAGCTTCTCGAAGGGGAGATTGAGGGCGAGGGCCCAGCCAAGGCCGCAGATGAGCACGCTGACCCAGGGAACTCCGCGACGGTTGCGGCGCTGGAGGACGCGGGGAAGAAAGCCGTCGGACGCCATGGCGATGGGCAGGCGGGTGTAGCTCATCATGAGGGCGTTGAACATGCCGACGCCGCAGATGACGCCGCCGGCGACGATGGCGGCGTTGAGAAGCGGTCCGCCGATGGCGCCGCCGGCAATGGCCCAGGAGCCGGTGGTGAATCCGTCGGGTGAGAGGCCGGCAAAGGCCATGGCGGCGAGGGGAAGAATATAGACGGCGGCGGTGAAGATGGCGGCGGCGATCATGGCGCGGGGGTAGTTGCGCTGAGGATTGTCGACGTCGCGCGCGACGGTGGAGGCGTTGTCCCAGCCCATGTAGTTCCAGAGGGCGACGAGGAATGCGGTGGTGAGGGCGTTGCCGGAGCCGGGAGCGAGCGCGGGGCGTGCCCAATGGATAACGGGATGGAGAGTGAGGCCGCGCCAGAAGCCGAACACGACGAAGACAACGAACGGCGCGAGAAGCAGGACGGACATCCAGACGGAGTCGTCGCCGACGCGAGGCACACCGAAGAGGTTCCAGGCGCAGCAGAGGACGACGACGGCCAGCGACCAGAGGTAGTCGCGCGGGCTGGCGGTGAGCGCGGGGCTGAATTTGCCGAGGTACAGGACGAAGATGGAGGGATAGAGCGCCATGTCGAAGATGCTGGCGGCGAGGGAGAGCCAGCTTTCCTGATAGCCCCAGAAGGGTCCAAGACCGCGGCGTACCCAGACGTAGAAGCCGCCTTCGTCGGGGATGGCGGCGGCGAGTTCGCCGATCATGAGGGCGGTGGGCAGGCTCCAGATGAAGGGAAGAACGATGAGGGCGGCGATGGACCAGGCGAAGCCGGCGCCACCGAGGATGTCCTCGAGGCCATAAGGGCCGCCGGAAACCATGAAGAAGGTGGCGGCGATCAGCGGCAGGAGCAGGAGCTTCTTGTGCGCGGGCACGAGGTGGAAGCGCATAGTCTTGACTGTAACTGGGATGGGTGGGCGCGAGAAGCGGAAAGCACGGGGCCGCGATGAAAAAGCTGATTCCGGTATAATCCATTGAGTGACGGAGAGATGGCCGAGAGGCTGAAGGCGGCGGTTTGCTAAACCGTTATAGGGTCAAAAGCTCTATCGGGGGTTCGAATCCCCCTCTCTCCGCCATGTATATTTAGAATCAACAACTTACGAGATACAAACCGGCAATACCCTTAGTATTCCCCGCAAATTTGCAAGTTTCCTGAGCGTGATGGAACTGGAGAGCGTTCTCCGGCGCAACCGATGTGCGCCGATTTGTCGGCACTTCTCCATTGGCGAATTCGGCAGTTCCATTACAGGAGTACAGGAGCCCGAGAGGTCTGATTTCTTAGCGATTGCATCACCTTCCCTGGACGCGACGTCTTCTGCATCAGAAAAGTGCAAACAGCCCGTAGGCTGCTTGAGGAGTTTTTAGCCCGAAGAATTGGCGTGCTCGTTATGCGGACTTTGCGGGCAGGCCGAACGTCTGCTCGCGCCAGTTCATGGGGATCGAGGTGACCAAGTCGTTGAGCGATAGGGGCAGCGATTCAGGTCGAGTCATCAGGCTTTCGATCGATTGCGGACCAAGCGGGATGAGCTTGAACTGTTCGTTGACGAAGCGCGGGGAGATGCAATGGAGACCGGCCAGTTCGCGAATACTCCTGGCTTGCCCTGTGGTGATCAGGTTATACCAGAGGCGGGCGCGAGCAACGGCTTTCAGGATGGCTTGGCGGCTGGCGTCGGTCGTGATGCTGGTGTTGCCGACGATGAGACGTACCGCGCGACCCTGCCGAACATGTCGGAAGGGACATTCAATCGAGGCAATTTGCGGAAGGTCGATGACGAGTTCACCGCCGCCGAGAATCTCATTGAGCAGAGCCGGCACGCGCAAACGGATCTCGACGTGAGTCTGCTGGATTACAACACGATCGATGACAGTCTTTAGAAACTCCATGCGGTCCGCGGTAATGTGCTTGCTCCAACTCTGCGCCGTCGCGGCAGCTTGCGCAATGATCTTCGCGAAAATACCTTCTGGCGGGGCCACGGTTGTCTCATCACGAATCGTGGCGAGCAACTCGGTCGGTGTTTCGAGCCAAGCAAGAATGCGATCAACCACAGCCTTTTCGAGATCATGCGCCGGGATGCGGGCTGGGGCATTGCTCTTTTCGATCTTCTTGATGACGGCCTGCGAGGTGTAGTAGCGATAGCGGCGGCCGTTCTTGTTGGCATGGGTCGGCGTGTAGAGCGTGCCGTTGGCATCGAAAAGAATGCTGGTTAGAATACTCTCCTTGGTGGCGCGCACCTTACGCCGCTTGCCTTGAATGTTATCGTTGAGCAGCGATTGCGCCTTGTCCCAGGTCTCGCGATCAACGATGGCCGCGTGCTCGCCCGGATAGGATACTTTCTTGTGTTTGATCAAACCGATATAGTGCGGATTGCGCAGCATCATGTATAGCGGACCCCGGAAAAAGTGATTACCACGTCGGCTCTTGATGTTGTTCTCGCGCAGCCATTCCTGCAGGCTATGTACACTGCCGAGGCGCAGAAACTCATTGAAGATGGTCCGCACCGTGACGGCTTCCGGTTCGTTGACAATGAGTTTCCGGTCCTGGGCCGTGTATCCGAGCGGCACGTTGCCACCCATCCACATGCCCTTTTTCTTTGAGGCGGCGATCTTGTCGCGGATGCGCTCGCCGGTGACCTCGCGCTCAAACTGCGCGAATGAGAGGAGGACGTTGAGCGTGAGTCGGCCCATTGAGGTCGTGGTATTGAACTGCTGCGTGACCGAAACGAAGCTGACACCGAACTCATCGAATTGCTCGACGAGTTTGGCGAAGTCTGCCAGCGAGCGGGTCAGCCGGTCAACCTTGTAAACAACCACGACCGAGACCTTGCCGGCGTGAATGTCGGCCATTAGTTGCTTCAACGCGGGCCGGTCCATGTTGCTGCCGGAGAAGCCACCGTCGTCGTAGTGCCTGGCGATCAGTTGCAGCCCTCGTGCTGCTGGCTTTTTACGAAGGCCTCGCAGGCTTCGCGCTGAGCATCGAGCGAGTTGAAGGATTGCTCCAGGCCTTCTTCCGAGGACTTGCGGGTGTAGATAGCGCAACGAATACGTGGGTTCATGCCGCCACGCTCCTTGCCCTGCGCTTCAGACCGAAGAAAGCCGGCCCGGACCACTTGGTGCCGGTGATGGCGCGCGCAATCTCGGAGAGGCTGCGGTAGGTCGTTCCCTCGTATTCGTAACCGGCGTCGAGGACCGTGACCTCGTGCAGCTTGCCGGCGTGCTCGCGGACGTAGCGGGTGCCGATCTTCGGACGCAGGCTTATCTGGACAGGCGTCTCACCAACGACGCTTTCGTCGGCCAGCTCGCGCAGCTTGCGGACGGTGGACTCCTTGAGCCCGCCGATAGCCTTCTCCTGAATTCGGTAGGCCAGGATCGGGATCAGCGTTTCGCGGCGCAGAGCCGGGCTGGGCACTCGGACGAATAGATCGCGCCAAAGCTTCAGGAGCTCCTTCCGCTCCATTGTCGGCAGCTCCTCCAAAAGGCGGTTAACCGCCTCCTGCCTGGTGGGTTTTGGTTTGTTTATCTTGTTCTTCTCCATGGACTTGCCTCCTTCACGGCATGTCCATTTCCGCTCTGCCTGGCCATAAAGTCAAGCGAACTTCTGCGCATCAAGACCACAAAGGTTCACCGGCCCGGGGGCTACTTCGGAGCAGATTCGGCGAGAAAACGCCGATTGGAGAATGGCGAATTTCAGTGATTAATCGAGGAAATTCTCCAACGGCGAAAAAGGCGAATGTGGGCTCGAATTCTGGGGGAAATTTGCGGATTTTCGCCTCATAAGGATGCCGCCAGTTCGAATCCTGCTCGCTCCGCCATATAGTCTTTATAATCAATAACTTGCAGAGAATCTTCCCGCTCTTACCCGATTTCCGGCCAAATTCTCGGATCTGGCCTCGGCAAAAGGGACTGGAGAGCATTTTCCTGCGCCCTTTCTAAGGAGAAAATGGACAAATTCTCAAGCGGGGATTCCCGAAGTCCCCTTTCGGTCGTTTCAACAAGACTGAAGTCGGTGGCAAAGTCCGCGGCGCCGGTGCAACGACCTAGGGCAAGTCCACGTTCCTGGTCAGGGCGCGTTAGTTCTTCCCGAGTTTGCAATGACCAAGAGACAATTCGTGTTACGTCTTGGTGGGGAAGCCCCTAACTGGTGATTAACACTGATTTGCTCAAACAACGGCGCTCATGAGTGCCAACCAGATCTGACGTCGGTGCCTCGATGCCGGGACCGTGCATCGGTGTGCCGATTGTGTGCCGCAATTCCGAGGCGCCAAGCACCTCACGCGATTCTTTGCACCGCGGGGCTCTTCGCTGCGATCTCCGGCGCGGAAAGGTGCCAATGTCTTGTTCCGCTAATCATGCTGGCATGAACCGACGAGCTCCGGCTCGCACAAAGGCATTCTGGCCGGCGGCTTATCGGAAGGGAGACAAGACGAGGCGGGGCCTCCGGATGCGTGTACAGCGTAGTCCTGTTCGGAGTGAAGGGGTAACCCGGCATTTGGGTCTTGAGGATTTCGGCAGCGGCCATGAGGCCTGCAGCGAACGAGAGAAATGGTAAGGACGCGTCAATGGGCTTGCCAGTAGATGGCTGAATAGCGGTCGAGGCTGCGCAGGTCATTACCGACTTCGGATCATGTGGAGGAAAGAGGCAACAGGAACAGGCCTCCGCCATTGGTATGTGGCGAATTACGCAGGCCTGCCAGTTTGCCCCGGTTGTGCCATAGATCTGGAGCGGCGGGGCGGACTGCTCGATTATGTAGCGGACGTCGCGCTCATTCGCCGCCGCGATAACGAGATCGGGTGTTCCCGCCTGGCGCATTGCCCAAACTTTCGACTGGTCCAAAGGAATTGGCTCGCACTGAACATCTTTAATCCCGATGGATTCCAAGTAGGTTTTCGTGGCGTCAACCTTGCTGATTTGAGCCTCCGCATCAGAAGCGGTGAATATGGGCGAACGATCAAGGTTGTGAATCTCGACCCCTTTCATATCGAATAGGATTGGCAAAAAGCGTCGCGTCGCGAGAGAGAAGAAATAAAGCGCCGCCGTGCCGACCGATCCCAAGCCGACGGTCCATATTGCCCCGTGATGAGCGTCGCGGTCAAACGCCGGCGCCGCGTTGTCGGGGACGATGGCGCCGCGCCAGTCAAATGCATTGAAAAGATGCGGTCCGTCCATCGGTTGCATGTGAAGAGCGAAGAGGCGGGCGACGGCGACAATCACGGCAAGCGCTGCGCCAACAGGGTTGGGCTGTGGACTGTCGGGGACCGGCGAGGCGTCTGGTCCAACGAAAGCGTTCCAGCCGGAACCGTGAACTGTTGCAGGGCTGAACTCCCTTCCGAGGGAGAGGACATAGTCACCGTCATTGATGCCGCGGAGGCTGAAACGACCGCCTGGGTCTGCGGCGAAAGAGGATGTCATCAGCAAGTCGTGAAGCTTCATTCCAGCCCAAGGCAACGGCTCCACGATTTCGATATCCGGGACGCTGAATGCGACTGAGGGAGTCATCCGCGCGAGAAGATTTGCGGCGACAATGACCGCAACCTGGCCATCGTAGCGGGAACCGTAGTCCGTGTTTAGCTTCAAGAGGATTGGGCGATCGGGAGATAATGCTCGGCCGGCGTAGCGGATGGTGCGGTCGTTGCGAAGACGGTACCAGGAGGGACCAGTCATAGCCCAGAACCTTCCGCTGGTAACGGTAATGGCGCCCGATCTCAGCATCACGAATGCTCCCTCTTGGAAGAAGTAGACCGCGCACCGTGCCAACGATGGGAGAAGGCGTCCGTAGTCCGGAGCCACGATCGAAACAAACCCCTCGTAAGCGATCCGTGCGCCCTCGACGTCGCCGTCGCTATGGTAGGCTTCCCCAGGATGCGTGTGGATTTGTCCTACAACCTGTAGCCCGGCGTCATTGGCCTTGCGAACAACTTTAGCCATGGCAAGGGAGGATACGTTAAAACTCCCCCGGGTCGTGTGCGATTCGGGTCGGACTGCGCCAAGAACAATAGTGGTGGAACCATTGGTTTGCCCGAGAAGATAGGCAATGCCTTCATGCCTCTCGGCAGTCTCTGCGGCGACGCTCTGCTGCATGCTTAAAAGGGCCGATTCGGTGATGATCAGGCGCCGGGCGGGCAAGGATTTGGCCGGCCGGTAAGCAGGAGTAGGTTTTTTCAACCGAGCCTGGATCAAGGTTCGGAGAGCTCTCAACATCATTTCCTCTATGTGCCCAAGCGCGCGTTGGCAAAGCGTGGCCCGTTCAGTTCAACGGAAATTCGCAGTGCCATATGGGCCAGCGTTGTGCAGCCGCCGGTGGCAGAGTTTTTCAGCCAATCCCCGATTGGCCAGTCTTCATGGGGGCCGCGGGAATCAATCCTTTTGTAGGCAAGCCGGTTCCAGGGAGCGCAGATTACGCCATTGGAGTGAAGAAAGCCCGATCCCTTTGGCTGGTCAACGGCGCGATTGGTGTGCGTGCCGCTTGAATCGGACCAGTGCCATGCAGGAGGCTGCACCTTGTAGTTGCCACAGTCGACTAGAAGATAGAAAAGGGATTTGTCCCTCGCCGGCATCGCAAGCTGAAAGCCAAGGCCATCGAGTTCCTTGAGCTCCCACCCAAGGGTCACCGCAATTTCACGCAGCGGTACAAGCTCTTCGGCGACGGTAAGCTCGGCTACGGTCGCCACATTCAAACCCCCGATCCCTGCGCGACGAGTACAAGCTTTGCTTTCCGTTTCAAGCCGAAACTGGCCAGCGTACGGTCGGTGGGCTGAAGCTGGGTCTCGCCGTGAAAGAGCTCGAAGGTGTCCCTGTCGTTGAGTTTCTTCTTGTCAACAACGATTGTGATGACATCGGAAACCCTGGTATCTTCGGCAAAAACACCCCGGAAGGGACCGTTGGGCGTTGCTATTTCCAGGAAGATCTCATGCTCCTTGAGCTCTTCCAATTCATGCTCCAGTTCGTCAATAGCTGCGGCGACGTTATGCTCCGCCAATCCTTCCTCACCGCCCGATCTCAGCTCACTCTCGGCGAGCTGCAGATGATCTTCAGCTTTTTTCAACAGATCTGAGTGTTCCATAATGGATCTCCCTCGCAGGATTAGGCCTCAAGACTTGCCGGCCCTTGCCGTGGTTTCGCGTTTTGCACGATCCTCCCGACAACCACAAGCTAAGCACGATTCGAACTGTCCAGTCAAGTTGTGATAGCTCTTTGTCCACAATGACAGTAATACTGTCGTCCAATCGAGAAGCGGGACAACGGCACTCAGCCCGAGCGGAAATCGCAAATGTTGCTTCTTTGTGAATCCGTGCGACAGTATTGCTTGACAAAGGGAAAGATGCGAGCTTATACAGGACTTGCATGGGGAAGCAGATCGAACCTTTTTACCAGGAACTTGGCGCGAAACTCCATGACTTCCGTGAGCAGCGGAAGATGACCCAAGCGCAGTTAGGGCAAGTGCTGAATCCGCCGGCGACGCGTGCGTCAATCGCGAACATTGAAAATGGAAAGCAACGGGTTCTCGTGCACACGCTCGTTCAACTTGCCGAAGCGCTGGATGTTGAGATCAAGGAATTGCTGCCGCCTGCGCAACAATCCAGCCGATCCGCTAACCCCAAAGACGTCGAACTCGAACTGCGCCGGAAACTCAAACTAGGAACCCCCCAATTGAGAAAGCTCGTCGGCGCGGCCGAACGGCGTTGGCAGTAGAGGCAAAACATGAGTGTCAGAAGTGCAAGATATCAAGGAGAAGCTCTCGCCGAAACCTTCGGCCCCTCGCGACCTCCCGTTGATGTTCACTCGATCGCAAAGAAGCTGCGACTGAAAATCGTACAGGAAAAATTGGGGGAAGACATCTCGGGACTTCTCATCAGCAAGGGCCGGTCCACGGTAATCGCCGTCCAGAAAAGCGATCACCCCAACCGGAAGCGATTCACGATAGCCCACGAAATCGCGCATTTTTGCCTGCGGCATCAATTTGAGCCCGGAGAGCACGTCCACGTCGATCGCGGGCATCTGATCACTCCGCGCAATTCGAGATCGAGCACGGGCGTCAATGTCAAAGAAATTGAGGCAAATCAGTTTGCCGCCTGTCTTTTGATGCCCTCCCGGCTTCTTCTGGAGAGGATAAAGGCCCTCAAGGTGAAGTTGCTTTGCGACGACCACGTTGCAAGCCTGGCCGACGAGTTTCAGGTCAGCGAACAGGCGATAACCATACGGCTATCGACGTTGGGCTATTTGTGACCGCGACATAAGTAGGCGATAGGACTACGCCGTTGTTGCGGCGCGGGCCAAGGCTCAGTGTTTGCTCGACAGATAGATGACGCTATCGGCGAACCAGAGCTTGATTTCAGCGATCGGGAAGTCGGTGAATTCGATCTCCTGCGTGTACCGATGTTGCCTCAGTGCGGCACGGGGAAATCTGTCGCACTCGCGAGGACGGAGCCTTGTTCTGTCCAAACGAGCGGGATTTTGCGGACCAGGGAGTCGAGCGAAATGTCCGGTGGGACATCGCCGTTGAGGATTGCCTCGATGGAGGCTGGGCTGAACGAGGCGAAGGGATAGATTCGTTTGACATACGAGTGATTCAGTTTGTGGATCCTGGCAAGGTCTCGGATCCCCGTTGCTTCCCCTGCAATGATCTGATCACGCCATTTGCGAGCCCGCGCTATAGCTTTAAGGATCGCCAGGGTGCTGGCGGCGAGCGGGGCCTGCTGATCGCCGACGATCAACCGCACAGCTTTTCCTTGAACAGCGTGGCGGAAGGGACACCGCAAGGCAACCATTTCGCGACCGGCTTCTAATTGCGTCGCAGTCTTACCTGCGAGTTGCTGGATGAGTGCATCCTTGCGAATCGATATCTCGACTTCATCCGGATGGATCACGACGCGTTCAACAATCGCCGTGATCAAGCGCTCCCTGGCTCCGGAGGAAACTTCGGACCAGGACGAAACTTTCTCAGACGCCTGACTGAGGAGTTGCGAGTAACGCCCACCTCGGTTGTGTTTGCCGGATGGCGCCAGCGCGCCCAAAATCTCCTTCGGCGATTGCAGGAACTCCAGGATTCGGCCGGTGACTGCAGCTTCGAGATCGTGGGCCGGGATGCGGGCCGGCTCATCGGTTTGTTTGGCCTTCCGAATGACGGCCTGGGACGTGTAGTAGCGGTAGCGGCGTCCGGCCTTGTTCGCATGTGTCGGAGTGTACCGGTTGCCAGCTGTGTCGAAGAGAATTCCAGTGAACAGACTCACCTTGGTAGCGCGCGCCTTGCGCCGTTCACCCTGGCGGTTTTGATCCAAAACCTTCTGAACTTGAGTCCATTGCTCCCGGTCAATGATCGCCTCGTGCTGCCCGCGATGGACAGCGCCTTTGTGTGCAATCTCGCCGACATATATGTGGTTGCGCAGGATCTTGTAGAGAGCGCCCCGAGAGAAGCTCGAACCTCCAGTCTCAGTCCCTGTCCGTCGCGTTCGCGCTTTGCTCTGGATCCCGCTGCAGTCGAGATACTCCTTGAGCGCCATCACACAGCCTAGGCGGAGGTAGTTTGAAAAGATCGTGCGAACGGTATCTGCCTCGGTTGGGTTTATGTAGATCCTGCGTTCGCGCAGATCGTAACCGAGCGGAACGAAACCGCCCATCCACATGCCCTTCTTCTTCGAGGCGGCGATCTTGTCGCGGATCCGCTCTCCCGTCACTTCGCGCTCGAACTGGGCAAAGGAGAGAAGGACGTTGAGCGTCAGGCGCCCCATGGAGGTTGTGGTGTTGAACTGCTGCGTGACCGAGACGAAGCTGACCTGCATGGCATCGAACTTTTCGATGATCTTGGCGAAGTCGGCAAGCGACCGGGTGAGGCGGTCGACTTTGTAGACGACAACGGTGTTGATTTTGCCTTCCTCGATGTCGGCCATAAGGCGCTTCAGTGCGGGCCGTTCCATGTTGCCGCCGGAGAATCCACCATCGTCGTACTTGGTGGTCAGCGCCTGCCAGCCCTCATGGCGCTGGCTGCGGATATAGGCCTCGCAGGCCTCGCGCTGGGCATCGAGTGAATTGAAGGGCTGCTCGAGGCCTTCTTCCGAAGACTTGCGGGTATAGATGGCGCAGCGAATCTGGCTCATTTCGCAGCCTCTTTCTTCGCGCAGCCCTTAATGCCGAAGAAGGCAGGGCCGGACCAGCGAGTGCCGGTGATCGCGCGGGCGATGACCGAGAGGCTGCGGTAGGTCTGCCCGTTGTATTCGTAACCCTCGGGAAGGACAGAGACCTCATGCAGCTTCCCTTTCCACTCCCGCACCATGCGCGTGCCGACCTTGGTGCGCATAGCTGAGAAACCGACCTGTTTACGGCCATTGGGCTCTCCTTCAACCAGGGTGCGAAGCTGCTTAGCCACGGATGCCTTTAAGCCGCCATAGGCCTTTTCCTGCAGGCGATAGGCCAAGATTGGAACTATGACTTCGCGCCTGAGAGCAGGGCTTGCTGGTTTGTCAAAGAGCTTTTGCCAGAAGACCAAGAGGTCCTTGCGGTTCATCTTGGGTATGGATGCAAGTTGTTGATCAATAAGGGTTTCTATGGCTACCTCCCAGAGCCGGAATTGGCTGCTTTCTCCGGTAGTCCATTTCCGCTCTGGTAGAGGAAAGAGTCAAGCAAACTTCGGCGCGTAGAGGCGCCGGTCAGAATGTTAGGGGATTTTTGGCCTACAGCCCGGCCAGGAGCTCAGAAACGTGCATTTCGAGGGCCACGGCGATGGCATGAAGGGTGTCGATGCGTGCAGCCACGGCCCCGTTCTCGATCTGCGACAGATGAGCCCTGCCGATCTCGGCCATATCCGCGAGCTGAGTCTGCGAGAGACCGCGCTTCTCCCGTATAAAGCAGATTTTTCGGCCCAGGCGGACAGGGAGAGATATTGCCATTCCGCCATGATTTCGTTTAATGTCACCAATGCTGTTCGGTATACCGAACAATGAAAACGGACACTGAATTGGGGTTCTTCCCTTGGGTTGAACGCAGCCTTGGCCGCGCCTCAGGGACTCCCAAACCCAGTGCCTCAGTTGAGGTGATATGACGAGTCTTCGGAAAGTGACTGCCGGCGTCCTAATTGCGCTGGCTTTCGGAATCGTTACAGCGATATTTCTTCATCTATCCCACTCCTCTCGGCCACAAAACAAGATCGAACAACCGGTACTCAAACTGGCCGAAAACCTCCTCCTGGAAGACCAGCAAACGTCTTTGGAAGGTGGGAACAGCCTGACGCCCAAGGAAACGGCGATGAAAAACTTCGGGATTGCGCTCGAAGTCGAAGCTCCGCACTTGGCGGCAGATTACGCAGCCAACGAGGTTCGAGCAGACGAGAAGTACAAGGTCGGGACGATCCTTGTCTCTGGAACGGTGAGCGAGATCAGCAAGGACTTTGTGGGCGATCCTTATGTGACGCTCGGCGGGAGCGAACTCTTTCACGACGTCCAGGCACACTTCGCCGATGAAGATGAAGAGGCCCTGGCCAGCCTGACGAAGGGGCAGAAGGTCATCTTTGTCTGCGAGGTGAGTGAACAGGTGGTCACGGAGGTCATGCTAAAGAATTGCGTGACGATCGAGACATACACCCGGCACGCTCGTCAGGGTTCAGACAAATACGTCGAAAACGTTCTATCGGGGAAGCAGGAGATCAACAAAGACACTGCTGACGCGATTGCGGGTATCTTTGTTACCGCCCATCTTCTCTCCGAGCAATCGCATTGCTTCGCTCAGGCTGACCAGGAATGCGAAGCCGAGATAAAGGCAGCGGTCCAAAGGGCCAACCAGGCAGAGAGGCAAGAGCTACAACAAAAGGCGAATGCCTTTGCGGCCACCCTGAACGTCAGGTAATCCCCTGGCCCGCTGCGGACGGCGCACTTCGATCAGACAACGTCATAGAGCGTGAGCCTGCAGGCTTTGGAACTCATGAAGTCCAGGGCCTGAGTCGTCGAGTCGACCTGATCGTCGAACTTGGCGCCCGGAAACCCCGTGAGTTCTCGGACGTAATCGTCGAGCCAAGTGGCGTTTGTCGGGAGCAAGACATGGCCCGATTCAAATTTCATCGACTGGCCAACCGTGCGCATGGGCTTATCGCTGCCCGGTGGGGGCTGATAGGCTTCGATGCCTAATAGGCCCTGAGCCTTGAGCTCCTGGATCAGGGATGTGCCGGATGCTTTGTCTTCGATCACGATTTTCCGAGGCCGAAATCGTTCATAGAGCTCTTTGGCAGCCCGTTTGAGAGCAGGAAATGTCAGACGATTGCGGTAAACGTGAAGCAGGTAGAACTGCTTTTTATGGATTCCCCACGTGGTGCAGACGCTGAAATCGTTCAGCTCGCCCGCCTTATTGGCAGTATCCCAACTCTGAACGACCATGCGAAAGGGCTTGGGCATTTCTTCCGGCGCATAGAATTTGAGCCAATCTCGCTTGATCATCCCGCCCTCAAGCGGCATGGGGCTCTGCTGATACTGACTCTGAAAGTTGTATTCTCCGACGTTGGCACGGATCGCCTGGTAGGTCGCAACCGAGTCGCGCTCCGGGTGCAGGGCCTCCCCTGCCTTGCGAGTGAAGGCGCAATTCCAGATAGGCCCATCAATGGAGTAGCACTCATCGTCCTGCGCAATGGCGGGAAGCGAAAGCACATCCCAGTGCTCTCGCTCCATGACTTCGCCGACCAGGTCCTCCTGGTGCAGTCTCTGCATTACGATCATGATGATGCCGTTCTCTTTGCTGTTGAGTCGGCTCAACAAAGTGTTGAAGTACCAGTCGTTTGCCGCCCGGCGCCGCGTCTCGGATAAGGCGTCGTCAGGTTTCAGGATGTCGTCCAGAATGATGATGTCTGCGCCACGCCCAGTGAGCACGCCGTTCACCGAGGTGGACATGCGAAATCCCTGAGCCGTGGTCATAAAGTCATTTACGGAAAGCTTCTCTGAGGAAAGCGCAGTTCGCGGAAAGAGGCCGCGATAGAAGGAACTGCTCATCAGCGTGCGGCAGTCCCTGGCGTGCTTATCGGCCAGATCCTGCCCGTAGCTCGCACAGATAATCTGCTTCGAGGGATCGTGCCCAAGCAGCCAGGCCGGGAATGCAACGCTTGCTGCGTGCGACTTCAACGTCCGCGGCGGCAGGTTGAGAATCAGCCGCTTTGTCTTCCCGGTGCGGCATTTCTCGAGCGTTGCGGCCACAAGCTCGATGTAGCGACCAGGCAAGAAATTGGCCTGTGGGTTGAGCTCATAAAACGAGCGCTCGATGAAGCTGGCGAAATTATTCCGCAAGATCGTTTGATATTCCTCGAATGTAAGCTGGATCGCACTGCTCACTCTGACACCTCCTGATTGAGTTTCATGCTCGCCGACTGGAGACTCGTCATCCGGCGGCGGAGATTCTCCATGACCTGGCGGTCCAGTTCACCGATCTGAAGCGAACCGGTACCGGAATTGGCACTCTCTTCCGAGCGTCCGATGAGATCGATAAAGTCACGGGCGGCACGCAGATCGCCCTGGATCGATTTGTTCGCAACCTGCATTACCGTGGCTTCGGCCTTCGTCACTGTGCGCGTGCCGCGAGAGCTATTGATGCGCACTTTCTGCTGGGATTCCTTGAGAACGATCGTGGCCAGGTTCTTCGAGCCCTTGGGCCGCCCCTTGGGGTTGCCAGATCTTCCTTTCTGGAATCGGCCCTCGCTCGGTGGCTTGCCGTAACCAACTGCGTACGGCGCGTTTTCGTCAGCCATGGTGCACCTCCTGTTCGGTTGCAATCTCGCCAAACCGTTTTCCAGTGGTTGCGTGGATCGCCGTTTCGCCGGTGTATTTCTGCCAGCGGCGGATGGCGATGTCAACATAGATCGGGTCGATCTCGATGCCGCAGCAGATGCGCCCGACTCGCTCGGCCGCCATCAGCGTCGTGCCCGAGCCTAGGAATGCATCAAGCACAATCTCGCCACGGGCCGAGCAATCAAGAATCGCGTCAGCTACCATGGCGATGGGTTTAACCGTTGGGTGCAGGGCCAGGAGATTCCCTTCTTCACTCTGCTTCGAGAGGGTCTGGATACCGGGGTACTGCCAGACGTTGGTCCGGTTGCGGCCGAATTGGCCAAGTTGGATGTTGTTTCGGTGTGGACCCTTGCCCTTGCGGAAGACAAACACGAGTTCATGTTGCGAGCGGTAAAAGCTGCCCATGCCACCTTGGTTTTTGACCCAAACGCACAGGTTCAGGAATTCGTCGTAGTTCTGCTTGCCGGCGGCAATGATGTCTCCAGCATGGCGCCAATCCATGCAATTGTAGTGAACGGAGTTGTTGGCGCTGTAGCCGGCCATAAGGCGGAAAAAGTTGTTCAGGAAGGAGAAGAATTCGGCCTCGCTCATCTCTCCCGAGGCCATCGCAAACTCGCGGTGCCGGATCGCGCCGTTCCCTGTCGCGTGGCCGTCGATCCGGACATTGAACGGCGGATCGGTAAAGACCATGGCCGCGCGGCGGCTGCCGAGCAATTCACGGTAGGTCGACTCGCGGAGCGAGTTCCCGCAGATCAATCTGTGCTTGCCCAGGAGCCAGAGATCGCCTGGTTTTGTGACCGGCTCCTGGTCGAATTCCGGCTCAGGCACTTCGTCTTCCTCGAATGCGATGCCTCTCGCCTCCTCGAGGATCAGGTCGATCTCAGGCACCTCAAAGCCGCTGATGGTCACATCGAAGTCCGTGCAATCAAGTTTGAGCAGCGCTTCGAGCTCGATCGCGAGGATCTCCCTGTCCCAGCCCGCGTTCTCGGCCAGCTTGTTGTCGGCAAGCACGTAGGCCCGAATCTGGTCCCGGGTGAGCCGGTCGAGACGGATCGTCGGCACCTCTGTTATGCCGAGGAGTTTCGCTGCCTCGACCCGGCAGTGACCGGCAATGATCTGATTCTCTGCATCCACGAGTACCGGGTTGGTCCATCCAATTACGCGAATGCTCTCAGCAACCTGCCGGATCTGGTGCTTGGTGTGAGTCCGAGCGTTCTTTGGATTGGGTTGAAGCGCACTAAGAGCCTTATATTCAATGGATAAGAGCTCGCCTTGTTCCTTTGACTTGCCATGAATTGATCTGTCCATTGGGACACCTCGGCTTGAGTCTCCCGTATCTGCCCGGGAAGATCAACGCAATACAGAAAGCATAAAAGTGAATCGTCTATACTTAGACGATATGAGAGCAAAACGCAAGACGAAGAAGCGCCTGATCTTCGCACCCGATCCGAAACAGGGCATGTGGCAATTCGTTGTGAATTTGAACGTTCGCGACATGCTACAGCCAGCCTTCCGCGACGGAAAGACGCAATCTCTGATAGTCCACTACGCTCCATTGAGCTCGGAACTGCGACGCATGGTTGGCCTTTGGCAGAAGTCAAAGAGCAACCTAAGGACACTGTTTGAGACCGACCGAGAGCTGGCGAGAGAGCTGCATATTTTTCGGGTGCAGCTTATTGCTGATCATGAAGGCGCTCCACGGCTGAGCATCTTGACCGCTCCGCAGGGTGATGGCGTACAAACGCCACATACCGTGGCGCTCGCGCTGTTTCTTGATTTCCTACTCAACCCGGAGCGTGATTCACTTGGTGGCCCATGCAAGGAGTGCGACAAGTACTATTGGAAACCAACCAAGCGCCGGGTCACGTTCTGTTCGCCCGAATGCGGTGCAAAGTTCACATCCCGCAAGGCGAATGATGATCGGTATCAGAGGGAACGAGAAGACAAAATTGCACAAGCTGAGCGTGGACTCCGGAATTGGTCAAACACGAGGATGGACGAGAATTGGAAAGACTTCGTTCATCGGACGGCATTCATCAGCAAAAACTTTCTCACGCGTGCGGAGGCAAGTGGAGAAGTCACTGTGCCGAAGCCAATAGAGATCACGAAAGCACAGGGTCTGGCACGGGATCGGTTGTCACAATAGGCTTCCGGACAAGAAATGACAAAGGCCGCTGATTTTTCAGCGGCTTTGGTAGCTTTGGCTGTCAGTTTTTCGTCGTCAAAAATCGCGACGCTGAAGTTCGTTCCGCCAACATCAATTGCAAGAGTGCGTGTCATGCACCGTAATTCCTCTCATCGTTAAGATGTTCCGTTAGTCTAAGCCACTTCCAAGCACACTCAACGAGTATTGCCCTGAAGACAGACTCACGCGCGCCTTCCGATCACGGTGAACGGATCTGCGCTACCGCAAGTCTGGTGCTGTCGTAGAGAATAGGCGCGGGCGCAGCACCGAAGTACTCGAAGGCGCGCACATGACCTTGGAGAAAGGCTTCGGTAGTCTCGGCCGGAAAAACTTTCACTAAGCAGTCGTCGGAGTGCGGCAGATCGAAGACCGCGAAGTGCGCTGTCTGCTCGACGTCGGCAATCACCACCATGGCTTCGCCGAAATCGGCCTGCTCCTCACCTGGCGCGTGCCTCAACTGCACAAACACCTCCTGGCCGCCGATCTTCGACTGCCGCACGTGTCCCTTCACGATGGTGTAGACTATTCTTAGGGAGTTCAAGTTGGGATTAGAAATCGGAGATAGACGGTACGCGTTTCAAAGACGACGCTTTCCACTCATCACTCCCAGCCTGCGTTAAGTCCCAGTGAATGAATCAGGGTGTTCCCGTGTCTTGCTCTCGTGACCCGGGGCACCCGCGTATACCTGGGACTGACCCTCAACGTCTATTCAGTCACTTTGAAGCTCGTCTCCTGGTCGGCCAGCGAGCTTCCGCCCACCCAGACATCATACGTGGTCGACTCCACGGTTCGCTTCAGGTCCACGTTGTAGAAGCTCAGTTCGTCAAAGCCCAGCGGAAACTCCACGTGTTTTGTCTCGCCCGGCGCGAGCGTCACGCGCGTGAAGCCTTTCAGCTCGCGCACCGGCTGCTCCACGCTGGCCACGGTATCGCGAAGATAAAGCTGCACCACTTCAGTCCCGGCCACAGAGCCTGTGTTGGTCACGTCCGCCCCCACCATGACCACCGGCTTCTGGTTGGCCAGAACCTCGTCCAGACGAACCTCCGCCCGGCTCGCGGTTGGCTTCGAGAATCGGAAGCGCGTATAGCTCAGCCCCCATCCGAACGGGAACAGCGCCGAGTTCTGCTCGTCCACATAACGCGACATGAACTTCTCCTCAGAGTTCCATGGCATACGGCTCAGGTCGCCATGCGCCGGGCGGCCCGTCGGCAACTGCGCGTAGTAGAGCGACTCCTGCCCCATCGCGCGCGGCAGGCTTGCGGGCAGCTTGCCCGAGGGGTTCACGTCTCCGAACAGCACATCGGCCACCGCGGGACCAGCCTCGATGCCCGGGCTCCATGCCTCAAGAATGGCAGCCACATGCGCGGCCGCCCATTTCAGCACCAGAGGCCGCCCGGCCAGCACCACCAGGATGACCGGCTTGCCCGTGGCCGCAACCGCCTCCAGCAGCTTCTCCTGTGAACCTGTAAAGCCCAGATGCACACGGCTTGAGGCCTCGCCTTCCATCCAATTGGTAGGTTCTCCCAGAGCCACAATGGCGATGTCGGCCTTCTTTGCCGTAGCCACCGCCTCGGCAATCGTCTTCGCGTCATCGGGCACCGCCATTCGTAGCGCAGCAGCCAGCGGAATGCCCGTCGTGATGCTCTTCAGTGCGTTCGCGTCCTCTCCGGAGAGCAATCCGCACCCCTCGGCATAAAGCAGCCGGACGCCCGGGCGCTTCTCCAGTTCTGCTCTCAGGGTGATCACATTCTTGGGATTGCTCCGCGCCGACCATGCACCCAGCATTTCGACCGCGTTGTCGGCCATCGGCCCGATCAGCGCCACTTTCTTTACCTTGGTGGTCAACGGGAGCAGAGTTCCCATGCCTTCGACCGGATTGTTCTTCAACAGAACCATGGTTTCATCAGCCACCTTGCGCGCCAGCTTACGCCGCTCCGGCGTCGCTCGGTATGGCGGACTTACCGGCGTGTAGGGGTGGTCGAACAAACCCAGCGCAAACTTCACGCGCAGAATGCGGCGCACGGCCTCATCCACCACGCTCTCGGGAATCTCGCCCGAGCGCACCTGCGCAGCAAGGGTGGATTCGTACAGGTTGTCTTCATTGGCCATGTCCACGCCGGCCTCCAGAGCCTTGCGCGCCACCGAAGCGCCGTCCGCGCCGATGCCATGATTCAGCAGCTCGGCCACGGCTTCCCAGTCGGCAACCACGAAGCCGTTAAAGCCCCACTCCTTGCGCAGAATCTGCGTCAGCGTGAAAGGATCCGCGCTGGCGGGAATGCCGTTGATGGAGTTGAATGAGCTCATCACCACGGCGGCGCCGGCCTCCACCGCGGCGTGATACGGCTCCAGATACACCTGCCGCAGCGTGATCTCGCTCATGTCCGTGGCGTTGTAATCGCGCCCGGCAATGGCCGCTCCATAGGCGGCAAAGTGCTTGACGCACGCGGCAACCGAGTCCGGCTTGGAGAGATCGCCCTGCTGGTAGCCCGTCACCCAGGCGCGCGCCATCACCGAGCCGAGATATGGATCCTCGCCATTCGACTCAACGATCCGTCCCCAGCGCGGATCGCGGGCGATGTCCACCATGGGCGAAAAGACCAACGAGATGCCGTCGGCGCGCGCCTCTTCCGCGCCCGTTCTGGCAACGATCTCCGCCGCTCCGGGGTCCCAGCTCGCCGCGATGGCCAGCGGTATGGGGAAGGTCGTGTGATCCCCATGGATCACATCAAATCCAAAGAGAAGGGGAATGTGCAGACGCGATCTTTCCATCGCAATGTGCTGATAGTGATTGGTCGCCTCCGCCCCCACCACATTCTCCAACGATCCCGCCTGGCCATGCGCCACCATCTCGTCGTACTTGAGGTGCGAGGCGCCGGGCCCGGTGGCAAAGTCGGCCGAATATAGCGACAACTGCCCGATCTTTTCATCCAGCGTCATCTTCTTCAGCAGCGCCTCAGCCCGATCATTCACTTCCTTTGAAGCCAACTGTGCATTGGGAGCAGGCCGGTCTTGAGCGCCAGCCGGAATCGAGCCGGAGGCTGCGAGCAACAGAGCTAGAATGAAAAGCTGCGATGCGCAGAAGAAGTAGGTTTTCATAGCCCCACAACTATAAACCTGTACGCGCCGGAACGAACAGGCCACGTTACGCCTAAAGCGGTTCTCCAGTTGCTGTAAGGCGAAGCGGTAACTGCCAAGTGGCTTTTTCTTCAGCCGGGGCCCCCGGCGGCAGGTTTTCGCCGCCGGAGTGGAAGTAAAAGCCACCCTGCACGACTCTGAAAATGCCACATACGAACTGGAGAATCGCTCTATTGCGATCTTCCGGCTGCCGCATGAATTGCCAGCAGCGTCTCGAGCAGCGGCTTGAGCAGCTTCAGGTCGAGCGCGTTGGCGCCGTCCGACTTCGCGTTGGGCGGATCGTCGTGAACTTCGACGAACAGACCGTCCACGCCTGCTGCAACGGCGGCTCGCGGAACAGTGGGCTGTGGTCTACTCCACCACTTTGAAGCTGGTCTCCGCCGTGGCCAGCGAGCTGCCGCCCACCCAGACATCATAGGTGGTCGGCTCTACGGTCCGCTGGACATGCACGTTGTAGAAGCTCAGTTCGTCAAAGCCCAGCGGAAACTCCACGTGTTTTGTCTCGCCCGGCGCGAGCGTCACGCGCGTGAAGCCCTTGAGTTCGCGCACCGGCTGCTCCACGCTGGCCACCGTGTCGCGAATGTAAAGCTGGACCACCTCGGTTCCAGCCACGCTGCCTGTGTTTGTCACGTCCTCGCCCACCATGACCACCGGCCCGCGATCGGCAAGAACTTCTCCCAGCGGAACTTCCGCCCGGCTGACGGTAGGCGTCGAGAAGCTGAAGTGCGTATAGCTCAGCCCCCACCCGAAGGGGAACAGCGCCGAGTTCTGCTCGTCCACATAGCGCAACATGTACTTCTCCTCAGAGTTCCATGGCATGTGGCTCAGGTCGCCGTGGGCCGGGCGGCCGGTGGGCAACTGCGCGTAGTAGAGCGGCTCCTGCCCCACGGCGCGCGGCAGGCTGGCGGGCAGCTTGCCCGAGGGGTTCACGTCTCCGAAGAGCACATCGGCCACGGCGGGGCCAGCCTCGATGCCGGGGTTCCACGCCTCCAAGATGGCCGGCACGTGGGCGGCCGCCCACGTCAGCACAAACGGCCGCCCTGACAGCACCACCAGGATGACCGGCTTGCCGGTGGCGACAACGGCCTCCAGCAGTTTCTCCTGCGAGCCGGTAAAGCCGAGATGCACGCGGCTTGCGGCCTCGCCCTCCCACCACGTGGGTTCGCCCAGCGCCACAATGGCAAGATCGGCCTTCTGCGCCGTCGCCGCCGCCTCGGCGATCGTCTTGGCGTCGTCCGGGACGGGCATCCGTTCCGCTTCAGCCAGCGAAGTGTGGTTCATGATGCTCTTCAGTATGTTCGCATCCTCGCCGGAGAGCAATCCACAGCCTTTCGCGTAGAGCAGGCGGTCGCCCATCCGCTTCTCCAGCTCCGCCTTGAGCGTGATCACGTCCTTGGGATCGCCCTTCCCCGCCCATGCGCCCAGCATTTCGACCGCGTTGTCGGCCATCGGCCCGATCAGCGCCACTTTCTTTACCTTGGTGGTCAACGGCAGCAGCGCTCCCGTGCCTTTGACCGGATTGTTCTTCAACAGAACCATGGTTTCATCAGCCACCTTGCGCGCCAGCTCACGCCGCTCCGGCGTTGCTCGGTATGGCGGACTTACCGGCGTGTAGGGGTGGTCGAACAAACCCAGCGCAAACTTCACGCGCAGAATGCGGCGCACGGCCTCATCCACCACGCTCTCGGGAATCTCGCCCGAGCGCACCTGCGCGGCAAGGGTGGATTCGTACAGGTTGTCTTCATTGGTCATGTCCACGCCGGCCTCCAGAGCCTTGCGCGCCACCGTAGCGCCATCCGCGCCAATGCCATGATTCAGCAGCTCGGACACGGCTTGCCAGTCGGCAACCACGAAGCCGTCAAAGCCCCACTCCTTGCGCAGAATCTGCGTCAGCGTGAAAGGATCCGCGCTGGCGGGAATGCCGTTGATGGAGTTGAATGAGCTCATCACCACGGCGGCGCCGGCCTCCACCGCGGCGTGATACGGCTCCAGATACACCTGCCGCAGCGTGATCTCGCTCATGTCCGTGGCGTTGTAATCGCGCCCGGCAATGGCCGCTCCATAGGCGGCATAATGCCTGAAGCACGCGGCAACCGAGTCCGGCTTGGAGAGATCGCCCTGCTGGTAGCCCGTCACCCAGGCGCGCGCCATCACCGAGCCAAGATATGGATCCTCGCCATTCGACTCAACGATCCGTCCCCAGCGCGGATCGCGGGCGATGTCCACCATGAGCGAAAAGACCAGCGTGATACCGTCGGCGCGCGCCTCTTCCGCGCCCGTTCTGGCAACGATCTCCGCCGCTCCGGGGTCCCAGCTCGCCGCGATGGCCAGCGGTATGGGGAAGGTCGTGTGATCCCCGTGGATCACATCGAATTCAAGGAGAAGGGGAATGTGCAGACGCGATTTTTCCATCGCAATGCGCTGATAGTGATTGGCCTCCTCCGCCCCCACCACAATCTGCAATGCTCCCACCTGGCCATGCGCCACCATCTCGTCGTACTTGAGGTGCGAGGCGCCGGGCCCGGTGGCAAAGTCGGCCGAATATAGCGACAACTGCCCGATCTTTTCATCCAGCGTCATCTTCTTCAGCAGCGCCTCAGCCCGATCATTCACTTCCTTTGAAGCCAACTGTGCATTGGGAGCAGGCCGGTCTTGAGCGCCAGCCGGAATCGAGCCGGGGACCGCGAGCAGCGTCGCCAGAACAAAGAGACCGGATGCGCGAACAGAAAAGGCTCTCATAACTAGATCGTGATAAATCGAATTGAGAAGCATACACGCCTCGTCCCTATGCTGAAATATCGGAACAGATGAGCTTAATTAGGCAAAATCTCAAAGTCAAGGGTCGTGGTAGGGACAGCTCTTTCGAGTTGCCCCGGGTCGCCGGAGGCAGTTGCCCACCTCCGGCTCCCACAGAACGTAGCGTGCAGATTTGCCGCACTACGCTCTTCGGAGGTTGATTCACAGCGTGGCGAGAGCCTGTAGCTTTCAGTAAGGAAGATACAGCCTGGGTCGAATCAGTGGAAACTGGGAACGGATTTGATGGAACTGCTTCCATCCAACCACGCCGTCCCAGCTCCGACTGCTCGCCATCTTGCGCCAGTAGCGCTCCACAGCCCGATGGACCCGGTGCAAGGTTCGAGTGTTTCCGGCGATGCCGCAGTACGCATAATGGCCGCGAAGCATTTGATTGAGTTGATGGACCTGCTCCTGCAACGGCGAATGCCGCATCCGCCGCATTTGTTCCTGAAAGCGCATCAGCGTGCGACGCAATCGTGACTTCTCTGTAAGCAGTCCAATCCGAAAGTTCCCTTTCTGATTGCGAGTGCAATACAAGGTAAAACCAGGAAGTGGATTGTCTCCGGGCGTTTGTGGCCACGCTTGCCCGCGTGTCGATGAGCATATCGGCCAAATTCGACGAGTTTGGTTTTCGCTGGTTCCAGAGTTAGGCCGAATCGCCTCAGCCTCTTGGCAAGTGCTTCCTGAACACGAAGAGCGTCCGCGCGAAATTGGAAACACAGCACGAAGTCATCGATATACCGCACCATGCAGGCCTCGCCCCGAAGCCGGGACTTAACCACACGCTCGAACCACAAATCGAGCACATAGTGAAGGTATACGTTGCTCAGCAAAACGCTGATTACCCCTCGTGCACAATCGATAACGCTGATTGGAATTCGGCGGGGGCCGGTCAGGAGGCGGAGTTGGAGACGTGGGTAGGTGCGGGGAGTTCGCCACAGGAATTGAATGCCGGATAGTGATGGTATCGGTGCCCACAAGGATCTCCTTTAAGAGGAGCCGAATGATCTTTCTGCGACCGATCAGATCCAAGAGCTCTGCGTTGCCCTGCAATCGTGCCCGGAAGTCGCTGAGGGTGTCAACTACGCGCAAGTATCGGGATTGATCTTGCGCGGACATGTGTAGGGATTCGAGCTCAGAGCGAACCGCTTGCTGCTTTTGTCAAAGCTCCGGCATGCGCTGGCGTAACTGCTCCCGAGTGATCGACTCTTCCTGATACGCGATCAGCAGTCGGTCGATCTTGTTCTCCAGACGCGCATGTTCGCGGTGGAGAGATTGTTCGCGTTGGCGAAGGGGATCGGCCTTCTCGGCTTCCTGCGTGCGTCGCTGGATTTCGTTTTGCATCAAAGTGGGATCCTGCACCAAGCGCAAACTCTCTCGCCAAATGAGTTGGTCGAGATAGTCTTGGCGCAAGGGCCGGTTCTGGCAGACCGGACCATGCAGGTGCCGCCAGCTATCCGAACCGATGCAACGGTAGTAGTAGTAGAGTATGCCATGTGGTTTTCTTCCCCCGGGACGCGCCGCTGAGCGCGTAGTCGCAATGCTGACATACCAGCAAGCCTTGCAGAAGCG
Source organism: uncultured Acidobacteriaceae bacterium (assembly GCA_963844905.1). Lineage (GTDB taxonomy): Bacteria > Acidobacteriota > Terriglobia > Terriglobales > Acidobacteriaceae > Telmatobacter. Next base: position 896,792 of record CAWJQD010000001.1, on the reverse strand, counting down.
TGGGCCGGATGATGCGCCGGCTGGCGAATTGCTTGTTCTTTTGCAATTGCCCTTGGGCCAGAGCAAACGTCTCCTCAAAGTCTACAACCAGAAGCGTCTGCACTCGGCGCTGGGCTACTTGCCGCCGGGCGAGTTCGCGGCGCAGCTGGCAGCAAGAAATGTGGAGGCGGCTACGCCGCTGCTTGTGGCATGAATTTTCTCAGGCATCGGCGATCTATCATCCGGTGGCGATGTTTACACCGGGGACGAAGCGTCTCCTCGTTCCGTCCCCGGCTGCTCATCGTCTCGATGAGTCGCAGCCGGCTATTCCTTGGCGGGTTGCGCTCCCGCAGAGCCCACCTCCGCTTCACCGGTTGTCGTCAGAATGCTGTACAGTGGTACTGCTGGTCGAGCATCTTGCAACGAACGGCGATGGGTGTCTTAACTGGTTGTGACAGCCAAGGGGTCAAGCCCAGGGGAAGTGCTGACTACCGTACTCTAATCTCACGCAAACTTCCGATTCTCAAAGCGCAGGTATCGGCAGGCAGGTACCTGCGTCCCAACTGCTTCCCCCGTATGCGCTTTCATCCCCATGTGGCCATGTGCTTCACGGCCAAAGCACCCGGAAGCCTGCCGTCACATTGCGGCTACGCTCCAGAGCATCGGCAAAAACACTGGCAGGAAAGCACTTGACAAGGGGTTCGCTTGTGGTATATCAACTGTCCGCGCCCCTTGGCATTGGCCTGGGAAGCCGGTTACTCTGCGAGCAGCTTCCAAAGGACACGATGCTTGTCAGGAGTGAGACATCCGGCGCAATTTCGCGGGAAACCGCGGAATCCCATCTTAACTGGGACTGCGCCCCTAATCGCGAAAGGCGATCTGGCCATGCAAAAGTCAGTTGACAAGATCATGAAAAGCTATCCATTTGGCGCCTATACAGCGCGAGGAAAAGAATCCGCCGAAAGCCGGCGCGGAAGCTATGGAATTCACGCCTATGTCTTCCTGGCAATCTTTCTCATTGCCGCCAGTGGGAGCGCCCGGGCCGTAGGAAACTCGCTTTTTGAGAAGCTCGACGACGGCATTCTTGTCAGAGTCGGTGAGACACAAGTTGAAGTTGCCGCCGTGACAACTACGGCGTTTTGCCTCAAGGTCTCCTACGACGGCAAACCGGGCCCCTCGTCCAGCATTTTCGTCGCTGACGCCTCCGGGCGGGTTCCGGTTCCTTGGCGATTGGCCCAGAGCGGTGATTTTGTTGGCGTCAAGACCTCTGCCGGCGAGCTGTTAGTCAATCCGGTCACCGGGCAGTGGACACTGATAGACTCCTCCGGAAAAAGACTTATTCCGCCTTCGGAAATCGGCAAACTTTCCCAAGACACCAAATCCGGGCAATCACATCTCACAGTTACCGTTAGATGGGGTAAGATCGCCCACCCCTCATTTTACGGTTCAGGGAATGGCATGGGCTATGACATCGAGTCACCTTATCACACAATCACTGGCGCGGAATCACTCCAACAAACCAATGCGCAGCCAAAACTGGGCAACGGAGTCGCTATAACCCCCTATTACTGGAGCACGGCTGGCTATTCGGCTTTGGCCGTAACCGGCGACGATAACAAGCCTGCCAGTTGGAAGACTGTGCCGAATCAAAGCCGTGTCACTTGGGACTTTCCGGGCGAGACAGCGGATCTTTACCTGATGCCTGCTACCAATCTCCGCGACGCCGCGGAAACTTACGCCCAACTAAGCGGCTACCCACCAGTACCACCCCGCTGGACCTTTGGTTACATGCAAAGCCGCTGGGGTTGGAAGAACCGCTCTTATATTGAAGATGCCCTAAAGCAGTTTATCAGCCTTAAGTTGCCAATCGACGCTTTCATCTTTGATGTCGAGTGGTACACTCCGGTAATAGATTATTCGCTCACCGATGCCGGCTCTAAAGATTTTAAAGATTTCAGTTGGAATCCTGCCTTGTTTCCAGACCCGGCGGAGCAAATCGCCGCTTACAGGGCCCAAGGCGTTCATACTGTCGTCATTCGTAAACCGCGCTTGGGTAATAGTGCCCTGTTGCTCATGATGCGGGAAAAAGATTGGGGGCTCGCCGATTGTAAAGATCTTCGGGAATTAGCCTGCCGTATGCTGGACTTTCGCAGACCCGCAGTTCGCGCCTGGTATGCCCAACAGCTCGGTCCTCTGCTTGCCTGGGGGATTAACGGTTGGTGGAATGACGAAGGCGAGGCGACCTATAGCACTTTCTATTATTGGAATCTGGCGGAGGATGAAGCCCAGGCAGAGTTCAAGCCGGGAATCCGGCTTTGGACGCTTAATCGCTCTTTTGAGCCCGGCCTCCAGCGGTTGGGCGCTGCCGCGTGGACCGGCGACACCCGAACCAGTTGGCAGGACCTGACAAGGACTCCCATCGACCTTCTCAATTGGAGCCTTGCCGGCATGCCGTATAGCGCCTGTGACATCGGCGGGTTCTTTGGCGATCCTTCTCCGCAATTGTTCACCCGGTGGATGGAGGCAGGCGTGTTTTTCCCTGTCATGCGCGCCCACTCGCAGATAGATGTTAAACCTCATTTCCCTTGGCTGTACGGCCCGCTTGCCGAAGCAGCCATTCGCAGAGCGATTGATCTGCGTTACCGCCTGATTCCCTACTATTACAGCTTGGCATACGAAACTCACACCAATGGCCTCCCCCTCATGCGACCACTGGTAATGGCATTCCCCCAAGACCCGAAAGTTGCCAATCTGTCCGACCAGTGGATGATGGGCAGCGGTCTCATGGCGGCTCCCATTCTTACGGCGAATGACCAGCGTTCGGTCTATCTGCCGGTTGGACACTGGTATGTATTCGACTCCAATACCAGGCTCAGCGGCCACCGTACGATAGTCACCACGGCCAGCCTGGATCAGATTCCCGTTTACGTCCATGAGGGGACCATTTTGCCGCTCGGACCTGTTATCCAACACACGGACCAACTTCCGGGAGGTCCGCTCGAACTCCAAATCTATCCTGGCAAGAATGCCACCTTCACTCTAGTCGAAGACGATGGCGAAACGACTGCCTACCTGAAGGGTGAAGTTCGGCGCACCACGTTCATCTGGAACGATACCACCGATCACCTCCGTTGGGAGGTCGGCGGACACTATGCCGGAAAGGACATTTTTACCAACATGAAGATTGAGGTCTTTTACCCTAGGGGAATCAAGCAAGCTGAAGGCTCCTTACTTTCCAGCGGTTCATTACAATTATCACCAACAAATAGGGTGGCAGATGCTGGGCGGAAAGCCGAGGTCCGATTTTCGTCTTCGGTCGGTGCGAACGGGCTTGCGCGACGGCGAGTTCAGCAGCCTGGCGGCGATTGATATCAAATGATTTCATGCCGGTTAACCTGTTCGGAACCCCCACTTCAATCTGCCGAAGCAGATTCACGATCTGCTCCGGACTATACTTCCTGGCGCGAAACCAATCTGGACGACGGAGGGGAGTTGATGCGAGAGGTGTCCGAAAGGCTGCTTCGAAATGGGGCAAATGATGGTTTTTGGTCCCGGAGGCGACCCAGCCGGGTACGCACCGGGGCTTTGGGATGGAAACAGATGCAAGAAGGATCGGGAGCGGAGGAAAATGGGGGTATATTGGTTCGCAGCCGAAAGGCAAAACGGAAATTCCGGTTCAATTGTTGTGAAAGAGAGGTCACAGATGAACAACGAAAGGCTGGCCCAGCAAAAAATCACATGGTATCGCTGCCCCGTCACCCGCCAACAGCTCCAGGTATTGAATGAGCGCAGCGACCTCAAGGGCTCTCTCCAAACCGGCGGCTTTCTGGCCGTGCTGGCTCTCACTGGCTCGGCTGCGGTCTACTCTGTGGGCCGTTTTCCCTGGCCCGTCGTGGTCCTCTTGTTTTTTGCCCATGGCTCCTGCTGGAGATTTCTCTTACATGGTTTCCATGAGTTGCTTCACGGCTCAGTCTTCAAAACAAAATCCCCCAATCTCATTTTCGCGCGACTCTTCGCCTTCTTCATGTGGATCAATCCTCACCAGTTCTGGGCCAGCCACACTGAGCACCATAAATACACTCTCCACCCGCCAGACGATCTGGAAGTCGTCTTTCCCGTCACACACCTCAGACTCGACAGATTTTTCCTGCGCTATTTCGTTGACCCTATTGGCCTGGCCATCGTCCTCTTCAGCACCGTCATGATGGCCTGCGGTAAACCGCACCGTCCTTGGGACAAGACTCTCTTCGCCCATGCCGAACCCGCGGAGCGCAGCCGGTGGATCAATTGGTCGCGCTTCTTGCTCGCGGGCCACGCAACCATCGTCACGGTTTCGGTAGCCATGGGCTGGTGGTTCCTCCCCGTCGCCACCACGTTTGCCCCGTTCTACGCTGGCTGGCTCTGCTTTATCTGCAACAACCTCCAACACGCCGGTCTTCAGGACAATGTGCAGGATTTCCGGCTCTGCGTTCGAACTATCACTCTCAACCCCGTCCTCGAATTCCTCTACTGGCACATGAACTATCACACCGAGCATCATATGTATGCCGCCGTACCCTGCTATAACCTCGCCAAACTGCACCGCCTCATCAAATCTGACTTACCCCCCTGCCCCCATGGATTGTTCCCGGCATGGAAGCAGCTCGCCGCGATTCTGAGGCGTCAAAGACTCGACCCGACTTATCAATACATTCCCACGTTGCCAATGCCTTCCCGTACCTGAACGCGGGCTGACCCCCTACCACACCGGCGTGCTTTCCCGGGCGAGGCTCTACCTTTCATCGGTTGCGAAAAGGCCCCTTTGAGGCACCAGCAACCGTAAGGCCTCTGGCTCTCTCAAGGAACAAAATTGATGGGCTCGAGCTGGAATCCGAGCTCTCTGGCTTGTGCGTGAAGCCCGGCAGATTTCTGGTGTTGCCGGCGCTCCTTCTGCTTTTGAAAGATCGTTGCGTCGTATGCCTGTTGGGTGGTGACCATGTGGTTTTAAATCGTTCTGCATTTCTTTCTGGTTGGTGTGTGAAGATTTGCGCGGGCTGTTATTGGGCAAAGAGTTATGAATCGGTCACTTGGGAAAAACAATAGAAACGGATCTTCCGGCGACCACAGATGCGCGTGCGGAATCTTGATGGTCTGCGTTAAAACCGTTTCCCCGCCGGGTTCAAGGGAAACGACTTCGGCGTTTGCCGCGGCGACTTGTTCCCCCGTCTTCCAGGTCTTGACCACTTAAGACAACGAACCGGAATGCGCCGTGTCTGAATGATTTTTCACCGTGGTTTGGACGACGATCTCATTCGAGGCAATGCGCGGTGCCATTTGAATGGTCTTAATCTGTGGATTGTCGCAAAAGAAGACCGACACATCGTCGTAGATGCCAGGAGTCCATTCGGTCTTTTCGAAGTCCGAGCCGACTGGAAAATCGTCAGGCAAGACCGCAGGATGCGCACCGATGCGGACGATGAGCGTATTTTCGGCATTCCAGCGAATGCCGCGGGTCAGGTTCCAAAAGCTGGCGCTGAAGCCACCGGGATATTCAGAGTTCCAGGCGTCATCCTCCGGCGTCAGTTGTCGCCCGTTCAGCCAGACCGCCGTGCCGAATTGCGCCTTGTCGATCTTCAGCATTGCCACCGCGCGGGCAGAGTGCGCGCGAAACAGTTCGCGCGGAAACCGGCACGCCTCTGGACTGACCCCTTCAACTGAGACATTCGCAATTGGCGCACTATGCAGGGAAAGGAACTGCAAATGGTCCAATGCTCTTCGCGGCGCAGGGCGCGCTTTTGGTTACGCGCGCATCAGCTTGCGCTGCAACTGCTCCAGAGTTTGGCCCTTGGTCTCAGGGAAGAACAAGGAGACAACAATCAGTTGGACCACAGTGGCTGCAGCAAAGAAGACAAACGGCGTGCCCTGGCTGAACCTCGAAGCCAGAATGGGAAACGTGAACAGAACCGTCGCGTTGAGCGCGGAGAGGCTCGCATTGCCCACGCCTTGGCCCTTGGCGCGAACCGCGTTGGGAAAGATTTCGCCGATGTAAACGTAAACGACCAGGCCCTGGGAAAGAGCAAAGAAGGCGATAAAGGAGACCAGCAGGGCCAGCAGCGCGGATTGGTGGCTGTTGGAATAAAAGACCCAAGCCACGCCGGAAAGGCAAATGGTAGTACCGATGGCTCCGACGACGAGCAGGCTCTTGCGGCCGAAACGGTCGATCAGCGTCATGCCGACCAGGGTGAAGATGAGATTGGTGACGCCGATGGCGATGGCCTGCGCGTCGCTGGAGAGCTGGCTGAAGCCGGCGGCGGTAAAGATGGTGTGCACGTAGCTGACGATGGCATTGATACCGCTCAACTGATTGAAGGTGCCGATGGCGATGGCCAGGAACAGCGGATAGCGATACTTCCACTGGAAGACCGGCTCGTGGACAGTGGCATGCTCGGCCTGGAGGGCCGCCTGAATGTCGGCGAACTCGGCCCTTGGATCGGGAACGCCCACGAGGGCGAGCACCTGTAGGGCTTCGTCGCTGCGGCCGCGCGAAACCAACCAGCGGGGTGAACGGGGAATGCCGAAGAGAAGGATGAGAAAGATGAGTGTCGGCGCCGCAGTTACGCCCAGCATCACGCGCCACTCCAGCGCGCCCAGATTCGCCAAGCGGACAAGGTAGTTGGAGATGAAGCCGACACATTCGCCTAAGACCAAGTTGATTTGGAACGAACCCACGAGGCGCCCGCGCCACTGCGCTGGAGACAGTTCGGTGATGTAGACCGGACCTAGCACGCTGCACGCGCCAATGGCCATGCCGCCGACAAAACGGGCGGCGACCAGCATGGGCCAGCTGATGGAGCAAGCGGCAGACAGCGAGGCGCACAAATAGAAGGCTGCGGCCAAGCGCAGCGCGGCGCGCCTGCCCAGTCTTTGCCCAATGACCCCGGCGCAAAAGCAGCCCAGGATGTTGCCGACCGGAGAGGCCGCCACCGTGAGACCGACGCTTGTTGGGCTGAGGCGATAGAGCTTCGTCACAGAACCGATGATTCCGGGAATGACGACGACATCGAATCCGTAGAGCAGGCCGCCGAGGGCGCTTGTTAGAGTGGCTTTAATCAGCCTGAAGTTGGGTCGCATCGTTCGTCGTCCTTCAATTCCCCCAAAATGCTACAGAGAGCCGCTGCAGGAGACAAATCCCTCGAGGTCAGTTCCAGCGTGGGTTTGGGACGCCTTAGAGATATACCCGAGTCTATCCCAATCCGGACACTATGGCATGTTGTTTATGGGACGGTACACTAGAAACGCCTAACATGAACCGAGCGTGAGGAAACCCCGAGACTCAGACAGCAACGCACTACAAGACGGTAATCAATTCAACCGAAGTACATCCTGCTTCACGCGCACTCCTCCCAACTTCCGAACTCTCTCGCGGCGTCGGTCATCGCCTGAACATTTTCAGGCGGTGTCGTGGCCATGACCAGACATCCTGGGCAAAGCACGAATCGTGCATGGCGCAGCTTGGCGGATTCGATTACTTCACGGGACTTTTCCCTGACGAAGCTGGGGGTGCCGGAATAGAGAACCGACGAAGGATCGATATTGCCAAAGACGCAGCAGCGGTTGGCAATAACTCCAAACGAGCGATCCATGTCATTGTGATGATCGAGTTCTAACACTTCCGAACCAGTGGATACCATATCTTCAATGATGTGGTTTGAACGGCCGCAAATATGAAGCGACAGAAGGCCCCCGCCGAGTTGTTCTTTATACCGCCGCTCGAAAGGTTGCGAAAATCGGCGGTACATGGCCGGTGAAATCAACGATTCGCCTGACAGACCGTCCCCGATGGACGTGAGATCTGCCCCCGCGGCAAGTTGAGCTTTTGCAAAAGCCACCCCGGCAGTCACGCAGACCTCCAACCCTGCAAAGATGTCTTCTTCAGGTTGCTCAATTAGGTCCATCATGAACATCTGCGGATCTCGCAGGAGGCCTAGCAGACCAAATGGACCTTGGTCAGCCCGCCCCATGATGGCAAAATCATCTCCTACGATACGCCGCAGAATGCTTGTCGTTTCCAGCCACAAAGGCAAGCGTCCATCCCGCTGCGGATCGGGGATTTTAAGGTGAACGGCTTCCTGAATGGATTGAAGCGGCGACTTGACAACCCGCGCGGGCTCGTCCCCCGGGAATGTGATCGTTGCCCCCATTGCCTCGGCTAATGTGCAGGTATCAAAGTCTATGATGATACAGTCGTACCCAAAGTCATGTGCAGTGTCCGCCAGCGCCTGCGCGGCTCTTTCGGGATGATATGCAAACTCCTTCATGCTCATCCCGACATGCCTGGCTGCAAAGGCGAAGTTATGCTGCGCCACTGGAATCCGGTCGTGCGGCAGTCCGCTAATCGCAGCAAGCGTTCGTTCTCGAGAATTCATGGACCGTCCCGTGGGAAACTGCAGTGAGATTTTGATTCGACATCCATTATACGTTCAAAGCTGACAAAGCCATGTTCTGGAAAATTGACCCTCAATTTTATTGGAGTTTTCGCATGATTTTCCGGTCGAAAATGAGTTTTTCAGCAGCCTGCTAATACTACTGTGTTATCAACAGTGAGACCCACAAAAAGGACAACCGGAGAGTTGCCGGAGCAGAACTCTTGCGATGGCGTGGTGGAGACTGGCAATGGTCCAGGGGGCATGCCGCTCTGCGCGTATGGGGCGAGCCGCGTGGGCGGAAGCGCGGTGGCATTTCAGGCGCTGATAAGTGCAAATGTCCCGCGCGCGCCGAGGGGGAAAGACGGCTCCGTTCGGCCACCAGGAACCCCTAGGCCGCTATGCACAGGGTGGCATGATGGTGAAATCCGCGCCAGCCGCGACCTTCATAATGACCGAGCCCGAGTTCTTGCTTGAGTTCCTCGTAGTCGCGCTCGATGATCCAACGCACGCACGAGATTATCGCCTCGGTAGCTTATCGGTAGCTTAACTGATGTTTTTCTTTCACTGCAATCCAAATCTCGTCGCCCACCCAAGAAGGAAATGATATGAGTTGACATTTCCCATTTGGTTTCCGGTCCACGACAGGCGTGGGCCTTCTTTGTGATTTTCTTCCTGCTCCACAGGTTTACAGGTCGTTCTTTCAGTCTTTCGTCAATCCGCCCCGGTTTCTCCCTGGCGATAGAAGTGCCTTGTCGATAGCGGGCTGGCGTACGCCATTCTCATTAAGTACGTGAGCAGCGAGATAAAGCACTTGAACAGAAATCTTTAACGCTTCTCGATAGCCTTTCATGGTGCTACTGGTTCCCTTGGCAATTTAGGAGGCAAAGTAGGAACCCCTTCGTATTCAGGCACAATCGTCAGCCCTTGATGCCAGAATTCGGCGAATACTGACCGGGCTACCCGTCGAGCAGTATCCTTGTCCCCGTTCAGAATCACTTCAATCAGTTGAATATGCTCTTTCGCATCTAGGACAAAATCTAGGTTCTTCCATTTCAGCCTTCCAAGGATCGCGAAATTAAACAGCGGAATGACAACTTGCGTCAGAGCCTTCTCCAAGAATCTATTCCCCGTCAGTTGCCAGATCGCCTGATGGAACTCGAAATCCGCTCGATAGTACTCCTCAACTTTGGATTTCCGGGCAGCTTCTTCGAATTTCGAAAATGCCAGCGATAGCTTTGCTTCCGTCCTCTCATCCCTATTTTCGGTGGCGAGTTCAACGGCAAGACATTCGAGCTCGATCCGAACTCGAAACATCTGGTTAAAATCCTGTTGCGAGAGTTGGGTCACGACACAGCCGCGATTCAGATGTCGCTGCACCAGGCCTGCCTCTTCCAGTTTGCCTAGAGCCTCTCTTACCGTGGGCTGACCAATACCTAAACGCTTGGCTATTTGAGTCTCGACGATCCGATCGCCCGGCCGCCATTCCCCCGATAGGATCATCCCACGCAGAAACTCGGCCACCCTGTCAGTAATGCTGACGGTGTTCCTTAATGACGAAGAGAAATGGTCAAATGCGATTGTCACTTCTCGAGATCCTCCATTTGAGTTGGGGAGTCTAGAAGTTCGAAAAGCTCCCGAGGGCTTCCATCCTCTGGATATATCATCACTTAATATATCATCAATTAAAAATGTCATCAATCAACGTTGATCGACCGGAGAGGCTTCGGCGCCATCGAGAATTTACCCAGGCATGCAATCCTCTGCACGGGAAAATCTTTTAACACTCATGGAATGAGATAGTTACTGGACATCTCCGGCACTTCGTCAGATTCTCGCGCAGAGCCCAAAATTTTTTGCTCTGCCCCTTGACAACTGCATACACGCTGATATATGAACGTTGATAGATTAACAATTCTACGACTCAAAAAATGCGCAATCAATCGCTCCAGATTCGTGGGGTAACGCTCGTGTCGTCGATCCGCGGCAGGAGCGTTGTGTCTGTTAGAGCGATGGATTGACGTAAGCGGCAAACAAACAGAAGCAGCAAACACGCAATTGAGGCATCAACCACATGAGGCTACAAAATAATGTTGAAAACGCTGTGATTGACAGCAGACAGGAAAAAGGAGGGCAGATGACGATCAAGCGCAATATCGTGTTGTTAATTTCGTCGCTCAGTCTTGGTGCAAGCATGCGACGTATGTTTCAAATCGGAATTGCAAGTATTGCAATAGCAATCATTCTCTGCGCGCAATCAGCGCTTGCTCAAAACGCAAACTCCGGCGACATACGCGGTACCGTTACCGACAGTTCGGGAGCGTTGATCCCGAATGTGACGGTCATGGCGCTGGATGTCGACACCGGCGTAGCGAAAACCTACGTCACCGACCAGGCGGGCCTGTACGACACGGCCGCGATTCTGCCTGGAAACTACAAGCTCACCTTCACCAAGCAAGGTTTCGAAACGCTGGTGCGTGGTCCGGTCACGCTCCCAGTCGGTTACATTACCGTCGACGCAACTCTGAAGGTCGGTTCGACCGTGACGCAGGTGACAGTCACAACCAACGTGCCCCTGCTGCAGACCGAATCGGGCGATCAGACCGCGATCTTGGAATCGGGACAACTGACGGAATTGCCCACGCTCGGCATGGATTGGGAACCCTTCATGATCCTGCTTCCTGGCTCTTCGGGCGCGGCCTCGAATGGCAACACGGCGAATCCAGAGACGGTGGCTGCCGTGGATGGGAACCTTCCCTACACCAACGTCCTCGACGATGGCTCTTCGATCATCGCCGCCCACAGCGACAATACTATAAATAGTCAGGGCGAGATAGAGTCGATAAGCGAGCTGCAGGTCTCCGAGTCCTCGTACTCGGCGCAATACGGTATTGGCGGCCTGATCATAAACAAGATCACCAAGAGCGGAACCGACAAGTTCCACGGTGACGTTTACGAAAACTTTATGAATAACTTCTTGAATTCCCATGTGTACAGCTACAGCGGTACGGCGGAGGCTGTTCCGGTTCTTCGCTGGGACGAATTTGGCGGCTCTATCGGCGGCCCGATCCTGAAGAAGAAGATGTTCTTCTTCTTCAACATCGACGAGATTGTCGACCACGGTGCGTCCGGGCACGACTATTCGACCGTTCCGACCGCGGACATCATGGCCGGCAACTTTTCATCGATTAGTCTGCCGATCTACGATCCGACGACTCAAACCATTGCCTACGATTCGCTGGGCAATCCCTATCCGGTCAGGCAGTCGTTCCTGGAAGAATACGGCTCCAACGCCATTCCCTCCGGCATGATCGATACGGTGGCTAAAGCCGCCCAGGCCTACTATCCGACTCCTTCGAACCATGAGGCCGGCGGAACATTCGTGCCTGGAACTCTAAACACGCTCGGCGTACTTCAGGACAACTGGTTCGCAACCCTGCCGAATATCTCGGACTGGAGAAGGTACGTTGGCCGTCTGGATTACGACATCACGCCGACCAACAGGTTTACGGCGTCCGTGTCGAATCTGAGTAGTCCCGCTCATAACCTCAACGCCCTCACGGCCTGCCCGATAGGTTGCCAGCAAGGCAGTGAAGGACAAGAACCCGCGGAGGTTTCAGATGTGTGGAATATTAGCCGGTCCACAATCAATGAAGCCAGATTTGGTTGGATCTTTGCCCCTGACATTTACCCCGGCCAAGACGTGGGTAAGGGCTATCCCGCGGCCATCGGCTGGCAGTTTTCCAAGGCCGACCAATTTCCCGGCCTAAATTTAGGCCCAAGTGTTGCGGGGAGTACAGGCCCCGCTCAACAGGGGAACTACGCGTTGCTCGAGCCGGGATCAAACTCGTACTACAAACAGCAGACTTGGGATCCGTCGGATGTCGTGACGATGATCCGCGGCAAGAACATTCTCCACTTTGGCGGAGAGTTTTTGTTCTATCGTCAGAACGACACAAATTGGGGTAACATCGCAGCCGGAACCCTGGATTTCGACGGCCGCTACACGAGGAGTTGGTCCGTTTCGAGCGCCAATTGTCCGGCGAGCGCGCCGGAGGGGAGTACGTGCGCAGCTCCCAACATCGGGACCACCGGTTTCGATTATGCCGACTTCCTGCTCGGTCTCTCGAACGGCTGGGGCGCTGCCGTCTCGCGGGAGTTCGGAGCGCGCATGAAGGCCCCTGACTTTTTCTTTCAGGACGATTACAAGGTGCGCCCCAACCTCACGGTCAATATCGGGCTCCGCTATGAGATCAGCCACGGCTGGAATGAAGTTCGTGGCAACGAGATGGACTGGGACCCGACAGTTCTGAATCCCGCAACCAGTCCGGAATCCCTGGGCGCCTTGTGGTTTGGCACTACAAAGGCCAATGGCCGGACATCCCTGCAGAAAACTGTACTTAATACGTTTCTTCCGCGCTTTGGATTTTCCTGGCAGCTAAACCCCAATACCACCTTTCGCGGCGGCGCAGGTCTCTATGACCATATAATGAGCCTCGACTATTACGGCCAGCAGTCCATGGGCGCCGCGACGGCCTACTCCGGCAGCCTCGGCGATACGACCAACGGCATCTGGTCTCTGGTGCAGCTGGACGGAACCGGCACGGTTTGCGGCCAGCCTACAAGCGGCCAGAGTTGCAGCTCGGGTTCGGCGCTTCCTTACATTACGCCTAACGGAAATCCGGCTGCCCTCAATGGCGAAAACGTAGCCTACATCCCATACCACGCACCGATACAGAAGATTGCCGAATATAACATGTCCGTGCAGCGGATGTTGCGCACAAATTTAATGGCCGAAGTTGCCTACGTAGGGAGCTACAGCTGGAACCTTGTCGCCGAAACCGACCTCAATGCGGTGCCTGCGAGCCACCTTTCGGCCAACGACACAGCATATCGTCCGTACCCGCTATTTGAAAGCATTGCCGCTCCCGGCACCAACAACGGCGAGGCCGTGGACGGCGTCGCCAACTACAACTCGCTCCAGGCCATGATTACTCAGCGCATGACCTCAGGCCTGAGCTTCAGCTTCAACTATGTCTGGTCGCACTTCCTGGACGATATGGACAGCGCGGGATGGTGCTGCAACGGGGGAGTTGTCGACTATCAGATACCCAATGACACTGCGGCCGACTACAGCAACTCCAACTTTGATGTACGCCAAGCGTTCAAGGGCTACGCGGTCTATCAACTGCCCTTTGGCAAGGGCATGCAGTTCCTGAACAACAATTCGGTGGCGGATGCGGTGATTGGCGGCTGGCAGATTAGCGGCACGCTGATCCACCTTACCGGCAGTCCGTACACTGTAAGGGCCGATGGCAACACTTATAACCTGGCCGCGGGCAGTACACAATTTCCGAATTGGAATACTGGAGTCAGTCCGAAAGTGACAAATCGGACCCACAACGAGTGGTTTAACCCAGAAGCCTTCACGAAGCCCGCGAACGGAACCTACGGGAACGTAAGAAGGAATAGCCTGTACGGACCTGGATTATCTAATGTGAACCTTTCCGGAAGCAAGTCCTTCTCCTTGCCCTGGGAAGGCGTCAAGTTGCAGATTCGGATCGACGCGAACAACGCATTCAACCACTCGAGTTTTGCGACTCCGGGGCGTGGCGATGTTAATCTTATATCGGCGTCTGGTGTGGGCACAGCTTACACTGGCCCTGTCACCGGGCAAATCACAAGCAGCGCCGTTTCCGGCCGTGCCGTGCAACTCGCAGGGCGCCTGTCGTTCTAAAACTTAGAACTGACTTTCACAAACGAGGGAGACGACAAATCATGTCGTCTCCCTCGTTTTTCCCGGCTCGCTGAAACAAGCTGTGCCGGTTTTCGGATAGTTGAGCGCAAGAGCCCTAGAAGCTATCTGGCTCTGTTGACATCCTTCGTGCTGAAGGTCAGCAAGGGGACAGCTTAAGGCGATAGAGGTTGAAAGCCAGGCCGAGCAGCAATGCCTGGAGGGATTGCGTATGGAACGATCTGCCAGGTACGCGAGGCGAGAGTTTACGTTTCACGGCGGAAAAGATTGTACGCGCCGGAGGAAAAATAGGCTACGTGACGCCGCGTCCGCATTGCGTTCCTCAGAGTAACTTTTCGATCGACCGACTTGAGAAGGCATTATGAGTCTGCAAGATTACGGCGACGGTAAGTCGTCTGGCCTCGAACAAACTGTATCGGTGAATCAAACCGGATTCACGCTGGCTGACCTGGCGATATCTACGGATGAAAGAGATGTACTCAGAACCCTGGCCGAAAGAGTGGCCGCTCTGGCCGCGCTTCCCATCATGATCGAGAAGCGGGAGTTGTGGCGGAGACACAATCGGCTTGAAAAGACGCGGCCGGTTATCTTTTGCGACCCCGAAAACGGCTGGAACGAAATCATCACCGAGCGGCAATTAAGATGCCGGACCAGGATCGCACGCCGCTGGGAGATGAACCTGCGCAAGGAAGTCTTCTGGGGTGAAGAGATGGGCGACGACCGCCCGGTGGAAGCGTGTTTCAACGTGCCCTACACCTGTTCGGCCGACGATTGGGGCGTCGAGATCAAGTACCATAAGCCGGAGCAGTTGGGCTCTTATGTATGGGAAAGCCCAATCAAGGATTATGCCGCCGATCTCGGACGCGTCCATCCCCTCACCTTTGAGATCGATTGGGAGGTGTCCGAGGGATGCGTCGAGCTGGCCGAGGAGATCTTTCACGGAATCCTGAATGTTCGCCAGAAGGGGACCTGGTGGTGGTCGCTGGGAATTACTTATCCGGCGATTCTACTGCGCGGCATGCAGAACATGTTTACAGATTTTCGTGATTACCCGGATGAGTTGAGGCAGTTATTCGCGACGATCTCGAAGAGCTATATGGATAAACTGGATTACCTGGAAGCCAATAACCTGCTGTCATTGAATAACGACGGCACTTATGTGGGATCGGGCGGATTTGGCTACACCGACGAACTACCACAGCCGGATTTCACGGGAAGGGTTCGATGCCGGGATATGTGGGGATTCACCGAGAGCCAGGAGTCCGTGGGCGTGTCGCCCAGGATGTATGAAGAATTCATTTTCCCATTTGAACAGCCGATCATGGACCGGTTCGGTTTGACTTGTTACGGCTGTTGTGAGCCGGTGCATTCGCGATGGAATGTCGTGAAGCGTCACAGCAATCTGCGCAGGGTTTCCTGCTCAGCGTGGGCCAATCTCGAGAAGATGGCCGAATATCTGAACGGTGAGTTCATCTTGTCTCTCAAACCCAACCCGGCCGCTCTCGCCGTCTCCAGTCCTGATTGGAATTCAATCCGGAATTACCTGCGCCAGGCCATCGACATCACCGGCCGAAACTGTCTGGAGATCATCATGAAGGACAACCACACCCTCGGGAACTGTCCGGCACATGTTGTTCGATGGGTGAGAATTGCAAAAGAAGAGGTGGAGGCACACGAGACATCCCCTCAGGCCATGATGTCGGAGCATGTCACCCTCTGTGAAATTCCGGCTCCATGCTCAGCGGCTCTTTCGCGTTTAGACGAGAAACCGTCAAAGACTGGAACGGCGAAATAAAAACTGGATTTGGAGGTGTACTCATGAAGTGGCTCGGAAACAGAAGCTGGATTTTGTTGCCGTACCTTCTCATCCTGGCCGTAGCTATCCTGCGTCTTGCGGTGAGTCATCCTTATAACTTCATTCCTGTCTTTTCCTGTCTTCTCTTTTTCGGAGCGTGCCGGCCCAGGCGGGAATTTGCCATTCCAATTCTCGCTCTGATTGGCGTGGACATTTTTCTTACCACCCACCACTACGGCTTCGCAGTTGACGGCGCGCAGGCTGTCACATGGATGGGCTACATGTTGGTACTGTTCGTGGGCGCAGGAATGCTAGGGACGAAGATTTCAATGCGGCGAGTGCTGGCTGCTTCGCTGTTGGTTTCGGTCTCATTCTTTGCTGTCAGCAACTTCGCTGTATGGGCAGAATGGGGCATGTATGCAAAGACATTAGGCGGCCTTGGGAGCTGCTACATAGCCGCGTTGCCGTTCTTCCGCAACAGCATTGTCTCCGAGACGGTATTCAGCCTGTTGATTTTTTCGCTCGCCCGCAATAGCCAGGCACTCATGCCGGTCCCGCGTATGCGGCGTGCCTGCTCTTAATTCCGACGAACTTTTGAGGTGTAAAAACATGGCGCAATCGAGAGAACTTTACGATGCAATTTTGAACGGCGATGCAAAAAAGGCATATGCCGCCACGCAGGCTGCGCTGGCCGCGGGCGCCGAGCCAATGCAACTGATCGCCGATTCCATGGTGCCGGCAATGGATGAAGTCGGCCGCCTGTTCGAGGCCGAGGAGTATTTCGTTCCTGAGCTGCTGCTGGCTGGCCGCGCCATGAAGAGCGCGATGGAGCTGATTCGGCCGCTGTTGGTCGCTTCAGGGCAGAAGATGGCGGTGCGCGTGATCATCGGGACGGTAAAGGGCGACCTGCACGACATCGGCAAGAACATTGTCGCTTCCATGCTCGAAGGCAGTGGATTCGAGGTGATCGATCTCGGCGCCGATGTCTCTCCGGAGAATTTTGTGGCCGCGGTCAAGGAGCGCCAGCCCCACATTATTTGCATGTCGGCGCTGCTCACCGTGACCATGCCGGCCATGAAGACGACCATCGACGCGCTCGAGTCCGCGGGCGTGCGCACCCAGGTGAAAGTGGTCATTGGCGGCGCGCCGGTGACCAGCCAGTACGCCAAAGAGATAGGCGCCGACGGGTTCAGCGAAAACGCCAGCGGCGCCGTTAGCCTGGTAAAAAACCTGCTCGCAAAAGCGTGAAGCAATGGTCGAGCAGATGATGGAGAAGACGGCCCTGAAGTACTCCATGCTTGCGATTCCAGTCTCTTGGGCCACATTCCGATCATGCTCTCTAAGTAACTTGTCTCGCTTCTCGAGATTGAAGTTCTGATGATAAATTCCACGGTCCAAATCTAAAGTGATACGGCCAACGTTTACATCTTTAGCTGATTCGTATAGGATTCGTTCTCCAGTGATATCATAGACAATACAATCTGGCGTCGCCGTTGAAGTTACGATGTAGTAATGGTGATTGATCGCATGAGCTTGGATTGAGCACCCGCCGGAATACACGCTCGGCCATATGACGACCTCGGCCCCCAGATCTGACAAGCGCCTCCATACCTCGGGAAAATTATCATCGAAGCAGGTTGCAATTCCAACGCGGCCAAAATCCGCCTCATATACCTCGCTTGCATCACCCGGGCTGACAGGCGGATGCAGTGCGTACTCTGACCAGTAGGGAAACAATTTATTATAGAGACATGCGACATGGCCTGTGCGATCCAGGAGTACGACGGTATTCAGTCTCTACGTCTGGCATCATGGCGTAACAGACAGCCAACGCCGCGACATCGTCGGGCCTACGTCAGTTTTTCGATCCGGCACGGCCGTCGCCTTCAAGACGAGATCGTCCTGCGGCTTATCCGGCACAGACAAACTGATGGGAAAATCGCCCGCGCCCAGAGGCGCCATCGCAAAGGGCCGTTCCGTTTTGGCCAGCGTTTTGCCTTCCCTTGTTTCCAAGCTCAGAATGAGCTCACCGGCCATCGGCCGGTCGTAATCGTTGACCATTTTCACCAGGAACTCGTGAGGCGCACCGGCCTGGAGCGTGGGGTGAAAGAAATTGATATAAACACCCAGCGGCCTGAAGGCTTCGCCCACGTAATCCACAAAAGCCGGATCAAGTTTGAGCCGTTTCACGTCGCTCCAGTTGTCCGACGTCGGAGCATCGGGAATGTTGCAAGTCAGATACACGAAATAATCGACGCCGGCCATCTGCCGATACGCCCGCCAGTATTCCGTCAAGCCCGCCAGGAGATAAGCCCATTCGTTGAGCCGTTCGCGCCCTGTCACGTTGGTTCCCATCAGTTGGTGATAGAGGTTCGCGGTCGATTCCATCGGCGTGCCGTCACGGTTCAGCCAGAGCGCGCCGTATTCATTGAGGACCACGGCGTTTTGGGTGGAAGGCACCGGCGTGTCCAGTCCTACGGCAACGGGTCTGCCATTCATGTTTTCCAGATCGTTCATGTGGAAGGCGAGTCTTCCCTGCGCGCCCTGGTCAAAAAAGTAGCCATGAAACTCCTCCACGTCGCCGGAGCTGCCGGGCGGATTGTAGCTGTCCTCCCAAGGCCGTTGCGACAAATCCAGTCCGCGCACGGCAGGAATGACTTGCGCATTGAAGATTTGATTCCGGGTTTCATTGACGGCATCCCAAACGACGACGCTCGGATGATTCCAGTTGTCGCGCATCCAATCCCTGAATTGACGGATCGTTTCATCGGCGTTGTAAGTGCGCGAATAGCCTTGTTCTTTGAACCAGCCCCCGCCGGTCCAGACGGGAAATTCGTACTGGACCATCAATCCCACCTCGTCGCAAACATCAAGCCAGTGCTGCGGCACGGGCCCGATGGTAAACCGGAAATAATTCCAATGCATCTCTTTCGGAATGGTTCCCAACAGTTTGCGAACCCAGGCGTCGTCCCACGGCAAATTGTCGCTCTGCGGGTCTTCAAAGAACCGGTGCAGCGCGATATTCGAGCCACGCAGATAATAAGGCCTGCCATTCAAATAGGCACGCTTGGTGACCGGATCAAAACGAAGCTCGCGCATCCCAAACCGCGTCTGGACTGAGTCGCCGCCGGTCTGGGTTTCCAAAACGTAAAGAAACGGGTCTTCCGGCCACCACAGATGCGCGTGCGGAATCTTGATGGTTTGCGTCAAAACCTTCTCTTCGCCGGGTTCAATTGAGATGTCCTCGGTTTTCAATGCTGCGACTTGTTCGCCTGTCTTCCAGGTCTTGATGGCATAGGATAAGGAGCCGGAATACGCCGTGTCTGAATGATTTTTCACCGTGGTTTGGACGACGATCTCATTCGAGGCAATGCGCGGTGCCATTTGAATGGTCTTAATCTGTGGATTGTCGCAAAAGAAGACCGACACATCGTCGTAGATGCCCGGAGTCCATTCGGTCTTTTCGAAGTCCGAGCCGACTGGAAAATCGTCAGGCAAGACCGCCGGATGCGCGCCGATGCGGACAATGAGCGTGTTCTCGGCATTCCAGCGGATGTCGCGGGTCAGGTTCCAAAAGCTGGCGCTGAAGCCACCGGGATATTCAGAGTTCCAGGCGTCATCCTCCGGCGTCAGTTGCCGCCCATTCAGCCAGACCGCCGTGCCGAATTGCGCCTTGTCGATTTTCAGCATTGCCACCGCGCGGTCCAACGGCGCGCGAAACGTCTTGCGATACCAGAAATAATTGCGGTCCTGCTCCACCTTGCCGTCCCAATACTTGGCCATCCAATAACGGTCCGCTCGATAATGAGTGATGAGCCCGGCCATATGTTCGCGGCTAACAAATCGGTCTACGTTCGGGAACGGCGGTTTCGCCAGATGCACCAAACCGGGAACCGGGACAGTGTGGGTGAAGTTACTGGGAATTTCATCCGGCAATTTGCCGTCCGCAATCTGCCATTGGCCTTCCAACGACAATACTGTTCGTCCTGCTGCTGCGGCCTTGGCCGAGAAGCAAAGTGCCGTTGTGAGCGCGATCATCGCGAGCATACGAGATAGACTCATTGCAGCTACCCTCCGTCAAAATCTTGATGTCATCACGGACGCCGCCTCGTCAAGATCGCCGGTTTGCGTATACAGACGTACCAGTTCAAGGCCCACCTGCACTTTGAACTTTTGATCCGGGATCAGGGGAAACGATTCTTCCAGGTCTTTGCGTCCCTGATCAAAATCCAGCGTGCTTACTTCCGCCAGACCCAACAATCCCTGAATCTTCGTCAGATCCGGCTTCCGCAAAAGAGCAGCGCGAAAATGAGGAATGGAGTCCGACGGCTTTCCTTGGAAGAATAGGAGGACCCCCAGGTCGCCCTGCGCGTCCGCGTTGCTCGGATCGATCGCCACCACCGTTTGCAACTCGGGAATTGCCAGATCGGGTCTCCGCTCTTGCGGGTATTGCTGCGCCCTGCGCGAATGCAGTTCGATTTCATTCTTCTTCTCGGATATCGTCTGGCCGTGAGATGGAATACACATACATGTGAAGAGAAGCAGAATCAACAGCACAGGGACATCCTCCTACTTCTTGACGGATGTGGTCCACCTGAATCATGCTGAAACTGGCCGGCGCCGCTTTGCTCCGACACTGCCCCGCATCCACGGAATCACGGACCACATCGCTGGAATACGCAGAAAATACGCTCAGGCTCCAGCCGTTAGCTCAACGCGTCTTCTGCTTACCGTCGTTTTCTTTTCTCTTCCCGACAATGGATTGGCGATGGCCTTCAACCAGCATTTGCCAGTCGTCTGTGGAAACCGGAATTCGATGCAATATGTCTGCTGACCGAGACCCGACAGCTCGAATGGAGCCTCCATCTTCGTCAGCTGCCGGCCGCCCTCATCTTCTAAAACAATCGAGAGCACGCCGGACGCCGGATCCTCATAGTCATTAATCATCATAACCTGAAGCTCGCGTACCGCGCCCGCCTTGACGGTCGGATGCCAGAAATTGATGTATACGCCGATCGGCCTAAACGCATTTGCCATATACTCTTCGAAATGCGGCTCAAGCTTGAGGCCTCTCACATCCCGGAAACTGTCACACGTCGTTCCGTAGGGTACCGAATAGGCCAGATAAACAAAATGCATCACGGCCGCAAAGCGACGGTAAGCTCGCCAGTACTCCGTCAGCCCGGAGACCACGTATGCGTACTCTTCGAGACGCTCCTCTGGAGTTGCGCCCGAAGGAAGAAGCTCATCCCAAACCTTCCTGATCTTGCTCGCTGTCGTGAGGTTGCCGTCACGGTTGACCCATAGACATCCATACTCATTCAAAATAAGGGCGTGTGCAACAGGTGGGCCGGAAATCGCTCGCTGGCCTCCCCCCTTGGACTCAAGATCCTCCATGGAAGTGATGCGAATCGGGTTACCGGGAAAGGCATCAAAAAGATATGGGTGCTGTTCCACCGGATCGTTCGGACCGGACGGAGGGTTGTAACTGTTCTCCCAGGCGCGCCCTGACAAATCCAGCTTCCTCACCTCTGGAATGATCTTCGTGGCTAAGTCTGGGAACCAACTCTCATTGCTTGCGTCCCAAAACGCGACGCTCGGGTGGTTCCAATTGTCCCGTACCCATTCCGTGAATTCCAGCATCAACTGCTTTTCATCGTAAATCCTGCAAAGATCAGGCTCTCGCATCGATTCCGGGCCAGTCCAAATGGGGTACTCGTATTGGATTATCAGACCTGACTCATCGGCAATGTCCAACCATTTATCCGGAACCGGCCCGATACAAAAGCGAAAGCAGTTCCAGCTCATTCGTTTCGGTATGTCCGTCAAAAGCTTTCTTACCCACGACTCGTCCCATGGCAACTTATCGGAAACCGGATCTTCAAAAAAGCGGTGCAGGGTGATATTGGAGCCTCGGAGGAAATAAAGTTGCCCGTTCAGATAGGCACGCTGTGTGGGCGTGTCAAAGCGAAGCTCCCGCATACCGAATCTCGTCTTCATGCTATCCGCACCTGTATTTACCTCCAGGCGATAGAGCTGAGGATCATCCGGCCACCATAGCCGCGCACCCGGTAATGGAATCTTCACTTCGAATACCTTCTCGGCGCCAGCCTCGAGAGATATTTGAAGCGCATGGCGCTGCATAACCTGCTCGGAATTGGAAGGGCGTACCGCAAATCGCAAGACGTCCTGCAGGGGCTCAGAGCTGTAGTTCTTCACTCTTGTCTGCACCAATATCTCACGCGGCGAGATGCGAGGCGCGACCTGGACGCATTCAATTGCAGGACTATCGTTGAAGTATACGCTCACCTCATCGTAAATTCCGGGAGTCCACTTTTCCTTCTCCCAATCGATGCCGGCGATGACCCCATGGGGCAGAACACCGGGAAGCGCGCCGACCCGAACGACAAGCTCGTTTTCGGCGGACCACCGAATCTTTTCCGAGAGATCGAAATGTCCTACCGTAAAACAGCCCCAATGTTCGCCGATTTTGCTTCCATTCAGCCATACTGCCGCCCCAAACTGGGCCTTATTTATCTTTAGCCGCGCCAATTGGCGAATAGACGGAGCCGCAAATGTTGTGCGATACCAGAAGTATCTTCTCTGCTGTTTGGTAAACCGGCTTAGATCGCTTGCCGGAATTTGACCGACGCGACGCAACTCCCGGGTCCACGAAGAGCCATCAAAATCATCCACGTCCGGGAAAGGAGGAGTTGACGAATGGATGAGACCAGGCACATCGACTCTATGAGAGAAGGAACTCGGGATGACGTCGGCCGAAATAGAGTCCTCGATCTCCCATGTCCCATTCAACGACAAGATCGTCCTCCCGCCCCGCTCCCGGGAAGTTGAAGGGGCTTCGCTATCCGTCGCAGTCGGAATCGCTAAATCAGGCAAATATTTGTTGGAGATTCCAGTCCCAACCAGGAGGAGAAACTTTCGCCGATCCATGTCGCACCTTTTCCTTATTCTATTTGATTTGATCCCGACGGCGAGCCGTTATCCGCGGCCGGCCTTGCGTCCTACAGCGTGTCTCATGTGCGCCGTGAAAGGCGCTGGTCAACAGTGGGTGCGAGTCCCACCCGGGAACTGGATCGCTCCACCCGGTAGCAATCGAAGCGGTGGCAGCGGCGACGAAGCCGTCGGAGCCGCTCCAGTTGCCGGGCCTCCGGTGTGCGCCTTGAGATGCGCCAACGTTTCCCATCCCAGCTCTATGCCCTGCGCTCGCTCGTCGAAAGCGTCTTTTCTGTCAAGGGCGAAATGAAAGGGAACCACCGGGGCGGAGGAATAGGGAGCCGGTAAGAGCATTGTGAGGGATGGTTTTTCTCCCCCGAAGCGCGTTGGGCGGGGGAGGGTTCAGCGGTCTGCAGGTGGGTTGCATTTGCGGCGGCACAGATACAGCTCATTACGATCTTACTAAGCCTAACGAGGCATACTTTGCCCGCGTCGACCAGATGCTCACGCTGGCGGCGGCTCATCACATCCTGGTTTTTTGGATCCTATCGAGACCGGGCAGTGGGTTCCGACGCTGCGCAACAATGGCCTGTCCCGCGCCGCAGCCTACGGCCGGAATCTGGGCAACCGCTATAAGCACTTTCACAACATACTCTGGTTGAGTGGCAACGACTTTGAAACCTGGGAAAATCCTACCGACGATGCTCTGGTCCAGGCAGTAGCAAAAGGCATCGGATCTACCGACTCAGGTAGCCTCCGAACAGTCGAGTTGCACTACCAGAATAGTTCTTCTTTCGATGATCCGACTTGGATTCTGCTCATTCAAATCAATGGCACCTATGCATACGCGGCAACGTACATCCAGATGCTGCATAGCTATAACGTGGGATGATCGATGTACGCGCCGGAGCAAGAATAGGCCACGTTGCACCGCGCTAGCGGCGTGAGCGGCGGAGTAAAAGGAGCTTTTCCGTACTTTTGGCGTACCAAGAGACGCCTGCAAAGCTAAAAGAAGAGACGAACCGGATTCTTGATCCCGCGACTCCGCTGCAGCCGGGGGCACTTTACTACGCGAGAAGAAATCATGACACTGCGGTCAGCTGGCGGGAAATCAAGTTTCTGACGGCGCGAGAGACTCACGACGCCGTTGTGTGCAGCCTGCGGAATGCCTCGCCGCACGCGCGGTAGTTCGCCTCCGACATGCCCATGCAGCTATACTCTTCGACGTATCCCACGAAGCCGCCGCGCTCCGTGGCCAGATGGTCCCACAAGCGCGATGCTTCGGCGCAAATCTCATCGGGGGTACCGGTCACCGACACCGTCTGGTAGCTGATGGGAACCATGAAACATTGCCGGCCTCTCAGATGTCGCCCGACGTCGTCGATATCCACGACGTTCGGCTGCGAAATATTCAGCACGTCTACGCCGGCTTCGTGCAACCCTTCGCAGATCCTCGTAATGTTGCCGCAGCAATGGAACCACACATGAAGTCCGAGTTCGTGGGCCAGCGTGAATTGCCGTGTGTATCGCGGTTGGAACACGCGTCGCCAGAGGCCGGGTGAAACCAGCAGGCCCTTCTGCGTGCCCCAGTCGTCCGCGAAGTGGATGCCGTCGAAACCGTGACGTGCAGCGATGCGGATTAACTCGCACTCGAAGTCGATGATCAGGTCCATAAGAGCGCCGAAGTCATCGGGGGAGCGGAGGAGATCCTCCATCGCGTTCTCGAATCCTCGCAGCAGCGTATAGACCGTAAAGCCGCTGAGGTCGAGGGTCGCCAAGCGATAGCGGTCGCCGCACCTTTCATAGAAGGCGGGTAGTCCTGCCGTTCTTTCCGCTTCGCGCAGCGCCGGCATGGCTACTTCGCCAGGGCGCGGAAGCCGCGGGTACACCGGATCGAGCGGATAGCCCATCGTTCCGTCGTTCAGGGATTCCAGCCGGTAGCCCCATTCGTTCAGCGCCCACCCGAACGGGCCCTTCTGGTGGGAACTCGGCTCACCCATCGTCAGAGAGTGAACCATTATATCGCCCTGCTCGTGGTCCCGATTCCAATAGACAACCGGGACACGCTCCGGCCCGGCGAAGGTGATTGCCTGGACGACGACTTGCTTTCGAGTCCACATGTGCGCAGATTATGCGTAATCGCCGACCCTGTCAAAGTGGAATCTCCTTTTTCGACCCAGAATCCCTGCAATTGTACCGCTCGTGAAGTTGTGCCTCGCCAAAACCCCATCCGGACGCCACGAAGACCCGGTTCGTGAGTTCTGAGGCAGTTCGGGAGGGAACGAATTGTCTGAGAGCAAAATACGCGGTGATCATGAATCATCAGGAGGACGCTGCCAAATGGTCGGAGCGGTCTGCGGGCAAACCTTTCCCGCGGTGCACTTCGATCTCGAGGCGAGATTCTCGCACCAGCAGCTTACGCGGCAAGGTCGTATCGATGATGGAGACCGCCGAGCCTTGGCATCGACAGGACCTTATGGCCGCTGCCTTGATTCTCCCCTGCGGCACGACCCGCAGGCGTTTCCTTTGCCAGCGCGAGATGCGTCCGGTCCTCGTGATAATAGCGGACGTACTCGTTCATCAGACGTTTCAAATGCCGCTCGTTCAGGGCAATCACATGGTCGAGCAAATCACGGCGGCAGTTGCCGACCCAACGTTCGGCAAGACCATTTTGCCAAGGACTTCGAAAGCTGGTTCGCTTGGGCTGGATGCCGAAGCTCTTCACGGTGTCGATGACTTCTCCATTGAAGTTTGTACCGCGATCGAAGATCAGATAGCCAGGAGCAGAGTCGCAGGGGAATGCTTCGCGCATTTGTTGAACAACCCACGCGCTGGTTGGGTGTCTGGTCACGTTATAGTGGAGAATTCGTCGTCGATCATACGCAATGACGAAGAAACAGTATAGGACTCCAAAAGCGAGCGTCGGCACGGTGAAGAAATCCATCGCTGCAATGGCTTCGCGATGGTTGCTCAAAAAGGCCGCCCATCGCTTTGCTGGCCCAGGATTCCTCGGCGCTTTTCGCATCCGGCGCGCTACGGTTCGCTCGGAAATATCGAAACCCAACATTTTCAGCTCGCCGTGAATGCGGGGTGCACCCCAGGTCAGGTTCTCTGCAACCATGTGGAAGATGAGTTCGCGCAACTTCCTGCTGACGCATTTTCTTCCCACACGGATCCGACGCCGCGAGAGCCACCTCCAATACAACTTGAACCCTATCCGATGCCAGCGAACGACGGTCTCCGCTTGGACAAGGATCAATGCCCGCTTCCATCCCGGCCAAAGCCGCCGCAACATCACCCAAAACCATTTATCCGGAGCGCCAAACCGCAGCTGAGGGTTGTGGCTCGCCAAAATGGCGATTTGCTTTCAAATCAAGCAGATGGCTGGCACACTTGACTTGGTCCGTCCCCGTGCAAAATTGGCCTAATGCTGCGCTGGCTGAGGCTACTGCCTGCCTTGGCCGCCCGGATCTTTCGCTCTCGCCGCGACTTGCTCTTGGAAAACCTGGCGCTTCGGCAGCAACTCAACGTTTTGAAACAGAGGCATCCGCAGCCTCTCTGCTGATGCTCGAACGCGGAGCCGACCCGTGCCAGAAGGGCGCGGAGGGTTTTGCTCATGAAGAAGAAGCAATTCACAGTGGACAGATTGTTGACGTGCTAAAACACCCTAGATTGTGAGTGCCAGAGGTGGAGGTTATCCGGAAGGCCAGCATCAGGGAAATGCTATTCCCTGATACATGGGTGATATTTCCCTGTTAGGTGCGGCTCGAAGATCGGGATTGCGTACCGGAAAGTTGCGTGTATTCAGTGTCATGGACAACACCGCCGGCAGATGTTTGGGGCAAAATCCGCGGATTTCCCTGTATTTTTCCCTGTTAGCAGGGAATTAGGTCCAGAGAACGGTTCGCTAGAGACTCCATCCACCGCCAGCCTGTCAAGCAAGTTCCCTAGAATCATCTAACTACCTGAAAATAAAAAAGTTGCAGAAATTGCCAAAAGTCTCCAGAGTCTCTCCGGAGGCTTCTAAAGCCCCTGATCCCCCGTCTTTTCTAGCTAAATCTGGCTAAGAAACGAGAAAAACTCACCTCATAACAGGCTGTTTTTGGTCACCTGCAAAGCACATGCTTTTCATAGCTGCCAATCACCTGTGGATCGCCAGAATTCGGGCTGGGCTGAACGTCGTAGTCGAATTGATCAGAGCTGTGACCAAAGTCGCTGCTCCTCTACGGTCGGCTAACTACCGTCGATGAAAGAGGGAGCAAGAAGATGGCCACACAGGTTGGGCCGGGAATTCGAGCCGCCACGCACAGAAAGCCGCTGACCCCCCGCTCGGCGCGGGACGTTTCTCAGCAGATCAGGCACACTGTGCAGTGGGCGTTCGTTGCACTAAACGGCTGGCTCGGCGTGCAGTTCTATTTGTGGGTGCGCTACTTTGAGCGCGGCGGCGCGAGCATGTATGTGCCCCGTCCAGCCGGTGTTGAAGGATGGCTGCCGATAGCCGGTCTCATGAACGCGAAATACTTTGTGCTCACCGGAAAGACTCCGATCATTCATCCGGCCGCCATGGTTTTGTTTACGGCATTCCTGCTGATGAGCCTGCTGTTGAAAAAGTCCTTCTGTTCCTGGCTGTGCCCGGTGGGAACAGTTTCCGAGTATCTGTGGAAGGTGGGGAGAAGAATCTTCTGGCACAATCCGCGGTTGCCGCGTTGGGCGGACCTGCCGCTCCGCGGTTTGAAGTATCTGTTGCTTGGCTTTTTCCTCTTCGTGATTGGGGCGATGTCCGCAGAAACTCTACAGAGCTTCATGTACACGCCTTATGGCCTAGTGGCAGACGTAAAGATGCTGAATTTCTTCCGCGATATCGGGCTGACCGCAGCCGTTGTGATTGCTCTGCTGATTCTGCTCTCGATGCTGGTGCAGAATTTCTGGTGTCGCTATCTCTGCCCCTATGGCGCATTGATGGGGCTGGCGTCGTTGTTAAGTCCGGTAAAGATTCGGCGCGATGCCGAAGCCTGCGTCGATTGCGGCAAGTGCGCGCGAGCCTGCTCGGCCGGCCTTGCGGTGGATCGGCTGGTTCAAGTCCGGTCTGCCGAGTGTACAGCGTGCCTGGCGTGTGTCGCGGTCTGCCCGGCAGAGAATGCGCTCCAATTTGCACTGCCCGCAAGACAAGCTTCAGCGCCATCGCAGCGCTGGGTTCGCCGCGCCATCGGGCCACTGACCGTTACCTGCATCCTCGCTTACGTTTTCTTTGGGCTTATACTTCTTGCCAGAGCCACGAACCATTGGCAGACGAATCTTCCCCGTGACGTATATATGAACCTTGTGCCCCATGCGAACGAAGTAACCCATCCAGGCATTTAACCGTATGGACGGGCGTTCCCGCGCGTAGCAAGATTGCGCTCTGCTTGAGTCTTACAGTCGCGTTTCTACGGTGAGGTCATGATCTCTTTTGACGAAGCACATCGCGCAGTGCACTATCCGGACGACCGCCGCTTTCGCATCTGGATTCGGCCTTCCATCTTGATCGGAACCGGGATAGTCATTTTGTCGGCGATTGCCGCGGCCTGGATTGAGGTTGCTGTGGCCGGCCTACCCCATATTCCACCGGTACCCCAGATCTATCCCAACAACTTCGCGGGCCCGCACGGATTTCCGCTCTGGGTCCGCTACTGCCACTTCTTCAACTTCCTTTTTGTCACCATGCTGATCCGCAGCGGTCTTTCCATCCTGATGGATCATCCCCGCCTGTATTTCAACGACGACTGCACGCCGGGGAGCGAATGGATCCGGGTGACGCCGGTCAAGGTACCTCGCGATCGCCTCTGGACGGCGAAGGACGATGCTCGCTACATCTCGCCGCTGGCTGGAACGCCCGGTTACCGGCATACCGTGGGTATAGCGCGGGTCTGGCACTTCATCAATGTGCACGGCTTCATCCTCACCGGTGTCTTCTTCGTCGTCATGCTCTTCGACACCGAGCAGTGGCGGCGCCTTGTGCCTACTTCGCCGCTGGTTCTCTTGCAGGCGTGGAATACCTGGGTGCACTACGCCACGCTTCACATGCCCGCGGAACCAAACGGGTTTTACGGCTACAACGCATTGCAGCAGATTGCTTACTTCACGGTCGTCTTCGTCTTCGGCCCTCTCGCCATTCTTACCGGCATCTCCATGTCTCCGGCCGTTGTCAACCGCTTTCCCTGGTACGCTCGCCTCTTTGGCGGCCGGCAATCGGCACGATCCATTCACTTCCTGACCATGCTCAGCTTCCTAGCCTTCCTCATCGTGCACGTAACTCTGATTGTGATGACCGGATTTGCGCGCAACATGAATCACATCGTGCTGGGCACCAACGATCAGAGGCAGCTCGGAATGATTCTGGGGTTTGTGGGAATCGGCATTGTCATTCTTTGCTGGGCCGCGGCCCACTACATTTCATGGAACCAGCCGCGCAAGCTGCAGCACGCGCTCAAAGTGGTGACGTATCCGATGCAACTCCTCACCCTGAACCGCCTAATTCCGCAGCAGGCGTATTCGGTGCAGGATATTTCGCCCTACTTCTGGCCGAATGGAAAGCTCCCCGTGCGAGACGATTGGAAGCATCTGGCCGAGAGCGAATTCAGGGATTTCAAATTGAGAGTGGGGGGCCTGGTCGAAAATCCAGTCGAGCTTTCTCTCGCCGACCTCGAAAGGCTCGGCGAGCAGGAACACATCACCATGCATCATTGCATCCAGGGCTGGAGCGGCATTGCCAAGTGGGGCGGCATCCCCATGAAGACGCTGATCGAACTGGTGCGCCCCAAGCCGGAAGCGAGAGTTGTCGCCTTTTTCTCCTTTGGTCCAGCTCTTTACGGTGGCGCCTATTACGATACGCAGAGCATGGAGAATGTGCTCAAGCCGCAATGCCTTCTCGCATCGCACATGAATGGCCAGCGGCTTTCTGAGGTGTATGGCGCACCATTGCGTCTGCGTGTCGAGAATCAGCTTGGCTACAAGATGGTCAAATGGATCGAACGCATCGAGTTCATTGAGTCGGAGAAGAAACTCGGTAAGGGCGAAGGCGGAAAGAACGAGGACGATGAATACTTCGACCTTCTGCCAAATATTTGAGGAACTGGATGCGCGCAGTGCGAAATCAGAATACGATTGTCGGTGGTGCAGGCCTTGAGCACCTTGGGGTACTGCTCGGGCGCTTCAGGCTGGACTGGCTGCTTCACCGATTTCCTCCACGCGTGGTGTGGTCGATATATGTCTTCGTGAACGGCTTTCTTACGATCGCCTTGCTTGCGCTGCTCGCAGTGTTCACCAAAAGCCCCTTTGTATTCCCGTCTCTCGGCCCGACGGCCTATCTCCTCTTTTTCGCCCCGCTCGCTGAAACCTCCAGTCCGCGCAACACCATTTTAGGTCATGCCATCGGCCTCATCTGTGGCTATGCGGCCTACAGCCTCACCGGCGCTGCAAACCTGCCCTTTGGCGTGCATCCCGGCGTCTACTGGCCAAGAATTCTTGCCGCCGCACTTTCGCTCTCCGCAACGGGCGCATTCATGGTACTGTTACGCGCAGGCCATCCGCCGGCGGGCGCAACCACGCTGATCGTATCGCTGGGCATCATCTCCAAACCCAGCGAGCTTGTCATAATTGAAGTTGCGGTCTTCATCCTGGTCGCTCAAGGTCTCGTCATCAATCGGCTGGCCGGTCTTCCATATCCACTTTGGAAGTGGCACGAGGCCTCCGAGACGCAATCATCGCCATAGAACTGGTTGCATAAATGCAATCAGCTTGTAAAAGCGCATCCCTCAGGGGCTAAAGCCCCGCGTTTTATGCGCCCTTTACGGCACCCTTCGGCAAGCTCAGGGCAGGCTAAAAGTCGTGCCCTTTCACAAAGCCATTTATGTAACCAGTTCTAGTCTTCGGCCGCGGATGATGTCCCTCGGCTGATGCCTGCTCTGCGATCCTTTGACAAGATGTCCCGCGATTGCGCATAGGGGCACAGCATTGGGGCTCAGGCTCATTCCCGCCTTTTGCGGAATTCGCGCCCGACAGCCGCGATCGCTCGCGAGTCCAGCATCTGAGCCGCCAAGGGAAAAACAACCTGCTCCTCTACTTGGATGTGATCTTCATAGAGATGCTTGAGCTGCTTTGTAATTAAGAGAAGCCGCTGTTCGTCGTCCTGGCTTAATGAGCCAAACTCAATCCAAACAGTATAGAGAGCATCGGCCGCCGCATGCAGATCGCAGGCTTGGGTCACTTCCCAGATGGCAATGAATGGCCGTTCTCTGAAGTCGATTGTGTTGATCTGCGAGTTCATAGATCTATGAGAAGGCGAATCGATCATGCCTGCAGTGACTAAAGTCCCAACTGCTAAAATTCCCACGTGACCACCCCGCACGCTGATCTCGCCTCTATTCTTGAAAAGACTGCGCTGCTCAAGAGCCTTTCGCAACCCGAGCTGCAAATGCTTGCCTCGCGTACCGTTCGTAAACTATTCAGTGCAGGCGAACTGTTGTTTTCAGAAGGCGAGCCGTGTAATGGCCTGCACATCATCGCCCGCGGCAAGGTCCGGATCTTCAAAACTTCGGTGAATGGCCGCGAGCAGGTGCTCGCCATGAACGGTCCAGGCGAGACTGTTGCTGAGTTGCCGGTTTTCGATGGTGGGCCTTATCCCGCTTCGGTCATAGCCGTCGAAGACGCGGAGATTGCCTTCATCTCGCGACGTGACTTCAATGCCTATTGCCTGGAGCATCCGGAGGTCGCGCTCAAAGTGCTTTCCGTCGTCGGCGCCCGTCTCCGACGGCTGGTCGGAATCATCGAAGAGCTTTCGTTCACCACCATCCGGCAGCGACTCATCTCCGTTCTGGTCAAGCTCGCGCAAACCGAGGGCGCCCAAACCGAACGCGGCATTGAATTCCAACTGCCCGCGACGCATCAGGAGCTGGCCAATCAGCTTGGAACCGTGCGTGAGTTGATCTCGCGTAACCTCATGCGCCTTCAGGCTGAAAGCCTCTTAGAAGTGGACGCGCGGCAGATTGTCGTAAAGGACATGAAAGGCCTGAGTGCACTGCTCGACTCGGCTCCTTAACGTTTTTCATCCTTCCAGTGACATAAGTTACTGAGCGCTTATTGAGCACTCGTTACTGTTGCAGGTGGAGAAGGTTTATGACCACCTCAACCACCTCAACTCAATCCATCCGCGAAATCGTCGCCACCCAACCGTCTGCAGTGGCCGTCCTCGAACGGTTCGAAATTGACCCTTGTACGCACGCCGAAGAATCGCTCGATTGCGCGTGCGCGGAGCTGCAACTCTCCGTCGATCAGGTACGTGAAAAGCTCGCCGATGCTGCCGCCTGCGAGCCTGGAGCCGTTCCCGCCGATCTCGCTCGCTATTCCATCAGCCGCCTGATCCAGCACATCGTCCGTACCCATCATCAGTACGTACGCCGCGAGCTGCCTCGGCTTGCTGAAATGGCGCGCAAACTCACCGGCAAGCATGGCGATCGCGCACCTGAACTCAACAAGATTGCGCAGCTCATCGAAGAGTTGCACGCTGACATGCTCGCCCATCTCGAAAAGGAAGAGCAGATTCTCTTTCCATTTATTGCAGAGGTGGATCAAGACGCCGGTTCCTCAGGGACGCCGCGGCGCGCCTGCTTCCGCACCGTCGCGCTACCGATCTCCATGATGATGAAGGAACACGATTCGGCGGGAAGGCTCGTTGCGGAGATGCGCAATCTAAGCCACGGCTTCGACGCCCCCGCCTGGGCATGCCCCACCTATATTGCGTTCTACTCGGGTCTTCAAGAGTTCGAGAACGATTTTGGCCAACATGTGCATCTCGAAAACGATCTTCTCTTTCCGCGTGCGATTGACATGGAAGCCAAATTGAATCGAAGGGGATAGAAATGAATACAACTCTTCAAGCTCACCCAAGCCTCAATTCCGTTAACGCCAGTGCGACGCAGGTAATCATCGGTCGCGAGCGGCAAAAGAGTCTGATGCTCCGCGCCTGGATTCTCGCCGGCCTGTTCTTCTTGGCCTTACCAGGCACCCTACTCGGCTTTTCAAACTTGATGGCGATAGCCGCGCACCATGGCCTAGGAAGCCTGCCGGCGGCGTGGATACAGGGCCACGGCCACGCGCAGGTCTTCGGCTGGATCGGGAGCTTCGTTCTTGGCATCGGCTTTTACTCGCAGCCCGCCCGCGGGCGATCAGTGCTGCGCATTCCGATTGCGTGCTTTGCCCTCTGGATCTCGGGCGTCGCTATGCGTTGGATCGCGAGTATGTACGGCTGGCATTGGCGGGCCCTGTTCTCGATCTCCGCGGGCTTTGAGCTGGCCGCGATACTCCTGTTTCTTGGTGCCGCCTCGCGCCACAAATTGCCTGAGGCGACGCAAGGCAAACCAGCAAAGACGCCCATGGAACTCTGGATGGCAACGGTGTTGTTAGCGACCGCGGGGCTTACCGCTGCCGTCATTTTCAATGGAGCGGAGTGCCTGCGCCTCGCCATCCATGGCACAACTCGTTCGTTCCCGCACGCGCTCGACCAGAGATTTCTTGTCCTGCTCGCTTGGGGATTTCTCGTCCCTGTTGTCTGGGGATTCTCCGCACGTTGGTTGCCCACCTTCCTGGCGATTTCCAGGCCCCATGCGCGCATATTCTGCGTCGCTCTGACCCTAGACGTGGCTGGCGTGCTCCTAGGCGTAGCCGGATGCGTCCAAACCGCGGCAATTCTGCTGGCCGCCAGCGCAATCGCGATCGGTTTTGCCTTGCATCTCACCGAGCGTCCTCACGGCGTTGCCAAGGTGCAGGGGATTCACTCCAGCTTTCCAACGTTCATCCGGCTCGCTTATGCGTGGCTGGTAATCGCTGGCTTTCTGGGCATCTGGGCCGCCTTCGCCGATCGTCACGGCGGCATCTGGGGAGCCTCGCGCCACGCGCTGACGGTAGGCTTCGCAGCCACCATGGTTTTCGCCATCGGGCCTCGAATCCTGCCGCACTTCGCCGGCATCTACGGCATCTTCAGCGAGCGTCTGATGTTTTTCAGCCTGCTCTTACTGCAAGCAGGGTGCACGTTTCGCGTCCTGTCGGAGCCTCTCGCTTACGAAGGCATTCTTTCCTTCGCGTGGAAGGCGTTACCCATTTCCGGAGTGCTGGAACTAAGCGGCGTGCTGGTCTTCGCGTTCAACATCGCGCTGACCTTGCTTGCAGGCAAATCGGCGTTCGCGCAGACCGCCGGCTGCCAAGCTGCGACGAACGTCCAGAACGCCGCATAGAACGGCCGCGAACCCCATTGGCGCACACAAGGAGGAAGTTCATGAGCTACACATTTCTTGCCGATCTCCACCGCGAAATCGCGGCGCCTGAGAAGGGAATCCTGAGCTGCGTCCTGCACAAGGACGACACGGTCAACGTCACACTGTTTGCCTTTTCAGCAGGCGAGGAACTCTCAGCGCACTCGGCTCCGACACCGGCAATTTTGTATTTTCTCGAGGGCGAGGCTGAAGTTCAGTTGGGCGAGGAGAAGGTCGGCGCTAAACCAGGATCGTTCGTCTACATGCCGCCGACATTGTCCCACGGCATTTCCGCAAAAACACGGGTCAAGATGCTGCTCGTACAAATAAAGCTCGCTGCAGACTGAACTTGGCTTGAAGAATGCTCCGTGCTTGGTTTCCCTCATTCGTCTGGGACGTTAAACTCGTTCTCATAGGTACGAACGCAATGATCCAAGTCAAACGCGTTTACGATGCCGCCGAGCGTGCAGATGGTGCCAGATTTCTGGTTGACCGACTTTGGCCACGAGGTGTGAAGAAAGAATCCCTCGCTATCCGTGCGTGGCTAAAGGATACGGCCCCGAGCAACGAGCTGCGGCAGTGGTATCATCACGACCCGGCGCAGTGGGATGAATTTCGCCGACGTTATTTCAGCGAATTGCGCGAGAATCCGGCCTCATGGCTCCCGCTGCTGGAAGCAGCGCACCACGGCGCCGTCACGCTGCTTTACAGTTCTCATCACGTGGAACACAACAACGCTGTTGCATTGAAGGAGTTTCTGATCGAGAGACTCCATGCGGATGAGAAGAGCTGACGCTGTGCCTGGTTTGTTTGCAAAGGTATCCACTTGTATCGCTCTTGCCATAAGTTCGAGATCAACACGGCAGGACGCGATCGCTCCAAGCTGAGCTCAGCTCCTTTTCAGGAACCCGCCACAAGGATTTCTGGCTCGGCACAGGGAACGGATCGGGTATCGGGATGGACCGGATTACGGCCCGTTTCGGCTGGCAACGATTACCACGTGGTCCGGACATTCAGGAAGACGTACAACGATGTGGCCGCCATCGAGCTGCCACCATCCCGGCGGAGACGAATCCGCTTGGCGCACATCGAGCTCCGGGAGTGAACGTCCATCGGCGGTCACGGTTGCGATCGGCGCACGCGCGCCCAGGATCACGAGGAAGCGCAGATCGCGCCAGCCATGAATGGTGACGCGAAATCCGGCGGCGTCAAGTCTGTTTTCGAGCCTGGATTCGGCCTCGGCGCCGGGAAGCTTCCAATCGTGCGAAGTGGCATGGGAGGCGGCTTGCGCGCCGGGCGGCGTTACGAGCAGAGCCGGAATGCTGCCTTTGGACATAGATTTCCCGAGAGTGAAATCCGGAGCCACGCGAATTGGAACCAGAGCGCCCGCGCGGAGAAAAACGGGAATGGCGTCGAGCGGCACGTGCTGCTCGTTCTTTCCCGGTGACGCGGGCAGGCCGGTAAAGAGGTTGGTCCAGTTGCCATCGGGGAGGGAGACGATGCGGCGTTCGCCGGGCGTGTGCACGGGAGCCACCAGCAGATCGTCGCCAAACATGTATTCGTCGTCGGCCAGAGCGGGGAGCGCACGCATGAGCGGAACGCCGGTGGCATGTGTTTCTTGCGCCGTTCCGTAGATGTAGGGCAGAAGATTCTCGCGCAGCCACGCATATTTTTTGTACACGGCAACGGATGCTTGGCTATAGAACCACGGCTCGCGCGGCTGTGTGCCATGAAAACGCATCAACGGAGAGAATGCGCCAAACTCGATCCAGCGCTGGTAGACTTCTTCGTCCGGCTTGCCTTCGTAGCCGCCGACGTCCACGCCCCAATTCGAAAAGCCCGAAACACCAATGCTGAGCCCGCCCGCGATTGACTCATCCAATCCGCGGAAGTTGGAGGCGTGGTCGCCGGCCATCTGCGACACGTCGGCCTGGCTTCCCGGCGCGCCTCCGCGCGCAAACAGCACGTAATCGTCGCCGCGGCGCTCCTCGAAGAGGCGATGCATGGAGCGATGGTAGAGATGGGCGTACCAGTTATGCATCTGTTCACCAGTGCTGCCATCGTGGAACAGAGCATTGCGCGGTACGAGATCTCCAAAGTCGACCATGGTGCCGGCCACGCCGAGGTCCAGGTGCGGCGCCCAATAGGCGCGCAGGAGCGCGAACGAGGCGGGATCGGTGAAGTCGAAGTAGGGGAACTGGTTGGCGAGAATGTGACCGGCCGAAAAGCCATAGACCGAGCCATCCTTCACTCTCATCAGCGGGAGGCGGGCTGCCGGCACATCGGGCAGAGCCCGGCGGATCTGCTCATTGGTCCAACCGAGGGGCTCGCTGCGGCCCCACGTCAGGACGCGAATCTGCCAGGGGTCGAGGCGGCGATAGAGCAGCGGATCGCTGCTGCCTTGGCCTTCGGCGTAGATGGCGGAGTGGGGAATGTCCAGCCGACGGAATTCGCTGGCTACATCAAGCATGGTTTGGGCGGGCGACTTGTCTCGGTCACGCGCCCAACGCCCGCCGCCGCCGCCCATCCACGGCTCAAAGGCCCACGCCGGAGGAAGCAGAGGCTTGCCGGTGAGTGAGGTATATTCGACCAGGACGTCTTTCCAATCGCCCGGCCAAAGATAAAGATCGAAGATAGGCCCATGGGCGACGACGCGGTATCGGTCCTGCTGCGCGTTGCCGAAATCCGCCCGCAGCTCATAACTCGAATTCCAAAACACGGAATAGCCGGTGCTGCTGTGCCAAAGCGGAATGGGCTTGTAGGCCTGGTTTTCCAGGCCTCCGCGGTAGAGCGAATCCCACGCATCGAGTTGCCAAAGAGTCAGCGTCTTGCCGCGCTGGTTGAAGGAATCGAAGCGCTCGCCGAGGCCGAAGATGCCTTCGCCGGGTTCGAGGCCGCCGCGCAGATCGACTGCCTCGATTTGGCCGACGGCGTTCTGGCGCACCCGCAGATCGCCTCTGGCCACGCTCCAGAAGGCTCGCGGATTGCCATTGGCGAAGAGATCGATGCGCCAAATGCCATGCAACCGGATGGCAACGGCCAGATTTTTTTCGGTGGCGCGGACGCCATCCGGTGTTTTGGCGAGCTTGAAGACCAGGGACGAAGCCGGAGCGAAGAAACCCGTGCCGGGCCCATGCAGCCGTACGCCGCCCGTCGATGGGAAGGAGATGGAGAGCGGGAACTCTTTCTTGCCCGTTCGCGCTTGAAGAACGATTTCGCCTGAGGCGTCGCTCACGCTTTCCAGCGCGTCGACGGGAATCCAGTCTTTTTCGTTCGCATCTCCGGGAGAGCCATCGGCGAACCACGATTGCGAGATGCGGTTGAAATGTTTGAGGAGCGAATCGAGAATGCGGCAGGCTGCGGAGACATCGCCAGCGGCGAGCGCGTCGTTGAAGCGGTGGCGCGCGGTCCAGGGGTCGAGCTCGCCTGGGCCCAGAATCCAGGTCCCGCTTTCGGGATGAAAGCTGAGGCCCTCTTGGTCGAACAGACCATACCAGATCTCGGCCAGGCGGACGCGCTCCGCGAGATTGGCTGCGGATGTGGGCTCGATGCCGAGCTGCTGCTGGAGGCGCCGAATCGCTTCCAGTTCCGAGGGCGTCGCACGATGCAGCAGGGCGCGCCGTTCCCAGCGGCGGACTCCGGAAGGCAAGGTGATCAGCCCGAAGTTCGCCGTCTTCGCGCCTCTCGTGCCTCCTAGCGTTACCTCCATGAATTCGTCGGCAGCGGCAGGCGCAAGATCGGTGGAAACAGGCCCGTCGTGGTAATCGACCGCCGAGGGGCTCAGCACTTCGCCTGTGACGAAGCGGACACGGGAAAGCTGCAAAAAGAATGGCGCGTGCGGTACGCCGCCGAGCAGGCTCCATGGGATGCGGAAGTTCGCGGTCCAGCCGGCGTCGTCGAAAGCGGCGGTTGCGCTCTCGAATGTTCCGCTGTTTTTGGCGTGGCTGACGGAAGCTGCGCCAGATTCGTCGACCGAAAATTGCCAAAGCTCGTCTTGTGAGGCTCCAGGCGCGAGCAGCCCGACCTCGACGCGGTCGCTGCGGCGGAGCCGGACACCGTCGCGATAGACGGGATCGGGATCGGCCAAGCGAAAGCGGACGTAAAGCGCGCTGGTGTCCCAAGCCACCCACGCGCGGGTGGGTATGGTTGCGATGGGTGCGCCATTGGCGGGCAGAAAGCGGTCGAGCTCAAGCGCGCCGTTCCAGTCGGCCTCAACTTTCGGCGCGTGATCGAGAGCGGCGCCAAGATCGATGGCCACAACTGCGCCTTGCGCCTGCCCAAATGCGATTCCGCAACCCGCCAGCAGCGTTGCTGCAAACCTGGTGGCAATGTTGCGACGAACGCCGCGATCGAACATGATTTTCCCTTTCGTTCAAAACTCCATTGAAATCGTATGCGCAGCGATGGCCACGCGGCAACACGCGGCAGGGAGAGATTGCGCCGCTACTTCACGAACTGCGCGGCGGCGTCTGTGGCGTGTTTCAGCTTAGCGGCCATCGCCAGTGCGGCTTCGGCCGATTTGCGATCGCCGGTTTTGAGGTACAAACGGCCTAGCCGGTAATAAAAGCTCCCGTCCACGTCTACGCTTATGGCCTGCCTCATCTCTGCGATGGCCTTTGCCGTCTCGCCCCGTTGTTCATAGACCGCTCCCAAATCCGCGTGAACATACGGGAGTTCCTCGGGTGGGGCGCGCAGCGCCTTCAGCAGAAAAGGCGAAGGATCGACCATAGCCTGGCGGTTCACCAGAATTTCTCCCATCAGGTAGTTGGCTTCGGCGTCGTTGGGGCTCATATCGAGGACTTCCCGCAGTTCTTTCTCGGCCTCGGCGTTCATTTGAGCGGAGTTGAGAGCGCGCGCCAAGCCGAGAAGCGCGGCCAGCATCAGGTCCAATGCGACTAGCTATGTGATCCGCTTGCCCAAAAAGGACAAGGACGGAAGGTTTATGCACGCACCAAGTACCACCCTCAACGAGCGCTAAATCGGCAACGCACTCATTCAAAAGCGGATTTGTAACGATAAAGTCGCCATGTCGGACTTGTGAAACCGGGGGCAGGTTCGAGGGAATGTAGCCGGATTACTAACGGGAACTCTTAGACCAAGTCGGTTACTGTGTCCAGCAAACATCGCGTTTTGCGTAGCGCGGAACACCCACCGCACACTTGAATCAGTCCGGCCGAAAGACCGACGCGCAGTGCCGGAGTTGGATCTGCTGATGGCCAGTCAGCTAGATTCGCGCTGGCGGCCTCTTCTGCTTCACGGAGAAACTGCCTGACAGCAGAAATCGATTTACCGACGGATTAGTTCGACCTCCAGGGCATGTGCGGCTCCGGGCCCACTCCGGCAAGAGCATTGACTGGATTCTGAGCGGGGAAGACCCTCATCAAGAGCATTGACCGGGGAACGCGAATCGATACCAGCGGCATTCCTGAGGGGGATTGACCTGGCGCAGACTGAGAGGGCCTTGCGGACTGCGCTCCAGGTATCGGCGGACGAAGCGGTACTCGCTCACGCCCATCTCCAGCGCCGCGGCACAGGCCTGATCGACGGCAGCACAGCCGTCCTTTTTGGCCAGCGGGAACACGTCCATGATGCGGCGCAGCCCAGCCCGCGCCTCCTGCTCCCGCTTCTTCCAGGCAAAGAACTGCGCTCTCTCAGGTGCCGAAAATCGAGACCTCAGATTTCCCATTTTTCGTGAGAAAAGACATTTCGTCCAAGTTTGGCGTTGATTTCAATAGGTTTAACTTTTACCATTCTTGAAGTGATTGTTTAGGTATGGTGGACTGGAATCCCCTTTCTCCGCCAGTGCATGGAGCGGACTCTCGCCATTCGCTGGCACGGTTTTTTGGCGGATGCCCACGGAGAGCGGGTCGCGTTAGACGGCATCCTCCGCAATAACCTACTTATGATGAGCGCGTTATAGAGACAATTCGGACTTCTTGCAGGTCCCGGCTAAAGTGCCAGAATTTGCAAGCTTATGGCGCGGACCTCAACTGCACAATTACACAAGCTCGGCTGCGTGGTACTCGCGGCGAATCAGCTCGATATCGACAGTCGGCTTGGGGTATCTCATGCGCAGCGATTCCAGGTGCTCAACGACGATGCGGGCGATGGCCAGGTTGCGGAACCACTTGTGGTTGGCGGGAATGACGAACCACGGCGCATATTCAGTGCTGCAGCGCGAGAGGGCGTCTTCATAGGCGGTTATGTAAGCATTCCAGAAGCCGCGCTCCTTATAGTCGGCTTCGCTGATCTTCCAGTGCTTCGTGGGATCGTCGAGGCGCTCCTTGAATCGCTTAAGTTGTTCCTCTTTCGAGATATGCAGATAGAACTTGAGAATGTGAGTGTTGTTCTCGACTAGACCTTTCTCGAAGGCGTTGATCCGGCCGTAGCGGCAGGACCAGGTTTCTTTCGGGACCAGATTGTGGACGCGGACGACGAGAACATCCTCGTAATGCGAGCGGTTGAAGATCACGACTTCGCCCCTGGCGGGCGCCGCCTTGTGCGCGCGCCATAGGAAGTCGTGGGCCAATTCTTCGGGAGTGGGTTGTTTGAACGCCGCCACGCGGCAGCCCTGCGGGTTCATGGCGCTCAGAACGTGGTTAATGGCGCCGTCCTTGCCTCCGGTGTCCAACGCCTGAAGGCAAATGAGAAGTGAATGCCGGTGCTCGGCGTAAAGCAGGTCCTGCAACTCGAACAGCTTTTTCTGGTAGTGCGCGATCTCACCCGCGGCGGACTCGTGGCTCTGGTGACCGT
This sequence comes from uncultured Acidobacteriaceae bacterium, assembly GCA_963844905.1. Taxonomy (GTDB): domain Bacteria; phylum Acidobacteriota; class Terriglobia; order Terriglobales; family Acidobacteriaceae; genus Telmatobacter. The sequence goes on along the minus strand of CAWJQD010000001.1, from coordinate 855,869 downwards.
CCTTGAACGAGGGGTCGATCTTTTTGAGCTTGACCTTGTTTCCCGGCGCAACTTTGAACCGCTGCAGGTAGTTCATCTTCGTCCTCCGTTCTTAAGGATAAAAAAGCCGGTCAGGATTCCTTCCGGGCGGAACTGCGCTCGGGAGCCTTGGGCGATTGCGTGCTATTGACCTGGGCCAGCCAGCCACGCGGCGCGAATTCGATTCTAATCCTGCGGTTCCGCAACGCCAAAACGCGTCAATCAGCCGTGGTTCAGGAGCAACAGCACAGTTGGATGCCGAACGGGCCTCTGATGGCAGAAACCGAGACGACGGCGAGCGGAGCGATCAGCCAACACCGCGGCCTCCTTACAAGAGCAGGCATTCTTTTCATTCATTGTTCTCTTTCTCCCGCTTGACTCTGCGAGTTGCGCCGCTCATCTTTGAAGTTGAGGTCAATTTGAGCGGCCTCGACCGAGAGCGGTTTGGGCTTCGAACCTGTGTGGAGAACACGATTGCAGCCAAGAGGAGATGAATCATGGGAAAAACGTTGCCGCCTGATCTGCTACAGAAAGTGGACGCTTACTGGAGAGCCGCCAATTATCTCTCCGTTGGTCAGATTTACCTCTACGACAATCCGCTGCTCAAGCGCCCGCTCGAGCTCACGGATATTAAGCGCATGCTTTTAGGCCACTGGGGAACAACTCCGGGCCAAAACTTCATTTATACGCACTTGAACCGGGTGATCAAGAAATACGATCTCGACATGATCTATGTCTCCGGCCCCGGGCACGGCGGCCCGGCTGTCGTCGGCCATACCTACTTAGAGGGAACTTATAGCGAGATTTATCCCAACATAAGTCAGGATGAAGAAGGGCTTAGGAAGTTATTCCTTCAGTTTTCATTTCCGGGGGGCATTCCAAGCCATGCATCGCCTGAGACTCCGGGATCGATCCACGAGGGCGGAGAGCTGGGTTATTCGCTCAGCCACTCGTTCGGGGCGGTTCTGGACAATCCCGACCTGATCGTGGCGTGCGTGGTCGGAGATGGCGAATCAGAGACTGGACCGCTGGCCACCGCATGGCAATCGAACAAGTTCATCGATGCGGCCACCGATGGCGCGGTGCTGCCCATCCTGCATCTGAACGGCTACAAAATCGCCAATCCCACAATCCCGGCGCGCATCACCCATGAGGAATTGGAGCAACTGCTCCAGGGCTATGGGTGGACGCCTTATTTCGTCGAAGGGCACGAGCCGGAGCTCATGCATGAGGCCATGGCGGCTACGCTCGATCGGGTAGTTGAAGAGATCAAGAGAATTCAGCAAGAAGCTCGCGTGCATGGGAACACGACTCGTCCACGCTGGCCGATGGTCGTTCTCAATTCTCCCAAGGGCTGGACGGGGCCAAAGGTTGTCAATGGTCTGCAGATTGAAGGAACGTTCCGCGCGCATCAGGTTCCGCTCAGCGATTTCGCCGCCCATCCCGAACGCTTGAGGCAACTGGAAGAATGGCTGAGGAGTTACCGGCCGGAGGAACTTTTCGACGACCAGGGACGGCTGAAGCCGGAACTGGCCGAGCTTGCGCCCAAAGGCAACCGGCGCATGGGAGCCAATCGTCACGCCAACGGCGGCGGTCTTCTGCGCGACTTGAGGATGCCCGATTTTTGCGATTACGCTGCCCAAGTTCCATCGCCCGGAGCGCCAGGCATCGGAGACACCCGCGTACTGGGGCCGTTTCTGCGCGATGTGGCCAAGCTGAACGCAGTGCAGCGGAACTTTCGTATTTTCGGCCCCGATGAAACCATCTCCAACGGTCTGGTTGCGGTGTTTGAAGCGACCAATCGGCAATGGGATGCCGCGACTATAGCAAACGATGAGTTTCTCGCGCCCGAAGGACGTGTGATGGAGATGCTCAGCGAGCATCAATGCGAAGGCTGGCTCGAAGGGTATCTGCTAACCGGGCGTCACGGACTGTTCAACTGTTATGAGGCGTTCATCCACATCGTCGACTCGATGTTCAACCAGCATGCCAAATGGCTGAAAGTTACTGCAGGCCTGCCGTGGCGGCACAAGATCGCGTCGCTCAACTATCTTCTGTCATCCCACGTCTGGCGGCAGGACCATAACGGCTTCACGCATCAGGACCCCGGTTTTATCGATCATGTCGTGAATAAGAAGGCGGAAATCGTTCGCGTGTACCTTCCGCCCGACGCCAACTGCCTTCTCTCCGTGATGGACCACTGCCTGCGCAGCCGCCACTACGTCAATGTGGTGATTGCGGGCAAGCATCCTGCGCCGCAGTGGCTGACGATGGACGCGGCCATCAAGCACTGCACCGAAGGCATCGGCATCTGGCAATGGGCCAGCAACGACCAGGGCGCCGCGCCCGACGCGGTGATGGCATGCTGCGGCGATGTGCCCACGCTCGAGACGTTGGCTGCGGTTTCCATTCTGCGCGAACACCTGCCCGATCTGAAGCTGCGTTTGGTCAATGTCGTCGATCTGATGAAACTGCAGCCCCAATCGGAACACCCGCACGGACTCAGCGACGTTGACTTCGATTCGCTCTTCACCAAGGATAAGCCGATCATCTTCGCATTCCACGGCTATCCTTGGCTGATCCACCGCCTCACCTACCGCCGCACCAACCACGACAACATACACGTCCGCGGATATAAAGAGGAAGGAACAATCACCACGCCGTTCGACATGACGGTGATGAACGATCTAGACCGCTTCCACCTGGCGATGGACACCATCGACCGCATCCCGCGAATCACCGAACAGGGAGCTTATCTGAAACAGGAGCTCAAGGACAAGCTGGTCGAGCACAAGCAATACATCCGCAAATACGGCCAGGATTTGCCGGAGATCCGAGACTGGAAATGGAACAGGCAATGACCTCGCGCGGGCAGCCAGCTTGGGATTCGGCGCGTGCGGAAAGCCATATGCGACTTAGGACAAAATGAGCGGCGCTGTGGCTTTCTAATGATGCGGGGTCAGAACTTCGCCGCAACGCGCCTTCACGGGAAATGCTTTCCACTTATCCGGCGCTGGCGCGCGGCGGTGTATCCTGTCAAGCAAGCCTGGAATACAAGATACCGAGGACTGCTGGCATGGGAATCTATCAAGAAGTGCCGCCGGATGCGGTGAAGATCGTACTGGTTCTATTCCTGTCGTTCCTCATCGGGCTGGAACGCGAGGAGCACAAAGCCTCGGGAAGCACATACTCTTTCGGTGGAGTGCGAACCTTCCCGCTGATAGGCCTCATTGGCTATTCCCTGGCTCTCATTTCCGGCTCGCAACTCCTGCCGCTCACCGTCGGTTTTCTGGTGGTCGCCGGCTTTTTGCTGCTCTCCTATTGGCACAAGCTGGCTCAAGCCGAGACGGCCGGCGTCACTACGGAAATGTCGGGCCTGGCGACGTTTCTCGTCGGCGCGCTGGTGTGTTACGGCCATTTCTGGATTGCCACCACGTTGAGCGTGGCCAGTCTGCTGCTGCTGGATTTGAAGGCCGCACTCGAGAAGCTGGCCACGCGCATCGCCGCGCGTGAGATTCTTACCTTCGCCAAGTTCCTGTTTCTGAGCGGCGTGATTCTTCCGGTGCTGCCCAACCAGGAGTTTGGCCGGTTCCACATCAACCCATTCAAGACCTGGCTGGTGGTGGTCGCCATCAGCGCCATCTCCTACGCCAGTTATGTGCTGCAAAAGCTGACCAAGGGCCAGGGCGGGACCGTACTTGCAGCTTTACTCGGCGGGGCCTACTCCTCCACGGTGACGACGGTGGTTCTGGCCCGCCGCGGCAAAATCGACGACCATCCCCATCTTTTTTCCGGCGGGATTCTGGTTGCGTCGGGCGTGATGTACATACGTCTTTGCATTCTTCTGGTGCTCTTCAATCGTCAATTGACGTTGCTGCTTTGGGCGCCGCTTGTTCTGCTGGGGTGCGCCGCGGCAACCGCCGGCTGGCTTTGGACCCGCCGCGCGGACAAAGGCGCACAAATCATGCAGCAGGATCTGGAGCCGAAGAATCCGCTGGAGATCACAACAGCGTTTCTGTTTGCGACGCTCTTTCTGGCCATGCTGGTGATTACGCAACTGGCGGTGACCTATCTTGGCCGCGCCGGTATCTACACGCTGGCAGCCATCATGGGCGTCAGCGATGTGGATCCGTTCATCATGGGTCTGACTCAGGCGCCGAGCACAGCCACTGCGCTGAACGTCTCCGCGGGCGCGATTCTCATCGCCGCCGCCAGCAACAATATCGTAAAGGGAATCTACGCATACAGCCTGGCCGGCCGCAAGACAGGCAGGCAAAGCCTCTTGTTTCTCCTCGCGCTCGCGGCTGCCGGACTCGTCCCGCTATTTGCGCTGGGAAGGTAACACGGCGCGGCGCGTGGCTGTGAATGCCCCGCTCAGGGACCAGCTGCAGCTTGAGTGTCCGGCAAATATACTGGAAATGACGATTTAGAACCACATCCATGCGACCGGAACTGGCTCAGGCAATCGAACTTCTGCACGGCAATGAACCAGAAGATCTGGAGAAGGCCATCGGCCTGCTGCAGCAGACGGTTTACAGCTTCAGCATGAAGGTGTGCGGGCACCCGGAAGATGCCGAAGACACGATGCAGGAGGTGCTCTACCGTTCGCTCGCGCATCTAGCCAAGCTCGAAGAGCCGAGGGCGCTCGCGGTGTGGCTTTATACGGTGACCAGGAACCGTTGCTGGCGCATGCGCCGCAAGAGCGCGCGGGCTCCCAAGCAGATGCTCTCGCTCGACGAGCTGATGCCCGACGAAGCGGAGATGGCCCGTCTGCTTGAGGACGCGGCGAGAGAACCCGAAAGTAATCTGCTCCGGGGCGAACAACACCGCATGCTTCACCAGGCGATCCTGCGCATTCCAGCGCAACTGCGTATCGTGATTGTGCTGCACGATATGGAGGAGCTGACAACGGAAGAGGTGGCGCAGGTTCTCGACCTTCAACCGGGGACGGTTCGCGTGCGGCTGCACCGGGCGCGATTGAGCGTGCGCAAGGAGCTGAGCCGGATTCTTGAGGGGCCCGCGCAGAGGAAGCACGCCAAAGCGGCGAAGGCTCCGCTGCGGCGCCCGAAGCACAAGCCCAGGCAGCGCCCCGCCGAATGCCGCGAGATATTTTCAAACCTCTCGGAGTATCTGGATGGCCGTGTGGAGCCGCCCTCGTGCGACCGCATGCGCGAACACATCGAGGCCTGCCCGTCGTGCGTCGCGTTTCTGCGCGATCTTCGCGCCGCCATTGACCGCTGCCGTTCCATGAAGGTTCCGTGCAGCCCCGCCGTGGCGCCGCGCCTGCGGGCCATCCTTACGCGCGAGTACCTGCGCATGGTGGGAACACCGCCTCCTGAAAAAATGCGCGCAAAAGTGTAACGATTCGCCTGCCCTGGGGCTTTATTCCCGTGAACGCACCCGAAAAGGAATGCGAACACGATGAAGCTGCATCCCATCCCTGTGATTTTTCTGCTTTTCCTCTGTACGGCGTTGCCCGGTACTAGGGCGCAGACGCAGGGGATGACGCTGCGCCAGGCCATCGACCAAGCGCTTGGCCAGAATCCCCAAGCCGCGATCTCCGATGCCTATGAGAAGGATGCAAGCGCAGCGGCCGCGTTGGCGCGCACGCAACTGATGCCGCAGCTTAACTTCACCGAAGAAATCTCGCGCGGCAACGATCCGGTGTATGTTTTCGGGGAGCGGCTGCGGGAGGGGCGGTTCACGCAGGCTGATTTCGCGCTGAACGCGCTGAACCGGCCGCAGCCCATCGGGAATTTTTCTTCGCGCTTCTCCGGCTCGTGGATGGCGTTCGACTCCTTCAAGACGGAGAAGGAGATTCGGCGCGCCGATCTGTTTAAGGAAAGCGCCGCGTCTTCGGCGAAGGCCGCGGGCCAGCAAATCGTGCTGCGCGTGGTGGGCGCGTACCAATCGGTACTCTATGCGCAACGCGAGATCAATGTGGCCGAGCACGAGGAGCAGACGGCTGAGGCGCTGCTCACACAGGTGGATGAGCACGTAAAGGCCGGTTTGGCGGTGGAGTCGGACCGCATGGCCGCGGGTGTGAACCTGGCCGAGCGCAAGGAAGAGCTGATCGCGGCGCGCGGCGATCTGGACCTTGCTTGGGCGGATTTGCGCGAGGCCATGGGCGCGCCGGATTTGCAGCCTTCACTCCTGAGTCCCATCGAGCCTCATGATTTTCCTTCCTCGTCTCTCGAAGAGGAACTGGCGCTGGCTGCCAAAACACGGCCCGATCTGGCCGGGCTCGTTGAAGCGCAACAGGCGCAGGATGAAGCAGTGGGCGCGGCGCGTTCGGACTTCGGTCCGCGGGTGAGCGCATACGGCAATTGGGAGGAGGATCGGGGCTCGCTCACCAGCGCGGGCGGCAACAACTGGGTGGCCGGCGTGCAAATCAGCGTAGACATTCTACCTCTCGGCAAGCGCGATCAGCTTGAGCGCGAGACGGCGGCGAAGCAGCGGGCCGACGCGCAATTGGCGCAGACGCGCGCACAGGTGCGGCTGGATGTGAGCCGCGCGCACATTCAGCACCAGACTGCCGAACTTTCGCTGGCCACGGCTCGCGCGGCGATGGAACAGTCGGCGGAAAGCCTACGCATCGTGAAGAACCGCTACAACGCGGGCCTGGCCACGATTACCGATTTGCTGCGCGCCGGGGATGCGGAGCGGGAGAGCCAATCGAATTACTGGCATGCCGTCTACGGCAACGCCATGGCCTATGCACAACTGCTTTACGCGGAAGGGACACTGACTCCCGATGCGGCGGAGGAACTGCAATGAAAATGCTTGTATGGGGCTGCCAGTTGGCCGCGGCAACAGCGTTAATGGCGGCCTTGATGGCCGGTTGCCACGGCGGTGAGGCGACGCAGCCGGCAACGGTTGAGACCGCAACCGCGCGGGTGGTGGAGAGCCGGCAGCAACAGATTCCCGTGGATCTGCGCGCTACGGGAACCGTGCATGCAAAGGACACGGCGCTCATCTCGGCGCAGGTGATGGGCCGCATAGAGCAGGTGCTGGTGCGCGAGGGAGACACGGTGCGCGCGGGGCAGACGCTGGCCATCCTCGACGGCGCCGCGTTGCGCGAGTCGGCGGCGCAGGCGCAGGCAGGGGTGATCGCTGCGCAGAATGAGCAGGCGGCGGCGCAAAGCAATGCAACGCTGGCGGCCAGCACGCTCGAACGCTACAAGCAGCTCCAGGAGGAGAAAAGCGTAAGCCCGCAGGAGATGGACGAAGTGACGCGGCGCGCCGAGACGGCCGGGGCGCAACTGGACGCGGCGCGCGCGCGGACGGAAGCCGCGCGCGCTCAGGCCAAAGGCGCGCAAACCATGCTCGGTTACACGCGATTGACTGCTCCGTTTGCGGGAATCGTGACGGCGCGCATGGCCGATCCGGGAACCATGGCTGCGCCAGGCGCACCGCTGCTTCAGGTGGACCGCACAGGCGCGCTCCAGCTCCAGGTCACGGTGGATGAGTCAGCGATCGCCGGCGTGCGCATTGGAATGAGAACGCAGGCGACGATCGACGGACTGGAGCGGCCGCTGACAGGAGCGGTCGCCGAAATTGTTCCCGCCGCCGATCCGGCGAGCCACAGCTTTCTCGTCAAGATCGATCTGCCCTCATCCAACCAACTGCGCGCGGGCATGTACGGATCGGCGGAGTTTGCGAACGGCACGCGGGCGGCGATTTTGGTTCCGCGGTCGGCGGTGGTCAAGCGCGGCTCGCTCGACTGTGCCTACGTTCTCGACGGCCAGGGCATCGCGCAGCTTCGCTATCTCACGCTGGGCGGCGCGTACGGCGATCTGGTTGAAGTTCTCTCCGGGGTAGCGGCGGGTGAGCGGATTGTCGATTCGCCCGAGGACAGGGACTTCGCCGGCAAGCGGATCGAAATCGAGAGTGGAGAGCGGCCATGACGCAGCCACTGGGACTGGCGGGACGGCTGGCGAAGGCATTCCTCAACTCGAAGCTGACGCCGCTCTTCATCGTCACATCGCTGGCGATTGGAATCTTCGCGGTTGCCGTGATTCCGCGCGAAGAAGATCCGCAAATTCTCGTGCCCATGCTCGACATCACCACCGCGATGCCGGGCGCATCGCCGGCGGAGGTGGAGCAGCGCGTGACCGCGCCCATCGAGGCGTTGGTGCATCAGATCTCAGGCGTCGAATATGTCTATTCGACTTCGGGCCCCGGACAAAGCCTGGTGATCGTGCGCTTCCTTGTGGGCACGCCGCAGGAAGATGCGCTGATCAAGGTCTACAGCAAGCTTTATTCGAACTTCGATCTTCTGCCGCCGGGAGTTTCGCAGCCCATCATCAAGGCGCGGTCGATCGACGATGTGCCGATTTTGGCGCTCACGCTGTGGGGCGAGCATTATGACGGCTATCAGCTTCGCGCCATCGCCGACGAGGTGCAGCACAACATCGAGCAGATTCCCGACGTGTCGGAGACGAGCGTGATCGGTGGTTTGCCGCGCACCCTGCGCGTTGTGCTGGGCACGGAGAAGCTGAACGCCTACGGGCTATCGCCGATGACGATCGTGGGCAGATTGCAGGCCGCGAATGCCAGGCTGCAGGCAGGCAGCTTTGCTGAGAACAACATGGAAATTCGCGTGGACGCCGGCGATTTGTTCACCAGCACGAAGGACCTCGAATCGGTGGTGATGAGCGTGGATCACGGCCGGCCGGTTTATCTGCGCGATGTGGCGGACAAGATCGTCGATGGCCCCGCCGAGCCGGCCAATTACGTGCTCTTCGGCGCGGCGGGTAAAGTCTCGCGGCAGTATCCGGCCGTGACAATTACTGTGGCCAAGCGCAAGGGAACCAATGCCACCGACATCGCGAACACGGTGCTCGCCAGCGTGCACAGGATGCAAGGCGTGACCGTACCCAATGATGTGACGATAACGACCACGCGCAACTATGGAGAGACAGCCAAGGCCAAGTCTGACGAGTTGCTTGAGCACCTGCTGCTGGCCACGCTCTCGGTGACGTTTCTCATCGCGCTGTTTCTCGGCTGGCGCGAGTCGGGTGTGGTGCTGCTGGCGATTCCCGTCACGTTGGCGCTCACTATGTCGGTCTTCTACTTTTTCGGTTACACCATCAACCGCGTCACGCTCTTTGCGCTCATTTTCTCTATCGGCATTCTCGTGGACGATGCCATCGTGGTGGTCGAGAACATCGTGCGCCATTACCGTTTGCCGGAGAGCCGGGACCGCTCGTGCAGCGATGTCACGGTCGAGGCTGTGGCCGAAGTGGGCAACCCCACGATTCTGGCTACCTTCGCCGTGCTCGCCGCGGTGCTGCCCATGGCGTTTGTCCATGGGCTGATGGGGCCGTACATGCGTCCCATTCCTGTGGGCGCGTCGGCGGCGATGCTCTTTTCGCTGATGGTGGCGTTTGTGGTTTCGCCGTGGGCGGCGATGCGGCTGCTGGGCCGGCATCTGGCCGGCGCGCACCTGCTGGAGCCGGAGCACGAAAACTGGAGAACGCGGCTTTACCGGCGAGTAATGACTCCGCTTATCGCGTCGCCCCGCAATCGCGCTCTGTTCTTCATCGGCGTGGGCGTGCTGCTGCTGATCTCTGTGGCCCTGGTGCCGCTGAAGCTGGTGCGCGTGAAGATGCTGCCCTTCGACAACAAGAGCGAGATCCAAGTCATCGTCAATATGCCGGAGGGCACGCCGCTCGAAGAGACATTGCGAGTTACGCAGGCATTGGGCGATGAGCTGGCGGCACAGCCCGGCGTGGTCAACTACCAGGAGTACGCCGGCACGTCAGGGCCGTACAACTTCAACGGGTTGGTGCGCCACTATTACATGCGGCGCATGGCGAACCAGGCCGACATTCAGGTCAATCTGATGCCTGCAAAGCAACGCAGCGAGCAAAGCCACGCTATCGCCAAGCGGCTGCGGCCGTTGCTTGACCAGATCGGCAATCAATACGGCGCGCGGATCCAGGTGACTGAAGTGCCTCCGGGACCGCCGGTGCTGCAAACGCTGGTGGCCGAGGTCTACGGCCCCAACCTCGGCGGACAGGTTCGCGTGGCGAGCCAGATCAAGGCGATCTTCCTGGGCACGCCGGGAGTTGTGGACACCGATTGGTACGTCGACGATCCGCAGCCGCGCCTCGTAATCCGCGTGGACCAGGTGAAAGCGGCGGAAAATGGAATCGCGGTGGCGGACGTGGCCCACGCGCTGGCCCTCGCTGCGTCGGGAATGCAGGCCGGGCTGCTGCACGACAAGGCGGCGCGCGAGCCAATCCCGCTTGTTGTTGAGATCGATCGCGCCGAACGTTCATCGGAGCAGGGGCTCGAGAACATCAAGCTGCGGGGCGCGGATGGCGCCATGATTTCGCTGCGCGAACTCGTGACCATCTTCCGCGAGATCATTGCGCAGAGCATCTACCATAAGAACCTGAAGCGCGTGGTGTACGTGACGGGAGACGTGGCGGGAGCGGAAGAAAGCCCGGTCTATGCGATCCTGAAGATGAATCAGCAGCTCGATCATCTGACGCTTCCCGCCGGTTACACACTCAAGCGCTACAACGCCGTGCAACCGAAATCGACCGACCACTATTCGATGAACTGGGACGGCGAATGGCAGATCACCATCGAGGTCTTCCGCGATCTGGGGATTGCATTCGCCGCGGTTCTGGTGCTCATTTACGTGCTGGTGGTGGGCTGGTTCCGGTCGTTCATCGTGCCGCTGATCATCATGGCGCCCATCCCGTTAACGCTGGTGGGGATTCTGCCGGCACATGCGATGTTGGGCGCCTTTTTCACGGCGACTTCGATGATCGGCTTCATCGCCGGCGCAGGCATCATCGTGCGTAACTCGATTATTCTTGTCGATTTCATCGAACTGCGCCGACGCCAGGGCGTTCCACTCGCCCAGGCGGTGATCGACGCCGGCGCCATTCGCTTCCGGCCCATGCTGTTGACCGCGGCCGCAGTGGTGGTGGGCGCCAGCGTGATTCTCACCGACCCCATCTTCCAAGGACTTGCGGTATCGCTGATGGCGGGCGCCGTGGCTTCGACATTTCTGTCGTGGCCGACGATTCCTATTCTTTACTTCATGGTTCACTCGCGGCAGCAAAACAACATCGTGTGTGAACCGGCAAACGAGGAAGGAGAAACGAAATGACCGTTGAACGCGGACTCCGCCTGATGGCGGGCGCAATGGTGTTGTTGTCGCTTGCGCTGGCCTACTATGCATCGCACTACTGGCTCTGGCTCACGGTGTTTGTCGGGCTGAACCTGTTGCAGTCGGCCTTCACCAACTGGTGCCCGGGCATGATGTTTCTGCGCGCCATGGGCCTGAAGGACGCGGCGAGCCAGTAAGGCAAGCGGGGGCAGTGGTTGTTAAGGCTGCCGCGCGATGGCCTGGATTTGGCTGGCGACGAGACCGTGTACGAACATGAGGCTGGTGGGCGCCGTCACGGTTTCCGGACTTTGCTGGCCGGCCGTATGAATCAGCAGGACCGGCCGAGGATCCCACTGGCCTCCGTGCGAAATGCGTTCGTCCTCAGTGCTCCATCCGGGGAGCGGCCGCCACATCTGCGTGCGCCAGGAGTGATCGCCCTGCACGATCAAGGTTGTGGCCGGCCAGCGTGGCTCGGCCTGAAGAACATCGAGGATCTGGCCGAGAAGCTGATCGGAATAATCCAGCGCATCGAGATAGGATCCACCCGCGGCAAACGTATGCGTACGGCGGTCCCAAAATGGCGGCGGATGCGGTGCGGGAAAATGCAGGTAGATGACATCGGCATGGCTGGTAGCGAGCGCGGTAAGGGCATGCTGGCTTAGATCTCTCGCCGTAGCAGCGTGACTTAGCGATTTCCAGCGCGCGACATCCGCCAGCGCCTTTTGGGGCGCGACGAGTTGCTCGGCCACGATGCATAGCGGGAACCACGCATTTACAGCAAAGCTATCGTTGAATGACGGTGCGTCGCCGGCCTCGGTGTCGTCGTTGCTCCAATAGCACTCTGTAACTGTACCCGCGAAGATTGGGCAATAGGGTATATACCAGCCGACAACGGACGTTGTGACTCCGTGCTGTTTGGCCAGGCCGAAGAGCGATGCGTTGACGTCGAAGGACTGCCAGTGGGGGAAATCGGCGGTGCGGACGAGATATTGCTTGCTCGCGGTATAGGTAGCGCCTTTCAGGATACGGCCAAGCAGCAGACTCGGCACCACCACGTCGGTGTGGTAATCGATCGGGGCTGCGTCGGTGTAAAGCGTGCTCCGGTCGCGGAGACGGTCGAAATTCGGAAGACGGAGCGACGAATCACGCGCTTCAAATACGGGCTTGTATGCCAATTCATCGAAGAGAATCCAAACAAGGCGCGGCTTGCTTGCGGGTTGCGCGGCGATGGCTGACGCATAAGCCTGCGGACCCGGATGCCAGTAGGCGGCACGAACCAGTTGAACGCCAATTAAAAGGGCGAATATGGCAATACCAGTGAGAACTGCGCTGCAGAACTTGTAGAACGCCGATGCGATGGAGGGCGCGCGAAACACGAGAAACGCCAGCACCGTAAACCACACCGCGCTGGCGGCAAGCAGCACAGTGAACGGAACGTAGTAAGGAAAGTTGCTCAGATTGCACACAAACGCATAAACGGGAAGGGCGGCCAGGAGGAACCACCGGATTTGCGCCCAGGACTTTCGCTTGCGCAAACTCGCCATCAAGCCCGCAAAGACGAGAGCCACAATTGCCAGATCGCAAAGTTGCGCCAGTGCGAATCGGGTGAGCGGGAATGGGACATGCATCTGCTCGTCACCGAACGAAGAGGTCAAGTCGACATAGCTTGGAAGAAGCAGTATGGCGGCAATGCCCCAGGCTTGTGCGAACCTTTTGATCATGCCGGGCGAGTCTCTGGAAGTGAAATTCCCGTGATGGCTGATTCTGGGCCAGAATACTATATTCGCTCGAAGAGCAGGAGAATCCGGCCGTTGCCCAGTTGCGCGCGGTCAGCGACGGCGAAGAACGTCCCGAATGCGCGTAAGAGATCGTCTTCACTCAGATGGCCATACAAGTCGTCGCGGCCGCGCAGCCACTCTTGAAACATGGGGTCGGAGGGCGGAACCCACTCCAGGAGCAGCCAGCGGCGCGTGAGGCCGGCGCAGAGATCTGCGACGTGCGTGAGCGGCAACTGCTCGCGCAAGATCAGATGATGAAGGAGGGCCAGCATGAGTACCAGGTCGAATTTGCCGGCCAGGCGGTGGAGGAGCGAGAGATGCTCGCGATTTCTCCATCCCGCGGCGGGCGTGGGACGAGCGATGTTGGCGACCAGCGCGGTAATGGATTTGTTCTGCCGCGCGGCGGCGAGCCAAAGCGTTTCGAGGGCTGCGGAGTCGCTATCGAGTGCAACCACTTCCGCGCCGGCATCGGCCGCCGACAGCGAATAGGTTCCCGTGTTGGCGCCGATATCCAGGACGCGTGCTGGACGAAAGCGCTCCAGCGCGCTCTTGACAAACTTCTTCTTCGTCTCCACGTCAGCCGGTGGGTAGTGGCTGGCGCACTGTTCGTACCGGCTCCACTGGCTGCTGCCCTGCGGCCCGGCTGCATCGCGAATCTGTTTGCCGAGGCGCGCGATGCGCTTTTGCAGGATATGTGCAGCCAGAGCGGGATCGGTGGCGGAAGGCCGCTTCCTGGACTTGCCTTGCTTTGCGGCCGGACGCTCGAAGAGCGTGGCCAGAGTGACGACATCGAGGAGATTGGGGGCGATCCGCCGCCAGCGCGGCAGCGCCCGGTAGATTTGTCCCGGCTCATAGCCGTCGCGTGCGAACAGAGTGGCCTGGAGCGGCCAGCTCAGGTATTTAGCTGCTACCAGGGGCAACAAAAAGGTGCGCACGAATTGGCCGTAGGCCAGCCAGACGCTGGAATGCGGATCGCGGCGCTCGAAGGATAGGACATCGACCAAGATAGGGCGCGGGCCAGCGAAGAGAATGTTGAGGGGGGTGGCGTCCTTGAGGGTCCAGCCGGCGGCAATGGCTTGGCCAGCGACGCGCAAGGTGAGCTCCGCGGCGGCGCGCCACTGAGCGGTCGTCCACTCCCACGGGTAGCTGATGGGGTCGATGCGCGGATGTTCGAGCCAGAGCTCGCCGGAAGAGATGCACGGATGGGCGCCGGGGCTAGCGATCCGGCTGGAAATCAGGTCGCCGCTCCGCTCCAGGGCCTCGCGCAGTGAAGAGGCGAGAAACGCCTGTGTCTCTTCTTCTGCCTCGGGGCGAATCCGCCGCAAGGCGCAGTCAGCGGTCAGGCGGAGTTGGCCGGCAGGATCGCGGAAGGTCAACTCCAGTTCGTGGTCTCCGCGCGGGAGACTCAGATCACCACAAGAAACCCCGGCGGGGCCGCTCACGGATTTAGCGGGCCCTCGCTGTCCGCAGTGCCGGACGGCTGTTCCGGTTCGTTCCTGGCCGCGGTGACCCGATGGAACAGGGTGTAGATCTTTCGGCGCAGATACCATCCGGTGGCCACGAGCGCGGAACCGGCGGCCTGGATGGCCAACAGGCCGGTGCCAGGGTCGGCGTAGGCGTAGGCAGGGCGCTCAAACAATAGAACCGCGCCCACCAGAATCAAAACGAGCGGGAAAATTCGCTTCAGTCTCATATGGCCGCAAGGCAACTCCATGGTGAATGGACGTTCGCGCCGGAAATCCATCGGGGAAGGATTCCAAACAGGGCTTTGGCGCCCGTACATCCATAATAGCCCATAAATCCATCATGTTAGACGGCAAGCATGTCGCGCGAGTTTACAAACTAAAAACTCGACCCTCTTCGCGCGATCGATCCGATCTATTCCCAGTCAGGAGTTTCTACTGTTTCGTCTGGGAGCGTTCCGCATGCCGCAACCGAAGATTGCGCAAAAGGGTCTTTATCCCGTCGAAGTGGAAGCATCGAAGACCGTGACTTTTGCGGGTGCAAGCACACGGGCCCCCCGTGCTTTTGCGACGGGACACACGCCAAGCTCTGATCGCGATGGTTACGCCTGCACGGCGGGAGGGGGCTTGGGCCGGGACGCGTCCTTGCGGGCCGGAGCGAGGATGGCGTGCAGGACGGTGCCCTCCATGCGCGGCATGAACTCGACTACGCCGGATTCGCCGATGTCCTGTATAAGGCGGTTGATGATGTTGTAGCCAAGCTCGCGATGGGCCATCTGGCGACCGCGGAATCGCAGACTCGCCTTCACTTTATCGCCGTCGGCAAGGAAGCGGACGGCCTGGTTCTTCTTGGTCTGGTAATCGTGCTCGTCGACAGTGACGGAGAACTTGACTTCCTTGACGGTAATAACCTTTTGGCGCTTACGCGCGGCTCGCTCGCTCTTTTCCTTTTCGTAGAGATAGCGGCCGTAGTCCTGGATGCGGCAGACGGGCGGGACGGCGCTGGGCGAGACTTCCACCAGATCGAGGCCGCGCTCGCGGGCGATGCGGAGGGCCTCGTAAGGCGGGAGGATGCCAAGTTGTGCGCCATTTTCGTCGATGACGCGGACTTCGCGTGCGCGAATCCGGTCGTTGATGCGGATAAAGGACTTAGCCGAACGTTTATCGAATGCGATGTGCTCCTCCGAATACGTGCCAAGCGGGCGGGGGCAGGGTGCCCCCTGGACCGCGACGGCACGAACGCAAACTGAGTATAGCATTGGGTTGGCTTTTGTGATGAAAGGAGTTAGGGGAGAATCAGGCATCTTCGAGGGCTAAGAGCGCGCCTTCAGCATTGAGGGCGGTCACGCGGACCTGCAACAACCGGTTGGCCGGGTACTCGCCCTCGAGTTCAACCGGCAAAAAGTTTTCCGAGAGGACGGCGGAGCGGCCGCGGGCGGCGAGAGAGCCCGGCGTGTGCAGCGTGATCGCGGCAAGCTCTCGGCCGACGAAGCGGCAGCGGTGGGCGCGAGTTTTTTCGCCGGCGAGAAAGCGTAGGGCGGTCACGCGCTCTTCGACGGCTGCAGGCGGCACCGGGGACTCGGCGTGCAGAGCCCAGGCGCGAGTGCCCGGCCGCGGCGAAAAGGGAAAGAGGTGAAGGTAGCCGAAGGGCAGAGCGCGGAGGAAGGCGAGCGACTCCTCGAACTCATGATCGGTTTCGCCGGGGAAGCCAGCCATGACGTCGGCGCCCAGGGTGAGATCGGGACCGGCGGCGCGCAGGAGAGCGGCAACCTTGTCCGTGTAGTGCCAGGGACGGTAGCGGCGGAACATGCGGCGCAAGACGGCATCGGAGCCCGATTGCAGAGGGAGGTGGGCGTGGCGGGCCAGGCGACGGCCGCCAAAGTCGCGCAAGAGGGCGATCAGCTCGTCGTCCCAGTCCATGGGCTCGATGGAGCTGAGGCGCAGGCGCGGCAGAGCTGTTTTCGCGAGAATCGCGTGTGCCAACGAAGCGAGCGTGTTGGGTGCGCCGGGTTCAGGCGGCAGATCGCGGCCCCAGCGGCCGAGGTTGATGCCGGAGAGCACGAGTTCCTTGCCGCCGGCGGCGACGAAGCGTTCCACCTGGCGGATCACGCTTGCAGCGGGCAGACTCTTGGAGGAGCCACGAGTCTGAGGAATGACGCAAAACGTACAGCGATTGCCGCATCCCTCCTGGATCTTCAGATTAGGGCGCGTTTGCGTGTCCGGCACGAGGGGCGCTTCCTCAAGGAAAGAGTGGGCGAAGCGGTCGTCTGCCCAGATGGGGGCTGAAACCGGAGTCGATACGAGGGCAGAGGGCGGCGCGGAACCGGATAAGAGCGACTGTACAGGAACCAGCGCCGGTGGGAGGTCCGGGGCTGGGGTTGCGGCGCGCGAGAGATTGAAGACGATTTCGGGCGCGAGGGCTTTGTGGCTGTTGCCAATGACCGCCGTGACGCCGGGAAGGCCTGCCAGTTCCTGGGGCGCGCGCTGGGCGTAGCAGCCGGTGACAACGATTTTGGCGTCGGGATTGCGGCGGTGCGCGCGGCGAATGAAGGCGCGGGCCGCGCGGTCGGCTTCGGCCGTGACGCTGCAGGTGTTCACGACGACCACGTCGGAGGCGATCGGCTGGCGCTCGGCAAAAGCGCGGAGATGACCGGCGATGGCCTCGCCATCGGCGCGCGCCGCTCTGCAACCGAAGTGCTCGATGTGAAAGCCGGGCATCTGTCTTAATTAGTGTAGAACCTGCATCTTTACGCCGCGTGCGTTGCGTTTCTGGGCGGAAAAACAGCTTCGGGGCGCGGAGAAGCAGCTCTTCGGTATACTGGAGAGGAACAGTCCAAATCTATAGGCCTCATTCGTTGATATGTCACTCCCCTTGGCTGCCTATGCTCCGTTTCGCGTCCGGCTTCAAGCACGGAGCCGGACGCGGCATATCGCTGGATACGTTTACTTCACGTTCATCTGCTATGTCTCGATCGGCTTGCCGCTGGCGGTTCTGCCGCCGTTTGTGCACCTGCGCATGGGATACAGCACGGTGCTGGCGGGCCTGGCGATCAGCATCCAGTACATTGCCACGCTGTTCAGCCGGCCCTGGGCCGGGCGCATCTCCGATCACATGGGGGCGAAGGTATCGGTGCTAGGGGGCATGGCCTGCTGCACCACGAGCGGCGCATTCCTTGTGGGCGCAGCGGCATTGCACCGGGTCCACTGGCTCAGCTTCGCGGTTCTAATCGCCAGCCGGCTGGTGCTGGGAGTGGGCGAGAGTCTGGGTTCGACCGGCGCGACGTTGTGGGGCATCAGCAGCGCGGGGCACGAGCACACCGCGAAGGTGATCGGGCTGAACGGGATCAGCAGCTATGGCGGCATGGCCCTGGCTGCGCCATTGGGCGTGATCCTGGATCAGCAGTGGGGCCTCGCGTCGATCGGCGTGTTGACGATTCTGATCGGCGCGGCGAGCTTTGCCATGGCCTGGCGTAAAGAGCCGGTAACGGTTGAGCCGGGTGAGCATCTGCCCTTTGCCCATGTACTGGGCCGCGTGGCGCCGCATGGGATGGGGCTGGCGCTGGGCGGCGTGAGCTACAGCGTTCTGGCCACATTTGTCACGCTGTTCTACGCCAACCGGCACTGGAACGGAGCGGCGCTCTGCCTAACTGCCTTCGGGCTTGCCTTTATCGCTGCGCGAGTGCTGTTTATCAAGACCATCAGCCACTACGGCGGGTTCCCGGTGGCGATTGCCTCGCTCCTGACTGAAGCCGTGGGGATGGCCTTGCTGTGGCAGGCAGGGGCGCCGTGGATGGCCCTGGCCGGGGCGACGGTGGGCGGGCTGGGTTTGTCGCTGGTCTTTCCCGCCATCGGCGTGGAGGCGGTGAAGCGGGTTCCGGAGTTCAATCGCGGCACCGCTTTGAGCGTCTACACCGCATTTTCCGACGTGTCGTTCTTCCTGGTGGGTCCCGATCGCCGGCGCGATCATCGGGTTCTTCGGCTACGCCAGCGTATTTTTGTTTGCGCTGATCAGCGTGCTGGCGGCGCTGGGGATCGTGGTGGTGCTCAAGGCAGGGACTAGGGACCAGGGACTAGGAACCAGGGACTAGAAAAGCAGGGGCCAAGGGAGCGAGTCGGCAAGTCAGCGGGTCAGCGGTGTGCGAGGCGCTGTTGACTCTTCGGTACCCCCGCCCCCCCTATACCTTTTTTGGGTTAAGTGGTTTGTTATGAACTGCTTGTACCCTTGATCATTTGCCGTAACCCGTTGATTCCAATGGGTTTATCTCGTAAGATCGTCCATCCAAAGGGGTTAAGCCTCATTTTCGGGCCAAATTTTACTATTTGGTCAACTTTTGAGTTTATGCCGGCCCGGTCGGCGATGGGCTGGCGAGCGGCGCGGCGCTCGAGTCTTTGGGTGGAAACGGATCATGGAATGAGTGTGCGCCGGGCGGGGGAAATTATCGGCAAAGTTGGGGCAGGAAATTTAGCGAGTGTTTTGTGCTGGTTGCAGGGAGTTGGGTCATGGAAGGGGGTTGACATGGGGCGCGAGGCGTCAAGTTAGCGAGTTGGCAAGTTAGCGGAGCTGGCGCAGCTTTTCGTTTTGGGGTGGTCAGAAAAACAGGGATCAGGGATCAGGGAACAGGGATCAGGGGAGGGGGCGGGTTCCATATGCCAGCTTTTCTTGGTGGGGCGAGGGGCATTGGTGGTGGGCACGGGACGCTTCTGGCTGGGGCGTTTCCGAGACCTATCCAAATCCGCTTTGGAATGCGGCGCCCCAGCACGAGGCGAAGTGCGAATCGGAAAGATAAACCTTGCATATCGTGGGAAATGGCGGCAGTAGAATGGTCCGAGCACGGGGACGAAGCAAATGAGATGGGTCACTGCTAATCAGCTACAGACTTGGGCAGGCGAGCGAATCGCTGCTCGTACCGTTTTATCGCGCCTAATAGGTCAGCTCATCCGCGGCTCAGCAGCCGAGATCTCCGCGTTTCGATTCCCTGCCGGCGATAGTGCACAGCTCCAAGGATGGGACGGCAGGCTCATCGCTAGCCCCCATGGTCAGTTCAAAACGTATGTTCCGGATGGCGGCTCCGTGTGGGAGTGGGGGGTCGAGAAATCTCCCGCAAGCAAAGCCAAGAAAGATTATGTCAAACGGACTGCTAATCCCGGAGAAGATATTGTTCCAAGCGAAACGACCTTTGTCTTTGTGACTCCGCGCACTTGGAAGGGAGCGGGTGCTTGGGCAACAGGTAACAAAAAGAATGGTCCGTGGAAGGACGTACGCGCTCTTGATGCTGTTGACCTTGAAGAATGGCTGAGGCTTTGCCCCGCTGTGGCTGCATCGTTCGCACGGGAAAACGGGTTTGCCCCCTCAGACCATGCTCAGAGCATAGATGAGTTCTGGGATATTTATTCGGGCCGATTCTCCCCACGATTAAACGAAAAGGTCCTGCTCGCCGGGCGGTTGCAGCAAAAACAAGAGCTGGAGCAGGCATTGGTCTCTGGATCGGGAATCCAGCGTTGCAGGGGCGATTCGCTTGATGAGGTTCTCGCGTTTCTCAGTGCAGTTGTCAGAAGTGCTGAGGATGGCACAAGGGAGTTCCTTCGTGCGCGTACGCTCATTGTTGAAGCAGAAGAGGCGGCGAGACAACTTCGGAGCTCTGACGGCCTTATTATGGCTGTCCGCGGCGGTGCCACGGGCGCAGCGGGCATGCTTGCAAATGAGGGGCATCGCGTCATCGTGCCGATTGGCAGGGACACCATTAAGCCCTCATCTGCGATCACGCTGACTCGTTCCTCAGCTTACGAAATGAGCGAGGGGCTTCAAGAGATGGGGTTCTCCGCAGACGAGGCTTTACGACGCGCTTACGAGTGTGGCAGAAGTGTGAGCATTCTGGCCAGAAGAATCCCGAGCGCTACGGCGGAGCGTCCTGCATGGAGCAACGATCAAAGACTTATCCCAGCCCTTTTCGCGGGTGCGTGGAACCATTCGAATGAAGCTGACAAATCGATCATCGTTGCTCTCGCGGGCGCTGAGTCGTACGAAGATGTTGAGGCGGGCCTACGGGAATTTCTTCCCTTGGCCGATGCACCTTTGGAACTTGTTGGCTCCGTTTGGGCAGTACGGGCTCCTGTGGACCTCTTTGTCTATATTTCGCATCTCCTGCAGAAGGAGCGACTTGCAAATCTAGGAAACGCAGTGACTGATGTGCTGTCAGAACTCGATCCAGCTTTGGAGCTACCACCGCGCGAACGGATGTATGCTTCACTCAAAGGCAAGGTCCTAAAGCACAGCGAGTGGCTTCGCGATGGGCTCGCGACGACATTGCTCATCATGTCCGCAATGGGCAAAGAGAACGACTTGCAGACTCCAGCGCCTTCACCGGAGTTGTTTGTTTCCGGACTCGTCGAAACCCTGCCTGGCCTGAGAGACGATTGCCGGGTTGTCGCAAGTCTCTCCCGGCAATTGCCAATGCTGATGGAGGCGGCTCCCAGCCCTTTATTGTCGGCCCTCGAGCAAATGCTTGAGGGCGACGGAGCAAAACTGAGGCCCGTCTTCCAAGACAGCCGCGATAGTAGTCCGCTCTGGTCAAGCAGTCCACATACTGGTCTCCTGTGGGCGTTGGAGCGAATTGGACACGATCCAAAGTACCTGCAGAGGACAACCGATATATTGGCGGGGCTGGTCTCAATCGATCCGGGGGGAACTCTCTCAAACCGTCCATTAGCGAGTCTTCGCTCCCTGTTTTTGACTTGGAAGCCGGCGACGAACGCCTCGCATGAGATGAGGCTGACGGTATTGGAGAGTCTGGTTTCTACCAAGCCAGGCATTGCTTGGCAGCTAATTCCGACTCTTTTGCCTAGACGTGGCCAAATCCAATTCAATTCGGAGTGCCCCCGATTTCGAGATGCCGGAGCCTCTGAGCGCGAGATACTCACTTACCCCATATTGTTCAAGACGATTAGCGCAATCTTGGCGATGGCCATCCGCCTTGCGGGTTCCGATGGCAAACGATGGACGGCCTTATTGAAGGAAACCCACGAGCTTCCAGCATCCGATAGAGATCGGCTGATCGAGGCGTTTGGTCAGACTGTAAACCAGATGAACGCTGAACAACTCCCGGCGTTATGGAAAGAGCTAGCACAAATCACTCGGCATCACCGTGCGTATCCCTCAGCGGAGTGGGTGATGACGGATAGTCAAATCGCGGCCTTGGAACTGATTGCTGCACGAATCGCCCCCGAAGATCCGGGGATTCAGGATGAGCACCTCTTTACTGAGAGGTTTCCTGATATCCCAAGGCTCGATCCCAGTAGACTTTTGGAACAGGTGGATGAGCTCCGTAGAAACGCCGTTGAGCGCATCATGGCTTCTTTCGGCATCGAGGGGGTCGTTGATTTTGCATCCCGTGTTGAAGCTCCGTCCATTGTAGGCGGCGTATTTGGAAGCATGGCGAAGTCTCCATCGGAGGCGATGGACGCAATGTTGATTAGTGAGGCGCTGCCAGAACGTCCTATTCGATTTTCATCAGGCGTATCCAGTGCAGCATTTAGTCGATTCGGGGACTCCTGGCTCTCACAGATTCGACATGAGATTGACACGGGGAGAGTTCAGGCGGAGTTCCTTCAAAGCCTCAGCGAATGGTGGCCAATCGTCCCCACGGTCTGGAACTGGATTTCCCAGTTCGGTGAAGATGCTGAAAAGAGGTTCTGGCAGGCGAAACGAGCCGTGGGGGCTAAAATCCAAGGGCGAAGAATTATCTTATGTCGTGAGTCAATATCTGCGTTTCGAACGGCCGGAGTTCGTCATTGAGGCTCTGTCTGGTCGCTCGTCAGAAATCTCGAGTCTTCAGCTAATTGAGGCGCTTGTTGCTTTTGAGCAGCAGATTGCCGTCCGACCGGAACTCCTCCGATTCCAAAGCATTTCTTTCGATCTTCAGCAGGTGTTTCAATCCTTGCAGGTGCGGGAGGACTTGCCCCTGGAGAACGTGGCAGCCCTTGAGTATCGCTATCTTCCACTTCTTCGCGAATTGTGGGGGAATGGCAACCCCGAATCTGCGCTAGATCGCTACTTGGCACAGAGCCCAGCTTTCTTCGTGCGGGTCGTTGCAGACGTGTTTCGGCCGGCCTCTAAGAGAAATGCCCCGAAGGCTTCCCCGACATCGGAAGAAGAGACTCGTGCGCAAATTGGGATTACCTTGCTGGAGAGCTTTAGTAGGGTTCCCGGTCAGTCGGGGAATGACATCGACGGCTCGGCCCTGAATCGATGGGTTGAAGAGGCCCAAGCAATTGCAAAGGAGCAGGACCGCTCCGAAATTGCTGAGCAGTATATAGGAAAGCTCCTCACTCACGCAGTCGCCGACTCCGAGGACAACGTTTGGCCCCATAGGATGATTCGAGAAGGGTTGGAGAAGTGGAAGGCTCCTCAAATCGAGAAGGGAATCTACATAGGGCTCATGAACTCTCGCGGAGTTACGTCCCGTGGCCCGTTCGATGGAGGGAAGCAGGAGCGCGAACTTGCCAAGCAAATCCGGGCCAACGCGCGAAGGCTGGATCGATGGCCAAGGACGAAGGCTGTGCTTATTGCTCAGGCCGAGAGTTTGGAGCGAGAGGCGCAACGCGAGGACACCGAGGCCGAGCAACTCCGGCTCCGCGAGTGACTGTGGAATCGTAGGATCAGTCCTGAGAAGTCTTAGTGCTGTATCAGAAGCGCCCCTCTAAGACCATGCAGCCTGCCCGCTTGCGTGGCGGGGCGCTCCAGATACAGCACTAAGACTTGCCGATACGAATGGATCAACGGGAGTGCGGCGCGTGAGACCAAATACGAACGCGGTTCATTCAGACCAGTGGAAATGGCGAGGAATTCATAGTCCGGATAAGGCGATCTATGTATATACTGTAAACTTCTTTCCCTTCGATGAAACAACAGGACTCGAAACAGGGCGAACTTCAGTTCGTGGGATCAAAATCCTCGGCCGGGTAGAGAATGACAGGGGGTAGCGTGATGGCAAAGAAGCTGGCAATCACCATCGCAGGTGCGGTTTCATTGGGTAGCTATGAGTCGGGCGTTGCTTTCGAAGTGCTGGACGCCATTTCTCAACATAACCAGTGGGCCGACCAGAACGATCCGGCTGAACGGATCGAGATCGATGTACTTAGCGGCGCATCCGCCGGCGGCATGACTGTGTCCATGATCGCGCAGCGGTTGCTGTTCGACGGGCCGGCGATGAGCCAGCCCTACGACAACCCTCTCTACAATGCGTGGGTGACCGATGTCGATATCACCGGTCTGCTGGCCCGCGGTACGGATGAGCCGGTTACTCATTCTGTTTTCTCCTCCGATCTGGTGAGCAAAATTTCAGAAACATATCTGATGGGCCGGTATGCGCCGCCGGCGCCGTCACCGCCAGCCCCGATACCGCACCCGGCCTTGCCTACCGATGGCAACCTGCACCTTGGCCTTGCTCTCTCGAATCTGAATGGCGTGGACTACGCCCGCGGCACCAGCAGCGGCGGTCAATTCGTGTATACGGAACACAAGGACCAGCTTCTGCTGGCGATTGACCGGAGCGCGGACGATGGTGCCCCGTTGTGGGAAACCATACGGGCGGCTGCAGTCGCCTGTGGTGCATTTCCTATTGCTTTCCGTGTGCAGGACCTGTTGCGGAACATCGTGGACTATGCAAGCCCGGATCTGGTTCAAAACCTTTGGGCCGGCTCAGCCAGCAGATATTTCACATATACCGATGGCGGCGTGTTTCAAAACGAGCCGCTGGGAATGGCGAAAAACCTGGTGGAGATGCTGCCTGACGGTCACCTGAACGCCGACCAGCGCGGATATTTGTTCATTGCGCCTCAACCGAAGACATCCGGTCAGGTTCCGTACACGACCGATCCAAATGCAGCGAACGCCTTTGGCGCAGCCAATGCAGATTACAAGGTGCTGACAGCACAACTGGCGGCTTCGATTCTTGGCCAATCAGAGTTTCGCGACTGGATCGTCGCCGAGCGGGTGAATGACAATCTGCGCCTGCTGGACGAACGGGCCGATCAGCTACAGCAGTTGTTCATCACCGGGTCGCTGACCGCCGCGCAGGCCAATCCGGCGTCAGAAGCGCTGCTGACTGCATTCTTCAAAGTGAATGGCGTTATGACGGAGTCCGCGGCCGCCAACCTGAACGCGGCGCGCGCTCAACTGAGGCAGCAATATGCGGAGGAATACGCGAGGTTCGGCGCGGACATCGCCACCGCCAATGACTGGCTGGACGCGGTGCTTATCCTCGAACTTGCCGCCGGCCTGCATACAAAAGAAGAAATGTTGATCTACGATTTCGTCGCCGACGCAACGCTGCTGGCAGGCAACGGACTGCAGGCGTTCGAAGGATTCTTCGACGTCAGCTATCGCAAACACGACTACGATTATGGACGCAGTGTGGGCCAACAGCGGCTGAGCGCGTACATAGGCCAGCCGGGGAGCGTCTTTGCCAATCTGCATTGGACGCCGAAGGCGATCGATCCTATCGATCCGAATCTGAACAACCTCGATATGTCGAAGGTGGATAAAAACAAGCGCCAGCAGGTTTATTCGCAGATTTGCAGTGCGGCCGATGATCTGTTGCAAGAGTTGAACGTGAATGTTGTGATTCGCAAGGCGGTGATGCTTTTCTACATCCAGGGACAAATCAAGAAGATGCTGGCGCTGTGAATTAATTTGGTTAGTAATGTCGCAGTTTCGCGCCGACATTGGAAAAGTGCATTCGCTGTTTTTCTCAACGCAAAACGGCCACCCCAGAGGGTGGCCGCGATGCCGATGCTTACCGCGAGCGGCCTTACCGCTCGCCCTTGCGCCAGTTGACCAGGTCGCCGAGCGTGGTGGTAGAGCTGGAGACGGGGTGCTTGTGGGGTTCCGGCTTGGGGCTTTCCCCGGCAGCGCGGCTGGGCTCGTGACTGCTGGCCGCCCGCAGGCTCAAGCCCACCTTCTTTTCCTCGACGTTGATCTTGATGATCTTGAAGTCGTGCTCCAGGCCCTGCTCGAGCTTTGAGTGGCCATCGACCGGATCGCCGGCTTCGGAAATGTGGCACAGGCCCTCGACGCCCTCGGCAATTTCGACAAAAGCGCCGAACTGCGCGGTGCGCAGAATCTTGCCGCGAACGACATCACCGACTCGGTGCGAGGCGAAGAAGCTCTCCCAGACATCGGGCTGCAACTGCTTGATGCCCAGCGAGAGGCGGCGGTTCTGCGGCTCGACGCCGAGAACGACAGCCTTCACCTTCTCACCCTTCTTGACGATTTCAGAGGGATGCTTGACGCGCTTGGTCCAGCTCAGGTTGGAGACGTGGACGAGCCCGTCGATGCCATCCTCGATTTCGACGAAGGCGCCGAAGTCGGTGAGGTTGCGCACGCGGCCCTCGACCAAAGAGCCGACCGGATACTTCTCGCTCAGGTTCTC
The DNA here is from genome assembly GCA_963844905.1 of uncultured Acidobacteriaceae bacterium. Classification (GTDB taxonomy): domain Bacteria; phylum Acidobacteriota; class Terriglobia; order Terriglobales; family Acidobacteriaceae; genus Telmatobacter. The sequence goes on along the minus strand of CAWJQD010000001.1, from coordinate 830,050 downwards.
CCAGGGGTTCTCCATGAGCTGCTTCATGCCCAGGGAGATGCGGCGGTCGCCGGGATTGACGCTGAGAACAACAGTGTCGACCTCGTCGCCCGGTTTGACCAGCTTGGATGGATGCTTGAGGCGCTTGGACCAGGTCATCTCAGAGAGGTGAACCAGGCCTTCGATGCCCTGCTCGAGCTCGACGAAGGCGCCGTAGTCGGTGACGGAAAGAACGCGGCCATGCACCTTGGCGCCCACGGGATAGCGTTCCGAGGCGTCGAGCCAAGGGTCGGGCGTCAACTGTTTAAAACCCAGTGAGACGCGCTGCTTGTCCTTGTCGAACTTGAGCACCTTCACCTGGATCTCGTCGCCGACGTTGACCAGGTCGCGGGGATGCGTGAGACGGCCCCAGCTCATATCGGTGATGTGGAGCAGGCCGTCGATGCCGCCGAGATCGACAAACGCGCCGTAGTCGGTGAGGTTCTTCACCGTGCCGGTGAGGACGGCGGCTTCGGACAAGTGCTCCATGGTGGCCGAGCGCTTGGCGTTCTGCTCTTCTTCGAGGATCTCCTTGCGGCTGACGACGACGTTGCCGCGCTTCTTGTTGAGCTTGATGACGCGGACTTCAATCGGCTGGCCAAGGTAGGTGTCGAGGTTGCGCACCGGCCGGATCTCAAGCTGCGAGCCGGGCAGGAATGCCTTGATGCCGATGTCCACGGTGAGCCCGCCCTTGACGCGGCTCACGACGGTGCCGGTGATGGGCGTCTTTTCGTTGGCGGCCTTTTCGATGGTGTCCCACACGCGGAGGCGCTGAGCGCGCTCGTAATTGACCAGGTAGCCGCCTTCGTGCTCTTCGCGCTCGAGAACGACATCGATGTCGTCGCCGGGCTGGAACTTGACCGCGCCGGTGTGATCGAGAACCTGCTCCAGAGGCACGAGCCCCTCGGATTTAAGGCCCACATCGACGACCAGATATTTCTCTCTTTGTTCGACTACCTTGCCGGAGACGATCTTGTCTCCGAAGGCCTCGACGGCGGCCGCTTCAGCGGCCTGCTCGCGTTCAAAAGCGGCAAGTGCGGAGGAAAAATCCTCTGCCGGCTCGGCGGCAGGCGCGGGCGCACGAGTCGCAACGGCTGGAGCCGGCGCTAATGGCGCGGGGGCTTCGACAACAAGCGCGAGTGTCTCGACGACAGGCGGGGGCTCGGCGGGCGGCGCTGACTCGACCGCTGGGGACGCAACAGCCGCGGCAGTCGGCTCGGGCGCCTCGGCAACTGGCGCAGGAGCCTCGACGAGAGGTGCAGGCGTCTCGACAACTGGCGCGGGTGACTCGACGGCGGCTGCGGGCGCGGCCGGAATTTCTGGAGGTGTCGGCTGATCGAGTGTTGCGGCCTGAGCGGCAGGCTCGGTTAGGGCATCGGCGTCCAGCGGGAGTGCTTCGACAACGGCGGTGTTCTCAGGGGTGGACGTGGATTCGTACGGCGGCTGCTCAAGCTCCGTCGCAGGGTCAAGCGTTGGGGTTTCCAATTCGGTGTTCAGGGTTTCGCTCTCGGTTTCGGGATTGACGACGTTTGCCATTACAGCCAGCTCCGGGACTGCATGCTCCAGGGCTGGATTGCGCCAGCCGCTGGGTGGCTCCCACGCCGCAATTCCGCGTTCCGGTCGCCAACGGGTCCCTTGACTTGCCCTCGCGCCATGTGACGCGCCGGTACTGTCTTCCGCAGGAAACGCCGTTCCCCATCGTATTGCTCAGGGGTAAAAACGCGGCTTGTTTCCTTGGGAAACGCCGGCAGGCAACGGCTTGCTGGGAGGGCGGCCGCAACTCACTGCTGGAATCCGCGCAGGAAGCTACGCCCTTGAGTGTAGCAATCTCCGCAATCCAGCGTCAATTGAGCGCCACGCGGGGCCGTGCCTCAGTTTGGTGGAACCATCCCACAGGGTGCGGCAGGCCGGTTTGCCCGTTCTCCCGGATACGCGCCTTTCACGATCCGCCGCGGGAGGCGCGGCAAGCAGGGCGCCGAAACCCCTCTATACTGGTACGAACAGCGAGCCGTGCAATGGATCATCTCTGGACCCCTTGGCGCTTTGCCTACGTCACCACGGCGGAGAACGCGGTGCGGCCAGGCGTTCCCGCGGCCCTGGATGCGTGGCCGGGGGACCTGGGCTGCGTCTTCTGCAACCTGATCGCGGCGATTGATTATGCGATTGCGAACGGCATGGATCGCGAGAAGGCCGAGGCGGCCGGCGGCCTGATTCTGCGCGCCAAGCGCTGTTTCGTCTGTCTGAATGCATTTCCGTACACGTCGGGGCACGTGATGGCGATGCCTTATGCGCATCTGGACCGCCTGGCCGCGCTGCCGCCCGAAACCGCGCACGAACTGATGGACCTGACGCAGTTGACCGAACGCGCGCTGGATCGCCTGTACGCGCCGCACGGCTTCAACTTCGGCATGAACATCGGCCAGGCCGCCGGAGCGGGCGTGGCCGGGCACCTGCACCTGCACGCCATGCCGCGCTGGGTGGGAGACACGAACTTTATGACCACGGTGGGCGAGACGCGGGTGCTGCCGGAGGACCTGGAGACGACGTGGCGGAGGATGAGAGAGGCGTTTGGGGAAGTGCAGGGTCAGCAATAGGCGCAGCGACCCGACCCTCACTCACACTTCTTTTGCGTTGCTGCCAGTAAGCAGCGGCTGGGACCACTCAGGGGATTCCAATTCGCGCACATCAGGCTGAAGCTTCGTGACTTCGGCGAGTTCTCCGTCTCCGTGTGCCAGTTCGCCGAGTTGCCGCGCACAGGAGAAAACGCCGCCTTTGCCTTCAATGGAACCGACGAAACGGTTGTAGTAATCGATGCTGTTGGTGAGCGCGTTGCCGAGGCGCGTCACGTGCCCCTGGGCCACTACCAGCTTTTCGTAGATGCGGCGTCCCATCTCGTGAATCGCCTTGGCGTTTTTTGTGATCTCCGTTTGCTGCCAGCCGAATTCGACAGCGCGGAGCAGCGCGATGAGGGTCGTGGGCGTGGCCATGACCACGTGGCTTTGCGCGCCGAACTCGATGAGCGACGGGTCGGCTTCCAGAGCGGCGCTGAACAGAGCTTCACTGGGCAGGAAGCAGACTACAAAATCGGGCGCTTTCTCAAACTGCTTCCAGTACGCCTTGCTGGATAGGTCCTTGAGATGCGATTTCACGCACTGCGCGTGCGCCTCAAAGCGCAGTTTCTGCGCCGCGGGGTCGGTGCTGCCGGTGGCGTCGAGAAACGCGTCAAGCGGCGTCTTTGCGTCGACCACGATTTCGCGGCCATTGGGCAGTTGAATGGTCATGTCGGGGCGCAGAAGGCGGTCCTCCTCATCGCGCGCCGAAACCTGCTCGGAAAAGGAGCAGTATTCGATCATTCCGGCGTATTCCACGCAGCGGCGCAACTGCAACTCGCCCCAGTTGCCCCGCGTTTTTGGAGAGCGCAAGGCGGCGATGAGCTGCGAGGTCTCACTGCGAAGCGAGTTCACCGACTCCGGAATTGACTGATTAAGCCCTTCGACCAGTATCCTCAATTCGCCGTAAGCGGTGGCACGGGCCGTTTCCATTTCACGAGTTTGCTGGCCCAGGCTATCGAGGGTCTGATTGAGCGGCTGTAGCAGATTCCTGACCGCTTCTTCTTTCTGGGCTAGAGTCTGTTCCGCTTCCTGCGCTTGTGCGCCAAGTTTTTGGTTCGCTAGGTTTAGAAAGGTTTCGTTGTTGTCGCGAAGGGCCTGGGAGGCGAGGTGTGCAAACGCGTTTTCAACGTCCGCCTTCATCTGCGTGTACTTTTCTTCTTGGGCTTTTTCGCGTTCTTTGGCCGCAGCGAGCTCCGCGGCTTTTGGCCGCAAGTCTTTGAGCTCATTCTTAGCTTCATCGAGCTGAACTTGCACTGCGGCCCGGCCCTGGCGCAGGCCGAAAAATAGCCCAAAAAGAAAGAGGCCCACAGCCACAATTGTGAGAGCGATTGCTAAGCCTTCCATTTCAGATCCTCTTCGCCAAATATACGCCTACCGCCTGTGCATTTCGCGATCTGCCGCGGGTTGCCTTTCTCGCATTCGTTATTCCCTGTTCCTTCAATCGTTTCCTCGCAGCCGCCGCCTTTACACCTCTGGGTCCTGCCGGTAGACTGGAAGATTCGGGGCCATGCGCATCTTTTTTGGCGCGGTGGTTGTCATCTGCTGCCGCGGGCCGGTATGGTAGGTTCGCGGGGCGGGGCAGCAGTTCAAATCCCCGAAGCGTTTTCTTAAGTTTCCAACAACACGAGGAGAAGCAGGCATGGCTGTTGAAGAAAAAGTGAAGCAGATCATCGTCGAGCAGTTGCAGGTGGACGAAGCCGAAGTCACCCCCGGCGCCAGCTTCCAGGAAGACCTGGGCGCCGATTCGCTGGACGTGGTCGAACTGGTGATGCAGTTCGAGGAGGCGTTCGATATGGAAATTCCCGACGAGGACGCCGAAAAGATCAAGACGGTGAAGGACGCCATCGACTACATCGAGAAGAACGCGAAAGGCGGCAAGTAAGCATTGACCCAGGCACCAACTCGCAGAGTCGTGATCACCGGCCTGGGGCTGCTATGCGGCGTGGGCAACACCGCACCCGAGGTGTGGCGGCAGCTTTTGGCCGGGGCCAGCGGCATGGCTCCGATCCGGAGCTTTGACGCCTCCGCATTCCCGGTCACCTTTGCCGCCGAGGTGAAGAATTTCGACCCTTTGCAATTTGTGGATAAGAAGGAAGCGCGCAAGATGGGGCGCTTCATTCACTACGCCTTTGCCGCCGTCGAGGAGGCGATGGCGCAGTCGGGTCTGAAGATCACGGAAGACAACGCCGACCGCGTGGGCGTGTTCATCGGCTCGGGGATCGGCGGATTCGAGGTGATTGAGCGCGAGCACACGAACCTGCTGCAGGGCGGTCCGCGCAAGATGTCGCCCTTTTTCATTCCCGCCGCGATTGTGAACATGGCCGCGGGGCAGATCAGCATCCGCTACGGCGCGCGCGGGCCGATCTCCGCGACGGCCACGGCGTGCGCCACCAGCGCCAACTCGATTGGCGACTCGGTGCGCATGATCCTTCACGGCGATGCGGACGCGATGATTGCGGGCGGCGCCGAGGCCGCGGTGACGCCGATGTCGGTGGGCGGATTCGCCGCCATGCGCGCGCTCTCGACGCGCAACGACGAGCCTACGCGCGCCAGCCGGCCTTTCGACAAGGACCGCGACGGCTTTGTGATCGGCGAGGGCTCGGGCATCCTGATTCTCGAGGAGCTGGAATTTGCCCGTGCGCGCGGAGCGAAGATTCTGGCCGAGGTGATCGGCTACGGCATGAGCGCAGACGCCTATCACATGACTTCTCTTGCCCCGGAGGGCGCGGGCGCGCAACGCAGCATGAGGGCGGCGCTCAAGGACGCAGGTATCCGGCCGGAAGAGGTGGGCTACATCAACGCGCACGCCACGGCCACGCCGGCGGGTGACGGCAACGAGTCGCGCGCGATTGAGCTGGTCTTCGGCGAGCACGCGCTGAGCCATCGGCTCAAGATCAGCGGCACGAAGTCGATGACCGGCCACCTGCTGGGCGGCGCGGGCGGACTGGAAGCCGGCATCACGGTGCTTGCGCTGATCAACCAGCAGCTCCCGCCGACCATCAATCTCGAGAATCCCGACCCCGAGTGCCGGCTCGACTACGTGCCCAGCAAGGCCATCGCGCACTCGTTCGACATCGGCCTGTCGAACTCGTTCGGTTTTGGCGGCATCAACGCTACGCTGATCATGCGGCGGTGGACGGAATAAAGCAGGGACTGAGGGACTAAGAGACGTAGGGACTGAGGAAGAGCCTTGGAGCCGCTGCCTCACGCAGCGCTAGCCATGCAATGTGTCAGGCTGAACGGCATCTCTTCACCCAAGTGTCAGCGACGGGTCGGCGGTGAGGTTGGGCGGGGCGAAGTCACGGGCCAAGAACCGTGGCCAGGCGGCAGCGGCAATCATGGCGGCGTTGTCAGTAGAGAGCGCGAGCGTAGGGAAAGAGACCGAGTAATGCAGGTTCCCTTTGACAGGTTCAAAAGCAACCGCAGATCCTTCGACTCGCTTTGCTCGCTCAGGATGACACGAGTTGCGGCGGGCAGCTTCGGCGGTAAAGCGGGCGCGAAGTTCGCGGTTGGCGGCGACTCCGCCGGTGACGAGGATGCGCGCGGCGCCCTGCGACTCGGCCGCGGCGAAGGTCTTCTTCATGAGATCGCCGACGACGGCGTGCTGAAAGCTGGCGATGAGGTCGAGCGTGGGCTGCGGGCAGAGGGCGAGAGCTTCTTCGCGCGATTGCGGCGGGCGAGCTGGAGAATGCGGGTCTCTTTCAGCAGTCTCAAAAACAACCGCAGATTCTTCGACTCGTCGCTGCGGCGACTCGCTCAGAATGACAGCCATTTTTTGACGGTCAGGATGAAAGTCCTCCCTGGAGAAGAGGCGCGCGTGGCGGGCTCTGGACTCGGCGCGCAGGCCGTGCAGCTCCACGTAGCGCAGCACGGCGGTTTTGATTCCCGAGAATGAGAAGAGAAAGCGCGGGTCGAGGCGGGCGATGGGCGCGGTCTTGGCGGCCTTGGTGCGCGGGGGCCTGCCGCCGAGGTGGACCTTTGGTTTGACTTGTGCAAATGCGAAGGGGACGGCGTGCGGGTTGCCGAAGCGGGCGAGTGCGTCGATCCAGGGACCGCCGGGATAGCCGAGGCCGAGAAGCTTGGCGACCTTGTCGAAGGCCTCGCCGGCGGCGTCGTCGACGGTGCGGCCGAAGAGGGTGTAGGCCCAGGTGCCCTGCGTGGGGCGCGCGAGATAGAGGTGGGTGTGGCCGCCGGAGACGACGAGGGCGAGGGCGGGTTCGACGCTGGCGCTTCCCTCAGGGGCTAAAGCCCGCTCCATTCTGGCTGCGTTTTCGGCACGACTGAAGTCGTGCCCTGACACTTCGTGCTCTCGCATCCTTTCCGCATCCGCTTGTGCGGATTGCGGAAAGGATGGGGCAACGGCGTTGAAATGCAGGTCCTTCGACTCGCTTTGCTCGCTCAGGATGACAGCTTTTTCAGGCTGCTCAGGATGATCGCTTGGGACAGAATTTGCGAACATGCCGGACTCGCGCTCGTTGAGCAGGACGGCGTGGATGTGGCCTTCGAGGTGGTTGACGGCGATGAGGGGGAGATTGTTAGCGAATGCGAGAGCTTTGGCGTAGGTGATGCCGACGAGAAGCGCTCCGGCGAGGCCGGGGCCGGAGGTGACCCCGATGGCGTCGAGGTCGGCCAGAGTGAGGTGGGCCCCGGCGAGTGCGGCGCGGACAACGGGAACGATGGCGCGGAGATGCTCGCGGCTGGCGAGCTCGGGAACGACGCCGCCGTAGCGGGCGTGGGTGGAGATCTGCGAGGCAACGACGGATGAAAGTGTGCGCGCGCCGCGCTCGACGACGGCTGCGGCGGTCTCATCGCAGGAGGTTTCGATGCCGAGGATGAGGCCGGAGCCGGGCATGGTTTCAGTGTAGCGAGTTGGCACGCCGCTGCGCGGCGAGTTGGCAAGTTGGCGAGTTAGCCACTTCGCATCTGCGGATGCGCGGAGTGAGAATAGAAACATCGGCGATGGCAGGAGCGGGACAGTTCGAAGCGGCGTTGCGGATTGTGGAGAAGCTGCGCGTGGCGGGGTACGAGGCGTATCTGGCGGGCGGATGCGTGCGCGATCTGCTGCTGGGGCGCGAGCCGGCTGACTACGACGTGGCCACGAGCGCGACACCGGATGTCGTGCTGGGCCTGTTTCCGCGGACCTTTGCCGTGGGCGCACACTTCGGAGTGGTGCTGGTTGCCACCTGCGGTGGGGCAGACGGCGCTGGCGCGCCAGATGCTTCGCGGGAGGTTCCGATCGACGGATCAAGGGGCGGGAAGCCCGTGATAGAAGTGGCAACCTTCCGGTCGGATCTGGCGTATTCCGATGGGCGCCATCCCGATGCGGTGCGCTACACGAAGACCGCCGAGGAGGATGTGCGGCGGCGGGATTTCACCATCAATGGGCTACTGCTGGACCCGCTGCGACTATTTCCGAGCAGCGCCCACGCAAAATCCCGGCCGCGACCAGAAAAAGCAACCGCAGATCCTTCGACTCCGGTCGCCACGGCGACCTCCGCTCAGGATGACAGGAAAGTGGAAGGGCGGGCTGACGTCCGCTCGGCCGTGCTCGACTATATTGGCGGGCTGGCGGATCTGGATGCGGGGGTGGTACGCGCGATCGGACGGGCGGAGCAGCGCTTTGAAGAGGATCGTCTGCGCATGTTGCGCGGGGTGCGCTTCGCGGCGCGGTTCGGCTTCGAGCTGGAGGCGGAGACGAAGCGCGCTTGCGGCGAGCTGGCTTCGCGCATCCACGCGGTGAGCCGGGAGCGAGTGCGCGACGAGCTGACCAGGATGCTGACTGAGGGCCATGCGCGGCGGGCCTTCGAATTGCTGGACGAAACGGGGCTGCTCAAGGAGGTGCTGCCGGAAGTGGCGCGGATGAAGGGCGTGGAGCAGCCGCCGCAGTTTCATCCCGAGGGCGATGTGTGGGTGCACACGCTGCTGCTGCTGGAACAATTGGAGGCAGGATGCTCGATGACGCTGGCCTGGGGGGCGCTGCTGCACGATGTTGGCAAGCCGCCAACGTTCCGGCGCGCGCCGGACCGGATTCGTTTCGACGGGCACGTGGAGATTGGCGTGGCCATCGGTGCAGAGATCTGCCGGCGGTTTCGGTTTTCAAATGAGGAGACGAGGCAAGTGCTGGCGCTGATCGAAAACCACATGCGCTTCATGGATGCGCAGCGGATGAAGGCCTCGACGCTGAAGCGGTTTTTCCGGCTGGAACGGTTCGAGGAGCATTTGGCGCTGCATCGCATGGATTGCGTGGCCGCGAGCGGCAATCTGGAACACTGGGAGTATGTGCGCGAGCGCTTATCCTCGATGCCGGCCGAAGTGGTCAGGCCAAAATTATTGATCACCGGGCGGGAGTTGATTGCGGCAGGATATGAGCCGGGGGCGCGGTTCCGCGAGATGCTGCGCGCGGCCGAAGATGCGCAACTGGAGGGGACGATTGCGACGGCGGAAGAGGCGCTGAAGCTGGTGCGGGAGCGGTTTCCGGTCTAAGTCAGAACCGCATGCGCAGGCCGAGCTCAATCTGGCGCTCGCGGTAGAAGTCGGAGCCGTTGATGTTGAGCGGCTGGCCGAAGGCGGGGGTGGGCAGGCCGGTCTTTGGGTTGGTCTTCAGGCCGGTGAGGAAGTTTAGCGTTGGAGGCGTGGCTGACCCGCCGGTCGTGCTCGGCGGGCTGCCGGACTCGATGGTATAGCCGGTGGTTTCAATTTCGGTGACGTTCTGGTGGTTGAAGAGATTGAAGCTCTCTGCCAGAATTTCCAACTGGCGCGATTCGCCGAGGTCAAAGCGCTTGGCAAGACGCAGGTCGGCCTTCCACGTGTTGGGATAGCGATAGGTGTTGCGGCCGATATTGTAGTAGCGGCCATCGTTGCCAAGGCCGTAGACGCGGTTATCGCCTCCGGAGCCGTTCATGCCCGGCCTCAAGCCGATGATCGTTTTGTCCGGTTCGAACTCCGTGGGAATAGAGCCGGTGACGCGCATGGTGTAAGGCAGGCCGCTGTGGAATTGTCCGACGCCGGAGAGCATCCAGCCGTTGGCGAATCGGCCAGCGAAGTCGCGCAGCTTCCAGGGCGCCTCATAGACCAACATGACGGCGGCCGAGTGGCGCACATCGAGGTTGCTGGTTCCGTACTCCTGCCTGAAGTCCTCCGATGGGTCCATCGGGCTCTCGTTCGGATTCCAATCCATGGTGTGGGCGTACGTGTAGTGGGCGTGGAAGCTGAGGCCGCGGCTGCCATAGCGTGCGAGCTTGACCATGGCCGCCTCGTAGGTCGAATTGGCCTTGCTCGTGATCTGGTCGATCTCTTGATAGTCGGGGTTGAGCCATCCCGCCGATCCGGTCGACGCTTGGGAAGCGTAGAACGGAACCGTAATCTGCGTGGCCTTCTTGATTGGCCCCAGGCCCAGGTTTCCGCACTGGCCGTTGACGGTGGTGGAACCCGAGGGAGTGGCGGGAGTCTGGTCGCACACGTAGTAGGTGATCGTCTGCTGAGCCGAGGGATCTAGGTTCACATTCGTGTCGATCGAGACCGGCAGCCGGCGGCCGAGGCTGAGCATCGCGCCGGCAGTCAACTCCACGCGGCCTGGCAGCGGCTGCTCGATGGCGGCGACGGCTTGGTGGACTTCGGGATTGCGAAAGTTGGACGCGAACTCGACCGCTCCCGGTTTGACCACGCTCCCTGGTGGAGCGCTGAGCACGTAGGGAAACGGCGGAGCGCCGCCGGAGCCGCGTTGGAGATCGTCGGAGGGGCGCATGAAGAAATACAAGTCGCCCTTGAGTGAGCCAGTCTGGGTGAGCGCGGTCTCGATAGTGGCGTTTTCCACGCGGCCGTAGTACATGCCGTAGCCGAGGCGCAGGACAGGCCAGTGGCTTTTGGCGTTGCCGATGGCGAGGCTAAAGCGCGGACTCCATTGATTGCCCAGATCGGGCAGCTTTTCGGTGAGCGGGAGATCGGAGTTGGCCAGCGCAGCGATGGGCGGCGGCAACTGCTCGCGCTCCCAGCGCAGGCCGGCGGAAAAGACGGCGAATTTGTTCAATTGCCACTGCGCGGTGGCGTATCCGGCCCAGTCGTTGGTGCTCAGATGCCAGTTGGTGGGACCGATCATCTGCGAATAGTGGGAGTAGCAGGGCATCGCGCCCAAACCCTCAAGTTGGCCATTCGTCGTACGCCATGCCTTGCCGGTTGTGTCGCAGCTATGCGGATTTGCCTCGTCGAGCGCGTCGGCGAATCCGAATTTCTCAAAGACCAGCGCGTCGGAGATGAAGTTTTCCACTTTGGAGTAGTAGTAAGAGCCGGTTTGGTTGCGCAGCAGGCTGGTCGCGTCGGCATTGTGGTCGAGTTCGAAGCCGGCCTTGACCAGCAGGTGGTTGTGGGCCCAGTCGAGCATTTCCTGGCCGTGGTAGAGGCGTTCGTCGGGATAGTTGCCCTGGCCGAAGCGCGACGGGTTGCCGATGGTGAAACCGTAGCGCGAATCGACGACAATCTCTGGCAACTGGCCATAAGAGTTCCAGCTACTGCCGAGAAACCCTTGCTCCAAAGCTGATGGCGCATCGGGCCGCGCGGCCAGAATATCGCGCCCCGCGGAGCCTTGTGTCACGGCCAGCAGATTGGGCGTGAGATACGCTTCCCAACGCGCGAGCAGCCATTCCTCGCTTGCTTTGCTGGAGCCGAAACTGTGATTCCCGTAGTCTTCCGAGACCTGTGTCAGTCCGCCGCCAGGCGAGTTCCAGTCGGCGCCGATGCCTTCGAGCGTGAAGCGATGACGCTCGGCCGCCTGCCAATCGATGCGCCCGAAGCCGGTCCACTGCGCAGCAGTGCGCGGGGCGGGGCCGAGCAGATTGGCGAGTTGCTCCAAGCCGACCGGTTGGAGCGGTCCCGCCGGTTGGGGAGGAGGCGGTGGAGTGGGCACGGCGCTTCCCAGGTAGTCGTTGTAGGCCTGGTTGAAGCTCTCGCCGAGCTGCGCGCTCAGCAACTGGATTTGTGGGTCGGTCGGCGCTTCAAAGAACCCGGCTAGGTAGGTACATTGGCCATTGACGTTGTAATTCCCGCAAAGGTCCAAGGGATGTTTCACCGTCGCCAGTCCCGGATCGTTGCGGTGGTAGCTGTCGAGCGCGGCAAACCAGAAGAGCTTGTCGCGGCGGATGCGGCTGCCCGCGCCGAGCCCCCAGACCAATTCGTGGTCCGGAGGGGTGTAGGGCTGAGCCGAAAAGTTCGGCGTTGACCCAGTCGCGAACCCGGTGAACTGCACCAACTGCGTGAAGGGGTTTTGCGCGCCCCAGGTGTTCTGGCGATCAAAAAGAAAGCCCTGTCCGTGAAGGGCGTTGGCGCCGCTCTCCGTGCGAATGGTGGTGCGCCCGCCGGCGGAGAGCATTCCCTCGGCCTCCACGTTGCCTGCGGTGGTGGTCACTTCGTGGATGGCGGCTTCGTTCACGCCGAGACCGCGTCCTCCAGCCCAAGCTAGGCTTCCCGATTGACTCATCGAGCTTTGCCGGTCTGCATAATCGCCAGAGGCATCCGAGACCTGCGAGCCGGAGGCGGAAACTGCGGCGCCGAAGGCCAGGCGCGTGTTGGCTCCATCGATCGCGATCTCGGCTGATTCCTGGGAGCCGCGGAAGGAAGCCTGCGACGAGTCGGCGGAGGCGCCGGCGGCAGGCGTGTCGAGAAGGAATTGCTGCCAGTTGCGGCCGCTGGCGGGCAGAGCTTGCAATTGCGAGGCGGTGACAGTGGTGGTGACGGCAGGCGCGACGGGATCGGGAGGTTGCGCGGCAGCCACGCTCGGCGCGACAGGGGGCGGATTAAGCAAGGCTGCCTGGACTGCGCTGGCCGGCACCGCGGCGACGGGACCAGGCGCGCCGCTGGCCGCAAGCGGGAGCGGGCGGGGCAGAGAGCCGACCAGTGCGAGCTCCATGGCGACGGATTGAGTTTCAAGCGCGGCACGCTGTGGCAGAGCGGGAGCGTGGCTTTCAGGTTGCGCTTGGCGTGGTGCAGGGGCGGTGCTAGTCGCAGGTTGCAATGCGGGAACGTGGGTTCTGGGCGAGGTTTGCGTGGGAGCAGAGGGCTGAGCAACGAACCGCGGTGGAGTTTGCGCCGGGGTGGTGGGCTGCGCGGAATGCGGGATGGCGTCTGCAGTGCGCAAGGCTGTTACAGGCATGAGCCGCAGCGATTCGGCAGCGATGGACGTGACAAAAGGCGGGCTGGAGATGCTAAGGGCCGGCCGGGGCGCCGAGGGCGCCGTTTTGGACGGGATTTTCAGTGGGCCGGCCGCGACGATCGCCGGATTCGGCGCAGGGAGCGGCGCGCTGGTCGCGGCGGGCGGCAAAAGAGTTGCCGGCGCCGGCGCCGCGGCGGGCGTGCCTGGAGACGCAATTGCCGGCTGCACGGATGCCGTGAGCGGCATGGAAGCAGCGGGGATGGACGGAGCGGCAATTTGAGTCGGCGCAGCGGGCTCGAAGCGCATGGCGGCTTGCACGCGGGCTTCGATGCCGCCGGTAATGAGAATTCCCTCGAGGCGGCCGTGGCCGAGCTGGGCCGCGTCGGCTTCGAGCGTGTATTCGCCCGCGTCGAGCGAGGCAAAGTGGAATGCGCCATTCTTCGCTGTGGTCGTGTGGGCCTCCGCGCCAGTGGCCACGTTACGCAGGACAACGGAGACCCCTGCCAGCGGCGCCGAATGCAGATCGGTGAGGCGGCCGGCAAGGGAGCCTGATGGAGGGGATTGGATTTGAACGGAATTGGGCGGAGGGGAATCGGCCGGGCTCGGTTGAGCGAAGGCTGCCGCGCAGGCGTTCAGGCACAGCGCCCCAAACGCCAACCACTGAATCCAATTCTGCCTTGTTTCTGCCATTGCCTACGCTGCTTTGGCAGATCCTGGGAGAAAGGACAAACCAAGCCGCCGGTTCGCTCTCGTGGCGGGTCCGGCGCGGGGACGGGCGAGATTCAGCATTTTCGCCGCCCTGAGTGTGGCCGAAAGAATTGTGGAAACGATTCTATGCCTCAAAGACGCGGCTGAAAAGTAGTTTGCATCAAAAATATGTGTTTTTTCGGCGGCGATGAGGGCGTCGGAGGCGACGCGAGCGGGCATCTAGGGGCGGTGGGGTGGGTTGGCAGCGGGCCCAGGTGGGCGGAACGGTTCGATACACTGAAAAGACGGCGCATGGGAGCGGGCCGCGACCGTGCGCAACAGCGCGTGGCGGCGCGTAAAAGCCCCGATCGGCCAGCAAAAGTCATGTTTATCGATGAAGCCAAGATTCGCGTGAAGGCCGGGGACGGTGGCAACGGCTGCATGGCCTTCCGGCGCGAGAAGTCTGTGCCGCGCGGGGGGCCTTCGGGCGGCGACGGCGGCCGCGGCGGCGACGTGATCATGGAGTCGAGCCAGCGGCACAACACGCTGATCCATTTTCGCTACAACCCAGAGCACAAGGCGCAGCGCGGCGAGCACGGCATGGGCTCGAACTGCACCGGGCAGGACGGCCGTTCGATCACGCTGCAGGTTCCCGTGGGAACGGCGCTCTACGACGCCGAGACGGGTGAGCTGGTGCACGACTTCAAGGAGCCGGACGAGCGCATCGTGATCGCCAAGGGCGGGCGCGGCGGGCGTGGCAACCAGCACTTCGCCACCAGCACGCACCAGGCTCCGCGCGAACACGAGCTAGGAAGGCCGGGCGAGGAACGCAGCTATCGGCTGGAGCTAAAGCTGCTCGCCGATGTGGGACTGGTCGGCTTGCCGAATGCGGGCAAGTCGACGCTGATCTCGCGCATCTCGGCAGCGCGGCCGAAGATCGCCGATTATCCTTTCACAACGCTGGAGCCGAACCTGGGCGTGGTGACGGTGGGCGAGGAGCCGGATCAGGAATCATTTGTGGTGGCGGATTTGCCGGGGCTGATCGAGGGCGCGCATCTGGGCGCGGGACTGGGCACGCAGTTCCTAAGGCACATTGAGCGGACGCGCGTGCTGGCGCATCTGGTAGACGTGTCGGACGCGTCGGGAAGGCCCGATCCGGTGGAAGATTTCAAGGTGATCAACAATGAGCTAGCGAACTTTAGGGCGAGTGTTGATTCGGCGGGGCGGGACGCGGGCGAGCATCCTTTGGCCGCGAAGCCGATGATCGTGGTGGCGACCAAGATCGACGCGGCCAACCCGGCAAAGCTGAAGAAGCTGAAAGCGCATGCCAAGCGCAGGAAACTCGAGTTTCACGCCGTCTCGGCGGTGACGGGCGAGGGCATCGAAGAGTTGAAGTGGGCGCTGGCGAAGCGGGTGCGCCCGGGCGAGCCGGTCTGAGGCTGCTTCGGCGATTATCTTTTTACCTGCGCAGGCAGTTTTTACCTTCAAATAGGCAAGCAGTTTTTACTCGCGCGGCGCGCGTGCGGCTCTGAATTCCCTGTGTATTCAATCTGCTTCAGATTAGTTTGCAATTCTTTTCAGTTTGGCCTGGCGGATGCTGGAATCTCCGTACCCGGACCTGACCGAGCGAGCGGGTCCGGGCGAATCCGACCCCGGAGGTACTCGTTATGCGTTCCATTAAGCGCAACCTGATTGCCCTCTCCGCTCTCGGCGCGGTGGTACTGGCGCTCGCGCTGACGTGGGGAAGACCATTTATCGGCGCCAGTTCCACTCACGTGCAGGATCAGGCGCAGCCGCAACAGCAACCGGATCAAAGCCAGGCCAAATCCGCAACCTTTACCGGAATCCTCCTACGGAATGGCGAGCAATACGTACTGCGCGACTCGTCCGGCCAAGTCTACGGGCTAGACGACCCGGAGCGCGCCAGGCCGTTCGAGGGCAAGGCGGTGAAAGTAACGGGCCAGCTCGATGAGCAGGCGAAGGTGATTCACGTAGAAAACATTGAAGCCGCGGATGCGTGATCGGATACGGTATCGCTCGCGCTTCGCATAGAGCAGCATAGAGAAAGACAAGAAAGATCGTTTTGGATGGGTCGGGGCGGAAGGAGAGCTACACTGTCTCTTCTTCCGCCTTGCGATTTTGGCGTCGCTACGCGCTGTTAACTCTTCGGTACCCTCTCCCCCCACTCCTGTTTTGGGGTTAACTGGTTTCTTTTCAAAGGCTTGTACCTCCGATCACCTCCGCTAGTCCGTTGATTATATTGAGGTTATCAAGTAAAATCTTCCATCTAAAGGATTTAAGGCGCATTTTCGAGGGAAATGTTACTGATTGAGCAACATTTCTGCTCATTCCGACTGCGCCGGAGAGCGACTTGCCGCGGGCTTGGCGCTTTGCCTGGAAATGGATCATGAACCCATTGTGCGCGAAGAGCGTGAAATACTCTGCAGATGGAAGTGGATGATGCGGAAGGAGTTAGGCGGTTTCCTGCTTGACGACGAAGTTGGGGGGTCGCGTGGAGCGTGGCTGGTGACGGGGAATCTGAAGCACTTTCTCAAGAGCGGGGCGGGGTGACGGTGATCTCGCCGGGGAGAGTATTTGGAGGGGCTGGGAGGTAGCCTCACCAGGCAAGGTCAGGATGGGACACCCGGCGTCACTCTGCATGCTGTTTCGCGGGGATAAAGCAATTCTCGCCGAATGTGTACTTGTTCAGCTCACGATCCACAAGAGTTTGAATTTCTGCACTTCTGCTGAGTGCGTAGACAGCGCGATGAGCAAACTGCACAGTTGCAGTATTAACTTTGACCGTATCTTCTAGGCTGAGCACTTTGCTGCTCCAGCGGACGCCATTGCCAGCGAAAAACAGCATTTTCGGCGAGAGCGGGAGCACTATTGCTGTGTTCTGATGGCCGAATCCACTGCCCATTGTTATAGGGGCTTTGGGTCCGTTCAAGGCCCAAGTTTGAACAGGGCAATCCGATGTCACGAACTCGCAGCCGGGCGCAGCCTCCAAAATGAACCAACGCTCTTTTTCGATGATGTTCTTTGTAATCATCTTAGCGCTGTCTTCAATTCCAGCAAGCTGACCGAATGCAGGTGCACGCATCTCGTCCAAGGTCTGCCTAACCTTTGCGCGCATTTCCTCTGAGTCAACAAGGATTCCCTGTCTCAGAAAGTCGCATTGCATTTCCCTGATTTGCTCTTCACTGTCGTAGTTCTCTGCCTCCATCATTCGAGTCAGCGCCGGGCCGAACTGCTCGCGCACCTTACGGGAACGCAGGAATAACGTTGCGACGAACGAAGACCACACAATCTGGTGCTCGCCGGTAAGGGGCTGGCCAGCGTGGATGGTGGGATACACCGCAGCCGCATCGGTCTCGAATCTCTGGAACCAGTTTTCGTACCGATTTGCAGTTGCTTCACCATTCACAATGTACTCAAAATAGTCCTCTTCAGATGACAGGCTCTTGGTTGATCTCCGTTGCGGCTCGCGGCCCGGTACATAAAAGAAGAGGAACTTCGATGCATCTGCAAATTTGTTCAGATAAAACCGAGGCTCAATATGGGCGTTGCGCACCAACCTGCGTGTCCCTAATGTTGCCGGGCGGATGATTGTCCTGAACTTGCTCACGCCTTACCGTTGATCCTTTCAACATACAAGTATGCCGTGGAATCAAGAAAACGCAAAGCGTAGCGCAGAGTATGCGGAACCGAGTGCGCTCCGTTCAGGATGACACGGTGTTTTGGTGGGGTGACGGGTGTGGTATCCCAGGTCTCAGAATCGAGACCTGGGGCACCCCCGGCCTCGGAAGCTAAGGCCCGTCGTCTTTTCGGCCCTCTTCGGCACGACTGAAGTCATGCCCTGATACATAGCTTGACGGTGGGGTGCGTGGTATCCCACCCTAGCGGCAAGAGACGCCGCTAGGATGGGGCACCCCGAGGGTGGGGCTACCAGGGAAAAGCAAAAGCAGGTCCTTCGCTCCGCTTACCCCACGGGCCTTGCCCGCTGGGCCCCAAACGCGCTCCGCTCAGGATGACAGCCTGATTAGTTGAGTTTCCTTCGGTGGCTATTCTTCCTCTTCTTCGATGGGGCGTTTGGCGTTCAAGAGGATTTTTCCGGCGACCAGTTGCGGGACGATGTCGTAGTGGTCGACTTCCATGCGGTAGCTGCCTTTGCTCTGGGTCATGGCGGTGAGCTGGGTGCCATAGGCGAGCATCTCGGCCATGGGCACTTCGGCGTTGATGATGGTGGCACGGGCTAAGCCGCGCCGTCGAGCCGACCCGCAAGCCGAGATCTAAGCGCACGACGCCATAGCTTGACGGTGGGGTGCGTGGTATCCCACCCTAGCGGCAAGAGATGCCGCTAGGATGGGGCACCCCGAGGGTGGGGCTACCAGCGAAAAGCAAAAGCAGGTCCTTCGCTCCGCTTACCCTACGGGCCTTGCCCGCGGGGCCCCAAACGCGCTCCGCTCAGGATGACAGCCTGATTAATTGAGTTTCCTTCGGTGGCTATTCTTCCTCTTCTTCGATGGGGCGTTTGGCGTTCAAGAGGATTAATGCCGAGGCTACTCCGAAGAAGAGCGCGGGCGAGACGTTGAAGCGGCGGCTCAGTCGCGCTGAGAGCTCTGAAAAAATCCCCCGCACAATCCGTCCCAAATTCGTGTAATATGGCCGTACCCAACGGCCCGGGGGTCTCAGGCAGGCCGTTACCAAAGACGAAAAGGGATTGCCGTGGCGAATTCACCGCTGAGGCTCCTCTCCGGCACGGCCGAGCGCTCCAATTTCCGAACGCTCAGCGCAGCGGTTTGCGTTCTCGCAGTCGGCGCGCTCACGCTCCACTCCCAGTCCCAGCGCGGCTTTGAGCAGGCCGCACCTAATGCCCAACAGGAAGCCAACGGCGGCTACTACGCGCTGGTCATCGGCATCAACGACTACCCCGCTCCCCTTCCCACACTTAAGACCGCCGTGCATGACGCAGAGGCCGTAGCAGACCTTTTACGTGAGCAGTACGGCTTCCAGGTCACCACACTGATCGATCAGGAGGCGACCCGCGACAACATCCTCGACGCCATGGCCCACTTTCGCAAGAGACTCGACGAGGGCGACAGCCTGCTTATTTACTACGCGGGCCACGGCTCCTTCGACCGCGAAGCCGACAAGGCGTACTGGCTCCCCATCGATGCCGACCCCGACCCACTGGTCACGTCCCACGACATTTCCGCAGACGACATTACTACCGAGGTCCGCGCCTTCCCAGCCCGCCACGTGCTCATTGTTTCCGACAGCTGCTTCTCAGGCGACCTCTCCCGGGCCAGCGCCGCGATCTCGCCCTCCGACGGCAACGCGGCATACATCCGCCGGATGTTGCGCGCGCCTTCTCGTACCATTATGGCCAGCGGCAGCGACGAGCCCGTTTCCGACTCCGGCTCCGGGGGTCATTCGGTCTTCGCCGCACTCTTGCTGCAGGCCATGCAGACCCGGCCCGATTCCGCGTTCACCGCTGAAGACCTCTTCGTCACGATTCGCAAGTCGGTCCTGGCCCGCTCCGGCCAAAGCCCCCAGTACGCCCCGTTGCGCAACTCGGTCCCGGCTTCGGCCAGCCTGGACAACGGGGATTTTGTGTTCACGCGCGCTGCGGCGTCCGCCTTGGCTGCGCCGCCGCCCACCGCGCCTCTTACGCACTCCCGGATGAGCGTAGCCGAAGCCTTAAACAAAGCCGTGGACCTCGAAAGGACCGGGAGATATTCAGAAGCTTTTCCGCTTCTCGCTACTGCCTGCGATGGGGGCGGCGCATCGGGCTGCACAGATCTCGGCTACGAATACGAAACCGGCAATGGCGCCGAGAAGGATCTGACCCGGGCGGTGGCGCTATATCGCAAAGGGTGCGATGGAGGCAATGCGCTCGGTTGCACGGATCTCGGCACCCACTACGAGTTTGGAACCGGCGTTGAGAAGGATCCGGCCCAGGCCGTCGCGCTTTACCGCAAGGCCTGCGGCGCCGGTCAGGCCCTGGGCTGTACGAATCTCGGTGTCAACTACGAGAATGGTACCGGAGTTGAAAAGGATCCCGCCCAGGCGGTGTTGTTTTATCGCAAAGGGTGCGATGGGGGCAGTGCGCTCGGCTGCACAAATCTCGGTGTCCAATACGAGGATGGCAAAGGAGTGGAAAGGAATCCCTCCCAGGCGGTCGCGCTTTACCGGAAGGCCTGCGACGGCGGTGACCCGTTGGGCTGCACAAATCTCGGCTACGACTACGAGAACGGCATTGGCATTGAGAAGGATCTGACCCAGGCGGTGGCGCTTTATCGCAAAGCTTGTGAAGGGGACAATGCCCTCGGCTGCAGGGATCTCGGAACCCACTACGAGAATGGAACCGGAGTTGACAAGGATCTGGCCCAGGCTGTTGCGCTTTACCGCAAAGCATGCGGCGCCGGTGAGCCGCAGAGCTGCAACAATCTCGGCTACGAGTACGAGGCCGGCACTGTCGTCGAGAAGGATCTAACCCAGGCGGCGGCGCTTTACCGCAGGGCTTGCGACGCCGGTGAACCGTTGGGTTGCACAAATCTCGGCAACTTCTACAAAAATGGAACCGGCGTTGAGACCGATCCGGGCCAGGCGGTCGCGCTCTTCCGCAAGGCCTGCGAGGCCAGTGAGCCGCGGGGCTGCACAAATCTCGGCTACGACTACGAGAACGGCGCTGGCGTCGAGAAGGATCTGACCCAGGCGGTGGCGCTTTATCGCAAAGCGTGCGAAGGGGGCAATGCGCTGGGCTGCACGGATCTCGGCACCCACTTCGAGAATGGAACCGGCGTTGAGAAGAATGTGACCCAGGCGGTCGCGCTTTACCGCAAGGCCTGCGATGCTGGTGAGCCGCATGGCTGCGCCAGTCTCAAGCGCCTCGCTCCTTGACCCTCCTGGCAACGAATCGAATTCTCAGCCCCTGGCGTCTCGCCGCCCGGGCGGGCACCTGGCCGCGATCTGAAGTGCAGGTCTTTCGACTCCGGTCGCCTGCCGTGGCGGGCGACCTTCGCTCAGGATGACGAAGCGGTAGGTTGGGAATTGAGGTATCCCACCCTAGCGGCAAGAGACGCCGCCAGGATGGGGCACCCCGAGGGTGGGGCTACCAGCGAAAAGCAAAAGCAGGTCCTTCGCTCCGCTTACCCCACGGGCCTTCCCCGCGGGGCCCCGAGCGCGCTCCGCTCAGGATGACAGCCTGATTAGTTGAGTTTCCTTCGGTGGCTATTCTTCCTCTTCTTCGATGGGGCGTTTGGCGTTCAAGAGGATTTTTTCGGCGACGAGCTGGGGGACGATGTCGTAGTGGTCGACTTCCATGCGGTAGCTGCCTTTGCCCTGGGTCATGGAGGTGAGCTGGGTGCCGTAGGCGAGCATCTCGGCCATGGGCACTTCGGCGTTGATGATCGTGGTGCGGCCCTTGGTCTCCATGCCCTGCACGCGTCCGCGGCGGCCGTTCAGGTCGCCCATGAGGGTTCCGGCAAAGTCGTCGGGAGCCTCGATTTCGACCTTCATGACGGGCTCGAGAAGACAGGGCTTGGCCTGCTCCATGCATTTGCGGAAGGCGATGCGCCCGGCCATCTTGAAGGAGAGCTCGTTGGAATCGACTTCGTGATAGCTGCCGTCGTAGAGGATGACCCTGAAGTCGACGACGGGATAGCCGGCGAGAAAGCCGCGCGCAGCCGACTCGACGATGCCTTTTTCGACGGCAGGAATGTAGTTGCGCGGAATGGCGCCGCCGAAGATGTCGTTGACGAATTCGAAGCCGGCGCCGCGGGCGAGCGGCTCCATTTTGATTTTGCAGTCGCCGAACTGGCCGTGGCCGCCGGTCTGCTTTTTGTGGCGGCCCTGCGCGTCGGCCTTGCCGCGGATGGTTTCGCGATAGGGGACCTTGGGCGCCTTGAGCGTGACTTCGGCGTGGTAGCGGCGCTTGAGGCGGCTGACGATGGCCTCGATGTGCGGCTGGCCGGCGCCTGCAATGAGGAATTCGTTGGTCTGCGGGTCGCGGAAGAAGCGGATGAGCAGATCCTCTTCCATGAGCTTGTGGATGGCGGGAGCGAGCTTGTCCTCGTCGGCGCGGGATTTGGGCTCGATGGCGTAGGTCATGGCGGGCTCGGGCATGGCGGCGAGCGAGACCTGGATGTCGGCGCCTTTTACGCCGAGGGTGTCGCCGGTGAGGGTGTCGCGGAGCTTGGCGACTGCGCCCAGGTCGCCGGCGTGGAGCTCGGGGACTTCGAACGCCTTGCGGCCCTGCATGACGCTGAGGTGCGAGAGCTTTTCCTGGCCGCGGCGAGTGTAGTTCTCGAGGGTGGCGTCGTTCTTGATGATGCCGCTGATGACCTTGAAGAAGCTGATGCGGCCGGCGAAGGGATCGGACATGGTTTTGAAGACCACGGCGGCGGCTGGTTCGGCGTCGTCGATTTTGCGGAAGGTGACGGGGGCATCGGCAGCGGCGGCGGGCGGCTTGACGGCAATGGGCGCACGCTCAACCGGTGAGGGCGCGTAGACTTTGAGGAAGTCGAGGAGATGATCGAGGGCCATGTTGGAGAGGCCGCTCGAGAAAAGCACGGGGAAGATGCGGTCTTCGCGGATGGCTTCGTGGAGTGCGGCAGTGAGATGATCGGGGGCCAGCGTGCCCTTGTCGAAGAACTCTTCCATCAGCTCGTCTTTGCCTTCGGCGACGAGCTCGACGAGAGCTTCGTGGCGGGCCTTGGCGTCAGCGGCGAGTGCGGCGGGAATTTCAGCGGAGACCTTGCCGCGGCCGTCGCCGCCGGGAGCGTAGGTGTAGGCCTCCATGGTGACGAGATCGACGACGCCATGGAAGCCCTGCGCGTCGGAGATGGGCAACTGGACGGGAACACAGTTGCGGCCCCAGCGGTCCTGGAGATCGTCGATGAGGGCGCTCAGGCCGCCTTCGCCGCCGGCCTTGGGGTTGTCCATTTGATTGACGAGGACGATGCGTGGAGCGTTGGCCTCTTCAGCGTAGCGCCAGACGCGCTCGGTGATGGGCTCGACGCCGGATTGGGCATTCAAGACGACGATGGCGGATTCGACGGGAAAGAGCGCGGCGCGGGCTTCGTGGGTGAACATGTGGAAGCCGGCCGTGTCGACGAGGTTGATTTTGACACCCTGCCACTCGGCAAAGGCGACGGCGTTCGACATGGTGATGCCACGGGCGACTTCTTCTTCGTCGTAGGCGGTGACGGCCGAGCCGTCTTCGACGCGGCCCTGGGTGGACGTCATTTTGGCGGCATGCAGCAGAGCGGCGATAAGGGTGGTTTTGCCGCTGTGCGCATGCCCCACTACAGCTACGTTGCGGATCTCACTTCCCTGGTACGTTTTCATGGGATTCTCCTTGGCAAAGCTTGCTTTGGGCGGGATTTACAGGCGGAAAATGAGTTCCGCTGCGCGCCTACCAGCGAAAGACGGATGCTATCACAGCGAGAGCGTGAACGTCCTGTGACATGAAATACAGAGATCAGAGAACATGAGGGATTAGGGGTCGGTGCGTGCGCGGCGGTGGAGATGTTTGCGCAGGCGCCAGAGATAGATGCCGAGATTGAAGGCGCAGACGGCCACTCCAGCGATGGTGACGGACCAGGCGGGAAGGTCAGGATAGACAGTGGCGTCGAGAATGCGGGCCAGGAAGCTGCCCTGCCAGGCGGCCAGGCCGGCGCGGGTTTCGAAGTACTGCTCGGCGAGAGTGAGCGGGCAGGGCCAGGGGCCGGCTTCCACGGCGATTCCCCAGAGCAAGGAAAGAATGTGCAGTGCGCTCCACAGCGGGCGGCCACGCGTCCAGAGCGCGCCGAAGACGACCAGCGCGATCCAAAGCAAATGAACGAGAAGAACGAGGATGGCGGCCGTGATCATCATGCGCGACCTGTGTTCATCGTATTGCAGATTGAAGCCGGGCGCGGGTTGTGAGAAGGAACCATTGGGAGAGGCGAGCAGAACGAGACTGGCGCCGGGAGCGGATGGGGGAACTGAGCTGGCCCGCCTGAAAAATATTTCGCGGCCAGCTTCTCCGTCGCGTACACTGCAGAGGTCCGATTCAATGCGGCTTCCCAACGCTGCTGAGCAGGTCCGTATTCGATAGGGCAACTACTGCGGTTCCAGGGTAGCTATACGCAATCTTGAGTGTCTTCAGGGTCGCGGCTCCCTGGTGGTCGCATCGACTTAGATGTAGCGGCTCCGGGGTGCAGTAACCCTGGAGCCGCTCTATCCGTGTCCTTCCCCCTGGACGACCAAATGAACGCAACCAACAGGAGGTCAATATGAGTTTGACTGCAAGTGCACCCTCACCCGCGGCTGCACCCGTTTCTGCGCCAAACCCCGAACACATTTTGCAAACCGGCCTGGCTTTCTGGGCCTCGAAGGCGCTCTTGAGCGCGGTGGAGATGGAGGTGTTCACCGAGCTGTCGAAGCACCCCGAGGATCTGGATACGCTGACGGGACGGCTGGGCCTGCACCCGCGCTCCTCGCGCGATTTTTTTGACGCGCTGGTGGCACTGGGTTTTTTGGAGCGCCACGACGGGATCTATTCAAATACTCCTTCGACGGATTTGTTTCTGGACAAGCGCAAACCCTCGTATATTGGCGGGATACTGGAGATGGCGAACCGGCGGCTGTTTTCGCACTGGGGCAAGTTGACGACGGCGCTGAGGACCGGCCAGATGCAGGGCGAAGCGGGGCCGGACGGCGCAGAGCCGTTCGCCGCGCTGTACGCCGATCCGGATCGGCTGAAGAACTTTCTGGCGGCGATGACGGGGGTCAGCCGCGGCGCCAACCTGGCGATTGCGGCGAAGTTTCCCTGGGCGAACTTCAAGACCGTGGCCGACGCGGGACCGGCGCAGGGCGACCTGCTGGTGCAGGTGGCTCTCAAGAACCAGCACCTTCTCGGCATCGGATTCGACCTTGCGGAGGTGGGTCCGATTTTCGAAGAGTACATTGAAGCGAACGGATTGTCGCCACGTGTGCAATTCCAAGCCGGCAGTTTCTTCACCGATCCGCTGCCTAAGGCCGACGTGATCATGATGGGGCACATTCTGCACGACTGGAACCTGGAGGACAAGCGGATGCTAATCGGCAAGGCGCACCAAGCACTTCCCAAGGGAGGCGCGCTGCTAGTGTACGACGCGATCATTGACGACGACCGGAATAAGAATGCATTTGGCTTGCTGATGAGCCTGAATATGCTGATCGAGAGCCCGGGCGGCTTTGATTACACGGGCGCCGATTGCATGGGTTGGATGAAGGATGCAGGCTTCAGCCAGGCGCGCGTGGAACATCTTGTGGGCCCAGATTCGATGGTGGTGGGGATCAAGTAAGCACCTGCGGTGTGCAGACGGCACTTGCGCGCCGCTGGGCGCTAAATGGATACGGTGGCGGGTAGGATGTCTTCCACGTCAACCCACTGCGTGGGGTAATTGCCGGTGTAGCAAGCGGTGCAGTAGCCGGTTTTGTGTTCGTCGCGGACAGAGGCCAGCAGGCCTTCGAGCGAAAGATACGCGAGCGAGTCCGCCTCGATAAACTGGCGAATCCCCTCGACGGAATGATTGGCGGCAATGAGGTCGCGCTTCGAGGGCGTGTCGACGCCGTAGAAGCAGGGTGAGATGGTGGGCGGGCAACTGATGCGGAGATGAACCTCGGCGGCGCCGGCGCCGCGGACCATGCGGACAATTTTGCGGCTGGTAGTGCCGCGGATGATGGAGTCGTCGATGAGCACGACGCGCTTGCCCGCGAGAAGATTGTGCACGGGGTTGAGCTTGAGGCGCACGCCGAAGTCGCGGACGCGCTGCTCGGGCTCGATAAACGTGCGGCCGACGTAGTGGTTGCGGATGAGGCCCATACGGAAAGGAAGGCCCGCTTCTTCCGCGTAGCCGAGGGCTGCGGTGACACCGGAGTCGGGGACGGGCACGACGACGTCAGCGGGCACGCCGGATTCGCGCGCGAGCTGGCGGCCCATCTGGTCGCGCGACTCCTGCACCCAGCGGCCGAAGATGCGCGAGTCAGGGCGCGCGAAGTAAACGTGCTCGAAGATGCAGCTTGCTTGCGGCACGCCGGTGGCGTATTGGCGGCTGGTGACGCCGTCCTCAGAGACCATGACCAGCTCGCCGGGCAGCACATCGCGGAGAAACTCGGCGCGGAGCAGATCGAAGGCGCAGGATTCGCTGGCGAAGACGATGGCGTCGGGGCCGTTGGAAGTTTTCATGCGGGCCATGGAGAGCGGGCGGAAGCCGCGCGGATCGCGGGCGGCGAAGATGCGGTCGCGGGTCATCATGACGATGGAGAATGCGCCTTCGACCTGCGAGAGCGAATCGGCAATGGCGTCGACGAGCTTCGCGGCGCCGGAGTGCGCGATGAGCTGGACGATGATCTCGGAGTCGGACGTGGTTTGGAAGTAGGCGCCGTCGCGCTCCAGGCGCGCGCGCACACTGCCGAGGTTGACCAGGTTGCCATTGTGCGCGATGGCGATGAGGCCCTTGGTGGAGTCGACGCGGATGGGCTGCGCGTTGAGCAGCGCCGAATCGCCGGTGGTGGAGTAGCGCGTGTGGCCGATGGCCAATTGGCCGGGCAGCTTGGCGAGAACATCGTCAGTAAAGATCTCCGAGACCAGGCCCATGCCTTTGATGTTGGCGAGATGCTGGCCGTCGGCAGTAGCGATGCCGGCGGATTCCTGGCCGCGGTGCTGCAGCGCGTAGAGGCCGAGATGGGTTTCGCGCGCGGCGTGGGGATGGCCGTAAATGGCCACGACGCCGCATTCTTCGTGGAGCTTTTCGCCGTTGGCGAAAAGCTCAAGGGACTGAGGGACTAAGGGACCCGGGATGAGAGACCGGGGGTCAGGTATCAGGGAAGCAAGAGCAACCACAGATCCTTCGACTCGGTCGCCATGGCGACCTCGCTCAGGATGACAAGACGTTAAGAAGGTGTCGGGTTCACCCTCGATTCCTTGGTAGAGCAACCGGTTCATGCCAGAACCTCTCCGCGGAGAGTGGATTCGAGGGCGGAGGCCCAAAGTGAGCGGAGCTCGGCCAGCGGCGCCGAGATGAAGACCTCGCCTTCGACTTTGATTTCGAGCCGGCTGCCGCCGGTGGTTCCGATGCGGGCGGAGAAGAAGTTGTATTGGCTGGCCGTGGCGTCGATCTCTGCGAGATCCTTGTGTTCCGCGGTGACGAGGATGGTGGAGGCGAGTTCGGCGAAGAGACCGAAGAGCGGTTGAGCCAGGAGCGACTGATCCTGCTCGACGGTGGCGCCAATCCCTTTGACAAAGGCAGCCTGCGCGAGGGCAACGGCGATGCCGCCGTCGGAGATGTCGCACGCGGAGCGGATGAGCTTACGCCAGGCGAGCACGGCGACCAGGTCGTGGAGGCTGGCTTCGGCTTTGAGATCGAGTGCGGGCGGCGTGCCCCATAACCCGCCAAGAACAGCCTTGGCGAACTCGGAGGAGCCGAAGGCGGCCAGATTCGCCGCGGCTTCTGCATCGGTTGCATCCGGCTCTACGCGCGGACTGGGCTCGCGCTCGAGGGCGGGGAGCGGGTATTGGCTGATGGGCGGAGAATTGAGAGGGACTTTGAGCTTGGGGTCGGGCTCCTCGCCGCGGGGAATCGGCCACAGCAGGACGATCGCGTCTTTGTCGCGCTGAAAATGCGGGGGAACGGCTTTCGTGACGTCTTCGAAGATTCCCACGATGCCAAGGACAGGCGTGGGATAAATGCCCTCGCCTTTGGTCTCGTTGTAGAGCGAGACGTTGCCGCCCGTGATGGGCGTCGTGAGCGCGGTGCAGGCTTCGGCGATGCCGTCGATGGCTGCGGAAAGCTGGGCCATGATCTCGGGTTTCTCTGGATTGCCGAAGTTGAGGCAGTTGGTGGCGGCTACGGGAGTAGCGCCGGTGCAGGCGACTTTGCGCGCGCACTCGGCGACGGCGTGCATCGCGCCCAGTTTGGGATTGAGGTAACACCAGCGGCCATTGCCGTCGAGGGCCATGGCGAGACCGCGCTCGTGGCCCGGCTTGCCGGTCCCTTTGATGCGCATGACGCCGGCTTCGCCGCCGGGACCAATGACCGTGTTGGTCTGCACCATCGAGTCGTATTGCTCGTGCACCCAGCGCTTGGAGCAGACGTTGGGGCTGGCCAGCAGCTTTTTTAGGTCGGCGGTGAAGTTGCGGTCTTTTCCCAACTCGGCGAGTTCCTTGGCGGGCGGGTTGAGCGGGACGGGAGCTTTCCATGTGCCGATGGGACGGTGGTAGAGCGGCGCGTCGTCGGTGAGCGATCGATTGGGAATGTCGGCGACGAGTTCGCCGTGATGGCGGATTCGCAGGCGCGGCTCGGGTTGCACCGCGCCCACGATCACCGCATCGAGGCCCCATTTGGCGAAGACGCGCAGCACGTCGTCTTCGCGGCCCTTCACGGCGACCAGCAGCATGCGTTCCTGGCTCTCGGAGAGCATGATCTCGTAGGCGCTCATGCCGGTTTCGCGCTGCGGCACGCGGTCGAGCTCGACATCGAGGCCCACGCCGCCGCGCGCGCCCATCTCGCAGGTAGAGCAAGTGAGCCCAGCCGCGCCCATATCCTGAATGCCGACAACCGCGCCGGTCTGCATGGCTTCAAGGCAAGCCTCCAGCAGCAGCTTCTCCATGAACGGATCGCCGACCTGCACGTTGGGGCGCTTCTGCTCGGAGCCTTCTTTGAACTCTTCGCTGGCCATGGTGGCGCCGTGGATGCCGTCGCGTCCGGTCTTGGCGCCGACATAGATGACGGGATTGCCCGTGCCGCTGGCGCGCGCATAGAAGATTTCGTCCTTGCGCACCAAACCGAGGGCGAAAGCATTCACCAGGGGATTGCTGCTGTAGCAGGGCTCGAACTTGGTTTCTCCGCCGAGGTTAGGCACGCCAAAGCAGTTGCCGTAGCCGGCGATGCCGCTGACCACGCCCTCGAGGATGGAGTGGTTCCGGTGGATGATTTGGCGCTGCTCGGCATCCTCTCCCACCCTTTCCTCGGCTTTT
Source organism: uncultured Acidobacteriaceae bacterium (assembly GCA_963844905.1). GTDB lineage: Bacteria > Acidobacteriota > Terriglobia > Terriglobales > Acidobacteriaceae > Telmatobacter. Next base: position 801,582 of record CAWJQD010000001.1, on the reverse strand, counting down.
CGTTGAAAATCCGAGGAAAGGATGGGGCACCCATTGGTATCGATGGGGCCGAAGCGCAGCGAGTCCATAACAGCCAGCGGCCGCGCGCCCATGGTGAAGATGTCGCGCAGAATGCCGCCGACGCCGGTGGCCGCGCCCTGGTAGGGCTCGATGTAGCTGGGGTGGTTGTGCGATTCGATTTTGAAGGCGCAGGCCCATCCGTCGCCCACGTCGATAATGCCGGCATTCTCGCCCGGCCCCTGGACGACGCGATCGCTCTTGGTGGGCAGGCGCTTGAGGTGCACGCGGCTGGACTTGTAGGAGCAGTGCTCACTCCACATCACGCTGTAGATGCCAAGCTCGGTCAGCGAGGGCATGCGGCCGAGCGCCGCGAGAATGCGCTGGTACTCCCCCGCAGTGATGCCGTGCTGGGCGAGCAACTGCGGGGTTACGGCGACTGGCTCGGGAACGACGGCGGAGGAAGCAGTAGTCATCGTTGTTGCCTCCATTGTCGCATGGCAGTTGCGGGCGCGAGCCGGGGGGTGCATGTGGAAAGCCGCCTGCGGCGAGGTGGACGTCTACGGCGGGGCCGCGCCCAGAAAGAAAGCGCGGCGCGGGCTTTTGAAGACTTCGGTTGTGGCGCGGCGACTGGACGTGGAGGTTATGGCGGATAAGCCAAAGGCTATGCGATACTTTGGAAGCAGACCCCCACCCAAGGCCGGGATGGCGGAACTGGCAGACGCAGCAGACTCAAAATCTGCCGACCCTTGTGGTCATGGGGGTTCGACCCCCCCTCCCGGCACCATCTACACTATTTATTATCAATAACATACTGAAACTCTGCTCATTTCTGCGTTTCTTGCGGGTGTAAAGCCTTCATAGTTGAAGCTCAGATTCAATGTGAAATGAACCCCAGATTCTATACCTGTGACATTGAGGCAGAATGGGACACATTTCCCCGGCGAGACCAGGGAAAAACAGCTCGGCTATCCCATGAGCCGGGCTTGGCGGTTGCCCAACGAGTAGCTTCCGAATAGGCGGTGATTCTGCCGCAAACGCGAAGACGCCTGCCAAATGGCTAAGAACCCCTCACACTGGGTGCATTGGCGATTTTGCGACAAGTGAGATTCTCGACGGATGAGTTCTCGCCCAATCTGTTCGCATTGGCCTCTACGATCGTTAATGATTTAGCAAGTTCGAATTCCAGTCCACGGACGTGATCCTAATCACAGCCAATGAAGCCGCAACGACCGAAGCTTATAATCGGGGCACGGAGTTGGAAACCTTGGTTGGGAGCAAAAATGGCGCGTTCTTGATGCTGGCGGTGGTAATTCTCTGGACCGCAGCGCCTGGATTCGCATGTCTTTGCGGCACGCGTCTGGCTGGGCAGCCTGATTGCTGCTGCGGTATGGCACTGAATTGCCCCATGCGTGGCGCGGGTTTGAATGCTACGTGCTGCCCTAGTCACAGTCAGGACTCCGCTGTCACCCCGGATCCTTCTTACTCACCTGAGCATTCCCAGAAGCTTTGCTTGGCGCCGCATGATGCCGGTCTGGTTGTACATGCCAAATTGGGCTTTGTCGACCTAGCTGCTTTCCGGACTCCGCCCCCGAAACTCATGCCCGGCGGAAGCTCCATTCTTCGCATCTAAAATTCCTTCCTTCGCAGGCTGAACTTGGGCCTTCGTGCGTCTTGCTGTGCTTCTGCGCAGCGCAAGCGCACCCGCCCACACGCCATGTATCCGTTGGAGGAAGCGATGAAGTCCCTTTGTTCTGCATGGTTAATTGCAGTTTTATTTGCTTGGTCTGCGCACGCGCAGACGCCGGGCGCGAGCGCTGGCCTGGCAAAGTTTGAGGCGCTGTTTGCCGTGCCGACGGCGCAGGATTCCGGACCCGCGCTCACGCTGGACGAGGCCGAAAGGATCGCGCTTGCCGCGAATCCCGAGATCGAAGTTGCCGTCCGGCGCGTCGCCGTTGCCCAAGCGCATGTTCCCGTTGCCGGCGCGCTCCACGATCCTTCGGCGATGTATCGCGGATGGAGCGTGCCGCTCTCGCAGCCCTGGAACTACAACGACGCGCAAAACATGTTCAGCGTGAGCCAGACGCTGCCCGGATCGGGCAAACGTGCGCTGCGCACCAGTGTGGTGCAGTCGGACGTGGATGTTGCGAAGGCGCAACTGGACGAGGTTCGCCTCACGGTCCGTGTGCAGGTTCGCAAGGCTTTCGACGATCTACTGCTCGCCGATGAAGAACTGCGGATTCACGATGAACACGAGCGGATTGCGCGGCAAGCCATCGAGGCAGCGCGCATCAAGTATTCGGTCGGCAAGGTGTCGCAGCAAGACATTCTGAAAGCGCAGGTGACGCTCACGGCGCTGGGGGAACACATGATCCGCTTCGACCGCGATGCGGAGATTGCGCGGGCCCGCCTGAACACACTACTGGGGCGCGATCCGTCGGCGCCGCTCACGGTGCGTGGCCAGTACGCGGTGCTGGCCACGCTGCCTGCCGCGCAGACCCTTGAGGAGCTGGCGCTCGCATCGCGGCCCGATCTGGTGGCGGCGCAGGCGGCCGCGGAGGGCAGCCACAGAGGTCAGGCGCTGGCGAAGAAGGCATACGTGCCGGACTTCACGGTTTCTGCCGGATACATGCTGATGCCGGCCGGCACGAACATACGCAACAACTACATGCTCGAAGGTTCGATGAACCTGCCGTGGCTGAATCGTCGCAAGCACGACGCGGAGATCGCCGAGGCCACGGCGCAGGCGACCGAGCAGGACGCCGAGCTGGCCAATCTGCGCAATACCGCGCGAGGCCAAATTGAGGAAGCGCTGGTGGAGGCGCAGGCCGAACAGAAGTTCGCAGGCTTGTATCACGATCAGCTTCTGCCCCAGGCGGAGGCCACGCTGCAGTCGAGCGTGATTGCCTACGAGAACGACAAGACGGACTTTCTTGATCTGCTTGACAGCCAGATGACGGTCGTCGATGCCCAACTCGCCTGGATGCAAGCCGCCGAGGATTTCGATGCGCGTCTGGCCGACCTTGAGATGGCTACAGGCGCAACGAGCGACCAATTCGAGCAATCCACCCCGGAGGTGAAACCGTGAAAGCACGTACCTATCAACTTGCTCTTGCAGCGACCGTCGCCGCCTGTGTTCTGCTCGGGGGCGCGCTCGTCTATGTGCTGCTCCATCACGTTTTTTCGGTTCCTACTACGGCAGCGCTGGAAGACCCGGTGATTGCGCGCGGTCCTCAGGCATCGGCCCAGAGAGCGCCGCAAAGCTCCGCGCCCCCGACGGACGGAGCAGCACCGGCTCCGATCCAACTCTCGCCGCAGCGGCTGCAGGAGATCGGGGTCACAATCGCCGCGGTGACTTACAAGAACCTGAGCGACGATCTGAACGTCCCCGGCAACGTGGACATCGACGAAGAAAAGCTGGCCTATGTGCAGACGCGCTTTCCCGGATGGATTCAGGATGTGTACGCGAACGCGACCTACCAGTATGTGCGCAAAGGTCAGCAGCTCTTCACCGTTTACAGCCCCGACTTGGTGAGCAGCGAACAGGAGTATTTGCTAGCCCGGCAAAACCAGAAGTCGTTTACGCGGGACATGCATGGCATGGCCGCGCAGGAAGGTGGCTGGCTGCTCCAGGCCGCCGAAGAGCGTTTGCGGCAGTTCGGCGTTCCCCAGCAGGCCATCGCGGATCTGGAACAGACCGGCAAGGTGGAACGCAACATGGCCATCGACTCGCCGGTCTCCGGTTACATCACCGAGCGCAACGCGCTGCCCAACGCCTACGTACAGCCGGAGACAAAGCTCTATACCATCGCCGACCTCTCGACGGTGTGGGTCTACGCCAATGTTTTTCAGGATGCTGTTGGCCGTCTACGGCCGGGCGATCCAGGGCAGGTCACGGTGGATGCGTATCCCGGGCGCAACTTCTCAGGGCGCATAGATCAGATACTTCCGCAGGTCGATCCCACGACTCGCACTGTGCGAGTGCGCCTAGTCTTCAGCAATCCCGGCGTAGCGCTCAAACCCGGCATGTATGTAAACGTCAAAATCGGTGTGCCGCTGGGCCGGCAACTGGTCGTCCCGGCTTCCGCCGTTTTGCAATCGGGTGATCGCGCCATCGCCTTTGTCGATCATGGGCAGGGCTATCTTGAACCGCGCACCATTCAGACTGGCCCGCAGGTTGACGATTCCATCGTCGTCCTCAGCGGCCTGAAGGCTGGCGAGCAGGTAGTCAGCTCGGCCAACTTCCTGGTGGATTCGGAAGCGCAACTTCAGGCGGCGCTGGCAGGATTTGCGCCTCCTCCCCCTCCGCCACAGCAAGGCGCGGGAGCCAGCAATAGGCCCGCTGCGCAGGTGCAAATCGATTTGAGCACGCAGCCTTCGCCGCCGCGCAAAGGCGCAAATACAGTGCGCGTCAAGCTCACTGGGTCCGATGGAAAGCCGGTGACGGGAGTACAAGTGACGGCGACGTTCTTTATGCCGGCTATGCCCGCGATGGGAATGGCGGCGCAGCGAGTTCCAGTCACGCTCAATGAAAAGGGCGACGGTCTCCACGAGGGATTGCTCGAACTGCCGTCGGGGGGCACATGGCGGGTCGCGGTCGCCGTCCAACGCAGCGGCCACGTCGTGGCTACCAAGCAACTGAGCATCGACGCCGCGGGAGGCATGTGGTGATTGCGAAGACTATTGCCTGGTGCGCGCGTAATCCTTTCCTTGTATTCACGGGAGCAATTCTCCTGGTGGTCGCGGGCATCTGGTGTCTCCGGCGCGTGCCGCTTGACGCGCTACCTGACATCAGTGACGTTCAGGTCATCATCCACACACCGTGGGCGGGCGAGCCACCTAACGTCATTGAAGACCAGGTGACTTATCCCATCGTCACTGCGCTGCTCTCGGCGCCGCGCGTTAAAAGTGTCCGCGCCCAGACCATGTTCGGGGATTCGTACGTCTTCGTCGTCTTCGAGGATGGAACCGATCTCTACTGGGCGCGCTCGCGCGTCACCGAGTACTTACAACAGATCGCGGGCAAGCTCCCCGCGGATGTGCATCCAGCCATCGGGCCCGACGCGACCGGCGCGGGCTGGGTCTACGAGTACGCCATCGTGGACCGCACGCATACCAGTAGTCTGGCCGACCTGCGCGCGCTGCAGGACTGGTATCTGCGCTACCAGCTTGAAACTGTGCCCGGTGTCGCGGAGGTAGCCAGCATTGGCGGCTTCGTGCGTCAATACCAGGTGAACCTAGACCTCAACAAGCTCTTCTCATACGGCATCTCAGCCTCGACCGTAATCGACCGCGTCCGCCAGAGTACCAATGAGGTCGGTGGCGATGTGCTGGAGATGAACGGCGCCGAGTACATGGTGCGCGGCCTCGGCTACCTGAAGTTGCTTTCCGACTTGGAGAACGTTCCGGTCGCAACCAAGAATGGCACCCCGGTGCTGGTGAAGGATCTTGGCACGGTTTCCTTCGGTCCCGATGTGCGCCGTGGCGCGGCCGACTGGCAGGGCGAAGGCGAAACAGTAGGCGGCATCGTGGTCATGCGCTACGGCTTAAATGCTCTCAACGTGATCGACGCCGTAAAAGCTCGCCTCCACGAGATTGCTCCCTCGCTGCCCCCGGGAGTCGAGATCGTGACCGGCTATGACCGCTCTTGGCTGATCAACCAGTCGATTCATACGCTCAAGCGCGATCTCATTATTGAAGCCATCATCGTGAGCTTCGTGAGCATTGCATTTCTCTTTCACTTCCGCTCCGCGCTCGTTCCAATTCTTACCGTGCCGATTGCCGTTCTGTCCGCATTTATCCCTATGTACTTCCTGCACGTCAGCTCGAACATCATGTCGCTTGGTGGGCTGGCATTGGCCATCGGCGTGCTCATTGACGCTGCCATCGTGATTGTCGAAAATGGCTACCGGCATCTGGCTGAACGCAACGATGCGCCTAGCGGCGCCGAGCGCCGACGCATCCTGGTTGGTGCAGCACAGAAGGTCGGTCCTGCGCTCTTCTTCTCGCTCATCATCATCGTGGTGTCGTTCCTGCCTGTATTCCTGCTGGAGGCGCAGGAGGGCCGCATGTTCCGCCCGCTGGCGTGGACCAAAACACTGGCGCTGATCTTCTCCTCGCTGCTCTCCATCACGCTGGTGCCTGCGCTCATGCCGTTCTGCCTGCGCGGGAAGCTGCGCCCGGAGGCAAAGAACCCCGTAGCCCGTATGACGCAGGCACTCTATCTTCCTGCGCTGCGTTGGTGCCTGCGCCACCGGAAGCTGGTCATTGCGCTCAACCTGATTTTTCTCGGCGTGACCGTCCCCCTCTACTTCCGCCTCGGTAGCCAGTTCATGCCTGCATTGTATGAAGGCTCCGCGCTGTATATGCCGAGCGCCCTGCCCGGCATCTCCATCAGGCAGGCAACTGCGCTCATGCAGGAGCAGGACCGCATCATCCGCTCATTTCCAGAAGTGGCGACCGTCTTTGGCACCGTGGGCCGCTCCGACTCGGCCACCGACAACGCGCCCCTCGATATGTACGACACTACTATCATGCTCAAGCCGCGCAGCCTCTGGCGTCCCGGCATGACCTACGAAAAGCTGATTCAGGATATGGACGAGAAACTCCAGTTTCCAGGTCTCACCAACACCTGGACCATGCCCGTTGAGAACCGGATCGACATGGAGCTGACCGGCATCAAAACCCCCATTGGCATCAAAATTCAGGGGCCGGACCTGGAGCGCGTCGAGGACATCGGGGCACGAATGCAACAGATTCTTTCCGGCATGCCCGAGACCAGCGCCGTTTTCGCCGAGCGTGTTTCGCAAGGCTTCTATCTCAACGTCGATGTGAACCGCCCAGAGGCCGCGCGTTACGGCCTGACCGTGGCCGATGTTCAGCGCGTCATCACCTCTGAAATTGGCGGCGCAGACATCGCCGAAAACATCGAGGGCCGCCAGCGCTTTCCCGTCGCCGTGCGATATCAGCGCGACTTCCGCGATGATCCGGCAACCATCTCGCAGGCGCTCATTCCAACACCGTCCGGCGAGCAGATCCCCGTCGGCGAAGTGGCGCGCGTTTTCTTCTCGCGTGGTCCCGCCATGATCCGCGATGAAGATGGCGCCCTCACCGGCTACGTCTATCTCAACATCAAGACCAGCAACTACGGCGGTTTTGTGAACCAGGCGGAGAATTTGCTGCGCCAAAAGTTGGCGCTTCCCGCCGGCTACACCTGGCACTGGGCAGGCGAGTATGAATTCGAGATGCGCGCCAAACAGCGGCTCGCGATCATTCTGCCGATCGTCTTCTTCGTGATCTTTCTGCTGCTCTATCTGGTCTTCAAATCGACAGTGGAGGCTGCGGTGCTCATCTTTCCCACGCTCTACGCCATGTCCGGGGGGCTGCTTTTGCAGTGGATGCTCGGCTACAATTTCAGCGTCGCCGTGTGGGTCGGGTACATCGCGCTCTTCGGCATCGCGGTCGAGACCGGTGTGGTGATGGTGGTCTATCTACATGAAGCATTCCAGAACCGCGTGGCCGAGGGAGAGCCGATAACGGAACCTGTCTTGGAGCAGGCTGTCATCGATGGCGCGGTGCAACGTCTGCGGCCCAAACTTATGACCGTGACTGCCGTCATTCTCAGCTTGGCGCCGATCCTTTGGGAGTCCGGCATCGGCTCTGACGTGATGAAGCCCATAGCCACTCCGATCGTAGGCGGAATGATTACATCAACCATCCACGTCCTGATTCTCGTGCCAGTCTTTTTCCTGCTCATCAAGCGCAGGGCTCTGCGCCGGGATCTGCATGGCCGAACCCTGGACCGGCCACACACGTGACCGAAAGATGCATCGACGAGTTTTCATCCAAAACCCATCAAAGGAGAACGACCATGAGCAAATTTCTTCTCGGATTCGCAACCGCCGTGATTCTTGTCTTTGCGGCAGGCTTCTGCTATCTGCGCTTTGGATTTGTTGATCCACGCGCGGACATACCCGTCAACTCGCTTGAAGGCGCGATCAGTATGCCTTCCCTCGACGCTGCCATCGATCGGCGCGCGCCGGAAGCGCGGAGTCCGGTCCCCGCTACGGATAACAACCTCATCGCGGGGATGAAGCTTTATCAGACGAATTGTTCAAGCTGCCACGGCGACATCGGCCATCCTCACGGCGTGTTTGCAGATGCGCTCTATCCCCGGGCACCCCAATTTGTTGAAGATGCACCCGATATGCCAGAAAACCAGAACTTCTACATCCTCCAGCATGGCATTCGGCTGAGCGGAATGCCTGCGTGGCGCAACGTCCTTAGCGAACAGCAGATGTGGGAGGTAACCGTTTTTATGAGCCACATGGATAAGCTCCCGCCGCAAGTCTCTGCAGCATGGAAGGCGAACGCCAGCCAGCCTTGATTCGGGCCATCGCGCTTCCCCAAACAAATAGGAATCCTGGGATTGGTTCGATCTCTTCGTCGCCCATTGGCACGGCATATCATGCCTGGATATGATCGATCAGAGCGCATAAACGTGAGGGCGCTGCTCGATATGGATCTACAGACTCATTGGGAAAAGATCTACTCTGAAAAGGCTCCGGACGCGGTCAGCTGGTATCGTCCACACCTTGAGACCTCCCTTGCACTCATTGAACAGGCGGCAGCCGACCGATATTCTTCAGTCATCGATGTCGGCGGCGGTGAATCTACGCTGGTCGATGACCTCCTCGCCTGTGGATACGAGAACATCACCATCCTCGACATTTCGCAAACCGCTATCGATGCCAATAGGAAACGATTAGGAAAAGTCTCGGAGCGTGTTCATTGGCTCATCGCCGATATCACCAAAACTGAGCTCGAACCCTCTGCTTACGATGTATGGCATGATCGCGCCGTCTTTCATTTTCTAATCTCACCCGGCGACCGTGTCGCCTACGTCCGCCAGGTTGCCCGCGCTTTGAAACCGGGTGGCTCCGTCATTGTCAGCACCTTCGGACCCGAGGGGCCTACAAAGTGCAGCGGATTAGAAGTTGCTCGTTACGATGCGGAGTTGCTGCATAGAGAGTTCGGGGCCCGTTTCCGGTTGTTGGGAAGTTCAAAAGAACTTCACAAAACCCCATTTGGAACCATCCAGCAGTTTCTCTACTGCTATTGCAGGATCGAATGAGGCAAATCTCTGATTGTCTAGATCGCATAATCCAAACACCAGCCAATTATCTTCAACTGTCGCTAACAGGGCAATGCGCTCATCCACCCGTCTGGCGAACGATTTTTCGCGGTTGCGGGCGTGTTGTTGGCTTACTGGACATTACTCAATGGTCCCGCCTGGACTGCCAGTCGCAACAGCGCTTGAACGAAAATGGCGCGCGTGTAATAGGTGTGTGGAAAGCGCGAAAGTACCGTTTTCTGCGATTTGAGCGTCCTGCATTTTCAATAAGTTATTTAGAATCAATACCGTTGAAATGTTCGACCCCCCTCCAGGCACCATTGAATAAACTATTTATTATCAATGATATACAAGATTTCTCTAGTTCAGCGAGGGGACGAGATTTGGATTTTCCTCGATTTTTCGCGAATCGGTGTACCAAATCTCCTCGGCTTTCAAACCCACGTCACATTTCCTGAAGCCTAGCCGACATCTCGATACGAATCCGTCCAGGACGGGATTGGACTGCCTGCGGTTTGCAAAACCTGCTGACTGGGCCGGCGCCCATGGGGTAAAATCACTCGAATCCGGACCGCCGGGTTGATGCTTCCCTCACTCCACATCGGGTGATCGTCGTGAAAGTCTTAGTCCTTGGTGCGACCGGCGCTACTGGGCGCGAAGTCGTTGCGCAGGCACTCGAGGTTCCCGACATCAAAGAGGGCTCTGCAGCGCAACTTCTCAACCAGTGTGAGTCCGGGGGAATCTCCAGCGTTCAGGCACAAATCGTGTGGTAAGCAAGAAGCGGCAGTCAGTTCCAAGGAGCGTGACGCTCCGTGCGAGCCTTTCGGGAATCGTTTCGAACGATGAAGAGGAGGAGGAGAACTTCAATGGCACAATCAATCGAACAACTGAAAACCGCGATTCGGGGACAGCTAATCCAGTCGGCAGACGCCGCCTACGATGCGGCCCGCAGGGTCTACAACGGAATGATTGACAAGCGGCCGCAAGTCATTATTCGTGCCGTTGACGTTGGCGACGTCATGGCTGCGGTCCGGTACGGGCGTGAGAACGAACTCCTTACCGCGATTCGCGGCGGCGGCCACAATGGGGCTGGTCTTGGGACCTGCGATGGCGGGCTCGTAATCGACCTTTCACAAATGAAGGGCGTCCGCGTCGATCCGGCGGCGCGTACGGTACGCGTAGCGGCCGGGTGCGTTTGGGGCGACGTAGACCATGCCACCCATGCTTTTGGGATGGCTACGCCTTGCGGCTTCATTTCGACCACTGGAGTCGCGGGGCTCACTTTGGGAGGGGGAATAGGCTACTTGACACGCCGCTATGGGCTGACTATCGACAATCTTCTCTCTGTCGATTTGGTTCTCGCAGATGGACGCTTCATCACCGCAAATTCAAAGGAGAACAGCGACGTGTTTTGGGCAGTTCGAGGAGGTGGCGGAAACTTCGGCGTCGTGACATCGTTTGAGTACCGCTTGCATCCGGTAAGCACCGTCCAGTTCGGGCCAACATTTTGGCCGCTTGAGCAGGCGGCGGACGTTCTCAAATCCTATCGTGAGTTCGTTCTGACGGCCCCTGAGGAAGTGAACGGTTTCTTTGCGTTCCTTGTGATCCCGCCCGCCCCAATGTTCCCCGAGAACCTCCACATGAAAATGGTCTGCGCGATTGTTTGGTGCTGCACAGGGACGGCTGAGGACACCGAGAAAGCTACCCGACCCATGCGCGCCGTGGGAGTACCTCTGCTTGATGCGGTCGGCCCTGCACAATTCCCTGCAGCCCAGAGCGCCTTTGATGGTTTGTTCGTTCCGGGACTGCAGTGGTACTGGCGAGCCGACTACTTCACGGAGCTTAGCGATGCGGCGATCGCAAAGCACGTTGAACACGGGTCGAAGCTGCCGACTATGCTGTCGACGATGCACTTGTACCCCGTAAATGGCGCGGCGCAACGTGTAGGCAAGAATGACACCGCTTACAGCTTCCGGGAAGCCAAGTTCGCCGAGGTCATCGTGGGGGTAGATCCCGATGCCGCTAATGCCGGAAAAATTACGGATTGGTGCAAGCGCTATTACGACGCGTTGCATCCGTACTCGGCGGGAGGCGCATACGTGAACTTTATGATGGACGAAGGGCAGGAACGGATTCAGGCATCTTTCCGCGACAATTACGGGCGCCTGGCTACCATCAAGAAGAAGTACGACCCGACAAACTTCTTCCGCGTGAACCAGAACATCAAGCCAGCGGGCTAGGGGCCGCCGGCAAGAAAGTAATTGTTACCATACCAGCCTGGGAGAAGTGGATGGTGGCTCACGGCCTTCAGCTGTTTCACTGTTTCACCTTTACCTCTGGGATCCCGCACTGATGAAACTTGGCTGGGCTTGGGTTTCGCCTCTCGCCGAGTCACAAAGAAAAGTTGACTTTGCGGATTCGGATGCCCTGACTGGCACCAAAGGTCGAAACACAGGGCATTGCTGAGAAGAACAGGAATCCGGAAGCGACCCAATCATCTTTTACATCTGTTTCGGTGAACGGGGTTCCCGGAATCATTCCGAACACTCGTCGCCACTTGGAAGCTGCTTCTAAGGGGGGTTTTGCGTTAAAGCATCGTTGCAAAAGTGCGAGGCGGTGAGTTCGTCTAACACCAAGGCGTTCATCAGTCCTGCCGGTGCACTCTAAAGTCAACATTCGTCCGGGCGATTCGACACTCAACGAAAACCGTCGATAATGACTCAATTCCACATTCAAGGGTTTTTGAATCTCAACTGTTCGAGCAAAAGAATTGCAGGCTGACGGCCATCAACCGCCAGCCTGGATGAGCGAGAGATCGAATTCAGAAATCCAGTCGCACGGCCAATTGTCCCGTGCGGTTGCCGCCTAGTCCCTGCGGAAGCACGGCGGACACGACGCCGAATGTACTGGTGTCGCTGAAGTTCAGAGCCGGGGGCGCGAAGTTGGCACGATTGATGACGTTGGTGAACGTAGCCTCGAAGCGCAGCCTGTCGTGCTCGTGGAACGAGACCTGCTTGGCGAGGCCTCCGTTGACGTCGATCTCGCCCGGCCCCTCAAGGATTCCTACGCCGCAGGTGCCGAAGCGGCCCGCGTTGGCGGGAGGGAACGCAAAGGCGGCGGGGTTAAAGAAGCTTTGCGGGTATTGGCTGGAGTGGGCGGGATCGCCGATGCAATCGGGACGCGCGACCGCGCCTCCCTGATATCGCTCAAGATTCAGATCGCTGTTCGACTGGTCGGCGGCCGCATTCATAGTGGGCGTGAGCCATTGGCCGGTTTGCATTATCGAGACCGTGCTGAAGTTCCAGTCTCCGAGAACGCCGCTCAGGACTTTGCCTCCGCCCGTCCAGTGGCGCTGGGGCCCGTAGGGGAGCGCATAAGTTCCCGTCACCAGGACGCGCTGGCGCGGGGTTCCCACCACGTTGCCGCGGTCGTAGCGGAGATTGAAGCGGTTGGCAATCTCGACGGCGTAGGGTTCTTCGCCGGCGAAGGTCGTAGGCGCGTCGCTGCCCTGCGCATTGCTGATGTTTTTGGCCCAGGTGTAGCTTCCCAGGAACGACAATCCGTGCCCGGTCTTATGCTCCACTTCGGCGAGGCCGGACTCATAGTTGGCGTTTCCGCTGCTGATGGCGTACATCAGCATGGCGAAGTTCTGATAGGGAGAGCGCGGATCGGCCCATCCGTTGACGGGATTGTACGGGGTGGTGCTGGCGGGAATCTGGTTCAGGTCGATGGTGATGGGCAGATGCCAGGCGCCCTGGCCGACATAGCTGAGCCGCACGGTGGTATTCGGCGCCACTTCCCGCTCAACGGTCAGGTTCCACTGCGCCGAAGTGGGATCTTTGAAGTGGGGATCGTTGCCCTGCTCGAATGAGCCGCCGCCTAGCGAGGGGGGGGCGTTATAGGAGGTTTGGGGAAACTGGAACGCGGGAACGCCGTTGGTTACGGAATTGTTGAAGCTGAGCAGGTCAGACAGGGCCACCCCCGCATTATTGAAAGACATGGGCCCCAGCGTGGTGGCAGTGAACAAGCCGAAGCCCGAGCGAATGACCGTCCTGTCGTTATTGAACGGCCGCAAGGCAACGCTGATGCGCGGGTCGAAGTCGCGCGGGGGAGTGTCCCTGAGGCCCTGGGGAAGATGGTCGCTGGAGGCCGGCACTACGGGCGTGCAGGCGAGCGCCGCGTTGTGGCTGGGAAGCTGACAGACGTTGAAGCCTTCCTCAACTCCCGTATAGACCTGGGTGAGCAGGGGGCTGTTGGAGACGGTGGTAAAGAATTTGTCGGGAACCACGATGCTGTTAATGGAGGGGTCGAAACTGGCCAGATCGCCCGAGGTCTCAATGAACGCGGGAAGATATTCCCAGCGCAGCCCGAAATTCACGGTCAGTCGAGGATTGACCTGCCACTCGTCCTGTCCGTAAATGCCCCAGTGCCAGGAGTAAGCGTTGATTTGCGGGCTGGTGATGGCGAAGAACGTCTGCGGCAAGCCGAGAAGAAAGTCGCCAAAAGAGTAGTTGGTGATGGAGCCGTTGAAGGTGAAAGCCCCGAAATCGTCGGAGGGTAAATAAAACATGGGGGCGTTGTAGAGTTCCCTGCGCACGTCCAGCCCGAAGCGCAGCGTGTGGGTGTGCAACAGGCGGGTGAAATTGTCGGTGAACTGTGTGTTTCCCGAGATCGTGGTTCCCACCCGGCCCTGTCCTATGGTAGAAACGGTGCCGTCGCTGAACGAGAATGTCGGGAAGGCTTCGCCGGTAGGATGCGCGGCGAGATCGATGCCGTTATTAAGAACCAACCCGAGATCGGTAATGGCGGTGGAGCCTTGGATGGGGAAGGATTCATCCTCATCAAAATGCGTCAGTCCAAAGCGGAACTCGTTCAGCATCGTGGGGCTGAAAATGTAGTTCCAGGAGAGGATCAGGCTGCGGTTTTGCTCATTGGCCGTGTCGTTGGGGAGGAAGTTGTTGGCGGGCGAGATCACGGTGTCGTCGTTGAACTCATTGAGAAGGATGTTCTTCCAACTGAAGCGGCCGAAGATTTGCTGCTTGGCCGTGAGGACTTGATCGATGCGGACGTCGAAGCCGTCGGAGTTGGACGGGATGGGCACGAGAGTCTGGTAGTTATACGGAGGCTCCGAAGAGGTTGCGCCCCCCGCTCCAGGATAGTAATTCGGGCCGATCACATTGGGCAGCGGATAGTAGTTCTTGAGCAGGGTGGCCGCGACCGGATTGATGCAGTCCATGGCATTCGAGCACGGGTTACCGGGAGCGCCGGGGATGGTGTTATTCACGTAGGGCGCTTGCGTGAACGGGTCGTAGAGAGTGCCTGCGGTTCCCGGAACCGAAGCCAGGTCAGTTAAATTGCCATTTTGATCGTTTTGGGTGGGAACCAGAAGCTCTTCCGGGGCGGAGGTGGTCTTGCGGTTACCTTCGTAGTCGGCGAAGAAGAACGTACTCTTTGACTTTCCGTTCCAAAGGTGGGGAATGATCACCGGGCCGCCAACGCTGCCTCCGAAGGTTTTGAAGTTTTTAGGCGCCTTGGAGTCGAACCCGTAGATCGTGGCGTCCATCACGTCATTCTGGAAATACTCAAACGCGCTTCCGTGCCATTGGCTGGCGCCGCTTTTGGTAGTAAAGGTTACGTCGCCGATCTGCGCAAACTCGGCGTTGTTGTCGAACGCCGTCACCTTGGTTTCGGAAATATCTTCCTCGGAGGGGTACGCGTCCTTGAGCGCGCCGTTGGCGCGCACGTTGGCCGTGGAAATGCCGTCTACCGAGAAGCCGGTTTGAGCAGCCGTAGCAGCGCCCACGGCAATATTTCCCTGGCTGTCGCTCACCACATCGGGAGAGAGCGCCAGCCCGGCCAGCGGGCTCGAGGAAACTGCTCTCGAGTTCATCGGCAACTGGGTGAGGTCCTGGTTCGACACCGTATCCGCGACGATTCCGTTCTCGGTATTGATTTGCGCGGCGCCAGAGGTCACTTCCACGGTCGTGCTTTGAGTCGCGACGGAAAGAGTAATGGGAACGCGCAGTTCCTGGCGCGCTTCAAGAGTGGCCACGGGGACGACCACGTCGGTGAAGCCGGTATGGCTCACCGTCAGCTTGTATTGCCCGGCCATAAGGTTCTCAAAGATGAATTCGCCCGCGTCGTTGGAGGTGGTTTGACGCTCGGAGTTTTCGTCGAGCGAGTGAGCAACAATCAACGCGCCGGAAACCACGGCGCCTTGTGCGTCCTGCACTGTGCCGCGGATCGAGCCGAAGGTAGATTGCGCCGCGGCCCCGGCAGCGCACAGGACAAGCACCGCGACGGCGCAAGCGATACGCGACACGATTTCCGCTGCCGCGACCAAGGCGGGGCGCCGGATGTTATGGTGTGCCCCCAGCCGCTTAATGACGCGGCCCTTTTGCGCCATAATAAGCGCGTTTGTATGAGTTGTCTCCATGATGAAACCTCCATCGCTATTCATCGAAATCTCCCTCTTGTCTGACCTTGGCTGGCCGGATGGCTTCGTACAGTTCCACGCCATGTCAGGCCTTTAGCGGTGAGCTCAAAGTGCGTTGCGTAATAGAGGAACCAGGCCCCGCCTTGAATCCATTAAGCACGCACTGGAATAAGGAGCGCATGGAACGTTTCTAAAAAAAGCGTTGAAAGTTTGTAAGAAAGTCATAAATGCAAGTAGTTGTGCGCACTTTCGTACGCGTACGCTCTTAGTAAGTGGCCCACGTGGAAACTATCGAACAGATAGCGGGCATTTGTCATAGCTCTGAGGGGTTCAGCGATCAAAGAGTA
This sequence comes from uncultured Acidobacteriaceae bacterium, assembly GCA_963844905.1. Taxonomy (GTDB): domain Bacteria; phylum Acidobacteriota; class Terriglobia; order Terriglobales; family Acidobacteriaceae; genus Telmatobacter. The sequence goes on along the minus strand of CAWJQD010000001.1, from coordinate 785,669 downwards.
GATGTTTCCTGGCGCGCACATATTTCCGCGTTGGTGGTCACTCGCCCGCAATCCGGGAGAGTCGCTGCAAATCGACGCGAAGAGGCTTTGCTGATGGCAGTGGCGACTCTGTGGCAGGTTTGCCGAAATGAACAAAAGATAAACCCGCCAAGTTCATGCTTTCTTCATGAAGGCTATTTCATGCCAAGTTCATCATTGCTGTGTCTTGCAATCACTGCCGCAGCTCCGTGCGCTCTTATGCATGGCTAATCCCTGTCCTGACCCGGTCTGAAGCAAGCCCTATTCTCCGTTGAGCGCAAGAAAAACAAGGCCTTTGCCGCGCTCAGGGCGCTCAAGGGGAGCACTGCGCCGATCGGCAGCTTACCGCTGCTTGTAAGTCTGCATAGGTGAAGGCCCTTATGAACGCCCTACGGACTGTTTACAAATCGTTTACGAGCAACAGGGTGTAATAGGATTCGGGAACGAAATGTTGAGATTGACAAAAGTCAACAAAAGGGACGGTTGTCTGCGGGTAATGCGATGTAAGTCGCCGGGAAAATATGCCGCCGGGCGACCAGCCGAAATACCGTGCCAACCGCCGCGACCAGCTTAAGGCGCTCTTCTTGATTTCGAATCCTTGGCTGATTCATCAAATTCTATGGAGGGCGAGAGAAGAAGATGAAGAGTGTTTTGTGGAGCGCCTTGATAGTCTCGGCGATCGCCGCCGGATGCAGGTGTTGCAGCATGGCACAGACAGGCCCTGCCAACACGGCTCAACCGACGCTGGTGGCGCATACCGATGCGCCAGCCGGGGACGCATCAACTTCCCGCGTAACGGCAGCACCCACGCCGGAATCTGCGATCGAACAGGAGCTCGAAGTTCTGAAAGTCCGCATCGACCAGTTGGAGAAAGAGATCGAGGAGGAACGCGCGGGCGCAGCCGAGGGCAGCAGCGACGCCGCGGCGCTGACGGCGGCGGAGAAGAAGCTGGTGGGCGGGAATTCCGTGCCGGTGTTCCGTGCCGCAGGTTCTTCCGCTACACCTGGACCCTCAGCTTCTCAAACCGTCAATCCGCAGGCGATGAGTGCGCCCACAAGGCCGGCCGCGCCCGATCCGCACGCGCCCGCGTTCTCCGACTGGGACTGGACCTGGCTCAACGGCAATCCGCGCAACAAGGATACGGCGTTCGACTCGAAGTTTTTCACGCCGGAGATCCGGGCCGACATCGCCTACGCGTACGATTTCAGCAGGCCAACAGACAATACGAATAGCGGATCGAGCGAGATTTTCCGCACCGACGAAATTCAGTTGGCACAGCTCGGAATCGGCGGCGACTTTCATTTAGATCACGCGCACGCGCGCTTTATGACGCAATTCGGCATGTACTCCACCGCAACGGTGCGCAACGACCCCAGTTACGCGAAGGGGCAATGGGATATCGCCGACGCGGACCGTTATCTATCCGAAGCTTATGGTGGATACCATATCAACGGCTGGAGGCACGGCTTGAACTTCGACGCCGGTATCTTTATGTCCTATATCGGACTCTTCAGTTACTACAACTTCGATAACTGGGCCTATCAGCCTTCCTTCGTTTCCTCGAACACGCCCTGGTTCTTCCAGGGCATCCGCATCCAGATGTTTCCCACGGAGCACCTGAAGATCGAACCATGGTTCATCAACGGCTGGCAGTCGTATGGCTCTGCGAATAACCGCAAGGGACTTGGCGGCCAGATCAAGTGGACGCCCTATCCGTGGATGAACATCATCAGCAACAACTACGGGCTGGGTCACGACGATCTCTACATTACGCATCGCGGGCGCATTCACACCGACAACAGCCTCGAGATCAAGTACTACGACGAGCCGGCGAAGCCGCTCGACAAGATGGCCTTCAGCTTTACGGGAGACGTGGGCTGCGAGTTCGGGCCGACGATGAATACGGGCATCTATTCCCAGTTAGGCGTGTCTTGCCTTGGCGACAGGAAACAATCCGCGCAATCGGCAGGCACCACCAGTCCAGTAGTGAATCCCAAACAGAGCTTTGTCGGCTACATGATCTACAACCGCTTCTGGTTCAAGAAAGATCTTTATGGCTTCACTATCGGCGGCGGCCAGATCAACAATCCCGGACGATACCTGGTGCTGTTGCCGCCTATCAACGGCGAGTCGGCGTCGTCGGCAGCCCTCAATGCGCCGTACTTTACCGGAAACCCGGGTGACCAGTTCAAGGCGTGGGACGGCACGCTGACGTTCGACTACATGCCAAGTGAGTGGTTCACCTGGCGCTGGGAGTATGGCTACCGGCACGCAAATGTGCCTTATTGGGTAGGGCACAAAGGCATGACACCGCCGGCCTACCTTGGGGCGCCATACGGCACAAACAACGGTTCGCCGACCGATTTTGCCTGTATGGACGGTTCCGCGGTCCCAGGGGAAGGGCAGGTAACCATGTCCGGACTGACACCGACAGCGCCCTCCTTCGTGTACGCCTATTGCGGCATCGCCTCCGGCCCGGGATTTAACGGACATGGCGGAGTCTGGTTTCCCGCTTTGCAAAGAGACCAGCAGTATGTCGACATCGACCTGGAAGTGAAGTTCTAGTTCTTTCGCGGTCACCCGGCGCGGGCCCACTTCCCATATTTGCAGTGGGCCCATTTATATTTGGAATCCCGATAAGATAACTGCCTTGCCGCTTAACTACAAATTCTTAAGTTAGTGTTTATGCATCGTTCATGGCAAAACTCCGAAGCTGGTTATGAAAGAGGAGGTTGCCATGACTCGGTCAGTTGCAGTTGTGGTTGCATTGGTCGCTCTAGCCGTAGGCGTTTCCTGCGCAGAGCCACCTAAGGTGACTCCCTACAGCAAATCGGAGATCAAAGCTATGCTGCGCACCGCCCACTCGGCGCAGCAATATCAAAAGCTGGCTGCCCACTTCAGGGCCCGCCAGTCGGCCTTCGAACAGGAGGCGCAATCGGCGAAGCAGGAGTGGGAGCGCCGCGGCCAGATCGCCGCCAGCGTTTACCAGAGGTATCCCCGGCCGGCCGACTCGTCGAAAGCCCGGTACGAGTACTTCACCTATGAGGCGGGTCAGATGGGGTTGCAGGCCGCGCATTTTGAAAACCTCTCCACAACCGCCCCGCAATAAGGTGCCAGCGAAGCGATTTACGGCGGTTCCAGAATAACTAAACCCATTTTGAGTGTCTTCAAGGGCGCTGCCCCCCGGGTTGGCCGCGGCGGCTTCAGTGTGGCGGCTTCGGAGCACAGTAACTCTGGAGCCGCTATAACCGGACATCAAGCAGGGCCATGCCATTCCGTGCTCGGAGAAGCTCAGACTGCGTGGCTCATGCTTTCTTTGTAACTTATTTATGTTTCGTTAATGTGTGCCCGGATACGCTCGTACTGTGCAGATACACTCCTGCATGGCCCATGCTTTCCTTTTACTTTATTTATGTTTTGTTCACGAGTATGCGGATACCTTTTAGAAATAGCCGGTTGAGCGGACCAGGAAGATCTGGTTGTTATGAAGACATGGCGCATCCTGCAAAAGAAGTTTTGGCAGACGATCATCCGCTTTATGGGTGGGGGCCTGGCCGGATGCTGGATTGTTGCGCTGATTACTTTCTCAGGGTACGTGCTGCGCTTCGATTCGGCCGCGGTGGGATTTCTTTTTCTGCTTATTGTCGTGACGGTGGCGATTCTAAGCGGCTTTTGGCAGGCAACCGTTGTGTCAGTCGTGGCCGCTGCCTGTCTCGATTTCTTTTTTTATCCACCACTCCTGACCTTCAACATTGGCGGCCCGCGCGACTGGATTGCTCTGAGCGCATTCGAGATAAGCGCGCTGGTCGTCAGCCGCGTGTCATCGAAGGAACAGCGAAGCGCGCGGCAGGCTAAGTTGCAGCAAACGGCGATGGAGCAGTTGTACGAGCTGAGCCGGAGCACATTGCTGATCAACCTGCACCAACCGCCGGGCCCGCAGTTGACGAACCTGATTCAGCGCATCTTCGCCGTCGAAGCGGTGGCCATCTTCGATGCGGATTCAAGTGGATGCGACAGACTCGGAGCATGGTCAGAGGATGAGGAGAATCTGGCGAGAGAGTGCTTTTTCCTGAATACCGACGACCAGGACAGGATGACGCGAACCTTTCGGCGGGTGCTGAGGGCCAGAGTCGATTGCATCGGCGCGATCGCAATTCGGGGCGATTTAGGCCCGCTGGTAGTGGATGCCCTGGCATCTCTGACGGCGCTTACTTTGGACCGGTGCGTCTCGTTTGAAAACGAGAGTCGCATTGAAGCAGCCCATCAAAGCGAACGCCTTCGCGCCGCAGTGCTGGATTCTCTGGCGCATGCGGTCAAAACGCCGCTGACTGCAATTCAGACGGCAAATTCGGGGCTGCGGGAGGTTGGCGACCTCAACGAGCCGCAAGGAAAGCTGGTGTTGCTGATCGAGGAAGAATCGAACGAACTGAATGCTCTCTGCGCACGTCTCTTGCAGACCGCAAAGCTTGAAGCGGACGAACTGCAAATTGGAAAAGAAGAGATCGCAGTCGCTGACCTTGTTTCAAAGGCGTTGGAGGAACAGCAAGGGCGTATGGCCGATCATCCGGTTGAAGTCGAGGTTGCTGACCCCAACATGAAGATTTGCGGCGATCCGGATCTGCTCTCGATGGCGCTGGTGCAGTACCTGGACAATGCAGCAAAGTACTCTTACTCGCAAACCCCGGTGAAGGTGGCGGCGTGGAGCAGCCACAGGGAGGTGGTTATCTCCGTTCACAATTACGGGCCGGCGGTACCAATCGTAGACAGAGAACGCATCTTTCAAAGGTTTTACCGCGGCGATCAAGCGAAGCAACTGGCTCCGGGAACGGGCGTCGGCCTGTCGACAGTGAAGATGGCAGCCGAGGCGCACCATGGCCATGTGTGGGTGATCAGCGAAAAGGATGAGGGAAACACATTTTTCCTTTCCCTGCCACAGGAAATCAGGAGGCCGCAATGAATTCGGATCAAGGCAATGTGCTCATCGTGGACGACGAGCGATCCATTCGCGTTTCCCTGCGCACCATTCTTTCCAACATGGGCTTCAGCATCATCGAAGCAGGCCGGGGAGAGGAGGCGCTTTCGCTGGTTCGCACAGAGCAGTTCGACGCGGTGTTGCTAGATATCAATATGCCGGGGATGGGCGGAGTGGAAACATGCCGTCTCATGCGCAAAGCAGCGCCACGTCTTCCCATCCTGATGCTGACCGTGCGAGGGAATGAGGACTGCAAGGTGGAGGCGCTGGATGCCGGCGCCGACGACTACATCACCAAGCCATTTCAGCTGAGGGAATTGATTGCGCGGCTGCGCGCAGCGGTGCGGCGCAACAAAGTCTTCGACGACGAAGACGCAGCCATTAGGATAGGAGAGGTGTGTCTTGACCCCGTCCGGCATCTGGTGCAGAAGAATGGCCGCACGGTTCACCTGACCCCGAAACAATTTGAGTTGCTTCACTTCCTGATGGCCAATGCCGGCGGGCCGGTGCCGCATATGAAGCTTTTGCGGACGGTTTGGGGGCCGGAATATGGCGGCGAATTGGAGTATCTGCGAACCTTCATACGACAAATCCGCATGAAGATTGAAGACGACCCTGCGAATCCCAAATACCTCCTGACGGACTCGCATATCGGTTACCGCTTTTCGGAGGCTGTTTACAAGTCTGTATAGTCGGTGCCTTGCGATTTGCTGATTGGATTGACCACTGTGAATCCAGGTCTTACGATTAGCCGGGAATCACAGGGAAACTCGATTTGCACTCGGGACCCGGGAGCCGCTGTGGGTAGCGAGCCGCGCTCCGCAGTTGCAATCGGCGATGCACTCGGTGATGTTGCCGCCGTAGGCGTTCACCAGTCAGGTGAGGTTCAGCATCTCGCCGAAGGGCATGGCGCGAAAGTCGAGGTCGAGTCCTGCGACGAGAACGTCTTGGCCCTTGTCGAGCGGGCACCTGGTAAAGAGGAAAAGCTGATCGATTAGGGAACGGAATCGCGGCAAATGGTTGCCTGCGCGCAAGTTATTTCCTTTGCGATGCCAATACCGCGTCTACGGCGGCCTTCATCACTCCGCAGCCGGCGAAGAAGTGGACAAGATCGGCGGTGAGCGTGCTGCCGGGCTCATCGGGAACGGAGACGGGACGAAGAAATGGAGCGCGGAGGCGCCGGGGCGCGTAGACTGTGCGCATTGCACCGCCGCCCTGGGCATCGAGGATGAGCGCGGTGAGTTTGCGGGCCAGGGGCAAGGGGAAGCTCTCGGAGACGAAGACCATCTTGCCGCGCGTAGTGATCAGGACGGGGCCCTCGTTGGTGCCATAGGCCTGCTCCACCGAGCCGTCATCGGCCGGGCCGGAGAAATCGCCGGCTTCCTGCAAGTGAACGCTGGAATACTTGCGTCCCAGGTTTTTGGCGTAGAGCTTGGCGAAGACCTCGGCGGAGTCGGCGTTCTTCCAGACCGAGAGATAGAAGAGGGCGATGGACTTGGTGCTCGCCTGTTCCTCCGGGGTGGTGGCGCTGCGCAACTGGCCGGCCCAGTAGAGGCCGCCATCCCAGGCCGGTGTCAGGTCGCGGGCCGCATTGTCGCCGCCAAAGAGCTCGGTGAGGATGTGCACGTCGAGTTCGCCCATCTGGCCGATGTCGTAGGGACGGTAGAGCGGGTCAACGAGGGGATGGATGTTGGGCAGCAGGGGAATGGCCGGGATGCGCTTCTCTTCATATACGCGGGGGTTGATGATCTCCCAGCTTGAGGTCGGCGGGCGATCGAGGGCACCGGCAAAGGCCGCGGTCTGGCCCTGGTCCATCCAGATGTCCTGTTCGAAGCTGAGGCCCTCGCGGTATGGGAAGAGCATCGATTCCGAGAGAAGCAACGGAGCGCGAGCCATCACAGGCGAACACTCAGTGGAGTCCATCTGCGACCTGACGACGTCGAGCACCTCGGGATCCTTGATGAGGCTTTTGCCCAGCGGCTTGAGAACGTAGTCCATCATCGTGGCGGTAGCCTGGCCCTCGGCCACGGCGTCGCGCGCAGTATCCATCTCGTCCCTGGCCAAGTGATCCTGGTCGCCGGCCGCGTCGGTGGAGACGTCGTCGGGCGTCTGGTCGTCCCATTTCTCCAGGTCGGAGTGCTGGTCCTGCAGGGCGTGGGTCAGCTCGTGAGCCATTACCGGCTTTTGCTCGTCGGGATCGACCCAGTCCAGCAGGTTTACGGTCTTGGTCTTGGAGTCGTAGTAGCCTTCGATCTGCTCCTTCAAGAGCGCGAGCAGAAAGGGCTTGAGCTCAAAGTCACGGTCGAGCAGGCCGAACTTCTTGAGTTCGATCTCGTCGCGCTGCAAACGCCTGGCTCCCTCGTCGTCGTTGAATTTCTCTTCGAGGTAGGCTTCCACGGCAGCACGGCTGGTGAGCTGGCGCTTCACGGCGCTTTTGATGGGCAGGCCGGTTTCTTGCGAGTCAAACTGGATGAGCTGATCGACCAGCGCAAAGAGCTCCTTGGCCTGCTCGGGCGTGATGTGGTTGGCGGATTTGCCGCTTTGATCGCCAGGGCACGGGGAGGAGTTTGCGGCGTCAGCGGGAGGCTTTTGCGGGGCTGTCGAGGCCGGAGGGGCAGGCGGAGGAGCGGACTGCTGAGCTGAGGATTGCTGGGCTGGTACCACGGCCATTGGCGCCAAGCACAGCAGGAGGGCCAGGATTCCCCGGCACCCGATTCGTATCGCATTTATCTGCCGATCGCTCATCCATTCTCCCTGCGGGATTCCGCCGATTCCGGGTTCCCGGTCCGTGAATTCCCGTTCCTTACTTCAAGGCTATAATCAGGATGCGGTGTCGCGCCAAGTTTTAAAGAATATCCTGCGCCGGACCGCGGAAAACTTCCCATGCCCGAGTCCGATCTTGCCGCAAACCTACAGGCCACAGCGCTGGCCGCCATGCTTGAATCCGCACGCACACCCCATGAGCTTACCGTCTACCGGGGGGCATTGACCCCACGGGAATTGGACGCGCCAGAAGCGGAAACAGCGGCGCTGGTCTCCGGGGCCGCGATCCACGATCTGGGCTGGATGCGGCGGGTGGCCGTGCACGGGGCCGACCGATTCCGCTGGCTGAGCGGCATGGTGACCAATACCGTCAACGATCTTTTTCCCAATACAGGGGCCTGGAACCTGGTGCTGAACGCGCAGGGGCACATCCAGGGCGACCTGACCGTTTGGCGGGCGGGCGAAGAACCGTCGCCGCAGCGGCGAGGCCCTTCAGGCACGAGCTCCCAGGTCGGGGACCGGTTTTTAGGGACGCCGTTTGCCGGGGAATCGGGACTGGAACTGGAGATTGCGGCTGACCAGATCGACAAACTGCTGGCCCACCTGAACCGATTCATCATTATGGACGATGTGGAGCTGGTTCCGCTGGGCGAAGAGCAGGTGGGCGAGGCCGGCTCAGAGACGGCCGTGGGCCTTACAGGTCCGCAGGCCGAGGAGGTGCTGGAACGCGTGGGCCTGCCGGTGATCGGGAGCCCGATGGCGGGAACGAGCGTGGAATGGAACGGGTGGGAACTGAGGGTTTTGCGCGTCTACGGCGTGCTGGCGCCTCATTACGAGATCTGGCTGCCGTCAGCGGGCCTGGCGAAGCTGTGGGCGTGCCTGCGCACCGGCGGGGCTACGCCGGTGGGCTGCGCGTTGCTTGAGGCTTTTCGCATTGCCGAGGGTATTCCGGTCTACGGAATCGACATGTTGGAGCGCGATCTGCCCCAGGAAACCTCTCAGATGCGGGCGCTGCACTTCGCAAAGGGCTGCTACCTGGGCCAGGAGATCGTGGAGCGCATTCGGTCGCGCGGCAGCGTGCACCGCCATCTGCGGCCGCTGGAGCTTTCGGGCCCCGTAGCGATTGCCAGCACGGAACTTACGCTTGAAGACGGGACGGGTGCCGGCGAGATCACCAGCGCGGCCGAGTTGCCGCTTAAAAATGGGCGCCCCGTGTTTGCGCTGGGCATGATGCGCTCGGAAGCGGAGGCGCGCGGGCAAGGCTTCCGCTACAAGGCAGGCGGTGCAGAGGGAACGGCGCAGATTCTGGATGCGCCGCCGAACCTGGGCAAAGGACGGGTGTAGTTTATCGTGCGGTTCGACGGACAGGCCGGCAAGAGGACCGGCTGCGCTGTGATGCAGCCGCAAGCAGCACGGGATGAGATACTTGAAGCCATGAGCGAGACGCCAAAATTCGAGGTAATTGACCGCCGCAAGATCAAGGCGGAGGAGGAAAAGGAGAGCGCGGAATCGACGGCGGAGAAGCCGGCGCAACCGGCTCCGCCCGCGCCGGCAGAGCCACCGCTGGGGCCGCGACTGGTGGTGAATGAAGGGCGGCGCGAGGCCGCTGCGCAGCAGCCGGCGCAAACCTTGGAGGAGGCGGAATTGGCGGACGCACTGACTGCGGCGCCCACTGCCGAAGAAAGCCATGAGCAGAAGGCCGCATACGACGCGTCGGCACAACGGCTGGAGGATCTGATTCGCGCGCAGAATCCCGCAACGGGCCCGCAGCCGCCGATGGGGTTCGACCACTTGGTGCAACAGCTCTACTTGACGGCCATGCTGCAAATGGGCGCGGGCACGCAGGAGGGTGAACGGCCGCGGGTCGACATCATGGGCGCGCGCACCACTATTGACCTGCTGGGCATTCTGGCGGAGAAAACCCGCGGCAACCTGACCAATGCCGAGGACCGTATGTTGCAGACAGTGCTGTTCGAGACGCGCATGGCCTTTCTGGAACTGACCAGCATGATGACGGTGCCCAACGTGCCTCCGCCTCCGCCGGCGGCGAAGAAGTGAGAGAAACAGCTTCCAGCTTCTAGCTCCTAGCTTCTAGCTTTCAACTTTTTGCTGTTCCGTGCGAACCCACTCCTGACTTCGCGCTTTGCTTTTCGCCGGAGGCCCGAGAGGTGGGTCATGGATTTCTCGATTCCCGAAGGATGCGGAAAGATGGCAGTGCACCGATCGGAAAACAATCATCATCGGCGCCGCGTCGTAGAGGGAGCTGTATGAAGAAGCACATAGTGCTCATCATCTTCGCCTCAGCGCAGGTTATAGGTCTTTTGTGCTCTTGGTTCTCGCACCACCCCTATTCGTCGGCTGGTGCTTTGCTCTGGGGGACGGGATTCATCACACTATTTCCCGGAAACGTTTTGGGAAGCTGGCTCATGGAGAAACTGTTCTGGGAAGATCATCTGCCCGAGGCAGTAACGGACCTGCTCACCGTAATGGCTGTTGTTACGATCAATTCGATTCTCTGGTTCACGGTGGTGAAAATCTTTCGGTTCATCATCAGCGAAGTCCGGCTTTTAACTAGGAGCTAGAAGCTAGCAGCTTGAAATGCAAGGTACGCTCACATTTCTGGGAACGGGAACTTCGATGGGGGTTCCGACGCTGGGATGCGGATGCGCGGTTTGCACGTCGGCCGATCCGCACGATCGCAGGCTGCGGCCCTCGGTGCTGCTGCGCTGGCGAGAGCCGTCGGCCGGCGCCGAGAGCGACAACGAGCGCATTGTGGTGATCGATACCGGGCCGGACTTCCGTCAACAGGCGCTGCGCGAGCGGCTGATGCATGTGGACGCCGTATTTTATACCCACGCGCACGCCGATCATATTCTGGGCATGGACGACCTGCGTCCGCTGAGTTTCATTGCCGCGCGGCGCGGCGGACAGATTCCGCTTTACGCCGATGCAGAGGCAACTGCGGTCCTGCAAAAGACTTTCGCCTACACGTTTTCGCCGCAGGCCACCTATCCCACGCGGGCGCGCGTGCGTCTCTCGCCGCTTGGCGAGCGCAACACGGTGCACGGGGTGGAGTTCGTGCGCATTCCGGTGCTGCACGGCGAGCAGCCCATCGCCGGGTTCCGCTTTGGCAACGCAGCCTACATGACCGACGTGAGCGCGATTCCCGAGGCGAGTTTTGCCCTGCTCGGAGGCGTGGAGGTGCTGGCGCTCTCGGCGCTGCGCCACAAGCCCCACCCCAGTCACGCAACCGTGGAGCAGGCGCTCGCGTGGTCGCGGCGCATCGGCGCCAAGCAAACGTGGTTCACGCACATCGCCCACGAGCTGGGCCACGAAGAGACTAATCGCACGCTGCCTGCGAACGCCAGGCTGGCTTACGACGGGCTGAGCGTGCCCGTGACGCTATGAGCCGCAATGCAATATGCGATGGGCGCGGCGTTGCGCCACGCGATAGCAGTGCTGTTACCGTCTTCCGCTCGATTGCGGAGGTACCGGCGGGGTTTGGTCCCACGGTGGCCGCGGTGGGCAACTTCGACGGCGTGCACCTGGGGCACCGGGAGATTCTTGCGGCCGTGGCTGGTGAGGCGCGGAAGACGGGAACGCGCGCGGTAGCTATCACCTTCGATCCGCACCCGGAGCAATTTTTGCGCCCGGAGTATGCGCCGCGGTTGCTGACGCCTATGCCCGAGCGGCTGCCTCTGCTGGCCGAAACTGGGATCGACACGGTGCTGATGCTGACTTTCGATGCAGCGCTGGCCAATTTGACGCCGCACGAATTTGTCGAACGGATTCTGATTTCGGCGCTGGGCGCAAGGAGCGTACACGAAGGGCGGAACTTCCGCTTTGGGCATGAAGCTGCGGCCGGGGTCAGGGAACTGGCCGCGATGGGCGCGGAGATGGGCTTTGCCGTGCACGTTCACGAGGCAGTGCGGGTGCGCGGGCTGGAGGTTTCGAGCTCGGCGATTCGGGCGCTGGTGGCCGCGGGCGATGTGCGGCGCGCGCGATGGATGCTGGGGCGGCCCTTCGCAGTGCTCTCCACGCCGGCTTCCGGGCGCGGCATCGGCACTCGGCTGCTGGTGCCTACGGTGAATCTGGCGCCCTACGACGGGCTGCTGCCGGCCTTCGGCGTTTATGTGACGCGGCTGAAGGTGAACGGGCGCGCTTTTCAGGCGGTGACCAACGTGGGCAACCGGCCGACATTCGGCGAGGCGTCGTTTGCCGTCGAGTCGCACATCCTCGACTTCGAGCAGGTGGATTTGAGTGAGGAAATACCGATCGAACTCGAGTTTCTGTTGCGGCTGCGCGGGGAGCGCGAATGGCCGTCGCCGGAGGCGCTGAAAGCGCAAATCCTCAAGGATGTGGCGCGGGCGAAGCGGTATTTCCGGCTCTGGGAGCCCGCTTGAGCGGGTAGGGTGCCACGCTTAGGTGAGTTGCTTCCTCGGAGCCCGAGCTAAACGATCGAATGCGAAGCTGTTGCGGTGGTTCTGCGGCGGCCTTCAGCGTGGGAGTGTTTGCTTCATCTCCGGGGAACTGCTCATCGTCTTTGCCGGCGATGGCCGCGCGCATGAAGTTAATCCAGATGGGCAACGCGGTGACGGCGCCCGTTTCCTTGTTGCCCAGCGATTCGCGGCTGTCGTAGCCCACCCACACGCCGCAGGTGACGGAAGGGGAAAAGCCAAGGAACCAGGCGTCGGTGAAGTCGCTGGTGGTTCCGGTTTTGCCGCCGAGCGGGTGGTTCAACTGCGCGGCGGCGGCGCCGGTGCCGTGCTCGGTCACGCCGCGCAGGAGGGTCATCATGGTGCGCGCGGTCTGCTGGTCGAGCACTTCGTCGACTGCGGGCGTGTCCTGCCAGAGTGTGATGCCGTCGGCGTTGGAGACTTTGCGGATGAGGCGCGGGGCCACGCGGATGCCGTCGTTGGGAAAGACCGCGTAGGACGCGACCTGCTCTTCCAGAGTGATCTCCACTGCGCCCAGGGCCACCGGAAGATAGGGGGGAATATTCGAGGTGACGCCGAAGCGGTGCGCCACATCGATCACCTTGTGAATGCCGACGCGCGCGGCCAGCTTGAGCGCGGGAATGTTGCGCGACTCGGCGAAGGCGTTAGCGATGGTCATGGCGCCCTTGTAATCGTTCTCGTAATTGTGCGGGACGTAGCTGCCGAAACGAACGGGGCGGTCGACGATGATGTCGGTGGGCTTGACGCCGTCCTCGATGGCCGCAGTGTAAACGTAGGGCTTGAAGCTGGAGCCGACCTGGCGCTCGGCCTGTGTGGCGCGGTTGAAGACGGAGAGCGCGTAATCGCGTCCGCCCACCATGGCCAGCACGTCGCCGCTGGTGTTATCGATGGCCAGTAGCGCGCCTTCTGCGCCGGAGTCCTGCTCGAGCGAAGCGCGGCGCGCCTTGCTCTCGGTTTCCGCGCTTAGGCGGACATAGATGATGTCGCCGGACTTGGCAAGCGCATCGCCGTGGCGTATGCCCGTCCACTGCCAGTCTTGCGGGAGAAGGACGATTTCGGAGCCTTCCTGATCCGGCGGACCGATGCGCGCGATAATCTCAAGCGGAAGAGAACGCGTGACCAACGCATGCACGTAGTCGCCGGGGCCGGAGGTGACGGCCCAGTCGGGATGGCGGTAGGTGTCGAGCGTTGCGCCGGAAGCAAGAACGTTTTCCAGCTTGCCGCGCCATCCGTGACGCCGCTCGTACGCGGCCACGCCGTCGGGCACGGCGCGGTTGGCCACCTTCTGCAAATCCAGATCGAGCGTGGTGTCGACGCGCAGGCCGGCCTCGTGCACCTCCTCGGCGCCGAAGTGTTTTTCGAGCTCGCGGCGCACCTCCTCCTGGAACCAGGGCGCCACCGAGCCGACGGGCTGCGCGATGTGCAGGCCGAGCGGAGCATTGCGCGCCTCTTCGGCTTGCGCGTGAGTGATTACGCCATCCGATTCCATCTCGCTGAGCACCAGGTTGCGCCGGTGCAGGGCGCGCTCGGGATTGAGCACCGGAGAAAATGCCACCGGTCCCTTGGGCAACCCGGCCAGCAGCGCGGCTTCCGTAAGGTTCAAATCGGCAGCGTGCTTCGAAAAGAAATACTCCGAGGCGGCTTCGAAGCCGTACATGCCGCTGCCCAAATAGATCTGGTTGCCGTAGAGCGTGAAGATCTGCTCCTTGGTGAAGGCGCGCTCGATCTGGATGGCGAGGTAGGCCTCCTGCACTTTGCGCATCACGGTGCGGTCGGAGGAGAGAAAAAGATTGCGCGCCAGTTGCATGGTCAGTGTGGAGGCGCCCTGGGCGCGGCCGTGGCTGCGGATGTCGTGCCAGGCGGCGCCCACGACACGAAAGACATTGATGCCCCAGTGCGACTCGAAGTTTTTGTCTTCGATGGAGATGACGGCCTGACGCAACACGGGCGCGAAGCCGTCGTAGCCGATTACCTCGCGCCGCTCCAGTGCGAAGGAGCCGATGATGCGGCCTTTGCGGTCGTAGAGGTCAGTGGTTGTGGAGGGGCGGTAGTGCTCAAGCTCCTCGATCTGCGGCAGGTCGACGGAGTAAACCAGGGTGAGACCGGCCAGCGAGCCGGCGACAGCGGCAAGCAGCACCAACACCGCGAGAGCGGATCGGCCGGCCAATTTGCGGCGCCGATGCGCGGGGAGCGGCGGGCCTGCAGAGCGGCGCGCCCGGCTGGGCGCGAGCCGCGATACGCGCGGTGGAACAGGCCGATTGGATGTAGCAGCCAAGGCAGGTCTAGCCTCGGGGGCAAACGTCCCGGCACGCCGGGTAGAGGAATGCCTCTCCTTCTAAGGCTAGCATCGGATCGATGCGGAGAAATTGCGGTGTCGGCGAACACGCACCAAGCCGAGCAAGAGCGGGAAAGTGAGACAGAAAAGGGAGACGATTGTGCCCGGAAAAGCTCGCGATCAGCCGTTCTTGGCCTTCAACAGCGACAGAGCCTTTTCCAGCGTCTCGTCACCGTTTGAGGGCGGCATAGGCTCGCCATCATCCTCGAGCGAGGTGACCACCACGTTGGGGGTCACAGCTTCATCCTGAATCTTCTTTCCGTCGGGGTCCTCGTACTTGGCCACGGTCAGAATGAGGGCGGCGCCGTCGGGCAGGTCAATCGTCTTTTGCACCGCGCCTTCGCCGAAGGTGCGCTCGCCCACCACGTCGCCGCGCTTCAAGTCCTCGATGGCGGCGGCGGTGAGCTCAGGCGCGCCGTAGGTGCCGCGGTTCACCAGCACCGCTACCGGCGCGTCGGTCAGGCATAGGGCAGGATCGGCGGTGAAGGTTTGTTCAGGATACTTCTGGCCTTCCAGAGACGCCAGGGTTCCCTGCCTGATAAAAAAGTTGGCCAGGCGCAACCCCTGCTTTGGATCGTCGCCGGCAGTGTCGCGGAGATCGAGGAGGATCTTTTTGCCCTTGCCGGCGGCTTTGATCCTGGCGGCGATATCGTCGACGCGAGCCGCGGTGAGAATGCCGGGCTTGAGGTAAAGGATGGTCGCGTTCTCGTAGAACTGCTCGCCCAGCGGAGGCGCGGCGACGATGGTCCGGGTGAGCGTGATCTTGTCGGGATCGGGCTTGAAAGGACGCACCACGCTAATTGAAACGGCGGTTCCCGGCTTTCCAGTGAGCATGAAGCGGATGACGGCCAGCGGCAGATCGTGAGTCGACTGGCCGTCGATCAAATCGATCACATCGCCATCGCGCAGATGCTCCTGGTCGGCCGGCGACCCGGGAAGCACGTTCACCACGGTGGCGTAGCCGAACCGCTTGGAGATGGTAAGTCCCACTTGCGCATCTTCTGTAGCGGGGCGGTCCTTATAGATTTTGTACTCGGCTGGCGTCAGATAGCTGGAATCGGGATCGAGCGAGTCGATAAGGCCGTGCAGAGCCCCATTGGTCACCTCGTTCATATTGGGCTCGGTAACGTAGTAGTTTTGCACCTTGCGCAGGACTTCGGCGTAGACGCGCATCTGCTTGTAGGCGGCATTCTGATCGTCGCCGGCATGAACACCGAGCCATCCGAACTCGCCCAGAACGTAACCCAGGCCGAGCCCGGCGAAGATCACCATAGAGATCACAAACACGAAGCGCTGAAAGAATCGGGACACACACACCACCCCTGCGGCCGCAAAGGGAAAGCCGGCCGCTCACACCCTATAGACGCAATCATACCCTAAGCGGTGCGCGAGCAGCGCGCCAAAGCCGCGAGGGGGGCTGAACTAAAGGAGTTGGAGCCGCAAGGCGCAGGCTTTGGCGATGGGCAGCGCCCAAAAATCAGCGAGGGAGGACGAAGCCGATGATCAGGCGATTGCCGCCGGCGAGGCGCTGGTAGGCGAGAGATCCGGCGAACTTGCGCAGGAGCCGGATGCCCTGGCCTCCCGGTTGAAGCCGATCGATGGACGAGGGAATGGGCGCTTGCTCAACGGCCGAGGGCGCGAGGGGATCGAACGGCGGAGCCTGATCTTCGACGGTGAATATGAGATCGTGCGCTGCAGCCGGCCCGCAATCGACGGTAATGGAATGGTTCGGCTCGGAGCGGTATCCGTGGCGAATGATGTTGGAGAGCGCTTCCTCGAGGCAAAGGTGAATGGCGAACTGAGTATTCGCCGGGATCGCGTATGCAGCGGCCAAGGCCTCGATCCAGGGCCAAAGCAGAGCGAGATCATCGAGCTGACTTTGCAAGGTCAGCCGGGGCGCGGGCTTGAAGGTGCTTTCTGCGGGCATGGTTGCCGCCGGACAACAAGTTGAGCTCACTGCAACGCGGCGATTGCGGCAGCCAGATGGTGATGAATCGGCAGCAAGGAATCGATGCCGCTGGTTTTGAGAACCGACTCCACCATTTCTGTGGGCGCGAAGAGGACGACCTTGCCGCCGCGGGCCAGGACCGCTCGCGCGGGACGCACGATGGAGCCCAAACCCATCGAACCAAGGAACGTGACCTTCTCGAGGTCGATCAACAGTTTCTTGCTGCTGCCCGCGATCAGATTCATCTTGAGATCTACAACCGCGGCTCCGGCGATGTCCATGCGCCCATCCAGGGCGACCCTGGTGACGCCGCCGTCCATTTCTTCCGTGGAGATTTGCATTGCGTTCTTCCTTTTTGAGTTGCAACGTCTTACGGGTGCTTCTCAGGCAGATTGATGGTACCGGACGATTGTGACAATTCGGTTACAGCTGCAACGGTTCAGAAGAGCGGGGTGGAGATCGAGAGAAATAGTTTTGCGTCCTTGCTGATCGGCAGGGTGATCTTTGACTGCGCTTTGTCGTTTTCCATCAATTGAATTTTCAGGGTCTTGCGCTTTTTTGCCTTGAAGTCGTCGCTCACGATGTTCGAGTCCCATTCCTGGCCTCCGGTTTTCAAATTGATGCGAAACGTCTCCACGCCCGGCGGAACATACAGATCGTCAAGGCTGGCGCCGTCACCGGTAATGAAGTGCAGATAGGGCTGCCTGTTCATCTCCACGGTGAACGGCAGGCCGTTGGGAAACTTGCTCAACTCGATCTTCAGCTTGGCGTTGGCATTGGGATCGAGTTTCCGGGGATCGAAGGCCGCAGCGACAGGTGTTGCGGGTGGCTGGGGCATGGCCGCAGATGGAGTTGGAGCGGGCGTAGCAGCGGGAGGAGGCGCCGCCGCGGCCACGGGCGGCGGAAGCGCGGCAGCGAGGGGTTTTGCCGCGGATGGCTTTGAGGTAGGATGCTTTGCCGAGGATGGCGTTGCCTTGGTCGGCGGCGGCGCCGTGGCCGGGTTTTGATTGGTCATGGGCGCAGGCGTGAGAGGAACTCCGCCGGGCGAGCCTGCTGCCGGAGCGAGTTGTCCCTGCACCGTCGGAGTTGGGGCCGGAGCCGGCTGCGGAGCAGGAGCCGTGGCAGCTTGCTGCTGTTGCTGAGCGGGCTGCTTGCGATGTTGAAGCCAGAACCAGCCGCCCGCCGTAACTGCGGCTACGCCAGCAACAGCCAGCAGAGCCACTGCAAAAATGGTCTCAAATTTTTTTGGTTTAGCGCCCTTCTTTGCCAAAGGTTTGGGGCCGGGCGGCGCAACCGGCTTTGCAGACGGAGCGGTGCTGGCGGGCGGAAGAGACACGGCGACCGGCGCCGGTCCAAGCGTGACGTCGGACACGCTCGCAGCAGCCGGTGGCGCCGCGGCTTGCACCCCGGACGCTGTGGCATTAGTGCGCATGGCGGCCAGGTCCTGCGCCAGCTCTTCGCCCGTCTGGTAGCGGTTGGCCGGGCTTTTAGTCAGGCATTTCAGAATCACTGCCTCAAGCCGAGCCGGAATGGCGGGGTTGAGTTTTGCCGGCGGGACGGGATCGGTATGGACGACTTTATAGGAGACGGCAGTCATGGTCTCGCCGGGAAAGGGCTGCTCACCGGTGGCCAGCGAGTAAAGAATCACGCCCAGCGAAAAAAGGTCGGCGCGGCCGTCGACGGGCGCTCCGGTGAACTGCTCGGGCGGCATGAACGACGGCGTTCCCAGCAACTGGCCGGTGGTGGTGATCTCGCTGGCCGCGAGCTTGGCGATGCCGAAGTCGGTGATGCGGGGCCGCTCGATGCCGTAGACCGCGCGCGAAGTCATCAGGATGTTGGCGGGCTTGATATCGCGATGGATCACACCCTGGTGGTGCGCATAGCCGAGAGCTTCGGCGATCTGCTGACCGATCTGGCAGACGCGATCCAGAGTGTACCGCTCGCCTTTTTTCATGGCGTCGGCAAGGGTCCGGCCATCGACGAACTCCATGACCAGAAATGGAGCGCCCTCATGCTCACCCACGTCGAAGACAGGCACGATTCCAGGATGGGCCAGAACCCCGGAAGCGCGCGCTTCGCGGTAGAATCGCGCGCGATACTCCTCGCTTTGCGCGCCATCGAGCGCCGCGGAATGGATGGTCTTGAGGGCGACAATACGGCCTACGTTGGGGTCGCGCGCCTTGAAAACGCTTCCCATTGCGCCATGCCCCAATTCCTCGACAATCTCATACCTTCCAATGACTTTGGGGACGCTCATGGTGTGGATTGTATCAATCCGGCACGGCTGGTTTCAGCGGATTTTAACCTCAAAATCTTTGGCCCGCGGCGATCCTCTAGGCAGCCGCGCGGTAGCGGACCACAAGCAGGGTCAGATCGTCTGATTGCTTGGCGCCCTTGGTAAAGCCGCGCACCGCATCGAGGATCGACTGTTGCAGCTCTTCGACGGATTCGCCTTGCTTGCCGGCAAGAACGCGGCTCAGCCCCGCAACCTCAAAAAGATCGTGGTTCGCGTTTTCCGCTTCGGTCACGCCGTCGCTGAAGAGGACCAAAGTGTCTTCCGGCTCCAGTTGCAGCCGGGCGGAGGTATACTCGGCCTCCGGAATCAGGCCCACGGGGAAGGATCCTTCGGTGTAGAGTTCGCTCACGCTGCCTTGGCGCAGCAGAAGCGGCGATGGATGGCCGGCCTTGATGTACTCCAGCATGCCGTCGCGGCCCAGTATGCCGATAAACATGGTGGCATAGCGCCCGACCTCCGCGTGGCGGCAGAGGAACTTGTTGATGTGGTTGAAGACCTTCACAGGATCGGCGCCCATGGTCATGCCAGACAAGGCGCCTTGCAGCATGGTGGTGAGCAGGGCCGCGCCCAGCCCTTTGCCGGAGACATCGGCGATGAGAATTGCGGTGTGATCCTCGCTGACGGGAACCGCGTCGAAGTAGTCGCCGCCCACCTCGTGGCAGGGATAATGCACGCCGGTGATGGCGAGATGCGGAAAGTCTTTCAAGCCGTGCGGCAGCAGCGCCTGCTGAATGTTGCGCGCGATGGATAGCTCCTGCTCCAGGCGCTGGCGCTCGCGCTCGCGCTCCACCAGGCGCGCATTGTCCAGGATGCTGGCGGCCTGCACCCCAAGCGCGTCGAGAATCTGGCGGTCGAGCGCCGAGAATGCCGCGATGCGCCGCGAGTCGAGATAGATGACCCCCAGCAACTGGCCGCGCTCGTGTTCGGCGCCGGTATCGGCAGTGGAGCGCGACGAAGAATATAGAGGGATGGCCACCACCGCGCGCAGGCCCTGCACGACGATGCTCTCCGCAGCTTTCAAATCGAGGCCGGCCAGGTTGAGGTCTTCGGTTATCACGCTCGATTGCTTGCCGATCGCCTGATGAATCGCGGTCTGGCTCGGGTTGAGGGTTTCCGGCGGCAAGCTCTCTCCCTTGTTGCTGCGGGCCAGGCGAACGCGCAGCGCGCCGGAGTCGTCGGGCTCGATGAGCAGCCCGCGGTCAGCGTGGGTGATGGAGATGGCGTGATCGAGCATAGTGCCCAGCACGGACTCCAGAGGAAGCTGCGAGTGCAGCAGCGATGTCGCCTCCAGCAGCAGATTCAGCTTGCTCAATCCGCCTGCCGTCGCCCCGCCGGTGTAGTCGGCAAGGGTGCCGATGCGCGTGAGCAGGTTGGCCACGGACTCCTGCGGGATCGAAGCAGGAGCTGCTGCCGAATGGAAAACCATCCGGTAACTGCCGTCGACACCGAATGTAATGACATCGCCTTCTCGCAGCGCCCGCTGCTGCACCTTTTCTCCGTTCACAAATACGCCATAGCGATTGCCGCGGTCCTCCAGCCGGTAGCCTGACCCATTGGCAACAATCGCGGCACAGCGGCGGGAGATGCGGCCGTCAGAGAGCGCCAAGGCGTTTTCGCTCTCGCCGCGGCCAATGTTGAAGGGAGACTGCGCGATGGGAACCTGCTGACGGGAGCTGTCAGGAGCGATAACTTCAAGCAAGGTTTCTGACTGCGGGGAATTTTCGTTCATGGCATCCAACGTGGGCAAATTGTAACATCCGGGATCGACAACGGTTGAGGGGAATTGCAGGGCGCCAGCGCATCCGGGGCTGTGAGGCGGTCACGGACGGACTTTTCCGCCCAGTCGTTCAAAGGCGATCGGGATGTGGATGGGTTTGGTGGCGGAGGGCGGGATCGAACCGCCGACCTACGGGTTATGAATCCGTCGCTCTCACCATCTGAGCTACTCCGCCGGAGCGGCGCTGCGGCGCTTATGGATGCGCTGCTGCGTCCTATTCGATGATACGGGCGGTGGAATTGCAGGTCAAACTCTACGGGCCGCGAACACGCGGCGAGATTTTTCGGCTGTCGGACGGCGATTGGCGAAGTAAGCGCCATGCTCGCCCTTCCTGCGACAATCTCTTTGAACGCTTCGCGTCATTCCGGAGAATTTCTATGCCTACCCTTCTGCACATCGATTCCAGCCCACGCACCGCATCGGTCTCAAGCAAACTTGCTGCAGCTTTCGTGGAAAAGTGGACGCGGCAACACCCCACAGGCACGGTAGTACATCACAATACCTCGCTCGAGAATGTTCCGTACCTCGACGAGGTTGCCGTCGACGCGATGTATACGCCGGCGGCAGAGCTCACGGCCGCGCAGAAGCGGGCCATCGCCTATTCCGACAAACTGGTGGACGAATTGCTCGCCGCCGATGTTGTTGTTCTCGGCGTGCCCATGTGGAACCTGGGGATTCCGGCCTCGCTCAAGGCCTGGATCGACCTGATTGTGCGCGAAGGCCGCACCTTCGCCTTCGCCGGAGAAGGCGCGACCCCGCTCCTGCCGCCCGGCAAGAAGGTTGTCGTCTTCTCCGCGCGCGGCGGCGCATTTCCGGAAGGAACGCCGTCTCATGCTTTCGACTACCAGGAGCCGTATCTGCGCACGATTCTGGGCGTCATAGGCCTGACAGAGATAGAATTCATCCACGCCGAGCATCAAAGTGAAGGCCCCGAGGCCGCGGCCGAGGGCCTGGCGCGGGCGAAACACGCATTGGCTGCACTCGGCGCCTGACGCCGCCGCTCCGCGTCCATGTACACTCGTGTCAATGAGTTCCATGGGGAGTTCGCTCCGTATCGCAGCCGTTATTCCTGCGCGGCTCCATTCCACGCGCATGCCGCGCAAGGTGCTGCGCCCAATCGCTGGCCGGCCCATGGTGGAGTGGGTATGGCGCGCGGCGCAAGCGAGCGGCCTCATGGATCCCGTGGTCGTAGCCACCGATGCCGAAGAAGTTGCCGGCGCCTGCCGCGCGCGCGGCATTCCCGTAGTGATGACCTCGCCCACATGCCGCAGCGGATCGGACCGGGTGAGGGAAGCGGCTCGCCAGATCGACGCCGATATATACGTCAATATTCAGGGCGACGAGCCGACTCTCACACCCGATTTTTTCCCGCCGCTGCTCGAACTTTTTGCCCGGCCTGAAGTTGAAGTCTCCACGCTCGCCGTCCGCTGCCCGCCCGAAGAGTTCGCGAATCCCAACGCCGTAAAGGTGGTGACGGCGCGCGACGGCCGCGCGCTTTATTTTTCGCGAGCCACCATTCCCTTCGATCGCGACGCGACAGGCTTCATTGGCTATCACAAGCATCTCGGTATCTATGCGTATCGGAAAGCCGCGCTGGAGATCTTTGCCGCGCTGCCGCCTTCGCCGCTCGAAGAGCTGGAGCGCCTGGAGCAGTTGCGCCTGCTCGAAAACGGCATCGATATTTATGTCGCCGAGGCGCCGAGAGACACCATCGGCGTGGATACGGAAGAGGATCTGACGCGAGCGGAAAGGCAGCTTCTAGCCTCTAGCTCCTAGCTTCTAGCTGCCGGTCGGCTAGAGAAGTGCATTGCAGCGCAGGCGAAGGCAACGAGAAATGGGGCCGGGGGAAGCTTTGAGGTCGCCGCAGAAAACGAATTGCGCGCAAGAATCGGATAGCGCAGGAAACGCGGATCGGCGAAGATCGCTTTCATGAGCGGCATTCCGCAGATCGCATCCGACAATGCCAGGATAGCTGCCAGCACCGTTTTGACCATGAACCCTTTTCCGAATCCGCCCGCAGCGCCGGCCCCCGTTCCGGTCCCGGGCCTCGATCCCGAGGCCGCGTGGAAGCAACTCGTTGTCCGCGATGTGCGAGCGCGGTTCTTCTATGGCGTCACGACCACAGGCGTCTTCTGCCGGGCAGGCTGCGCGAGCCGCAGGCCGTTGCGCGCTAATGTGCGGTTCTTCCGCACCATGGCCGAGGCGCAGGCAGCCGGCTTTCGTCCCTGCCAGCGGTGCAGGCCTGTGGACGGTGCCGCGACTGCGTGGAGCGGACTTGTGGGCACTGCGTGCGGCAGCCTTTTGGACGAGCGCCGCGCAACGGCGGACAAGATTCGAAGCTATATCGAGGCTCATCTTGACCGGCGGGTGCGATTGGCGGAGTTGGGGCGCGTGGCGCGGCTGAGCCCGTTCACCGTGCAACGGATGTTCAAACGCGAGATGGGTGTGAGTCCGCTCGAATACCAGCGTGCGCTGCGCGCGGACCGGCTGCGCGGCGCGCTGAAGGAGGGAATCAGCGTGACGAATGCTATTTACGATGCCGGGTTCGGTTCGTCGAGCCGCGCCTACGAGGGGAACCAACTGGGCATGACGCCGGCGCGCTTTGCCCAGGGAGGCAAAGGCGAGCACATCCGCTGGGCCTCCGGCCTTTCGCCCTTTGGTTGGGTGATTGTGGGAGCAACGGAGCGCGGCCTCTGCTGGCTCTCGCTGGCGGGCACAAAGGCCGAAGCCCAGGCCAGCCTGCGCGAAGAATTTCCGGCGGCCGAGCTGCGCCCCGATCCCAAGCTTGCGCGGCTTGTGGATGCGGCTGTGAGGAGCGTGCGCGGTTCGACGGAACTCCTCCAAAACCAGACCACAACGGAGTTGGATCTGCGCGGGACCGTTTTTCAACTGAGGGTGTGGCAGGCGATTCGGCAGATTCCCCCCGGCGAGACGCGCAGCTACAGCCAGTTAGCGCGCGAGCTGGGTGATGCCAAAGCCACGCGCGCCGTGGCGAGGGCCTGCGCCATGAATCGCGTAGCGCTGGTGGTGCCGTGCCATCGCGTGGTGGGCGCCGACGGCTCGCTCACCGGCTATCGCTGGGGCGAGGAGCGGAAGCGAAGACTGCTCGAAGCCGAGAGCGCTCAGCTCTGATGACGGCGGACCCAGTGGTCTCCCACCCTTTCCGCAGGGAAAAGCGGAAAGGATGGGGAACCGGGGACTGTGGGGAACGGACAAAAGGCAGGTTTGCGTTTGTGGTTTGCCGGGTCTCAGAATCGAGGCCCCTGGGGTACCGGCGCCCGGCTCACGAGAAGCAAAAAACAAGAGCAGCCGCAAATCCTTCGACTCCCTTCGTTGCGCTTCGGTCGCTCAGGATGACAGGCCTTTTGGGGAGAGCCCGGAGGCTGCGGAGTCAGGAGACTTTATCCGCGACCGCCAGCAGCGTTTGGAATTGCGGCGTCTCGGGTTCTTTGTCGACGACGGTGGTTTCGACGTGGGCGAATCCGGCGTTCTGGAGCATGGTTTCGAGTTCCGCTTCGCTAAAGCCGAGCCATTCGTCGGCATAGAGCTCGCGGGCTTCTTCAAAGCGGTGCTTGACGAGATCGAGAATGACGATTCGGCCGCTAGAGGAAAGAATCCGCCACGCCTCTGCGATGGCGCGGGCGGGGTGGAGCGCGTGGTGCAGCGACTGCGAGAAGAAGACGAGATCGACTTCGCCCGAGCCGATGGGGATTTCTTCCATGTCGCCGAGACGGTAGTCGACGTTCTTGACGCCGTGGCGGAGAGCTTGCTCGCGGCTGACGTCGATCATTTTGGCGGAACTGTCGACGGCGATGACTTTCTTTGCGCGTTGGGCGAGGAGCAGCGCGAAGGCGCCCTCGCCTGCGCCCAGGTCGGCGACGACGAGCGGAGGCATCAAGCGCAGAAGGGCTTCGGCCAAACTCTTCCATGATTTTCCGGGAACGTAGTCCTTGCCCAGGCGGCCGGCGACGGAGTCAAAAAAGGCGCGAGTTTTATCCTGGCGCTTGCGCAGCACGCGGCGCATGGCGGCCTGGTCCTCGACGGCTTCGGGGATCTCCCGCTTGGCTCGGCTGAGAATCTCCTCCAAAGGACTGCCCTCCGCAGGAGTGAGGCGGTAGAGATTGCTTTTGCCGGTGCGGCGGTCTTCGACCAGTTCCGCGTGTTTGAGCTGAGAGAGGTGGGTGGAGATGGTGCTTTGGCCCATGGCCAGGATCTCCTGCAGCTCGGCCACGGAGAGCTCTTCTCCCTTTAGAAGCAACAAGATGCGCAGCCGGTTGGGGTCGGCTACCACGCGCAGCGCTTTGACGATTGACGGCATATGGAAAATCTGCTACATATCAATATATCACGATGGAACGATGTGAACGGGTCGATTTCACGAAAGGTGTTCCCTCAGGGGCTAAAGCCCTTGTCGACTTTGCTGGTTTTACGTACGGGCTAAAGCCCGTACCCTTCAACAGGTCGACTTTGCAGATTTGAAGTGCGAGCTAAAGCCCGCGCCCTTCAACAGGTCGACTTTGCAGATTTGAAGTGCGAGCTAAAGCCCGTACCCTTCAATGGAACCGACGCCCTTCAATGAGGCCCGTACCCTTCAAGAAATCGCTACTATGAGAAGTTCACAAGGAGATTTGAATGGCAACTGCAACCGTCGAAAAGATCGAGACCGAATACAAAGTGGCCGACCTGGGCCTGGCCGACTGGGGCCGCAAAGAGATCGTCATCGCCGAGCAGGAGATGCCGGGGCTGATGGCGATCCGCAACAAATATGCGGCGGAAAAGCCGCTGGCCGGAGTGCGCGTGACCGGCTCGCTGCACATGACGATTCAGACGGCGGTGCTGATCGAGACCCTGGTGAGCCTGGGAGCTGAGGTGCGCTGGGCGAGCTGCAACATCTTTTCGACGCAGGACCATGCGGCGGCGGCCATCGCATGGAGCGGAGTTCCCGTCTTTGCGTGGAAAGGAGAAACGCTGGAGGACTACTGGGAGTGCACGTATCGCGCGCTGAGCCACAAGGGCGGAAAAGGGCCGCAGCTTGTGGTGGACGACGGCGGAGACGCAACGCTGTTGATCCACAAGGGATATGAGCTGGAAAGGGGCGACAAATGGGTCGAGAGCCCGTCGGGCAACCACGAAGAGCAGGTGATCAAGGACCTGCTGAAGAGGGTTTACGCCGAAGATGAGCAGCATTGGCACAAGGTGGTGGCCGAGTGGCGCGGCGTATCAGAAGAGACGACGACGGGTGTGCACCGGCTCTACAAGATGATGGAGACGGGGAAGCTGCTGGTTCCGGCGATCAATGTGAACGACTCCGTAACGAAATCGAAGTTCGACAACCTCTACGGCTGCCGCGAGTCGCTGGCCGACGGCATCAAGCGCGCGACAGACGTGATGGTGGCGGGCAAGGTCGCAGTCATTTGCGGCTACGGCGACGTGGGCAAGGGCTGTGCGCACTCGCTGCGCGGGATGGGCGCGCGGGTAGTGATTACCGAGATCGATCCCATCAATGCGCTACAGGCGGCGATGGAGGGGTTCGAGGTGACGACCGTCGAAGACACGCTGGGCCGCGGCGATATTTATGTCACCTGCACGGGCAATACCGACATCATTACGCTCGAACACATGCAGAAGATGAAAGACCAGGCGATTGTTTGCAACATCGGCCACTTCGACAACGAGATCCAGATCGACCGGCTGAACGCGGCGCCGGGCGTGACCAAGCTGAACATTAAGCCGCAGGTGGATTTCTACAAGTTCGCCGGCGGCAGTGGAATCTTCATCCTGGCCGAGGGGCGGCTGGTGAACCTGGGCTGCGCCACGGGCCATCCGAGCTTTGTGATGTCGAACAGCTTTGCCAACCAGACGCTGGCGCAAATCGATCTGTGGAAGAACCGGGACAGCTACAAGGTGAATGTGTACACGCTGCCCAAGAAGCTGGACGAGGAAGTGGCGCGGCTGCACCTCGAGAAGATCGACGTGAAGCTGACCAAACTGACGCAAAAGCAGGCCGACTACATTGGCGTGCCGGTAGAGGGGCCGTACAAGGCGGAGAACTACAGATACTGAAAGACAGGGGCCAGGGACCGAGGGAACAAGGAACAAAAAATCAGCAAGAGGCGCTGTGCCCATTTTCCCGCGGTTGCTTGCGAGAAGGGTGGGAATGCACAAGATCGGGCCTGCGATGATCGGACGCCGAACATGAGCTCGCCACTCACATTGTCCTTCGAGTTGTTTCCGCCGCGGACACCGGAAGGCGCAGCGAAGCTTCCGGCTGTGGTCGCCCAACTGGCCGCGGTGCGGCCGGATTACTTCTCTGTGACCCATGGCGCGGGCGGCTCCGATCAGGAAGGCACCTACGGGACCCTGTTGACGGTGGTGGAGCACAGCGGAATTGAAGTGGCACCCCACTTGACCTGCGTCGGTTCGACGCGCGCCCATGTGGCGGCGCAGCTGGAGCGTTATCGCGACGCGGGAGTGAAGCGCATCGTGGCCCTGCGCGGCGATCTGCCTGCCACGGCAATGAGCGCTGCAGCGCCGGGCGAGTTTCACTACGCCAATGAGCTGGTCAGCTTCATCCGCGCGAAGCACGGCGATGCGTTCAAGATCGAGGTTGCCGCGTACCCTGAGATGCATCCGCAGGCGGCGAGGCCAAGCGAGGACTTCGAGCACTTCCGGCGCAAGGTGGAGGCCGGCGCCGACGCGGCGCTGACGCAACTCTTTTACAACGCGGATTCGTACTTCGACTTCATAGAGCGTTGCGGGAGGGCGGGCATCAAGATCCCGATCGTGCCCGGCATCATGCCGATCACAAGCTACGCCAACACCGTGCGCTTCTGCAATGGTTGCGGCGCGGACCTGCCGCGTTGGGTGCGCCTGCGGCTGCAAGAACTCGAGGATGACAAGCCGGCTCTCGTCGACTTCGGGCTGAGCGTAGTCACGCGCCTTTGCGAGACGCTGCTCGCGAACGGCGCGCCCGGCTTGCACTTCTATACCATCAATCAGGCTGGACCCACGCTGCGGCTGTGGGAGAACCTGGAGCTGAAAAGCAAGGGACTAGGGACTAGGGAATAGGGAACAGAGAACAGAGAACAGAGAACAGAGAACAGTTGGGGCCGAAACCTACTCGGCGACCCCTTGCTTACCTCGTGAACTCCATACAAAATCGCAGTGGCGCGGGAATCCAGGTGAAGGCGCGCCCGGCATGAGTTAACCTTTGCGTGGGAGACGAAGGACCGGATGACTCACGAGATGCACCATTGGATATCACTGATTGCGCAATACGCGAGCGTAGTGGGCTTCATGATCGGGCTGCCCGTCATGGTGGGCGCCTATTACGAATCGTTCAAGGCGCGGCAAGAGGCGCGGCGAGCGCGCGAGGGGACGCTTGACAGCCGCAACTGCCTGGAGTTCGTAGCCGGCGATGGGACCTGCATCAACCTGGTGCCCCTGGAGACGCTGCATTCGCTGCCGCGGGAAGGTGATGTGCTGCTGCTGCCGGGCGACGGCGTGGGAGCGTCGTCGATATTTCTGCCCGGCGCTTACCTGGTGGAGTCGATCGAGCACATCTATACGCCGGCCGATTCGAGGGGCGCGCGGCCGCACGAGGCGAGGCTGACCAAGGCCGTAGCGCGTGTCACGTTGCTCAATCCGGCGCTGACGGCATAAGTATCGCGCTGGTCATCAACCAGGCCACTTCAACGGCCATTGCGGTCATTTTTTGCCGACGGTCGACAAATACGGTTACTCCACAATGTTCTTTGCATTTGCAGGTTGTGCGGTCGTTTGTTTCATCACTGCGACCTTTTTCCTGCCGGAAACCAAGGGGGAAAATTTGAAGGAAATCGAGAAGCATCTTAAAGGCAAGGAATAACCGGAACAATTAGTCACAAAACAGAAGGTTGAATATGAAAACGGAGATGAAATCCTTCGTTAGCGGAATTTTGCTTTGCCTGATGGCGGCAACGGCCGTTGCCGCCGACACCAATAGCTCGGCTATCATTCCATGGCCGCAAAAGGTGACCATGGAGGCTGGTGTCTTCAAACTTACGCCCGGCACGCGCCTCTATGTAGATTTCGCTTCGCGCGAGACTGGGAAATTTTTGGCGGCGCGCCTACGCCCTTCCACCGGTTATCCGTTCAAAACCCGTATCCAATTCTTTTCCGGCAGAGCCATCAAAGGCGGCATTCTCGCGACGACGAAGGATGCCAACCCGAATTTGGGGCCGGAAGGTTACTCCCTGACTGTGACGCCCGAATCCGTCGTGATTCGCGCCCAGACCCAGGCAGGTTTGCTTTACGGCGTGCAAACCCTGTTCCAATTATTGCCCGCAGAAATTTATTCCACGAATGTTGTAACAAATGAGAGTTGGCAAATGCCGTGTGTTCAAATTGATGACTGGCCGCGGTTCAAGTGGCGCGGGCTCATGCTGGATGTCAGCCGGCATTTTTTCACGAAGACCGAGGTCGAAAAAGTTCTCGACCAGATGGTTTTGTATAAATTGAACATGTTTCACTGGCATCTCACCGATGACGAGGGCTGGCGCGTCCAGATCAAAAAATATCCCCGGCTCACGCAAGCGGACGCGTCGCACAAAAGCATCGGCTCGGGGTTGAATCCAAGTATGAGCACGGCCGACGGACCGGACGAACGTTATGGCGGTTACTACTCGCAAAATGATATTCGCGAAGTTGTGGCTTACGCGGCACGCCGGCACATCACAATTGTGCCGGAGATCGAAATGCCGGGGCATTCCGGCGCGGCGCTGGCGGCGTACCCGGAACTGGGTCACTCAGGAAAGCCCTATGCGATGGACCAGAGCGTCCCGTACCACCCCCGCGTCTATAATCCGGCCAATCCCCAGACCTTCACATTTTTGGAAAACGTGTTGAGCGAGGTATTCAAGCTTTTTCCCGGCCAATACGTTCACATTGGGGGCGATGAGGTGCCGGCGGGAGTTTGGGCTAAAGATCCGGCGTGCCAGGCGTTGATGAAACAGAATGGACTGACCAACGAGGTGGAATTGCAGAGCTGGTTCGCCCAGCGCATCGCTAAATTCATTGTCGCCCACGGGAAAACGCCTATCGGCTGGGGCGAAATTATGAAGGGTGGTCTGGCTGCCAACGCGGCGGTGATGGATTGTATTGGCGGCGCCAAGGAGGCGGCGGAAGCAGGCCACGACGTGGTGATGACGCCGACGAACTATTGCTATTTTGATTACTATCAATCCACGAACCGCGCAGCCGAGCCAAAGGCCGCCCCCTAGGGAGAACCCCTGACGTTGGACAAGGTTTATTCCTTTGAACCAATTCCGGCCGATTTGCCGCCGCAATTTCAATCGCATATTTTGGGAGGGCAGGCGAATCTGTGGACTGAATTCGTCCCGTCGCTGTCGAGCGTCGAATACATGCTGTTTCCGCGCCTCAGCGCGCTATCGGAGGTGGTTTGGTCGCCGAAAGATACGCGCAACTGGGACAACTTCCAACGCCGGCTCGCGGTGGATGAGCACCGGCTCGGCGAATTGGGCGTGAATTATCGCCGTGGACCCGCAGAACCTTCGACGACAACATCTGCCCAATGAACAACTCGCGCCCGTAGAGTTGAAGGATGCGCGGCCGCACGAGGCGAGGCTGACCAAGGCCGTAGCGCGTGTCACGTTGCTCAATCCGGCGCTGACGGCGTAGTAGCGTGGACGAGGGTTCGGCGGCGATCGGTCTCGCCGGGCTAACGGCCTTTGCGATTGGCGAAGCGGTGATAAAGCCGCGACGCTGCGTTGAGCAGCAGGCGGGTTTGCTCGGCTTTGAGGGCCTTGTAAGAGCGCTCGACGTAGAGATCGAACTCGGGCGGCCAGCCGATGGTGGAGCGGCGCTCGGAGTAATCGCCCTCGGCCCACTTTGACAGCAACGCCTTGTAGCCCACCACGTGGGTGACAAAGTCGAGCAGGCATTGGGGCATCTGCTCCTCGATGATCAAGTGAGCATTCTCGATTATGATCTTCTCGCGCACGTCGTTGAGGGGCATGAAGATGGTGGTCATCCAGAGCACCCATTCCTTCAAATCCTCATCGCGGATGGGATGGCACTGCGTCTTGCCCTGCTTGCCAAGAAGCGACTTGTAGGCAATGTTGCCTGCGACGGTGGCCACATAGAGAGGCCCATAGAAATCGTTCAGGCGCTGGTTGACCAGGCGCAGCCGGTCGGCGCGGCGGGCCATCATGCGGTTGCTCCAAAAGGTGACCAAGTAGCCGGCGAAGGCCAGCACAATGGTGAGTAGGGCCGCGTTTTGCAGCGTGCTGGGCATCAGGATTGACGACGGATCCATGGATTTCTGCGGTTGACCTTGCGGGAAAGTATACGCGCGGAGAGGGCGGCTGCACCGTGATGGCGGCGTGGGGGCGGGCGGGGAGTTCCAATTTGTTACTTCGCATGCCTGGCAGGAACGAGTTTTGCTGTCTCGGGAACGACATCGATCTCAAACAGTTTCGGCCAGAGCTTGCCGGTTACGAAGAGGCGGTCGTGCGCGGGGTCGTAGGCGATGCCGTTGAGGACTGCTTCACGGTCGGAGACCTCGCCTGGCGCGAGCAGGCCGGTCAAGTCGATCCAGCCGAGCACTTCGCCGGTGGCCGGCGAGATGCGCGCGATACGGTCGGAGTGCCAGACGTTCGAATAGATTTGTCCGCGCACGTACTCAAGCTCGTTCAATTTGGTCACCGGAGTTCCGTGATCCTTGACCTCGATACGGCGGACCTCACGAAATGTGCTCGGATCGAAGAAACGGAGGGTTGCGGTTCCATCGCTTAGGATCAGATTCCTGCCGTCCTGGGTGAGCCCCCAGCCTTCCCCATCGTAGTGAAAGGTACGCAGCAGGCGGAAGCTGAAGCGGTCGTAGACGAAGCCAATGTCCGACTGCCAGGTGAGCTGAATGAGTGTGCTGCCCCAGGCGGCAAGGCCTTCGGCGAAGTACTGCTCCGGCACGTGCGCGATTTGCAGCACGCGGCCGGTGGTCAGGTCGTCCATGCGCAGTGAGGAACGCCCGTTCAGACCGGTGCTCTCGTACAGGTGCCCATCGACGAAGACCAGGCCCTGAGTATAGGCCTGAGGATCGTGGGGATAAGCGTGAACGATGCGGTAGGTGTCTGCTGCGAAAGCGAGAGTGGCGCTCGCAATCGAGACGATGAGGACGGCAAGTGCGCGACGAAAAGCGGAAATGCGCATCGACCCTATTGTGCCAGATTGAATTCGCCGGACCGCCGCCGGCATGGCGGGCAAAGCCGAGCGCGGACCGGAGGCGGTGGCGGCCATCCGCGAGTTCGGCGCGGGTTATCTAATAGCCGTGGGAGGCGCGGCGTACCTGGTCTCGAAGGCAATCCGCGCGTCGAAGGTGCTGGCCTTCGAGGATCTGGGCATGGGGGCCGTCCTGGAGTTCGAAGGGAAGGACATGCCCGTGACCGTGGCTGTGGACGCGAAGGGGACCAGCGTGCACGAAACCGGCCCGGCGGGGTGGCAGCGGCGGATCGCGGGGACACCGGTTATGCAGTGAATAGTTCACAGTGGTCAGTGGTCAGAGACCAGAAACCAGAGACCAGAGGCCAGAGACCGGTGGAGAGATTCGTTAGTGAAGAGCGGCGCCGACCGTCCCGAATCGCGTCTTCCGCACGCGATTTCTCAGAACTTGCTGCACATACCGCCCACGCAGGTTTCGCCGATCCCGCAGGAGTTCCCGCACCTGCCGCAGTTTTGAGAGTCGCTGACATAATCGCTCGTGCTCTTGCACTGGCCCATGCAGCTGTCATAGCCCGGCGCGCACTGGCAAAAGCCTCCTGTGCAAGCCTGGTTGTATGAGCAGCGGTTCCCGCACCGCCCGCAATTCGAGTTGTCGTTCACGAATGTGATGGAATCGACACAACTCCCGTTGCACCATTCCTGCCCGGCAGAGCAACTGGCCGGCCCGGTTGTCGCAGGAGCTGTGGGCACGGGATTGGGCGCCGTGGGTTGGTTGCCAATACATGCGGCGATGAAAACCAATGGCAGAATCAGGTATCGAGAGGCTTTCATTGCCTGCTCCTCTTATGGGACGGCTCAATGATAGTTCAGCGTCCCCGATGAGCGACCTTGGCTGATCTGCAGCAGCTGATCCCCGGCCCCGGATCACTGCTTGCCGAAGCGGTAGATCATTCCGGCGGTGAAGCCGCGGCTGGCTTGGGTGGTCGAACCGAAGCCGGTGAAGAAGTACTCGGGCACCAGCTTGAAGGCGACACTCGGAGTCAGATTGTACTCGCCGATGATGCTGACACTGGCGGCGTAGGTATTGGCATCGGGGTAGAGGCCGAGATCGGGGGGAGGAACGCCGTTGGTGTCGCCGGAGAAATTACCGTACGCCCAGCCAGCCATAGCGCGGCCGGAGATGGAGTATTTCGGCTGCAGATAAAAGCGGTAGACGGGACCGAAGAGCAGATCGTACTGGCTGATCGCGGGCCGGGTGAAAGCGCCCTGGCTGTATGCATTCAGGCCGACGTAGGCGGTACCGTAGTAGCCGCGGCCGTCGAGGGTGTAGCCCAGCCGCTCGGTGGAAAAGCGGGTGAGGCCGGTCTCCCACGCGTAGTAGGTGAGGCGCTGCAGCGAAGGGCCGGGCTTAAAGCGCAGGTAGCCCATGTCCATGTAGGATTCCCAGCGGTGGTCGTAGGCATCGTGGATGGCCGTGGCGCGGCGCTGCGCGCGGCGCAACCGGATGCGCGCCTGCACGCTGATTTGGCCCTGGGTCTCACCGGCAGGCTGCTGCGCCTGACTCGACGACGAGCCCTGGCTCGGGCTTTGATTTTGATCCTGCGTTGGGCCGGATGAGGAGCTGCTCGAGCTTTGGGCCAGAACGGCGGGCATTGCCGGCAAAGCGAGCACCAGCAACAGAGCAAGACGGCGAAATGAGAACATCGGGTTTGGATTTCCTCCACGGGAGTACGGAAGCACATCCGCTGACCGCCCCAGGAAATCTTTTGCAGCCGAACTGCTTCCCGGAGACCCTGGTTTCGCGGCGATCTCGATGCAGTACTTCCCCCAGTTGGTATTAAATCACCTCGGGGTGAGCCGTGCGCCGGGACCTCAAGTACGAATGTGCTTCCATTGGACGCGCGCCAAGGCCGGCGGGCACTGCGCGCCGTCAAACGATGGCCTTGAGGTCGGCCTGGAGCTGGGCCTGATCGAAGCCGTTGGGCGCGCCTTTGGCCGCGAGCCAATCCTGGCCTAGCAGCGTGTGCGCCTCGTCGCAATACTTGTTCCAGAAAGCCACGGTCATAGTCTTCAATTGGCCCCAAGTGATGCAGGTGAAACCGTTCTGATCGTATTTGGGCACGAAAACGCAGTGGCCGCCCCAACTGCCAGGCTTGGCTTTGGCGCCGCCGCGGGGCACGACATCCCATACGTCCTGGGTTTGCGCCGTCAAGGGCAGCGAAAGGCCGATGTAGACGCCGCCGAAGAGTGCAATGGATTGGCGCACCTCAATGAGATTGGCCGGTTTGGGATCGGCGAAGGCCGTCAGCGGGTTGCCGGCGAAGCCCTGTTTCTGCCAGTCGTTGAGCACGTCCAACTCGATGCCGCCCTTATCCGTGCTAGGGTTGCCCAGGACGTAGCCGTCCCAATTCTCGTAATAGCTCTCAATGGTGGCGTCGGGAACGGTGACCATGCTGCCCGTGTTCGCGGTCCAAACCTGAATGGCATGGCCGACGCCGGCGATGGTGCAGTCGCCCAAAGTGTCGTTGAGCATCATGCCCCATGCGCTGACGCCATGGGTCCAGTCAGACGTAGGCGGTGGAGGGGGCAGGGCGGGCGTGAGGTAGCGGCCGAGAGTCAGGGTGCGGCTGTCGGTCTTGATGGCCTTGCGGCCCAGCTTCATCTTCGAGTGATCTGCCATGGGAAGTTCCTCTCTACGAGTTTCGGATTGCCGCAGGATGTGCGGTTGTTGGTTGCCGGGGAAGAGATGCACTCAACCAGTTTAGATTTCGGAGGAGCAGTCTGGAAAGATTGTTGCGTAAACTGCAGAAATAATCTGCAAAGTTCTGAAGAAATATTCTGCGTAGCTCTAAATAGGCAGGATGGAAGGCGGCGGAAGGGCGAAGAAAGATTAGCCGCATCTTCCCGGGAGCTATTTTAGGATTGGTATTGCGGCAAAACCACAGAAGGTGTGACTTGTTTGCTCCTGTTCAATGTCGCCGCTCGCTGGTGCTCACGTCGACTTGAGTGTTGTGGCTTCCGGATACGGCAGCTGTGTTTTTGCGATAGCGCCAGTGGCGCAGTTGGCGTGGTTTCGCTGGGGACGCCCGGCCGTGGCCGTGACCGGCCCGCCGCGGTCCTTTGAGCGTTGGGAATGCGATGGCCGTGCTGGCGACGGAAGGAAAGGGAGGTGTAACCATGAGCGTGATGGATCTGTCGCGAAAGGGATTTGGGTTTTTGCTGTTGAGTATGGGCGTATCGCGGCCCGCGGCCAAGCCAAAGCCGGAGTCGAAGCTCGCGCCGAAGGCGAGCGGCGGCGGATAGGACGTTCGTTCTGCGATGGGCACGCCGCTCGGCCACGTCCTTTGCATCTTCGCGCCCCTGATCCCCGTACAATAAAGAGGGAAGCGCACCCCACCCAGCCGATGGCGGACAGAGAAGACAAGCAAACCCAGCAAACCGGCTCCCAAATCGGAGCAAGCAGCTCCGGAGATCCGAGGGAGGAGCTGAGAGAGCCGCGACGCCAGCCTGACGACGAAGTAGTCGGCAAGGTCTACGACGCGCGGCTGATGCGGCGGCTTAGCCGCTACGTGCGCCCCTACTGGCTGCAGGCAGGAATCGCATCGCTCGCGGTGTCGCTCAAGTCGCTATGCGACGTTGCCGGACCGATCCTGATCATGGTGGCCGTGGATCGCTACCTGGCTCCGGCAGCGAGCGCGAAGGACCCCGCCAACGCCGTGGCTCACTGGGTAGCCAACAGCAGCCCGCTTGCCCGGCTGCTGCCCGCGGGTCCCGTTCAAGGCGTGAGCCGGTTGGCCGTCATCTACCTGGCGATACTGGTTTCGGCGTACCTGTTCCAGTTCATCCAGGTTTATCTCATGCAGTGGACCGGCCAGAAGATCATGTTCGACCTGCGCCGCGACATTTTTCGCCACATGCAGCACATGGACGTGGGATTCTTCGACGTTCACCCGGTGGGTCGCCTGGTAACACGGCTGACGTCGGACGTAGACGCCATCAACGACATGTTCACCGATGGCGTTCTGGCCATCATCAACGATGCCTTCATGCTGACGATCATGGCCGGCGTGATGCTGGCCATCAGCTGGTGGCTGGCGCTGCTTGCGTTTGCCGTCCTGCCGCTGATTCTTATCGTGACGCGCATCTTCCGCGACCATGTCCGCGAGAGCTACCGGCGGGTGCGCACCGCCATCGCCCGCATCAACAGCTTTACTCAGGAACATATTTCGGGGATGAGCGTGGTGCAACTCTTCAACCGCGAGGAGCGCGCCTACAAGGACTTTGAAGCGGTGAACCGGCAGCACATGATCGCCTTCATCGACACCATCTTCGCCTACGCCCTCTATTATCCGGCGGTCGATTTTCTCTCCTCGGTAGCGATTGCGCTGGTGGTTTGGCGCGGCGGCTTTGGCGTGCTTCATCTGCCGCCGACGGTGACTATCGGCGTGCTCATCATGTTCACGCAGTTCTCATTGCGGTTCTGGCGGCCCATCCAGGATCTGAGCGACAAGTACAACATCCTCCAGGCGGCGATGGCCGCCTGCGAACGCATCTTCAAGCTGATGGACTCGGCGCCGGCGATCGTGAGCCCGGCACAGGCGGTCGCCGGTGATGGCTCCAACCGCATCGAGTTCGAGCATGTGTGGTTTACCTATCAGAAGCTGACGGAAGCACAGCGGGCGGCGGTGGCGAAGGCCGAGCGGTCAGCGGCAGACGGCGCGGAATTGGCCGGTCTCGATGGCATCGAGTGGATTCTCAAGGACGTTTCGTTCACCATTGAGCCGGGGCAGACGGTGGCCATCGTTGGCCACACGGGCGCGGGCAAGACCACGCTGACCAGCCTGATGATGCGTTTCTACGAGGTCACGGCAGGGCGCATTCTGCTCGACGGCGTGGATCTGCGCGAGCACGATCTGACCGCGCTGCGCCAGCACTTCGCGGTGGTCTTGCAGGACCCCTTCCTGTTCTCCGGAACGATTGGGGAAAACATTCGCCTGGGCGACGAACACATCACCGACAAAACCATGCGCCGGGCAGCGCGCGACGTGAATGTGCTGGACTTTATCGCGAGCCTGCCGCGCGGCTTCGACGAGCCGGTGCGCGAGCGCGGCAGCTCGCTTTCTACGGGGCAAAAGCAGCTCATCAACTTCGCCCGCGCGCTGGCTTACAATCCGCGCATCCTCATCCTCGACGAAGCCACCTCCAGCGTCGACACGGACACCGAGCTGCGCATTCGCTCGGCGCTGGAGCGCATGGTCGAAGGCCGCACCAGCGTGCTGATTGCGCATCGCCTTTCGACCGTGCAGCGCGCCGACACCATTCTCGTCATGCACAAAGGCCAGCTTCGCGAGATGGGCTCGCACCAGGAGCTGTTGGCGCATCGCGGCCTTTACTGGAAACTCTACCAGTTGCAATACAAGGACCAGGAAGTGGGGTTCCTGGCGCCGCCTTCGCGCGAGCCGTCTCCCGCGCAGGCAGTGTGATTGAGGGAAGGGAATCGGCGCCCATGTAAAGTGGTGTCTCAGTTTGACCGCGCGCGGTTGGGTACCAAGTAGTAACTGACGGGTTGCCGGTGATACGACAGAAATCGACTGCAAATGCAACATTTGTCTTGCCAATTCCCTCCGGAGCGGCGATAGAATGCAACAGGATCCCCCGCAGAAAATCGAAATTCCAATGTAAGGAGATGAAGACCATGCGTAGACCATGGTGGATGCTCATCGTTACGGTTGTGATCGGCCTTGCGGCCTTTGTCATCGGGCCCCGCATTTGGCCTGCGGGCCCCGACGTTCCTATGCCGCCGGCGAATCTTTTGCCCGGCTACATTGTGCTCTCGGCCATTGAGGCGCTGGCCTTTGGTTTTGCCGTGGCGTTCGCCATTTTCGGATGGCCGGCGATCCGCGGCCTGAAACTTGGGGCGCCGTGGCTCAACAAATGGTTGTTCGTTACGCTTATCTGGTTTATGGGCAATTGGTGGGCGCACGACAACCTGCACATGCACAACGGCCTCAACATGCATGGCTTGCTGTTTATTGAAATTGGCTTCCACATCACCATGCTGATTTGCGGAGTGACACTGGCTCTCGGTTTCGTGCGTCTCGCTCAGCACGCCGCGGGGCAGAAGGCATGAGCTGGTAGCTTCCAGCTTGCCGGTGTGGCATTCGTTGCGGTTCGTGCCAAATCAGGTTACAGGGTCCCGCTCATCCTGCCGCCGGCAGCGAAAGGATGTGCGCGGCATCATCCATGCCAAAAGTGTGCGCGAATGTTTATCGACCAGTAACTTCCCGTTGGGCGGTTAACCGACCGCAACTCGTACATCTGGTCTTCGCCACCACTATCGGCGGCTTCTCATCCCAGTGAAGCTCAGCTTCGCCGCAATATCCGAATCCATCACCTTGCCCCTCCAGACCCCCCGCAGTATCCTTCCCCCATGCTGCCGCTATACCGCACGACTGGCCGCACACTTCTTTTCGCTGCGCTTTTCGTCCCCACCCTCGTCCGCGCCGCTGCGCCCGCCCCGCAACCTCTGCGCTTTGACGGCGGCGCTGCCACCCTCAACGGACCCTGGCAATTCCATCTCGGCGATAACCCTGCCTGGGCCGCGCCCGGCTTCGACGAGTCCGCATGGGAGCCGCTCACCGCCGACAAGCCCTGGGGTCAGCAGGGCCATCCCAGCTGCGACGGCTTCGCCTGGTATCGCCTCCGCGTCACACTCGCGCCGGGCCAATCGCCCGATCAGCTCGCCATCCTCATCCCCGCCGTCGAAGACGCCTACGAGCTCTACTGGAACGGCAGGCTCGTCGGAACCTACGGCAAGCTCCCGCCCCACCCCGTCTGGTACTACGATCTTCGCCCCCACACCTGGGGCCTCGGCCCGGCGCAATCCGGCGTCCTCGCCCTCCGCGTCTGGAAAGCGCCCTTCCAGTCTTACGACAGCGGGCTCCAGGGAGGCTTCTACGCTCCACCCGTCCTCGGCAGCCCGCAGTCCATCGTCTCCGCCATGAGCCAGCTAGATTACAGCTGGATGCGCGGCTGGCAGTTCATCTGGGCGCTCTACTTCCTCTATGCGCTGCTGGCGCTCTTCGGCCTCACCATGTGGTTCCGCGACCGCTCCCAGTGGCTGGCCTTCTGGATGGGCTGCTTCGCCATCGCCAAGCCCCTCTTGCTCGTGCTTCTCTACCTCAAAATTCCGCTTTCCCTCGTTGTCAGCTTGGGCCTCGACGTGCTTGTCTATGTCCTCGGCGACGTCTCCCTCTGGTTCGTCCTGCTCTACCTCCTCAACCTGCACAGCGACGAATGCATCCTCCGCTTCACCCGCATCCTCGCCATCATCGACTTTGCCGCGGCCATCGTCGACGCCTGCCTCGGCTTCGGCTTTACACTGCCTCATCCCTTCTCATGGCAAATGGCCGATCTGGTCCTGATGCCCGTGGTCATTCTCTTCGAGCTTTACCCCTTCTACCTCATCGGCACCGCCGTCCTGCGCCACTCCCGGCTCGACCCCGCCCGCTGGACCGTCGCTGTCCTTGCCTTCTTCTCGCAGACCATCCTTGTCGCCGCCAGCGCGTTCGAGCAGGGCAGCCGCTTTACCCACATCACCCTCGGCGCTAAAATCCGCACGCCTCTGTTCACCGTGCTCGGCAGTTTTCTCAACGCTCCCATCCTGTTCGAGGCGCTCTTCCTCATCGCCCTGGTCTACGCCGTCTACCGTTACTCCGCCGAAGCCCGCCGCGAGCAGATTCGCCTCGAAGAGGAGATTCGCAACGCCCGCGCCGTGCAGCAGGTCCTCATCCCCGACGCTCAGCCCGATATTTCCGGCTTCAAGGTCGAGAGCGTCTACAAGCCCGCCGAAGAAGTCGGCGGCGACTTCTTCCAGTTCATCCCCCTGCGCGCCGGCGGCGTCCTCGCCGTCATCGGCGACGTCAGCGGCAAAGGCATCCCCGCCGCCATGACCGTCTCGCTGCTTGTGGGAACGGTGCGCACGCTCGCGCACTACACGCAGAGCCCGGCAGAGATTCTGGCGGCGATGAACCAGCGCATGATGAGCCGCAGCCACGGCGGCTTCACCACCTGTCTCGTTCTCTGCGCCGATCCCGATGGAGCGGTCACCGTGGCCAACGCTGGCCATCTCGCTCCCTATCTTTGCAACCGCGAGCTCGCCATCGACAACGGCCTCCCGCTCGGCCTCTCCGCCTCCGCTGTCTACTCTGAAACCTCCATCCAGCTCCCCGCCGGCGAGCAGCTCACCCTCATCACCGACGGCGTTGTCGAGGCCCGCGACAAGACGGGCGAACTCTTCGGCTTTGAGCGCACCTCAGCCATCGCAGCCGACTCCGCCGAGTTCATCGCCCAGGCCGCGCAGAACTTTGGCCAGCAGGACGACATCACGGTGCTCACCCTCAGCCGTCAGGCCGCCGAAGCTGCCGCGCCCGTAGGCACACCGGTCCTCACGCCTTCACCCGCCTGACCCGCCGCACACGGTACGTTATCAAGCGCGGACTTGTGATTTGGCGTGAACGCCGATTTCCCTGCTCAAATGTATTCAGTCGAGATGGATTCTTCCCCGGGCCCGACCTGACCAAGAGGGAAGGACCGGCCCACGGGATGGTCAAAATGGAGCTCTGTCCGGATGGTTGTCAATCCGTCAGTTACTCCGTGATTAATACTTCTAAAACGGGCCACAAAGCGGCGACCCCGGAGCAATTCCTCGACAAAATGCATCATTACATCGACAGCAGAAAATGTCTACGGCAGGTCTGCGCGGGTCTCCGGGATATGATGAAAATGAGGTTCCTCCCGTGCATCTGCCCGATTTTTTGCGGGATTCGCGGACCTAGCAGGATCCAATGACGGAAAACACGATCAGAAAAGTCGAGCTGTTCGACACCAGCCTTCGCGACGGCCTGCAGCAGCCGGACCTCGAGATCTCCGTGCCCAACGCCGTCCTGCTCTTGCAGCGGATGGCTGCCTTCGGTGTGCACTACGCGGAGGTCGGGTTTGCCGGCGCCAACCTGTTTGTCGGCGACCTGACCGACGCTCTCGATTCCGTCGATACCGGCGCGATGAAGCTGGCTCTGTTCGGGCGAACGCGCGGCCGCGGCGCCAAAGTCGAGGAATGGCCCGATGTGAAGTTCATCCTCCGCCACAAGCATCGCATTCCCGCCGCGGTGGTAGTTGTCAAGTCGCGGCTACTTGACGTCGAACGGTCCCTGGAAACGACGCCCGCCGAAAATCTGCTCATGACGCGGGAGACCATCGAGTGTCTGCAGGCGCACGGACTCGAAGTTCTCGTCGATCTCGAACACGCTCTGGACGCAAACTGCGGCAGGCGCGAAAACGGCAATCCCTGCGACGCGGACTTCAGCAAGCGCAGCCTCGACTACTTCCGCGAGTTGACCGAGCAGTGCGTCCGGCAGAAGGTGAGCCGCATCGTTGTGTGCGACACCAACGGCGGCTCGAGCCCCGAGGAAGTTTCGCAGGTCATCGCCGGGCTCATCCGTGATTTTCCCGCTGCGCACTTCGGATTTCACGGCCACACCGATCGCGGCCTGGGCGTCGCCAACACGCGTGCGGCCATTATGGCGGGCGCGGTGCAGGTGCAGGGCACGCTGATCGGAACCGGCGAACGCTGCGGCAACGTGAACCTGACCACGGTAGTGGGAGCGATGCAGCTTCGCGGCGAGGCCGAGTTTGTTCCGCCGCAGGCGTTGAGCGGCCTGACCAGCCTGGCGCACTCGGCCTACGCGGCCTTCGGGCTGGAAGCTCCGCACGGCGCGCCGATCGTCGGCCCCGGCGCATTCGGCACCTGGGCCGGGATGCACGGCTCGAGCGAGCGAAAGAACCCCGGAGCATATTTGTGGTGCGATCCGGCGAGGGTTGGCGCGAGTCCCACCATTGGCGTAAACGCGCAGTCAGGCAGAGCCAACATCATGCTGCTTTCGGAGTCGCTCGGCGTGCCCCTCAATTCCACGCAGGCGCAGGGGCTGATGGACGCGAACCAGGCGATGATCGAGGGCGGAGGTTTTACGGCCAGCGAGGACTCGTTTCGGCTGGCCTGCATGAGGACGCTGGGAACCTTGCCCAACTGGTTCACCGTGAAGAGTTGGCGCGTCTTCGACGAGTGCGACGATGTCGGCGACCACTACGCTATCGCCTTCATGACTCTCATGCTGGGCGAGTCGAAGGTCGCCACCACTCGCGCCGAGGGCGCCGGCCCCGTGGACGCCCTCACCAAGGCCCTCCGCCGCGAGCTCGAAAAACCGTTCCCCTCGCTGGCCGAGATGCACCTGGGAACCTTCACCGTCACCGCCCTCGACGTAAGGGCGCACGATTCGGCGGCGCACGTGCGTGTCACCGTAAGCTTCAATGCCGAAGGCCACGAACCGTGGATCACCGCCGGCGTAAGCAGCGACTTAAACCAAGCCGCGTTGATGGCCATCGTGGATGGCTTTCACTATTGGCTCCTGATGCAGTCCGGTGAAGCGATTGCACCGCCCAGTCAGCCCAGTTCCCAAATCTCGACAGAAGTGGCGTAATTCTTCACTTGGGCATGCGCCGAATCCTCTCAAAAAAGGCGCCATCATCGGTGGACATTCCAATCCAAAATAAGGACAGCACAGTACAAAAGTCATACGCAAGCGCCTCGATAACTCATTCAAAATCGCTCCTGCTCTTTGGCAATGCCCTGCCAGTTTCCGCTGATCTACCACTGAAGTGATATTGCTCACAGCGCACATTCCAATCCAGCCTCACACTGGGGGGGCAATTCAGCGGGAAAGTGCATTTCTTCCGGGTGCGTGCCGGTGCTATCGATGCCGTTTTTCTTCCGCTTGATCTGATGTGATCGACCTCGTGGGAAAGCCCCCCAGAGGGAGGACTGCCGTGTCTACGCAAGTTCTTCATGCATCTCCTGATTCAGCAACCATCGACCCGGTTTCCCAGTACATCCGCGAGACGCGCGACGCACTCCTTGCCCATGAAACTGAAGAACTTGCCGCCTTGCGCTTTTCCATTATTCTGACGGCAAGATGGGAGGCGTCGAACGATGAAGATCCCGAGCGCCGCGCCGAATTGCGCGACGAGCTCGCGCTTCTTCGCAAGCACTACGGCAACAAAATCGACGAGATTGCCATGACCTATTGTGTTCAGCAAGCCATGAAGACGAAAAAGGAAGTGGAGCGAACAGTGATTGTGCCGCGTGAGGCGAAGCCGACTGCAATGCCGCACGGAGACGAGGACGGCGGCGAGGAAGATTACGGTCTCTGACGGCGGATAAGCGCCGCGGCGGTTCGTTGCTTTCGCTGCGAACAAAAATGCGCCACTCGCGAGTGCGGAGTGGCGCATTTGTTTTGGATCGCGCTCAACTGGCGAAGCTACCTGGCCGCGAGCGAAGGCCGCGGGTCGAGGGCGCCGCTTTGGTAGCCCTTGGCCATCTCGCTGATGGGAATGGGCGCGTAGTCACCGGCGTGGCCGGCCTGGCCGAACTGGGTCATGCGCAAGGCAACGACCTTCTGCATAGCCTCGCGGGCGGGTTTGAGGTAGTCGCGCGGATCGAATTTTTCCGGGCTCTCCCACAACACCTTGCGAATGGCGCCGGTCATGGCCAAGCGGTTGTCGGTGTCGACGTTAATCTTGCGCACGCCGTTGCGGATGCCGAGCTGAATTTCTTCGATGGGCACACCCCAGGTGGGCTTGAGCTTGCCCCCGTACTGGTTGATGATGTCCTGCAGATCCTTGGGAACCGAGGAGCTGCCGTGCATCACCAGGTGCGTGTGGGGCAGGCGCTTGTGGATCTCGATGAGAATATTCATCTTGAGCACGGAACCGTCGGGCTTCTTGGAGAACTTGTAAGCGCCGTGGCTGGTGCCGATGGCGATGGCCAGCGCGTCGACGCCGGTGCGCTCGGCAAACTCGACCGCCTGATCGGGATCGGTGACGTGCTCGAGGCCGGTGCCGCCCGCGCCGTGGCCGTCTTCAATGCCGCCCAGCACGCCGATCTCGCCCTCGACGGTGACCCCACGCGGATGCGCGAACTCCACTACGCGGCGCGTGACGGCGACATTTTCCTCGAAGGTCGACGGAGTCTTGCCGTCTTCCCGGAGCGAGCCGTCCATCATCACGCTGGTATAGCCGAGCTCGATGGCGCTCTTACAGGTGTC
The DNA here is from genome assembly GCA_963844905.1 of uncultured Acidobacteriaceae bacterium. GTDB lineage: Bacteria > Acidobacteriota > Terriglobia > Terriglobales > Acidobacteriaceae > Telmatobacter. The sequence goes on along the minus strand of CAWJQD010000001.1, from coordinate 741,728 downwards.
GAAGCTGTTGCCGTGATCCTGGTGCATAGCGATGGGGAGCTCGGGATAGAGCTCGTTGGCGGCGAGAATGAGGTGATAGAGATAGCGATCCTGGGCGTAGGCGCGGGCGCCGCGGCTGGCCTGAATGACGACGGGCGATTTGGTTTCAGTAGCCGCGCCCATGATGGCTTGAATCTGCTCCATATTGTTGACGTTGAACGCGCCGACGCCGTATCCGCCCTTGGCAGCTTCATCGAGGAGCTGCCGCATAGCAACGAGAGGCATGGAAATTCTCCTTTGTGTTGGCTTCGGCCGCTTCAGTGCTCAGGCAAATCAGTCCGGCCGCGGGGACTGCAATCATCCTTATGGTAGCAGAGGGGCGCGTCAAAAAATCCCGGAAGGCAATAGATGCCGCCTCTTCGTGGCGCCGAATTAGTCCGAAGACAAGTCCGCCGTTTCCAAAAAGGTATAACCGCACTTTGCCAACATACTCTATCGGCAAAAAGAGCAGATCATTCACTCTGGCCTCTGATAGTCACCCGTTCTACTTGATCAGCATTGACCACTTCGGCGCAATTTGAGCGTTCCGTCCCGAACCTGCATTTAAAAGCCTTGCGAATCTGGCATTAAACGCAAAAAACTACGAAGGCCGTCCCAAGGACGGCCTTTGAGTTTCTTCGCCAACCCTTGGATGCCTGATCTCGATGTGGAGGCTCAAGAGGTTGCTCCGGTTCAGGCCGGAGCGAGATTCGGTGTTCAAAAGCGGACAGTCTGTTGGAGAGCCGCCGGTACCGGGTCGCATATTGGCCTTTCCTACCGCGGAGCCTCAGCCGTTCCCGTATCCACAATCCGTCCAGTCGATCCGAACCGGCGGAAGTTGCTGAACGCGATATCGTCGCGCCAGAGCAGGTCCCTTCTGGTCGTACTGTTTGCGCCCAGCGCTGCAATCAGCTGCGCGCGCACCGGCAGGATATAGTCGTGGTTGTTGATAGCCACATAGTCATAGTCCACCCGGATCACCGCCTTGCGAACAAAGAACTTTTCAGGCGTTTCGTCGACGACTTCTGTCAGCCTCATCACGTTGTGCGTCGCTCGATCCACATAGATCTGGCCGTGGTAACCCACCGTGGCCGTCCTTTCGAGAGCGATTATCCACAAGGCTGAATTCTCCTTGGCGAGGCTGTATTCGAAGACCTCTGCCGGCTCCCCTCGCAGCGAGACGGTTTCTTTCCACGTAAACTTGGCCTTTGCCTCCGGCTTGAAAATATTGGCCACCACCGGGCCGAACTCGCCCTCCGAGAGAACGCTGATGTCCCCTAAGTTGTTGCGCAGGTTTTTCTTATCGATCTCGGTCCGGCTCTCCTTGTGGTCGACGTACGTCAGTTGTTCGAGAATCGTGTCTTTCAGCGTCCAATCCGCGCGCCCAGCCGCCGCGTGTAAGCGTTGCGTGGTCTGCAAGCAGATCAGGTTGGGCAGCGAGTTTGCGTATGCGAGCGCGTTTTCGCGCACGTCGGCAAGAATGCCGTCCCATTCCTCATGGGTCGGTCGGTCGCCGATCGGTCCGGCAGCCTCCGGCGCGGACGGGTCGGCGCCCGATATCTCGCCGGCCTCGGCTTCGCTCCCGCGCGCAACCTGCGGTTCCCCGCCCGTCAGCACAAACTCCACTGTTCTCTCTGTGGATTTTCCGGCTTGACTCAGGGTTACGCGCACTGCGTACCGCCCATCCACGGCCGAACGAAGCGAAAAGCCCTTCACTACGCGAGAGAACTCCTCGCCGCCCTTGAGCGTCGAAGATTGCGGCTCGCCTTTTAACGGCATCCCATCGTGTAGCACATCCAGTTTGACGACCGCCTGCTCCCGTGACTTTGGATCCAAATGCGCAAAGAAGAAGACCGACACGATGGGCTTTTCCACCGGCAACGTCCCGTACAGATTTGGCCGCACGATCTGCCCGTCACCCCACAAGATATCCAGCTCGCTGCTTACATCATCCGCAGGTTCAATTCCGCGTACCACCATCAGGTCGCTGAGTTCCGGCGACGATTGGGTAGCTGAAATCTCAAATGTCTGCCGATTTGCCGCGGCTTTCCCGCTATTGTTGTCCAGGATAGCCGTCTCAAGAACATACTTACCCGGCGGAGCCGCGAAGCTCCGCTCGAAGGTGATGTATTCAGGCGCTGCGTCCGATCTGTTCTGCGGCGACCAGTGGCGCACAATATCCTCGCTGAACCGCTGGATCTGCGTCCCTGCGCTATCGGTAATGGTAGCGAGCACCGAGATATGGACGGAATTGAGATGCGTGCTCGAATCCGCTTGGATCTGTAGTTCGCTTACCGGCACCTCCAGCGCCGCAAGCTCGATATTGTCTTCGTCCACACGTTCCATGTTCAGCACCTTGGCGCGGTAGTCCACGTAGCCGGGAAGCTCCTGGCGCTTGAGCAGGGCCACCAACGGGACTTCGAAGGGTTGAAGGGGGTTGTCGCTTCGCGTGCCCGGCGGCAGCGCAAGGTACCCGATCCGTGCGCGCGCCCTCAGCCCTTTGCGCGAGGTCTTGAACATGGTTGTATGAAAGGTCCCGTCCTCTGCGCTGTCGGGAGGGACAAAGGACGCCTTGTAATAGGTCGTCAGGCTCTGAATAAGACTATTGACGGGCTTCTTCAGGTCCCTGCTCGGGTTCAGCACGCCGCCGCCGGTTTGTTCGGCCAGCAAGGTCGCGTCTTCTGACGCGGCGAGGTCTTCTGGCTTCAGCTTGTTACCCGGCGATGACGGGAGCGTGGCGCTCCATTCATCGATTCCGGTTGTCGAGATCGTATTGTAATTCTCATTACGATTATAATCACCGACCATGGTACTCACAGTATTACCATGAGCATCTGTGGCCGTGAGGTTGGAGGGCGCGCCGACAAAATCCGCCCACTGGTTGCGGTTCAGTTCGTCCGCCAAAACAACATAGATCTTCACACCCGCCTGGTTGGCTATGCCTATGATCGACCTGAGCGCATCTTTGGCGCGACTGTTTTTGCCCGACCTGCCGTACGGGCTTCCACTTCCCAATCCGCTCGATGCGAAATAGACAATCGCTTTGCGCCCCGGTAGCGACTGCTGTGCTTCCACCAGGGCGAGCAAGCACGCCTGCGAGAACGACAGATGCTGATCCCGGACAATCTGGCTTGAAGTCGAAAGTGCCGTATACAAGAGCCGCGCCATCGTACGTTCCCGCACGCTCGCGGCCGATCCGGAAGAATCCAGTCCCGTCGCTGCCACCCGTGCAAGGCGCTGCTCGGCTGCATTCGCCTCGATATCCTTTCCGTAGACTTCCGGTTGGACAGCGGAGGAAATCGCCTCGTCCACCGCCTTGCGGTCCTCGGTAAATGTTTGCTGGATCTGCAACCGTCCCCATACATCCATCACCGCAATCTGAAGCCGGGATTCCTGAACTACGCGCAGAAATCTCGACGCCTCCTGGCGCAGTCTCTTGCTGGTCGCCTGTGCGCTGTCCGCAGAGGCTTTAAAGAGGAAGTCCTCCGGCTTCCCTCCGCTGTCCTGGAAGCCCGGACGGTCGAAGAGCAGAGTAATCAGCGCATTCTTCTGCTCTCCGTTCACCAGACGCAAGTCGGTCAGCTGGGCGGGCTTGCCGTTGTCGGTAACCGTGACATCCTCCGGCCGCAGATCGAGGACCAGCTTCTTATGTTGGCTGTGAACATCCAGGTCCAGTGAAACCGCGTTCCCGGCGGGCTGCGCAGCCAGGTTCTGAGAAACCAACGGTGCCGCGCCGGCCAAGACACTGCTCATAACCGCGAACATACAGATGCGAATCTGTACTTCCGTCGCGCCCATAGAGGGATCCTTTCTCAAGTTTTGAGAATAGGGGTATTGTCAGGAATTTCCGTTTTGACTTTTGGCTGTGTACGAATATACCACGATCTGCCTCCGCTCGCGATCCTTTTACATCCGTTTCCATCCCAAAGCCCCGGGCGTGCCCGGCAGAGCCTTTGCCAGAACCAAAAGGCCATGATTTGCCCCATTTCGAAGCGATTTCTCAGACACCCCTCGCTCAACTCCTCTCCGTCTTCCGGATTGGTTTCGCCTCCCTGCCGCGCCTATCCGGCTGGCAGCGGCAAAGCCAGAATCCGCCCCAGCATGTTTCCAAACAAGGGCCGTGTCAGATGGCTCTCTGCCAACAGCAGCCAATAGTAACGAGCATGCTTTACCAACCGCCCGCCGGTTTTCACCAGCCGCTGCTGCAAGCTGGTGAGCGACCACGATTGGATTCCCTTCGGCAACACCAGCCGCCGCCACAGGTTGCCCAAGTTGCAGGCGATCACGCTCAGCCACAAGCGCACCTCGTTCGACCGAGACCGGTGGCAGCTCAGCCGCGTCATCTTTACCGCCTGCTTGCCCTCCTTGATCCACTGCTCAGCCGTCCCGCGCTTGTTGTAGAACCGCACCACCCCGCGGCTCGGCAGCGTCAGATTGGTCACGATGAACCTCATGCGCGGGAACAACTCCCCGGCATGATGCTCAACCTTTGCCACTACTCGCCGTGCCGTCGTCCAGCTGGCGGCCCTGTAGAGAAAGCCTTTGTACCACACGATCAATTTGTGACTGGGACGCCCCACCGGGCGCAGCAGCAGTTCCGCCACATCAGCCCAATGGCTCGTCGAGTTCGCGCACCAGGATCAGACCGCCGTTGGAGGTGACGCGAGAACCTTGGAAGCCGACCTTAAGAGAAGCGTTGAAGGAAAGCTGAAAGGGTCGTTTTTGTATCTCACCCATTGGGTATTCACCTCCAGAACGTCTTCACCGTGTTCGCATCCCCGTAAACATTGACGATTGCGACGATCGGAGGTTTCAGAATTACGACTCAAAATGGAAATATGGGATAACTCCCTGAGGGCGAAGGAACTACGTGCGTCAGCCGCCGGTTGTGCAGGACCAGGGTGTCGAGATACCAGAGATTGAAGGCCGGCAGATCGCGGGCCAGAATCTGCTGCACCACAACGTAGTTGGTGTGGCGGCGGGCCTGTCCGCGCCCGGTCCTACACATAGCTAATCTGCCCCAACACAACGGGCCGCTTGGCCCCTGTCGCAGAAGGCATGTTTCCGGGCAGCCGATGCCACGTGCACCACGCCAGCAGTGCAAACGCGGCGGCCTCCTTGGCTTCAGCGGGCATGCCAAAGTCCTCGCTCGAGGTGAGTTCACAGCTCAGTGGCTGTAACCGCGCGGCCAGCATGGAGACGAGAGTTCGATTCCGCGCTCCGCCGCCGGAGAGGATGAAATCGACGCTGCTCCCGCGCATTTTCGGCTGCACAAAGCGCACATAGCTCTTCGCGATCGTCTCCGCTGTGAGCGCCGTCGCGGTGGCCAGCGCATCGTTGGGGTTCTGGCTGTGCCGGCTGCAGGCAGCGAGAAACTTCGCTGCATACTCGCGTCCGAACTGCTCGCGTCCTGCGGTCCGCGGCGGCTTGAGCCGGTAATACGGATGGCGCAGCGCATCTTTCAGGACGGGAGCGATCAGAGCGCCCTTTGCCGCCATTGCGCCGTTGCGATCGAACGGCTTTCGGAAGAGCTTTTGCGCGAGCCAGTCAATGATCATATTCCCCGCCCCGGTGTCGAAAGCGATCAACGCATCTGGCGCGGCGCCCGCGGGAATCGCGGTCAAATTCGCGATGCCTCCGATGTTTTGGAGAACGCGGCCGCGCTTGGAATCCGCGAAGACCACATAGTCAAGCAGAGGAACGAGGGGCGCGCCTTGCCCGCCGGCCAGCATATCGGCGGGACGGAAGTTTGAGACCACCGGAACGCGAAGGGCGGCAGCGATCGCTTGCGGCTCACCCGCCTGCCAGGTGCAGGCAAAGCTTCGGCCCGCGTAGGATTCCGCGCGCCCCTGATGGTAAAGCGTCTGCCCGTGACAGCCGATCAGATCGAGCTTGAGTTTGTGTCGCGCTAATGTCGCATTTACAGCGTCGGCATAGGCCAGGCCCAAGCGCCAGTTGAGCCGCGCCAGTTCCGCCGTCGAAGCCGAGCTGGCGTTCATGGCGGCGAGCACCATTTGGCGCAGCGCAGCGGGAAAGGCGAAGCCATCGTGCGCCAACAGCGTGAGCTTGGGGCATGGCTTGGCCGGCGCGATGCGCACCACGGCAACATCGATTCCGTCGGCCGAGGTGCCGCTCATCACTCCGGCTACCGTCATCGGGCGCGTACTCATGCGGTTGTAGTCTCCTGAGCCGAGGCAGCTTTTGCGACCGTCTCGCCGAAGCGCAGGATCTGTGCGCGCAGCGCCTCGAACTGCCGCTTGCTGAGCGCCGGCGGCATGACCGCTGGAAACACCCTTGCCCGCTTTTGCGCCGACGCGCGCGCCCGCGCAAAAAGCAGCTTGCGAAACGCCACCGACCGCTCGCCCTCGGCGACGAGCGACTCAACCACGCTCAGGATCGGCTCCGAATGGTGGCAGATCAGGAGGAGTTCCGATCCAACTCGCACGGCTGCAACCGCAGCCTCTCCCATCGGCATGAACTTGGCTACTCCGCCCATCTCGAGGTCGTCGGAGAGAATGATCCCGCGGTAGCCGATGCGCTTCCTCAGCACCTCGTTGATCCAGAAGCTCGAGACGCTGGCCGGGCGCTTCTTGCCTGCTGTCAGGGGGTATGCCGCGTGGTTCGCCATCACCATGGGCAAATGGTTGCGCAGCGCGCGGTAAGGCGCCAAATCCTCGCGCCACAATTGCTGCCAGTTGCGCCGAATCGAGGGCGTTTCCAGATGCGAGTCGCGCGTTCCTCCGCCCAGGCCCGGAAAATGCTTTCCGCAACCAGCCACGCCCTGCGCCGCCAGGCCGGCGAGAAACTCACGCGCGTAGTCCACGACTCCCGCAGCGGTGGGCGCGGCGCAGCGCGTCTCCATCACCGGCAGCGACTCGGGAAGCGCCAGGTCCAGCACGGGCGCGAGCGAGGTGTTGAACCCGAAGGCTTCGACCGCCCGCGCCACGAGTTCCCCATGCCGGCGCGCGAGCGCCTTGTTTCCTTTCGCTCGCGCGGCCAGCGCCACGGCCTGAACCGACGGGATGGGAGCGAGCACATCGCGCAGCCGGTCAACCGTCCCGCCTTCCACATCGACGAAACTCGCAAAATGCGGCGTGCAAAATTGCATGGTTTCAGCGAGCAGGGCGCGCGTCTGCCGGGCGCCTGCAATATTCCGCCGGAAAAGAATGATCCCGGCTGGGCGCACGAGCTTGAGCCAGGCACGCTCCCTCGCGGTCAGCTCCGTTCCGCCCAGCCCGACGACCAGCAAGCTTCCTGCGGCCTGGCGCACACTTTGTGTCATGTACCCTTAACTCCCAACGGATTCCTCATTGGCTAATCCTTCTTTTCTTTCAGCTCGCTCTGCAACTCTTCGAGGAGATTGAGGGCCTGCAGCGGCGTCAAGGAGTTCACGTCGGTGGATTCGATCCGATCCACAATCTTCTGCGAGAGCGGCGTAAAGATGGTCATCTGCATCGGTTCGGCCTCCGTCTCCACCTGCACACTCTGGCGCTCCTGTTTCTCGTGTTGACGCAGCACGTGCTTGGCTCGCTCGATGACTGCCGCGGGCAGCCCGGCCAGCCGCGCCACTTCGATGCCATAGCTCTTGCTCGCCGCGCCCGGCTCGATGTTATGCAGAAACACGATGCCGCCCGCAGCCTCCTTCACGCCCACCCGGAGATTGCGCACGCGCGGCAGCTTCTCGGCCAGCATGGTCAACTCGTGATAGTGCGTGGCGAACAGGGTGCGCGCGCCGACCTCCGCGTGCAGGTATTCGACTGTGGCCCATGCCAGACTGAGCCCATCGAAGGTTGCCGTTCCGCGCCCCATTTCGTCGAGCAGAATCAGCGAGCGTCGCGTCGCGGTATTCAGAATCGTCGCCGTCTCCGTCATCTCGACCATGAACGTGGAGCGGCCGCGGGCGACGTTGTCGCTGGCGCCGATGCGCGTATAGATGCGATCGACCAGCCCCAGCCGTAAGCTCTCCGCCGGAACAAAGCTGCCCATCTGCGCCATCAGGACCAGCATCGCAGCCTGCCGGAGATAGGTGCTCTTGCCGCCCATATTCGGGCCGGTGACAAGCAACAGGCTCGGACCTTCCTCGCCGGCATTCAAATACACATCGTTGGCGATGAAGCGCCCTTCGCGCGTCTCCTCCAACCAGAGCTCGATCACCGGGTGGCGAGCAGCTACGGCTTCGAGCACCGGCTCGTCGGTTGACTGGGGGGTCAACTGCGGCCGCGCGTAGCGGCGCGCCGCCGCCAGATGCGCAAAGCAGGCCAGCAGGTCCGCCTCGGCCACTGCGGCGGAGCTGCGCCGGATCCGGCTGGCGCTTTCGAGCACGAACCTTCTCAGCTCGGCAAAGATGCGCTTCTCAATCTCGATGCAGCGGTCGTGCGCGGAAAGAATCTTTCGCTCGTACTCTTTCAATTCCGGCGTGGTAAAGCGCTCCGCATTGACCAGCGTCTGCTTGCGCTCGTAGTCCGCGGGTGCCAGCGCGAGGTTGGCCTTCGTAATCTCGATGTAGTAGCCGAAGACTGAGTTGTAGCGCACTTTCAGCGAGCCGATCCCCGTGCGCTGCCGCTCGCGATCCTCGATGGCGGCAATCGCCTGCCGGCCGGAGGTCGAAACGGAGCGCAGCTCGTCCAGCTCCGCATCCACTCCCGCCGCAATTGCGCCGCCATCGACCAATGTGAGCGGCGGCTCGGCCACCAGCGTCTTGGCGATCCGAGCCGTCACATCGTCAAGAGTGTCAAGACGCGCGGCGATGGCTCGCCATTGCGGCGCAATCAATGCGTCCAGGGCCGTCTTCAGCGCCGGCAGCCGCGCCAAACTGCCGGCGAGCGCCCGCACATCGCGCGGCCCCGCGGAATCCAGCGAGATGCGTGCCAGTAACCGCTCCAAATCCAGAACCCCGGCGAAAGCCCGCCGAATCTCCTCGCGCTTTAGCAAATCCGCGTGCGCTTCGGCGACCGCTTCATAGCGCGCCTCGATTTCGGGCGCAATGTTGAGCGGCCGCAAGATCGTCGCCCGCAGCAACCGCTTGCCCATCGGCGTGAGGCACAAATCGAGCGTGCGAAAGAGTGTCGCGCCATCATCCTGGCCCGCGAAGAGGGGTTCGACCAGCTCCAGATTCCGCACCGTCACCTGATCCAGCTCCAGCGCCGTCGAGTGTTCTTCGAATTTAAGGCTGTCGATGTGCAGCGCTTCGTTCTTCTGAGTCGTGCGCACATAGTGCAGCACCGCGCCGGCCGCAATCGCCGCCGGCTCGTGACCTTTGAGGCCAAATCCCTCGAGCGACCGAACGTTGAGTTGGCGCTCGACCAGAGGCACGGCGAACTCCCGCGTCCAAACCCAGTCTTCGATGCGCGTGCGCGCGGGAATTCGCTCCAATGGCTGCGGCAGTTCCGCGCTCGCGGCCAGGAGCACCTCACTGGGCGCGGCGAGCAGCAATGCGTCGATGGCCTGCGCCTGCGCGTTCGCGCCGCGAAATTCCGAGGTGCGAAATTCGCCGGTGGAGACGTCTAGGAGGGCCAGAGCGCAAACCGCGTCGTGCGGTTGGCCGGTTTTGGGCGTCACCTGATGCAACGCAGCCAGGAAATTGTTTTGCTCCTGGCCGAGCGCTGCATCGAGAGCCGTTCCCGGCGTAAGCACCCGGGTCACGTCGCGCCGGACGAGCTTCTTCGTAAGCCTGGGATCTTCCATCTGGTCGCAAAGGGCGATGCGGTAACCCTTACGCAACATGCGCGTCAGGTACTGCTCCACGGCGTGATAAGGCACGCCGCACATGGGCACACTGCGCTCTTTGTCCCGCGCGGTCAGCGTGAGTTGCAGTTCCCGGCTAGCCACGGCCGCATCGTCATAGAAAAGCTCGTAGAAATCGCCCATGCGGAAGAAGAGCAGGGCGTCGGGGTTCTGACGCTTAGCCGCGGCCCATTGACGCATGAAGGGCGTAAGGTCCGCGGAGATTTTCTCCTGGGCGGCCTTACCTGAGGGATGGGAAGTGAGCGCAAATTCCGGCACAGGTTCGCACGAAAGGAGTGGCGGCGCGGCCGCGTCCAAAGGAGAAGACGGCGGAGCCGCTGCCAGGGCGGGGCTCTTGTCCAAAGGATGAAGCGGCGGAGCCGCGCTCGCGCCGCGTTGGGAATCGTCTCGGATCACGCTAGCTCTAAGACTATCGCGGCGGTGCGCGGCAGGGATAGCGGGATTGGGGCAAAACGCGCCGCACGCCGCCAGCGGCGGCGCAAGGCGAGGAGAAGTGGGCAGGCATGGGCGACTGGATGTAGAATCACTGCGGCTCCTCGGGCCATGCAGATTTCCCAAACCGGAGTTCCGGCCCCAGCAATTCCAGGTTCTCTGCATACCGGATCCGGCGCGTTCAAGCCGGCGCGGCAACAAAGAGGCGCTGGCCTTCGACATAGTGCAGACCTGCACGACAATCCTGGAAATGCCGCGCAGCGCCGAAACCAGATTCCTACGGAGGAAAAATCGAGATGAATCCAATGAAACGGTATCTTGTTTGCGCGCTGTTTTCCATGGCGGCGCTGTGCGCTGCCATGGCTTCTCAGGCGCAGTCGCCATTCGACGGAACCTGGCGCTATGAGCTGTCGCAAGCCAAGTTCAGTCCCAAGCCGTTCATTTTCTATACCAGCCAGGGATGGTTCCACTGCGAGACCTGCACGCCGACCCTCGTTGTCCAGGCCGACGGGCAGGATCATGCTGTTACAGGTCACGCGCTTGACACGTTCAACGTCACGCTCGTCGATCAACGCACGATTCACATTGTCGGCAAGAAGGGCGGAACGACCGCGTTTGATCAGACCGGCACGGTCTCTGCCGACGGCAAAACCCTCACGATCAAAGAAACCGATTACCCAATGAACGGCGAAAAGCCGGTAACCTCTGAAAGTATCTTGCGGCGCGACGGCAAGTTGCCGACAGGGGTGCACGCAACCTCTGGGAATTGGGTTGCCCTGAAAGCGAGTGCGAGCGCCAATGGCCTGCTCACAACCTACAAAGTCAATGGCAATGAAATCACAATGACAGATCCCACGGGCGACTCCTACACCGCCGAGCTCGACGGCGGCGACGCCCCGGTGAAAGGCGCCTATGGATGGGATACGGTCTCTCTGAAGAAGATCAACGATCACACCATTGAGGAGACTGACAATTTCAATGGCAAAGTGATTTCAGTGTCTACGATGACCGTCTCAGCCAACGGGAAGACGATGACTGTGGTTGCGACCGCAAAGCCAAGTGATCGGACTTCGACCATCATTGCGGTTAAGCAGTAGTAGAAGTCAACTCACGATGACCCGATGATCCTGACTCCGGCGTCCGCGGAGGCGGACGCTGGAGTACTTTCTAGGAAGGGGCGGAGAGTTTTCTCGCGGGGGCCTGGCGCGAGGCCATGTTGCGGCCGGCTTTGCTTCGTAAAGGTTCTTAAAGGCGGTAGGCTGAAAGCGGGCGCGTCGGCAGAGCGTTGCGCAGGGGCCGGCGGCCGTTCAAATCAGCTTCAAAGCTGAGAACCTTTCACTGATTCCGCGGCGTTGAGGTGATCTGCATCACAGTATACTGATTGGTTACGCCATTAAGGTAAAAGCTGCCATGTACCTGCTTTGGCTACGAGTTGCGGCCATTTTGTATGTAGGGGGCTGTGTCGCCGTCTTCCCCGCCGTGCTGTATAACTCGCTGCCCTGGCGCAAGACCTGCGTGCACCTGGGTGGGCTGGCGTTCTTCTTCCATTTTGTCTCGGTGGTGGAGATGCTGGTGGTGGCGCACCGCTGGATGCCAGTGGGCGTGCGGGAGATCGAGTCGCTGCTGGGATTTGCCGTGGCCGGGCTGTTCTTTCTGGTGTGGTGGCTCTACGACGCGATCTCGCTGGGAATCTTTGCCTTGCCGGCGACGTTTTTTCTGGTGTTTATTCCCGCGCTGGGGCCGGATACATACCACTTTCCATCGCAGGGCGTGCGGACAAGCTGGCTGGTGGCGCATATTATCGCGCTGCTGCTGGCCTATGTGGCGCTGTGCTTCAGTTTGCTGGCGTCAATGCTTTACCTGGTGCAGGAGCGGCGAATCAAATCCAAGCACAAGCCGGGCGAGGCGCTGCGCTGGGCGCCGCTGGACTGGCTGCCGCCGCTGGACACGCTGGAACGCATTGCCTTGGCTACGCTGCAGTTCGGCTTTCCGTGCATGACGGTGGGGCTGGTGATCGGGTCGGTGCTGGCGCAGGAGACGGCGCTGGGCGCGGCGTATTTCCGCGATCCCAAGGTGATTGCTTCGTTTGCCATGTGGGCGGTTTACGTGCTGCTGCTGCTGGTGCGGCGGAGCGCGGGACTGCGCGGGCGGAGGGCGGCCTATGTTTCCGGCGCGGCGCTGGTGGCGATGATGGCGGTGTGGGTCGCTAACCTATTCAGCCACGTGCACAGGTTTGGTCCGTAATGGCGCTGATACTCATCGGCGTGAACCACAAGACGGCGCCCATCGCGCTGCGGGAGAGGATCGCCATTAGCCGCGACGAGCTCAAGGAGACGACGCGAGCGCTGGCGGCGACGCCAGGCGTGACGGAGTGCATGATCGTGTCGACATGCAACCGGGTGGAGCTGCTGGCGGTGATGGAGGGCGCGGATGCGCCGGTGGCGGGATTTTTGTCGCGCTACTTTGGGATCGATGCGGCGGTGCTGGGGCCGCACCTTTACGAGTACCGCGACAAGGAGGCGGTAAGCCACTTGTTCCGCATGGCGGCGAGCCTGGATTCGATGGTGGTGGGCGAGCCGCAGATTCTGGGGCAGGTGAAAGAGGCGTTTGCGGTGGCACAGGCGGCGGGGACTGTCGCGGGACAGTTGGGGTACCTGTTGCAGAGCGCGTTTGCGGCGGCGAAGAGGGCGCGGAGCGAGACGGGAATCGGGTCGACTTCGGTTTCGATCGCGTCGGTGGCCGTGGATTTGGCGCGGAAGATCTTCGGGTCGCTCGAAGGGCGGACGGTCTTCCTGGTGGGCGCGGGGAAAATGAGCGAGATCGCCGCGCGGCACCTGGTGCAGCAGGGCGCCGGGGCGATCCTAGTAAGTAACCGGACGGGGGAGCGGGCGCGGCGCATGGCGGAGGAATTTGCGGGCGCGGTGGCGCCGCAGGTGATCGATTTTGAACAGCTCTACGAGGCGGCGAGCCGCGCGGATATCGTGATTAGCTCGACGGGCGCGCCGCATCCGATTTTCCGCCCGGAGCATGGCCACGAGTTCCTGCACCGGCGGCGCAACCGGCCGATGTTCTTTATCGATATTGCCGTGCCGCGCGACGTGGACCCGGAGATGAACAAGCTGGACGGCATCTTCGTGTACGACATCGACGACCTGCAGCAGGTGGCCGCGGCGCACATGGAGGAACGGAGCCGGGAGGCGATCGACGCGGAGACGCTGATTGCCGCGGAGGTGGAGCGCTTTCACCAGCGGCAGCGCACGGTGAGCGCGGCGCCGGCGATTGTTGCGCTGCAGCGCAAGGCTGAGGAGATCCGCGTGGCGGAGATGCGTCGGATCCATAGCCGCCTGGGGGCGCTGACCGCGGAGCAACTGGCGGCGGTAGAAGCGTTGACGCGGGGGCTGGTGAACAAGTTTCTGCATCCGCCCATGCAGGCGCTGAAGCAGGCAGCGCGTGAAGGGGATTCGACACGGCTGGATGCGCTGTGCGAGGAGTGGTCGGTGTCGCCGGTTGTGACCGGCAAAGCAGAGCGGGAGGGTCCGCAGCTGGTATCGAGATCGGACGCCGCCGAAACAAAGGCCGTGAAGACCGAAAGAATCAGTGAAGGCGATGTGGGGGCGCGGCGATGAAGCTGCGCATCGGCAGCCGCGGTTCGCAACTGGCGCTGTGGCAGGCCAATCACATTGCGGTGCTGCTGCGCGGACAGGGACACGAGGTTGAGGTCGAGATCATCAGGACGACGGGCGACCGCCTGCAGGAAGTGAGGTTCGCACAAGTGGGCGCGAAGGGGATGTTTACCAAGGAAATTGAAGAAGCGCTGGCGGAGGGTCGCGTCGATTTGGCCGTGCATTCGCTGAAGGATCTGCCGACGGAGCTGCCTGATCCCTTTATGCTAGCGGCGACTCCGGCGCGGGTGGATGCGAGAGATGTGTTCGTGTCGGTGAAACATGAGAGTCTTGCCGCGCTGCCCAAGGGGGCGCACGTGGGCACGAGCAGCCAGCGGCGGCGCGCGCAGTTGAAGGCGCTGCGGCCGGACGTTTGGCCACAGGAGTTCCGCGGCAACGTGGACACGCGGCTGCGCAAGCTGGCCGAGGGACAGGTGGAGGCAATTTTGCTGGCTGCCGCGGGACTGGATCGGCTGGGCAAGACGGATTGGGTGCGCGAGCGGCTCGATCCCAAGGATTTTTGCCCGGCTGCCGGGCAGGGCGCGCTGGGAATTGAAACCCGCAAAGACGACGCGGCAACGATAGAGGCTGTGGCTTTTCTCGAACATCCGGATACGCGTTTTGCCGTGACGGCAGAGCGCGTGGCTTTGGCTGCCTTGGGCGGCGGATGCCAGGTGCCGATTGGCATTCACTGCAGGCCTTCGTTCGCTCAGGACGGATCAGGGACGGCATGGCATGAGATTTTCGGCGTGGTGGCTTCGCCGAAAACGGGTAAAGTGGTGCGCGTGCACCTTCACGCGCCGCGCGAGAATTCCGATCCCGTTTCGCTGGGACGCGAAGCTGCCGAAATGCTGCTGGAAGAAGGAGCGGCCCCGCTGCTTGCGGCCGGCGGCGAGGCTGCCGGCGGAGCTGCCTGATGATGGCGCTGCCGCTCGCGGGCCGGCGCGTGCTGGTGACGCGCGCCGCGCACCAAGCGGGTAAGTTGAGCGAAGGCCTGCGCGCGCTGGGCGCCGAGGCGATAGAGGTTCCGGTGCTGGAGATTCAGTCTCCGGCAAATTTTGAGCCGCTTGACAAGGCGCTCGATGAAATCCATTCCTACGATTGGCTGATTCTGACCAGCGCGAATACGGTGCGGGCGCTCGTGGAACGCGCGGCTGCGCTGATGTTCCCATTGGTTTCTGTGGTTCAACTGAAGGTGGCTGCAGTGGGAGAGGCAACCGCGGAAGCGGCGCGGGAAGCGGGATTCTCGATTGCGATAGTTCCCGACAGTTACGTGGCCGAGGAATTGATTGAATGTATCGCGGATCAAGCGGCAGGGCGGAGAGTCTTGCTGGCGCGAGCAGAGATTGCTCGCGATGTGATTCCCGATGCGCTGCGCGCCGCGGGCGCCAAGGTCGATGTGGTGGACGCGTACAGAAATATCATGCCGGAGGCAGCGCCCGGCCTGCTGCGCGAGGCGCTGGCGAAGAGAATCGATGCGGCTACGTTCACCAGCTCCTCCAGTGTCACGCATCTGGCCGAGGCGGCGCGGCGAGCAGGAATTGCTTTTCCCTTCGCTGGCGTGGCGGCAGTGTCGATTGGGTCGATAACAACGAAAACGCTGCGCGAACTGGGCTGGGAGCCGGCGGCGGAGGCGAGTCGGTCGGATATTCCGGGTCTGATTACAGCGGTGGAGCGAGTGCTTCGAAGTTGACTATAGTGACGGGCCCAAGGACTTGCAGGAAATGGCGCGATTTTGCGGCGACTCCCGAAGAGCATCCCTCAGGGCCTAAAGGCCCGATTATTTGGCTCCGTATACGGCACGACTGAAGTCGTGCCCTTTCAAAACTAGTTAATGCAAACATTTCGTTTGCCCAACCCGTTCCAGCAGCGACTTTGAGGTCACTCAGGATTGCCAGGTTTTGTCTTTGGAGCGGCAGAGGGGCTCAAGGTTGCATTGATTGCATTTGGGATTGCGGGCGAGGCAGATCTGGCGGCCATGCTGAATGATCTGGAGGGAGAAGCTGATCCAGCGGTCGCGCGGGAGAACCTGCATCAGCTCCTGCTCGACTTTTTCCGGGGTGTCGGCTTTGGCGAGTTCGAGGCGGCGCGCGATGCGGAAGACATGCGTGTCGACGACGACGCCCTCGGCCTTGCCGAACGAGACGCCGAGGACGACGTTGGCGGTTTTGCGAGCGACGCCGGGGATGGTGGTGAGCTCGGCGAGGGTTTGCGGCACCTGGCCGTCGAAGTCGGCGACGATCTTGCGGGCCGCGCCCTGGATGGACTTGGCCTTGTTGTGGTAGAAGCCGGTGGAGCGGATGAGCTCTTCGAGCTCGGGGAGTTTGGCCTGGGCCATTGCGGCCGGCGTGGGGAATCGCCGAAAGAGCTCGGGCGTGACCATGTTCACGCGGGCGTCGGTACATTGCGCGGAGAGGATGGTCGCGACCAGAAGCTCCCATGGCGTGCGATGGTGGAGCGCGCAGACGGCGTGGGGATAGGCTTCGTCGAGGGCTTTGAGGATCGCAGTGACGCGCTCAGCCGCCAACAACCCAGCGCTGCTCGTTCGCCGCGCCGTAGACGTCGCGGTTGATCTCTTCTTTGGCGCGGGCTTCGTTTTCACTTTGGCTTTTGCGGCAGGCATGATTAGGAGTTTAATCCGGGGCACGGTGTTCGGGTTGGCATTTCTCAATTCAAGAATGCCGAACTCTTAAGCGCACTTACAGAATCAGGATGCCGGCGATGAAGCGGCTGCACTCTTCTCGTGTTCGCCACGTTTCTTATAGAACGCAAGCGCGTTGGCGAGAAAGCCGACAAACAGAAGATTAATCACGCAGCCCACCAAGATGGGAAGTGTGGCCTCTGCATCGAACCGCGCACTCCAGAGCCCATACGGAAGCGCAAACAGCAGCAGCCCAATGAAGATCTGCATCGAGCGACGGCTGAACTTACCCGGTGATCGCTCTACTGAGTCCCATGTCTTCCTTGGAGCAGGTGGCTTCGATAGGAACTCTCTGGCTGTTTTCAAGAGTATCAGGCCTTCAATCACGAGCAGAACGGGTAGAAAGGCCAGTGTCAAGATCGAGACTGCCTCTGGCGACAAGCCGCCGGCCGTCAGGCCCCAAGTCAATGCAAGTCGTACAGTCGCGATCAGCGCCCACAGAAGGAACAATCGAAAGTAAAGTGCCTTAGTAAGCATTTCAATGCCCCGCCGATTTGTTACGGCTTCCCCTCCAACCACCCGCCCAGCTTCTCCACTGGCAACCGCACCCCGATAAAGAACTGGCCGAAGAGGGCGTACACGGCGCTGACTTCGTCGAAGCGCATCTCGTAAATGAGCTTCTTAAAGATGACCGGATCGTCGGCGAAGAGCGAGACTCCCCACTCCCAGTCGTCCATCCCGATCGAGCCGGAGATGATTTGCTTGACCTGGTCGCCATATCTCCGTCCAATCAGCCCGTGCTCGTGCATCATGCGCTGGCGCTCCGCGAACGGTACGGTGTACCAGTTCACCTGCTCGCCGCGCTTGCGGTCCATGGGATAAAAGCAGAGATATTTCGAGTCGGGGATGGCGGGAAAGAGGCGGGGGGCCATGGCGCCGGATGCGCGTTCGAGAGAGGCGGCGATTTCGGCGTTCCATTCGGGCGAGTGCGGTTCGAAGCCTTTAGCGGAGGCTGCTTCGTAGGTTTTGCGGCTGGACTCGTAGAGACCGAGCTCGGCGACCGACACGTAAGAGTGGCGCAGTTCAAGATAGTCGTAGAGCGGCGTCTGCGCCAGGGCGAGCTCGACCTGATTGAGCTCTTCGAGCGAGTCGCGGAAATGAATCAGCATCAGGTCGCCTTTGTGGCCGAGTTGCGAGTAGAGGGCAGTGCGAACAGGCCAATGGTGCGCACCCTGACCCATCTGCATACCTTCGTCCACGCTCATGCGCTCCAGCTTTCGGAGCGTCTCAACGGCAGAGGACGCGATGCGCTCGCGATCTGCGGTTGGCGTTGCCCTCCAGGCCTTCCAGTCGAAACGGAAAAACTGGTGAAGTACGCTGGAGCCTTCAAGCGTAAGCGGAACAGGCGGATGATCGGCCACGGAACCTCCTTGCGCCACACCTCATCCTAACAAACGGGAATTGCAGACGTGTGCAGGGCCCATCTCGTGCAGAAGCGGCGCGGCGAAGACTCCGGAGCGTGACCTGCCTATATACTGGAAACGTTCATGAACGAAAAGATCATCGCATTTGTCTTTCAGTTCGTTACTCATGTCATCAGTGCCGGCGGCTACGCGGGCATCATCGCGCTCGTTACACTCAATTCATCCGGCACTCCAATTCCCTCCGAGATCATCCTGCCGTTCTCCGGGTACCTGGTTTACCTGGGGCGCTTCAATCTATTCTTGGTGGCGGCGGCGGGAGCGGTGGGCTGCAATATTGGCTCGGCGGTTGCATACTGGATTGGCGCCAAGGGCGGGCGGCCTCTGGTCGAGCGCTACGGCAACTGGGTCCTGATGAGCCATCACGACCTGGACCGCATGACCTGGTTCTTCGAGAAGTACGGATCGATCGCGATCTTGCTGGGGAGGATGTTGCCGGTGGTGCAGACCTTTGTCGCCTTCCCGGCGGGAATCGCCAGGATGCCGCGACTGCGTTTTCACATCTACACTACTGTGGGCTCCTCGGTTTGGTATTTTTGCCTGGCCTGGGCGGGAATGAAGCTTGGCGAGAAGTGGCACACCGATCCGCGGTTGGAGCAGGCATTCCACCGCTTTCATGATTCCGTAGAGCTTGCCGTGATTGCAGCACTCGTATGGTTTTTGTGGACGCACCTGAACAGAAGAAGAGGGGCAACGGCTGAATGAGTTGGAGTTAGCAGGTCAGCAAGTCAGTGAGTTGGCGACCCGGCGGCTGAACGGTTGAAAGCGTGGACAGATCGATGGATAGCGATTCGAAATCATCAGGAAAGGAAGGTTAGGAGAAACAATGGCAACGAAACAGAATGGCGGCCCGAAGATCGCTGCGTCGAAGATTGCGCCTGCGAGGGGCAAGTTGGGCGTGATGGTGGTGGGGATGGGCGCTGTGGCCACCACGATGATCGCCGGCGTGGAAGCGGTTCGCCGGGGACTGGCCAAGCCGATCGGGTCACTCACGCAAATGGGGACGATCCGCCTGGGCAAGCGGACCGACAACAACTCGCCAATGATCAAGGATTTCGTTCCGCTGGCGGGTTTGAACGACCTTGTCTTCACCGGGTGGGACATCTTCGAGGACAACGTGTACGAGGCGGCCGCGCACGCACAGGTGCTGAAGAGCGAGACCCTGAAGCAATTGAAGCCGTATCTTGAGACCATCAAGCCCATGCCTGCGGTGTTCGACCGCTACTACGTGAAGCGGCTGAACGGCACGCATGTGAAGAAAGGCAAGAACAAGCGCGATCTGGCCGAGCAGGTGAGGGCGGATATCCGCGCGTTTAAGAAGACGGTGGACCGCGTGGTGATGATCTGGTGCGGGTCGACGGAGATTTTTATGGAGCCGGCGGCGGTGCATCAGTCGATCGCGGCCTTCGAGAAAGGGTTGGAAAAGAGCGACCTAGGCATAGCGCCGTCGCAGATCTACGCGTACGCGGCGCTGAAGGAGGGTGTGCCTTTCGCCAACGGCGCGCCGAACCTGACGGTGGACATTCCGGCGATGATCGAGCTTTCAAATAAGAATGCGGCGCCGATCTGCGGGAAGGACTTCAAGACCGGACAGACATTTATGAAGACGGTGCTGGCGCCGGCCTTCAAGGCGCGCATGCTGGGCGTGCATGGATGGTTTTCGACCAACATTCTGGGCAATCGCGACGGGGAAGTGCTGGATGAGCCGGAGTCGTTCAAGACCAAGGAAGAGTCGAAGCTGGGGTCGCTGGAGTACATCTTTCAGCCGGAGATCTATCCGGATTTGTACAAGGACATCTACCACAAGATCCGAATTAACTACTATCCGCCGCGCGGCGACGAGAAAGAGGCGTGGGACAACATCGATATCTTCGGGTGGCTGGGGTATCCGATGCAAATGAAGGTGAACTTCCTGTGCCGCGACTCGATATTGGCGGCGCCCATCGCGCTGGACCTGGTGCTGTTTCTGGATTTGGCCAAGCGCACGCCGGAGCTCAAGTCGATCGGAATTCAGGAGTGGCTGAGCTTCTATCTGAAGTCGCCACAGACGGCGAAGGGGCTTTACCCGGAGCACGATCTGTTCATCCAGTCGATGAAGCTGAAGAACACGCTGCGGCACATTATGGGCGCGGACCTGATCACGCACCTGGGGCTGGAGTATTACGACTGAAGTAAAGCAGCAAGTCAGCGAGTCAGCGAGTTAGCAAGTAAGCTTCGCGGCGCGATGGAATAGGCTGAACTGAAGATGAAAGACTCGGCAGTTCTGTTGATCGACTGCCCCGACCGCAAAGGGCTGGTGGCGCGCGTGTCGGGGCTGCTCTACGAGCGCGGCGCGAACATTCTGCACGCCGACCAGCACCGCGACCAGGAGCTGGGCCTCTTCTTCATGCGCGTGGAGTGGGATCTCGGTGCTGCGCACGGCGGACCTTTGGACGAAAGTAGCGGCGAGGGAATCTTGAGCGCACCCTTCGACATGGAGCGCTTCAAGGCTGCCTTCGCGCCGCTGGCTGCCGAGCTGAGCATGACGTGGAAGCTGACGTCGAGCGCACGGCGGCCCAGAGTGGCGCTGTTCTGCTCGCAGTATCTGCACTGCATGGCGGATTTGCTGCACCGCTGGCGCACCGGCGAGCTGGAGTGCGACATTCCGTTGATTGTGTCGAACCACCGCGCGGTAGAGAATCT
Source organism: uncultured Acidobacteriaceae bacterium (assembly GCA_963844905.1). Lineage (GTDB taxonomy): Bacteria > Acidobacteriota > Terriglobia > Terriglobales > Acidobacteriaceae > Telmatobacter. Next base: position 721,068 of record CAWJQD010000001.1, on the reverse strand, counting down.
GGCAGCGTTCTACGGCGTGCCTTTTGAGTACATGCCGGTGACGAGGACAACGCAGGCGGAAGCCGAGGCGCAGCAACTCGAATTGCTGGCGCGGCACGAGGTGGAACTCGTGGTGCTGGCGCGGTACATGCAGATTCTTTCAGCGGAGTTTGTGTCGCGGTATCCGGCAGCGATCATCAATGTGCATCACTCGTTTTTGCCGGCGTTCACCGGGGCGCGGCCGTATCACGCGGCACATGCGCGCGGGGTGAAGCTGATTGGGGCGACGAGCCACTACGTGACCGAGGCTCTGGACGACGGGCCGATTATCGAGCAGGACGTGGCGCGGATTTCGCATCGCGACCAGGTAGAGGATTTGGTGGCGCGCGGGCGCGATTTGGAGCGCATGGTGCTGTCCCGCGCGGTGCGGTGGCACCTGGACCGGCGCATCCTGTGCTATGGGAACAAAACGGTCGTGTTTGACTGAAGCAGGGACCACGCCACCCCAGCGAACAAAGACCATTCGCTGGGGGCCCCGGCAGGGAACAGGGGACTGAGGGAACAGGAACCGTCATCAGAAGTGCTCTTTGCAGTCTTAGGCTCGGGCGGGCCGCGAATTCCGGGTCTACGGAAGGCGCTGACGCAGCTGCAGCAAACGCGCAGCATTGAAGGAAGACGGTGGAGGTCGAATCTGCATGAACCAGTCGCCTGAGAGCGTTGCGCGGGCCTTTGTGAATGCCATCAATCGGCAGGACGTGGATGCGCTGACGGAGTTGATGGCGCCAGGGCACCGGTTTATCGACTCGCTGGCGAACGAGGTCAAAGGCCGGGAGAAGATGGGTGCGGGGTGGAGGTCGTATTTCAATATGGTTCCGGACTACACGATTGCCGTTGCGGAGACTTACTGCGATGGTCCGGTGGTGGTAATGCTTGGCGAGGCGCGAGGGACGTTCGCGCCCGATGGCCAAATGCGGGCGGAGAACCGCTGGACAACGCCGGCTGCATTCAGAGCATTTGTGGAAGAGGGCAAAGTCGCCGAGTGGCGGATTTACGCGGACAATGAGGCGATCCGGCGCTGCATGGCAGGCGGGAAGTAATGTGTTTGGCTAGCAGAGATGAAAGTGTGGTTTCGCCGATGATTGATAAGATAATGAAAAATAAGCATGATACAGATTACCTGAGAAAATTCTGCTGAAATGGACTTGCAAAAAGATGACGTCCAGACTAATTTACTAACCAGTTAGTTAATTATGACGAGCCACCCCATAAGCGAAGCCCAGGGCGAGCGCTCAACCGAAACGCGAGGGCGCATTTTGGACGCTGCGCTGCGGGAATTCAGCGCCAACGGGCTGGCGGGAGCGCGGACGGAGCAGATTGCCGCAGCGGCGGGGGTGAACAAGGCGCTGCTCTACTACTACTTCGAGAGCAAGGAGAAGCTGTACACCGCGGCGCTGGAGACGGTGTCAGCGCGCGTAAGGGATCGATCGATGGCGGTGTTTCTGCGAGACGCGAGCCCAGGGGAGCGGCTGCTGCGCGCAGCATTAGACCATTTTGACCGCGTGCTGACGCAGCGGGAGTTCCAGAGCCTGATGCAGCAGGAGATGATTCGGCTGCACAAAGGTGAGGAAGGGGAGCTGCCGATCCTGGTGAAGCGGGTGTTTGCGCCGCTACAGGCGAGGTTTCAATCGCTGGTGCGGGAGGGGACCGAGTCGGGCGAGCTGATTGAGGCGGACTGGCTGCAAATGGTGCTATCGGCGCTGGGCGGAAATGTCTTCTATTTTTTGAGTGCGCCGGTTTGGCGGCTGATCATGCCGTTCGAGCCCTTCGACCCGGAAGTACTTCGCGCGCGGAGAGTGGCGCTGGTAGAGTTTCTGAGCAAAGCGGTGTTTCAGGACCGGAAGCATGGCGCCGAGTTGGCAGCACGGGTGCTCAAGGATACGCCGATGCCGGAGTGCGCCGATTTCAAAGGTTTGAGGTGATAAGCGAGTGAGCGCGCGGAACCGAGTTTTTTTGATTTTGGGTTTGCTTACAGTGGGGTCGCTGATCTGGTATCTCGCGACCACGCGGCGCAGCGGCGATTTGCAACTGATCGGGACCGTGGATGCGAACGAGGTGGTGGTGAGCTCGAAGATCCCGGGGCGCATTCAGACGTTGACGGTGGAAGAGGGCCAGGATGTGAAGGCCGGGGACCTGATTGCGTTGATCGAGAGCCAGGACCTTGAGGCAGCGGCGAAGGCCGCAGAGGCGACCGCGGCGGGCGACAAGTGGAAGCTGAGAGAGGCCATGGAAACGGAACGCCAGAACGAGGGCGAAACCTCGAGCGCAACGGTGAGCGCGGAGGCGCAGGCGAGGGCCGCGCAGGCGACTCTGGCGCAGGCGGAGGCGAACCTCGATCATCAGCAGGCCGACACGAGCCGGACGGTGGCGCTCGCCGCACAGGGAATCATGAGTGCACAGTCACGGGACGAGGCGGTGACGAGTTTGCAGGCGGCGCAGGCGGCAGTGAATACGGCCAAGGGGAATTTGGCGGCGGCAGAGGCATCGCTGCGTCAGGCGCGGGCGCATGAATTGTTGACGCAGGTTTCCGCGCGAACGGTAGACCAAACACGCGACGACGCAGCGAATGCACGCGCGCTGGCCGAAGAAGCGCAGGTGGAAGAGAGCTATGCGCGGGTGATGTCTCCAATCACGGGGAAGGTGGATGTGTGGGCGGCGCGGCAGGGCGAGGTGGTGGCGGCGGGAACGCCGATTGTGACGATTATGGACCTGACGCAGACCTGGGTGTACGCGCCGCTGCCGGAGACGCAGGCCGACAGCGTGCAACTGGGCGATACCCTGCGGGTGGTGATGCCGAGCGGGGATACGGTTTATGGGAAGATCATTGCCAAATTGGCGGAGGGCGACTTTGCTACGCAGCGCGACGTGAGCAGCATGAAGCGCGACATCAAGACGATGCAGTTGAAGCTGCTCATCCCAAACCCCGGCGAGAAGTTTGTACCGGGGATGACGGCTGAGGTCTACATTCCAAAAGCCAAGCTGGTGAAGCAGTGAGCGCGGCGCCGAATCACAGCCTGCCGGGGAACGGCAACGGCGCACCGCGGCCCACGGCCATCGCGGTAGAGCACATCTGGAAGCGTTACGGCGACTTTGAAGCGGTGAAAGATGTGAACTTCAGCGTGGCCGAGGGCGAGATGTTCGGCCTGCTGGGGCCGAATGGAGCCGGGAAGAGCACGCTGATCCGCATGATGACGACGCTGATTCCGGTGACTGCGGGCAAAGCCATTGTGGGCGGACACGACGTGAGCGGGGATCCCGACGATGTGCGGCGGATGATCGGCGTGATTCCGCAGGCGCTGACCAGCGACCAGGATTTGACCGTTGAGGAGAACCTGCGCATCTACGCCAAGCTCTACAGCGTGCCGCACGCGCAACGCGAGAAAAACATCGACGCGGTGCTGGAGGCTGTGGACCTGACGAAGTGGCGCGACGCGCAGACCAAAACTCTCTCCGGCGGAATGCGGCGGCGGCTGGAGATTGCGCGGGGGCTGGTACACAATCCCCGCATCTTTTTCCTCGACGAGCCGACGACGGGGCTCGATCCGGTGTCGCGCATCGCAGTGTGGGAGATGCTGAACAACCTGAAAGCCCAGCGCAACCTGACTATGCTGCTGACGACGCATTATATGGAGGAGGCGGACAAGCTGTGCGACCGCATCGCCATCGTGGACCACGGCAAGCTGGTGGCCCTGGGCACGCCGTTGGAGCTCAAGAACAGCGTGGCCGGCGCCAACGTCGTCGAGGTGCATTTTGACCGCGAGACGGAAGAGTGGGAGGAGCGGTTGAAGAAACTCGAAGGCGTAACCAGCGTGCAACCGGAGAGCGCCGGCTTCTACCGCGTGCTGACTACGTCGGGATCGAAGACCACGATGCAGATTGTGGAGATGGCGGCCAGCCTGGGCGAGACGCTGACCTCGCTGAGCGTGCAGAACACCACGCTGGACGATGTCTTTATCCACTACACGGGACGGCAACTGCGCGATGAACAGGTGAAGCCGGTGTTTACGCTGCCGCCGCGGCCGGGAGCCCAGCCATGAACAGAATGTTTGCCATCATCGAGCGCGAGATGCGCAAGTTTTTCCGCTCGCCCACGCTGATGATCATGTCGCTGATGATGCCGATTCTGCAGCTGATCATCATTGGCAACGCGTTCGGCGGCAAGATTGTAGGCACGCACGTGGCGGTAGTGGACTACGACCACGGGCCGCAGGCGCTAAAGGTGCATGAAGCCTTCGATGCCATCGCCGTCAACATCAAGACCTTCACGACGATCCCTTACAACAACGAAGTGCAGGCGCGCGAGGACGTGCGCACAGGGAAGATCGACGCCGCGGTGATCATTCCGCCGCAATACTCGCGGCGGGTCTACGCGCAAGACGCGCCCAAGCTTGGCTTGGTGGTGGACAACTCCGATCTGTTCACTTCGGCGAGCCTGGAGGCGGAAATGCAGTCTCTGGTGGACGCGATGAATGCGCCGCAGATTCAAGACCGGCTGCTGAAGTCGATCGCATTGGAGATTGTGGAGCTTTATCCGTACGTGAATTATCTGAAGTATCTTCTGCCGATGACGGTGGCGCTAGCCATGTACATATCGGTGATGATCGGCGGCGGAATGCTCTACATCGACGACAAGGCGCGCGGCGTGCACGAAGGCTATCTGGTGACGCCGATTACGAAACTGGAGCTGGTCTTCGGGCTGAACATCGCCGGCGCCATCAAGGCGACGCTGAGTGGAATTTCTATAGGAGTCATCGGGTCGCTCATCGCGGGCCTGGGCATTGTCTTTCATCCCATGATCATGGTGCAGATGTTGAGCCTTATCATTGCCGGGTCCATTGCCTTCAATGGCATGATGTTTCTGCTGATGGTACGCGTCGACGATCCGCTGGTGCCGCGCGCGATGTTCGGAGTGCTGAATGTCCTCCTGTTGTATCCGTCGGGCGCCATGTATCCCACAGTGTCGTTCCCCAAGTGGATGCAGGCGATGTCTGTCGTCGATCCCTTCACGTACGCGATTCACGGATTCAAGGCGATTCTGCTCAAGGACGGCGGATGGGTGGCCATCCGGTACGATCTGGCGTTCCTCATGATTTTTGGCATCGCGACGCTGCTGGTGGCCACACCGCTGTTCAAGCGGACGCTGTAGGCGGGCGGGGCAGAGGCTCTTGCGGAGCCGATGGTTGCGACGGTTCTATTTCTCAGTGGCTGCGAGTTTCATTCTTCTCTGCTAGTATGGGTTATCCAAGCCGCGGGTCCCTACTTGCTGATGCGTGTTATTCCCGTTGCGGCATTCTTGCTCTTGCCGCTAGCATCGGATGCTCAATTCGACACATCTCCCCCGTGCCAAATCTATGGTGCACTCAGCTATCTTTCGAATTCATTCAACGGAACACCGGGAGCGCATGAGCCGCTGACCGGATGGGATGCAGGTGCGACATTCCCATGGTTTCACCGGCTGCGATTTGTAGTGGACGTGTCCGGATACCGAGGGAACAATCTGGGTGCTCCGCAGGACGCGGTGTTCATCATGGCGGGCGGGCAGTACGAGCGGCGCATTGGCAGAGAGGGTTTGTTTGTGAAGGCGCTGGTCGGGGACGGTCGAATCAACAACAACTGGGGCGCAAACGGCGGGCTGGGAGGGAACGCATCCTTTTCGACATTTCTGGGCGGCGGGCTGGACACGCCCTTGTCTCACCAATTCGGCCTCCGTGTAGAAGGAGGGTTTCAGCACACGGATTTCGCGCTTCTCGAGAGCGCAGCGGATCCCGTGCCCTATCGCATTCAGGGTCTACCTAATTATTTCGGGCGGATCTCAGCTGGGTTGACATGGACGCCGCGCCCCGGCCCCCCCTATGAGAACACCGAGAGCGGAGGGCATAGGCCGTCTCGCGAACCGGTTGAGAGCGAGTTGATTTTCGAGGGGCTCGGATCGTTCGGACATTACCACATCTTTGCCTACACGTGGTGGAGCTACCTGCATGTGGGAGGGCTGGAGTACGACCGGCATTCGTGGGGGAGATTTGCCGGTGCCCGAATGGATTATGTTGCCGAGGTTCTCCCTGTTGTGATCCTGAAGCAGCCGGCCAAAACCGACGCATTCGGAGATCCCTTGGGCACGCAGTTTGCGATTATCGAAGGGTTGGGGATTTCCCCGGCTGGGTTACGCATGATGTGGAGAGACGGCAAAAAGTGGAAGCCGTACTATGTGGTCAAAGGCGGCGTGATCGGCTTTACGCAGAAGGCGCTTTCGGTCGACGGCTCGTACGAGAATATCAGCCTGCAGCAAAGCATAGGAGTTCAATTCAAGATCAGCGAGCAGTGGGATCTTCGGGTGGCGCTCGGGGATTTGCATTTCTCGAATGCGTTCGTGGTGCCATCCAATCCGGGAATCGATGAGATGAATTACAACGCCGGCCTGAGCTATCACTTCAAAAAGCATCGGACCAGATATTGAGACAAATCAACAGGCATTGATCGTGTTGCGCATGAACGCGGCAGCAAGCGGGCCCACGGTTCAGTGCTTCTATTGTGCGGGCGGCGGAGTTGCCGGAGGCGGAGTGGCCGGCGGGGCGCCCGTGCCGGTCTGCTTGGTGAACTGGAAACTGCAGGGTCGGCCGAGAATGCCGGCGCCCTCGTCGCGCTTGCCCGTGCCTGAAGTATCGGTGAATTTGGCTTCAATGTTGTAGTCGTATTTGTTGCCTTTGAGCTGGGTTACGATGCCTGCCTTCCCTGGCTGCACCGTGCCCTTGGCATGGAGCTTCGCAGAGCCGTCGGCTGCGATCGGCCCGTCGATCACCAGGTAGCCCGGCCCTCCCTCCTCGCCGTGCTGGGCGTGGTAATTGCCATTAGCAACGGTGCTGAGGAATGTCCATTGGTAGGCAGGCATGTGAGTGCTCGCCTCACAGGCCATGGTTGTGGTCCACGTGCCGTCGAAACGGCCCCCCGCGGCCTGGGCCCAAAGCAGCATGGGAACGCAGACTATCGCAAGACACACCGACTTTTTCACTTGCATGGACGACCTCCAGTGGAAGCAGGATATGCCGACAGGAGGTGGTTTTGGCAAGGATTTTTTGAGGAATCCTTGAGGCGACCCTGGGCTTGGCCGCGCGTCCGGCTTTGCTGTTTCTTATGCGTTCAGCACTTGCTCGTAGAAGCGGACATACTGGGGGACGACGAGATTGGCGCAAAAGCGTTTCTGGGCAGTCTTCCGGGCAGCTTCGCGCATGGCGTCGAGGCGCGGCGGATCGTTGAGGAGGCCGAGGGCTCCGGCGGCCATGGCGTCAACATCGCCGACAGGGAAGAGCAAGCCAGTGACGCCGTCGTCAATGAGCTCGGGGACGCCGCCGACGCGCGTGGCGATGGAGGGGACCTTGCAGGCCATGGCTTCAAGGGCGGCGAGGCCGAAGGATTCGAGCTGGCTGGGCAACAAGAAGAGATCGGCGAGGGCGAGGAGCTCGCTGACGCGCTCCTGCTTGCCGAGGAAGTGGATGCGTGATTGGATGCCGAGATCATGGGCGAGCCATTCGGCTGAAGAACGGTCGGGGCCGTCGCCGACGAGAACGAGTTGAGCGGGGCGCTCGCGGGCGACGAGGGCGAAGATCTTGACCACGTCGGTAACTCGCTTGACGGGACGGAAGTTGGAAAGGTGCATGAGGATGGGCTCATCGGGCGCGGCGTAATGGGAGCGGCAGCGGGCGCGCGCGGCTTCGTCTTTGATGGGGGTGTAAACATCGCAGTTGACAAAGTTGGTGATGGTTTCGATGGGGCGCGTGACGTCGAAGTCGGCGATGGTTTTCTCGCGGAGGTAGTTGGAGATGCTGGTGACGCCGTCGCTCTCCCGGATGGCGTAGCGCGTGATAGGCAGATAGCTGCGGTCGAGGCCGACAAGAGTGATGTCGGTGCCGTGCAACGTGGTGACGAAGGGCAGGCGGCGGCCGCGAGTAGCGAGCATTTGGCGGGCGAGGAGCGCGGAGACAGAGTGCGGAATGGCGTAGTGCACGTGGAGCAGGTCGAGAGCGTAGTACTCGGCCACTTCGGCCATGCGCGAGGCGAGGGCGAGATCGTAGGGTGGGAACTCGAAGAGGGGATAGTTTAAGACGGGAACCTCGTGGTAAAAGATGCCGTCGTCGCGGCCGTTGAGGCGGAAGGGCTGCGAATAGGAGATGAAGTGGACCTCGTGGCCGAGGGTGGAGAGTTCGATGCCCAGCTCGGTGGCGACCACACCTGAGCCGCCGTAGGTGGGATAACAGGTGATCCCGATGCGCATGAAGCCTTCTTACGTTTGCATTTGCCGCCACGTCTTGGACGCTCGGGAATGGGTGAAAGATGCAAAGAGTCAACGGGTAAGAGTGTGAACGCCCAGGCAACTAGGCGGCGCGCGCCATCAGCCCGTCAACGGGACTGGCGTTTGAAGCCCTGCAAAGGATTTCAGTTCGATAGCGGGGAATTCTCTAAGGCCGATCAGGGCGCAGCGCTCGATATCGCGCGAGGCGCGGAGTCGTGTGCGGATGCGGGCTAGATCATCGTCGTTGTAGCCGGGGTGGGTGACGAGCTCCCATGTGCCGGAAGGGAGGTTCCCAAGCAAGGAACGCAGGGTGGCGGCGTCGAGGATACCGGTGCCGGCTACGGCGATGGTGCCGCTTGTGGTGGCAAATCCTTCCTTGTCGATGATGCGGCGGCAGACGGGTTCCAGCCATCGTAAAGCGCCGACCTGGGCAAGGCGCAGCCAGGGGGCGCCATTCGTGGCGTGGACGGCCCACGCCGGCTCAAAGGGGTTGCGAATAGCCCGAATGCCGCAGCTGCGCGCGGCGTGAAGCACGGCGCGGAGGACGGTGGGAAACATGTGCGTGTGCTTATGGGTGTCAATGTGGGTAAGACGCAGGCCGCGGCGCTGGAGGAGGGCGATCTGCGCGGCGGTTTCTGCCTCGATTTCGGCGGCGCGGATGCGGCCGGCGAAGAGGCGCGGCAGAAATGCGGTGAGCGCGGACGGGAAGCGACCGGTTCGCGGATCGACGAGTGAGGGAATCCGATGTGGCGGCAGCACAGGTTCGCCGTCGACAAGGACCACGTGGCAGCCGACGCCGAGCGTCGGAGTTGAGAGGGCGCGATCGACGGCTTCCTCAGTGGCGTTGGCGCGCGCCATGAGCGAGGTACTGGTTAGGACGCCAGCGGCGTGGAGTTCGATGATGGCGCGATTGACACCGGAGGTTAGTCCGAAATCGTCGGCATTAACGATGAGAGCGCCCACGAAGTGAGTTTATCAAGTGGCTGCGCGGCGCCTTCCGCATCATAAAGACGCTGGTATGATGACAATGAGCCGCAACTTATTTGCGGTGGAGTGGGCGGTTAGCTCAGTTGGTTAGAGCGCCTGCCTTACAAGCAGGAGGTCGCAGGTTCGAGCCCTGCACTGCCCACCATTCCATCTGATCATCCATTGCGTAAATCCCAGCCCGCGCACCGCCAGGGCCCCGGAAGTCTTGACAGATTCTTCCAATTAGAAAACCTAGCGTCTCTTAGCAAATGTTGCCAGGCATAGGCAACCATGAGAGCGGCAATCTACACTGCGGAAGAAGTATTGCATTCGATGCAGACAGGCTCAGAAAAGACTGTAATCGTAGTGGGCGGAGGCGTGGCCGGCATGAGCGCGGCGTGCGCTCTGGCCGAGGCCGGGCTGCGCGTGAAGCTCGTGGAGCGGCGCGGCTACCTGGGCGGGCGAGCAACTTCCTACCGGCATCCTGGCGTCGATGAGGTCATCGACAACTGCCAGCATGTGCTGTTTGGCTGTTGCACCAATCTGATTGGCTTTTACCGGCGCATCGGCGTGGCCGAGCGCATCCACTGGACGAGCACCATGACGATGATCGAACCGGGTGGACAGCGGACCGTTCTGGGGTCGTCGCGGTGGTTGCCCGCCCCGCTGCATGGACTGCCGAGCCTGATGATGGCGAAGGCGCTGACGCGCGAGGACAAGGTGGCGCTGGCCCGTGCCTTTCGAAAATTGATGCGGCCGGTTTCGGCGGATTCAACTGAGACGCTGGGCGCGTGGCTCAAGCGCAATGGACAGACCGAGGGCGCGATCAAGCGCTTCTGGCGGCTGGTGATTGCCAGCGCGCTGAACGCGGATGTGGATGAGATTGCGCTGACGTACGCGGCGAAGGTGATCCGCGAACTGTTTTTGAACTCGGCGCAGGCGGGCAGCATGGGGATGAGCACAGTGCCATTGAGCGAATTGTATGCGGGCGCAGAGCAGTATCTGCGCGACCGCGGCGGCGAAGTGGTGTTCAACGCCAGCGTGGAGGGCGCGGAGTGGGATGAGGAGACCTCGCAGTGGACACTGAGGATGCGCACGGGTGAACTGGTTGCAGATTTTTTGGTGCTCGCCGTTCCATTTGAAGCGATGGCGAACTTTCTGCCGCACATGCCGCCGGCGGAGGGCGCCGAGACGCTGGCCAAGCAGATTGCGAGACAGGAACATGGGCCGATTTGCAGCGTGCATTTGTGGTTCGACCGCGAGATCACAGAGCTGGAGCACGCGGTGTTGCTGGATCGCGAGATTCACTGGATGTACAACAAGAGCCGGCTGCAGCCGTGGCGCAAAGCGAAGGGCAGCTATCTGGAGCTGGTAGTGAGCGCTTCGCAAAAGTTTGCGGCGCTGAGCCGGGAAGAGGCGATTGAACTCGCGGTTGGGGAATTAGCGGAGTACTTTCCCGCAGTTGCCGGGGCGAAGGTGGAAAAAGCCGCACTGGTGAAGGAGGTGCGGGCGACGTTCACGGTGCCGCCGGGAATTGATGCGGCGCGTCCAGGGCCAGTTTCGCCGTGGCCGAACTGCGTGCTGGCAGGGGATTGGATTCGGACGGGCTGGCCGTCGACGATGGAGAGCGCGGCGCGGTCAGGTCACCTTGCCGCCCAGGCTGTCTGTGCTGCCATCGGTCGTCCGCGCGAGTTTCTTGAGCCGGACCTCAGACCGCGCGGGCTGATGCGATTCTTCCGTTAACGCCAAAGCAAATTGGCAGTGGAGCAAGTGGCGAGTTCGCCGCTTCCTCAGTGTGCGAGCAGATAAACGCCGATGCAGACGAGGACGGCGGCGGCCCAGCGGCGGCGGTCGACGTTCTCTTTGAGGAAGATTTTGCCGGCGATGGCGTTGGTGACCAGCGTAAGTGAGGCGGAGGCTGGGGCGACGAGGCTCAAGTTGAGGTGATTGAGGGCGAAGAGGAGCGAGAAGAACGCGACGGCGAGGAAAAAGACTCCGGCGAAGAAGAGCGGGCAGGTGAAGACGGCGCGAATGGCGCCTTTCAAGCCAGAGCGGGCGCGAAGCGCGTCGAGGTCACCGATGGACTTCATGGCGGCGGCCGCAAGCACCTCGCCAGCAGTAGAGCTGAGGACGACGGCGGCGATCATCGCGGCCGCGAGCCAGGGATTTGGCGCTGCGGTGGGAGGCGAGGCTGGGAGGTAGATGGTCATCGCGATTGCACATCCCTGGCTACGGGTTCTTCTAAAGGCGGGCCATCGGCGCGAGGTTCCTGGGAGTGCGGTTCTTCGGGGGCGGGGCGCTGGGTAAGGGAGGGCCCCTGGGCGACAAAACCCACGCCGAGGGTGATAAGGACGATGCCGGCCCAGCGCTCGAGGGAGATAGTTTCGTGCAGCCAGAAACGCGACAGGAGCGCGACGATGACGTTGCCGAAGGCTGTAGCGGGCAGGACGAAGGTGAGATCGGCCCAGGAGAGCGCGGTGAGGTAGCTCGCGAAGAAGCCGATGAGGAGGGCGATGCCGGCGGCGATCCAGGGCGTGAAGACGGCGGCAATGAGAGCGCCGGGGTGGGCGAGCGAGATGGCCGGCATACGGGTCATGCCGCGCGAGAGGCAACTATCGCCCAACGGGGCACAGACGGCAACCAGGCTCAGGATCAGATATTGGCGCGGCGAGAGCGAGTGGTGGGACATTGGGTCTTTCAGTTTGGCGTGATCGCCGCCGTTGGCGTCGCGAAGCCGGCGGGTTCCCAGACCCAAGCCGGGGAAAAGCAACCGCAGATCCTTCGACTTTGGTCGCCACGGCAACCTTGGCTCAGGATGACATCGCAAAACCTGGGACGTTTACCGTCCAAGGACCCCGATCCACCCGGCTATGCGCCGGCGCCGACGGGAGCGGGCGGCTCGGCAGGCTGAGTGCGCGCGGCCTTGACCATCCGGTTGCGTTTCGCGCGCAGCTTGAGGAACGACTTGGCCTCGACGTAAAGCCGGGGCAAGTCGCGGTTGACGATGGCCTTCCACACCACGCGGAAGGCGGCCCTGGGACGGAAGTAGTACTCGTCGTAAAAGCGGTGCACCATTTCAAGCACATAATCGGCGGGCAGGCCGGGGTACTCGATGTGCGCCATCTGATGGCCGCCACCATCCTGCATGGATTTGTTGGTAATGAAGCCATTTTTGGCGGCGTACTCGTAAAACTCGGTGCCGGGATAGGCGTGAGCGATAGAAACCTGGATGGTTTCGACGTCGAGCGACTTGGCGAAGTTGATGGTGTTGCGGATGGACTGTTTGGTCTCGCCGGGCAGGCCGAGGATGAAGTCGCCGTGAACAGTCAGACCGAGGTCGCGGCAATCTTTGGCGAAGGCGCGCGCTCGCTCAATAGTAGCGCCTTTCTTGATGTTCTTGAGGATCTGCGGATCGCCGGACTCGAAACCGACGATGAGCAGGCGGCATCCGGCTTCGCGCATGGCCTTCAGGGTGTCGTAGTCGGTGGTAACGCGGGAGGTGCAACTCCAGGTGAGGCCCAGAGGCTTTAGCTTTTCGCACAGCTCGATGGTGCGTTGCTTCTGGATGTTGAAGGTATCGTCGTCGAAGAAGAACTCTTTAACATCGGGAAAGTTTTCCTTTGCCCATTTCAGTTCGGCGGCGACATCGTCGGAGGATCGCTTGCGCCAGGCATGGCCGCTAAGGGTTTGCGGCCAGAGGCAGAAGGTGCACTGCGCGGGGCAGCCGCGCGTGGAGTAAAGCGCGATGAAGGGGTGGAGCAGAAAGGGGACGTTGTAGCGGGTGACGTCGAGGTCGCGCTTGTAAACTTTCGTCGCCCACGGCATGGCGTCGAGGTCTTCGACCTGCGGGCGGTCGGGATTGTGGACGATCTTGCCGTCCTTCTTATAGCTGATGCCGAGGATCTCGTTAAGCGGCTTGCCCTGCGCGTACTCGACAACGGCGTAGTCGAATTCGCGGCGGCAGATGAAGTCGAGGGCGGAGCACTCGTTGAGGGCGCGGTCGGGGTCGGTAGTGACGGGCGGGCCGACGAAGGCAATGCGGATGGACGGATGGGCTGCTTTGATGGCTTCGGCGAGGCGCTGATCACCCTCCCAGCCGACGGTGGAGGTGAAAAGCGCGAGAAACTCGTAGTCCTTGCAAATCCGGATGGTTTCCTGGGCGGAGACGTGGTGAGGCGGGGCGTCGAGCAGCCGCGAACCCTCGAGCAGACCGGCCGGATACGTGAGCCAGACAGGGTACCAGTAAGACTCAATCTCGCGCGTCGCCGGCCAGCGCGAACTTGCGCCGCCGTCGAAGTTCTCGAACGATGGGGGATTGAGGAAGAGTGTTTTCAGGGGCATAGCCATCTCTCTGATTCTATCATTCGTACTATTTTTAGACGGTTTGGAGGAGAAAGGCGGTGCAGGAAAGGCGGGCAAGGGCGCCGAGCGGTTTTTGCATCTAAATCTAGCGGAATCAAAGAGATTTCTCGGGTTTTGAGGGGGACGCCAGCACTCCAGGGGTTGCCATTTGGGTACCCGGCCGCGATTACTTGGAGTGCAGCTCGTTCAGCCAGTCCTGCACGTGGCCGAGGGCGCGGAGAAGATTGAGGCGCGCTTTGCTGAGGTCGAGCCCGGCGTCGAGCGCATCAATGTACTTTTGGCGCTCGTCGATGCGGGCTTGCTGTGCGGCGGTGGGCGAAAGCTGGGGCGGCGCGCCGGGCGCGTTGACCTGGCCGTTGCCCAGTTCGATTTGCGCGAGGACGCTCTTCAACTGCTCGCCGGCGATTTGCTGCTTGAGGTTGGCGACTTCGGCTTGAGCATCGAGCTCGCGCAGGCTGGCGGTTAACTCGGTGATCTGAATGTCATTCTGTTCCTGTGCCTGCTCGGCCTCCACCTTGGCGCGGAGGGCCTCGGCCGCGGAGACCTTGGCCTTTGCGCGAACGGCAAAGTCGAAGAAGGGAACAGTAATCTGAAGACCGAAACTGACGTTGTTGGGAGTGAAGTTCTTGTAATAGGTGCTGTAACTGTTCAGCTCATTGGAGTCGTAGTTGTAGACGGCTCCGAATCCGATCGAAGGGCGGCGCCACGCCAGATCGGCTCCCTTTGCCTCCAGCAGCTTGGAACGCGCGAGGATATTCGCGGATTGAATGCCGGGAATGGGCCGTGGTGCTTCGCTGGCGGAGACGGCAGGAATCTCGGGAATGCTGGCGTGGTCGGGCACGATGGAGCCGACGGGCAGACCGGTGAACGTCGCAAGTTGCTTGGCAAGGGTGGCGGATCGAGTTTCAAGGTGCAGGCGACTCAACTTGAGCTGCGCCGCCGTCAACTTCGCTTGCAGAAGAGCGCTGAGAGGATCGACCCCGGCTTCAGTGCGCTGCTGCTCGATGGCGACAAGGCGGACAGCATCCTCTTCCTGCTCCTGGACGGCTTCAAGTTCGCTGTCAACGGTGTCCATCTCAATGTAGGCCGTGGAGGCGTCGAGAGCGACCTGCTCCTTTGCATCCTTGAGATTCAGGTTGGCGGCCTCCACGCCGGCCCGTGCAGCCTTGGTGTACTGGCGCTGCGAGAAGCTGAGAACCAGCGACTGCATCGTAGCGCTTCCGACAGAGGGCTGGCCGGTGGGGAAGCCGTGAGAGTAGCCGATTTGGGATCCGATGACAAAGTTGGGGATATATGCGTCTTCAGTCTGGGCGAGTGCGGCCTGCGCCTTTTGAAGGTCGGCGTTGGCGAGCTTCACGGCACTCGAGTTTTGCTGGGCCAGCTCGACCACAGAAGTCAGCGAGACCTGTGCCGAGGCCAAAGCGGACGCGGCGGCAAGCGCCAGGCCGGCCAAAGCCGGCGTCCGGAACCTGCGCGGTTTGTCTGCGATCGTCACTTGCATTCGTGGGGTCAATGTTTGGAATCCTGTGCCGGATTATATTCGCGCGCCATGGCATAAGCGGCGGCGAACTCCCGCTGGGCGCCGGCGGGATCGCCAAGCTGCTCTTTGAGGCGGCCAAGGCGAATGTGGGCGATAAACGCGGGTGCTTCCTCGGTTTTGGATGAACCCGCAAGATAATCTTCAAGCATTCTGGCGGCGAGGGCGGGATCGCGGTTGGATTCGATGAGCACGCCGGCGCCGTCGTAGAGCGCGACGCCCGAACGGGGGTTGTGAGCGGCGGCGTTGACGCAGTTATGAATCGCGGCTTCCATGTCGGCCCAGCGTTGACGGCGGCGATAGAAGCTGGCGAGATTCATCCACTGCGCGGCGGGATGCGGGCTGACTGTAATCGCTTGCTTGAACTTGCGTTCGGCCGTGCCGTAGTCTTTGTGCGCCTCAGCGATATTGCCGCGCAGTTGAGCCGCTCGCGCGGGATCGACTTTGTCCAGGCGCGCGGCGATGGTCTCTGCCTTGTCCGTCCCGCCGCCGACGATGCCGGGAGCATCCTCGTAAAACTCGCCCAAGTCAGACAGCGCCTCAGCATTGCGCGGATCGAGGCGGACGGCCTCTTCGAACTCGTTGCGCACACGCTTGCCCAACGAGAATGCGGTGAGGAACGAAGCACGGTCAGCCTTCTGGCCGAGGGCGCGGCCCAGCCACATGTGGTCATTCGAGTTCTGGCCGTCGAGGTTGACCGCAAGCTGACACGCAGCCGCAGCCTGGCTCCACTGTTGCAGCATGAATCGCACGCGACAGAGGAGATTCTGGGCTCCGGCAGCGCCCGGGCCTGTAGTGGGAAGCGGCGCGAGCAGAGCAATGGACTTGTCGGCCTCGCCGGCCTGCAGGTATGCGTCGGCTTGGGCGAGCGTCGCTGGAGGAATTTGCGCGGAACCCGCAGCGCGCGCCAGGCATGCCACCGTGAGCGCAAGGGCCATCGCTGGCGAGCGCCTCACCGCTCTACCTTGATCGGAATGCCCTCCTGCAAGGGCTGCCCGTTGGTTGTGCCGGTGGCGACAATATCGCCGTCTACTAGCCCGGAGAGGATGGGAACCTGGGTCAAATTGGGGGATCCGATGACGATGGGGACGCGCGTCAGCTCGCCGTGGACGACTTTAAAGACGTAGTACTTTCCATTCTGTTCGTGAAGGGCTTCGCGCGGCATGCTGAGAGCATTGGGCTCGCTGGAAATGGTGGCCTGGAGGGTAACATTGGTATCCGGCAGGAGACCGTCCGCGGAGTCGTCGAAATCGATGAGGACCTCACCGACGTTGCGTGTGGTGTAGGTGACCACATCGGCGGGAAGGCGCGCGATGTGGCCATGCCACTCAAGGCCAGGTTTGGCATCCCAGAGGATCAGGACCTTCTCTCCAATCGCCAGGCGCCCCAAATCGGGTTCGTCGAAGTACCCGCGCACGCGCTCCTTACGCAGGTCAGCGATCTCCAGCAACAGTTTTCCGGCTTCGGCGTATTCAGACGGAGCGGCATCCATGGTGTAGATGGTTCCAGTGATGGGGGCGCGAATAACGGTCTGGGCCTCGACATGCTGTGCGGCAGCCAAAGCCGCTTGCGCATCGGCCAGCGCGGCCTGGGCGCGCGCCACATCGCCGCGCGAGAAACGATGGTGTGCGCTTTGTTCGGCCGCGTTCAGGCTTGCCTGGTCGGCCTCAAGCCGGTCGCGCGCTGCGACGACCTCGCCCGGCGCGGCGGCGCCGGTAGAAACCAACTTGGTAAGGGCGTCCAGGTCTTGTTGGGCCTGATCGCGCGTCAGCCGGTCCTGCTCGATCTCAGCAGCGGAAGCCTGGCGCTCCGCCTGGGTGCCGTTGTGAATGACCGCATCCAGTGCGGCTTGTGCCGATTTCACGCCGCTCTCGGCGTTTGCCACCTGCGCCCGCGCTTGCACGTCGTCGAGCGTGACCAGCAGCTTGCCGGCCGGAACCAGGTCGCCCTCCTGCGCATATACCGCTTTCACCGTGGTTGCGATAGGGCTGTAAAACTGGTAATTCACAATGGGCTCCACGCGCCCATTGGTGCTGACCGTGTTGAGCAGCATCGCGTGCTCCACCCGCGCCACACGCACCGGCAGCCGTTCGCGCAGAAAGTAGTGAGCCGTGAAATACACGGCGATGAGGACGACACCGGTGCCGACCCAAAGCCGCCAACGGCTCTTTTGCGTTCTTACTTCAGCCATGCACTTAACCAGAGACAGTATATAGGACTCGAAAACGCCGGATAAGAGGCAGAAAAACGAACAATCGCCGGATCGCGCGACGATTGTTCCGGCTCGTACAATACGGGTATGGCGGCAGAACCGAGATACACCGACGAACATGCCAAGGCCGGACTGGACTTTGCATTTCCCGCTATTGAGACCTGGCAGAACCAGTTTCCGGGTTATGAGATCCAGATCGACGATCCGGAGCTGACCTCGGTTTGTCCCAAGACCGGACTGCCGGACTTCGGGGTGCTGACCATCCGCTACATGCCGCGGGAACGATGCCTGGAGTTGAAATCGCTGAAAGAGTACCTTTTCTGCTACCGCAATCTGGGGATCTTCCAGGAGAACATCGTGAACCAGGTTCTGGAGGACGTGGTGAAGGCGTGTAACCCAGTGTGGGCGATGGTGAAAGGCGAATTCCGCCCGCGCGGCGGAATCGGCACGACCGTGGAGGCGCGCTGGCCGCGGCCGAAGGGCTAGAGTCTGCTATGAGCTTTCCTGCCGCCGCGAAAGTTCATGACCCGCTTTCATTTTTCGCAAATCAATGGGCTGGCGGCGGTAAGCTGTGGTATTCGTTGTTCTCCTGCAGATTGCGTCTGGGTTGAAACCGCTTGCTTACTTATCTCCGATCGCTGCGCCCTCGCATGAGCCCCGCGCTGGGCACGTTTTTGCTGCTGCTGGCGCTGAACCTGCTCAATTACATCGATCGCTACATTCTTGCCGGCGAAGTGCAGCCGATCCAGCATGAGTTTCACGCCAGCGACGAGCAGATGGGCGCGCTGGCAACGGCATTCTTCGTTTTCTATATGCTGGCTGCGCCGCTGACGGGCTGGCTGGGCGATCGTTTCCGCCGAAAACCACTCATCATTACCGGAGCCGTGCTCTGGAGTCTGGCAACGCTGGCTGCGCTGTGGATTCACAGCTACACCACTCTCTACCTCAGGCAGGCGCTCGTCGGAATTGGCGAAGCAACCTTCGGGATCTTTGCGCCCGCGGTACTCAGCGACTTTTATCCGGAGCGCGAACGCAACCGTGTGCTTTCGGTGTTTTACGTTGCCATTCCGGTGGGCGCGGCGCTGGGCTATCTGGCTGGAGGCGAGATCGGATCGCATTGGGGGTGGCGGACGCCTTTTTTCGCCTGCGCTCTTCCAGGTTTCCTTGTGGCCGTCCTCTACGGTTGGCTGGGGTGCGAGCCGGAGCGCGGGGCAAGCGATCACATCCAGCCGACCCTGAACCGCAACACGGTCCTGGGACTTTTCACGAATCCGGGATTTCTCACTGCGACCTTCGGATTGGCCACATTGACGTTTGCCATGGGCGGAATTTCGTGGTGGATGCCGGAGTTTCTGCGGCGGTCCGCCGGCATGTCGATGGGGACAGCGAGCCTGACGGTTGGGGCGACCACGGTCATCGACGGGATCGCCGGGACGCTCGTGGGCGGATGGATTGCGCAAATCTGGCTGCGCACAAACCACCGCGCGCTGTACCTGCTCTCCGCGTGGAGCGTAGCGCTGACCCTGCCATGCGGCGTGCTGCTTTTCTTCGGGCCGCGATCATGGGCCGTGCCGTCGCTGTTTGCGGCGGAGTTCTTTCTCTTTCTCAATACCGGGCCGCTGAATACGGCGATCGTGAACTCGGTCGCGGCGCCGGTGCGCGCGACGGCAATTTCCATCAACCTGTTCTGCATTCACTTCTTCGGCGACACATTTTCTCCGCAGATCATCGGGGCAATCTCCGACCGCACGAACCTGAGCATCGGCCTGGGCGCGACGCTGGTTTTTCTTGTGCTCTCGTGCACGATTCTGCTCACGGGGGCGCGGCATGCGCCGGTGCTGGACGAAGGGGCTTGATTGAAGACCATGCCTTTCCGCCCTTACGGCGAAAGGCAGTAAAGCAGCAAGGATGGAGCAGCCCGATCTTTGCCTGAATAGGGAACCGCGCTACTTGGCAGGCAGCGGCTCCTGGTCGCGCGTGTTCATGAAGGCGCGATGGCCGCCCTGGGAGCGCAGGTTGGGATCGTTGACGGGAGGTCGGCTCGCTTCGGCGCCGAAGCCGTGCACGAGCAGGGGATTGGGCTTGAACTTGGGCGGCCCACCGTAAAACTGGCGGGCGTGGCTCAGCACCATGCCGGCGCGGCCGTGCATAGGCTGAACGAGGCCGCGAATCTGCACATCCGCGTCACGGTATTTCTTGAGCTCACCGACCTCGCCGCGGTCCTCCGGCAGGCTGACGACGGTGAAGCGG
Organism: uncultured Acidobacteriaceae bacterium; assembly: GCA_963844905.1. Taxonomy (GTDB): domain Bacteria; phylum Acidobacteriota; class Terriglobia; order Terriglobales; family Acidobacteriaceae; genus Telmatobacter. The sequence continues at coordinate 701,421 of CAWJQD010000001.1, read as the reverse complement.
CACTTGTCATCGGGGGTCTGCGGTGAGCAAACGTCGAGGAAGCGAGTGCCGTCGGGAAGTTCAACCACATCATAGATATGTGTGGAAATACAGATGTCTTTGTTGAGCATTTGCGCGGCTTGGTCGGCGGTGACACAGGGCTTGGTCGAGGCGGCGAAAACGAACACAGGGGGACACATGGCAAAGACTACGAGCCACCCCAATCGGCGGAGCCGCATAAGGAATCTCCAAAGGAGAGTTGCAGACAGCGTAGCGCGAATCGAGCGAAAGGGGAAGCGACAGTCACCTGATGTGCGATGAGAGAGCTCCGCAAGGAGGCGTCAGCGCGCGCCGACCAACTCGCTGCTTGTGGCGCGCTGGCCGTAGTGGGATTCGACGTAGCGGTCGAGGATCTGCTTGAACTCGGCGACGATGGTGTCGCCGCGGAGAGTAGTGGAGAGCTTGCCGTCGATGTAGACGGGGGCGACGGGATCCTCGAACGTACCGGGCAGACTGATGCCGAGATTGGCGTGCTTGGATTCGCCGGGACCGTTGACGACGCAGCCCATGACAGCTAGTTTGAGCTCCTCGACGCCGGGATACTTCTTGCGCCACTCAGGCATTTGGGCGCGGAGATAGCTCTGAATCTGGTCGGCGAGCTGCTGGAAGTAGGTGCTGGTGGTGCGGCCGCATCCGGGACAGCTTGTAACTTGCGGCATGAAGCTGCGAATGGAGAGCGACTGCAGGATCTGCTGCGCAGCCAGGACTTCTTCAGTGCGATCGCCGCCGGGCTTGGGCGTGAGCGAGACGCGGATGGTGTCGCCGATGCCGGAGAGAAGCAGCGGCGCGAGGCCTGCGGTGGACGCGATGAGGCCTTTCGAGCCCATGCCGGCTTCGGTGAGGCCGAGGTGAAGCGGGTAGTCGCAGCGCGCGGCAAGCTTGGTGTAGACGTCGATGAGATCGCGCACGCCGCTGACCTTGGCGGAGAGGATGATCCTGTCGTGGCCGAGGCCGTAGCGTTCGGCGGCCGCGGCGGAGTTGAGCGCGCTGGCGATCATGGCTTCGATCATCACATCGCGCGCGGAAAGTGGCTGCGCCAAGCGGGCGTTTTGGTCCATCATTTTGGTGAGTAAGCTTTGATCGAGCGAGCCCCAGTTGACGCCTATGCGGACGGGCTTTTGATTTTCGACGGCGCACTCGACCATGGTGCGGAAGTTTTCGTCGTCTTTGCGGCCGATGGAAACGTTGCCGGGGTTGATGCGGTATTTCGCCAGAGCGCGAGCCGTGGCCGGGTATTTTTTGAGGAGGATGTGGCCGTTGTAGTGGAAGTCGCCGACGATGGGGACGCGGAGGCCGCGCTTCTCGAGGCCGTCGACGATGTGGGGAACGGCGGCGGCTGCGCCTTCGTTGTTGACCGTGACGCGCACGATCTCAGAGCCGGCGAGGGCGAGAGCCGCGACCTGCTCGATGGTGGACGGGACGTCAGCGGTGTCAGTGTTGGTCATCGACTGGACGACGACCGGGACTTCCCAGCCTACACTCACGTGGCCGATGCGGACGGTGGGGGTTTTTCTGCGCTGAATCTCCGCCATGGATCAATTTTACAGCCGTTAGCTTTTAGCCATTAGCTATTAGCCAGGTTCGTGCGCGAGCGGACCCTGGGCGAGCGAGTCAGCAAGTCAGCGAGCCAGCGGATCAGCGAGATAGCGAGTCAGCGGGGTGCGAGGCGCTGTTGACTCTTCGGTACCCCCGCCCCCCTACACCTTTTTGGGGTTAAGTGGTTTGTTATGAACCACTTGTACCGGTAATAATATACTTGACTAATGACGTATTTTCTGCCATACTCGTTTCTGTCATGGCAAACCAAGTCAAAACCCTAGCCGATGCAATCAGATACTTCTCTGACGAGCAGACCTGTATCGACACCGTAGCCTTCATGCGCTGGCCTACCGGCCCTGAGTGCCCTGCCTGTCTCTCGCCCAAGGATCGCCAGCACTGGCTCAAGAATCAGCGCCGCTGGCAGTGCCGGGAGTGTGGACGGCAGTATTCCGTCAAGCTGAATACCATCTTCGAGGATTCCGCCATCTCACTCCAGAAGTGGCTCCCTGCGATGTGGCTTCTGGCGAACTGCAAGAACGGCATTTCGAGCTACGAGATCGCACGCGACATTGGGGTGACTCAGAAAACCGCGTGGTTCATGCTGCATCGGATCAGGGAAGCAATGAAGAATCGCTCTGTGAAGAAACTCGGACCCTCCGGCAAGCCTGTGGAAGTTGACGAAACCTTTGTCGGCGGCAAGATGAAGAACATGCACGCCGACCGCCGCAACAAGCTGCAATTAGCCGAGCGCGGCGACAGCAAGACCGCCGTTCTTGGTATGCTCGATCGTTACGCCCGCGAGGTCCGCGTCAAGGTCATCCCCGACGTGACCAGAGCTACCCTGCAAGCGGAGATTCTTCGCCAGATCGTTCCCGTAGGAACCATCTACACCGATCAGCACTCAGGCTATGACGGACTCAAGGCGAGGGCGTTCATCCACGAGACTGTGAATCACCTGGAAGAGTACGTCCGCGGTAAGGTCCACACCCAGGGGATCGAGAACTTCTGGTCCCTGCTCAAGCGTGGACTCCGCGGAACCTACGTCGCCGTAGAGCCATTCCACCTTGAAGCGTATGCTGATGAGCAGGCATTCCGTTATAACAACCGCGCCACTAAAGACAATCCCGTCAACGACGCGGATCGCTTCGCGCTGGCAGTATCGCAGATTTCAGGGAAGAGACTGACTTACGCAGAACTGACCGGCAAGGTGGGAGAAAGCGCGGTCTAGGAAGGCTTGGATGGGACGGCAGAGACGCGGGAAGCGGATTTAGAACTTCGCTTCTCGCTTTTCTCTTGCTCCATACGATGATTCAATTCCGCTTTCGACACCGTCAGGACTTTGCCAAGCATGTTCTCGAATGCCCTGTATTCGGCTGACTGTGGCTTTGCTTTCATACAGGCATCATAACGCGTTTTCGGAGCAAGCGAAATGGCCCCACGGAAACGGTGTCTGTTCTGCGATAACCTCTCTGATGGCAAAAGCAAAGAAGATGTTCTGCCTGTTTGGATTCAGGAAAAGATGAAAGGCAAACAGAGGCTTGTTGTTAACGGATTTTCTGGTGAGCGCCCCATTGTCGGGCAAGCCGTGAAGCCAACTGTTAAAACGGGGTGTGTTTGCTACGAATGCAATAACGGCTGGATGAGTCACCTAGAAGGAGAGGCTAGAAGAATCCTCGGCCCACTCATGGAAGACATCCACATCATGCTAGATCAAGATCAAAAATTCACAATTGCGAAATGGGCGACAAAAACCGCGATGACAATGGCATCGCTCAATCGCAAGGAGCGAGAACCCTTCTATCACCGCGATGAATGCGTTCGTTTCAGGGAATCATGGACGTTTCCTCGGCACACGAAAATTTGGCTGGGTCGCTATCAAGGAATCGCGGATGGCGGCATCTTTGGGATTGATGGATGGGATAAGAATCCCAAACATCCGGAAGTGACGCATTTCTATATAACGACTCTGCTGTTTAGGCGCGTCGTCATCCAAGTGCTCTCCATACACGCATGGAATTACTTCCCTGGAAGTACCATTTCTGTTCCGCTCTACGGTGGCGCGTGGGAGGAATCGCTTCTTAGCCTCTCCACCAACGCCAATCTGTTTTGGCCCCCGCCCCTGTCGTTTTCTGATAGTGGGGATCTTTCTCTCATGCGTCTCGTTTACCGATTCAACGTCCACGCACGTCTGTTCAATCCGTTTCGACCCGACGAATGAAGGGACTTTCCCCTGCCCTGTCACGGCATCTTCGAGTTTGGCTGCAACGAGCATCATTAGTCAAGTAAGTTAGTGCCCTTGTACCCCTGATCACTTGCTGTAACCCGTTGATTCCAATGGGGTTATCTCGTAAGGTCGTCCATCCAAAGGGGTTAGAAGACAGTGGTCAGAGATCAGAGATCAGAGGTCAGGGGTCAAAGAGCCCGCAGTCCTCTTCATGATGGTTCCATTGTGCGCTGAAGCGGGGAAATAATCTGCAAGGATGACAGAGATCAGAGATCAGGGGTCAGGGATCAGAAAAGGAACGACTTAAGCCGGGGATGGCGGGTTCATTTGGGCGGCGGGGGCTTGACAACGAAAGCGGGGACGAAGGGACCAAAGGAACAGAAAGGCAAAGCGGGTCCTTCGGCTTCGCGCGGAACGGGCTCCGGGACCGGTTGCGCCGACCGGCGCTATAGGCCAGATGGTGTGGCGGCCGCGTCCACCTCGATTTGGGCCTTTAGCTTGGCGGCTTTCAGCATCTCTCCTGTTGCCCTGTAGGCGTCGAGGAGAAGGGGAGCGGTCTTCTGTCGTGTGGTATGACTGACGTGGGTTGCCAACGGTTCGAGAAGCTCGATAACGCGTTGATGTGCCCCTTTCCGACTGAACATGTGAGCAAGGGCATGTTTTGCAACTACATCGTTCGGCGTTTCCGACAAAGCTGTCTCAAAATTCCTGATCGCGAGGTCAGTGGCTTCGGGGTCACCTGAATCCCTCAGCAACATACCCCATTCGCGAAATATCAGGGCGCGGTCGGGCCCTCGGCGCGGCGCGTTGCCGGCCGCCTTCTCGTAGAGTCTGAGCGCTTCAGTCGTATTCTCCATCTTGTGGCGATAGAACTCGGCGGATGCCCGAGCCGCCCTCCAACTGCTTGGGTTTCGGTGCAACGCTTGCTGGTACATGGTCTCGGCGCTTCCAATTTCTCCCCGGCGCTCTGCCGCCTGCGCGAGGTCGATGAGCGCAGTCTCCGATCCTCCCTTGCCTTGGCGGACTTCTCGAACTACTGACCTTTCTGCGAGGTCAGATACGTCCTTGGCCTCGAACCACGCGGCCATTCTTTCGCGCGTTTTGTCGGCGAGACCTTGCTGACGATTCATGTGGGCAGCAATAAATGCGCGCGTGACGGGGAACAGCGTATAGCAGTAATCGTTTCTGTCTGGGTCGAACAGGCGCTTGATCATTGAATCCGCAAACAGATCGTCGATCGCGTCGGTGACCTTTTGAGCAGCTGCCCCGGATCCGACAATGATGGCTTCGGCCGGGAGCGGTCTCTGGAATAGCGCCAGAACTTGCAGCACGCCCTGCTCAGGACCAATCATTGCATCGAATACCCGGCGAAAGCAGAATTCGAGGAGTTCTTCGCCCTTCCTGTTCGTTGCCGTGATTGCGTCCGCTGTCGCCAACGCTTCCGCGGCGGATTTCGACTTCACAAGGCTCCATCTGACCGCAAGCGGTAACCCGTCGCAGGCGTGGCCGATGCGGACACGTTCGGCGCTGCTGAGTTCGGCTGCGTAGTTAAGACCGGGGCTTGATGCTAACGATCCGATATAGGCAATGAGCTCTTCGTCCGTGAGCGCCCCAAGTGAGACTGGATATACCGAGACGCGGACTGAGCTGCGCCGCGACGTAGTCAAGGCCCGGACCCCTATTGGCAGTGTGTCTAGAAACTGGATGATTCGCGCGTCGTCCACGGTTTCCAGGTTATCTACAACGAGGAGTCCATCACTTTTCTCCAGCAAGGCCCGCACTTCTTGCTCCTTGCTGACAAGCGGTTCATGTTTTAGTTCCGGGAAGCCAAGAACGTCCAGAATTGCATCCAGCAGCGCTTCAAAGCTTGTAAGGCCCGGCTCCAAAGCGCGAATCCCCGTTGATGTTAGCTCGCGATCCTTTGCCGTAATCGAAGCAATGAAGGCGTAATCCTTTCTTTCGTAGGCGCGAATTGTTGCCCATGTGGCAAGGGCAGTCTTGCCGGTGCCACCGATGCCGACCAATGCAGTAACCGATGAGCGTGGATCCTTTAGCGCCGTTTCAATTTCCAGGCACGGAACGGGTCTCTGGACGAACTGCGTATATTCTGGGCTGAGTATCCGGAAGTACGGTTCGTTCACGATGTACGTCTGGTTTAGGAATGGAACTGCGATTTGTCGGACCAGCGCATCCGCAGCGTCCTGCCGCAGTATCCTGCTCGAGTCTCCCTCGCGAATTGCTGACTCGCCCCTGCGGAATCTCGGCCCAGTTTGAGCAGGAGCGTCCGACCGGAATCGCTCCAAAGCGGGCCCGCGTGGCGACACGACGGCTATGCCCACATAAGCCTGATCTGGTTGAATGAATAATCTGTAGAACTCGACCCAGATGCGATCGCTCAAGAACTTCCGTAACTGATCATTGAATACTTTGCTGTCGAGCCTGTGCTTCACGCCGCAGAACTTCAAATCGTGGTCGCGGATGCCGAAGACGATCAGGCCGCCTCTCTTATTGTGAAAGGCAAGCACATCGACGGCGAGATTGCTCCAGCCCGCCAGGTCATCCGGTTCCTTGCCGGGACGTGGACAGCCGCTTTTGAAGTCCCATAGCTCCGTTTCTGTGCTGAAGCCGGGCCGTACGTTCGGCCCTTGTCGTTCGAATATGAGTGCGACGATGGCTTCAATGTCTCGCTGCCGAATGGCCCGTTCAATCTCTTCGTTCCGATCCATCGCTGGCCTCAGGATTATGTGAGAAAGTCTAGCACTATATCCCTGCGTGCTTAAGGGGCCGCTGGTGGCGCTGGTCGGCAAATAAGGGCCGGGCCGGGTCGCCAGTTGTTGCAAAATCGCTGGGGGCTCATCGAGGGATGGTCGGTCTCGAGAAATCGACTTGCGGTGGTGATTCTTGACGATCCTGGCGGGGAGTTGACTTCGATTGTCGATGGGGTTATGGCACGGGGTTTGAGCGCGGCTGCGCCGCGTACTCTGTTTCTCGAAAAATGGGTGGGCGGGGTCCCCAGGCTTGCGCCGTGGGGCTATCGTCTGGTGCCCGCTCAAGCGGGCTTGTGGCGAGAAGGCGTACATCGAATCCCCAGGCTTGCGCCTGGGGCTACCGTCTTGTGCCCGCTACGCGGGCTGGGGGGCGGGGTTGGAGCGCGGGACCCAGAGGGTGCCCCGCCGCGTACTTTGTTTCTCAAGAGTGACGAACGCTTGCGGCACGACTGAAGTCGTGCCCTGACACAGACCGAAAGGCAACCGCAGATCCTTCGGCTCCGCTGAAGAACGCTTCGCTCGGGATGACAGAACAGGGGTCAGGGTTCAGGGGTCAGGGGTCAGTGATCAGCGATCAGAGCTCAGTGCACAGCGCACAGCAGAGCCGAACGGGTCTAGCGGCTGCGCTCGTGCGAAAGACAAAAACACATCCCCGTTCGACTCCGATTGCTTTCCCACCCCGGCGACGGAGACCTGTGGCGCCGGCTGTCTACTTTTGGGCTGCCGCGCCTAACCAGGTGAATTTCGCCAGCCAATTGTAGAGCCAACCGAAAATCGCGCCGCCGATCAGCCCATCCGCGGCTGCATAGAGCGTGACGATCACAACTTGAACGATGGTCCGCGCGGCATGATAGCCCAGATAGCACGAGGACAGCATTTGCAAGAAATGCTGGCCGTAGGCGCCGCATATCAGGTTGGCCAGGGCCACCCCCAGCACCGCTGCTCCCCACAGGATTGCGCACGCCAAGGCCAGAGCCTTGACATTGAATTTCATCGCTCGCACCTCACTTTTTCGGTCTCCAGCATAGGACTACGGGGTCTGAAGTGCAAGGACTGGCAGGCTGGCGCACAGGCGGGGCGGGGCTGGTGGGTTGGTTCGGCGCGCTAGCGCAAGGTAAGCTTCCTCCCCAAGAAGCAAAATCGGCTTCATGGAGACCCCGATTGCGCGCCGGCAGGGGCTGAGGCCCGTCGATTGTTAGGGACGCGATGGCGGCATGAGTGAACTCATGCCCTGATACAAGGCGGAGGCCAAAAGCAGGTCCTTCGACTCCGCTGAAAAACGCTTCGCTCAGGATGACACTGCGCGGATCGGGAAGGCAGCTGTCAGCGATCAGCTATCAACACCGATCCCACCCTAGCGGAGCTAGGATGGGGCAACCCCTGAAAAGCAGCTTTCAGCCGTCAGCTATCAGCTTTCAGCACTGGTCCCACCCTGGCGGCGGAAATCCGCCTCGGCGGACGAGTTTTTATCGCGGCTGCGCCGCGTACTCTGTTTCTCAAGAATGGGTGAGGGGGAATTCGTGGGGCTGAAGCCCCACGCTCCCTCCGTGTGGCAGAGCGGTGAGTTTCGGCATGAGTGAGCTCATGCCCTGATGCAAGGCCGGTCGGTATGGGTTCTTGGTATCCCATGTCCCAGAATCGGGATCCTTCGGCTGCGCTCAGGGCAGGCTCTGGGCACTTTAGGGTTGTGGTGTGTGAGCCTCGCAAAAGGCAAAAGCAAGTCCCCGTTCGACTGCGATCGCTGCCGCGATCTCCGCTCAGGGCGGGCTTTCCACCCCAAAGACGAAAGCCTGTCTTTGGGGACCCCGGCTTTGAACTCGTGTCCTGATACGGGGCGAGAAACAACCGCAGGTCCTTCGACGCGCTGCGCTCGCTCAGGATGACAGCCAATTTTTGATCGCTCAGGATGACAGCCAATTCCTGGTCGCTCAGGATGACAAAACGGGGGTCAGGGTTCGGCCACCCCAGCGAGCCGCCCAGAGGGCACCCGCCGCTCGCCGGGGGCCCCGGCGGGGGTCGGGGATCAGCTTCTAGCTCCTGGCTTCTGGCCGCCAGCATCTGGCTTCCAGCCAATGGTTTCCGCTGGCGGGGGCGGAGCGGGGGTTGGGGTCGAAGAGGCAGCGGAGCCAGCGGTGTTAGCGGAGCCAGTGGAGTGAGCGGGGTTGGCGGGCGTGACGGGTGATGGAATGGCAATTCAAGCAGGTTACGGCTTGGTGCTCACGTAGTCCGGATCGATGGCATCGCGAATGGAATCGGCGAAGGCGTTCCATGCGCAGGACATGTCTTGCCGGCTGCATCCGGGGACGAATATCGGTACCTGCACCGGGGGAGTGGCGAGCGTCAGAGCTTGTGTCTCACGCATCTGCCGCAATGTTTGCGCCGTGTAGCAGACGCGCACGGAGTATGCGCCGCTGTCGCGCGCACGCCATAGTTCGAAGACGAGTGCGCCGCCCGGTGGCGTGTCATCACGCCGTCCGTCGATGATCCAATCAAGCCCCAGAGCGCCGGCTACTGTCGTGATGTTGGTGTCGTGCCCGACAAGAAAGAGGATGTGATCACTTGGCTTGCCTGGAGCGCCTGCGACTGGTTTGCCGCTTACATGCTGCTCGAGTGCCTTGAAGATGCAGTCGAGCAGGTTCGACGCATACATGCGCGCGATGGTTGGGGTGCGCTGGGTATAATCCGCGGCTGCTGTGTGCAACTGCATCACGTTGCGGAGGGAATCCTCGTTGAGGCAGCCCCAACCCAGATCTGCACCCGTCATGCCCTCAGCGTACTCCAACAGCAGGTTCTCAGAGAGCGAGGATGCGACGGTCAGCGGTCCGTGCAACTCAGCAGGGTGGCTGCCAGAGCCCGGCGCGAGGCTCGACGGGACATCGAAGATTGTTGTGCGTGAGCGGTCCGCCGACTGCGAGTGTCCGCATCCCGCGAGGATCGAGTCCAGAGCCGTAAGTTCGGGGCGATAGGCAGCAGTGAGATTGCCGGGATCTTCGCCAATGCGTCCTTCCACAGCCGCGAGCGCCAGGGCTCGATCCTGATCTGCGATGCGATGCGGGTGGAAGAGCGGATCATTGGTTCCTTCAGGAAGTGCGTGGACTTCAACAGAGCATCCGGGAAACATTCCGCCCGCGATAGCCTCGCCGGTTTCACGGGTGCGTTGATCAGAGTCGGCGAGAATGGTTATGCGCGCCGCGTCCGCGCAACCGGTGGGCGCGACTAAGCCATCCGAGGCCAGGAGGGCGCGATCGTAAGCACCGAAGAGCTTCATTAGCTGGTAGCCATGAGCTGTCAGATGGCCGGGTGGCACATCCCAATGAGGCCATGGGGCAGCGGAATACGGATTGTACTTCACAGGCTTGCCGGTCGGTGAGCGGACACCGTGGCGGCTGAGAATGACGACAAACTTCAGGTCGGTATTTTGGGTCCCGGAGTGCGTCGCAGCTGCTTGCGCAGCCAGCATTTCCGACGCCTGAAAGGAGCACATCAGGAGAATCGAGGCAAAACGGGCAAGTGGGATCAAGGCGCTCCTTCGTGAAAGAACAGCAGACCGGCGGAAAGAGAGGCCCTCTCATTTCGCCGGCCTGCCGGTTTGTCCGCCTTTACCTTTCGCTTCCCAGGCTCCAGCGGAGACCGCCGTAATAAATCGGCTTGTAATACTCGCGCTGCGTCATGTACTGTTTGCTGCCGTTGTAAAAACCAAGGATTGCGTTGTTCGCGTTCTCTTCCGAGGCAGTGATAGTTAGACCTTTGCCAAGGTAGTAACTGGCCTGAGCGTCCACCTGGGTGCGTTCGAAGTAGTAGTTATCTCCGAACGGCCCGTTAACCGGGCCTTGAACAGGATTGAGGCCGGTATTTTGCCATTGATAGGCGGCGATGTTGGGGCCGTCGTAGGAGATGCCGAGTGACACTATGGCGCGTTTCGTCACGTAAGTCGGAGTAATGTTATAGGAAAACGGCGCCTGGCCTACGAGCGGCGGCGTATCCGTCCGATTGGGCACGTTGTAGTTACTCGATTGCGTCCATGTGAAGTTCGCGTCGATTTGCGCGTTGGACAATACTCCCGGCAGGAACGTGAGATGTTGCTGGTAGGCGAACTCAATGCCCTGAACATCGGCATGGTCGCCGTTTATCCACTGATTCAGGTACACAGTTGGAGTGATGGGATTGGGGAACGGGTTGGGTACTTGCGTTTCCGTTTGAAAGAGTGGCTGCGTCAGATGTTTATAAAAGTATCCCGCCTCAATCATGCCAACAGAAGGCAGGAACTTTTCATAGAGGAGATCGTAGTCGTCGGCATGTTCCGCAACCAGCGCCGGATTGCCGATGCTCTCGGTATTCGGAGACGTCGATTCGTCCAGCGTCTTATAAGGCACCAGGTCGTACGGATCGGGCCGGGAGATTCCCATGCCAAAGACGGCGCGAAGGTCAGAATTCTGGTCGATGTTGTAGCGAAGCTGCACGCTCGGCAGCGGATTGATATAGGAACCGCCTCCGTTTACAGGCTGCGTTGAAACGTAGTTGCCATTGATGTCATCGGTGACAAGGTAGCCGGTGTTCGCTTCGTTGGTGGCTTCGATGCGCAGCCCGGTTTGCAGGTGGAACTTGCTTCCCAGATCGACGGTATTCATCACGTATCCGGCCGTAATCCTCTCCTGCAGGTTGTAATTCGCCGGGTCGGAATTCAGATGGGTTGCCCCCACATCCAGAGGAAGCGCGCCAGGATTCGTCTCTAGCCATTTCTCAACCGCCTCAAAAGAGGTAATTGGCCCGTATTTGTAGCTCCCTCCGTAGTAAGTGGGGTTCGTAAAAGTGGTCGTAAACTGGCTCATTAGTGGGAGGGCGTTGAAATTGCAGTTAGCCGTGGGAGCATTGCAATCGTAAGTCGGCGAGGTCGCGTCCTGCCCCTTATGCGCGTTGCGGATCTGCGCGCCGAACTCGAATACGGATGAGTGCGATCCCAGATGGTAATTGAGCCCGATCGAGCCGCTTGCCTGTAAATTAATCTGCGACGACTGTCCGCTGGTGAGGTTGGCGTCATTCAAGTAGTACTGGGTGGGGTCGTAGATGGGATCGTTTGCCGCGCAAGGGAACTGCGGCCGGTAAATGCTGGGACCGGGAACATAATTGCACGTGCTTCCCAGTCCGCCCGGCGGCAGATTCGGATTAACCGGAAAGTTTGAATTGCTGCTTAGCGAGTCGAAGTCCGCGCCGGGGTTCCCGGCCGCTCCGACAAAACGCGAGTGCGATATGGCGCCGACATAGTGGACGTAGGAATGGCTGAAGACATGGTTACCGCCGAAGAAGAGATCGGAGATCTGATAGTTCGGCCGCCGCAGGCTGTTGCTGAATGAGACGCCGCCACCACCAATGTCGTACTCGAACTTCTGGCCGTAGTCCCTGAAGTTTGAGAGGATTCCGTGCACGAACAGATCGGAATTCTCTGACACCTTGTAATCCATGCTTCCGCCAAAGCCATACCGGGTGTGGTTGTAGAAATACTCTCGCTCGGAAATATTGTCGAAATACGGCGCGCTAGTTCCGTCCGGGTTGACGTCGGGCTGCGGCTCCACGTCGTCCGTGCCCAGGTCGTTCAGGTCGTAGCTATAAGTAAAGATCACGCCAAAACGTTCGTGCGGGCCAAAGCGCTTCCCGACGGTTGCGTCGTCGCGAAACCACGGCTGGCCGGTGTCGATCGGATTCCAGCCGCCCAGGCTTTCAAGATCGAGCGTCGGTCGGCTGCTGGTGGCCTGCCTCATATGCAGGTTCACTGAACCGCCAATGGCGTCGCCATCCTGGTTTGCCGAGAGCGTCTTGTTAATATCGATTGCTCCCACAAGGTCCCCGGGGATTACCCACAAGTCAACCTGCCGCACATCCGGATCGGGTCCTGGTACTTCGACGCCGTCCACCGTGGTGTTACTGAGGCGCGGTTCGGTCCCTCGAATCTGCACATACTGCGCTTGGCCCTCGTTGATCTGCACGGTTACGCCTGGCATTCGGCCTAATGCGGTTGCAACGCTCTGGTTGGGCAGGTCCTGGATGGTGTCGGCCGTCATCACGTTCAAAATATTCTCGGACGTGCGCTGCTCATTGACGGCTTCGACGTCCCCTTCCAGGTTTGCGTTTACCACTACTTGCTGGTTGGCCGAGTTGACAGCCATGCTTGCGTTCACCGTCGTACTTTGTCCGCCGGTGACCACAATCGTCGAAACGAAGTTCTTAAAGCCGACCTCGGAGATCGTGATGGTATACGTTCCCGGCCTTACGTTTTCAATCAGGAAGTCCCCTTGTGCGTTGGTCGCACTCGTGATCGCCGTTGGCTGCAGCACCACCTGTGCACGCGGCAGCACCGCTCCGGTTGTGTCTTTGACGGTACCGGTCACGCGGCCTGCGCCGCCCACGGATGCCGGTTGGTTCTGGCAGTTGAGCGCGCCCTGCGCGCAGACAGCGAGAAAGATAATTGCGCCACAATTGCGCCACCCATGCAGATGAGTCATCGTAGGCCTCCAGTGCGAGTTTCCCAGCACGTCCGCGACAAAAACCTTGAGTCACATCCTAGAGAGAAATTGTGAATTCTGAATAAAATGGGGCGCCGCCGCGGGTATCCTTAGGTTTCATTAGACTTACAGCGCGAGTTTGGGCGCGGACCTTGGCCCGCCCCGACGCAGAGGGCACTCCGGCACTCCGGCGCCCCTGTGCCCGGTCGTGGGAAGTCTGCGTCCAGAGCCCCCCGGGCGACCTAGTGCTCAGACTTCGTGATTCGGTAGTTGGTCCCGGGCAAGTGCGGGCGTGGACGCCGGCACCACAGCCGGTCCGGAGACCGGCGGTACGTCCCGTTGACTATAGGATCGCGCGGCGCCGGTAGCAGCTACCGACCTGCGGAAATTCAACTTGCCGGGGCCGGGAAAGCGTGTATAATCCGGGCAATCCATAGGCCCGGCATGCCGTCCACTCTCGATTGCCCTTTGGCGACCATCGATTCATCGAGAGCCTGCATGCAAGCAAGCGCCTCAGAGCCCGCCGTTCTCCGGCAGAGAACGGCGCGATGGTCCGGCGCGCAATGGCTTCCGCTTTTCTGAGAACGGAAGGAGCTTCCGCAGGATGATGGGCCAACGCGATCTGTGGACTCTGGAAGCAGTCCTCAACAGATCGCAATCTCTTCCCCACAAACGTTGGCGCAGGAACGATAGGAGTGCCTACCGCCTGCCTCAGCGTTCAACCACCCGCGGGGCTTGTTCATGGGAGGTAGGTTCTCTGTGCTTACGGCATTTTAGGAAATGTCGCGCCCTTTCCAAGATCTTTCAGGGTTCCCGCTCCCTGATGGTTGCGGGGACGCAAGAGTTCGGGCTTGGGTTGTGGAGTTTCCTAAATTGCTACGGGGAATGGATATGAACAGCACGCCATGGTTGAGCTCCCGGCGATCCCAGGAGGATCACATGCGAATGATTACACGACTGCTACTATGCGCGGTCTTGCTGGTCTGCGTGCTTCCGCAGCCGGCGGTTCCGCAGAGCCGGGCGAACTTCTGGTTCCTGAACAACACCGGGAAGGACGTCCACAACCTGTTTGTTTCGCCGCACTCACAGCAATCGTGGGGCGCGGATGTGCTGGGACGCGCAACTCTGCCTAACGGGATGGGAACGTTGATCGTCTTCCCGCCCGCTTGGCGCGGTGTGTGCGTCGAGGATTTCAGGCTGGTCTTCGATGACGGAAGCACGCAGACTTACACGTCAGGCATGAACGTCTGCCAATTGCACGCTTTGCAGTTCAACGCGAACGATTCGGATGGATTCTGAGGGGCTCGACTAGGGCCGAATAGTGGGCGACAGCGGTTCCAGGGCAGCTATGCCCGCAGCTGAGTGTCTTCAGGGTCGCTGCTCCCTGGCGGCCGGATCGACTTCCATCCCAGTAACGAGGACCTGTCGCTGGGGACGCCGGTCTGGATTGTATGGCTTCGGGATACAGTAACCCTGGAACCGCTGTGGTCCGCCCTTGCTTCCGATAGTGAAGAGAGCTGAGCGCATGGTGTCGCCTGACTCTGGCTCTGCGACGCTGTATTCTTTGTGTGCGGCGCGCGGCCGCAATGCAGGTCCCCTTCGGAAACCTCAGGGCGGGCTCCGGGACGCCCGCCAGCCCGGTTCTCATTCTTTTTCCTTCTTTGGCTGATTCAAGACAACCAGATCGTCGGTCACGGAGAAGACGTTGGGCACAGTATTGGCGCGGGCGCGGATGAGGGTGTCATCGAACTGGTTGTCGACCACGCCCTCCAACGTCACCTGCCCGTTGTCGACGATGATATGAATCGACGGCAAGGCCTGGAACCCGTAGCGCGTTCCGATCTCGGGATCGCCGTAAATGGCTTTCGCCTCGGCTCGCCGTATCTGCCAATCCATTTCAGACACCGGCAGAAGCTTGATGTTGTTGATCACTTGCGTGACGCCCTTGATGTGCTTCACCGTGTTTTCCGCGTCAGACTTGATATCCCAGGGCGTCTCGGGCGGACAGGCGCCCCCCAAGGTGACCACGCTGCCATTCACACTGAAACGGAGGTCGTCGAAAACCGAGTAGTAGGGCAACATCAAAAGATTATGCCGAACCTCTCGCGCCAATTGCGTTTCATTCAGCGGTCCCGAAGTAGAGACATTGTTTTGCGGTTGATTCTGCTGGGCCACACCCACAGTTGCGGCCAGAAGTGCAATGCTCAGAAGCCCAATCCGTGCGCGCATATACCAACCCCCTACGATGGATTCGATGTGGAAAATGCCAAAGTGTTGCATGAATTTGTGAGTCGGCAGGCTATTTATGGGTGTTCGCGCGGCGGCGATGCTGGCGGCGGGCAGGCCGCCAGTCAGCGAGCCGGCAAGTCAGGGAGTCGGGAATGCTCCGGGAACTTCCAGGGCCTCACGATCCCAGTGCGCGCAGTTGGCTGCGGCTTCATAAGTGCTCTGAAGGAATTCGAGTAGGATGCGGTCGGGATCGGCGGACTGGCGTACAGCTTCGTAGGGCAGGATGAACTCGCCGAAGGTGGGGTCGAAGCGGGCCTGCGGAGGGACGATCGGATATTGCGCGTAACCCGGCGGCTCAGGATAGGCGTAGCTGTAAAAGAGCGCGTCGATAACGGGCGGGCCGGGTGCGCCGGGCCAGAACCCGCAACTACTGACTTCGTGGGAGTAGGCGTCGCGGGTGACGCGGTCGGGCAGGCCGGGCATGCTGGGGTGCGGAGGCGCGGTGCGACCGGAGAAGCGCGTGCAGGCCAGATCGAGCGCTCCCCAGAAGAGGTGGACGGGGCTGACCTTGCCCCTGAAGCGCGCGCGAAAGATGGTGAAGACCCGCGCGGTTTGCAGCAGAACGCGCCAGAAGCGTTGCGCGTATTCGGGGTCGTAGGCTTGGTGCGTGTGGTCTTCTTCGAAGGGGATGCAGTTGGGGATCTCACAGGGAACGGGCCAAATGTGGACGGGGGTGTGAAGTTCGTCGAGCGCGGACATGACCTGGCAGTAGAAGGCAGCGACGGTCATAGGGGCGAGTGGGATGGTGCGATAGGCGGGCTCGCTGGTTTCGAGAAGCAGGAGGTGATGGAGGAAATCGAAGTCGATTTGCAGAGTGCGGTTGCCGTAGGGCATGGGTGAGGTGGTGACGCCGCGAACCGTTGGATAAAGGGTGACGTTCCAGGTGTGGTTGATGGGCGGCGTGAGCGCGAGGCGGATTTTGCCAACGACCTGCATCCAGAGCTGGAGGGTGGCGCAGGTATCGCTCCACGCGGCCTGGGGCAGATCGAGCCAGGCGGCCGGGGGATCGGGCATGAGGTGGGATGGCGTGGTGTGCATGGCGACCTCGGTTCCATGATGACATGGGCGCGCCAAACCGGCGAGTCAGCGGATCAGCGCGATCTGCCACCTGCCGCACAGTGAGATTCTTCGAAGGATGGGGCGCCCGGCGGGACAAGAGCAAAAGCAAAAATCAACCGCGGATCCTTCGACTGCGCCTTTCGCGACGAAAACGCGAAAGGCTTCGCTCAGGATGACAGAGCCGAAGATGAAGAACACGGCAAATCCCGGTCGTGCCGCGGGCGCGCCTAGATCTCGATTTTGACGGGCCAGGTTTTCCAGATTTCGGCGCAGTAGTCGCGGATGGCGCGGTCGGAAGAGAATTTGCCGATGCGCGCCACGTTGAGAATGGACATGCGCGTCCAGTGGTCGGTGTCCTTATAGGCGAGGTCCACGCGGTCCTGGCAATCGATGTAGGACTGGTAGTCGGCGAGCAGCATGTATTCGTCGTAGTCGAGCAAGGACTGAACGAGCGGCTGGAAGAGGGCGCGGTCGCCGTGGGAGAATTCGCCGCTGGAGAGCGAGTCGAGAACCTCGCGCAGGTTGGGGTTCGAATCATATTATTCGCGCGGGTTGTATCCTTCAGCCTTCTTCTGTTCCACCTCCTGCGCGGTGAGGCCGAAGAGAAAGAAGCGGGATTCTCGTTTCTTGGGCAAAATTCTCCGGAGAAGAGCCCTAAAGGGACAGAAACAGTACAAGTCTTTCAGGACTCTACGTGCGTGGCTGGAAGATCTCGGGATTTGCTTGGCTCCTCAGGTAGGACTCGAATCATCAAGTAAACGTAGTTTTAACAACATGCAGGTCAGCGGATGACACCTAAGACCGTGGAAAACAACCTAAATCCGATAAACAGAGCGCAGGTGGAGCGCAGAATCCAGGCACAGCACAGTTTGTTCAAGGTGAATTAGGAACGACGGGGCTCGAACCCGCGACCTCTGCCGCATATTACTGAATGACTTAGTATTTGACATTCCGCACTTATGGTTTACGTGTTTCCTTGCTAGCCCTTGAGGGGAGGGATAGGTGGCACCGGAGTATCCGGTGTCAGCGGCGGTGTCCGCTTGTGCCAATTGGTGGCCTTCTCATACGCGTTGGCCAAGGCCAGTACGCGGCTTTCCGAGAAGTGTGGCCCGGCGATCGTCAGCCCGATCGGTAATCCTATGCTGCTGAAGCCGCATGGTACCGAGATGGCGGGCAGCCCATAGACATCGAAAAACACGCAATCGGGGAAGTCTGTCTCCGGATCCTGGGGGTTGGTATTCACCTCCCTCCTGAGGAGTTCTTCGATGGTTGGCGCCACCACACGTGTCGTCGGCAGCACCACAAGATCGACATCGGTGAAGGAATCGTCCACCGTGCGTCGCAGCTTCTGGAGTGCCCAGAGCGCGTGGATGTAATCTACCGCCCGGATATTGGCCGCGCTTGCCTCCGTCAGGCTGCGTCGCACCGAAGCCATGTACTTATCCGGATGAGCTTTGAAGAATTGCTCATGCCAAGCCAATAGCTCGGAGTCGAGGTTGGCGGCGAGTCCCAGGGGAGGAAGCGTCATGTCCTTTACTCCCTTGGTCATGGTTCCCAACAAATCGATGGCCTCCATCACCGCCTTCTCAACATCCGGCTGCAAGGTGTCGAAATGCCCCACAGGCATGCCCAGGCGTAGGTCTTTGATTGGCTGCCGCATGCCGGTAACATAGTCTTCCTTGGGATGCTCCACGCTGGTGATGTCAAGGCGATCGTAACCAGCCATGCTGTTGAGCATGATCGCCGCATCCTCCACCGTCCGCGTGAGCGGCCCGCAATGGTTAAGCGATGAGACCCCTGGGATGATCCCGCGAATTGGCACAAGGCCGTAAGTAGCCTTAAAACCGACTATTCCGCAGTAGGCGGCAGGGATACGCACCGAACCGCCATCATCTGTTCCAAGCGCCCCGTAGCAAAGGCCTGCAGTGACCGCTGCTCCCGAGCCCGATGAAGATCCGCCGCTGTAGTGCAGCAGGTTCCATGGGTTCCGCACCGGCCCCCAATAGGAGCTGTTCGATGCTCCGATGGCAAACTCCATCAGGTTGGTCTTGCCCACGAGCACTGCACCCGCCGCCTTCAGAAAGCTCATGACTGTAGCATCCTCGGCAGGAATCCGGTCCTCAAAAAGTGCGCTGCCTCCGGTAGTACGTATACCCGCCGTATCGATGTTGTCCTTGGCCGCAAAGGGAATTCCGTGCAGCGGGCCGCCATATTTGCCCGCCTTGATTTCCGCGTCCGCCTGACCAGCCTCGTCCAGCGCCTGCTGCTTGGTCAGAGTGATGAATGAGTCGAGTTTGGGATTGTAGATCGCGATCCGCTCGTAGCACGCTTGCGTCAGTTCGACTGAAGTTACCTGACGCGCGCGTAGCCTGGCCGCTGCTTCGGCCAGCGATAGCGACGCCAGTTCAGTGTTCGCGCCGGCCACCGGCACATTGTTGCCCGCTTGCCCTTCCGCAGGGAGTGCAAAGCTCTTTCCCTGCAATGCCTGCAATGCCATGGCCCCTCCTGTAAGTAATGTGAATTTGCGCCGGGTTATCTCCATCGATTGCCCTCCCGAAGTATTCTGCGGATGCAAGCCCACGCCGAGTTCCACTGTCGATGCCCACGCGCCGCATGGGTGACGATATCCACGAAATCGAGTTGTTCACAGTCGAACATCCGGTCTGCCGAACTATCGGTTCTGTTCGCGAATCTTTGCGCCCGCATCCAAGCGTAAATCTGCCGCGGCAACGATTTCCACCTCAAACGACTTCGGACTCCGGCCGGAATTTCCGTTTTGCCTTTCGGCTGCGAGCCAATATACCCCATTTGCCTCCGCTCGCGATCTTTTTTTGCATTGGTTCCAAGGCCAAAGACCCGGTCGTGCGCCACACGGCCTTTGCCGGGACCAAAAAGCCATGATTTGCCCCAGTTCGAAGCACTCTTTCGGACACCTCCCCCGTCAACTCCCCTCTGTCGTCCAGATTGGTTTCGCCTTCCTGCCGAGCCTAACCAGCTGGCAGCGGCAAAGCCTCCATCCGCCGCAGCATACTTCCGAACAGGCGCCGCGTCAGATGGCTCTCTGCCAACAGCGGCCAATAGTAGCGGGCATGCTTGACCAGCCGTCCGCCAGTCTTCACCAGCCGTTGCTGCAAGCTCGTCAGCGACCAGTTCTCAATACCTCTCGGCAAACCCAGACGCCGCCACAAATTCCCCAGGTTGTAGGCCAGCAGGCTCAGCGCCAGCCGCACTTGGTTCGAGCGGAACCGATGGCAAGCGAGCCGCGTCATCTTTACGGCCTGCTTTCCTTCCTTGATCCATTGCTCCGCCGTACCCCGCTTGTTATAGAACCGCACCACTGCCCGACTTGGCGTCTCCAGGTTGGTGACGATGAATCCCACTCGTGGGAACAACTCCCCAGCATAGTACTCCACCTTCGCCACGACTCGGCGTGCGGTCTTCCAACTGGCCGCTTGGTAATGGAAGCCCTTGTACCACACGATGGGTTTGTGACTGGGCCGCCCCACCGGGCGCGTCAGCAATTCTTCAATGTCCCGCAGCAGGCAGTCATTGGCAGGAATCCGAATCGCATACTTCACTCCCCGTTCTTCCAGCGCTTCGTAGATCTCCGGTTTGGCAAACGCGGCATCAGCTCGAAACACAACTTCCTTCCCCAGTTCTTGTTGGCGCTCGATCTCCGGCAGAAGCATTTCCTCCCAGTCCTCGGCGCTATGTACGTTGCCGGGTCGCAGCTTCGCTCCCAGACAGTCTCCCTCCCCGTTGAACAGCAACAGCGGGTGATAGCAGGTCGATTCAAAATGCCCGTTGTAGGCACTCTGTTCCTGTTCTCCGTAAACCGGGATTTCTGTGCTGTCCATATCCAGCACCACCCTCTGGGGTGAGTCCATGGCCTCCGCCTTCGCCAGCAGTTCCCGATTGATTCGGCCCAGACCGTCCAGATTTTCGGCTTGGCTCAGCACCTCGGTCTCAAACCAATGCAGGCGCGATGGCAACGCCGCCCCACGCTCCCAGATCTTCTCCGAACCAATCAGGCGGAACGTCGGATCTTGCGACAGTCGCTCGGCATCGTTCAGATCCTCGTATCCTGCCAAGCGACTGTAGATGGACTGTCGCAGCAGATCCGGGAGCGGCAACTGAGTGTTCTTGCCGCGCCGGTCGTCCATGATATTTTGCGCAATGAGCGCACTCAGTCCCAAACGCTCATCCAACTCGCGCACCAGGAGCAGACCACCGTCGGAGGTGACGCGAGAACCTTGGAAATCAACTTTCAAAGACGGGTTAAACGAGAGCTGAAAGGGTTGATTTTGTTTGTCACCCATTGGGTCGAGCCTCCGTAGAGTTCGTTTTTGCTCTCAAGCCCGCATGAATACTGGCGTTGGCGCGATCATACAACCACTTACTCAAAGTTCAAAAAGGAAATGTGGGAGAAGTTGTCGGCGCCCGCGTCCTC
The DNA here is from genome assembly GCA_963844905.1 of uncultured Acidobacteriaceae bacterium. Lineage (GTDB taxonomy): Bacteria > Acidobacteriota > Terriglobia > Terriglobales > Acidobacteriaceae > Telmatobacter. The sequence goes on along the minus strand of CAWJQD010000001.1, from coordinate 680,556 downwards.
GCGGATTTCGATGTTGGCGCCGTCGAGAGTGCCGATAGTGAGCGCGCCGTTCATGGCGAACTTCATGTTGCCGGTGCCGGAGGCTTCCTTGCCGGCGAGAGAGATCTGTTCGGAGAGATCGGCGGCGGGATAGACCCTTTGACCCAGCTTGACGTTGTAGTTGGGCAGGAACGCAATGCGGAGACGGTCGCGGACCAACGGGTTGCCGTGGACGACGGCGGCGACGGAGTGGATGAGCTTGATGATGAGCTTGGCCATGCGATAGCCGGGCGCGGCTTTGCCTCCAAAAACGAAGGTGCGCGGCTGCATGGCGATGACGGGGTCGCGTTGGATGCGCTTGTAGAGGGTGAGGATGTGCAGCACCTTGAGGTGCTGCCGCTTGTATTCGTGCAGGCGCTTGACAAGCACATCGAACATGGAATCGGGATCGACGGCGATGCCCAGAGTCTGGTAGATGTAGGCGGCGAGGCGCTGCTTGTTGTGGTGCTTGATGGCGCGCCACTCGCGGGCGAGTTTGGGATCGTCGATCATGGATTCGAGCTTGCGCAGCTTCTCGAGGTCGTGAATCCAGGCGTGGCCGAGGTGGTCGCTGAGCAGGTGGGCGAGGCGGGGATTCGAAAGGACCATCCAGCGGCGCGGCGTAACGCCGTTGGTTTTGTTGGAGAACTTTTCCGGGGTGAGCTCATAGAAATCGCGCAGGACGTTGGTCTTGAGCAGCTCGGTATGCAGGGCGGCGACGCCATTGATGGCGTGGCTGCCGAGAGCGGCGAGGTGGGCCATGCGCACGTAGGATTCACCGTTTTCCTCGATGATGGAGAGGCGGCGCACGCGGTCCTCGTCTCCGGGAAACTTGGCGCGGACGTTTTCGAGATGGCGGCGGTTGATCTCGTCGACGATCTCAAGATGGCGCGGAAGCAAGGCGCCGAAGAGCTTGACCGGCCACTTTTCCAGCGCCTCGGGCATTAAGGTGTGATTGGTGTAGGAGAGAGTGTGCGTGGTGACGTTCCAGGCGGCGTCCCAATCCATGGAATTCTCGTTGACCAGAAGGCGCATCAACTCGGCGACGGCGATGGCCGGATGCGTGTCGTTCAACTGAATGGTGAAGGCGCGGTACAGGTCGGCTAAGGGGCGTTGCGCCGTCTTCTGGATGGTGAGGATGTGCTGCAAAGAACAGGAGACGAAGAAGAACTGCTGCTCCAGGCGCAGCTGCTTGCCCTGGATCTCTTCGTCGTTGGGGTAAAGGATCTTGGAGATGTTTTCGGAGGAGACTTTGTCGGCGACCGCTCCGAAGAAATCGCCGGTGTTGAAGCTGCCGAAGTTGAAGGATTCCACGGCCTGGGCGGACCACAGGCGCATGGTGTTGGCGGTGTTGGTGCGGTAGCCGAGGATGGGCGTGTCATTGGGGATGCCGCGGACGACCCTTTGCGGAATCCAGCGGATGCGGAATTGGCCGTTGTCCATGTAGGACTCGGTATGGCCGCCAAACTTGACCTCGAAGGCATCCTCGGGCCGCTCCAGGGCCCAGGGATTGCCGAGCCGGAGCCATTTATCGGTCGCTTCCACCTGCCAGCCATCGCGGATTTCCTGGTCGAAGATGCCGTACTCGTAGCGGATGCCGTAGCCGATGGCGGGAATGTCGAGGGTGGCCAGAGAATCCATGAAACAGGAGGCCAGACGTCCCAGGCCGCCGTTACCGAGACCGGGCTCTTCCTCTTGCTCAATGAGAGTCTCGAGGTCGAGGCCGAGCTTGCGCATGGCCTGGTCGGCTTCGTCGTAGATGCCGAGATTGATGAGATTGTTGGCGAGGTGCGGGCCGGTGAGGAACTCGGCTGAGAGGTAGCAGACAACGCGCACATCCTGCGCCCGATAGTTGAGGACGGTCTGGATCCAACGCTCGACGAGGCGATTGCGGACCGTGTGGGCGAGCGCCATGTAGAGATCGTTGAACGTGGCCCGATCGCGCGACCGGCCCTGCACGAAAAAGAGGTTATCGAGGAAAGAGTGCGCCAGGGCATCGACGCCGGCGGCTGTTCTCTGGTTCTTCAGCGATCCTTCGGGGCTCAGTTCGGGGAGGGCGGGAGCGGTCATGATTCACCTCGGAGGGGCGGTGGTTTGCGAAGCGGACAGGAAACCTAAGGCGCGGAGTGCCAACAGTCCTATCGGCCGGGACCGATGGAACAACAATAGGTCCTGGCTTCCGGCTGGGGGTAAAAAACCTGTGAAATCGCGTTAGGTGTTTCCGGGAATTGGAAGTTGCCCCGCAACCGCTTTGAAAAAGCCGAAACGGGAAATACGTTACTCTATGTCGATGGATGATGCGGCAAACAAGGTGGTTGTCCCGGTCTCGGGCGCTTTGAAAAGCAGCGGCGCTGCGCTGCGGATATGCGGGCTCAAGAAGGCGTTTGGGGATGTGCGGGCGGTGGATGGGATCGATCTGGAAGTTGCCGCTGGCGAGTGCTTCGGGTTGCTGGGGCCGAATGGGGCGGGGAAGACAACAACCATTGAAATTTGCGAGGGGCTGACTGCGCCGGACGAGGGCACAGTAGAGGTGCTGGGAAGGGAATGGCAGACCGACGCCGAAGAGCTGCGGCAGCGGATCGGAATCCAACTGCAGGAGACGCAGTTCCCGGACAAGCTGACGGTCGAAGAGGTGCTGCGGCTGTTCCGGAGCTTTTACCGGCACGGGATCGCGGTGGATGAATCGATCGGGCTGGCGCAGCTCGAAGAGAAGCGGAAGGCGCGAGTGGGCGGACTGAGCGGCGGGCAAAAGCAGCGGCTGGCGATGGCGACGGCGCTGGTGGGCGATCCAGAGCTGCTATTTCTGGATGAGCCGACGACGGGGCTCGATCCGCAGGCGCGGCGGCATGTATGGGACCTGGTGGAGAAGCTGAAGCAGGCGGGACGCACGATTATTTTGACCACGCATTATATGGAGGAGGCGGAGCGGCTGTGCGACCGAGTGGCGATTATGGATCATGGGCACGTGATCGCGTTGGGGACGCCGAAGGAGCTGATTGCGACGGTGGGCGGCGAGGACATTGTGGAGTTTGCGGTGAGTTCCCATGGGCACGCGGCGGTGGATTCGGCCGTATTGACGGCGATTCCGGGGGTGCAGTCGCACCGCAGGGCTGAGGCGCTGCACCAGCTTGCGGTTGACGAGCTGCACACGGCGGTGCCGCGAATTTTTGCCGCGCTCGAAGAGCAGGGACTGCATCTGAGCGAGTTCCGGACGCACTCGGCGACGCTGGAGGATGTGTTTGTGCGGCTGACGGGAAGGAATCTGCGCGATGAGTAGCGGGCTGGAATCGAAAGCCCTCAGGGGCTAAAGCCCCGGTTGCTTTTGCTCAGTCGATGTACGGGCTGAAGCCCGTACCCTTCAAGATTCATTGGATTTGAGGGATGTGCACGATGAGTAGGCTCGAGTACAGCAGCTTGTATCAATTGACGACGACTCGGCTCAAGCTGACGCTGAGGGAGCCGGAGGCGATCTTCTGGATTTTTGTATTTCCGATTCTGCTGGCGGTGGGGCTGGGGATTGCGTTCCGCAACCGGCCGGCGGAAGTGTTGCCGGTGGGCGCGACAACCCCGCAGCTGACGCAGGCGCTGGCGGCGGACAAGGGTCTGAAGGCGACGGAGATGAATGAAGCAGAGGGGGTGCATGCGCTGGCGACGGGAAAGATTGTGCTCTTGGCCGAGCCAGGCGCGAGCGGGGTGGTGTACCGATACGACGATACCAATCCCGATGCGCGGACGGCGCGGATGATTGCGGACCGGGCGATTCAGATCGCGGCGGGGCGGCGCGATGCGGTGACGGCCCGGAACGATCTGCTGCACGAGAAGGGCTCGCGGTATATCGACTTTGTGGTGCCGGGGTTGCTGGGCATGAACCTGATGGGCTCGGCGATGTGGGGCCTGGGGTTTGCGATTGTGGATGCGCGGCAGAAGAAGCTGCTGAAGCGGCTGGTGGCGTCGCCCATGCCGCGCTGGCAGTATCTGGCGGCGTATCTGCTGTCGCGGCTGGCAATGCTGGTAATTGAGGTAGTGGTGCTACTGGGATTTGCGCGGCTCGTCTTTGGCGTGCCGTTTCGCGGCCCGCTCGTGGAGCTCGCGCTTCTTTGCGTGCTGGCGTCGCTGGTGTTCAGCGCGCTGGGGCTGCTGGTGGCCTCGCGCGCTAGGACGATCGAAGCGGTGAGCGGACTGATGAACGTGGTGATGTTTCCCATGTGGATTCTGTCGGGCGTGTTTTTCTCGGCGACGCGGTTTCCGGCGGTGATGCAGCCGCTGGTGCAGGCGCTGCCGCTGACCACGGCCGTGAATGCCATGCGGGACAACATGCTGCAAGGGATGCACCTGGGGCACATGATCACGCCGGTGGGGATATTGCTGGCGTGGTTCGCCGTGCCGTTTGCGGTATCGCTCAAGATCTTCCGGTGGAGATGAGAGAGGCAGGAAATAGGGAGCAGGGAACGCGGGAACGAGGGAACTAGAGCGCCCCAGCCGTGGCCACAGATCTCCTCAATCCGTTTTCAGCAAGGTCCAGATCCAGCCAATGAACGTGAGCACAAAGAAAGGGTATGCATAGAACGGCAGCGGCTTGGATGTTGGCAATACCTGTCCGCCCCAGAAGATCCTTGCCGACGTAATGGCAAAGAGGATGGCGCTGATCAGGCCCGCCAGACGCGTCCAGACGGCGAATAACCCGGGGATGCTGGTAAGCAGAAGAGCGGCGGACCATAACGCTGTGCCGGCGGCAAAGGCCGGGACGCTTGCGGCAAGAGTCTGAGCCGTTCCGCCAAGCATGACACTCTCGCCAATGGCGAAGACAAGAAAACCGGCGGCGACACAATCATTGCCCTTGCGGAAATACATCAAAGCAAGCAGGGAGGTGGCGACCACCAGAGCGACGGCGTCGAGAGCCCACGACGCGGTGCGCAGGTTTGGATCGGCGACAAAGCTTCCGGCCATGCCAAAGATGCCGCCAAGGGCGAGGCCAACGGCAGCTACGATTTTGAGCGGTTTTTTCATACAGCCGGCCAAGCCACAACACCGAAGCCGATGCTGGCGAGTGAATTTTGCGCTCGGCACCGCCGCTGCGGGGGTAGGATTCGGTGAAGGCGGTCGCGGAGTTAACGATTCGTGATCAGCGCGAGAGGTCTACGGCGACGGGGTTGGAGTAGTAGCCGTCGCGGGTGCGGGCGATGAGGTCCGGGTGGTCGAGCTTGATCTCGATGTGGTGATACTCGTTGGGCTTGTCGGCGGGCGTCGGATCGAAGGTGATCTCGTACCAGGAGTCCGCATCGGTGAGGCACTTCTGGATTCCGCCGGTGACGTTGCTGTTGGACTCGAGGGTGAGACCTCCGCTCTGGACTGAAAGCACCTGAATACTAAGATCGCCAAATTGCGCGTCGTTGGGCTTGGTGATGCCCTTGAGGAAGGTCTGGTAGTAATTGGCTTGGAGCATGGGCTGGGAAACCCCGATGGGATTGATGTTGTAAAGAGTGATGCCGGCCTGGCGCAAGTGCGAGGACAAGTAAACAACGTTATCGAAAATCTCTTGATCCTGTTTGAGGTCGAGGTAAATGCCGGGGCCTGAGTACAGCGGCCAGCCGGGCGTCACGAAGAGAATGACTTTGCGCCCGGGGAGGGTTGAAGCATAGGTGACAAGCTGATGGAGGGCGCTGAGCGACATTTGCAGAAGCTCGCTTCCGGCCCATTGCGAGTTACGGTGGACCTGACGCAGGCCGATCTGACGTTGTGAGAGCTTGTCGCTTAAAGAGTTTCCATCGGTGGAGAAGCTGCCGTCGATCTGCACGCCCTGGTCGGTGAGCACCGCGATGGTGGTGGGATGGGCCAGTGTGCCTTCCTTCGCCTTGAGGAACTTTTCCATGCCATCGCGCATGTAGGCAACCATTTCGTAGGGCGCGTTAACGGCGTCGATAAAGAGGATTACTTCGACGGGCTCCTGGGCGGGAGTCATGACCCGGAAAGAGGTGATAGGACGCGGGGATTTGTTGTCGAGGATGGTGAAGTCCTCTTGATGGAGGGCAGTGACGGGCTGACCGGTTTTGGTGTCGACGACGACATCGAGCTTGATGCTGTGGGATGACGGCGGAATAGCCGGCAGCGAGACGGCGGGCGGCGGCTGTTGGGCAGGAACGGTGAGTGGGGTTAAGAGCAGCCCCGCGAAAAGGGTGCGGACGAAGCGATCGACGGTCATGGCCAGCCTCCGAATGGCGTCTTGCAGGAATTCAGAACGACACGAGCCGGTTGTAGAGGGTTATCATACAGTACGCAACGCGCCACTGACACGAGAATTGCGCCTGAGCGGGGCGCGATCAAGATCCGTTAGATCAAGGCCCGGTAAAATGAATGGATATGGATGCAACTCGCCAGAACCGCGCGGGGGCCGAGACGTTCAATAACACGATTCGGGACGGCAACGCGATCCTGGACGGCAGCCGGTTTGTTCGCGCGTGCCTGCGCAAGCCGGTGGACCGGACTCCGGTGTGGTTCTTGCGGCAGGCGGGGCGGTACATGCAGGAGTACCGCGATGTGCGCAAGCACCACACGCTGGTGGAGATCTGCAAGAAGCCGGAGCTGGCCGCAGAGGTGACGATCACCGCGGCGGAGAAGCTGGGCGTGGATGCGGCGATTATTTTTGCCGATTTGCTGCTGCCGCTGGAGCCGATGGGGCTGGACTTCGAGTTTGCAGCGGGCGAGGGTCCGGTGGTGCACCATCCCGTGCGGAGTGCGGAGGATGTGCGCGCGCTGCGCACCGACCGCACGGGCGGCTTGGCGTACGTGGCGCAGGCGATCGAAAAGGTGGCGGCGCACTTTCGCGAGCGGATGGGGGTGATTGGGTTCTGCGGCGCTCCCTACACGCTGGCGAGCTACATGATCGAGGGCGGCGGTTCGCGCAATTACATTCACACCAAGCAAATGATGTACTCGAGTCCCGCTGCGTGGGGAAGCCTCCTGGACAAGCTGGTTGCGGTCCTGACGGAATACTGCCGGCTGCAGGTGCAGGCCGGGGCCGACGTGATCCAGATCTTCGACAGCTGGGTGGGGTCGCTCTCGCTGAGCGACTATCGCGCGTACGCGTTTGAGGCGTCGAAGCGGCTGGTGCGGGCGGTGCAGGCGATGGGCGTGCCAGTGATCTACTTTGGCGTGGAGACCGCGGGGCTGCTGGAGCAGATGGCGGCGACGGGCGCCGATGTGATCGGCATCGACTGGCGGCAGCCGCTGGATGTGGCCTGGCGCGCCGTGGGAGACGGGCACGCGGTGCAGGGAAACCTGGACCCGATCACGCTGTTTGCGCCGGAGGAGGTGCTGGAGCAGAGAGTGAAGGAGATTCTGCGCGCAGCGGGCGGCCGCGTGGGGCATATTTTCAACCTGGGACATGGGATTGTGCCGGGCACGCCCGTGGAGAAAGTGCAGGCTGTGGTGCGGATGGTTCACGAATTCCGCCTGGAGAGCGCGCGTGGCTAAACGGGCGGTTCTGCTGCTGGCGCACGGAACTCCGGAGACGGTGGAGCAGATTCCCGAGTATCTGCGCAACGTGGTGAGCGGGCGGCCGTTGCCACAGGGAGTCGTGGAAGAGATTCAGCACCGCTTCGCGCTGATTGGGCGCAGCCCGCTGACGGAAATCACCATGGAGCAGGCCCGGCTGGTGGAGGCGGAACTGGCCGGCGCGGGCGAGACGAGTTCCACTCCCCACGCGAGCGACAAACACAAAGACGTCGCGAGGGAGGGGCACCCAGGGATTCCGGTTTATGTAGGCATGAGGAACTGGCGGCCCTACATTCCCGAGGTGGTGCGGCAGATGCGCGCCGACGGGATCGAAGAGACGGCGGTAATTTGCATGGCCCCGCAGAACTCGCGCACCAGCGTGGGGCTTTACCGGCGCGCGGTGGAAGCTGAGGCCGGGGGACTGCGCATCGACTTTACTTCGGGATGGGCAGACCATCCGCTGCTGGCCGACGCGTTTGCCGAGCGGCTGCGGCCAGCCTTGGCCAAGTTGAGCGCGGAGGTTGGCGAGCCGGTGCCCGTTCTGTTCACCGCGCACAGCGTGCCGACGCGCACGGTCGAGGCTCCCGCGGAGGGCGGGCCGAGTTCCGGCCCCCAACCTACCGGCAAGAGCGTCGCGACGATGGGGCAGCCGCACTGGCCGGGACAGGGCGCCGATCCCTATGCGGAAGATGCGCGACGCACGGGGGAGCTGGTGGCGGCGCGCGTTCCCGAAATCCCGCGCTGGTGGTTCGCTTTCCAGAGCCAGGGGGCCAGCGGCGGCACGTGGCTGGGACCCACGGTGGAGGAGATGCTGGATCGGATTGCCGGAGAGGGCGTAACGGCGCTGATTCTTCAGCCGATAGGGTTTCTGTGCGATCACGTGGAGATCCTGTTCGATGTGGACCGGCTATTTCGCGAATATGCGGCCAAGCGGAAGGTGCGGCTGGAGCGCCCGGAGTCACTGAATGCCTCGCGGACGCTGGCAAAAGCGGTTGCAGCTCTGGCGCGCCAGGGATTGGGGCGGCTACAGCGGTTCCACAATTGCTGTATGCCGAAGTAACAACAGCTAAGTGGGTTTTTCGTCAAGAAAAACCCACCTTGTGCCACCGCCGGAAACGGCTACAAGTATTGTGGAACTGCTCTAAACGGCGCAAGCGCAATGGTATGAAGGGCTTTTGCGCGACAATGCCAGGCGGATTTCGGCCACGCCCTTGCCGATCGTTATCCCGGATGCCGGGGACCGAATTTTTCCTCATGCGAAAACCTCTGCCGGGACTAGAATGAATGCGGAGTTAATTTCAGATTTCCCATAGAGTCCGATTGCTGCGGCAAGAAAGAATTACCGGAGTAAGAAAGAAGGGGCGGGATTGCCTTCTTGGTATTGATAAAGCAAGAAGGGAAGTTTGGAGGAACGAAAGTGAGCGAGGAGAGCGCTCAGGGAGCGCTGGCAGGCAAGGTTATCGAGCTTGAGAGGAAACCGGAACCGGTTTATTGCCCTGAGTGCGGGGGTTCCCGGTCCTACCGAGTTGAGAGGAAAGGATTTCTGCAGCGGAGGGTTTTCCCGTTTCTGGGTTTCTACCCCTGGCAATGCAGGAATTGCGGGGCGGAAGTCATCCTGCGGCGGCGCAATCGACGGTGGAAGAGACATAGCGCCGTATAGGGCCAATCTGCACCTAGCTCAGAAGCGAAAGAAGTTACTGGCTAAGAAGAGGACGTTGGCCGGACGCTCAGCCAAACGGCGCATATAGTAGGGATACCATTCTCTACCAAAGGGAACATAGACGCGTACTTTGTAACCTTCGCGCACCAACCGGCGCTGCAGATCGCGGCGCACTCCATAAAGCATTTGAAACTCGAAATTGGCGGGGTTGATTGCGCCTTCGACTGCATAGGCCTTGATTGCGCCGATGATGGCCTCGTCGTGCGTGGCCAGCGCATGATGGAGGGGACTGTCGACGAGCATTTTGCCGAGCTTGAGAAAGTTTGCATCCACGTCGCGCTTACGAGGAAATGCCACTTCGGGTGGCTCGTTATAGGCTCCTTTGCAAAGGCGGACGCGGATGCCGTCGGCAAGGAGCTGCTCGACGTCGGCCTGGGAGCGGTAAAGGTAGGCCTGGATGACGACGCCGACGGCGCCGCGCATGCCGGCGCACGCATGGACGCGGCGCACGATGTCTAACGTGGTTTGCGTCAGCCGCGAGTCCTCCATGTCGATGCGGACGAAGCTTCCCGTAGAGCGGGCATGCCGGGCGAGGTCGCCGGCGATGGACTCGGCCAATTCGGGCGATTGCTCCAGGCCCATCTGCGTGAGCTTGACGCTGATGTTGGCGTCGAGGCCGCGCTCGGCGATGGCATCGAGCAAATGATGGTAGACATCGGCGGCGAGATGCGCCTCGGCGGGGGAAGTGACGCTTTCGCCCAGCGAGTCGAGGGTGACGGCGATGCCCAGACGGTTGACGGCTTCGGCCACGCGGAGCGCATCCTCGGGCTCCATGCCGGCGATGAATCGGGAGTTAAGCCGTGTTCCGATTGGGGAGTGTTCGAAGAAGCGGCGTAACGGGCGGCTGTAAGAGAGCGCAATAAAGGCGGAACGAAGAAGTGGCATGACTTGCCCCTGCTTAAGAGCGCGCCGGCAATAGCCCACGGCGCGGACACACTAGTTTCGCACATGCGGAGGGGGAAATAGGCATCGGGTAACACCTTGGTGTCACCCGGTCAGAGGTATATCCGCGGCGCAACGGTTTCTCAAGGCGCGGAGTATCACTTCGATCGGGCGTACAAGGAGACGGGCGTTTACCGCGGCGACTTTAGGGCGATTGATCGCGGGATTTGAGGCCGACCCAGGGGCGGAGACGAGCGCGAGCCGGAGCTGCATTGGCAACATCGCCACGGGCGCCGACGCGCGCGTACTGAGCTTGTTCTGGAAGCCGTATGTTTGCGCGCTGAAGAACGACGGGGCGGAGGCGTTCAGGGAGTGCGTGTGCGGGAAGTGAGGCAGCAAGGCAGCAAGTTAGCGAGTTAACGAGTCAGCGAAGAACAACCCCAGATCCTTCGACTCCCTCCGTGCGCTTATGCGCACTCCGGTCGCTCAGGATGACGATTGATTTGATCACCGCGAAAACCTGAGTGCGGCACTGGCCCCCCAGATCCTTCGACTCGATCGCTTTTGGCGATCTCGCTCAGGATGACGGAGCTGAGGGGAAGAGTTGAGGTACCCCAGGTCCGAAAATCCGGACCTGGGGCACCCATCTTTCGTTCTGAGTTGAATGTCTGAGAAATCAGCGGGCGGAGACGGCGGAGTGGCGGGCGCGAGCCGGCGACGCTTCTTCCTTTGCAGCCAAATATTCGTTGACCGCGGCGGCGGCTTTGCGGCCCTCGGAGATGGCCCAGACGACAAGCGACTGGCCGCGGCGCATGTCTCCGGCGGCGAAGACGCCCGCGCGTGAAGTCATGTAGTCGGTCGCCGCCACGTTGCCGCGCTCGTCCAGGGCGAGCGAGAGCTGCTCGATCATGCCGTTGCGCACGGGACCGAGGAAGCCCATGGCGAGCAGGATGAGATCGACGTCGAGGGTGAACTCGGTGCCGGGGAGGGGTTCGAACTTGGGCGGAGGGCCGACGCGAATAGCATGAAGCTGCTTGACGTTGCCGTCGGTGTCGCCGGTGAATTTTGTGCTGTTGATGGCCCAATCGCGAATGCCGCCCTCTTCGTGAGAGCTTTCGGTGCGGAGTTGCAGCGGCCACAGCGGCCAGGGCGTGGAGGGCGAGCGCTCGTCGGGCGGCTTGGGCATGATTTCAAACTGGTGGACGCTTTTGGCGCCCTGACGATGGCTGGTGCCGAGACAGTCGGCGCCGGTGTCGCCGCCGCCGATGATGACCACACGCTTGCCGGTGGCGAGGATAGAACCGGAAGCCCGCATCGATTCGAGAATCGATGCTTCAGGGTCGCCTTCGTTGCGGCGATTCTGCTGCGGCAGAAACTCCATGGCGAAGTGGATGCCTTTCAGCTCGCGGCCGGGAATCTTGAGGTCGCGGGGCTGCTCGGCGCCGCCGCAAAGCATGATGGCGTCGAAGCCTTCAGTGAGCGACTCGACCGAGACATTGACGCCCACGTGGGCGTTGGTCTGGAAAACGACGCCTTCAGCTTCCATCTGCTTGATGCGGCGGTCGAGGACATGCTTTTCGAGCTTGAAATTGGGAATACCGTAGCGGAGCAGGCCGCCGATGCGGTCGTTCTTCTCGAAAACGGTGACGGAGTGGCCGGCGCGGCGAAGCTGCTGCGCGGCGGCGAGGCCGGCGGGTCCGCTGCCGACGACGGCGACACGCTTGCCGGTGGACTGCTCGGGCGGCTCGGGATGAATCCAGCCCTCGTCCCAGGCGCGATCGACGATGGAGCGCTCAATCAATTTGATCGACACCGGCGGCTGGTTGATGCCCAGCACGCAGGAGGCTTCGCAGGGAGCGGGGCAGATGCGGCCGGTGAACTCGGGGAAATTATTGGTGGAGTGGAGGCGGCGAATGGCGGCCTGCCACCGATTGTTGTAGACGAGATCGTTCCAGTCGGGGATGAGGTTGTTGACCGGGCAGCCGGTATGGCAGAAGGGCACACCGCAGTCCATGCAGCGAGCGCCCTGCTCGCGTTGCTTTTCTTCAGGGAACGGCTCGTAGATTTCGAACCAGTCGCGAATGCGCTCCTCCGGCTTGCGGCGCGTGAGTTGGGCGCGTTCGATTTCCAAGAAGCCAGTGACTTTACCCATGCTGCACCTCAGCCGTAGCCGCCGCGAGATGCGGCGAAATAGCCGGGGAAGCATAGACGGCGCCGGCGCGGGCAACACCCAGCACGCGCTTGTACTCGTGGGGGAAGACCTTGATGAATTGTGGCTGCGCATCGGCCCAGTGCTCGAGGACCCAGGCGGCGCGAGGGCTACCGGTGAGGTCGCGATGGCGCGCGAGCAGGCCGCGAACGAGATCGACGTCGGCGGGGTCGGCGAGCGGCTCGAGATCGACGTTGGACTTGTTGCAGCGGCGGATGGAGAAATCGCCCCGATCGTCGTAGACGATGGCGATGCCGCCGCTCATGCCCGCGGCAAAGTTGCGGCCCGTGGAACCGAGGACGATGACGAGGCCCTTGGTCATGTACTCGCAACCGTGGTCGCCCACGCCCTCAACAACGGCGGTCGCGCCGGAGTTGCGGACGGCGAAGCGCTCGCCTGCGATGCCGTTGAGGAAGGCTTCGCCGCTGGTGGCGCCGTAGAGGACCACGTTGCCGACGAGGATGCTTTCTTCGGGCAGGAAGCTCGAGGTTTTGGGCGGATAAGCGACGATGCGTCCGCCGGAGAGGCCTTTGCCGAGATAGTCGTTGGCGTCGCCTTCGAGCTCAAGGGTGACGCCATGCGGCACGAAGGCGCCGAAGCTCTGGCCTGCCGAGCCGTGGAAGCGGAAGTGAATGGAGCCATCGGGCAGACCGGCAGAGCCGTAGCGGCGCGCGATCTCGCCACCGAGCATGGCGCCGACGGTGCGGTGCACGTTACGAATGGCAAAGCTGGCGGCGACGGCCGTTTGGGATTCGAGCGCAGGCTTGGCCTTGGCGATGAGCGCGTGGTCGAGAGCCGGGCCGAGGCCGTGATCCTGGCATGTGGTGCGGTGGCGGGCGACGCGCGAGGGCAGCGGGGGCACATGGAGGATCGAGGAAAAGTCGATGCCCTTGGCCTTCCAATGCGCATCGTCGATGTGCACGTCGATTTTTTCCACATGGCCGACCATGTCATCGACGGTGCGGAAGCCGAGCCTGGCCATGTGCTGGCGCATCTGCTCGGCGATGAAGAAGAAGAAACTGATGACGTGCTCGGGAGTGCCGGTGAAGCGCGCACGAAGGACGGGGTCCTGGGTTGCGATGCCGACCGGGCAGGTATTCAAGTGGCACTTGCGCATCATGATGCAACCCATTGATATAAGTGGCATTGTGGCAAAGCCGAACTCCTCGGCGCCAAGCAGGGCGGCGATAACGACGTCGCGGCCGGTCTGCAGCTTGCCGTCGGTCTGCACGCGGATGCGGCTGCGCAGATCGTTGAGGAGCAGGACTTGCTGCGTCTCGGCGAGGCCGAGCTCCCAGGGAAGGCCGGCGTGCTTGATAGAGCTGAGCGGTGAAGCGCCGGTGCCGCCGCTGTCGCCCGAGATGAGCACGACGTCGGCGTGGGCCTTGGAGACCCCGGCAGCGACGGTGCCGACGCCGACCTCGGAGACCAGCTTGACGGCGATGCGCGCTTTGGGGTTGACGTTCTTGAGGTCGTAGATGAGCTGCGCGAGGTCCTCGATGGAATAAATGTCGTGGTGCGGCGGCGGCGAGATGAGACCGACGCCGGGAATGGAGTGGCGCACTTTGGCGATGATTTCATCGATTTTGTGGCCGGGCAGTTGGCCGCCCTCGCCGGGCTTGGCGCCCTGTGCCATTTTGATCTGGAGCTCGTCGGCATTGACGAGATAGTTGGTGGTGACGCCGAAGCGGCCGCTGGCGACCTGCTTGACGGCGCTGCGGCGCAGATCGCCGTTAGGGTCGGGCTTGAAGCGCGCCTCGTCCTCACCGCCCTCGCCGGTGTTGGACATGCCGCCGAGGCGGTTCATGGCGATGGCCAGGGTTTCGTGGGCTTCCTTGCTGATAGAGCCGAAGCTCATGGCGCCGGTGGTGAAGCGCTTGACGATCTCCTTGGCCGGCTCGACCTCTACGATAGGGATGGGCTTCTCAGCGTATTTGAGCTTGAACAGGCCGCGCAGGGTACAGAGATTGCGATTCTGATCGTCGATGAGGTCGGTGTACTCCTGGAAGGTGGACGGATTGTTGGTGCGGACGGCTTGCTGCACTTTGCTGATGGTGAGCGGATTGAGCAGATGATATTCGCCGCCCTCGCGATATTGGTACTGGCCGCCAACGACGAGCTCGGTTTCGGAGTCGGTGAGGGCCTGGAAGGCGTAGTCGTGCTTCATCTGCGCTTCGCGAGCGAGCACGTCGAGGTCAACGCCTTCGATGCGCGAGGCGGTGCCGGGGAAGTAGTCGTCGATGAGGGAGCGGTTGAGACCGACGGCCTCAAAAACCTGGGCGCCGCGATAGCTTTGCAGCGTGCTGATGCCCATCTTGGAAAAGGTCTTGAGCAGTCCCTTGTCGATAGCTTTGATGAAGTTTTTCTCGGCCTGCTCGGCGGAGATTTTCTCTGGCAAAAGACCGCGGCGCTTGAGGTCATGAACGGTCTCGATGGCGAGGTAAGGGTTGATGGCGCTGGCGCCGTAGCCGATGAGGAGGGCGAAGTGCATGACTTCGCGCGGCTCGCCGCTTTCGATGATGATCGCGACCTGGGTGCGCGTCTCTTCGCGGACCAGGCGGTTGTGGACGGCGGCCATGGCGAGCAGGCTGGGGATGGGCGCAAAGATGGGATCGACGCCGCGGTCGGAAAGGATGAGCAGCGTGTAGCCGGATTCGACGGCGAGCGAGGCGCGGGCGCTCAAGTCTTCGAGCGCATGGCGCAGCCCCTTTTCGCCATCCTCGGCGTGGAAGAGCGCGGGCAGCGTGGTGGCAAGCAGATCGCCGGAGGAAACGCGGCGCAGCTTTTCCAGGTCCCGGTTGGTGAGGATGGGATTGGGCAGCCTGAGTGTGTGGCAGTTCTCCGGCGCCTCGTTGAGAATGTTGCGCTCCGTGCCGATGTAGCTGATGAGCGACATGACCAACTCTTCGCGAATGGGGTCGATGGGCGGATTGGTGACCTGAGCGAAGAGCTGCTTGAAATAGTTGAAGAGCGGCTGCGGACGATCGGAGAGGCAAGCCAGAGGCACATCGGTGCCCATGGAGCCGACCGGCTCCGCGCCTTCCGTGGCCATGGGCGCGAGCAGGATGCGCAGATCCTCTTCGCTGTAGCCGCAGGCGCGCTGGCGGCGCAGGAGCGTCTCCTGATTGAAGGCGATGACGCGCGCGGGCTCGGGCAGCGAGTCGATGGTGACTTGCTGTTGCTTGAGCCAGTCAGCGTAGGGCCGGCGCGCGGCCAACTGCTTCTTGATCTCGGCATCGGAGACAATGCGCTGCTGGACGGTGTCGACGAGGAACATGCGGCCCGGTTGCAGGCGGCCTTTCTTGAGCAGGTCCTCGGGCGGGACGTCGATGACTCCGGCCTCGGAGGCGAGAACGACTAAATCGTCTTTGGTGACGATGTAGCGGCCGGGGCGAAGGCCGTTGCGGTCGAGGGTGGCGCCGATGACGCGGCCGTCGGTGAAGGCAATAGCAGCGGGACCGTCCCAGGGCTCCATCAGCGAAGCGTGGTACTCGTAGAAGGCGCGCTTGTCCTCGTCCATGTCGGGGTTGCCGGACCAGGCTTCGGGAATGAGCATGGCCATGACGTGGGGGAGTGAGCGGCCGGACTGATACAGGAATTCGACGGCGTTGTCGATGGACGCCGAGTCGCTGCCGCCGGGCACGATGACCGGATAAAGATCGGCGATCTTATCGCCGTGGAGCGGACTGGCGAGGATCGACTGGCGGGCGTTCATCCAACTGACGTTGCCGCGGATGGTGTTGATTTCGCCGTTGTGCGCAACGTAGCGGTAGGGATGCGCGAGCTTCCAACTGGGAAAGGTGTTGGTGGAGAAGCGTTGGTGAATCAGGGCCAGGGCGCTGGTGACCAGCGGATTGGCGAGCTCGAAGTAGAATTTCTCGATCTGCGGCGCAAGCATCAGGCCCTTGTAGACGATGGTGCGGCAGGAACAGGAGGGGATGTAGAAAATCTCCTTGTCCTCGATGGCGGAGGCGGCAATCTCGTTTTCCGTGCGGCGGCGGACGCGATAAAGCAGGCGTTCGAAGGCCTCTTCGTCGAGGCCCTGCGGACGGCCAAGGAAAAGCTGCTCAATATAGGGCTGCGAGTTGCGGGCCTCGCGGCCGATGGCGTCGCCATTGACGGGCGTGTCGCGCCAGCCAAGGGCGGCGCAGCCTTCTTCCTGGGCGATGCGCTCGAAGACGCCTTCGCATTGCAGGCGGTTGTGCCGCTCGACGGGCAGGAAGCACATGGCAACGCCGTAGGCGCCGGACTCGGGCAGGTTTATGCCCAACTCGGAGCATTCCCGCGCGAAGAAGGCGTGGGGAGTCTGAATCAGGATGCCGGCGCCGTCGCCGGTTTCCGGATCGCAGCCTGCGGCGCCGCGATGGGTGAGGTTGATGAGCACCTCGAGGCCTTTGCGGATGATCTCGTGGCTCTTTTCGCCGCGGATGTTCGCTACCAGCCCTATGCCGCAGGCGTCGTGCTCATCCCGAGGATGATAAAGGCCTTGCGGCTGGGGAGCGCGAGGACGGCGATTTGCAGGTTCCATGGCAGCCTTTGCGAGGCGAATCTTCGCTGCGGAATCGGTCAACGATACAAATACACAGCCGCTCTGCGATTTTGGCTCGAAAATCGCCCTGCCGCTGGATCGAGTGGATTGCGTGAGCAGTTCCGGCCGCATTCCGAAGCTGCACTGTTTTTAATATAACGAAAAACGGCGGTTCATGCAGCAGTTGCTTTCAGGATGGGGGACGCCGCTCTGCGGACGCGGACGGATGATGAGCGTGATTCAGGCCGCCCATGTTGCGTGTTTTGTGACGTATACTCGGTTCGAATGAAACTTGCGGACGAGACGATTCTGGTAACCGGCGGGGCGGGGTTTATCGGCTCGAATTTTGTCTTGAGCTGGATGAAGGCCGGCGGTGCGGCGGTGGTGAATTTGGACCTGCTGACCTACGCGGGGAATCCCGCCAACCTGGCGCTTCTCGAGGGCGAGGAGCGCTACACGTTGGTGCGCGGGGATATTTGCGACGCAGAACTTGTGGGGTCGCTGCTAAAAAAACATCGGCCCAGGGCGATTGTGCATTTCGCGGCGGAGAGCCACGTGGACCGCTCGATTGTCGCGCCGGATGCTTTCATCCGGACCAACGTACAGGGCACATTTGTGCTCCTGGAGCAGGCACGAGCGTATTGGGCCGGGCTGAACGGGGCGGATCGCGCGGCGTTCCGGTTTCTGCACGTCTCGACGGACGAGGTGTACGGGTCGCTCGCGGCCATCGATCCGCCGTTCAGCGAGACGGCCGCGTACGCGCCGAACAGTCCTTACGCGGCGTCGAAGGCCGGATCGGACCACTTGGCCAGGGCGTACTCTCATACGTTCGGGCTTCCCGTGCTCACCACGAACTGCTCGAACAACTACGGGCCTTATCAATTCCCGGAAAAATTGATTCCGCTGATGATCCTGAACGCGCTGGAGGGCAAGCCGCTGCCGGTGTACGGAGACGGAAAAAACGTGCGCGACTGGTTGTATGTGGAGGATCACTGCGCGGCGATTCGCGCGGTGCTGGCCAAAGGACGCGCCGGCGAGACGTACAACATCGGAGGCAACAGCGAGCGGGCGAATATCGACGTGGTGACGGCGATCTGCGACCTGGTGGACGAGATGCGGCCGCGGACAGGAGCGCCGCCCCGGCGAAAGCTGATCACGTTTGTGGAGGACCGGCCGGGGCACGACCGGAGGTACGCGATCGATGCGAGGAAGATTGCGCGCGAACTGAGGTGGAAGCCGGCCGAGCAGTTTGGGAGCGGGCTGCGCAAGACGGTGCGGTGGTATTTAGGGCATGGCGAGTGGGTAGACAGCGTGCGCACGGGAGCGTATCGCGAGTGGATCGCGCAAAACTACGCGGGGCGGCCCGCACCATGAGGATTGAACGATGAAAGGCATCATTCTTGCTGGCGGATCGGGGACGCGGCTGTATCCCATGACGCACGTGGTGTCGAAGCAGCTTTTGCCGGTGTACAACAAGCCGATGATCTATTACCCGCTGAGCACGCTGATGCTGGCCGGGTTGCGGGAGATTCTTGTCATCTCCACGCCGCAGGACACGGGGCGCTTCGTGGATTTGCTCGGTGACGGGAGGCGCTGGGGACTGGAGATCGGCTATGCGGTGCAACCCAGGCCCGAAGGGCTGGCGCAAGCGTTCCTGATCGGCAGGGATTTTATCGGCGGGTTGCCCAGCGCGATGATTCTGGGCGACAACATTTTTTACGGGCAGGGCCTCTCGAAGCAGTTGCAGTCGGCGGCGCAACTGAAGGACGGCGCGACGGTGTTTGCTTATCCGGTGGAGGATCCGCAGCGGTATGGCGTGGTGGAATTCGACAAAGCGGGACGCGCGGTGAGCCTGGAGGAGAAGCCGGCGCAGCCGAAGTCGCGGTATGCAGTGACGGGGCTGTATTTCTACGATTGCGACGTGGCAAGCATCGCGGAGACGTTGCGGCCATCGGCGCGCGGAGAGCTGGAGATCACGGACCTGAACCGGCGCTACCTGGAGGCGGGGAAGCTGAAGGTGGAGATCATGAGCCGCGGGATGGCGTGGCTGGACACAGGAACGCACGATGCGCTGCTGGAAGCGGCGCTGTTTGTACGCACCATCGAGCGGAGGCAGGGATTGAACATCGCCTGCCCGGAGGAGATTGCTTACCGGCAGGGGTTTATCGATGCCGAGCAATTGGAGAGGTTGGCGCAGCCGATCGCGAAAAGCGGCTACGGGCAATACCTGCTGGCACTCTTGCGTGAACCGTACTTTGCGGCCAGGGCCGAGTAGGTGTCTGCCCACGTGAATTCGTGCCGGGAACGTCAGTTTGCGTTTCCTCAGGGGCTAAAGCCCGGCGTTCTTATGTTCGGCTTGATGCACGGGCTGAAGCCCGTACCCTTCAAAACATCGGCATAAGCAAAGGTTGCGAAGACTGAATCACGATGAAGATTGAAGAAACATCGTTGCCCGGCGTGCTGGTGCTGACGCCCAAAATTTATTGGGACGATCGCGGCGCGTTCTTTGAGACCTTCAATTTGCGGCGCTTGGCGGAAGCGGGACTGCCCAGCAACTGGGTGCAGGACAATTTTTCGATCTCGCAGAAGAACGTGCTGCGCGGGATTCACTATCAGATCACACAGCCGCAGGGAAAGCTGGTGCGGGTGACGCACGGGGCGGTGCTCGATGTTGCCGTGGATCTGCGCCGCAGCTCGCCCAAATTCGGCAAGCATTTGGCCGTGGAACTGAGCGGGGAAAACGGCGCGATGCTGTGGATTCCCGAGGGATTCGGACATGCCTTTCTGGTTCTGAGCGCCGCGGCCGGGATGGCCTACAAAGTTACGGATTACTACTATCCGGAGGGCGAGAGGACGATTGTGTGGAACGATCCGGAGCTGGGGATCGAGTGGCCGGTCAAGGCCGATCAAGCGATCGTGTCGGAGAAGGACCGCAAGGGCGCAAGACTGCGCGATGCGGAGGTCTTTCCCTGAAGCGGGCCGCCAACCGCTTTCGTTGTTGATGGCAAGGGCGCCGGCCTGCCCGAACTTGTGTACAGGCCTATTTTTGCGGTTCGGAGGACTTTGTGGCGCGGGCGGCGCGGCGCTTGGCGGGCGCGGCGCCGGCATCGGGCGCAGTGGCTCGCGAGCGGGGAGTGCGGAAACGCGCCCCCGCGAGCGCGTTTTCGCCTATGGCGTGCAGGCGGAGAAAGTTGGTTGAGCCGGATTTGGTGCGCGTGCCGGCGACAATCGCGATGACCTCGCGGGGGCGGACGAAGCCGCCCTGTTCGAGCAAGGATTCGGCGCAATCGACCAGCGCCTCGGTGGAGTGCACCTTGGGACAGTGGATGGGCGTGGTGCCCCAGAGCAGACTAAGACGGTTGATGGTGACTTCGACCGGGCTGAGCGCGAAGATAGGCGCCGAGGGGTGGTATTTGGAGAGCTGGCGCGCCGTGGCGCCTGACTCGGTGAAGAGCGCGATGGCGCGGAGGTTGAGATCGTCGGCTGCGTGGGCGGTGGCCTCGCAGATGGTTTCGGCGATGGTGAGGCCGCTGCGGCGGTCGCGCGGCGCCGCTTCGACGGCCTCCTTCATGTGCCGCTCGGTCTCGGTGACGATGCGCGCCATCATGGCTACTGCCTCGACCGGATATTTGCCTATAGCGGACTCGCCGGAGAGCATCACGGCGTCGGTGCCGTCGTAGATGGCGTTGGCCACGTCGGAGACCTCTGCGCGCGTGGGACGCGGGTTCTCGATCATCGATTCCAGCATCTGCGTAGCGGTGATCACCGGCTTGGAATAATCGATGGCGCGGCGGATCATGTACTTCTGAATGGCGGGAACCTTTTCCGGAGGCACTTCGACACCCAGATCGCCGCGGGCCACCATGATGCCGTCGGAGACCTGCAGGATGCCGTCGAGATGCTCGACGGCCTGCGGCTTTTCCAGCTTGGCGATGATCCAGGTATCGGCGCCGAGAGCAGCCACGCGATTGCGCACCAGACTAATATCCTCTGCGGTGCGAACGAAGGAGACGGCAATGGCGTCGAAGCCGTGATTGAGCGCGAAGTCGAGGTCCACCGAGTCTTTTTCCGTGAGCGACGGCGTGCGCACCAGCACGCCGGGAAGGTTGATGCCTTTGCATTCGCCGAGCATTCCGCCGTTGACGATGTCGCAAACAATGTCTTCTCCGGCGATCTCGTGCACGCGCAGTTCGATCAGGCCGTCGGAGAGCAGAATGCGCGAGCCTTGTTCGACGTTTTCCGCCAGCGTCTTGAATGTGGTGCCTACCAGGGAGGCCGTGCCGAGGACGTCGCGCGGCGTGATGGTGAGCCGGTGATCGGCCTTGAGTAGCACGGGCTGATGATCCTTAAGGAGCGTGGTGCGGATCTTGGGTCCCTGCAGGTCGCCCAGGATGCACAGCGACTTGTGCTCTTCCAGGCTTACCTTGCGAATCTTCTGGACGGCCGCGGCCTTGCGCTCGTGCGAGCCGTGGGAAAAGTTCAGGCGGACGACATCGACGCCGGCGCGGACCATGTCGCGAATGACCGGCTCGGTGTTGGAGGCCGGCCCAAGCGTGGCGACAATTTTGGCGCGACGCTGCGATGGGGATTCCGTCAGATTCAGGTCGTCGAACGGCATGAGGGCGGCTCCAGAGGATTCTTATTTGATCAAAGAAGAGTTTGAGCGGGTGAAAGTGCGCAAGGAAGCGCGACCAATCTCATTGTAAATGGCCGAGGTGGCGCACAAAAGGCCAGCCGCAGGACGCACATGGCAAACCGGGACGATTGGAGGCACGCAAGGAAGACGACGGAACGAATCCGGCTGCAGCGGTTCCACAATTGCTGTATGCCGAAGTAACAACAGCTAAGTGGGTTTTTCCTCAAGAAATACCCACCTTGTGCCACCGCCGGAAACGGTTACAAGTATTGTGGAACCGCTCTAGCGGGAGAGTTGCGCGGGCTGGCGTTGCGAGGAGTCGGCGGGCAATTGATTCTGATTCCGGCGCTCCCAATAGAGAACGCCGTTCAGCTCCGCGCCCAGCAGAACGCTGAACGAGGTGAGGTAAAGCCAGACCAGAGTGGCGATTCCGGCGGCAAAGGAGCCATAGATATTGGTGTAATTGGAGGCGCTGGTGACATACCAGCCGTAAGCGAGCGTGGCCGGAAACCAGATGAGGGTGCCTGCGATCGCGCCGGGCAAGACTAGAAGCCAATGCTCGGTGCGGCGAGTTCCGAAATGGTAGAGGGCGGTGAGGACGGTGAGGATGGCTACAAACGTGACCGTCCAGCGGACTCCGCGCCAGAAGAAGATCACGATGTGGCGCAGCTCGTGGCCGGCATTTTCGAACATCCACCGTTCGATCTGGTGGCCGAAGACGATGACCAGCGAAGCCAGCGAGAGCGGAATCAGCGCGATGAACACCAGCATCAGGCCGCGCACGCGGCGTCCCCAGAAGGTCCAGCTTTCGGGCGGGAGCCGGTAAGCGCGGCGAAACCCCTCCATCAGCGACAGCATGACGCCAAGGCCCGCAAAAAGGCTGAGGGCGGTGGCGGAGAGAATCACACGGTCGGAGTGGAACTGGTGCGTAAGGATGGAGGACTGGACGAGGTCGAGGGTGTCGGCGGGCAGAAAGTGCTCGAGGACGGCGCGGGCCTCACCCACCAGAGCAGGCTTTTCATCGACTTGGGCGATCAGGGTGGTGATCACCAGGAGGGCAGGGAAGAACATGAGCATCCCAGAGTAAGCTGCGGCCTTCGAGGTGTTGACCACGTCGTGGGCGAGGGCCTGCAGAGTCGCTTCCTGAATTTTGGCAAAGTAGCTTTTCACGGACGTTCCATGCCAGAGTAGAGCATTTGCCCCGAAACAGGGAACAAGGGACCAAGGGGACTAAGGGACTGAGGGACTAAGGGAACAGGGAACAGCGAGTGGGGAATTGCGGCGGGGGACAACGCGGGGTGCGCATGACGGCATCGAACAGAGGCTGAGGAGCCGCACGGCGGGACGGGTGGGCTTGTGCCGCGTTCCGCATGGGTCGAAGCGGAATTCGGAAAATCTCTTGTTTTGGAGAGAGGAGGAAAGTCGAATGGTCTCTATGCGATTGCACGCGGAAGTCCTTGTGGCCGCAGGTGTACTGCTTGCAGGCGCCATGGCCGTCGCGCAGCAGATGCCGGGCGGCGGCGGGCAGATGCCAGGCCCGCAAACGGGCGTTCCGGGGCAGAACAATCCCATGAACCCGGCAGGGACCATGCCGGGAATGGAAGACAACAATATGCCATCGTTTGCCGATCAAGCATTTCTGCGCAAGGCGCTGGAAGACGACGACGCCGAGGTGCAGATGGGCCAACTGGCCTCGCAGAAATCCTCCAGCGCAGATGTGAAGCAGTTTGGCGAGAAGATGGCCCAGATTCATGAGCAGCTCATCAATCAGATCAAGCCGATCGCCAAAAAGCTCGACGTAGATTTGCCCAAAGGGCTGTCGAAGAAGGACAAGCAGGAGATCGCGAAGATGCAGGCGCTGTCGGGTCCCGATTTCGATACGGCTTTTATCCGGGCGATGCTGAAGGATCAGCAGAGCGATCTGAAGGAATTCAAGGATGAAGCGGAGGGAGCGCAGAATCCGGGTCTGCAACAATTGGCAAAGATGGATGCGCCGGTGCTCAGCCAGCACCTGCAGATTCTGGAGCGGTTGGCGCAGGCACACAACGTACCCGCCGAGAGCCTGAAGTAAGGAGGACAGCGGAGTTAGCGGAGTCAGCGGGTCAGCAAGTTAGCGGGCCAGCAGATCGGCCTAGTGAATGCTATCCCACCCCTTCGCTAGAAAGAAGGCGAAAGGCTGGCGTATGGGATGGGTAATTCACTTTGCAAGTTGGCAGCGCTTCGCGCGTGTCGGCAAGTTCGCAAGTTGGCGCGTTGGCAAATCAGCGATCGGTGCAGGAGTAGCAGGGATCGATGGAAGCCTGGATGAGGGGCGTGTCGGCGAGGCGGGCGCCGCGCACCATCCAGCGCACCGCCGGCATGTTGGCGTAGGTGGGAGTGCGCACGTGGACGCGTGCCGGATTCCTCGAGTTTTCTTTCCAGGAGACGCTGTACATGACCTCGCCGCGCGGCGCCTCGACGCGGCTGGTGGCCGTGCCCGTGGCAAAGACGAGCTTGTCGCCGCCGGTATAAATCTCGCCGGAGGGCATTTGGGCGAGCGCCTGGCGGAGAATGCGGCAGCTCTCGATGATCTCGAGGGCGCGGACGAAGAGGCGGGCGCGCACGTCGCCGGCCTGCTCCACCGGGACCTCGAACTGCAACTCCTCGTAGGCCGCGTAGGGCGCGTCGCGGCGCAGGTCCTGGGGCACGCCCGACGCGCGCGCGGTGGGGCCGACTACAGCGCAGGAGATGGCCTTCTCGTGCGTGAGGATGCCGATGCCCGCGCAGCGCGAGCGTGCGGTGGAGCTGGTGGTGAAGATAGGAATGACGGTTCGCATCATCTCGCGCTCCAGGTCGTCGATCATGGGCAGGAGCGCGATGGGATCCTCGATGTCGCGATTAACGCCGCCGACGCGGTTCATCGAGTAATTCACGCGGTTGCCGGAGATGGCCTGCAACACGTCCATCACTTTTTCGCGCAGCGCGAAGCAGGTCATGAACATGGTTTTGAAGCCCATAAGCTTGGCGGCGATGCCGGCCCAGAGGACGTGCGAGTGCAGGCGCTCCAGCTCCGCCATGACCACGCGGATGTATTTGGCGCGGGGCGGCGGCTCAAGGCCGGCCAACTGCTCCATGGCCTGGCAAAGGGTGAGGGTGTGGATGAACGAGCAAATGCCGCAGACCCGCTCCATGAGCGCGATGACCTGGATGTAGTTGCGCGTTTCGGCGAGGTGCTCGATGCCGCGGAAGTTGAAGCCAATGTGCAGCTCGGCGTCGCGAACGGTCTCGCCCTCGCAGATCATGTCGAGCTTGTAGGGTTCTTCCAGGCCGGGGTGGTACGGACCCATGGGGATCTTGTAGCTCATTTTGCGACCTCCTCACGCAGATTGACTCCCGGCTTGTCGCCTTGGCGCAGCAGGAGCGGCTCGTACTCGCGGCCGATGAAGTCGATGGCAAAGCCCTCGTGCACCTCGCGTTCGATCCAGTCCGCGGCCTCGCACAGGTCGTAGATGGTCTCGATTTTGGCGCCCCCGGCCGGGTTGCCGGCGATTTGAAACGGAACGCCGAGCAGCTGCCCCTCGACATCCCAGTGGTACTCGAGGCGAAAACCGTCGTTCGCGGGCAACTGGTAGGCGGTGATGGTGATGAAGCGGGCCTGGACGGCGTTCATCGCGCGGGCCATGTCGCGGACGCTCACCACGCCGGGATTCAGCCAGAATGTGCCGCGGCTCTCAACCCAAGGCTCAACGGTTCCCAACTTTTCGCGAATGGTTTCGAGAGCGATCATTGTGCGCCTCCAGCAGCGGGATTCGGAGTTGGCATGGCGGCAGGCGGCGCCGCTGCCGGGCGGGCCGCGGGCGGCCTACGAGCCACGGTGTAGGACTTTCTGAGGGCGCCCTGAGTGAGATAGACAGGTGGACAGGCCGCTTCCTGGCTGAGCGCGTGTTCCGTACGGCCCTCCTTGAGCGCGTGCTCGATGCAGCCTTCCACGCACCGGCCGCAAAAGGTGCATTGGCCGGGGTTGTAGCTCCAGGTGAACTCGCCTTTGCCGGCTTTGAACTCGATGGCGCGCGAGGTGCAGCGGAAACGGCAAACGGCGCAGCCGGTGCAGAGCGCGGGATCGAACTCGACCAGGCCGCGGAAGCGCGGAGTGACTCGCGGACGCGCGGGAAAGAGCAGGGTTTGGTAGCCGCGCCGCAGATTCTTCCACATCATGATGAGGATGTTCATGACCGGAACCTCATGAAAAGCGCGGAGGAGACGGCAAGAACCGCGAAAATGAGAGTGACTTGCCAGTAGAAGCGCACGCTGGTGTCGATGGCCAGGCGCGCTGTGGCGGCGGCCAACGCCGAGAGCAGCAGCACGGCGGCAAAGGAAATCGCGGCGAAGATGCAGACGGCGAGCCAGACAGCGGTGACGTGCGGCGCGATCAGTGTGGCGACGAGCCCTGTGGACGCGACCCACTCCAGGCCATGCGAAAGCTCCCACATGGCGAGCTCGGGGCCGGCGTACTCGGTCAATGGGCCGGCGTAGATCTCCTGCTCGGCATTGGGCAGCGAAAAGGGATTGATATGCAGCTTGGCGGGCAGGCAGACGAGAATCGCAATCACGCCAAGCCAATGAAGCGGCGAAGGAGGCAGGCTGGCGAGCGCTTCGAGCCGGAAGGTGTGCTGCGACGCAGCGATGGAGACGATGGCCAACAGGAAGACGATGTTGTAGGAGACGCTCAGTGCGGCTTCGCGCGCCGAGCCGATCTCGCCGAAGATGGAGCGCGACGAGAAGCCGGCGGCGATGATGCAGACGGAGGGCAGCTCCAGCAACGCCAGCAGCAGGATGAGGTCGCCCGCGAATCCGCCGGAGGACGGCAGCACGGGCAGAAGCCCTACGGCGCCCGCTGCGGCCGAGACCGCGATGAGCGGCCAGGCGCGCATGAGCAGGCCGGCGACGCCGCTGCGCGGGGGCGTGCTTTTGCCGAGCAGCTTGACGAAGTCGAAGAATGGCTGCATGAATGGCGGGCCAACGCGCTCCTGCATGAGCGCGACCGACTTGCGCTCCACCCACAGAAAGAACCACGCGGCAGGCACAGCGAAGAGCAGGCCGGGGAAGATGAGAAAGCGCGCGAGGGCAGTGAGGAGGGTCATGGCTGCACCTCCTCAGTGACGGTGGCGACGTCAACTTCGGCCCTCGCCTGATTGTTTCCGCGCTTGGCGAGAATCTGCGCCGCCTTGGCCACGCCCTGGATGATCGCGTCGGGCCGCGGCGGGCAGCCGGGAACGAAAACATCGACGGGAACGTGCTTATCGAGCGGCCCGTCGAGTGTGCGGCTGTCGATAAACACGTTGGTGGTGGCAGGGCAGGAGCCAATGGCGATCACTGCCTTGGGCCCGAGCACTTGATCGTAGACGGTCCTGACCGCGCCCACGGCCTTGCGGGTCACGGGGCCAGTGACGCAGAGAATGTCGGCGTGGCGCGGACTGCCTTCAAGGCGCACGCCCAACTGCTCGGCGTCGTATCGGGGCGAGAGCGCGGCCACAATCTCGATGTCGCAGCCGTTGCAACTGCCCGAGTTCATGTGGAAGATCCAGGGGCTGCGGCGGCGGCAGTAGCACACCAATCGACTCCAGAGCTTCATGGATGCACCCCCACGAGCGTTTGCCATGCGTTGGGCCAGATTCCGGCGGCGAGCAGCAGCACGACCAGCACGACAATGGCGGTCTTGAGGGCGAACGGCTCGCGAGCGGCGGATTCGGCCGGCGGTACAGGCTCATGCGAGTTCGGCTCCGGCGGCGGACCCCACCAGTTGCGAGCGAGCGCCATTGTGTAGGCGATCAGCGCGAAGATTGACGAGAGGATGAAGATGACGAGCGGCCAGACGCCAATTTGTAACGCAGTTGAGTAGAGCCGCCAGCGGCCGATGAAGCCCAGCGTCGGCGGCACGCCGATCATGGCCAACATGCCGAAGAGGAAGCCGAAGGCGCTGACCGGATAGCGGATGGCCAGCGCTACCGGCTCGGCTTCAAGCGCGCCGCCCGCTTCAGGGCCGCTGAGGCAGGCAAAGAGCAACGCTTTGGCCAGAGCGTGAGTGGAGGCCGCGACCAGCGCGCCCTGCGCGCCCAGGAAGCTCATGGATGCTGCGCCGAGAAGCAGGAAGCCGACGTCTTCTACCGTGGAAAGCACGAGCAGGCGCTTGAGGCTCCGCTGTGTGAGCATGAGCAGCAACGCGATGAGCGATGTTCCCACCGCTAAGTAAATCCAAAGCGACTGCGGGGCGAGCACAGACGGAGAAGACTGCGTGACGAAACAAAACTCGCCGAAGGCGGCCATGTCAACCACGGCGATGATGAGGCCGAGCACCAGCGCCGGAAGCTCGTCGGCCAGCTTGAGCAGCCAGAAGAAAAGCGGGATCGCGGCGAGCTTGACGCAGACACTGGTGAAGAGCAGCGCGCGCGACCCATCGGTGTTGCCGTGATCGGCCAGCACTTCGCCGGCGATCATCGACCCCGCCGAAATGAGAACCACGGCGAGATAGGTGAGCTTTGCCGCTTGCGAGCGTGCGGTGCGCCAAACCAAAGCCACCGTCAACAGCGCGCCAAGCTCCAACAGGCCGAGACGCAGCCATGAATTCACCACGAGAAGGCCATCGACCGTCAATACCCCAACCAGGAGCATGAGTGGCGCGAGAGTGCGACCGGGGGTGCTGGAGAGCGCCGCGAGCAGCAGCGCACATGCCGCGATGCCGACAGCGAAGATCAACAGCGGCGGGATCTGTTCCAAAGGCATCAGGGCCGGGAGAGCTACGCGAGCAGTTCCCGGCACGATCCAGCGAGCCAGGGCGAAGGCCGCCGCGGCGAAAACGAGAACGAGAAGCGAGGCGCGGCGTTCCATCCACGCGAACGCGATGCCGAGAACGCGCGAGACCGCCTGCAATCCGGACCAGATGGCGAGGTAGGCGCGATCGACATTGGACCAGCGGAAGAAGGCGCGCCAGTGTTCCTGAAAGATCTCAGAAAAATCGCCGGCCGTGAGGCGTCCTTGGTCTGAGAGCGGCTCGCCGCCGGTAAAAACGCCGCCGCCTGCACCGGCCATCGCCGCGCCGCCCACTGTTGCCGGCCGCGATGCATACGCGATCAAATAAATCGCGCCGCCCAGCACCAGCGAAACCAGCGCCAGCACCAAACCGCCGGTGGAAGAGAAGCTGCCCGCATCGGCGGAGAGTCCCAGCCACGTGACGTGTACGCCCGCGCCTAGACCGAGCGCGGCGAGGATCGGATTCAGGAAGTAGTTGACGGCCAACTGCGGCGCGACGCCTAAAACGATGCTTCCCGCGGCGAGAAACCCCATGCCCCAGACCATCGAGGGCGGGGCTTCGTGCGCGTCTTTGGTTTGCTCCGTCGAGGGCCCGAGAAAGACCGCGCTGGTTGCCTTGGCGCCAAGAAACACCGTGCCCAGGCTCGCCGCCCAGGCCACCATCGCAGGTACGGCCCAGCCCGCCTGCAGCGCGGCTGCATAGAGCATCCACTTGCTGGCGAAGCCGCTCATCAGCGGAATGCCCATCATGCTGCCCACGCCGATCAACCAGGACAGCGTGGTGCGGGGCATCTTTTGAGCGAGGCCGCCAAGCTGGTTCATGTCGCGCGTTCCGGATGCGTGCTGCACCGAACCGGCCGTCAAAAACAGGCCGCCCTTGAAGAAGCCGTGATTGAGGCAGTGCAGCAGGCCAGCCGTGATGGCGAGCGGCGTGCCGATGCCGAGGCCCATCATCATGTAGCCGATCTGGCTCGACGGTGGAAAACGCGAGCATGCGCTTGAGGTCGGTCTGCACCATGGCGTACATCACACCCACGGCCATGGTGACTGTGCCCACCCACATCAGGCTCTGGCCCCACGCGGCAGGCCAGGCGCCAAAGCTGTGCATGCGCGCAGCCAGATAGACGCCGGCCTTGACGTAGCAGGCGGCGTGCAACAGCGCGCTCACCGGAGTGGGCGCGGCCATGGCCTCGGGAATCCACGTGTGCAGCGGGACCTGGACGCTCTTGGCGACCAGCGCCACGAGCATGAGCGCGAAAAGCCCGCTGGTGAAGCTGTGCGCCACAGCAGGATCGGTCCACAAGGCACTGCCGGTGCGGTGATAGAGCACCAGAATTCCAGCGAGCAGGCCGTAGCCGGCGATGTGCGTCATCAGCAGCACCTTGCGCGCGCCGTTCACGGCTTCGCGGTTGGTGTACCAGAAGCCGACCAGGGTGAACGAACAGAGGCCGACCAATTCCCAGCAGAGATAGAAGATGAACAGGTTGGCGCTGTAGACCAGGGCGATGAAGCCGCCGATGAAGACGAGCATGGTCGAGTAGAAGCGCGTCGCAGCCTTGTCGTGCGCCATGTAGCCGATAGAGTAGAGCAGCACCAGGCCGCCGATGCACGCTCCCATGAAGGCGAAGAGCACGCTGAGCGCGTCGACGTGGAGGACTAGCGCGAGCGGTCCGTCCCAGCGCAGCGGATTGAGATCGATGGCCTGCCCGTTGCGAACCGAAGGCGCGATGCCGGCCACCGCAAAGACCGCAGGCAAACAGCTTAGGAAAGCGAGGATTCCCTTTGTGCGGGCGGAACAGAGCCGCGCTACCAGGATTTGCAACACTGCGCCCAGCAAGAGCGTGCATGGAGCCATCAAAATGAGGGAGGACGCATCCATGCCTTCATGTTGAGGGTGTGGCCGATAGAGGTGATGTGACCGCGCACACGGGAGGAAAGCGAGGCAACCAAAATCCGGTTGTTCATACCGCAATATGGGAATGACGCTCTCCATCGCTCGGTTCTTCGCTTTGATGCGCGGCTGCCGTTTTGCGTGCCCAACGCGCACCCTGCGCTGATTGCCATTTGCAGAATGTCTTACAATGCAGCGGGGGTTTGATCCGCCATGAATTCCTCTTTGAAAGCTTGCTGGCGCAGCATCTTTGTCCTCGTTAGTTTTCTTCTGGGATCGTTTTTTGTTGCCCGGCCTTCGGCGGGCCAAGGCGGCAGCGAGTCTGAGCGGGCTGCTCAGCTCCTGCCGGCTCAGTCGCGCGCGGTAGTTGACCGGCTGATGAGCCTGGCGCAACTGCCCGCAGGCACGTGGAAGATGCACGTGGGCGACGTGACGCACGGCGAGCGAGTAAACCTGGACGAGAGCGGATGGCAGGTCATGACACCGGGGACTCAGGCGCCGGCCACCGCCGTCTGGTTTCGCCAGACGTTTCAAGTTCCGGAGACGCTCTTGGGCTACGACCTGACCGGCGCGCGCATCTGGTTCCAGTTCCACGCCGACGCCAACGGCCCCATGGCAGAGGTTCTCTACTTCAATGGCCGCCGCGTGGACATGGGCGAGTCCGACCTGGAGCCGATCGTGCTGTTCGACGACGCACGGCCCGGCGACAAGGCTGTGATCGCGACCCAGTTTTTCGAGACCGTGAACGCCAAGAACTTCCGCGGCGCGACCCTGCGTGTCGACTTTCCTGAAAACCGCCCTAATCCCGAGGATGTGGCGCAGGAGTTTCTGTCGGCGTCGGTGCTGCTGCCGAGTCTTGCGCCCGGCGACAGCGCCAGGCTGGACACCTTGAACAGCGCCATCCGCGCCGTGGATATGAGTGCGCTCGACGCGGCCGAGACTGCGAGCGGCGATGCGCGGACGCAGGACGAGGCGGAGTTCGACGCAAGCTTGAAGACTGCGCAGGGCCAGTTGGAAGCGCTCCGCCCGCTGCTCGAGACGGCGACCTTTCACCTCACCGGCAATTCGCACATCGACGCGGCGTGGCTGTGGCCGTGGACCGAAACAGTAGACGTCGTCCGGCGCACCTTTGGCACATCGCTGCAACTGATGAACGAATATCCCACCTACACCTACACGCAGTCCGCTGCCGCTTACAACGAGTGGATGGCCGACAAGTACCCTGACCTGAACGCCCAAATCAAAAAGCGCATCCAGGAGGGCCGGTGGGAGATCGTGGGCGGCATGTGGGTTGAGCCTGACCTGAACATGCCCGACGGCGAGTTGCTGGTCCGCCAGTTGCTGGTAGGCAAGCGCTGGTACAAGCAGGCCTACGGCGTGGACGTGCGCATTGGCTGGAACCCCGATTCCTTTGGCTACACCTGGCAATTGCCGCAGATCTACAAGAAAAGCGGTATCGACTACTTTGTGACGCAGAAGATGACGTGGAGCGACACCAATCAGCTTCCCTTCAAGCTGTTCTGGTGGCAGTCTCCCGATGGATCGAAAGTTTTAACGTATTTTCCGCACGATTATGCCAATGACACCCTGGGGCCGGTTCGACTGTCAGGGGATCTTGCCGTCGCGCGGGAGCGTGCTCCCGGCATGACGGAGATGATGGACCTCTACGGCGTGGGCGACCACGGCGGCGGGCCAACGCGGGTCATGCTGAACCAGGGCTTCCACTGGGCCGACCCCGGCGCAACCGCGATTGCCGCGGATGGCGGCGCGCTGGTGACGCCGAAGTACGAGTTCGGCACGGCGCTCTCGTATTTCACCACGATCGAAAAAGAAGTTGCGCCCGAAAGCCGGGTGTGGAACTACCAGTCCATCCCCAATTATGAGCCGCCGGCAGCCGTGCCAGGGAAAGTGTCGATTCCGACGTGGGACAGCGAGCTCTATCTCGAATTTCACCGCGGCGTCTACACCACACAGGCCAACCACAAACACAACATGCGTTTCAGCGAGGAGGAGGTGCTGAACGCGGAAAAGTGGGCGTCGTTGGCGTGGCTCGACGGCCAGAGCTATCCCGGCGCGGAACTCACTGAGGATTGGAAGAAGGTGCTCTTTAACCAGTTCCACGACCTGGCCGCGGGGTCTGGGATTGCGGTGATCTACAAGGACGCGCAGCAGGACTACGACTGGGTGCGCATGTCGACGAACGAGATTTCGTCCAGCGCACTGCAGACGGTGGCGGAGCAAATCTACACGCACATGAATGTGACGAACGCCGGTCCCGCTGTTCCTGTTGTTGTCTTTAATCCTTTGGGTTGGGCTCGCTCCGGCGACGTAATTGTCAAAATCCAGGAATGGGAAGAAAGGCCTGACCAAACCAACTTTACCCTTGTCGATTCGTCGGGAGGCAGCGCGACCCTGCTAGACGGAGGCGTGCTAGCGCGTGATCCGAAGAATGGCACCGCCGAATTGGCGATTCATGTTCCAGATGTACCTGCCCTCGGCTACGAGGAGATTTTCGTTGTGCCCGGGAAGGTGAAATTCAATCGCCCTGGAGTCAGAATGTGGCAAACGCCCCAGAGCGTGACGCTTGAAGCTGACTTCCTGTCTGTGACGGTCGATAAGGCTACAGGATGCATTTCCAGCCTTCTCGATACGCGCTCCGATATCGAGGCGCTGCCCAGAGGAGCATGCGGCAATCAACTTCAGTTCTTCAAAGACACGCCGAAGCAATACGACGCCTGGAATATTGATCCAGGAACGCTCGATGTGGCGCCGTTCACCATCGACAAGCCTGACTCGGTCGAACCAGTTACCGAGGCCGATGGCTCAGCTGCCATCCGAATCACGAGCCATTGGCAAAACTCGAAGTTTGTCCAAACGATCAGGCTTGGAAGCGAGTTTTCCGACTATGTCGACGTCGACAACGACATTGACTGGCACGAGAAGCATGTGCTGCTCAAAGCCGCGTTTCCGCTCGCCGTGACGAGCGGCTTTGCCACCTACGAGATTCCCTACGGCACGATCGAGCGGCCCACGACGCGGAACAATAGTTGGGAAAAAGCACAATTCGAGGTTCCGGCGATGCGCTGGGCCGATCTCTCGGGCCCAGGACCCGATGGCAAGGTGCACGGCCTGAGCGTGCTGAATCAGGACAAGTATGGCTACGACGCCGTGGGCAACGTGCTGCGCCTGACGCTGCTGCGCTCGCCCACATGGCCCGATCCCGATGCCGACCAGGGCCATCATCATTTCCACTACGCGCTCTATCCGCATGCGGGCACGTGGAAGGACGCGCTCACCGTACGCCACGGATGGGAGTACGACTACCCATTGCAGGCTGTCGTGACAACGGCCCACCCCGGATCGCTGCCGGCGGAGCACTCGTTTGCGTCGGTCTCGCCGGAGAACGTGGTCCTGACCGCCGTGAAGAAGGCCGAGGACGCGAACGGCCTGATCTTTCGCGTGTATGAATGGGCGGGGAAGGAGTCGACGGTTGAGTTTCACGTCCCGCCGGGAGCGACCGGAGCCACGGTCACGAATCTCATGGAGCAGCCGGAGGGCGAGCTGCTCGCGGTCACGAACGATGTGGTGAAGGCGCCCATTCATCCGTACGAGATTCTGACCATTCGGGTGGACTATGCGAAGGCAGGGAACAGCCAGTAGGGAATAGGGAGTAGCTCTCAGCTATCAGCTTTCAGCTCTCAGCCCAGTTTTCGAAGTAATGAGCGATGAGCGCAGGACCGGAAGGTTGATCATAAAGAGGCTCGGGAGTATACGTTGGAGGCTGAAGGCTGAAAGCTGACGGCTGGTATTATGGATGCAGCAAGGAGCTTCCCAACCATGCACATCTCTTCCCCGTTTTTTGTCGTCTCCGTCATCATCGCTGTGTTTGTGGTGTCGATCTTCTTCGCCACCAGCAGCAAGGAAGACAAACCTTCCTCACACTGATGGCGCGGCCGGCCAGACAAAGGCCATTCCGATTTGCGGAACCTTTTTGGACTTGGCGGCGTATAACGAGGCCAGAGGGCGATTGCCATGTCAGGGAACTCGAAACGGAACACCATGCTCAACGCGGCCGGTCTGCTCGCCTGCCTGGTTTTGGCGGCGGGAGTGGCCGGATGCAGAGTCCACGTGGACAAGGGGGCCAACGGCG
Organism: uncultured Acidobacteriaceae bacterium; assembly: GCA_963844905.1. Lineage (GTDB taxonomy): Bacteria > Acidobacteriota > Terriglobia > Terriglobales > Acidobacteriaceae > Telmatobacter. The sequence goes on along the minus strand of CAWJQD010000001.1, from coordinate 646,245 downwards.
AGGACAAGACGGTCCAGGTGGACACTCCCTTTGGTGGGATCCACGTCAACACCGACCAGACGACGGCCGCGGACCTCGGCCTGCCGGTCTATCCCGGCGCGCAAATCGTAAAGGACAAGGATAACGACAAATCGGCAGACATCCACATGGGCTTTGGCGAATGGGAGTTGCGCGTGAAGGTGGTGAACTACAGCGCCCCCGACAGCCAGGACAAGGTAGTTGCTTTTTATAAGAAAGCTCTAACTCGCTATGGCGATGTGATCGCGTGCCAGGATAACGCTCCGGTGGGCACGCCGAAGGCGACCTCGGAGGGGCTGACGTGCAACGACAATCATCACCCTCAGGTGAAGGTTGACAACAATGGCCAGAGTTACGGATACCAGTCCGGGAGCAGTGGATTCGAACTGAGGGCCGGCTCCGAACGCCATCAGCACATTGTGGGCTTTCAAAGCTCCGCGCCGGGACAAACCCGCTTTGCCCTCGTGGCGCTCGATTTGCCCGCGGCGACAGGGAACGACTCGGGCAAGAGCGACTGACCGAGGGCTGCACCATTCGGTGCACTTCGGTTTCAGGTGTCAGGTACGCCGGCGATCCGAGCCTTCGCGCGCCACTCTAGGCCAGGATTTCCACCGCAATCGGATACTGAGGCTCGTCGCGCCCACTGCGTCTCATTCATTCCAATGGAGGTGTCCCCGCAATTTCTGTGCAACGGGTCCTGGAAACAGCGATTGCTGCGCAAGTCCTGTGCGCGATAACTAGAAATATTGCACAAATCACCTTCGTTCATCGTCTGTGTCGAAAGAGACAGCGAATCTCTGGCAAAATCTCGCCTCGAATGTGCAAAGGATGGGGTGACTCCCATCACAGCGAAACGTGTTGCCAAGGAGGAGAATAACGCCGGCTTGAAGGGTGTCGAGGGCAATACCCGGAGGTGCGACCTGTGATCGGAAGATCCACGCCGATGCACATCCTCTTGGGGATGTGCGGAGGCGGCTCAAGATGACCCGGAGCGAGGAATACCAGCGCAAGCGCATGAGCGCCGCGCAGGCGCTGGAGGCAGTATCATCGGGCGCCCGTGTATGGATTCAGTCGGGCTGCGGCACTCCTGCGGTTCTGGTTGACGCGCTGGTGGCTCGGGCGAGTGCGCTGCGCAACGTCGAAATCATCCACATGAAGACGCTGGGCAGCGCGGACTACACACGGCCTGAGTACGAAGGTCACTTCCGCCATCGCGGCCTGTTCCTGGGCGAAAATGTGCGCGAGGCGGTGTGCGACGGGCGCGCCGATTACACCCCCATCTTTCTGAGCGAGATTGAAGGCCTGTTCGAGAGCGGCGGCTTGCCGCTCGATGTGGTTCTGATGCAGGTGTCGCCGCCGGACGCGCACGGATTCGTGAGCCTAGGGACTACCGTGGATTGCACGCTGACGCTGGTGCGCTACGCCAGGACGGTGATTGCCGAAGTGAACCGGCAGATGCCGCGCACGCATGGCGAGACGAACGTGCACGTGAGCCGAATCTCGGCCGTGGTGGAGAGTGACCGGCCGCTGCTGGAGTTGGAGGCGGAGCGGCTCACCGAGACGCACATGCGCGTGGCGCGCAACGTGGCGGCGCTGATTCCCGACGGCGCAACGCTGCAGACCGGCATCGGCGGCATCGCGGAAGCGGTTCTGCACTGCCTGGGCGACAAGCGTGATCTCGGCATTCACACGGAGTTAGTTCCGGACGGCGTGATCGAGCTGATGGAAGCGGGCGTGATCAACGGCGAACGCAAGACGCTGCATCGCGGCAAAGCGGTGGTGGCGTTTGTGCTGGGCTCGAAAAAGCTGTTCGATTTTATTCACGAAAATCCGAGCTTCGAGTTCAGGCCCATCAGTTATACCAACGATCCGTTTGTGGTGGCGCAAAACGACCGCATGGTCGCGATTAACGGCGCGCTGCAGGTGGACATCACGGGGCAGGTGTGCGCCGACTCGATCGGCACGCGGCCCTACAGCGGGTTTGGCGGGCAAATCGACTTCATTCGCGGTGCGGCGCGATCGAAGGGCGGCGTGCCGATTATCGCGCTCCCATCGACGGCGCGGGGCGGAACGGTTTCGCGCATTGTGCCGGTGCTGGAGCCGGGCGCGGGGGTGGTCACCTCGCGCGCCGATGTGCATTATGTGGTGACCGAGCACGGGATCGCCTATTTGCACGGAAAGACATTGCGTGAAAGGGCCGAAGCGCTGATCGCGATTACCGATCCGAGATTCCAGGCGGAGCTAGAGGATTTTGCAGTGCGCTCGCACTACATGGCGCGAAAGGCAGCGATGTATGCGTAACGCCATGAATGCGCGGATCTCAAGTTTCCCAGGTCTCAGAATCGAGACCTGGGGCACCCGCGCTGGTTTGAGATTCGCTGCGTGGAGGGGATGAGGGGGATGACCGACGCGAAGAAGCCGGGTCAAAATCCGGATCGAGGCCAGTTGCGGATCGACGAGCAGGAGTGCAAGGGTTGCGGACTCTGTATCGAGGCCTGCCCGCCCAAAGTGATCTCGATGAGCGAACGGCTGAATCACTACGGCTACCGGACGGCGTTGTATTCGGGCGCCGGCTGCACGGGATGCGGCATCTGCTTCCTGGTGTGCCCGGAGCCGGGAGCGATCACGGTGTATCGGCTGGTGAGCGCGCACGAGATTGAAGCGCGCGCGGCGAAAGCCGCTCAAGAGGGAGTAACGGAATGCGCAAGCAACTGATGAAGGGCAACGTAGCCATCGTCGAGAGCGCCATTCTTGCCGGATGCCGCGCGTTCTATGGCTATCCCATCACGCCGGCCAGCGAGATCGCCGAGGCTGCGGCGGAGTTTATGCCGAAGACGGGCGGTGTGTATGTGCAGGCGGAAAGCGAGGTCGCGGCGATCAACATGCTGTACGGTGCGGCGTCGGCAGGGGTGCGCGCAATGACCGCTTCGAGCGGACCCGGCATCAGCTTGATGCAGGAGGGCATCAGCTACATGGCCGGCGCGGAGTTGCCCTGCGTGATCGCCGACATCACGCGCGGCGGGCCGGGGCTGGGCAACATTGCTGCCGAGCAGAGCGATTATCACCAGGTGGTGAAGGGCGGCGGCCACGGCAACTACCGCACCATCGTGCTGGCACCGCACTCCGTGCAGGAGATGGCCGATTTGACTGCTCTGGCCTTCGACCTGGCGGATCGCTATCGCAATCCGGTGGTGATTCTCGCCGACGGCTTTATCGGGCAAATGATGGAGCCGGTGGAGTTTCCGCAAACAGCCACAGCGCCGCACTTGCCTGAGTGGGCGGTGGCCGGCACGGCGGCGTCGCGCGGCAACCTGGTCACTTCGCTGCATTTGGACTGCGACGAGTTGGAGAAGCATGTCCGCGGGCTGGAAGCAAAGTACAAAGTTGCCGAACAGCGCGAGGCGCGCGCCGAGGAGTGGTCGACGGCGGACGCGGAGATCGTGCTCGTCGGCTACGGCATTGTGGGGCGCATTTTGAAGGCAGTGACGGCCGAGGCCCGCGCGGCCGGGCTCAAAGTGGGCGTGCTGCGGCCCATCACGCTGTATCCGTTCCCAGTGGTGCAATTCCGACGACTGGCGTTCAGCGCAAGCGTCTTCGTGGTGGTGGAGATGAGCAACGGGCAAATGCTGGAGGACGTGAAGCTGGCGCTCAACGGTTCGCGGCCGGTGGAGTTCCTGAGCCGCGTGGGCGGCAATGTGCCGTCGCATGAGGAAGTGCTCAAGTTTGTCCATGAGCTGGCACGCCGCGCCAGGCTGGCGCAGCAAACTCCGGAAGAGGAGCGGATGGCAAATGTCTACTGAACCGGCAGCAGAATACGCAGTCGTACAGGGCAGAGCCAAAGCCTTCTACCAACGCTTTGATCGCAAAGACGAGCTGCAGCACCAGACGCACTTCTGCCCCGGCTGCGGCCACGGCACGGTGCATAAGATGCTGGCCAAAGCGATCGACGACCTGGGCGTGCAGGACCGAACCATCATGATCGGCCCGGTCGGCTGCGGAGTCTTCACGTATTACTACTTCGACGTGGGCAACGTGCAGGCGGCGCATGGGCGCGCGCCGGCCGTGGCCACGGCCATGAAGCGCAGCCGTCCCGAGAGCATTGTGATCGGCTATCAGGGCGATGGTGATCTGTCGGCCATCGGATCGGCGGAGATTTTACACGCGGCGAATCGCGGCGAACACATTACCGTCATCTTTGTCAACAACGCTATCTACAGCATGACCGGCGGTCAGGCCGCTCCCACCACGCTGCTGGGCCAGAAAAGCACGACCACGCCGAACGGACGCAATGCCGCTACCGAGGGGTACCCGTTGCACGTGAGCGAGCTGCTGAGCACGCTTCAAGCGCCGGTGTACATCGAGCGCGTCGGCCTGGGCGACAACAAGCAGATTGCGCAGGCGGCGCGCGCGATACGGCGGGCGCTGGAAAACCAGGTGCGTGGTTTGGGCTTCTCATTGATCGAGGTGCTTTCGCCCTGCCCGACCATCTGGAAGATGCAGCCGGTGGAAGCGCAGCACTGGGTGCGCGATGTGATGGAGAAGACGTTTCCGCTGGGAGTGTTTTGCGACCGGACGAAGGAGCGGCAGCCGCAGGCTCAGGAACAGCTCGCAGCGGCTGCCGCACAACCCGGCGCCGCGCCGCAGCTCGGCGAGATCCCGCGCATTCTTGGCGTGGCCGAAGAGGATCTGCCTGAGGGCAACGCGGCGGCGATGACCTCGGACAAGGAGATCGATCTGCAGGTGCGCATCGCGGGCTTTGGCGGGCAGGGGGTTTTGCTGCTCGGCGAGGTGCTGGCCGAGGCCGGCCTCGACGCCGGGCTGGAAGTTTCGTGGCTGCCATCCTATGGGCCGGAGATGCGCTCGGGCACGTCAAACTGCCATGTACGGCTGTCGCGCAACTCGATCGATTCGCCGCTTGTGACGGCGCCCAACGTGCTGGTGGCGATGAACGAGCCCTCGCTGCGCAAGTTCGATAAGAGCGTGCGCACCGGCGGATGGGTGATCTACGACGGCGACGAGTTTCCGGCCGATTGCGCGCGCGATGGCGTTCATGTGCTGGCCGCTCCGTTCATGCGCTTGGCCGATGAGCTGGGCGACAAGCGCGCGGCGAACATGGTGATGCTGGGCGCTCTGCTGGAAATGGCGGGCGCGCTGCCGCAGGCCAGCATCGACGCTGCGCTGCGGCGGCTGGTCAAAAATCCGCGCTGGGTGGAACTGGACGAGCGCGCCATGGCGCGGGGAAGGGAATTGTACCGGGAATCGCTCGCGGAGGTTTAAGATGCAGCCTGACGTCGATCCGGAAACCATCGTATATTTCGGGGGTAAGTTCGTTCCTATGCGCGAGGCGAGCGTGGGAATCCTGACCCACGCTTTGCACTACGGAACCGGAGTTTTCGAAGGGATTCGCGCGCACTGGGACGAAAGCTCTCAAGAGCTGTTCATCATGCGCCCGCGTGAGCACTACGAGCGCTGGAAGCGCAACTGCGGCATCCTGCGTATCGATGTTCCGAATGCCGTGGAAGAACTGTGTGCGATCACTGTCGAGCTGCTCCAGCGCAACAATTTTCGCGCCAACCTCTACATCCGACCGCTGGCTTACAAATGCGCGCAGCGCATCGGCGTCGCTACCGACGACCGCGATGCCTTTGCGATCGCCGCCATACCCTTCGGCGAATACTTCGCCGCGCAAAACGGCCTCCACGCCGGCGTAAGCGCATGGCGACGCAACGAGGACAATGCGATTCCGCCGCGGGCCAAGATCTGCGGCGCTTACGCCAACAGCGCGCTGGCCAGCGACGACGCGCACCGTTGCGGCTTCGACGAGGCCATTCTGCTCAACCAGAGCGGCCACGTGACCGAGGGCGCCACCTGCAACCTGTTCATGGTGCGCGGCGGCCGCCTTGTCACGCCGTCCATCACCGAGGACGTGCTCGAGGGCATCACGCGCGACACCGTGATGGAACTGACCCGGCGCGAGATGGAAGTGGAGACCATCGAGCGACCTATCGATCGCAGCGAGCTCTACTATTGCGACGAGTTATTCCTCGCCGGCACCGGCGTCGCCATTGTTCCCGTGGTGAAAGTGGATTATCGCCCCGTCAAAGATGGTGCGGTGGGCCCGTTGACGACTCGCCTGCGCCAATTGTACTTCGACGCAACGCACGGACATTTGCCGGCGTACCGCAAATGGCTGCTTCCGGTTTACGGCGTTGGCGGGCCGCTGGAGAAGACAGCGGCGCGCGTCAAGGAAACGAGCTTGGCTTGAGCGAATGCCGGCACGCGCTCAAGCGGATCGCCGGCGGTGAGGCCCAGGCAAGGAGGTAACACGAATGTCTACGACAGTGATTCAAGCAAATGCCTATGACGTGGCCATGGAGAACTTCAACACTGCAGCGAACGTCATGGGCCTGGACAACAATACGCGCGAGATGATCAAGTACCCCGAGCGCATGCTGACCGTGGGCGTGCCGGTGCGCATGGATGACGGCCGTATTCACCGCTTTGTAGGCTACCGCGTGCAGCACAGCTCGGTGCGCGGACCGGCCAAGGGCGGCATCCGCTACCATCCGCAGGTAACGCTCGACGAAGTGATGGCGCTGGCCACGTGGATGACGTGGAAGTGCGCGGTGGTGAACATCCCCTTCGGCGGGGCCAAGGGCGGCATCACCTGCGATCCGAAAAAGATGTCGGCCGGCGAGCTGGAACGGATGACTCGCCGCTATACCAGCGCGATTCTGCCGATCATCGGGCCGGAGCAGGACATTCCGGCGCCAGACGTCTATACGAATCCACAGACCATGGCCTGGATCATGGACACCTACAGCATGACCAAGGGCTATGCGATTCCCGGCGTGGTTACGGGCAAGCCCATCAGCCTGGGCGGATCGCTGGGGCGCAACGAAGCCACCGGGCGCGGAGTCTTCTACACCGTCGAGTGCGCCTGCGAGCATCTGCACCTCCCACTCAAGGGCGCAACCATCGCCGTGCAGGGCTTCGGCAACGCCGGCTCAATCACCGCACAGTTGCTCTACGGCGCGGGCGCGAAGATCATAGCCGTCAGCGATTCGACCGGCTGCGTCTTCAACCGCAACGGCCTGAACATTCCCGAGCTGATTCATATGAAGTCGCTTTGCGGCCATGTGGAGGGCTTCCCGGAGAGCGAGCCGATCCTGCCGCACGAGCTGCTGGCGATCGATTGCGACATCCTGGTTCCTGCGGCGCTGGAAAACGCGATCGACGCGGAAAATGCGGGCGCGGTGCGCGCGCGCATCGTCGCGGAAGCGGCGAACGGGCCTCTTACGCCCGCTGCGGACAGAATTCTCGAGAGCAAAGGCGTCTTCGTGATCCCGGATATTCTGTGCAACGCCGGCGGCGTCACGGTGTCGTACTTCGAGTGGGTGCAGGATGAGCAGCACCTATTCTGGGAGGCGCAGGATATTTACAAGCGCCTCAATCATGTGATGAAAACGGCCTTCCACGATGTGCTCAAGATCCATTTGGAGCGGGGTGTGCCCATGCGGATCGCCGCCAACATGCTGGGCATCGGCCGCGTAGCCGAGGCCGTGCAGATTCGCGGCATTTATCCTTAGGCAGCGCTCAAGGGCGTCCTGGGTCCCGATTCCGGGACCGGGGCGCCACGAGCCGGAAACAGGATTTTACGATTTCCCAGGTCTGCCGTGCCCTGTCCTTTTCGCGCTTGCCGCGGAAAGGATGAGGCGCGCCCTCTTTGTCTCCCTGTAGAATCCAATTGGGATTCGGGTCCGTTTAAAGCAAAACCAGAGTTGCTGTATCTTGTTTGACTTTCTAGAAGGTCGCCGCTCCCTTTTGCTCCCACTCCAACGACGAAAATCTGTCGTTGTGGACCCTGGGTTGGTCGCGTCGACTTGTGTGTCGTGGCTCCGGGATACGCCTACTCTGGTTTTGCGATAGGCGCGGTCCGTTTCATCGCCCATCCATGCGTAAATCACGCAAGGCTATTGAGGTATTTTCTCCATGCCAGCGAAGTTCCATCCGGTCACCATCGCCGCCGCTATCTTTGGCGCAGCTCTTCTTTCCGCCCAGACCATCGACCTGCCTTCGAGCAAGCAACTGATCGGCGAAGCGCCGGGGCATCCGCAGCGCATCAATGGGCTGCCCATTTCGATGGCTGTTTCACCCGATGGCCGCTACGTGGTGACCGTGAATGCCGGATACGGGACCTTCGAGTCGCAGTACGACCAGTCGCTCGCGGTGCTGAACACGCGGACGGGCGCGCTGGCCGACTTTCCCGACGCGCGCACAGGACCAAAGGCGAAGCAGACGCTTTACTCCGGCCTCGCCTTCAGCCGGGATGGCAGCCGTATCTACGCCAGTATGGCTTCGCTCACCGACCCCAAGGGCAAAGACCCGATGGACGCAGGCAGCGGCATCGCGGTTTACAGCTTCAGGGATGGAAAGGTCGCGCCGGAGCGGCTGATCCGTCTGCCGGTGGTGCAATTGGCCAAGGGACGAAAGACACGGCTGCCCGCCGGGATCGACAGCGATCAAGGCGTACCCTATCCGGCCGCCATTGCGGTGGTGGGCAATGCCGGCCACGAGAAGCTGCTGGTGGCCGAGAATCTCACGGACGACGTGGTGTTGCTGGATGCCGCGACGGGCGCGATCGAGAAACGGTTCGATCTTTCAGAGAGCGACGCGGTGCCTGCGACCTATCCGATTGCCCTCGCCGTCACAAAAGACGGCAAGCGCGCCTTTGTTGCCCTGTGGAACGCATCGGAGATTGTGGAACTCGATCTGGCGCGCGGCACGGTTGGACGCAAGCTGAGCTTGCTCAAGCCGATCAGGCCGATGGTTCCAGGAACGCATCCCTGCGCATTCGCTTTCTCGCCCGACGAGAAAACGCTCTATGTGGCGCTGGCCAACCGCGACGCCGTTGCAGCGGTGAATGTGAGCACGGGCCAGCTTGCACCAAAGGGCTATTTCGACACGCGCCTGCCGGGGCAGAGCTACTTCGGCGCCGAGCCGGTTGCTCTCGCAGTTAATGGCGACGGCAGCCGGCTGTTTGTCGCGAATATGGCCACCGATGCGGTTGCAGTGATCGACACGAAAAAGCTCACTACGAAGGCCGCGAAGACAGGGATGGTCGAACCGGCTGGATTTGTGCCCACGCAATGGATGCCGATGTCGATGGCTTTCATCGCGTCGCCCACCGGCGGCAAGCTTTACGTCGCGACGGCTAAGGGCAAGGGAACGGGACCGAACAACTTCGCCCAACGCATCGTGGAATCGCAACCGAACGGGCGCCGGGGGAGCAGTTCTTACATCGCGACGCTGCTCTATGGTTCGCTGGCGACGCTCGACGAGAGCGAGATTGCGCGCAAGCTTCCCGAAGGGTCGGCGAACGTGCTGGCGTCGAATCGGATGAAGGCTGCGCAGGAACAGATTGCTTTTGCGGGCGGGGCGCAGCACCGGATTCGGCACGTCATCTACATCATCAAGGAGAACCGCACCTACGATCAGATCCTTGGCGACCTGAAACAGGATGGAAAACCGGTGGGCAACGGCGACGCACGCCTGGCGATGTACGGCGAGGCCGTTACCCCGAACGAGCACAAGCTGGCGCTCGAATTCGGTGTGCTCGACAACTTCTTCGACTCGGGCGAGGTTTCCGGCGACGGCCACGTGTGGTCAACCGCCGCCATCGGAACGGACTACCTGGAGAAGACTTGGCAGCTGAACTACCGCGGCGAGCAGCACAGCTACGACTACGAGGGCGTGGTGGCCGACGGCTATCCGCTGCTCGAGAAGATTCCCGACGTGAATGAACCGGCCAGCGGCTATCTTTGGGGCAACCTGGCCACGCACGGCAAGACTTACTACCACTTCGGCGAGTTCATCTCGTCGACATTTTGCGATCAGAGGGCGGTTGCCAATGCCGCATTGGGCCTGATGCTGGCCGGCCCGAAATGCGCGCGTAAGGCGTTTGCGCCGGGTGACCCGTTTCCCGCGGAGTGGGGCGGCGGCGTGAACCAATGGCCGTGGCCCGTTCCGATCATTGCTTCCAACATCGCCACCAAGCCTGAATTAGCGGGTCACTTTGCGCCGGAGGCGCCGGACTTCAATCTCCTGGTTCCCGACCAGATCCGGGTGGATATCTTCCTGCGCCACTTGAAGGAGTGGGAGGCGGATCGCGAACGGGGCAACGATACCATGCCCGACTTCGTGATGCTGCGCCTGCCCAACGATCACACGGCGGGAACGCGGCCCGGCGGACCGAGCCCCAAGTCTTCCGTTGCCGATAACGATCTGGCCGTGGGGCGCGCCGTGGAAGCGATTTCGCACTCGCCGTACTGGAACGATACGGCATTTTTCATCCTCGAAGACGACGCGCAGAACGGCGCCGACCATGTGGATGCGCACCGCAGCATTGCGCTCGTCGTCAGCAAGTATGCGCCACACGGGCCGAATGGCGGACCTTACGTCGACAGCCGCTTTTACTCCACGGTCAGCGTGGTCCGCACCATGGAGGCGCTGCTCGGCCTGCCGCCGATGAACAACGACGACGCCTTCTGCTCGATGATCACCTCGCTGTTTATTGGTGAGGGCGATCAGCCGCCGTACACGGCGGATTACAGCAACCGCGACAATGACCTGATCTATGCCGCGAATCCCAAGAACGCCGTGGGCGCGCGGGCCACCATGAAGATGGACTTCAGCCACGCCGACCGCGCCCCTGCGGAAAAGCTCAACGTCATCCTGTGGAAGGACGCCATGGGCAACGCGCCGGTGCCGGCAATGTTGAAGGCGCACGTGAAGAAGTCGCGCGGGGACGATGATTAGGAAGGGGAGTGGATTTCTCCCAGTGCCCCGGCGGGGCCGCGGCCGGCAGGCGGCTCGTAAATTGGGATGAAAGGTTGAGTAAGGCGGTTGGACGGCGGGATACGCCCCATCGCCTTAGCCAAGACCGGCCCTAAACTGTTAACTTGAAAACGTAAGACGATCATTCCCGCGATGGTTTCAAGTCCATATTTTTCATTGGCAGTTCTGTTTGTGGCGGCCCTGGCCTTCGGCCTTGCGCCGCTGGGACTGGCATGGCTTTGGGCCAGGATGTTTTCGCCGCCCAAGCCGAACCCGGTCAAGAACTCGATTTACGAGTGCGGGTTGGTGTCGAAGGGCGACGCCTGGGTGCAGTTCCGCTCGGCTTACTATCTCTACGCCATCATTTTCCTCATCTTCGACGTGGAAGCCGTGTTTCTGCTGCCCTTTGCCGTGGCGTTCACGGGATTGAGCGTGGCGGCGTGCATCGCCATGCTGGTTTTTGTACTCCTATTAATTGAGGGGTTGGCCTGGGCCTGGGCCAAAGGCGTGCTGACGTGGTCGTGAGAAAGGCAGTTGTCAGTGATCAGTGGTCAGCGGTCAGTTCTTTCGGTGCTACGAATGAAAAGCGAGGAACGAAATAGAGTACTCGACTTCGGCGACGAACTGACAACTGAGAACTGACAACTGAAAACTGTGAGCGGAGCGAACGATGGCAGTCGACCAACAACTGAAGATAGAACTGGGCAAGCAGGGCGTCTTCGTAACGACCATTGAGGAGCTCTATAACTGGGGACGGCGCAGCTCGGTGTGGCCCATGCAGTTTGGCCTGGCGTGTTGCGCCATTGAAATGATTGCGACAACCATGGCGCGCTACGATCTGGCGCGCTTCGGTGCCGAGGTCTTTCGCGCCTCTCCGCGCCAGGCCGATCTGATGATCGTCTCCGGCACCGTGACCAAGAAAATGGCGCCGCAGGTGGTGCGCCTCTACAATCAGATGGCTGAGCCGCGTTACGTGATCACCATGGGGGCGTGCGCCATCTCCGGCGGACCGTTCAAGCAGGGCTACAACGTGCTCAAGGGCATTGACCGCTACATTCCGGTGGACGTGCATATTCCCGGCTGCCCGCCACGGCCCGAGGCGCTCATTCAAGCCTTTATGACGCTGCAGAAAAAGATCGACAGCCAGCATTTGACCGGAGAGGACCGTCCGCGCTATCTAGATCGGGACGCGCAGGGCGAGTTTCCGGTGCCTGTGCAGGGCGAGCACGATCTGGAGCCCACTTCGAACAAAGGCGTGTGGCCAGTACCGATCACGACAGGGGCTAGGGACGAAGGGGCGTAGGGACGTAGGGACGCAGGGATTGAGAGACACGATTTGAAGCCGGTGGAAGAGATCAAGGCGGCGATCGAAGCGGCGGTTCCGGGCGCTGGAGTTGAGTTTGTGCCCAACCTCAGCCCCAGCGCGCAACACTCGCTACGGCTCGCGCCGGAGCATGCCGTTGAAGTCGCGACGTTTTTGCGCGACGATGCCGAGCTCGCCTTCGACTTTCTCTCCAACCTGACGGGAGTCGACTGGCCAGACAAGGAGATTGCGGAAAAAGTTAAAGTGACACGTAAAGTCGCGAAGACCGTCGACGGCGTTGAAAAAACGGTCGAGGAAACCGTGGAAGAAACCCGCAAACGCGTCGAGCCCGGTAGTCTCGAAGCGGTCTATCACCTTTATTCGGTGGCGAAGAGGCACGGGCCGTTGGTGGTTCGGATGCGGACAGCGAATCGGAGCGACCAGGTGGAGCTGCCCTCGCTCACGGCAGTCTGGCGCTCCGCGGAGTTTCAGGAGCGCGAGGTCTTCGATCTCTATGGAATCGTCTTCACCGGCCATCCGGACCTGCGCCAGCTGTTGATGTGGGAGGGGTTCAAGGACCACCCCATGCGGAGGGATTACGTGGAGCCGGACGACTTCGAATATGAGCCCACGGCGCACGACGAGGTGCTGAAGCGGGCGCAAGAGCATGAGAGCGGGGAACAGGGACTAGGGACTAGGGACTAGGGACTGGGGACTGGGGACTGGGGGCTGGGCATCGGATGAGCTTAGCGGAAGTCAGTACCGAGAAGCGCAAGGGTTGGAACCGGCCGCCGGTGATGGAGCCGGACGGCGAAGGCGAACTGCTCGAAGTCGCCATGGGACCGCACCATCCTTCGACGCACGGCGTCTTTCGCATGGACGTGACGCTCGACGGCGAACGCATCGTGCGCCTCAAGCCGGTTTTCGGGTATCTGCATCGCAACCACGAAAAACTCGCCGAAGGGCAAACCTATCTGGCGTCGATGCCTTACACAGACCGGCTGGACTACATGTGCTCGCTAACCAACAACTGGGCCTATGCGCTGGCGGTGGAAAAGCTCGCGGGGCAGGAGGTGCCCCAGCGCGCCGAATACCTTCGGGTCATTCTAGGCGAACTAACGCGCGTGCAGAATCACGCCTCTTCCGTCGGCTTCCTGATCCAGGAGATGGGCGCCAGCGGCACGCCGCTGATGTACGCCTTCAAGGAGCGGGAGAAGATTTTGGACCTTTTCGAGCAACTCACCGGCTCGCGCATGATGTGCAACTACATGCGCTTCGGCGGCTGCCGCGTGGATGCTTCCGCGGCTTGGCTCGACGCTGCGCGGAAGGTGGTAGCAGGGCTTCCGGGGTTTGCAGATGAGTTCGAAGCGTTGCTCACAACCAATGAAATTCTGATGGCGCGATGCCAGGGGATCGGCATTCTGAAGCCGGAGCTGGCGGTGAACGCCGGAGTTACAGGACCGATGCTGCGCGCCTCCGGCGTCAACTACGACATCCGCAAGGTGGACCACTACGGCATATACGACCGCTTCAATTTCCGCGTCCCGCTGGGTGATCATTGGGATGTTTATGATCGCTTCATGATCCGGCTGCTGGAGGTGCGCGAGTCGATCCGGATTCTCGAGCAGGCACTCAAAGACATTCCCGCCGGGCCGATCATGGATCCGAAAGCGAAACTGCGCGGCTTCCGTCCCAAGGCGGGCGAGGCGTATGGCCGCATCGAGGCGCCCAAGGGGGAGCTTGGTTTTTATCTCATCAGCGATGGCGGGCCGAATCCGTATCGCTATCGCGTACGTCCGCCGAGCCTGATCAACCTGACAATTCTGGAGGACATGTGCCTGGGGCACAATGTGGCCGATGTGGTGTTGATCTTTGGCAGCGTGGATATTGTGTTGGGAGAAGTGGACCGGTAGTGACGTTCGCGTGGAGACCGGTTCAAGACAAGGCGCAGCTGAAACTGCATGGAGGTCGATATGAAGTTCATGACGGGTTCAAGAACACTGCTGTTGATAGGTTTGGCGCTCGGCACAGCGGTAAGTGCGCGCGCGGCCGGGACCTACACGATCACATGCGACGCCGAGCGCGGCGGCACGTTGAGCATTGCGCTCACCGGGTTCAACTTGAAAGTGGCCGGGGCCTCTGAGCCCGCAGGAACGGGGATGTCAAAAGGGACGCGCTCAAACGCCGGCTTTGAACTGACCATTCGGTTTGCGCCGGGCAAGGACTACGAGACGCTGCTCTCGATGGTGCAGGACAACGAAGTATTGCGGAGCTGCAAGCTCGTGGACGGGGCAGGCGGTGGAACGACCGCTACGGATGCCTGGACGCAGATGGAGGCGCCCAAGGGCAAAAACAAGAACAAGAACAATGCTCCGGCCGCCTCTCCCTCCGGAGGAGCCCTGGAGTGGATCCTGACCAATGCAACGGTGGCCAGCGTGACGGCGATTGGGAATGAAACGGCCGCAGGCGTGCCTGAAAACGCGATTATGGCGACCCTGGAGGCACAAACCTTCTCGTTCACCATGTAGAGGGAATGTGGAGGCACTGCGGACGGCGAACTCGGCACTATGAACCGCGCACTACGAATGATCGATTGCAAACTGGAGGTTTGCCTTGTTAGGCGATGGAATCCTGAAAGGGATGGCGGAGACGGCGAGGAATTTCTTCGGCAGTTTTGTCTCCGCAGAGCGGCTGACGACAGTCGAGTATCCGGAGCAGCGGATTCCCACCGCCGAAAATGCGCGTGTATTTCCTTTTTTGGTATACGACGGCGCCGACTGGGAGGCCGGGATGCGCTGCGTTGCCTGCCAAATCTGCGAAAAAGAGTGCCCGCCCAAGTGCATCTACATCGAGAAGAGCAAAGAGAAGAAGCCGGATTATGTGGGCAAGCCGCAGTTCTATCCCGCCCGCTTCGACATCGATGTCTCCGTCTGCATGAGCTGCCAGATCTGCGTTGAAGTTTGCCCGTTTGAAGCGATCAAGATGGACGCCGAGTTTGAGCTGGCCACCGAGGATCGCTTCGGCGGGCTGCTGCTCGACCGCAAGCAGTTGGCCAAACCGAACGAATACTACCACTCGATTCATCCAACCGAAGCGAGTGAGGTGGACGCACGCCTGGCCGAGGAAAAAGCGAAGGTCGAAGCCAAGGCCAAGGCAGCGGCCGAGGCGGCCGCGGCCAAGGCCGCCGCTGCACCTGGCTCAACTGCAGCCGCCGGAGGAGGAAGCTAGCCCATGGCCGTAAGATTCGACCAGATATTCATCCTTCTCCGCGATTGGCTCGTCGGATTTCTGCCCGCCGCCCTCCGGCCTGCAGCCGGTGTGGTGCTCGGCGTCATCGCTATCGTCTGCGTCTTCCCCGGTCTCTTCGCGCTCACCACCGTTTTTGAGCGCAAGGGCCTTGGCCGCATCCAGAACCGGCTCGGCCCCAACCGCGTGGGCCCCTACGGCTTGTTTCAGCCGATAGCGGACGGCATCAAGGCGCTGATTAAGGAAGACATTGTTCCGCTGAGCGCCAATGCCGCGGTGCACTTTCTGGCGCCGCTCATGCTGGTTGTCGCGGTGTTCATGGAATTCGCCGTATTGCCCATGGGCCGCAACATGGTGCTGGCGGACATGGATGCAGGGCTGCTTTTCTTCTTCGCCATGAGCGCCTCAACCGAGCTTTCGGTCTTCATGGCCGGCTGGTCCAGCCACAACAAGTACTCGCTCCTCGGCGCCATGCGCGCCATCGCCCAGATGATCAGCTATGAAGTGGTGCTGCTGCTTTCCAGCGTCTCAGTGGTCATGATCTCCGGTTCGCTTTCGCTGACGAAGGTTGTCGCGGCGCAGAACCAGTACTCGGGCGTCTTTCCGCATTGGTATATTTTTACGCCCTGGGGGCTGGCCGCCTTTTTCATGTACGCCATCGCCGCCACTGCGGAAACCAATCGCTCGCCTTTCGATCTGCCGGAAGGCGAGTCGGAATTGGTGGCCGGATACCACACCGAATATTCGGGCTTCAAATTTGCGTTGTTCTTCCTCGGCGAATACCTCGCCATGTTCTCCATCTCGGGCCTCGGCACCACGCTGTTCCTAGGCGGATGGTCTGCGCCGTTCTCGTTCCTCTCCTGGGTTCCGTCGTGGATCTGGTTTTTCGGCAAGGTCATGCTCTCGATCTTCGTCTTCATTTGGATGCGCGGCACGCTGCCCCGTCTGCGCCAGGACCAGTTGATGAACTTCGCGTGGAAGTTTGTTCTGCCCTTCACGCTGCTTATTTTGATGGTCACGGCGCTTTGGCGTTTCATGGGCGAGGGGTGGGCGCGCTGGGTGCTCTGCACCGTGATTCTTGGCGCAGCTTACGTGCTCCTGGGCCGCTTGGCCATGCGCAGCGAGCACTTCGGGCCAAGGAGCTACCGCTATGCTGAGTAAGAGCAGGGAACAAGGGACCAAGCCACCCCGTCAGGGGCCAAGGGAACAGGGCATTCGCTCTTTCCTGATGGATGCAGAGGCTCTGATCCTTGGCTTCGGCTCTGCCGAATTTCTCAGCGCGCAGGCCGCGCGAAGGGAGGCTCGCAAGTGAGCGTCACGTTTTATTTGCTCGCGGCCCTTACGCTGGCCGGCGGCATGGCGGCCGTGCTGCTCAAACACCTGGTCCACTGCGTGCTCGCGTTGACAGTGGCGTTCGCCGGCCTGGCGCTGCTTTTTCTCGAGCTGGACGCGCAGTTCGCCGGCTTTGCGCAGATCCTTGTCTACATCGGCGCCGTCGCCATCCTGATTGTCTTCGCCATCCTGCTCACGCGCGGCTCGGAACTGCCGAAGGGTGGTGTCTTCAGCCGGACGTGGCTTGTGGGATTGGTGATCGCCGCGGGCGTCTTTGCCGTGCTGGGATGGGCTGTGCTCGAAAGCGTGAGCGCGGCGCCGCAGCAAAACGCCGTGCCGCAAGCAACTGCGCGCGACATCGGCAGCGCGCTGGTGGGCCGCTATGTGCTGCCGCTTGAGATCGTCGCCTTGCTGCTCACCGCGGCTACGATCGGCGCGGTCATCGTGGCCATGCACGAGAAAGAGAGGACGCGATGACTGGCGCCGCTACGCCTCTTGCCGGGTATCTTCTTGTCGCAGCCCTGCTCTTCGCCATCGGCCTCGCCGGTGCGCTCACCCGCCGCAACGCGATTCTCGTCTTGATCGGTATCGAGCTGATGCTGAACGCGGCCAATCTGAATCTGATTGCATTCTGGCGCTTCGGGCCGCATCCCGAGGCACTCACGGGCATGATGTTCGCCATCTTCTCGATCGCGGTAGCTGCGGCAGAAGCTGCCGTGGGCCTGGGCCTCGTCATCTCAATCTATCGCCACACCAACACCACCGACCTTGACAAAATGAACAGGATGAGGGGATGAAGGGATGCTGACGCCGCAAAGCGATTTGCTCCTATTAAAGGGCCTCAGTGCCGTTCCCATCCCCCCTCAGGCATGGATTGTGAGATGGTTGTGGCTGATTCCCGCTCTCCCAATCGTGGCTTCCGGCATCATTGCATTGCTGAAGCAGCCGCGGAGAAAGACGGCGGCTTGGTTAGCAATCGGTTCACTGGGTTTCTCGCTGTTGCTCTCGTTGATGGCCTTTGGAGAGCTTTTGACGACACGGTCCTTAATGCTGCACTTCGGTTTTGACGCAAATGTGCATGACATAGTCAGCTTTACCTGGTTTCACTTCGGCAACTCGACCGTCGACCTCGGCTGGGTGCTGGATCCGCTGGCCGCCATCATGATCGTAATGGTCAGCTTCGTCGGCCTGCTCATCTTCATTTACTCCGTGGGCTACATGGCTCACGACGAAAACTACACCCGCTTTTTCTGCTTTATGTCGCTCTTTGCCGGCGCCATGCTCGGCGTGGTCATCTCGAACAGCCTGCTCCTGCTGTTCATGTGTTGGGAGATCGTCGGCCTCACTTCGTATCTGCTGATCGGCTTCTGGTATCAAAAGCCATCTGCCGCGGCGGCGGCGAAGAAAGCATTTATCACCACGCGCTTCGGCGATATTTTCTTCTTCCTGGGAATCGTCTGGCTCTACGCGCAGACCGGCACGCTGCTTTTTTACAACCACGGCATAGGCTCGCTCGAAGGCCTGGCCCTCAACAATCTGCTCACGCAGCACGCGGGATTGGGTCTCAGCGCAGCAGGCGCGATTGGCCTCCTGATCTTTGCCGGAGCGGTGGGCAAGAGCGGCCAGCTTCCGCTGCACGTGTGGCTGCCCGATGCGATGGAGGGACCGACGCCGGTCTCCGCGCTGATTCACGCGGCCACCATGGTCGCCGCCGGCGTGTTTCTCGTGGCGCGCGTGTATCCGCTGATGCACGCGGGCGCGCAGCCCGGAGGGACCACCGCGGCACTCACTGTTGTCACCTGGATTGGCGCGGCCACGGCGGTCTTCGCTGCACTCATCGCCATCGCGCAAAACGACATCAAACGCATCCTCGCCTACTCCACCGTCTCGCAGCTTGGCTACATGATGGCCGGCCTTGGCTTGGGCGGCATCGCCGTGGGCATGTTTCACCTGATCACGCATGCGTTTTTCAAAGCGCTGCTGTTTCTCGGCGCGGGCTCGGTGATTCACGGCTGCCACGAGGAGCAGGATGTGCGGCGCATGGGCGGCCTCAAGGCCGACATGCCGCTCACCTTCATCACCTACGCCATCGGCATGCTGGCGCTATGCGGATTTCCGATATTCTTCTCAGGCTTCTGGAGCAAAGACGGCATCCTCGAAGCTGCGCATGGATGGAGCATTTCGAAGGGGCCGTTCTATCTGCTTGTCTTCGGCGCGCTGCTCACCGCGTTTTATATGACGCGCCAGGTCTGCTACGTTTTCTTCGGCTACTGGCGCGGCCATGAGCCGGCGCACGAAAGCCCGAAGGTGATGACGCTGCCGCTGGTCATCCTGGCGTTTTTTGCCATGGCGCTGGGCGCGATCGGAACTCCTGCCTGGCCGTGGTTCCATGCATTTCTTGAAGGGCACGCTGCGGACTTCATTCTCCAGGCCTTTGCCGAACCGGGCCTGCTCACCCTCATGGCCACGTCATCGCTTGTCGTCTTCTTGGGTCTTGGCCTTGGCTGGCGATTCTACGGCAACAAATCGCCCAAGCCGGAAGAGGCGGACGCGCTCGAAAAGTCCGCGCCGTGGCTGTGGGCTCCGCTACGCGATCGCCTCTATGCCGATGAGCTTTACGGCGTCACGGTGATTGCGTTTTACGCGTGGTGGGCGCGTTTCGCCGATTGGTTCGATCGCCGCGTATGGGGTGGGATCGTGGCCGCAGTCGCATGGCTCTTCGGCCTCTGGGCGCAGTTCAACCGTCTGCTCGACGTCGACTGGGTCGACGGCGGCTTCGACAAAACCTGCGAAGAACTGTCCTCAGGCGGAGGCCTGCTGGCGCGCGTGCAGAACGGCCTTGTGCAGAACTACCTCCGTATTCTGGCTGTGGGCGTCATCGCGCTGGCTGTAATTCTCCTTTGGAGCACGCGGCCATGAACGGAATTGCGACCGGATTCCCGATCTTGACGCTCCTGATCGTATTGCCTCTCATCGGCGCCGCCATCGCTCTTTTTTTCGGCCGCCATGCGCGCGGCGTAGCGCTGATGACAACGCTGGCCTGTCTGATTGTGGCGCTCGTCATCTGGACCCGTCTGCCTGCCGACGGAAGCATCGGCCTGGTCGAGCTACACCCGTGGGCGCCCTCGCTCGGCATCGAGTATCACCTCGGCGTCGACGGACTCGGCGCTCTCATGGTCGTGCTCTCCGCCATCGTCACACTCATGTCGGTGGATGCGACGCATCGCGTGCATCACATGCCCGGCCTCTTCTACGGCCTCGTGCTCATGCTGGAATCGGGCCTCTTCGGCTCCTTCACCGCGCTCAATTTCTTCCACTGGTTTTTGTTTTGGGAGCTGAGCCTCATTCCGGCATTTTTCCTGATCAAGCTGTGGGGCGGCCCGCGCCGCGGCCCTGCGGCCACGCAGTTTTTTATCTACACCATGGCCGGCTCGGTGGCATTACTGCTCTGCTTCCTCGCAGTCTTTCTTGCGACGGGGACCAAGAGCTCACCGGGCACGATGGACTTCGGGCAGCTTGCGGCGATGGCCGCATCGGGCGCCTTGACGCAAATGGTTACAGCGCATCTGGGGCCGGTGATGCCGTGGCTGGCCATCGGCGTGCTCATCGGCTTCGCCGTCAAAGTACCGTTGATGCCCTTCCACACATGGCTGCCCGCTGCGTATGCCGAGGCGCCTTCGCCGGTCACCATGCTGCTCACCGGCGCCATGTCGAAAATGGGCGTTTACGGTCTGCTGCGCATTGCGCTGCCGCTCTTCGGCGCGCAGATCGCCGCAATGCGCACGCCGCTGCTGGTTCTCGCTGTCGCGACTGTCGTGATGGGCGCGTGGGCCGCGGCGGCGCAAAAGGATTTGAAGCGGGTCTTCGCCTATTCGTCGGTGAACCACCTCGGCTACTGCCTGCTCGGCATCTTCGCGCTGGCGATTCCTGAATCCGGCGCGGCTGCTCAAGCCAGCCAGGCCGCCGCGCTCAACGGCGTAATCCTGCAAATGTTCAACCACGGCATCACGGCCGCCGCGATCTTCTGGTTTATCGCCATGATTCAGTTCCGCACCGGCGGCCTGCGCGGCATCGACGACTTCGGCGGCTTGCGCAAGCCCGCGCCTGTGCTCGCAGGGCTCATGGGCATCGCGCTCTTTTCTTCGCTCGGTCTGCCTGGCCTCAACAGCTTCGTAAGCGAGTTCCTGATCTTCCGCGGCGTCTTTCCGCTCGCCTGGGTTGCGGCGACGGTTTCGATCCTCGGCCTGCTCGTCACTGCGGCCGTGATCCTCACTGTGATTCAAAAGGTCTTCAACGGCCCTGTGCCGGAGCATTGGGCCAACTTTCCCGACCTACATCACAGCGAGCGGATGGCTTTGGCGCCGGTGATCGGCCTCATGTTCCTGATTGGCCTCGTGCCCTGGCTCATCGTCGGAACGATCAACCCCACAGTGCAGAATCTGCTGGCGCACTGGAGATTTTAGATGTTGGCGTTGGCGATTTACATCTCGTTTGCCGGCGCGCTGGTTTCGGCGCTGCTGCCTAAAGGCAAACCCGGCCTGGCGCGTTGGTTCGCGCTTGCCGTCACCATGGCCGGTCTCGCGATCGCCGTCGCGGGATACGCCGCCGGCATGGGCCAGGGACGCGCTGTGATCGTCGACGCGCTTTGGGTGCCGTCGATGGGCATTCACTACCTGCTCGCAGCCGACGGCATCAGCCGTGTACTGGTTCTGCTTACCGGAATCGCCGCCGTCGCCGGAGTTCTCTTCAGTTGGAACATCGATCTGCGCACCAACCAGTTCTTCGCTTTTTACCTCGCACTCATCGGCGGCGTTTACGGAGTCTTCCTCAGCGGCGATCTCTTCCTGCTCTTCGTTTTCTATGAAGTCGCGATCGTTCCGAAATACTTTCTGATCGCAATCTGGGGTTCCACGCGGCGCGAATACGGCGCCATGAAGCTTGCGCTCTATTCCTTCGTCGGATCGGCCATGGTGCTCATCGGGCTGCTCGCGGCCTACGCCACCTCCGGCAGCCATTCGACGACGCTCGTGGACCTTGCGCACGCCGGCCTGCCCGTCAGCTTCCAGATGTGGTGCTTCCCGCTGGTCTTTGTCGGGTTTGCAATTCTCGCCGGCATGTGGCCCTTCCACACATGGGCGCCCACCGGCCACGTTGCTGCGCCCACGGCAGCCTCCATGCTGCTGGCCGGCGTGGTCATGAAGCTCGGCGCTTATGGCTGCCTGCGCGTCGGCATCGGCCTTTTTCCGCGCGGCCTCGATCCCTGGGGATTCAGCTTTCTCGGTATCGGTTCCTGGCGCGACGTCTTCGCGTGGCTCGCCGTCATTGGCATTGTCTACGGGGCGCTCGTTGCTTTGGCGCAATCGGACTTCAAATTCGTCATCGGCTATTCGAGCGTGAGTCACATGGGCTTCGTGCTGCTCGGCCTCATGACGCTCAACCAGATCGGACTCGACGGCGCAGTGCTGCAGATGTTCTCGCACGGGATCATCGCAGGCCTCCTGTTTGCCATCGTGGGCCGCATCGTCTACGACCGCACGCACACGCGCCAGTTCGCCGAGCTCGGGCCGATGCATCTTTCCCGGCGCCTGCCCTTCGCGGCGTGGGCTTTCGTCGTGGCCGGCGTCGCTTCCATCGGGATGCCCGGGTTCTCCGGCTTCGTGGCCGAGTTGCAGGTGTTGATCGGCGCCTGGGAGGCCAACCCTTGGTGGACCGGCGTCGCAGGCATCGGCATCATCGTCGGCGTCGCGTATATCTGGCGCACATTGCAAAAGGCATTCTTCACCGATGCGCTGCCGAGCGCGCATGAGCTCGAATCGGAGCAGGCGCACAAGTTCGCGCCGATCACATGGCCGGAGATCGCCGGGGTCGTCTTGCTCGGCGTGTCAACGCTCGTCGTCGGCCTCTACCCGCGCATTCTTCTCGATTCGATCGAACCGGCCGTCAAGGCGCTGCTTGCGGGAGGCGTGCAATGAACTACGCCCAGCTCTTCCGCGCCACGCTGCCGGAAACCGCGCTTGAGATCGCCGCGCTGCTTGTGCTCGTCACCGATCTCGGGTTTCTGCGCAAGGCCGCGCTGAAAAAGCGGATCGCCATCGACGCCTTGCTCGGCGTTGCCGGTTGCTGCGCAGCGATTTGGGTGGTGTTCGCCGCGGGATGGGCCGGATTCAGCGCAGGTGACGATCTCCAACTGGCCGCGGGCGGCTCCGCAGGCGCCGCACAGATCGGAATCCTCGTTCTGACCGCCCTCACGCTCCTGCTGCTCATCGATTCCAATTTCACACGCAATGCCGGAGAATATGTCGCCGTGGTGCTGATGGCCGCTGCCGGCGGCCTGCTCATCTCCGCCGCGCAGGACCTGATCGTCATCTTCACCGGCCTCGAACTGCTGAGCTTGGGCCTCTACATTCTTACGGCATTTGCGAAAAAATCGGGCAAAAGTGCTGAAGCCGCGATGAAGTATTACTTGTTCGGCGGCATGTCGGCGGCGTTCCTGCTCTTCGGTTTCAGCTATCTCTACGGTCTTTCCGGGTCGACCAGCCTGCCCAAAGTCGTGCTCGGAGCCTACATGTCGGCCGCGCACGGCGGCTGGCAGCTGCTCGCCATCGCGCTGGTCATGATTGCAGCGGGCCTCGGCTTCAAAGTGGCCGCCGTTCCATTCCATCTGTGGGCGCCGGACACGTACGAAGGCGCGCCCGCTCCCGCCGCGGCGTTTATCGCATCGGTTTCGAAGGTCGCCAGCTTCGCGCTGCTCATCTCCATCAGCTCAGTCGCCATGCACTGGATGGAGAGCTTGTACGTCGCCGGCTATGTGGGTCGTGGCTACGTAACGTTTACCGTGATCCCTCCCGGCTCGCCGCGGCCTCAGTTCGCGCCCGGCATCATCTCCGCCTGGCCGCTCATTCTAATCGTTCTCTCCGCAGCTTCTATGGTCGTCGGCAACCTTGCCGCGCTGGTGCAATCCAGCGTTCGCCGCTTGCTCGCCTACTCCGCCATTGCGCACGCCGGATATATTCTGCTAGGACTTGCCTTCTTTTCCCGGACCAACGCAAGCGCGCAGGCAGTGCTCTACTACATCCTCACCTACGGCCTCACCACCATCGGAGCATTCGGCGTGGTGGGCGTGGTGGAGCGCGCCGCGGGCAGCGACCGGATGGACGCGTTCCTCGGACTGCACAAGCGCAACCCGCTGCTGGCAGCCGTGCTGCTCGTGCTCCTTCTTTCGCTCGCCGGAATCCCGCCGCTGGTCGGCTTCTGGGCCAAGTTCAATTTATTCGCCGCGGTGCTCGGGGTCTCAGGCGGCGCGCTGTCTTTCACCCTCGTCGCGTTGGCCGTCGCCTTCAGCGCCGTATCGCTCTACTACTATCTCCAGGTGCTCAAGCGCGTCTACGTGATGCCTGCCGCCGACGAGACGCCGATTCGCGCGCACCCTGTTACGCAAGCCGTGCTCGCGCTGATTGCGGCTGCCGTCGTCGTGATGGGCTGCTTCCCGGCGCTGTTGCAGGGTTGGATTGCGAGCTTCTATACGCCAATGTACTGACTACGCGAGGAAAGCGCAGGATCGAATGACAAAACGCGAGGGAATTCGCGAGACCAAGTTGGCCCAAATCGAACAAGGTTGATCGCCCGCCAACAGAAAGCCGCCCGAAACTCTGCACTCCGGGCGGCCTTGCCTTTGCTAACTCCGCAAGCCCCGCTTACGCCGCGAACTCCGCTGCTTCATTCAATACTTCACGATGGCCGTGAAGGAATCGGGCTTGAGGCTCGCGCCTCCCACCAGCGCGCCGTCAATCTCTTCCTGGCTGATGAGCGCCGTCGCATTGTCGGGCTTCACGCTGCCGCCGTAGAGAATGCGCATGGCCGCGGCGACCTCATTGCCGAGCAGTTTGGCCACTTCGGCGCGGATGATGCGATGCGCATCGGCGGCAATCTCTGGCGTGGCGGTGCGGCCGGTGCCGATGGCCCACACCGGCTCGTAGGCGATCACGATGGGCGCGGCAGCCTCGGGCGTGATTCCGGCAAACGCTCCGGTCACCTGCGTCTTTAATATGCTCGCGGTCTTGCCCGCCTCGCGCTCTTCCAGCACCTCGCCGATGCAGACCACGGGCACGATGCCGTGCTTGAGCGCGGTGTGCAGTTTCTTGTTCACAATCTCGTCGGTCTCGGCAAAGTACTGCCGCCGCTCGGAGTGGCCGATGAGGGTGTGCGTGCCGCCCACGGCCCTCAGTTGCAGGATCGAGGTCTCGCCCGTGTAGGCGCCCTCCTCGGCAAAGTGGATATTCTGCGCGCCCACGGCCACATTCGACCCCTTGCAGGCCGCGACCACCGTGGGCAACAGCACTGGCGAGGGAAACAGCGCAATCTCGTCCCGCGTGTGGCTGGCAACGAGCGGCAAAAAAGCATCGACAAACGCCTTGGCTTCGGCGGGCGTCTTGTACATCTTCCAATTGGCGGCAATGAGTGCTTTACGAGACATTTGTGTGATTTCCTCAATTCGATTCTAGTGGATCGATTTCGGCGTATCGGGTGACGGCGGGCAGACTACGCACCGCGGTGTAAACTGTGGCTCACTTCAGAATTCAAAAACGGGGCATGGATTCGGATGCAGTTCTTTGAGCATTTGCAGCGACTCACGTTCGCCCGAAACGCGCGTTTCTGGGGTAAGGAGTGCGCTCGACGGATGGTGCTTTCCTTTCTCGTCAAGAAAACCCAATACGAGACGTCCGCCCCAAGTTTCGCTTGGCTCGCGAGGCAGGCAATGCTAACGCGGACTCATTGGGCACAGGTTGGAGAGACAACACTGATGTATGACCGCAGCGGCGAAACGGTGGAGATACCGGACGATTCGAACCTAAAATTCGCGATTCACAAGGTGATAGAAGTCGAATACGGATATGAAATAGCCAGTCTGTTGCGTCGGCCTGTTGGGGAATGCGCCGATGTGCTCCGTGAAGCACACGATGCAGCGGAGAAGTACCTAACTCGGAAGTCCTTACGCTGATCTATCGGCCACATATTGGGAAACCGGCGAGTGGGCAAGCAGGCGCATGAAGCGATCCGCAAATCGGCTCGCGACGCTCTCGGGTGTCCCTGTCACTGCTCGAACCTGGGATCGCTGTGGCCGGCGGCGAGCGGTGAAAAAGCATTGACGAACGCCGTGGCTTCTGCAGGCGTCTTGTACATCTTCCAATTGGCGGCAATGAGAGCTTTACGAGACATTTTTGGGGTTCCTCAAGTCGATTCTATTGGATCGATCCGCGCGCCTCGGGCGACGCCGGGCACATCGCGGCCCTTCCCGGATCGCGAAGCCGTGCTACAATATGACCATGGTCCATGACCATGGGAGGGTCGCCACGAAAACCACCGTTCCAGCCGGCGAGTTCAAGGCCAAGTGCCTGAAGATACTCGATGAAGTGGCCGAGACGCGCAGACCGGTCATCATCACCAAACGGGGCAAGCCTGTGGCTGAGGTGATACCGATCGACACGAAAAGAGACTTCGTCGGCTCCATGCGCGGCAGCGTCCTGTGGGAAGGCGACATCATTTCACCTATCGACGTTGAGTGGGAGGCGATGAAGTGATCTCCGCGAGCGATCCGGAGCGATCTTCCCCGATGCTGCTCGACACCCATGTTCTGGTGTGGTCGGTGAGGGATGGGCCGCGGCTTGGCGCGGCGGCAAAGCGGCTGCTGAATGAATCCGCGCGGCAGAATCGCCTTCTGGTTAGCGCCATCACGCCGTGAGAGATCGCACTTCTTGTAAGTAAGGACCGCTTGCACCTGGACGCGGATGTTATGCAGTGGATTCGGAGTGCGCTCGGCAGGCCCGGCGTAGCGCTGGTTCCCCTCGAGCCCGAGATCGCCGTCGCCAGCACACGCCTGCCCTTTGAGATGCATCCCGATCCGGCGGACCGTATCCTCGTGGCTACCGCGCGCCACCTGGGCGCGACGCTGGTCACGGCGGATCGGACTCTGTTGGAGACTTCAGGAAAGGGGCACTTCCGCGTGCTGGATGCGGGGCGATGAGCGCCCGGCCGGAGTTCGCCGTCTCCCAGGTCTCAACTGACAACTACCTTACTTATCGCTCAGCGCCTCGACGCCGGGCAGCTTTTTGCCTTCGAGGAATTCGAGGCTGGCACCGCCGCCCGTCGAGATGTGCGTGATCTGGTCGGCGACGCCAGCCTGGTTGATGGCCGAGACCGAGTCGCCGCCGCCAATGATCGAGGTCGCCGTGCGGTTGGCCGCAACGGCGTGGGCGATGGCGTTGGTGCCCACGGCGAAGCGCGGAAACTCGAAGACTCCGGCGGGACCGTTCCATACGATGGTCTTGGCCGTCGAGACAACGTCCTCGATTGCCGCAATGGACTTGGGACCGATGTCGAGGCCCTGCCAGTCGGGCGGAAAATCGACCGAGGAGTCCCACACCTGCGTTTTGGCGTCAGCGGCAAAGTTGTCTGCGATGACGTTATCGACCGGCAGCAGCAGGTTCACGCCCTTGGCCTTCGCCTTGGCCAGCGCGTCTTTCGCCATGTCGATTTTGTCCTCTTCGACAAGGCTCTTGCCGGTTGCTACGCCCAGCGCGCGCAGGAAGGTGTAGGCCATGCCGCCCACGATCACCAGCGTGTCTACCTTGTCGAGCAGGTTCTGGATCACGTCGATCTTGCCGGAGATCTTCGCCCCGCCGATGATAGCCACGAACGGCCTCTCAGGATTTTCGAGAGCTTTGCCCAGGTAGGTGATTTCTTTTTCCATCAGCAGGCCGGCAACGGCAGGTTTGAGATAGTGCGTAATGCCCTCGGTAGAGGCGTGCGCGCGGTGCGCCGAGCCGAAGGCATCGTTGACGTACACCTCGGCCAGCGATGCCAGAGCCTTGGAGAACGCCGGATCGTTGGCTTCTTCCTCGGGGTGGAAGCGCAGATTTTCGAGCAACAGCACCTGGCCCGATTCGAGCTGGCGCGCCATCTCCTCGGCAACCTCGCCGACACAGTCCGGCGAGAAGGCCACGTTGACGCTCTCGGCCAGATTCTTGTCGAGCAGTTCGCGCAGCCGCTTGACCACGGGCTTGAGCGAATACTTGGGATTGGGCTTGCCCTTGGGGCGGCCCAGGTGCGAAGCCAGAATCACCTTGCCCTTGTGCCGGATTGCGTATTCAATGGTGGGCAGCGTGGCGACAATGCGCGTGTCGTCGGTGATGGTCGTTCCGTCTTCGGTGAACGGCACGTTGAAGTCGACGCGGATAAACACCCGCTTGTCGGTCAGATCGATGTCTGTAATCGAGAGCTTGGCCATGAGTGTCTTCTTTCAGATGTTTGGTGTCAGGGTTCAGGTGTCAGGGATCAGAAATCGAGGCCAGCGATCAGATGCTTTTTGTCTGAACCCTGAAACCTGACCACTGATCACTGACAACTTTGTTTACAGTCCCTTCTTGGCCAGGAAGGCGATCAGGTCGACTACGCGTTTCGAGTAGCCCCACTCGTTGTCGTACCAGGAGAGCACCTTCACGCTTTGGCCCACGACTTTGGTCAACGGCGTATCCACGATCGAGGAAAGCGGGTTGCCCTTGAAGTCCGAACTGACCAGTTCGTTCGCGTCGCAACCGAGGATGCCCTTCAGTGCGCCCTCCGAAGCGGCTTTGAAAGCGGCATTCAAGGCTTCGGCGGTAATCGGCTTCTCGGCGATGAAGGTCAGGTCGACGATGGACACGTTGGGCGTGGGGACGCGGATGGCGAAGCCGTCGAGCTTGCCTGCGGTCTCGGGAATCACCAGCTTGAGCGCTTTGGCGGCGCCGGTTGAGGTGGGAATCATGGAAAGCGCGGCAGCACGGGCGCGGCGCAGATCCTTATGCGGGAAGTCCAGAATCACCTGGTCGTTGGTATAGCTGTGAATCGTGGTCATAATGCCGGAGACAATGCCGCATGTCGCAAGGACGACCTTGACCACCGGGGCCAGGCAGTTCGTGGTGCAACTGGCGTTGGAGAGGATGTGATGCCTGGCCGGATCATACTTGTCATCGTTCACGCCCATCACGATGGTCATGTCCTCGTTCTTGGCGGGAGCCGAGATGATGACTTTCTTTACCGTCGGGCCCAGATGCGCCTTGGCAACGGTGGCGTCGGTAAAGCGGCCTGTGGACTCGAGGACCACCTGCGCGCCCACGTCGGGCCAGGGCAGCTTGGCGGGATCCTTCTCGGCATAGACCTTGATCTTTTTGCCGTCGACGGAAATAAAGTCCTCGCCGGCCTTAATCTCGTTGGACAGATTGCCCAGAATCGAGTCGTACTTCAGCAGGTGTGCCAGCGTCGCCGGGCTGGTCAAGTCGTTGACGGCGACAAAATCGATGTCATGATTGCCGAGAGCGGCGCGCAAAACGTTGCGTCCAATGCGGCCGAAGCCATTGATTCCAACCTTTACTGCCATGTGCGATTTCTCCTTCGTTATGGGTGAGGCTGATGGGTCAGAACTTTAGTTGTGCGGCGTCTGGAGTGAACTGGTGACGAGCGTGTTTCAAACTTGGCATTTGCGGATCGCGGAATTCATGGAACCCCGTTCGTTGCCGGGTTCCACTGCATCCAAACCAAGCATCTTCTGATTTTCGAAACACGCTGCAGGCAATTCCACCAAACCCTTGATCGTATCATCCGCGGCGGCGGTGGAACCTGGAAAGCGCGTTTGCCCGGCGCACACGATCCCTTACCGATAGGGTGAGGCTCCCGCAATTAGACTGTATGTGACGGAGTGCACATTATTTGCAGCGCCTTCGTCGAGTGTGGTATTTGGGTGAAAGACAAGGCTTTCAGCAAGGATGAAAGGCAGCATGAGAAGACGTTCAAGACGCGGTCCGAACACATCGGAATCCACAGGCAAGATCGGGCAGGAACTTCCATCGAATCAACCGGCTCCGCTGGTTCCGCTCTATCCCGACGACGCGCCGGCCCGGCAGACGGGCGCACAGCGCACCCGGGAAGGACGCCAAGGTCAGGAGGCGCATCCATCTCGGCCGCATTGGCCAGCCAAGCCGCATCAACCTGCCAGGCCGGAATCGCCCGCGAAGCAAGAATGGAATGTCCCGCCCGGATCGGGCCGCCTGGAGGTGGAAACGCAGCCGGAAATGCCAGCGGTCCCCACGCGGGCGCCCGGAGCCGGCGAGCGCTCGCCGCAGGCGCCCAAGGGCTGCGTGGTGCTGGCCATCGGGCTGCCCGGCTCGGGCAAGACCACCTGGTTTGGCCGCCGCGGCATCACGCCGCTGTCGAGCGATCTGCTGCGCAACATTCTCTTCGACGATGTGGAGGAGCAGCGCTATCAGGGCCTGGTTTTTTCCACGCTGCGCTCGCTCTTGCGCGCGCGGCTCATCGCCAAAATGCCTATGAACTACGTGGACGCGACCAACCTCTCCATTCACGAGCGGCGCCAGTGGATCAAGATGGCCAAGAGCTTCGGCTACGAGGTGCAGGCGGTGTTTTTCGACGTGCCGCTCGAGGTTTGCCTGGAGCGCAACCGCCAGCGCGACCGCTCGGTCAGCGAAGAGGTGATGCGCAAGATGGCCGAAAAGCTCAAGCCGCCGGTCTTCGAAGAGGGCTTCGAAAAGATCACCGTGGTGCGGGTGAAGAGCGCGGGGTGAACGAGCGCAAGCCTGAACGCCCCCGCTTATTTGGGATCAGTTTCCGCTCCAGCCGTAAGGTAGCTGTCGCTGGTCACCGCGGTGGCCGGCAACAGGCGGTAACCATCGCGCGTGCGGATGTGGTACTTCTGCATATCCGGGCCCACCAGCTTCACACTGATCGATCGCCAGCCATGGTTGGGATTGGGCTGCGGATAGTAGCTGATCGAATAAAGATGACTCAAATCCTCGCGGATGGAAGAGAAGGCCTGCTTCTCCTTGCGCCAGTTTCCGGCGAAATAGGCCTTGCCGCCGGTGACCTTGCTCATGCGCTCAAACGAAGCGGTGGAGATAGGATCGTCCTGCGCCTGGCGAGTGCTGACGATGTAAATAATCGTGCCGGTGTCCTGTGCCAGTTCCGCCACATCCTCGGGAGGAACGGAGCTGGCGTTGTCGGGGCCGTTGGAGAAGACGACGATGGCCTTGCGCCCGGTCAGCGGAGCGGCATCCTTCACCGTCAGCAACAGGCTGTTATAGAGGGCGGCATCGTCTCCGGCGACCGTGCTGCGCACCCCGTTCACCACGCGGAAGCGGTCCGCGGTGAGCATCGTGGCCCGCGAAAGATCGCGGCTATAAGAGTAGAACGCGACGTGGCTGGCGTCGTCCATGGAGCGCACGAAGTCGGAAATAGCATCCTGCGCGTAGACAAATCCCCGGTACATGTAATTGCTGGTATCGAAGAGAATGAAAACATTCGCACCGGCGGCCGATGGTGTCGAAGCAGCGGCCAGGGCACGGAGTGAGGTAGGGTCTGAGGCGCGGTCAGCGGCAGGGCTGGGGGCGGGCTGCCCTGTTTGGGGAGTATCGCCGGAACTCAGTAATACGCGGCCCTGGCCGGTCTGAATGGCGGGCCCGTTGCCTTCCTCGAAGGTGGCAATCTTCTGCCGGATCTTGTCCTCGGTGATGACAAAGTTTTCCGGGCGCAAGCCGCCAATGTAGTTTCCTTTGCTGTCGGTCACGGCTACGTTAAGTTGAACCAGATTGACGGTCACGCGGAGATGCGTCGCCTCATCCTGAGCCGCAAACCGAGGTTCGCCGGCTACCAGGAGCAGTGCGCTCAAAGCAATGCCGAACCTCACGAAGGTCGTGTGTTTCTTAATCGCTGCCATGTGAACCCCCATTCGCTATCTCATTGTTGCCGCCAGCCAAGCCGGCGGTGTGGAGGGCAATCTTGCCCTGGAGAAACTCGTTGCCCGTTTGATCCATGGCGCGCAACAATGCCGGCCAATCGTCGATGCTGGTCGCGGAGATGTTGGCAATCATCTGGTGGGTCAGCTCGGGAACGAGGACGTTGAGCGATGCCGGCGCATAGCCCTTTTCGTCCGCCAGGCGCGCCCAATAAAGGTTGCAGCTTTCCCACGATTCGCCAAAGAGCCTGCTGGCAGATCCCCCGGAAACGGGAAACGGCTGTGCCGTCAGCAGCGCGCTGGAGTTCGTTGCCGCCAGCGTGGGGTGCGGAACGCCAAAATCCCTCGCGATCCTCTGCGGTGCGGTAGCGGAGGGATCTCTGCGCGAAAGCTCATCCAGTTCCCGGCTCGCCGGACCCCACAGCGGGGCCTGCTCCGGATACCTTCTGCGGAACTCGGCCGCCAGATAGAAGGTGTCGGTGGGAAGCATCTGAGCGACCAGAGCGTCTGCGCCTTCCTTGTTTTCGAGTGCCTGCTGCATTTCCTGCACTCGTCCCCAATCCATGCGGTCGGAGAAGACGGCAATCACTTTCTGGCGCAACTCTGCGTTGCCAGGCGAAGCGGTCAACAGCTCTTCTCCGGAGCGCTGATAGAGATCCGCGGCGTGCAATTCGTCGCGGCTCACGCCCCACCACCGCGGCAGAACGGCGTTCACCAGTAGTTCTGGCACTGCCTCTCTCCAGATCAGCGCCTGGAGTTTTTCCGGCGAGATAAAATCCTCTTCCGTCAAAGCCAGCACGTAGGGCAAATCGGCGAGCGAGCCGACTAGATAAGCGCCTCCGCCCGCAGTGGCGCCGATCCCAATCAACGCGGGCGGACCCCAGACATCCTCGACGCCTTGAATCGAAGACGCCGAGAAATCGTGCGAGCGGACGAAGAGCGGATTGCTGTGCAGAACCTGAGAGCCCGGTGGCTCATAGTAGGCGTAATTTAAGCCGACGAGCGTATCCCTGAGGAAGGGGGCAAGGCGCGCGCGGGCGGCCTCCAACTGCGCGGGCGTTCCCGGAGCTTCGATCACCTTAGCCAGGTCGGTGCGCACCTGGAGCTCCGCGTGGCGGGTCACATAGACCGTCGGCGACCAGGTCACCCGCTCACCAGAGGTGAAGATGGGCCGCGGCAACTCGAACTCGCGCAAAGCTCCCGCGAGCGGCAACAAGCGGTCGCCAATTTCTGCTCCTTTTGCCATTTCGCCCAAGCCATCGTAGAGCCCGAAGAGTGTGTCGAGAGAAACAAGACGCTGGTCGTCCAGCACGGCTTGAATTCTTCGCGCCAGCTCCTGGTGGACGTGCGCTGCCTCGGGACTCCTTTGGGCCGGACCTGCGAGCAGTTCGACTACCCGATCCTGCGTCAGGTTTGCGCTGCCGCCTGCGGCAACCACGATGGACCGCAGCGAGTTACGCGCTGCATCGAAAAGCTGAGTCGAGGAAGAGATTCCGGCATAGGGCTGAATCGCGCTTTGCCAGGACGAATTCAAGCTGTCGTCGGCAATCTGTCTCTGCCGGGCCAGGATCTGCCAGATTCCGATCGCGGCCTGGAATGCTCCCATGGCATTCGACTTGAGCGTCTGGTTCGAAATGCCATTGATGTGATCGACCGTATCGACAAAATGACCGATCGACGCATCGTCTAAGGCGGGAAAGTCGACAAAAATCGAATACCAGTCGCTCAGCTCCGAGTACCTGGCTGCAAGCAAGCGCGCGGTATTGTCCGACAGGCGTCTTCCCTGCGGTCTGGCGCCGTCGATGGCGCTCAAAATCAGATAAACCTGCTCTGGCCCGGTGTCGCTGGCAACGCCGGTCCAGGTCGTCACGCCCTCAAGGAGGTGCTCGGGACTATCTACGCTCGGAATGTGTTTGGTCCAATCGTGCGTGTGGTGGAGTTTCTTCTCCCGCGCGAAGGCTTCCTGCCAAACGCCGAGATCGCCCGGAATCAGCGGCTCGCCTGCCGCGTCCCATTGCAACCGGGTGAAGAGCAGCAGGAGATTGGAGTTTCTTGGAAAGACGCTCGCCGCCGCGCCCGTGCCGGGATTTGCCGACCGATGAGCCTCGTAGAGGAGCCCGAGGCGACCGCCCTGGACAAGGTGCGCCTGCTGCTCGGGGACGACGCGCGCCAGAGCATCGAAATACGCCGCCAGCCATCCCTGATCCTTGGCCAGCAGGCGGGTGACGAATTCACCGGGTGACCTCGGACTGACTCCCACCAACTCCTGCCAGTCTCGCATCGCGGCCGCTCCTCCGGGGACAAAGACGGCGCCGGAACGAATACACAATCGGCTTCCGTAAAAGTCGAGCACGGGAGCATAGTAGAGCAACCGCTTGAGCCCGGGCGACCGGTAGAGGGCGAGTCTGGTTTGCGGGTCGAGCCTCGCCAGCGCCGAGTAAAGGCGATCGATATTCTCGTCGTTCATCAACGCGTCGAGCAGAGTCTCGCCGGCTCTTTGTTTCGATGGAACGAGCGCATTCCAGTCCTTCTCGGTGAATAGGATCGGCACGCGGGTCGCTGGAAAATCGTAAGTGAACGGAATGCCTTGCTGAAGAGCCTGTTCCAATTTGGTGAGCGGGAAACCAGAATCGAGGGTAAGAAATGCGCGCTCGGCATTGGCGGTGTCCAAAGTAGCGTCATCCCGGCTGCAACCGTGCTCAAACACGTACCCGAGGACCTGAATCAGCGGTCCGACATCGGCGCAACCGGCAATACGGATTACGCCATCCGCACCCGCCAGGGCCTGCAGCTCTCTTGACTGCTTGACATACCGTTCAGCCAGCACCAGGTACTCCGTCGGTCTGCCAACTTGGCGGCCGTAGAGGAATGCATTGTGAGCCAGCAGCGGCAGCACGTCGGCGGGAGTGACCTCCTGGCTGATGCCGGCCATGCGAAGGAAGGATCGCAAGGGGCCCGGAATGACAATGGTTTCCGCCGGCTGGTTCGCCGGGGAATCGTCGCCGGCCGCCGCTTCCTGCGGGGAGGCTGCTGGTGATGCCGGCCCGGCGGCGCGCGTGAAGCAGCAGGCCCCGAAAGTGAGTAGGCCCACTGTGAAAGCGGAAAGGCAACGGTAAAGGAACTTCATGGCGACTACCCCCTCCCCATCTGCGGCCTTTTGGTCTAAATGAGGGACTCATCTGCACGCCATGCGGAAAGCGGGCGGGCGAGGGAAGCCCGCGAGGCGGGAATTGACTCGCATACTGCTGCGTACCCTGATTTCCACGTCTTCGTACAAGATCAGTGCGAATGAGTTGTCTTGCCGGCGACCCGAAGAATCCGCGCCGAAAGCGGTGTGCCCTATATCAAATTGAAACTGCGACTACGAACCATCCAGGGATCAGGAAATATTTTCGGGAAACAGTCACCCGTTCCGGTGATCTGTTCATGCGTAGACTGAGAGTATCAGTTGCGCGTCGCCCTGACTAGTCATTTCTTACATTTTTCACGTGCGCTTCGTAGATTCAGGTGCGTTTCGCCAGGAAAAGGATGCACGGCGCACGAGAACCGGTGCAGAGCGCCGCCGCAGGCTTCTGGTTCTTCGGCGAACGGTCTGCCGGAAGCAAGTTGTGCCTTGAATAGCCAAGCGGCGCGGTCCGGGAGCCTGTTCGCATTCGTCCCGAGCGCCCTAGTTTCCCATCCTGTGCTTCAACTTAGGATGAAAAACGAGTCTAAGTTATTGATTGCATTGATTATTGCAAGAGTTCTTCCTGCTCGTTGAGCCGGGTGCGGCGCTCCTCGCCATCGGTGCGCGGGCGCATCCCGCGCATCAGGATGCGAAGCCAGCCAGCAGTCTTGCATAGGGCTCTTCGCCACCCGGCCAGACCACGATGCCGAAATCGCCGATGCCGGCGTGCACCGCCTCTCTCGCCGCGGGGCTCAGGGTGGAGCATTTCTTGCCATGCTGGCCGAAAAGAGTTTGCATGGGCAGGTTGCGCTGGTCTCTCCCTGCCGCTGTAATTACGGCCTTTCTGATTTGCGTGTCGATCATTTTAACGCGCCAGCGGCCACGGCTCAGGTTCAAATTGCGGTCAGAATCCGCGCATGCAACGGCAAACCGAAAACAACCCGCTCCACGCCGCACCGAATTGCTTCGCTGGCTCCGCTGCCAATCGCCCTGGCGTATGGCCTCGTGGACCTATCCCACCGCCTGCACCGAGCCCTTGCCGGCAAGCTCTTCCACGCGCTCGACCCAGCCGCGATCTGCCGCCACGCTCAAACCTTCCGGCTCCAGAATCACCGCATATTCGCCCTTCTTTTCGAGCTGCAGCATCACTTTGCCGGGGCCCGGCGCGGCTTCCGCGGCGCTCTTCAATTGGGCCAGAAGCTGGTCACTGGCGCGATCGAGATTGATGCGAATGCGCACGCCGGCGGGCAGCCTGACCTGCACTTCTTCGAGCGCCTGCAACTGGCTGACCGCGACCTTCGGCGCAGCATCCTCGTCGCCCATCAGCGTTCCGCGCACCAGCACCGGCGCTTCCATCCGCAATTGTTGCGCCAGCCGCTCGTAATCGCGCGCAAAACAGATCAGGTCGATCTTGCCCGTTGCGTCCTCGAGCGACGCCTGCGCGTAGAGTTTCTGGTCGCGACGGGTCTTCTGCACGCGCAATCCATGCATGATTCCCGCCACCTGGATCTCGTCCGCCATCTCCGCTTGCGCGCTCCAGCGCCGCTCCGGCGGCTTGCGCTCCAGCGCCTCGGCCGCCGTGATCACGCCCGTCAGGTTGCGCAACTTTTCCGCATATTTATCCAGCGGATGCCCCGACACAAAGAATCCCAGCACCTCTTTCTCGTAGGCCAGGCGCTCGCTCTCTTCCCAATCGGCGGCGGCCGGCAGAGCGTCGGCATCGCGCCCCCGCGCAGGCGTCTCGTCGAAGAGCCCAAATAGTCCGCTCTGACCCTGCTCCGCATCGCGCTGCGTTTTCTGCGCCCGCTCCATCGCCTTGTCCACGGCGGCCATGAGCTGCCCGCGGGTGCCCAGCGAGTCCAACGCCCCCGCCTTGATCAGCGACTCGATGACGCGCTTGTTCATCACGCGCAGATCCACTTTCTCGCAGAACTCCCAAAAGCTCTTGAAGCGCCCGCCGGCCTCCGCGCGCGCCTTCAAAATCGACTCGATGGCGTTGCCGCCCACGTTCTTCACCGCGGCCAGCCCAAAGCGGATTCGCTCGCCGTGCGGCGTGAACTGCGCGCCGGAAACCTGCACATCCGGCGGCTCCACGCGAATGCCCATCTCGCGGCACTCGCCGATGTATTTCACCACGCTGTCGGGCTTCGAGGTTTCCGAGGTCAACAGCGCCGCCATGAATTCCACGGGATAATGCGTCTTCAAATACGCGGTCTGGTAGGCCAGCAGCGCATACGCCGCCGCGTGCGACTTGTTGAATCCGTAGCCGGCAAATTTTTCCATCTGGTCGAAGATGTCGCCTGCCGTCTCGGCGGGATGCCCGAGCTCAGTCGCGCCGCTCATGAATCGGTCGCGCTGTTTGGCCATCTCCTGGGCGCTCTTTTTGCCCATGGCGCGGCGTAGAATGTCGGCTTCGCCCAGCGAGTACTTCGCCAGCACGTTGGCGATCTGCATCACCTGCTCCTGGTAGACGACCACGCCCAGCGTCTCTTTCAGGATCTCCTCGAGCTCGGGCAGCAGGTACTCCACACGGCGCTTTCCCAACTTACGCTCGATGAAGTCGTCGATCATGCCGCCTTGGATGGGGCCCGGCCGGTAGAGCGCGTTCAGCGCCGTCAAATCCTCCACAGTATCCGGCTTATAGCGCCGCAATACGTCGCGCATTCCGCTCGACTCAAACTGAAATACGCCCGAGGTGAGCGCCGCGTGAAAGACCTTCTGAAACGTCTCCGGATCGTTGGGAGGAAGCGATTCGAGATCCAGCTTTTCGCCGTGGTGCTGCTCGATCAGCTTGATGCAGTCGTCGATGATGGTGAGCGTGGTCAGGCCCAGGAAGTCCATCTTCAGCAAGCCCATCTTCTCCACGGACTTCATATCGTAGGCGGTCACGATTTCGTCGTTCTTGGTTTTGGCAATGGGAACCAATTCCATGAGCGGCCGCGGCGCAATCACCACTCCCGCCGCATGCACGCCCGAGCCGCGCACCAGGCCCTCCAGCTTTTTTGCCGTGTCGATCAGCTCCCGAATCTGCTTGTCGTTGTCGTAGGCTTTGCGCAGGTCGGGCGATTCTTCGAGCGCCTTGTCGAGCGTCATGCCCAGCGTTGGCGGCACGAGCTTTGCGATCCGGTCCACATCGCCGTAGGGCATATCGAGCGCGCGGCCGCAATCCTTGATGGCCGCCTTCGCCGCCATCGTGTTGAATGTGATGATCTGCGCCACCTGCTCGCGCCCGTACTTGCGCGTCACGTAATCGATGACCTCGCCGCGCCGGTTCATGCAGAAGTCCACGTCGATGTCGGGCAGCGACACGCGCTCCGGATTGAGAAAACGCTCGAAGAGCAGGCCATTCTGCAGCGGATCGATGTTCGTAATCTCCATCGCATACGCGACCAGCGAGCCCGCCGCCGATCCGCGCCCCGGCCCGACGGGGATTCCGTGATCGCGCGCGTACTTGATAAAGTCCCAGACGATGAGGAAGTAGCCTGGGTAGTTCATCTGTTTGATGATCCCGATTTCGTGCTCCAGCCGCGCGTCGTATTCGTGGATCGGCGTGCGCAATGCGCCGCGCGACTCCAGCCGCCTGATCGATGTTTCGAGGCGCCGCTGGTATCCCGCGCGGCACACCTCCTCAAAGTAGCTTTCGGTGGTGTGCCCCGCCGGCACCGCGAAGTCGGGAAACGGAGTCTCCACGGGCTTGAGCTTCAGGTTGCAGCGCTCGGCAATCTCCATGGTCCGCGCAATCACCGCCGGCGAATCCTTGAAGAGCCGCGCCATCTCGTCCGCGCTCTTCACAAAAAACTGGTCGCTGTCGAACTTGAATCGCCCGGCGTCGTGAATCTTGGAGCCCGTCTGCACGCAGAGCATCACACTGTGCGCGTGCGCGTCCTCGCCGCACAGGTAGTGCGAATCGTTCGTGGCCACCAGCGGAATCTCCAGCTCCCGCTCCAGCCGGTAGAGATCGGCGCGGATCTTCTCTTCCGTTTTGATGCCCTGATCCTGAATTTCCAGGAAAAAATTCCCCTTGCCGAAGATGTCCTGGTACTGCTCGGCGACGGAAACGGCCAGTGCGTAGTCGCCCTTGTCGAGCGCTTCGCAGAGCTCGCCGCTCAGGCAGCCGGAAAAGCCGATCAGGCCCTTGGAGTTCTCGGCAAGATACTTCTTGCTTACCCGCGGACGCCGGTAAAACCCGTGCAGCGATGCCTCCGATGTAAGCCGGATCAGGTTCTGGTAGCCCTCCTCGTTTTCGGCCAGCACCAGCAGGTGGTTGTACTGGTCATTCGGCGTTTCCGTGCGATGGTCCTCCGCCTTGCACACGTAGAGCTCGCAGCCCAGGATCGGCTTGATGCCTTTTTCCTTGGCCGCCTCGAAGAAGTGCACCGCTCCGTAGATGTTCCCGTGGTCGGTCATGGCGACGGCGGTTTGTCCCAGCGCCGCCACGCGGTCCACGAGCTTTTTCACGTCGCAAGCCCCGTCGAGCAGGGAGTATTCGGTGTGCAAATGGAGGTGGGTGAACTCGGACATGGCTGATTGAATTCTAGCCTTGAGGGAACCGGGAGGATTCGCTCGGGATGCGGTTGAAATCTAGGCCGATTGAGGAAAAGCCGGCGAAATGTGAGACCCAGCGATTCAATATCACTCTGCAGCACTGAGCCGAAGTTGCTTATCGTGCAGGCCCATGCTAGGATTGCCTCCGAAATCTGAGCACATTTGGAGACCCTGGTGGACTCTGTCACGATCATTCGAATCGTTGCCGGACTGATTGCTGTTGTCTTTTTTGTAGTCTACATTTTCTACATCCTCTCTCTCTACCGTGCGTTGAGTAAGTGTTCCGTTTCATCGAGGACGATTCAACCCGGAACGGTTTGGC
Organism: uncultured Acidobacteriaceae bacterium; assembly: GCA_963844905.1. Classification (GTDB taxonomy): domain Bacteria; phylum Acidobacteriota; class Terriglobia; order Terriglobales; family Acidobacteriaceae; genus Telmatobacter. Next base: position 606,698 of record CAWJQD010000001.1, on the reverse strand, counting down.
TGTTGCTTGTGCCCCTTGTCAACCTCGTTTGGCAGTTCTTTGTCGTGATTGGTTTGGCAAAATCTTTAGGCAATGAGCTTCGTGCGAGGGGCATTCCAAGTGCTGAACCGGAGCCGGGAAAGTCGATAGGCATTGCGATGTGCGTGTGCGCAGCGTGCGGAATCATCCCCCTTGTGAACGTCCTCGCCTTACCGGCAAACCTAGTTCTCTGGATTATCTACTGGGCAAAGATAGCCGGGTTCTCGTGGAGACTGGATCAGGTGCCAGCCACGTATGTGGCCTTGCCCTACGCGCCACAAGGTCTTCCGCCAGGCATGCCCCTCATACCGCCTGGGACAGGCCAGATCCCGCCCCCTCCACCGCCACCATCCCCAGTGGGTGCCCCGCGGCCTGTTCCCGTCTTTGTTTGGGTTCTCGTGGGGTTGGTTGGTTTCGTCCCCATCGCCCTTATCCTCATGCTCATTGCCATTCCCACCATTGGCGTGATGAAGATTCACGCCAACGAGGTCTCGGCGATCAACTCGGTGCAGGCCATCATCGAGGCGGAGTTTCAGTACGAGACTTCCTATCCCGCCAATGGATTCGCTTGCTCGTTATCCGCCCTTGGCGGCGAACCCGGCTCCGGCCAGCCGTCGCCAACTTCCGCGCAGTTGATTCAGGCCGATCTGGCCTCGGGCTACAAGTCGGGCTACATCTTCAACCTCACCAACCGCTCCAAAGTCACAGTCAACGGAACGGATCGCATCACCGGATTTGAGGTCACGGCTGTTCCGGAGGCTATTGGAAAGACGGGGAGTCGCGGTTTCTGCAGCGATCAGAATGGCGGCTCGCCCAAGTACGATCCGGCAGGCGGCACCGACTGCACCCGGACCCTGCCTCAGTAAAGCGGGTGGCCTTGGGTCCGCCCTCTGTACCGGACGAGGTGGGAGTGAGGTCAGTACTTATCCTCACGCCGCAGCCCGCAACAGTGCGGCACCACCTCCTGCCCCGCGACGTCGTAGCGGAAGCGAGGTTTCCCTGCTTATAAATTGAGCAACTTTAGGAGCTCGTCCACACTCATCCAATGATGAGCGGCAATCCGCTTGAGGATGCTGGAGAGAGTGCCGGTCTTGATCGGATGATGATAGGGAATCACTTCGTGGTTCTCGCCGTCACGCTGCGTCGTCACGCGAACGTGAGAGCCCTTTTGCCGGGTCGCCTCATACCCCAAAACGCCAAGCGCCTTGACCAGGCGCGGTCCGTCAACATCGCGAGGCAGCCTCATCAGGCCAAGACTTCGTCGCGCACGAAATGCAGGCGGATGATCTTCGGAGCCTCCATGCTCTCATCGAAGTAGCAGCGGACAGCGTCCTTGACCATCGCGCGCAGTTCTTCCACGGTGTTTCCCTGGGTGTGAATGCCGTATCCGAGGGCGGAAGCCGTATAGCCGCCGTCCGCCTCGTCCTCGCGCACCTCAAAGATGATCTCGCTCATAGAAGAAAACCCTGCCTGAATAAAGGCTATCATTACTGCGCATTGAGCGCGTAGTCAAACTGCCTTCCGCTTCAATTGAGCCAGCAGGCTCCCGGCGGGCCGCGTCTTGCCGGCAGCACGCTCCCTCGCGCTTGCCGCGATGGACGACTTGACCTTGCGGTCGCGCAGCTCGATGTAGTCTTCCAGCTCATCGGCCGCCATGATGCCGATGACGGGAATGCCGTCCTTCTCCAGGATGAAATACTCGTTGCCGTTGTGCGCGCGCCGGGCAATCTGCCCGAGATTGATGCGCGCCTTGGTGATGGGGAGCCTGTTGATCGTCGCCATTGATGAATGTTAATTAACCTCAATCAAAGGATACCATACAACCATCGTGGAAAAGGGCGGATGATAGGGAAGGGGAAGAGGGGTAGCATGAGGATTCGAAGATTCGGTTCGCTTGTTCTCACCGTTCTCGCCGGATTCCTGGGTTGCATCATTACCGGATACGGCCTGCTTGCCGTGCGCGGCATCGACTTTCATCAAGACACGGTGCTTTCGATTTTCTACTGCGCCCTGCCTCTCCTCAGCCTTCCGGTGTTTTTTCTGGCGATTCAGTGGCGAAAGCTCATTCCACTTCAGGCCATTCTCGCCATTGCCTGGCTCGCCGTCTATTCGGCGCTGAATTGGAGAACCTGCGCCGCGCTGGGCTACTGCGGCAGCGTTGCGTCCACGGTCCTCCTCACCCTCAGGACTCACTCGGTTCTGGCGTACTTCGGGATGGCGATCTGCAGCCTTGCCGCAATTGCTCTCCGTCACCGGCCGGGGACAAAACCGCTTCCCTCCCGGAGGGAGGGCCGAAAATAGCTCAAGCTGAAAACGATCGAGGATGGACTCCGCAGTACCACACGAAATCCCAATCCTGGGTAGACGGGTGTCCCCTCAGTTTGCGTAGATCCGCACATAGTCCACAAGCATCTGCGAGGGGAGCGGCGTGTCGGCATTGGGACTTCCCGGCCAACTGCCGCCCACGGCCAAATTGAGGATGATGAAGTTGGACTGGCCCGAATCAAACGGCCACACTGAGCCGCTTAAGCCGCCGATGCTCGACGGTGTGTAGGTGATGTAGGGATGGGTGGGATCGTCGACGTAATACGCCACACTGCCCTTGCTCCAGATCATCCCGTAGGTGTGCCACCCGGCCGCTGTCTGCCCGCTGGGAAAGTTGTAGTTGGCGCCTGTATTGCTGCCGGTGGAGCCCGGACCGTGAATCGAGCCTTTGTTCCAGTCGGGCGTGCTGGCCGCATTGACGCGCTCCAGCACATCCATCTCGCCGCACGCTGGCCAATCCACGGTGACAATGTTATTGCCCAACAGCCACGCCGCCGGCCAGAACCCCTGCGCCTCCGGCACCTGCACTCTGAATTCGATGCGGCCGTACTGAAAGCTGAACAGTCCTTGGGTCTTGACCCGCGCCGATGTGTACACGCCCGCCGACGGCTGCTCGGCCACGATGTGCAGAAACCCGTCCGTGCCCACATAAACATTGGGCGCTGAGGTTTTGCACGGAGAAATCGAGGAGTCCCAGCCGCAGTAGCCTTCCAGCTCGTTGTTGCCCCACCCGCTCGCGCCGATGTCGTAAGTCCACACCGCGGGATTGGGCTGGGCATTGGCGCCGGTCGAGTTATTGAACTCATCGCTCCACACCAGCGTGCCCGATGGAATGTTCGGCGCAAAGCTTTGCGAAGTCACGCTGCTGTTGGTGTCGCCTGGAGCCGCCGCCATGGCTTTGACCGTCAGGTTCAGCGCCGCCAGGAACGGCGCCTCGTAGATTTGCGACGACGCGGTGGGCGTCGTGCCATCCACGGTGTAATAGATGGTTGCTCCTGATGTGGTGCTGGCCAGAGTCACCACCACTGCACCGTTCAGCGCGGCAGTCGTGCGAACGGTTGGCGCGGCGGCTTGCGGAGTGGAGGCCGAACCCAGGGTCGAGCCTCCGCCGCTGCCGCATCCGGCCAGCAGAAAAATGCTCAAAGCCAACGCACGGCTCGACGGGGATTCCAATCTCGTCCGGATTTCCAATAAAGCTCGCATGAATCGTTTTCTCCCCTCCGCTTGGTCACCTCAATCACGGTGCCCACATTTCAAGGCCCAGTTCAAGCAACACGTCCTGAGTCTCCACGAACAGGCTCCCACCCGGAGCTAGAAGCTAGGAGCTGCTATCCAGAGATGCGCACCAGTTCCTGCGCCTCTTCCTTTGGCCCAAGGATGGACATGCGCGGAATCCGTCCGCGCACCATGGCCACCTCGTCGCAGCGGTGCAGCCTCGGACATATTTGGCAGTCCTTGAAAACCTTATCGGGCAGCTCCGACTTGTCTTCCACGGTGCGGAAGCCGTACTTGAAAAAGAAATCCGGAATGCGCGTGAACAGGCACACGGACTGAATGCCGTGCGTCTCGGCCTCTTCGATCAGCGCGCTCACAATCCGGCCGCCGGCGCCCTGGCTCTTGGCTTCGGGCTTCACTACGATCGATCGCACCTCGCAGAGATGCGGACCATACAAGTGCAGCGCGCCGCAACCCAGAAACACGCCGCCATCCGACTCGGCAACGGTGAAGTCGCGGATGTTTTCGCAAACTTCGGCGAAGGGCCGCTTGAGCAGCGTTCCGTCGCCGGAAAGCGAGTTTACCAGGTCGTAGATATTCGATGCGTCGTGCAGTAGGGCCTTACGCACCAGCATGAACGGCCTCCACTGCGTTGGGTTTCGCCAGCGCCGCGATCCGCTCCGCCGCCGCGTCCAGCGCCGTACGCACGCGCTCGCGCGCGGTGCCTCCGATCACGTCGTGGCAATCGAGCGTGGCGTCGAGCGCGATGGCGGCGAAAAAGCTTTCGGCGAACTCCTCGCCAAACTGGCGCAGTTCTTCGAGTGTCAGACCGTTCAGTTCGACGCCCTTCTCAACGGCGAATCGCACCACCCGGCCGATCTTCTCGTGCGCGGTGCGGAAGGGAACGCCCTTGTGGACCAGGTAAGTCGCCGCGGCCATCGCATTTAGATAGCCCGACTGCGCCGCTTGGCTCATGCGCTCGCGATTGAATTTTAGGGCGGCCGCGAAACGGGCAACGAGCGCGAGCATTTGCGGCACAAAGTCGGCCGCAAAGGCCGGCTCCTGGGTCTCCTGCATGTCCTTATTGTAGGCCAAAGGAAGCCCTTTGAGCTGCATTGCGACTGCCTGCGCCGCGCCGTGAAGGCGTCCCACTTTGGCGCGAATCAGTTCGGTCAAATCGGGATTCTTCTTCTGCGGCATGGCGCTCGATCCGGTCGAAAATGCTTCCGGCAGCACCACAAATCCAAACTCTGCGGTAGCAAACAGCGTGATCTCCTCGGCGAACCGGCTCAAGTGTAGACCAACGAAAGTCAGCGCGTTGAGATATTCGAGGATGAAGTCGCGATCGCTTGTCGCATCGATGGAATTTGCAGTCGGCGCCGTGAATCCGAGCTCGCGCGCCGCGATCGTCCGATCGAGCGCGAGCGTCGCTCCTGCAACTGCGCCCGATCCCAGGGGACAGTCATTCAGCCGCGCCGCGCAATCCTTCAGCCGGTCCGCATCGCGCAGCGCCATCTCCACGTAAGCCAGCAGCCAATGCGCCACAAGAACTGGCTCAGCCCGCTGCAAATGCGTGTAGCTGGGCATCACGGCTTCGCTCGCTCCGCGCGCTTGTTCGACGAGCACGTTGGCCCAAGCAGCAAGCCCTTCGACCACGAGCTCAATTTGAGCGCGCACATAAAGCCGCAGATCAGTGGCGATTTGCTCGTTGCGGCTGCGGCCGGTGTGCAGCTTCAGCCCGAGTGAGCCAACGCGCTCCACGAGCTTGAGCTCGACGAAGTGGTGAATGTCTTCAGCCGATGCATCATCGCGCACCTGAGCCTTGCCCTCGTCCGACGCATACTCGGCCGCAATCGCATCCAGCGCCTTGCGCAACTCCGTTGTTTCACTCTTGGACAAGATTCCTGCTGCACATAGCGCAGACGCATGTGCTTTGCTCGAGGCAACCTCTTCGTCGAGAAGCCGCCAGTCGAAGACGATCGAGCGCTGCCACGCTTCGAACTCCGCGTCCAGCGGCTCGCGAAAGCGGCCGGACCACATCTTGGCGGATTGTTGTTCGTTGGACATTGCTTTAAGCGTACCTCATGCTATTTCTTCTCTTTGCCGCTCAAGAGCTGGGGCATCTCGCTGCCTGTGCTGAGCGTAAGGAGGCCGGTTTTAGCGTAGGTGAGGAGTTTTTCCCGTGTGTCGGTAATGTCGAGGTTACGCATGGTGAGTTGTCCGATGCGATCGCGCGGGGAGAAGGTGGATTCAGTCTTCTCCATACTGAGTTGCTCGGGATGATAGGTGAGGTTGGGCGACTCGGTCGAGAGGATGGAGTAGTCGTTGCCGCGGCGCAACTCGAGCGTGACCTCGCCGCTGATGGGTCTTGCGACCCAGCGCTGTGCGGATTCGCGGAGCATGATCGCCTGGGAGTCGAACCAGCGGCCCTGATAGAGCAAACGGCCGAGTTTGCGGCCATTCTCGCGGTACTGCTCGATGGTGTCCTCGTTGTGGATGCCCGTGATGAGACGCTCGTAAGCGATAAAGAGCAGGGCGAGGCCCGGGGCCTCGTAGATGCCGCGGCTCTTGGCCTCGATGATGCGGTTCTCGATCTGGTCAGACATGCCCAAGCCGTGGCGGCTGCCGATGCGGTTGGCTTCGAGAAGGAGCGCAACGGGCGAGTCGAATCGCTGGCCGTTGAGAGCTACGGGCGAGCCCTCTTCGAAGCGGACGGCGACCTCTTCGCGCTTGATCTCGACATCGTCGCGCCAGAAGGCCGTGCCCATGATGGGAACGACGATCTTGACGGACGAAGAAAGATGCTCCAGGTCTTTGGCTTCGTGGGTTGCACCAAGGAGGTTGGAGTCGGTGGAGTATGCCTTCTCCGCGGACATCTTGTAGTCAAACCCGGAGCGCTGCATGAAGGCGGACATCTCGGCGCGGCCGCCTAATTCGTCGATGAAAGCCGCGTCAAGCCAGGGCTTATAGACCTGAAGGCTGGGATTGACGAGCAGGCCGTAGCGGTAGAAACGCTCGATGTCGTTGCCTTTGAAGGTCGAGCCGTCGCCCCAGATGTTGACATCGTCCTCCTTCATGGCGGCTACCAGCATGGTGCCGGTGACCGCGCGGCCGATGGGGGTGGTGTTGAAGTAGGTGAGGCCGGCGGTGGAGATGTGGAAGGCGCCGGCCTGCAGCGCGGCGATGCCTTCGCGAACGAGCGGGACGCGGCAGTCGATGAGTCGGGCCTTCTCGGCCCCATATTCCAGAGCCTTGCGCGGGATGGCGTCGTAGTCGGCTTCGTCGGGCTGGCCGAGGTTGGCCGTATAGGCGTAGGGAAAGGCGCCCTTCTGCCTCATCCAGTGCAGGGCCGCGGAGGTGTCGAGCCCGCCGGAGAAGGCGATGCCAATTTTCTGGCCGACGGGCAGGGATTCGAGAATGACGGACATACTTGCGAATACCTCAAAAGAGATTCAACTCAGTTTCAAAATCAGAACCTTTTAAGAGACCACTGATATGCGTTCGGCAATTTTCCCTACGTTCGTCTTGTCAATTTGAGGAGCGCTCATCTGAGATTCTCCGATCCTCCAGCTCAGTTCGTGCATGGAATCAAGTGGATGAGAAGCAACCGCAGATCCTTCGGCTCCCTTCGTCCGCATTCGCGGACTCCGGTTGCTCAGGATGACAAATGACAACTAATCACTGTTCTCCGTTCACTGAAAACTTGCGTACATTGGCCAATCCGCCGAGCAGCAGCAACAGCAGCGCTTTCTGCGCGTGCAGTCGATTTTCGGCCTGGTCGAAGACGATAGACTGCGCGCTGTCGATCACGGCGTCAGTCACTTCCTCTCCGCGCCGTGCAGGCAGGCAATGCATGAAGACCGCGCGGCTCGAAGCCCTTGCCATCAGCGCCTCGTTCACCTGGAACGGCCGGAAGATCGGCTGCCGTTTCGTCAATTCGTGCTCGAAGCCCATGCTCACACACACATCCGTGTAAACGGCGTCGGCGCCTTCGACGGCGGCTTGCGGGTCCTGCAGGAGCCGCAGCTCACAATGATTCCTCTCGGCGATCTCGCGCGCGATGGTGACGATCTCAATATCGGGCGAATAGCCGCGCGGCGTTGCCACTGTCACATTGGTCCCTAATTGCGCACCCGTCAGCATGAGCGAGTGGCAAACGTTATTGCCGTCGCCGACAAAGGTGAAGTTCAGACCCGCGGCCGTGCCGAAATGTTCCTCGATGGTCATGAAATCGGCCAGCGCCTGGCAAGGGTGCTCGAAATCGGAGAGCGCGTTGATCACCGGAACGCGCGAGTTGGCGGCCATCTCAGTGATGGTGTCGTGGGCATACGTGCGCAGCACGATCACATCCACCCAGCGCTCCAGGTTGCGCGCCACGTCGGCAATGGTTTCGCGCTCGCCCAGCGGCGAACTGGTTTGATCGACGAATATCGCATTGCCGCCCATGGTATTAATGCCGGTCTCGAACGCCAGGCGCGTCCGCAGGCTCACCTTCTCGAACATGAGCACCATCTGCTTCGCATCTAAGGCATGGCGATACTCGCGCGGATTGCGCTTGACGTCGTGCCCCAACTTCATGATGGCGCGCACCTCGGCGCTGGAGAGATCCGAGATCGAGCACAGATCCTCGCCGGCCATTCGCGCGGCTGCAGCAAGAATATCGGGGTCTTCGTGCACGGGAACGGCAGAATCCTTGCGTTCCAGGGTTGCTCTGCTAGCCATGATGGTGTCCTCCTGCGGGCGCGTGATGCGCAGCAGCGTGTTCTGTAAAGATTTCGTCCAGCGCGGCAATCGCCGTATCCACGTGATTGCGTTCCAAAATGTACGGCGGCAGGAAGCGCAACACGGTATCGCTGGTGCAGTTGATCAGAATACGGCGTTTCATCATCTCCGCCACGGTGAGCTTAGCCAGATCCGCTGAATCGAGCTCGGCGGCGAGCATCAGGCCTTTCCCGCGCACATCGACAATCGTCTCATGCCGTTCAGCGAGTTCACGCAGACGCTCCTGAAAGTAATTGCCCACTTCAGTGGCATGCGCCAGCAGCCCGTCTTTCTCGATGGTGTCGATTACGGCGACACCGACGGCGCAAGCCAGCGGTCCCCCGCCAAAGGTAGTGCCGTGCATCCCGGCATGCATCACGCGTGCAACCTCTTCCGTGCACAACACCGCGCCAAGCGGGAGGCCCCCCGCCAGGGGCTTAGCAAGCGTGGTCACGTCGGGCTTCCACCCCACGGACGAAGACCTGTCCGTGGGGACTCCGGGCTGGATGCCGTAGTGCTGATAGGCGCACCACTTTCCCGTGCGGCCCATGCCGGATTGGATCTCGTCCACGATCAGCAGCGCGCCGGTTGAGCTTGCCAACGCGCGCGCCTCCGCGAAAAACTCCTGAGTCAGCAGGCGCACGCCGCCTTCACCCTGAATGGCTTCGACGAGAATCGCGCAAACCTCGCTCGAGAACTTAGCGCGCAGATCGGAAACGTCGTTGAATCGGACGAACTCAACACCGGGAACCACCGGAGCAAACGGCTCGCGGTACTTGTCCTTGAAAGTGGTGGACATGGAACCGAACGTGCGGCCGTGGAAGCTCTGCTCCAGCGCCAGAAACTGGGTGCCGATATTCGCGCCTTCGCTGCGTTTGAGGCCGGCGTACGCGCGCGCCAGCTTGAGCGCGCCCTCCCACGCTTCGGTACCTGTGTTGGAAAAGAAGACGCGGTCTAGCCCTGTGCGCTCGGTGAGCCGCAGGGCCAATTCCGCCTGCCCCTCGTGGTAATAGAGGTTTGAGGTATGGATGAGCGCGCGGCTCTGCCGGGCAATCGTCTCCACGATCGCCGGATGATTGTATCCAAGAGCATTGACACCGATGCCGCTGAGCAGATCGAGATAGCGCAGGCCATTTTCATCGATGATATGCACACCTTCGCCGCCGACGAAGAGGACGGGGCTCCGCTCGTAAGTGGAAAGCAGCAGTCTTGCTTCCGCGGCGCGAATCTCTTCGAGTTTCATGGTTCGAAAACCTCCTCAGGCAACCATCACTTCGGTGCCGTGGGCTACGCGCGAGCTGCACAAATCGGGCAGGGAATTTGCAGCCTCTGCGGGCAGAATGCGGACGCGCTTCACGCCGTTCAAAAGCGCCTCACGGCAGGCGCCCAGCTTGGGCAACATGCCGCCAGAGATGACGGCGCTCTTGGCCATCTCCGCAATCTGATCGATGGAGAGCCAGCGCAACACCTCGCCGTTGGCTCCTTTCACGCCGGGAACATCCGTGAGGAAAACCAGCGCGTCGGCGCGGCAAGCAATGGCGCACGCCGCCGCCATCTCGTCGGCGTTGATGTTGTAATACTCGCCGTCGAAACCGAGAGCCATGGAGCAAAGCACCGGCACGCCGCTTAATTGCCAGATGGCCTCAATCCAGCGCGGGTTGCTTGCAGCAATTTCGCCCACGTATCCGAGATCCGGCGTGGTGCGCTTCTTGCGCGCGCGGAAGAGCAGTCCATCGCCGCCGGAAAGGCCGACCGCCGGCTGGCCCAGCGCGCCCAGAGCGGCAACCAACCCCTTGTTCACGCGGCCGGCGAAAACCATCAGCGCCGCATCGCGGGTTTCCACGTCGGTGACGCGCAGGCCGTCAATGAACTGACTTTGCTTGCCGAGCGCTTTCAGCGTGCGGGTCAACTGCAGCCCGCCGCCGTGGACCACTGCAACCTGGTTACCGTCGCGCGCCAGTTCAGCAATGGCCCTCATGCAGCCTTCGAGCAGCGATGGAGTCTCGAGGCCAGCTCCGCCCAGTTTGACCACGTACTTCATTCCAAACCGTCCGTGACAAAATTCATACAAGACCCTCCGATTCGGGCCAGCCCAGCATGACATTCAGATTCTGCACGGCCATGCCGGCAGCGCCTTTCAGCAGATTGTCGAGGCAACTGACAATCACGGCGCGCCTGCCGCCCGCATCGAGCTGAAACCCGATGTCGGCGTAGTTCGTCCGCACCGAATACTGAATCTGCGGCAGCGACTTCGAGTAGAGGCGGACCATCGGGCTGCCAGCAAAAAACTCGCGATAGACCGCGGCTACGCTCTCTTGCGTTTGCGGCTTGCTGAAGTGGACATAGATCGTGGAGAGAATGCCGCGCGGAATCGGCAGCAGGTGTGGCGTGAAGACAATCTCGTCGGCTGAAATGCCGATCTGCTCCAGCAGCTCGCCGGTGTGGCGATGGGCAAAAACGGCATACGCCGAAAGGTTGTCGGCCGCGGACATGAAGTGAGTCTTGGCCGTGAGAGCTTTTCCGGCGCCGCTCACGCCGCTCTTGGCGTCGGCAACGATGCCGTGTTTGCGATCCACGAGCCCCGCCGCGACCAGCGGCTTAAGCGCCAAAACGATTGCCGTCGCGTAGCAGCCCGGATTGGCAATCAACCGCGCGCCGGCAATCCGTTTGCGGTTGAGCTCGGGCAAGCCGTAGACGGCCTGCGCTTGCGTGGCTGCGGCCAGATCGGTTCCCTCGTCCTCGAAGGCGTAGACCGCACGATTGGCTGCTTCGGTCAATCGCCACGCACCGCTCAAATCGATCACGCGCAGCCCACGCTTGAGGGCTTCGGGGGCCCACTCGCGCGACTGTTCATGCGGTGTGGCAAGGAACAGCACGCCAGCGCCGCGCTCAGCCAGCAGATCCCATGAAAAGGGTTCCAGCCTCAGGTCGGCGTTTCCGTTATTATCTGCCAATTGTGGATGAATCTCGGTGAGCGGAACGCCGCCGCGCGCGAGATCCTTTCCATCCACTCGTCCGGCAAAAACCGGCGGCTTTCCCTTGAGGCGGGGATGACGCAACAACAACCGCGCCAACTCGGCTCCGGCGTATCCGGTGACTCCCACAACCGCTGTTTGTACTGTCTTCGTCATGCTTCCAACATCTTTCTTAACCGCGCTTCCACATCCGTTGCACGGCGCATATCCGAACAAATCACCAGAACCGTATCGTCGCCGGCAATGGTTCCCACCACCTCCGGCCATTCCTCACGGTCGAGGGCCGCAGCGACCGGCTGCGCTCCACCCATCACCGTGCTCACAACCACTTGATTCATCGCCTGCCGGACACGCAATCCAAAGCTATCGATCATCTCATTGAGGGAAGGCGGTTGGTCTTCGGCTGCCTCGGGCGTCGCGCCTGGCGCGCCATAGCCATTGGGCAGCGAATAGCCGCCCGGGCCCTTCGACAGCCGCAGTTCATGGATGTCCCGCGAAAGCGTCGCCTGTGTCACGTGGATTCCGCGGCGGCGCAGCTTGCGGCGCAGCTCGTCCTGGCTGGCCACCGGGGTGCGCGCCAGCACTTCGCGGATCAGATTGAGGCGTTGGACCTTCATTTCCCGGCACCTGCGGCCTTTCGAGGCAAAGCAAACGCACGGCCTCCCGGCGGAAACCGCGCTTGAATAAATATACAGCAAGTTTGTATAAGTATGCAACCCCTTATTCTTGGTGATTATGTACCTCACGCAAGGCAAAATCCCGCATAATTATCCAAATTGGCGGGGAACTCCAACAGAGTGTTTCACTTTACACTAGGTGTGCCCCGGTGGAAGGATTGGGGCATGGAATTTTCAGCACGCTTGGAGCAAATCTGGAAGAGCAAAGCCGTCCAATGGACGCTTCCTAGCGGTTTTGTCTTGGTTTCGTTCTGGGCTTTGTTTGCTCATCCGTCTCCAGGAATCGCTGTCGGAATTCTCGGAGCAGCGGCGGCCATCATGAGCCTGCGCGGAGAAATTCATATCTTCGAGAAGGCGGCTTGGATTGCGATTATTTTTGCTTTGATCGTGGCTGAGGTAATAGCGATTAAGAGGTCAGACGATGAATCCGCTCGGCAGCGAATTGAGCAGGCTAGCAAGCTTGATGCCCTCAACAAACAAACGGAAGGGATTAATTCTGGGTTGCAACAATCGATTACGACTGGCAAGAATCAGTACGATTCAACAATTGGTCACGTCGATAGCGTCCTCAGCAAAACTCAAGAGGCGGCGGACACCGCGCGGGAGGCAGTTAACAACATCACAGGTGGAAAGTCTTTCCTTGTTCTTGAAAGATCATGGGGCCAGAACCGAACGGCATGGATAGCGTACGAAAGGGGGGCAGCAACTCTTCACGGGGTGAGCGTAGAAATAACAGACCTAGATCAGGTACAGGATTTTATCAATCAACACCGGTACAACTTCGACTACTTCGCCATACCGAAAATCAACACGGCACTGGGGGATTTTTCTCCGACCGTTTCACGAATATTTGACATCGGAGTGCTTCCGCAGCCAAGAACGGCTCGGTTGAATATGAACTTCTTTGCCCTGAACGGGAGTTGGCAGGAGCGTTATGTCTGCCGAGAGATTGATGGGGAGATAAAGGTTGCGATCAGGGTAACGAGAGAAAAGAGAGGCAAGAACAAGAACACGAACGAAACGATATTCACAACCATCCAAAAGGGATTTCCTGTCAATAAGCAGGGGCTTCCCCTTGATGAAAACGGAGCGCCAATGTGGGAGCCTGTCCCTTAAGCAACCAGCTTCTTATACTCCAGCACCGGAGCTTCAAGCAGTTTCAGCATCGTGTCGCGAATCAGGTAGGGATTATGGCGATTGTTGAAACGGAAGGTCACTTCATCTAAGTCGATTGCACTGATGGTGTAACCGTCTCACATCGAAAAGACAACCGCAGATCCTTCGACTCCCTCGCGCTTTCCCTCACTTCCTGAAGGAAAGCGCTCGGTTGCTCAGGATGACAACGAGGTGACGGAGAGTGTCCGCGCTACGCGGCTTTGGGGCGAGACCTACTTCAAATCGCGCCAGTTTGGCCCGAAGGACAGGTCCGCGACCAGCGGCACCTTCAGCTTGACAACGCCTTCCATTTCGGCACGCACCAGCGTGGCGGCTTCGCTGGTTTCTTCGAACGGCACCTCAAACAAGAGCTCGTCGTGAACCTGCAACACCATGCGCGTCTTCAGCTTTCGCTCAGTGAGTTTGCGGTCGAGAGAGATCATGGCAAGCTTGATCAGGTCCGCGCCGGTTCCCTGAAGCGGCGTATTGATCGCCGTGCGCTCAGCAAATCCCCGCTGGTTCGGATTGCGGCTCTCAATATCCGGAATGGGCCGCATGCGCCCAAACATGGTGCGCACGCAGCCCTCCTTGCGGGTCTGATCGAGTGTTTTTTCGATGAACGCTCTGACGCCCTGATAGCGCGCAAAGTATCGCTCAATGTATGCCTTGGCTTCGGCCTGCGGAATCCCCAATTGTGCAGCCAGCCCGAACGCCGAGATTCCATACACAATGCCGAAATTCACGGCCTTTGCCCGGTTGCGCGTCTCCTTATCCATGGTTTCGGCGGGGACGCCGAACACTTCGCTGGCCGTGAGCGTGTGAATATCGATGCCTTCCGCGTAGGCGCGAATCAGGAGCGGGTCGCCCGAGAAGTGCGCCAGCAGGCGCAGCTCGATCTGCGAGTAATCCGCCGAAAGCAGTTGCGTTCCCGGCGCGGCCGTGAATGCTGCTCGAATCTCCCGTCCCAGCTCCGTCCGCACGGGAATGTTTTGCAGGTTCGGATTCACCGACGATAGGCGGCCGGTCGCCGTGGCTGCCGCCTGAAACGTCGTATGCACGCGCGACTCGGCATCGGCCAGCAGCGGCAAAGCGTCCACATAATTCGATTTCAGCTTGGCCAGGTGCCTGTACTCCAGGACCAGCCGCGGCGCCTCGTGCTTCTCGGCCAAAAACTCCAGCACGTCCTGCGCAGTGGAGACGGACTTGCTTTTCCCGCGGCTGGGCGGAGCCGGCAATCCCAGATTCGTGAAGAGCACCACGGCAAGTTGTTTCGGCGAGTTGATATTGAACCGCTGTCCTGCCAGCTCGAAGATCCGCTCTCCCACACGCTCGATCTCCGCACTGAAGCGCTTTGAGAGGCCTTCCAGAACGCCTGTATCGATGCGCACGCCTGCTTGTTCCATGCGGTACAGCACGGGCGTCAGCGGCAGGTCGATGTCGGCATACACGCGCGAAACGCCGGCTTTGTCAGCTTCTTCGCGCAGGGTAGGGACAAGCGCATGAATCGCCGCAGCCGCAGCCGGCAGCGTGGACGGCGGCGCCTGGCCGTTGCGCGCGGCCACATCGGCCAGTGACTGCGTTGCGTGCGTGGGATTCAGCGCGTACGAGAGGAGCATAGTGTCGTCCACCGGGCCGCGCAGCGCAACGCCCATTCTTCCCAATGTGTGCAAGGCCAGTTTCCAATCATGCACGCGCTTTGCCACGGTCGCGTCTTCCATGAGTGCGCGCAGCTCGGGCGTCAGCGGCAACTGCAATGCGCGAGCGGGATCGGCACAGACTCCTACCGTGAAATGGGACTGCTTTTCAGCGGCCTCGGCAACATCGAGGAGCGATGGCGCAGCCTCCGTCTCGTCTTCCGATTCCTCCGCCGGCGGCTCCGCGGCATCCAGCGCGAAGGCGAACCCATCCCGATGTGCGGATGCATAGAACGCGGTAGCCTGTTCCGGAGTCGGATCTTCGACCAGCTCGACCGAAACCCCGCCCGCCGCAGGCGCAAGGTCGCGCAGCATCGAGGTGAACTCAAGCTCGGTGAACAACGTGCGGCAGGCTTCGATGTCCGGCGGCTGCGTTTCCATCGCGCTCAGGTCCAGCTGCAGAGGCACATGGCAATCGATGGTGACCAGCTCTTTTGACAGCAATACTGCCTCGCGGTTCTGTTCCAGCGATTCCCGGTAGGCCTTGCGCTTGACTTCGGCAGCATGGTCCAGCACTGCTTCTACGGTGCCGAATTCCCTTATCAACTCCACGCTTCCCTTATCGCCGATGCCCGGCGCGCCGGGAATATTGTCCACAGAATCGCCGCGCAGAGCCATCACATCGACGACCTTTTCCGGCGGCACGCCCAGCGTCTCGGCCACTTTGGCCGGATCGAGAACCATATTGTCCTTTTGTGGATTCAGGACCTTCACCTGCGGCGTCACCAGCTGCATCATGTCCTTGTCGCCGGAGACGATGAAGACCTCGTGCTCCTCTTCGGCCGCTTCGCGGGCCAGAGTGCCGATGACGTCGTCGGCCTCGAAGCCCTCAGCCTCCAAAATAGGTATACGCAGCGCTTCGAGCGCGCGGCGGATGTAGGGAATCTGACGCCGCAGATCCTCGGGCATAGCCTCGCGCTTGGCCTTGTAGCCCTCGTAGCTCACCTCTTCAAAGCTTTGCGTCTTGCCGCTCCACCGCCGCAGCGTCCCAATGGCGCGTGCACGCTCGTCGCGGAAGACTTCGCCGCTGACGTCGAAGACTGCGGCAAAATACTTCGGAGCAAAGTCCTGGCGCAGCTTCTTGATCATGTTCACGAAGACGTAGGTTGCCGCAGTTGGCAATCCCGACCGCGTGGACATGGGCCGGCTGCGTTGCATGGCGTGATAGGCGCGAAAGATGAACGACATCGCGTCGAGCAGGAAGACGGGCGGCTTGGCTTGGTCGGGCACGCTAGAGAGAATAACAGTTGTCAGTGGTCAGTGATCAGTGGTCAGGGAACCGAGGTCACGCCATGAACATGCAGTCGCCATAGCTGAAGAAGCGGTACTTTTCCCGAATCGCGTGCTGGTAGGCGGCCAGAACGCGCTCACGGCCTGCGAACGCGCTCACCAGCATCAACAGGCTCGATTGAGGCAGATGAAAGTTGGTCAGCAGTGCGTTGACGAGGCGGAATTCAAAGCCGGGCGAGATAAAAATCTCCGTCGCGCCGGAATGCGGCTTGATCACGCCTTTCGGAGCTTCGAGTGCGGCAGCTTCGAGCGTGCGCACTACCGTTGTTCCGACGGCCACAATGCGGCGGTTCTCTGCGGTGGCGCGATTCACCGCATCGGCGGCCTCTTCGCCGATTGTGTACCGCTCGCGGTGCAGGCGGACCTCATCGACGCGCTCGACCCGAAGCGGCGCAAATGTGCCCAGGCCCACGTGAAGCGTGACGCGCGCGATTTCTATGCCGTTCGCGGCCAGCATTTGCAGGATCTGGGGCGTGAAATGCAGGCCGGCCGTTGGAGCAGCCACCGAACCGCGCTCGCGCGCAAACACTGTTTGATAGTGCTCGCGATCGGCATCGGCGTCGTCGCGGCGGATGTAAGGAGGCAGCGGAGTGTGGCCGATTTGCTCGAGCACGGCAAGGAAATCGTCCACTGGAGCGAATTCGAGCAATCGCTCGCCGTACTTTCCGCGCTCCAGCACCTCGGCTTCGAGCGCGATCTTGCCGGCAGCCGCGGGAAAAACCAGGCGCTCGCCGATGGCGACCTTTCTTCCCGGCCTGACGAGTGCGCGCCACAGGTTTTCACCGGCTGGTTCCAGCAACATCACTTCGATGCGGCCGGTTGGCTTCTCGCGGTCGCGGCGGAGAGTGCGCCGCGCGAAAAGGCGCGCGGGAATTACGCGGCTGTCGTTCAGGACCAGCAGGTCGCCCGGACGCAAGTGCGTGGGAAGGCTGGAGAAATGGTCGTCTTGCAACTCGCCGGTTCGGCGATCCATGACCAACATGCGGCTCGCGCCGCGTTCCGCGGGTGGCTCCTGCGCGATCAGATCTTCGGGCAGATTGTAGTCGAAGTCCGCAATGCGGTGCTCCGCACTCTCACTCTTTGGAGAATTGTATTCAGACATCGGATTTCCCGAAGTGATCGAGCGCCTGGAGGCGTGCGCGTTCGATGGCGGCGTTCAGCCCCTCGCGCTTCTGCTCGAATTGGTTCTCGGCGAGATCGTCAGGAACGTGCGTCCATCGCGCCCAACTGACTGCGATGCGCGTGAAGGGCTTGGGTACGAGGAAGCGATCCCAAGAACGCATCGTCCATGCGCGCTCCGGCTGCAAATGAAAGGCGCCAATGCGCGCTCCGGTGAGGGCGGCGAGCTTGATGGGTCCGATTTTTGTGCGGTAGATGGGACCGCGCGGACCGTCGGCGGTGAAGATGGCCGGACGGCCGCTTTCTATTACTTGCTTCAATCCGAGCAAGCCTTCGCGCGCGCCGCGCGAGCTGGAGCCGCGCGAGGTCTTGTATCCAAACAGCTCGAGAATGCGCGCGATCAATTCGCCATCAAAACTCCGGCTGACGATAATGGTGGCGCCGCTGCGGCGAAAGTAGAAAGTGCAAGGCAGGACGCACTGGTGCCAGAAACAGAAGATCTCGGCCCCGGCGCCGGCGCCGAAAGGAAGCGGGGTGGCGCCTTCTTCAGCAATGGTCTCGAAGCGCCAGGTATGACCGGCGACCCAGAGCAGCGCCCAAACCAGACGTGGAACCACAGCCAGCACAAGGTGCTGCCGGAAGGTGAATCTGGGGCTGGTTTCTGTGGTCACTTTCAGAATTCTAGTATCGCGTTCCGCCCGATGCCTAACAAACAAAATGCGCCAACCGTAGTCGGAGATGCCGTTGTGCGATACCTGGAGAACATGAAAATGGCCGGAGCGGGCGGTGCGGGTGCGGGCGAGGACGCCCGCGCGACAGCCGGTCAGGTGACCGTCGCTACGCGGCAATAGGCTGATTTCAAGGCAGATCTTTCGACTTGGTTCGCGTTGCGGCCTCTGCTCTGCAGTAACGAAGCCAGCGCAGCAGGGCAGGCAAGCAGCGCGGCCGGTGCTAGTACAACAAGCTGGGCCGCGAGACCACCGATTGCGCGGCAATCGTCGGCGATCCCCCACTCGTCGCCGGCGGCAACAGCCATCCGTTCACGGAAACGAAATCGTTCGTTGCCAGCCCGCTAAAGCTGTCGGGGCTGAACCCCGTGTAGTTGGTCTGGGACACACCCCCAAACATATTTCTGATCCGCCATTATAGATGCGGAATGAATTGAACAGTTACAGCGCTCGGTACTCTCGTTTCCTTATTTTTGGAATGGAGCGGCTCCGGGGCGGATTCGGTTGCGGCTCGGCAATGGGCTGTTCGCCAGCACGACCGGCGGAAGCGATACCAGTTGCAGAATGAGGCGCCCAGGAGCACTCAGGAGTAGCGAAGCCAGCGCAACAACTCGGGCAGGGTGGCGCGCTTGCCGTACATGAGGATGCCGACGCGATAGAGCCGCGAGGCGAACCAGACGACGGCCCAGATGCTGAAAACCAGAAGAGCGAGCGAGAGGGCGAGCTGCCAATAAGCATAGGGCGGGGCCAACATGCCGATGCGCGGGACCATGACCAGCGGCGCGGTGGGGGGAAAGATGGAAGCGGCAATAACCCAGGGCGAGTTGGGGTTGTTGAGCAGAAAAGGCAGGATGGCAAAAGCGGTCCAGGTGGGGATGACGGCCAGGGTGATGTACATCTGCAAATCCTGCGCGGTTTCGCAGGTGGCGGCGAGACCGGAGAAGAAGGCGCTGTAAAGGAAGAAGCCGAGAATGAAGTAAACGGGGAAAAGGACCGCTTCCAAAACGGTGAAATGGATTTTGATGTTGCCGCTGAGCAGCGGGCCGAGCAAGGCGGAGCCGCTGAGAAGGACCGCGGCGGCGATCCAGATGGCGATTTGCGTGAGGCCGATGGCGCCGACGCCGAGGAGCTTACCCATGAGCATATCGTCGGGGCGCGCGACGGAGAGCATGACCTCAAAAATGCGCGAGCTTTTCTCTTCGACAATGGAGCGGGCCGTGTCCATGCCGTAGAGAAGAATCGGCATGGTCATGAGGAAGGTCATCAACATGGCCTTGTAGAAGGGCGTCATGCCCTGGCCCTTGCCGGTTTTGCCGCTCGTCGAGATCTGGAGGGTGTCAATGGGGACCGTCTGGATGAGGGCGTGGATCTGCTGCGGTGTTATGCCCTGCTGGGCGAGGCGAAGATTGAGAAGGCCGTAGTCAATGGCCTGGCTCAGGCGCGAGGTATCCAAAAGGTCGGTGGAAGATTGCGAGATGTAGGTAACGCGGGGCGCGGCGGAGGCGGAGTGGTTGACGATGAGCAGATCGTCGATGGATTTGTCTTCGACGCGCGAGAGAAGATTGGCGCGATCCTGGGGGGTGAAGGGAGCGACGGTGTCGACAGTGTAGAGGGCGCGCTTGTCGCCCAAAAGATTGGCGCGAATATCGGCGGCGAGGGTGGGTGAGTCGGCGGCGACGACGATATGGCGGCCCGTGGCCATCTTGCGGCCGGTGAAGGCGCTGACGCCGAGAAGAAAGACGAGAAGCAGCGGCACGAGAACGGTGGAGATGCGGAAGGCGCGTCCGCGTATCTGCTCCAGGTACTCGCGGCGGGCGATGAGAAGCATGTTGCGCGGAAGCAGACTAGGCATCGGGCGTGCCTCCCACGGTCTGGATGAAGATTTCTTCGAGCGAGGGCTCGACCAGCTCGAAGCGATAGATGGCGGCCATGGAGGCGGCCTGGTGCAGGAGTTTTTGCGCGTCGCCGTGGGGCTTGAGCTTGATTTCGGCGTGGCCGGAGTAGTTGTTGGCTTCGGCGATCTCTTCGCTCTTGAGAAAATCGGCGCTGCCTTCGAACTCGATGATGACATGATTGCGCTCGTAGCGGCTCTTAATCTCGCGCACCTTGCCGCTGAGCACCGCCTCGCCGTTATTGATGAGGCAGATGGAATCGCAGAGTTTCTCTACCTGGTCCATGCGGTGGGTGGAGAAGAGAATGGCTTTGCCGCGAGATTTGAGTTCGAGCAGAGCGTCCTGAAGGAGCGTGGTGTTGACAGGATCGAGGCCGGTAAAGGGCTCGTCCATGACCACGAGGCCGGGGTCGTGGAGCAGCGTGGCGATGAATTGAATCTTTTGCTGCATGCCCTTAGAGAGCTCCTGGGCTTTCATGTCGAGGGCGCCGGAGATTTCCATGCGAGCGGCCCAGTCGACGGCGCGTTTGCGAGCGTCTTCGGCGGGAATGCCATGGAGCCGGCCGAAGAAGACGAGCTGATCGAGAACCTTCATCTTCTTGTAGAGGCCGCGTTCTTCGGGAAGATACCCTACGCGGTCGAGATTTTTGCGCACGAAGGGTTGCTCGAAGAGACGGATGCGGCCGGAATCGGGCAAGGTGATGCCCATCATCATGCGAATGGAGCTGGTTTTGCCCGCGCCGTTGGGGCCGAGAAGGCCGAACATCTGGCCGGCTTCAATGGAGAGGCTCAGATTGTGGACGGCGACTTTGCTCTCGTAGGACTTGGTGACTCCTGCGAGCTCAACAACTGGCATGGATTCTCCCGCCGGGCTGGTTGTGGTTTGGATGCATGGTGGACCGGGAAATTGCGTCAGGAGCAGTGTAGCAAAGCGCTCCGTGCCGGCGTTGGCCTTGGATGGGCGCCTGAGGTGTATCGCGGGATGTATACTTTGGCAGTCTTCGCTCCCCCGAGAAGAAAACCCCCCATGCGAGGTGAATTCCATGCCCAGTTATCTCGTGCAGGTTTCCTACACCGCCGAAGCGCTGAGCGCCCTGATCGCCAAACCGCAGGATCGCAGCGAAGTTGTTCGCAAGGTGATTGAGAAGCTCGGCGGCAAGGCCATCGGGTCGTGGCTGTCCTTTGGCGACTACGATCTCGTAATGATCATCGAAATGCCGAACAACGTGAGCGCCGCGGCGCTGGCGCTGGCCGCCGCCGCTGGCGGCTCGTGCAAAACCGTGAAAACGACACCGTTGCTTAGCATCGGACAGGGATTGGCGGCGCTCAGGAAAGCTGGAACTTCAGGCTACAAGCCGATCGGCGCGTAGTACCGCGACCGCGAGGTTTCGTGGGTTCCCAGGTCTCAAAATCGAGGCCTGGGGCACCCGCCTTCGTGCATGCGATTACAAAATCGCGTAGTTGCAGTGCTACTCGGTCCGCGGCTCACATCAGCCTGCGCCGGACCAGATCGAGCGCCTGCTGCGCGGCCCATTCGCGAACGCGGTTGCGGTCGCCGCGGAAGGTGCGCTCCACGGCGTCGGCGCCCTGCGCATCCGAGACGGCGATGTGGGCGAGGCCGACGGGTTTGGATTCCGTGGCGCCTGTGGGTCCAGCGATGCCTGTGACTCCGAGGCCGAGAGTGGCGCCGGTACGGAGGCGGATGCCGTCGGCGAGGGCTTTGGCCACCTCAGCGGAGACGGCGCCGTGTTGGGCGATGAGCTGCGCGGGCACGCCGGCTAAAGAGGTCTTGAGCTCGTTGGAATAAACAACCACGCCGCCGAGAAAGGAGCGCGATGCGCCGGGAACCGAGGTGATGCGCTCCGCGACCAGGCCGCCGGTGCAGCTTTCCGCCACAGCAAGCGTGGCCTGGCGCAGACCGAGATAATAGAGCACGATTTGCTCGAGAGAGTCGCCCTGCGAGGAGTAGAGCCAGGGTTCGAGAGCCTCCTCGATGCGCTCGGCAAGCTCGTCGACGCGCGCCTGGGCGGATTCGGCGCTTGCCTTGGAGCAGATCAGCGTGATCTGCAGGTCGCCGGTATGCGCCAGGAGCGTGGTTTCGACATCGGCGTAGGTGGTGTAGATGGGAGCGAGCAGCTTGTCGGCTTGCGACTCGGGAATCATGGCTGCCTTAAGAGTGCGCACCGCGATGAAACGCGGAGGCACGATCTCGCGCAGACGGGGCAGGCATTCGGCGTCGAAGAGCGGGAGGCACTCGTGGGGCGGCCCGGGGAGGAGCATGACGAGCTTGCGATAACCCTCGAAAGTGATGTCGAGCCACTGGCCTAGCGCACTGCCATTGGAATTGGGCAGCAGAGTTGCGCCTTGCAGAACGTCGGCCTGCTTGAGATTGTTGGGCGGCATGGAGATGCGCCAGGCAGCGGCGCGGGCGTGGAGCGCGGCAACTTGTGTGGCGTCGCGGCGGAGGGTGAGCGAGAGTGCTTCGGCAGCGGCTTCGCGGGTCAGATCGTCTTCGGTGGGACCCAGGCCGCCCATCACGATGAGAATGTCGGTGCGGCGGAGCGCGGTCTGGATTGCGCTGACCAGATCTTTGCGGCGGTCGCCGACCACTGTCTTGAAGGCGACGGTGACGCCGATGCTATTGAGTTTTTCTGTGAGGTAAAGAGAGTTGGTGTCCTGGCGGTAGGGGGTGAGCATCTCGGAGCCGACGGCGATGATTTCGGAATTCATAAAAGCAGCTATTAGCCTTTAGCTTTTAGCACCCAACGCAAAGTTCTCGGCCCGGTTTTGGTAAGCATGCACTGGCGTTGCCACACCATTTTCGAGGGAACACCTCAAAAGCGCGGACCACCGCGACACAGGGCTAAAGGCTAGGAGCTAAAAGCTCAGAACAGAGTGAGCCCTTCGACTCCCAAATCCACATCATAAACGGCGTCGTTGGTGGCCAGAATCGCGGTGCCAAGGGGTGAGAATGCGACGCCGACCAGGTTGGCTCCGGCCAGAACCAGCGTAGCTTCGCCTTTGGCGGTGACGCGGACCAGCCCGTGGCGGCCGTGGAAACACGCAGCGAGATAGATGTCGCCTCCACGGGAGATGGCGAGACCCTGCGGACGGCCGAGGCCGCGATACCATGCGCGAGTGTCGCCATTGGGTTCGATGGCCCAGATGGCTTCGTTCGAGGAGAGCGCGGGAGCGGTGACGAAGAGGGTACCCTTGGCGTTCACAGCAAGATGGTAGGCGGCCACGCTCGGCTCCAGCGTGGCGTGGACGAAGATCTTCCGCTCAGTATTGATCTTGAAAATGGTGCCGCTGCGATCACCGACGAACAGATTGCCCTCAGCGTCGAAGGCGGCGCCTGTGGCCACGCCCATGCCTTCGGCATAGACGGTAAACTCGCCGGCTGGGTCGACGCGGTAGACGTTGCCCTCCGCGCGCGAGGTGACGAAGAGATCGCCCTCGGGATTGAAGGCCAGTCCTGTCGCGTTCAGGATGCCGGTGACGAAAGGAGTGGCGCGGCCGTCGGGGCTTACGCGCACCACGGAAACAGGAGTCTGCTTGCCGCGCGGGCCGGAGATCGTGGCGTAGACCATCCCGGAACGGCTGACTGCGGGGCTGGTGACGGGGTGCAGGCCATCGTTGAGCTGGCGGGCGATGCGCAGGGCCCCGGCGTTGGCCGCCCCGGCGGGAGTGCGAACTTCAATCAGGCCGGTGGAGGCCTGCGCGGGCACGCGGAACGCGAGGCGCGTGGGCCGGCTCATGAGAATGTGGGCCGGCTGGGAATCGACAAATACAGAGGGCATGCCAAGGCCGTTGGGGCCGAGGAAGACTCCGGTCAGCTCCACCTCGCCGTTGGGTAAAGCAGCGGCGGGGACGACATCGTCGACGCGAGGCAGGTGACCGACGCCGGGAGCGGGTTGAGGGGAGGGACGAGGCATATCAGAACCAGATGCGCACGAGCGACGCTATACACAAAGCATACAGGCCGGCGGCCACATCGTCGAAGACAATGCCCCAGCCGCCGGGAAGCCGCTCCAGCCGCCGCACGGGAATCGGCTTGGCGATATCGCAGAGGCGGAAGAGGAGCACGCAGAGAATGGCATGAAACGCGTCGAAAGGGCAGAAGAGCAGGGCGATCCATTGGCCGGCGACTTCGTCGATCACCACGAAGCCGGGATCGTGTTGCCCGCTTTCGCGCTCGGCAATGGTGGCCGCGGGGATGCCGAAGAGCAGCGTGAGCGCGATGCCGATGGCCAGATAGAGGAGCAGAGCATGGGGCGAGAGATGGAATAACTGCGCCGCGGCGGCCCAGAGCAGCACCGCCGCAGCCGAGGCCCAAGTGCCGGGGCCGGGCTTGAAATGGCCGATGCCGAAGAAGGTGGCGACAGTCCAGGCCCATCGGGTTTTCTTGACGGATTGGTTTGGGATTTGCGGCGCGGCGGAACTTTCAGCTCTCATCCGAGCCTCCGCCGCGTGATGTACCGGAGCCGCCGAGATCTTCCAGGACTTCAGGGTCGATGACCGGGGAGCTGATTTTGTAGGCGCCCATGGCCCACTTGCCCAGGTCGATCTTGCGGCAACGGTCGCTGCAGAAAGGGAAGCCCTCGCCCTCGGGGCGGACAAGCATTCCGCAGGTGGGGCAATGGTAGAGCTTGGCGGGTTGTTTCCTGGCGGGCATGAGTTTCGCTGCGGGCGCAAGCGCCGCGGGCCATATTTATCTTAGCGCGGGCCCGCAGACGGCTTTCCCGCCGCGCCGGCGATGCTGCTTACATGCTTTTCAGCAGCCTCTCCAGGCGCTTGAGGGCTTCGGTGCGGGCGCTCGTATTGGCGGGGTTGGCGTTGGATGGGTCTTCGCCGGCGCGCATGAATCCGTGGCCGGCGCCCTCGTAGATCACGGGATCGTATTTCTTGCCGGCAGCCGCCATCGCGTCTTTGGTGGCGGAAACTGTGGCCGAAATGCGCGCGTCGTTGCCGCCATAGAATCCGTAGACGGGAGCGGTAATGTTCTTGAATGCGTCAGTCGGCGACGGAGGGCCGTAGAAGACGAAGGCTGCGCTCAGGTCCTTGCGCTGGGTGGCGAAGAGGAACGACTTACCTCCGCCCCAGCAAAAGCCAACTACCGCAAGCTTGCCATTGGCCGCGGGGAATTTCAGAGCGTAGCCGGCGGCAGCATTCAAGTCGGCGGTGACGGTGTCGGCGTTGAGCTCGGAGACGGCCTTGACTGCGGCTTGCGTGTCGGGGAAGGCGCTGGTGCCTCCGCCGTTGGGGCCGAAGCCGGAGAGCAGATCGGGCGCGATGACGATGTAGCCCATGGAAGCAATGTCGTCGGCCATCGACCGCGCCCAGTCGGTGAGGCCGAAGATCTCATGGATGAGCAGGACGACGGGCGCTTTATGGCTGACTTCGGGATAGACCACAAAGGCGTTCACCGTGCGGCTGTCGTATTTGACTTTCACCCATTCCTGGTGGCGCGGGGATTTGTCGAGGAGTGCTTTGGCCCAATCCTGGGCGCTGGCGTGTGCGGCGACGGCGAGAGCGGCGACGAGGAGCAGGACTGCGTGGCCAGAGAAGCGGGGAAGTGGATTTGTCATGCGGGAAGTCTACTACAGGGGCTAAGGGATTCTTCGACTTTGCTCAGGGCGGGCTCCGGGACTAGGGACAGCCCAGATCTCAGAATCGAGACCCGGGGCACACGGCTTTTCGATGCGGCTGAAGTCAGGTCCTGATGCAAGGTCCGCTGGCTGGGGAGATTCACATCAGCCGCGGAAAGAGCAACCGCAGATCCTTCGACTCCGCGGGCCGCGCCGTTGCGCGGCCCACTTCGCTCAGGATGACATCGGTGATGGTTGAGTACCCCTGCTAAATCGAAACGCTATGGCTTCGCGGGAGCGGCTGGCGGAGGTTGCGTGGCGGATAGTGGTGGCGCGGAGGGGGCTGCAGTGGCTGCTGTGGTTCCCGAGTCGAGCTTGCGCATGAGGAGCGAGGCCAAACCTTCGAGAACTCCACTGCCCGAAGCGCCGCCGCCGCCGGCAACCAGGATGTTGGGCACGAAGGGAACATTGCTCTTGACCAGAGCATCGATGGCGTTGACGAGAGCCGTGGCTCCCTGGCCGAGCGCGGCAACCTGTTTTTGATAGGCCTCGGCTCTGGCTAATCCGACAGCCCGGACTTGAGCGCCCTGGGCCGTGCCCGTCCGCTCAATGTAGGTGGATTCGCCATCGGCCTCGGCCTTGCGGGCTTCGGCGTTGTTCTTCTTGATATCGACGCCGACGGCCGACTGAGCCAACTGGGCCTGCATGTCGGCAGTGCCGCGGGCCTTCTCTGTCTCAATGCGCTGATCCTGGGCCGAGCGCTGCATCTTGAAAGTGGCTACCTGCTGGTTGGCGATTTCCCGCTCGGTGAGCACCGTGACCAGTTGCGCCGGGTAAACGACGTCCTGGATGTAGACGCCCCGCGTCTCGATTTCATACTCGGCGAGCTTCCTTTGTATGTAGTCGAATGCTTCTTCCTGAACCGTCTGGCGAGTCTGGATAAATTTGATGGCTTCCATGCCGCCGATCTTGTCGCGGAAGAGGTTGCCCACAGCCGCCTGCAACACTTCGTTCACGAGGTTCTCCATTGACCCGACCATGGAGATGACGCGCGGGGCCTTGGTGTCGGGAACATGTATCAAGACCTGCAAATCGATTGCGAAGACGAAGCCCTCGTTGCTTTTGGCGATGATCGGCTCAAGCTTCGCGTCCAGACCGTGAGCGCCGGTTACCTCCTTGGCCCAGTCCAGCTTGAGAATGGCGGTCAGCACGACTTTAGCGTCGTAGATGCGGGGATTGATGGGGTATTTGCCGGTGCGCAGAGCTTCCTGCCAGATGCCCTGGTGGCCGGGGCGAACGAGGCTGCCGAATTTGAAGTCCGCGCCGGAGGTGTCCTGCGTGGGCAGGCCAACATAGGCCTTGATCACGGCAACTTGGCCCTGCTCGACAACCAGCATCGGGACCTGTTCCACGCGCACCAGGAATGGGTTGAGGTTGTATGCGCCGTAGAGGAGCGGGTCGTGTTGCAGGCCGATCTTGCCGCCGGCATCCATGAACTTCTGGAAGTCCTGGTAGTTGTTGTGCAGGTTGTTTTTGCTGCCAAGGATGAGACCCATCATCTGGGCATCGGTGGTTCCGGCCTGCCTTTCAAGCTCCTCGACATCCGCGTAGCCGCCCAGACGCGAGGCAATGGCGCCGGCAGGCAATGGTTCGCCTTCCAGCATGGTGACAATACCGATCATGTCAACGACTTTTCCGCCATCCGCCGGCTTGGGCGAAATGCGGGTGACGTCGAGCTGAGTTTCATCAAGTCCGAAGGCCTGGCACGTGAGTCCGCCTTGCTTGAAGGCCAGCCACCTGTATTCATCGGAAACCGGCATACCGAAGACATGAGGCTTGGTGATGACCAGGAAAGCTACGGGGTGAATCGCAGCCAGGGTGCCTGGAGACAAGACAGGCCTTTGCACGCCTTTCTGTCCGCCCTTGGCGACGAAGGTTTTGAGATCGCTGAAATCGCCGAACTCGGGCTTATAGGCGCCCGATTTTGCGCCAATCGGTGTCGGCTCGCCCACTTGCGCGATGACCACGCCAATCTGTCCCGCGGGCACCTGGACCCACGGCTGTTTCGTCACGGCGTAAACGAGGACGAACTTGAAGCGGAGTCCGGGCATGAGCAGCTCAGCCTGGTACCCCGCCTCGCCGTTGAAGGCCACGGGATTGTTGCCGGGCAGCCCGGCTCCGAACCGCTTGCGCACCAGTCCGATCTGGGTGGGTCCGATGCTGTAAATCGACTTGAAAACGAGGACCAGTAGAAAGAAGACGAATACGACGCTAAGCGCAGTGCCTAAATATGGAAGAGAACCCAGGTTAAACATGTTTCCTCCCGACCGGCTGCCGTTCGAGTTTCAGTCCTTGTGGCATGAAAGATTCGTGGGACGCTCCAGACTACTCCTCCTGAGGGAGAATGGCGCAAATTTCGCGAACGGGCGGGGCTAGAGCGGTTCCAAAGTACTTGTAGCCGTCTCCGGCGGTGGCACAAGGTGGGTTTTTCTTGAGGAAAAACCCACTTAGCAGTTGCTGCTTCGGGGTACAGCAATTGTGGAACCGCTGTAGTTCTCTGGGGAGAGGATGCGGGCGATGAGGTCGTAGTCGTGGGCCTCGGTGATGCGGGCGCGGTAGAAGCGGCCGGGCTCGAGTGAGGAGTGCGGGCCGAAGTCGTTGATGTAGACTTTGCCGTCGATTTCGGGGGCGTGGAACTGGGTGCGGCCTTCCCACAGAAGAGGAGTTTCGACGCTGGGGCCCTCGGCGAGGAGGGTGAGCTCGCGCCCGATCCATTCCTGCTTGGCGCGGCGGGAGATGAATTGCTGAAGGCGCATGAGACGGCGGCGGCGGGAGTCGATAGTGCGCTTGGGAATCTTGGCGTCGAGCGAGTAAGCACGGGAGCCTTCTTCATCGGAGTAATTGAAGACGCCGAGCCAGTCGAACTTGGCCTCTGTGACGAACTCTTCCAAAAGTTCAAAGTCGCGGAGCGATTCGCCCGGGAAGCCGACGATGAAGCTGGTGCGGAGGGCGATGCCGGGAACGGCGGCGCGGACTTTGTGGAGGGTCTTGAGGAAGATATCGGCGGAGGCGCCGCGCATCATGCGCTTGAGGACGGCAGGCGAGGCGTGCTGGAGGGGCAGGTCGAGATATTTGCAGATGTTGGGGTGCGCGGCGATGGTCGAGAGCAGGCGGCCGGAGATGCGGTTGGGATAGGCGTAGAGGAAGCGGAGCCAGCGGAGGCCGTCAATGCGGGCGAGGGCGTCGAGGAGGGTAGCGAGGCCGTCGCGGAGGCCGAGGTCTTCGCCGTAGCAGGTGGTGTCCTGGCCGATGAGGGTGATTTCGCGGACGCCCCGGGCCACGAGCTGCCGGGCTTCGGCAACAACGGACTCGAAGCGGCGGGAGCGGAATTTGCCGCGCAGGTTGGGAATGATGCAGAAGGAGCAGGGATGGTCGCAGCCCTCGGCGATTTTGATGTAGGCCGAAGCGCGGGGCGTGGAGAGGAGGCGCGGGGTAGTGTCGTCGTAGAGGTAGGTGGGCAGGAGGTGCGAGGCGCCGGACCAATCGTCGCGACGAAAGCGGCCAGAGCGCTCGCGGTGGTCGCCTTCGGGGCGGGATTTGTGCGTGCCGGAGAGCGATTCCTGCCCCGCGCGAGTTTCGGCGTGAATGGTGGTCAGGATGGCAAAGGGCGAGGGCGCGGCGGTTGGGGACGGGAGGCCCGCGGCGTCGAGGATCGATTCGAGCTCGCCGGTACCGACGACGGCGTCGACTTCAGGGATGTTTTTGCGGATCTCGCCGCGATAGCGCTCGACGAGGCAGCCGGCGACGATGAGCTTGCGGGCGCGGCCTTGGGTTTTGTGGCGGGCCATCTCGAGGATGGTGTCAATGGACTCCTGCTTCGCGGTGTCGATGAAAGAGCAGGTGTTGACGATGAGGATCTCGGCGTCTTCGGGGCGGGCGGTGAGGCGAGCGCCGGCGCGGTCGAGCAGGCCCATCATGACCTCGGAGTCGACGAGGTTTTTGGGGCAGCCGAGAGAGACGAAGCCCACGGTGGGGGAAGGGTGTGGGGATGGTTGCTTCACTTATTTATTGTAGCGGGGGGTGAACAGGGACGTAGGGATTAGGGACGTAGGGAACAGGGAGTGGAGATCAACTGTCTTTGCGATAGAGCAGGTCGCGGATGGCGAGGCGGCGGGCGGCGTTGACTTCGGATTCGGTTTTGCGATCGGCGTAGTTTTCGCGGGATGTCGATTCAGATGCGGAGGACTCGGGTTCGCTGCAGGAGGGGCAGCGATTGGCGAAGCCGGGCTTGCCGGGGCGGAGCTCAAATTCCTCGCCGCAAATGACGCAGGTTTTGATCGGGAAGGGCATAACGCAGATATGGTAGCGAAGGCGGGTTGTGGAAATCGAGTGGGAGGAAGCGGAGTTAGCGGGGTTAGCAGAAATAGCGGAGCTAGTGTCCCGAATCCGAAGTTGTATGCAGAAATCGAATTCCCGATCCACAGGTCCTTCGACTCATTTTGGCGCAGAATGCGCCAAAATTCGCTCAGGATGACAGTGCTATGAGCAATTGAACGCTCGGAGATGCCGGAGTGTGAATGGCGGATCGGCGAGCCGGCGAGTTAACGGGTCGGCAGGTCGGCGAGTCGGCGGGTCAACGAGTCGGCGGGTCAATGAGTCAGCAAGTCAGCGTGGGCGCAGACAAGTCGAATGCTGCCGACTCTTAGGGCTGGAGGCGATGGCCTTCAAATGTTTCAAGTGAGATTAAGCTGGCCCGTTGTTCTGATTGGCGAGAACGGCGCGGAAGCGGACTTTGCCTTTCTTGACTTTTTCGATGGCCTCGTTGGCCTTTTCCATAGGGAAGCACTCGGTAGTGGCTTTGACGCCGTGGCGGGCGGCGACGTCGAGCATCTCGCGAACGCGGAAGGGGCTGCCAATCGGGCTTCCGCCGATGGTGCGCAGGCCGGAGATGAGGGGAAAGGGGTGGATCGAGACGGGGGATGGCGGATCGCCGACGAACCAGAGGGTTCCGTTGGGGCGGAGGGCCTGGAGGTACGCGCCCCAATCCTGATCGGCGTTGACAGTCGTCAAAATGAAATCGAGTGAGCCGGCCACTTCCTTCATGGCTTTGGATTCGCGGCTGTTGACGAAGTGGTGGGCGCCGAGCGCGCGGGCTTCCGCTTCCTTGGCGGCCGTGGTGGAGAAGGCGGTGACCTGGGCGCCGAAGACGCGCGCGAACTGGATGGCGAGGTGACCGAGACCGCCGACACCGGCGATGCCGACGCGGGAAGAGGGGTTCACCCCCTGGATGCGCATGGGGTTGTAGACGGTGATGCCGGCGGAGAGCAGCGGCGCGGCGTTTTCACTGGCCAAAGCGTCGGGGATGGGAAAGACGAAGCGGGCGTTGGCGCGGACGTGATCAGCGTAGCCGCCATGGCGATGGACGCAGGTGCCTTCGGAATTGAGGCAGAGGTTTTCCTGGCCGCTTATACACCACTCGCATTCGCCGCAGGAGTTCGATTGCCAGCCCAGGCCGACGCGCTGGCCAGCCTTGAGCGTACGCACCTCTGCGCCAATGACCGAAACCGTGCCGACGATCTCGTGGCCGGGGATGAAGGGATAATGGCTGATGCCCCAATCGTTGGCGATGAGGTGAAGATCGCTGTAGCAGACGCCGCAGTGGGTGATGGCGATTTCGACCTCGTGCGCGCCGAGCTTGCCCGGGTCGTAGCGGAGAGGTAGAAGCTCCGCTCCCGCCGCATGAGCTGCAAGTCCTTGAATAAGAGCCATAATTGCTCCCCAAGCCTCGAAGAATCGGACAACTGGCCCAGCCGGGCGCCCAAAGCGCCGGTACGTTCAAGAAAGCGAATCGATGTTGCGTTGATTCTAATTTAAACCGCCGCCCGGCTCGATGTGCAGATTGAGAATCTCGAAGCCACTGAGGACGCCGCCAGCGAGCGCCTCACCTTCGAGCTCGGCGGATTCGCCGTTGAGCCCGGCATCCTGCACGTTGCGCAAGGGCTCAAGGGCGTTGGCTACGGAAAGCGGCAGGCTGGTGAGCGTCTGGCCACGGATCTCTCCCTGGGTCTCCGGAGCGAGCAGGCAGACATAGATGCGGTCGGCCGGGTGCTGATCCCTGGCCTCGGCAAGAACGGTGGCGAGGCCAGCGGCCGGAGCGGTAAGGCGGGGCTGGAGGAGGGTCCGGTCGAGGGTGGCGGCGTCGGAGACCAGGAGGCGGAGGTTGCCCGCGGCGAGACGGGCCGGAAGCTGAATTGGGATGCGGATGTTGCGCTCGGGCTGATGCCAGGGGCGAACGGTTGCCTCGACTTCAATGGTGTCGCCGGCGTGGACGATATCGGCGGAAACCAGGCGCGCCCGCTCGAGCGTTACCTGAACCTGCCGGGGAACCGCCTGAATGTGCAGGTCAATCTCCCGGATCACACCCTGGCGTGCGCCGTTCGAATAGAGGCGAGTGAATTGGTTCCCGGTGAGAAGAGCAGCTTGCATCGCCGCCGGGGTTGGCTCACCGGCCGGGGCCCAGAGGTCAAGCGGCACGGGAGGGAACCCTGCCACATCGATATTCCCGGTGACGTGGTAGCTGAGGGATGCGCTGCTCTGATTGGTCTCGAGCAGGGATTCATAGAGGACAACCTGCACGGCGAGTGGGGTCAGAGAAGGCACGTCGAGAATTTCGACATTGACTTTGCGCGGCCCTTCGGGGGCATCGGTAGCAAGGTGCACGGGGATCATGTGCGCCTGCGCGCCGAGAACGCCGCGGATGGCCGACTCGCGATCCTGGGTAAAAGCGCCCACGGCGACGCCGGTATTGATGATCTTGAAGGCGTTCAACGGCGAAGCGACGGTGGTGACCACATCAGTCGTGGTCATGGGAAGGGAAACCGGACCGGCGCCCAGAACGGGGTGGCCGCAGGCGAGCAGTTGCCTGGGGTCGACGTAGGTGACGGTGCAGGTGGCGGCGATCTCGAGGTCGCCGCGAATGAGTTGCATGCTGACCGCCGAGCCGGGTTCGAACGTAGGGT
Organism: uncultured Acidobacteriaceae bacterium; assembly: GCA_963844905.1. Lineage (GTDB taxonomy): Bacteria > Acidobacteriota > Terriglobia > Terriglobales > Acidobacteriaceae > Telmatobacter. The sequence continues at coordinate 574,243 of CAWJQD010000001.1, read as the reverse complement.
GCCCGGCTGGGGTGGAGTAATCGGAGGCGGAAGGGGAAGGCTCAAACGAGGCGCCGAGCCCAGAGGCCGACGCGGCGAGCGAGCCGCCGGCGGATACCGGCTCGAGGGGCGTTCCGGCGGTTTGCTGCTGCCAGAAGCGGATCGCCTCGGGGCCGAATCCACTCATGACCAGTGGAGTGTCCATGGGGTGGAAGGTCATGTTGCCGGGGGTAAGAGAGTTCTGGAGGGAAGCGGATTGGTTTTCGGGGAGCAATAGATATGGGGCGGGCGGGGTGGTTTGCGCCTCATCAGCAGAGAGATCGAGCGAAGGATCGGGGGAGGAATTGCGCGCGGGCAGGTCGCGCACCTCGAGCATCTGTTCGATGGGCGTGATGCCGGCGATGGGCTCTTTAGTGAACAGACCGATGCGGTAAGAGAGCGAGCCGGCCAGCTTGCCGTCGATGTAGACGGGGCTGCCGCTCATGCCTTCGACCACGCCGGTGTATTCGGGCTTGGCGCCTCGGAGCCGGGCGAGAATCATATCCTGGCCGGGACCGCGCGCGCCGCGCAACACACCGAGAATCTGGACCTGCATGGGCTCGGGAGCGGTTCCTTGAAAGACCGTCCAGGCAGTGCCGGTCATGCCGGCGCGCACCTGGCTCAACGGGAAGATTCCCGGATTTGGCGGGGGGCTGGAGTTGGCAGGGATGGACTGCTGTGAGGCGGGCGGAGCCTGGGCAGGAGCCAGGGGACGCTCCGGCGAGGTTTGCGCCGGCAACAGGGCAAGGGAAGCTGCTGCCAGCGCCAGGCCGGGCAGAATCACGAGGGCAGACAGAGCCAATCTGGTTCCCTTTGGGTGAGTTTCCACGTCTATTACTGTACAGCGAGCCGCGCGGGTGCTGCGCGGGAATAGGCGAAAGGACCCGCGCGGGATAGGCGGTTGGCCGCCGGCGGCCGTGGCTGGCGAAGCAGATCGCGTATGCTTGTGAGCACAAGGGGTTGTTATGTCAAAGCCGCATTGGAAGGTTCGGTTTCCTCGTCTTTTATCGCTTCATCTTCTGTTTCTGGCTCTCTTGACGCTGGCGGTTGCGCGGCTGAGTAATGCTCAAGAACAGGCGCAAAGCCAGACGCAGAGCCAGAGCCCGGCTGCAACGCAGCAACAGCAGCAGTCAGATCAGTCCGCGCCTGCCGCCGGAGGTCCCAATGGCGACAACGGCCCGATGGCCCTGCCCAAGAAGTCCGAGAATCCGGAAAACAATCCGCCGCCTGCTCCGGCCGCGCCGAAGTTCAAGAACCCGGAGGGACTGGGCAATGTAAGCTTGCGCGTGGAGGTTCCCGAGGTGACGGTCGACGTGGGCGTGCTGCTCGAAAAGACGCACCAGTTCGTACCCGGGCTCAAGCCCTCGAATTTCCGTGTCTACGAGGATGGCGTGGAGCAGAAGGTTGAGGGCTTCAGGCGTACGGAGGCGCCGATCACGGTGTTGCTGCTGTGCGAGTATGCTGCGCGAGGGTTTTTCTTCAGGTTGGACATGCTAAATGCGGCGTGGGCGTTTACGCAGCAATTGCGCCCGCAGGACTACGTGGCCATGATGACCTTCGACCTGAACACGCATATTGTGAGCGACTTTACGCAGGACAAGACTCAGATTCTCAACGGCATCAACCAACTGGGCAACGAAGTGTGGATGCCAGTCGCATTCCGGGAGACCAACGTTTTCGATGCGTTGAACGAGTTGCTGGACCGGATGTCGCGGATCGAAGGCCAGAAGTACATCGTTCTCATCGCCACCGGCATCGATAGCATGTCGAAGCTGGACCTGGATCAGATTCTGAAGCGGGTGAAGGCTTCGCGCGACATCACCATCTTCACCATTTCGACCGACGGGTTTTTCGAGGCGTTGACCCAGGGTACGGGCGGGATGATGGGCTCCATGCGCGACATGACTTACCTGCAGGCCGACAACCAGATGAAGACCTTTTCCGACCTGACCGGCGGCATGCACTTTGCCCCAAGGTTTCAAGGCGAACTTCCCGACGATGTGAAGGCGATCAACGAGAATATCCGCGCCAAATACGAGCTTGTGTATCATCCGACCAACGCCAAGCAGGACGGGACGTGGCGCAAGATTCGCGTGGAGCTTGTGGACGACGAGGGGCAGCCGCTGCGCATGCAAGATGAGAAGCACAAGCCGCTGAAATACGCGATTATTGCCAGGGATGGCTACCGCGCGAGGCAGGAAGTGGAGTAAAGCATACCGGGTTTCTGAACGCGTGAATTCATTGGCTGCGGTAGTGCGCTCTCAGGTCTCAAAATCGAAACCCTTCGACTCCGCTCAGGGCAGGCTCCGGGTCGCTGTTTGTGGCGGGTAGCTACATCATTGACGTCGTGCGCCAATTCGGCAAGTGGATGGCAAAGCGAACCGCGGGTGCGCGCCGCAGCCGACGCGCGAAGCTTTCGCAACTCAACGGGGAGCAACGGCAGGACGTGCGAGCCCATGTGGCCCCGCATGCCGGGATGATTCAGTTCTAATGAATGATGTTGAGCTGGAGCAGAATATCCCGAATGTAATACGCGACCACAAAGACGGTCATGACTATGACGAGCCAGCGCGCGATGCGGACCATCGGCTCGACTTTGGCCAACTTTGCGGTAATGACCGCCTGCTCCGCTTTCTCGTGGTCGAAAGAGTCATCGAGGAAGATCTGGTCCTCTTCGTTCTTGGAAAGGCTTGAGCGATAGATGTACAGGATGGCCGTGACGACAACGAACGCGGACCAAATGATCCACATCACCGGAACGAATGTCATACTCCACCTCCCAAATTCCGGTCCCAGGAACCAGCGGGTCGTGGGGAACTGCGGTCTCGCGGCCGATGGGGCCCTTATGGTTGACCATCATAGCTCCGATGGGGTGAAGTTGTGAACCAACCGCAGAGATTTTGATGGCGGGAGAGCAACCCTGCCGTGCGGTGACAGGCAGAATTCAGCGACTATCCGAGGCTGGATGCATCCAATGAAACATACCGGGGGGCGGGGACTTGTGTCCGGGGTCGCCGAACGGTACATTATGAAGAGGGCTAGCACTCAAGAGCTCCCAGGGAGGGATCATGGCCACAACAACCGCCGCACCCACGCAGGAAACCGCTAAGAAACCGCCTCTTGTCCTGACGCCTCAGGCGGTTGCTAAAGTGCGCGAGATCATGGCCACGCAGAATCCGCTGCCGGCAGGGCTGCGTATTGGCGTGGTAGGCGGGGGTTGCTCCGGCTTTCAATATTCCATGGCCTTTGAGAATCAGGCGGGCATGATGGATAAGGTATTTAATTTCGACGACTTAAAGGTGTTTGTTGATGCAACTTCTCTGATGTATCTGAACGGGTGCACGGTCGATTATGTGGAGACGCTAGAGGCGGCTGGGTTCAAGTTCGAGAATCCCCAGGTGAAATCGACTTGCGGCTGCGGATCGTCGTTCCAGGTGTAAAGACAGGGACCAAGGTACCGAGAAGCTAAGGCTCGCCCGAGGAGAGCGGGTCTTTTGCGTTTGCGAGCCGGAAATCGAGCTATTGCGGCGCAGAGGTTTTCGGAGGCAAAGGCCTTGCGATCTCTCAAGCTGACTCGTCTACCGCCCGGCTCCGCGCGGCGGAGGCAAGCTTGCTGTTTCATCTTCAGGGTGTCGACAGGTTCAGTGTCTGCGTGTTGTTGTAGGACAGATCGGTGACCTCGACGCTGAGGGGGCGGATGGCGCCGACCTTGTAGCGATGGTCGACGATGTCGCCGGTGCGGGCCATGAAGATATCCTCGCCGTGCATGAAGAAGGCTTTGAGCACCTTGTGCTCGTCTTCGGAGTAGCCGAAGTATTTAAGGTCGATGGCCGGCGGCTTGGGCGGCGGAGGCGGCGAGTTCTGCGTGACAACTGGCCCGCCGCCGGGGCGTGCGGGCGCGATAGGGCCTGGGATCGGGATCGGCGCGGATTCAGCGGAAAAGATGTTGCGGCCAGTGCCCGAGTATTCGACATCTTCGCTCTGGGCCAGCTTGTCAAAGTGCAGGGTGGGGTCAATGCCTGCGTTAGTGAGCTTTTGCGCCTCGTTACCGGCTGCGGGTATTGCGTTTGCTGCGGCGGGAAGGTTGCGGGGCGGCGCCTGCGCAGGCGCGGGGCGGGTGGAGGGCCCCGAGACGGCGCGATAAATCTGCCAACCGCCAAAGCCAAGGATGAAAGCGAAGAGCACAATGACCAGGATGACCTGGCGCTTGTTTTCCGTGCCGAGAGCGAGAGCCATGGTTATTCGCCCTCCTTGCCAGTGGTGGAGGGTTCCGGTGTGGGCTGGTCAGGGGACGGGGTGGGCGGAAGACCGCTGGCCTCGGCAGCGGCTGGGCGCAGCCAGGTAGAGACGCCCAAGCGCAAGTTGACAAGGCCGCCTTGCTGGCTGGTGAGGGTCATGGTGTGGATGACGAAGAAAATCGGATCGCGCTCGATACCATTGATGAAGCGCATGATGGCGGGATAGTCGCCACTGATGCCGGCATCCATAGTGATCTCAGTAAGGTCGGCGCCGGGCGGGCCCTGCGAGTACTGCGCGCGCGAGAGGCGCACTCCCGATGAGACCGCCAAATTGCCGATGCGTGCGTCAATGGAGGAATAGTCGGGCGGGATGCGCTTCTTATAGAACGCGAGCATTTGTGCGCGCGTCTTTTCGACACGCTGGTCAAGGCCGCGAAGGGGCGCGGTTTGGATTTCGAGGGCCTTCAACTGAAGCTGTTTGGCGGCGAGGACATCGTTGGAGTGACTGTCCATAGCAGCCCAGTCCATGCCCAGGCGAACGGCCAGGCCGATAGCGAGCAAAAGCAGGACGACAAAGCCGGCGAAGTGCAAGGTGAGCGGAGAAGCGAGGCGTTCACGCCAGAGCGAGGAGGATCCGTTGGCGCTCATTGCGGACCTCCAGGCGTGGCAGGCGCGGGGTGAAAGCCAGGCTGGGAGGGCGCGGACGGAGATGGTCCCGTGTAGGGCTCGCGGCCGTTCTGCTTTGGGGCGGGAGCCGGACGCATGTGTTTGGGATTGGCGATGCCAGGCGACACGGGCGTGGAGACTTTCGCCTCGGCTTTGGCGGGCTTGCGTTCTGCCGGAGTGGGCGGATTGTAATCGGCGAACAAATCGAATTCAAAGCGGCTGGAAGCGTTGAAAGCCTCCTGCCGCTGGATGGGACCATTGGTGGACTCGGCGGTCTCACCGACAATGCGGGGCTGGAGAAAGCGGCGGGAGCGCTCGAGGTTGGCGACCAGGCCGTCGGCACGGTCGCGGGGACCGACGACGCGCACGTGCACGGTGATGTGGCCGTCCTTGTCGCGAATGGGCTCGATGGAGGTGACTTGCACGCCGCCGGGCAGGACGGTCTCCATGGCTTCCATGGCGAGGGTCCAGGAGAAGGCCTTCTCATCGAAGCGCTGGTTGAGGAAGTCGGCCTGCTTGACGAGCTGAGCGTTGTCGGGGCGGCTCATGAAGGCTTCGGCCGAGGCGCGCTCGGCCTGAACGCGGGCGATTCGGCCTTCGAGCGAGTGCTCGCGGGCGCGAACTGCATCGGCCTGGCGGTCGAACAGATGCAGGCCCAGGGCGAAGAGAATCGAGAGCGCTGCGAGCACGGCCATGGCGACGCGCAAGCGCTTCAACGCCGGTCCAAGATCGGTGAAGGGGCGGGTAGCGAGGTTGAGGGTGATTCTCATGCGTCAGCTCGCTCCCGCCAGCGCGCCGGCCACGCCGGCAAAACTGGTTTGAGGAAGGGCAGTCATGGCTCCTTCGTCGGGCCGGGACGCCCATTCGACAACAGAGAGTGCGGGGTCGCCGATCGCTTCCGCGAATTCATCGGTGTTCTGGACTCCTGCGTAATAGAGGCGGCGGGGCCGCGCGCCGAGCTTGTCCTCAAAGTAAGCGGCAGCCACGGCGATGCTACGCTGAATCTCGGCGATACGCTGGCCGGGATCTTCGGGAAGATCGAGGGTGCGATAAAGAAGCAGTTCCTGGCCATTGACGATGGTGGTGGTGATGGCGTGGGCGCTCAGGTTGGCTGCCAGCACAGCTTCCATGGAGTCGAGGGCGTCCAACGCGGCCAAGCTAGAGGACAAAACCGCTCCGGGTTCATAGCCTGCGGCGCGGACGACGGCTTCGTACTGGGCGAGAATGGGACCGGGCATGACTGCAGCAAGCACCCTGCACTCGGTCTCGTTCTGCGACAACACCTGGTACGTGACGCCGGCCGGCTCCACATCAAAGGGAACCATCTTGCGCAGACGGAAGCGCACGACGGGCACGGCTTCAGCGGCTTTAGCGGGCAAGGAATCGAAGTCGAGGACGAAGACGCGGACGAGAGTGTCGGGCAGAATGACGGTGACGTCACGCTTGCGCAGGGAAAGTTCGTCGAGCGCGGAGCGGATGGCTGCCGCGACCACTTCGGGCGCAGGCAGGGTGGGCTCTTCGATGCCGGGAACCAGCGCGCCGGCGGGGAGGGGAACGAAAGCGTAAACGTGCGCCTGTCCCCAACTGGTTGCCCCACGGCGCGAGCGTACAGCGGGGCACGCCGCAGCCAGCACGCCTTCAGGCGCGATCTCGACCGCGGCGGGCGGACGGCCGGCAGGCTGCGCGGTGCTGCGGGTTTTGTTGAACATCGGTGGCACTAGCGTGACGCCTCAATAAATGTAACCTTGTTGATCTCTTTGAGCGTGGTGATGCCGCGGCGAACGCGATCGAGCGCCGATTCGCGGAGAAAACTCATGCCCTCCTTCTGCGCTTGCTTGCGGATCTCCGAGGTGGGTTTTTTGGCGAGGATGATCTCGCGGATGGTGTCGGTAAGGTCGAGCAGCTCGTGGATGGCGGTGCGTCCGCGGTAGCCGGTGCCGCCGCATTCCATACAACCCGGTCCCTCGCGGAAGGCGAAGCCGCGCCACTCGGCCGGATCCATACCGCTGGCGAGGAGAGCCTCGTCATCGTAGTGAACGGTGTGCGCGCAGTACTCGCAGACGGTGCGCACCAGGCGCTGCGCCAGGATGCAGTTGAGCGCGGAGACGAAGTTATAAGCCTCGACGCCCATGTTGAGGAAGCGACCCAGCACATCGACGACGTTGTTGGCGTGGACGGTGGTGAAAACGAGATGGCCGGTGAGGGCGGAGTTGATGGCGATCTGCGCTGTCTCCTGATCGCGAATCTCGCCGACGAGAATCTTGTCGGGGTCGTGACGGAGGATGGAACGAAGGCCGCGGGCGAAGGTGAGACCTTTCTTTTCGTTGACGGGAATCTGCGTGATGCCGCGAATCTGGTACTCGACCGGGTCCTCGATGGTGATGATCTTGTCCTCGTCGCTTTTGATCTCGTTGAGGGCGGCGTAGAGGGTGGTGGTCTTGCCGGAGCCGGTGGGTCCGGTGACCAGGACCATGCCGTACGGCTCGCGGATATAGCGGCGGAAGCGGCGCAGGTCGTCGTCGGCGAAGCCTACGACGTCGAGGGTAAGGTGCTTGAATTTCTCGCTCATCGACTCCTTGTCGAGGACGCGGAGGACGGCATTTTCACCGTAGATGGTGGGCATGATGGAGACGCGGAAGTCAATGAGGCGGTTCTTGTAACGCACGCGGAAGCGGCCGTCCTGGGGGACGCGCTTTTCGGCGATGTCGAGCTCGCTCATGATCTTGATGCGCCCGAGAATGGTGCCATGGTGCTCGCGGGCGATGGGCGCCATGGCTTCCTGGAGGACGCCGTCGATGCGGTACTTGACGTGCACCGAGTCGTCGTAGCTTTCGATGTGAATGTCGGATGCGCGGCGCTCGAGAGCAGTGAAGATGGTGGTGTCGACGAGACGGATGATAGGGCTGATGTCTTCGGCTTCACTGGTGAGCTTCTCGATGGAAATGTTCTCGTCGGCGTTTTCGTCGCCGGTGAGCACGTCGAAGGTGAGCCCTTCGCTGGCTTCATCGAGAACGCGCTGTGACTGCTCGGTTTTCTTGAGCAGGTCGGTAATTTGCGAGAGCGTAGCGACGCGGGCTGAGATGCGCGTCCCAAGCAGGCCGGCAATCTCATCGAGGACCATGAGGCGCGAAGGGTCGCTGACAGCGATGACCAGGCCCTCGGGGGTTTGCTCGATGGGCACGAAGTTGTAACGGAACATGAGCTCGACGGGCACGGTGCGCAGCAGTTCGTGCTGAATCTTGAAGTTCTTGAGGTCGACGAACTCGGCGTGATAGCGACGCGCCAGAGCTTCGGCCTGTGCGCGCTCGTCGACACCTGCACCCTGGCCAATGGGGCCCGCGCCGTTGCCGCCGGGAGCGGGGGGCGTGACGACGTTGGTTTCGGCCATAGAGACAACCCTCCTGAAGTTCCGCTGGTTACATCCCGCTGGCCTGCCCGAGCGAGAAGATGGGCAGGTAGAGCGAGATGAGAATGAAGACGACAACAACACCCATGACGATTAGGATGGCCGGTTCAATGAGCGCGAGCGCTGCGGCGAGGGCCGTGGCCACATCCTCCTCAAAGAATTCAGCGACCGAATTGAGCATCTGCGGCAGGGCGCCGGTCTGCTCGCCGACGGTAATCATCTCCGCGGCCAGATCGGGGAAGACGCCGGTTTTGGCGAGCGATTCGGCGAGGCTCTTGCCCTCGCGCACGGTGCCGATCGAAGATTCGACGGCTTTCGAAACGCGGCGCGAGGAGATGGAGCGCGCGGCGGTTTCCAGAGAAGGCACGAGCGGCAAACCACCGGTGAGCAATGTGGAGAGAGTGCGCGCGAAGAGCGCCACCTGGTACTTGAGCCAGATTTTGCCGAGGACAGGAAGCTTGACGCGGAAGCCGTCAACGAAATCGCGGCCGCGCTCGGTGATGGAAAAGCGGTAGAACGCGGCGGCGATGATGAACACGGTCAGCGCCAGCCAGAGGATGTTGTGTTGCATCCATTGGCCAAAGCTCAAGAGGGTGATGGTGAGCGCCGGGAGTTTGCTGCCGAGCTGGTCGTAAAGCTTGGCAAACTGCGGCACCACCACGGTAAACATAAAGGTCAGGAGGCAACAAACCAGCGTGAGCAGGACACCGGGATAGATGAGGGAGCCGACGAGCTTTTTGCGCAGGGCGAGGGCGACCTTCTGGAAGTTGACGTAGCGCTCGAGGACTTCGGTGAGGTTGCCGGAGCGCTCGCCGGCCAGCAGCGTGGTGGTGTACATGACGGGGAAGCCGCTTTGTGCTTCGAAGGCTGCTGAAAGCGCCTCGCCGCGCTTGACGCGGCTGGCGACGTCGTCCAACTGCGCAGAAAGCGTGGCGTTTCTCTGAATCTTACCCAGCATCTGGATGGAGCCGAGGATGGGCAGGCCAGCGCGGATAAGAGTGAGAAACTGCTGGTTGAAGATAAGAAAGGGCTCGAGCTTGACCTTGCGGCGGGCGAGGCCAAGGCCTCCACGAGCGCGGACAGAGAAGACATGATAGCCCGCGTGGGTGAAGCGGGCACGTAACTCCTCGGCCGTGGCCGCGGTCAGAACTTGCTCCTGGACGTGGCCACGCTCATCGGCCAGCTTGATGACGAACTCTGCCATGGTCGCGCTCGCCGGTTCGCGCACCTGGCGCCACCGGGTAGTCCCTTATGGGGTGCTCCTGCTCAAGGTTAACAGTCTTAACAGCAAGATAGACGAAGCGGAGGGGCCGGACGCTCGCCGCGTAGCCCTTTGGATGGGCCCAAAACCGTCCGTCCTAAAACGCCCGACCAGGGCGCCTCAGGTGGTGAAGGGGTAATCACTTTCGCACAGGCCGTGATACGCTCGCAATCCGCGAAATCGTCCGTAAAAGTTGCTTGAAGACTTCTGAAACGTTGATTTGGCGGGCCTTATGGAGCGATTGTACTCAGAAATGTTACGAATCGTCTGTTAGTAATAAGAAAGATGAATGCTATCCTGAACTCGGGCTCGGCTCACCTTCGCGGAAACGCTTTGTATCCTCAAAAGGGAGAGGGGGTCAAAATGAACAGGTTGACACTGCGTCCTTGGGACAGTATCGATCAGATTCTCCAGTGGATTGGAAGGTGTGCTGCCTGGCGGCCGAAGAGAAGGAATTCCACAGCAGAAGAGAGCACCGCCTATGCCATGACCGGCGGTGCGCTTGTATGTGCGGTGCTTTGTGGAATCGTCGGCTTCGTTCTTTCTGATTCTTCGCGAAATATTGACGCGATTGACGGAACGATACTCGGGGCTCTGCTAGGCGCGTGCATAGGAATCATGTTCGGCTCGTTTGTTGAGACTGTCGACCGCATGATTAAGGACCTCCTGAAATCTTCGGATTCAGAATAGCTCTCAAATGCCAAGAATAACCTAAGCCCTGATCGTAGAACGGCTCCAACAATGCAACGCGAAGTGCCGTGTCGAATCTCCAATAAAATGACGAGTCGCAGGTGAGTGAAATCAGCAAACTCCTGGATGGTCGCGCATTCGGAGATTACTTTTTCGCAAACATTATGCAGCGGAGATCCGCTGCCGGTCAGGTTTGAGGCAAAAACCAGAAATGCGGCCATGAGTTGGCTGAATTTGTGCTCGCACTGGCCTTGGAGAAGGGAGTGCGGCCATTTTCTGGCGAACTTCGGCCGTGTTTTCCATGTTTCGACATTACGGCATGCCCGGTCGTTCTAGTTCACGGAACAGGGTTCCGTTCTGGTTCCCGAAACGGCTACGCCGTACTGGTTTGCTCCGGTAATCTGCTGGGCGTCGGGGGAAAGCGTGACGCTGTCGATCAGGGGCGGCCAGGTTAGCGAATAGACGCCACTCGAGGCATCGATGGTTCGCCAGGCGCCGGTGAATGTGGCAGACGTGAAGGTACCGGTGGGATACACAAACATGGGAACGTTATTCGACAAAATCCAGGAGCCCACGAGGCCGGCCGTGCCCGCGGTGCGGGTGGCTGAAATCGGATATTGATATTGATTGATTCCGCTGAACGAGCGCTGGTCGGGCGAGATGGTGACCGGGAACACCGGTTTCGATGCTTCAGGCCAATTGAGCTGGTAAGCCCGAAGCGCGGCGTTGATTGACCGCCAGTGTCCGGTGAACGGGCCGCCAACTATGATGCCATTCGGGTGAATGACGACCGCTGCGTTATTGAACCAGTGATAGCAGCCCACAATCGGATCGGCGCCGGCTGCGGCAGTTGGGCCGGTTGCGGGGCCGGGACTGCCGATGACTGCCGGTGGATTGGTGGAAGGATTCACGACGGGAACGGGCGGGCCTGTAGCCGCCCCCGGCTTGGGCCTGAATTGGATGACTCCCCAGATGACCGCCGCAATCACGAGGGCCGCAACTGCGCCTATCCAAAGTGTCTTCGATGGGATTGCGCTTCGGGTCCCGGCGGCTGCCACAGGGCGACCGGCCGGCGGTTGGGCAGCGGGGGGCGGCGGCACGGGCACGGCCTGCGCGCCTGCGGGCGACGGCAAAAGCTTTCGAACAGTCTCCACCAGGTCGTCGAGATGCTTTTCCAGCGGAGGCGTCATGGCGTCGAGCCAGTGGATGGAACCGATGAAATAATCCAGAGACTTGCCTGGGGCGACATCTTCGATGCGAAAGGGGAGGATGACCAGGCCATTGCTCACCGCACGCTCCACTTCCTTGGGAACTTGCCCGGAAGAATTGGCGTTCGAGGAGAAGACCAGCACCATCACCTTGACTGTGTGAATGGCTTCAATGATGGCTTCGCCGTAAGAGGTGCCGGCGACAATGTCGCGCGGGGCAATCCAGCAGCGAATGCCGGCTGACTCCAGCCGGGCGCAGACTGCGTTGGCGACGATTCTGTCTTCCGATGCGTGGCTGATGAAGACGTCGAACGGCATGGAGGAAAGCTCCTTGCGCCGGTCCGCGTGGAACCATTTCTCCCGCATACCGGCTGAACATCGGAATCAGGACATCTGTTCTCTGGAGTGTACGGCGATCGAGGCCGTCGCCGACCTCCTCATCCTTGCTGCCCCATGAATCCATATCTTATCCGAAGGTTCGAGCGGCTCGGCATTGAAATCCCGCCCACGGGAAAGTTCATAACAGACTCTATGCGCATTGCGGCCGCCGTTCCTGTTCCTGATGGGCTGGCGCACCGGCGCGCTCATGAATCCGACGCGCGTCAACGATGAACCCGTATTCTGATTGCACTCCGGGTGGCGATTGGGGCTCAGACGCCGGGATCGGCGCCGGCAGCGATGAGGACCTGCTCCTGCACGTGGACACGCTCATCGGCCAGGTTGATGACGAACTCTGCCATGTTTCCGTCTCACGGCCAGCAGCGGCCTGAGTTTTCCGGGTGCTTTTCTCAGGACTCAGGGTACCAGTTTAGGGCTCCCGCTGATCTACGGGTAAGACGCGCGGGAAGACCGCCACGCTCCCTAGGCGGGTGCGCGGAGGATTTTCGCGCCAGGGCCAGTCCCATCCAGTTACCATACCTGGATGCAATGGTGTCTGAACTTAATTCGTTGGTGCATGGCTCATCCGCGGCTCGTATTGGGCATCGGCGCGGATGTTCTGACATTTGTAGGCGCCTTGTTATTAGCGCGAGACGGATTTCAGCGGCTGAAAGAGGTGAATGCAACGAAGGTTGACCAGAGAATTCGCAAAGAATTCCCCAACGTGAATTTCGTGGATACGGAAGCAACGCAGGCAAAGATGTCGGAGCAGTGGGCCTGGAGAGGGTTCGTAATTCTGCTGTTGGGATTCGCGCTGCAGATTATTGTCCGGATCATGGAGGATTGACGGAGTCGAGGATTTGCAGAAATTCCGCCAACCCGGTATACTGATTTTCGAGGTTCAGTCATGGCCAATGCCCAATTCAGACTGCCCATCGGGGCCAAAAGTCAGGTAACGATTCCCAAGAAGTGCATGGGGCTTCTTGCGCTTTCCGAGGGTGATGAACTGCTACTGGAGGTAGAAGGCGACTACGCTATTTTGCACCCCATGGTTAGCGTTCCACGCCACGAACTACCCAAGGGGCTTTGGAACAAATTTGCGGCGCGGCGCGGAGCCAAGTCCACGGATATACCACTCAAGACCCTGTTGGACAAGATCGGCTATCAGGCGCCACGGGCGGGTAAGCGGAGACCGGGGACAGCCAGGGAGAACGCCGCGCGCGCCAAATCATCTGGTGCGCCCGACGCCAAGCGCCGAGCCCCCGGCAGACTCGACGCGGCGGATTCTCAATTGGAAGAGAAAGATTGATCAGCCGTTGGTTGTCAGGAGGCGCGATCCGCCTATGCTACGATGGGTCGCATGACCCGCAAGGTCTGCAAGATCGATGCAGCCCCGGAAGTAGAGCAGGAGATTCTCGACTGCAGCGTAGAAGTCCGCCAGCAGATTGGTGACTTTCTTGTGCGCTTGCAGGAGAATCCGTTGCCTAAAGGCCGCCAGGAGAATGACAAAGGCGCTTACAGCTTTCAGTTGCCTTGCGGGATCTTCGTGGGCTGGGAGATCATCGGCGATCCTCTGCATCTTGTGTTTCGTGGTCCGGACGAAACCATCCTCGTGCGGATTCTTGGCGTTGGATGGGAGCGTGTGAAGTGGGTCGTGAAGCGCTGAGCGGCCGCGGCTGCATTCTGAATGCGTTTCATTGGCTCATGGCGAGGGAGGGGCTGCTCCAAATGCATCAAGTCAGCGGATCGGCTTGGAATCGCTGGGCTTTCACAGGAAAATTGAGGGGCCTGAATCGCCGCACACGGATGGCCGCTGCGACCTTGTTATTGGTTCTGGCCGCAATGGGGCTCTTCTTCTCCGTTTACCGGCACCGCATTGCCGCGGCTGTCGTTGCGCCGTATCCGCACGAGCTTGCCCAGGTGAGTTTCGCCGTGGCAGGGGATGTGATTCCACATGAGGCGGTAAGGGCGGCGGCCGAAGCAGCGGGCGAGGGCGAGCAGGGGTGGGCGGCGCTTTTTTCGGATGTGGCGGACGTTTTTCAGGGGGCGGACTTCGGATTCGTGAATCTGGAGACTCCGGTGGCGCCAGAACACTCGCATGGGACCAAGGCGTTCCTATTCGATGCGCCGGTGGAGCTGCCTGAGGCGCTGAAGGCGAGCGGAATCAAGATTGTTTCGTTTGCGAACAATCACGTAATGGACCAGGGGTGGGCGGGATTTACCGAGAGCCGCGAGCACCTGAAGCAAGCGGGGCTGCTGATTGTGGGGACATCAGACAATGCGGCTACGGCATGGCAACCGGCGATCACCGAGGCCGACGGGATCAAGGTGGGTTGGCTGGGGATGACGCGTTGGCTGAACGGCAACCGCAATCCGGCGAAGGACGATCAGCCGCATGTGAATTTCTTTCCCTATCCCGGCGAGGCGAATGGCGCGCCGGGAGCGGACGAAGCGACGGTGCTGGCGGCGGTGAAGGCGGCGCGAGAGCAATGCGATCTGCTGGTGATTTCGATGCATTGGGGCATTGAGTACGCGACGGCGCCGAGGCCGGAGGACGTGGACATCGCGCACAAGATGATGGAGGCAGGAGCGTCGGTGATCGTGGGAGGGCATCCACACGCTCTGCAGCCAATCGAGACTTACCGGACGCAGGACGGGCGCGACACGGTGATTTTTTATTCGATGGGCAACTTTTTGTCGAACCAGTCGCGGACGTATGTGGATGGGCTGAACCCGGACTCGAACGGCGATCCGAGAGACGAGATGATCGGTTTTTTCGCGGCGGTGCGGAGGGATTATGGGCCGGCGGGCGTGCGCGTGGAACTGGGGCACGTGGGCGTTCTGCCGGTTTGGGAGGAAAACAATCGCAACGAGCTGGCGGCGGGACGGGAGAAGAAGCCGGTGATCCGGCCGGTGCTGATCGACCGCGAGATTCCGGTGCTGCAGGCGCGGCTGAATGAGCTGAGCAAGATGGCAGAGCAAGGAGGCGCGGGGCTGACGGACGAGCAAAAGAAGGAATTCATTGCAGTGACCAAGCAGCTGAAGCTGCTGACCGATCGGCGTGCGCAGATTCTGGCGCGGGTGGGCGACGAGTACGTGATGGCGCCGCCGAAAGCGCCGGTGAAGCCATAGAGGATGTGGGCAGCGAATATGCCGGCGCCGGGAACAGAGAGGACGCAGGGGCACAGACCATTCGCCGATTCCCTTCGGGCGATCTTAGGGGTCTTGTTGATTCCCGTGCTCGTGGTTGGGGCCTGCCTGGTAATTCCATTCCGCTTCGTCTTGCGTTGGGTGCAACAGTACCGCGAGCACGCATTCCGGCTGCAGATGAAATCCAAGGGAAGGCTGATCACGTGGCAAGTTCTGCTGCGCGACCTCAATGAGGCCGGTGGAACCTGCATCGAGGAGAAGTTTTCGCCCGAGGGCCCGGTCCGCTTCTGGTGGACGCGGGAAAATGTTTACCGGGAATCCCCTTACGAGATCATCGATTGGTTCACAATGCGCAAGGGCTTCAGGGGTGGGCCATTTGTCCATTGGTGCCGCGAGCGCTACACCAGCGCGGATAGTGGCAGCGCGGTGCTCGTGGATACGCCGCTGGTGCCGAAGAGAGAGATCTACGCTTTGTGGTCGGAGTGCAGGTCCGCCAAGTCAAGGAAGGCGCAATGGGTGGAAGTGGCGCCGCCGGAGATTCTGCCGCGACGGGCTGGAAGCTAACTGCTCTTGCGAAAGATCTTCTTGAAGCGTTGCCACAGCGGGGCTGACGGCCTGCAGCTGGGTTGCTCGGCTTCCAACTGCGGAGGCTCGGCGCTTGCCGCGGCACGCGCGGATGCTTCGGCTTCGCCCTTCTCACGCGCGTCGTGCAGAACCTGCCAGAGGGCGACGCCGTCGTCTTCCCAGTCGGTATGGCCGCATTTGCGGCACTCGTACTCGCGGATGACACGGCCAGTGAAGGTGTTCTTGTCGGTCTGATCCATCAGTTCGCCGCACTGAGCGCAAATCATGGGTTCCTTTTGGGCGCTTGCCTCCCGCCAATTTCGTGACGTTGCTCTTCTTCGCGTTTCTGGCGCCGGGCCCAAGCGAGCTCGGGCCGGGAAGTACCGGCGCCACGGCGCTCAAGCTCCGCCGAAGGGCCGGTATAACGGAAGTATTCACGCTGGGAGGCGGTGATCTTCAGGCCAATCTCTTCGGCGGTCTTCCTTCGTATTGCTGACTTCCAATCTTCCCAACGGGGCTGCGTGACCCGTCGGGCGAGACCCGATCAGTAGCCGTTGGCGACGAGCCAGGCGGCGGTGAGGTCGAACGCCGGTTTCTTTTCGGCCTGCATCTGCATGGCGGCGAGTTTGACCAGCACGTCGGCCTCGATGTTCATGGGCGCGCCCACGGCGAGCGTGTGCAGATTGGTGCGCCAGTAGGTGAGGGGCAGGATGGCGATGGCGATCTCTTCACCGTCGAAGCCGGCGATGGTGAGGCTGATGCCCTCGACAGCGACGGAGCCCTTGTGCACCATCCACTGGCGGACGTTTTCCGGGACGCGGACCTTGAGGGTCCAGTCGGTGGTCTGGCGGTCGAACTGGGGGCTGGATTCGGGGATGACGGGGTCGAGGGCGGTCATGATGCCGGTACCGTCGACGTGGCCCTGGACGATATGGCCGCCAAGCGGGCTGCCGGCTGCGGTGGGCAGCTCGAGATTGACTTTGGCGCTGGGAGCGAGAGAGCCGAGAGAGGTGCGGTCGAGCGTCTCCTGGGCGAGATCTGCGTGGAAGTAAGTGGGGTCGGGGTCGAGCGCCGTGAGGCAGACGCCGGAGACGCCGAGCGAGTCGCCCTCACGCAGACGCGCCGCAATGCCGGGCGCTTCAACGGTGATGCGGCGAACGCCGCCACGGTCGGTGAGGCTGATAAGCGTGCCGGTTTGTTCGATGATGCCGGTGAACATGGGTAGATTCTAAGGGACTGAGGGACGTAGGGACCAGGGACGTAGGGACTGAGGCGCGATTACTCGCCGGCTGCGGCTTCTTCAGGGGCTGTCGTGGCGCGGAGAGCGGGGCCGCTGGTAAGGGCGCGATAGGCGAAAAAGAGCTTAGCGCGCCAGCGCAGGATCATGCCGAAGGCCAGCAGATAAAAGAGGGCGCCGGTCTGTTCGAGCGATAAGAAGCGGTCGAAGTAGTCGCGGGCAAGGTAGCGCACGATGGCGAGCACGATAATGACCGCGAAGAACGCGCTGGAGCGCTTCATCATGATGACACCGTCCTGAAGATGGAGATCGGAGGTGAGCAGCAGCGGATAGGCGAAGATGACTGTGCCGATCAAGAACGCGCCGAGGCCCCAGGTCCAGGGGACGCGGAAGGCGGGAACAAAGAACATGCAAAATCCGGTGGCCATGCCCACGGGCGGCATCACGATCTTCCTCAGGGTCACGGCGGTGCGGCCCTCGCGAACGCGCCAGACGAGCACGCCGGTGAGGCCGACGAGGGAGACAACAGCCGTAATGACGGGAGAGACGGTCATGAAGTTCACTTTCAAAAATCTTGCAACGGGCAGGGTGGCTCCAGGGGTCCGAGCCAAACGAGTACACCCACTATTCTATCGGACGCCGGGAGGGTGGGGATCGGTGCAAAGTTTCTACGCGGGCGGCCAGGGGTCGCGGAGGAGCGAGGAAAGGCCAAGGTCGTCGCCGTAGCGCTCGATTTCGACGTTGTTCATGTGGACGAAGCGAGGCAAGCCGCGGAAGGCGGGGACCGCGTCGGAGCCCATGATTTGCGGCGAGATGAAGAGGTGAAGGCGGTCGACGAGGCCGGCGGCGAGAAAGGCAGTGTTGAGGCGCGTACCGGTTTCGGTGAGGAGAGTGAGCACGCCTTCTTCGCCGAGCTTCAAGAGGACCTTTTCGAGCGGCACGCGGCCGGCCTCAGCCGGAAGGACTTCGACGCGGACGCCGCGGGAGGTCAGCTCGCGGATTCGCGCCTCGTCGTTGGAGACGGTGAATACGACGACGTCGTTTTGCGCCGTGGAGACGAGCCTGGAGTCGAGGGTCATGCGCAGGGCGGAGTCAAGGACGATGCGCAGGAGCGGACGGCGGCGGCGATTGCCGCTGCGATCGGTCATCCAGGGGTCGTCGGCGACGACGGTGTCGACGCCGACCATGGTGGCGTCGGCCTGCCAGCGGAGAGGCTGGACAGCGGCGCGAGCGAGCTCGCTGGTGATCCAGTAGGGCGCGTGGGGCGTTTGCTGCGCGGGAGGCGGCGCGATGCGCGCGTCGAGGGTCATGGCGACTTTCATGAGCACGAATGGGCGGTGGTCCTGGATCCAGCGGGCAAAGCCCTCATTGAGGCGGCGGGCTTCGTTTTCGCATGCCCCGACACTCGTCCGAAGGCCCGCTGCATGCAATGCTTCAAGGCCGCGGCCGGCGACGGCAGGGTTGGGATCGATGGTGGCGGCGACGACGCGGGCGAGGCCGGCTTTGATGAACGCATCGGTGCAGGGGGGCGTGCGTCCCGTGACGTTGCATGGCTCGAGCGTGACGTAGGCCGTGCCGCCATGGACACGGTCCGACGCGTGCTGCTGCGCGGCTTTGAGGGCGACGATTTCGGCGTGGTCCAGGGAGTCGTATTCGTGCCAGCCCTCGCCGGCCACCTGGCCGGTTGAATCGAGGATCACGCAGCCGACAGCGGGGTTGGGCGAGGTGACGCCGATGCCGCGGCGCGCGAGCTCGAGGGCGCGGCGCATCCAGTGCGTGTCTTGGTCGGAGGAATTCATCGTGCGCGCATCCTGCGGAACCTTCAAGTGTACACGCCGTGAGGAGTCTGACTTCAGGGCTGTAAGCTACATGCCAAAGAATTCCTTGACTCTTGTATACCGTGTCAATACACTATACATGTGATTAAGAGCTTCCGGCATGCTGGACTGGAGAATTTTTACCGTACCGACAGCAAAGCAGGAATCCCGCCGGCGCACGCGACGAAGCTCCGCAGGCAATTAACATTGCTTGACGCCAGCGCGTCGCGGCAAGACATGAATGTGCCGGGTTGGCATTTGCACGCGCTCCAAGGAAAGTTGAAAGACCATTGATCTGTGCGTGTCAGCGGCAATTGGCGCATCACGTTCAAATTTGAGGGCGAAGACGCGATTTTAGTCGACTATCAGGATTATCACTGAGGGAGAAAATCATATGATGTATAACCCCGCACACCCGGGCGAGATCATTCAGGAGCACATGGAAGGTCTCGGTTTGACTGTTTCCGCCTTGGCCGCGCACCTGAAGATCACGCGGGCGAATCTGTCGCGGATGATCCACGGCAAGACCGGCGTATCGGCCGAGATGGCCGTGCGCCTTTCCGAGGCATTCGGCACTTCTCCCGAAGTTTGGATCAGGCTGCAGGCCAATTACGATCTGGCAAAGGCTATGCGCAACCGGCGCGTCAAAATTGCGCGATTGGCCGCATAAGGGGAAGCAACCTCGAAATTTTTCGTGGGAGGTTGGCAGCGGCGGGACGATCTTCAATGCAGCGGATGGGAGAAAATGGTTCGCAGGCTCAAAGAGAGTAGATCAATGAAGCGCGTCTAAGGCTTTCTTTAGATTCGGATTTCCAGAATTCAACGATGCCTAGCCCACGTCTCTTGCGAGAGCCTGCGTATTGGCTTAGATCTAGCATGTACGCTTCGAAGATTTTTCCCGGCCTTCCACTGACTGTCACTCTGGAACGAACGAGGTGTAACAATTTCAGATCGACGAGCTCGTGTATAAGGGCTACCGCTTGACCCTTTGCGTCCTTATCAAGAAGAAAGCAGTTGGTTGCCGCATTCTCGAGACAAAAGTCTCTGATCTGCTGGAACTGCTGATCCAAGCTTTGTTGGTCGTCGCTCCCTGTGTCGCGCTTAAATTCTTCCCGTTTAGAGCCGTCGTATTCTCCTGCTGCGACGTTTACGTCTTCCGCCGTAATTTTTGCCGGCTCTGGCTTTTGCATGATCCGTTCCCGAGCAATATCGACCGATCTTCGGAAAATTGACAGGAAGTCTCGTGCGACGCCGCCGCTCGCGAGGACCAACCGGTCAACCGCGCCATCTGTGAGTAGTTCGCTTAGACTCTGTATTCCCACGTGCGAAGCAAAATTTCCGAGAACCTTCATAAGAAATTGTTTCGCTATCTCGTATTTTTCTAATGTGATGTCTAGGTCAATTTCATCCGCATCGTCTCCGAGCTTCACGCCGACTGGCGGGTCGCCGTGGAAATACCATTCAGTGCGATGCTTAATTGTTCCCGCCTTGAGCCAGAGGTGGTGGTCCTTGGCGATCCTATGAAAGTAATCAATAACCTTTGCCTGGTCGGACCGCCGAATGTGGTAGAGATCGTCGAGCACCAGGTAGGAGTCTCCCTCGGAAAGATTGGCTATTTCGCCAAAAATTCGTTGGTAGTCCATGATGTGCCGGTGCAAGAAATCCATCTTGTTCTGTTTGAATTCTTGCTGTACCTGTTCGGCTTGCCGAATAGTATCTTTGGAAGATGTGCCTGCTGCAAAGTTAATCGGGGCGATCTTCGCTTCGATGGATGCCATGGCAGATTCTTCGAATTGTTTATCTGCGCTCTTCGTTACCTTCACCTCGGACTCTTCGGCCGCATGAAGTTGTGCTTCAAGGCCTTCAATCTGCACTTGAAGCTCCGTAGAAATAGCTGCACTTTCTTTCTTGTTAAATGATGGCCTGGTCGGCGCGGTTCCAAACAGTTTTTTCCAAAACGTGGTCTTGTCCGGTCGGCTTATGGCCGCCGTATCCAGCCATTTCCTGAATTCGCGAAATGTCGCGATCAAAACACTTAGAAGGACGTCTGGGTAGCTGTGGCCTTTAAAAACTTCAAGGTTTACATAGGCAATTGGTCTTCGGTCTACAGTTAGGTCAGCGGCCGCCTTCCTAAGTAGACTGGACTTCCCGGAGCCTCGACGTCCGAACACAATATGGTGTCTTTTACTAATGGCCCTTGCTAACGTGCCTGGCGCAGGCTCGATAAAATGGCGCACCCCCTCTTCGGTCGCTCGGGCAGCCTCTTCCACCTTCGTCAATAAGAGTGAAACTTTTTCAGAATTGAGCGAGTTGTCCATACCATCTGCTTCTCCTTCGTCCTTGACCGAGGAGCAAGTTGGCTTTTTTGTACGGCTTAATTTTACACTGGATCGTCAATGCGGCAAAAAACTCAATATGTCGAGAATCTTCCGGCACCTTTCAGAGCCAGGGTGAAATCAGTCCAGCAGGGAATCGACAAATTCTGTGGGCGAGAACTCCAGCAGGTCGGTCATTTTTTCGCCGACGCCGACGTAGCGGACGGGGAGCGAGAGTTCGCGGGCGATGGCGACGGCGATGCCGCCCTTGGCGGTGCCGTCGAGCTTGGTGAGGATAATGCCGGTGGCTCCGGCGAACTGGGTGAAGAGGCGGGCCTGCTGGAGGCCGTTCTGGCCGGTAGTGGCATCCATAACCAAGAGGACTTCGTGGGGCGCGCCGGGAACCAAACGCGAAGCGGTGCGGCGCATCTTGTCGAGCTCGTCCATGAGGCCGGTTTTGGTGTGCAGGCGGCCGGCGGTATCGACGTAGAGCTCGTCGATGGCGCGGGATTTGGCGGCGGAGATGGCGTCGAAGAGGACGGCCGCGGGGTCGCCTCCCTGACGGGTTTTGATCATCTCCGCGCCGGAGCGCGCGGCCCAGACTTCGAGCTGCTCGATTGCTGCAGCACGGAATGTATCTGCGGCGCACAAAAGCACGGAGTGCCCTTGAGCGCGGCTGAAGGCGGCGAGCTTGCCGATACTGGTGGTTTTGCCGGTGCCGTTGACGCCGACGAGGAAGGTGACCTTGGGAGGCGCCTGCGGTGCGGCAGCCGCCTCTTGCGGGGCACTGAGAATGGCGATCATTTGCTCCTTCAGGAGATTGCGGAGCTCGGCGCCGCCTTCGATGGCCTGATGGCGGGCGCGATCGCGCAGAGCGTCGAGGATGGCGGTGGTTGTTTGGGCGCCGAGATCGCTCGAGAGGAGGACGTTTTCGAGCTCGTCGAGAGCGGACTCGTCTACGGTGCGGGTGAGGGCAGCGAGGTCGGCGATTTTGGCGGAAAAGGACTCGCGGGTGCGCGAGACGGCCTGCTTCATGCGGTCGAAGAAGTTTTTTTCTGGTTTTGGACCAGGTTTTTCGGGTTCTTCGCTGCCAAAGAGGGTGGTGATCATCTTCATCAGTCTAATTGCCGCGAGGGGAGCTAGCGGGGTCAGCGGTGTTAGCCGTTCAGGTGAGGCATGCGGCAGTCCAGGGCACGGGCTGGCACGTTCAGCGCGGAAACGTTCGAGCGGGGAGCGAAGCAAGTTACTCTTAAAGAAGAGGCCGTAAGCCCTCGAGAAGAAATGACTAAGATTCCCCAACACCCGCTTGAAAAAATCATGGAGAGCCGGATCGCCATCATCGATGGAGCGACGGGCACGACGATCCGCAGCTACGGCATGACGGAGGCGGACATTCGCGGAGAGCGTTTTAAGGATGCGAAGAAAGATCTGCTGAACAACGGCGATCTGTTTACGCTGACGCGGCCGGAGCTGGTCGGGGACATTCATCGGCGGTTTCTGGAGGCCGGTGCGGACATTGTGGAGACGAACACCTTTAGCGCGACCAGCATTGCGCAGAGCGAGTTCTTCGTGGACAATCCGCGGGAGCGCGGAGGCAGGAAGGATCCGGAGTTCTATCAGAAAGTGATCGAGGATCGGTTTCTTGGCGATCTGGCGTGGGAGATCAACGAGAAGTCTGCACAACAGGGACAGGAGTGGGCGGATCGCGTGGGCAACGCGACCGGGCGGCAGCGGTTTGTGGCGGGAGCGATGGGGCCGTTGACGGTGTCGCTCTCGAACTCGCCGGAGGCCGACGATCCGGGTTTTCGCGTGGTGACCTTCGACCAGGTGAAGGCGGCGTACAAGCAGCAAGCGAAGGCGCTGATTGCCGGAGGTGCGGATTTGCTGCTGGTGGAGACAATCTTCGACACGCTAAATGCGAAGGCGGCGCTGGTGGCGATTCGCGAGGTGTTCGATGAGGATGGACTGACCGCGGCGGGCAGGGAATTGCCGGTGATGATTTCGGCTGCGGTGGGGCGCGGCGGCGAGACGATGATTTCGGCGCAGACGATTGAGGCGTTCTGGAACGCGGTGCGGCACGCGAAGCCCTTGACGGTGGGGCTGAACTGCTCGCTGGGTCCGGATTTGATGGCGCCGTTTCTGCGCGAGCTGGCGGAGAAGGCGGACGTGGCGGTGTCATGCTATCCGAATGCAGGCTTGCCAAACCCGCTTTCGGCGACGGGGTTCGATCTGGGGCCTGAGGACATGGCGCGGTATCTGAGCGGGTTTGCGCGCGAGGGGTTGATCAATATTGCCGGCGGCTGCTGCGGCAACACGCCGGAGCACATTGCGGCGATCGCCAAGGCGCTTGAGGGGCTGGCGCCGCGCGAGCTGCCGGCTGCGCCGGATGCGGAATCGTGCGGCGTCGAGAGCGGGGCATGAGTTTGAAAAAAACTTCCCTCAGGGGCTAAAGCCCTCAACTGTTTTGCTGATTCATGGCACGACTAAAGTCGTGCCCTTTCAAAAAGGGATTATGCAACCTGTGCTGGAAAAACCCGTGCACACCAGGCCCTTGCGATTGTCGGGATCGCAGCCATTCACGCAACAGCCCGGTGTCTTCATCCTGATCGGAGAGCGGACCAATGTGGCCGGATCACCGAAGTTCGCCAAGCTGATCAAGGAGGGTAAGTACGAAGAGGCGGTGAGCGTGGCGCGGCAACAGGTGGAGAACGGCGCCAACGTGCTCGACATCTGCATGGACGAGGGGATGATCGACGGCGTAACCGCGATGACGCGGTATCTGCATTTGCTCCAGAGCGAACCCGAAGTCGCGAAGGTTCCGTTCATGATCGACTCCTCAAAGTGGGAGGTGATTGAAGCGGGGCTGAAATGCATGCAGGGTAAAGGCATCGTGAATTCGATCTCGCTGAAGGAAGGCGAAGCGAAATTCCGCGAGCACGCGGCGGCGGTTTCGAAGTATGGCGCGGCGGCGGTGGTGATGGCCTTCGACGAGCGGGGGCAGGCGGCGGGATGCGAGGACAAGATCAGGATTTGCGAGCGGGCTTATAGGATTTTGACTCGCGAGCTGTGCTTTCCACCGGAGGACATTATCTTCGATCCCAACATCCTAACCGTGGCGACGGGGATGGAGGAGCATAACAACTACGCGGTGGACTTCATCCGGGCGACGCGCTGGATTAAAGAGAATTTGCCGCATGCGAAAGTGAGCGGCGGCGTGTCGAATATCTCGTTCAGCTTTCGCGGCAATAACAAGGTACGCGAGGCCATGCATGCGGCGTTTTTGTATCACGCCGTTGTCGCGGGGATGGATATGGGCATCGTGAACGCGGGAATGCTGGAGGTGTACGAGGAGATCGAGCCCAAGCTGAAGGAACTGGTGGAGGACGTGTTGCTGAACCGGCGGCCGGATGCGACGGAGCGGCTGGTGCAATTTGGCGAGGCGTTGAAGGCTGCGGGAGCGGCGGGGGCTGGCGAAGAGGAGGGTGAGAGGAAGGCCGAGGAGTGGCGCAAGGGCACGGTGGAGGAGCGGCTTTCGCACGCTCTGGTGAAGGGAATCGATGAGTTTATCGAGGCAGACACGGAGGAGGCGCGAGTGAAGCTGGGACGGCCGCTGGCAGTGATTGAAGGACCGTTGATGGCCGGCATGGGCGTGGTCGGCGATTTATTCGGTGCGGGGAAGATGTTCCTGCCGCAGGTGGTGAAGTCGGCGCGCGTGATGAAGAAGGCGGTTGCGTACCTGACGCCGTTCATGGAAGCTGAGAAGGCATCGATGGCTGCGGCCGGCGAGGAGGTGAGGACGCAGGGAAAGATCGTGCTGGCGACGGTGAAGGGAGACGTGCACGACATCGGCAAGAACATTGTGGGTGTGGTGCTGGCCTGCAACAACTACGAGGTGATAGACCTGGGGGTGATGGTTCCGGCGGAGAAGATTCTGGAGCGCGCGCGAGAGGTCAGGGCGGACATTATCGGGCTGAGCGGGCTGATTACGCCTTCGCTCGACGAGATGGTGCATGTGGCGCGCGAGATGGAGCGGCAGGGACTGAAGCTGCCGCTGCTGATTGGCGGGGCGACGACCAGCCGCGCGCACACGGCCGTGAAGATTGCGCCCAACTACAGCGAGCCTGTGGTTCACGTGCTGGATGCAAGCCGGGCTGTGCCGGTGACGACGAGCCTGCTGAGCGAAGAAGGCAGGCCGGAGTTTGTGGCGCGGCATCGGGCGGAGTATGAGGCGCTGCGCAAGGCGTATGCGGCGCCGCGAAGAGCAGTTGTGTCCCTGGAGACGGCGCGGGCGAGACGGACGCCGATCACGTGGCGTGCGGGGGACCTGCCGAGGCCTGCGTTTACAGGAGTGCGGGTGCTTGTGGACTTTCCCCTCAAGACGCTGCGCGAGTTTATTGACTGGAGCCCGTTGTTTCACACCTGGGAGTTGAAAGGCGTATATCCGCGGATTCTTGAGGACGAAAAGCAGGGCGCGCAGGCGCGGCAACTCTTTGCGGAAGCCAACGCTCTGCTGGACCGGATTATCGCGGAGAAGATGCTAACAGCACGTGGCGTGTACGGATTTTATGCTGCCAATGCAGTGGGCGACGATGTGGAGCTGTACGCGGATGGGACGCGCGACATGGTGCTGACGCGATTCCACTTTCTACGCCAGCAATCGGATCGGGAGGGAAGCGAGCCGTGCCGGTCGCTGGCGGATTTTATTGCGCCGAAGGAAACGGGGCTGGCAGACCATATCGGCGCCTTTGCGGTGACGAGCGGGATGGGGCTGAAGGAGCTGTGCGAGCGGTTCAGGGAGGCGCACGACGACTACAACGCGATCATGGCGGAGGCGCTTGCGGATCGGCTCGCCGAGGCATTTGCGGAATGCCTGCACAAGCGGGTGCGCGAGGAGTGGGGTTATGGCCGCGACGAGGGGCTGAGCAATGACGACCTGATTCATGAGAAGTACCGGGGCATCCGGCCCGCGCCGGGGTACCCGGCATGCCCGGATCACACGGAGAAAGGCACGATATGGCGATTGCTCGATGTGCAGGCAAAGACAGGTATCGAGCTTACCGAGTCTTTTGCGATGTGGCCGGGGTCGAGCGTGAGCGGACTTTACTTTGCGCACCCGGAGAGCCGCTACTTCAGCCTGGGGAAGATCGATCGCGACCAGGTGGAAGACTATAGCCGGCGAAAAAGAATGAGCTTGGCGGAAGTGGAGCGATGGCTGGGGCCGAACCTGAACTACGAGCCAGGAGAATAGCGTTTCGTGGAGCGCAGGTGTAGCGAATCGGGCCACTCGGGCAGTGTCCGGGTATCTTAGAAGAAATAAATGTGAAAATCGACGAAACTTTGCGCAACGCGGCGGGTTGAATCCGCTAACTCGGGGGATTCCTACTCAATCTCTGTTTGCGCGAGAGTGATCCTGCGAGGGTGTCACTGTATTGCGTGATTTGACGGGCGAAGTGGAAGTGCGCGCGAAGCTGCGGCACGCTCCACGGCGCAGATGTAGTGGTGTCCGCGCTTGCCTGGTGTTCCGCGTCGCGCAGACTTGTCTCTGCGCAGCGATGAGGGAGTGTGTTTCCCGACGCCGAGGATCAAGACCCCTGTTCGGAAGCATAGTGGCGGGAGAAGTTTCAGGTTTAGGATTCGGAGTTTTACCCAGGAGGGCTATCTATGAAACGCACCATGTTCGTTGTTCTTTCTCTCCTGCTGGCGCCGCCGCTGTTTGCGGACGCCGGCGCGCGGCTCATTCCGGCCGGCTCGCTGGTTTCGTGCACGACCGGCGACGCCAGGATCTCATCGAAGACAACCGCCGTTGGCGATCCGGTGCTGTGCAAGGTGGAACACCGGCGGGGCGATTTCATGCTCCCCTACGGCAGCTACCTCGGCGGAGATTTTTCCGAGTACAAGGATCCTGGCCATTTTGTCGGAAAAGGCTGGATGCAACTGGACTTCGACCGGCTCTACGTGGGCGACACGGTGGTGCCGATCAACGCGAAAGTGGTGGATGTGCCGGGCTACAAGATCGACGCGCAGGGGCGCATTCTGGGCAAAGGCCACGCCGTGCGCGACACCGTCTTGTGGATGATCCCCGTGCTATGGCCGATCGATCTGATCAACCTGCCACGGCGGGGCCCAAGGCCGACGCTCAAGGCGGAGACGGCGCTGACGCTGCGCGTGATGGAAGACATGCAGGTTCCGGTGGTTCCGGAACCGCAACGCGATCCCTATGGGCTTTACCAGCGCGGGCCTCAGTCCTACGCGCCTGAGCCTCCGCCTCCAACGCAGGCGCCGGGCGCCGGGCCGGAAAACTCGTATGCTCCTGAGCAGCCTGCGCCGCCAGCAGAGGAGCCCGCACCACCTGCGATGGCCTACGCTCCGCCTGTGCCGTACGCTGTGCCAGCGCCCTACGTTCCACCGTTTGTAGTGGCGCCGTACCCGAGCGTGATGGCGTGTTGCTATGGCGGGGTGGCGTTCGGGGCACGGGCGGGCTATTACGCGTATGGACCGTGGGGGTACGTGAGAGGACCTGTGGTGCGCGGGTACGGTTATGCGCCGGCAGTGCGGGCTTACGGATACGGCTATACAGCCCGCGGATATGTGGGCGGAGGCTACGCGGCAAGAGGCTACACATCGCGCGGAACGATGATGGCGGCGCGGGGTGGAATAGGCTATGCCGGGGGCCGGCGTTGAGCTAAGCGGGCGCGTGCTTTTCGCCTCAGTCGGATCGGGGCGCGATCTCGCAACTCGTGAGGCGCGCCTCACCTGCGGAATCGTTCCTGTCGCGGGCGATCAGTTTGTCATCATGTGAAAAGCGACGATGGCCAGAATGCCGGCGGCCGTGAGCGTCGCTACGGCAACGAAGAGGGTTGCCAGGTGGCCACGAATTGCCACGAACACTTGCCCCGCGTCCCGGCGCAATTCCGGCTTGCTTTTCCAGGCACGCAGTAATGTGAGGCAACCCGTGGCCAGCACCGTGAGTGGCAGAGCGATAAGCAGCAGCCAGAGTCCTACGCGCGGCCGGGCGGCGTACCACGAGACAATTTGCTCCGCTGTGCGCGCAGGCTCGTATTGGATTGGTTGAATGCTGCGCACGAACAGCGCGGTCATGAAGAGCACGGCGGGAAAGATGAGCAACAATTCCGCGGCGGCGATGGTGCGCTTGAACTGTGTCATAGATCACCTTATAGCGCGAAAAATGCCTGAGGCAAGAAGTGATTTCGATCACATTCATCTGACTGAGTTCTGTTTCGTTACAGTTTGAAGGGATATTTGCATGGTTTTTGCGTCCGATTGACCTTGTTTTCACAGGACCGTTAGGATACTACATTTGTGATCCCGTATTTCAGGTCTAGAGCTTCTTTGAAACTGACTCTTCATTCCAATCCCGTAGTCGAAATCGTACCGCGCACGAATGCTGTTTCACCTTTCTTGCCCGCGCCTGCATCGCGCATTCATGCCGATGTGGGGTGCTACCGGCTGCGGCTCGCGGAAACGGCGGAAGACCGCAAGGCGGCGTGCAGGCTGCGCTTCAGAGTGTTCAACATTGAGCTGGGCGAGGGACTGGAGAGTTCCTACGAGACGGGGCTCGACGTGGACCGCTTCGACGCGATCTGCGAACACCTGCTGGTGGAGGACAAAGTGAGCCGGCGGGTGGTGGGCACATATCGCATGCAATCGGGCGAGACCGCGGCGCACAACCTGGGCTATTACTCGGAGCAGGAGTTCAACCTGGCGCCGTATGAGCCTCTGCGGCCGGGGATTCTGGAGCTGGGACGGGCTTCGATCGACCGCGAGCACCGCACACCCGAGGTGCTGATGTTGTTGTGGAGAGGGATCGCGCAGTATGCTACTGACATGGGGCTTCGTTATTTGCTTGGTTGCTCTTCTTTGAACTCCAATGACCCGGCGGAGGGCTGGCAAATGTATCGCCAGCTTGAGAAATTCAGGGTTCCTGAGGGGTTTGAGACGACGCCGACCGCAGCGTATGCATGCCCCGAGGAGCAGCAGAGAGCTGACGCACAGCCGCCGCCCTGCCAGAGCGATCGATTATTGCCGGACGATTTTTCTCCGGCGCCCGTTGCGATTGCGGTAAAGGTTCCCAAGCTATTGAAGACTTATCTCGCCATCGGCGCGCGCATCGCCGCGGCGCCGGCCTGGGACCGCGAGTTCCGCACCATCGATTTCCTGACGCTCCTGGACCTGAATCTGCTTTCGGCCGCGGCTCGCCACCGCTTCCTGGCTCCGCTTACGCAATGACTCTGCGGCGGATCCGGCGCGCTGTGGCGCTGGCATTTGTTCTTCCGTTCTTGATTCTTCGCTACTGGCTGGGGCGTTTGCGCGGGCCGATGACATTGGAGCGGCGCGCGCTGTGGCTGCATGCGTCGGCACGCTCGGTTCTGAAGTGCCTCGGCATTGAGACCCAGGTAGAGGGCGAAGCGCCGACGTGCGGCCTGGTGGTGTCGAACCACCTGAGCTATCTGGACATCCTGATCACCAGCGCGGTCATGCCCTGCTTCTTTGTCTCGAAGATCGAAGTGGGCGGCTGGCCGTTTTTCGGCAAGGCGGCGCGAACGGGCGGGACTATCTTTCTCGATCGCTCGAGCCTGGCCAGCGCCATGTCCGTGGCGGACCAGATCAGCGAGCGGCTGAACCTGCCGGTTCCGGTGCTGCTGTTTCCCGAGGGAACGAGCACGGACGGGTCGCAGGTGCTGCGGTTCCATTCGCGGCTGATCGATCCCGCGACGTCGGCGGGTGCGCCGATAACGGCGGCGGCGATCCGCTACGTATTCGACAGCGATATGGAGGAGCGGGAGTTGTGCTGGTACGGCGACGAATCTTTCGCCACACATCTCTGGAAGGTGCTGGGCGTGACCGGCTTCTCGGCGCACCTTCGGTTCGGCGAGCCGCACATCTACTCTGACCGGCGCGAGGCCGCGGACCGGACGCATGCGGAGATCACGGCCATGCGCGAGGCGAGCGTGCTGGCGACGCAGTAGATTAAGGCGGCCCGTCAGACAGTATGCCGGAGGGCGGTACCTGCAGCTCCGAGCGCACTTTCACCAAGAACGAGCGAAGATTGCGGGATGCGCGTGGAGGCGGCGATCCAGCGCATTGCTGCGGGAAAGAACGGCAGGATGGAGAGCGCGGCGCTGCGGCCGGCGCGAGTGATCGCTGCACGCGAGAGCCAGGCGGCAAGCGCCATGGCGGGGCGCAACTGCGCGCGCAGGGTGCGGTGGTAGGCGGCGGCGCTCTGGCCGGCGAGGAACATTTGCGCGGCGAGGGCGGCGCTGTGCAGGGCGATGGAGATGCCGTCACCGGTAAAGGAAGGCATCACTGCCGCCTGATCGCCGACGCACCACAGGCCGCGCGACTGACCGATAAGAAAGCCGTATGGGATGGGCGAGATCGCCAATGGGCGCGCCCAAAGCGGCGAGGCTCCATCGAGGAGTTGGCGCAGGTGCTGGTTTTTGCGCAGGATTGAGGCGAGGAGGTCCGGCCAAGCGGCGAGCTGGTGCAATGTGGATCGGCGCACGACGAGGCAGAGATTGGCGACGTCTGCTTCGATCAACGAGAGGCCGCCGTAACCGCCGGGGAAGAGATAGAGATCCATGCAACCGCGCAAAGCTTCATTCTGCGCGGGCGCGAGCTGCCAATGCAATTTGAAGCCAATGAGATCGCCTTGTCTGCCGGGGACACGGGCAAAGCCGCGCAGGTCGTGCTTGCCGGTAGCGAGAAAGACAGTTGATGCACGGAGGGATTCGCCGTTGCTGAACGCGGCGATCCATTCGCCGCCGTGAGCGGTGAGCGATGCGACGGCGACGCCGCGAAAGACCTGGCAACCTTTTTCTTCGGCGCGCGCAAGGAGGGCGGCATCGAGGGTGCGGCGCGAGATAGTAAGAGCCTGGAAGGGAAGCGGAGCTTCGATGACCTTGCTGCCTGCAGAGAGGCGCAGGCGGCGGATGACGGCAGCGCCTAGCTCGCGAGGCGCAACTCCGGCTTGGTGGAGATAGGCGACGGCTTCACTGCTAAGGAACTCGCCGCAGACCTTGTGATGAGGGCCGGATTCCTTCTCGAGCAGCACGACCTGGCGCCCAGCAGCAGCGAGGCGCATGGCAACCATGGAGCCGGCGGGGCCGCCGCCGATGACGAGGTGATCCACGTTTCGGAGCGCTATCATAGCGGCTTTCTCCGTGCTACGCACAGGCGCGCGGGCTTGAATGGCTGAATCGAGACGGCGCGCTCATCGAGGCCAGCGGCGGCGCACATTCTTTGCCAGTCCTGCGGAACGAAGGAGCGCGCGATGGAGACAGGGCCGTCGTGCTGTACGAAGGGATGGAGGCGAGCCAGCCTGGCGAAGACCCTGAGGAGATAGTAGGGAACGGCGGCGCGGGAGAGATCGTTGATGAACCAGCCGAGCGCCGCGTGGCGCTCCATCCATTGAAGGAAATGGACTATGTCAGGCTCGGTTAGGTGATGCGTGAGGAGTGAACTGATCACGATATGAACCGGCTTGTCCGGCTTCCAGGCCAGGACGTCGTCAGCGATCCAACGAATGTTGCTTGCGGCAGGGCTGGCCTCGGCGGCGATGGCGACGGCGTCGGGTTTGATGTCGAGGCCGGTCAGTTCCACCAGAAGGCCGCGTGCACGGGCCCAGCGCTCAATTTGGCGCAAGCCGTCGCCGTAGCCGCAACCGACGTCGACGATGCGAATAGGCCGCATGACGGGAGGCGGGACAAAGGTGTTGAGCCAATGGAGCAGCGGGCGGTAAGCGAGAAACCAGCGATTGAGGCGCGCAAGGTCGCGGAGACAGGCGCGCAGCTCGTCGCGGCTGCAGGGCTCATCCATGCGTTCGGTAAGCTGCGCGCGATGACGAAGATCGAGCGTGTCAGACGGCATGGAACATCATGGTCTCGGCGGTAACGCCGGGCCCAAACGACATGGCGCAGCCAACCTGGCCGGGGCGGGCGCGCTGCATCAGCCGGTAAAGTACGAACATGACGGATGCCGAGGACATGTTGCCGTAGTTCAGCAGAATGTTGCGCGAATCGGCCAGAGCTTCGGCGGGCAGGGCAAGCCCCTGCTCGACGGCGTCGAGGATGGTGCGGCCTCCGGGATGGACGGCCCACAGATCGATGGAGCAGAGTTGACCGCCGTGCGTGATGGCGCTGGCGGTCTCGGCAAGTCCGCGGCGCAACTCGCCGGGGACCTGGCCGGAGAGCTGCATGTCGAAGCCCTGCTCGCCAATGCGCCAGGTGATGAGATGATCGGTGCCGGAGAGATTGAGCGCGAGAAAGCTGTCGAGGGCGAGGCCCGACGGCTGTGCCGTGACCAGATAGGCGGCACAACCGTCGGCAAAAACCAGGAAGGCGAGCAACTGTTCCAGGTTCTGGGATTCCTGCATGTGCAGGGAACACAACTCGAGGCTCAGGAGAAGCACCTTGGCTTCCGGTTCGGAGCGAACGATGTGGCGCGCGGACTTGAGGGCGTTGATAGCGGCGTAGCAGCCCATGAAACCGATCATGGTGCGTTCGACCGAGGGGTTCAGCTGGAGGAGATCGACGATCTGGTAATCGAGGCCGGGCGCGTAGAGGCCGGTACACGAAGTCACGATCACGTGGGTGATGCCCTGACGGTCGATTTCAGAGAGCGCCAACTTTTCGAGGGCACAGCGCGCCAGTTGCGGGGCAAACTGCTCAAAGGCGTTCATGCGCTGCGCCGTGGCGGGAAAATTTCCCGCCGCGTAGAAGCCGTGCGCGTCCTTCCATGTGCCGTCAGCAGTTGCGATGGGGTGCACGAAGGAATACCGGTGCTCGATGGCTGACAGGCGCGCCATGCGGCGAAAGAGGTTTTTGGGCGTGCCCTCGGGCAGCATGCTCTCGGCAAAAGCGACGAACCCACGGTGCATATCGTGCGGAGGCACCGCCGTGGCGATGCGGTTGAGATAGGCAGTCGTCATGGTGTGGCCTCCGGGGAAAGCAGTGCGCTGCGGCCCCTCTTTTGACAGCATATCTTGCCGACGTTCCGCCCGATTGCCATCGGCATGTCATCCATCTGCAATCATTGGACTCGTGGAAAGACGGTTCCGTCTCATGCGTGGCTGATGCAGGGGCGGCGGAGCGGGCAGCGCCGCAGGGGCTATGCAGGCGACGGCTATAACGGTGAGAGTAGCCAACACGAGTAGCAAAAGCGTGTCTGAGGTCCGAATGGCCTTTGCATGTGACCAGCACCGCGCTTCAGAAGCGGAACAGATACGAAGCCTTGATGAAGACTTGGCGGCCGTCGTTGAGCAGGGGTCCGGCGCGTGGTGGCGCGGTATTGTTTGAATCGCACGAGCCGTTGGGCAGCCGGTTGCAGAGGCTACGGTTAAGGTTTTGCAGATCGTCATTGTAGCCGATATAGACGGCGGTACCGGGATGCGGCAGCCAGGTGAGCAATGCCTGCGAAGCCACCTGCCGGGTGCGTAGAAGTGATGTCTGCGCGGGATTCGCGAGCGTGGAGTCATATTCCACAATCACGCGCGCTGAGATCGAGCGGGTGAACTGGTAATTCATCTTGCTGCGCATGGTCTGGGTTTCGTAGACGGGCGCGCCGTCCGAGACCGCGTGGTCGCGATCGAGCAGATAGGTGTTGTCGATGGTCAGCGGACGAACCGGCTGCAAGGTAAAGAGCAGCGAAACCGTCTCCTGGTTCAACAGCGAGGGCGCTTGGCCCGCTGCGGGGTTGAAGTTGACATTGCCGCTGCGTATGGCCTGGAGATTGAAGTTAAACTGCGCCCAAGGCGCACCACGGGCCACAAATCCGCCCCAGTTTTCAGTGAAGTTCTTGAAGTTGGAGAGCGCCGAATAGTTCAGCGGGCTCACTGTATCGGAGTTCTCTCCTCCGACCGGGGCAATTAGGATGTTGCGCGGCAGCAGCCAGAAAAGGTCAAAAGTGGAATAGCGAAAGACGCGATCGCCTTGATGATCGAAGGCGATGTTCTGGTTAGTTTCAAGCCCGAAGCTATGATAGAAGCTGTGCTTGGGGAACCACTGATAAGTCGCGTGCGTCTGATTGTTGCGGAAGTTGGCCGACTGGATGAATCCTAACTGCGTCTGAAATCCGGTGCTGATGTCGACGTAATTCTCGTTAAGATTGAAAGAGTGGCCGGAGCGCTGCAGTTGCAGCGCGCTGGCTGGGCCGGCGGAATAGGAGGGTGGCGTGCCGCTGTCCTCGTCGCCTATTGTCGAGCTCTCGACCATCTGGCCCCAGGCGGTCCAGTGCTTGTCAAAGCGAATGGTAAAGTCGGCGCCGCCAATGCGGTTCCAGCCCTGTCCGAATTCCTCGTCGGTGTAGATCGCGCCGAGGCTCGATCCCTTGCCCAAATCCTCAGAGACGCGGCCCACGGCAACGGTGGCGTGTTTCAGATAGAGCGGATCGCCGGGTGCGACAGCTTCGCCGGGCTGACGATCATCGGTGGCGAAAAGGCCGAGATTTGTGTGATCAAGTTTACCGGTCAGGCGGATGCCGTACTCAGGGTGCACGATGTTGCGGGTATAGATCAGATTGATTGGCGTGGCGAAGTAGTTGGCATTCTCAAGAAAGAACGGCCGCAGCTCAGGGAAGTAGACAGGAAAGCGTTGATCGACGGTGAACTGGGGCTGTTCGGATTCCACATCGCTGAAGTCGGGGTTGATGGTTGCATCGAGCACGATGCTGTCTTTGAGGATCAGCTTGGCCTCGCCTCCGCCCGTGTTTTCGAAGTGACGGGAGCTGAAGAAGGGGTTGGTTGGATCGATGTCGATCAGGCTGCGCTCGTTCTGCGACAAGCTGTAGGGGTTGAGCTGCAGATTGTGCGAGCCGCTGCCACCCTCGATCCCGTGCAGTGTGCCCTCCTGGCTGAGAAGGCCGCTGATGTTGGCCGCCACTCGCGGCCAGCAATCGGTTTCGGAGTTGCGCGGAAGGTTGCGCATGAGGACGATGCCCCAGTCGGATTCGTTGCTGCGGAAACGCAGGCTGCGGAAGGGGATTGCCAGGAGCGCCATCCAGCCGTCCTTGGTTACCTGGCCTTCGGAATCCCATACGGCGTCATAGCTGTAGTCGGTTCCGTTGGCTTCGCTCCAGGAGCCGTCGGCCTGCACGCCCGCCGGATTTACCTGAAAGCCGACGCCGATACGCCGGTCGCGGAAGGGATCGAGAAGGACAGTCACTATGTCGTCGTTTAGAATGTTCTCGCGGCGTGCCAGATGGCCGCGAATCAACCCCGGATGGCGGTCGTAGCAGATGAAGACAAAATAGATGGCCGACTTGGTGTACGCCATCCAAACTTCGGTTTTCTCGGTGGCCGGCTGGCCGTCAACGGGCGAATTCTGGATGAAATCGGAGACGACCGCGAGCCTGGCGCGGAGATCGGGACGCGGCTGCATGTTGGGGAAATCGGACAGATGCAGCGCTTGACCGATCAACGGCACGTCAGCGCCGGTTTGTTGCGCGGCTATCACCGACGCATTGGCCGCAACGGGCCGGTGGTTCTTCCCCGAGACCGCCAGCAGGTTCCCGCACGCCAGGCAAAAACACAGCCCGCTCGCCCAGACTTTCATATCGTTCACTTACGCAATCCATCTCGCTGAAGTTCCTAAACAGGCGAGACAGTTCGCAAACGCCAGCGAATGCCGCGCGAGATGGGCGGGTGGAATTCAGACTTTGCGACTTCGAGCGAAGTTCCCAAGGCCACGGTTCTCAGCAGGACGCGTGCAGAATAGCGTATGGGCAAAGTGTAGCGGGATTCGGGACTCTGTCCTGTGCGGCGCAGCACAGCAGGATGTGAGAACAGGATTACCCGGCTTCCTTGCCTACATTGCAAGATTCGGTTCATCGAATCTCCGAGGCTCCGGAATCGGGTTGAGTTCCGTCCATCAGAAATTCATCGCAGGCGGGGCGGCCGTTGAGCCGCGCACGATCAGGCTCGTAGAGACCAGGAACTCGCGCTGCGGCTTTGAGTTGCCGGCGTTTTCGAGCTGCGTGCGGAGCGCATTGAACGCGGCGCGGGCCAGCTCCGCGCGCGACAGACGGATGGTGGTGAGCGGGGGCAGCGTGAATTGGGCGAAATCGATGTCGTCGAGGCCGATCACGGAGAGATCCTGGGGGACACGCAGTCCCGCCATATAGACGGCGCGCAGGACGCCGATGGCGGTCATATCGTTGGAGCAGACAATGGCGGTGGGGCGCGTGGCGGGCTTGCGCAATTGCTCGAA
The DNA here is from genome assembly GCA_963844905.1 of uncultured Acidobacteriaceae bacterium. Taxonomy (GTDB): domain Bacteria; phylum Acidobacteriota; class Terriglobia; order Terriglobales; family Acidobacteriaceae; genus Telmatobacter. Next base: position 538,074 of record CAWJQD010000001.1, on the reverse strand, counting down.
GCCCGCGACACCGCCCTTGAGCGTGTGATCGCACTCGATGACCCACTTTTTCTGAACAGGCAGCCCGGCTGACTGCATGGCGGCGCGGAAATCGTTTTCGCGCGTGAGGGCCGAGTGGAGGCTGTGCGGCCCCGAGAGGAAGGCGATGGCACGATGGCCGAGACCGGCGAGATGGCGAATGGCCTGATGAATACCGGTGGTGTAGTCGAGAAGAATGGTGCTGACTTTGGGATCGTCGAGCTTGAACTCGGCCAGCACGATGGGCACGCCGCGGTTCACAAGCTGGTCGAGGACAGGTTCTTCTTCACCGAAGGTCATCACGGCGACGCCGTCGACCTTGCGCTCCAACATGCGGCGCGCACTGGTGGCCAGGACCGCGGGGTCGCTGTTGGTGGAGCTGACCAGAATTTCGTAGCCGTGCGCTGCAGCGATCTCTTCGAAACTCTGGATCAGTTCAGGGAAGAAGGGGTTGGTGATGTTCTCGACGATGATCCCCAAAAGGCGGCTGCGGCCGGAAACCAGGGTGCGCGCGTGAATGTTGGGAAGGTAATTGAGCTGCTTGATCGCCTGCCAGACACGCTTGCTGAGGCGCTCGCTCACCAGCGGAGAGCCGTTCATGGTTCTGGAGACTGTGGCGATGGAGACCCTGGCCACGGCGGCGACAGCGCGAATATCCGGAAGTTTGCCAGCGGTCCTTCGTTTTGGTTTACGGGGCACCATGCAATCCTAATGCAGCGGAGCCGAGTACGAAAGAAAAAGTTAATTTGGTTTTTCGCTGGGGATTTGGCGCGGTGAGGAGGAGCGGCGTCAGGCGTTCTCGGCAATCAACAGACGCAGGTCGCGCAAGTTTTGGCCGGTGGGGCCGGTGACCACGGAGTCGCCGATCGCGGTGAAGAGGGGGCAGGCATTGAACTCCTTCAGTGACTGCTCGGGGTCGAAGCCGAAGGCGCGGGCGCGGGCCACGGTTGTGGGGTCAGCGATGGCGCCGGCCGCTTGCGTGTTGCCGTCGATGCCATCGGAGCCCGCGCTGAGGACTGTGAGGCGCTGGCCGGGATAGTTGGCGAGATCGAGGGCGCAGGCCAGGGCAAACTGCTGGTTGCGGCCGCCCGCGCCCGGCGCACGAGTGAGTGTGACGGTGACCTCGCCCACAGAGATGAGGCAGAAGCGCTCGTGCCTGGCGCGAAAGGTGTGGAAGCGCTCCAGCAGATAGCGGGCGGCATCGGCATAATCCCAGTCGTCGCAACTGTTGTCGACCATCACGTGATAGCCCGCGTTTCGCGCCAGGGCGCGCGCATTCTCGACGAGGTCGTGGCTGGAGAGCAGGATCTCGAAGACTGAATTGCGGAAGGCCTCGTCCTCGCCGCTCAAGCTGGCTGCGGAGGTGATGTGGCGCGGCCGCGTGGCGTCGGCCCAGGGCAGTTTGGGCAGGAACGACGGATACCCGGTCTTGTTGCCGGGCGACTCGGGGAGGTCCTCGCGCTCAAAAAATGCGCGGATGGAGGCAGGCAGTTTGGGCGCAAGCTCGTACCTGGCGAGGAGGTCGCGCACGTCGGCAACCGTCGAGTGATCGGGCGTGGTGGGACCGGAGGAGAGCGCGTCCAGTGTGCGCAGCGGGACATCCGGGAGCAGCAAGCTGACCTTGAGCGCATCTGGCGCGGCCATGGCGAGGCGGCCGCCCTTGACGGCGGAAAAATGCTTGCGCAGGGTGTTGATCTCATTGATGGGCGCGCCCGAGGCGAGCAGCAACTGATGAAAAGCGATGGTATCTTCCAGGGTAATTTGCGGGTCGAGGGGCAGATCGAACATGGCCGATCCGCCGCCGGAGATGAGGAAAAACACGAGGGTGTCTTTCCTCGCCTTGCGCAGCATGGCCAGCGCGGCGCGGGCGGCGGCGAAGGAGTCTTCGTTGGGCAGGGGATGACCGCTCTCGAAGTAGCGAAAGCGCCAGTTGCGCGTGGCGGGCAACTGGTTAGAACAGCAGATGCCGCGCAGGCCCTTGCGGCGCTTCATGCGCTCCATCAGGACCTGAAGCATGGGCCCGGCAGCCTTGCCCAGCGCAATCACGAAGATGCGCCTGTAGGCGGAGAGATCGATGGTTGCGGGACCGCTGCCGTCGGGCATCAGACGGTGCAGCGCGTTGCCCTCGAAGCGCGAGCGCCGGTCGAAGGCCGAAGCGATGTTGCACGCCTTGATCGCGCCGGTAAAGATCTCCGTGGCCGTGGTGTGAAGAGCTTCAAGAGCCGCGTCGCCGACCTGAGTCATGACAGCTCCCTGAGCCAGGTTGAGATGACGCGCTCGAGACGCATGGCGCGCGGCCAAGGGATTGTAGGAAGCTCGACTGCGAAGCGCCGCACGTGGAACGGCGGAAGGGCGGAGTTGGCCCAATGCGTTTCAGCGTGGGCGCAGAGGATGGCGGAAATCATTCCACTCCCGATTTTACGCTCAACCGGGAGATATCCCGCGTAGTGGCGCGGCCGGCTGCGGTATTCTGGCTGCAACATGAACGATCGTAGCGAGTTGGTTTCTCTTGACCCGATTGGGCTGACGCGGCAGTTATGCGAGATCGAATCGACAACCTACCATGAGGGCGCGGTGGGCGATTTTCTTGGCCGTTTTCTGGCTGGGCGCGGCTGGGAGGTAGAGAAAACTCCGGTGGCGCAACCGGCGGATAGCGGTACATCCGGGCCGCGGTGGAATGTATATGGCGGGATCCTGGGGCAGACGCCGGATCTGGTGTTTTCGACGCACATGGACACCGTTCCGCCGTACATTCCGTTCAGCGAAGACGCGGAATGTATGTATGGGCGTGGAGTTTCCGACGCCAAGGGAATTATTGCGGCGCAGATCGCCGCGGCCGAGGTCCTGCGGACGGCGGGGTTCCGGGTTGGTGTGCTATTCGTGAGCGGCGAAGAGCGGGACTCTGCGGGCGCGAAGGCGGCGAACCTGAAGCCGAAGGGAAGCCGTTATCTGATCGACGGCGAGCCGACCGGCAACCGCGTCGCGCTGGCGTCGAAGGGGGCGTTGCGCGTGGCGTTTCGCGCGACAGGCAAGATGGCGCACTCGGCGTATCCCGAGCTGGGCGAGAGCGCGGTGCACAAGCTGGTGCAAGTGATGGGAAAGCTGCTGGCGTTGGAGCTGCCGGTGACGGAGGACGTTGGCCCGAGCACGCTGAATATCGGGCAGATTCACGGCGGGCATGCGCCGAATGTGGTCGCGGACAAGGCCGAGGCGCAGGTGCTGGTGCGGCTGGTGGGCGACTCAGCGCCGGTGAAGGCTGCGCTGCTGGAAGCAGCCAAGGGACTGGCGGAGGTCGACTTCACGCTGGAGATTCCTTTTGTAAGGCTGCGCGCGCCGGAAGGGCTGCCGACGATGGTGGCGAAGTTCACCACCGATATTCCGCAATTGAGCAACTGGGGCGAGCCGCTGCTCCTGGGGCCCGGCAACATTCACGTGGCGCACACACCACAGGAAAAGCTGGCGAAAAAGGAGTTGCTGGAGGCTGTGGAGATGTACGTCAAGGTGGCGAAGCGGCTGCTCGGGTAGCCGGGCGCGGACGCGAGCCCTTTCTTGCGCCGTCCCTACGGGACTTGTCTTCCGTGTATATCGATTCCACCCCACGCTGAAGCGCGGGGCTAACAAACGCTGCGCCTCCGGCGCGAGAGGCCCTTTGAGTGACCAGCGCTAATGCCTCCAACTCCGCCTGAGGCGACTTACTGGTAGTTGCCGATGAGGACAAACGGCGCCCAGTAGTAAGGATGCGCGTAGCCGAGGCTGCTCTGAGCAGTTGGCGATTGTCCGACGGCTTCGAAACCGCGGCCAGCGCTGCCTGACGCGCCCGCTTCGCCGTGGAGGAAGGCAAGTTGCGCCTGGCGCAGAGCCTCGGCTTTGCCATCGGCGGGGTTTTTGACCCAGCGCGAGTAAAAATCGCTCATGATGTGGCTGGTGCTGAGGTCGTTCACGTCCCAGAGCGTGGCCAGCACGGCTTCGGCGTCCTTCTGCTGGGCGACCATGCCGAGCGAGTCCATCTCGAGGCCGTTGCGGGATTTGTAGTCCTTGGCGGTGCTGCACGCCGAGAGCGTGAGCAGACGCGTTCCGTGAAATGCGACCGTGGAGTTCTCCATCGCGGAGAGGTTCCACTCGAATCCATTGGGATCTCCGGCGTTGTCTCCGCCCATCATGAGGAACGGCTCGTCGCCGCTGCCGGCGATGAGGACAAAGTGGCTGGCAATATGCACGACGGAGACGTTGTTGCCGGCGCCGAGATCGGACTTCAATGCGGCCAGAGTGAATTGCTCGTTGGGCAGCAACTTTCCCTGCATGGGGCCGTGCGACGCGGGGTCAGAGGGATCGTGGACCACGGAATCCAACTCTGGAATCACGCCGGGCAGGGCAGGGAGGCCGCCATAGCTTTTGGACAGGCCCATGGCGAGCGCGCTGGGCGGGGTTCCGTTCCGGAGCGGGGAATCGGTCATGTGGCCGTAGCTCTCTGGCGTGAAGAGCACGTTGTGGAAGCGCTCGACCATGTAATGGCTACCGTCGTAGAGCGCGCCCATGGGGACGTAGCGCAGGGCATCGTCGAGCGACCAGAGGAGCGTGGGAACGCTGCCGTTGGGGCCGGGTGCGGCTTCGAGGGCTTTGAGCTCAGGCTCGAGAGGAGCGACGACCATGGCGTAGAGCTGGTTCAGCTGCGGACGGGGATCGGTTGCGGGCGAACCGACGGCTTTGAGCGCCTCGAAGGCTTTGCTGCGGATATCGGCCGAGGAGGCATTGAGGACGAACATCTTTCGCGACGTGGAGGTGACGGCGATGGCGTAGGCATGATCCTCGCCGAGCAGCAGGCGAATGCCCATCACGTGGTCCCCAAGTTTGGCGAGCGAGTCCTGAAGAAAGCTCTTGGTGGTGTCGGCGGCGGCCTGGCCGGGCGCCGATTGCGCATCGAGCTCAGGAAAGATCTTGTTGGTGAGAACGGATTCGATTTCCGCACCTGTCTGCTGAATCGTTGCCGCGAGTGATTTCATTTGGGCGTCATCGTCCGGGGTGCGCGAGGGCTTTGCCTGCAACTGGGCGTACGCGAGACTCGATTCCTCGATGACCCGCGCTTTTCTCTCCAAATCAGGCAGCTCGCTCTCTGCCGCTTGTTGCGCGGGCGAAAGCTTGAGTGGCTCGAAGTCAGCTCCGGGGCCGGGAGCAGCGCCGGCCACGAGGTCTTTCAGCTCCTGTTCCTTGAGGAGATCGAGAATCTGCTCGGCCTGACCGAGCCGGCCGGCCTCGACCAAGAGCTCCGCCAGCAAACGGTACGATCCTGACTTCGATTGCGCAAATCCGGCTTGAACTTCCTTCTCCATGCCGGAGATGTTCTTGCGAATCTGCTCAAAGGAGTTGACCGCCTCGAGGCCGAAGAAGATGGCCTCCTCAGGGTGATGCTCCTTGCGGAAGCCGAGCATCATGGAGTTCTCAATTAGTCCCTCGGTTTCCGGATCGCCGGTTTCCTTAGCCAGGCCCAAGGCGGTAATCGCGCTGGCGAAAGAATACTCCGGCTCATTCATCGCCGCGTAGGACCAGGCGATGGTCGTGAGCGCAATGGCTTCGTTGCGCTTGTCCGCCGCTTCGCGCCAGATGGCCAGCGCCTGCAGGTCGAGATCCATTGCCTGCTTTGCCTCGCCGAGGTCAAAATGATCTCTGCCCATGTTGTTCAGGGTCATGGCTTCGCCGCGGCGGCTGCCGGTTTCGCGGAAGATGGGCAGCGCCTGGGCAGCGTAGTCGAGAGCTTTGGCGGGCTGGCCGAGGTCGGCATAGGCGCGGCCGATATCGCTCAGGGCCCGTGCCTCTCCGATGCGGTTACCCACCTCGCGCCAAATAGGCAAGGCCTGGTTGTAGTAGTCGAGAGCAGTCTGGTGTTGGCCGAGGTCGCGGTACAGCCAGCCGAGGTTATCCAGCGTCAGTGCTTCGCCCTGCCGGTTGCCGAGTTCGCGCCAGGTGGCAATGGCCTGGTTGTAGACGTCGAGAGCCTTTTGTTTCTGGCCGAGGCCGGCATAGGCGGGACCCATGTCGTTGAGCACCAGAGCTTCGCCGTTGCGTTCGCCCAAATTGCGGAAGGTGGCAAGCGCCTGGTTGAAATAATCGAGAGCCTGCTTGCCGTCACCCATGTCAGAATAGGCTCGGCCCAGGTTGTCGAGCGTGCTGGCTTCGCCGTTAATTGCGGCGGTCGCGAGGAAGCTCGAAGCGGAGGGGCTGTTGGCTGCGGCGGGGCCGGGCGTTGCGCTTTGCGTTGAAGGCGGCGCCGGCGCGGCATTGATTGCTTGCCAGATGGCGAGGGACTGGTTCAGAAATTTGAGGGCATCGTCGTGTTGTCCGAGGTTGTTATAGACCTTGCCGATGCTGTTGAGCGTTTCGGCTTCACCGGCGCGCGACGGGAGCGCCCGCCAGAACGGCAGCGCCTGATTGAGGTTGCCGAGAGCCTTGTCTTCCTGGCCAATGTCGGCGTAGACGCGGCCCATGATGGTTAATGTGGTGGCCTGGCCGAGCAGGCTCGAATACTTTTGCTCGATGGGCAACGCCTGATTCAGGTACTCGAGCGCTTTTTGCAGTTGGCCGGCGCTGTAGTAAAGCGCTCCGAGAATGTTGAGCTCCGAGACCTGCTGGCGAATGTTTTTGCTGGAGCGCGCCTGAGCCAGATTCTGCTCGTGTTGTGCAATCTGGGTGGCCAATGCGCCGGTTTGCGCAGACGCTGATCGAACGGCGAGCGCAACGGCGAAAATCGCCGCAAGGGAAATTGTGACGGCGCGAAGCCGATTGAGGCCGGTTGGTTTCATGGCCCGCATTGTCTTCAAGGGCGGGCGCTCGCGGTTGCGGCGCCGGGCGATCTGAGGGCGAAGTCGGCATCCGCGGAACTGCGGTTCATGACGGGATGCTGGTGCATGCCCTGCGCGGAGACGCTTTGTGAAACCTGCTGCACCACGGAGGCGTAGATCTGGCTCAAAGGCGTCTCGCCTTTGCCGTTCTTCAGCGCCTGAAGGAGATAGTAAGTGAAATAGCCGTGGTGGAGCTGGCTGCTTTCGAGAGATTCTTCGTTGACCTCGCTAGCCGACATGATGATGCGGCCCGTTCCATCGGACATGTGCGCGAGCATGGCGGCGGAGGGAGCGGTGTTGGGGAGCGATGCGCCGGGTTGAGGCGCGCCGCTTCCGGCTGCGCCGCCGCTGTAGCAGGTGTCAAGGAAGACGGCCGTGCGCAGAGCCTTCATACGCGTGGCCACGGCGTTGGCCAACGAGACCATGGGATACGCGGTGGCGTAGAGCGCGTCCTGGTCGATGCTGTCGCCAGAATAAACTTCGGTGTCGTAGGTGATGAGGTAGTTTGCGCCGCCGGCAGTGTCCAAAGTTCGCGGCGTGCCGTGCGTGGCGACATAAATCACGACAAGATCATTAGATTCAGCGTGACGAGCGATCCAGTTCAACTGTTCCTTGATGTTTTTTGTGGTGGCCTGATCGTCGGTGAGGAGGTGGACGTTGTCCGCGGGAAACGCACCGATGGAGGGATCCTTGAGGGCGGCGGCGAAAGCGGTGGCGTCAACGTCGGTGTAGTGAAGGGCGGGAATCTGGCTGTCAGTGAAATGGCCGATGCCGACGACCAGCGCCCACTTCTGCTGCACGGGTCCGGGCCTGACCGGGGGCGGGGGAGGCGCCGGCGTTGTGCCTTGATCGGTTTCGAAGCCGCGCGAGGCCGGAGTGGACAGCACCAGAGGATTCAGGCCCTGATCGAGCGCCTCGGAGCCGTTGAAGCGCGCCTTGTCGATGGAGTAGTTGGCAAGAGCGTCGTGGCCGAGGCGCTTTTCGACCAGGCTGCGGTAGTACCAGGCATCGCCCAGCTCAGGGCATTCGGCGACGGCTGCCTTCAAAAGTTGCAGCGCATCTTCGAAGGCATCGTCGCCGCTCTGCGGAGTGATACGCTCCAGTGCCTGAACGACGAGATCCTGCCCGGCGCCGCATCGGATACCCTGCGCGGGCGCGAAAGGACATGCAAAGAGCGTTGCGGTGAGCAACGCCAGGAACGCGAGGCTTGATCGACAACGGCCGCTCATTTTTCGGCTACGTGTCTTGTGGATGCCGCAGACCCTTGCATCCCTCTAGCCTTCATTGCGGCCAACACGCGGGGGCTGACGCCGTTGGCCGTGAGAGCATGCTGGCCCGCAGAGCTGAGGTCGAAGTTGATGGCATCGGCTCCGTCGATTGCATGTATGACGGTGGCTTCGTCTACACCAGCCTTCACCATGGCGATCACCTGACCGTTGGTCAACCCTTTAGCAGGAGCAGGAGTGGCAGCCGCAGCTCTTTTCGCCGCTTGAAGCCTCATCGCGGCCAAGACGTGGGCGCTGACGCCGCTGCTCTCGAGAAGATGCCGGCCTGAGGGGCTGAGGTCGAAATCGATCGCGTCGGCTCCGCGGATTGCCTGTATGACGGTGGCGTCATCCATGCCGGATTTCACCATGGTGATAACCTGAGCGTTGGTGAGGCCCTGGGTTCCTGAAGCAACCGTGGGGCTGGGGGGCTTGGGATTCGCGGCTGCGAGCGCCGCGGCCCTGACCTTGGCTGCTGCTTCTTCCTTTTCTTTGTCCAGTTCCTTGTAATGCGCGATGGCGGTCTCGATGCGCTTCTGCGGCTCGAGGAAGTACTTTTCGTTAGGCTTAGCGTCGATAGCTTTGCCGTAATTGATGGCGGCCTGATCCAGGTACTTCATGGCCGCCTTTTCATCCTCAGCCTGATAAGCCAGCGCCTCATAGGCGACGCCGATGTCGTAGAGGCGGTAGGCGTCTTCCTCCGGCTTGGAAAACGCGGGCGCGGTCTCAAACGTTTCCAGCGCCCGCTCCCACAGTCCGGCCACAGCGTCCTTGTCGCCTTCTTCGAGAGGGCCGTCTTTTTTCGCCAGCAGGACGTCCACCGATTCATTGGTGTTGACGAGGTGCTCGGCGATCTGCTGTACGGCATCGAGGATCAGGCGAGCGCGTACATCGGAAAGGGCGGGGGCAGTGTCGTTTTCGTTTTTCTGGCCTTTCAACCGGCTCCACGTGCCGCTCAGCGATCCCTTGACGCCGTGGGACGTGGAGATTCCCGAGCTATCGAACTGCTCGTCGTACTTTGAGCTGATGTTGTCGGAAGCCAGGGTTGCGCCGCTGCTCGTTTTCGCCTGGAACGAAACGGTCAGGGTGCCCGAAATACGCTGAAATTCCTGAGTTTTCGGAGCGTCTTTGGTAAGGGCCACCGCCGGCCCCAATGTGTCGGTCTCGTGCGGCGAAGCGTACTGGGTTATGCGGCAGGTGATGATCGTGTTTGGATTGTCATCCTCGCGCAGGTTTGGGTCGTCCTTCAGCAGCTCGGTTTCGAGCAGCGCCTGGAAGTCGTACGGCAAGGCGCCGTCTCCGTTGTCCGAGGTGACCGTGACCTTGATGCTGTCTCCAGGGAGATGCACAAGGGCAGGGAGCTTGCGCTGAAGAGTGACTTTTTGCTTCGATGCCCCGAAACTCTGAGCGCTCAAGGACGTTGCTGCGAGTGCGGCAACGACCAGACATACAATTCCGCCCGACTTTGTCACACGGCTCATATTGACCCCCTGGTTAACCGTTTATATGCGCCGTCGGCCCCACCCGGCGGCGGGATGCAAACAGAATACTCGTTTTTGGGCGATTCAGTCTCTTACTTTTTCTTGATTTCGCTGCTCTTCTTTGTGCTCACGCCTCCTCAATTGGTGCACAAAGCCGAAATGAACTGCTGTATGAGGCCAACTAATTTGCCTGACTTTTGGGAGCACTGTGAACGGTCATGAGCCCAATGCCCCAATTGGTGGGGACTTCGTCTGAAAATCCACGAGTTCCTCCGCTGGTTTGATTCAAAAGCCTCTCCAGGGGCGAAGACACTCCCCGTGTGCCGCGCTCAGCGACCCCCTCAAAGTTCAGCACGTAGGGGTCGGCGAGCGGCTGCTGGGTGCTGAGCAGAATGAGCGTATCCACGCCATAGGGCGGGCCGATGCGCAGGATCGGCGCGCCGGGGAGGAAAAACTGGCGGCCCAGGTCGGCATCGTTGGGAAACTGGTTTTCGGAGTAGTCTCGGGGATATAGAACGGTACCCCGGCCGTGGCAGTCGATGTCGAGGACGTAAACCCAGCGCCGGTCGATGATGCGGTCGCCGGACGCGAGGGCCATTTTGAGCTGATCGCCCTGGTGGGTTGTCTGGTCCGCGGGAAGCGGCGAGTTGCCCGACGAGGGGACCAGGGCCAGGGAGTAGTACTCATCGGTGGAGGCGTCGGCGGGGCTGTTTGCCAGTTCGAGCCAGCCATGCACCTTGGCGAGCAGCAAGGCATAGTTGTTCAGCTTGGCGCTGGCCGGATCGATGGCAGCCGCGCTGCCCCCGGGTACCCAGTCAGTGCGCACGGGATACTGCGAAGTCGCCGAGCAGCCGGGACTGTGCGGAGGCGCGTTGGGCGAAGGCGGACCCGCGGCCAATTCGCTCTTGTGGTACCAGGCGTAGGCAGGGCCATCAGCGGTGAGAACGCCGGTGAGCGCGTAATGGGCTTGAGCCAGGTTGCCCGCGGTCTGGACGGCGCTATCGCTGGCCGGCTTGAGTTTTGCAGCCAACTCCCGCGACGGCGGAAGGTTGACCCAGAGCTTGGCGCCCGCGGGCAGGTGCTGCTTGAGAGCGTCTGCCGTGAGCGGCGCGCCGAGGCTGACGGGCGTGGTTGTGCCGGCCTGTTGCAGCGTCCAATTTGTACCGTCCCAGCTCAGCATGTGGGTCCACTGCTGCTCAGCCGGATCGGAGACCAGAGCAGCGCCGGAAGCCTGCACCTGCGCCGCCGCGGCAAGAATCTCATCCTGAGAGAGATTGGAGGGCCAGAGCCAGACCAGCAACGGCTGCGAATCCGAAGGGACCCATTTCGACAGCTCGAAGATCTCGCCAGGAGCGACCTTTGCGCCCGGCGGGGTGACCACTTGGGCCGAGGAACGCGCAAGGCCATCGAGGCTGGTGATGCGAAGCACGACCTTCTGGCCAGCACTGTCGGGTTCAGTAGAAGTGAATTCGCTGCCGGCGCCGAGACCCGAGGCGCGGCCGATGTCGAGAGAGACAGTGCCGTCATCGCCAGTGCCGAGCGCAGCAGCGCGGATCTTGTCCGACTTTGCGGCGGCGCCGCCGAAGAGCGGTTCCTCTCGGCGCGCGGCGGTGGCGTCCAGATCGGGTTCCTGATCGGGCACGTCGCTGCCTTCAAGGACGGCCTTGACACGCTCGTAAACAATGGAAGCGGGCGTGTCGGCGGGCAAAACCTGCAGGGCCTCAAGCAATGCGGCGGTGAAGGCGCCGTGCGGCTCGGATCCGGTTCCGCCGGCCGGCATTTCCTTGGCCGTCTGGTCCTGCTGCGCGGCGGAAAAGACCAGCGCGGGGTTGTCTGTCCGCTCGGTTGGTGCGGGGACCGGCTGGCCGTTGAGCAGCGTGTCGGGAGCTTGGTTGATGTCGCGGGGGTCGAAGGCGAGCTCGCGCTCGCGGTAGACCGGGCCGATGCCTCGGCTGACGCCGCCGGAGTGGCAACTATCGAAGATGACGGTGAGATGGACGCCCTTGTCGAGGGCCGCATTGAAGATGCGCGTCATCTCGCGGTCGCGGACATCGAAACCGCCCTTGTAGGCGTCGGAGGGAACCAGCGTGCTATCGGCGTGGACATAACTGCCGTTGACGAGCACGGTGAGCTTGTTGCCCTTGCTGTTGACGCGCAGGGAACCGTGGCTGGCGTCGTAGAAGACCACGGTATCGCCCTTCTGCGGCACGTCCACGAGATATTTCTGCATGGCGGCAAGAATGCCGTCGCGCATAGTCTCGGAAGCGGGAAGGACGATAACTCCGGGGCGCGGGTGGGGCGGAGCAGGATCAGTAAGCAGGACAACCTGGCTGGCCGGGAAGTCGAATTTAGGACCCGTGAGCAGGTCGGCCACGGCCTGAGCGTCGTTGACTGAGCCATCGAGATTCTGAAAGGTCCCCAGTTCGCAGCGGCCGTAGATGCAGCCGGCTGGATGATCCGCCGTGGTTCCCGCGGGTTGATAGGTGTTGATGCCGATGAGCAGCGCTCGCTGCGTTTGCGCAACGGCTGCCGACGTTGCAACTACGCAAACCAAGGCAGAGGTGACGGCGAAATACGCTTTCATAAGCGCTCCAAGCGCGAACTGCAATTGAGAAATTTTCCCATCGCCGCGGTTGGTTCCGCGGACCTGAAGGCGCGCCTGGTGCATCCCTTTCGGGAAGGACCCCGCAGCGCGGGGTCATCCAAGCATGCGGCCTGGGGAATCGCGCCAGTTGTTGCCGGTTGAAACACTTCCTTCTCGCGGGAGTGGCTCAACCTGGATTGCCGAAATCCGCACGCGCTGCGGACTGCCCTCTGCCTTCCTCCGACGTAAGAGGAGGCAAAAAAGTCTCAATGAAGAATCTTGCCGGTCAGAGGGGAGGTCGCAAATCCAATCAACTTCCTCCTGAGATTTTCCTTGAAAGAACAGCAAAAGTATAGTGCTCTGGCGAGGAAATGCAATCGGAAATGTTGCGGCGTGCGATGGCGAGGTCGCACGCGGAGGGTAGACCGGCGGCCCGCAGCGAAAGGAACGAATGGCCCCTTGAGAGGGAGCAATCGCGCGGAATCGCCGGCCAAGTTGGAGAGGGTGCGCGACAAGTTCGCTTTTGAAGCGGCCTGAGTGCGGCCCAAAGGAGACGTGCAAAGCGGAGGCGAGTTTTTGGCAGCGGGCAAATCGATGGAGCCGGGGCCCCTCGGCAGCGTCGGGTTTATGGCTGAGCAAGGGCACGGATAAGAGCCTTCCAAGCCACCCTTTGCGGCCGGCCTGGCGCAGTGTGTGGATATCCAAGTAAGCATGCAATCGCTATAATGGGCCGGTTTCCTGGTTGACTTCAGGAGGGATGCTGTATATTGAAGGAACTGGATTACATGGATTAAGTCCACTGGATATGAAAAAAGGTGGATGAAAGCACTTCCTTTCATGCCTTCACGATCGGTTCACATCAGGCATGAGCTCTTACGTTTCAGCTTCGGGCCCACGGCTCTCACGCCGTGTGGTTTTTTGCCGATGAAGAAGGTGTGGAAAAAGCCTCACCCAAGTGAGGAGGGCGGAGCTGTACGAAAAATGGGACATTGGGGAGATCGAGTCTCGCGGCAGTCAACGCCTCATTCACACGCCTCAACTCCGCATGCGCACGACCCCAGGCCGCATCCTATGTCCGACGCGCCGCAATCGTGGAAGTGGTTCGCCTTATATACAACGTCGCGGCATGAAAAGCGTGTTGCCCAGCATTTGAGCCAGAGACAGATTGAGTGTTACCTTCCCCTCTACCGCTCAGAGCGCAAATGGAGCGACGGGTCGAGAGTGACGCTGGAGCTTCCGCTGTTCCCCGGATACCTGTTTATTCATATTCGGCGCAGCCAGCGCGGAAGCGCGTTGGCCGTTCCGGGCGCGGTTGCCTTGGTGGGAGGAACGGGCGGCGAGCCTGCTCCGCTGCCGGACGCCACGATTGAGGCGCTGCGGACCGGCCTGAAACTGCGACCCGCCCAACCGCATCCCCTGACGACGGCAGGCCAGCGGGTGCGCATCCGGTCGGGCGCCCTGGCGGGGTTTGAAGGCATTGTGGTGAGAAGCAAGAATGGGTTCCGCGTGGTTCTGACCCTCGAGCACATCATGCAGAGTTATGCCGTAGAAGTGGATCTGGAAGACCTGGAGCCACTGAACTCCGGTGCTCTGGCGACGGCGGTTCCAGGGTAGCTATACCTATTCACGAAGCAGAGCTGAGCGGCCCGCGCTTGCAGCCGCCGGCTCAGAGGATGCGGCGTTCTGCGGGGGAGATTCTCCGGCGGGGACCCGCATCTCGATGATTGCCACCCGCATCAGGCAGTATTGCCTCCCACAGCGGCAACAACCAGCCAAGACGCATATGGCAAGACTTTCAAATCCCGGAAAGGGCGATGCCGAAGCGCGCATTCTGGCCAGCGCTGCGGGGATGTTCGCCAATTTCGGGTACAACGGCGTGAGCACGCGCGATATTGCGTCCAGCGCGGGAGTGAATGAGGTTACGATTTACCGGCACTATCCGCGCAAGCGCGACCTTTATGTCGCGGTGCTGGATGCAGAGCTGCAGCAGGTGAAACTGCGCGGCGATTTGTTGGCTCGGATTGCGGAGGCGGTCGACGGGAAAACCGCGGTTGCGCGCACATTCGAGCTGATTGCGGCAACCATGACGCAACGCCAGGAGCTGCTGCGCCTGGTGCAGTACAGCGCGCTTGAATTGGGCGACGATATCGATCCGCTGCTGCGCAGACATCTGGGCCAACTGGTCGAAGTGATTGCCAGATATCTGGAGCCCTGGGTGAGCCGCGGCGAGTTGCGCTGCGCCAGCGCGAAGGCTTTGGTGCTCTCTCTGATCGCGATCATTCTGAGCCACCGTTCGCTGCATCGGCTTTTTTCCGACGACGGGTCGGTCCCTGAAGCATTGTTCAAGGCGTACGCGGAATTCACAGCTTCCGAATAGGCCGCTTTCCCCGGTCCGGGCCGGCTCGCAGCGCTCTCATCGGGAGAGGGTTGGAGACGGGATGAAAGAGAGGGACCGAGGCAATTGGCGAGCTTCTTTTGGCTCCAAGACCAGCAACACTTGCACACCGGTTCATGCAACTACTGCACATCATCGACAGCCTTTCTCCAGCTCGCGGAGGACCGCCGGAGGCCGTACGGCAACTGGCGAAGGCCTTGCGCGCGAACGGCGTCGAGGTTGAGGTGGTTTGTCTCGATCATCCGCGCGCGGAGTTCTTGAAAGACGTAGCCTGCCCGGTGCACGCCCTGGATGAGTCGTTTCTGGGAAGGTACGCATTGTCGCCGCGCCTTTGGCGGTGGCTGCGCGCGAATGCCGGCCGCTACGACGGCCTGGTGGTGAATGGGATATGGAGCTTTCCCGGTGTTGCCGTGCATTTTGCGGCGCGCCGTGCGGGAAAGCCGTATGGAGTCTTTGTTCACGGCGCGCTGGATCCATGGTTCAAGAGGAAGTATCCGCTCAAGCACATCAAGAAGCTGCTTTACTGGCCTGTGCAGCATTCGGTTCTGCGCCACGCGGCTGCCGTCTTCTTTACCACCGAGACCGAGCGGGACCTGGCGAAGACCAGCTTCAGCCCTTGCAATTGGAACAGCGTGGTAATTCCGTATGGGATCACGGAACCGCAGGAATCCAGACTAGGTCCCGCGGGACAGGTGGAAGAGTTCTATCGAAAATTGCCGGAGTTGCGCGACCGGCGCTTTTTGCTGTTCCTGGGGCGCATCCACGAAAAGAAGGGCTGCGACCTGCTGATTCAGGCGTTCGCGAAGGTCGCAGGCGCGGTCGCGGACGTGGATCTCGTCGTTGCCGGGCCTGACCAGGTGGGATTGCAGGCGAAACTGAAGAGAATGGCCGAGCAGCTCGGCGGAGCCGACAGGGTGCACTGGCCGGGCATGATCGGGGGCGACGTCAAATGGGGCGGGTTGCGGGCCTGCGACGCCTTCATCCTGCCGTCGCACCAGGAAAATTTCGGGGTCTCAGTGGTCGAAGCGCTGGCGGCAGGACGGCCGGTTCTTATCAGCAATCAGGTGAACCTTTGGCCGGAGATCAAGGATGACGGTGTAAGCATAGTCGAGGACGATACTCTCGAAGGCACGGTGCGGCTGCTTCGCCGGTGGTTCGATCTGCTTCCGGCGGAGCGCGCCGCCATGGCCGCCCGCGCGCAGGCCTGTTTCGCCGCCCGGTTTTCCATGAAGAACACGGTGGCAGCGATGCGCGGCGTGTTTGAACCGGAGATTTCGACGTCAAGGAGGCTGGAACCAGTGGGAAGCCGATGACGCGTGAGCCGGCGCCAGCATTGCTGCGGCGACTATCTGTCTTCTCAAAACCCACCGTTTCCAGGCGGCTGTTTTTTGACGGCAATTGCGGAGTCGCCGTGTCTTTTTCGAGCCTAACTGGGGCGGATTGCCGGCCCCACTTTGCTACCCCACGGACCACGGCTCTCGGAGCCGCCAGTCCGAGGGGGCCTTGGCTCAGGGATAACGGGCCGGGCTTAGAGTTACTCTGGAATTTCAATAGGAGTTGCAATGTCTCTTGATCCTCATGCTGAGCCGCAGGCGGGCCAGCGGGTTGAAAGCCGGACCATCGCCCCACCCGAAGGCCAGCAGCGCTCACTCATGGATGTATGGCGCGTGCTCACTAAGCAGCGCTTCACTATTTTCACGGTTACGATTCTCTCCGTCGCCGGCGCAGCATGGTACGCATTTCGGACCCCGCCAATCTTTGAAAGCGTCTCGCACGTTGAAATCGCAGCCCCGGAGTTTGGCACTACCGACCTATTGAACTTCTATGAAGAGGAATTGGGTAACACGACCCAATTGCAGACGGAGATCCAGGTTCTCAAAAGCGACTCGGTACTGTTTGAAACGGCGAAAGCCCTCAACCTCATGCGCCAGGTGTCTGCCACGACGAACAAGAAGGGTGGAAGCAACGAATCTGCGTCCTCCAGCGGGATTACCCCAGAGGAGCGCGGCGCCATGATTAGGCTCCTCCGGGGTGGATTGTCCGTGGCCCTCATTCCGGATACGGAGATCGTCGAGCTTCGCTTCCGCGGCACCGACCCGAAGCTTGCCGCCGATATCGTGAATCAGCTGGCGGAGACATACGCCGACGAAAGTCTGCGGTCAAAATACGAACGCACGATGCATGTCTCCGCGTGGCTGCAGCAACGGTTGCAGGATCTCAAGCAGGAAGCATCGGATGAGCAACGGCAACTGGCGGATTATCAACGGACGCACAACATCGTGGGGACGGATGAGAACTCTAATCTTACGATACAGACCCTGGAGCAACTCAGCGGGGATCTGAACAGCGCCGAAGCGGACCGGATCATGAAAGAAGCGCGTATGCGCGATTTCGATTCGTTGAGCCCGGACTTGGTAGTTCTGATGGGAGACAATCCCGCGTTAACCGCGCTGCACTCGCAGCTCAGCCAATTGCAATTGCAGCGTGCGGAACTGGCCTCGAAATATGGCGAAAAGCATCCGGAAATGCAACAGCTCGAACTGCAGATCAATAAGGTTCAAACGCAGATCAACAACGAAGTCGCGATCGCGCGGCGTCAGGTGCACGACGAATACGAAGGCGCTCTGGAATTGGAAGACGCGATGCGCAAGCGCCTGGGAGAGCAAGAAGATGCGGCCTACCGGCTGAATGAAGATGTGGCTCAATACGCAATTCTCCGCCACCAGGCGGAACTGACCCGCAATCTCTACGATACTTTGCAGTTGCGGCTTAAAGAGGCAAGCGTTTCGGCAGGACTTACTGCGGCCAACATAACGGTCCTCGATCGCGCCGTGGTTCCCTATTTCCCCGTGGCCCCGCAGAAGCGCGCGAGCCTGATGATCGGACTGTTTGGCGGGTTCTTGTTCGGCTGTGTTCTTGCTTTTGTGATTGAGTCGATCGACGACCGGCTGCGGACTTCGGAAGAAGTCGAAGCCGCGTCCATGCTGCCTTCGTTGGCTGCCATTCCGCACATGTGGTTCGCTCAAACCAAGCGGCAGAGCGATGAGATCGAAGAGGCGGTTTCCGGCGCTTCCCGCGCCCCGCAGCAATTAGTCACGCTGTGGGATCCAAAATCCAATGTCGCCGAAGCTTATCGCGGCATGAGGAGCGCTCTGCTGCTCTCATCGATCGACAATCCGCCACGTGTGATCGTTGTGACCAGCTCCTTCCCAGGGGAGGGGAAGACAACCACCGCGCTGAACCTTGCCATCGTGCTGGCGCAACGCGGCGAGCGGGTTCTGCTGGTGGACGCGGACCTCCGGCGGGGAAGCTTACAGCGGGTGTTCGGCATGACGGATCAAAGTTTCGGACTGTCGACGGCGCTGTCGCAGCCGGGAACCCTCAAGGAGTTGCCGGCCCCGTTTCTGGAGTTGCCCACTCTGCATGTACTGCCCACCGGACCACGGCCGCCGAACCCAGGCGAAATGCTTTCCTCCAACCGAATGGAAGACCAGATGCGCTTGTGGGCAAAGCAGTTTGACCGCATCGTGATTGACAGTGCTCCGCTGCTTGCCGTCTCAGACACTCAAGCGATGGCCGTCCGTGCCGACGCGGTGGTGCTGCTTGCCCGCGCCGGTGTAACGCGCAAGCGCGCACTGATCAGGGCACGCGACCTTCTCTGGCGCATCAACGCGCCCGTGGCCGGAGTCGTGGTGAACGATGTCGACATGCGCCTGGAAAACTTCTACACTTATCGCTACGGTTACCACTATGGCAGGAAGTCTAGAGACTATTGGTATGGTTATCAACATAGCGCAACGTATTCGGATCGCGCCTACGGTTATGAGGATGAAGAAAAGAGAGAATAGGATGGCGAAGTCATTTGCCGGCGCGGCGGCGTTCTGGTTGCTTTTGTTTGCGTGCACAGGGGCCGGGAGCGCCCAGCAATCGGGCGGTCCGACGCCAGCTTCCGCGCCGCCCCTGAAGATCAACTCCGGAGATCTGATTCAAGTAACCATGTTCGAGAATCCGGACCTGTCAGGCAACTTTCGGGTCGATGAGAAGGGCGATATTACTGTTCCTCTAATTGGGCGCGTGCATGTGGAAGGGGCGACCGCCGAAGAGGCGGCGGCGCTGATCGAGAAGCGATTTGTGGAGGCGCAGATCCTGCAGCCCGCCGAGTCTCACGCCACGGTTTTCATCGTCGAGTATGCGACGCAGGGGATTACGGTGAACGGGGAGGTGAAGAACCCCGGAGTGTATCCCGCCCTGGGCGTTCGCATGCTTAATGACGTGGTTGCCGCTGCCGGCGGCGTAACAGTGGCTGCCTCCTCGAAGGTAGTCATTACTCACCGGAACGATCCCGGGAATCCGGTCACGGTCGATTACAATCCGGAAGCTCTCAAGCCGGTGATCCCGGATGTGCAGATTTTTCCAGGCGATTCGATCATGGTCCCCAGGGCTGGGATTGTGTATGTGATGGGCGGTGTCAATCGCGCCGGAGGCTACGTGCTGGATGGGCGCAACACGCTGACTGTAGAGGAGGCGATGGCGCTTGCCGGCGGCAGCTCACACGCCGCTGCATTGAAACGCGTGCAACTGGTACGGTCCCTGGAAGACGGCAGGAAAGAAGCGATTACGATTCCCGTGAATTTGATCTACAAGGGTCAAGCGCCGGACGTGGCCATGAAGGATGGAGATGTTCTGTTCGTACCCACGAGCACGGCCAAGCTTGTGACTGAACAGGCCATCACTTCCGCGCTTGGCATTGGCACGAGCATCGCGATCTACAAGGTCGCATACCAGCCGTAAGCCTACGGGAAATCAGCCGCAAGGAAAGCCGTTCGGTTCAATCCACTCAGCACCTGTGCTGCCGCTTGGCAGTCTCCTGCCTGAACGGTTACAGCGGATTGAAGGTGCGTGGAACGTTCAGCGGCTCTTAATATGGCAAACAAACATTTGGTAAAGAGGGAAAATAGAGGCTGCGAAGTGTTTGAGAAGTCGCAGAGAAAGATCTGGTTCCGGGCCTTCGTTTGTCGGGCAACTGGCGGGAATGGCCACCCGTGGGCCCCAGGCGGCGCTCGGCATGAAAAGCTTCAAAAACACGTTGCGTCAGAGAAGGTGGTTGGGAGTAGGATCAACCATTCGGGAAGTCAAGGCAGAGATCGCGGTTTACGATGGGGCGCCGGGAAGGGTCCGGGCTTCAGTAATTTCCTCGCCAACAACGGGGTGGACTTGCATGGCCTCTGCTGCAGTCGCTAGCACAACCGGCGAGCTCAAGCGCAAGCTTCGGGAGCTCGCCTTGCGGTACCCGCCCGAATTGGTCCAGAGGCAGCTCAAAGACGTTGAACGCATTGCCTTTCACATTTCGCTGATTCGCAAGCTGGTGCAAAAAGAGAATCCTGTGATCGCCGATATTGGGGGCGGCGTGGGGCTTTTTTCAAGCGGATGCGCGGCGCTGGGAATGAAGGTTACGTTGGCCGACGATTTTCGCGACCAAGTGAATTTCTCTTTTGCGGGAGTGAATGCGCTTGCACTGCATCGCGAACTAGGAGTGACCGTCCAATCATGCGACGTGATCGGGGGGCTTTCGCTGCCTGAGAATCACTTCGATGCGATCACGAGCTTCGATAGCATGGAGCACTGGCACCACTCGCCCAAGAAGCTGTTTCATGGATTAATTGCCAGCCTTCGGCAGGGCGGGTGGTTCATTGTGGGGGTCCCCAACTGCGTGAATCTGCGCAAACGGATCACTGTGCCATTCGGAATCGGTAAATGGAGCCAATTCTCGTTCTGGTACGACCAAGAGGTTTTTCGCGGCCACGTGCGTGAGCCGGATGTGGACGATCTGCGCGCGATCGGGGTGGATCTCGGCCTGCAGAAGGTCAGGATTTTGGGCCGTAACTGGCTTGGCTACGATCGCCCAATAATACGGCGGCTGCTGCCTGCGTTTGATCGCATTCTTTCCCTGCGCCCCTCGCTTTGCGCGGATATCTATCTGGTTGGACGCAAGTGATAGCCGCGCCAGTCCTTACTTTCCAGTTACATGAATCGGCACTTAATGTGATTGAGAATGTAGAACGAGTCGGCACCGTGCCAACAATCATCTCTTAAATCGAGCTTAAGGTTGAAAACGCGCAAAATGTTCAGCGGCTCTTGATAAAGAGCGGAAATCTATGATCCTTCTCTGAGATTGGCAAGTGTTTCTTCCCAGCGCGATGTTCACGCCGCGAGCCTCCTCCCCTTACGCTAACTGCGGATTGAGATAGGAATTGGATTCCGACAGACGGCCACCAAGAAAATGCTTCACAAAAATCCATTACTGATTCAAGTCCTCCCGCAGCTCAAGCCGACGCGATGTGGCGTCAGCGATCACGCAGTGCTGCTCGCCGAGGAGCTGGAAAAGGCATGCGCAATTGACACCGCCTTCGTCGTATTGAATTCGCATGAGAGATGCACCTTGGCTTATCCGATCATTCATTGCGCGCCGGCTCAATTGCTTGAATCCTGTCTTGCGCACAGCGGAAACCAGCCGGCTGCGCTCCTAATTCACGTCAGCGGATACGGTTATTCGGTTGACGGCGCGCCAACGCTTCTTGCCGAGGCGCTGGCCAGGGTCCAGGCCGATGGACGATTTTCAATCGGCGCCTATTTTCATGAACTGTTCGCGACGGGAATGCCGTGGAAGTCGGCGTTTTGGTACACACGCAGGCAACAAAAAGCGGTTCGCAGAATTGCGGAGCTTTGCAATCTGGTAGTGACCAATACCAGCTATCACGCAAACTGGCTGGAACGCGAAACAACGAGGCAATCGGCCGTTTCCATTCAGCTTTTGCCGGTGTTTTCGACTGCCGGGGAAATTCAATCGCCGATTCCCGTGGCACAAAGGCAACCGGTGATCGCGGTCTTTGGCCTTCCAGAATCGCGGAGACGGGCTTACACAGATCTGGCTGCGCTGGGCGACATGTCGAGTCTGCTTGGCATCAAAGAGATCCTGGACATTGGCGCGGAATCCGACACCCCCTCTCAAGTGAACGGTATTCCTGTGAGGCGCAAAGGGGCACAGGGCGTATCGGAGCTTGCTCGCGAACTTTCGCTAGCTACATACGGCTTTCTTCCCTACGCCGCAATGTATTTGGCAAAATCATCGACTTTCGCCGCCTATTGCGCGCAGGGCGCTGTTCCTGTGATTGCAACGCCATTTGCCGGCGAGGTGGACGGGTTGAAGGACGGCGTGCACCTTCTTAGCCCGAAGACAGCGAGCGCGGCACGGGTATGCGGACTGGATCATTGCTCCAGAGCGGCTTGGGAATGGTACTCAGAACATCGAATTCATGTCCATGCGGCGGCCTATGCGCGCTGGCTTAATCAGTTCGCGGCGCAGCAGGAACGCGAGCAGCGAACGATTTGATTGATACTCGCGACATCCTGTGCGAGCAGCAAGGATTCGTCTGCGGAGATTCGATTAGAAACGATGCCCGATTCCAAAGGCAGAACAATCAAAATGCCCGCGGTCCTGATCTCTCATCCTACCGGGAACCAGAACGTCCGCAGCGCCTGGCAAAGGACGGCTGCTTCGGCTCGCGGAGTCAGGGCTGCCTGGATGACGTGGAGAACCTGCAAGAACAATCCAGCTTAAGCGTGACGAAGATCGCGAACCTGAATAGGTAGGGCCGATTCCAGGAGTGTTCTTTTGATGCAAAAGAGAGAAGGCGGAAATGCCGATCCTTCCGAGGGGAACGCCGCGCCTACGGTCGCGGTCTGCATTGGAACTTTCAATCAGGCCCAGCATCTTACGGAGTGCATTGAGTCCGTTCTTTCGCAAACTTACCCGGTACAGGAGATTTGGGTCTCCGACGACGCGAGCACGGACGGGACGCAAGAGGTGATGGAGGAGATATGCGAACGTTATCCGACGGTCCGCTATTACCGGCAACCGGCCAACCTCGGGATTGCAGAGAATCTGAGCTGGGCGCTGGCTCAGCCGGCAACGGAGTTGATCGCGCGCATTGACTCAGATGACAAGCTGGAGCCGACATTTGTCGCCACGCTTGCCGACCTTATGAGCAGGTATCCTCAAGCGGGATTCGCGCATAGTGATGTCTATGAAATCGATCGTCATGGCGCACGAACCAGAGTCCGGAGGCTGCACCGGACGGCGGTTTACGAAACTCCGGCACAGTCGCTGCGAAAAAATGCTAAGGGGTACCGGGTGGCGGCGAATTGCATTCTCTTTCGCGCTGCTGCGTTGAAGCAGGCGAATTACTACCATGCGAATGCTTCCTGGAAAGCGGCCGAGGATTGGGATCTATCGGTGAGGATGGCAATACTGGGTTGGGGCAATGTGTATGCCACCACTCCGTTAGCGAACTACCGCGTGTGGGACAATGGCGGCGTAGTGCGATCCAAACGAATCATACCCGAGGTTGAATGCGTCACGAAAGTGTATAAGGGAACGCTTGAGCCGGAGTACATAAAGCGGGGATGGAGCACGAGGACGCTGAGAAAGAACATGCGCGGCAGGGCTGTGGGATATGCGGATGGGCTGGATTCGCCGTTGTTCAGCGAGGCGGAGCGAGAGGTCTACAAAGCGCGGCTGCGTGAGCTGGGAGATTCTGTTTCGCTATCTTTGGCGATTTTCCTTGCCCAGGCCGGGTTCAATCCGCTGGCAAGATCGATACGAAGGACGAAGATAAGATTGAAGGACAGCGTGAAGAGTCTGCTCCGCAAGATGAGGAAGCTTGGGCGCGGTGAAGAATCGGCAGCGGAACGCCCTGTTACGACAGCAAAGAAGGGTGTATCGCAAGAACAGCCGTGAGCGCCGTGGCAACGAGTCTCGCCAGTCCCGGTAAGCAGACGAACAAGAACCTGAGGGTTCTCTTGTCTCATCCTACCGGGAACCAGAATGTCCGCAACGCCCTGCGAAGCTTTGCCGAGCACGAGATGCTGGCGGAATTCTGGACCACTATAGCCTGGAGCCCGGACTCGAGTTGGGACCGGATGCTGCCTTCCGGGCTGCGCGGCCAGTTGGCAAAGCGCGCCTTTCCCGAGGCGCCAAGGGAGTGCGTGAAGTGCGTTCCCTCGAGAGAGATCGTACGCTTGAGCGCCCGCAGTTCTTTTCTGAAGGGCTTTCTCTGTTCCGGGGAACAGCCCTTCTCCTTCATTGGCGTGTACCGGCATTTCGACGGAAAGGTGGCGCAGCGTGTCAGGGCAGCGCAGCTCGATGCCGTTTACGCCTATGAGGGAGGCGCACTGCAAACCTTTCGTGCGGCCAGGCGGCTGGGTATTGCCACGGTGTACGAACAGCCAAGCAGCTATTGGTATTGGGCGCGCAGGCTGCTTTCGGAAGAAGCCGAGCGCAATCCCCAGTTTGCCGGGCTTCTTCCCAATCTCACAGACACCAGCAGGCATTTGCAATGGAAGGACGAAGAGCTTGCTTTGGCAGACTATGTGATAGTGCCGAGCGGACACGTGAGGCGCACTTTGGCCGGCGCCGTGCCGGATGAAAGGATCCGCGTGGTTCAGTACGGCGCCCCGGCCGTACAGCGGCGGAAGCGAGTTTCGCCCAATCCGGGCCGGCCTTTGAAGGTGCTGTTTGTCGGCTTATTGGCACAGCACAAGGGGATCAGTTACTTGCTGGATGCCGTCGATCTGCTCGGGCCTCAGGTCGAGCTCACTCTTGTCGGAGCTCGCTTCAGGCCGAATTCGCGAGTAGATGAGGCCTGCAGCCGCTGGCGCCGGTTCGAGGGCTTGCCGCATTCCAGCGTCCTGGAACTGATGCAGGAAGCGGATGTCCTGGTGCTCCCGTCGCTCACCGAGGGATGTGCGTTAGTTGTGCTGGAGGCGCTGGCGTGCGGACTGCCGGTGATTGTGACCCCCAACACGGGAACGATCGAGTTTGTGCGGGACGGATGTGAGGGTTTCGTGGTGCCAATTTGCCGATCGGACGCGATCGCTGATCGGCTGCATACTCTCCACCGCGACCGGGAACTGCTGGCTGCGATGTCGCGCAACGCTCAGGCAACCGCGGCAGAGAAGTCGTGGGAGAGTTATCGCGCCAACCTGGCGGAGACCGTGAGGGTTGCATTATGGCGCTAGGATGGGGGCAAAGCGCAAAGAGCTACTACAGCGGCCTGACTTTGCTGAAGAAGCTGTTCTGGATATATTTTCTGCTGCTGATTTTCGAAGGCGCGCTGCGCAAATGGATTCTTCCACAGTATTCCGCGCCACTGTTGGTGATTCGTGATCCGGTGGGGATGCTCATCATTTTTGAGGCGTATCGCACGAATAAATGGCCGGAAAGATGGACAGTGATTACCGGAATTCTAGCGGTCGGCCTGCTCGGCCTGTGCTTGATGCAGGTACTTGTAGGCGGTAATCCTTGGGTTGCGGCGCTTTACGGATTGCGTTCCGATCTGCTCCCCTTTCCTGTCGCTTTCATCATGGGAGAAAACCTCGACGCGGAGGATTTGCGCAAGTTTGGCGTGTGCACGCTGTGGCTTTGGTTACCCGAAGCGGCCCTGTGTGTTGCCCAATACCTTGCACCGAGCAGCTCGCTTCTGAACGTGGGCGCATATCGCGGAGGCGCGCAAATTGGCTATGTGGGTGCTGGCGTCAGAGCTTCGGGGACATTCAGCTTCGATATCGGCCCAGCTCTTTTCGGCCCTTTGGCGGCAGTGTTTGTTCTCTACGGTCTTGTGCGCGAAAAGCTTGCCAAGAAATGGCTCTTATGGGCAGTGGCAGGCTCGCTGGTTCTTTCGGTCCCGATTGTCGGGTCCCGCACCTTCCTGGCCGAAGTGGGGGCCGTCGTTGCCTGCGCGGGAATTGCCGCGGCGTTGGGAGTATCCCAGTTCTTCAAGATGATCAAGATCATTATCCCACTCGCGGCGGTATTCTTCCTGGTCTCGTTCCTGCCAATTTTCTCCCAGTCGAGTAAAAATCTTAATGAGCGCGTTCGAACCGGAAACCGGGTAGAAGGAGGGGGCAGTTTTAGCGGATCGATCATCGGCCGTACCGTCGGTCCACTCTGGACAAGAATCGAGGAGACCGATTTTTCGAGCAACCCGATCGGCTTGGGAATGGGGCGCGGCGCCGCGGCGGTTACGAAGCTGTTGCTGGGCAAGACGACGTTCCTGGCCGGTGAGGGAGAGATTGACCGCACAATAGTTGAATTAGGCCCTTTCCCGGGTCTTGCCTTCACGTTGTTTCGCTTTGGCCTGGCGCTTACGATCTTAGGCTGGGCGCTTTCGCGAGCACGCGATGGGGAGCCGCTGGCTTTGCTGTTTGCTCCGCTCATGTTCAGCGGGGTCGCTCTCGGCATTTTGGAACAACCAACGGATCAAGGGTTTATGGTTATCGGGCTGGCCTTTTGCCTGGCAGCAACCAAGAAAGCCGGCATGGTTGTTGGGCCGGCGCCCATCCTGCCCCCCCGCCGGCGCCTGGTAGGAGCCAGCCACCGTCCGCGAAGGTGGACAGATTAGCCTCAGCCGCCTTTGCCACTTGCCCGAATGACGGCAGCAGGGTGGTCAAATGCCGCGATTGCGGCGTAGGTTTGGTCTTTCCCCTGGCTGCAATCAGCGAATTGACCGGTTCCGGAGGTACCAAGCAGGCGATGCGTCTGGGTCGCACTTCACGGCTTGCCGGGAGCGGTGTTTAGGCCAAAGCGGCAGGCACGCGCGCCATACGTTGCTGCGCGGCGCTTTTTTGAGAAAGACGTAAAGAGCTTGAAATTATCTGGATACAGGAAACCTCCTTGCGGCCTATAAAGGATGTAAGAAGAAAAGCTCGCTCAGTAGTCCAATTGTTGCGCTGCACGGGGCCTGAAAGGGAGGTGCCGAAGTTCTGGCTTTTCCGCACGGGCAATCGGCTGGATCGCAAGTTCTTGGCTTCGACGCCTCTCCGCTTCGGGGATTTTGAGGGCTTCTTGCAGATCGAGGTCAAGGATCAGATCTTCCTTTGGCCGAAGGACGCCCCACGTGCCGGAATCTTGCGAGTGCTCTCTGAGATTCTGACGCCTGAGCACCCACATCACTACGTTTGGGGGCATACGAAGATCGACGAGAGCGATATTGTGTTGGACATTGGCGCGTGCGAGGGCGCGTTTTCGGCGTTGGTAACGGCACAGTGCAGGCGCGTTATTGCCGTTGAGCCCTCGCGAACTATGTGCACGCTCATTCCGGCACTCTTTCGGGCTCGCGGCGAGCGGTGCCCGGAGGTTCTGAACTGCTTACTAGGCGGCGAGCCTGGACGTGCATATTTTCTCGAGAACGGCGCAAACCCCGGGGCAAGCCGTGTTGTGGCGGAGCCGGCAGCGGGAGCGTATGAGTTATCGGTCAGGACGCTCGACGATTTGGCCGAGTCGCTCGAACAAAAGCCCACATTCATTAAGTGCGACGCGGAGGGAGCGGAGCCCGCGATCTTCAGCGGAGGAAAGGGATTTTTGCGTAAACTCCACCCCAAGCTGGCGATCACGACGTATCACAATGACGGAGATTATGCCGCCATGCATGCGCTGCTTACGTTGCTTGGCTACCGTGTTGCCGGCAAGGGGTTTCTTTTTTCTCCTTCAGCGGGGGCCCTTCGAGTGCAAATGATTCACGCATGGTGAATCGGATCGAACATTCGGGCAAATCGGGAGCCGGCCTGCCCTTCGGCGGCTGGGGGGTGCTTCCGCCCCGGGTTCTGATGTGGCGATCCTCCGCCGAAGCCGCATTTTGCTCGCGGCGTCGCGCCGCTGAGCATACTGTCGGTGTTGAGATATGAAGATCCTCATTCTGGGCATTAATTACTGGCCGGAAGTCACCGGGATCGGCGCCTTCACGACCTATCGCGCGGAGTATCTGGCCAGCGCCGGGCACGATGTGGAGGTGTGCACAGCTTTTCCGTACTACCCGGAATGGAGGATTCCCAAGGAGTACGCCGGCAAGATGGCGCTGACCGAGGAGCGCAACGGAGTAAGGATCGTCCGCAGCTATCTCTACGTTCCCAGCCCTGTGACTTCATGGAAGCGGATTCTTCATGAAGGGAGTTTCATCCTCTCCTCGTCAGTTCGGGCGATGACACGGAAGCGGCCCGATGTACTCCTGGTGGTTTCTCCACCGCTGGGCCTGGCGGTAACCGCCATTCTGCTGAGCCGCCTGTGGCGCATACCGTTTGTTTTCGATGTAGAGGATCTGCAACCCGATTCGGCCTCGGAACTGGGCATGCTTCCCGCGTGGGCGGTGAAACTCCTCTATAAGCTGGAGAAGGCAGCGTACCGCCATGCCCGGCTGGTGACCACACTCACGCCCGGCATGAGGAAGAAAATCGTCGACAAAGGCATAGCGGAAGAAAGAGTCAAACTGCTCGAACCGCGCATGGACGACTCGCTAATGGATCTGTTGCCGGAGGAGGGAAGCGCATTCCGGCGCCGCTACGACCTGGGGGAGAAGTTCCTGGTAACGCACAGCGGCAATATGGGAGTGAAGCAAGGACTGGATGTGATTCTGGATGCGGCGAGGCTGAATTGCGGCGACGATTCGATACGGTTTCTGCTGGTGGGCGACGGCGCCGATTGTGAAAGGGTCCAACGCCGGGCCGCGCAAATGGATTTACAGAACGTGCGGTTTCTGCCGCTGCTCGACGAAGCCGACTATCGCGGATTGCTGGAGGCAAGCGGCGTGTGCCTCGTGACGCAGCAAAAGGCGGTGTCGGAAATCGCGTTTCCGTCGAAGATTGTGACCTACTTGGCAGCCGGGCGTCCAATCGTTGCTTCGGTGAATCCCGGCAGCGAAGTTGCGCGCATCACACAGGAATCGGGAGCCGGCAGGGTTGTCGAGGCCGAGAATCCCGAGGCCCTGCTGGCGGCAATCCGGGAGTTAAGAATGGGGGATCCGCGCAAGCTGAGTGAGAACGCGCGTGTGTATGCAAGCCGGCGATGGTCCTCACTCCGCGTATTGGGACATCTGGAACGAAACCTGATGGCAGTTGCAGGATCGCCGATCAGCTCTATGATGAAGGAAGGGGTGAGCCAATGAGCAGCGCGAGATTGAGGAGCATCTGCCCCGTTGCCTTGCTTGCAGTGGCCGGCTTACTGAGCCTGAAGGTCGCGCGGGCACAGGAGGTGTGGGGGCCGGCGCGCGGCGGCGCAAGCACCTGGGGGGGCGGGACAGCGGCGAGCTCGGCGGCAACTTCGCAGGCTAGTGGGTCCGGCGAAAACACGGGCTGGGGTGGAGGGAAGGCGAGCTTCGGACCAAGTTGGGGTGCGGGGAAGACAAGCTTCGGATCGACGGTTCAACCGGGTGGAGTTTGGAGCCACGGTTTGACGATCCCCGCTGCCGCTAACAGAAGAATTGTCGCGAAGGGTATCGCGGCCAGAGCGCTTCCGTCTTTTCTGACGCCAACGCCTGCGGGGGTTCGTCCGGCCCCGACGGTTGGCTTGAGCGGCGCCGCGAAGAGCAAGGCGCAAATTTCGCGTGCTTCCATGGGTCCCCGTTCCTCAAACCGTCCGCACTTTGGTATGGCAGAGGGCGGGCGAGTTGGTATAGCGAAGGGCGGACGAGCCGGAGCTTTCAGATTCCCACCAGCACGAACGGCTGCGTTCGGCTCGCGAGGACCCGCCGCGGCCAGCAAAGAGACGGGAACAATTTCCGGTTTGGGAGGATTGACGCCGAGCGCACCGGAGTTGAATCCGCTGGCCAATCCTTGGTCGGGCGAACCTGGCCTGGGAGCACAAACCGGACTCAACGACACGCTGCAATGAACCGCAGTGCGCCCCGCTCCCGGGTCACGGATTAAGACGCTGGGTCAGTTCGATTCGGGGCGCGGTTTTCTGCGCAGGCGCGCCGTCACTCCTTGTTCACAGGTTCGGCTTAGCCAGGGCCTTTTCGGCCAGGCTCGCGGCGTGGCGCTTCTCCCAGATCTTGGCGTCGACAAGAAAGCGGAACCAGAAGCTTTGCAGCACCCAAAAAATGAGTCCCTCGGTTCCGTCGAGGAAGCCAAGGCGGAAGAAGTAGCGATAGAGAAACAACGCAAGAGACCGGATGAAGAGCGGCATTTGATAGTACTTTTGGCGGAAGAAGCGTTTTCGCTGAGCGGGGTTGCCGCGAGCATCCGGCTCGATCCGTCCCGAGCTCTCTTTATTCTCCAGTTCGGCCACTTCGCTATCGGCCCAGCGGTTGTGCCGCGCAGTCCACTCAGTCAGCGGCATGCGGATGTCGTCCACGATTGCCGCCGGCAACTTGCCGCTGGTCCCATGCATGAGCAGGAAGTGCTGGTCGTATTTGCGGTTCTCGCAGCGGCCCACGCCGGCGCGGAACAGACGCAGGTGCCAGGTTGGGCTCATGCCTCCGTGGCGCAACACCCGGCCCAGAAAGCGCAGATAGCGGGGTAGAAAGTAGCCGGCGTGTTCGGGCTCATCGGGCAGGGCCTGGATCGCCGCCACGAGTTGGTCGTCCATCCACTCGTCGGCGTCCAGGTGTAACTCCCATGGCCGGGAGATGGGTAAGTTGTCGATCGCCCAATTGCGCTGGGCCCCGTAATGTTCAAAAGAGTGCTGGACAACCGTAGCTCCAAGAGAGCGCGCCAGGTCCACGGTTCCGTCGTTACTATAGGAGTCCACCACAAAGATTTCGTCGGTTAGCCGGCGGGCGCTTGTGAGTGTGGCACCGAGGGTATCCTCGGAGTTGAAGGACAAGAGGATAACGGTAGGCCGCATAACAACGATGGTAGCGCATACGAACCGGTCGCATAAACCACACCTGCCGCCCCGCGACGAGCAGGGGACGCGCCCGCTGCGGCAGATTGGAAGATCTCGCTGCAGGCGGAACAGGCGCAGAAGCACGGGTGAGGCCGGTTGGAGCGCGCCGAGTCCTGCGCAGAGTTGCAGCCAGGGACGGGTCTCTTGAAAGAGAGGAAAGAGTGCGCGTTGAGAGCCCGATGAAGGTCCTTTTAGTAGGGAACTATGAGTTTGACGGATCGACAAGCATGAAGGTGTGGGCAGGCGCGTTGTTTCGCGAACTTCTGCAACGCGGAATCGACGTCGAATTGATTTCTCCGGAACCGGTGATGGGGCGAATGAAACCATCGGCGGACGGGTTAGGCAAATGGCTGGGTTATATTGACCGTTTCGTGATTTTCCCGCGGAAGTTGCGGACCGCGGCGAACAAAGCGGATGTGGTGCATCTGTGCGATCACGGCAGCGCCATGTACGCATTTGCGGTGAAGGATAAGCCCACCATCGTTACTTGTCACGACTTGCTTGCTGTTCGCGGCGCGCTGGGCGAAGTGCCGGACTGTCCGGCATCGTTTTTCGGAAAATTGTTGCAGCTCTGGATACGGCGTGGGCTGCGGCAGGCCACCCGGGTCGCATGCGTATCGCAATTCACTTTGAACGACGCACAGCGAATTCTGAATGGGGCGGGGAATCTCTGCGTGGTTCTGAACGGGTTGAACTATCCCTTCCGGCTGCTCGATTCCTCTGAAGTTGACCGGCGGCTGACCGGTTTGCCTGCAATCAAGGGACCTTTTGTTCTTCACGTTGGTTCCAGTCAAGCGCGCAAGAATCGCGAAGGTGTGCTCAGGATTTTCGCGAAGGCTGCTGAAAGGACAAACCTTCAATTGGTCTTCGCGGGGAAGGCGCTGCACCAGGGCTTGGTCCAGCTGGCGAAGGAGCTGGATGTTTACAATCGAGTGGTTCAGGTAATTAAGCCGGATGTGGAAATCATCGAGGCGCTCTATAACCGCGCCGTTGCGCTGCTGTTTCCGTCGCGCTATGAGGGATTCGGGTGGCCGCCGATCGAAGCCCAGGCATGTGGATGCCCCGTGGTGGGAAGCAACATTGCTCCGCTCGCCGAAGTGCTGGGCCAAACGGCAGCGCTCAGGCCAGTCGAAGACGAAGCAGACATGGCGGAGGAGATTCGGAGACTCGCCGGCGACCGGCAATACCGGGAGCGGATGCGGCAGAGC
Organism: uncultured Acidobacteriaceae bacterium; assembly: GCA_963844905.1. Lineage (GTDB taxonomy): Bacteria > Acidobacteriota > Terriglobia > Terriglobales > Acidobacteriaceae > Telmatobacter. Next base: position 506,575 of record CAWJQD010000001.1, on the reverse strand, counting down.
GGATTCGAGAATGTGCGGTCGCGGTTTCAAACCTCGCGCATGATGAACGAATACGTCTCGCTCTATCGGGAGCTTGCATGTCAAAGCTAGCGATGCTGGCATTTGTCTGCGCAGCTCCGCTGCCCTGGCGGCTGAGACGCCTGGCATTGCAGGCCATGTGCGGGTTCGCGATTCACAAGACCGCTCATATTTCCCGGCTCGCGCTGGTGCTGTCGGCGCGCCTGGAGATGGGCCCCGGCTCTTATATTGGCCCGTTCACGGTCTGCAAAGGGCTGGAGCTGCTCCGGCTCGAAGAGTACGGGTTTATCGGGCCGTTCAATTGGATTACCGCGTTTCCCCTGGGAACCAGGAGCCGCCACTTCGAACTGGATCCCGGACGCAAGCCGCAACTGATTGTGGAGCGGCACGCCGCGATCACCAACCGCCATATCATCGATTGCACCGACGAGGTCACCATAGGGGCATTCAGCACCTTTGCGGGGTTTCGCTCGCAGATACTCACCCACAGCATCGATCTGAAGGAATCGCGCCAGCGCTCGAAGCCGGTGCACATCGGGCATCATTGCTTTGTCGGGACGGGCTGCGTGCTGCTGGGCGGAAGCGCGCTTCCCGATTGCTCTGTGCTCGGCGCCCATTCTTTGCTCGCCTCACGCCTGGAAACTCCGGGCTTTGTCTATGCGGGAAATCCGGCGAAACCCATCAAGCCGGTTGAGCCGGATGCGAAGTATTTTTCTCGCGATACGGGATATGTGCTGTGAAAAAGGAAATCATCATCCAAACGAACGCAATCTTCAGAGTGGTCGAGCAGGCCATGGAGCGGATCGGGGATGCCGAATCTATCGTAACAGTCTGCCGCATGGGGTCGATTGTTATTTCGACATTGAGAGAAGATTTGGGCGCAACGGGATTTCCCACCGGGCATGGCAGAGGAACTTCGCTGGCCCGCCGACGCGCAGTACCGTGAGCGCATTCGGCAAAGAGGATTCGAAAGTGTCCGCTCGCGCTTTCGAACCTCACGCGTGATGGACGAAAACGTGTCGCTGCATCAGGAGCCGGCAGGTCAAAGTTGGCGACGTAGGCTCAGGCTGGCTGCGCTACTGCCCTTTGCGGCCTGATATGGCTAGGAAACCGTACTCGTGTTGCGGCCCGCCCGTTCTCGGTCCGCTCTGGACGCACCATCTTTAGGGAGTAGCTGACAGACAACTGGAGTCGATCGGGAGAGAGCCATCGATGGTGAAAGGCTTCAACAGAAAATTGCGGCTTGCCGCCTCTCTTCGCGTCGCCGCGTGGTGCGCTCTCGCTGTCTTGTTCTTCAATCCATTTGGCCTTTTTCTCAGTCCGGTCATGCCTTACTCCAATCTGGATGGATCGTGGGTTTACTCCATCAATCACGCCGTGGCCAAGAGAATGGAGTTCGGCCGTGATATCGTCTTCACCGTTGGACCGTACGGTTCTGTTTACACGCATGCCTATGATCCGGCGACCACGGGGATTATGGTTGCCGGCTCCCTGTTGCTCGACCTTTGCTACACTTGCTCCTTCGTTTTGCTTGTGCGCCGCGCACATTGGCCGTGGCCGCTCATCCTCGCGGCCCTGCTGATTGCTTCACTGATCACCCCTGATGCGTTCCTCTTTTCCTTTTTGCTCCTGCAAGTAGTGCTGGTTTTCCGTCTGCAGGACGAAGAAATGGATGGGGCAGGCAAACGAGTGACCCTCCTATTGCTTGCGCTGTTGTTTGCCTGCTCGGGCATGCTGCCGCTGATCAAAGGCTCCTTGGCGCCTATGGAGTTGTGCCTCTACGTCCCCTGCTTCTTTCTTCTCACCTTGCGTCGGCAGTGGATGGCGGCCTTGATCTGCTTCCTGGCCCCGCTTGCAGCGATGATGTTGTTTTGGTTCGCCGCCGGCCAAAGAATCGCCGATCTGCCGAGTTACTTCTCTGAGCTTGTGCCCATCATCTCCGGCTACAGCGATGCCATGTCGGTGCCTGGACCGAGTTGGGAAGTGCTGCTGTTCTTAATCGGCGCATTGGCGATTCTGGCGGCAATCGTCCTCGCTCGTCAATTCGATCCGCAGCGGAAAACTCTTCTCCTGCTGGCCTACGCCTTCTATTTGTTCATCGATTTCAAAGCTGGGTTCGCTCGCCAGGACGATCTCCATGTTTCACACGCGCTGGGCGCATTGGCCCTGTCAGCCCTGTGGCTCACGCTGCTGGAAACGCCGCGGCAAAAGCGCTTCAATTCCTTTCTTTGTCTCAGTGCTTTTGTTGTGGCCATCTTGCCGTTTGGGTTCTTTTGGCACAACTACTTCGTAGACGCCTTTCGCGTAAACGGCAAGGTGCCGAAAGTCTATAAAGAACTGAAAGGGAGGGCACTCTTTGCGCGTCTGCGCTCCGATCTGGGCTACACCGGACTGGTGAAGGTGGCTTTCGTAACCGAACCTCATGTCGGTGCCCTTCATCCTTGGACCTACAGTCTCAAGCCGTGGCGCGACCGGTTCGACGACGCACGACGCGAAATCAATGCCTCCTCACGGTTGAACTTCGTACTGCCGGGTAGCGTCGACGTTTACTCCTACGAACAGTCCGCTTTACTGTCTCGTGGCTATGCCTGGGACCCTCGACCAGTCATGCAGAGCTATTCAGCCTACACCCCGAGGTTGATACGGTGCAACGAGCAGCATTTGCGCGGCTCCGGGGCCCCAGGCAACATCGTCTTTCGTCTAGAAACGATCGACGATCGTCTGCCCACACTGGACGATGGCCTGAGTTGGCCTGCAATGTTGGACAATTACCGAGTCGCCGAAGTCACCAACGACTGGGTTCTCCTGGCACGCAACCCCGGGCCTTTGCGGGAGGAAAGCCACTTCACGCTACTGGGAACGACATCAGCGCGACTCGGCCAGGACGTGACAATGCAGGCAGCGAATGGTCCCATCTTTGTGCAAATCAATCTGAATCCCGGCGCCTTTGGCCGGTTTCTGGGAGCTCTTGACAAGCTTCCCCTCCTTAGATTGACAGTCACGAGCGGCGATGGCCATACGGCTTCCTATCGCGTGATTGCAGGCATGATGAAGACGGGGTTCTTCCTTTCGCCTTTGGTCACCAGCAACGAAGACTTCGCGCGACTTTTCAACCCATCGGAGCCCCTGCGCGACGACGAAAAAATCCGCACCCTGCGCCTCGACGCTGAAGGCAGAGGATGGAACGACTCGTACACTATCGCGTTTCACCAATACGAATACTGACTTAGACTAATTTGCCAGAACATGTTTTCCGCCTGCCGAGCTTCGGGATGCACAGTGACCGCCGGGTGAGGATGTACTTTGTGGGAAGGAGGGCTCTGGAATGCCCACCATTCGGAAGAACAGGGGAACGCTCACTCATCCGGCTACCGGAGCGCCAGTAAACCAGCGAGTCAAGAGCTGCTCATTTTTTGGCTGAGTACAGGAGACGCCCGAGATTTCACAAGAACCGCCTTGTTCAATCGAGACGATGGCCGGCGCCCGCTCATAGCGGTTTGAAAAGGGTCGAGCCGCGGAGATAGTGCTTTCGTATGGAGCCGGATAGCCGGCGCTCTACCGGGCACTCAACACCGTTGTCTGAACTGCTTTGCCCCATTACGAGCTGGCCCGTGCCGGCCGCGGTTACATATGGAAGCGTTGGAGGTGAGCTTGCGAGAGCCTGTCGTATCCGTTGTGGTGTCGGCCTGCGATAGGCCCGAGATGCTCCAAACTGCTCTTGACTCGGTGGTGAATCAAACGCTTCAAGACATCGAGATCATCGTGCAGGACGACAGCTCGGGGGACGGCTGTGAAGAAGTCGTGCGCAAGATCGAGGACGCGCGTATTCAATACACCCGTAACCGGCCCCCTCTCGGAACGGCGATCAATCTGCGCGCCGGATATCGGAAATGCAGAGGGAAGTATTTCTCAACGCTGAACGATGACGATTTCTACGCGCCTGTTTACCTGGGAGCGATGGTCTCGATTCTTGAGGCGAATCCCAAGCTGTCGTTGGCATTCTCTGACCACTACATTGTCGATTCCAAGGGGGGCATCCTTTCTGACGAAAGCGACTGCAATTCGGAGAATTGGGGTCGAAGCAAGCTGAAAGAGGGGATTGTTCCGGATTGCATTCGCGTTGCCTTGATCGACAAAGCAGTGCCCGGCATGTTTGCCGTGTTCCGCTCCGAGGTCATGGACTTAGACGATTTCCCTGACGAAGCCGCCTCGGGATACGATTTTTGGATGACCTACCTGGGCGTTCGCGACGGCGGCCCGATCTATTACAACCCTGCCCGGCTAACTTTCTACCGCGTCCACGAGGGTAGTCAGAGCGCATCTTTTCGCGAGCCAGAGAGAAGATTGTACGCGTTGGAGTATGGGGAGTTCATCTGGCGCCGACTTCTGGCCGACGCTCGCGTGGCGAGCATTTGGCCGGAACTTCGGCAGCGGCTTGCCGAGACGTGCGCAACGAGTGGCTTTGACAGCCTTCGCCTTGTTCAACGCCGGCGCTCCCTCAGCTATTTCGGCGCATCGATGAGAATGCATCCAAATCGTCGTGCCCTGGCAGGTATCATTCTCGGCCTGATACCTGCTTTTGTCTTTAAATTATTAGATCGAAAGTCCTAATCAATACGTCGCCAATGCGGCACCTCGTGCTGGCCAGCGGCAACGGGGCCGCGAAATTCCGGGGTATACCGCCGCACTTCATAGGCAGGGAGGTGAAGCCGCGGTGGCCGATACTATTCAAATACTCGCAGTCGACCCAGGGTGATAAGAAAAGATGCGGCCGCAGGGGCTCGAGAATCTGCGCTCGCGGTTTCAAATCAGCCACATAGTTTGACTGAACAAGGAGAAAATGCAACGCCTGCTGGCAGCGACTCTGGGAGGCCGGCGACGAACATTTACAGTTGCTTCACAGGCGGAGGGCCGCGCTCGGACGGCATCGCACGAAGGCTCACCGAGGCCAAGATGGCTATCCTCTCGACAGAGGGACTGATTATGGAACAAGTTGCAGAACGCGTGTACGGTGGAGTCGCAAATACTACCGTGCTTGCTCAGGTGCCGAAGGTCCTAAGGACTGTGCTGGATGTCGGCTGCGGGGCAGGCGGCAACGCTGCCGCATTGGTAGCGGACGGAAAGATCGTCGACGGAATTACCTTGTCACCCGAAGAGGCACGGTTGGCCTCTCCCTGGTGCCGCGCTGTACTGATGCATGATCTGGAGCTTGGAATCCCGGAGTCGCTCCATGGCCCCTACGATCTATGCCTGTGTTCGCATGTGATTGAGCACATTCGGAACCCGACCCCGCTTCTCCATGGAATACGCCGCGTTCTCGCCCCTCGGGGTCTGCTGTTGGTGGCTTTACCCAATTTGCTGCAATACAGGTACCGTTGGGCCCTGTGCCGTGGCCGCCTCGAGTACGAATCTGGGGGGATTTTGGACTCCACTCACGTTCGCTGGTACACGTGGGACTCCGGCAAACAGCTCCTGGAATCTCACGGTTTTTCAGTCGAAAAGCGAATCGCCGACGGCAACTTTCCTTTGTCGAAACTGCGTAAGATTCTGCCCGGTTTCTTGGTTCGGCCGCTGGATCAATCCGCCGTCAGGCGGTTCCCCGGACTATTCGGCCATCAGCATCTCTTTCTAGCTCGCCCGGCATGAAATATGAGCACCGTACTTGGGCCGACCTTTGAGTTCCCCAAGAATGAGGGCAAGTCCGCGGAGGTGCTTTGTTCTTTTCTTGCAGAAGCGGCCTTGGTCTCGTAATTCTGGCGGAGAGACCTGGAATTCCGCGGAATTTGTTCTGAAAAGAGAGACTCCTGTAAAGATGATTGCGTTTATTCACCCCTTTGCGTTAGCGGGGCCCGGAGGCGGAGCAAGAATACTGCGCGCTCTTCTCGACTGCGAGCATGCTCCGGCGATGAGCATCAACACAGTGATTTCCCCCGTAGCCTCGGCTCCGGAAACCGGGGAGATTCAACTGCCTCTCCGGCCTAGTTTTGGACGGATCGAGTGCACACGCTTCCAAAGGACCTTCGGCGTGTTCGACGGGGTTTTCCGGTCCCGGTTTGAAAGTCGTCTTCGGCGGGTGCTCCGGGAGCATCAAGTCAAACTGATTCACACGATCCCGCAGGAATACGAGATTCTACCCGTAGGCCATGTTGCAGCCGAACTCGGCATTCCCTACTTCCTCAGTATCCACGATGATCTTGAATACACGTCGCGGGGGCATCCATTTCTTAGGCAGACGGTTGCATCGCTGGGTAAAGCGTGGCGCGAAGCGAAGGGCGTTTTTGTCATTTCCGAGGAGATGGGACAGGAATACTCGCGGCGATACGGGGCCAGAGAATACCGGATTGTGACGGACGGCCTGAAACACGTCGCCGATGCTCCGCAGCCGGGACCGGAAAGGAGTTTGCGCCTTTACTTCATGGGGCTGTTCCATTACAGCTACGCGCAGAATTGCCGCGCGCTCCTGGATGCGCTGAAAATCGTGCGATCGCGGCAGCCGGACTGGGATATCTCGGTAACTTGCCGTTGCGGCGGGATCAATACGCCGGTGCACCCAGAGGATGTTTCTATGAAGGTGCTGCCCTTTGCTCCGGAGGCGGAAGTGGAGAAAGATATGCTCTCTGCAGACATGCTTTATATGCCGATGCCATTTCAGGCGCACGAGCGCGCGTTCTGCAGATTCAGCATGTCGACGAAGATGATCACTTATCTGGCCAGCGGTCTGCCGATCTTTTACCACGGCCCGGAAGATGCGGCGGCGTGCAAACTGCTCACGCGCCACCAGGCCGCCTTCGTGTGCGCAACTCTCGATGCCGAAGAGATTGCGAGGTGCTTGCTTGATTCCGTCTCGCGGCGCGAATCGACCGTCAGCAATGCGCTGGCGCTGGCCCGCTCTCAGTTCATGCTGGCCGATCAGCAGAAGCGCTTCTGGGAGCCGATTCTTCAGGCCCTTTAGTTGCTCAAGCAGGCGCTTTTCGAGGCCGCACCCGCTGCGGCCCTGGCCGACTGCGGATTCCTCTCGGTGCGCAACCTGGAGCAGATGGAACGCAACAGCATCGATGGTTATGTGCCGGATTCGAATTTGGCGGCGTCTCTGAACCTGGGCTTCGCTTGCCGCGGCAGCGCGCGCGCGGGGCCCATCGCAGGATGCGCGCCAAGCTGCGAAGTCCGTCGGGGCAGGCCCTCTACCCGCGGCGCAAGGCGGTGGTCGAACCGGTCATCGGAGTCCTGAAACAACAACGTGGAATGCACCAATTTCGCACCGTGGCATGGATCGTGTAGGAAGCGAATTCACCTTGGCCACACTGGCCTTCAACCTCACCCGGCTGCACGTCCCGCTAGCAGCCTGAACCGCGAACGAACTTTGCAACCAACCCGCGCGCCGACTGAAGCACCAACGCCGTGCGGACAACGCAACCCGACGCCGTCGCCGCTGGGGGCCAGCGGCGCTCTCACGCAGACACCTTAAGTCCCGAGCCAGCGCATATAAGCTGCGAGGATGGGTTCGCCCCATAGGCCGCCGACAATGCCCCCCACGCACAAAAACGTACCGAAGGGCAGCTTCTTCATACCCCACTTGCCGCCGCCGGCGCGCAAAGAAGGAATGGAGAGCAAAAGCAGGGCCACGATTGCGCCCAGCACTACGGCAATTGCGAAGGAAAGCATCGCGCCCTTGAGGCCAATCCATCCGCCGAGCATTGCCATTAGCTTGACATCGCCAAATCCAATGCCCTCCTGGCCGCGAATCATCTGATAGATCCAGCGGATGACCAGGAGCACTCCTGCGGCGAACACAGCGCCGACAAACCAAAACAAGACGACGGATGGCGCGACCAAGTGCTTCCAGACTCCAAAACTGCCGCCATACTGCCCAAACGCAGTCAGAGTCGCGCGCGTCAAAGCCAGGACAAGCCCCAGGCCGATGCCGGGCAAGATCAGTGCATCGGGCAACCAAAGATTCTCGGCGTCAAAGACGGCCAGGGCCACGAGCAGCCAAAGGAAGATCATCCGCGCGATTCCATCGGCCAGTGCTTGCGAGGCGCCGTAAGAAAGGACCCCGAAACTCAGTTCGGGAGCGGCAATGAAGATCTGGCAAACGCAATAGGCCCACAGAACCCCGACGGCAAGCTCCGCAAGCGGATACCGCCATCCAATCCAAGCCCGGCAAGTCCGGCAGCGCCCACCCAGCGCCAGCCAGCTCACCAGCGGCACGTTTTCCCACCAGGTCAGCGTCCGCCCGCAACTGCGGCAGTGCGAACGCGGCGTGCTCACTTTCTCGCCCTCGGGCCAACGGCTTGCGCACGTGTTCAGAAAACTCCCCAACGCCAGCCCTGCAAGTCCCGCAAGTACCGTCCACATCATGCGAATCATTGCAAAGAGAGTATATCCCCTCGACACGATGTCTCGACATGTGGTGTGCCTTAATAGCGGGCGCCCGCGGCGGTATTCCGCGCAAGGTAGACTGAAAGTGCATGGATCTGCCGCCGGCTCACTCCAGCGCAAAAGATTCCACGCCGCACGCCACCACCGATCCGGCGCGGGCGGCAGCGTTGTTTGAGCAGTCAGTGGCTATCATGGCCCGCTTGCGCGCTCCCGGCGGCTGCCCCTGGGATCGCGAGCAATCCTTCGCATCCATCCGCAAGTACACTCTCGAAGAAGCCTACGAAGTTTTCGACGCCATCGAGCGGCGCGACTTTCCGCACTTGTCTGAAGAGCTCGGCGATCTGCTCCTGCAGGTTCTTTTTTATGCCGAGATGGCGGCGAACGAGGGGCATTTTACTATCGCGGACGTGCTTGGCCATTTGAATCGCAAGCTGGTCCGCCGCCATCCCCACGTCTTTGGCGATGACGCCTCGCGCGCAGCGGGCAATCGCGCGGACGTGGACACAGAGGTTGAGGGCTCGGCGGCGGTTTTGCGCAACTGGGAAGAGATCAAAGCGGCCGAGAAGCCGGCGGTTCCCGCGGAGGACGGGAACTCGACAAACCCCAAGGCAGGGAATCAGCCCCCCTCGCGACTCGACGCTGTCCTTCGCGCGCTGCCCGCGCTGGCTGAGGCCGCCAAGCTCGGCGCCAGGGCGCAGAAATCCGGCTTCGACTGGCCGAGCTGGCGCGCGCTGATGCCCAAGCTGGCCGAAGAGACGGCGGAGCTGGAGGCAGAAGCGGCATCTGAGGATCCGGCACGCAAGTCCTCGGTCGAGGCAGAGCTGGGCGACCTGCTTTTCACCGTTGTCAACCTGGGCCGCCATCTGGGCGTCGATGCGGAGATGGCTCTGCGTAACTGCAATCTGCGATTCCGCCGACGCTTCCGTGAGATGGAACGGGCCGCGCCGCGCCCGCTCGAGGAACTCTCGCCCGAGGAGCTGGAAGAGCTTTGGGCGCAGGCGAAAAAGAAGCTGGCAAACAAAGAGGCATCCGGCCTCGATGAGCCGATCAAATCTTCATCGCAGGCTCAGCCGTGATCGAAATTCGTTCTTGTGCGGGATTGGCCGAGATGGAGGCGTGTGTCGAGCTCCAGATCGAAATTTGGGGTTACGACGAGAGCGACGTGATTCCGCGCAAGACGTTTCTGTTGGCGCAGAAAATCGGCGGACAAGTCCTCGGTGCCTTTGATACAGGGAACGAGGGAGCGAGGGAATCCGCCGCGGCGAAGAACCAAGGAACAAAGGGGCAGCGGGAGGCGTCCAGCAAAGAGTGTGAGAAAGGAGGGGGAATTCTCGTCGGTTTCGCCATGTCTTTGCCAGGAATCAAGGAAACCGAAAATGGGCCGCAGCCTTATCTGCACTCCCACATGCTGGCCGTGCGCGCGTCCCACCGCAATCGGGGCCTTGGCGCGCAACTCAAATGGGAACAGCGACGTGAGGCGCTTTCCCGGGGCATTCGGCACATGGAGTGGACCTTCGATCCGCTGGCGATCACAAACGCTTTCCTCAATATCCACAGGCTGGGGGCCATCTCTCGTGAGTATCGCATAGATTTCTATGGTGTATCCTCTTCTCGACTGCAGGGGGGGCTCCCGACCGACCGTCTACTAGCGGAGTGGGAGCTGGATTCCCCGAGAGTAGAGGCAATCTTTGCTCGGCGCCCAGCAGCCGCACTAAAGATTGAAGAACGTATACTGGTGCCGGCCCCCATTGACCAGTGGAAGACCAGCAAAGCAAGCCGCCAACGAGCGGCCGCTGTTCAGGTAGAGAATCGGCAGAAGTTTCAGAGCGCATTTTCGCGGGGAATGGCCGTACTTGGCTTCTCTCGCGACGCGGAAGGAAATGGAGTCTTCGAGCTGGGCACCCCCGTCCCGGCAGAATCGAGTCTTAGTTCTGGTTTTTCGAAGGAATGTAAAACCTTATGAGAATCGATGCGATCATTTTGCGTGAACTGCATATGCCGCTGGTGCGCCCGTTTGAAACCAGTTTCGGTGTTACCCGCAACCGAAGGATCGTGCTCGCCGAAGTTCAGTCTGAAGGGCTGACCGGCTGGGGCGAATGCACCGCCGGCGAGCGCCCGTTCTTCTCCGGCGAATCGACCGACACGGCCTGGCAGGTGATGGTCAACGAGCTCGCGCCTATGCTGGCCGCCGAATCCCCGGAACACGGCGGCGAGTGCCCGCGCATCTACCGTTCAGTGCGCGGCAACCCCATGGCCAAGGCTGCGCTGGAGAACGCCATCTGGGACCTGGAGGCGCAGCGCGAGGGCGTGTCTCTCTCCCGCCTGCTCGGCGGCGTACGCGAAAGCATCCTATGCGGCGTCTCCCTCGGCATCCAGTCGTCCATTCCCGAATTGCTTTCCCTCATCGACCGCGAACTCGCCGCCGGCTATCAGCGCATCAAGCTCAAGTGCAAGCCCGGCTGGGATATCGAGGTCTTCGAGCGCGTGCGCAGCCGCTGGCCCGGCATCATGCTCAGTTGCGACGGCAACTCGGCCTATCGCCTGCGCGATGAAGATCATCTGTTGTCGTTTGACGCCTTCGACCTGCTGATGATCGAGCAGCCCTTATGGCACGACGATTTCTACTTCCACTCCGCGCTGCAAAAGCGGCTCAACACCCCCATCTGTCTTGACGAATCTATCCACAACCGGCGCGATGCGCTGGCGGCCATTGAAATGGAGTCGTGCAAGATCATCAACATCAAATTGGGCCGCGTGGGAGGATTCTCCGAGGCTATTGCCGTGCACAATGCAGCTCTGGAGCGCGGCATTCCCGTTTGGTGCGGCGGCATGTTGGAGTCGGGCGTTGGCCGCGCGCACAATATCGCGCTCTCTACCCTCGAAGGCTTCACTCTGCCCGGCGATGTCTCCGCCTCGGCGCGCTACTTTGCCGACGATATCATCGAGCCCGAAGTGACCGTCTCATCGGAGGGCGAGATTGCGATTCCCGACACACCCGGCCGCGGCTACGAGGTGCGCACCGATCTGGTAGAGAAGCTCACTGCGCGCAAGGAGACCATCCGCGAGATGGCGCTTGTGGCGTAGGACCGGTTCTCGGGGCGAGCGAAGAGATCATTTCTTTTGCCCACGCCATGCTCTTTTGCCCACCTCATGCCGAGCTCTGGCAGAGGATTCCTTGGCTCCGTCGACTACGCGTCCCTGGCCAGGAACTCGTCCACCTCGGCTCGCCACGGCATGGAAGCCGCAGCGCCCTTGCGCGTGACGCAGATGGCCGCGGCCGCGTTGGCAAACCGCGCCGCCGCCCACGGGTCCTTCCCCTCTAGCAGCGCCACGGCAAACGCGCCGTTGAAGCAGTCGCCCGCGGCAACGGTGTCGATGGCCTCAACTTTGAACGGCTTCACCCACTCGGCTCTTGCGCCCGCGACGGCCACATAGGCGCCATCGCCGCCACGCTTGAGCGCCACGCAGCGCAGGCCTTTGGCCAGTAAGCGTTTCGCTGCGTCTTCGGGGGAGGGGCTACCCCAGACGTAGAGGTCGGTTTCTGTCTCGTTGGGCGTGAACCAGGCAACCTGTTTCCAAACGGATTCCGGCAGATCGGCGGCCGGCGCGGGATCAAGCATCACGGGCACGCCCGCCCTCAAGCAAAAGTCGAGCGTGTAGCTCAGCGTATCCATGGGAATTTCAAGCTGGCAGAGCACCATGCCGGCCGAGCGAATCAAATCCGCATGGCTGCCGACCGCCGCGCGATCCATCTTGCCGTTCGCGCCCGGAACCACCGCGATCAAGTTCGAGCCGTCGTCGGCCACAAACATCGGCGCGAGTCCGGAGGAGCCGGAGGTCTGCGTCACTGCCCCCATCTCCACGCCCGCGCGCTTGAGATTCTCGAGCAGCACCGGACCGTAGGCGTCGTCGCCCACTTTGGCCACCATGGCCACGGGATAGCCGAGCCGCGCCGCGGCAACCGCCTGGTTCGCGCCCTTGCCGCCAGGTGTGGTTTCGAAACCAGTTCCGATCAGCGTTTGCCCGATCGCGGGAATGCGAGGCGTGCGCGTAACCAGATCCATGGTGATGCTGCCGACGACGACGATCGGCTTGCGCATGTCAGTCATGCAATCGACCTCAGAAGGCAGGGCCTCAATTGAGGAGAGCCAGCACCGCCACGCCCAACTCTGCCCGAGAATCGCTTACTCCTTTGCCGCCTTCAGCGCCTCAGTCAGCGCGGGAACCACTTCGAACAGATCGCCGACGATCCCGTAGTCAGCCACTTCAAAGATGGGCGCATCGGGGTCTTTGTTGATGGCGACAATGCAGTGGGAGCCTTTCATGCCGACGAGGTGCTGAATCGCTCCGGAGATGCCGACCGCAAGATAGAGGCGCGGCGCGACCGTTTGGCCGGAGCTGCCTACCTGCCGCTCCATGGGCAGCCAACCGTTGTCGCAGATGGGCCGCGAGGCAGCCAGCTCCGCGCCCAGCGCCGCGGCCAGCTCCTGCACAAGGGGGATGTTTTCGGCGTCCTTGATGCCGCGGCCCACGCTCACGATCCGTTGCGCCGAGCCCAGATCGACCGTCTGCTCGGAGCCGCGGAAAGGCTCGCCGGGCCGTGTGCGAATCTGCGCGGGCTCGATGGTTGGCGTGAACGTCGCGATCGGCGCAGGCCCGGCGGCCGGCAGGGCATCGAACGTGTCGGCGCGAAACGCTCCGGCTTGCACCGAGAGCAAGCACGGCCCGTTGCGGCTGTGCCGATAGCTTCCATTGAGCCGCCCTTGCAGGAGTTGTCGCGTAAGCACCGGCCCGTCTTCGATGGCCACCACGTCACCGATCAGCACCTGGCCCATGCGGCAGGCCAGCGCCGGCGCGTAGTCGCGCACCTGGTACGTGTGCGGGAAGACCACGTACTCCGCCGCCTCAGCGCGAATCAACTGCTCCAAAGCGAGAGAAAAACCGTCGGCGGTGTACTGCGCGAGCAGCGGGTGCTCTACGCGCACCACTCTGCCGACCGGCTTCGCGGCGGCTTCGGCAGCCAGCGACTCGGTTTCGGCGCCGATGACCACTGCCGTGGTGCTTTGCGCAGGCCCAAGGCGCGGCGCGGCAGCCAGCGCCTCCCAACTCACTCTCTTGACGCGGCCGCTGGTTTCCTCCAAGACGACGAAAATACTCATAGCACGCGCGCCTCCGTCTTCAGCTTCTCCACTAGCGCCGCCGCGGCTTCTTTGGCCGAGCCGGGCAAGATCTGCGTGGATTTTTGCTTCTTCGGGACTGCGATTTGTTCGAGCACAACCACCGGCGCAACGTCCGAGCCGAGCTCCGCTGCGCCTACCGTTCGTTGCTCCTTGGTCTTGGCGCGCTTGATGCCCATCAGCGTGGCGTAGCGCAGCTTGTTACCGCCGGACTGCATTGTGAGCACGGCGGGCGTGGGCATTTCGATGGACTGGAACCATCCCTCCTCCAGCTCGCGTTTCACCTTGAGTCCGGATTCGGTCTTTTCCACTTGGAAAATCAGCGTGGCGTGGGGCAGTGAAAGCAGCTCGGCAACCATCACGCCGGTCTGGCCGAGTCCCAGATCTTCCGACTGCAGGCCGGTGAGCACGAGGTCCGGGTTCTCGGGCTTGATGGCGGCAGCCAACAGACGCGCCACGCCCAGCGCATCGCGTTCGCCCAAATCGTCGCAGACGATGTGGATGGCGCGGTCAGCGCCCTTGGCAAGGGCCTCGCGGAGCACTGTGCCCACGCGCTCCGGCCCCGCGCTCAGCACGATCACTTCGCCGCCGTGCTTCTCTTTGAGCTGCAGAGCCTCTTCGAGCGCATAGGCGTCGGGCTCGTTCATGGCGAACTGCAAATCGGATTCGTCGATGCACTTGCCGTTTGCAGCGATGTGCACCGGGGCGTCGCGCTCCGGCACTTGCTTGATGGCTACAACAATCTTCATATGCGCTCCCGACGCCTCTTAACCGTTAAGACTCACTGCTTTCCGCGCGGATGGGGTTTTGGCGAGGAACTACGTCATGAGCATAGAAAAACAATGAGATCAGACTCCCACCGGCATCGCGATCCTGATTTCGCCGGCCTTTGCAGCTTTCTTGGAGACGGTGATAGTACCCATTACAGACTGAAACCCGACGAGAGTAGCCTTGAACCTGTAGGTGCCTTGGGGAACGTGGCCTATCTTGAAGCGACCGTACTCGTCGGTCTTGCATCGCCTAATCTTCCGATCGGTTCCAGGACCTTGGATTTCGAACAGAACACCGGCTAAAGGACCATCACCTTGGACGGCGATCATTCCCATAAGGGACTTTACGACGAACGGCTGATCGATCTCGTCAATAATGTGCTCGCTCGGAGACCACGTAAAGTCGCCGACCTGGCCCTGCGGCTTTGCTGCCGGCGCTACCGCGAAAACTAGACATATAAGAAGCGTTGCTATTTTCACAGTTCACTCACCCTTGAGCGCTGCCACTCCTGATTCACTCTTCCTCCGGCAGCCCCCGCGCTGCTAATTGCGCAATGTCCATGAGTTCCGGCGCGCCCTCGCCTCGGGCCGCAAGAGCATCCCGAAACATGGTATTGCAGAAAGGGCAGGCTGCGGCAACGGTCTGCGCGCCGGTCGCGGCCAACTCGGCGGCGCGCACATGACTCACGCGCTCGCCGCTCTCCTCGCCTAAGAACGACAGCCCGCCGCCCGCGCCGCAGCAGAAGCTGCGCTCGCGCGAACGCGGCGCCTCTACCAAATCTCCGGCCAGCGCCGCGACCCGACGCGGCTCGTCGTAAACGCCGCGATAGCGCCCCAGATAACAGGGATCGTGGAAGACGATTTTTCCCCCAGGGGCTAAAGCCCCCGTCGTTTTTTCGGCGTTTTCGGCACGAATAAATTCGTGCCCTGTTACAAAGCTCAATTCAGCCAGATTCCGGGCCAGAAACTCACTGTGATGTTCCACTGTAGGCGGCGTGCCGTATTCCTTCCAATCTTCCTGAATGGTGCGCACGCAGTGTGGGCAAATGGAGATAATCTTTTTTACGCGGTTCTGCGCCAGGGCTTCAAGGTTCGCCTCGGCCAGTTGCTGAAAGACCAGGTCGTTGCCCAAGCGGCGCACCGGGTCGCCCGTGCAGCGCTCCTTGCGGAGCACGCCAAAGCTCGCGCCGAGGTATTGCATCACGCGAACCAGCGCCAGCACAATCTCGCGCCCTCGGGGGTCGTACGCGCCCATGCAGCCCAGCCACAAACAGTATTCCTGTGTCCCGTCGAAGAGGGGCAGGGCATTCTTCTCGATGAACTTGTCGCGCTCGGCCGGGCTGATTCCGAGCGCGTTGCTGCCACGCTCCAGGGCCAGGAAGAGTTTCGCTCCGCGATCGTCGTCCCACGCGCCGGTGTTTACCGCGCCGCGCCGAAGTCCCACGATGATCGGCACGTGCTCGATGCCCACCGGGCACTGGAACTCGCAGGCGCCGCAAGTGGTGCACTGGAATACGGCCTCCTGCGCGTTGTACTTGCCCAGCAGCGGTTGCTCCGAAGCAGGCCCGAGCTCGTTGAGGTAGCCGCGCAGGCCCAGCACCACGGTTTTGGGGTTGAGCAGCTTGCCGGTGTTGTTGGCAGGGCAATGTTCCATGCAGCGCCCGCACTCCACGCACGAGTAGGCCTGCAGGCTGACGAGCCGCGTCAGATCTTGGCCGGAGACAAGTCCGAAATCCTCATCGCCAACAAGTGGAGGAATGTGGGCGAAGCCGCCCCGCGAGAAGAAGATGGTAAATGGGCTAAGGACCAGGTGCAGATGCTTGGTGTGCGGAATCACCGGCAGAAACGCCAGCAGGGTGAGCGTGTGCGCCCACCAAAGCTCCCGCGAGGCAGCGCCCGCTCCCGGCATGAAGAACGCCGCCAGATACGTCAGCATCAGCACGAAGATCAGCAGCGCAACCAGCCCGGATCCCCAGGAAAGCTCGCCGAGCCATTTGGGCCGCACGAAAAATCGCCGTACGAAGAGCGCGGAGATGCCCACGGCGCAGGCCGCCGCAAAGACGGCGGCAAAATAGAAATAAAATCGGCCCACGCGCCCCGCGGGATCGAGAAAACCGAGACCGAAAGGCGCAGCGCAATGATTGAGTGTGACCAACACAAAGGCGCAAAACGCCCAGAAGACCAGCGCGTGGGACACCCCGGCGAGGGGCCGCTCGCGGATAACTTTGGCCTGGCACAACACCTCCCACAAGAAGTCCCGGATGCGCTTGCCGAGAGGGAAGAGATGGAAGTCCGAATCCTTCTTCGATTTGAGGATTTTCCCGAGGATGGGACCGAAGCGGCGCCAGAAGCCGTAGAGGGACGCGGCCGCAAGCGCCGCGAAAAGCAGTCTCTCCCAGATCGAGAAGTTCTGGGGTTCGGCCAGGGTTGGGAGAATAGCAGTCATCATCGAACTAAGCCCGATCCCCCGATGCGTTCACGCTCCCGATGGTTGAAAAGAAGGACAATCTTATCCGCGAGTCCTCAGGTCCTGCAACTCTAGGTCTCTGGCCGTATGAATTCGTATCTTGGCATCCAGGTTTCCCAGGTCCCAAAATCGGGACCTGGGGCACCCCAGGATGGTACAAAATCAAGCGGTCAGAGTCCTAGCAGCGCACAATCTTTGGCGATTCGATTCCGTGGGTGGCGTTGCGCGTGTCGATCACCAGCTGCGACTGCTCGACGATGCGCCGAAAGTCGTAGCTGGAGTGGTCGGTCACGATCAGCACCGCATCATATTGTTCCAGGCGCTCCAGCGGCGTACTGGTCATGTTCAGACCGTAGCTGCGGCCGCGGCCCACGGTAGGAAAGTACGGGTCGTTGTAGGCCACATCGGCGCCTCTTTTGCGCAGCAGTTCGATAATCGTGAGCGCGGGCGACTCGCGCAAGTCGTCGATGTCGCGTTTGTAGGCCAAGCCGAGAACGAGCACCTTCGATCCCTTGATGGATTTCTCGTGCTCGTTGAGGGCGGCGGACACTTGATCCAGCACGAAATAGGGCATCGCCGTGTTTACTTCGCCGGCCAGCTCGATGAAGCGAGTGCGGAAGTCGAACTCCCGCGCCTTCCACGAAAGATAGAACGGGTCGATGGGAATGCAGTGTCCGCCCAGGCCGGGACCGGGATAAAAGGCCTGGAAACCGAAGGGCTTGGTTTTGGCAGCCGCGATCACCTCGCGAATATCGATGCCCATCCTCATGCACAACTGCTTGAGCTCGTTCACCAGCGCGATATTCACGCAACGGTAGATGTTCTCGAGGAGCTTGGTCATCTCCGCAACCGAAGGGCTGCTGACCGGAACCACCTGACGAAAGATCGCGCCGTACATAGCCGCGGCCAGCTCAACCGCCGCAGCGCCGCACCCGCCCAGCACCTTGGGAACGTCGCGCCGGTCGACGCTGTCGTTGCCGGGATCCTCGCGCTCCGGAGAAAACACCACGTGCACGCCCACATCCTCCTGGCCGCGCGCGACCTTCAGGCCGTGCCCATTGCCGGCCTCGAGCAGCGGGACAACGAGCTCTTCCGTGGTGCCGGGGTAGGTCGTGCTTTCCAGCACCACCAACTGACCCTCATGAACGTGCGGCGCGATGGCCTTTACGGTTCCGATCACGAAGCTCATGTCGGGCTCGCGGTGCTCGGTGAGCGGCGTAGGTACGCAGATGATGACGGCATCCATCCGAGCCACTTCGGAGTAGTCCGTGGTGGCGCAGAAGCCCGCCGTTTGCGCCTCCAGAATCGCATCGGGAAGAATGCGCACAATGTACGATCCGCCGGCATTGAGCCGCGCCACTTTGTCCGGCGCGATATCGAATCCCGTCACGCGGAAGCGCTCATGGCTGAACAGCAGCGCCAGCGGCAATCCCACGTAGCCCATGCCCACGATCCCGATGCGGGCCTCGCGGTTTTCCATCCGGCGCTTGAGTTCGACGATGCAGCTTGCAGTCTCAACCCTCATGCTGTTGATTGTACGGCTTGATCGCCGCAACGCCGGTCGGCGATTGTATCCTAGCCAGTGCAGGCCGGGGATCGGGCTGCGCAGCATTCATTCTTTGAGGTACGAGCTTGGCAAAGTATCTTGTCACCGGAGCTGCCGGATTCATAGGCCGCTCCATCGCTGCAGCCCTGCTGGCCCGTGCCGAGACAGTTCGCGGCGTCGACAGCTTCATTACCGGCAAGCGCGCGAATCTGGCCGGCCTCGAAGCCATGGAGTTTGTTGAGGGCGACCTGGCCGACCCGGCGGTCTGCGCCAAAGCCTGTGCGGACGTGGAGATCGTTTTTCACGAGGCTGCGCTGGCTTCGGTTCCGCGCTCGGTGGCCGATCCCGAGGCCACGAACCGCAATTGCGTGGATGCCACGGTCAACCTGCTCGTGGCCGCCCGCGCAGCAGGCGTGCGCCGCGTTGTCTACGCCGGTTCTTCATCGGTCTACGGCGACACACCCACGCTGCCCAAGCGCGAGGAGATGTTGCCCAATCCCATGAGCCCCTACGCCGTGGCCAAGCTGGCGGGTGAGCACTATATGCGCGCCTTCGCGCGTGTCTACGGGCTGGAGACCGTTACTCTGCGCTACTTCAACGTCTTTGGCCCGTTCCAGGACCCGACATCGCATTATTCCGGCGTGCTGGCGATCTTCTGCCGCAAGATGCTGGCCAATGAGCAGCCCACGATCTACGGCGACGGCGAGCAAAGCCGCGACTTTACCTACATCGAGAACGTCGTCGGGGCCAACCTGCTGGCTGCGGCGGCGCCGGCAGAGAAGGTGTCAGGGGAAATGATGAACCTGGCCACCGGAGCAGCTGTCACGCTCAATCAGGCCTTTGAGATTCTGTGCGGCCTGACCGGCTACCGCGGCAAGCCGGCCTACGCAGAGCCCCGCGCTGGCGATATCCGCCACTCTTTGGCCGACATCAGTTTAGCGGGGAAACTGCTCGGCTATGCGCCACAGGTCGATTTTTGCGAAGGGATTCGCCGCACCGTCGGGTGGTATAAGACCGTGGAAGAAAAGGCTTAATGCGCCGTGACCAGCCAGGATGCTGTCGGGCGCGGCAAGTTCTTTCTCGTCTCCCGTCTACTCCAGCCTCTTCCCGCGTCTGCCACGGGCTGATGCCGGCCACACTCAGCGTACAACGCAATTTGCCACAAATGTAATGCAAATCTATTGACGAATGCCGCTGAATGAGCGAAACTAACAGGGATTTTCCCCAGCATTGCTTTTCGTTCTGATCGCCAGGGTCATCGCTTTTGCCTCGAAGGCGTAGGGCGAAGGAGAGGCTCATGACGAGCGTTCGCTGCGGTGCGCCGCGGCTGAGAAGCGTGTTCCTTGCCGAAGATGCGGCTGGAACCCAAGGAAAGCCACAGATCTGCGCGTGGGCGTTCGCGATTGAGGTTCGCGTCCAATGCCGGATTCTCTGTCTTTCCAGAACGCATTGCTTGAGGAGCCTGTCCAGCGGGTCGCTGCAGAGGCAGCCCGGCCCGCCTCTACTTCTTTGCGCGAGCTTTGGCGGGTGGTGTGGCGGCGCCGCCGTTTCGTCGCTTCAATCGAAGGGGCGCTTTTGTTGCTGTGCCTTCTCTATTGCCTCATCGCTCCGAACCAGTACGAGGCAACTGCCCGAGTCGAGCTGCGCACCGTGCCGGTCTCCTCGCTCAGCCTGGACGGCGTCGAGCCGCAAGGTTCGCCGTCGATTCTTTCGTCGCCCATCGCGCTGGAGACCTTGGCAAGCGTTCTGCGCAGCGATCAAATTGCGTGGCGGGTGATCACCGGGCTCAAGCTTTACCAGGCGCCTGGCTTCTGCGGCCACTTTGCCAGTCGCTTCCCCGGCTTCCATCCCGATAAGCCCGCGGCCGACGCCCAGGCCTGGCTGCTGGAAAGATTTTCGAGGCGTCTGCACGTACAGGCAATGGCGCGCACGCTGCTGGTTGAGATTCGCTTTCGCTCGCGCGATGCAGCTCTTTCGGCCGCCGTGGTCAACGCGCTCATTGGCTCCTACGGCGCGCAGGAAATCGAGGCGCAGATTCAGGCCACGGCGCAGGCCTCGGGCTGGCTCAACCAGCAGCTCGCCGGCCTGAAGGTCCGCGTAGACCGGGATCAGCAGCGCTTGGCGAAGTTCGAGAGCGAACACGGCATTGTGAGCACGCCGGAAGTTCTGGCGAATGGCGAGCCCGGCGAAACCGAACACAGTTCCGCACTGCTCGAGATCGACGAGCTCAGCCGCCAGCTTGTAGCCACCACTTCGGAGCGCATTCTCGCCGAGGCCGAGTATCGCGCCGCCTCCCAGGGCGACCCGGAGATGGTCATCGCCTCCGATCCACGGCTGCAGGCAGATAGCGTGAACTTTGCCACTGCTCTTTTGCAGCAGATTCACGCCCGACGCAGCGACCTGGAGCAGGAACAGGCACAGCTCAGCGCCGAGCACGGTCCCAGTTTTCCCCGCGTGGTCGAAATTGACCGCCAGTTGCAGGACCTCGACCGGCAGAAGCAGGCAGAGGACGCCAAACTGGTCGAGCGCTTCCAGAGCAACTGGCAAACTGCGCTCGATCGCGAGCAGTTGGTGCGCAAAAGCCTGGAGCAGGTAACCGATGAAGGCATGAAGCTGAACCAGGCGGCAACCGAATATGCCGTCATGCGCCAGGAGGCCAATGCCAGTCACGATCTTTATCTGCGCGTCGAGGAGAAGGCCGAGGAAGCGGGTCTGGCCGCGGGCGTGCGCGCATCTGACATCTCCGTCGTCGACTATGCCCGCCAGCCGGTCAAGCCCGTCGCTCCCGATCTGCCGCTTTATCTCGCCATCACGTTTTTCGCTGGGCTCTGGCTGGCAGTGGGAGCCGCGCTGCTGCGGGAATCGCTTGCATCTTCCGCGGCCCGTGCGGCTGTGGCGATCATCGCATTGCTCGCGGCGGGCGCGGGCCTGCGTGCGCAAGCGCCCACTCCCAGCACGTCGGGCCTGCCCACGGGCGTGGCCAGTTTTCCGCAGACGCAGGAAACCAGGAGCCTACCCAATCCCAAGGAGGCCCCAACGGTTTGGGACAATACCGGAGCCGCGGGCGCTACGGGCGTGCCGCCCTTTGCGGCAACGCAACCCTCCTCGCCCATGCCGGCGCCTATTGGTCCCGACGATTTTCTCGACATCAGCGAGTATCACACGCCCGAATTTCACTCCTTAGTGCGCGTCTCAGCCGCCGGCACGGTCACTCTGCCCATGATCGGCGAGGTGAAGGTCTCCGGTATGGACGAGCTCGCCGCCGCGCACGCCATGGAGGCCGCGCTCTTGGCCCGGGGCATGCTCCTGCATCCGTTGATATCGGTTCTTGTGACGGCATACGCCGGCCAGGATGTGAGCGTGCTCGGCGAAGTGACACGTCCCGGCGTCTATCCCTACACCTTTCACCATCGACTGCTCGACTTGATATCGGCCGCTTCCGGTCTTTCGCCCAACGCCGGCCGCCTGGTCAACGTGTTCCACCAAGGCGATCCCAAGACGGCGCATCCGGTCGTGCTCGACCCCAGTGGAACCGACACCGCGTCCGATCACAATCCCGAGCTAAGCCCGGGCGATACCGTGCAGGTGAGCCGTGCAGGCCTCGTCTACGTGGTGGGCGATGTGATCCGGCCCGGCGGGTTCCCCGTCGATCCGGTGCAGGGGCTCACCGTGGTGCAGGCGCTGTCGCTGGCCTGGGGAGCTTCGCAGAACGCCGCCACCAGCAAAGCCGTACTCATCCGCGAGCAGAAGGGCGGCCGCACCATGATCGCGCTGAACCTCAAGCGCATGTTGCGCGGTCAAGACCCCGACCAGCCCGTGCAGGACCGCGACATTATCTTCGTGCCCGATTCTGTGACCAAGAACCTGGTGAACCGAACCATGGAATCCGCCATTCAATCCGCCATAGGCGTCAGCATTTACTCTGCGCTGGTCTATTCGCAGAGGTATTAGAGGGCCAACGATGAGAAGGACCGCGCGGGTGCTGTTGCTGTTGCTCGCCTTCGCTATCCCCTGGGAGTATTCGCTCGATCTCGGCGGGCTGCTGGGCAACGTGGCGCGCATCGCCGGCCTGCTGGTGCTTCTCGCGGCCGTTCCGGCGGTGCTCGAAGCTGGCCGAATCCGCACGCCGAATGCGTTCTGGTGGCTTACCGTCGCGCTCTATCTCTGGTTCTGCTGTTCCTATTTCTGGACCATCGATCCCACCGCGACCTTCGAAAAGATGCGCGGCTACTTTCAGGAGATGATGATTGTCTGGCTGGTGTGGGAGTTCGCCGATACTCCTGCCGATTTGCGCGCTCTCGTGCGCTCGACCGTTGCCGGATCATGGGTGCTGGCGCTGCTCACGCTGGCCGCCTTCCGCTCGCCTGAAGCCATTGCCGCCGGCCAAGTCCGCTTCGCCGCCTACGGCCAGGATCCCAATGAAGTGGCCCGCTTCCTCGATCTCGGCTTTCCCCTTGCCGCACTGCTTTTGAACTGTGAACGCCGCTGGCTACCGCGCCTGATGGCGCTTGGATTCTTCCCGCTGGGACTCGCCGCCGTCCTGCTCACGGCCTCGCGCGAAGGGTTCCTGGCTGCTGTCATCGCGCTTGCCGGCTCGGTGGTTCTTCTTACGCGCGGCCACGCCCGGCGCGCCGTTGCCGCCGTCTTCGTGCTGCCGCCCTGCCTGGCCGCTCTCTGGTTCCTCATTCCCAGTGCGACCCTGGAGCGGCTCGCCACCATACCCAAACAGCTGCAAAGCATGGACCTGAACCAGCGCTTCAACATCTGGTCCGCCGGTTGGCGGGCCTTCGCGCAGGCGCCGCTTTTCGGCAGCGGCGCCGGCACCTTCGTCAGCGCCGCGCATCTCTCGCCCATCGACACTGCGCACAACACCGCGCTTTCGATCGTTGTTGGCGGAGGGCTTTGCGCTTTGTTTCTGGCCACTCTGCTCGTCGCGCTGGCGGTGCGTTACGCGCTCGAAACACGCGGACCGCTGCGCGTCGCATTGGTCACGTCGCTGATTGTCTGGGCCATCACCTCGCTCGTGGCTACCGTGGAGGAGAACCGCACCACGTGGCTGCTCCTGGCCATGATTGCCGTTGCCGAACGACTCGCAACAGAAGATCCGGAGAGTTTCGGCGCTTCTTTCTCCACGACGCCGCTGCGTCCTGCTCCCGAACCAGCTCTGCCATTCGTCGTGCAGCCAGGCTCTTAGAGGCCGCGTTCGCCGCAATGTCTATCGCTTCGCCCATCGCCGCGCCGTCCCGAGCTTTCAGCGTCAACCGCAGCATCTTCCGCGCCGCCGTGTCAGTTGGCGCCGCCGGCGTCTTCGTCAAGCTGGTTGCCACCTTCAAGGAGATTGCCGTTGCCTCAGTCTATGGCCGCTCCGGCGCCATGGACGCGTTCCTTGCCGCCGCCCTCATCCCCAGCCTGCTGGTCAATCTGATCTCGGAGTCGATGAATCAGGCGCTTGTGCCCACGCTGATTCGGGTGAGGGAACAGGAGGGCACCGATCGCGCTCAGGAACTTCTTTCGAGCTCCATGCTTTGGATGTGCTTGCTGCTGGGCGCAGCCTGCGCGGGGATGGCGCTCGCCGCGCGCGGCTTCTTTCCGCTCATCGCGTCCCACTTCGCGCCCGCGAAGTTGCAGCTTGCCGTGCAGCTCTTCTACCGGCTCCTGCCGGTTGTCCTGATCACCGGAATCGCCACCAACTGCACCGCGGTTCTCAACACGCTCGATCGCTTCACCCTGCCTGCGCTCGCGCCCACGGTCATCTCCGTCTGCGTGGTCTTCGGGGCTCTCGTGTTCGGCGGCCGTTTCGGTATTTGGGCCATGGTCTATTCCACGCTGGCCGGGTCACTGCTGCACGCCGTCATCGTCGCCGGGATGATGGAGGCGCGCGGCTATCGTTTCCGCCTGCGCTGGCATGGAATGACACAAGCCACGCGCGAAGTGGCCGACCAGTACGGTTCCGTGCTGTTGAGCAGCGTGGTGTCTTCGGGCGGCCTGCTGGTCGACCAGGCGATGGCCGCCATGCTGATCGCGGGCAGCGTCTCCGCGCTGGTCTACGCCAATCGCTTTGTCAGCGTAGTGCTCACGCTGCTGGCGGGCGCGGTTTCCACGGCCATCGTGCCGCACTTCTCGCGGATGATCGCTTATCACGCCTGGGCCGGATGCCGCCACACTCTGCGCACTTGGGTCCGGCTCACGGCAGTGGTTTCGGCGCCCATTGCGGCCCTCCTCATCGCCGGCGCACGCCCGCTGGTCCGCGTCGCCCTGCAGCACGGCCAGTTCGGGCCGCGCGACACAGCCGTCGTGGCCTCGGTGCTCGCCATGTACGCCATCCAAATCCCGTTCTTCGTCACCAGTCGCGTTTATTACCGTTTTCTGGTCGCCATGCGCCGCACCGACCTGATACTTTACTGCGGCATCCTCAATCTCGGCCTCGACATCGTGTTGAATCTCGTTCTCATGCGCTGGTTCGGCGTTGCCGGGATCGCGCTGGCCACGTTGCTCTGGACCGTGAGCACGTTCTTCTATCTTTGGTACTGGAGCAGAAAGCTGCTTGCGCGCGCCATCGCAGCAGAGGCAGCCGGATGATTCCCATCCCAGCCCAGTATTTGCTCCGCTTCGACGATCTTTGTCCCACCGTCTCAGCCGAGCGCTGGCGGCGCTTCGAGTCCCTGATTGAGGAGTTCCGTCTGCAACCGATTCTTGCCGTCGTTCCTGATAACCGCGACCCCGATCTCAAGGTTTCGCCGCCGAACCCGGCCTTTTGGGAGCGCATGCGCGCTCTCGAAGCCGCAGGGGCGATGATCGGCCTGCACGGCTTTCGTCATCTCTGCCTGAACCGGGGCCGCAGCCTGCTCGGCTTTACAGGCACATCGGAATTTGCGGGTGTCGCCGCCGAAACGCAGCGGGCGTGGATCGGCGAGGGCATAAGCATTCTGCGCGGTTACGGGCTCGACCCCAGAATCTGGGTCGCGCCACGCCACGGATTCGACGCGCACACGCTCGAAGCGCTTCGAGCGGAGGGAATTTCTCTGTTGTCGGATGGCTTTGCGCGCACATTGTTTCTACGCGGCGGCGTCACCTGGATTCCACAGCAGCTTTGGGGCCCCGTCGAGAAGACATTTGGCCTGTGGACGATCTGCGTGCACGCGAATACCGCGTGTGACGAAGACGTTGAACAATTGCACAATTTCCTAACCGCTCACGCGGAGAAATTTACCTCCGTCGACCATGTACTCTTCCGGTTTCGGCCCGCCACCTTGACCCTGACGGAGCGCCTTCACGTGGAAGGGGCGCTGCGGCGACTCAAATTCTCGCGGGCAGTAAGGCGAATTCGCCGGGCGCTTTTCCGGTCGAGCATTTCGGCATAGAGCCGCTCCCAGCGGTCAAGCACGGTTTCCAGGCTGAATTGCTCCGCCACGCGCAGCCGCGCGCGTTCGCCCATTGCGCACCGTTCATCGGGCGGTGTATGCATCAACCTTGCCATCGTTTCCGCCAAGCCGTGTGCATCGCCTGCTGGTGTCAGCCAGCCGGTTTCTCCGTCGACGATCACCTCGCGCGTTCCTAGAACATCGGTGGCGACAGCGGGCAATCCGCAAGCGCCCGCCTCCAGCAGCGCCATGGGCAGGCCTTCGTAGCGCGACGAGAGGACGAATCCATCTGCGGCCTGCATCCAACGTTTGACATTCGGCTCGAAGCCCAGGAAATGCACGCGCCGCTCCAGGCCGAGCCGAGCCGCCAATTGAACCAACTCCATTTCGAGCGGACCCGTGCCCGAAACCAGAAGCCGCGCCGTCTCGGGCACACCAGCCAGCGCGCCGAGCGTCGTAGGGTAGTCTTTCACGGCTTCCAGCCGGCCCACGGCAAGCCACAGAAACTCGTCTGCGCAGCCCAGCTCCCGCCGTGCCGCGCATCGCGACTGCGCATCCGGCTGCCACGCCTCGACTTCGATTCCGTTGCCCAGCACTGACAGACGGTCCTTTCGCACCATTCCTGCAGCCAGATGAGACGCTGCCGTGGCATGGCTCACTGCGGTCACGTGGTCGGGCAACCAGCGGCTGCATGCGTAGCCGATATGCCGGCCTGCCTTGCCGGTGCAGGAACTGTGCAGCGTGTCGATGACCACCGGCACGGGTGCGGTCATGCGCGACCACCGGGCCAGCCACGCAGCGTGCGGCAGGTGCGCGTGCACCACGTCAGGCCGTTCGCGCCACAGCCACCGCTGGAAGCGGACCCATCCTCGAGGGTCGGCGAGGCCTTTGCGCATCTCCAGGCTTATGAAGCCAACGCCCGATTCCCGCAGTTCCGCGGCAGCCGCGCCGCCTGTACCGGATAGCGCCACCACGGTTACCCTCCAGCCGCGCCGCCGCAGGCCCTTCGCCAGCAGTATCGCCTGCCGTTCGGCGCCGGCAATGCGGTCGATGCCGGGGATCGCGATCGCTGCGTGGCTCATTGCCGCCTCCACGCATGCGCATCGATCAGTTCCTCATACGCCTCGATAGCACGCTCGAACTTGAACTCATTCGCTGCCCAGGCGTCCCGCGCAGCGGGATCGCCGGGCCGCTTGCGTCTGCGAAAGGGCGAATAAACCGCAAACGCCGCAGCGCAGATTGCGGCGATCAGCAGTGAAATGGCAATCAATGGAAGCGAGAGAACGCACAGGAGTCCTGTAATTGCAGGACCAAACCAAAGACGGAGCATGGGTCCCTCCAGCAACGCAGGCGCTGCGTCCCTAGCCGGCGGCGGCCTCGAGGACGATTACAGCGGCTTGGGGGGAGATGCGCTCTGAACCTGCGCAACAGGAGCGACGTGAGCCACGACGGATTTGGCTTCATCGTGCGCAGGAAACGGAACCGGCATTCCGGAATTACTGTGGCAGGAAACTCGCTTGGCGGAGCGGGGCGATGCTTTCAGAAACTAAATAAGCCAACCCACGCGCTCAATGTCTCTTCGTCTAAGCAAGCCTCCCTCGCCAACGCAGGCATGACCCTAGTAACAGGTTCTTAACTGGAGGCAGTAGGAAACTCTGTTGTAATGAAACATCCGGCTGGAAATAAATGTCAAGGGGTTAATCTCCATAGGGTAAAGCGGCTCGCGCATTAGTCACCGCCTCCGTTACGAAAGAAACTATCGTTCGGTTACCTCGCTTTGACCTTCAACCGCCGCCGGCCGCAGCGTTCGGGCTGACGACGGGAAGAATGGCTGACAAAACCTTTCGCCGGGCCGGATCGCCTCCAGAGCCGCAATCAAAGTTGCGGCAAGAGCCTCCGCGGAGATCTCACGCGCTAGCCAAGCGCCGGCACGGCCGCGAAGCAGGTCTACAACCCCTTCTGAGGCGGGCGTCGCAACAAGGGGCAAGCCAGCTACGGCTGCCTCCAAAAGAGCGTTCGGCATGCCTTCATGGCGCGATGGAAGCACAAAAAGCGTGGCTTCGGGGAAATACGCATACGGCCGGTCGACATGGCCGGCGAAGCGGACGGCCGTCTCCAATCCCAGTGAGCAGCAGAGCGACTTGAGAGCCGCTTCCTCCCGGCCAGTGCCGGCGATGACCAAATCGACACCGGGAAACCGGTCGCGCACCGCAACAAGCGCTTGGAGCAGAAGATCGAAGCCCTTCTCCCACGAGAGCCTTCCCACGGCCAGCAGGTGCGGGCCCGCGCCGCTCCGCCAGGATGAAGCAGTCAAGGTTGAAGCAGCCGAGGCCGCATGGATTCCTTCGAGATCCACGGGATTGGGCAGAACGGCGATCTGGTCTTCGCCGATTCCCGCCGCCCGCGCCAGATCCCTGGCCATCGCTTGCGACTGGCAGATCACACGGTCAGGCCGGCGGTAGAGCAGGCGGTAGAGCAGGCGGGTATAACGCGGAACGCTGCCAAAAGCCAGGGCAGAGGAAGCCGTTCCGGTCTGGCGCACCAGCACGCACGTTTTCGGCGGAAAGTAGGGCCGCAGCAGCAACACAAGGAAGCTGACCTCGGCTGCTCCCGAGAGAACCACGCGGGGGCGAAGGCCCCACACCAGGCGCAGCAAGGGGAACGCCCCGGCGCGGGCTCGTCCAGCACCCAGCGCATGAATCGTTACCCAAGGCGGAAGAACGCCTTTAGCTGTCTTGGCCTGCTGTACCAGCCCCAAGTGAACCTCGTATTTGTCCTGTGACAGGCCGCGCGCCAGCAGGGTCATCACCTGTTCGGCCCCGCCCCCGCCCAGATGCGCGAGTAGAAGCAGGATGGTTGTGCGTTTCGCCATGGATTCCTGAAAGGAAAGCAATTGTGGCTCAGAGCAGTGCTATTGATGTGTGATCGCTATCACTGACAGTGTCTCGAATCGGTTCTAAGAAATAACTCAGATTAAAATAATGAAAGTTGTTTCTCTTCAGAGTCTTTTGTTTCCCTTCAGAATCTGGTTTCTCCAATTGCAACCGTGACGGTTGTTTCTCCTCAGAGCCTGTTGTTTCCGTCCAGAATCTGCTGTCTCAAACTGCAACGATGTCCATTGTCTCTTCCAGAATCTGCTAACCGAGCTTAACGCTCGGAGAATTTCGGTGCGCAGAGGCGCATGATGGCAGATTCCGGGTTCCTTTCCTTCCACCTTTCTCCGCTTGCCAGCGAGCCGCCGACAATTCTTGTCGGCGTAACGAATCTGGCATCTTGTATGGGTCTCGGGGCACGTTTGCGGGTGCTGAGCCAGGCAGGATTTCGCGTCCTGCTGGTTTCAGGTTCTGACGAGCTGCTGGACCGTACGGCTGCACGCGCGGGCGTGGAGCGAATTGCCATTCCCATGCGCCGCTCGATCGCTCCTCTCGCCGATCTGGTTGCGCTGCTACGCCTGTGGTGGCTCCTGGGTAGCCGTAGGCCGATTTTGGTAGAGTTCAGCACACCCAAAGCCGGACTCTTGGGAACACTGGCGGCCAAACTTCGCGGGGTGCCGCGGCGCGTCTACTTGCTGCGCGGGCTCAAGCTGGAAAGGTCCACAGGAATTAAGCGCAGGATTCTGCTGGCTGCCGAGCGCGTGGCCTGCGCTTGTGCGCAAGTGGTGCTGTGCAACAGTGAAAGCCTGCGCGCCCAGGCGTTGGCGCTGCGGCTCGCCCCGGCAAATAAGCTGCTGCTATTGGGCAAGGGAAGCAGCAATGGCGTGGACGTGGAGCGTTTTTGCCCCGGGCCCGGTAATGTGCGCGAGAAGTTCGGCATTCCGCGCGATGTCCCGGTGGTGGGATTTGTGGGGCGATTGACCCGCGACAAGGGTTTGCCCGAGCTGATTCGAGCCTTCGATCAAATCCTGCTCGCCGAGCCCAACGCACGCCTGCTGCTTGTGGGCTGGTTCGATACCGCTGAAGACGCACTGGATCATGAGCTGCGCACCCGAATCCTCAGGCATCCGCATATTCATTGCACGGGATTCGCCAGTGAGACGGCGCCCTATTACCGCGCCATGGACGTGCTGGTTTTGCCCAGCTGGCGGGAGGGATTTCCTAATGCCGTTCTGGAGGCCGCCGCGACCGGGATTCCAGCAGTGACGACTGAAACCACGGGCGCACGCGATTCCGTGGTGCCCGAGGTGACTGGCCTGCTTATTCCACCCGGCTACCCTGAGGCTATCTGTGAAGCGGTGCTCAAGCTCCTGCGCGATCCGGAGCGCCGACGCCGTATGGGTGAAGCAGCGCGCGCTTGGGTCGTCGAGCATTATTCAGAAGACCGCGTCCTGGGCCTGACGGCAAATTACTACCTCAGCCTACTGAAGGCAGAGCCCGTTGCGCAGCTTCAGCACGCATGAGGTCCATCGCCGGCACAAGCCGGGCGCAAACGAATGGGCCTCAGCCGCAAGGGGGTTCTGAGCCGCTCTCCCTCTCGGGGAAATAATCGTGCTCGGCGGGAGGCACTGGGTGTATATTTCCAGTCGCCGGAAGCGCAAAAAAGAAATGCCGGGCCACTCGCTTCAGGAGGAGCCTATGACAACTTTCATTCGCCTACTATTCGCAGCCTGCTTCGTGCTGGGCCTATCGGCGCCCTTCGCGGTAGGACAAGACCAGGACATAGAGGGGAGCAGCGACCATCCCTTGATTTCGCGATATCCCGGCTCGTATATCGCGAAGTATCTGACCAAAGAGTTCGATGAGTTCGCCCTTCCGCTGGGTCCGGTCGATGAAGAGAACAAGATTACCAAGAACCAGCCTCTGGAAGGGAAGATCACCCGCATCGTTTACGTGGCGCCAGTGGGTCGCACGGTGCTGGAGGTATTTCGCAACTATCAAGACGCGCTCAAGAAGGCCGGGTTTGAGACGCTCTTTACCTGCGGCCCGCAGGGTTGCGGGAGCACGATTGCAAATGCGTATGCCAACAGCGGCGACAACGCCGATTACTGGGGACCCGAGCACGGGATTCACTATATTTCGGCGAAGCTCGCGCGGCCGGAGGGCGACGTCTATGTGAGCTTGCTGATCGACAATCTGGGCCCGGACAACCGGGCCAATGCTGAGCTTTACATCGTCGAAGTCAAGCCGATGGAGTCGGGCCTCATCACGGTTGACGCAGCGTTGCTGGCCAACGACATCAGCCGCACCGGCCACGCGTCGGTTTACGGGATCTACTTCGACACCGGCAAGGCCGATATCAAGCCGGAGTCCGACGCAACCATGAAAGAGATCGCCAAGCTGCTGCAAGGCGATCCCACACTGAAACTTTATGTTGTCGGGCACACGGACAACCAGGGAGCGCTCGACATGAACATGGACCTTTCCCACAAGCGTGCGGACGCGGTCCTTGCCGCGCTCTCCACCAAGTACGGGGTTCCGGCCGGCCGTCTGCGGTCCTATGGATGCGGGCCCTACTCTCCCGTGGCGTCGAACGACACCGATGACGGCCGCGCCAAAAACCGCCGCGTCGAACTGGTGAAGCAGTAAGGCATGGCGCCTGGGGCCGAGGCTGGTTGGGGAACCAGCTGACGACAATCTCGACCGGATGCGGTCCTGTCGGGTGAACGCCAGAGACTGCTTCCGGTCATTACCCAACGCCTTTCTCAACCAGATGTGCTTCATGACTCCGAAGACGATGCTTTCGGCGGGGATGTTATCTGGAACTTGAAGCGAACGCTGATGCCTAAGTAAGACCGGCAGCCAGCTCCAGCGCTCCAGGACCGATTAATTCGGGGCCGCGATGAATGCGATGCAGGAAATCCGCGAAGAAAGGAGGATCCATCATGCGTAAGCTTCAATTGCGTATGTTCTTTGCGATCATTGCCACGATCGGTATCATGGCAAGCGTGCAGGACGGTTTGGCCCAGGCTGTTACAAGTGACAACGTGCCCTCGCAAATCCTTGCCCTGGTTCCACCCGGGGCTCAACTCACTGTTCAGCACTTTATGAAGGTCCAGGGAGAAGTGACTGTCTCGTTTGTTGCCGAGCGGAAAAGCGGTCTGCGAAGCCAGACCATGACTCGGTTTCTATTCAACCTCGCTTCTTATGACAACAACAGTTACCTGTGGAAGATGATTGCGCCGAGCATTCGCGGACAGCTTGATTCCGATATCAAGCAGAAAACGCAAAGCTGGGTTGGAAGCCAGGACGGCATGATCAGTCCGGCGGAAGTAACTCAATATCCCTGGGGGAAAGGGGTGACCCAACGAAGACGGTTTTATGGAGAAGGGGCGCCGGATTTTTATTCCTATCATTGTCTTTACTGGGGCGTGGTAGGAACCAACGTGTTTACTCTGGAAGTGGAGGAGATACCGGATCGTGCGGATGCGGACAAATGGGCGAGGAATGTCGCTGACACCGCCGCCAACATCAGTCCTTCCACTTTGAGTAAGTAGCCGGGCTCCAGTCAGCGGTGCAGGTTGTTAGCCCTGCTCCCCCTCACCGCCAAACAGATCGCGCTGTTCGCCGGCGCGCTTTACGGTCGCAACGCGCTTGCGCCCCGCGGCTCCAATTAAGCTGATCACCTGCATAGCCTGAATGCCCTGTCGGGGCACATAGATTCGCTGCGTGTTCGAGCGCGTATCGGGCGGAGTCAGCAGCAATCCTGCTCCGTCGACGAGAGTGCGGTCATTAGCCGCAAGCCCCTCGAGTTCGTCCCCATCAGACAATGTGAGCCGCAGCCACAAACCCGCGGCGCGCGGGCGCAGAGAGAAACGCTTGCGCAACAGCCGCTCAGGATTTGCCTGGTCCGCTGTTCCGGCAGGGAAGTCCCGCACATAGCAGACCCACTTCACCTGCTCCCAGCCAACGCGCACCACCTTGCCGGTCAGGTCGAGAATTTCAAGCTCGGGCTTCATCTGCCCGAATTCGGCCGCCGCGTAGCCAGCGAACCAATCGCGGGAGAACTTGCGCACTATGACAGCTTTGCGTGCAGAGGCCATCGCTCTGGATTGTCGCACGCCTGGACCTCGGAGCGGTGTTGCCTTCTGTTGCACCTCCTGGCTCCTCCAAAGCGGCGCTCAAGAGAAGCGGCCTTGATTCCCACGCGAGAAAAGTTGCGAATCTGGTGCACCAAAGCTAGTCTTCCAGAGCAACTTGTGTTAATGTTTTTGTTTGCAGCTTCGACGAATCGCGCCATAAGGGCAACATCATCAGATACTTGGGCTGCGGCTGAGATGGCGGGAACAGGATCGAGCATGCCCGACTACATCTACCTCCTGAAAAACCGGCTTTCGGCAGACCAGCGCCAAGCGCTCACCCAGTTGCGCACCGCCGCGCACGACGCCGGAATCATCCTTTTTCTTACCGGAGACGCCGTTCGTGACCTGACCAGCGGCCACGGAGTGCGCGGGCTGGAGATTGCGGTTCACGGAAATGCACTTAAGCTTAAGAAACCATTAGAGAAACTCGGCGGAAAGCTATGGGGACAGGATGAGCTTTCGCGCAGCCTTTATCTATGCTTTCCAGGGACCGTCCGCGTCGACGTCGTCACCACTCACCGCGTGGAGTATCCCAAGGCCGGCAAACCGGTCATTCATCCCGCCTCCATCCATGAGGACCTGCGCCGACGCGACTTTACCGTCAACTCCATGGCAATCTCTCTTAATGAAGGCTCCTTCGGTCTCTTGATGGACCCGCTGAACGGCGCCGCCGACATCGAAGCCCGCACCCTTCGACTGGTCTCGAATTACGGATTCCTCGAAGACCCCTCGCTGCTCATCCGGGCCGTCCGCTATCGCGCCCGCCTGGGCTGGGAGATGGACTTGAAAACCCTGACCCGCTATGAAAGTGCGAAACGCGAGGGCGTGATCGAGTACATTACTGCCCAAGCGCGCAGGCAGGAACTGGAGCAGATTGGGCACGAGGAAGAAGGACTGAAGGTGCTACGCGCTCTCGAGGAGGAGGGCTGGATGAAGGTTCTCTTCCCGGCATGGACCTCCGCCAGGGCCGATGAGGCCAAGCTGACCGCTCTTCACGATCTGGCGGTGCAACTTCTCCTGCAGGGCATTCATCCCGACATGTCTGCGGCACAGATGCAACTGCTCACCGTTAAGTTGCCGCGCAGGGATCTCGCGTTGCTCAAGAAGGCGATGCTGCGTCCGGGCTTTGTGGCGGAGTGGAACCATTTGGATTCGATGGCCGCGGGCTTCGCCAAAGCGTTGCTCGCCAAGCCGAACGCCAAGCCCTCAGCGAGCTTCAAGCTTTTTATGAGCTATGATCCGGAAGCGATTCTATGGCTTGGATTTACAAGCAGGAACCAAGCTGTCCAGGAGCGCTTCAACCTCTTTCTCAAAGTGTGGCCTGAGGCCCGCCAGCGCATTCCTTACGCCCTCATGCAGGAGATGCGTATCACGCCCGACCTGCCTGCCTACAACGAGATCGTGCGGGGTATCTTTTTGGAGTTGATCGACGGCCGCCTGACCACTCCGGAGGAGATGCGAGCATATCTCGGGCCGCACTCGCCCCCCGCGCCGCCTCCGCAAGTGACGATCAAGCGAACGCGCGCCCGTCGCTCCGAAGCGAAGCTTAAAGAGCCGGTGTTCGAAGAGGAGGAAGAAGCCGAGGAAGGCTTGGCCGTGGAGGAAGAACTGGAGCCGATCGCCGCCGATGACGAAGAACTCGATCTGGGTGTCGTCCTAACTAAAGGCGCCCTGGCAGTCGAACTGGAGGAAGACGCGGAAAACGAGGAGGAAGAGTCCGAAGACGAAGAAATCGGACTGGCGCCGGCTGGGAAGAAACAGCTTGGCGCATCGGCAACGACAAAGAAGGGAGAAGAACGGGCGCTCACCGCCAAGCCTGCCCTGGCCAAGCCGCCTGTGGCTGCCGCCAGGGCAAAGCCTGCGTCTCCAAAGGCGCTGCCCCTTGCCCCGGAGCAAAAGAAGCTGGCGCGCGCTCACGTTTCGGCGAAAGCGGCGAAGATTGCCGAGGCTGCTTCCAAAGCGCCCGCGCCGGCCAAAGTCGAGGCAAAGCAGCCGGCGAAAAAGCCGGTGGAAGCCTCGGCCAAATCGCCGGCTAAGCCGTCGAAAAAGCTCGGGCCGCCCAAAGCGAAGCTCAAGCTTGCCGCCAAACCCGCCAAGAAAGCGCCGGCGAAAACCTCAAGGCCGGCAGCGAAAAAAGCAGCTTCCAAGGCAGGGAAGAGACGTTAGCGCGATCGGTGGATAAACCGGAAGCCCAACGCCAGCCTCTCGGCGCACGAAAATCGCCCTGGAGTAGACGCAGGGAGTCGGCATCCCCGCCGCGCCGGTGCAAAACTGCGATGGATTCACCCCGGATTCACCCCTAAGAACCGAATTCATCAAATGTTTGCAATCTCTTTGCCTGATTGTTTTACTCTGTTCTTGGTTCCCAGCGGTCAATTCATCCCGAGCAACCCAACCGGCCGCGGGACGAGGACTGATGGTTTGAGCCAATCCGTGTTTGTTCTGGAAGACGACGCCGACATTGCCAGGCTGGTGCAACATCACCTTGAAGCGGCGGGCTTTGAAGCACGTCTCTTTCACACTCCCGCCAATCTCATCCCCGACGCCGAGCGCAAGGCGCCCGCTCTGTTTCTCCTCGACATCATGGTACCCGGCGGCGACGGTCTCGACATCTGCCGGCGCCTGCGCAATCACACCGGGTTGTCCACCGTCCCCATCATCTTCCTCACCGCCCGTGCTGGAGAAAACGATCGCGTCCTCGGCCTCGATCTGGGCGCCGACGACTACATCACCAAGCCGTTTTCCACGCGCGAACTGGTGGCCCGCGTCAAGGCTGTTTTGCGCCGTTTCGAGCGGCCCACATCGCCCTCCGTCATCAGCTTTGAAGAAATCGTCATCGATGCCGGCGCCATGCAGTTGAAGGTGCGCGGCGAGCTCACCACCACCACCGCGACCGAATTCCGCCTGCTCGACTATCTGGCGCGTCATCCCGGCCGAGTCTTCAGCCGCGACCACCTTCTCGACGCTGTCTGGGGCGATGCCCGCTTTGTCACTCCCCGCTCGGTCGATGTCTACGTGCGGCGCATCCGTGAGAAAATCGAGATCGACCCGGAGAATCCGCGCTACCTGAAGACCGTGCGCGGCGCAGGCTATCGCTTCGAATTGCCCAAAGGCGAATAATTGCTTTGACTTCCAATGTTTTCACCAAGCTGCTCGGGCTCTTCATCCTCCTTCTCGTCTTCTACGCCCTGGTGATGGAGGTTGTGTTTCACGGCTTCGTCGAGCATGCGAAGGCGGGCGCGCTGGGGGTCATCGGCCGCGAGGCCTTCTGGGCCGGGCTGATCGCGCTGGCCGTGGCCATTCCTTTGGCCGCTTGGGTCGCCAGCCGCATCTCAGCACGATTCCGGCACGTTGTCGCCTTTGCCCGCCGCATCGCCGACGGCGATCTGACCGCCCGGCTTGACGCAACCGGCAAGGACGAGCTCTCCTCGATGGAAACCGCCCTGAACCAAACCGCTAAGCGGCTGGGCAAGGACTTTGCCGAACTCGAAAGCAGCCGCGACGAGCTGGCCGTCATGCTCAACTCCATGCAGGAGGCGGTGGTCGCCATCACGCGCGAGGGAGCGGTTCGCTGGTCCAACGCCCCCATGCAGCGCATCGCCGGATCCCAGCTTTTGCCCGGCCGTCCGCTGGTCCACTCCGTCCGCGACCCCGCGCTGCTGACCTGCGTTCGCGGCGCACTCGAGCGGCGCGAGCTCTGCGTCGGCCGCGCCAGCCTGCTCGCCCCAGGCCGCGTCTTCGAGATCAGTGCTGCTCCCTTGCCCTCCGGGGGCGCGGTGGTTGTGCTTCACGACGTTTCAGGCATCGAGGCCGCGCAAAAATCCCGCCGCGAGTTTGTGGCCAACGTCAGCCACGAGCTGCGCACACCGCTCACTTCCATCCAGGGTTACGTCGAGACCCTCATCGAGGACCCCAACCCAAGCCCGGAAACTACGCTCGAATTCCTCGGCGTTATCCTCAAAAACGCCAGCCGCATGAATCGCCTTACCGAGGATCTTCTGGCGCTGGCCAGCGTCGAAAGCCCCGACTACAAGCTCTCTCTGCAGCCGGTCCGCGCCAGCGTTCTTCTTCAGGACGCGATCGACTCCATTGGCGGCATCGTCGTCGACTCCGGAGTGAAGCTGCAGTCGGCGGGCGCGCCGGACGCCATCGTCATGGCCGATCCAGACGCCACGCACCAGGTCTTCGGCAATCTCATGGAGAACGCGCTCAAATACGCGCAATCCGGCAAACGCATCCGCGCCGGCGCGCGGCAGCTTGCCTCTGAGGTTCAGTTCACGATTCAGGACTTCGGCCCCGGCATCGCCTCAGAGCATCTCGAACGCATCTTCGAGCGCTTCTACCGCGTCGACAAGGCCCGCTCGCGCGAATCCGGCGGGACGGGCCTCGGCCTAGCCATCGTCAAGCACATTGTGCAGGCACATGGCGGCCGCATCTGGGCCGAAAGCGAGCTGGGCAAGGGCGCCAGCTTCCACTTTACGCTGCCGCTGGCCCCCGCGCCG
The DNA here is from genome assembly GCA_963844905.1 of uncultured Acidobacteriaceae bacterium. Classification (GTDB taxonomy): domain Bacteria; phylum Acidobacteriota; class Terriglobia; order Terriglobales; family Acidobacteriaceae; genus Telmatobacter. The sequence goes on along the minus strand of CAWJQD010000001.1, from coordinate 469,340 downwards.
CAAAGCGCGCCTCAGCCTGCGCCAAAGGCAACGCAGCAAGCCCCCGCGAGCACTGCGTTTTAGCTTTGCCAAGGCAAGGCTGATTCCGCCCTGATCCTTCGCCCGATGCCCGATCGGCATCCAGAATTTCCACTGCAGCGCCAGCGCAGGCCGATCGCCTGTCGAAAACCCGGCTTATTGTCCTCCTCCTACTGCCGATTCCCGTGCTTTGTTTTTTCGTTGTGAACTTGCTCCCTTGGCGCTGGACTATTCAACTTCCCGTAACATTCGGCGTGAACAATGGACGGTGGCAGAAATCTAGAAAGGGAGCAAATCGTGAAGAAAGCATTGGTTGTCATTGCGTTGTTTATTTGGGCCTTGAGCGCGGCTCAGGCGCAGAAACTCACAGCTGCTGGCGCCACGTTTCCATATCCCATCTATTCCAAGTGGTTCAGCGAGTACAGCGCCGCGCATCCCGGCGTTGAGGTCAACTATCAATCCATCGGTTCCGGCGGCGGAATCAAGCAGGTATGTTCGGGTGTGGTTGACTTTGGCGCATCAGACATGCCCATGACCGACGAACTGCTCGCTTCGTGCGGTGTCAAGCTGATTCACATTCCCACCGTGCTCGGCGCAGATGTTCCGGTCTTCAACGTTCCTGGAATTACCGACCTTCGCTTCAGCCCCGACGTTCTTGCCGACATTTTCCTCGGCAAAATCACGAACTGGAACGACCCGCGCATTGCAAGGGACAATCCGGGCGTTCATTTGCCCGACCAGAGGATCGTCGTCGTCCATCGCTCGGATGGCAGCGGTACAACCTTCATCTGGACCGACTACCTCAGCAAAATCAGCAAAGAGTGGGCCAGTGGCCCCGGCAAGGGCACCTCGATTAACTGGCCGACCGGAGTGGGTGGCAAGGGCAATGAGGGCGTAGCGGGCCTTGTGCGCCAGTTGCCCGGCTCCATTGGCTACGTAGAGTTGATCTACGCCTTGCAGAACCACATCAACTTCGGCGCCATTCAAAACTCCGCAGGTACCTGGCTGAAGGCGTCGATCGAGGGTGTGACAGCTGCCGCGGCGACGGCGAAAATGCCCGCCGACTACCGTGTTTCGATCACCAACGCGCCCGGCGCCAATGCTTATCCCGTCTCCAGCTTCACTTACCTGCTCATTCCCACTCATCCCACGGACATGGCCAAGGAAAGGGTGCTCAAAGACCTCCTGAGTTGGTGCATCAAGTCGGGCGAGAGTGAAGTCTCGACTCTCTCCTACGCACCGCTTCCCAGCAACGTGCAGGAAAAGGTCCTCCAAACGATCTACTCGCTGCCGTAACGCACCGCGGGGTCCGGCACCCGCTGGACCTCGCGCTTCCTCGCATAGAAACTCGCTTCCTCGGCCCTGGCGGCGGCAAGCTGCTGATCGGGCCGCGTCGTCGTTCCTCCCGGCGCGCCGCGACCTCCCTCTGCTTTGATACACTCTCGAAGGCCCGGGTGTTACGATCATGCCCGTTCCCGTTGACAACCCAATGGAATCTGTTCCTCCGATTTCGACGCTCAATGACCTTTTCTTTCGCGTTGCCGCGGCGGCCAATCCGCGCGCCGTCCTGTGGCAGGACGAGTTTGGCCGGTGGCACCCGATCTCCTCCGATCAGATGTATCAACGCGTCAGGGCGCTGGCTGCGGCCTTTCTGCGGCTGGGCGCGAAGAAGGGCGACCGCATCGCCCTGATCAGCGAGAACCGCTGGGAGTGGGCAGTTACCGATTTTGCCGCTTTGGCCATCGGCGCCGCCGATGTGCCCATCTATCCCACCCTCACTGGCGAACAGGTCGCCGAGCTGGTGCGCGATGCCGGTTGCCGCATCGCCGTCGTTTCCACGCGCCTGCAGTTCGAAAAACTTGACTCGGTCCGCGCGCGAACGCAGTTGGAACGCATCGTCATCATGGATACCCCGGCTGCGGAAGGCGCCATTGCCCTGAGCGAGCTGATCGCCGATGCCGATGCTCACGGCGCCAAGCGAGACGCCGCCTTCGACGCCCTCGCTCGCTCCGTCGAGCCTCGCGATCTGGCCACGCTGATTTACACCTCTGGCACCACCGGGGAGCCCAAAGGCGTCGCCCTCACTCACGGCAACATCGCCTCGAACCAGAACTACGCGCCAACGGACTTTCATTTCGATTCCAGCGATGCCTGCATCTCTTTCCTGCCGCTCTCCCATGTCACGGCTCGCGCGCTCGATTACATCATGTACCAATTCGGGGCACAGGTGGCTTATTGCTCGCAGTTCGACAAGCTGCCGCAAGCCATGCGCGAGGTCCGGCCCACGGTCATCGTCGGCGTGCCGCGCGTCTTTGAAAAGATCCACCAGGAGGTTGAGCGCCGCGTCGCGCAATCGCCGGTCAAGAAGCGCCTGCTGGCCTGGGCCATCCATCTGGGATCGCGCTTCGCCGATACCGTCTACGCCGGCCGCCGGCCCAACTCGCTCCTTTGGAAATTGGCCAACAAGCTGGTCTATTCCAAGGTCCGCGAGGCCTTCGGCGGACGCGTGAGAATCTTTGTCTCCGGCGGTGCGCCGCTCGGCATCGACACCGCGCGATGGTTCGCCGCTGCGGGCATCGCACTCTGGGAGGGCTACGGCCTCACCGAAACCTCGCCGGTCATCGCGCTGAACAACCCCATCCGCCACCGCATGGGTGCCGCCGGCGTGCCTTTATCCAATATCGAACTCAAGCTAGCCGAAGATGGCGAGTTGCTCGTGCGCGGCCCCTCGGTTTTCGCCGGCTACTGGCACAAGCCGTCCGCAAATGCCGAGTGCTTCGACAGTCAGGGGTGGTTCCGCACCGGTGACATCGCCCACCTCGATGCCGATGGCTTCCTATACATCACCGATCGCAAAAAGGAACTGCTGAAAACCTCCGGCGGCAAGCTCGTCGCGCCACAGCCAATCGAGAACAAGCTTAAAAACAGCTTGTTCGTTGCGCATGCTGCGCTGGTGGGCGATCGCCACAAGTTCATCTCCGCGCTGATCGTACCCAACTTTGTGGCGCTTGAGGAGTGGGCCAGCCATCACGGCATTCAGCCTCAGTCCCGGGCCGAGCTTGTGGCCGACCACCGCGTTATAGCGCTTTACTCCGAGCTGGTCCGCGAGGTCAACGGCGGCCTGGCTAACTTTGAAACTCTCAAGCGCTTCCGCATCATCGCCGAGGAGTGGACGCAGGAGTCCGGAGAGCTGACGCCCTCCATGAAGATCAAGCGCCGCGTCCTTACTGCGCGATATGCGGCGGTGATCGCCGAACTTTACGCGGACGAAGCAACCGCGCGCGGAGAATCGGCGAACTGAGCCGGCCGATGTTTCTGCGCACGGCCACTGCTTACGCCAAAGGCGCTGCAGCGCCCTGAAGAACAGCGCACCCCACGCCCACCGCCAGCACCGATCCTGATCCCTGATTTCTCTGCTCGTGAGTTCCATCTCGATTCCCGTTGACAACGGCGCGATACACTGTTTAAGGCGTTAAGGCCGGTGATCCTCCCCGTCTCCGGCGCACACTTCACGCGCAGGATTTCTTGCCCGGCTCGAAGAGCCGAGGAGACACGACGAGGAGATTCCCGATGCGAATTGCTTTATTGACCGGCGGCGGCGATTGCCCCGGATTGAATGCAGTCATTTATGCGGCGGTCAAAAAGGGCATCAACCACTACGGTGACGAATTTATCGGCTTTTTGAACGGCTGGCGCGGCGTGCTCGATAACAACTTTATTCCGCTTACGCTCGAGAATACCGATGGCATCCAGTTGAAAGGCGGCACCATTCTGCACTCCTCGCGCACCAACGTAAAGAAAATTCCCGGCGGCATCGACAAAGTGGAAGAAGTTCTCAAGATCAGCAAAATTGACGCGCTCATCGCCCTCGGCGGCGACGATACCCAATCCGTGACGCAGTTCCTATGCGAGAACGGTGTGAAGGGCGTCGGAGTTCCCAAGACCATCGACAACGACATCAGCGGCACCGACGCTACGTTCGGTTACGACACCGCGGTCATGATCGCCACCGAGGCTGTCGACCGCATCCACACCACCGCCGACTCGCACAACCGCGTGGTGGTGATTGAAGTCATGGGCCGCGACGCCGGCTGGATCGCCTACGCCTCGGGCATCGCCGGCGGCGCCCACGTCGTCCTCGTTCCCGAAAAAGAGATCGACATCGACCACGTCTGCGCGCTGCTCAAATACAACTACGACCACGGCAAGCATTACGGTGTGGTGGTGGTCGCCGAAGGTTGCCAGCTGCCCGAGGTGGGCCAGGTCATCGGCTCGGAGCAGGTTGACTCCTTCGGCCACGTACGCCTCTCCGGCATCGGCGAGGCGCTCGCCGATCTTATTGAGAAGAAGACCGGGTACGAGACCCGCTCAGTGAATCTCGGCCACACTCAGCGCGGCGGCGTTCCCACGGCCTACGACCGTCTGCTCGGCCAGCGCTACGGCCTGCATGCCATCGACATGGTGCACCAGGCGAAGTGGGGCCGCATCGCCGTCCTGCGCGGCACCGACATTACGGACATCCCCATCAAGGACGCCATCGCCACCAATCGCCGTCTGGACCAACGCTTCTTCGATGTGATCGCGGATTTGGAAGCCAAGGTCTGATCCTTTTTTTCTTCGCAACGTGGAGAAGTCATTCCGATCAGCGGGATGGCTTTTTGCGTGACTCATCCGGTGAGGGACACGATGCTCTATCGCCCCTACGAATCCGGCGATTTCGCTACGCTCTACGCTGTCGAGGAGCTTTGCTTCGAGCCGCCCTTCCGGTTCAGCCGCGCCTACATGCGCCAACTCGTCCACCATCGAGACGCCGCGACGTGGATCGCCGAAGAGGCTGCGCGACTCGCCGGCTTTGCCATCGTCGAATGGGCGGGGGAGCCGGATGAAACGGCTGCGTACATCGCGACGATTGAAGTGCATCCTGCGTGGCGCCGGCGCGGGATCGGCGCCGAGCTCTTGCGCCGTGTCGAAGCATCCGCCATTGCTGCCGGCGCGCAGACCATCTGGCTGCACGTCGATGCGGAAAACTCCGCCGCTATTCGCCTCTACGAAAGCCGCGACTATTTGAGGCAGGGCAGGGAAGAGCGCTTTTACACGCGTCACCGCGCCGCGCTTGTTTATAGCAAGAAGCTGCAGGATGTCCAAACCACACCCTGAGCGGCAGCTCAAATCGCCGGCGTGAACGCCTCTCCCTACTGCGCGCCGTGGTCTGCGCTCGTGATGAACGCCGCTACGCGGTCGTGAAGCTGCTTCACGCATTCATCGCGCACGTAGACCATGTGTCCCGACTCGTACCATTCGTACTCGATGTTTTTGGCGAGCGACTGCGGAATCAGCAGGTGCTTGTCTTCATACTGGGCCGTGAAGAAGGGAGTGGCCAGGTCGAAGTAGCCCCCATTCACCATGATTTTCAGGCGCGGATTGGTCTTCATCGCATTGGCCAGATCCGCGCTTACGTTTACGCCCGCGGGGTTGTTCCGGTCGTGCACCCAATTCCACTGAGTCTCCGCGTCCGCCAGCAAAGGCTGGTAGGTTTGCCCCTCGCCGTACTTCAGGTCACGGCGCACATACTGATTAAAGAGCGAAATATAGGCCGAAGAAATGGCTGCCTCCTGCGGATCGTACTGGGCGTTCTCGCTCAGCGGATCGAGGGTCGGCCCGGAGAAGCGCGTATCCAGGCGTCCAGTCGTCAAATCCGCTGCGTCCTGCAAGGACTTCGCGAACTCCGGTCCGCTTACGCGCAGGTTGGCTTTGAGCAGGTAGTCCACGGGCAAGCCGGTATACTCGTGAAGCTTTTCCGCCGCGGCCTGCTTCTCGTCGGCGCTCACGTCAGTTCCCTGCGCCAGCGCGTGGGCGTAGGGACCCATCGCGAAGTCCTCCACGTCTTTCAAGAGCGGCTCCAGCGCGGCTGGTTGATGGGGCAGCTTCTTGTGGTAGAACGACGTTGCGGCAAATGTCGGCAACGCCAGTTCGTAGGGCAGGTCCACCCCCGGATTCTGTCTGGGACTGTCGATGTCGGTGGTGAAATTGAAAATCTGCGAGAGCAGAATCACGCCGTTCAGGTCGACGTTGAGTTTGTTTTCCAACAGATCGGCCAGCACCGCCGAGCGCGTGGTGCCGTAGCTTTCGCCAAAGATGAACCTGGGCGAGTTCCAGCGGCCATACTTGGAAATGAAGCGCACGATAAACCGGGCGAAGGCATTGGCGTCTCCGTCTACGCCCCAGAAGGCCTTCGCGGCGTCTTTCCCCATCATCTGGCTGAAGCCCGTGCCAGGCGCGTCAATAAAGACCAGGTCGCTCACATCGAGGAGTGAGTAGGGGTTGTCGACCATGGTGTACGGCGCGCCGGGCAGGTGCGTGTCGCCGGCCGTCATCACGTGCTTGGGGCCCAGCGATCCCATGTGCAGCCACACCGTCGAGCTGCCCGGCCCGCCGTTGTAAAAGAACGTGACGGGCCGCTCCTCGGGCTTCGCGTCCTTCTTGAAGTAAGCCACGTAAAACATCCGCGCGACGGGAGTGGCATCCGCGGGATCTTTGGGCGCATTCAGAGCGAGCTGGCTTCCCGGCTGCGGCTTTCCGTCCGGGCCAAGCTGCGCATCCTGCGCATCGCTTGAGCCCACGGTGATGGTCCCGGCAATGGCGGTGTAAGTGATGTGCTGCCCGTCAACATCGATGGCGCCCTGCGTCGTCGAATCGGCAGGCGGCGCCGGCTCCGCGGCCTTCGCTGGAGTTGCGGGCTTCGCCTCCGTCTGATTGTCCTGTGTGCGGGCCGATACAGAAAGAGTTAGCAACGCCGCCCCAACAAGGACGGAGAACTGTCGGAAGAAAGGTTTCATTGATCCATCTCCGGCGAGGGAATCGAGCAAAAATCAGTATAAAGCGGGAGATTCGCGAGTTACGCGCGAATCCCAGCCGCTTCATCACCTTTCCGGCCACTTGACGAACGGCTGCTTCTCCGTGATCCGCGGCCGGTTCTCGGCCTGCAACTGCTTGGAAACCTGTTCCACCTCGCGGAAGACCCGCAGCAGGTTGCCGCCCAGAATCTTCCGGCAATCCTCGGCCGAGTAGCCCCGGGCCATCAGCGCCGCGGTAATCTTGGGCAGATCGGCGGGCGAGTCCAGACCTTCGGGAAACTGCCCGTTGACACCGTCGAAGTCCGATCCCAGCCCTACGTGGTCCACGCCCGCGACTTTCGCGATGTGGTCTATGTGGTCGATCAGCACCGAGAACGGCGGACGCGGAATGCGGTCGGCCGCCGCGCGCTGCAGCTTAGCGATTTCCGCCTGCGTAGTCTCTCTGCCCCCAGCGTGGTTCTTCGCCTTTAGCGCGTCGATCTCCTTTTGCACCTCCGGCTCCATCGCATTCTGCGCGTTCCGGTAGGCCTGCGACAAAAAGCCGGAGTAGAAGTTCACCTGCACCACGCCGCCCTTCGAGCCGGGCCCGCCGGAGTTCGCGATCGCCCGCAGCATATCGTCCGACAGGTTGCGTGGCGCATCGCAGAGCGCGCGGGCCGACGAGTGCGAGGCAATCACCGGCGCTCGGGAGATGATCAGCGTGCGGTAGAACGTGCGATCCGAGACGTGCGACACGTCCACCATCATCCCCAGCCGGTTCATCTCGTAGACCACGTCTTTACCGAATTCGCTCAGCCCCTCCCTGGTGTGCGGCACGCTCGTGTCGTCAATGTCGCCGGAGCTGTCGGCCCATCCGTTGGAGTTGTTCCAGGTCAGAGTCATGTAGCGTACGCCCAAGGCGTAATATTGGCGCAGCAGCCCGAGCGAGTCCTCGATCGAATGCCCGCCCTCGATTCCCATCAGGGCCGCGAGCTTGTGTTCCCTGTGCGCCCACTCAATCCCCTCCGGCGAGGTCACCAATTCCATCTGGTTGGAGTGCTTCGCTGCCTGCTGCTTCACGGCGTCGATTAATTCCAGCGTCCGGTGCGCGTACTGTCCCTTGAAACGAGCCGGATCGACCCAGATGGAGAAGAACTCCGCGCCCAGGTTTCCCTTGCGCGCTGTCTCCAGGTTGAAGTCGCCGCCGTTCAGCGGATCGGCGAGATCGAAGTGCTCGTCGAGGAAGCGCTGCGGCGTGTCGGCGTGGGTATCGATGACGAGGGCGGAGCGGTGGACCGCTTCCGCGGCGAGCGTCTTGGATTTGGTCATAGTGGAAAATTGGCTGGCTGAACTCTGGCCCCAGGCCAAGGCCGGAACGGCCGCGAAAAGCAGGGCAAGCATCGATGCAGCGCGCATAGGCTTGTGATGAGTGTATACCGGCCAAGCAATTGCCGGGATGCGGTAAGGGGCGCCAATCCGCGCGATCGGCAATTGTTATCCTGATTCCGGGAGCACGTTGCAACCGGAGCCGATTCACCAGGTATGTACTCACCCAAATTCAATCAAGTTCACGATCGCGCCACCCTGCTTGACGCCATGCGGGCTTATTCGTTCGCAACGCTCTTCGGACCGGCGTCCGGCGAGCAAGGGGGCGCGAGCAGTGCGGCAACCCATCTTCCGCTGGTCGTCAAAGATGAGGGGGCGCACGGCCTTCTTGAAGGCCATTTCGCCAAAGCCAATCCCCACTGGCGCGCGCTCGCCGGTCGTGAGACCCTCGTAGTTTTTCTGGGGCCGCACAGTTATGTCTCCCCGGCCCTCTACACGGAGCATCTCTCCGTCCCTACGTGGAACTACATCGCCATTCACGCCTATGGCACGCTCTCGCTCGTCGAGGACGAACCCGGCAAGGAGGCCCTCCTCGCCGATCTCATCGTGACGCACGAGCCTGCTTACCTGGAACAATGGCGCGGACTGCCTGGGGTTTTTCGCCGCCGCATGCTCGCGGACATCGTGGGCTTTCGCATCCCCATCGAACGCATCGAAGGCAAATTCAAGCTCAGCCAGAACCGCTCTCCCAAGGAGCGCAGCAATGTGCATACCGCCCACTCCGCCGGTTCGCCGGACCAGCAGACCCTCGCGCGCTGGATGGAGCGCCTGGCAGCACCCGAGACGTAACCCTGCCAGGCGCGTTTAAAGCCCGATCCGCAGTTCCTGCCCGACTGGTGCTGTCCTACTGGACTGTCAGCGCGACGGTTCCGACGGTGGTGCTGACTGTGCCGGATGTACCCGTCACCGTGACCGTGTAATTTCCAGTTGTGGTTCCGGAATTTCCGCCCCCGCCGCCGGTTCCTTCTCCCGTAGTGCTTGTTCCCCCTCCGCCGCAGCCCATTACGGCGCAAGAGACTACGAGGAGAAGTAGTCCCGTCATTGTCAACCAGTTTCGTCCCCGCTTCGGAACTCCAAAAAGGAGAACCAGCGCCAGTGCTGTTCCACCTGCCGAAGGCCAGAAGAGCCTCTTGAGGTCGTTCGTTGCATTCGATGCCGCAGTGGTGGTCACTGTCAAAGTCGAAGTCGCAGCCGTCGTTCCGCTGATGCTTACAGATGGCGGATTCAGGCTGCAGCCTGGCGCGTCATTTACGTTCGTCATCGCTGTGGTGACCTGACAACTCAAAGTCACAGTCCCGGTAAATCCGCCCGTTCCGGCCACGCTGACCGGCCCTTTTCCACTCGATCCGTGGGTGACTGTGATAGAACTTGTTCCGCCGCTGCCAGCGATAAAGCCGGGAGCAGCGGCGGTGTCGGTAACCGACCAGCCGGTGACTTGGAATTGCTCATTTACCCCGCCCGTGCTGGCAATTTCGAAGCCGTACTCGATCTGCTTTATTGTGGTTCCCAACGGCAGGTACCCATTCGTCATCAGCCATGTGAGCATGGCGTAGATGTCGACGCTTCCGCTCGAGAGGCCGTAAACGGTAGGTGTCCCACTGCCGAAAGCCTGCTGGTCGAGCTGCCATACGATCTCGCCGCTGCTACATTTCCACAGGTCCCAGAGATGTGTCGGGACCCCGTTCGACCCGCCGAACGAGACCTGGGCCAGCGTTCCGCTACACCCGGCGGAGCTGCGGTTAGAAATATCGGTCCAGATCATCACCTCGTTACCGTAATCGTTAAGCCAGATGTCATAGGCGGCCTCAGCGCCGGTGTCGGAATTCAAGCTCATGTCTTTCGCGAACGAAGAGTAAATGGAAGCGTAACTACCCAAAAGGGGGTCGGTGTAAATCGCATCGCTGTCGGGGTAACTCATAACAGCCGTGTTGCCATTGGCGAAATTGGCCTCCACGTACCAGTTTCCGGGGCTGGTCGAGTACATCGTCTGCGACGACCCCGCCGGCGCGTTTGCGCTGTTCCAAAAGCCATTCTGGACATTTACGTTGTTACCGTTGTTGCCGGTCACTGACGGGTAGTCATACGGTCCGCATATGCCCAGCGGCACGCTGGTTACGCATTCCTGGCCAAAAGCCAATGGGCCGAACGATAAGATCAATACCACAAACAGTAGGTAGCGAATGTGTATTTCTTTCACAGTTGGTCCTTTAAAAAATCCGTTGTTATTCCATAAACGGTTGATGACGGAACAATTTTCTGTCGCTGTTTCCGCGGCGACACTATCAGGTGGCGTTGAAACAGGCCATTTAGAAACATCGCCCTTCAGTTAGAATCATCGCCACCGATCAAGGCGCCATGTTTCCGTCTTGCCTTCCCTCAAGATGAAGTTCGCTTCTTCTCAACATCACCCAACAGGCGCCGTATTCGCTCGGTGAGGTTTTGAAAAAGTAGTGCAGTGATGATATCAATTTGAACTGGTCCGTCAAAGGCGCCCTGCCTCGCGCTCAACATTGTGTTTGCTATACTTATAGGGGCGTGAATCGCGCGGAAGTGGTGGAACTGGCAGACACACCATCTTGAGGGGGTGGCGCCCACAAGGCATGCGGGTTCAAGTCCCGCCTTCCGCACCAAAGATCTTCAGGTCCGCGCCGGCGGCGATTCTGGTCAGACCGGCGGACCCGTTTGGAAAGCAGCTTAGACAATGCAAATTCTCTTCTACTTCGTGATCGTCCTGCACGTAATCGTGTGCTTTTTCCTGATCGGCGTAGTGCTCATTCAGCAGGGCCGCTCGGCCGATCTTGCCGGCGCCTTCGGCGGCCAAGGTTCGCAGACCGCATTCGGTCCCCGCGCCGCGGCCAATGTGCTCACTCGGCTCACCACCTGGTCGGCGGTCATCTTCATGTGCACGTCCATATGCCTTGTGGTTCTCTTTGTGCGCTCCACCGGCACACACTCTGTGCTGGAAGGCAGCCACACGGCTCCGGCCAGCGCTCCCGCCAAGCCGGGCAAATAAGCAGGGCACGACACCAGCTTTCCGAGCCCATGAAGACGTGTCGTGATTCACCGTCGTGGCGCGCCCCTGCTGCAAAACCAAATCTAGTTTTCGGAACCCTGTCCGGCGCCAGTTGACGTGCTGTCCTGGCCGTCGAAGGCCGCTTTCAATTTGACCGCGGTGCGATTCAGCGCATCTTCATACGCGGCGGGATTGTAGTTCCTTCCTCCCTTGATGAAATCGTGGTCAGCTCCGGGATACGTCACGAGCTCGAATGGCGAGTTGTTGGCCTTGGCGCTGGTTTCAATGGCGCGTGCTGTCTCAATCAGGCAGCAATTTTCAAAATGGTCGCTCTCTCCGGCAAACATCAGCACCGGGACGGACATGCGCCTGGTGAAACCGGGAAGCCGGGCGGCAAAACCGGTTGCCGGATACCAAGCGATGTCCACCGCGACAACGTCGGGCCATTCTGAGCCGAACGCCAGCGAGAACCCGCCGCCAAGAGAGATGCCAACCAAGGCAACCTTGCCCGGCAGTGCATGCGGCAAATGCTGAGCGGCCTGAATGGCGGCGCGCAGATTGCCTCCCGGCATTTTTTTTGCGATTTCCCGGCCGTCACAAACGTAAACATCGTAGCCGAGCGCGGCGATGGCTTCGGAAAGCGCTTTGTCGTGCTTGGGGCCCATGATTCCTGAGACGAAGACAACCACGTGACCCTTGCCCTGGGGAGGAGCAATCTCCTCTTGCGCGAGAGCGCATGGTGTAAAGAGAACCGCGGCGAATAGCGAAGCGGCGAGGGGGAGAAGCCAGAGCGATGGGCGCGTCATTTGGTTCCTTTCCTGGTTCGAGCGCGCTATTGGTAATTGCCGATGAGGACGAAAGGCGCCCAATAGTACGGATGGGCGTAGCCGAGGCTTGAAGTTTGTGCCGGGGATGGGCCGGCGGATTCGAAACCGCGGCCGGTATTGGCGCCGGTTGCAACAGAGCCGCTGTGCAGGAAGGCAAGCTGGGCCTGGCGCAGCGCCTCAGCCTTGCCCTTGGCGGGATTCTTGACCCAACGATCGTAGAAATCGCTCATGATGTGGCTGGTCGAGAGGTCATTCACGTCCCACAGAGTCGCGAGAACGGCTTCGGCCTGCTTTTGCTGCGCAACCATGCCCAGGCTGTCCATCTCGAAGCCGTTCCGCGATTTGTAATCCTTGGCGGTGCTGCAGGCCGAGAGCGTTAGCAGCCGCGTTCCGTGAAAGGTGACGGGCGAATTCTCCATGTCAGAGAGGTTCCACTCAAAGCCGTTCGCGTCGCCCGCGTTGTTGCCGCCCATCAGCAGGAACGGTTCATCTCCCGTGCCCGCAATCAGAACGAAGTGGCTGGCGATGTGCACGACCGGGAATCCGCTGCCCGAGCCGAGTTCGGTCCTCAATGCGGCCAGCGTGAACTGTTCGTCGGGCAGGATTTTGCCCTGCATGGGGCCGTGCGAGCCGGGGATGGAAGGATCGCGTGCCACCGAGTCGAGCTCGGGAATCACGCCGGGCAGCGCGGGCATCCCGCCGTAGCTCTTTGACAGGCCCATGGCCAGCGCCCTGGGCGCATCGCCGCCTTGGATCGGCGCATCCGCGATATGGCCGTAGCTTTCGGGCGTGAAAAGGACATTGCGGAAGCGCTCGACCAGGTAATGATTGCCGTCGTACAGCGCGCCCATCGGCACGTAGCGCAATGCGTCGTCGAGCGACCACAACAGCGTGGGGACGTTATCTTGCGCTCCACTTGCCGCTGCGACAGTCTTCAACTCGTCTTCAAGCGGCGCCAGGATCATGGTGTAGAGCTGGTTCAGTTGCGGCCGCGGATCGGTGGAGGGCGAGCCAATGGCTTTCAGCGCCTCGAATGCTTTGCTGCGAAGATCGGCCGAGGAAGCGGGAAGTTCAAATTTCCGGCGCGAGTTCGCTGTGACAACGATCGCGTAAGCGTGATCTTCGCCGAGCAGAATGCGGATGCCGATCACGTTTTGCCCGAGTTTGGCGAGCGAGCTTTCGAGATAGCTTTGCGTGGAGCCGGTCGTGGGCTGGCCGGCAGCGGGCTGCTTGTCGAGTTCCGGAATGATCGTATGGTCGAAGCGATCCTGGATTGCCGATTTCGCCTGCTCCAGGTTCGCGTCGAGCGATTTCAACTGCGCATCGTCGGCGGCATTGCGCGCAGGATTGGCCTCTAACTGAGCGGCCTTGATACTCCATTCCTCGATGTCGCGGGCCTTCTTTTCGAGATCGGGCAGCAACGATTCGATCTCCTGCTGGACGGGCGAAAGCTTGGGCGTTTCAATGGCGCCCGCACCCGGCCCCGAACCGGGAACGAGGTCTTTGAGCTCCTGCTCCTTGAGGAGGTCAAGAATCTGCTCCGCATCGCCCAGGCGCCCGGCTTCAACCAGCAGTTCGGCCAGCGTCCGATAGGCGCCGGATTTGGATTGCGCAAAGCCGGCCTGAAGACTCTTGTCCAATCCGGTGATGTTTTTCCGAATCGACTGATAGGAGTTGACCGCTTCGAGGCCGAAGAAGATGGCTTCTTCAGCGCGGTGCTGCTTGCGGAAGCCCATCATCAGGGAGGTCTCGATGGCGCCCTCGACCTCGGGGTCGCCCACACTCTTCGCCAGACCGAGTGCGGCGAGACCGCTGGCCAGCGAGCTCTCGGGCTGCTGGAGCGCCGAGTACGACCAGGCGAGGGTCATCAGGTCCTGAGCTTCGTTGCGCTGATCTTTCACTTCACGCCAGATTGCCAGCGCCTGGAGCTCAAGCTTCATGGCCTCGGCGGGTTCTCCCAGATCGGTGTGATCCCTGCCCGTGTTGTTAAGGGCCATGGCTTCGCCGCGGCGGCTGCCGGTTTCGCGAAAGATGGGCAAGGCCTGGTTGTCGTATTCGAGCGCCTTGCGCGGCTGGCCAAGGTCGGCGTAGGCGCGGCCGATGTCGCTCAGCGCGAGCCCTTCGCCGTTGCGGTTTCCCACCTCGCGCCAGATCGGCAGTGCCTGGTTGTAGAAGTCCATTGCGCTTTGCTGTTGGCCGAGGTCGCGGTAGACACGGCCAATGTTGTTGAGCGTGAGCGCTTCGCCCTGCCGGCTGCCGATCTCGCGCCAGATGGCAAGGGCCTGCTTGAGCGATTCGAGTGCCTTTTGCTTTTGCCCAACCTCGGCGTACGCCGGACCCATGTCGTTCAGAACCAGCGCCTCACCCGCGCGCTCGCCACTCTGCTGGAAGACTGGAAGGGACCGGTCGAAATACTTGAGCGCCTCACGGCCCTGGCCTTCATCGGCGTACGTTCTGCCCAGGCCGTCGAGCGTCCCCGCCTCGCCAATGGCACTGGCGTTGACGATGTTGACGTTGGCCGCCGAGGTAAATTTCTCTCGCGCGGCTTCGGTTCTTCGTGTGAACCGGCCCGAAGGCCCGCTCGGAGCGGCTTCAGCGGCCACGGACGTGTCTGGGTTGTCGATGTCGTGCCAGATCCCCATGGCATCGTTCAGATTCTTGAGCGCTTCTTCATGCTGGCCAAGGTTCTCGTGAACCCGGCCGATGGAGGTGAGCGCGTTGGCTTCGCCGGTGCGCTGACCGAGAGTTTGCCACAAGGGCAAAGCCTGGTTGAGATACGACAAGGCTTTATCTTCCTGCCCCAGATCGGTGTAGACCTGCCCCATGGTATTGAAGGTCATGGCTTGGCCCAGCGCACTGTTCGCCTTCTGTTCGAGGGGAAGCGCCTCATTGAGGCAGTCGAGCGCTTTTTGCAACTGCCCGGACTCGCGATAGACCGAGGCGAGAAGATTGAGATAGAGGAGCAACTCACGCGTTTTGTGACCGGACCTTGCCTTCGCGACCTCCTGCTCGTACTGCGCGATGGAATCCTTCAGACTTGGGGCTTGTGCGCCGGCAACGGCCAGCAGGCACACGCCGGCGGCAAGAAGGATGACGAATCTGCGCTTGTTCTTCATTCCCGATCCCCGGCGCGCGCCGTCAGGGCTGCGCGGGAGTTGCCGATGGTTGCGCGGGAGTTGTGGTTGGCGTCGGCGCGGCAGACGTACCGCCTTTGTCTTCGCCCGTATTCGCGGGCTTTGAAGGATGCAGCTTGTGTATCTCCTTGGCGCCGGTCCCCGGATCGACCAACACCACCTTGATGCCCGAGGCGAACATCCCAGAGGACCATTTCATGTAATAAATTTTCCCCTCCAGGGCCTGAAGTCGAATTCTCTCGGCCTGGCCCCTTGTCTGGTTGACCGCCGCGGCGCTGGACATGATGACGCTGGGTCCGTAGTACATTTTTGCCATCCCGGTAACGACGACGGTGCCCGGCTCTACCTCGGTCCAGGCGTATTCGCCGTTGAGCAACGTGGCCAGATAGACGCCATTGACATAAAGATGGTCATGAGCGGCGGAGCCGACGGCTCCCCCTGGCCGGTAAATGCAGATGATCGCCTTGCCCTCGGAAGGCGCTGCCGGCATGGGCGGCATCTCCTTGGCAGGCGAAGCGCTTGGGGCAGGCGCAGCGGCTTGCTGCTCATTCTGGGCGGCTGGCGCGGCTTGTTGCTGATCCTGCGCAGCCGCGACAAAGGAACCGCAGAAAAGCAACAGCGCGCAACAAGCCAGCAGGAGGGTTGCAGGTATGCGGAAAGCGCTCTTGCCGCCGCAAGTGCCAGCGATGATGCAGGAAGCAGTGTTATGCATTTGAGCACCCCTTTTGCATGACAAGCGAAGGATAGCCCTCCGGAAGAAAGTGTCAGTGCGCTAAATCACCTAAGCAGGCGGCTATAGCAATTCCGCAATCTCCTTGGCCGACTGCGCCGCCACTTCTGAAGCGGGGCACGCCGGGACGGCGCATTCTCCTTCCCGGCGTCTGCCTTAGCGCTTGCGGCCTCGGGCTGCCCAAATACTCGCTCCGAACATGCCTACGCCGGCAACCAGCGCCAAGATGATGGTCGGATCTTCCGGTGAGTCGTCACATCCGGTTTGCGCGCGCAGGGGAAGAGCGAGAGCAAAGATCAATGCATATCCCATGAGAAGGGCAGCCTTTTTCAGATTCATGGTGTCCTCGAATTCTTGTTCGTCGTGTCGGCGACGACGATCCGGTATAAAACCTGGTGTAAATGGGCGGGTGAAATCGCGCCCGGCCATGCCAGATCAAGAAATCCGAAATCAGGGTTTGTTGACGGCGTGTGAGCCATAAGGACTCCGGAGGTTGGCAACCAGGGGCGTGACTACCGGCGTTGCCACACCCACAAACTCGGTAATGCTGTTGGCCCCAAAGTAGCCATTCGGTAGCCATGCGTTGCCGGAGCCGTCGATGGCCAGGCCAGATGGTTGAGTCAAAACGCCTTCCAAGCAGCCATAGAATGAAACGCAATAGCCATAGCCCTCGTAGAGGGTGATGGGCACGCCGCTGGAATTGAATTCGCTGAGGTCGCTCATGTCCGGATTGGCCGCCCACACATTTCCTGAGCCGTCAATGGCCACGGCGCCAGGCTCATCCAGCCCGCCGCCGCTGTAACCCGAAGGGCCTGAAATCGCGGTTCCGCTGGAGTTGTACACAGTGAAGAATCCGACGGAGCCTCCACCATCGTTATCCACCCAAGCATTATTGGAGGCGTCAATAGCGATCCATTCGGGAACATTCAGTCCGCCAGTGCTGTAACCGCTGGAGCTGACCGGCGAGCCGCTGGAATTGAACTCGCTGACGATGTTGGAGTCTGGGTTTGTTTCCCAAACGTTTCCGGAAGTATCAATGGCGATGCCAAGGGGCAAGTCGAGGCCGCCGCCGGTGTAAGGGGAGCCGGAAGCTGGCGTACCGCTTGGGCTGAACTCGCTGATCGATTTGCCAAGGTAGTTGGTCGCCCAGACATTTCCTGATTTGTCGACGGCAATAGCCTTAACATCGTCGAGCCCGCCGCCAAAGAAGGGCGAGCCGGTGACCGGCGAGCCGCTCGAATTGAACTCGCTGATGCTGCTAGTTGGATTCGCCGCCCAGACATTGCCTGAACCGTCAATGGCGATGTAGACAGGTTCTGACAGCCCGCCGCCGGTGAAGGGAGAGTTGGAGTTCGGCGTGCCGGTGGGACCGAACTCGCTGATGGAATTGTTAGAGTAGTTGGCTACCCAAACATTGCCGGCGGCATCGATTGCAATTCCGTCGCAGGTATCCAGACCCCCGCCCGTGTAAACGATGGCGATGCTAAAGTCGTAGGGCGCGGCGCTCAGCGTAGGCTGGAAGGGCGAACTTGGCGTCTGCAGCCCGTAGAGTGCTGCGATGTTCGTTTCCGCGACGTTCTCGCCCGGATTGTGCGCGATGTTGACCGCCGCAGTGGCCGTGTCGGTGGGCGTGGTGCTCCCGTTCTTGGCGTTCGAGAAAAGCGTGACGCAGGGCGTCGAGGTGGGGCCGGTGGAGTTGATGCAGGCGGCGAGGATGTTGGCCAGTGTGTTGATCTCCGCCTGCGGAACGGTTCCGTTGCCGCCAAGCGTGGTGGCGAGGGCGACACCTGTGGTTGGCGTGTACAGGTTCTCTATCGTATCGACGGCATTACTGAAATCTGTCTCGGCCAGCGTGCTGCTGCCGGGGTATCCCACGTTCGTGGGATCGGTGATGAAGCCGGCCGTGGCGTATATCGCGGCGATGGTGGAAACCTCGTTGACCCACACGAAATTCGTGGTGTTGCAGGTGCTCACCGGAGCCACCAGGGTCGCGGCCGTGTTGTTCGTCCCTGATGCCAGACCGGGATTGCCGCCCACCGCGTACACGTAGGTGTTTTTATACGCGCTGGGGCAGGTGTAGTCGCTGGTGATGCTGAAATTGCCGTTGGAGTCTGTCGTCACATAGTAGCCGAGGCTGTCGGAGCCGCTGCCGCTCGTGAGCAGCGACACGGACGCGTTGTTGCTCGACGCGGGAATGCCGGGACCCCCGTAGGCGGTGGTGCTGACCGCGAGGAGGTACACGTGGGCGCCGGAGATCGCATTCTGCCCGCCGTGTACTTTGCCCGTGATGGCCGCGCCGGGAACGGAGCCGGTTGCGGTTGAAGTGAGGACCGGCGTGCCGGAGCAGCCGGAGAGAAGAAGAGCACATGATGCTACCGCAACACCCAAAGAAGTACGCACGGCGGAACTCCTTTCGTTCACAAAAGGACCTGGCTCATGGAAGGGGACTGGAGATGATCGTCCAGCCGGTGCGGCCGGAACTCGCGCAAGGGGCCCATGGTTGAGGTCCATATCTCACAGTCCTCATGCCCCGTTTCGCATGGGGGCAGCGTTCTGGCGCAAAGCCCTGCGAATCTAGTAGGAACGGCAAAGATGCACAGTCAAAGCCGGTGTGCGAGCACACTCTGCACGGCGCAAATATGCGCCTGTTTGTGGTGGAGGGAAATGGGTTTGGGCGGGCGAGAGCGGGCATCGGCGGACATTTCGCATCGCTCTTGGCGGCGATTTGGTGTTCTCTTGTGCCTTCCAAGTTGCTAGAATCTGGAAAAGCCCCAAAACAGTTCGAGGCCGGATGGGAGTTATGCAAGAGGCTGCAGCTCGGGAGAGCACTCGGATTGAGTCGTGGAAGGCAATCGCTGCCTACTTTGGCCGCGATGAGCGAACCGTGCGGCGATGGGAGCAGCTCCGTGGCATGCCCGTCCATCGTGTGCCGGGGAACCGCGGAGCTGTGTTTGCGTACCCCGCCGAGCTGGATGCCTGGATCATCTCGGCAAAGACGGGGCCGAGCCTGTTCGAACAGGCATCGGGGCCGGAAGGCGCCGTGTCGGATGGCCGGGAGGGACCTGAAACTCACCCTTCCGGTCTTGGCCTGAGAGCGGAGGCAACCCAACCACCGGTTCGTGGCGCACTCCGTCGGCCGGCCCTGGGTCTGTTGTTCGCTCTGGCCGTTTCCGGCTGTGTTCTTGCGGGCGTTTATCTTGTCCGTCACGCGTTCTACGCCGCCGCAAAGGCCCGTCCTGCCAGCCCATCGGCTCCGTTGCACGGACCTGTTCCGCGGGCGAAGGATCTTTACTTGAAAGGCCTGTACTTGTGGGGGCATCGATCCGAGGGAAGCCTGCAGGAGGCGGTTATCTCCTTCCGGCAAGCCGTACAACTGGATCCGGAGTATGCCGAGGCCTATGGGGGCCTGGCCGAGTGCTACGACCTGATGCCGGAGTACACCGGAATGCCCATGGCGGAGGCGTTCCCCCGCGCTATTGACAATGCGAACAAGGCCCTCGCATTAAACAGCGCGCTGCCAGCAGCGCACCGGTCCCTGGCCTTCGCACTGTTCTGGTGGCAATGGGACGTGCCGCACTCCCTGGCCGAGTTTCAGTGGGCGATCGAGCTCGATCCCAAGGATGTGGAAGCTCACCACTGGTATGCCACGGTTCTGTCCCAGCTGCAGCAGTACAAGTTGGCCAAAGCCGAGATTGATACCGCGCGTCAGCTCGACCCGTCATCGCGGACGATCCTGGCCGACGGCGCGTATATCCGGTTTCTGGCCGGTAATCATGACCAGGCCACCGCAGAACTGCTGGACATCGAACGCGTCGACGCCGATTTTTACAGTGCGCCGCACTACCTGGCTAAGTTCTACCTTATTGAGGAGAAGTTTTCTCAGTTCCTGCCCCAGTTCAAGCGCGCCGCGGCTCTCTCAAAGGACGCCCAGGGCCAGGCCGTTGCCCACGCCGCCGAGCAAGGCTGGGATCGCGGCGGCGCACAGGGGATGTTGCGGGCGATGCGGGTCGTGCAGGAGCAATACTTCGAAGAGGGCAAGTCCAGCGGCTATGAACTGGCACACACTTGCGCGTTGCTGGGCGATCGCGAGGATGCGATGAAATACCTGAGAGCAGCGATGGAAGCCCACGATTACAGCATCCTGGAGACAACCCGCGGCGACTGGGATCGCCCGATGCGAGGCTACGCTCCGTTCGAAGCATTCAAAGACCAGGTTCGAAGGCGCTTCGGGATTGGAAATTGAAACTGCAACAACTTGCGCTGCCGGCGCAGATTGGATTGCAGCAATCAAGACGCGCTACATCACTCATCCCGCGCCTGGGACATGAAACACCAGCACTCATGAACCGCGAGCAGCAAAGTCGACTCGCATCTGAACCTTGGCACCTGGAACCAGCCCCCTGATTTCGTGTGCTCTGGTCTCTTGTTCCCTTGCTCCCTCATTCCCTTGTTGCCTGTTTCTATCACACCGGCGGCATGGCATCCACCACCGGCACGCCTGACGGCGGAGTGAAGTGGAAGGTGTCCGCGGGAATCGGCACATCGGGCTGCTCGCCGGTGAACGTGAAGCGGGTGATCGCGCCGTCGGGCTCTGCAATTTCAATCGCAGTAATCGCGCCCGATACCGTCACTGTCAGCGTCAGCCGAGTCACCCGTCTTTCCTGGCCCCTGGGCTGACCGGTGAGCGTAAAACAGCCGTTCGGGGCTTGCGCCAGCGTCAGGCCGGTCAGTTCCTTTTCGAGCTGCGTGTGGCCCAGCAGAAAGCGCAGCGGCGAGCGCAGATCGTCCAGTTCTTTGGCGGGAATGCGCTGCACCTGTGCGTCGCCTTTGGTGTAGAACCAGGCGTATTTGCCGTTGAGCAGGAAGATCTTCCCTGGCGGCGCGCTGTACTTCCACATCATGCGGCCCGGCTTGCGCAAGAAAAGCTTGCCGCTCTCGGTCCTCTGCATGCCCAGTCCGGCATAGTTCTCCGTGAACCCGGCCTTCAGCGAATGCAACTGGTCGTAATGGCGGTCTACGCGCTGGGCAAGCTCCTGCGCGGTGAGGTTCTGCGCGGACGGCGAGCGCTCCTGAGCGTATAGGCAGGCCGCGAAGAGTGCGCCGCCTAGGATCAAGCAGCCGGCTCGACGCGACACAGCGCCAAATCTCATTGCAGCAGTTGCGTGCAGTTGGTGCCGCCCACTGGATCGTACTTGGGAGAGCCGCCGTTCTCGTCGCTGCAGAAGCCTCGATCCCCCGTTTTGCCCACGGCCTCAGGAACCGCCGTCACCTCGAAGCCAGTAATGCGATCGGTGCCGGCGACCGTCACTTTGGTGCAGTTGGTGATGGCGAAGATGTAGCCGGACTTATAGCCGGAGGCCAGATCGGCCTGGATCAACTGCGCGGAGGTTGGCGTCGGCGGACCGGAGCCGGGCTCGCCGCCAAGGGACGCCAAGCTGCAGGCGTAGCCGTTGGCCGGATAGGAGGTCTCGTATTGAATCTCGGCCTTGATAATGGCCTGCACTGAGTTGATCGCCGAGGTTTCGTCGGCGTGCCTCTTCATCACGCCGATGGTCGGGATGGCCATCAGCATCAGAATCAGAATGATGGCAATGACGATCAGCAGCTCCATCAGGGTAAAGCCATTGGGCAGGGCAGAACGTCGCGCGCGATTGCGGTAAGAGAGCGAAAACTTACGATCCATGGGATTCCCAAAGCCTCGTGGAGCAGGTCGGCGTTTCCCGGCCCCTTCGTCCAAATCCTACATTGTACAGACGAGAAAAGGAAATGCAGCGCTCAAAAAGGCAGCTATTAGCCATTAGCTCTTAGCCTTTAGCGCGTCTTATCCTGCAATCTGTTGGGCGCGGTGAATGTGCCTACGGGACAGTCGTCTGAGGAGAAATTCGGCGCGGGAATGTCAGACACTCCAGCGTGCACAGAAGAAGCTAGCAGCTAAAGGCTAATGGCTAAGAGCTGTCTTTCAGCACTCCAGCCTGGCGCGGCTCAGCTTCACGCCATCCAGGCGGCCCAGCAGGGTTACGGCGATGCTCTCGGGCTGGAAAAGCCGCTGGGCCATGGCTTGCACCTGCCCGGCATCCACTTCGTCGATGCGCGCGATGACCTCGTCAGCAGAAAAGAACTGGCGGAAGTACATCTCCTGGCGGGCCAGGTTCGCCATCCGCGAATTCGAGCTCTCCAGACCCAGCAGGATGTTGCCCTTGAGCTGGTCTTTGGCGCGTGTCAATTCCTCCGCGCCAACAGGGGTCTGCTTGAGGTTGCGAAACTCGGCCAGAATCAGGTCCACCACCTCCAGCGCTTTGCCCGCGGAGGTGCCGGCGTAGACGCAGAGGTTTCCCGTGTCGCGATAGGGACTCAGGTCGGAGTAGACGGAGTAGGCCAAGCCGCGTTCCTCGCGGATGGTTTGGAAGAGCCGCGAGCTCATGCCGCCGCCCAGGACCGTGTTCAGGATCAGCGTGGAGTAACGGTTCTCATCCGCGACCGGCGGCGCAGGCACGCCCAGGCAGATCTGCACCTGCTCCAGCGCCTTCTTATTGCGCAGAACGATGCGGGCGCTCGGGGCGGGCGCCGAAAGTTCGTGCAGTGTCTGGCCGCCGGCGAGCGCTGAGAACTTCTCCGCCACAGCCTCGGCAAACCGGCCGTGGTCCAGATTGCCTGCCGCGGAAAACACCATGTTCCCGCCGTGAAACCGGTCGCCGTGGTATGCGAAAAACTGTTGCTGGCCCAGGCGGCCCACCGTCTCCGTGGTGCCCAGAATCGGCTTGCCCAGCGGATGCCCCTTCCAAAAGCTCTGCGTGAAGAGCTCGTGCACCAGCACGTCCGGATTGTCCTCGTCGATCTTGATCTCCTCCAGAATCACGCCGCGCTCGCGTTCGATGTCCGGTCGGGCAAAGGTGGGATTCAGCACCATGTCGGTCAGCACGTCCAGTGCGATGGGCACATGATCTGACAGCGACTTCACGTTGAAGCAGATAGTCTCCTTGCTGGTGAAGGCGTCGAGGTTGCCGCCGATGGAGTCCATTTCGCGTGCGATGCGCTGCGCCGACCGCGAACGCGTTCCCTTGAAGAGCATGTGTTCCACAAAGTGTGAGATGCCGTTGATCTCCGCGCTTTCGCAGCGCGAGCCCGATTTGATCCACACTCCCATGGCCACCGAACGCAAATAGTCCATGCGCTCGGTCAGGACAATCAGGCCGTTGGGTAACTCGGTGCGGCGAAGATCTCGCTCGGCGTTCATCGGCATCCAGTCGAAATCTGATTGTAGGTCAGTTGAGGGTTCTCGCCGCCCAGGCACATGCACCTGGGGTTCGAGGGAACGGGTCAAATCGTGCCGGGGACATGCAAACGGCTAAGATAACTGAAGCCGAGCCCGGCCGTGCCTGAAAAATCAAACCAACTCGTTCCATTAGACGCTTCCGGCCAGCCCTACAGATGCAAGAAACCGCTTTTCGGATTGGATGGGGAGGCTCTTGCAGGGATTCTGGTGGAGGAGGGCGAAGCTGCCTGGCGCAGCGATCAGATCGCTGAAGCTATTTATCGTCAAAGGGTTAAAGATATTTCTGAAATTACTACTTTGCGTAAGGGGCTGCGGCATCGACTCACTGCGAAGGGTTGGCAGGTTGGGCGCCCGGTGATTACCAAGGCGTTTCAATCCGCAGACGGCACGGAGCGCTACCTGGTGCAGTGCCGACCGGACGATCCCATGACCGTGGAGACCGTCTGGATGCCGGAAGGGGACGGCGGCGAGGCTGGCGACGGAAGCCACGAGGAGGCTAAAGAGTGGCGGCGGGCAACGATTTGCGCCTCCAGCCAGGTGGGCTGCGCCGTCAACTGCCAGTTCTGCCTCACCGCCAAACTCGGCCTGCAACGCAACCTGAGCGCGGGTGAGATCGCCGGCCAGGTGGTTGCAGTCCTTGACCGTCACGCCGTCCGCGTGGCCCGCGACCGCCTGAACCTGGTCTTCATGGGCATGGGCGAGCCGTTCCTGAACTACGCGAATTTCATGGCCGCGGTCCGATTGCTGGTGCGCGAGGTGGGTCTGAGCCCTCTGCGCATGACCGTCTCGACTTCAGGCATTGTTCCCGGCATCGAACAGTTTTCGCAAGAGCCGCCCGATCTGCGCCCCAAGCTGGCCATCAGCCTCAATGCACCTAACGACGCGATCCGCACCGAGGTGATGCCCATCAACCGCAAGTGGCCGATTGCGGCGGTCATTGATGCCGTTCGCCGCGTCCCGCTACGCCCTGGCGAGCGAATTACCTTCGAGTATGTTCTGCTGGGCGGCGTCACTGACCGCCCCGAGCATGCGCGCGAAGTTGCGCGCCTCGTCCGCCGCACAGGCCTGCCTGCAAAGGTGAATTTGATTGCCTGGAATCCAGGGCCGGGCATCGCCTGCAAAACCTCCGAGTCCGGTATGGTTGAGGCGTTCCAATTTGCGCTGGTTGGCGCGGGCGTTCCCGCCTACGTGCGCCAGCCCCGCGGCCGCGACATCTTCGCCGCCTGCGGGCAACTCAAGCGCACGATGGAAGGGTAAACACGATCCGGCCAAGTGGCCCGAATCCAGCCTCACTGGCTCGCAGGCACCGGAGGCGGCTTTACGCTGCCGCAATCAGGCCCCTTGTACGTGTAGGTCGACTCCGTCGTCGTGGTCATGGTCTGGCTGCCCGATGTCATCGTGATACTGACCGTGGCCTTGGTGGTATTTGCATCCACAAACGTCGTTTGCACCTTTCCCGTCATATTCATCTTTCCCGAGCACGTCACATTCGCCGTCATGCCGGCCGGGGTTACCACCACGTTGGTCGTCTGGCAATTCGGCATCTGCGGGCTACTGGTCGGGCCGCCGTACTTATCGATCATGGCCTGCGTTACGCAAACCTGCATGGTGTGCGATCCCGCCTGGGGCATGTTTGGCATACCCGTCATGCTCATGCTGGTGGAAACCTCATACAGCCCCGGCTTTCGGGTCCCTTGCGCCTGCGCTTGTGCCGCCAGACCCACGAGGCAACAGCCCACTATGGCCCACATCAATGTCTTTTTCATACATCCTCCTTGTCGCGCAGGGCAGGGAAGCGCGTGCTTCGAATCTAACCTAAACCCCTGTGGACGCGGAAGGCTTATTTTCAGATTGATTGCAGGCCTCAACAGATCGGGATAGAACCCCTCCGGCCGCTACAACCGACACGCGAGAAACCGCCCGGCAAATCGATGTGCACGGATTCGGCTCAAAACCATCCACCGGCTTACTGCGGCGCCGGGCCGCGAACCACCTGCACCAGATTGCCCGTTTCGATCTCTTTGGCAAACGCGTTCTTAATATCGTCCGCAGTGAGATCCATGTACTTTCGCGCCGCGATTACCGGCTCGTCCAAAGGCAGACCAATCACGGCGCGCCCCAGCAATTCTCCGGCCAGCGCGTCTTCGCTCGATGCGCTCAATGGAATCTGACGTAGGAGCAGCGCTTTGGCCTGATGCAGCTCGCTCGGCGAAACATCCTCGGTCCGCATCTGGTCCAGATCGCGGACGATCAACGCGCGGGCCTTCAACACGTTCTGGGGATCGCAGCCGTACTGCACCGAATACGTCGCCCGCGTCTTTGTGGCATTGAGGCTGACATTTACGTTGTACACATATCCGGTCACCTGGCGCAGATCGTGATAGAGACGCGTGGCGTAAAAGCCGCCGCCGAGCACGTGGTTGCCGAGTTCGAGCGGATAGTACGCGGGATCGGAGCGGTTGAGGTTGAGCTGCTCAGCCAGCGTCACGATATCCTGCACGCGCTCCCGATCGGGCACATTCACTGCCGACGGTTTGTTCTCCGGGATCGGCTGCAGCGTGGTGTTGGGCTTGCGACCGGGGGCTTTCCAATCACCAAACCACTTCTCGATCACCGTGCGGGCTTCGTCGGGAGTCACGTCCCCGATTACAACGATCGTGGTCAGATCGGGCCGGACGGTGGCAGCGTGGTACTGCCTCACTTCGTCGAGCGTGATCTTGGAGACCGTTTCCGGGGTGGTCTCGCGCAGAGTCGGGTCGCCTGCGGGAACCAACGCTACATCCAGCGCGCGCGAGGTGCGGTAGCCGGGGCTCTGCAAATTGCCGGCGACGAACTGTGCCGTTTGGTTGCGCGTGATCACGAAGGCCTGATCAGGAAGCGCGGGATGCAACTCGTTGTCGGCCAGCAATTCGACGCCGCGCGAGAAATATTCCTTCAGAACACTCAACGAGAACCGGTAGCCGGCGCTTTCATTGGCGGCAATGTCGTCGAGCGCCTTCTGGAACGCGAGCCGATCCAGCGTCGTGGTGCCGTAGGAATAGAGGTCGTCGAGAACGCCGGCCAAGCCATCCTCGCCTGCGGGCGTTTGCAGGTCGGAGTTGTGCTCTACCTCTCCGAGCACTGAGACGGTGGGGCTGCTGGCGTCGGTATGCACGATGAGCCGGATGCCGTTCGGCAGCTTGGTGTCGCTGACTGCGACGTAATCTTTTGGCACCGGAATCTCCTGGAGCGGCCCCGCCGCCCAGGCAGGCAGTTCTACGGGCTTGGTGGGCGCTGACGTCACCTGCTCGGCGCCGCCGTATCCCTTCGACGCGACCGGCTGGCCGTTCGGAGCCGGCTTCAATATGGCGGTAACGGTGCTGGTGTTCACCAAATACTGTTTGGCTACGCGATTTACGTCAGCCAGCGTGACTTTACGGATGGCGTCGATGTCCTCCTCAGGCGATGAGCGTCCCTCCGCCGCCAACGCGTTGGACCATACGTCTGCAAGGCCCGGGATGGAGTTGCGCTGGAATTCGGCTTGCGCAATTTCGCTGCGCTTGGCCGCGTCCACCAGATCCTCCGGCACACCGCTGGTCGCGTACTGCGTCAAGATTCGCCGCATCTCCGCCATGGGACCGTCCGCGTCGGCGCCCGCAGGCAGGACCACCACACCGAAGCCGACGCCGGCCTTGCGATACGTTTCCGCAAGTGCGAATTCGGCAGCCAGCGCCTTGCCTGCCGGAACCATTCCGTACAAATCCGCTCGCTGGCTGGTCAACACGTCGGCGAGAATCTGTGTGGCCGCGTAATCGGGCGAGTCAGTGCCCGGCATCCGGAATGCGATGAAGCCGAGAATATAAGGCAGGTTGCTGTCGATGGTGAAGGTCTGCGACTGGAACGGCTGCAGATGAATCGCCGGGCGCGCCGGAATCGGACGGTTGGGAATGCCCGAGTAAAGCTGCTTGATCTTCGCCAGGGTCTTTGCCGGATCAACCTCGCCCACCACGACCAGAATCATGTTCGAGGGCGAATACCACTTGTCGTAAAACGACTTCAGCATCTCGCCTGTCGTGGCGTCGAACGAGCTCTTGGTGCCCAGCGGATCGTGGGCGTAAGGCGTGCCGGCAAACATCTCGCCGTTCAGCCGGTCGATAAATTTGTACTCTGGATTCGAAAGGTCGCTCTGCACCTCCTGCTCGATGGCGCCCCGCTCCTCTGCCCACTGCGCCTGCGAGTCATCGATCCCGCGCAGGCACGCGGCCTGCGCCTCGAGCGCTACGTCCACGTCGGCTGACGGAACGGTGGTAAAGAACTGCGTAATGTTTTGCTGCGTGTCGGCATTGTTTTCGCCGCCCAGGAGGGCGTAGATGGCCGCGGTCTGGTCGGCCGTCATGCCCGTGCAGCCTCTGAAGGCCATGTGCTCCTGTGCGTGGGCCATGCCCGGAAAACCGGCAGGCGTCTCGTTGCCGCCCACTTGAAAGTTTGCCTCGACGGTAGTAACGGGCGCGAGCTCGTTGGGAATGATGACGACGCGCATTCCATTGGAGAGCGTGGCGCGGGTGACGTTTTGAACCGTGGCTGACGGAGCTTGTGAAAGGCAAGGAGTGAGAGCCCATGCAAGGCAGAACAAAGGCAACATTTGCTCAGGTTTCAAGACGGATCTCCATTTCGGGGTAGATTCGAGGTAAACAATTCCGGCGATGCGGCCTGCTAGAACTTATGATGCACCCTGCGCGCCAGGCGCGCGGCGAACCCGATCTGTTTCCAAAGCATGGGTAGCCAGCTCCAGCAGGGTATCGGCAACGCGGCTGGCGGTGTGGCGCACCACGTTCTCCTCGCTGGCAAAGTCACCGGCAATCGAGCGCACGCCAAGCGCCTCGATGCGCTCGACATCGGGCACGATCGGCGCGGCGCCCTCGGCCGCGTAGCGCGCCAGCGTTTCCGGCGAAAACTGCCCTGTGTTCACGATGGCATAGTCGAAGATTTGCGTGTGGGTGTGGTCGTAGATGCGCTCGATGTGTTCTGAGGCGGTCAAACCCAGGCTCTCGTTGGCTTGCGTCATCAGATTGCAGATGTAAACGCGCAAGCTGCGCGCCGCGCCGAGCGCCGAGGGGATTCCGTCCACCAGAAGGTTGGTGATCAGGGAGGTATAGAGCGAGCCCGGCCCCACCGTAATCAGGTCGGCGCGCGCGATCGCCTCCATCGTTTCCGGCAGCGGCGCCGGACAGGGCGGGTCGAGCGTCAGTTCCACGATGCGCCGCCGGCTGGCGGTGATTTTGGTTTCGCCCCGCACCACCGATCCGTCGTCCATATTGGCCACCAGCGTGGCATTGGCCGTGGTGGCCGGATAGATGCGCCCCCGCGTGGCCAGAATCTTCGAAGCCAACTGCACGGCCTGCGCAAAATCTCCCGTGATCTCGGTGAGTGCGGCGACAAACAGGTTTCCGAAGTTGTGGCCCTTGAGCCCGTTGCCGCCACGGAACCGGTGCGTGAACAACCTCGCCAGCAAATCCTCTTCTTCGCTGAGCGCCACCATGCAGTTGCGCAGATCGCCGGGCGGCAGCATGTTGAAGTCCTGGCGCAGCCGGCCCGACGATCCGCCGTCGTCGGTGACCGTGACCACCGCGGCCAGATCGGCAATGGCCATGGTTGCGTCGGGGCTTTGGCCGGGCGCGGGGACGTGGCGGCGCAGCCCGCGCAGCAGCGTGGAAAGGCCCGTACCTCCGCCGATGGCAACCACGCGCAACGGGCGGATGGCAGACGCCGCGGCTGCGTGCTCGCGCTGCGCCGCCCGTGCGGCTTCATCGTTTGCAATGGCAGAGTTCAAAGCAGGCCCTATGGAACTTCAGGATAAAGCAACTCAGTAAAGCGCGGATCGTCCACCATGTTCTGGAAGTCGTTGTCGACGCGCGCCTGCTGCCGATTCTTGGGATTTAGTTCAATGGCCCGTGCAAGGTTGGAAAGGCACTCCTGAATGTGACCGGTAATTGCTTCCAGCACCGCCAGCCCATACAACGCATAGTCGGCCTCGGGATGGGCCGCCAAAATGTAGTTGAACTGTTCACGGGCTTCCTCGTAATAGCCCGTGTTCAACTGCGAGATGGCGTAGTCGTAGTGTTCCTCGGGAGTCAGGAATGAGAGGTTGGCTTTCTCCAGTTGCCGGCGGCAAGTGGCAATGTACACCCGGCAGCGGTCCTGGATTTCGACAGGCGCTTCGGGAAGCAGCTTCTGCAGTATGCCCAGCGCCTTCTCGTACTTGCCTTGCTGCAGCAGTTGCAACGCAGCCTGATAGTGCTGGAAAACAGGTTCTGCGCCGGGGTGGGCATGGCCGTCTGCTTTGCCGGCCGGTAGTGAAGTCTTCTTGCGGCTGGGCGCC
Organism: uncultured Acidobacteriaceae bacterium; assembly: GCA_963844905.1. Lineage (GTDB taxonomy): Bacteria > Acidobacteriota > Terriglobia > Terriglobales > Acidobacteriaceae > Telmatobacter. Next base: position 439,768 of record CAWJQD010000001.1, on the reverse strand, counting down.
GCGGATGGAGCCTCGTGCGTCATCGTATTACCGGAAGCGCGCATTCCTTTCCCCCGCGCGCCGGACGATTGCCGGCGGAAAGCCTTTGCTGGGGAACAACGCTACTTAGGCCATGTTTATACGCAGAACCCGGCATTCCGTCAATGGGGGCTCTCCAGTTGACTGAGCTGCTAGCCTTTCGCACCAGCAGCTTTGCCGTAGATTGCCGGGTTCAGGGAAGGGTCGTTATACATCTTCAACTGGCGGTAAAGCTTGAAGCGCCGCATCCCGTGCAGGGTTTCCTGCCACAGGGCATCCAGACAGCCGGCCAGGTCGGCGCGCTGCTCTTCGAGGATTTGAAGACGCTGGCGATTGTGATCCGCGTGTCCTGGCGGCGCACCCAAACGCCCCGACTCCTCTCGCGTGTGATAAATCTTCAGCGCCAAGATAGAAAGCCGGTCGATGATCATCCCCGGCGGCTCCGAATTGAGCGGGGCCCCAGGGTTGGGCAGGCCGCGGGATCCCATCCAGCTCAGCAACATGCGGTCAAGCTCCTCGATAAGATCGTTGCGAAGCTGGTTCGTCCGGTCCACGCGGCGCTTCACCGCGGCCAACTCCGCGTCGCTTGCGCCGGGGGCGCGCGCCTCGTCCTCGATGTGCCACAGGTCGAAGTTGGCGCGATGCTGCCGCGTTACCAGGCTCAGCCAGCTGTCGCCCGCGTCCTTATCGTTGCCAACTCGGTCGTTGCAGCCTGGCCCTGCCGGGCGAGGCGGTGAACCATCCCCTTTCGCCTGCGGCGCCGCGTGCCAAGCCTGCGTCAGTTCGTCCTGCAGCGCGACAATCTCCGTCGCCAAAACCATTCTCAGCCGTCCCTTATGCCGAGCGGCGCTCACTCCGCAGGCTCCATCGTAGAACGATTGTCATCCCGGCTCCAACCCGGGCCTTCCGGCGCCTCAGCGAATCGTCCGGGCTCTTTCCCTGCTCGGCGGCTCGCCGCTCATCATGCACGCGAACAATAATCCGCAGTGGCGGCGCCGTTTCAACGGAAAACCAATTGATGCAGGGATGCAGCGGCCACGGGTGGTGAGCTCGCTGGGAATCGAACCCAGGACCCACGCCTTAAAAGGGCGTTGCTCTACCAACTGAGCTACGAGCTCACAACTTACTCAACTTATTTAGTATCAACAAGTTGAATGTTATTCGATTTTCTTGACCTGCGCTGTTTTTCTAAGCCAGTAGCCATTTTGTAGCCACTCGGTACCGAAGTCGAACCCGGGACGCGCCAAGGTCTCCAGCGCCTGTTGCTTGTGCGTCGGGGCGAGGTGGGCGTAGCGGGCGGTCATGGCGATCGTCTTGTGTCCCATCAGTTCCTGTACCGTCTTTAAGTCTACCCCAGCCATCACCAGGCGGCTAGCGAAGGTGTGCCGGAGCGTATGCCAGGTGACCCCCTCGATCCCGGCCTGCTCGAGCGCCGTGGCAAACCATTTGCGCGGGTTCTTAATCAACCCGTCACGCTTTGAATGGAACAGGGCTCAGTCCGGGGGTAGCCCAAGCTCCTCGTGACGCTCTCTGAGCCGTTTGAGGACCTCCACGGCGGCACTGTTGAGCGTGACGAAGTGGTCCGACCCGTTCTTGGTCATCGAAAGGTAGATGGATTCCGTTCGAGATCGACCTAGCCCCAAGTGGCGGCAAACTGCTCGGACTTGCGCATCCCGGTATGCACGGCGCCATCGAGCTGCGCAAAGGCGCTCTCGCCCTCGGCGTTGATCCGGCTGGGCAGGGTGGCGGCGGTGGCTTTGCGGAGCTTGGCCTCCTCCTCATAGCAGAGGAAGCGGACCTGCCCCTTCGGCTCCTTCGAGCGCCGGATCGGCCGGACGGGGTTCACTTTGACCTTGCAGGCCCTCTTGCCCTCCCGAAAAACCGTGCTCAACGTGGACTTGAACCGGTTCCATGTGCCTCCCGTCCACTCCCGCTCCCCTGCCATCTCGTCGATCCAGTCCTCCAGCTTCCGCGTCGTGATGGATTCGGCGACGCGATCATCGAATGCGCCAGCGCCTGGCTGGGACAGTTCCGCCGCTTGCTGGTCCACCACGGACACCTCCTCACCACCTACCGCGCCTTCTTCTATCTCGCTTGCCTCTGGATTACACTCAGAAAGTGTTTTTGAAACACGCTGTAAGAATCCTGGCGAGCGCTGAACCTTTTTTGCCGTTCTCAGCGCCGGGGGTGAGCATGAACCAATTGTTTGCATGGATCGAGCGTGAGCCGCTGATTACCGATGGCGCATGGGGAACACAGCTACAAGCGCAGGGACTCGCCGTCGGCGTTGTTCCGGACACATGGAACTTGACGCACCCCGAGCGTGTGGAAACAGTGGCGCGATCCTATGTGGAGGCCGGCAGCCAGGTGATCCTCACGAATACCTTTAGAGCCAATCGGATTGCGATGGAAGGCTGCTCCGAGGCAGATCTGGATAGGATCAATCGCACAGCGGTTGCACTTTCACGACGAGCTTCGAAGGACGTACTTATCTTCGCCTCGATCGGCCCCAGCGGGAAGATGCTGCTTGCGGATGATATCGGCCCGGAAGAAATGGCTGCCGCATTTTTGGCGCAGGCACAATCGCTTGCCGCGGGGGGCGCAGATGCGCTGTTGATCGAGACGATGAGCGATATCGAAGAGGCAAGGCTGGCGGTGAACGCCGCACGAGAAACCGGGCTGCCTGTCCTTGTTTCGTTTGCATTCGGATTCGGAAAGAACAAAGACCGGACCATGATGGGGGCTATCCCGGAAGATGTAGCCCGGGCCATGGAAGAAACGGGCGCCGATGCGGTTGGCGCGAATTGCGGAGTGGGTATCGAGGGGATTGTTTCGATCTGTAAGCGCATGAGACAAACGTGCACACTCCCGATCTGGATCAAACCCAATGCGGGCTCGCCCATCGTGGAGGGCCTCTCCACGCGTTATGAGATGTCGGCGGAACATTTTGCATCGCATTACACACCCTTGCGCAAAGCCGGCGCTGCATTTCTGGGCGGCTGTTGCGGGACCACGCCGGAGTTCATCGGCGCGCTGGTGAAAGCCAAAAGCGAACTACCTGGGTCGGCGTAACGAAGTGTTCCTGCCTGAATGGCAGTCTGCACAAACAGGTCGCCGCGTGTCCTCTGCGGCAGAATGTACTTTCTCACTGAAGGCGAGCGAAGCATCTCGCCATCCGCGCGCTTTGCTCAAGCCGCACCGGCTTTAATGCTGCTGACTGGAAGACGCGAGCGGGCCGCATATAATTTCGATGCGAGCAAATTCAATCATGGAGCATGGACTGAAGGCGACTCATCGTGGAGGCAATCTTGGAACTTCTCACGTCAATGGAAACCTTGGCGGAAATGAACCGCGAACCGGAACCAGAAAATTACTCGCGGACCCATTTTCGAAGGCAGTGCGGATCTGTGACCTTCGGAGACGTTCTCTATGCCAAACGCGGCCGTTTCGGTCCGCGGATTCAAAGAGATTTCCAGCTCGTAGTCATTCATAGCGGCTGTCTCACGCTGGAGGTGGATGAGGAGACGTTGGATGTTCCTGAGAACCACGGAGTGCTTCTCGGACCCGGTCATACGGAACATTTCTTCTTTGCGCAGGACCGCGAAACCCATCATAGCTGGGTCGCCATTGCCTCCGATGTGCTCTCTCAGGAATTGCGGCACGAGTTTGCGACCTTTCGCGGGCCGATCCCTTTTCTGGGACGAATGGCAAGCCTGATGAGTATTGCCAAAAGGGCTACTGCTTCAGTCTTCTGCCCTGAAACATTGAGGAACGGCCTGTATCAGGGACTGGCGCTTTCAATTTTGTGCGATTTCGCGTCGGCCGTCAGAACCGGCCTCGAGGCGCCGACCGGAAGGGATAAAGTACTCTCCCAGATGGAATGCTTCCTGAATGACACACTTGCACACCCCTTGACGCTCAAGGAGATTGCGTGCGCGGCGGGTGTTTCGCAGCAGCATCTGCTCAAGTTATGCCGTCTTGCCGGTAAGCCGACTCCCATGAAGCAGCTATATGCGAAGCGTCTCGAGATGGCGGCGGACCTGCTGTTGCACACGGGCTTTTCCGTTTCTGAGATCGCTGAACAGTGCGGGTTTGTCAATCAGTTTCACTTCTCGAGGAAATTCAAGCAGGGTGTCGGGGAGAGTCCGCTGGCGTGGCGCAACCAGGTCTGGAAACACGGTCATCGGGGCTGATTTGACTTTACCCGGGATAAAGATGGGTCGACTCTCGACGGGAATGACAACCGGCCATTGGTGAAACTCGGCAGCCGACTTTCAGCCTGCTTCACTCGCTGCCCAGCCTTTTCACTCAAGCTTCGCCTGATTCATCATGGATATGTAAATTCTCTTTACGGGTATGGTCCTTCGTGATGACCTTAGAGCACAATTTATCTTGCCAATAAGCATCCCAGCCAACGCGTTTGTCGATCCGGATCCGGTCGTTATTGCAAGACCAGAGTTACGATGTACCGGAGCGGCTGTGCAGAGTCGACGCGCCCAGCAGGGAGCGACGACTTTGTATGAATTCAATAGGGGACACGTACTCTGCTTTTGCCGTACGGGCTCGTCGGTAAGGGGGCAGGCCAATGGCCCTGGTGCTACAATGTCGAATGACGGCTTTAAACGCGGATCGACGAAGTCGGGCCCATCACTTGATACCCTTTGCAATGCCCGGCATCAAGTGGGCATGCTGGAGGTCCGAGTCGTGACAGCCAACCCGGCTGGCAGTATGATCCTTGCCGTATGCAGGAGGACCGAGGATTCCTGATGAAGTATGTCGAAGGTAAACTGTCAGGAACCGCTCTGTCAGGGGTCAACCTCTCCTGGAAGCTCGTCACGGCCTGTTCTCTCCCTGCCGTGAGCTCCTATTTTGCGGCCAACAATTACATCGTATCGGCGGAATGGAATATGTACCCCAGGACGCTGGCCGGCCTGAGGGCATGTTATCTTGCGGCCGTTCCGTTCTTTCCCAACAGTTTGATATCGGAGGCTATCGCGAGCTTCCTCATCTTTGGGCTGGGCAGTCAAATGTTCCAACTATCAAAGGTGAGGACAGCCGCGGAGGCCCGATGCCAGCAGGCATGTCTTTAACGAGGTTTTGAACGTGACTCGATCCGATGAGCTCTACGAGGCCGTGTTGAACGGCAATGCAACGAAGGCGCATGCCGTTACCCAGGCCGCTATTCAGGCCGGGATAGATCCCATGACGTTGATTACTGGCTCCATGGTGCCCGCCATGGACGAGGTCGGAAGGCTATTCGACGAGGAGGAGTACTTTGTGCCCGAACTGCTGCTGGCGGGAAGGGCCATGAAAAGCGCGATGGAGTTGCTGCGGCCGCTCATGGTTGCATCCGGGCAGAAACTTTCGACGAGGATAGTTATTGGCACTGTGAAGGGCGACCTTCACGATATTGGAAAAAACATCGTGGCGTCTATGCTTGAAGGCAGCGGATGTGAGGTGATTGATCTTGGCGCAGATGTTTCGCCGGAGAATTTCGTGGCCGCGGTGAAGCAGAAGAAGCCGCATTTCGTCTGTATGTCGGCCTTGCTCACTGTGACCATGCCTGCCATGAAGACGACGATCGAAGCGCTGGAATCTGCGGGCGTGCGCACGCAGGTGAAGGTGCTTATCGGAGGCGCCCCTGTCACCATGCAGTACTGCAAGGAAATAGGGGCGGATGGGTACAGCGAGAACGCAAGCGGCGCAGTGAATCTGGTGAAAAATCTTCTCGCAGTCGCCTGAGCCAGCGATCGACAATATTCCCGCCAGTCGTCAGGATTCTTCGCTTCAGATAGAAGGCCAAATGAGGCTCAATGGGTAAGTATTCCACCTTGGCGATTCCGACTCAGGATCTTCTGTTGTACGGTACCTGCCCGCATCCTCTCAACTGCGGACTCGGCCTCACCATCGGCGGCGGTACCGTCTTCCCTGAAGTGAACTTCACGTTGCCGCCGATGAATATGACAGATCAGACCTGGCCCGAGGTCGTGGCGCACTATGATCAGATGGCGGAGCAGATCCTTCGTCGCGCCGCATCGCTCGCCAGTCCCGGCATCGTGCTGGAATTTGAACTCTTGCCGCCCATGACGGAGCGGCCCGAGTGGGGAGCCGAGTTGACTGCTCTGCTCAAGCGGCACTTGCGGGCTTTCCACGAGAAGCACCATCTCCCCGGTGCATTGCGCGTTACCCCAACCGATATTCGCGATCAGACCAAGCCGCCGCTGATGAGGACAGGGCAGCCATGGGAGCGCCTCCGGCGCACATTTCAGTTATGTGCCAGCTCCGGTGCGGATATTCTCTCCATCGAGTCCGTTGGAGGCAAGGAGGTTCATGACCAGGCGCTGATGTTTGGAGACTTTCCGGGGATCGTGTTCGCGCTCGGCGTGTTGGCGCCGCGCGATATGGCATGGCTATGGGGGCAAATCGGCGAAATCTGCGCGGCAGCTCCGGGCGTGATCAGCGGCGGCGACTCGGCATGCGGATTCGCCAACACCGCCATGCAGTTGGCTCATCAAAAGATGCTCCCCGAAGTCTTGGCGGCAGTGGTCCGCGCCATGAGCGTCGTGCGCAGCCTGGCGGCGTTTGAGCAGGGTGCGGTCGGTCCGTCGAAGGATTGTGCCTACGAGGGCCCGGTGATTAAAGCGATCACCGGCTACCCCATCTCCATGGAAGGGAAGTCGGCCAGTTGCGCTCACTTCAGTCCTCTGGGAAACATCGCCGCTGCGATGTGCGATCTTTGGAGCAATGAGTCGGTCCAGAATGTGCGCCTGCTCTCGGGCAATGCACCGGAAGTCTTTACCGAGTTGCTAACCTACGACTGCCGTCTCATGAATACCGCCGCTGGCAGCCCTGGGGGTAAGTTGCAAATGAGAAACTGGATGACGAGCTCCGACGAGTGGCTGAGTCCGCAGGCGGCGGTACTCTCGCCTGCGGCTACAATCAGGATTGCCGGCGCCATCGTAGCCGCGGAAACGCCCTACCAACAAACCATAGCGGCAGGCCGCACGGCCGTTGAAATACTGAAGGGGGGCATCGATCGTAAACAACTCCACATCTCGCGCAAGGAGCAGCAGTGGTTATCGCGGATCGATGAGGCCCTCGATACGCTTCCGCTGGAAGAGAGTGCGCTGATCGGCGAGATGGAAGTTCAGTATGGGAGCCTTTATGACAAGGCGAGCTATGGGTTGTAGATGAGCCGGTCCCTCTGCCAGAGGGGCCTTTGCCGAGCCGGAGACGATGTCAGAGTCATTCGGGAGAATGAGTCATGCGCTTTCGACTGATTGCTTGTCAGGTTCTCACCCGGGAGGTGAACCTCGTCGTCTCTCGATCGCCGCACTCCATTGACATCGAAATACTGACGATGGGCTTGCACGATCTCGGTGCATCCATGGCCCCCCATCTGCAGGCGCGCATCGATGACGTGGACAACCATGGGTACGACGCCATCCTCCTGGGTTACGCGCTCTGCGGCCGAGGAACAGAAGGTCTTCGTGCACGCAGGACACCGCTCGTACTTACCCGTGCGCACGACTGCATCGGTTTGTTGATGGGCAGCCGATTTCGATATCAGGATTACTTCAATGCCCATACCGGCGTATATTTCCGTTCTCCGGGCTGGATCGAGTTTCAAACGCCGGACAAAACCCTAATGCCGGCCGGCCTCTCCGCAGGGGATAAGCTGGGAGAGCGCCGCACCCTTGAAGAGCTCATCGCCCAATACGGCGAGGAGAACGGCCGCTATCTCTTTGAGCAGTTCAGTGCGTTTCGCAGCCACTACTCCGGTTTGACTTACATCTCCACGGGCGTCGAATCAAACGATCAGTTCCGTGCCCGGGCGCTCCAGGAGGCGGAAAAGTCCCATTGGAAGTTTGAAGAGATTGAGGGTTCGCTCACGCTCTTGCAGCGCTTCGTCGACGGCGACTGGGACCCGGATGATTTCCTGATCGTGCCACCGGGCAAAGTCGTGCGTGGCACCTTGGGCGATTCCATCGTGGAAGCCGTATGACTGCGGAAACGGTGCGCATTCAGCTGGAGCCGTTGTCGGTCAGCGTTGACGTTCCTCGCGGAGCGTTGCTGTCCTCCACGCTGGTACAGCACGGCGTTGAGTTCCCGTGTGGAGGAACCGGCCTCTGCGGTGGCTGCCGCATCCGCGTCCTTGCAGGATCGCTCCCCGTCACCGATTCCGACAGCATCATCTTCTCTTCTGAGGAGATCGCCGCGGGATGGCGGCTCGCCTGTCAGGCTCGTGCAGAAATGCCTCTGGTCCTCGGGTGCAGCGAATGGCAGATGGACATACTTGCGGACGACTCGCATCTGACTGGCACAGGCAAAGCGGGACTTGGAATCGCCATCGATCTCGGCACCACAACCATCGCCGCGCAAATCATCGACCTGGCTACCGGAAATGTTCTCGGCGTTGACACCGGCCTGAATCCACAAGCTCCATTCGGCTCCGATGTGATGCAGAGAATTCAGGCCGCACGCTCAGGAGCTGATCTGACCACCGTTATTAGGCTCATCCTCGGGCAGATGGTCGCCAGGCTTGCCATGGGACGCGAAGAAGAGGTGCGCGAGGTGGTTCTCGTCGGCAATACGGTCATGCACCATCTCTTTGCCGGCATCGATGTTGAGCCGCTTTCGCATGTCCCCTTCCAGTCGCCGCATCCGGATGCACAGTTCTTCGAGTCGCACTCTCTTGGCTGGAAGCTTCCCCCTGACAGTCGCATTCGTTTTGAGCGCTGCCTCGGCGGCTTTGTCGGATCGGATATTCTTGCCGGAATCATGGCCGTTGGCATGTCCCGCTCAGACGAACTTCTCGCGCTGGTCGATCTGGGAACGAACGGCGAGATCGCGATCGGAAACCGGCACCGTATCGTCTGCGCATCCGCTGCAGCCGGGCCGGCGTTTGAGGCAGGCGCGATCCGCATGGGGATGCGTGCCGCCCCAGGCGCAATCTCCCGCGTGTGGCTGTCCCAGGGCCAGATGAGCGCCGCCGTCATTGGCAACATCGAAACTCGTGGGATTTGCGGAAGCGGCCTTGTCGATGCAGTGGCGGCGGGCCTTGCCCTAGGAAGAATCTTACCCTCCGGCCGCATTGCCGATGGCACGAAATTGCTCCCCGTCCAAAGACCGGTCGTACTGACTCAGAGCGATATCCGCGAACTGCAACTGGCCAAGGCCGCCATCGCTTCAGGCTTCAGGCTGCTGCTCAAGCGCCTAGGCACGAGCGCAGCGCAACTTAAGGGCATCTTTCTGGCTGGCGCCTTCGGCAACTATGTGCAGGTGGAAAGCGCTGTCGCTATCGGATTGATCGAAGCACCCAAAGGTCTGATTCACGCGGTGGGTAACACCGCCCTGCGCGGCGCGAAGATGCTGCTTCTCATGTCCGAAGATCCTGCTTTGCCCGGCATCGAGCACGTGAATCTGGCCAGCGATCGGGAGTTTCAGGACCAATTCGCAGACTGCATGTCCTTTCCGCGATGCGAAAAAATGACCTCGTCCGCCGTTCCGTCACGGCCCTGAGCTGGGCCTCGCATCCTCAGCATCCGCACCGCGTTCAGTGCTCTCCATTGAATTCATGCACCGCCTCGATCATGGCAACAATGTTCTCCACCGGCGTGCCCGCTTGAATGTTGTGGATTGTGTTAAAGACAAATCCGCCGCCGGGCGCAAAAATCTCGCATCGGCGCAGGACCTGCTCGCGAACTTCGGCAGGCGTTCCAAACGGCAGCGTCTTCTGTGTATCGACGCCTCCACCCCAGAACACGAGGCGATCTCCAAACTTGCTCTTAAGTTGCTCGGGATCCATCCCCGTCGCCGAGCACTGTACCGGATTAAGAATGTCGAACCCACACTCGATCAAGGATGGTATGAACTTCGAGACGGCTCCGCACGAGTGCTTGAGGGTCTTCCACTGCGTATGGCTATGGATCCAGTCGTTGACGCGCTTGTAATACGGAAAATACAGGGTCTGGAAGGTCTTCACGGAACAGAATGCCGACGTCTGTGTGCCAAAATCTGTGCCGCACACGAACACCGCTTGAATGCTGTCGCCGACAGTTTCATAAATGCGCGCAAGATTCTCCAGTGCGATCTCGCACTGATATTCGAAGATCTTGTGAATGTAATCCTGGCGGCTCGAAGTCGAGACATACCATTCTGCTATGTCCCGTATGCCCTTGGGATGTTTTAACGACGGCCCGGGCACGAAGGCGATGTCGCCGAACGCCGTTCCACCAAAGGTTGCGCATACCGCGGCATCGGTGGCGGCTGCGGCTCGCGCCGAACGCGCCAAATGATCGAGATCCTCCTGCGAGATAAGACTGAACTCCTCAAAGTTGTCTTCCGGGCGTAGCTCTTCCTCGCTGAATGGCTCCTGGCGAACGATGCAATCGAAGAAGTAGCCGCCCCGCGGCATGCGCCCGCTTGGCGCAACGGCGGTATCGCCTTCCGGGTAGATCAGCGTGTCGCCTTGTTCGTCGACCGTGGTGTTGAACTTCTCTCCCACCAGCACATCAAGCCCATTGAATCGCCACGGTTTCCACTTCTCTACCGGGAATCCGAACATCGTGTTGCGGGGAAACACCCCGATAACATCGAGCCTCATGGCCTCAAAAAGATCTTCATCGAGCAATCCGAGCATCTGGAAGGGCTCGTGTATGCGCACCGGCCGATTTTCCAGACCGTAGTAATCCCGCAGTGCCGCGACGCAGCTCGCATGCACGCCCGTCACGCCGGTCCCTCCAAAATCGACAGGGATACGATCCGGTTCCTTGTGGTTCAATGTGGCAGTGAGCCGTTCGCGACTCGTGAGTCTTTCTTCTGCAACAAGACCGCTCATTGAAATCCTCCCATGAATCACGCAAGGATCTTTAAGGTATAAACGTCGGTCGGCGCCTGCGGCTGATCCGTGCGCGCAGCTGCTGTGCCCACCACCGTTGCATAGTATTCGATAGCCCCCTTTGCAACCGCAAATGGACCCAGCGCCGCAGAATAAACATCACGTCTGGCATAGCCGGCATCCTGTGTCTTCCATTCCCGCATGACTTGCCGGCGCGTCATGGTCTTCACAGCAGCAACTCCCTCCTGGCCGGGCGCGTCGATGAAGATGCGCAACGACTCTTTCGGTTTTAGCACCGTGGGCCTCGTCGGAATGAAAAGACGCGGCGGGCTGGGGCCATCCGCCGCGATGGCCTCCGCTATACGGTTCGGCTGAACACCTTGCCCTAAGTTGATACTCTACCCTGTAGCCTCGTTGATTCCAAGCATTCCACCTGCAGACGCCAAGGCGCTTGCTTTCAAAAAGTCTCTGCAATCGACCATGCATCCGCTACCGCTCTAGCTGCTCCACCAGGAGGAAATTTCTTCCAGGGAGCGATTTTTTGTTTCGGGAAGTTTACACCAGACGAACCAGGTCTCAATGACGCAAAAACCGGCGTATAGAAAATACGGAAAGCCGTGTCCAAAATGCTGGAATAACGTGCGGCTTTGATCCATCATCGGAAATGTCTGCGAGACCATAAAGTTCGCGCTCCAAAGCGCAATGGATGCTAAGGCCATGGCCCGCGCACGATAGTGCGCGGGAAAGATCTCAGACAGAAAGACCCATGTAACCGGACCCACGGACAAGGCGTAGCAGGCAATATAGCCCAGCATAAAGATCAAGAGCCATGCGCCCGTATCGGAATGCATCGCTGCCGCGCCCATGGCCACCAGGCACACCCCCATGCCCAGAGATCCCCCGATCAGCAGCGGCTTGCGGCCGGCACGGTCCACCATGGCCATCGCGATCACCGTGAATAGCAAATTGACCCCTCCGACGAGCACCGTCTCAAGCAGTGAGGTGTCTCCGGAGTGGCTTATGTGATTAAAGATCTCCGGCGCGTAGTACATGAAGACATTGACCCCGGTGACCTGCTGCAGGACAGCCAGCACAATGCCCAACCAGAGTACCTTGCCGAGGTGTTCGTGACTTGCCTCGGTGATCACCGGCTTCTGGTCAAGGTCCTCGAGTGTTCCGCCGCCAATGCGCAGGGCGATTCTCTCTGCCTCATCCTTATGCCCGTGCATGAGCAGAAAGCGCGGCGTTTCGGGAACCATGAAAAGAAGCACCAACAGCAGAAGAGAGGGAACGATGCCTGAGGCAAACATCCAGCGCCATCCCGTGGTCTCATTCCACTGGGATGATCCGGCTCGGTGGATCAAGTAGTTCACCGCATAGATCACCAACATGCCGAACACAATGGCAAGTTGATTCATAGTGACTAGGCGCCCTCTCCATCGTCTCGGAGCAACTTCTGAGATGTAAAGCGGACTGGCGATGGACGCAGCGCCGATTCCCACTCCGCCGACGATGCGAAAAGCAATAAAGAAGACGATAGATGGCGCAATGGCTGTGCCAATCGCAGAGATGACAAAACAAAGTGCGGAGATGTGGAGGACCTTATGGCGACCCAGCCAATCGCCCCAGAGTCCGGCGACGGCCGCTCCCAGAACACATCCGGCCAATGCCGAACTGGCAGCCCATCCGGCCGCCGCTGCGCTGAGAGAAAAATGCGTCTGCAACAGCCCGATCGCGCCGGAGATCACTGCGGTGTCGTAGCCGAAGAGCAGCCCGCCTAACGCCGCTACATTCGAAATCAAGACCAGGTACAGTGATCCTGACTTCCGCTTCGGGGGAAATGAAACCGCGTCTCTCCCGTCAATTGTGTAGACCACTGCTACCTCTCAGGAGCGCATGAAGGGCCCCTTTCATCCTAATGCAGAGACGACTCCTTCAGCCTGGCTTCGAATCGCTTTGCCTGTCGTTCCGCCGTCCAATCGCAGATCGAAGCCAGGTCCGCCACAGGCTGCTCCGTGAACGGCATCGTAAGGAGATACGGCGGCGGTCCAAACTCCGGAGTCAGCGCCGTTGTTTCATCGGAATCAGGCACCATACGCGACGAAGATCCCAGCGCACAATACCCCACCTTGCGCCATCCATCGACGTATGACCCGAAGCCGCCGCTTAAATCGGCACCCCAGAGATGACGAACAAGAAACAGCTTCATCAAATGGACTTTATCCTCTCCGCGTTCACACGGCGTGCATGCTCAATGGCCATCTTCTTCTGGTTGTCATGGTTCCAATCCACGCATCCGCCTCCCATGTCCGGGCGCACAAAGGCGCGAGCGATGTCCTCGTTTCCCTTACAAGCATATGGGTCACTGCCCGCCACCATCACCACGTCGCGATAATCTGCAAGAGCCATGGTCACTTTACCTTCGGGCTTGTTCCACGGCAAAAGCGACTCGGCACGCATGTAATGGTTCACAAGCGTACGCCGGAAAGAGCTTTGCGAGCGGTTGGGAAGCGAGCGATGCAGCAGATAGCCATTGAAGAACACAATCGAGCCGGCCTTCACTTCCACCGGTATCGAGTCTTCATCATGCCACGGAAAGTTCCACGATTCATGGCCACAGTCGAAACGATGGTCGCGATGTGTTCGTTGAGGCCACAATACGCCCTGGCGATGGGATCCGGGAAGCACCCACAGGCAGCCATTTTCGACCGTGGCATCGTCCATCGCGATCCAGGCGCCGATCAACGAACGGTCGCGCGTGGGCCGACGCCGTTTTCGCCTCCGCAGCAGAGTCTTCGCATGTGGTAATCAACGCTGCTGGTACCATGGTACTCGTGGGTCGGCGTGGATCGATTACGAACTGGGGATAAAGGCTTGCATCGCGCAGAAAATGAGGCATTTCTTGCGTTTTCGATGGCAGAAAAGTGTTAGCCCTGTCGCCTTGCAAGTGCTATTGTTTAGCCGTCTTCGGTGCCACTACGATTACCAGTAAGGAAAACCGCCATTTGGGGTGCGCATTCCCAGTGTTCAGTATTGCAGCAGCCGCGTCAGGGCCCTGCAAGAATGGGAAATCGTGCGATTGCGGACGTTGCTGGGACAAATAGCTTATGACGGAGCGCAAAGGGCAGTTCGACGAGAACGAGACCCCGGAAGACGTAGCTTCGCTCTACTCCTGGGCGAATCTGCATGGCGCAAAGTATCGCGACTTTTCTGCGGCGCGGGCGCAAACCCGCGAAAAGGCCCGGCAACGGGTTGAGCAAGCCATGGAAGAGGAACGTCTGCGGGGGCGGCAGAACGCCGAGGCGCAGCGCGCCGAAGACGAGGCGCGCAAAGCCGAGCTTGCGGGGCAACAGGTCTCCGCACAACAGCCTCGGACTGATCGATTTGGCGCGGCGCCCGGTACGCATCCGGAATGGCCGCATGCAGAGTATTCGGGGCGTGAGGATTTAGCTTCCGCTCTCCGCGGTTTAGCCGTGCCTCCGTCATACCGGCCCGGGGCAAGTCCAGCGCCGCAAGCGCCGATGCGCGAAGAAAGCTCCGTGCCGCCGCGAAGTTCCTGGGGCGCCGCTGATGCAGGCGAGAGCGCGGGCCGGCCGGCATGGTTGATGCCGGAACGAGGAGAAGGCGCTGGCCAGCCCAATCTTCCAACAGCGCCCGAGGATACGCTGCAGGGATCGCGCGACCGTCTCGCCACGCGCTGGTATGCCCTCAGGGGCATTTTCGAAGGCAGTATGCCGCCGGCGCAAACTGCGCCAGCTCCCGCGGCCGCGCGAGCTCCGGTGATGGCTGTCTTTTCGCTCGCCGGCGGCGTAGGAAAGACGAGTCTCGTGGCCACTTTGGGCCGGGCTCTTTCGGCCCGCGGAGAGCGCGTGTTGCTGGTGGATACCGCGGCCTATGGACTGCTGCCATTTTTCTTCGGTGCATGCGATCAACGCCCTGGGTTTTTGCGCACCTTCAATCCTCCGGCCGCCAGCGGCGATGCCCCCATTCAGATGATCACCCTCGACCCCGAGGCCTTTGGCCCGGCGACCGCCGCGCAGGAGGCTCTGACCGCCGAGATTTTGAACCATGCGCGCGGAGCCGGCCGCGTCATTATCGATTTGGCAACGGCCTCCGGTGCGACCACCCGCCGCATCATGCGCTTGTCGCCTCGAGTGCTGGTGCCGTTGCTTCCCGACATGAACTCCGTGGTCAGCGTCAGCTCCATCGACGCCTTCTTCGAGCGCAATGGCGGCACGTCGGCCAAGCCTTCACTCCCCCACTATGTGCTCAATCAGTTCGATTCATCGCTTCCCCTGCATCTCGATGTGAGAGAGGTTCTGCGCGAGCAATTGGGCGACCGGCTGCTTTCTCTTGTCTTGCGCCGCAATCCGGCCGTCAGCGAGGCGCTGGCCGAAGGCATGACGGTGGTGGACTATGCTCCCAACTCCGCTGTGGCGGAGGACTTTGCCAGCCTGGCGGGATGGGTGAAGAGCCTATCTGCTCCCGCGACCGCCAGCTTCCGAGGCGTGCGCTGGAGCGAGCGATGACGGCGACGAGTCTTTGGCAGGAGATCGGGGCAGGGGAGAATTTCTTCACCAGAACTTTCCGGCTGGTCTTCCTGATTGCCGCCGGTGCCATTCTCTGCTTCCTGGCCATGGTGCCGCTCACCTGGCAGCAGCAAACGGTCTTGGGGGTCGTGAGCGTTCTTGTGGCCCTGCTCATGGCCCGAGGCGCCGATTCCTACCTTGTGACGATCACCCTCATGATGCTGTCGATGTTCTGTACCTTGCGCTACGGATATTGGCGAGTCACCGGGGTCGTTCGATTCTTCCAGGATCCGGCCATTCATTGGAGGGCTCTGGACGCATTTTTCGTCTTGTGTCTGCTACTTGCCGAGGCTTACGCGTTCGTCATCCTCTTCCTCGGCTACTTTCAAACCATCTGGCCGCTGCGCCGGGCCCCGGTGGCGCTGCCTGAGAATCCCGACGACTGGCCGGAGATCGACGTTCTCATTCCCACTTACAACGAGCCGCTCGACGTGGTGCGCTACACCGCTTTGAGCGCGCTCAATATGGATTGGCCGGTCGACAAACTGCACGTCTACATCCTCGACGACGGCCGGCGCAAAGAATTCAAGCGGTTCGCTTTCGAGGCCGGCATCGGATACAAGACCCGGCCCGACAACCAATATGCCAAGGCAGGCAACATCAACGCCGCCCTCAGGAGCGTGTCTTCTCCGCTGGTCGCGGTCTTCGATTGCGATCACGTTCCCACACGTAGCTTTTTGCAGGTGACCGTAGGCTGGTTTCTGCGCGACCCCAAGCTGGCAGTGCTGCAAACCCCCCACCACTTTTATTCGCCCGATCCTTTTGAGCGAAATCTGAAACAGTTCCGCCTGATTCCCAACGAGTGCGAGTTGTTTTACGGAATCGTTCAGGACGGCAACGACTTCTGGAATTCCTCATTCTTCTGCGGCTCCTGTGCGGTCCTGAGGCGCGCGGCGTTGGACGAAATCGGCGGCATCGCCGTGGAGTCCGTGACCGAGGATGCGCAAACCTCTCTGCGCCTGCAAATGCGCGGCTGGAACACAGCCTACATCAATATTCCGCAGGCAGCGGGCCTCGCCACCGAGCGGCTCTCGGGGCACATTGTGCAGCGCATTCGCTGGGCGCGTGGCATGATCCAGGTCCTGCGCATGGAGAACCCGCTCTTCGCTCCCGGCCTGAAGTTTCCTCAGAGGCTTTGTTACTTCAATGCCGTGGGGCACTTTCTGTATGCCGTGCCGCGTCTCATCTTTCTCACCGCGCCGTTAATCTTTCTGCTCCTGCACAGCACCAACATTCCCGGCTTTTGGGCGGCGATCCTGGCTTACGCGTTGCCTCACCTGGCGCTTTCCAACGTGGCCAATTCGCGCATTCAGGGCGATCACCGGCATTCGTTCTGGAATGAGATTTACGAGACCGTGCTGGCGCCCTATATCCTGCTGCCGACCATGATGGCGTTCATCAGCCCCAGGCTGGGCAAGTTCAATGTCACGGCCAAGGGCGGCGTGGTCAAGCGCACCTTCTTCGATTCCCGGATCGCACTGCCGTTTCTCGTCATGCTCCTCCTCAACGTAGCCGGGCTGATCGTTGCCATTCCGCGTTTCTTCCTCTGGGATGTGGACAGGCGGGGCGCGGTGCTGATGAATGTACTTTGGTGCTGCTTTAACGTGGTGATTCTCGGCGTCTGCACCGCAGTGGCGCGCGAGTTGCAGCAGCGCCGCGCCTCGGTCCGCATCAACGTGATGACCCCGCTGGCCGTCAAGCTGCCCGACGGCAGATCAATCGCGGGCGTATCCATCGACTTGTCCAATGGCGGCGCCGGCATTCGCCTTAGTGAGGCTTTCCATGTCGCGCCTGAGTCCGCGGTGCGCCTGGCCTTTCCGCTTCCGTCGATCGCCACCGATGTTCCTGCGACCGTGGTTTCCCTGGAGGGATCGGCGCTGCGCGTTCGCTTTGAAAATTTGACGATCGCAGAACAGGAAGCTCTGGCCCTGGCGTTGTATTCCCGCGCCGACTCCTGGCTCGGCTGGGGCGAGGCGCGCGAAAGCGATAACGTTCTCCGCAGCCTTGGCCACATCTTCAAAATCTCCGTGCGTGGCTTGACGGCCGCTTTTCTCAGCATTTTGGGCGATGAAGGCAAGGCCGCCCACAAATCCACGTCACTGTCGATCGCGGGCTCGGCCATGATTCTCCTTCTGGCCGCGGCGCTCGCTGGCGGGGCGCCCAAGGCGTTGGCGCAACTGCAGGCCAAACCCATCCTTCCGCAAAGCGCTGTCGCTGCACGGCAGAACTCTGCCAACGCGCCGCAGCCAGCGCCTAGCTCCGCTAACGCCGCTAACCCCGCTAGCTCCGCCGGCCCTGCGGCCTCCGCAAATGCGCCCATCCCTCCCGGCCAATATCGCGACACCTTCACCCTCGCCGAAGCAGGTTCTCCGCAGATCGAACTGCACGGCGTCGACGCCAAGCACAACTTCCACTTCATGCTGCCGCTGAACCAGGCCGTGCGCACCGCAGATCTCCACATCGGCTACGCGTTTTCTCCCGCCCTCATCCCGCAACTGAGTCAGCTCAAGCTCATGATGAACGGAACGCTCTTCGCCACCATCCAGCCCGCGCCGGGGCAGTTTGGAGGCTCTGACAGCCACATCGCCGAGGCCGATTTCAACATTCCCCCCGAGCTGCTGGCGCACACCAATACGCTGACCATCGAGTTTATCGGCCACTACACCATGGCTTGCGAGGATCCCGCCAACACATCGCTGTGGGCCCGGATTCATCGCAACTCCTACCTCGACATCGGCGGCGATCTGCTGCCGCTGGCCGACGATTTGAAGCAACTGCCCGGGCCGTTCGTCGATCCGGCGGCAATTCAGCCCATCAGCCTTCCCGTTGTCTTTCCCGCGCCGCCTTCGTATCAAGCGATTCAAGCTGCCGGCGTCCTCGCCAGTTACTTCGGCCTCGTCTCGGAGAGCCGGCCGGTGCGCTACCCGGTACGCATCGGAGCCATCCCGCAAGGCAACGCCATCGTCATCGCCGAGAACCCCGCCAAACTTCCGCCCGGCTTGAATCTATCCGCAGTGAATTCGCCAACCGTGGCCATGCGCACCAATCCCAACGATCCCTACGGCAAGATTCTGATTGTGACCGGCGCGGACGCCGATGATACCCTCACTGCGGCGCAGGCCGTGGCTTTGCACAGCGGCATGTTGAATGGCGCTCAGACCAACATCGAGAGCCTCAAGCTTCCCAACAAACAAGCTCCCGAGGCCGCGCCGCGCTGGGCACGCACCGATCAGACGATCCCTCTGTGGGAATTCTCTACCGTCAACGAACTCCAGGGCGATGGATCCGCTCCGCTCAATGTCTACTTCCGCATCCCTCCCGACCTCGATTACGACGCGGGCGGACCCAACCCCAAGCTGCACTTGGTCTATCGCTACAACTCCATTCCCATCGGTCCTATTTCGAGCTTGCAGGTGCGCATCAACAACGCCTTCCTGGGTTCCACTCCGCTCGTTCCGGGGCAGGAGACCTTACGCACCGCGCCGATTGACGTGCCGGTTCCCGTGGTGGACCTGCGTCCGTTCTCGAACACGTTATCGTTCGATTTCGCCTTCCAACCGCTCAAAAAACAGAACTGCCAGGACACCGCGCCCATTGAACCGCAGGGCGCCATCCTGCGCGATTCCTACCTCGATCTTCGCGGCTATCCGCACTGGGCGCCGTTGCCCAACCTCGAAATCTTCGCGAATGCCGGCTTTCCCTTCACCCGCATCGCCGACCTGAGCGAGACCACGGTGGTGTTGCCGCCTGTGCCAACCGAGCTGGAGATCGAGACCTTCGTCACGCTCATGGGCCACTTCGGCCGCCAAACCGGCTTTCCCGCCCTGCGCGTAACCGTGGCCGGCCCCGACGCCCTCCACTTCGGTTCTCCCACCGACTTCCTCATCATCGGAGCCGGCGGCGATCAACCCGGCTTCGACAAGCTTGACAACCATCTCCCCGTCTCCCTCGGCAGCGGGCAAATCCAGGTGCAGGATACGCAGGGCTTTTTTGTCCGTCTCCTCCACAACGCCTGGTGGAAGCTCGAACCCCACGAGCACACCGAGTCGGGCGCTCTTGCCGCCAGCGGCACTCCCGACGCTATCATTGAAGGCATCGCGTCACCCTACGATCAGGGCGGCAGCCGCAGCATCGTCGCCATTCACCTCAAGGACGCCTCTACGTTCGAGCCCTTCATAGACAGCTTTCTGAACGTGCAACAGTCCAGCGACATCTCCGGCTCCGTTTCCATTCTTCACGGAACGCAGTTTCAGTCCTTCCGCATTGGCTCGCAGGTCTATTATGTGGGGGTTCTGCCGTGGTGGGCACGGTTGAAGCTGTGGTGGATGCAGTTCAGCCTGTGGGCCGCTCAGTACCCGTGGCTGATTGCGCTGGCGGTGGTCGCTCTGTCGTTCTTACTTGCCATCTGGACCCGGCAGTGGCTGCGCTCGAGGGCTAGGGCGCGTTTGACGATGCTCGAAGGTTAGCCGCGCCCGTTGAGGGTCCCATCCCGTCGGCCCTAAACCAAAAGTGTGCAGGGACAAACACTTCGCATCTTAGTCGGGAGTATAATGTCGGCTCATCGGTACAAGGATGGGAATCGCTCGTGCGCTATCCAGCGCCTCTGAGCCCCTTGACGGAAAAGCTCGATACCGCAGTCTTATGCCGATGCCTCAAGGAGGAAGACATGGCCGCGACTGATAGCACCAAATACTTGCGCATAGCGCTGCTGGTGGTGGGCGTGATTTTCATTGCCGGGCTTTACCCGCTCACCATCATCTGGCCGTCCGGTTGGGCGTGGCACACTGGCGGTCACTCCGATTACCTCCAGATGATTCTGGGGATTTACGCGACGCTTGGCGTATTCCTCGTAATTGCATCCCGGAACCCTCTTGCACATCTCAGCCTTATCTGGTTCACGGTGTGGTCAAGCATTGTGCATGGCGGGATCATGGCGGCGCAAGCGCTCGTGAACACCGAGCACATGGGACACCTTTGGGGCGATGTCCTGGCGCTATTTGTTGTGGCGGCTGTCCTCGCGCTCCTCACGCCACGCGGCGCGGCAGCAAAGCCCGCCTGAGTGAGGGCCAGACAACCGAAGCCCCGCGCCGGTTAGGACGATTGTGTCCGGGCGCCGTTTTTCGAGTTCCGGTTGGTTGACCGGTAAGCTGGAGGTCGGCTCTCCACGGGCGGGTGGCCCGGTTCTCAGCGAATCGAACTCACCATAGGCCTTGGGTGCCGCTCACTCTGTCGCAGATCAAGCCGGAGAACCTCGAGGAGCAGCTGATCGACCATCTTGAAGATCTGACCGTCGATGTGGATGGCAAGGACGGCAATGCGACAAAAGTTCGTGTCTTTTGCGAGTAGCGTTGTGGCACACTACGTCCGCCGCAGCGGCTTCTGCATCGGCACCACCTGCACCGTCACGTCGCGCACCTCGGAGAGAAAGCGGTTCAGCACCGAGCCGCGCCAAAGGATGTCCCAGCGCGTCCGCGCCGACTGCCCAAAGACCACGTGGGAAATGCTCTCCTGCTGTGCAAACCGGATCAGCGCGTCGGCGATGCTGCGGTCGGTGAGCGTAACCACTTGCGCACCCAGGTCACGCGCCATGCGAAGGTACTCTTCCAACCGGTGATATGCCTCCGGGTCGCTGTGGCCTTTATCGTCGGGTTGGCTGACATAAACCGCGTACCAATTCGTCGCCAGTCGGCCGGCAATGCGGGCGCCCACGCGCAGCAGCCGCTCCGTACCTGGCCTTGAGCTCAGGCACACCATTACCTTCTCCGGGATGGGCGCCTGTTCCAGCCCCTGGGTGCGGCGGTACTCGGCGGCGCGGTTGCTCACTTGTTCCGCCGTTGTCCGCAGCGCCAGCTCGCGCAGCATGTTCAGGTTGCCCTTGCGAAAAAAGTTGGCCAGCGACTGCTCCACCTTCTCAGGAGCGTAGATCTTCCCTTGCCGCAGGCGGTTGCGCAGCTCGTCCACGGTGAGGTCGATGTTGACCACCTCGTCGGCCCGCTTGACGAAGCTGTCGGGGACGGTTTCGCGGATGGTGGTGTTTGCGGAACGGTTGACGGCATCGTTCAACGTTTCAAGATGCTGGATATTAACGGCCGTCATCACGTTGATGCCTGCGTCGAGCAGCTCCAGTACGTCTTCATACCGTTTGCGGTTCTTGCTGCCGGGAACGTTCGAGTGGGCCAGTTCGTCCACAATCACGGTGTTCGGATGGCGGGCCAGGATCGCGTCCACGTCCATCTCTTTCAAATTCACGCCGCGGTAGGGAATCACCTTCAGCGGCACCACTTCCAGATCCCGGATCTGGTCTGCAGTCTCCTTGCGTCCATGCGTCTCCACCAGGCCGATCACCAGGTCTACGCCCTGCTGATGCTTCATCAAATAGGCGTCATTCAGCATCACGTAGGTCTTGCCAACGCCGGGCGCCGCGCCAATGTAAATGCGCAGCTTGGCGGGCTCCGGCTCCTTCTCGAGGATGATCTCGGCCATGGCTCAACCCACCTCGACAGGATGCACGGCTTCCTTCGCAACAGCCACAGGAAGCGTGAAGCGGAACGTCGATCCGTGACCCAGCCGGCTCTCGACGGCGATCTGGCCGCCCAGCGATTCCACTAACCGGCGTGCCAGCGCCAGGCCCAGGCCGGACCCCTTCTCGGAAAATGGATTGAAGCGGTCGAAGATCGAGCTGAGGCGTTCCGCCTCGATGCCGCGGCCCGTGTCGCGCACGCTGAACTGCACAAAGTTCTTGATCTCCTCGGCAGCGAGAAGAATCTCGCCGTTCTCCGGTGTGTAACGCACCGCATTCGACAGCAGGTTGTCGAGAATCGTCCGCAATGCACGGCGGTCGGCCAGCACGGCAGCAAGGTCAGCATAGGCGCTCACCTCCAACCGGATGTGCTTCTTCGCGGCCTCGTCGCAATAGCGGTCGCGTACCTCATTTATGGCCTGCAGCGGCCGAATCCGCTCCAGTTTTACCTCGCGCTTGCCCGTGTCCAGTTCCGCCACTTCGATCAGGTCGCTCATCAGGTCGTCAAGGTTCTCCGCGTCTTTACTGGCTGAAGCCACGAGTTCGGTTTGCAGCGAAGTCATCTCCCCGCTAAAGCCCTGGGCCAGCGCGTAAAGCCCGCGCCGCAATTGCAGCAGCGGGTCGCGTAGCTTGCGGCTGGCCACGGAAATGAACTGCGTCTTGAAGCGGTCGGTATCCTGCAGGCTGGTCACGTCTTCGAGTGTCGTCACGGCGCCCAGCAGCCTGCCCTCGGAGTCGCGCATTGGCGTCGTACGCAGGCGGTAGCTGCGCTCTTGCTCGCCGATTCTCATCGGCAGCATCGACGCTTCGCCCTCTGCGGCCACCGCCTTTTGCATAGACACGGCGTCGCGGATGGCGCTCAGAATTTTGGCGCCGCCAGGCGTCGTCGCCAGCGCCATGCGGTCGCCCGCAGCTTCACCCAGCAGCTCGGCCGCCGCCTGATTCACCTTCAAAACGTGACCCTTGCCGTCGGTCACGATGATGGGTTCGAAGATCGATTGCAGCACCGCGTCGGAGAGCTGAAACTCCATCTGCCGCCGGCCGGCCTCGGTATCGCGCAGCTCGCGAAGCCGCACCGCAATCCGGCTCAATTCGCCGGCAATCACGCCAAAGCTGTCGTGGCTGCTCCATTCCACACGGTGTTCCAGGTTGCCCTGGGCGATGCGCTGCGCATCGCGCGCCAGCCTGTCGATGGGCCGCAGCACGAAGTAGATGGTCGCCGCGGCAATCGCCAGCGCGGCCACTGCCACGGCGTAGGCCAGGGGCAATTGTCCGGCCGCAGCCAGAGCTTTATGCGCGACGGCCACCAGCCCCACAGTCAGGCAGCCGAGAATCACACAGCCGAGAATCAATCGCTGGGTCAGGTTCAGCATCGTTGCTATCCGAGCCGGAGAATGGTAACTCACTCATTCTCGCGGATGCAGCCGCAACCTGCAAAGCAAAGCCTCTTGCGGTTAGCTTTTCAGTCATCGGCGACCAACATTCGGCCGTTTCTTGAAACCTGCCAGTCAAAAGCTAGAAGCTATGAGCTTGAAGCTGCTCTTACGGAATCTGACACACTGACAGCAGGCGGTTGTGCCAGCGGCAGGCAAGCCCCTCTGGCTGCGGGTGCGAGATCAACACCCAATCGACCCCGAACGCTGCCTTCAGACGCTCGAAGTCTGCGAGCTTGAAGTTCCGAAAACCTTCCTCAGCTGTCACCTGGCGCGCCCAAACACGCCCGAGCTCCGGCGCCAGCGTCACCACGGCCGCATCTTTCACGGCATCGGCCAGCTGGCTGCGCTCGGCCAGCGCGCGAAAGCTGTGGTAGTCTTCGCCGGGCGCCTCCATGTAGTGTGGGTCAAGAGCGAAATAGGCATTCTCCGGTGTGTTAGTGCGAATCCAAGCAAAAGCCTGCAGCCAGGGATTTGCCGGCGGGCGCCCCGGCAGCTCGAGGTGCTGGCTGCCGGCAAACTCCGTCCGCTGCCACGTAAACATGCAGCCGTTTGCCACCAGCAGAAACGCCGCCCAGCGCCACGCGTCGCGCTTCAATACAAATTTCCCCAACAGGCATCCGGCAGTGAGCACGAAGAGGAAATACAGCAGGTGGAGATAGCGCATGGGCTGCAGCGGCGTCAACCGCACCAGTGACCGCGGCCAGAGCAGGGCCATCGCCAGAACTTGCTGGAATACGCCGTAAACGAACACCGCCGCGGCAAAACAGGCGAGCAGCGTTTCTCCTCGCTTGCGCGCTACACGCCAAAGCAGCCAGAAAAGAAACAGCGGCGCCAGCGCGCCCAGCCACTCGTACCAGGTCCATTTGTACAGGTAGTAATAGGTTCGCGTGTCAAGGGCTTTGCGCCATCCCGGATTAGCAGGGTCGAAGGCCCAACCCAGAGGCATGAACGCGGCCATCGAATTACGCCACGCGCGGACTCGAGCGCGCACCCGGTCCAGCAAAGCCAGAGTGAGGAAAAAGCAAAACGAAATTCCCAGCGCCGCCATTAACGGATGCATCAGGAACGCCACCAGCAGCAAAAGCGTCGCCTGCCAGCGTCTTTCGTTCAGGATCCGCGAGATGGCCAGCAAAATCATGGCCGTGGCTAGGGTACGCGGATGCAAATGCTGGTCCACCATGTAAAGCGCGGTTCCCGTAACGGGTAGCGTAAACATGGCCGCGACCATGGCCACGCCGGCCCATCGGGCGCTATCTTCGCTGAAAAGCCGGTCCGCGATCTTCTTCACTGCCCACAGAATCAGGAACAGCGAAACCAATTGCCAGAACAACTCAGCCCAGGCCAGCGGCATGCCGGTCAAGCGCACAAAATGCGCCATCAATCCGTCGAAGAGCGTCGCTTCCACCTGAAGCCGGAAGAAACCCGCGTTGTAAGGGAAAAGGGCCGGATTCAGGTCGGCCTTGAGTGCCGCCAGATAAACCCCGTCGTCTTCAAGGCCGGGATGGTAGCCCATCACCAGAATTCCCAGCGCAGTAAACAGCAGCACACCCAGAAGCTCAAAAACACGACGCATGGGCGCTAGGCGCGAGCTTTCGACCCCCTCCATTTGAGGTGCGACGGTGGACGACACATTGCATAGCATAGCAACCGGAAGCGAACATGTGCCGCGTTCTACAGCAAAACCAGAGTTGCTGTGTTCTGTTTGAGTGTCTTCGAGGTCGCCGCTCCCTGTTGCTCCCACCCCGACGACGAAAATCTGTCGTTGGGGACCCCGGGTTGGTCGCGTCGACTTGAGTGGTGTGGCTCCGAGATACACCTACTCTGGTTTTGCGACAAGCATCGAGCCGCAAGCACAACATCGTGAACAATAAAGTGCGGAGCTGAGCGTCAAATGCTGACCCCGAAACCCGATCCTTGTTTTTTCACCCGCTGTGCCGTATGTGCAGCACGTCGCCGTCCTGCACTACGTACTCCTTGCCCTCCAGCCGCAGCGTGCCCTTTGCCCGCGCCGTAGCCTCAGAGCCCGCGGCCAGCAAGTTGTCCCAGCGAATGGTTTCTGCGCGGATGAAGTGGTGCTCCAGGTCGGTATGAATCACGCCTGCCGCCTGTGGCGCCTTCGAGCCCACGGGCACCGTCCAGGCGCGGCACTCGTCTTCGCCCGCGGTGAAGAAGCTGATCAATCCCAGCAGCTCATAGCTCTTGCGGATCAGCCGCACCAGACCGCTCTCGTGCAGCCCGTAGCTCTCCAGAAAATCTGCCGCCTCGGCGTCATCCATCTCCGCCAGCTCGGCCTCCACTTTGCCGCAGATGGCCGTCGCGCCGGCATTGGGCCGCTGGGCGATCTCATCCAACTTGTATCGGCTCACAGCAGTTTCCAGGTCGACGCCCAATGTCGCGCTTTCGCTCACATTAAGTACATAGAGAATTGGCTTTTGCGACAAAAACATGAAGCCGCGGATGAGCTTCTTTTCTTCCGCCGTCATCTCCAGTTCGCGCAGCGGTATCTCACCCTCCAGGCACGCCTTTGACCTGAGCAGCAGCGCGTGTTCGCGCTCCAGATCGCCAGTGCGCGCCTTGCGCAGGTCCTTCTCCACGCGCTCGATCCGTTTTTCCACCTGGCTCAGATCGCTCACCATCAACTCGAACTCAACATTCTTGGCATCGCTTAGCGGATCGATCGGCCCGTCGTGCGGGATGGCCTCATCCTCGAAGACACGCAACACATGCATCAGCGCGTCCACAGTGCGCAGGTTGGTGAGGAACGCGGTTTCTTTCAGCGCCTCCTGCCCGATCGCAGCCACATCGACGAATTCCACTGAGGCGAAGGTTGTCTTCTTTGGCGAGTAAAGCGCCGACAGCTTCTCCAGCCGTTCATCGGGCACACGCGCCACGCCTATGTGCGCCTCGCGCGGATTCGAGTGCCCGTGTTCTTCGATCTTGGCTTTAGTCAGAATCTTGAACAGCGCTGTCTTGCCCACCTGCGGCAGGCCGATAATGCCGGTCTTCATAATCGTTCCATCGAAGGCGCGCCGAGCCGCAGCTCAGCGCTCAAACCTCTTCGATGATACAGGACCGCATCTGGTGCCCAACGGCCAGACGAATCCCATTGCCTCCGCGAACCAAGTGTGGTAAAACGGCCTCAACTTCCCCGCATTCGATTCCGGAGGTCACAAATCATGGCCCACTTCAAATCGGTCAGGCGCCTCGCGGCGGTCGTAGCCTGCGCGTCTTTTTTTCCTCCTTTTCCCAGGCGAGGGCACAAGCCGGAGTGCCCGGTCTGGCAAATTCTGTAAGCAAAGGGATTGAGATTGCGATCCCCGTTGCTGCGGCAGTTACTGTGGTCGTTATCTACGCTGCCGTCCATTCGAGCCATAGCCTTGAGGGCTGCGCCGTGGCGGGCTCGGGTGGAATAGAACTGCGCCAGAATGACGGCCAACAAACCTGGGCGCTACTCGGCGACACGTCGTCGATCAAGGCCGGCGAGCGCATTCGCGTCTCGGGTAAGCGGGAAAAGAAAGCCAAAGCGGGGCCTCGCGGATTCACTGTCGGCAAACTCGTCAAGGACAAAGGTCCCTGCTCCTGACCGGAAACCTGCATGGTCGGCGGCCTGGATTGCAGGGTGGAAGGCAACCTCCGGCAGCGGCCGCGCGGCGATTGCCGGTCGCTCACTTCCGTCCCTCGCCCCACGCCACGAGCGCCACCGTCGCCAACCCCAACAGCAGAACCGCCTCCTCCGCCAACTCGCTTCGGTCGTGCAGCTTGTTGAAGTGCACCGTGATAGGGTTGGAGGCATTCGCCGTGTCGATGGCGCCTCCCGCGGCGATGCGGTCGCGCTCCATGGCGGGAATGATGCCGAACTGCGAGTAGACCGTGCAAGCCATCATCAGCACCACCAGCACCATGGGGGCGAGCACTGCGCGCGGTTTGTAGATACCCCAGGCCGGAGCCAGCGCCATCACCGCCAGCGCCACCATCCCCGAGACCAGGCCCATCCCGTGCAGGATGCGAATCAACTGGCCAACGATCGTGCCGGCGGCGTGCGTGTCGGGCTGCAGTGTATTGAACGTGATGGCGGCAACGATGGGAAAAAAGATTTCTGCGCCGAGCCAGACGATAAGGGACAAAGAAAGCAGCGTGCGAAGCAAAGTCTTCATGCGTGAAGGATACAAGGGAGCAGGGAATAGGGAATAGGGAGTTAGGAATAGGTGTTGAGTCGCCGGGTAGTAAGTCGCTGATTGCCAGCCCCTGACACCTGACCCCTGAAACCTGATCCCTATCCTCTCTTCAGCGCCCGCTTCAGCACCGTCTCCAGCGCCGCCTTTTGCTCGGCGTACTCATCCGGCCCAAGGGTGCCGGAGATCTTTTCGCTCTCCAGGGCAAACAGCTCTTCCTTGAGCGCATTCAGCAATGCCGCGTTCCCGGCTGCGGGCGCAGCCGGCGCGGAGTGAACCGGCGGCAGTCCTGATACGGCCACACCGGTTGGCACAGCCGTTCCACCCGGAGCCACCGCTCCCGCCATCGCCGGCTTACGAAGCAAAAATCCCGCCGAGGCCGCCAGCAGCACAGCCAGCCCGGCCAGAATCCACCATTTGTACTTCGACAGCGGGTCAGGCGTATTAATGGGCTCGCCGATGCCCCCGCCCGGCTGATTTCCGGGCACGCCGGCTTCTTGTCCCGCGTTGTCGCCTTGCCCGGTTTGCTCCTCGCGGCCAAACGATCCCGTGCCGGAAACCGAAAACTCGACGGCTTTGCCGGAAGCGACGTCGCGTGTCAGGAATGTCTGCACCGTGGGGTCCTGCGGGGACGACGCGAAGCCCGACCCGCTCCCGCCGGTGAACGTCATCGACTTCGGCAGCACGACCCACACGGTTTCCGCCGGCAGCGTGACCAGGGAATGAAAGCTGTAGCTGCCGCTGCTGTACGGCAACTCGTATTGGATCTGGAAGAGCGTGCCTTTGCCGCCTTCATCGGGTTGGATAGGAAAGTCGATGGAGTAGTGGCCTTTGGTCCCGTCGGGATCGAGTCTCACGGTAGTCGGCAAGCTGCCGGCGCCCGGCCGTTGCGCCGATGAATCACCCAACACGGCGTCGGAGGGCAAAATCACCTCAAACGATCGCTTGCTCCACTGGGTGCGCGGCGGCGAGCTGGCGTTGTGGACTTCATAACGCTCCACTACGCGAAGTTGCCCGTTGTCGGCCTCGATCCCGGTCACGTGCTCGGCGATGGTGACGCCCTCCACCTTGGCGGCAACATCGTAAACCGGGATGTCGCCTGTCCCGCCGCTCTGTGGAGCAGGAATAAAGTACTCGGCTCCCTGGTGCGTCACGCGGATCAAATAGGGGTTGTTGCCCAGCAGATTCAGCGAATAGCGGCCTTGCGCGTCGGTGGTCGTGCGGCCCACCTCGCTCATCCCTGTCATCGGCTCAACCAGCACGACGGCATCGCCCTCAGCCGGCTTGCCGGTGGTCCTGTCGGTGACTGTGCCCGTGACGGTGGCAGCCTGCGCTACTGCGCCGGCAAAAAGAAAAAGTGCAACCAGAACTTCAACAGATCGTCTCAACTTCATCTCATCTCGTCTTCCGCTCATCGTACTCTTTCTGATTCCGGTCCGGGAGCGACCCATGACTCCTGCTTCCGGTTCTCTGATCTCTGTTCTCACGCCTGCTGCAGATACTCAATCTCGGCGAGCAACTGCGCCGTCTCATGCTCAAGCTGTGCGCGCTGCGCCTGGAAATCCTCTTCAGGATACTTTCCGGCGCGATACTCGAAGTTCAAATCGCGCAGGTTTTCATAGAGCTGCTCCTTGCGTTCCAGCAGATAATCCAGACGTGTCTTTTCTCTCTGGCTGGCAAAGCCGTTCTCCGGCCAAAAGGTGTAGAGCACCAGCGCGAACAGGAGAAACATCCCGGCAATCAGGCCCTCAGTTTCCGTCATGATTCAATACCCTCCCCGGCTGCCCGCGTCAATGTCAGTTTCTTTGCGAATGCGCTCCAGCCGCTCCCGTTCCGCCGGATCCGTGCTCTCCGCTACGCCATCCGCGGCCGCCTGTGGCTTGCCGCCCAGCCCTCCCCAGCGCCGGATGAGCAGGATCGTCCCCAGCAGCGCCGCCGCGAACACGGCGAAGGGGGCAATCCACGCAACCAGGTCGAATCCCTTCGTTGTTGGCGCTGCCAGCACCGTAGCCCCGTATTTGGCGACAAACTCATCGAAAATCTGCTGATCGGTCATGCCCGCCGCGATATCCGTGCTCAACTCGGAAAGTTCCTTGTCCCGGTCGGGGCATCCCACGTGGTCGCATTCGCCCAGCAGTTGCGCGCATCCGCACTGGCACATCAGCCGGTGGCTCAGATCGTTCATTCGGCCCGCAGGACTCGTCGCCCCAAGCGAAAAGCAAACTGCCACGGCCAGCACAAGAACTTCCACGGATCTCGTCCAAGACCTAAAAGCGCGGGAGCGCATCAGTCGCCTCCCTTGAGCGCCGCAGCCATGGGCGCTGCGCGCGTGGCGGGAACGCGCAACGCCGCGGTCGCGGGCGAAAGGCTGGGAACCAGCGCGACGAACGTGCCAAAGACGATGACCACTAGGCCAAACCAGATCCAGCCCACCAGCGGATTGAGAAATGCCTTGATGATGGGCTGCCCGGTGTCGGGATTGGTGCCCTCATACACCACGTAGAGATCCCAGCTCGGCACCGAGTGAATTGCCACCATGGTCTGCGGCTGCCCGCTGGCCAGGTAGAAGCGCTTCTCCGGCGTCATCTGGAACAGCTTCCTGCCGCCTTTGTACACATCCAGCACGGCGTACTCTGAGTTGTAGTTGAGGTTTGAATCCTGAGTCGCGCCAACCTGCTCGAGCGTGTAGGGCCCAATCTGCATCGTGCTGTGCAGCGCCATCTCGCTTTCGATACTCTTGTTAAACGCCGACCCGCACAATCCCACCACCACAACCACCACTCCGATATGGACGAGATACCCGCCATACCTCCGCGTGTTGCGGCGCGTCAGCAACCACGTGGCCGAAAGCAGGTTGCGCCGGGTCTGACGCGAAATCACCGCAGCCCCACGCAGAAACTCGCTCACAATCGCGGTCAGCACTGCGGCCGCCACTGCAAAGCCCACGAGCGCGTAGAAACTGCCCGATGAAAACTCGCCGCCCCTCCAGGGGTTGACGCCAACGGCCAGGCAGACAATCACCGTAGCCCACAGTGCGATGACCGGCCGCACAAAGTTGCGTTTGATCGCCTTGAATGACGTGGCGCGCCACGGCAGCAGCGGCCCCACCCCCGTCAGGAACAGAAGAAAGAGCCCGATCGGCACCGCGACTCGGTTATAAAACGGGGCTCCAACCGTCACCTTGGTGCCTTGCACATACTCCGAAAGAATCGGGAAGAGCGTGCCCCAAAGAATGACAAAGCAGGCCGTCAGCAGCACCAGGTTGTTGAACAGAAAGCTCGATTCGCGGCTCACCAGCGATTCCAGGTGGTGCTCCGTCTTCAAGTGCCCGCGCTGCAGCACGTAGGTGAAGATGCAGACGGCCAGCACGATGCACATGAAGACAATGAACCACGTGCCGATGGAGGACTGCGCAAAGGCATGCACCGAGCTCACCAGCCCGGCGCGCGTGAGCAGCGTTCCCAGCATGGTGAGCAGAAACGTAGAAAAGATAAGCCAAACGTTCCAGCTCTTCATCATGCCTTTGCGCTCCTGCATCATCACCGAGTGCAGGAAGGCGGTTCCCGTCAGCCAGGGCATGAAGCTCGCATTCTCCACCGGGTCCCAACCCCAATAACCGCCCCAGCCCAGCACCGCGTAGGCCCAGTGCATGCCCAGAAAAATGCCGCAGGTCAAAAACAGCCAGGTCACCATCGTCCAGACGCGCGTGATCCTGATCCATTTCTCGCCGGGATAGCGCATCATCAGCGCGCCCAGCGCAAAGGCGAAGGGAACCGAGAACCCCACATAACCCAGGTAAAGCATGGGCGGATGAATCACCATCTCGGGGTACTGGAGCAGGGGATTGAGGCCATTGCCATCGTCGGGAATCGCGCCCTTAAGCAGCGCAAACGGGGGCGCGGCAAAGTTGAGCACCGCCAGGAAGAACACCTGGATTCCGGCCAGAATGGCCCCCGCGTAAGCGTAGAGCTTGACATCCGTCTTATGCCGCAGCCGCAGGACGAAGCCATAGGTCCCGAGCAGCCAAGCCCACAGCAGCAGCGAGCCTTCCTGGCCGCTCCATAGCGCCGCGAATTTGTACGGGATGGGCAGCGCGCGGTTCGAGTGTTCAAGGATGTAAGTGATGGAAAAGTCGTTGGTAAATACCGACCAGACGAGCGCAAAAGCGGCTGCTGTGATGGCCACGAAGCCGGCGATTCCGGCCCGGCGTGCCGTATCGGCCAGCCGCTCCGTAGAAATCCGCGACCGGGCCCCCAGCGACAGATTCCCGCCGCTGGGGTCGCGAAGCGGGGGGGGCGGCTGCCCGGTGGCAATCAGCCGTAATGCCAACGCTCCCGCCAGAAGATTGTAAGCCGCCAGAGCTAAGGCGATAAGAAGACAAAAACTTCCGAATGCTGCCATCCAGCGGTTCTCCAGGTAAATTTTGAGCGAATTCACTCCCTTTGAGTGGCTTTTTCCTCGAGAAAAAGCCACCTCGCCCGACGCCAAAGCTGTCGAGCGACCTAGAGAACCGCTCAGTACTCCAAGATCATTCTTGCACGCGCGCGGGGAGGAGGGTGACCTCCCAACGAAGGTATTCTCCATCTATGATAGGGGTTCTGAGTGTGATTCAGCTCACACTTTGGATCGAAGGGACGGCGCAACGATGGGATGAGCGCTCAGGCGACAGCGTTTTTCTGGTTCCTATGCGCAAGCATCTGGCCAGCCACGGCCAGCATCTTCTCCCCAGCGGCAGGGCGCGGAAGGAAGACGACCTTCCCATCTGAGTAGTCGGCGGGTGCGGTTCCGGGTGTGCCCAGAACCAGGACGGGCAAATCCGGCATCCGGGACTGCAATTCGGCTACGAACGCCGGACCGCCAATTCCACGCGTGTGGTGCCCGGAGATGACCAGGCCGAGCCTGCCGGCGAAATCGGGTTGTTCGATCAGACAAAGAGCCTCAGCAGCATCGGTCGCCCGGCGCACTTCGCCGAACCGCCGCCCCAGGAGCGACATCATAGCTGATGCTTGAAGCGGGTCGTCGTCTACGATGAGAATTGTTGTCATTTGGCCCTGGCTGGCGCGTCCCAGCCCGCATGAATGCGCTGCGCGAATATGTACTATCTCGACAACTAAGATGGCGACCATCCGCCTCCGGTTGCCTGAGCGGATGTTTACCTTGGTTACCCGAAGAGAAATTCCTTCTCGCGCAGTTCTTTGATGCTGTCGCGCAGGCGCGCCGCCTTCTCGAATTCGAACTTTCTCGCCGCCTCGCGCATATCGATCTCGAGCTTCGCGATATAGGCGTCGAGTTCCGCCTTGGACGCAAACTCCGGAATCCCTGCCGCCTCTTCCTCGGTCACTTCGCCGTACTCGGCCTTTAGAATGTGGGCCAGGCCCATCTCCACCTGGCTGATGATGGATTGCGGCGTGATGCCGTTCTCCTCATTGAAGGCGCGCTGGATGGCGCGGCGGCGATCGGTTTCATCGATGGCTCGGCGCATCGAGTCAGTGATTGTGTCGGCATACAGAATGGCTTTGCCCTCCACGTGCCGCGCCGCCCGGCCCATAGTCTGAATCAGTGACCCCGCCGAGCGCAGAAAACCCTCCTTATCCGCGTCGAGAATGGCCACCAGCGACACCTCTGGCAAGTCCAGCCCCTCGCGCAGCAGGTTGATCCCGATCAGCACGTCGAACTCGCCTTTGCGCAGCCCGGCCAGCAGCTTCACCCGCTCCAGCGTTTCGATCTCGGAGTGCAAGTAGCGGCAGCGCACGCCCACCTCGGTGTAGTAGCCGGCAAGGTCCTCGGCCATCCTCTTGGTCAGGGTGGTCACCAGCACGCGTTCGTTGCGCTTGGCCCGGCTACGGATCTCGGCTAACAGGTCGTCGATCTGGCCCTTTACCGGCCGAATCTCAACCTCCGGATCAACTAATCCCGTGGGCCGGATGACCTGCTCGATGACCACCCCACTGGCGCGGGTCAACTCGTAGGGGCCCGGCGTGGCCGAGACGTAGATCGCCTGGTTCACCCGGTTCTCGAACTCGTCGAACTTGAGCGGCCGGTTGTCCAGCGCCGACGGCAGCCTGAAACCGTAATCCACCAGCGTCTGCTTGCGGCTGCGGTCGCCGTGCCACATCCCGTGCACCTGCGGAATCGTGGCGTGGCTCTCGTCCACAAACAGCAGATAATCGCGCGGAAAGTAGTCGAGCAGCGTCGGCGGCGGTTCGCCCGGCAGCCGTCCGCTGAAGTGCCGCGAGTAATTCTCGATCCCGTGGCAGTAGCCCATCGACTTGATCATCTCCAGATCGAAGCGCGTGCGCTGGTGGACGCGCTGCGCCTCCACCATGCGCCCTTCCGACTCGAGATGCGCCACCCACTCGTTCAGCTCCTGGATGATTGATTCGACGGCCTCGGCCCTGCGCTCCGGCTGTACCACGTAGTGGCTCTTGGGGTAGATGGGCAGGCGCGAGTACTTCTGCTTCACCGCGCCAAAGAGCGGATCGATCTGCGAAAGCGACTCAATTTCGTCGCCAAACAGCTCAATGCGGTAGGCGTTCTCGTCGTAGGTGGGGAAGACTTCGATCACATCGCCACGCACGCGGAAGGTTCCGCGCCGGAAGTCCGAGTCGTTGCGCTCGTAGAGGATCTCCACCAGCCGCCGCGTAATGTCTTTGCGGCTGATGTGCTGGCCCTTTTCGAGCAGCAGCAGCATCCCGTAGTAGGCCTCCGGCGAGCCCAGGCCGTAGATGCAGCTCACCGAGCTGACGATGATCGAATCGCGCCGCTCGAACAGGCTCCGCGTCGCCGAGAGCCGCAGCTTGTCCAGCTCCTCGTTGATCGTCGCTTCCTTCTCGATATACAGGTCGCCGGCGGGAATGTAGGCCTCGGGCTGGTAGTAGTCGTAGTAGCTGACGAAATACTCGACCGCATTCGAAGGGAAGAACTGCTTGAACTCGTGATAGAGCTGCGCGGCCAGCGTCTTGTTATGCGCCAGAATCAGCGCCGGCCGGTTGGACTGCTCGATCACCTTGGCCATGGTGAAGGTCTTGCCCGACCCCGTCACGCCCAGCAGCACCTGGTGCTTCTCGCCCGCGCCAAGCCCCTCCAGAATCTGGTCGATCGCGCGCGGCTGATCGCCCTTGGGCTTGTAGCTGGTAACAAGCTGAAAGTCCATGGTGGGATTATACGGTACGAGCGAAGAGAAGGCGAATGATGGGCGAATCGCCGCACCTGTACACTGGCCCCATGGCTAAGCGAATCGGCGTACATCTGGGGACGGCGGGCGGAGCGTCGAATGCAGCCGAACGCGCCCGGGAGATCGGCGCCAACACCTTCCAGATTTTTTCTTCGAGCCCTCGGATGTGGCGAGCGCCCAAGATCGACCCAAAGCAGGCCGAGGGCATGCGCGAGCTGCGCGCCAAGCTCGACGTCGGCCCATTGGTCATCCACACCGGCTACCTGATCAACATTTGCAGCCAGTCCGAAGAGATTCGCGAGAAGAGCGTGGCCGGCTTTCGCGGCGAGATCGAGCGCGCGCTGGTCCTCGGCGCCGAGTATCTCGTCCTGCATCCCGGCTCGTGGAAGGGCCTTACGCGTGACGAGGGGCTGAAGCTTGCAGCAGACTCCATTCAGCGAGCGATCGACGGGCTGCCGTGGCAGAGCACCCCGTTCCATATCCTCATTGAGAACACGGCGGGGGCGGAGTTCTCGCTGGGCGGTAGTTTCGAGCAGGTGGCGGAACTGGTGGAGCGCCTGAAGAGCCACGCCCCCGTTGCCGTTTGTCTCGATACGTGCCACACGCACGTGTCGGGCTATGACATGGTGAGCGCGGAAGGCTACGCGGAGACCATGAAGCAGACCGCGGCGACGGTGACCTTCGAAGCCGTCCGCGTGTGGCACTGCAACGACGCCAAGGCTGCGCGCGGCTCAAAGCTCGACCGGCACGAGCACATCGGGCAGGGAACCATGGGCGTTGAGCCGTTTCGTCGCCTCTTGAACGATCCTCGCTTTGCCCATTGCGCCTTCATCGCCGAGACGCCCGTCGACGAAGAGGGCGACGAGGAGCGAAATGTGCGAGTGCTCAAGGGCCTCGTGAAGCGACGCGTAAAGTGACGCCTTCCCTCCATTTACACTGAAAAAGTGATGGCGGAAGAAAAAGACCTTCGCTACGATCCGGCGGCGATCGAGCGGAAGTGGCAGGAGCGCTGGGCCGCCGAGCCCACGCTCTACGCTGCCGAGCCGGCTTCCAGCAAAAAGCCTAAGTATTATGTGCTAGAGATGCTGCCCTATCCCAGCGGCCAGTTGCACATGGGGCACGTGCGCAACTACGCCATCGGCGACGCGCTGGCCCGCCAGATGTGGATGCGCGGCTACAACGTCCTGCGCCCCATGGGCTGGGACGCCTTCGGGCTCCCCGCCGAGAATGCCGCGCTCAAGAACAATACGCCTCCGCGCGAGTGGACCCTGGGCAACATCGCCGCCATGAAGCGGCAGATGCTTCGCCTGGGCCTCGGCTACGACTGGGCCACTGAAATTACCACCTGTCTGCCCGATTACTACCGCTGGAACCAGTGGTTCTTCCTGCGCATGTTCGAAAAGGGCTTGGTCTACCGCAAGAAGAGCAAGGTGAACTGGTGTCCTGAGTGCGCCACGGTGCTGGCCAACGAGCAGGTGATCGACGGCTGCTGCTGGCGTCACGAAGATACCAAAGTGGACCAGCGCGACCTGGAGCAGTGGTTCCTGCGCATCACGGCTTACGCCCAGGAACTGCTCGACGATCTCGACAAGCTCAACGGCTGGCCCGAAAAGGTGCGGACCATGCAGCGCAATTGGATCGGCCGCAGCGAAGGGACGGAGGTTGATTTCTTCCTGGAAGAAATCAACCAGGGATCAGGGGTCGCGCCGCGGGAGGATCAGGGATCAGAGAAACAGCGCATTCGCGTATTTACCACGCGCGTGGACACGATCTTTGGCGCGACCAGCGTGCAATTAGCGCCCGAATATCCGCTGGTTGCGTCTCTGTCGGCCACGGACGCAGACCTCAAGGTAAAGGTAGCGGAGCTACTCGAGGAGCAGAAGAAGGCCCGGGAGGCTGGCGACGTCGGCGCTATCGAAAAGCACGGCGTGCCCACCGGCCGCTTCGCCGTCAATCCCTATAACGGCGAGCGCGTGCCCATCTGGGTGGCGAACTACATTCTCATGGACTACGGCACTGGCGCCATCATGAGCGTACCCGGCCACGACGAGCGCGACTTCGAGTTCGCAGCCAAGTACGGGATCGAGATTCGCAGAGTCATCAAGCCAATTCATAAAACCGAGGGCGACAGCCTGCCATTTCTGTCGGAGGACGGCGTTCTGGTCAACTCCGGCGAATTCGACGGCCTGACGTGCGTCCAAGCCCAAAAACTACTCCAAGAGGCTGCTGCACGCAGTGCCTATGGCAACGCCGCTGTCACCTTCCGCCTTAAGGACTGGGGCGTAAGCCGGCAGCGCTACTGGGGCACGCCGATTCCCATGATTCACTGCGAGCGCGACGGCTTGGTTCCCGTGCCCGAGGATCAGCTTCCGGTGATTTTGCCCGAACAGATCGAGATCACGCAGCAGGGCGGCTCGCCCCTGGCGCGCGTCCCGGAGTTTGTGAACACCACCTGCCCACGGTGCGGCGGACCAGCGCGCCGCGAAACCGACACCATGGATACTTTCGTCGATTCGAGCTGGTACTTCTACCGTTACACCGACGCGCATAACGATAAGGCCCCGTTCGACACGGCAACGGTACAGTACTGGTTTCCTATCGATCAATACATCGGCGGCGTGGAGCACGCTATTCTGCACCTGATCTACTCGCGCTTCTGGACCAAAATGATGCGTGACCTGGGCCTGGTCAGGGACGACGAGCCGGTCAGGCGTCTCTTCACGCAGGGCATGGTTATCAAAGATGGCGCCAAGATGTCCAAGTCCAAGGGCAACGTCGTCTCGCCCGACGACATGGTGGCCCGCTACGGCGCCGATGCCACGCGCATGTACGTGCTGTTTGCTGCGCCGCCCGACCGCGACCTGGACTGGCAGGAGGATGGAGTCGCCGGCGTCAGCCGCTTCCTGGGCCGCGTGTGGCGCCTGGTGACGAAGCATGCGCCGGCATCGCACAGCGCAGCTGCTCAAGAAAGCGCTTTGAAAGGGCCCGACTTCAGTCGTGCCGGAAACGGCGAACCAATCTACGGGGCTTTAGCCCCTGAGGGAAGCTCTTCTGCTGCTGCGCAAAACCTTCGCCGCAAGCTGCACCAGACCATTGCCAGAATCACGCTCGACTTTGAAGGCCGCTGGCACTTCAACACCTGCGTGGCGGCGATCATGGAGTTGGTCAACGAACTGCAGGACGCCGATACGCAGTTGTCGGCGGGCGAGATTCCTGCTCCCGTGGTGCGCGAACTGCTGCGCACGCTGGTTCTGCTGCTCGCGCCTTTCGCGCCGTTTCTCGCCGCCGAACTCTGGGAGCAGTTGGGCGAACAGGGCGCAGTCTTGCGCGCGCCTTGGCCCAAAACCAATCCGGAGCTGGCGCGTGAAGAGGAAATCGAGATCCCCGTTCAAATCAACGGGAAGTTAATTGCGGTGATCCGCGCGGCAGCCGGCGCCGATGCCAAGACGATGGAGGCCGCGGCGTTGGCCAACGAAAAGGTGCGCGCCCGCATTGCAGGGAAAACCGTAGTCAAGGTGATTGTGGTGCCGGGCAGGGCCGTCAACCTGGTTGTGAAGTGAGGCCCGGCGCGATGGCTGGCCTGCACGCCCATCCGCCCGTGCGCGGGACCCAGCTGCTGATCGAGCACATGAGCGATGTCTTCCGGCGCCCTTCGCTCATCGCCATCGAGGTCGCCTGGCGATGGCTCTTCGGGATTCCGTTTCTTCTCGTCTGCTGGAAGCAGGCCCGGCAGATTCTCGTGGCATTCCCGCTGCAGTCCTCCGGCTTGAATTCCCTCGACACACAGAATCCCTGGGTCGCAGCGGTGCAGCTTGCCGGCGTGTCTTCGTATTACCAGCCGCACGTGCTCGCCGTGTCGCGCTGGCTGCTGCCGGCGGCCGCGCTTGCCTGGATAGTGCTCTCGGCCCTCGGCCGTAACCTCCTGCTTCAACGCATGGAAGGCCATCTGCCTTTCCGCCCCATGGCGATGATCGTGCTGCAGGCTGCATGGCTGGCTCTGCTGGCGCTCACTCTGTGGGGCTGGCTCCGCTCCATGCAGTGGGCCGCGGCCACGCACATCGCTGCGTCCGGCGAGCCTGATCTGGTTGGCTATTTCGTCTGGGCGATCTTTCTTTCCCTTGGTTTCTTCACGGCATTCGCGCTGGTCATTTGGGCCTTGTCGATCGCGCCGCTCCTGGTTCTGCTGGAAGGGCGTTCCACGCATTCCGCTCTGAGCCAAAGCCTGCGTCTTGGACGGCACTTCACCAGCAAGCTGGTCGAAATCAACCTGGTTCTGGGCATTGTCAAGCTGGCGCTGCTGGTGTTGGCCATGGTCTTTTCCGCCGCGCCGCTGCCTTTCAGCGACGAGCTGGGGCCGGGCGCCATTCACTTCGCGGTGACCGCTTCCACCGTCTTCTATTTTGTGGCTAACGATTTCTTCCAGGTGGTGCGGATCAAGGCATTTGTAGAATTCTGGAGAGTTTATCGGGGCCCTAGCCGGGCGCTCGACGGCGTAGCAAACTGACCGGTGTTCGCACGATCCGCGGGACCAGTTGGTCCTCGCATTGCGCGCTAGTTTAGAACAGCTTTAACCGGATCCCGAGATACTTTTTCGGGTTCTCGCGCATGCCCTTGATGAGCTGCTGGGCCTGGTCCACCGTCTGGTCCAGATGGTCGTAGAGTGCGCGGTTCTGCACCAACTGCCCCGCCGTCCCCTGACCCGCGTTGATGCTTTTCAGAATGTTGTCGAGGTTGGTAACCGCGTCGTCCAGCTTCCGCGCAAAGTCGGGATCCTTGACCAGCTTACCCAGCGAGCCGTTGCCGGAGTTGATCTGAGACACCAACTGATTGGTATTGGCAGCGGCGGCGTTCAGATTGTTATAGAGCGTCTCGTCTTTCAGCAGCTTGCCTGCGGTCCCTTTGCCGGCATCCAGATCGGCGGTAATCGTATTCAGATGGTCTGCAGCCGAGTTCAGCTTCGTATACAGCGTATTGTCGTTGACCAGTTCGCCCAGCGTTCCTTTCCCTTGGGCAATGGCTCCTGTCACTGTGTCGAGGTTGTTTGCGATGGAGACGATCTTTTTGGCCAGCAAGGGATCGTTGATGAGCTCGCCCGCCGTGCCTTGCTTGGTGTTCAGGGTGTCAATCAGGGTCTCTAGTTTGTGCACTAACCGGTTGATCTCTTCAATGGAGACCTGACTGCTGTTGATGACGGACTGAATGGTCGGCGCGCCGGACGATGGCAGCTCGGCATTGTTGGCCGGCTGCGGGCCTTTGGCCTGGGTGGAGTCGATATCGACGTAGCTATCGCCCAGCACGCCCGCCGCCTCGATGGAGGTGGTCGAGTCGGTGTGCAGGTCGCGCCAGTATTTCTCTCCTATCTGCATCGACACCTCGACCGGCGTCGGGTTCCGCGCCGGAACCACCTGCATGTGCGATACGTTGCCAATGGTGACGCCCTCAAGCGACACCACAGCACCGACCTTCAGCCCGCCGGCATTGGGAAAGTACGAGCGCAGCACAATCCTACGCGCGAAAAGTCCGCCCGAAGAGCCGGTCATGAGAAAAACCAGCCCGATCAGAATGGCGAGGGCGGCCAGAACCAATGCCCCCACCTTCAGTTGCGACCACTGGATCTCTTTGCGGGTTGGCACTTCACTCCTCTTGCTGAAAAGAGCGGGTTGACGCCTAGAGGATATCAGAAGAGGTAGATTTAGCGCCCGTCTTCGAGCACCACGCTAGCCATGGCAACCTCAGAGGTGTGGGTCAGCGAGAGGACGGAACGGACCACGCCCAGGCGGCCGGCAATTTGTGCAGCGCGGCCATGGAACCGCAGGCTGGGCCTTCCACTCGGCTCCCGCACCACTTCGATCTCCAGCCAGTTCACCCCGTAGCTGATGCCGGTGCCCAGCGCTTTGGCCGCTGCTTCCTTGGCGGCAAATCGGGCGGCAAAGCTCTCTGCCGCCTTGCGCTTGCGGTGGCAGTAAGCCTTTTCCGCGTCAAGGTACACGCGGTCGAGAAAACGGCTGCCGTAGCGATCCATCGCGCGTTGGATGCGCCCAATCTCCACCAGGTCGATTCCGGAACCGGCGATCATCTTGTCTATCAAGCTACAACATTCGACTTTTCTCGCGCGCAGCGGCGCTGCGAAGGGAGGTCCCACGCCAACGCCATGCACTGGCGGGGGTCCCATCTAGTTACCGCTGAACACATTCTGCACTTTCCGCAGGCCTGGGTTGTTTCAAAGGCGGTCAAGCGCCGTTCGACTCCGCAACAACCTTTATCCGTCCACGCGGGACTCCGATAAACAACCTGTGAAGATCAACGTGCCGGACCAAAGTCGAAGCCAGGCCATGAGCATTCCGTGGGCGATGCAGATGAAAGCAGTCTCCACCGAGGATCCATCGCGGTTGGTGCAGTCTCTCACCGGCGCCATCCTAGGTTGCGGCGGTTGGGTCCTCTCCCGCGGGGCAAACGATACCGGCCTGGTGAACATGCTGTTTGAGTTCGAGCGGCAAGACTGTATTGACATCTATAGCGTGCTCATCGCGACGGGGCTGGAATTGAGCAGAAGCGGCCACATCCGCTTTACCGAGCTCTGCCAATGCACGCGCAGCCAGCCAGGGGACTGCGGCGCAGAGATCGCCAGCATCGACCTCGAGATTCAGACCTTTCCCGTGGAGACCGCCGGCATTTTTCAGTCGTCCGGTCCCGCGTAAGCTGGTGCTCCAGGACCGCCGCAATCGTCCGCCGTTCCACTCCGGCGCGGCGCGGTTCAGGGTTAGAAAACGAATGGGATAAATCGCTTTGTCGACCCCATATAGCTGGTGTAGGCCGCGCCAAAGCGTCGAATGTTCTCTTGCTCCTCGCTAATTGCCGTTGCCAAAAGAAAACTACTCGCCGCTAAAGTCAGCGAGATCGACCATGGGCCGAGCGGATCCTTGAGATAAGCGCACAATGCCAGCGCCAGCAATGACGCGTACAAGGGGTGCCTGATCCAGCGATACGCGCCTACCTTGACCAACGTTGTCGTGTTCTCGAACGGTAGATTCGCGCCGCCCGCCGCGCCGGGCCCCGGCCTGCCAATTAAATGAAGCAAGCGGAAACCTTCAACCGCTAAGCCGATGGACGCGGCTCCGAGGCACCATGCCGCCCATTGGCGAGCCGAAAACGGGTCGCGAAACCAGAGCGGTGCGTTCAGCAGGATCAACGCCAGGAGCAATTCGAACGCGAAGAAGCGATAGAAGCCGTGCGCACGCGG
The DNA here is from genome assembly GCA_963844905.1 of uncultured Acidobacteriaceae bacterium. Classification (GTDB taxonomy): domain Bacteria; phylum Acidobacteriota; class Terriglobia; order Terriglobales; family Acidobacteriaceae; genus Telmatobacter. The sequence continues at coordinate 397,779 of CAWJQD010000001.1, read as the reverse complement.
GTGCCGAAGCGAATGCCAGGACAACGGAAGCAATGCAATGGACGCGGCGGAAAACAAGGCAATTCGCAGCATAGGGGACCTCATCCTATTCAAATAACCAGTGTCTCGGATGATAGCAACGGCCAGCGGGAAGGTCAGCCCGCCTCAACCAACCCATATCGCCGCTGCCATTTCTCTTTAAGGTATGCCCACACGCGGGCGCGCTCGGCCTCGGTCGCTTCGGCTCCCTTGGTATGTACGAAGTTCGCCGCCTCTCTTTTCGCGAGCTCTAAAATCTTCAAGTCGCGTACCAGATTGGTTACGCGAAACTCCGGCAGACCCGCCTGCCGCGTGCCGAAGAACTCCCCAGGGCCGCGCAGCGAAAGATCCAGCTCGGCCAGCTCGAATCCGTCCTGCGAGCGTACCATAGCGTTCAGCCGCTCCTCGGCCGGCTCGGTGACGCGCTCGCCGGTCATCAAGATGCAATAGCTCTTCGCCGAACCCCGCCCCACGCGCCCGCGCAATTGATGCAACTGCGCCAACCCAAATCGCTCCGCGTGTTCCACCACCATCACCGTTGCGTTGGCCACGTCGACCCCGACTTCAATCACCGTGGTAGACACCAGCACATCGCTCTCGCCGCGCTGGAAGCGGCGCATAATCACCTCTTTTTCGTCCGCGTCCAGCCTCCCGTGCAGCAGTCCTACGCGCAGTCCTGCGAATGGGCCCGAGCGCAGTTTCTCGTACATCTCAACGGCAGACCGCAACCCCGACCTGGCGATCGGACTCGCCTCCTGTGCCGACGCGGGAAAAAGATCTGCCGTGTTCGACTTTCCGGCAGTTCGTCGCGCCGCCGGCGCCGCGGTCCCCGCTCCCGCTTCCGGCTGATCGTGCGAAAAATCCAACTCCGGCTGGTCCTCCTTCGTCCCTTCGATCACCGGGTACACGATGTACCCCTGGCGTCCCTGCGCCACCTGTTTGCGCACGAAGTCCCACACCTCTTCCGCGCGCTCGCCGGGAACGCGCCGCGTAACAATCGGCATGCGTCCCGGCGGCATCTCGTCCAGCACGCTTAAGTCCAGATCGCCGTAAAGCGACAGCGCCAACGTGCGCGGAATCGGCGTGGCCGTCATCACCAGCACGTCTGGCTCGGGCTGATTCGGCTTTTTCATCAGCTTGAACCTCTGCAGGACGCCAAATCGATGCTGCTCGTCCACCACCACCAGTCCCAGCCGGTCGAACTCCACCTTCTCTTCGATCAGCGCATGGGTTCCGATCACCAGGTTCGCCTCGCCGCGGTTGATCAACCCGCGGTTGGCCCGCTTGCGGTCTTCGTCGAGCGAGCCGGTCAGCAGAACAATGCGCGGCCTGCGGCTCGATCGCTCCAGCAGCTTGCGCGCCGCCAGATAATGCTGCGTGGCCAGAATTTCGGTCGGCGCCATCAACGCCGCCTGGTAGCCGTTTTCCATGGCCACCAGCATGGCTTGGAACGCCACGATCGTTTTGCCCGAACCCACATCGCCCTGCAGCAGCCGCCGCATGGGACTCGGGCTGCGCATGTCGGCCACAATCTCGCCCAGCGCCCGCTTCTGCGCCGCCGTGGGATGAAAGGGAAGCACCTCCCGAATCGCCTCACGCACTTTGTCGTTGGCCGCAAACCCGATCCCTTTGCGCTCCTTCATGCGCCGCCGCTTGAGCTCCAGTCCCAGCTCCAGAAAGAACAGCTCCTCGAAGATCAGCCGCCGGTGCGCCGGGGTCGACGCGCTTTGCAACTGGTCAAATAACGTTCTCTCCGGCGGAAAGTGCACCTCCCGCAGCGCCGTCTCGCGGTCCGGCAAATCCAGCCGCGCCAGCATCGTTCGCGGCAGGCACTCCGGCACGGCCCCGCGCATGCCCTCAAGCAGATTGAAGATCACCTTGCGCTGCCATCGCGACGCCAGACGGCTGCCGCCCAGCGATTCATACACTGGCGTGATGCGGCCCACCTCAAGCAACCGCGTCTCCGCATCGTCGGTCGCGTCCGGCAGAATCTCAAACTGCGGTTGAATCATCTTGAAGTTGCTGGTGGAGCGCGACGGCTCGACCTTTCCGTACACCGCAACCGTTTGCCCGGCCTGGAACTTGCCGTCCAAGTACGGCGAATTGAACCAGATGCACTTGAGCGCGTGGCGTCCCTGCCCGACGGTCACCTCAAAGAGCGGCATGCGGCGCGTACGCAGCAGGATCGCACCCCGCACCTCGCCGATCACGCTGGCAACTTCGCCCGCCTTCAATTCGTCCACGCTGCGCGGGTTCTGGCGGTCCTCGTAGCGAAAGGGAAGATGGTAGAGCAGATCCTCGGCCGTCTCGATGCCTTTCGCGGCAAGCATCTCGGCCACGCGCGGTCCCACGCCGCGCACATACGTTATCGGAGTATCCAGGGCAGGCACAATCAGGATGCTAAATGGCGTATCTGCGCCCGGACAAACGCAAAAAGAGTGCGATAAACCCGGAATCCGGCGAGCCAGTGTATCGTTGTATCCGTTGGAATTCTCGCGGGGGAGGAACTCGATGTACGAACTGAATCGCAGATCTTTTTTGAGGGCGGCTGGAGCCGCTTCGGCCACAACCATCCTCGGCGCGCGCATCCACGCCTTGACAGCGGCGCAAACCGGGCCAGCCCGGCCCGTCGCCGCCAACGACCAAATCCAGATCGCCCTCATCGGCGCCGGTAGCCAGGGCCAGGGCGATACGCGCACCGCCCTCCAGGTTCCCGGCGTCAAGCTCGTCGCCGTAGCCGACTGCTACAACGGACGCCTCGAACACTCAAAAGAGATTTGGGGCGGCGACCTCTTCACCACTCGCGACTATCACGAGATTCTCGCCCGCAACGACATCGACGCGGTCATCGTTGCCACGCCCGACCACTGGCACAAGCAGGCTGCCGTCGACGCAATGAAAGCGGGCAAGGATGTTTACTGCGAAAAGCCGATGATCCATCTCTATTCCGACGGTCGGGCAATGATCGAGGCGGCGCGCTCCACGAATCGCATCCTTCAGATCGGCAGCCAGCGCGTCAGCTCGATCATCTACGCCAAAGCCAGGGATCTGCTGGCGTCGGGCGCCATCGGCCAGCTCAACATGGTCACCGCGCATTGGGACCGCAACTCCGCCACCGGCGCCTGGGACTATACCGTTCCTCCCGATGCCTCGCCCGAAACCTGCGATTGGCCGCGATTTCTCGGCACAGCGCCCCAAATCCCCTTCAGCGCCGAGCAATTCTTTCAGTGGCGCAAGTGGAAAGCCTATGGCAGCGGCGTAGCTGGCGATCTCTTCGTGCATCTATTCAGCGGAACCCACTTCATCACCGGCGCCAACGGGCCCACGCGCGGCTTGGCTACTGGCGGCCTGCGCTTCTGGAAAGACGGCCGCGACGTGCCCGACGTGATGCTGGGCCTCTTCGACTACCGTGAAGGGTTCAATCTGAGCCTGCGCGTGAACTTCGTCGACGGCGGCGAGGAGAGCGAGGGCCTCATCTTCACCGGCTCTGAAGGCACCATGGAGATTGCCGGCAACACGGTGAGCGTGAACCGCGTGCCGCGCGAGAAGGAACCCGGCTACACCATCGGCACGTTTGCCGAGGAAACACAGAAGCTCTTTCTCAAACAGTACCACGAAAAGTATCCGAGCACCCATCCGGAGGGTCCGCCGGCCGCAGGGTATGAGAAGTACGTTGCGCCCGCCGGATACAGCGACAGCTACGACCACTTCAGCAACTTCTTCGCCTCGGTGCGCAAACGCAGGCAGCCCGTCGAGGATGCGGTCTTTGGCTTCCGCGCCGCTGGGGCAGCCTTGCTCAGCAATCTCAGCATGGATCGCGGCTCCATTGTGGGCTGGGATCCGGATGCCATGAAACTCGCGTAGCCCCGGCCACACTCAAACCCATCGTGTGTCTCGGCGCAGGCTTCAGCTGAACCCCAGCACCGGGTGCGGTACGTACGGCTCTTCCAGGGCAGTCATCTCTTCCGGCGTCAGCCGGACGGCAAGCGCAGCGGCCGCGTCCTCGAGGTGATGCGGCTTGCTCGCTCCCACAATCGGCGCCGTCACGCCCGGCCTGGCCAGCAGCCACGCCAGCGCCACTTGCGCCCGCGGAATCCCGCGCTTCTCGGCCACTTCGCCCAGCCGGTCGACAACCGCGCGATCCGACGCTTCCGTCTTCGCGTACATGGCGTTGCCGAAAACGTCTGTTGCCGTTCGCGCTGTTGTTTCGGCCTTCCAGTCCCGCGTCAGCCTCCCGCGCGCCAGCGGGCTCCATGGAATTACGGCAACCCCTTCCGCCTGGCACAGCCCGATCATCTCGCGCTCCTCCTCGCGGTAGAGCAGGTTGTAGTGGTTCTGCATGGAGACGAAGCGCGTCCATCCCTGCCGGTCAGCCAGATACAGCGCCTTGGCGAACTGCCATGCGTACATCGACGACGCGCCGATATACCGCACCTTTCCCGCCTTCACCACGTCATACAGCGCTTCCAGCGTCTCCTCGATGGGCGTTTCGTAGTCCCAGCGGTGAATCTGGTAGAGGTCTACGTAGTCGGTCTCCAGGCGCTTCAGGCTCTGGTCGAGCTCGTAGAGGATGGCCTTGCGCGAGAGGCCGCGTCCATTGGGCTCTTCGCGCATCACGCCATGCACCTTGGTCGCTATCACAACTGCCTCGCGCCTTGCATTCGCCTTCAAGAACCGGCCGACCACGGCCTCGCTCTCGCCGCCCGAGTAGACGTTGGCCGTATCGAAGAAGTTGACGCCCAGATCGAGCGCTTGGCGCAAAAACGGCTGGCTATCTGCTTCGTTTAGCGCCCATGCCTGTCGGCCGGGCAGCAGTTTTCCGCTCGCCGGGCTCCCGTAAGTCATGCATCCCAGGCATATGCGCGAAACTTTCAGCCCGGTATGGCCAAGATTGACGTAGTCCATGAGCTCTCCTGCTCTAAGTTTAGTGCGTCACCCTGTTTTGGCTCACTTCGTGCGGTGCATTCATCGGGAAAGTGCCGCACCTTGCCGCCTGCGTTACTTGAATCGCATAGATCGCCAAGATGGCGCGGATTTCCTGCCATAGCACTTTCGTGCATTGCGCTGCGACCGCCCAAAGTGGTTGGATTTCTTTATGGTCCTACAACCTTTCCTGCCTCGCCAGGGTCTAATATTGCATTGGAAGGGGAGGGGGTGCCTCTCGGGCTCTCGCGTAGGCTCCGGCGCTTACGCGAGAAGGGGTTGGTGTGTCTAGGCAACTGAAGCGAGAAACGCAGCCAGAAAGGCACCGGACGATTTGAGTCAGTCGACGGCAATAACGGCGGAACAGCAAACGCGCCCCTCGCATCCTACGGGTCGGCGCTGCAAATTCAATTCACTACGACAGTGGCCGGCGCGGGTGCTGGCCGTCGCCGCCGCTCCGCTTCTTATTGTGCTTGCCGGTTGCGGGGGTTCGGCGTCTGGCGGCTCTTCAGGCGCCACATTTTCGATTTCGCCTGGTACGGCAACCATCGACACCAATTGCACCGGCTGCAACAACAGGAATAGCTCAACGGGCACAGCCGTTGAGCAGTTCACGGCCACGCTGAGCAGCGGCGGTGCGGCCCCTGTAACCTGGGCCGCGAGCGGCGGAGACGCCAACGCCGGCCCCGGAACCATCACTGCCAGCGGCCAATACTCCCCACCCCCCTACCTCACCGCCAACAGTGTCCAGGTGACGGTTACGGCTACGCTCACCTCTGGCTCCGGATCGCCAGAGAGCGCAACGGTGACGGTCACGCCGGGATTCATTGCCCCGCTCACACCCGAGAATGTCGCCCTCGGCAGTGGCGGGACCGTCACCATCACCGGCTACATTGCTGAAGCCGGCGGCACCACCGGCATCAACTACACCGTTTCCAACAGCGCCACTGGATCAAGCGGCGGGCAGGGTTCGCTGGGTTCGCCGAATTGCATACGCAGCAGCAACGCGTTCACCTCTTGCACCGTTACTTACACGGCACCCGGCGCAGTTTCGGCTACTGCCTCCACCTTTGTCGTGGCCACCATCGGCACATCGTCTTCCAAGGACGCCACTGAGGTGCTTCTAAACACAGCAGGGATCTCCAGTAATCCCGCCACGCATCAGGCGCAATTGCCCACACCCGTTCTTCTGGGCAGCTCGGGCGGCAACGACAACGATTACGACACCCAAGGCAATCAGATCGTCGATTGCTGTGGCGGCACGCTGGGCGCTTTGGTCCAGAACAGCGGTGGAACGCAGTACCTGCTCAGTTGCAATCATGTGCTGGCGCGCAGCGATCAGGCCAGTATGGGCGAAACCATCATCCAGCCGGGCCTCATCGACGACAATTGCGAGCCCACCAACGGCAGTCCCGCCGGAACGGAAACGCCGGTCGGCATGCTCACCGCCTGGCTCCCGTTGTCTTCCTCTTCCACCAACGCCGACGCGGCCATCGCCCAGGTGAACTCAGGGGCTGTGAGCGCGACTGGCGCAGTCATGGAATTGGGCACATTGCAGGGCAACGGCACGCTGGCTGCAGAGCCTCCGGGAACTTCGTCGACCGGCGGCAAGGGCGAGAACGGCGCAATTGGCATGACCGTAGCCAAGAGCGGACGCACGACCGGGCTCACCTGCGCGAGTATCTCCGCGATCGATGCCGACGTGCAGGTAAGCTACTTTAAGAATTGCGATGAGACCGAGCCTTATCTGACCAAGAGCTACACCAACCAGATCGAAATCGAAGGCAATCAGTTTAGCGATGCGGGCGATTCCGGATCGCTGGTAGTGGATGCCGGCAATGCCGAGCCCGTTGGATTGTTCTTTGCCGGCGGCGTCACTTCGACGGGCGGCAGCGAGGGCGTAGCCAGCCCTGCGCCCTCGGTGTTAACCGAGTTGGGCGCGGCGGGGGGAACCACATACACCTTCGTGGGCACCACAGACCATCCCGTCAGTTGCCTGAACTATGGCGCCGGCACAGCAACCGCAGCGCAGGCCACCGTGCTCAGCGATGCGCAAACGGCGCTCGCCCAGCAGGCGCTCATCCAGGCGCGCATGTTGATTAATCCCTCGGCCGGCATTCTGGGCGCGGCGGCAGGCAAGAGCAGCGACCACGCCGGCAAAGCAGCTGTCATCCTCTATGTCGACCAAAGCATGAACGTCACCGCGCCGCAAACCGTCGACGGAGTGCGCACCGAGGTGATTCCCACCACGGCGCAGGCTGTGGCCGCGGGCACAACGCCGCAATATCCCGCGCAGTCCAACGCTCTCCCGCCGCTGGCGTCGGCTGTACTCAGCCAGGCCGTTGCCATCAAGCAGCAGATGGCGCAAAACCTCATGAAGCAGAATCCGGCTTTCTTTGGCGTGGGCGTGGGCCAGAGCTTCGACAATCCTAAGGAAGCAGCGCTGGTCATTTATGTGGACCGCAGACAGGTTCCCGCCACGCTCCCTGCCACCATCGACGGCTTGCGAACGCGGTACATCATTATGGAGCGGCTGCACGTCACGCGTTCCTACTTGACGGGACCGATCCGGCGGCAGAGCCACTGCATGGCGCATCCAGCAACCCGCCAAAGCAACGGGCTCGACCTCCTGAATCAACGCAGATTGCCGGGCCTGAACCTGTTCTGAAGGGCCTTCGCTTGACGTCGGCTCCAGCTCTGAACGCTTCCTACTTGACGGGACGAGCCTTGCCATCCGTCAGGCTCTGATCGATGATGGCCCCGATCTTCTCGTGGTTTTCCTGAACTGTACCGCCCATCTGAGCGCCCAGGCGGCCCATCTCTTCGTTAAACTTACTCATCTCTTCTCTAAACTTGCCCATCTCGGCGTTGAACTTGCTCCAATCGAAATTCACTTCGACCTTGAGTTCCGCGTCGATGACGCGGCGCTGGATCGCCGAGATTTCGCGCTGAAGCTGTGCCAATTCTTCCCGCGAAACGGTAGAGCCTTGCTTGGCGGTCAAGCTGGCCACTGTCGCGTTCAACTCGGCCATCTCCCTGGATAAATCGGGCGCAGGAATGTTGGCAGCGGCCTCGCGCTCTTTGCGCGCCTCGTCGCGCGCCTGCTCGCCCGTATTGCGCGCCTGCTGGCCTGCATCGCGCATCTGCTTCAGCAGCGCTTGCATCTCCTCGTGCCGCGCTGATCTCAACTTGTCCAAGGCCTCGATCTGGCTCACGATCGCGGGATCGTCGATAACGTAGAGCTTTCCTGCATGGCGAAAAAGAAGAAAGTGTCCATGAGCCTGGTTGCGAGTCTCGCCGCGCGCCTTTTCTACATCGGCCGCGCCTTCGTCGCCCCAATCGCCGCAGAATCGGGTTTTCGTCTCAGGGCCGCCGACGATTGCATAGGAGTCGCCACTTCCCCAGCAAGACGGAAAGTCGATGTCAATGTCGACAGGCGGAATGGGCGGAATCGGCGGAATAGCAGGAATCGCCGGTCCGGATTCCTGCGGTCCGGATTCCTGAGGGTTACCTGCCGGAATGGTCGGCGGAGGCGGCGGCCCGGGTGCGGGGTTCTGACCTGCAGACGCAGGCCCCAGCGGCATGGGCGGTGCAGGCGCTGGTTCCGGCGCCGGCGCTGCTGCCTGTGGCGTCTCCGCGGAGCCCGCATCGCTCACTTGGGCTGGCTGGGGATTAGATTGCCCGGTCGCTGCGGATTTCCCCGTCGCCGTAGTCTGCGTGGAGTCAGACTGCCGCGGATTTGCGGCAGCCTGCACGCGAATCATCGCAGTGGCCGCAATCAGCAGCGCAGGTACCAAGACGGTCAATAGTGCGCGCCGCCCGCCCGAAAAAGCAAGACGGAAGCTCGAGTCATTCAGCAGGCGTTCGATGCGATGAGAGAGGTTCTTCGAGTGTGCCATAGCAACTCCGGTAAGGGTTGAGCGCGGCAGAGCCGCGAATTCAAGTAGAAGCCCGGCATAAGCTGACGGGCTCGCAGCTGCGTCAAGGCCGGCACGGTCGCTGATGGCCTCGCCTAGCTCAGTGAGTTTGTGCTTGAGCCACCAACCCAGCGGACTGAACCATGTGACGGCGGCGTAGAGGCCCGCCAGCAGTTGCAGATAAAAGTCGCGCTGGCGGATGTGCGAGCGCTCGTGGGCCAACACCACGCGCAGTTTATCCTCGTCCCACTCCGCATAGTTCGCCGGCAGCAGGATGCCCGAGCCGATGTTGACCGGCGCGGCGATCCGCAAGCTTGAGCGCACACGAATAGAGCCGGACAAATCAACGCGCGCAGGGGTTTCGAGAGGTTCGCTTTCAATCCACAGCCGAAGCGACGATGCCAGCCCCCACAGCAGTCTCAGGAGCAGTGTGGCGCACACGCCGAGATAGAGAATCCAGCCGATTGCGAGCAAGCGGCCGGCAACTCCCATCGCAGTGGGCTTGCTTCGAGCTCGGGCCGCGGCAGGCGCCGGAATCGGCACGATTTCAAGCTCGGTGCTTGGTTGTGCATGAAGCTCATCTGTCGGGGTTACCGGCACAGGCGAGCGATTCGCCCGCGCAGAAACTGGCTGCGGAACCTCCTCCGGCTCACCAAAGGACGAAGTGGGAGCTGCAGACGCAGACGCGGAGGGCGGCGGGCCATCGATCGTTCTTGCCCACGATGCTGTGGGTACCTTTACCGCAGTCCATGCGGGGAACCACTGCCAGCGCATCAGCAGAGGCATGGCGACTGCCGCAATCAGCACAAGTCCCCACGCAGCCTTCTGCGCCAGCAGATTTCCTACGCGCAGAAGGCGCAGTCCGGCCCAGACTGCAAGCGCCGCAACCAGCGCGCGCAATGTAGCTTCAAGCAGGACGGGCAACAGCGAGGGAGTCATGGCTTTCCCTCCTTCTTGCGGGCGTCTTTTTGGGCGCCGGCAGTGTCTTGAGCGGCTGCAATGCGCTCCGCAAGGCGCTGCAGTTCCGCCCTGTCCAGAACCTTTGAGTCGACCATGCCAACCAGCAGCGCCTCCACCGAGCCTGCACAGAACCAGTCCACAATGCGTTTTACCGCGCGGCCCGCTACCCGCTGCGGCGACTCTGCCGGGTGGTAGACAAAGGTGCGGCTTTCCACCGAATGCGCCAGGTAGCCTTTCTCCTCAAGCCGCCGCAACACGGTGCGGATCGTGGAGTCTTTCAGCGGGCGGCCCAAACCCGCGCGGACCTGCTCGGCCGTCATCTTACCCAGGCGCCAGACAAGCAGCAGCACGCTGCGCTCCAGTTCGCCAAGATCGGCCGGATCGTGATCCAAACCAGTGTTACTGGTCATAGTGTTACGTACTGTAGCACATAGAACCCGGGAACTGTCAAGAGGCGATTGTGAAAAACATTTCGCCCATGAGACTTCCGTACTATGAGCTGCCGGATGGGTCCACCAGGCCCAGCAAACCAACGCGGGAGCCTCTTGGCAGAAGATGGATCAAATTGCTGCAGAATTCACCGCTCCCGCCAAATTCGGATCGTCGGGCAGAAAGAGCTCGAACACGGTCCCTGAAGCCTTCGACGCTCGCTCGCCTTGAGCGCTTGCCGCGTGGCTGCGCACGCGCACCAACCCGTGATGCTTCAAAATGATCTCGTGGCTGACCCACAGCCCCAGCCCCGTCCCGGTCACTTCCTTGGTAGTAAAAAATGCTTCGAAGATGTGCTCGCACACCTCCGGCTCCATGCCGGCGCCGGTGTCGGCAATGGCAAAGCGGATGCCGCCTTGCGCGGGGTTCTTCCAGTCGCAGGAGCGGCGCGCCCGCACGACGAGCCGGCCGCCATTGCTACTGGCGTCGATCGAGTTGCCCACCAAATTTGCGAAGACCTGGCGGATCTCGCCGGCAAAGCAGAAGAGAGTGAGCCCAGCGTCGTAGTCCCGCTCTACATGAAGGTCGAGTGCATGAATGCGGCTTTGATAGAGGCTCAGGACCGAATCCAGCAGTTCCGCCAGCGTGGCACGCGCAGGCTGCGTTGGCTGCCGGTAGAAGCGTAGCGTCTGCTGCGTGATCTCCGAGATGCGGCGCACTTCGTCCTCGGCCATGGCCACGTACTGCTGCGCTGGCTCCGGAAGCTCGCTGGTGTTGCGCAAAAGGAAGAGCAGGTTAGTGATGCTTTCGAGCGGATTGTTGATTTCGTGCGCAATTGAAGCGGCCAGCCGCCCCGTCACCGCCAGCTTCTCGCTTCGGCGCAGCGCCTCCTCGCTGCGCTTGCGATCGCTTGCGTCGAGCGCAATGATCCCCACCCACCGCACCTGATGCGGCGTGGTCCGCACCGGGTAGGCGCTGATCAGCCAGGTCCACTGTTTCCTTGGTTTGCCTCCCTCCCCGTTCAGTTCCAGATTTCGCACCGGCTCTTCGCTCGCAAAGACGCGCTGCACGGCGCCCTCCATCTCCTTAGCCACGGGTGGCGGCAACAATTCTGGCAGGGTGCGGCCGAGATGGCGGCTGACAGCGATGCCGGTCAGGTCTGCGAAGATCTGGTTGACTCGCACGAAGCGGGCATTGCGGTCAAAAAACGCCAGGCCGATGGGCGCATTCGCCAGCATGGAATCGAGCAGGGAAAGAGTGTCGTTCAGTCCCGCCCTTTGCTCTGCCAGTGAGGCAACCATTCGGTTGAAGGTCTCAATCAGGTCGCCCATTTCGTTGTGAACGGTGATCGGCAGGGGAAAACGGCTCGCGTCGCCTTCTGCAGTCATCAAGGCAGTTGCGCCTCGATGCAGCACTTCCAAGGGCCGCGAGATGGAGCGCGCCATCAGGAGGACAAGCAACCCCGAGGCAAAGATCCAGATGACGCCGAAGATGACCGTGCCATGGATGATATCGTCCAGCTGCTGATGTCCCCAGCTGCGATCAGCCTCCACCCACACAAATCCGCGCAGATCGTTGCCGGTATAAATCGGCGCGACTGACTCCAGGTTCGCTCCTCCCGGCGAGAACACTCTGGACTCCTCACGGGTTATCAGGGGAATCTGTGCACGCTCATCGGGCCTCAGCTTAATATCATCGGCTGAGCCCTTCCCCACATAGACCACGTTGCCTGCCGCGTCGGTCACCTTTGCGATGGCCACATCGGGCGCGTCGGTCATCATTTTTGCCGAAAGGCCTACCCAACTCGGCCGCTCCTCCATCACGGCCTCACTGGCCTGTAACGCGAGGGAATTAGCCTCGTATGCAAGGCGCCGAACGGAGCGTGCGCGCAGTTGCTGCGTCTGCTTGCCGATCAGCAGCAACGCAAAAAGCCCGATCGAAAGCGTCTCCAGCAGCAAAAGACCGGCCAGCATCTGCCAGCGAATGGATCGCGGCCACCAGCGCATGCGCAATGATCCACCCCTCGAAGGAAAATCAGTAGCTTAATCTACCGGATCGCCTGCGGCAACCGTGTCGCGTGCCCTGTCCCGAGTCTCGTCCTGTGGCCTTGCCTTTGCAGCCAGCGACGCAGCGATCAGCTTTCCGTGAAACCGTCCGTTCTCAATGAAGATTTCGTTGGTGCGTGCGCCGGCCACAATCACTCCCGCCAAGTAGATGCCGGGCACATTGCTTTCCAGTGTTTCGGGATTGCAGACAGGCAGCCGGTCCTGGCCCTCGAAGCGGACGCCCAGCCGTTCCAGAAAAGCAAAATCAGGATGGTATCCGGTCATGGCAAAAACAAAATCGTTAGACAGACTCTCTTGACCGGCGGGAGTATCAAGCAGAACTGCGTCCGGCGTAATCTCCACGACATGCGACGAAAAAAATGCTTTGATCTCGCCGTTCTTGATGCGGTTTTCGATATCCGGCTTGATCCAGTACTTGACATGCGGGTGAATAGCCGCTCCGCGATGCACTAGCGTCACGCGCGCGCCATGCCGCCACAGCTCCAGCGCGGCGATCGCCGCGGAGTTTTTCCCTCCGATCACCACCACGTCCATGCCGTAATAGGGGTGCGGATCGTGGTAATAGTGGAAGACCTTGCTCAGGGTCTCGCCCGGAATGCCCATCGCATTGGGAAGGTCGTAGTAGCCGATGGCCAGAGCGAGTTTGCGGGCGTTCAGATCGCTGTGACGGCCGAAACGATCGGTGGTATGCGCGGTAAACGCGCCATCGTTCCCTGATACGCGCTCTACGCGATGGTACTGGCGCACGTCAAGCTGGTAGTAAGCCGCCACCTGGCGGTAGTACTCGAGCGCCTCATTCCGCGTCGGCTTGGCGTTGGGGCTGGGGAAGGGAATGCCCCCAATCTCCAGCAGCTCCGAGGTGGTGAAGAATGTCATGTGCGCCGGATAGTGAAAGATGGAATTGCAAATGCAGCCCTTATCCACAAGGACCGCGCGAAAACCCTGCTTTTGCGCCTCAATAGCGCAAGCCAGCCCGGTGGGTCCCGCACCTACGACGAGGAGATCGAAAACCGAATCCTGCACAGCATCCAACGTCTGGTCGCTCATGCTTCTAGATTAGGCTATGCCGGGGGCCTGCTCGAAAACGAAGGCGCAACTGACAGAAAAGCTTCAGCCGTAGCTGAAGCTCCTCGTGGTCGTGGTTCGACCGGTTCTACACGAGCGCGGGCGCCGGCTCCATCATGGCAATCGCGGGCGCTTCGGCCGCAACTGTGGTAGGGGCAGGCACTGACGCTGCTGCCAGCTGGGGCTGCGCATGAGCCGTTCGCGTCAGCCTGTGGACAAAATGGTAGGGTGGCCATGGGCCCGAGAGCTGCATTTGGCACTCCTGCATCGCCGCGCTGGTGCTCACAAATTTGTTCTGGTAGCGCTCCACGCACTTGCGCTCGATCAGGTGGGCGACGTCCAGCATCATCTTGCCGTTGTCCATCAGCCGGCAGCTCACTTCCTCGTCCAGAGGCATAAACAGCCTGTGCATCTGGAAGCTGATCGCGCGAGCCCGTGTCTGGCGCTCCCGCGCCCGCGAGGCATTCTCCCGCAGATGGCTGAGATATTCGCGGCCTACACCCTCCGTGTTGAGATGTTTTTCGGCCTCGCGGCCGCAACAATCGTCCACGAAGATCTTCAGGTGCATCTCGGTTTTACCGCGCAACTTGTCGATATTGCCGAGAAACTGGCGCTGATTGGAGCGCACGGATTTACGCAGCGACTCGTCGTCGTGAAACACCGTCCCGAATCGGAAAGGAAGAACCGTAGAGTGTTGAAAACAATCGGCGACCACACGCGCGTGGTCCATGCCCGACCGTTGATTGAGGCTTTCCTCGGGGTTGTGCTCGCTCACGATGATCGCGAGATCGCTCGCGGGGTATAGAAAAACCTGATTGCCACTGACTCCAAAGACCGATTCCATAGGAATCGGTTTACGATGCCGGGCTAATGCCGGAAATGCTTGTTTTTCACCGATGCAGTAGGCATACCATGCCATGGCGAGATACTCCGTCCGCGCGCGCCGCAACGCAAAAGCGCCGCCGGTTGATGAAGCTCTGTGAACTTGGGAACAACTGCATGCATAGTGGAACCACAGCCGGACCGTCTTATTCGCCGCCTCATGAGACTACCCGAAATATAGCCTTCCGAAAATACGACTGGCAACTCTCCACAGGAAGAAAGTCAGCCGGATCGCGCAGGTTGTGCAAAAGTCGTATTCATAAAACAGAAAACGATTACGACTATGCAGAATTTGTGCGCTGGCACACCTAAATCGTAGCGCAAGGTGCCTCCTCGGCGCCTTGAGATCGACCGGGCGACTTGCCCGGCGTTGCGCACAAGAGCCGCAGCTCTTTTGGAACTGGTTTTCCACAAGAGCTGCGAGAGGCTAGCCGGTCTCTGCTCCCACGCCCGTCGGTCCTACCGCGTAATCGAAAGTTGGCAGTGAACTCTAGTAGACTCAACGACAGAATGTTTGTTCAATCCCGCTCCCTTCACTGCTGCCCGCCGTTGCTGGCTCTTCTCGCCCTTTTGGCAGGAGCCGCTTCAGTTTCCTCTTTCGCAGCTGCCCAAGGCACCCACCTTTGGACCCAATCGCAGATGGAGGAGTTCGAAAAGGGCACACCGGCCGGGGTTTCGATCGAGAGCGACGGTCATCTGCGCCAGGGGCCCGGACTTACCGGGTTGCTCACCACACCGTCAACCTTTGTGTGGTCGATCGCCGCCGGCAAAGACGGCCGCATCTTCGCCGGCACGGGTTCACCTGCCGCCGTGCTGCGCCTGAGCCAGCAGCGGGACGAAAAGCCCTTCACGCTCTTCGAAACCAGAGATCTCAGCGTCCAGGCTTTGCGCTTCGGCCCGGATGGCTCGCTGTATGCAGCCACAGTGCCCGGCGGTAAAGTCTACAAGCTCAACCCCGATGCCGCCACCAAACTCGACGAAGCCACCGCCCCAGTCGTCTTCGACGCCGCCAAAGTAGACGAGGCCGCCGCTTCGCAGACGAAGCCCGACCCGGCGGCGCCCAGCGCTGAGTCGCATTACATCTGGGATCTGACCTTCGACTCGGCCGGGCGGCTCTACATCGCCACCGGTAATCCCGGCGCCGTCTACCGCGTCGATCTCGCCAAATCCGGCGCTGCGCCAGAGCTGTTTTTCAAGAGCGACGAGGCGCACATCCGCACGCTGGCGTGGGACGCCAAGGGTAACCTGATCGCCGGCTCCGATGGTTCCGGCCTCGTGTACCGCATTGACCCGCACGGCAAAGGCTACGTGCTCTTCGAAGCCCCGCGCCGCGAGGTTACTTCTATAGCCATCAGTGCCGACGGAACCATCTACGCCGCCTGCGTCGGCGACAAGAGTCACAATCCGCTCCCTCCGCTGCCGGTGCAGGGGATGGCCATAGTCACGATCACGGTAGTCCAGCCGCAGTCGCTGCAGGCAGCCAACGCCAGCGCCTCCGTGCCCGAAGGAACCGAGATCTACGCATTGAGTGAAGGCCAGGCGCCGCGGCTGCTCTGGTCGGGTAAAGATGAGATCGTCTACGCCTTGGCCATCCGCTCCGGCGGCCTCCTCGCGCTGAGCGGCAATCGCGGACGCATTTTCCGCATCCAGGACGATGGCAGTTACGCCGACATTGCTCACCTGCAAGCGCAACAGGGGCTCAGCCTGGCCGCCGCTCCAGGATCCGAGGGCCTGCTGATCGGCACGGGCAACACCGGCAAGGTCTACCTGTTGGGACCGGCGGAAACGCACGAGTACGCCAGCGATGTTCTCGATGCCGGAGCCTTCGCCCGCTTTGGCCGCGTGGAAGTCGAACCCGGCTCGTCCGGGTACGAGATCCTCACCCGCACCGGCAACGTCGAGCAGCCGGTCCGCGGCTGGAGCGACTGGCAGCTCCTTAAGGGTGA
Source organism: uncultured Acidobacteriaceae bacterium (assembly GCA_963844905.1). GTDB lineage: Bacteria > Acidobacteriota > Terriglobia > Terriglobales > Acidobacteriaceae > Telmatobacter. The sequence goes on along the minus strand of CAWJQD010000001.1, from coordinate 381,573 downwards.
TTTGGTGGCCTCGCCGCCGGGCCGCTTCCTGCAATGGAAGGCGGTGCTGCACACGGGCGGCGTCCTGGGCAGCGTAGGCGTCAACTATCTGCCCGTCAACTCCGCGCCCGTCGTCGACGACCTGGTCGTGGTTTCCGGCGCGCGCCTCAATCCGCAAACTCCCGCTTCGTCCAATCAAACCATAAACATTACCTTTCCCTCGCCCAGCCAGAGCTCGACGGTCACTTTCGATACCAGCGCGAGTAACCCGCTCCAGGCCACCAAGGACCGCACCGCCGTCACTGTCCGCTGGTCCGCGCACGACGACGATGGCGACACGCTCGTCTATTCGCTTTACCTGCGCGGCGACGGCGACACCGGGTGGTGGCCGCTGAAGAAAAAGATCAAGGAAGAGGCTTATAGCTTCGACGCCACGTTGATCCCCGACGGCGGCTACCGCATCAAAGTCGTCGCCTCCGACGCGCCCTCGCACACGCCCGGCGACGCGCTCACCGGCGAAAAGGTCAGCGACCGTTTCGAGATCGACACCACGCCGCCGACGATCGCGAATCTCAAGGCCGCCGGGCAGCCGGCCGAATGCAAGACCACCCCATGCTCGAAGCCTTTTCTCGTCACGTTCGACGCTGAGGACTCCTACTCGCCCATCGCTCGCGCTCAATACTCGCTCGATGCCGGACCGTGGCAGTACATCGATCCGGCCGGCTTGCTTTCCGACTCCAGGCGCGAGCACTATGAGTTCCGCATTTCGGTGGACGTGGAGGGCGGAAAGATCGGCGAGCACTTGATCACCGTTCGCGCCTACGACCGCTTCGACAATGTGGGCGTGGCCAAGATGATCATTCCTGCCCAGGAACAGTAGGCCCAGAGAAAGCCGATCCAGGGGAAGCAGATATATCCATGCGATTTGAGCTGTATGTGGCGGCGCGGTACCTGAAAGCCAAGCGGAGGCAGGCCGTGGTGGGCGTCGTCACAGCCATCTCCATCGCCGGTGTCACCGCCGGCGTCGCCGCGCTCATCATCGCTCTCGCCATCACCACTGGCATGCGGCGCGACCTGCAGGACAAGCTGCTGGGCTTCAGCGCCGATGTGCAGTTGATGCAGGTCGAGGGCCGCGGCATTCACGACTGGCGACCGCTCCTGGCCCGTTTGCGCAAGGTCCCACACGTCGTCGCCGCCTCGCCCGGCTTGTACGAGCAGGTGCTTGTGGCCCGGGGCGCGCGCGATGGAGGCGCGGTGCTCGAAGGCATCCTGCCCGACGATGAGCGCACCGTCAGCGACCTGCTCTCCACGGCCACGCCCGGCGCAGTGCAGGCGCTTGAGCCGCAGCCCGAATCGGCGTCCGCGCAAAACGCTGAGCTGCCGCCCATCGTCTTGGGCAGCGATTTGGCCGAAACCGTCGGCGCCACAGTCGGCGATTCCATGATGGTCATCAGCCCGCAGGGCGAGTTGACGCCCCTCGGCGTGATTCCCAAGTACGTCCGCTTTCGTCTCGCCGGCACCTTTCACTCCGGCTTTTATCAATACGACGCCCAGACCGGCTTCCTGCGCCTGGCCGACGCGCAGCGCCTCTTCGATGAGCCCGACCTGCTTTCGGTGATCAGCTTCAAAGTCGACAATCTGAATCGCGCCCCGGAGATCGCGCGCACCATCGAGCAGGCCGCCGGCTCCGGCTACATGACCACCAACTGGACCGAACAGAACCGCGAGCTGTTCCGCGCCCTCAAGCTGGAACAGGTAGTCACCTTCATCGTCATCGCGCTGATCGTCATCGTCGCCGCGCTCAACATCCTCATCGCGCTCACCATGATGGTGATGGAGAAGACCCGCGACATCGCCGTGATGATGAGCTTCGGCGTCGACCCCGGCCAGGTGCGGCGCATCTTCCTGTTGCAAGGCTTTCTCATCAGCATTGTCGGCACTGCCCTCGGCCTTGCGCTCGGCTATCTCGCCTCATGGGCCGGTGGCCACTATCACTTCATCCATCTCTCCGCAGAGGTTTACTCCATTGACACGCTGCCCTTCGCGCCTCGCGTGCTCGATGGCGTAATCGTCTCCGCAGTCTCCATCGGCATCTCACTTCTGGCCACGCTCTACCCCTCGTCCGCTGCCGCCAACGTCCTCCCGGCCGAGGCGTTGCGCTACGAGTAAACCAATTTACCGCGGCGTAATAATTCCGCCCAACGCGTGACGCCGCGGCAGCACAATGCCGCGATGGTCCACTTCCGCCGCCGGCTTGCCTGGCTCTCCGGATTCCGGCAAACTCTCCCGTTCCACCAGCGCGCCGCCGCACGCAGGGCACCAATCCGCCTTCGTCTGCTCCGCAAGTACCGCATGGCACTGGCTGCACATCCGTTCCATACTCAAGAGATTACTGAATTGTGGAGCGCCTTGCGACGACATTCGCCTTACTGCGTCTTCTGGCGAGCCAAATAGATCTCAATCTCGCTGCGCAAAACGGGAGCACGGTTGGTGTCCTTCACCTTTGCGCGATCGTCGGCGGAGACCGCAACGCTCCCGTCTGCAATGCCTTCGAGGTTCTTTAGATTGCGCTGCCAGCGGGCGATGACGGCGGGCGGCATGGTTCCCAGTCCTGCGGGATGAAAGGCGCGCGGAGGAATCTGCGCCGTCAATCCGCGCGCGGCCAACTGCCGTCGTAGTTGCGGAAAGTGCGCGTCGCCGAAGACAAAGACAATCCGCTTGGCTGAGCCTGCCTCGGTCAGGCAGTTCTCCACAATCATCCGGTTGCGCTCGTGCCAGGCTCCTGCCGCGATGTCGGAGGGCGTGTTCTCTCCAATCACGTCTTCAAACATGTGATCGACCATGGCCAGGAATTGTGCCGAGCCGTTCGTGTAGTCGTACAATGAAACGCCGGAAAAGGCGTCCATATAGGCCTTCAGCCGGTTCTGCGCGCCTGCAACTTCGGCGGCCTTCGCCTTGCCCTCGGTCTCCTGCTGCTCTCCTCGCGCCTGCCAGGCAAAACTGACCCGCCAATCTGCAGGAATCAAGCGCACACCCCAGCCCGGAGCCATCTCGGCCAGCATCTCCGCTTCGGGTGGAAAGTTGCCCTCCATGGGACCGTTGAAGGCCTCGGGCGTGATCTCCCCGCAAATCACATCCGGATGCACCGACCGTACCTGCGCTTCGAGATCGACGAGCGAGTAGTGGTAGCGCTCCTCAAAGTGCAGGTTATGCGCGCTGCCGATGAGGTAAACCACCGGCACGGAGGCAGAAGAAGCATTCGCCGGCGCATACTGGACCATGGCGGGACAGATCGACAGGATGCCCGCCAGAAGCAAGCCGCGCCTTTTCATGGCGCAACGATAGCCCGTGCCCGGCCGGCCCGGTATGACCGCCGTCACAGACCGCACCCTGGTTTATACGCGCCCGGTACACTGGCTATATGCACCCTCCCCCTCGCCTCATCGCCATCGACATGGATGGAACCCTGCTGCCGGCCATGACGCAGACGGTCGGCGAACGCAATGCGCGGGCGCTGCGGGCGGCTCAGGAGGCGGGAATCACGGTAGCCATCGCCACCGGACGCCGCCCGGCCTACACTGTGCCGTTGCTCGAAGGCCTGGGGCTGCGAGCGGATACGCCTCTCATCGCGTCCAATGGTGCAGTGATCTCGACGCTGGGCGGCGAAACCATCGACCGCTGCCATATGGAAGCGCGCGTGGCGCGTGGCCTATGCGGCCTGCTTCGCCCCTTCGGGACGGTCGTCTTCACCTTCAACCGGCCCGGACGCGGCGAGTTGGTCCTCGAAGACCTCGAGCAGGCGCATGGCCGCATTGCTCTGTGGGTCGAGGCGAACCGGAATGCAATCGAGGTGGTGAAGCCGCTGGAGTCGGCCTTGGTCGACGGCGACGATCCCATTCAGGGCATGGCGGCCGGCAGCGTGGAGAGAATGAAGGCCGCTGAAAAAGCGCTCAAGGCGAGCGCGTGCCGCGATGCATGTGAATGCGTCCGAACCGAGTATCCGGCGCGGGATCTGTCCATCCTCGACCTCCTGCCGCCCGGCATTTCGAAAGGGTGGGCGCTCGAACGGCTGGCCGCGCGCCTGGGCGTGGATCGCAAGGAGACCATGGCCATCGGCGACAACTGGAACGACGCAAGTATGCTGGAGTGGGCAGGGCAGGGAATCGTCATGGCCAACGCCGCAGCGGAACTGCGCGCCTTGGCCCGGACGCGCGGTTGGAAGCTGGCGCCGTCAAATGATCAAGACGGTGTCGCAGTGGTCCTGGAGGCAGCGCTCGCCCGGATGGCGGCAGCAAAAGTATGAGCAGCGAATTCCATCGGCGGCGCATCGTCCGCGAAAAGATCCTGAGCCTGGCCGGAGCTCTCGCGGTCTTCGCCGCTTGGCCGGCACAGGCGCGCGCCGCAGAGCGGGTCACATTGCGCAACGGCTTCACTCTTCGCTGCGACCATCACGGCCAGGTCGATGGCCGCGTCCGCCTTTACCTGAGCCCCGGCGAAGATAGCTACATCGAATTCGCGCCGGCTGAGATCGCCACATTCGAACTGATTCCCGATCCGCCCGCACCCGTTGCGCCAGCGGCGATCCCTTCGCCCCAGACACCGGCAAGACTTACCCCAGCCGATCTGCACGAGATGCTCACCCGCGCCGGAGCCGAGCACAACCTGGACGTGGACCTGTTGGCGAGCGTGGTCAAGGCTGAAAGCGATGGTAACGCCCGCGCCGTGAGCCGCGCCGGCGCCCAGGGTCTGATGCAATTGATGCCCGGAACTGCCGCCGGCCTCGGCGTGCACGACAGTTTTCAACCCGAACAGAATGTGCGCGGCGGATCGGCCTACCTTGATGCGCTGCTCACCCGCTACCGCGACAACCTGGCTCTGGCGCTGGCCGCCTATAACGCCGGCCCCGAGGCAGTGGACAAGTACAAAGGCATCCCTCCCTATCGCGAGACCCGCGCTTACGTCGCCCGTGTCATTCACGAGTTCAATCGCCGCGTTCTGGCCCGTGAGGCGCAGGCCCTGCGTATCGGCGCAACCGCAGCCGCTCCGGCCGCGCAGCCAGCCGCTTCCCGCTAAGTCGATCCGCAACCGGTTTATGCCTTGCCGCTAATGTCGCCTTTTAATCGAACCATTCACTCGCGATGGGCGCGCAGCGAATTTCCTTTTACCTCATTCGCGTATCCGCGTGAGAACATACCGATAGACCTGTTTCGCAGATTGCAGAACGGAGAACGCGTGAAGAAGAGCCAATGGATTCTGGGCCTCGTTGTGCTGCTGGCGCTGACCGCCCTGGCCCTTTGGGCTCGCTCCCGGATTCACTTCAATTTCCACGTCTTTGGCTCTCAGGTTGCGCTTGCTGACTGGCGCAAGATCGCCATCGCCGCCGCCTGCATCTACGTGGCCTATGTCTTCCGCGCAGCGCGCTGGAGCCTGCTGATGCGGCACAACAAGAAGGTCCCGCTCTTCTCGCTTCTGGGAACGCAGGTCATTGGCTTTACCGCCGTGGCGTTGATTGGCCGTGTCGCCGACCCGGTGCGGCCCTACCTCGTCGCCAAAAAGACCGGGGAGTCGTTGAGCACGCAAGTTGCCGTCTACATCGTCGAGCGGCTCTTTGACTTCGGTTCCATGGCGCTCATCGCTTCGCTCGCGCTCTTGTGGATTCCTCAGCCTGCGTTGGCCGCCGCGACCGGTCAATCGGGATTCTTCAGCCATCTTTTTGCGCCGCTCATCAGCCGCTTTCCCATTCTCTCCTTCATATTCGCTCGCTTTGGAGCGCTGCTGGTTACGCTTGCCGGCGTTCTGTTACTCGTTGCCGTGCGTTTGTCTGGAGGCACAGTAGCTGGGTTCCTTGAGGCATCCTTTGGCCTGGTTTCCAAACGGTTGGGCCGCTCCATCGGCCACAAGATCAGAGCCTTTCACGCGGGCCTCGACGTCATGCGCGGCTTCTCCGATTTTGCCGTTTCGACATCGCTCTCACTCGGCATGTGGGTTCTTATCGCCCTCTCTTACGTGGAGACGGTGCATGCCTTCACCGCCAGCCCCGCACTGGCCGGGATGAGCCTTGCGAAATGCATTCTCCTTCTGATGATCAGCGGAAGCGTCAGTGTCCTTCAGCTTCCGGTCCTGGGCTGGTTTTCCCAAATCGCCTTCGTGGCCGCGGCGCTTTCCAGCTTCTTCGGCGTGCCTCCCGAGCCCGCCACTGCCTGCTCCGCCACTCTTCTGCTGGCCACATTTCTCTGCGTCGTTCCGGTGGGACTGATATGGGCCCGCTTCGAGCACGTCAGCCTGCACAAGGTCACGCTCGAAAGCGAACATGCCGAAGAAAAGCTCGTTGAAGAGGGCAGCGGGGATTTGCTCGGCAATCATCCCGAATCTGCGTCCACCCCCGATCAGGCCGCAGTGCGCGGCGCCGCGAAATAGTTGCGCGCGTCTCGTTGCAGCAGAAGATAAGCAATCATCACGAGCAGCACGCTGTGCGCAATGAGTTCGCGCCAAGGGTGAAACGCGCTCACGCCCACGTGGAACGCCATCCAGGCCAGCGCCAGCCAGCGCGCCCAATTCTTTCCTCTCAGCATGAAGATGCCGGCAACCACCGCGGCCGCGAGCAGGCCAAGTTCGCTCAGCTCTGGCGGCTGCACTTTAAACAGCTCTGCATGCACCGCGATCCCGACGACGCCAATTGTGATGTAGAGCCAGGCAAGGAACGTGATTGCAATCGGGCGCTTGTTCAAATTCTTTGTCGCCATCCCACAGCCTCCTTGACCTCTGGTTCAAAACTGTAGGAGGAAGTCCTCCCCGGGCCGCTTACGCTACGCCACTCGGCGTTTTTGAGTACGGAATCGTCTCCGGCCCCACCGCGCCGCCCGTCATCACCATGCTCATCGCCTGTTCCATGGTCATGTCCGTCTCGATCACCCGCTCCATCGGGAGAATTTGCAGAAAGGCCGACGTGGGGTTGATGGCGTTGGGCACAAGCACTGCAGCGAGCGGCTGCCCGCTCCCGGCATCGCTCATCGTGCGCGTAAGGAACCCGATGCTCTTCTGGCCCAAGATGGGGAAATCCACCAGCACCACGCGCTGGCTCGTCCCTTTCTTCGCCATCATGGAATCCACCAGTTGGCGCACCGAAGTGTAGACCTTGGCCACAAATGGCAGCCGCTCTAGTATCGACTCGAACAGGCCGAAGGTCTGGCGGCCTATCACCAGGGAAGTGACCCGTCCCACCACGTACAGCACAACCAGCGTGAGCAGAATGGCCAGCAGCGGCTGCAGCCACGGTGGGCTGAACCATCCCCGAGGGAAGAACGCCGCAAGCAGTTGAACCGCCGGCAATCCCGCCTTAGCCAGCGCGCCCAGCAGAAAGCTGAAGATCAGGTAGGTGACAAAAAGCGGGGTGATCGTAATAATGCCGGCCAGGATATTTCGCTGCACACCGCGCAGCGTGCGGCTCAGATGTGCTTTCACACGCTTCTCCTCGCTTCGAGCATACCCCGGCCCGCGCCCGGCGCGAAATGCTCCTGAAAGTAAAAAGGGAGTTCCCAACGAACGCGAAATGAGCTATATATGAGGCTTGCCTCATGCAAAGGGAGAAAGAAGCCCATGAACGAGCCCAAAGGTGTGGAATCCATCGATCGCGATCCCCTGGCGCCGAGACAGTCCGCACCAAGAGCCGCGGTGCCGCACCAGCGTGCCATCGGATCGCCGTTGCCAATGGGCTCCGGCAGGCGTCCTTCGGCTGCCTCCGCTGCGGAAAGCTCCAGCCGCATCCCTCCCGGCCGCGCGTTGCCCGGCGCAACTGCGGCCGGCGAGTCCTCCGGGCTGGCGCGCACTATCAACGCCTTTCGCTCGGCCCTGCCCCTGGTGCAACGGCTTTTGCCCCTCCTCGATGGCAACATCGTCACCGCCGTCACCAATCTCCTCGCTCCGCATCCGCGACCGCAAGCGCCGCCGCCAAAAGTCGATCTCGCGCCTATCGAGGACGGCTTGGCCCAGCTACAGACGCAGCATCGCAACTTGCGCGATCAGGTCATGGAGCAGAACACCTCGCTCAAGCGCGTCGAAGATCAATTGGAGATGGTTCGCGAAGCCACCGACCGCAACACACTGGAACAGCAGGAACTGCTTGAGGATCTCAAGACCTTCGGAAACAGCGTGAAGGTGGTCGCTTTCATCGCCTTGGGATTGGTCGCGATCGGCTTCCTCCTCGATTTGATTCTCTTCCTCCACATTCAGCGCGTGCTGCCCTGAACCCGCGCCCACCACGGAGCCCAGGACGCCCTGGACAACCCGGCGCGCGGAGCAGCACTTCGCTGCGTCCATGATGCAAACGATTCGGAAGGGAGGCCGGCAGTCTGCCCTGACTCTGGGGGCGCGGGACAAAGAAGGATCTGGCGCTAAAGCTCCAGTACGTTGTCCTCGATTGCCAGCCGCACATTGCCGTCGGATTTTGCCAGCCGCCGCACCGCTTCGGGCTTATCGACTTTGGCCTTCAGCATCACCAGGGCCACAGGCACGCTGCGCCCGGCGCTCTTGATGGTCTGCACCGCAGTGGCGCGATCGATGCCGCAAGCGCACATCAGAATGCGAATGCCGCGCTCCACCAGCTTCGAGTTCTGCATGTGCACATTGACCATCAGATTTTCATACACGTATCCCAGCCGGGTCATGGCGCCGGTGGTAATCATGTTGAGTATCATCTTCTGTGCGCTGCCGGCCTTCATGCGCGTGGACCCGGAGACCACTTCGGGGCCGACGTCGGCCACGATCGTAATCTCGGCAGCTTCGGCCAGCGGCGTTCCCTGATTGCAGGTCACGGCTGCAGTATGCGCTCCGCGGGCGCGGGCATAGGCCACTGCCGCTACCACGTAAGGCGTGCGGCCCGATGCGGAGACGCCGATCACCACATCCTTGCGGGTGGGGCGCCGGCGCGCAATGTCCCGCTGGCCCAGCTCTTCGGAGTCTTCGTTTACTTCGACCGCCGACGCCAGCGCCTTGGGCCCGCCCGCCATGATGTACTGCACCTGCCCGGGAGCTGTGGAATAAGTAGGCGGACACTCCGCAGCGTCCAGCGCCGCAATCCGTCCGCTGGAGCCGGCGCCGATGTAAATCAGCCGGCCGCCGTCGCGCAGGCTCCGCGCCACCTGGTCGATCACGTCGGCAATCTCCGCGATGGCCTTCTTCACCGCCCCCGCGACCTTCGCATCCTCGTGGTTGATGATGCGCGCGATCTCCAGTGCGGATTTTGTGTCCAGTCCTTGAGAAGCCTCGTTCTGGCTCTCCGTAGTCAGTTGCTGAAGCAGGGTGGCCTGATCTCCGTTGCTGGAGTCTTTTGTTCTTGTGAGGGCCATCTCCTGCAGCGTTGTGGTTGGTAACATCGAGTCAGTCCCCAGTATTAATTCTATCTATAAAACCGCGCAACCCCGCGACAAAATTTGCTCGTCCGCCCCGCTTTCGTAACCGTCAAACCCGATCCCTGAGGGCCTCGCGGACGGCGTCGTGAAAGACGGGCCGCACCTCGCGAATCGACTGACTTTTTCGATCGGGCCATGTGCGATTGGTCAGCAGCACAACGGCCACGCCGGCATCCAGATCGATCCAAAGCGAGCAACCGGTGTAGCCAAGGTGCCCGACGGAGTGTGTCAAAAAATGCCTGCCGGATGACGAGTTTTCTGACGGCGTATCCCACCCTAGCGCGCGCGAGCTCCCCTCAGGTCCTTGTCGCTCGGCAAATCGATTCACTAACTCACTGTCAAATAGTTGCGGCATTCCCTCTCGCCTGTTATTCGCTCCCGCGCTGACTATCGCGCCGGCAAATCGCAAAAGGTCCGGCACGTTGGAGAAAAGGCCGGCATGTCCCCCCACACCCTGCAGCACCCATGCATTTTCATCCTGTACTTCGCCCTGGACCCGGCGATGGCGGAAGGTTGTGTCCTCTTCCGTGGGCGGGATCGAGTTCCGCGCTGCCACAGCCGGACAAAATCCCGTGGCCACCATCCCCAGCGGTGCAAAGACCTCACGCCGAAGCCAGGGAGCCATGGGGTTGCCCATTCGCGCCTCCAGCGCCTTACCCAACAGGATGAAGCCGGGGTCGGAGTACTCGGCTCGTGTTCCCGGCTCCGCCTCCAGCGGCAGCTTCAAGCAAGCTTCCAGCAGCACCGCCGGCGTGACCGCGCTGCGGAACAACTCTACGTACCCCGGCAAGCCGGAACTATGCGCCAGCAGGTGCCGCAGCGTCACGCGGCGCGCGGCATCTTCACGTGCGCGCCCCTCCACAAACCCTGGCAGCAACTCGCCCAGCGGCGCATCCACATTGATCTGCCCGCTCTGGGCGAGCAGCATGGCCGCGGCCGTGGTCGCCACCACCTTGGTCAAGCTGGCCACGTCATATACGGTCTCCGCGGTTACTGCCGGCGAATTCTCCTCATAGGTGAATCGCCCTACCGCATCCTGAAGCGCCACTTCGCCTCCGGCCATAACGCCGAATGCGCACCCAGGGAAGGCCCGGGCCGCAATCGCCTCTTTCAGCACCCGGTAGGCCGCGCCAAACCGGCCAGGCTCCCGGTCAGCACCAACAGAGGAATGGGCTCGCGATCGCATCGCTTTCTCGCATGGTAACGCGCGGGCTGCCCCGGCAGTGCGGCAAACCAACTTTTCATAGCCCGCTGAGCAGAAGTCGAGCTATCCTTGTGGGCGAGAGTTCCGTCTATCCATCGAGTAGTGGAGGTTTCTATGTCTCTGCCGCTGGGGTGGTTGTCGGCAGCAATGTTCGTCAGCCTGATCGCCGCAGGTTTGAACGTGTGCCAGGCCCAGGCCCCTGCTCAGCCGCAACCGGATCATGGCTCGGCCGCCGCAGCGGCGGCGCAACCCGCAGCCGCGCCGGCCGCAAACCCGGCGCCGCAATCGGCAGCACCTGCAGACCCATCCGCTGAGCCAGTCGGCCTCGCCAATACCACCCCTGCCAGGAAGACCTACACAGTCCCCGCCGGAACCAAGGTTCTGCTGCAGTTGCGCAGCGCCATCAACACCAAAAGCGCCCGCCCCGGCGACGGCGTCTACCTATCGTCAACTTTCCCCGTCGTGGTCGGCAACCGCGTCATGATCCCTACCGGTGTCTACGTGCAGGGTGTGGTCGACCGCGTCCAGCGTGGCGGCCGTGTAAAGGGCAAGGCGCAGCTAGACATGCACTTCACCTCCATCATCTTTCCCAACGGCTCGGTGGTTGAGATTCCCGGTGTCGTCGACAATATTCCCGGCTCGAAGAATCAGACCGTGAAAAAAGACGACGAGGGAACCATCGAGCAGAACGGAGATAAGGGCCGCAACGCGGGCCAGGCCGCCGAAATCGCCCTTCCTACCGGCGCGGGCGTAGGCACCATCGGAGGAGCTTCGACCGGACATCCCATTGAGGGCGGCCTCGCCGGCCTCGGCGCCGGCCTGGCAACGGTGGGCATCGTTTCGCTCTTCACCCGCAACGCCGATGTCGATATTCCCAGCGGCACCCAGGTGGAGATGGTCCTGCAACGCCCATTGCTGTTGGAAGAAGAAAACCTGGCCGTTAGTTCTCAAACCGGGGCTGCACCCGCTCTGGTCCCCGCCGCCGACCAGCCGAAACCAATTACGCGACACCGGCCGCGCATCATGTGCCCGCCGGGAAGCCTCGGTTGCGAGTAAACGAATGCGCTGCCAACCCGGGCGGGTGCCTGCAACGGCGCTGAGTTTCTAAACCAGCTTTGTGTTCAGTGCGGCCACCGCTGCGCGGGTCAGCGTGCAACTGCCATCCTGCCCGCACCTGTGGTGCAAATCGGAACGGTATTCGTTCCAGGACGGCGCACCGCTGATGCTGACCGTCGAGCCAACGGCGAAAGTTCTGCCGTCGCAGATCTCGATTGTCCCCGCTTTGGCATTGTAGTCGGCAACCGTAAGATCCCCTTCGACAAGAGAGCCTGAGGGCTTCGCATCGTCGCCGAGGTTCAACCGCTTACCGCCCATCGCCGCGGGCGCCCCTTCCGGAACGCTCGCCAATTCCTTGCGCGCAGAGTGGGCAAGGGGATAGGCGAAGGGCTTCGTCAAGTGCTTTTCTGCGGGAGCCGAAGGATGGGTCGGGTTCTTTTCCTCGGCTGGTGTTTTGTCCGGTGCAGTCTGGATTGCGGGCGAGGGGTCCACCGTCACTGCGGGAATCCCAGGCGAGGCGCCTGTGGGGACCTGATTTGCCGTCGAATGACCGGAATCGGTCGCGGGTTTGCCGGTATTGGCAGCCACATAGACTACGGTGGCCGGTTGGAAATTTGCCTTCAAAACGGTACTCGCCCTCGGACTGACTGCAAGTTCAAAACCTGTTGCACTGGCCTGAATCGAATCTTGCCTCGAATCGTTGAACTTCGTCTGAGCGCCAACGGGCGTGGTAACTGTCGCTGCTGCGGTTCCAGTTGCGGTTCCGAGCGACAAACCGATTGCAGCGTAAAGCAGCGGAAAGGTCAAACGAGAGAACCAAGGCTTTGAGGCCCCAGGTAGCGTATCTCCGTATGCGGTAGCTACCTCAGGCGAATCATTGCAAGTCGCCATAATCGTCGAGCGGCAGGGCGCTCCTCGCTTTCGCTGGATTTGCCTGCACCTCATTTCTAACGGGTCCGCGGGTGCTCTAACAATCCACCGAAAGCGGTACAAATGGGGCATTACTTTTCTGGCATAACCAATGCACGTTACCCTCCGGCCTGATTGCGATCGAAGCATCCGCGGGTCGATCTGCTGTCGCCTGACCGCCGGCGAGGCTCCGGTGGAACCCGAGGCATGGCCCTGCGTTGGCTGCGCTTTGCAAGGCAGATGCAGTTCATCCTGATTGCGAGTAATCTAGATTCAGATACAAATGAATACAGGCCCCGACGACACCCCAATTCCCGATTCCAGCGCAAGCCCCCAGACCGCTCCCACGCAGCCGGCGCACAACCCTGCGCTCACGCAGCTGCCCAAAAACGCCGGCATCGTCCTTTGGCTGCGCGATCTGCTCATCTCTGCCGCTGCCTCCGTCTTCATCATCCTGTTTCTCTACCAACCGGTCCGCGTGGAGGGCACCAGCATGTTGCCGCGCCTCGAAAACCGCGACCGCCTCTTCATCAACAAGTTCGTCTACCACTTCACCGCCATTGAGCGCGGCGACGTAGTCGTCTTTCGCTATCCGCGCGATCCCGAAAAGAGCTACATCAAGCGTGTCATCGCCCTGCCCGGCGACCACATCCGCATCGAACATGGCCGCGTCTGGCTCAACGGCAAGCTGCTTCACGAGCCCTATGTCCCTGAGTTCTATCGCGGCTCGAGCTCCATGGCCGAAATGACCGTTCCCCCTGACTGTTATTTCGTCATGGGCGATCACCGCTCCATCTCCTCCGACAGCCGCGATTTCGGCCCGATCGATCGCTCCCTCATCTACGGCAAGGCTGAGTTTGTCTACTGGCCTGCCCGGGATGTTGGCGTCGTCCATTGAGCCCGTGGAAAACAGGGCAAAACCTGCCCCGCAAACCTGCTAAAATCGGTTGAATCCACTCCTCGGAGAGGCGATGCAGTCGATCCTCGCGCTCGAAGACGGGCGCATCTTCCGCGGCCACGGCCATGGACACCCGGGCGAATGCCGGGGCGAGGTCGTTTTTAATACTTCTCTCACCGGTTACCAGGAAATTTCGACCGATCCTTCCTACGCCGGCCAGATTGTCGTCCTCACCAACCCCCAAATCGGCAACTATGGCACCAATCGCGCCGACAATGAGGCCGCACGGCCCTATATCGAGGGCCTGATCGTTCGCGAGTTTTCCGCCATCAGCTCTAATTGGCGCTCCGAGCAGGTCACCGACGAGTACATGGAGCGCTACGCGGTCCCGGTTCTGGCCGAAATTGACACCCGGGCCCTCGTTCGCCACCTGCGCGATCGCGGCGTGATGCGTGGCGTTATCTCCACTACCGAAATCGATCCCGGCGTTCTCGTCGAGAAGGCCAGAAGCATCCGCAAAATGGAGGGTACCGATCTTGCCCGCGTCGTCTCCACAAAGACCAGTTACGAGTTCGACGCCTCCGACCCGCGCAGCCAGATGGGGGAACCGCTCCTGGCCGAGGGCTTCATGCAAACAGCGGAGCGCAACCAAAAGGCTCAGGCCAACAAGCGCATTCTTCATGTAGTGGCTTATGATTTCGGCATTAAGCAGAACATTCTGCGCATGTTAACGCGCGATGGTTGCCGCGTCACAGTGGTCCCGGCCGAAACCGCCGCCGAAGACGTTCTCTCGCTCAAGCCCGACGGCGTCTTCCTCTCCAACGGCCCCGGCGACCCGGAGCCGGTCGATTACGCCGTCCGCGCCATTCGCAACATGATGGGCCGTGTACCCGTCTTCGGTATCTGCCTCGGTCACCAGCTCTGCGGCCTGGCCCTCGGCGGACGCACCTACAAGCTCAAATTCGGCCATCACGGCGGCAATCATCCGGTGCGCAACAACACCACCGGCAAGGTCGAGATCACCGCCCACAACCATAACTTCGCCGTCGATCCAGACTCCATCAACGCCAACGAGGTTGAACTGACCCACGTTGACCTGAACGATCAGACGCTCGAAGGCCTGCGCCACAAGACTTTGCCGCTCTTCAGCGTGCAATACCACCCCGAAGCCGCACCCGGCCCTCACGATTCGCACTATTTGTTCCGCGACTTCCGCAAAATGATGGAGGAGTGGAAGGGATGAAACGCTGGCTCCCAGTCCTGATTTTGGTCGTAGGGCTGGGGAACTCTATTTCTTCTACTCAGGACCAACAACAGAGAAGCCCATTCGACCGATACTTGGCGGGCCTTAGAGCCAATCAACCAGAGCCCGCGTTCGTGCGATTCGCCGGTGAGTGTGGCGTGGACGTCAGGGCTGTTGAGCCTAGATACGCTCAGAGCCCCACCGAGAAATGGGTTCTTGTCAAAGACCTATCTAACGCCTTGAAGGACCAGGAAACCGATTTTTATGCCACCGTCGCCGTCTGGCATGTAGCAGGCAGGATCCTGATCGAAGAATGGGGCATGGAACTGGATACAGGCACCTTTTCAAGGCAGTTTGTTTGTCTGCACAACTCAAGGATCAGTTTCTTTGAAGGAGTGGATTGGACAATTCCTGTCGAGGGGGCGAGCTCCTCAAACCCAGCATGGGGATATCAACAGCGATGGAGGATGGGACCAGCTGGGCGGTACGAAAAGATCTGGAGCCGCTTTGTAGATGTGCACGAAAGGCCAATAAAAGAACCGAATCTGGATGCGGACACTAGAAACGGACTTGATTGGAAATGGGCAGCATACATCTGGCGCGATTTGAAATATCCCGACGAGTTGCTGCGATGAACTTGAGTCCGGCCGTTTTGAAAGGGCACGACTTTAGTCGTGCCGCTAATGGTCGCCAGCAGCCGCGGCTTTAGCCGCTGAGGGATGGTTTTGAAGCCGGCACGCGAACACGCAACGAACAATGCGCAGACCTACTTCGTTACATCGGACACGTGGGAACGGCGCGCGCTCTTCCAGGCGGAATCGTGGGCCAGGCTCTTTTTCAAAACGCTGCTGTCGTATCGCGGTAAGGCATATCTTTTACACGAATTCGTTCTGATGCCGGATCATTTCCATCTGCTCATCACGCCGCAAACTTCGCTGGAACGTGCCGTTCAATTCATCAAAGGTGGGTTCTCGCATCGTGCGAAGACGGAGCTTGGATCGAATATGGAAATCTGGCGCCGAGGCTTTGCCGATCATCGTATTCGCGGCGCCGAGGAGTACGACCTTCATCTCCATTACATTCATCTGAATCCGGTGAAGAAACATCTCTGCACAACGTCGCCAGAATACCGGTATTCGTCAGCATTCCCTGGCTGGAAACTTGACCCCATCCCCCAGTGGCTAAAGCCACAGGCGAACGATACATCTGACGGCACGACTAAAGTCGTGCCCTTTCAAAACACAAACACGATTGTTTGAGAAGCAGCAAGTTCGACGAAACACGAACGGAACACATGCCACGCAGAAATGACATTCAGAAAATCCTGGTGATTGGCTCCGGTCCCATCGTCATCGGCCAGTCCGCCGAGTTCGACTACTCCGGCACGCAGGCCTGCAAGGCTCTCAAACAGGAGGGGTACGAAGTGGTGCTGGTCAACTCGAACCCGGCCACCATCATGACCGATCCCGAGCTGGCCGACCGCACTTACATCGAGCCGCTCACCCACGAGTACGTCGAAGAAATCATCCGCATCGAAGCGGAGATGCTCGCCGGCGCTGGCCGCGCAGGTAAACCTTCGGGCAAGTTTGCTCTTCTGCCCACAGTCGGCGGGCAAACCGCCCTCAATCTCGCCGTCGATCTCGCCGACACGGGCGTGCTCGACCGCTACAATGTCGAGCTCATCGGCGCCAAGCTTGAAGCCATCAAGAAGGCCGAAGACCGCCTGCTCTTCAAGGATGCGATGATCCGCACCGGCCTCGATGTCCCACGTTCGGCGCTCGTAAACAACCTGCGCGACGGCCTCGACTTCTCGAGCAAGCTCGGCTTCCCGGTGCTTATCCGTCCCAGCTTCACGCTTGGCGGCACGGGCGGCGGCATCGCTTACAACCGCGAAGAGCTGATGGAAGTTCTCGCCCGTGGACTCGACCTTTCGCCGGTTCACGAGTGCCTTGTGGAAGAAAGCGTGCTCGGCTGGAAGGAGTTCGAGCTCGAGGTGATGCGCGACCTCGCCGACAACGTCATCATCATCTGCTCTATTGAAAACTTCGATCCCATGGGCGTGCACACCGGCGACTCCATCACCGTGGCCCCCGCGCAAACCCTCACCGATCGCGAGTACCAAAAGATGCGCGACGCGGCCATCGCTTGCATGCGCGAGATCGGCGTCGAAACAGGCGGCTCCAACGTGCAGTTTGCCATCAACCCGCAAGACGGCCGCATGACCATCATCGAGATGAACCCGCGCGTCTCGCGCTCCTCCGCGCTCGCCTCCAAGGCCACCGGCTTTCCCATCGCCAAAATCGCCGCCAAGCTCGCCGTCGGCTATACTCTCGACGAGATTCCCAACGACATCACACGCAAGACACCCGCCTGCTTCGAGCCCACCATCGATTACGTCGTCGTCAAGATTCCCAAGTGGCAGTTCGAAAAGTTCCCCGGCGCCGATGACACGCTGGGTCCGCAGATGAAGTCGGTGGGCGAAGTGATGGCCATCGGCCGCACCTTCAAAGAAGCGCTGATGAAGGCCTGGCGCTCGCTCGAAACCGGCAAGAAAACCGGCGCGGAAATCCTGGAGCCGCGCCGCCTCACGCAGATGCTGGTCACGCCGCGGCCGGAGCGCCTCGGCTATATCCGTTACGCCTTCGAGCGCGGCCTGAGTGTGCGCGAAGTCGCGCGCCTCACCAGGATCGATCCCTGGTTCCTGCACCAGTTGCGCGAAGTCACACTGGCGCAAATGGCAATCGCACAATCTACGCCAAAGGATATGAGTGCGGAGCACCTTCGACGCCTCAAGCGCTTCGGCCTCAGCGACGAACGCATCGCCACGGAGTGGAAGCTCGAAGGCCACGACGGCGTCCAGCAGGTGAGGGAACTGCGCGAAGGGCAGGGAATTCGCCCCGTTTTCAAGCTCGTCGACACCTGCGCCGCCGAGTTCGAGTCGATGACGCCCTACCTTTACTCCACCTACGAGGAAGAGGACGAAGCGCCGCCGACGCAGACGCCCAAGATCATCATTCTCGGCTCCGGCCCCAACCGCATCGGCCAGGGCATCGAGTTCGACTACTGCTGCTGCCACGCTGCCTTCGCGCTCAAGGACGACGGCTACGAGACCATCATGGTCAACTGCAACCCTGAGACCGTCTCCACCGACTACGACACCAGCGACCGCCTCTACTTCGAGCCGCTGGTGCTTGAAGACGTGCTTGCCATATACAACCACGAAGCGCAGTCTGGCGCAAAGATCGGCATGATCGTCCAGTTCGGCGGGCAAACGCCGCTGAACCTCGCCCAGCGCCTGCGCGCGGCCGGCGTGCCCATCATCGGCACCTCGCCCGAATCGATCGACCTGGCCGAAGACCGCAAGCGCTTCGGCAAGCTGCTTGAGGATTTAGAGATTCCGCAGCCGCGCGGCGGCACTGCCACCAGCGTCGAGCAGGCACTCGCCGTCGCCGGTCAGATCGGCTACCCTGTCCTCGTCCGTCCGAGCTACGTGCTCGGCGGACGCGCCATGGTCATCGCATACGACGATGATGCCGTTACGCGCTACATGCGCCAGGCCGTCGAGTACTCGCAGGAGCGCCCGGTCCTCATCGACCACTTCCTCGAAAACGCAATCGAAGTCGACGTCGACGCGCTCTGCGACTCGAACGACGTCCTCATCGCCGGCATCATGCAGCACATTGAGGAGGCAGGCATCCACTCCGGCGACTCCTCCTGCGTGCTGCCTGCCGTCGGCATCGGCGAGCCAACGCTCGAGACCCTCCGCGCCTACACACGCGAGCTGGCCCTCGCTCTCAAGGTAGTCGGCCTGGTCAACCTGCAGTTCGCCATCCAGCGCGACGATCGGGGCAACGACCATGTCTACGTCATCGAAGTCAACCCCCGCGCATCGCGCACCGTTCCCTACGTCTCCAAAGCCACCGGCGTTCCTCTCGCCAAGATCGCCTCGCGGCTCATGACCGGCCGTACGCTGCGCGAGCTGCTGCCAAGCGAGGTTGCTTCCGGCAAAGATCTGGGAACCGGCGCCCACTATTACGTCAAATCGCCCGTCTTCCCTTGGTCCAAGTTCGCCGGCGTCGACACGGTTCTCGGTCCTGAAATGAAGTCCACGGGCGAGGTGATGGGTGTCGCGTCCAGCTTCGGCGAGGCCTTCGCCAAGGCGCAGCTCTCAGCGGGCCAATTGTTGCCCACCGGTGGCACAGTCTTCTTCACCCTTAACGATCACGATAAGCACGCAGCAATCGGTTTGGCGCGCCGTTACGTCGATCTCGGCTTCAAAATCGTCGCCACCGAAGGCACCGCCAACGTGTTCGAGGGCGCGGGCCTTATCGTCGAGCGGGTCTTCAAGGTGAATGAGGGCCGGCCCAACGCTGTCGATCTCATCAAGGAAAAGCGCATTCAGCTCATCGTGAATACGCCGCGCGGCCAGGACGCGATCTTCGACGAGAAGGCCATCCGCCGCGACGCGGTCCTTGCGCACATTCCCACCATCACCACGCTTGCAGCGGCCCAGGCCGCGGCAGAGGGAATCGCTGCCATGCAAAGGCATCGCGTCACGGTCTTCGCCTTGCAGAATTTGCACTCGGCGAACGGTCGCTGACCGGCAGTGCAGCGCGCTGCACGATACCCGCCAATTGAAGCGGAATTTTGGTAGGGTCTCAACTTGAAACTGTTTTGGAAGGGCACGACTTCAGTCGTGCCGGCAGTGGCGCATAAAACCGAGGGCTTTAGCCCCTGAGGGAATGCCACTGCTGAACTGCACCACTGACCGGGCCACGTCCCCTCGCGCGATGCGGTTCTTCTCTGTGATAAGCTCAGATTCCTCCCAGCGAGTGCGCCCGTGAATGGGATCCCCGAGGCGCGAATGGTTGTGCACCACCCTCCCCCGAAGGAGCCATAGAAAGTGCCAGACCAACCGTCCGCCGCCTTCATCTCGTGGCGCAGCTTCGCGATTGCGGCCGCCGTGCTCGTGGCTCTGGCAGGGGGCTTGATTGTTTGGCTGCAGTCCAGTGGGCTGACTGCCCTATTTCCGCGACCGGCTCCGTCTTCGTCATCGCAAGCACCAGGAAACAGTGACAAGATCGGAGAGGTCCCAGTCCCTACCCCGGTAACCCCCATCCGGACGCTTTCCGGACATACTAACTGGGTCGAATCGGTCGCCTTCAGCCCCGATGGTCACACGCTCGCCTCGGGTAGCCCCGACAAGACCATCAGGTTTTGGGACGTGGCCTCGGGAACCGTTATCCGGACGCTCTCTGGGCGCGCTAACTGGGTGAGCTCCGTCGCCTTTAGCCCTGACGGTCGCACCCTCGCATCGGGGAGCTTGGACAGGACAATCAAGCTCTGGGAGGCGGAATCCGGAACCCTCATCCAAACCCTCACCGGGCACGCGAACTGGGTCGAATCCGTCGCCTTCAGCCCCGACGGCCGCACGCTCGCCTCGGGAAGCGATGACAAGACCATCAAGCTCTGGGATCTATCCTCGGGAACCGTTATCCGAACGCTCTCCGGCCACACTGGCTGGGTCTATTCCGTCGCCTTCGGCCGCGACGGCCGCACGCTGGCTTCAGGAAGCCAGGACGAAGCCATCAAACTCTGGGATGTGGCCTCGGGAACCCTCACCCGGACGCTCTCAGGTCACAGCGACCTTGTTATGTCCGTCGCCTTCAGCCCCGACGGCCGCACATTAGCGTCGGGAAGCGAGGACAAGACCGTCAAGCTTTGGGATGTAGCCTCAGGAACTCCCCTCCGAACCCTCACCGGACACATCAGCTATGTTTATTCCGTCGCCTTCAGCCCCGACGGTCGCACGGTCGCCTCGGGAAGCGATGACAAGACCATCAAGCTCTGGGATGTGGCCTCCGGAACCGTCCTCCGGACGCTCTCCGGACACACGAGCTGTGTTCTCTCCGTCGCCTTCAGCCCCGACGGCCGCACGTTGGCCTCAGGAAGCAAAGACAAGACCATCAAGCTCTGGGACATCTCCAATTTGGCAAGATAGCCGGCCGCCGGCATCGCCAGTCGGGCGCATCGGGGCAGGGAATTGCCCGGCGTGATAATTCGAATCTGCCCTGAAGGGTACAGCCTCGGCCCTTAGTCCCTAGTCCCTGTCTTCAGCGGTTCTACAATGTCACCATGCTCCTCGAAGGCATCTTCGCCCCCGTCACCACCCCGTTCTACCCCGACGAGCGCATCTATTTCCGCAAGATCGAGGCCAACATGGCGCGCTACTCGCGCAGCCTGCTCGCGGGAATGGCCGTTCTCGGCTCCACGGGCGAGGCCGTCCATCTCGACGATGCCGAGACCCGCGACGTCCTCCGTGCCGCTGCTGAAGCCACGGCCCCCGAAAAAGTCCTCATTGCCGGCATAGGCCACGAAAGTGTCAGGGCAACGGTAGAACTGGGCGAATTTGCGGCCACGCTCCAGTACGACGCCCTCCTCGTGCGCCCTCCCAGCTACTATGCCGGCCAACTGCCCCCAGCCGCTGTGCTTCACTACTTTCGCAGCGTCGCCGACCGCTCCCCGCTCCCGGTCATCCTCTACAACATTCCCAAGTTTGTCCCTTACCAGATACCGGTCGAGATCATTGCGGAGTTGGCCCAGCACCCCAACATCGTCGCCACCAAAGATTCGAGCGGCAGCGTCGAGCGCATCCGCGCAACGGTCGCCGCCACCGAAAACGCTCCCCGGCGCACGGTGCCCGTCACGCAGGTCTTTGAAGCGGTCACGTCGCGCATGTTGGCGCCCCGCGTCAATACTCCTGGAACCTTCGTCGCCGCGGGCGACCTGGCCGGCGGCGCTGCCGTTGCTGCGCCCGCTCCGCCTGCCCCCGTGAAGACCCGCAGCAGGGAAGTGGGCTTCCAGGTTCTCACCGGCTCCGAGCGTTCGATCTTCGCGTCCCTTGAGGCCGGAGCCTCGGGCGCCATTGTCGCCTTTGCCGATTTCGCGCCGCAGGCCTGCCAGGAGATTTACCTCGCGTGGAAGGACCATGACCTGCCGCTCGCCGAAGAAAAGCAGCAGCGCATTGTCGTTGCCGGCCCGCGCGTCGTGGGCGATCTTGGGCTTGCGGGAATCAAATACGCCTGCGACTTCAACGGCTACTATGGAGGTCGCCCGCGCGCCCCGCTGCTTCCGCTCTCTGCCGGAAGAAAAGAGCTGAAGTCGAGCAATTACTGGCGGAAGTGAGGAACTGACGCGGCTAGACGCAGAAGACCTACTCGCACACTGAAAAGGAGACTTGGATGGTGACAAAGCAGAGTGTACAACATCCGAAAGTACATGCTGACTATATCGGTGAATACCAAGGGCTCACGATCTACGGCAATCTTCAGAAGGCGAAGCAAAGCGGCAAGGATCGCCTTTGGATTCAAATTCGACAGGATCAGACCAAGCCCTGGCGCGTAGCTGCGTCCCTCAGCTATGCACGCGCCGTGGACATCCAATTTGAGAAGGATTTGCCATCTCCATGCTAAAACCCCGCTACGCGGCGCCGAAACGGGCACTACCCTAAATGTGCTCGATGCTAAAATCTAGGAAGCGAGTTGAAAGCCGCCCCTGACTGGGCGGCTTTCGCACTTTTAAGCGGGTTAAACTAACCAGTTGTTTGGAGAACAGAAAGGAGTCTTCATGGAGGAGGAGCTGGAACAGTGGTGGGAAGAGCGTGACGGATGGCGCTACTGCAAGAAGTGCAATACAAAGGTCACGCTATCGCAACAACCTTCAGACGGCATCCAATCAGGACCCGTCATAAAGTGCGCAAATTGCGGCGAGTCCTATAGATTTGTCGGATACCGGGTATCAACGACCGATTCGAGGCCAACACATTTCTAGGGCGAAAGAGGGCACCGAATGCCTAAATGCTGCTTCCTACTACTTGCGCTTATGCCGGTATCGGCTTTGTGTCAAATGACGACGCAAACGGTTCACACCGAATGTCCTATTGAGGCGACACAGCTCCTACCGAGAGTGTACGCCTTCCGTATCTACACGGCTGACGGAACAGGCTGGCGACCAGTTTCGAAGATGGCCCTCGACTTACGAGTCAGGAACAAAGGAAACCGCCGGATTGCCGTGATGTCTATCGAAGTTAAGGCGACGCACGGTCGCATCAGCGGTTGGAGCGACATCTTACTCGACCGCTTTGATAAGGTGACTTTGAATATCGACCCGGGCGCTGAAACTCAAATAATCGCTTTGCCAGCAAGCGGAGGGCCATTGATGGACCTTTACAATGGAACCGATTCGGTGTCGGTGGATGTGACCCAGCTCAGATACGGCGACGGGGAAATTGTTGATTTAGCAGCGTGCAACCTGGGATACGCAACTATTCCTCCGCCCTTCAAGCCAGTAAGACCAACGTCCGCCTCCCCAATATACCCAATAGGAGGTGAGATCTCACCACCTCGCGTCCTGGAGGGGCACTTGATGGATGAACAAAATAATTGGCGTGGCGCGACTATGTCGGTGTTGCTGTCGCTTGTCGTCGAGGTAGATGGATCTCCTCAGGACATCAAAGTGGTCGGCGGTACCCTTGGGCCTGAGCTCGACCAGAAGGCAATTGAGACGCTTCGGAAGTGGAACTTCGCCCCAGCGATGAAGGGAGACCAGCCTGTCGCGACGAGGGTCACAGTTCAATTCAAGCTGGGGCGATAAGATGGCGAGGCTGAGATCGAACTCTAAAGGCCGTAGAGCCGTTGCGATAGGCTCAGGTTGAACCAATCCGCAACCGTCCTTGGGACCCGCAAGCTGGGATACTTCTTCCCAGTTTCAATCTCCAGATAGCTTCGGTCAACGCCGCGCATCTCGGCCATTTCCACCTGGGTCCTGGCTCGCCCCCGGCGTAGCGCGCGAACGCGAGTCTAGGGCATATCATGTCTGATAACAGATATTCTGTCAACTACAACTCCCCGCCCGTCGCGTACTCTGTCTTTATGCCCGCCAATCTCCTTGAGGCCGTCGTCTTCTCTCATCTTCCCTTCGAGGACCTCGCTTCCCTCGAGCCCGCACTCGTCCGCCGCGGCTTCTCCATCCAGACCATCGATGTTGCCACCGCCCGATTTCCCCTGGCGCAAACCGAGCGCTGCGATCTGCTGATTGTGATGGGCGGTCCAATCGGCGTCTACGACTCCGCCGATTATCCCTTTCTCACCGCCGAAATCGAATCCATCCGCCGGCGCCTGGCCGCGCGCAAGCCCACCCTCGGCATTTGCCTCGGAGCCCAGCTCCTGGCAGCCGCTCTCGGCGCGCGCGTTTATCCCGGGACTCATGGCCCTGAAATCGGCTGGTTTCCGATTTTGCATCCGGAATGGCACCTGCGCCGGACTGGTTCGCTCCGCTCCTCGCCAAAGACCTTCACGTCTTTCACTGGCACGGCGATACCTTCGATCTGCCTGCCGGGGTTCTCCATCTCGCCAAGACCGATCTCTATGAAAATCAAGCCTTTGCCATTGAAAACTACGCTCTGGCGCTGCAATTCCATCCCGAGGTAACAGATCCGGGCTTGGAGCGCTGGTACGTCGGCCATGCGTGTGAACTCGGCCAGAGACGCATCCCCGTCCAGCAACTCCGTGCCGACGCGCACAAGCACGCTCCCGCGCTTCTTAAAGCGGCATCAGAGTTCTGGAAGCTTTGGTTGGATTACATCTTGTAGCGGCCGAGGTCTTCGTCGTTCAGGCCTTCGAGCCATCCACGCAATTGTTCTGCTGTCGGGCCTTCGGGCGGACCGCTGGTGTTCAATTTGGCGGTCTCCATCACCTTTTCCGCAACATAAATCGGACAATCCGCGCGCAGCGCCAGTGCGATGGCATCGGAAGGCCGCGCATCCACGGCGACCGGCTCATCGCCCTGCCGCAGCCATAAAACTGCATAGAATGTGTCGTCTTTAAGTTCTGTAATGACAACGCGTTCCAGCTCTCCATTCAAGTGGCGAACGAGGTTTCTCGCCAGGTCGTGCGTCATCGGCCGGGCGGCCGTCATCTTCTCGATCTCCAGCGCGATGGCGTTGGCCTCAAAGATGCCCACCCAAATCGGCATCACTGCATCCGATCCCACATCCTTCAGCACCACGATTGGCATGTTAGTGGAGGGGTCCATCATCAGGCCCCTAATCCGTACCTCAATGTCCATGGTTCCCCTCGGCTTCCCGTTCGCCACACCCCGCTCCGTATCGCCGGCTCCGTATTCCCTGCTCTTAGACGGCCTCGCCGAACAAACTGTTAGGATACGCTCCCGTGATCCTGACGCGATGGTAGCTCCCCGGGGCCGGAGCGATAGGCAGCGGCCATGTAAAGTTCACCGGCTTGTTCTGGCTGCTGCGCCCGGCGATCTGACCCCGCGCCGCATTTACGCCTTCTACCATCACCTCAGTAATCTCCCCGATCTGCTTGGAATAATTGATCCTCTGAATCTCCCGTTGCCTATCAAGCAGCACTTGAAGCCGCCGCGCCTTCTCCGCCTCGGAGACCGTATCGATCATCACCAGAGCCGGTGTGTTCGGCCGTGCCGAGTATTTGAACGCGAAGACGCAATCGTACTCAACCTGGGCCAAAAGGTCCATGGTCCGGATAAAATCGTCCTCGATCTCGCCGGGAAAACCGACGATGATGTCCGTCGAAATCGAGATTTGCCGCCGCGCTGTCTTGATCCATCCGATCCGCTCCAGATACCCCTCCGGCGTGTACTCCCGCGCCATCCGTTCAAGAACCCTCGCCGACCCGGACTGCACCGGCAAGTGCACATGGTCGCACAGCGTCGGCACGCGGTCGATCGCCTCCACAATGTCCTTCGTAAAGTCGCAGGGATGGCTGGTGGTAAAGCGAACACGCCGGATGCCCGTCACTTCGCCGACGGCCGCCAGCAGCTCGGCGAAGCTGTACTTCCCTTCCGGATCGCGGTAGCTGTTCACGTTCTGGCCCAGCAGTTGGATCTCCGTGTAGCCCAGTTCCGCGATCCGCTGCGCCTCGTTGAGCACCGACGATGAACTCCGGCTGCGCTCTTTGCCCCGCGTGTACGGTACCACGCAATAAGAGCAGAACTTGTCGCACCCCTCGATGATGGTGATGTAGCCGCGGTAGGGATTCTGCCGCGCCGTAAACTCCGTCTCGAAGGTCTCCTCCGTTTGCCGGTCGTCGAGCCCGGTGATGCGCCTCTCGCCCGCTTCCAGCCGCGATAGCATCTCCGGCAGTTTGCGGTACGAAGCCGACCCGGATACCAGCGAAACGTACGGCGCCCGCTCAAAGATCTTCTCGCCCTCCTGCTGCGCCACGCAGCCCAGCACGCCGAAGCGCTTCCCCTCCTTGTGAAGCCTCTTGTAGTCGTTCAGGCGATGGAAGACTTTCTGCTCCGCCTTGTCGCGGATCGAGCAGGTGTTGTAAAGGATCAGGCCCGCATCTTCTTCCGACTCCACCTGCCGGTACCCCTGCTGGCGCAGTGTGCCGATCACCTTCTCGGAGTCGTGGGCATTCATCTGGCAGCCGAAGGTCTCCAAATAAAATGTTTTGTCGGTTGCCATAGACATCCTCAGTATAAGGCGAATGCTGCTTCGATGGCCGGCCTTCGCTCATGGCCGCAGCCAAGGCCAACCCACAAAAGCCGTACTTCGTTGGCGCTCATGCGTGCAGCAGCTTAAACGCGTGCGTCCATTCGTTCTTGGTGAATCCGAGAACGCACCACAGCATGCATAGCGGCTCAATAGCGCGCGCCGCTTCCACCTTGCCCATGTCCGCAGTCTCCCAGCCGAATTGTTCAAGAAGCTGCGCCGTGATCATTTTGGCTCCGTCGTCGTTGCCGCAGATAAACATGGTTGGCCGTCCGCCCTTGTACTGCGGATTCACGAATTGACGGTTGCCCACGGAGTTGAACGCCTTGACGAAGTGCACCTTGGGAAATTCGCGCTGCAGCCGCTCCATCAGGGATTCCTCGAGGCTCGTGAAAAACTTCAATACGCCGTTGGTCGGCGGCGCATCCGCTAACGGATTGCAGGCGTCGATCACCGGCTTCCCATCCAGGTTCTTGCTTTCCGCTAAGCGCAATACTTCGCCCGCGGCCGAGCCTTTTACCGCCAGCACCACCACCTCGGCGAACGCCGCCGTCTCGCGGAAGCTGCCCGCTTGCGCCTTGGGATTTTCGCGCCGCCACTCCGCCAGTTTTGCGGTGTCTCGCGTGCCTACCATGGTTTGGTGGCCGTGCTTGATGAACCCGGCCGCCAGCGTCTTCGCCACATCGCCTGAACCAAGAACTCCAACTTTCATGTTCTCCTCTCCCTCCTATGGATATTGTTCGTCACGCATTCCCGTATGCAGATAAGCCAGCACCGCTTCCATCTGTTCCCTGGTCAACTGATAGGCAAACGACGGCATCATTCCCTTCCCTGTCATGATCAGATGCTCAACCTCGGCATCCGTTGCCGGCGCGCCGTCGGGCAGCGTGCTCCGGTTGAACAAGCCATGCAGATCCGGTGGAACCTTCTTCAGATGCAGGTCGTTCTCCTCGTGGCAGCCAGCGCAACCAACGTCATACACGCGTTTGCCCTCCGCCTGCTGCGCCGTTAGCTTTGGCGCCGAACGACAGCCCGCCAAGCCCGCCGCAACCGCTACCGAAAACACCAGCGCCCCCCGGGTTTTCTTAAGCACCACTTTTATTGCCTTCTCTACGCACTGCCGGTCCCCTCAGTCCAGCCGGCCGGCTGGAAGAATTCCTCCACGCACACAGTTCTGCTCTTGATTTTTGATCGGTAAAGTTCCTCCGGGGATTCCGGACGTTCTGCCGTGCTCGGCATCTTCAGTCTGAGCGGGCGTAGCAAAAAAGGTCAAGCCGCCCATCGCACCCACTTGAGCCATGACCATTTCTCCGTGGGTCGCCTGCAGCCGAGCAAGTATGCTGATTTCATGAAGTTTCCCTCATTGCACCAAATCCACGCTGCGCAGTCCGTGATCTATCGGTACATGCCGCCCACGCCGCAGTACACTTGGCCGCTCATCAATGAACGCCTTGGCGCTGAGGCCTGGATCAAGCACGAGAACCACACGCCGGTCGGCGCCTTCAAATTGCGTGGAGCCTTGGTCTATGCAGACTGGCTCAAGCAGAACCAGCCCGAGCTTGCCGGCGTGGTGGCAGCCACGCGCGGCAACTTCGGCCAGGGCGTGGGCATGGCGGCCCGCCTTCTGGGTATGAAAGCTGTTATCGTGGTTCCCCGTGGCAACAGCGCGGAGAAGAACCGCGCCATGCTGGCTCAAGGTATCGAGCTCGTCGAGCACGGTCATGACTTCCAGGAGTTGCTTGAATTTGCCCGCGTCCTGGCCACGCAACGCGGTTTCGCTATGTTTGAGTCCTTTCACGAACGCCTGGTCTGGGGTACGGCCACCTTCGCGCTGGAAATGTTCCAGGCTGTGCCCAAGCTGGATGTGGTGTATGTCCCGATCGGAATGGGCTCCTCGATCTGCGGCGTGGCCGCTGTGCGCAATGCACTCAAGCTGCCAACCGCGATCGTCGGCGTGACCGCGGCTGCATGCCCTGCTTGTGCGCTCAGCTTCGGGCAGCGCAAAGTGATTGAAGCTCCTGCGCGTTCACTGATCGCCGATGGACTGGCCTGCCGCAAACCGAACCCGGAGGCCATGGAAACGATCTGGGACAACGTCGCCCACATTGTCGAGGTTTCCGACGCCGAGATCGCGGAGGCGATGGGCGTCTATTACGAGGACACACACAATGTCGCCGAGGGCGCTGGGGCTGCTTCGCTAGCAGCCGCACTCAAGGAGAAAAATATCATCCGAGGCAAGCGCGCCGGCATCGTTTTGACCGGAGGCAATGTGGACCGCGAAATCTATGTCGACGCACTGAACGGCGCGTTCGAAGCAGCGAGGCCGGCATGACCACGCATCAGGAGCACCTCACGCCATTCGCCCACTCGGCCGGCAATTGCTGCTTCGGCTGCGGCCCGGCCAATACCGCCGGACTGCGCCTCGAATTTCTACTGGCGCCAGACAGCTCCGTCGTGAGCTTTCCCGTTGTCGCCCATGCCTTCGATGGCCATCCCGGCTACCTGCATGGTGGCATCATCGCCACGCTGCTCGATGAAGCCATGAGCAAAGCGGTTCGCGCTCAGGGCCGCGCATCGATGACGCGCAAGATCGAGGTCGACTATCTCCGCCCGGTCCTCAGCGGCGTTCCCCTACGCATCGAGGGCCGGGTCGTCCGCAACGAGCAACGCAAGCATTGGGCCGAAGCCCGCATTTTGAATGATGAGGACGCGGTGTTGGCTCGGGGCAAGGGACTTTTTATCGAAGTCCTTCCCAAACCCAAAAGTTGAGTGCGGTCCGCAGACCGCGGGGGCCCCACCTGGGCGCCCCCTTGGGCACCGCGTCTTTGCTTTTTGCGGCTAGAGCGGGGTGTCTGGATGACAAAATCGCTTCGACGCGCCAAAACACTTAGTGAACCATATTGATGGTGTCCTGCGTGACGGTGTCGAACGTGGTCACCGACTTGGCATTGGCCTCGAAGGCCCGCTGCGCAATGATCAGATCGGAGAACTCCGACGAGATGTTGACGTTGGACGCTTCCAATGCGCCATCCTGCAAAGTGCCCAGGCCCGATGTGCCCGAGGTCCCCGCCGCAGCCGTCCCGCTCGCCAGTGTGGTTGCGTAATCTCCGTCGCCAAGCAGAGAGAGGCCTTGCAGATTGGCCACGTTGGCCAGCGCCAATTGCCCCACGTTCAGCAGTTGCCCGTTGGAATAACTGGCTGTCACTGTTCCATCGGAGCCGATGGTGAAGCTCTGATACTGCCCGCTGGCATAGCCATCCTGTGTGGTAGCTGACACGGCTGAGGCCGTGTCCACCTGGCTGATCGTCGGCGTCCCACCGGTGCCCAGCAGGTTCCATTGCATGCTCAGGTTCTTGGCGCCGTCGGCCAGCCCATTGAACGCAAGGGCAATCGACGAAACATCGCCCGCAGCCGTTCCCACCGCCTCCGGACCCGGTGCGCCTGTCGGCTGCACCGTGGTCAGATTGCCGTTGGCGTCAAAGGTCATGGCTCCGGTCACCGGCGTCGAGACTCCGCTGGCAAAGTCCGTAGCTGGCAAGGCAACCGAGTAAGTCCAGGTGTTCGCAGTCGCGGTCGGCTTGAAGGTCACCGTCGCCACATGCGGCTCGCCCAGAGAGTCGTATATCGTTACCTGAGCCGGAAACTGCGTTCCCGCCGCCGTCGCGGCATCCAGGTTGGCGGTCATGTTCAGCGTGGTAGTGGCTTGCGGCTCCTGCACTTGCCCCACGGGAATGTTGATCGCCGTCAGCGGCGCACTGGTGTTCACTACACCGTTCACCGCCGGATAACCCATTACACTCAGGCCATTCGAGGTCACAAGAGCCCCGTTCGTATCCAGCGAGAAGTTGCCGGCACGGCTATACTCATAGCCCCCGGCGCCGTTGCTGACCACAAAGAATCCACTGCCGTTCAGGGCCACATCCGTGGAGTTGCCCGTAGAGTTGATGGAGCCTTGCGTGAACGCGATTTCGTTCGAGGCCACCGTCACGCCGGCGCCCACCTGAATCGGGTCGCCGGAGCCCGTCGAGCCGATCAGTTGATAGAAAAGGTCGGAAAAGTCGGTCGACTGCGCCTTGAAGGCCGTCGTGTTCATGTTCGAAAGATCGTTCGCAATGGTATTCAACGCGGTCGAATCGGCTTCCAGGCCGGTGAGCGGAATTGAGAAACTTGCCATGGGTCATCTCCTCGTGAATTCTGTTGTGCGGGCCCTTGTGGCCGGCGATTGCACTTAAGTTATTGCGCCGCGGACGTGCCGACTGTGGCCGGCGCGGCATGCGTCCGGCCGTCCAAAGCGTGTGCTACGCGCTCGGCCGCCGGAATCGTGCGAGGCACGCTGAGATTGCCCGGCGCGCGCTTGGCTGCCGTCGTCCGCGTTGCCTGCGCGCTGCCTTCCGTGGCGCCGGGTGCTGACCCGGATTGAGCCGCCGGCAACGCTCCTGCCGTGTGCGTCGCCGAGCGCGCCGCCGCGATCACGCTCGCAGGACTCGCGCCGGCTAGGCCTGAGGGTGCCCCGGCAACTTGTGCGGACGCGCCGCTGCCGGAGCTTGAGGCCGTGCCGCCGAGATCCGTGCTCAGCGTCTGATTGATGTCGATCAGTTGTTCCAGGCTGTTCACCTGCACAAGCTGGTCGATGTATTCGTTGGGATCTGTGTCCGCGGTTGGATCCTGATTCTGCATCTCGGTCACCAGCAGCGTAAGAAAGTCGTTCGCCGAAATGGTTGCCGAATCGCTGCCCGCGTCGCTCGAACTGCTCGTGCCATTCGTCCCTGTCGCTCCCGTCGTCGAACTGTCCGTCGGCGTCGCCGTTTTGCCTGTCAGCGCCTCTCCCGCCGGCGCCGCATGATTGAAGATTCCTGCTGCTGCCGCCGCCATCTTCCCCCTCCTTGGCTTGCTACTGCTCCGCTGATCTTTCCCTTGCTGGCTGTTCCGTCCCTTGCCTTCGCTGCCCCATGTTCCCTGACCCCCGATCCCTGTTTATGCCATCACCGAAATATGCGTGCCGCGCCGCTCTCCTGCGTAAGTCATCGCATCGAACCCGCCGCTCTCGCCCGTAATGTTCCCGGATCCCGATGGATTGGCGTTCGTACCTTGCTGTGCACCCGCCTGCGATGCTGCCGTGCTGTTTTGTTCCGTATTTTGGCCCGCGCTCTGCTGCATGTCTTGGCTTACGCCCGCGCCCATCCCGCTCCCGCCAGGAGAGGTCATCGTCAGCGTTGCCACCGGCGTTTGCTGTTCCGCAAGGTAGGCGCTTAGAGCCGCCAGATGTCCGCTCAAGGCCTGCGCCGCCTCAGGCGATCCAGGCACGACCGCCGCATGAATACCTCTCCCATTCAGATCCGCCCGTACGCCTACCCAGCCCAGCGCCGGGTCCTGGAATCCTGCCTCGGCCCGCTGGCCTCCCGCATGAATCCAGCCCGGTGTTCCCACCGCCGTCCCGGCATCGAGAGCGGTAAAGGTCTCTCCTGCAGCCGTCACTGGAGTACCTGTCGAACCGGCGGCAACAGCTGCCGCTGCGTTTGCCATTCCTGGGGCGCCCGCTGGATCGCGCACCCAAGGCGCCGCATCTGTGGCCGCGCCGGTAGACTGCGACCCAATAATGTGGGCTGTCGATGAGTTCGCCACTCCAGCGGCGGCCCCATGCACTGCCCGCCCCAGGGTCTGTTGTGAGAACAGCCCATCGCTCTCCGCGGACGGATTGTCCACACTAGAACTTACAGCCGGAGATGGCGTTGTCCCCGCGCTGTTCCCTTCGTCTCCCCGATGCGCTCCGGTCTCCGTGGCGGGCGCTCTCAGCCCTTGTGCAAGGCGGCTTCCGCTCTCCGTGATGCACGGACCTGCATTCGCCGCTGGCCACTTCTCGGTAGGCGCCCCCATCGCGGGCGGCAATGGAGTCTGCCGATCCGCAGCAAATCCGCTTGGTTCACTCAGCGGGAACACCATCACCCCGCTCGCCTCTTCATCCTGCGGCACGCTTTGCGCAGCGCCCGTCGAGGTGCCGCTTCTAACCCAGGCGGTGGCTCCTGGTCGCGCCGCGATGGTTCCCGCCGCGACCATTACGCCGCTCGTACCGGTGATCGCCGCATCCCACGCTCTTCCCGCATCCCCCACTGCTTCGGAAGCTGGGCCGAAGCTGCGATCCGCGAGCCCGGACGTTGCCGCTGCTGGCAAGTCTGCGGGCATCACCTGAGCTTGCGTCGGAGCTAAAACTACGGCCGCAGCAGCAAGCACGTTCGCCGTCGCAAGCGGGCCATTGTTAGCCGATCCCGCACTCGGTCGCGTTTTTGTCCCCTCCCAGTCGCTTTCCCGCCTCCCGCTCTTCACGCTGCCCGCCGTGTCTGTGCTGCTGGTTGCGTGTTCTGCGGCAGGGACCGCAAGGGTCTGCGCGCTCACCCCCACCACGCCGGACGCAGCCGCCGACATCTGTAGCCGGGGCGTCGTTGTGGCATTCCCGACAGAGGCGGCGCTCTGCGGATAGACCAGCGGCCCGGTTGCATCAGCGACAGGCCCATTGCCCTGGCCCGTTGCCGGCCCCCCTGCTGACAAGGATCGCGCAGCCGCTTCCGCGCCGGTGCCTAAGAGATGTGCTGGCACGCTCGTCACGCCCTCGCGCTCATTGGCTTCGTTCTCCGTATCGATTTCGCCTGTCCCGCTTGCATCCGTGTCTGTTGCGCCACTGTCGGCGCGTGGCGCAACGCCCCATGTCCGCAGCATCGCCTGCCAGTTAGCTCGAAAACTCGCTCCGCTGGAAACGGAGGACGGAGAGGCGGTCCCCTTCGCTGCGCCCGGCCAACCCGCGCTCCTCCCTTGGTCCAGTACGCTTACCGTTGTTTGACTCCGACCTGTCCCGAGGCCCGCGCCTGCACGCCCTCCCGCAGCGCTCTCTGCGCCGGCTTCGATCCCACCTCCAACCCCAAAGCTTGCTCCAATCCCAAAGCCTGCGCCAGCCCCAATCCCTGCGCCCACCTCAATGCCTGCGGCAACCGTCATGCAATGGATTGGTGCAGAAACCGTGCCAAAGAAGGGCGGAAAGGGTTAGAAGATTGTCAAGTCTGGGACGGTTCCTCCCAATTCAGGAAGCTCTCTCCCAACGCCGCGCATTTTGTCTTAAGTTTTCCTCGCCGCTTCGCGCTCTCATCCAGCCGGGACCTGCTCCGTTACTCCGGTTCGCTCTCTTCGTCCGCACCGCCGCTACGATGCGCCCGGCTCAGGAACCAGTCGTCGAGTTCCCTTTGTGTCCGCCGGCCGGACTCGATTGCGTCTTCTGACTCGGTTCTCCGCATCAGCGTCTCCACCTGACGGCGAGCCGTCCTCTTGGCCAGAAACTCCCGGCGCCACGAAGCGACGGCCAGCTCCGTCTCCGTGATCCTGGGCGTCAATGCCGCAGCGTGACGCCGCGCGGCGCGCGTCTCCTCCAGGCCGGAGATCCGGTCCGCCAACTCGCCCGTAGCCGCGCTTGCCGTTACTTGCCGGCGTCCGGCGCGCTCCCGCTCCCGCGCCGCCTGGAGCGCCGCTTGCAGGAGTTTGAGATCGCCGAGGGCCGACTCTAACACCGCTTGGCTCAGTTCCTCTTCGATCTCCCTGACCTGCAGCAGACGCCGCATAGCGCGCGAGAGGGCCATCGCTTATACCTCTGCCGCCAGTGCCGCCAACCGGCGCAATGCATCGTCAAACCGGACCTGTTCGTGCGCTTCCTGAGTGAGAAACGCGCGGATCGCCTCCCTCGCCAGCAATGCACGGTCCAGATCCGGATCGGCGCCCGGCTTATAGGCTCCGATTCGCACCAGATCCTCTGAGCGGGCATAGGCCGCCATCAGCTTGCGCACCAGCGTGGCCTGCTCGAGATGTTCCTGCCCGGCCACGGCGGGCATCAGCCGGCTGATCGAGTCGAGCACGGCGATCGGCGGATACCAACCCTCCGCCGCCAGCGCGCGCGAAAGCACCACGTGCCCATCCAAAAGCGCCCGCACCGCATCCACCAGCGGATCCTGTTGGTCATCTCCCTCCATCAACACGGTATAAAACGCGGTGATCGAGCCCGTGCGGAAGCGCCCTGCGCGCTCCACCAGCCGCGCCAGCCGGGCAAACACCGAGGGCGTGTACCCCTTCGCCGTGGGCGGCTCGCCTGCCGCCAGGCCAATCTCGCGCGCCGCCATCGCGAACCGGGTCAGCGAATCCAGCACCAGCAGAACATGCTTGCCCTGCGCGGCAAAAAACTCGGCGGCGGTGGTTGCTGCCAGAGCCGCCCGCATGCGCCGCAACGGCGATTGATCGGATGTGGAAACCACGACCACTGCGCGCTTGAGACCCCCCGCGCCCAGAGAATCCCGCAGAAACTCGCCCACCTCGCGGCCGCGCTCCCCCACCAGGCCCACCACCGTCACCTCGGCCTCGGTGTTCCGCGTCATCATCCCGATCAGCGTGCTCTTGCCCACGCCCGACCCGCCGAAAATGCCCACCCGCTGGCCGCGGCCCACCGTCAGCAACCCGTCAATGGCGCGGATGCCGGTGCAGAGTGGCTCGCGAATGGGTACGCGGTCCAGCGGCGAGCGCACCGTCCCATCTAGCGGCAGCGTCCTCGAAACCGCGGGCGGAGGGCCTACATCGATCGGCGTCCCCTGCGCATTCAGCACTCTGCCCATCAGCGCCGCGCCCACCTCGATCTCCGCCGTCATCCCCAGCGACCATACCGGATCACCGTAGCGAATGCCCTCCGCTGCTTCCACCGGCATCGACAAAACATTCGACCCGCGAAATCCGACGACCTCGGCGGCATGCGCGCCGCCCATCTGATCCTGAATCTCGCAACACTCGCCCACGGATGCCGGCGGCCCCGCCGACTCGATCGTCTGCCCCACGGACTCGAGAACTTGGCCCCGCCAGCGCCAGGGCTGCCTGCGCCCCAGCCGGGCAAAATACCGTTCAAGCACCGGCGTCATGCCTGCGCCTCGCCGGCGCCTGCGTCTCCGGCCGCCAGAATCTCCCGCGCATTCGCACCGGCGCGATCGAAGAAGCCACGCTCAATCTCTCCCAGTTGCGATCGCACTCCCAGATCCACGGTTCCCACCTTGCTCTCGATCATGCAGTCGCCCAGCCGCATCCCCTCTCCCGCCGCGACTGCCGGCTTCATCGTGAGATTGGGCA
Source organism: uncultured Acidobacteriaceae bacterium (assembly GCA_963844905.1). Lineage (GTDB taxonomy): Bacteria > Acidobacteriota > Terriglobia > Terriglobales > Acidobacteriaceae > Telmatobacter. The sequence continues at coordinate 346,200 of CAWJQD010000001.1, read as the reverse complement.
AATGAGCGATGGCTTCAGTCCACAATTCCAGTTCTGCTGCGGGAACACGCAGCCTCACCTCGGACGACGCCGCCAACTGTCCCAGCGCTACCCGCACCGCGCCGGTCAGCAGCAGCGGATCCATCTGCGCCTCGCGGCGCAGGATGCGTGCGGCTACCGCCAGCGCCAGTTTCACCACTTCTTGCTCCACCGCACGAAGATACCGGTCGCGCTCCACCTGAAAGCGCTCGATCAGCGCAGCCATCTGCCGCTTGCGGCGCTCCTCGTTCTCGGCCGCGGCGGCAGCCTGCGCTTCGCGCTCGGCCTCAAGTCCCTCCTGCCGCCCGCGCTCCTGTCCGGCTTCAAACGACCGGCACGCTTCTTCGGCCATCCGCTCGGCCATTGCGGCGCCGGCAGCGCTCCCTCGCACGCCCTCGGTCACTTCTCCAGCCGGCTCCGCCACATCCGCTTCTTCCGCCTCCACCCAGCCCTCCCACGCCGGCAAGGACGGCGCGCCGGGACAGACCGGATACTCGAGAACCTCGATCTCGCCGCCGGCGCCGATCCTGCCCCCGACACTCTTCATCTTGCGGCTCGCGCCCTTCCCGCGTGCTTCCATAGCCCGCTGCAAATTTCCCTTCCCGACAGCGTTCGATTCCCTAGTTCCAATTCCCTGCTCCCTGTCTTCTTCACACCAGCATCTCGTCGCCCGACTCCAGCTTGAGGATGACTTTGCCCTCAGCCTCCAGGCGCCGCGCCAGGTTTAGAATTTCCTGCTGCGCCTGCGCCACCTCGCGCGAGCGCACCGGACCCAGCACTTCCATATCCTCCTTGAGCATTTCCACGGCGCGGGAGCTCATGGCCTTGAAGATCTGCGCGCGCAGTTCGTCGTTGGCGCCGCGTAAGGCCAGCGCCAGTTGCCGCTTGTCCACGCCAGAGATGATCTCGCGAATCGTAGCCGGAGGTACCGTCATCAGGTCCTCGAAGGTGAACATCCGATTGCGGATGCTCAGAGCCAGCTCGGGCTGGCCTTCCTCGATGGCCTCCAGAATCTTTCTCGATTCTTCGGCATTGAGCCGGTTCAACAGATCGGCGACGGCCTTGAAGCCAGAGTAGCTGCGGCGCGCCGTGTCGCCCACGCTCTCCAGCCGCCGGTGCAGGATGAGGGCCACCTTCTGCGCCATTTCCGGGGAAAACTGGCGCATCTCCGCCAAGCGCTGGATCGAGGCCACCTTGTGCTCCTCGCTCAGGTTTTCCAGCACCGTCGAGGCCCGGCGCGGATCAAGGTGCGCCAGCACCAGGGCGATGGTCTGGGGATGCTCGGTGTCAAGCAGCTTGCCCAGTTGCTGCGGATCGGTGCGCTGCAGCTTCTCCAGATTTCCCTGCGCCGCTTCCTCCGCGCGCCGCATCTTGATCAGCAGTTCGTCGGCGCGTTGTTTACCGAAGGCGTCGACCAGCAGGTGGCTGACGTAGTCCAGACCCCCATGGACCATAAAGTTTTGGGTGTCCAGAAGCCGCCAAAACTCCTCCAGAACCTCGGCCGAGAGCTCCGGTGTAATGCCACCCAGATCGGCCAACTCCTCGGAGAGCTGCTGCACATCGGCATCGGGAAGCGCACGCAAAATCCCCTTGGCCAGGTGCTCGCCCACAGCGACCAGCAGGATGGCCGCTTTACGCGCCCCAGAAAGGCTTGCCGACAGGCGCCGCGTTGCTCCGCTCTCGATTCCCTGTTCCGCCAAGGCGAGATCCTTTCCTCAAGCAAGGCCTGCCGCCAGCCCTACTCCGAGTGAATCCAGCTCTGCAACAGCCGCGTGCTCTGCGCCGGCTCGCGCTTGAGATGTGTCGTCACCTGCTCGTAGATTTCCTGCGTCCGCGACCGCTCTGAAGCGACCGCTGCTGGTTCGGGAGGACCAAGCATTCCCGGCGATGCTGCCGCAGTTCCCGCGGCCCGCTCCTTGCCGGGCGTCCTGATTGGCTCAAGCGCTGCAAGCGCTGTCCCCGCGTGGCGCATGGCGGGCCGCACGGCAAAAGCCACCACCAGCGCCAGGCCTGCCAGCAGCGCGGCATACTTTACCAGCTCCGGAGAGCTCTGGGCCGCATGCAGCACTTCTTCGGGAACAGCGACAGGAGCTTCGGGGCGATTGCCGTCGAAGGCCAGATCCTGGACCGTCACCAGATCGCCGCGCGGCGCATCGAAGCCCACTGCCGCTTGGGCCAGTGCGGTCAGGTTGCGCAGTTCGTCGGCCGAGCGCGGCTGCCACACTGCCGCATGGTTCTTGCTCGCGGGCTCGATCAGGCGGTCGTTTACCACAATGGCCGCGGTCAAGCGCCGCACCCGTCCGGGACTCTCCACCGTGTGGCGCACGGTCTTCGCCACACCGTAGGTGCTCGACTCGCTCTTGGCCGTCTGCGGCGGTGTGGTCTGGTGCGGATAGACGGGCAGCGCCTGGGTGTTGGGCGCGTTCGAAGCCGTTCCCGGAACTCCCGCGGCCACCGGCTGCTCTCCGGTCGACTGCTCGGTGCGCTCCGTCGAGAGCGTCACCGTCTTGTTCGGATCGTAGCTCTCCTCGGTCTCGTCTATGGCCGTCGCATCGTATTCGAGCGTTACCGAGGCGCGCACATTGCCCGCGCCGGTCACCGGCTCGAGCGTAGCCACAAGCTTGTCTTCCAGAGCTTGTTCGGCGCTCAGCCGCATCGCATCTGCAGTCTTCGGCCCCAGCGGCAGATTGCCCGCCGCGTCCACCACAACTACGCGCTCCGGAGACAGCCCGTCGACGGCTGAAGCCACCAGGTTGCAGATCGCCTCCGGCTCGCCCTCGGCCAGCGAACGGTGGCGCAGTTTGAGCACCACCGAGGCCTTGGCCGGCCGCTCCTCGTCGCGAAACAGCGAATCGTGAGGCAACACCAGATGCACGCGGGCCGATGCGACGTCGGAGAGCGTGCCCACCGTGTGTTCGAGCTCGCCCTCCAGAGCGCGCTGATAGTTCACCTGCTCGTCAAACTCCGATCCCACCCAGTTCGGTCTGTCGAAGATCTCAAAGCCCAGCCGGCCACTCTTCACGCCGCCCTTGGCCGCGGTCACGAGGCGTGCTTTGTCCAGTTGCGCCGCAGGAACCAGGATCCCCGCGCCATCGGCGCTGGGTTCAAACGGAATCTGCGCCTGGGCCAGAATCTGGCCGATTTGGCGGGCATCGTCCGGGTCGAGATCAACGTACAGCGTGCGCCAGTCGGGGCGCATCGCGTACCAGGCCAACCCGCCGGCTAGCGCCATCAGCAGCAACGCGGCAATTACCACCCAGCCGCGCTCGGCCGCAGCCATCTGCGCCCAGCGCACCCTCACCATTCCCCACAGCCCCGCCCACCTGCCGCCCATCTGCACTTTTCCCGGCATTGCCGGGGGGCTCTTTTCCAACTGTGTTCCCGTGGCCATCGCCCCGCGTTCCGCCGCTCCCTGACCTTCGCTCAGCCGCAAAGCCCAACCTTACCCTCAAACTAGCTGGGACCCGGAAGCTAGTAGCTGAAGCTGAAGGTTAGAACTGCATTCCCATTACGCTCTGGTAGGCTTGGACCGCCTTGTTGCGCACCGCCAGCGCCAGCTCGAAGGCCATGCTCGCTTTCTCGCTGGCAATCATCGCCTGGTGCACGTCTACTCCGGAGCCGGTCATCAGGCCGCTCACCGCCGCGTTGGCCTGCTCCTCAAGCTGAATTACTGCGCCCACCGCATTGGTGATCAGATCAGCGAACGGCGCCGCGCTGCCCGAGCGGCTGGCTTGATCCCCCTTTGCCGGAAACAGACTCGCTCCACCAGCGCCGGAGCTTTCCGCACTCGGAGCAGCAGCTATAGGATTTGTTGCAGCCAACATCGCAATATGCCCCCTTTGTCTCGCCGAGGACTGCTAGTCCCTTTGGCCCTGGTCCCTATGTCCGTGGTCCCTCGTCAGGACTTGGCGATTTCCAATGCCGAGGCGATCATGCCCTTTTCGGCCTGCACAGCCGAGCCATTAAGGCCATATGCACGCGTCGCCCCCATCAGGTCCACCATCTCTGTGACGGGATTAATGTCGGGATAGGCGACGTATCCATCCGGCCCGGCGTCGGGATGTCCGGGATCGTAGCGCTTGAGCGGAGGCGAGGGATCCTCGACCACTTGCGCGATGTGCACCCCCGGAGCAACCGCCTGTGCATCCGGGAACGTGGGCGCGGGAAGAGCTGCGGAACCGATCATCCCCGCGCCTGCATTCGCCGAAGCTGCGCTTATGGAACTGAGGAATGCCGCATCGCCCTGGTCGGCGGCAAAAACCACTTCCTGGCGGCGATACGGTCCACCCTGTGCGGTGCGCGTCGTCTCCGCATTGGCCATGTTCGCAGCCACTACCTCAGCGCGCATCCGCTCGGCCTCCATGGCCTCGCCCGAAGTTTCCATCAATCCAAACAGGTTCATCTTCGTGCCTCCTCTGCCTTGTGTGCCGGGCCCCGCCGCGAGTCCACCATCCGCTCTGTGGAGTTCCCGTCTGGCCCGGCAACGCCCACGGCAACCGATCTCCCACCCGCGACGCGGCCCGCCCTACTTGTCGGCATGGATGGCGTCCATCACGCGCTGGTACTCCTGGCGTAACAGCGCCACGCCGGTCTTGAACTTCAGTTGCGCCTCGGCCAGGTGCAAGCTTTCGCGATCGATCGAGACATTGTTCCCGTCGGGGCGCGCAATCAGCCCGTCGACGTCGGTGACGCGCACTTTCCTTGGGCCCCGTCCCCGGTCAACATCGTTCATGGCCTCCCGCATCTCGGCCTCAAAGTCCATGCCCACGGTGCGGTAGCCGGGCGTGTCCACATTGGCCATATTGGCCGCGGTCAGCTTGGCCTCGGCGGCGGCAAGATCCAGGTAGCGGGCAATCCGCTCACTGAGCCCTGTTTCGATCCCCATACCCAATGCTCCTCCTCACACGATGCATCCGGTTTTTGCGCGCCGATTTTGCAAACCCTCCTGCCGACTTCAGCTCATCGTGAGGCCGAAGTCGATCTCCCTTGCGGTGACCACGGGATCTTCTCCGGCGAGAATCACGCCGCGCTCCAAAACGTGCTCCAATTCGCGCACGTTGCCCGGCCAACCGTGCGCGGCGAGCTTCTTGAGGGCTCCCTCGTCCACACGCTTGACCGGCGCAACCCGCCCCAACTTCTCGAGGAAGTGATTCACCAGCAGCGGCAGATCCTGCGCATGATCGATCAACGCAGGCGTGCGAATCAGGAATACCGCCAGCCGATAGTACAGATCGGAGCGGAAGCCGCCGGTCTGCGCATGCGCAGCGAGCGGCCGGTGCGTGGCGGCCACGATGCGCACGTCCACTTTGACCGTCTCGTTATCGCCCACCCGCTGCAGCTCCCCGCACTCCACAAAGCGCAGCAGCTTCGACTGCAGTCCCAGCGGCATCTCGCCAATCTCGTCCAGAAACAGCGTTCCCCCGTCGGCGGCCTCAATGCGTCCGGTGCGCCCTTGCACGGCGCCCGTAAATGCGCCGCGTGTGTGCCCGAAGAGTTCGGCTTCGAGCAACGGCTCCGGGATCGCCGCGCAGTTAATGGCCACAAAGGGCTTGCGGCTGCGCGCCGACAGCCGATGCAGCGCCTCCGCTACCAACTCCTTGCCTGAACCTGTGGGCCCCTCGATCAGCACCGACGTCATGCGCGGGGCCACCAGGCGCACGCGGCGGCTGATTTCGAGCATGCAAAGAGCGTTGCCCACCAACTCCGGCAGGCGCTCGACCGAGCCAGGTTCGGCCACAGGAGCGCCTGTGCCGGCTCGAATGGGGTGAGTCTTCTCCTCGCTTGTAATCGCATTCGGTAGAGTCGACAGGGCGCTGCGCGCCGGTGTGGTGGAAGATTCCGCCTGTCGCGCCCTCTGCGGCCGGTCCGCTCCACAATGGGTGGCGCATGGCGCGGGAGCTGAGTTCCACGCTGCCGTGTCGCTCTCCTGGCTGCGCCGCAGCGCGTAAAGCAGCTCCTGCCGGTAGGGACCGCGCGGACTCTCCCCGGCGGCCGATCCTGCCGCGGTCACCAGATCGACATCGGGAAAACATCCTCTGAAGTCGACCAGAAACTCACATAGATCGAGATCCGGCAGCCAGGAGTCCACGATCACCGCCTCGGGAGGCGCAGCCTGGGCCACAGCCCATGCCTCGGCGCCGCCCTCAGCCTCCCGAACCTGCCAGCGCAGGCCGGCAAGCACATGCGCCAGCCGCTGGCGGAAGCTGCGATCGGCGCTGGCCACCAGCGCGGTGCGCGGCCGGATGCGCGTTTGAACAGGAAGAATAGGAACCGGAAAGGGCTGCATATAGGATCTCCTTCTAGCCGTGCCAATTTGAATATTGCCCGCATCAGCCAACCGGAGTCGGCACGGCAATCGCCGGAAGACCGGGCGCAACTCCGATGGGCGGCACGGCCCCGGGCATAGGCGCCGCAAGGGCCAGTTCGGCTTCCGTGGGCGCCATGTAGCCCCGCCCGCGCACCGTGCGGATCAGCCGGCCCGGCGGCGGATCCCCGAGCTTGCGGCGAAGATAGTTGACGTAAACATCGACGATGTTCGTGGTTTGCGCCGGATCCAGTTTCCACACCGAGTCCAGCAACTCGACCCGCGAGACGCACTCGCCGCGGTTCAGCAGCAGATGTTCGAGTAAAGCGAATTCCTTGTTGGTCAACACGATCGGCCGGCCGCCCCGCCGCGCGCTGTGCTCCAAGCGGTCCAGTTCCAGGTCCCCCACACGCAACTGCAGCCGCGCCTCCCGCTTGCGCCTGAGCAGCGCCCGGCAGCGCGCGCGCAGTTCGTGCAAGCTGAAAGGCTTGGTCATCAGGTCGTCGGCGCCCCGGTCCAGGCAGCGCACCCGCGCGTCCACTTCCTGCCGCGCCGTCAGCACCAGCACCGGCAGATCGGCATCCAGCAGGCGAACTTCTTTGAGTACCTGCTCGCCATCTTTCACCGGCATGTTCAGGTCGAGAATGGTCAGATCGGGCATCTCCTGGCGAAATGCCTCTACCGCCGCGCCCCCATCGTAGGCCAGCCGGACACGATGTCCATCGGCCTCCAGACCCCGGCTCAGGAATTGCCCTAGCGCCTTGTCGTCTTCGGCAATGAGTAATCTCATAAGAACCCTTCCATCACTCCCTATCCTGCATCCGCGGCTCCATCGGATCTCGGCTGCACCTCTCGCCGAGCTGCCCGTCCTTCCAAGCTGCCCGATCATCCGAGCTGCCCCGGAGAGATGCGGTGAGCAAGGCTTGCCTCCACCTTCCCGCGAGGGGGAGAGGAACTCAAGGCCAGAGAGAGAAAAGAAGGCGAGGCGATTCCAGAATTGGGCCCGCTTGAATCAGGAGTCTTTGTGAGGGCAGATGAACGCTGATCTGTGATGGCGGGCACAGAAAAATGGGACTGAAGAAGCCGGCGCAACTATGCTTCGCCTCGCACATCCGCACACACGAAGCATCCGCCTTCTTCGGCAGGATCTGCGGTTTTTTCCGCATGGGACGGCCTCTCCCCGGCGGAACGCAGCGTTGGAGGAGGTTTGGAACACAGTCAGCAGTTTCGTGCGGCGGCCGGATAAATTTACAGAAAAATTGCGGCCCCGTTGCCCGTCGCATCCTGCTATAATGGGTGCATTCGCCGCGGCCCTTCCCTGGCATGCTTGCGCCGCGACCATTCTTTTTTCAATTGGCTTTGATGGTTAAGTTACCAAAGTGTGCGCCGATGCTCGAGCAATCCAACAAAAGCGTTATCGCGGTTTAGCAAAAAATCATCGATTCTGTTCATATCGAGTGCCGCGGCTGAACTGCACGTGATTGGAGTGCCTTGGTGGACTGGAGCAAACTCCCCGATTTTATCGCTGTCGCACTATTGACTTCAGCTTTCGCGTCTGTCGCACGACATGGGCGTTCGCCGGTTTCCGGCGTCTGGCTGACCGGCTGGCTCATGGTCGCGCTCCATTTCGCTGCTTTCACATTCGTGCCCGCCCCCAATCCCTGGGGCGGCCTCGCATCTTTCGTCGGCCTTGCCTCTCTTGCTTGTGGCGGCGTGCTCTTTATGTGGGCCGCAGTTCCGTATCGCAACGAGCACTCCAGCCGCTGGATGGTTGCCGCGCTATTGGCAACCTATACGCTCTACCTCGGGCTTCTAGTTATAAACCCAGTTGCGTCTTGGGCGATGGCGCCGGCAGCGGTGTTGATCGGAGCCTCGCCGCTCGTCATCTCGCTCTTTTTCCTGCCCCAGTTTATTCATCCTTTGCGCTCGGCAGTTATCACCCTCAACGTGGGCCTTTCGATCTTTCTATTGACGTTCCAACATCGCCCAGGCAACGGCGCAGGGCTCGCCTTCAATGCATTATTCTTCACGATTTACTTCGGCTGCAGCATCCATTTTTGGTTTGCCTACCGGCGTGCTACGGCGGGAGCCTTCATTACCATCGCCGGGTTTATTGCCTGGGCTGCCGTCTTCGTCGTGGAACCATGCATGGCTGCCTTTTTCCCCAATTACCATCTCGAAAACGAGGTCTGGAATCTGCCCAAATACGTCGTCGCCGTGGGCATGATCTTGCTGCTTCTTGAAGACCAACTCGAACACAATAAATATCTGGCTCTGCATGACGAATTGACTGGCCTGCCCAACCGGCGCCTCTTTCAGGATCGCCTGGCCAGCGCCGTCGAGCGCGCCCGGCGCACCGGGTCGCAAGCCGCCCTCCTCCTCGTCGACCTGGATAACTTCAAGCAGCTCAACGATACTGTGGGCCATCACGCAGGCGACGAGTTACTGCGCCACGTGAGCAATCAATTCACAGGGCGGGTGCGGCGCTCCGACACCGTGGCGCGAACCGGAGGCGATGAATTCTCTGTGATTCTCGAGGAGCCCATGAGCCGCGCTGACGCTTTACGCGTGGGACAATCCCTGATCCAACTCCTCGCAGAGCCGTTCTATTTCGAAGGACACGCTGTGTGCGTCGGCGCCAGCGTGGGCATCGCGGTCTTTCCCGACGACGCATCGGATGCGGAATCCCTCTGTATCGCAGCCGATCTCCGCATGTACGCCGGCAAAAATGCGTCCAAAGGCAACGGCGCGAACCACCCGCACCAACCGCGCCCGCGGAAATCGTATCCGGTGTTGAAGACGCATCCTGGCTTGCAAGGCGCGGAATGAGCAGACCTCAGAAGCCCCCTCATCCGCCGAAATAGCCATCGTTGAGAACAGACTCCACAGACGCGAAGACCCGAACCAATCGTCCGGGTCTTGCTCGTTCAAGCACATAGTCTTTTTATCCTTGCCCACCGCCCGGGCCGCGCCCACCGGGACGGCGGCGCCGCCGGCGCCGGTTGCTGCTGCCTGCAGGCCGCCCTCCTCCGCCGAATTGTTGGCCGCTACGAACCGGCGCGCCCTCCACGCGGTTGAAATTCGGCTCGCTCTCCTCGTCGAAACCGCCGCTTGCTCCCTCCTCGAAGTCCTCGCCGCCCTCAATGAGAATGGTGCTCTGATTCGAGCTCGGCTGGCGCTCGTCGAATTCATGGCGCGGAGCGGCGCCCCTTGGGGCCGGTGCCGTCGGAGCTGCAAAGCTCGCGGGAGCCGTGAAGGTCGGCGCTTCTTGAGCTTCTGTCTCCACCGCAGTTGATTGCGCCAGCTTCGCCTTCTGCTCCCTGATGAGCGCCTTGCGGCTCAGCTTGATGCGGTTGCCCTCGATGGCCAGCACCTTCACCATCACCTGATCGCCCTCGCGCAGCTCGTCCTTGACCTCCTTCACGCGATGTTCCGCGATCTCCGAGATATGCAGCAACCCGTCCGTGCCGGGGAAGAGTTCCACAAACGCGCCGAACTCTGCTACACGCACCACCTTGCCGAGGTACGTCTTGCCCACCTCGGGAACCGCGGTGAGGTTGCTGATGATAGCCAGAGCCTTCTTCAGGCCCTCGGCATCGCTCGAGGCCACGCTCACCTTGCCCGAATCGTCCACATCGATCTTCGCCCCGGTTTGCTCCACAATGCCGCGAATCGTGGCTCCGCCCTTGCCGATCAGGTCGCGAATCTTATCCGTCGGAATCTGCACCGTCTCGATGCGCGGCGCGTACTTCGAGCGCTCCACGCGCGGCCCGCTTAGCTCGGCGTCCATCTTATCCAAAAGGAAAAGCCGCCCACGGCGGGCCTGCTCCATCGCCTGCTGCAGAATCTCGTGGGTCAGGCCCCCGATCTTGATGTCCATCTGCAGCGCCGTAATGCCCTTGCGCGTTCCGGCCACCTTGAAGTCCATGTCGCCGTAGTGATCCTCCGTGCCGGCAATGTCGGTCAGGATGGCGTAGTCGTCGCCCTCCTTCACCAGTCCCATCGCCACACCGGCCACAGCGCCCTTGAGAGGGATGCCCGCGTCGAATAAGGCCAAGCTGGCTCCGCACACCGAGGCCATCGACGAAGAGCCGTTGGATTCGAGAATGTCCGAGACGATACGAATGGAGTACGGCGACTCCTCGGCGCTCGGCAGAACCACGCTGATTGCGCGCTCCGCTAATGCTCCGTGACCCACTTCGCGCCGCCCCACGCCCGTCATGCGGCCTGTCTCGCCCACGCTGAACGGCGGAAAGTTGTAGTGCAGCATGAAGCTCTTCCGCTGCTCGCCCTCGTACGACTCCAGCCGCTGGCTATCGTCCATCGTGCCCAGCGTCGCCGTTACCAGCGCCTGCGTCTCGCCGCGCGTGAACAGCGCCGATCCGTGCGTACGCGGCAGCACGCCCGTCTCGATGCTGATGGGGCGAATCTCGTCGAATGCGCGCCGGTCGGGCCGGATGCGTTCCTTCGTTACCTGCTCGCGGAAGAGCCGCTCGCGCAGGATTTCGTAATAGTGCCCGAGCTTCTTTTTCCCTTCCGCGTCTTCCGGATCGAGCGCTGCGGCTAGTTCCTTCTTAATTTCGTCGATCAGTGCATAGCTCTCGGTCTTGCCGTGCGTCTTGGTGTCCAGCGCATCCTTCAACCGCTCGCCGATCTTCACGTTCAGATCGTTGTAGTACGCTTCGTCGAACTCCGGCGCCACAAACGCCCGCTTCGGCTTGCCGGCCTTGACCACCAGCTCCTCGATCGCCGCCACAATCTTTTTGATCTCTTCATGTGCGAATTCAATCGCACCGAGTACAACCTCTTCGCTCTCTTCCTTCGCGCCCGACTCGATCATCACAATGCCGTCTTTGTGCCCGACCACCATGATGTTCACCGTGGTCGCGGCGCGCTCTGAGTACGTGGGATTCACCACAAATTCGCCGTTCACGCGTCCCACGCGCGCGGCGCCAAGCGTCGCGCCAAACGGAATATCTGACAGCGCTATCGCCGCTGCTGCGGCGTTGATCCCAATCACGTCAGGATCGTTCTCCTTGTCCGCCGAAAAAACCAGCGCGATCAACTGCGTCTCGTTGCGGAATCCGTCGGGAAACAGCGGCCGGATGGGCCGGTCGATCTGCCGCGCCGTCAGGATCTCTTTCTCGCTGGGCCGCCCTTCACGCTTGATGAATCCGCCGGGAATGCGCCCGCCTGCATACGTGTACTCACGGTAATCCACCGTGAGCGGGAAAAAATCGATCCCCTCCCTGGCATCGGGAGAAGCCACAGCAGTTGCCAGAACCACGGTCTCGCCCGAGGTCACCAATGCGGCGCCAGAGGCTTGCTTGGCCATGCGTCCGGTCTCAAAAACCAGCCGCTTGCCGCCGGCAAGCTCGACGGCAACTTCCTGTTTCATAGACATAATGTCCTCGTTTCGTATTGTTTACTTGGGAAACTTGTGGAGTGAACGCGCGCCGAGAGCGCATCGGAAGGCTGAAGGGTACGGGCTTCAGCCCGTACAGCACTTTCCCACAAATCGATGTGGACTTTAGCCCCCGAGGCAAACCTCGCTGACGCGAAAATATTCGTCGCGTTGAAAGGGCGCGACTTGAGTCGAGCCGCAGAGATCTCAAAATGCGAACGGGCTTTAGCCCCTGGGGGAAGTTCCTGGGCGATTCTCCTCGGCGCGTGCCGACACCCCTGCGCAGCCCTCAGCGGCTCTCTCGCGCCGCCGGCCGCGCCTTGGTCCGGTATTCCATTTCCGATGGGGACCGTGACCAGTGTCCGGTCTGGATGCTTCCGATTCAACGTCGGCTTTCTGATTACTTCCGGATACCGAGTTTGCCGATCACGTCGCGGTAGCGATCCGTATCGTGCGTCTTCAGGTAATCCAGCAGGCGGCGGCGCTTGCTCACCAGCATCAACAGCCCACGCCGCGAAGCATGATCCTTCTTGTGGGTCTTGAAGTGCTCGGTCAGGTCGCTGATCCGCTCGCTCAGAATCGCAATCTGGACTTCCGGTGACCCGGTGTCCGTCTCGTGCGTGCGAAAGCGTTTGATTAGGTCTGTCTTCTTTTGAGTCGCCAGCACGGCGTCAATGACTCCTCATTTTCTCTCGTGTCCACTCTCAAAGTGTCTATTGTGAGATTACCATGAACGCGCCCTGCGAGGAAAACCGGCGCCGGCAGGAACCGTCCCTGAAAATGCCAGCCGGCGGGTTGTCTGGAGCAGCCGAACCGCGCGCCGGCTCCCTCATACCAACCCGACAGGCGGCGTTCTTGAAACCTGCACAGCGCTGGATCGGGGCGGCCTGAGCGAAAAACTAAAAGAGTTACCATTGTGAACACGCGGAGTGTAATATTGACTGCTGCCCTGGAAAACCATACGGAATTCCGGGGCAAATCCGCCCCCAGGGGTTCGGCTTGAGGCGGCGCGCAACGATTACAGCGGTTCCACAATTGCTGTATGCCGAAGTAACAACAGCTAAGTGGGTTTTTCCTCAAGAAAAACCCACCTTGTGCCACCGCCGGAAACGGCTACAAGTATTGTGGAACCGCTCTAGCCAGGCACGAAGTCCTTTGTCAAGCAATTCCCCAGCAGCCGGGTGCGGGCTCAGAAACGCTGGAAACCGCGAAGTTCCAAGCATCGGCCTTTGCCGAAGCAGAGAAAGGAGAAGAGGACATGAGTGATTCGTCGGTAATTGGAATCGTGAGAAAGTCGATCGGTTGGACGATCGGCCTGAGCATCGTTATGATCCTGGCGGGCATGCTCGCTATCGTCGTTCCCCCGGCCGCCGGTATCGCGGTGGTCGTTGTGGTCGCATGGCTTTTGATCCTGGGCGGCGTAGCCCACCTGGTATTTGCCTGGCATACGCGCTCAGCAGGCGGACTTGTGTGGGAGCTGATCCTTGGCCTTCTTTATATTGCCCTGGGAATCTTCTTAGTGGTTCGCCCCATCGCAGGTCTTGCGTCGCTCACGCTCTTGCTGGCCGCTTACTTGTTTGCCGAAGCGGTCCTGGAATTCGTCCTGTCGTTCCGCTTACGCGGACTGCCCGGCTCAGGCTGGCTCCTTTTCGATGGCATTGTGACCATCATCCTTGCCGTGATGATTTGGCTGACCTGGCCATCGAACACCGAATGGGTGATCGGCACGCTCGTGGGGATCAGCATCCTCTTCGGCGGTGTTTCTCGCCTGATGCTGGCCTTGAAGGCGCGCAGTCTGGTTACGAAACCGGCTTAGGTGCTCGCGGGGCGCCCCGGGCCTCGATTCTAACCCCTGAAACCTGAATCCTGGTCCCGGTTACTTCGCCTCCAGCCAATAATTCGCCCGCGCCACAATCCGCGCTCCGTAATCCTCGGCTGTCCGCACGCGGATGGTGTGCAGTCCAGGCGTCGGGTCTGACGGGCTGAAGGTAATCAGATAGCGGTTGCGCGCGTCCCTCGCCGCGGTCATCACCCGCGCCTCGAACCGCTTGTCGCCCACAAAGGTTGTGTACTCGCCGCCGCTCATCTGCGCCACTTCCTTGGCCACATTCTTCTTGAAAGCCTCCACAATCATCGCCAGCGCCGAAACCATGTTCATCGTCCGATCCTCGCCGGAGTCCTTCACGTCGTGTCCCAGCTCCGCCAGCGCCGGCGAAAACGATACGCTCAACACCAGTACATCCGAAGCGCCGATCTCGCGAATCAACTGCACCGGCTTAGTGTGTTTGCTGCCGTGGTCGCGCTCCTCGCTGATCAGCAGCAGAACGCGGCGAAACTCCTTAGGCTCGGTCTCCAGCAGAGTCACCGCGTAATTCACGGTGTCCAGAATCGCCGCGCCGCCGTCGCCCGGCTGCAGTTGCTGCAACTCAGCGTTCACTTGGTCGCCGGCGTGCGTGTAGTCCTGGATCAAGTGCGGCACGGAATCGAATCCCACCAGCGCCACCTGGCTGCGCGGGTCCGAAAGAAACACATCGAGCAGCGGCCCCAGTCTGGCCAGCTTGTCAAACTCCAGCATGCTCACCCCGCCCAGCTCCACGGCCACCACCAGCGCCACCGGCGCGGTGTCCATCTCCGGCTGCACCCGGATCTTCTGCTGCACGCCGTTGTCTTCGAGCACAAAATCCGTCGGCTTCAGGCCGTACAGAATGCCTCCGCCGCGCTTTTCCACCAGCGTCGGCACCAGCACCTCCGTGGTGGTCACGCGCAGGTTCGGCGTCTCGGCCGGTGCACTGGGCATGGGCTTGGGAGGCTCAATCGGCGGCAACTGCTGTGCGCCAGTCGAGCGTGCGCCCGGTACGGCAAGAAAGAAAAAGAAAGCAGCGCCTGAAAAAAGGCGCGAAAGACTGAATCTCATATTTGAGAATTACCCGAAGAGCGGGAAATCGATCCCTGTTTCCTTATTCTCTCGTTCCCTGTTTTCCTGATCCCTGACACCTGATCCCTGCCCTTACACCCTTTTCCGCGCCTCGCGGTCCATCTGCCCCGTCCACGCAAGGAACCGCAACAGCTCCCAGCGCGTAGCCCAGACGAAAGCAAACACCCTTTTTGCCGTCAGATTCTCAGCCCACTGGCCGGAGTACGTCTCCACGCGCCAGCGCAGATACTCGCTCCGCCACGGAGCCAGCCGGTGCCCTCGCGTGGCATTCCACAGAAATCGCAACGCCGCCAGCAAGCAAGATCCTCTCTTCACGAGCATAGCAACTGTATGCGCCAGGCGCAGTGAACAGCCCTCAAGGGCCGACAGCATCAGCTGTCGTGAAAGGGCACGGCCGGGGCGCGGGTGTCCTCTGGGCCGGGCCATGTGCCGTCAGCGGAACGAAAGGAATGGGGCCATTAGGCCCTGAGGTTTGCCTTTTACGAATTTACCCCAGAATTCGCTGCTGGCTTCGGTGGAACGCAAGCGCGCAACGATCGAAAGCCGACGCAACCGCCCGCAGGCCGGCAAGAGAGCTGAGCCAATTCTACGAACCTTTACCAGCAATGAATACCGGGTGACCGGCAGACAAGAAATGGGGTGTGCCAACTCACTTCCACCTCCGGATCGACGGCCAACCTCCCGCAATCGAAACAGGCAACAGGCCCGACTCTGAGCCGGAGTGTCTGCCTGTCGCTCCAGTGTTAAACTAAGCCCGGTCTTGAGCCGTCGGGTTCTTCGCATTCCTACTCGCCATCGAAGAAATTCGTAGTTTGATGGACAGCCCTATCAGCGTGTAAAGGAGATTGACCGTGAGTCGTGCCCAGGCTGTAACAAATGGAGACATGTCCGCCAGTCAGGCCGGCAGTGATCGCTTTAAATGGTTGGATCGAGGTTTCTTGCCGCTCTTTCTAGCCAGCTTTGTAGCGCTTTATTTTGAGCTCGTTGTCATTCGCTACCTCTCCACCGAAATCCGGATATTCGCTTATCTCAAGAATTTGGCGCTGATAGCCAGTTTCTTCGGAATTGGGTTAGGAATGGTCCTGGAGAAGCCTCCGAGAGCCTTGAAACGGTTTTTTCCCTTGATCGCTGCGGCCCTATTGTTGCTCATAACATTCGCGTCTGTTCTTAAGCTGACACACTTGGAAGTTCCCGCATCTGACTATCTTTTGTTTGGGACCCAAGCCACTCCGCCTCAGGGCGCCAATGGTATCTGGCTCTCGCTTTGGTTCTTGATGATGCTCGTCCGGTACCTCGTAGCGGTTCCGGGCATCATGTACCTTGTTGTCGCATTTTTCGTTGTCCTCGGCGGCTTGGTTGGCGAACATCTCAAGCAGTTTTCATCTCTTCGAGGATATGGGATGAACCTGGCCGGTAGTCTCGCCGGCATCGTTGTTTTCACGGTGCTTTCATTCCTGGGCTCGCCGCCGTTTATTTGGGCCTTGCTGGGGTTCCTGGCTCTTGTCCCTTTCTTCCTCCGTCAGCGCTGGGCCCTTGTCGTATTTGCATTAATTGTCTGCGCCATGGCGATCCCTCAGGCGAACACGTACTGGTCGCCCTATTATCGGATTACCGTAAGTGAGGTTCCTCCCCCGCAAGGCTGGCCTCGCCCGGCAGCTTATTGGGTCGACGTCAACCACGATTATCACCAGAAGATGCTGAATCTCTCGTCTGAATTCACGTCGCGCTTTCCCGACGTTGAGCCGAACCGGTCCGGGCTGCCGACTTACGAGCTTCCCTACCGGTTGGTTCCGCATCCAGGACGGGTGCTTGTGGTTGGCGCGGGCACTGGTAACGATGTCGCCGCGGCTCTTCGGCACGGAGCGGAACATGTGGACGCGGTCGAAATCGATCCGTTCATTCTTAGGCTTGGCCGGAGGTTCCACCCGGAGCGCCCCTACGATTCGCCCCGCGTAAGTGTCTATGTGAACGACGCCCGCGCTTTCTTCAAGAAGTCGACCCAGAAGTACGACCTGATTGTCTTCGGGTATCTCGACTCTCATACCCTGCTGACAAGCTTTTCCTCCATCCGGCTGGATAATTACGTTTACACTCTCGAAAGCTTCCGCGAAGCACGAAGCCTCCTCCAGGACAACGGCACTCTGGTTCTCGCCTTCGCCGGGGGACGAACATTCGTTAGTGACCGGCTCTTCGCAACCCTCGCACGCGCCTTTAACGCGACGCCGCTCGCTTACTACACAGGCTACGACAGCGCCGGCGTGGTCTTCGTCGAGGGCAAGGCGGCAGAATCCAACGTCATTGGGGATTTTCCGGAAATCAGCAAGCAGCTTCGACTACGCCAGGCTGACACCGTGCTTGCCACTGACCACTGGCCCTTTCTGTACCTGGAGTCTCGAACGATCCCTTTCGCCATCTGGAGCGTGCTTGCGCTGTTTCTTTACTTCGCTGTGGTTGTCCTCAATAAAAGGGCGCCGCTCAGGCACCTGGCCAACCGTCAGGGCCTTCACATGTTTTTTCTCGGTGCGGGATTCATGCTGCTGGAAACGAAGGGCGTCACGGAACTTTCGCTGTTGTTTGGTTCCACCTGGATCGTCAACGCGGTCGTAATTACGGCGTTTCTTACGATGGGCCTGTTGGCCAACACCTTGATCGTCTTTCGGCCTGTTTCTCGAGGTCTCGCCTACACGATGTTATTTCTGGTTCTGGCCGTGAGCGTGTTCGTGCCGTACTCGCTATTTGCCGCCCTTCCTTCCGCAGCGAAGGTGCTGGCCGCCGCCACGCTGGCGGGCCTCCCTGTGTTCTTCTCGGGCCTTATCTTTTCGCGCAGCTTCCGCGATGTCGCACAACCGGCCCAGGGACTGGGCATCAATCTTCTTGGCGCCGTCGTCGGCGGAGTTCTTGAGAACCTGGTGATGATTGGGGGCACGCCGATTCTGGGAATACTGGCATTCCTTCTCTATGGGGCGTCGGCAGCCTTTGTGCCCACTCATCTTCCGCAGGAAGGAACTTTCGCAACATCGGCGAAAGACGCCCCTGAGCCTGCCAGCCTGGGGTAATCCATGAGGCCAGGGCATGGGGCATAGGAACAAGCGGGACGGTGATCGGTCCCTCGGATGGCTACAGCGGTTCCACAATTGCTGTATGCCGAAGTAACAATAGCTAAGTGGGTTTTTCCTCAAGAAAAACCCACCTTGTGCCACCGCCGGAGACGGCTACAAGTATTGTGGTACCGCTCTAATGCTCCGGCGCTTGCAGGGAACGAGCGCCGCAAGATTAGCATGGGCCATCTGTAAGGGCCCAACTGGAGCAGCGGAACAGTTCCGCAAGAAAGTGGCCGGCAGCCCCGAAAAGAAGTGAACCCGCCCCAACTCGCGATCAGCCCGCCGGCAGCTTGTTGAACAAATTGTTCGACGTCGATTCAAGTTGCGCGATCACATCCTCGAGCGCTGTCTGCTGCGTCTCTGCGAGCGAAAGCTGCGTGGAAACCGTGGGAATGTCCGCCTGCATCAGATCGGTTTGCACCGTGGTCAATTGCGTCTTCTCGTTGGTCACGGCGTTCGACGCCGCATCGAGCTGGGTCATCGTGTTGTCGATCGTGACCCGCTGCTGCGAAACGTAATTCAGCGCCGTGCTCAGCGCTTCCGTGTCGCTGACTGCCTTTTGCGTGTTCACCGTGCCGCTCGAATAATCAGCCACCAGTGCATTCAGCGCGCCGAAAACGCTGCTCGTCCCGCTGCCCAGAAAAATCTGGTCGCCGGGCACATTCAACTGAATCCTCTGTCCATTCGGCAGCTCGAGAAAATTCACGCTCTCGTCGCCGATGTAGCTCGTTACCGCCGGCGAAGTGCCCGTCGACGTGGAAAACGGCGCCGCGCCTGTCTGCGCGCCCGCAAAAATGTATTGCCCTTGATAGCTCGTGTTGGCCAGCGACTGCACCTCGTCGAGAATTCCGGAAATTTGATTCCCTATCGATTCGACATCGCTCGCGTTCATGGTTCCGTTGTTGGCGCTCGTAGCCAGCGAAATCGCCTGCGTCAGCTCGCTCACCACGCTGCCCAGCGCCGAATCCGCCACCTGCAACTGCCCCGTCACCAGGCTGGAGCTCTCGGTGAACGAATCGTCCTGTTGAATCTGGTTGAGCAGCAGCACATTCTCTCCCGAGCCCACCGGATTCTGGCTCAGTGACGTAATGCTTACGCCGCTCGAAAGTTCCGCGCTCAACTGTTGCTCGTTGGCCTGCGCCTGATCCAGCGAACCCACCAGATTCGAAATGTACGAAGGATCAACTCTCATCCGTATCCTCAACCGGCACGAGTGGCTCCTCACGTCGCATGCTTGTCCATCTCACCTCAGCCGCCTCTCGCGCCTTACGTTACCGCCGTCTCCTCGCCCAGGTTCAGCGCCGACGCCATAATCGTGTTCAACAGCGTGAAGACCTGCGAAGCCGCCTGATAGCTCGACTCCAGCGTCGACATCGCCGCAGCTTCATCGTTCAGGTTCACGCTCGAGAGCGCATCGCTCTGCGTCTGCAACTGCGTCACCGACGCATTCTGCGCCGTATTTTCCATCTCCACCTCTGATACCGTCGAACCCAGCGTGGAAACAAAGGCGGAATAGTAGTTGATCGGCGTCTGCCCGTTCACAATCGCCTGGCCGGCCAGATTCGCCATGGCCACGGCATTCGAGTTGTCTCCAGTTCCGTTCCCCGCGCCCGCCGCCGCGATCTGGCTGGGATCGGTCATCGCCACGCTCATCGCCGCAGCGCACCCTTGAGCCTGCGCCGGCTGGTTGAAGATGTTGAGCGGATCGGCCACCGTTCCTGTTACGCCGTCCAAATCCGTGCCCGCATTGTTCTGTGCGTTCACCTCGTTCGAGATGCTGTAGGCCAGTTGATCGAGCGAACCAAGCGCGCCGCGAATGTCCACATTCCGCGCCGTCAAATACCCTCCCAGTTGTCCGCCGCCGGTCGCCAATTGCGAAGTGATATCGCTTCCGCCCAGAAAAAAGTCGGTGACTCCGTTCACCGTTCCCGTGGTCAACTGGAAATTCTGCCCTTCGGAAACCAGCAACTGCCCCGAAGTCGTCGTGATCGAGAGGCCGTTGTTTTCCGTCGTCACCTGGTTGACCCCGATCAGTTGTGAAAGCTGGCTCAGGTCCTGTTGCCGCTGATCCTCCAGCGTTCCCGCATCGGCGTCCGGCGAAGTGGACTGAATTTCCAGGTTCAGTTGCGCGATCGCACTCGTCAGCGAGTTCACCTGGCTCACCACACCCGATGCCTCCTGGTCCAATGCCGCGCTCTGCGCATTCAGGCTGCTCGCTGCGCTCGAAATGTCCGCGGCCAGCGTCGATGCCGACGAAAGCACCTGCTCGCGCAGCGCGTTGTCCGTTGGATTGCTCTCTAGCGACGCAAACGAGTCGAAGAAGCTTGTGATGTCACTGCCAATATCTCCGGCCGTCGCGTCGGACGAGCCCGAATCCGGCGTAAACAGCGCCTGAATGTTGTTCAGCGCGGTCAGCCTTGTGCTCGATGCCGACGCCAGTTGCTGCTGCTGATCCAGCCGCTCTTCCAGCACCCGGTCGCGCTGCGACGTCGCCCCGGTTTCGGTGACTCCGTCGCCCATCGAGATCCCACCGATCTCGATAGGTGAATTTTCCTGAAAGTTGGGCGTCTCCTCCGTATAACCTGTCGTATTGGCGTTGGCCACATTGTTGGCCACCACGCTCAGAGCCGCTTGATCGGCGTCCAGAGTGCCGGTCGTCAGGCTCAGCGCGGAGTTAATGGTCCCCATGCTCAGCCTCCGCACTCTTACCCCATCGACCAGGACCCGTCGATGGGGACCCCGCTCCCGCGCCGCATCGTGCTTGCCGCTCGCCGTACTCGAGTCGTTTCGTATGCAGCTCCCGCAGCCGGTTCATCACGTTCCGATTGGCTCGCGTCGCATCCAGCACCCGGGCAAACACCGCCATGTCGGCTGCGGCTTCCTTCGCCTGCCGCGCCATCTCTCTTTTCTCCTCCTTGGTCATTGGCTCCAGAGCCCGGTTCAGCGCTTCGCAGCAGAGCGCCAGCTCCTCCAGCCGAGCTGCGTCCAGCCGCGCCAGCACACGCGATGCCTCGACCACCAGCTCCTTCAGCTCCGGATTCGCCTGGCGCGCCTCAAGCTCCTGCACCGCTCGCCTTCCCTTCTCACCTGCCCGCCCGTCGGGTCCGCTCACCCGTTCCGCTCGTCTGCCGTCTCGCGCCGCTGCCCGTTGCGATCGCTCCGTCTGTTCGCTCAGTGCGCGAATCCGGCCCAGCAAGGCCTGCCCCAGGGTCACTGGCCGGCCAGCAGCATCGCGTCCACTACCTTCGAGGCCACTGCCGACGCAGGCACGCTGTACGTTCCCGCAGCCAGCGCCGACTGGACGGCCGCAACCTTTTCCGAGCGCACACCCTCGCCCGTGACCGCCTGCGAAACTTCGCTTGCCGCATTGCTCAGCGTCGCCCGATCTGTGTCAAAACCGCCCCCGGCCGCTACTGCGCTGCTCTTGCCCTGGGGGGTGGAGGGAACTGCTGGATCCACTCCCAGCAGCGACCTCAATCCGTCCAGGCTATTGCGAATATCCATATGCGTTGCTCCTTGATGGGTCTATCGGCCTATTCGCTAATCACTCTAGTCATTCAGGAGCTCTCATCACGGTATTCCCGTGCAGATTTGTGGTTACTTTCCGGTTTCCGTCCTGGTTACCGGATCGGGAGAGTTCTCTCACGATCCGGTCGGCAATCCCGAATCCGCCCCGCTCGCTCAGCGCCCGCCCCAGTGCTTCCGACGCAAATTCGCCCAGCACTCCCTGTGAGCCCGCACCCGAATCCGAATCGTCGTCCTCGTCGCCTGTGAGCGCGTCGCCGCCGGTCATCGGCGTCAACAGATCTTTCATCATCTGCCCTTCAAACTCGTGCGCCGCCCGCACCAGCCGCGGCGAGCCCCCGCTTGCAGTCTGCCCCGCGATCCCCTCCGCACCGATCAGTCTGACTTCCATCTTGTATCTCCCCCGGTTCCTCAGTCCCCACTCCCTTAGTCCCTGTCTTCACAGCACTTCCAAATCGGCCTCCAACGCGCCGGCCGCCTTCATCGCCTGCAGAATCGAGATCACGTCCCGCGCTCCCGCCCCGGTGCGCTGCAATTCCTGTACCAGATCCTCCACCGTGGCCCCTTCCTTCAGGTCGATCCGGTTCACCGGCTTGTCCTGGGCCTGCAACGTGGTCTGCTCCACCACCTGCGTCGTCCCTGCGGAGAGCGCATTCGGCTGCGAGACTCCAATCCTGGCGATCACGTTCACGCTCAATCCGCCATGCAGAATCGATACCGGCTGCAGGCGCACCGTGCCGCCGATCACCACCGTTCCCGTGCGCTCATTCACCACCACGCGCGCTCGCGGGTACACCACAATCTCGAGTTCCTCTACCTTGTCGAGCAGCGCCGGTATGTCCTCGTCCGGCAACACCGCGATCTCCACCCGCCGGCTGTCCACGGCGTGCGCCCGCGCCCCGCCGAGCGCCTGGTTGATTGCCGCCGCCATCTGTTCCGCGGTGTGAAAATCGGCGTCATTCAGAACAACGCTCACCGTGCGCATCAGCTTCAGGTCGAAAGGCACCGCCCGCTCCACCAGCGCGCCTCCCGGAATGCGCGCCGTGGTGGGATGATTCACCTGTTTGGCGCTGCCTCCCGAGGAGGCGATGTACCCGCCCAGCACCAGCGCTCCCTGCGCCTGGGCATAGATCTGTCCGTCGGGGCCGTAGAGCGGCGTCATCAGCAAGATGCCGCCCTCGATCGAGCGCGCATCGCCGGCCGACGAGACGGTCACGTCCACCTTGTAGCCCGGGCGGCTGAACGGCGGCAGCGTAGCCACTACAAACACTGCCGCCATGTTCTTCACCTGCATGTTGCTGGCGCTGTTCGATCCCGTCTGCGGCACCGTGATGCCCATCCGCTCTAAAGCCGAGACCAGCGTCTGCGCGGGAAACACCGTCTGCGAGCTGTCTCCGGTGCCGCGCAGTCCCACCACCAGCCCGTAGCCCACCAGCTGGTTGTCGCGAATTCCCTCGATGGTGGCCACATCCTTGATGCGCGATCTGCGTCCTGCCTCTTCGGGTTGAGCCAGCGCCATGGCCAGGAGCCACGCCGCAACCACTGCCAGCCACCACCAGAACGCCCGACACTGCCTGCACCCCTCGCACTGACTTTGCTTCCCTTGATCCGCATTGGCAACGCGCATCGTCATATCTGAACCCTGATTCCTGACACCTGACACCTGTTAAAACACCAGCATCTTTTCCAGGAACCGCACCAGCGGGTTCTGCCGGTAGGTCGAGTCGTTGACGATGCCCTTGCCGGTCACCTCCAGCTCCAGGTCGGTCATGGCCGTCGATAGCACCTGGTTCTGATTGCTCACATCCTCCGGGCGCACCAGGCCGCGCAGGGTGATCAGTTGCGTCTGCTGGGAGAAGGTCAACTGCCGCGTCGCTTGCACCACCAGCATCCCGTTGGGCAGCACATCCACCACCTCGGCGCCAAAGGTCGTCGCCAGGCTGGAGTCCGTCGTGCTCTGCCCCTGCGCCGTCAGCCCCGAGGAGGCGGTCGCTCCGACCAGATTCTGCAAGGCGTTCGAGGATTTGAGCGCGCCAAACAACGATGTCAGCCCGGAGTTGGCGTTCGAGGCGCGGGAGTTTTTGACCTGGCCGTCGGTCGAGGCGGTCAGACTTTCGCCGACCACGATCATGACCACGTCGTGAATCCGGAAGGCCTTCACGTCGGTGCCCAGGCGCACCATCTGGCCCTCGGGACTCCAGATCGAGCCCGGCGTCCGCACTTCGGCCGCCTGCTGGGCGCGCACCCGTGAAATGTAATTGCGCAGTGCCTCCTCGGGCGGAGTCGCCTTGGCGGCTTCCGGCGCTGCGGCGTGTTTCTTGGCAATCGCCCCAGTCGGCCATGTCAACAGCGCACACACCAGAATCGCCGCTGCCCCGCTCGCCTTCATGGCTGTGTCTCACTCTCCGGCGCTAGGATCGCCCGCCCCTTCGCGACCGCGACCACGCGCACCACTTTGCCGCCGATCCTCAGTCGCGCCTTGAACTCCGCCCCCACCACCGCATTCGCCAGCGCCAACGCCTCCAACCACGCATCCGCCACCGCCGTATGCTCCTCCACAAGCAACGCGTCTCCGGCGTGAATTACGGGCTGCAGCCGCGCCGCGTGCCCTGCCGCAGCGGCCGGTTGCGCAGGATCGCGGCTGGTCCCACCCTTCAAACTCGATGCCGGACTCTCGATCTGCACCATCCGTCCCGGGCCTGCGGGATTTGCCCCATCCCGACTCAGCAGCCAGCGGTCTCCGGTATTCGCATCGTCAATCTCACGGTATATCTCGTCATCGGGGGGCTGGGCCGTGGATGGCGTAGGCTCTGCCTTTGCCAGCAGATCGTGCCCCGGAGGCCGGCTGTTGCCCGCTGTCTGGGCCCCCGCCGACGCCGCCAATGCGACTGCCAGCGCCGCGAGGAGAACCCGCGCCACCAGCGCTGCCTTCCGCGCGCGTCCGCTCTCGAATGACTCCTGCCAGCAATTCCTCATCAAGAACCTTCATATCAATGCGTCATGTTGTTGACTTGGGAATACATATCATCTGCGGCCTTGATGACCTTGGAATTCGATTCGTAGGCTCGCTGCGCCAGCACCATCTGCACAAATTCGGTCACCACATCCACATTCGAGTTTTCCAGGTACCCTTGCTGCAGGGTTCCCAAACCCTCCGTTCCGCCGGGGTTTCCCAGTACCGGATCGCCGGAGCTGAGCGTGGCTTGGAGCAGGTTGTTGCCCATGCTCTCCAGGCCGCCGGGGTTGGAAAACGTGGCCAGTTGAATCTGCCCCAGCTGCGAAGGATTCTGTTGCCCGGCCAGAGTCGCGTTCACCACCCCGTACTCGGTGATGGTCACCGCCGTGGCGTTCGACGGAATGGTAATCGTGGGAATCAGCGGATCGCCGTCGGTGGTCACGACGGTTCCCTGGTTGTTCAGGTGGAACTGCCCGGCGCGTGTGTAGGCAATGGTGCCGTCAGGCCGCTGCACCTGAAAAAATCCGGCCCCCTGGATGGCCACATCCAAAGGGTTGTCGGTCTCGTTCAGCTCGCCCTGCGTATTGATCACTTCGGTCGCCGCCGGCTTGGTCCCCAAGCCGATCTGCAACCCGGCCGAAACCGTGTTCTGGCTCTGCGCTGCGCCCGGCGTCACCAGGTTCTGATACACCATGTCCTGGAACTGAAGGCGCAACTGCCGAAAGCCCGTGGTCGACGAGTTGGCCAGATTGTTGGCGATGGTGTCCAGATTCAGTTGCTGTGCGCTCATCCCGCTGGCTGCGGTATATAAAGCTCGGATCATTTTCCCCCCGTCTCGGACCGAAGGACTGCCTATACTTTGGGCAAATCCTCGGTAGCGAACTTGTTGAACTCGGTGTGGAAGACAGTCAGCGCCCGCTGCATCATCTCCGCCTGGCGCTGCATGACGATCAAATTCAGCGATCCCTCGACCACATCCTGATTAGCAGCCTCGAGAGCGCCTTGGTGCACCGCGGCGTCCTTGTCCGGCACAGCCGTCACACGCTGCGGCGCAACATAGCGATTGGCGCCCTCGGGCGTGAGCTCGGTTCCCGCGGGAAAGGTGACCACTCCGACAGCTGCGACCGCGCCGCCTGCCACTGAAACCGTTCCGTCGGCGCCCACCGTCACTTCGCCCGGTGGAATCACTATCGGCTGGCCAGAAGCGGTAAGCACCGGCTCGTCCGCCTGGGTCACCAGTTGCCCGCTCTGGGCGCGGTGGAAGCTGCCGTCGCGCGTGTAGCGCACGCCGTTCGCCGAAAGCACCATGAAGAACCCCAAGCCCTCAATCGCCAGATCGAGCGGGTTGCCGGTCGGCTCGAGGGCACCCTGCGCCATGCTCAGTCGGTCGCCGCCCAGAAGCCCGTAGTTGTTTACCGTTTCGCCCAGTTGCGAGTCCAGCGCGTCTGGGCCCAACAGCACGGAACGAAAGAACTCCCGCTCGGCGCGGTAGCCCGGCGTTTGCGCATTGGCCAGATTGGTAGCCGCCGTGTCCAGGGCCTGCGTGCGCGCCACCAGCCCGGTCATCGCCGCATAGTAACCGCTGTCCATCGGGAGGTACCTCCGGTTGCACCGGAGACCCCCCTGCAGAAAAGGGACCGAAGGAGGGGAAGAGAGATTAGAAGGAGATCATGAGTGGGAGGAATCAAATACCGGCGCGGCCACCCACGCTGCGCGCGCAGACCGGCGGCTGCCAAGAACCCCTTTTCGCCCATCCGATTGCAACCTGCCGATTCTCAACGCTCCCGCATTGCTCCCACCTTCAACGCGCTCGCTTTCCATTCGTCGGCTTTCAACCCGCGGACCTACTGCAGCCCGTCGCAGACAATGCTGATCTCGAAGGCCTCGTCGCCGAAGCGATAGACGTGGCGCACGTGAAACTCGGGAAC
Source organism: uncultured Acidobacteriaceae bacterium (assembly GCA_963844905.1). GTDB lineage: Bacteria > Acidobacteriota > Terriglobia > Terriglobales > Acidobacteriaceae > Telmatobacter. Next base: position 320,029 of record CAWJQD010000001.1, on the reverse strand, counting down.
CACCACACACACTGTGAAATCCCGGCCCGTGATGACCGCCGGAATCGACAGGCTGCAGTTAGCCGCCAGTCCCGGAACTTTTCCCCTCCACGACCCTGCCAGCATGTTGCAGATTTCGCCAATGCCGTCCTTTACTGTCTCGTCGATCCCGCAGAACTCCATGCCCGTCATCTGCGCGGCGATCTTCAACGCCGCCCGGGCCCCCGACCGGAAGACGCAGGCGCCGCTCAGCAGGCCGCCAAATCCCACCATCGCGATCACCGACTCGTGCTCCACAGCAGCCGGCCTGGCGTCGCGCTCGCACTTGATACCTAGCATCAGCCGGAAGACCTCTTCTACACTCGCATCCAGATTTCGCGGATTGGAGAGCAGATGTTTGGATCCGCGCAACGATCCCGCCATCTCACTCTCCTCGTTTACGCGGCCCACGCTGGAGCCGCATTCGTTCGTGCTACCCTCTTTTGCGCGGACCTAGTTTGTGCCGCCCTTCGCCGCGCACGCCGGCCGCGCGCACACTGTGCGAAAGCACTGCGCCCCCTCTATACCGCAACCACCAGCGGCGCCACCCGCTCCTTCACCTGCTCGGCCGTGAACGGCTTACGGATGTATCCCTGCGCCCCGGCCTGAATGGCCTGCTTGACGTGCTCTTCACTCGATTCGGTGGTGATCATCACCACGGGAACGCCGGGAGCCAGATTCTGCGCGCGAATCTGGCGCAGGAACTCCAGCCCGTCCATCGCGGGCATGTTGATATCGGACAGAATCAGGTCGACGGGCTTGGCCTTCAACAGTTCCAACCCCTCGGAGCCGCTGCCGGCCTCATGCACCGCCAGCAGATCCAGTCCAGCCTGGCGCAGCGCCCGCTCCACGATCTTGCGCATCACCGATGAGTCGTCCACAATCAGGGCGCGAATCTGGCTCATGCCCAGGCCCCTCCCCTCATGAACCTATCGGCCCTTTCGCTCCGTTCATGAGACAGGTCTCGAAGTCCCTGATCTGCAACTCGTCGCCTTGTCGATCAGCGGTTGGTGTTCAAGCCTCGCGCCGCAGGGCCTCACTTAGTGCACGGAGGCCGTGCCAATAAGATCCCGGAACGAGCCGAGCTCCGGCAAGGGCCCGCTCTGCGGGCGCAGCCACATGCGCAACCAAAGGCAGTCGTGCACCCTCGCCAGGCGCGACTCCACGGGGCGGGATCTTTCCACCGCCTCGGTCAGCGCAGCGGCCAGGGCCGGCTCCGTCGAGGCCTCGATCAGTTCCACGGCGGGAAACCGCGCCTCGAGCAGGCGCTCGTGTGCCGGGCGGAAGAGCGACTCCTGCACCAGCCCGCTCACGACCTCAAGACCGGTTACACGCTCCACAGCCAACGCCAGCGCGGGATCGAGATGGTCTTCAAAACCCAAATAGAGTATTCTTTCCGCCGCCGCGCGCAAGGGCAACGCTCGGAAGGCGTCCACGAAGAGACGCGGCACGAGCGCGGTGAGCCCTTCGGGATTCGAGAACTCCATGCCCAGCACCGGGCAGCCCCATTGCAGGGCCAGCGCGCGCGCCACCAGTTCTTCGCTCACGCTCTCCAGCCGCACCAACCAGCCGCCGAGCCTGCCGCCTCCAGCCGCTCTCTGCGCTTCCAGCGCCGCGCGCAGGTCGTGGTGCGTAATCCAGCCCTGCTCGAGCATGGTCAAGCCCAGCGGAATGCGATGGCGGTGGCCCTCCCTCGAGCTGCCCCGCGCGTCCATCTCCCGGCCCAGCGCAGCCGCCACCCGCGCCGCCATGCACGCTTCCGAGCAGCACCATCCGCCCTCGAAGGCCGGCGCCTCCCGGCGGCGCCAAAGGTGAAGCCAGCCCGTGCGGCAGCGGGGATTGGCGCAGGTGGCAAAGATCCCCGACGCAGCCTTCGGCCCATCGCAGTCCCGCCCTTCCCGGCCCGCTCCGCCGGGCATCGGCGCCGGCGGGCGATTCAGAAGAGACATCGAATACTCTCGAGGCGCCTCCGGGGCGCCGCCACCTCGGTCACCCGCAGACCGAAGTTGCCGTTCACCAGCACCACCTCGCCGCGGGCCACAATCTTGTCGCCCACAATCAGGTCCACGGGATCGGCTACATGCCGGTCGAGCTCCACCACGTCGCCCGGCCCCAAATCGAGAATCTCGCCCAACGGCATCTCCCGCGAGCCGAAGCGCAGCGAGGCCTCAAGCTCGACATCGAGCAGCAGATCGAGCCCCGGACTCAGAGCCGGCGGCGCGGGCGCGCCGGCTGGTTCCCGGACCTCGGCTCCCGCCGCGGCCTTCGCGGTAATCTGCGTATCGCGCTGCCGGCCAGGCTGCGGATCGCTCTCGGGATCGAGCAGGCGCACCTCGTCCCACACCAAGACCGTCCACGCCCGTTCCCCCGAGCGGAGCTGAAAGGCGTGTGGGACCCCGCTTCCTTCAGACGTCTCCTCGAAACTCACCACCTGGCACTTCTGGCCCGTTCGGGCCAATTGCTCTGCGGCGGCAGCGATGGCCGCCTCGTGCAGCAGCTCCTTCCAGCCGGCCTTCTGGTCCACTCCTTCCCCTACGAGCGGCGTCTCCAGAACTGAGCGGTCGAGCAGCACAGTAAACCGGCCCTCCACCTCGCCAGTAAGCGTGGCGGCCCAACCGAACGCTCCTCCTCCGAGCGGCTTGGGCAACAACTCGGCCAGCTCCGGCTCGCCGGCCAGCGCCTGCGAAAACAGCGCTGCGGCCACTTGCGCCCAGCAATGGAAGTAGGTCTTCATCTCTCCTCTCCGGCGATCGGGCGCTCAATGCGCGCGGCGCGGTGCGACCCGCGGCGCATCGCCTGGGCAAGCAAGAACGGCTGGCCGGCGACTCTCCACTCCGAGAGCGTGCTCGCGCCCAGATCCAAGCGCAGCACGTCGCCCGGCTGCAATCGCTCAAACACGCTCGCCGCCAGACGCACCGTGGGCAGTTGCAGCGAGCAGCCAAAGCGGATCTGCCGCACGATCTCGCTCATGCGCGTCCGCGTTTCGCCGGCATGGCGGCGCCGCCGGTCCCAGTCCGGGGTCAGCCGGCGCAGGATGGTGTTGGCCACCACCGCCGGAAAGGCCAGATTCAGCAGACCCGAGCTGTGCGGCATACGGATTTCGAAGCTCAGGCAGAGCGTCTTCTCGGCAGCGGAGACGATGCGCGACTCCTGCGTCTGCATCTGGCGGCGCTCGAAGAGAAAGCTCAGACCCACCGGCTGCCAGGCGGCGGTCAGCTCGCGGCAGATGACCTCGACCACGCTGCCCAGAATCGACTCCTCGATGTCGGTCAGCTCCCTCAAAGGGCCGTCCTTGCCGTCGCCGCCCAGCAGCAGATCGATGATCGGAGGCGCCAGTCCCAAATCCAGTTGCAGCACCGAGAGCGCCCCCAGCGGCTGCAGCCTCACCGAGGCTACGTAGCTGATCTCAGGAATCCTGAGCAGAAACTCATGGAACTGAATCTGCTCTGCCGAGACCAGGTTCACCTGAAACCGCGTGCGCAGCCATGCTGCCAGATTGCGGGTCAGATTGCGCGCAAACTGGTCGTTCAACGTGCTTATGGCGCGCAACTGCTCGGTCGATATCTGACCTGCGGAAGTGAAGTCGTAAGGCACAACCCGGGCGCAGGCCTCGGGGCGTGCGGGCTCCGGTGCCGCGGCGCGCGCCGCCTCAAAGAGAGCGTCGATCTCGTCCTGCTTGAGCGTCCTCTCGGTCATTCTTACTTCCTTTGCGGCTTTCGCTCTCTAACATCCTTCGCAGCCAGGTCGCGGAGCGCGGCGCGCAGATGAACCACCGCGGACGCGTGCACCTGTGAGACCCGCGACTCGACTACGTCCAGGGCCAAGCCGATCTCGCGCATGGTCATCTCCTCGTAGTAGTAGAGCGTCATAACCAGCCGCTCGCGGTCGGGAAGATGCGCAATGGCTTCGGCCAGACGATCCTCAAGCTCGACCCTGAGGCAGCGGAAGAGCGGATCCTCCTCCGGCCGGCCCGGCACATAGGCCAGCTCCTCCTCGCCCGAGCTCTGGTTGCGCTCCACATGCAGCGTGCCGATCTCCAGGCCCTTTAAATCGCCCAGCAGCTGCTGATACTCGGCGAGATCCAGACTCATTTCGGCGGCGATCTCGGCCTCGCCCGGAGCCCTCCCTAACCGCGCCGTCAGCGCGCGGATGGCCTCTTCCACCGCGCGTCCCTTGCGCCGGAGGTCACGCGGGCTCCAGTCGAGCGTGCGCAAACTATCCAGAATGGCCCCCCGGATACGAAACTGCGCATAGCTGCGGAACTGCACTTTCTTTGCCGGATCGAATTTGGCGAAGGCATCCATAAGCCCCACCACCCCCGCCGAGATCAGGTCCTCGATGTCCACATGCTGGGGAAGCCTTTCATGAATGCGGCGGGCGAGAAAGCGCACGATAGGCAGATGCTCCAGAAGCACGCGCTCTTGCTCGCCAGTGAGCGCCGCGGCCGCCGCCTGAGGCGGATACCCGCTCTCCGCCGCGTTGCGGCGCACGGCCTTCGGCTCCCTCACTGCGGCCGCCGCTTCATTTCCCATCGTTTTCCCCTTCTAAGAACCTCAAGCTCTTTTCCGCCCCACGCATCGCACACGTCTGTCAGCGCACTGTGCCCACGGGGCGGAGCCGGATCTCGGGCGGAACTTCGCTGGCCGCAACCACCGCCAGGCGAGGCAGCACCGGCTCCAGCCAGCGCCTGACGTGATAGCGGGCAGGACTGGGACACAGAAGCACGGGCGGGGCCGAGGAGGATGCCGAACCGATAAGGGATCTCACAGAATCGGTGAGGCGGCGGACCAGAGGCGCTCCCGGCGGCGCGGCAGTGAGCAGACGCTGCCCGGTGGCGAGTTGCCCCGTCTCCGGCGACACCGTGGCCAGAATCTCCTCTTCGAGCGCCGGGTCGACGAGCAGCACCGGCAGTTGGCCGTCGCCGTCGAGGAGCGGCCGCACCAGCCTTCGACCCAGCGCTTGGCGTGCGGCTTCGACCAGCGCCACCAGGCTCTTGTTCACAGTCGCAGTTTCCAGCAAAGCTTCGAGAATCGTTCCCAGGTCGCGGATCGAGACTCGCTCGCGCAGCAACTGTTCCAGAACCCTTCCCACCTCGCCCAGCGTTAGCAGCTTGGGCACCAGCTCTTCGAGCAGCTTGGGATGGCTGTCGTTGAGCGCGTCGAGCAGCCGCTTGATCTCCGCTCGACCGAGCAGTTCCCAGGCGTGCTGGCGAATGAGCTCGCCCAGGTGTGTGGTGATGACCGTGACCGCGTCCACCACCGAGTAGCCCGCCGCGATGGCCTGCTCTTCGAGCGCAGGCGCGATCCAGATTGCGGGAACCCCGAAGGCCGGTTCCCGCGTCTCCTTGCCCGCCAGAGGCCGGCGGCCCGCCTCGCCAGAGACGGCCAGCAGGTGCGGTCCCTCGGTCTGCCAGCGGCCGATCTCGATCCCGCGCAGCGAGACCATATACTCCCGCGGCTTCAGGCGCAGATTGTCCGAGATGTGCACCGGCGGCACCAGGAAACCCATCTCCGAAGAGAGGTGGCGGCGCAGCAGGCGCACGCGGCCGAGCAGTTGCCCGCCCTGCTTTTCGTCTACCAGCGGAATCAGTTGAAAACCGATCTCCAGGGTCAGATCTTCGAGACGCAGCAGCGCGGCCAGCTCCGAGCCTTGCGCGCCCTCCGCCCTCTTTTTCTCAGCCGGCGTCAACTCAGGCACAGCTGCCGCAGGCGTTTGCGCCCCGAGCCGCCTTCCGCCCACGAACAGTCCCGCGGCCACGGCCACAAAGGCGATCTTGGGCAGCCCCGGAATCAGGCACATGCACGCGGAAACCACGCTCGCCATGTACAGCGTTGCGGGCCGCGCCAGCAGTTGTTGCCGGATCTCGCCGCCCAGCATGGCGGCCGAGTTGGCGCGGGTGAGCGTGATGCCGCCGGCCACCGACACCAATAACGACGGAATGATCGTCACCAGGCCGTCGCCCACGGTGAGCACCGTATATGTCCGCGCCGCCTCCGCCAACTCCACGCCCTGCTGCAAGGTACCGATCAGCAATCCGGCCACGATGTTGATGGCGGTGATCAGAATCGTGGCCAGCGCATCGCGCTGGTTGAAGCGCGCGGCGCCGTCCATGGCTCCGTAAAACTCGGCCTCGCGGGCAATCGCCTGGCGCCGGCGCCGCGCCTCGGCCTCATCGATCAGCCCCGCGTTCATGTCGGCATCGATGGCCATCTGCTTGCCGGGCAAGGCATCCAGGGTGAATCGCGCCGTCACTTCGGCAGTGCGCACGGCGCCGTGGGAGACCACCAGAAACTGAATCGCAACCAGGGCCAGAAACAGTACGAAGCCGACCACGTAGTTGCCGCCCACCACAAACTGCCCGAAGGCCTCGATCACCTTTCCCGCTGCCGCCGTTCCCTCCTGGCCGTGCAGCAGAATGCGCCGGCTGGAGGCGATGTTCAGCGACAGCCGGAAGAGCGTCAGCAGCAGGAGCAGCGTGGGAAATACGGAGAGCTCGACAGCACGGCGAATCTGCACTGCGGAGAGGAAGACAATGATCGACGCGGCCAGGGAGAGCGCCAGCAGAAGATCCAGTCCCGCAGCCGGAACCGGAACCAGCATCACGAAGATCACGCTGATCGAGGCCAGAGGCAGCATGTAATCGCGCAGCCGGTGCCAGAGCGGCGCCTGCGCCGGCAACGATCCCGCGGCTAATGCAGTCGAGCTCATCGCGGCCCTTCTCCAAATCTTGAAACCGCGGAGCGGCGGCGCCACGCCTGCGCCTGCGCGCGGGCGGCGGCCTCACGGGCCTGTCGTTCGCGCAGTTCTGCTTCCACGCGCTGCCGGTAGAGATAGGCCAGAATCGCGGCCACCGCCGCATAGAGCTCCACGGGAATCGCCTGGCCCACCTCGACCGTGCGATAGAGCGACTGCGCCAGCGGCGGGTTCTCGACGATGGGCACGCCCGCCCAGCGCGCCTCGGCCTTGATCTCCTCGGCCAAAAGATTCCGCCCCTTGGCGAGCACCCTGGGCGCTTCCATGGTCACGAAGTCGAAGCCCAAAGCCACGGCATAATGAGTAGGATTGGTCAGCACTACTGCTGCTTTGGACACGTCGGCCTTCACCCTTCGGCGGCGCATCTGGCGCTGCAGGCCGCGGATACGGCTGCGAATCTGCGGACTGCCTTCGGTCTCCTTGAACTCGTCGCGCAAATCCTGGCGGCTCATCTTCAGCCGCGACTCGCGGCTCTGCCACTCCACCAGGTAATCGATCGCCGACCAGCCAAAGAGCAGCCACGCCGCCGTCAGCAGCAATCCGTAGACATCGTTGCCCAGCAGTTCCAGGCGTGCGGTCGAGAACGGAGGAATGGTCAACTGCCGACCGATGCGCTGCACGGCAAAGATGGCCAGAAAACTTGCCGGAATGAGCGACTTGCCCAGCCTCGCTGCGGCGCGCAGCGAAAACAGGTTTTTCAGGTTGGCCACGGGGTTGATCCGCTCCGGCTTGAAAGCGATGGCGTTCGCGTGGACGCTCAACCCGCCGCTCTGCGCGATGCCCGCTCCCAACGCCGCCAGAGCCACCATCGCCATGACCACGGCCGGGGGCCCGAGCACTTCCACGATCAGTCGCCGCACGGCCACGATGGTTGGTTCGAGCGTCGATGGCTCCCAGCGCGCCGGCGCGCCCAGCAAAAGGAATCCGCCAAACGCGCTGCGCCACGCCGCCATCGTCCGGCCGCCCAGCACGCCCAGTGCGATCACCCCTGCCAGTGTTCCTGCCGCGTTTGACAGATCGCGGCTGTGCAGGATGTCGCCTTCCTTGCGCGCCTTCTCGCGGCGGTGCTGCGTGGCCTGTTCGGTGCGCTCTCCGGGCATCGCCTAGCCTCCGAATCCAGACGCGGCGCCGGGCGCGCCGATCAACCGCTCGGCCATGTCGAGCAAACCGGCAAAGCGCGCCTCGATAAAGCGCGGCCAAAGCGCCAGCGACGCCAGCAGAATCACCAAGCCCGTCAGCGTCTTTAGCGGAACAGTGAGCATCATTACGGGAAGCTGCGGGCTGAGCTTGCCCGTGAGGGCCACGGCAATCTCCACCAGCATGGTCGCTGCCAGCACCGGCGCGGCCAGTTCCAGCGCGGCCAGAAAGACCCCTCCTGCCGCGCGCACCAGGGCGAGCGCGGTGGGCGGAGCCATGGCATACGCTCCCAGCGGCGCCACGCGAAAGCTGCGCACCACGGAGGCCAGCAGAATCCGGTCCAGGCCCGCCGTGATCACGACCAGCGTGCCCATCAGTTGGAAGAGGTCGCCCAGGAGCGGCGTCTGAATGGCCGATGCCGGGTCCATCAAATTGACCAGGGAAAAGCTGAACTGCAGCCCCACGATCTGCCCGGCAAACAACAGCATCTCGTTCAACAGCGTGAGCGAAAGCCCATACACCAGCCCCACGGCCAGCTCGCCCAAGATCGCCGAGAAGCTGATCGTGGCCTGGGCGTTGGGCAGAGTCGCCACCAGCGGCGCCAGCAGCCAGGCCACCGCGCCCGCAAAAACCGCTTTGGCGCGCATGGGCAGCGAGGTGGACGAGAAAAACGGAGTGAAGGCCACCATGCCGCTCACCCGCACCAGCGCCAGCGTCATTGCGCTCAGGAAATTGCCCCATTCGCTCATCGCCCCAACCCAGTCACCACCCCTATTCCCAATTCCCTATTCCCTAGTCCCTAGTCCCCAGCCCCTATTCCCTAGTCCCTGCCTTTTCATCCCAAATACTGGTGAAAGTCGCCCAGCAACAGCCGCGTATACGTCGCCAGCCGCTCTAGAAACCACGGCATCCCGGCGAGCAGAATCAGCGCAATCGCCGCCAGGCGCGGCACGCTCGTCAGCGACTGCTCCTGCATGCTGGTCAGGGTCTGGATCAGGCTCAAGACAAAACTCAGCGCCGCCGCTGCGATCAGCAGGGGCGCGGCCAGAATCATGGCCTCCTTCATCAGTTGGCGCATCAGCTCGGTGACCATATCGGGAGTCATGATCCTCCTCTCAAAAACTTCTCAGCAGCGAGTTCGCCAGCAGGTTCCATCCGTCCACCATCACGAACAGCAGAATCTTCAGCGGCGTCGAAACCACCACCGGCGGCAACTGGAACATGCCGATGGAGGTGGTGATCGCGGCCGTGACCATGTCGATGAGGAGAAAAGGCAGAAACAGCACCGCGCCGATGGCGAAGCCGGCCTTCAGTTCAGACAAAATGTACGCAGGCGCCACCACGCGCATGGGCAGATCGTCAGGCGTATTGGGCCGGGGAATCTCGCCCGCGGCGGTGAACAGGGCCAGGTCCTTCTCACGCGCGTACCTCAAGAGGAAATGCTTCACCGGCTGCGTGCCGCGCTCGATCGCCTCCACGCCCGTGATCTCGCCGGCGCGGTAGGGCTCCACTGCCTGCCGGTCCACCTGGTTCAGCACCGGGGTCATCAAAAACCACGTCATCATCAGCGCCAGCCCCATCAGCGTGGGATTCGAAGGCGCGGTCTGCGTGCCCAGCGCCTGGCGCAAAAAGTGAAACACCACCAGCAGCCGCACCAACGGCGTCATAGCCATCAGAATCGCGGGCAGCAATGTGATCAGCGTCAGAACAAAAAGAATCGTCCACGGCGTCGCGTCCGAAGGATGCAGCTTGGCGTTGAGATCGGGCAATAAGGGCACAGACGCAGGGGCCGCCGCAGCTGACCATACCGCCCACGCGATCACCATGAGACCCTCGCCTGCCGGTGCGCTGCAGTGCGCGCCGTTCCGCGTGCGGTCCTTCGTACTCCCGCGTCAACGTGCGCTCTCTCGTCCAGCGGATAAAACGCCGGCCCGCCCTCGGCCGAGGTGGCCACCAGAATGCGCTGTCCTTCGGCCTCGACCAGCGCCAGCGAGTGCCGCGGGGCCAGCGCGATGCGCTCGACCAGCGCCAGCCGCGGCGGCGTACGATCGCCGCCGAGCCTCCTCAACAGCCAACCGGCCATTCCGCCGATTGTCGCTTCGACCCTGCTCCCTGCTCCCGAATCGCTTTCCATCTTCACTTTGTCCCGCGCTCCCGTTTCCGGCCGCTTACTTGAGCCGCGTCACGCGCACCGCCAGCCTCGTCTCCGCCACCTCGAATTCGGCCCACGCCAGTTGAACTTCCCCCGCGGCCAGGGGAAGGTCGTTGCCATGGCTCCATTGCGACTCGATGACCTCGCCGGGCGCCAATGCCAGCAAATGGCGCACACGAAATCCGCGCACCGGCACGGCAACGTCCAGCTCTACGGGCAGCCGCGCCACCGCGGCGCCAAACTCAGCTTCCTCGTCCTCCCCCTTGGGCCGCGGTGCCGGAACCGGAACCTGCCTTGCCTCTTCCGCACCTTCCCGTGTCCCTGCCCCATGCAGAACCTTGCCGGCAGGCGCCGTTACGCCTGCCGGCGCTGATACGCCCCCAAGCGCCGACAGTGGATGCGCTGTCGCCATCTCGCCCAAAACCCTGCAGCAAGGGGTCCAGAGGCGTCCTTGAGAGATTGAATTGGGTTAAGAATTGCGCGCCGTACCGCACTCAGCGACGCAACGGCCAAGCAACTTCGCTGCTACACTTAGAGAGGTAAAGACTCTGCGGACTTCTCATCCCTCGCGGAGAGGAATCTGCCGCCTTTCGAGGTCGAAAACCATGCCCGAACCAACAGAAAACAAAAGCTTCAGCGGAACCACCCTACGCCTCAAGGTCGGCCTGGCCGAGATGCTCAAGGGCGGCGTCATCATGGACGTGATGAGCGTCGAGCAGGCGCGCATCGCCGAGGAATCCGGCGCCGCCTCGGTCATGGCTCTCGAGCGCGTGCCCGCCATGATCCGCGCCGAGGGCGGAGTGGCCCGCATGGCTCGGCCCAGCCTCATCAAGCAAATCATGCAGGCCGTTTCCATCCCCGTCATGGCCAAGGCGCGCATTGGCCACACCGCCGAAGCGCAGATTTTGCAGGAGCTCGGCGTCGACTATATCGACGAGAGCGAGGTGCTCACTCCCGCCGACGAGGCGCACCACATCGATAAGCACGCCTTCACGACGCCGTTCGTCTGCGGTGCGCGCAACCTGGGTGAAGCCCTGCGCCGCATCGCCGAAGGCGCGGCCATGATCCGCACCAAGGGCGAGGCCGGCACCGGCGACGTGGTCCACGCCGTCCAGCACATGCGCCAGATCACCCGCGAGATGCGCACGCTTACCGTGCTCACCGAGCAGGAGCTCTACGCTGCCGCCAAAGACCTCGAGGCCCCCTACGAGCTGGTCCACATGGTCGCCCGCAGCGGCAAACTCCCCGTGCCTAACTTCTCCGCCGGCGGCATCGCTACCCCCGCCGACGCTGCCCTCATGATGCAGCTCGGCGCCGAGGCCATTTTTGTCGGCTCGGGAATCTTCATGAAGGAGCGCGCCACTCCGCTCGACGTCGAGAACGATCCCAAAGAGCGCGAGGAAGCCGTCTCCCGCGCCAAGGCCATTGTCATCGCCACCACGCACTTCAACGATCCCAAGATCCTCGCCGAGGTCAGCGCCCAGGTCACCGGAACCATGAAGGGCCTGGCCGCCGCTTCCATCGAAGAGTCGCAGCTCCTCCAGACCCGCGGCTGGTAACCGGCCTCGCGACGATTGAAGTTCCGGCTTGGACCACTTCGGTGGCCCCGCTTCCTTGCTCCCTAAAAGATCGAAAGGCTGGACATAGTCATCTGACTAGTGATATGACTATCTCCAAGAGGCCCATCCCGATGGTCTGGCAGGTATACGACGCTAAGGCCCGTTTCAGTGAGCTCCTCGAAGCCGCGCTCAAGAACGGACCGCAAGTGGTCACGCGGCGCGGGGTGGAAACCGCCGTCCTCGTTCCCATCGACGAATGGAAGCGGCTCAAGGCCCAGTCTCGGCCATTGCTGCCTGAGTCGAAACCATTCCTGGATGACCCGTTGCTTGACCCTGGTGGTCCGCATGACCTGGATATTCCGCCGCGTAGGAGAATTCCGCTGCGCACGCCCGTTGAGTTCGAATAGGTCCAATGTACTTGCTCGATACGAACGTCATCTCTGAATTGCGGAAAACGAAGCCTCACGGCGCAGTCTTGGCTTGGAGGCTCTCGGTAAGCTCGCAACAGATAGCTGTCCCTGCGATTGTCATTGGCGAGCTCCAGCAAGGCGCCGAAATAACAAGGCGCCATGACATCGTCAAAGCGCTTGAAATCGAGCGCTGGATCGAGCGGGTACTCGCTGCTTACGCCATCGTGCCAATGGACGGCGCTGCATTCCGCGAGTGGGCTCGTCTCATGGCCGGCAAGTCCGACGAGTTATCCGCCCACGCCATGATCGCCGCGACGGCCCGCATTCACCATCTGGTTATCGCCACCCGAAACGTCATCGACTTCTCAAGTTTCGATGTTCCCTTATTCAACCCGTTTGGAGAGAACCCCATAGAACAAAAGGACTAAACTCCTCTGCTTCAGCCGGGGCTCCCCGAATCGAATCGACTTCCCCAATCGCCAGCCCACTCTTCCGATTTTCTATGCGTCCAAAGGAATGTGAGTGTAATCTCATCCTCACAGAGGCCCGCAATGCCTTCCATCTTTACGCCCATCCCGTCCGAGATCGAGCGCAAAGCGCCTGGAACCGGAGGCAAGCCGCCGGTCGACCGCCGGCCCACCGGCGGAGGGGGCGGCGGAGGCGATGACGACTGGAGAAGTCCGCGCCGCGGCCCTCGCGAGGTCCTCCATCGCACGCGGGCTTTTGTCTTTTGCGCCCTGGCCGGCGACATGATGTTCTTTGTCGCGCTTGTGGCCATGTTTTACGCTCGCCAGGCGGGCACGTACTTCGACGCCCGAACCCTCCGCCAGATCGGCGACTGGCATCCCGTTCTGCTGCCGCCCATCCTCTTCCTCAACACCGCGGTCCTGCTGCTCAGCACTCTGACCATGGAGCGCGCCCGCCAACACATCTTCCGCGAGTTCGACGTGCTGGAGGAGTGGCTCGGCATGGGCAAGCCTGCGCTTCGCCGCACTCTGCCTTGGCTCGCCGCCACTTTGCTTTTGGGAGTGATGTTTCTCACCGGCCAGCTCCTTGCCTGGAGGCAATTAACCGCGCAGGGATTCGCCTTCGATCGATGGGCCACGCCGGCCAGCTACTTCTTTTACGTCATCACCGGGCTGCACGCCGCCCATCTTGTCATCGGCGTTATCGCCTTGCTCCTCTGCCTCTGCGCCCTCACCCGCCTCAAACGCGTCGAGTCCCGCCAGATCGCTGTTGACGCGACCGCGTGGTTCTGGCACACCATGGGCCTCGCCTGGCTGGTCTTATTTGCGGTTTTGCTCCTGGGACAATAAAGCAGCTTCAAGTTTCTACGCCGTGCGCAGATGCATTAGCGCGCGCCATCGCTCGGCCAGAGTGGGCGCCAACGGGCAGGCGAAGTAAATCTGCCGGTTGATCGCCATCAGCAACTGCACCGCCTCCACCTGCGCATTTTGCGCGCTCAGCGATCCTCCCGTGTGGACGAACTCGTCGCTCAGGTATTCAATCGCGTGGCCCAGAATCTCCAAAGCGCGGCCTGCCTCCGGAGAGATGCGCCTGCGGCGCGCGCCGCCACGCCTTGCAACCGCGGTGGGAATCGAAGCCGGAATCGCGAGATCGTTCATCGTTGTCAAGGAATCCATGCAGTCTATCCTCAAGCGGTTCTTCGGCCCTTCTTACTGAATCGAACAGAGTACAAAAGTTAATGTCCCCAAATGGTGCACACATTCTTATGGCGGACCAGATTGGGAAATGCGTGACGAAGCCCACACGAGCTAAGGAGGCTATTGCGCTGCACACCCGGCCGGCAAATCAACGCACGCATCCTGCACGCAAAAAACGCTTCGCCGCCATGTCCGCGCCTTGCCTTGACGTCATGAGCCCGAAAACCTAATCTCAAATTAGGACTTACTGGGCCGGAGCCCTCTTCCTCTCCGGCAAAACAGACGCAATGTAATCGAACTCCTTCGGGCTGGGCGGCGATGAATCCAATCCCCTACGACTGGCAATATCTTCCTCTGTTGATGCAGATCCTTGCCGCATTTCTCCTTGGGCTGGCCATGGTTCTGGCCTCATGGTTCGTCGGCCGCCATCGCAACACTACCGTCAAGCTCGACGCCTACGAATGCGGCATTCAAGCCGTTGGCGACGCACGCGGCCGCTTCAGCGTGCGCTTCTATCTGGTCGCGGTTCTCTTCATCCTGTTCGATGTGGAGATGGTCTTCATGATGCCCTGGGCCGTCATCTATCGCCGGCTGCCGGTGCTCACAGGTTCCCGCCTCTTCGGCTTTTGGGAAATGCTCGTCTACCTTGGCTTCGTGGCCGTCGGTCTCTACTACATCGTGCGTAAGGGCATCCTGAACTGGAGCCAGGACAAAGCGGATCTTTGACATTTCGGATCCGTGTTCGAGCGGATCCGTGAAACGACGGATTTTGGAAAAGACGAACTTTGACAAGGCGGACCCAAAGTTGACCAGTCAATCACACGCCATCTCCGGCAGGCAAGCCGTCCTCGACGCATTGCCTGAGCACCCCGCCATCAAAGCCCTCCTGACTTGGAATCCGCAGGCCCTCACCGATGCCAAATTCGCCTTCGGGGAGCTCACCCTGACCATCGCGCCGGCCGAAATCCGCGCCGCCTGCTCCACCGTACAGGCCGCAGGCTACAACTTCTTTGAGGATATGACCGCAGTCGACTGGTTCCCTGCCTCGCCCCGCTTTCAGTTGAGCTATCACATCCTCTCGCACAAATTCCTGGAGCGCATCCGCCTGCGCGTCGTGCTCGATGAAGCCGAACCGATCGTCGACTCGATTACCCCCACCTGGCCGGGCGCCAACTTTTTCGAGCGCGAGGTCTTCGATCTCTTCGGCATCCACTTCTCGGGGCACCCAGACCTCCGCCGCATCATGCTTCCCGACGATTGGCAGGGTCATCCCCTGCGTAAGGACTATCCGGTGGAGGGTTACCGCTGATGAGCGAAAACCCTGGCGCGCCCGTTCTTGAACTCCCCGCTGCCGAGACCGCCGGCGAGCGCCGCATGATCCTCAACATGGGTCCGCAGCACCCGGCGACGCACGGCGTATTGCGTCTGGTCGTCGAGCTCGATGGCGAAGTCATCCAAAGCGTCCGCCCCGAGGTCGGCTACCTGCACACCGGCATCGAAAAAACCTGCGAAGCCAAGTTCTACCAGCAGGTCGTCCCTCTCACCGACCGCATCAACTACCTCGATCCGCTCTCCAACAATCTCTGTTATTGCCTGGCCGTCGAAAAACTGCTCGGCCTCGAGATTCCCGAGCGCGCCCAGTGGATTCGCGTCCTGCTCACCGAGCTCAGCCGCCTGAACTCCCATCTCATCTGGCTGGGCACGCACGCCATGGACATTGGCGCCCTCACCGTCTTCCTCTACACCTTCCGCGAGCGTGAAGAGATTCTCAGGCTCTTCGAAGCCGTAGCCGGCCAGCGCATGATGACCAGCTACTTCCGCATCGGCGGCCTCTCCATGGAGCCGCCGCTCGACTGGTTCGACCGTGTCGCGGCCTTCATCCACGGTTTCCCCGAGAAAATCGACGAATATTCCAACCTCCTCACCGGCAATCCGATCTTCATGAATCGCTTGAAGGGTGTTGGCTATCTCTCTGCAGCCGATGCCATTGCGCTTGGTGTCACCGGCCCTCCCCTGCGCGCTTCCGGCGTCGATATCGACCTCCGCCGCGACATGCCCTACTCGAGCTACGAGAAGTTCCACTTCAAAGTGCCCACGTCCACCGTCGGCGACACTTGGGCGCGATACGAAGTCCGCCTCGTCGAGATGCGCGAGAGCACGAAGATCGTTCAGCAGGCGCTCGACGGCATGCCCGGTGGTCCCATCAAAGCCGACGCGCCCAAGATCGTCCTGCCTGACCGCGAAAAAATGAAGACCCAGATGGAGGCCCTCATCCACCACTTCAAGATCGTTACTGAGGGCTTTGCCGTCCCCGCAGGCGAGGTCTATCAGGGCATCGAGTGTGGCCACGGGCAGATGGGCTATTACGTGGTCTCCGACGGCACCGCCAAGCCCTACCGGGTCCACATGCGCTATCCCTCCTTCGCCACGTTGCAAGCCGTCGAAACCATGTGCAAAGGCCGCCTGATCGCCGACCTCGTCGCCGTCATCGGCTCCATCGACATCGTCTTAGGAGAGATCGACCGTTGAAGGGTACGGGCTTTAGCCCGTACATCATTAGCAATCAAATTGAGGGGCTTTAGCCCCTGAGGGACTGTGGCGGGAGTTAATGCGATGAGCCCCAAAAACACGAGCCCCGAATCCATGCCGGTCTTTTCGCCCCAACTCGCCGCGCGCTTCGATGCGCTCGTCCTGAAATATCCCGTCAAGCGCTCCGCCCTCGTTCCTATGCTGCTCTACGCGCAGGACGAAGTCGGCTATCTCTCTGACGCAGTTATCGCCGAGGTCGCCCATCGCATCGGCATCACCGAGCTTGAAGTGCGCAACGTCGCCACCTACTACTCCATGTTGCGCTTCGAGCCTGCCGGCAAGTTCAACATCCAGGTCTGCACCAACATCAGTTGCATGTTGCGCGGCGCTTACGACGTCTACGAGCGCTTCCAGGAAGAGCTCGGCGTCGGCCCCGGCGGCGTCACCCCCGACGGTCTCTTCTCGCTCGAAGAAGTCGAGTGCATCGGCGCCTGCTGCTGGGCCCCGGCCATCCAGGTCAACTACGACTTCCACGACGACGTCAAGCCCGATCTCGTTCCCGGCATCCTAGCCGCCTGCCGCGCTCAGGCCCCGAAAAACGAGCCCAAAGACGAAGAGAAAGGCAAGGCCCCGCGTGCCTAGGCTCGTCTCCCATCTCGATGAAGTCAAAATCGTTTCCCGGCGCTTCGGCCAGGGAGCCACGAATATCGACCGCTACATCGAGCTCGGCGGCTACGAGGCCGTCAGGAAATGTCTCGCGCAAGGCCCCGATTGGATCATCAACGAGATGAAGGCCAGCGGCCTGCGCGGACGCGGCGGCGCGGGCTTCTCGGCGGGCATGAAGTGGTCCTTCGTTCCCAAGCAGTCCACCAAGCCAAAGTACATCCTCGTCAACGGCGACGAGAGCGAGCCTGGCACCTGCAAAGACCACCTCATCTTCTTGCACGACCCCCACGCTGTCATCGAAGGAACTATCATCGCCGGCCTTGCCGTCGGCGCGCAGATGGGCTTCATCTACCTGCGGGGCGAATACCGCTATCTCCTCGAAATCATGGAGCGCGCCGTCGCCGACGCCTGCGAGCGCGGCTTCTTGGGCAAAGACATCTTCGGCTCCGATGCCGAATTTCAAATCGTCACCCAAACCGGCGCGGGCGCCTACGAGGTCGGTGAAGAATCGGCGCTCATGGAGTCGCTCGAGGGCAAGCGCGGCGTTCCGCGCATCAAGCCGCCCTTCCCCGCCGCGGTCGGCCTCTACGGCGGGCCCACGGTTATCAACAACGCCGAAACCATCGCCACTGTGCCCCACGTGATCGCCATGGGCGCCGCCGCCTACGCAGCCGTCGGCACTCCGCGCAACGGCGGCACGCGCCTCTTCTCCATCAGCGGCCACGTCGAGCGTCCCGGCGTCTACGAGCTGCCCATGGGCTATAACCTCAAAAAGATGATCTACGACGTCGCCGGCGGCATTCCGGGCGGGCGCAAGCTCAAGGCCGTCGTTCCCGGAGGCTCGTCCACGCCGGTTCTGTTGCCCGAAGAGATCGACATCGGCATGGACTTCGACCAGGTGGGCAAAGCAGGCTCCATGCTCGGCTCCGCCGGCGTCGTCGTCATCGACGACCGCACCTGCATGGTCGAGTTCGCCCTGCGCACCATCAGCTTTTACGCGCACGAAAGCTGCGGCTGGTGCATCCCGTGCCGCGAAGGCACCGACTGGCTCAAGAAATCCCTCACCCGCTTCCACGCCAGCTTCGGCAAAGAAAGCGACATCGACAACATACAATACCTTGCCGAAAACATCCTGGGCCGCACCTTTTGCCCGTTCGGCGACGCCGCCACCATGCCGACCATCGCTTTCGTCAAAAAGTTTCGCAAGGAGTTCGAAGATCATCTGAACGGCAAGCCCTGTCCGTTCGCACGGAAAGGCGTGCCGCAATTAACCGTAGTGTAGTTAGCTTGGGAAATTTCGAGGCTTTGAAAGAGCACGACTTCAGTCGTGCCGAATGTGAGCCAAAAAGATCGGGGCTTCAGCCACTGAGGGACTCAAAAACCGAATGCCCGACGTAACCTTCACCGTCGACGGACAGAAGCTCACCGCTCCCGCGGGCACGCTGCTCATTGACGCCTGCCGCAAGGCCGGCATCGAAATCCCTGCCTTTTGCTACTATCCCGGCCTCTCGCTGCAAGCCGCCTGCCGCATGTGCCTGGTCCGCCAGGAAAAAGTCCCCAAGCTGCAAACCGCCTGCACCACCCAGGTCGCCGAGGGTCAGGTCTTCATCACCGAGTCGCCCGAAATCGCGCAGGCCCGCAAGGCCACTATCGAATTGCTCCTGGGTAACCACCCGCTCGACTGCCCCATCTGCGACGCCGGCGGCGAGTGCGAGCTGCAGGACATGAACTTCCGCTACGGCGCTGGCGAAAGCCTCTACGCCGAGGCCAAGCACCATCGCGACGAGCAGCAATGGTCGCCCGCCGTCTTCTACGACCGCCCCCGTTGCATCCTCTGTTACCGCTGCATCCGCATGTGCGGCGAGGGCATGGACGTTTGGGCGCTCGGCATCCACAATCGCGGCGCAGACTCCGTCATCGTCCCCAATGACGGCAACCAGCTCGACTGCGAGCAATGCGGCATGTGCATCGACGTCTGCCCCGTGGGCGCGCTCACCAGCGGCAGCTATCGCTACAAAACCCGCCCCTGGGAGATGAACCATGTCTCCACCGTCTGCACGCACTGCGCCGACGGGTGCAAAGTCACTCTCGGTGTCCGCTCGACCATCGACGGCTCAGAAATCGTTCGCGCCGACAATCGCGATAAGAGCGGCATCAACGGCGACTTTCTCTGCGCCAAGGGCCGTTTCGGTTTCGACTTCGTCGACAATCCCGATCGCCTGATGCAGCCTCTCCTCCGCGACTCCACTGGCAAGCTCGAACCTGCCACCTGGGAGCACGCGCTACGCGTCGCCTCAACGAAGCTCAAGGAGATTCGCGACACACGCGGCGGCGCTGCCATCGGAGTCATCGGCTCCAACCGCACCACCAACGAAGAAAACTACCTACTGCAAAAATTCGCGCGCACTGTCCTCCACACCAACAACATCGACCACGAACGCACTACCGACTACGCATCCTTTGCCCGCGCTCTCGCCGACCACAACGGCAAAACCGCAAGCCTGCGCGACATCGCCTCCGCCTGCGCCATCCTCCTCGTCGGCGGCAATCCCACCGATGAGCATCCGCTCCTGGCCTGGCTGCTCCGCACTAACGTGCGCCTCAATCGCGCCCGCCTCTACATCGCAAACGCCAAGCCCATCAAGCTCGATCGCCAGGCCAAGGTCACACACAAGCTCACGCCCGCCGTATCCAAAGACCTCGCAAAACTTCTCGACGCCGGTAAATCCGGCCTCAGCAAGGCAATCCTCGCTGAAGAATCTCTCATCGTCATCTTCGGTCAGGAGCTTCGCGGGGCGGCCGTTGACAAGCTGATCGCCTGGGGCCTCAAGCGCGGCAACGTCCGCTTCGCCTATCTCGGCGACCACTCCAACTCCCGAGGCGCCGCCGACTTGGGCCTCTTTCCCGATCTCCTCCCCGGCTACGTCCCCGTCACCGCGCCCGCCGCATTCGCCGAGTATCCCAATCTCCCCGCGGCGCCCGGCCAATCGCTGCAACAGATGTTTGAAGCGGCTGCCACGGGCGAACTCGGAGCCTTGCTCGTCGTCGGCGCCAATCCCGCTTCTCGCGCCAAACTCAATCCCGCCGCGCTGCAAAACGCATTCCTCATCGTGCAGGATCTTTTTCTCACTGAGACTGCCGCTCTTGCCGACGTCGTCCTCCCCGCCGCGAGCCTCTATGAGAAATCCGGCACCGTCACCAACACCTTCGGCGACATTCAACTGCTCCGCAAAGCCGCCGATCGCCCTGGCGTCAAGCCGGACTTCGAAATCCTCGTCCGCCTCGCCGGAGGCATGGGCGTCGACGTCTCTACTCTCGTTCCCTTTGGCAAACGCGGCGTCACCGGGGATCTCGGCCAGTCGCGCGGCGCACAGGCAGGCGAGGCCGATCGTCACGCCGTCTGGCTCGAAGCCAACGGCCTCGAGCCCAAACTCAGCCCATTCGATCCCCTCGCCGTGCTCGACGAAATCGAGCGCCTCGTCCCCGGCTACGCACTCGACCGCATCAATCTCTTCGCAGGTAATGAGGTGCACGCGGAACCGGCCTCACCGGGATTCGTCCCTGTCTCCGCGCTGGCCGGCGACGATCTCATCGTTCCTGCGCACGATACCCTCTTCAACTCTGGGACGCTGGGCCGCTACAGCCCCGCGCTCAAGCAACTCGAACAACACCAAACTCAGGAGCTGGCAAGATTCGCTGCGGATTAGCTGAGGAAGCTTGGCAACAAATGGATGCTTTGAAAGGTACGGGCATTAGCCCGCACATCAACTGCCCAAGAACACGCGGGGCTTCCGCCCCTGAGGAAGAATCGGATTCACCCAAGAAGGCTGAACGAACGTGACGATGCTCGCATTTTTTCTCTGGAGTCTGCTCAAAGTCGCCGTGGTCACGGTGGTGATGCTGCTCGGCATCGCCTACACCGTACTCCTCGAGCGCAAGCTGGTCGGCCGAATCCAGAACCGCTGGGGTCCCAGCCGCGTCGGCCCCTTCGGCCTCTTGCAGCCGCTCGTCGACGGCGCCAAGCTTTTCTTCAAGGAGGACCTCTCTCCTACCGCCGTCTACCGCCCCATTTATCTCGCCGCGCCTATCATCTCGTTTGGCTGCGCGCTCATCACCATTGCCGTTGTTCCTTTCGGCGAACCCGGCGTCGGTCCCCATGGCTTTGATCTCTTTGAGATTTCCAACATCAACGTCGGCCTGCTCGTTATCCTTGGCGTCGCTTCCATGAGCGTCTACGGCGTCGCCCTTGCCGGATGGTCGTCGAACAACAAGTACTCCCTGCTCGGCTCGCTCCGCTCCTCCGCGCAAATGATCAGCTACGAGCTGGCCCTCGGCCTCTCGCTCGTCGGCGTTGTCCTCCGCTCCGAATCGCTCAATCTCCGCAAAATCGTCGGGGATCAGGCCACTCTCGGCATGGAAACCTGGAACATCTTCGGCGGATTCCAATTCATCGCCTTCTTCATCTACCTCATGGCCGCCTTCGCCGAGACTAACCGCTCGCCCTTCGATCTGCCCGAAGCCGAAAGCGAGCTCACCGGCGGCTATCACACCGAATACAGCTCGATGAAGTTTGCCCTGTTCTTCATGGCCGAGTACGGCAACATGATCAACGTGGGCTGCGTGGCCACGTTGCTCTTTCTTGGCGGCTGGACTAGCCCCTTCGGCAACCTCATTCCACCGCCGCAGAACATCTTTGCCCATGCCCTCATGCCCCTCTTCTGGTTCGTGATCAAGGTTTTCTTGTTTCTCTGTCTCTACGTCTGGGTGCGGGGAACGTTGCCCCGCTTCCGCTACGACCAGTTGATGAACTTCGGATGGCGCGTTCTGCTCCCCCTCGCCATCCTCAACATTGTCGGTACAAGCCTTTGGCTTGCCTATCGCTAACGTTTTGAATATGAGGTTTGCCAAAAAAGGACTCTGTCATCCTGAGCGAGGTCGCGGAAGCGACCGAGCCGAAGGATCTGCGGTTGTTCTTCGACCGGCCTCGACTTCACAAAACGATTCGGGTTTCGAGTCGCGCCAACAATGATCAATGGGGTTTTGAAGGGTGCGGGTTTTAGCCCGTACATAACTGAGCAATCAGATTGTGGGCTTCAGCCCCTGAGGAATGGTTTTGAAGTTTCTCTAACAGCGTTTGAGCCGATGTCATCGCTGCGAGGCTCGTTTACAATCGGGAAGGATTTTCCGGTACGTCAATGCACCTGATCCTGTTTTTCCTCTTTGCCGGATTCTGCCTCGCTGGAGCCATCAATCTCCTGCTGCAGACCCATCCCATCAACAGCGCCCTTTCGCTGATCGTGGTCATGACCTCCCTGGCCGTTCTCTACTTGCTGCTCGGCGCGGAGTTCCTGGCCATCGCCCAGATCATCGTCTATGCCGGCGCGGTCATGGTCCTCTTCACCTTCGTGGTCATGCTCCTCAACGCCGGGCGCGAAGAACGCACCCTGGGCAGCCGCGTTGCCCGTCCCATCGGCTTCCCTTCCGTCGTCGCCATCTTAGCCGTCCTTGCCACCATCGTTGTCCGCGCCCAGGGCCTTCAAGTCGCGCGCCTCGGCCAGGGACTCACCAACGCTCCCGGCCAATCCAATCTGGTCCTCCTCAGCCAGGTTCTCTTCCACGAACTTCTTCTGCCTTTTGAAGTCACCTCGGTGCTCATTCTTATCGCCATCCTCGGCGCGGTTGCCCTTGCCCGCCGTGACGGCGCGGAAAGGAAGGCCGACAAATGAGTCTCCTCCAACACGACGTCCCGCTCTCCTGGTATCTGCTTCTCAGCGCAGTGCTCTTTTCTCTCGGCGTCATCGGATTTCTCATCAAGCGCAATCTCATCACCGTCTTCATGTCCATTGAGCTCATGCTCAACGCCGTCAATCTATCCTTCGTGGCCTTCGCCTGCCAGTGGAACCAGGTACGGGGCCAAATCTTCGTCTTTTTCGTGATGATGGTCGCTGCCGCTGAAGCCGCCGTCGGACTCGCCATCATCATTGCCGTCTTTCGCGCCCGCGCCACATTAGCCGTCGACCGTATCGACCTGATGAAACTATGACCGAGTCCCTTCATCTCTGGCTGATTCTGCTGCTGCCCTTCGCCGGCTTTCTGCTCAACGGAATCCTCGGCTCCCGGCTGCCCAGGCGCCTCGTCACTGCAATCGGCGTGCTCACGCCTCTCGCATCCTTCGCTCTGGTGCTGAACGCCTTCGCGGCAACCAGCATCTCTGCAGCAGCCGGCTGCCCAGGTTGCCCGCCGGTGACAGCCGTCTCCCTGCCCTACGTGGATGCGCTGACCCATCCCTGGCTCGCCATTGGCCTGATCCACGCCGATTTCTCGCTCGTCCTCGATCAGCTTTCTCTGGTTATGCTCTTGGTCGTCACCGGCGTCGGCTTCCTCATCCACATCTACTCCGTGGGCTACATGGGCCATGAAGAGGGCTACGCCCGCTACTTCAGCTTCCTCAACCTCTTTCTCTTCTTTATGACTCTCCTGGTCCTGGCCGGCAACTTCCTTCTCATGTTTGTCGGCTGGGAGGGCGTCGGCCTCGCCTCCTATCTGCTCATCGGCTTCTACTTCCAACGCAACTCCGCGGCCGACGCGGGCAAGAAAGCCTTCATCGTCAATCGCATCGGCGACTTCGGCTTCCTCATCGGCATTTTCCTGGTGCTCGCCACCTTTGGCACGCTCAGTTTTTACCAGATCGCCGCCAGACTCGCCGTTGCCCCCGCGTGGCACGGCCCTGTCCTCACGGTCATCTGTCTGTGCCTCCTCGTCGGCGCTGCCGGCAAAAGCGCGCAACTCCCGCTCTACGTTTGGCTGCCCGATGCCATGGAGGGCCCCACGCCCGTCTCTGCGCTCATCCACGCCGCCACCATGGTCACAGCAGGCGTCTACATGATCGCCCGCACGCATCTGCTCTTTGACCGCGCGCCCATCGCGCTTGCTACCGTCGCCGTCGTCGGCGCGGCCACCGCCCTCTTCGCCGCCACCATCGGCCTCGCCCAGAACGACATCAAGCGCGTGCTCGCCTACTCCACCATCTCGCAGCTCGGCTACATGTTTCTCGCCTGCGGCGTCGCAGCTTACTCCGCAGCCATCTTCCATCTCGTCACCCACTCGTTTTTCAAAGCCCTGCTCTTCCTCGCTGCAGGCTCCGTCATTCACGCCCTCGGCGGCGAGCAGGACCTGCGCAAGATGGGCGGCCTGCGCTTGAAACTTCCCGTCACCTTCTGGACCATGACCGCAGCCGTCTTTGCCATCGCCGGATTCTTCCCCTTTGCCGGCTTCTTCTCCAAAGACGCCATCCTCTACGCCGCTTTTCTCCAGGGCCCCGGCGGCAAATTCCTCTGGTTTGTCGGCCTCGTCACGGCTCTGCTCACTTCGCTCTACATGTTCCGCCTCTGGTATCTCGCCTTTTTTGGACACGGCCCCAAAAGCGGCTTTGTGTCAGGGCACGACTTCAGTCGTGCCGATACGAGGCCAGGAAAGAACGGGGCTTTAGCCCCTGAGCAAACTCATCACCTTCATGCAACGCCGTTGTCGATGCTCGTTCCGCAAGTCATTTTGGCGGTGCTCTGCGTTTGCGGCGGATGGATCGGCATCGAGCGCTTCAGCGCCTACCTTGCTCCGGCGGCCGCCACGCACCGCCCGATGCCACACGGCAGTCCCGGGCTCGAATTCATCCTCAGCATTGCCGCTATTCTTGTGGCGCTCGAAGGCTGGCTGATCGCGGATAAGTACTATCGCCGCAAGACGGAGCGCCCGGCTCAGCTCGCCGCCGCTCTTCCACACAGCTACAACCTGATCGCCAACAAATACTACGTCGACGAGATCTACGCCGCAGTCATCGTCAAGCCGCTGCTGGCCGTCTCGAAATACGTGCTCGGCTGGGTCGTCGACACCGCCATCCTCGGCGGCCTCGCGTGGCTGCTTGCCGGAATCTCCACTTTAACCGGCATGATCCTGCAGCGCTGGCAGTCGGGCAACCTCCGCTCTTACGCAGCCTGGCTCGCCGCCGGAGCGGCCGCAGTGCTGCTGTTTTTGCTGCTCACCGGCTCGCCTCATGCGTGGAGCATCACTTTCCTGCATCCCGAGCCAATCTACAAAGTCAGTCACATCGCCGTTACGCATCTCGTTGAGGCGGGGCACTGAGAATATGACTGAGATCGGCCAATCCATTCTCACCCTCATCCTGCTGGTCCCGCTGGCCGGTGCTTTCCTCGTCGCGCTCGTGCCCGACCGTTTCAAATTGCCGAACTGGATCGCCCTCGCCACCACCCTCGTCACCTTCCTCCTCACGCTTCATCTTCCCGTGCACTTCGTCGACGGCCAGTCCGGCTTCCAATTCGAGCGCAACATTCCTTGGATCGAGAATCCTCGCATCTTTTACCACGTGGGCGTCGACGGTCTCAGCCTCTGGCTCGTGGTTCTTGTCGGCCTGCTCGCGCCCGTCGGCGTCATCGCCAGTTGGAACGCCATCCAGACCCGCCGCAAGGTTTTCTATTCGCTCTTCCTCGTCCAGCAGACCGCCATGTTTGGCGTCTTCGTCTCGCTCGACCTCATGCTTTACTACGGCTTCTGGGAGCTTTCGCTAGTGCCCATGGCCATCCTCATCGCCATGTACGGCCGCAAGGAAGGCCCCCGCGCCGCGCTCAAATTCTTCCTCTTCACCTTTATCCCCTCCGCGCCGTTGCTCGTCGCCATCCTCTGGCTCTACGCGCGCACCCACACGTTCAACTTCAGCGAACTGCAATACCAGACGGCCAGCGGCGTCCTTCCTGCCGGCGCGCTATTTTGGGTCGCTCTCGCCTTCCTCTTCGCCTTCGCCGTCAAAGTCCCTATCTTCCCGATCCACGGCTGGCTCGCCGACACCTATAACGAAGCTCCCGTCGCGCTCGCCATGGTCGTCGCCGGCAAGCTCGGCCTCTACTCAATGCTGCGCTTCCACGTTGGACTTTTTCCCGTTCAAGCCCGCGCCATTGCTCCGCTGCTCATTGTTCTCGCCGTCATCGGCATCCTCTACGGCGGATGCCTGGCTCTCGTCCAGCACGACTTCTGGCGCTTGATGGCCTTCGCCGCGCTCAGCCATCTCAGCCTCATCGTCCTCGCCATTTACGGCCTCACGCTTACCGGCTGGTCCGGCGCCGTCTATCAGATCCTCTCCCATGGAGTCGTCGACGGTGCACTGTTCCTGCTTCTCGGCGCGCTCGAACTCCGCTACGCCACCAGCTCTATCGCCTCTTACGGCGGTCTCGCCGCCAAATTGCCCCGCGCCGCCTCCTGCTTCGTCATCGCCACGCTCGCCATGATCGGCCTGCCCATGCTGAGCGGTTTCATCGGCGAATTCATCATCCTCTCCAGCACCTTCGCCACGGTCAGCCGCGGCTGGGCCGTCGCCGCTGCGCTCGGCGTCATTCTCAGTGCGGTCTACATGCTCTGGCTGGTGCAGCGCGTCTTCTATGGCCCTGAAAGCACCCTCGCCGCCTCCAAACCTTCCGCCGATCTCCGCTTCGGCGAGCTCGCCGTGCTCACGCCGCTCGTTGTCCTCATGCTCGTCATGGGCCTCGCGCCGTCTCTCTGGCTCAACTCCATCGAAACTGGCGTCCATCCGCCGCCAACACCATCCCTGCGCACACGCAGTTCTGTCATCTTGAGCGACCGAAGCGCAGCAAAGGGAGTCGAAGGATCTGCGGTTGCTCTCAGTACCGCAGGCGCCCTCACAAAAACATCCCGGGAGGCCCAGCGGTGAACCCTGTCCCTGACATCTACCGCATCCTCCCCGAGGTTGTCCTTACCCTCACCGGCGTCGTCGTCATGCTCATCGACGCATCGCTCCCGCCCGCGTGGCCGCGCCGCCCCCTTGGCTGGGTCGCCGCCATCGGCACCACCATCGCCCTCTGGGCCAGCCTCTGGCAGCTCTCTCTGCCTCAAGGGACCGGCTTCTTCTCCACCGTCGAAACCAGCGCCTTCACCGTTTTCTTCCACGTCCTCATCTGCGGCATCGTCCTTGTAGCCCTCCTGCTCACGCTCGACACGCTCCCCGCCGTGAGCCACCACCAGGGCGAGTTCTACGCCCTCGTCGTCTTCGGCGCGGTGGGTATGTGCCTGCTCACCTCCGCCATCGAGCTTCTCGTCGTCTTCATCGCCCTCGAAATCTCCTCCATCTCCACCTATGTACTCGCCGGCTACCGCAAGCAAACTGGTCAAAGCCCCGAAGCCGCCATCAAATACTTCCTCCTCGGCTCTTTCGCCACCGCGTTCTTGCTTTACGGCATTGCATTCGTCTTCGGCGCCACCGGAACGACGCAGATCTACCAGATCGCCCAGCTCGCTCCCGCCGCGCAGAATCGCACCTTCGTCATCGCCGCGCTCGCGCTCATGCTGGTCGGCATTCTGTTCAAGGTCTCCGCCGCGCCCTTTCACGTCTGGACCCCCGACGTTTACGAAGGCGCGCCCACGCCCGTTGTTGCTCTGCTTTCCACCGCGCCCAAAGCCGCTGCCTTCGCTCTGCTCCTGCGCGTGGTCTACGAAATGTTCCCCAACCTCCGCTCACTCTGGGCGCCGCTGCTCTGGATCGTCGCCGTCCTCTCCATGACCGTGGGCAATCTCGCCGCGCTCCGCCAGAAGAACGTCAAGCGCATGTTGGCCTACTCCGCCATCGCCCACGCCGGCTACCTGCTCGCCGCCTTCGCCGGCATCGGCGAAATCGGCATCGCCGCCGCAGCCTTTTACATCGCCGCCTACGCCGCCATGAACGTCGGCATCTTTGCCGTCGTCACTCTCGTCGCCGGTTACGACGAGCAGCTTTCCCTCATCGACGACTACCGCGGCCTCATCTACCGCTCGCCCTGGCTCGGCAGCCTGCTCCTCTTCTTCTTGATTTCGCTTATCGGCATTCCCTTCACCGGCGGCTTCTTCGGCAAGTTCTACGCCTTCACCGCCGCGGTCGGCGGCGGCGCAGTCTGGCTGGCGATCATCGGCCTGCTCAACTCAGGATTAGCGGCGGCGTACTACCTTCGCCTGGCGCTTGTCTCCGCGCAACGCCCGCTCGCCGATTCCTCCACCGATTCAGCCCGCCCCGCTGCTCCCAGGCCCGCCGTCGGCGCAGCCGTCATCGCCGCCCTGTTCCTCGCCGTCGCCGCCACACTCGTTCTCGGCATCATTCCCGGCGCAACGCTGGACGCCGCGCAGTCCGCTGCACACACGCTGCAAGCGCCGCCACAAACGCCGGTGCCGACCGTCACCGACCCCGCACCGCCGGCGCACTAATACCCCGTCCCAAATATTCGCAATAAGAAATACTGCGGCCATCCTGAGCGACGTCCGCCGCGGCGGACGGAGTCGAAGGACCCGCATTTCGGGATGCCGACTTCTGCATCGAACTTCTGGGACGCTACACTAGCCTGCCGGACGCACTGGCTGTTGCTGCAAGCGTACAGGTCTTCTGGTGAAGACCTGGCAAAGATCAGCATAGGCGACCAACCGACCGGAACGCGCAACACCGACCCAAATATGACCTGGAAACCTGCCTCGGCCTGTTTTCATTGGGCGACCCTGCCGACCAGTTAAAGAACGCCAGGAGGCCTCAGGTGTCGTTCCCACTTCTGAGTCTGCGCCGGAACTGCTCCGGTCGTGTTCCCGTATGACTAAAGCAGCCGCATGGAGCAATGTGGCCGAATGTCCGTTCCCGCACATTGCTGTTCGGAAACGAACGCCGAATCCCTCAACCGAAGCGTTCGAAATGGGAGAAGTGGCACGATTGATTGGGGTTACAGGGTGCGGGACTTTGGCATCCCGTATGCAGTAATGAAGCGAGGAACTCCAGCTCACTGCAACACCAGATCCAAGAGCAGCAATTTGCTCATGTGTCTGTCGGACACATATCTTGCATGGAAGGGGTGACTTCGATGGGGACATTCGGGCAGAACCTTAAATTTGCCATCCGGCAGTTGCGCCGCAATCCGGGCTTCACTGCGGCTGTTGTCGTCACACTGGCGCTCGCCATCGGGGCAAACACGGCAATCTTTTCTCTCGTCAACGCGCTTATGCTCACCAGCTTACCTTATCCGCACCCGGAGCGTATGGGGACCATCTTCATGCGCGTCCAGGGCGTGAGTCCTTACGATGGGCCACGCGATATCGACGGGAAGGAATGGGATCTGCTGCGCGACGATGTGCCCGCACTCGTCTCCGCGATCTCCGGCTCGACGACAGGCGTGAATCTGGAGGCCGACGCGCACGTGGCCTACGTGCAGGACGGCCGCATCTCCCAGCATTACCTCGATGTGCTGGGCATCCGACCCGCTGCCGGCCGCGACTTTTCCGCGGCGGAGGACACGCCGCATGGACCCAACGCCGCCATCTTGAGTTACAACCTGTGGCGCAACGTCTTCGGCGGCGACCGCAGCATCGTGGGGCAAGCCATTCAGCTGAAGGGTGAGCTGTACACGGTAATCGGCATCCTGCCTCAAGGCGCAACCACTCCACTAGACGCAGACGTGTACACGGCTCTCCAGCCCAGCACCCAAGGCGAGGGCGGCGGCACCAACTACGACGTCATTACCCGTCTGCGCAACGGCGCCACCTGGCAGCAGGCAGACGCCCAGATCAACAGCGCCTGGGCCGCCCCGGGGACGAGCCTGGCAAGCGAGAATCATGCTGCGCGGGTGTCGTTCTACTTAGTGCCGCTTCAGCAGGGCGAAACGGCCACGCTGCGCCCCAAGACACTGGCTCTGATGCTGGCCGCGGGGTTGATCCTGCTCATCGCCTGCGCCAATCTTGCCGGGCTGACGCTGGTGCGCGTGGCCCGGCGCACCTCGGAGATCGCCACGCGCCTGGCCCTCGGCGCTTCGCGCTGGCAGATCGAGCGGCAGCTCTGGGTTGAGAACCTAGTGCTGGCCGTGGCGGGTGGAACGGCGGGCGTGGGGGTAGGCTTCGTGGCGCTCCGCGGGTTGCTTTCGCTGCTGCCCCTGGGATTTTTGCCGGTCGCCGCTGTGCCAATCGACGGCACAGTTCTGGCCTTCACGCTGGTCGTTGCCTTGCTCACCAGCGTGCTGTTCGGAATGTTGCCAGCGCTGGCCACGCGTCGCATCGATCTGCGCTCCTCGATGGCCAGCCGAAGCGTTGGCGGCACGGAGATGCTGGGGCTGCGGCAGATGCTGATCGCAGGCGAAGTTGCGTTCACGGTTCTTCTGCTGGCTGGTTCGGGGTTGCTCGTCCGCACTCTTGTCCACTTGGAGACGCTGCCGCCGGGATTTAATCCGCACGGCGTAATGACCGCGAAGGCCTCGCTTAACGACGCGCGCTACGACAACCCCGCGGCGTTCCGCAAACTGCTCGACGAGAGCGCTGCTGCAATGCGGAGGATTCCCGGCGTGAAGAGCGCCGCGGTGGGACTGACGCTTCCATTTGAACGCACCCTGAACGATGGGGTCACGCTTGCTGACGGCAAGGAGGCCGGCGAGCGGGCCAGTACCGATTTTGTCTACGTGACGCCGGGCTACTTTGAGACCCTGCAGATTCCGTTGCTCGCGGGGCGCGGATTTGCTAGCTCGGACGGACCGAATGCGCAGACTGTAGCCATTGTCAACCAAGCCTTTGCGGAGAAGTTCTATCACGGCGCAAATCCCGTCGGCCGCACGCTCAACAAGGGCATCGTGATTGTGGGCATGGTGGGCGATGTTCAGCTTTCGTCCGGCCTTTACCCCATTGCCCCGCTGCAGACCGAAGAAACCATGTACGTCCCAGCGGCGCAGATGACGCAACCCGCCGAGCTCGCAATGATCCACACTTGGTTTCAGCCCAGTTGGATCGTGCGCACCGCTGGACCGGTCCAGGGCCTCACGGGCGACATGCAGCGCGCCCTGGCCAGCACCTCTCCCGGCCTGCCCTTCTCCGGCTTCTACAGCATGGGGGATTTGCAGGCAGAAACCCTGGCGACACAGAGAATCGAAGTGGCGCTGCTGAGCGCGATGGCCGGGCTGGCGCTGCTGCTGAGCGCCGTCGGAATCTTCTCGCTGGTGGCGAGCCTGGTAGCGCAGAAGACGCGGGAGATCGGCATCCGCATCGCTCTTGGCTCCTCTGTTCGCAGGGCCATGGTTCACACCGGAGCGCCGGGAGTACGAGCCACGGCATGGGGGCTCATGGTGGGGTTGATTCTCTGTGCGGGAACACTAAGGGTTTTGCATAGCGTGCTCTATGGGGTGGGTGTCTATGACTGGCCAACCATGCTTGTCGTCCTCCTGGTGCTTGCGGCGGTAGCCCTGATTGCGGCAGCCGTTCCCACCCTGCGCGTGGCAGCGATCTCTCCTGCGCAGACGTTGCGCGACGAGTGAGACAGCGGCACTGCCGTGATTGAACATTCCGCCGAGGCGGTCCCTGTTTCATAGTCACTCCACGGCTGTCGCATTCACATAACTTGACGAATCATCGCCGAGGGGCGAACCGAGTGTCGGGCAAACGGTTTCCTGCGATCCTGGCGTATCACCGGCAATCCGGAGATTACCAGTTCGGTAAGGCGCCCATCGCGCCTAGTCCTTTACAATTTCCTCAATGAAGCTCGGCGAATTGGCAAGTCGGTTGGGCGCGGAGCTCCGCGGCGACGCGGACCTCGAAATTACCGGCGTCAAGGGCATTGAAGAAGCCTGCCCCACCGAGATCACCTTCGTCGCCAACGTTCGATACACCGCGCTCGCCCGCACCACGCGCGCCGCAGCCGTGATCGTCGAGCCCGACTTTCAGGAGATCTCCGCCGCAACGCTGCGCATCAAGAATCCCTATCACGCCTTCTCGCGCGCGCTCGGCATCTTCTATCAGCCGCCCGCCTATCCTCGCGGCATCCATCCCACCGCCGTCATTGACCCGACGGCCGATGTCGGCCCTGACGCGCACATCGGCGCGTATGTTGTCGTGGGCCCTAACGTCCGTCTTGGCCCGAACGCCATTCTTCTGCCTCACGTCGTCCTATATCCAGGTGTCCAGGCCGGTAGCCACTTCTTTGCTCACGCCCACGCCGTGGTCCGGGAAAACTGCGTACTGGGCGACTACGTCACCCTTGAAAACGGCGCCATCGTCGGCGCCGACGGCTTCGGCTTCGCCAAAAATGACTCCGGACAGTGGGAAAAAATCCCTCAATCCGGCCCCGTCCGCATCGGCAGCCGCGTCGATATTCAAGCCAACGCCACCATCGACCGCGCCACCGTCGGCGCCACGGAGATCGGCGACGGCACTAAAGTCGACAATCTCGTCCAGGTCGGTCACGGTTCTCGCGTCGGCAACGACACGCTCCTCTGCGCGCAAACTGGCCTCGCCGGCTCTTCGATCATCGGCAACAACGTCATCCTCGCCGGCCAGGTAGGCATCGCCGGCCACTGCACCGTTGGCGACGGCGTCATTCTCACTGCGCAATCGGCGGTCTCTCACGATGTCCCGCCCGGCAGAACCATCTCCGGCTCGCCCGGATTCGACAACCGCATCTGGCTTCGCGCCGTGGCCATCTTCCAGCACCTCCCTGAGCTGGTCAAGCGCCTCGACCGCCTGGAAAAGCGACTCGAAAAACAACTCTCCGCACAATCCCCACAAGAAGTGCCGTCCGAGGAAAATCGGAGCCAGGAATGACGAGCCGAACTGCCGTTCGTAAGCTGTACTTCGCCGGATTCTTGTATTCCGCTCTGCTCGCCGCCTCCGCCTGCCACTCCTACCGTATCGACACCACTATCGAAAACCGTACTGGCGCTCCCATCCAACTCCTCGAAGTGGATTACCCCAGCGCCAGCTTCGGAGCCGACAGCATCGCCGCCGGCGCGACCTTTCACTATCGCCTTCAGGTCCGCGGCAGCGGCCCGCTCAAGATCACTTACACAGCCGCCGACGGAAAGCAAGTTCAGATCGCCGGGCCTACGCTGGTCGAGCGCCAGCATGGGCAGCTAAAAATCGTGCTCTTGCCCGGCGCCAAGGCCCAATTCCTCCCCAAACTTACTCCGCCCACCTGATCCAAACCTCGCACACCAGACCGCCAAGGATGCCCGAAGTACCCGGCAGGCATTCGCAAAAAGGCCACCCGCTGCGTGAACGCGGGGAACGCAGCGTAAGAAGCTCAGCTTTCAATAGAAATGAATCGGGCGGCATCGCGCCGCCCTTAGGAAAAGCTAAAGAAAAACCGATCGTCCCCGGCGCACTCCTGGCGCCCCATTAGCCCGTCGTCAATGCACCATGGTTTGAAACAGCGGCGACTGCAACAGCGCGGCAAAGTCTGAGTCCGAGCTCGCATAGTGAATTGTCAGGTTGCCTGCGCTCGAATCGATGGAGGTATCGTTCAGCGCCTGCTTCTCCGTGTCCGAACCGGTCATCTTCCTGAGCATCACCGCCGCCGACATCAGCGACGATACCGTGGCCGCCGCGAACGAATCGCCCGTTTCAATCGTCAGGTCGAACTTCACCCCGTGCGTAAAGTCCATCGAGTACCAGGAAGCCTCCAACCGCTGCTTCACGCTTTCGAAATCGGCCACCGATCCGGCCTGGCCCAAGAGCTGCTTCATCATCGTTTGCGTGCCCTTGGCGTCCAGAATGCTCCACAGCGGTTCCGAATCCACGCTTTGCATCGCGTTCATCATCGATCCGTTCGTCAGCATCGATGGAGCCATCCCATCCCGCGCATCCAGCGCCTTGGTCACGGAGTCCTTGCTGCCAAAGACCATGGTCGACGGATCCACGAAGCAAAGCACCATCCCCGTCCTGCTCATCGGGTAAATGCTGTTGGCCCTCACCATCGTCGCCTTCATCTTTTGCGCGCGGAAGCTCGCCAGAATATCCTGCGTCGGAAACTGCCCCTGTGCGATGCCCACCGATTGCAGAGTGTCGCTTCCAGGCGTCGGCCGGAACAGGGCAAATGCCAGCTCATCCACGTACTGATCGATGGGCTCGCCCTGGCTCGAACCCCCCTTGCCCGAAGCATCTCCGGTTTTCAGCGTGAACTTGCTGAGCGCCTCGTCGAACTGTTTCAGTTCCGGCGGCATCACACGGTTGCGCAGGTTCATCGCCGCCGTTGAATTCTGCATCGCACGATAGTCGATCACCACAAGTTGCTGCACGTCATGCGGAATCGCCCCGCGTGCATCTGTTGACAACTGTGCCGCGGGAGCCGCCGCTGCCGCCGCCAGCATCGTCGCTGCAATTGAAAACTCAACTAACCTCTTCAACAATTTCACCCTCCGGAAATCGATCCCGCCTTGGCTCGATGATAGGAAATTCGCCTCCTGCCCGGGCCCAACTCCGCCGTCGTTTAGGCCCGCCGCACTGTGGCTCCGTGATCTCATTTTACCTGCCTCTCGCTCATACTCGACGTGCTCCTGCTCCCCTCGAGCATCACTCTCCCGGCCACGCCAGCGGATGCATCAGGCGCCGTTCCAGAATCTTGGTCCGCTCGTCGAACTCAGCTAATTGACGCATCCACTCGCTTTCCCGCTCACATGCCGCCTCGGGAATCAGGCCGATCACCTCTGCTTCGCCCATCGCCGCCTTATGCCGCGCCGCCAGGCTCGATACCCTCCGATGCACCTGCGAGATCGGCGTGGCCTCGAAATCCGTAATGTTCATGGAGAGTTGCGCCCGGCCGTGGGCCAGAACCCCCATCGCCTTCACGCCTTTCAATCCCCCGGTCGCGGCGCGAATCTCCCGCGCGATCGCCCGCGCCATCGCCACATCCGAGGAATCGAAGTAAATGTTGTACGTGACCAGGAACTTGCGCGCCCCCACCGCGCAGGCGCCGCCCGTCGGATGTAGACCAGGCCCGCCCAGGTCGGGCCGCCGCGAAGGCTCCTTCTCCACGGCGTCCCTGAGTCCCTCGAATTGCCCCCGCCGCACGTCTTCCAGGTTCACCCGGTCCGGCCGCGAAGCCGCCGCCTCATAGAAATAAACCGGAACGCCGAATCGCCGCCAGATCTCCAGCCCTGCCTGCCGCGCCAGCAGAACGCATTGCTCCAGCTTGATTCCTTTCACCGGCACAAAGGGAATCACGTCCGCAGCGCCGATCCGCGGATGCACTCCTTCCTGGCGCGTCAGGTCGATCGTTTCCACCGCCTTGCCCGCGCCGCGCACCGCCGCCTCCACCACCGCGGCAGGCTCTCCGGCAATCGTCACCACGGAGCGGTTGTGGTCCGCGTCCACCGACCAGTCCAGCAGGTGTACTCCATCCACCCTCATGGCGGCCACAATCGCTTCCACCCGCCCGGCATCCCTGCCCTCTGAGAAGTTGGGAACACACTCCACGAGCGATCCGCTCATCGTTGCTTTGCTCCCTCGTTCATTCCGTCCTTCGCTTCCATGTCCGCGTCGCAGAGCCGCAAAAGTCCCTGCTCCCTATCCCTATTCCCGATCCCCTATCCCTATTCCCTAGAACTGGTTGTACAAATGGCTTTGTGAAAGGGCACGACTTTAGTCGTGCCGTAAAGGGCGCATAAAACGCGGAGCTTTAACCCCTGAGGGATGCGCTTTTACAAGCTGATTGCATTTATGCAACCAGTTCTAGTCCCTACGTTCCTGTCTTTATCATCTCCACCACGTATATCCCACCTGCACCTGAACGCTGGCGTTCACGCCGGGGTTGCGGTCGCCTAAAGAAGCCGACGAGATGTGCACCCCGTTCACGCCAAAATCAATCGACCGCTTCGGCCGCAAGAAGAAATGAATCCCGCCGCCGCCCTGCGGCGAAAAGTTCCATACGCTCGTCCCGCCGTCAATTCCCTCGGCCGCGTTACTCATATAGTTCGGCGGAAACTTGTGCGTCGTATAAATCAGCCCGCCTGCGGCCTGCAACCATGGCTGAATCCGCTGCGAATGGCTCAGAAAGTGCCAGCGAAAGATCACCGGAGTCAGGCTCACCCCGCGGAAGGTGCCGCCGCCGAACGGCAGAACACAACTCTCCAACTCACCGCCTGTCGTAATGCATGGCAGCTCTTGCTCATGTGGCGGCGGAGTGTACGCCTGCCACAGCGGCATGATGTTTCCCGCGAACTCAAATTGGCCGCTCAGGAATCCCGCATGCACCACCGGCGTCAACACTTTACCCAACTCAAATCCACCCCAGAAAAACTTGTAATCCGACCGGCCGCTCACCCCGCTGCCCCAATTGACGAATGGACCGTACTCCCAGCCCCGAAGGTTCCTCACCTGCGCCACGGGATTTTCGGGATCGCCGCCATTTGCGGTTGTCTTATTCGGCGTCTGCGCTGCTGCCGTCATCGCCCCAGCCAGCAACATCAAGAAAACAATTCCTGCAGCTCTCCTCAAAGCCTTCCCCACCCCCGAGTCCCGGCGTCCCTAGTCCCTATGTCCCTGCTTCTCCCCAAAAAAAGACCGCCACTACCGGGCGGCCTCGTTCCTGCCTGCCACGGGCCCCTCATCTGGCCGCGTGTTCCACCTGTTCGGCGCTCATGTCAAAGTTCGAGTAAACATTCTGCACATCATCCAGCTCTTCCAGCGCCTCCAGCAGGCGTATCATCTGATTCGCCGCGTTGCCCTCCAGCTTGTGGTAGGTCGACGCCACCATCGTCACCTCGCTCATCACCGTGGGAATTCCTGCGGCCTTCACCGCATGGGCCACTGCGTCATGCGATCCCGGATCGGTAATGATCTCCCACGTGTCGCCCTCATCCTTCAGGTCCTCGCCTCCGTGCTCCAGCACGATATCCATCAACTGATCCTCGGTCGCCGCCGACTTCTCCACCGCGATCAGGCCCTTCTTGGCGAACATGAACTTTACTGAGCCCGCTTCGCCCAGGTTTCCGCCATTCTTTGTGAAGGTGTGTCTTATTTCGCTCACCGCACGATTGCGGTTATCGGTCAGAACTTCTACAAGGATGGCCACGCCACCTGGTCCGTACCCCTCGAACATGACCTCCTCATAGTTGACCCCTTCCAGTTCCCCCGTTCCTCGCTGAATCGCCCGCTTGATGTTCTCCGCCGGCATGTTTTCCGCTTTGGCAGCCAGAATCGCCGTTCGCAACCGCGGATTTCCATCCGGATCGCCGCCCCCCTTGGCCGCAATCGTAATCTCCTTGATAATCCGCGTGAAAATCTTGCCGCGCTTGGCGTCCAGCGCGCCCTTCTTGTGCTTGATGGTGGCCCATTTCGAGTGGCCGGACATAACTACCTCGATGAAGATGGCGGTGTTCGTTCACACCTGACAAGTGAGTATACCATCGGCAGCGAGGCCCGGAATTCCCTGGTCGGCCCCAGCCGATGCGCCCGCTGCGATGGTCCGGCTCGAAAGTGTTTCTCCCGTCTTGGGCGACAATTGGAAAGCTGAAGGGCAAGCTCTCAGCGCCTCTGCCGCTGCAATCGAATACTGCAGTTCGCATTCCGGCGAGCGGCCCGGTTTCGGTTGGATCATCGCGAATCGGTCACCGTACTTCAGGACCGTTCCGCCAAATGGATTCCCCGATCCGGCGAACCCGCCTCGCGGACTACTTCCTGATGCGTGCGGCAGCGTCCCGCCAGGCTGCGTCTACGATCTCTGCATATGTCCGGAGCGGAAAGTCATTCGGCGAGCTTCCCAGGACGTGGCCACGCCCATCGTCGATCCAGCAATACGGGGACTCAGCCTGCTTCCAAACGCGCCGCGCGTTCGGCCACTGCTGCTTCACGATCTCCTCATCGCTCTGCGCTTGCTTTGTGCTCATTTTGCGGCCTCCTTCTCGGGCGTGGCAGTTGCCATCTGGAATCCCAGGTTGATCGAGCTTGCGCTGAAGTATCCGCGAGCGATCGTATCGCTCCCTTTTGGGGAACGAAAATGATACCACGCTCGGCTCTGCGCCCATGCCATCCAGGTAGTGGCAAAGTGTAGCCGATTACAGGGAGAGGGGCCCCGCCAGCGACTCTGTGCGGCCCAGGTTCTTTGAAGCACGCCATAGACGGGAGGTATCGGACATGGTGTTTTCCCTCCTCGTTCTTAGCGAGCAGGCGGTCTCTCCGCGGAGATCGTCCAATAGTTGGTGTAACCTGCTGATATCGTTCCTCGTTCGCTCTCACTGTTCGCCTCATCCAATCTGGATTATCCTGAACGGCATGAGCCTGTTAAACATTCAATGAGGCAAAGTGAGGTGACGAAAATCATTTTTTGATGTAAGCTGTTGATTCTAAAAGTGGCCCCGTAGCTCAGATGGATAGAGCATCGGTTTCCTAAACCGCAGGTCGCCTGTTCGAATCAGGCCGGGGTCACCACGTCTTTTCCCCTCCAGTTGTCTGCCGGCCTCAACACCTTCCCCGCTCGCGCCTATCGCGCCGCATTTGACTTCGCGCCCCGGACGAACTATAAAAGTTGACATCATGGAAATCGATTCCATGGCATCATTGCTGCAGCCCCGCGCTGCAGCCTAACTCACCACAGTGATCGCCAGGATGCTCGGGAAGGCGGTGAAACTCCGCCACTGCCCCGCAACTGTGAGCGCACCTGCTTCGATTCCCGTCCTGTAAGACATCGGAACGAGACAGGATTTCAGCCAGGGTCTCTCCGCTCCGCGCGGGGAATGCCCTTCAAGCCACTGCAGTCGAACCCAATCGGTTTGGCTTTGGGAAGGCGGCTGAATCGAGCGCAAGTCAGGAGACCGGTCCGCGGCGTACCCTACCGCTTTCACGTTCCGAGGGGAACAAGGAGCTCACATGCCGGCTTCCAATCTCTTGCGCGCAGGATTTATTCTCGCTCCGCTCGTCGCGCTCGCCGCTCTCATCCTTGCTCAATGCTCCGTTTGCCGTGCCGCTTCCATCCGTGGTGCGGTTACCGATGCCACCGGCGCCAAAGTCACTGGCGCCAGCGTGTCGCTCGTCAGCAACGGAAAAGTCATTGCCTCCGCGGTCTCCACGGCCGACGGCAGCTTCCAGATTCTTACCGGCGCTGCCGGCCGCTTCTTTCTCGTCGTCTCCGCTAAAAGCTTTCGCGAGTTGCAAACTCCCGACTTCTACGCCGGCCAATTTGACTCGATCGAGCGCAACGTGGTGCTGGAGCCGGATTGGGTGCGCGAGTCGATTGTGGTCACCGCCACCGGCACGCCCACGCCCCAGCCGCAAACCAGCGCCGCCAGCACCGTGCTCAGCCCGCTCGATCTCGCCTTACGCGATGATCTGGTCAGCGCACTTCGGCTCATGCCCGGCGCCTTCATGGTTCAGACGGGCATGAGCGGAGCACAATCGTCGCTCTTCATCCGCGGCGGCGACTCCGACGACAATAAGGTCCTCCTCGACGGCGTTGACGTTGGCGGCCTGGGCAATCAATTTGACTTCGGCCCGCTCTCCACCACGGCCATCGAAAGCGCGGAAGTCTATCGCGGGCCCGATTCGAGCCTCTACGGCGCGGGCGCCGACACCAGCGTCGTCAGCCTGACCACCCCTCATGGCACCACCAGCTTCCCTTCATTTCTCTTTCAGGGCAGCGCCGGCAATCTTTACACTTCGCGCGAGCAGCTCGAAGTCGCTGGAGCT
The DNA here is from genome assembly GCA_963844905.1 of uncultured Acidobacteriaceae bacterium. Taxonomy (GTDB): domain Bacteria; phylum Acidobacteriota; class Terriglobia; order Terriglobales; family Acidobacteriaceae; genus Telmatobacter. The sequence goes on along the minus strand of CAWJQD010000001.1, from coordinate 280,683 downwards.
CATAAAAAACTCGATTACCTCGGCGCCTTCAGTTGGCTCGAAACCGCCAACGATCTGCCCATGGACGAGTACCACGTCGGCACGGCGGCAGCCAACCTGGGCTGGGCCTTCAACAGCAACACGCAAATCCGCGCCACGCTCCACTACGGCGTCGATGCCACTGGCGTGCCCAACGCCTGGGACTTCTATCGAGTCTCCGACGATGCCACCGAGAAGGACCAGGACCTCTTCCTCAGCGCTTCCATCGACAACCAGACCACCGCAAGCTTGCACAACAGCATTCGCTACGGGCTTACGCGCAAACGCGAGCAGTACAACTTGTGGCAGCCCTCGGGTAACTTCCAGACGTACTCCTATTACTGCTTCGCCCCGGCATATTTGGGCGATACGGTAACCATCACCGGGGCGAACGGCTACTCCGCCACGGGGCAGGCAGTGCTGGATTGCGGTCCCGCCTCGAATTACCCTAAGCTCTCGCAGTTGGTCAACAACCGTGACCAGATCGGATATCAGGGCGATATCACCATCACACCTCACCTGATCGGCCTCGCCGGTTTTCAATACCAGGACGAACGCGGCGCGGAACCGGGCAGCAACTACTACACGTCCGTGCAACGAAACAACTACTTCGTTCCCCTCGCGGTCCACGGCGATTTCAAAACCCGCTTCTTCTACACGCTGGGCGGCAGCCTGGAGCATTACTCTCTCTTCGGTTTTCAGGCCTCGCCCCGCGCCGGTCTCAACTTTTACGCTCTGCGCCCGCGCAGCGGCGTTTTCAGCGGCACGCGTATCCTCTTCAACTTCGGCGAGGCGGTGCGTGAGCCCAAGCTCACCGATCAGGACGACTCGCTCTACAACTTTCTCGTAGCCAATGGCGCGCAATCAACCATCCGGACGCTCAACATCGGCCCGCTTGCCGCGCCCGCGATCCGCACCTACGAGGGCGGTGTCGAGCAGACTTTCTTGAGCCAGCACGTGATCTTCCGCACTAGCTATTTTCACAACGAGTTTGGCAAAGAGATTGAATACGTCGGCCTGGACCTGATCCCCGAGCTCGTGCCCAACCTCACCTCCGCCCAGCAGCAGCAACTCGAGCAAGTCCTGCAGGCCAACTTCGCCTACGAACTGACCATCAACTCCGAGGCGTATCGTGCACAGGGCGTCGAAACTTCGGCCGAAGGCGGAATCGGCCCCAATATTTTTCTCCGCGGCGGCTATACCTACCTCGACGCCGTCGTCCAGCGCTCTTTCACCAATGACGACGAAGCCTTGCTCGGTCCAATTCCCACCTTCGACGGCATTCCTGTTGGCCCGTATTCGCCGCTCCAGGGCGCTCGACCCTTTCGCCGCGCGCCCCACACCGGCTATTTCACGGCGACTTACGCCAACAAACGTTTCACCGGCGTATTCGCCTCGGCCTTCGCCAGCCGCAGTGACGACTCCACTTTTCTTGAAGGCGAAGATGCCTCCGGCGGCAACACCCTGCTGCTACCCAACCGCAATCTCGACACCGGTTATGCCAGGCTCGACCTCGGCGGGAGTTTCCAGTTCCTGAATTGGATGGACATCTTCGCCCAGGCTGACAACCTGCTCGACAACCAGCACATCGCGCCCATCGGCTACCCCAGCCTCCCTTTCACCGTCCGCACCGGCCTCCGCATCCGTTGGGGTCCCGGCAGCGGCCATTAGCATGTCTTACCTCGCGGGCCCTCAACCACCGTCAACGCCCCACGCCCTCATTCTTCCGCGGGCCGTCCCGACGGCTCGCGAGAGAATGGGCATCGTGCAATCCTCGCCTTCAAAAACCTACTTTCATATAGCAAACTACTGATTTCGTAATACACAAGTAAATGTTACTTTAGTTCAATCTCGTGACTGTTCCTGTTGAAATCTCTATCGTAATTCCGTTAGATTGAATCAACTCTTCAATCTGCTTTTTGGGATTTCCAGCTTTTCGGATCTCCCGAGGTGTCAAATGATTTGCCCCAAATGCCAATCTGCGGCGGTTTCCGTCGTACCGGCAGAAGTTCGGCTCTATCGCAACAGTCCGCGCACCTTGAGTCACCCCCCCATGACACCATCCCCCGATATTCGAGTTTGCCTGGATTGCGGTTGGTCTGAGTTCGTTATCCCGCGTGCATGGCTTTCCGCTGGTTGGTTGCGGTCCCTGCGCCCGCAGCCTGCCGTGAATCAAACGGGAATCGCGCCTACGAGCGCATCTGCCTTGGTCATGTAGCGCAGAGACAACTCGATCTATCCGGCCCGCGGTTGGGCCGTGCCTCGCCATCTCTAGGCTTGTGGTGTGTCGCGAGGTTTTTTTGTGCGCAAAAAGGCCCCCAGCCGAAGCTGGAGGCCTTTTGATTTTCAGCGAAGGTTCAAAGAGAACCGGGGACTGTGTTCCAGTCCCTAGTCCCCCAGTCCCTAGTCCCTCAGTCCCTGTTCTTAATACATGTCGCCCATACCGCCGTGGCCGCCGGCCGGCGCCGCAGTCTTGGGCTCCGGAATCTCGCAAACCAGCGCTTCGGTAGTCAACAGCAGCGCCGCGATCGAAGCTGCGTTCTGCAGCGCCGTCCGCGTCACCTTCGTGGGATCGATGACGCCGGCCTTCACCAGGTCCTCGAACTTACCGGTTTGCGCGTTGTAGCCGTAGTGGTTCTCCTTCGACTCCAGCACCTTGGCCAGCACCACAGCGCCCTCCTCGCCGGCATTGCCCACGATCTGGCGCAGTGGCTCTTCCAGCGCCCTCATCACGATCTTCGCGCCGGTCTTCTCGTCGCCGCGGAGCGTGCCGATCAGCGTCTCGACTGCCGTCATGCAGCGCACCAGCGACACGCCGCCGCCGGGAACGATGCCTTCCTCGACCGCCGCGCGCGTCGCGTGCAGCGCATCTTCCACGCGAGCCTTCTTCTCCTTCAGCTCGGTCTCGGTGGCCGCGCCCACCTTGATGATGGCCACGCCGCCCACCAGCTTCGCCAGCCGCTCCTGCAGCTTCTCCTTGTCGTAGTCGGAGGTGGTCTTCTCGATCTGCGAACGGATCTCCTCGATACGGCCATTGATGTTGCTGGCCTTGCCCGCGCCGTCCACAATCGTAGTGTTGTCCTTGTCGATGGTGATCCGTTTCGCCTTGCCCAGGTCCTCGAGCTTCACGCCTTCCAGCTTGATGCCCAAGTCCTCGGTGATGGCCTTGCCGCCGGTCAGAATCGCGATGTCGCCCAGAATGGCCTTGCGCCGGTCGCCAAATCCCGGAGCCTTCACCGCCGCCACGTTCAGCGTACCGCGCAGCTTGTTCACCACCAGTGTCGCCAACGCCTCGCCTTCCACGTCCTCAGCAATGATCAGCAGCGGCTTGCCCCCGCGGGCTATCTGTTCCAGCAGCGGCAGCAGATCCTTCATCGCGCTGATCTTCTTCTCGTAGATCAGAATGTAGGGATCTTCGAGGGCCACCTCAAGGCGCTCTGCGTCGGTCACAAAGTAGGGGCTCAGGTAGCCGCGGTCGAACTGCATGCCGTCCACCGTCTCCAACCCGGTGTGCATGGTCTTCGACTCTTCGATGGTGATCACGCCGTCCTTGCCGACCTTGTGCATGGCCAACGCGATCATCCCGCCAATCTCCTGATCGCCGTTGGCTGAGATGGCGCCCACCTGGGCCACCGATCCCTCGTTCACCGGCTTCGACAGCTTGCCCAGCGCGCCGTCCTGGTTCCACTTGCCGTCCTTGTCGCGCGTGCCGTTCACGACCGTCACGGCCTTCTCGATACCGCGCTTCAGGGCCATCGGGTTGGCTCCGGCCGCCACCGTCTTCACGCCCTCGCGGAAGATCGATTGTGCCAGCACCGTCGCCGTCGTGGTGCCATCGCCGGCCACGTCCGAGGTCTTCGAGGCGACCTCCTTCACCAACTGGGCGCCGATGTTCTCCATCGGATCCTTCAACTCGATCTCCTTGGCCACCGTCACTCCGTCCTTGGTGATGGTGGGCGAACCGAACTTCTTCTCGATCACGACGTTCCGGCCTTTGGGCCCGAGCGTCGCCTTCACGGCGTCCGCCAGCGTGTTCACGCCGCGCAGAATCGCCTGACGGGAATCCTCACCGTACAGAATTTGCTTTGCCATTCCTATTCTCCTGATTCACAGTTGTCAGTTCGTAGTTCACAGTTGAAGAGCCTTCGACTCATGCGGTTCACAGTCGCTGCGCAGTCACGTCTGTTCCTATCTGTGAACTGCGGACTGTGAACTCGCGCGCCAGCGCTCGCTACTTCTTCACGATGCCGAGAACGTCTTCCTCGCGCATGATCAAAAAGTCTTCGCCGTCGATCTTGATTTCGTCGCCGCGATACTTTCCGAAGAGCACCCGATCGCCCGCCTTCACGTCCAGCGGAAAGACCTTGCCCTCGTCGTTCGACTTGCCCTTGCCCACGGAGATGACTTCGCCCTCCTGGGGCTTTTCCTTGGCGGTATCTGGGATGATGATGCCGCCACGTGTAACTTCCGTCTCTTCCACCCGCCGCACCAGAATCCGGTCGTGGAGTGGAGTGAATGCCGCCTTTACAGATGGATGCACCGGAGGTGCAGTAATTTTTCCAGTTGCTGCCATTGCTTCGCTTCTCCTTGTCGCGCACCGGTTTGCTCCCGGAACGCAGGTCTCAGTGATTCGTAAAAACAAGAAATTCGGGAGGTTGCGGAGTGCAGCCGCCGTGGGTGCCGACGGAACTGCTGAGCGCTTTCACCAGTGAACTGCTAGCACTCTCACCTTCCAATTGCCAAAGATAGGCGATGGACCCGGGTTTGTCAAGAGGTAATGCGCCGATATATGAGTGCCTCCCACTCATAAAGCGTGACAATCCCGTTAATTTTCCTCTCCTGCCTCCCTGCCCACCCGGCCTCGCCACTCCACCCGCTGATTCTCTCCACATCGCCCCTTCCGCCCGCGTCCGTTTACAATGGAATCCATGTTCCGCCGCGCATCCCTCCGTTTCTCGATCGCTTTGGCCGCCATTGGCCTCATCGCCGGTTCCCTCGCCCTCCGCGCTCAGGATGACAACTCTCGCCACGACCGCAGGTACAAGGTCCCGCCGCCCTCCGCGCACATTCAGGTCACCGTTCTGCGCGATTACAACGGCAAGCCGATCGCGGACGCGCACGTCATCTTTCATCCCGTCGAGGGCGACAAAGATAAGGGTTCGCTCGAGCTGAAGACCAACGAGGACGGCAAGACCGTCATCGACGTCATTCCCATCGGCGACACGGTTCGGCTGCAAGTTATCGCCGACGGCTTCCAGACCTTTGGCCAGGACTACAAGATCGACAAGCCGGAGATGTCAATGGAGGTCCGCCTCAAGCGGCCCCGTCCGCAATATTCCACCTACAACAACTCCACCGCGAACTCCGGTTCAGATAACAACACCGGAACCGGCAAATCTACAAACTCGTCTCCAAACTCCGCTCCGCCTGCCTCCGGCAACAAACAATCTGGACCATCGGATGCTCAGCCGAATGCAAACCAGTCTCCACCACAACCCAAGTGAGCCGTATCGTCCCGCGGGCGCCGCTCTTCCCGTTTGGAGATTTGCCATTATTTACGCGCTCCGCGCCTGGAGTGTCCTGCCATGCCCACTGAACCTCTCGCCGGCAAATCGGTCCTCGTGACCGGAGGTGCGCGCCGCATCGGCCGCGCCATCGCGCTCGCCCTTGCCCACGCCGGCGCTGACATCGCCGTCTCTTGGTGCGCCTCCCAGGCCGAGGCCGGACAAACCGCCGCCGTCATTGCTGCGCTCGGCCGCCGCTCGCTGGCCATCGAGTGCGACGTCCGCTCCGAAGTCTCCGTCCGCGCCGCCGTCGCTCAGGCGATCGCTGCCTTCGGCCGACTCGACATCCTCGTCAACAATGCCGCCATCTTCGCCTCTGCGGCCCTCGAAAGCCTGACCCTCGATCAATGGGATGCGGTCTTCGAAACCAATGCCCGCGGCCCGTTCCTCGTCGCCCGCGAAGCTCTGCCCCATCTGCGCGCCGCGCACGGCCGCATCGTCAACATCGGTTCGCTCGGTGGTTTCCACGCCTGGGCCGGCCACGCCCACTACTGCGCCTCCAAGGCCGCTCTGCATATGCTCACGCAGGCCATGGCCAAGGCCTTTGCCCCCGAGGTCAGCGTCAACTGCGTCGCTCCCGGCTGGATTCAATTCGACGATTTACCCGATTTGCCCGCCGCTCAGGACGGCGTGCCCCATTCTTCGCACAGCGAAGCGGAGCGAAGGGCAGCGTCGCAGGCCGCCCGCTTTGCCGCCAGAACCCCCATGGGCCGCAACGGCGACGCCAGCGACGTGGCGCAGGCCGTGCTTTTCTTCGCCTCCGGTCCGCACTTCATCACCGGCCAAATTCTTGCTGTCGACGGCGGCCTCGGCCTCTCCTGATCTCTCCGCTTTCCTGCTGATTCCCTAACTCCGCCAACTCCGCGAGCTCCGCTAACACTGCCGCCCTTCCCGCCTCTACCGCCCCAACATCCTCTTCCAGAACCCGCCTGCCTTCCCAGCCTTGGCCTTCTCCGCCGCGTACCGGTCTTCAAACTCCAGCGGTACCTTCTCCCACAATCCCTCGGGCTCCGGCTGCTTTGGCCACGCCGCGCCGTCCACTGCTGCCTGCGGATTCGTCACGCACAGGCGGCGCGCCGTCTCCTCGCCGGCCCGCTTCGCCACGTGCTCATATCCGGTCTTCAAATGCGGCGGCCGCCACACCGGGTGATGCGCATCCGTCGCCAGAAAGTGAATCCAGTTCCGTTCCAGCAGCTCATTGGCGAAGGCCTCCTCCGCCTTACCGAATCGCCCATACAGCGAGCCGCTGGTCACTTGCGTCAGGCAACCGTGCCGCATCCAATCGCCCAACAATTGCGGTTGCCGCAGCACCGCCGGATACCGCTCCGGATGCGTGACGATCAACGTGTACCCCGCCGCCTGCAGCCGGAACATCGCCTCGTTCATGCTCGGCGGTATCACCTGCTGGGGAAACTCGATCAGCAAATATCCCTTGCCATTGATCGAGTAGCGCAGCGGATGCATCACCGCATCCAGAACATTGTCCGCCGTCAGGTGGAAGTCGCATCCCAGGCTCAACTCCACCACGCCCTTCAGCCGCTCCTTGAGCACGGCAAACCGCTCCTCAATCACCGCTGCACGCCAGGGATGTCCATCGCTGGCGTGCGGCGTACAAACAATGTGCGTGATGCCTTCGTCTGCCGCCAGGCGCGCCATATCCAGTGACGCCTGCAGGTCCGGCGCGCCGTCGTCCACGCCATAGATCAGGTGATGATGAATGTCGATCATATTCCTATCTAGTCATAAACTGCGCCTGCCTCACCTCGCCGCCGCTCAGTCCCTATTCCCTAGTCCCTACTCCCTGTCTTTCCATCATCGACGCAAAAATCCCCCATCCGTCCGCTGACCCCAACAGCGCCTCGCTCGACCGGTCCGGATGCGGCATCATTCCCAGCACATTCCTGCCCTCATTCAGAATCCCCGCAATGTTGCTCAACGATCCGTTCGGATTCGCCCCCTGCGTCACCTCGCCCTTCGCCGTCGCGTACCGGAACGCAATCCGATCCTCGGCCTCCAGCCGCTTCAGCTCTTCAGCCTCGCAGAAATAATTCCCTTCCATGTGCCCAATCGGAATCTCGAGCACTTCTCCTTTCCTCAGTCGATTCGTGAACGGGCTCTGGGCCGTCTCCACGCGCACATGCACCTGCTTGCAGATATACTTCAGCCCCGCGTTCCTCATCAGCGCGCCCGGCAGCAATCCCGCCTCAGTCAATATCTGGAATCCGTTGCAGATCCCCAGCACCAACCCGCCCTCGCCGGCAAACCGCTTCACCGCCTGCATCACCGGCGAAAAGCGCGCAATCGCTCCCGTCCTCAGGTAGTCTCCGTAGGCGAACCCGCCGGGAATCAGCACCGCATCCACGCCGCCCAGTTCCTCCGAGTCGTGCCACAGGAACTCCACCGGCTGCCGCGCCACCTCCGCAATCACGTTGTACGTGTCGTGATCGCAATTCGACCCCGGAAACACCACCACCCCGAACTTCATGCTTTCAGCCTATCAGCCTCACTCGCTTCCCTTCGGCAACATCACGCCGGCTCGCTTCCGCTGCAATTGCCTCAGGTCAGCGCCAGGTAGTCGTGCGCCAGCCTCACCACCATCGATCCCTCGCCCACTGCTGACGCTACGCGGTTCATCGCGCCTGCGCGAAGGTCGCCGGCGGCAAACAGCCCGGGCACGCTGGTCTCCAGCGGCAACGGATCGCGCAGCTCCTTCCAGATGCGCGCGTACCCCTCGGCTGCCATCACATCACGGCCGGTGAGGACAAATCCTTTGGCGTCGCGCAGCACATCGGCCGGGAGCCAGTCGCTGCGTGGCCGCGTGCCGATAAACACGAACAGCGCGTCAGCTTCTTCCAACTGACACGATCCGTCACCGAGCGATTGCATTCCGACCAGCTCCACGTGCCCCTTGCCCTCTACGCGCACAATCTCCGTTCGCGGCCGCAATCGGATGTTTGGCGTCTTCTCGATCTGCTCAATCAGGTACTGCGACATCGTTTCGCGCAGGCCTTCGCGGCGCACCACGATCTGCACCTCCTTCGCAAAACGCGCCAGATACATTGCACTCTGGCCGGCGGAGTTCCCGCCGCCGACCACCAGCACACGCTGTCCACGGATCGCCGATGCTTCCGTGGTCGCGGCGCCGTAGTACACGCCGGCGCCTGTGTGTTCGAGAACGCCCGCCGCGGGATGCTCGCGGTAGGCCATGCCGGTTGCGGCCAGCATCGCGCGTGTCACCACTTCGCGGCCGTCGGCAAGTTTCAGGCGTTTGTATCCGCCGTCGATGGTCACTCCCGTCACTTCAAGCGGCGAAAGAAACTCCGCGCCGAGCCGCTGCGCCTGCATCAGCGCGCGCCGCGTCAGCTCGCTTCCGCTTACCCCGGCCGGGAATCCCAGGTAATTTTCGATGCGCGAACTGGTGCCCGCTTGCCCCCCGGGCGCGTGCCGGTCCAGCAGCAAGGTCCTCAAGCCTTCTGAGGCGCCATACACTGCCGCCGCCAGTCCCGCCGGGCCCGCCCCGACGATCACCAGGTCGTACACATCGAAGGCGGCCGAAAGCGGCCTGCCCAGGCGCTCCGCTACCTGGCGAGGCTCCGGGTTGCGTAGCACCGGAGATCCATCATCGAAAAACAGCGCGGGAAGCTCGCCGGCGTCAACCCCCGCCGCGTCCAGCAGGGAGAGTGCTTCCGGGTCGCGGCTCACTTCCAGCCAGCGATAGGGAATCAGATTACTGGCCAGAAAGTCCTTGATGGCGTGCGATTGAGGCGACCACTGATGTCCTACCAGCCTCAGTCCTTTCGCCTCCGGCAGTGACTCGGCCTGCCACGTGTCGAGTAGATCGTCGACCACTGGAAAGAGACGCTCCTCTGGCGGCTCCCACGGCTTCGACAGATAGTGATCCAGATGTGCTTCGTTGATGGCCTTGATAGCAGCGTCGATATCCGAGTAGGCCGTCAGCAGTACCCGCCGCGCCAACGGATACACCTCGCGCGACCTGGCCAGCACTTCGCTCCCCAGCATGCCCGGCATGCGTTGATCGCTGATGACCATAGCCAGCGCATCCCCGCGCTTCTTCAGTTCGCGGGCTGTGTCCAGCGCTTCCTGTCCCGATGCCGCGCTCATTACGACGTAGTTTTCCCGGTACCGCGAGCGAAGATCGCGGCGCACCGCGGCCAGCACCTGCGGATCGTCATCCACAATCAGGAGGACCGGTTTGTTCATGATCTTGCTCCATCGCTGTTGCTCTCTGCTGCCGGCAGCACGATGCGAAACTCCGTCCGCCCCGGCTGCGACTCAACGGCGATCTCGCCGTCGTTGTGCCGCACCAGCCTCCGCACAATGTCCAGGCCCAGACCGGTGCCCTGTCCCATCGGCTTGGTCGTGAAAAACGGGTCGAAGATGCGCTCGCGAATCGCAGCCGGAATGCCCGGCCCGTTGTCCACGATCCGCACCACCACGCGCTGGCCCTCGCGGTTTGCCCGCACTTCCACGCGGCCGCTCTCCTCAACGGCGTCCAGGGCGTTGTCGATCAGGTTCGCCCAAATCTGGTTCAGTTCGCCCACCAAGCCCCGCGCCTGCGGCAATCCGGCCTCCACATCGAGTGCCACTGCGACCGATTTCCCCCGCGCCTTTGCCCCCAGCACCACAATCGTGTTGCTCAAGCTCTGGCTCAGGTCCACCGGCGCGGCGATCACAGCCTGGTCCATATGCGTGAATCCCTTGATTGCGAGTACCAGCCCAGAGATGCGCATCGCCGCATCCTGAATCTCCGCTGCCAGGCCCCGCACAGAGCATCCCGCCGCGGCCCAACGCAGCACCGCATTCAGCGCCGGCCCGCTCACCGCGGCGGCTAGCTGATCCAGCGCCTCCATCGTCACCTGGGTTTCTGCGAGTGCCTCCGCCGTCGATACGTCCAGTCCGTGATTGGCAAGCCAGTCGGCAATCGCCTCCTCACGCTCGGCCTCTTCGATCGGCGACCGCACTCCCTGCACTCGCTTCGCCAGGCATGACGCGCGAATGGCGTCGACGGCGGCGAGCTGCTCATCGCTCAGCCTGGCCGCGCCCAGCGCGCGTGTGGCCACTTCGGCGTCGCTCAGCCGGTCCTCCAGCAGTGCCGCGCTGCGTTCGATTGCCGACGCTGGGTTGTTCAGCTCATGCGCCAACCCCGCCGAAAGCTTGCCCAGCGAAACCATCTTCTCGTCGTGCAGGTTGCTCGCATTGAAGATGCGCGCGCGATCCAGCATGATGTGGACCAGTATGGATGTGATCTCATGGCAGTCGCGGATCATCTCGCCTAGCTCTTCGCGAGGCACATCCAGGATCTCCGTCGGTTCCTCGGCTATCGCATCTCCCGGCGGGTTCATCAGGCGCGAGTAAGGCAGCACGCCGGTCACCTCGCCCCCGCGCCATTCAATGATCTTGTGCCGCCCCGCCCCGCGGTCGACATACATGCCCACGTGGCCCGACAGCAACACGAATAACCCTGCCACGGGCTTATCCTTCGAGCTTAACGCGTCGCCCACCTTCAGATGCCTGAGCGACCCATGCGCGGCCAGCCACTCCAGCTCCTCGCGTGGCGCCTTGCCAAGCGTCTTGTGCTCTGCCAGCCGATCGACGACGTCACTTGCAGCCATCTGCGCGCCGCACCTTTCTTTAAATCCGAAACCCTCATCGAACAAAGTAGCAGATGCCACAGGCAACCCTGCGAAGTTTCCGCGCGCTCCACCGTGCTTCGTAGCGCCCAGGATCGGAGGGAGCATCGGCCTCCACATTCTGCGGTGAAACTCTCCCGGCGAGGGGTTCTGTATTAGGGCAGAACTTCAGTCGTGCCGCAATCGCCCTTACAAAACCCTGGGCTTCACCTCTGCTAACTCCGCGCGCACACTACCGCGCCCACGCACGGGCAACTGATCACTTGTCGCTGATCAATGTCGCACGCGCGCTACCGCACTTCGCGCAGGGGTCTGAACTCTGACCCCTGACCCCTGGTCTCTGCTTTTCAAGCGGGGGAAGCTTGATGTCATTCCGGCCCGGCGAGACCTGTTCCCTATTCCCTGATTCTCCCTACTTCCACTCCCACGTCTTTGATACTGTCCCGCCCTTGGCATCCACTTCGTATTCGAAGGCCCCACAGGCGTTGTTCAGCCGCGCCAGTTTCTTCGACGTTGTCCTGAAGAACAACATGCCCCTGTAGCTCACTGAGCCGCCAGGTCCGAAATGGCCAAGGCCCGTTCCCGACCAGGTCGCAGCTTCGCCATCCTCGGTCATGATCATTCCCTGGCCGTGGCCAAAGAGCGACCCATCCGCACGCACCACCGACGTATAGCTGCCTATGCCGGTCGTGGCAATTCCGAACATCTTGCCGCTGTCTTCAAACGTCACTTCTGCCGTCGGGGGATCGACGGAAAGTACGCGCCGCACCAGTCTCTTGCCTTTGGTTTCACCGATCTTTTCTCCCAGCATTCATTCGACCTCTCTCGCCGGGGTTCAAGTTGCGGTTCCCCGGAGGCGCCAGTTTATACCCCCAGACCTACGATTTTTCAACCAGGGCGCGAAAACGCGTCAAATTACGCCAAATGTTGGCTTTGGTGGTGCGGTAGAACGGCCAAATGTTCGCTTAAATGGTTACACTTGCCTGCGAAATAGTCGCTTAAGTGGTTACGATTTTTCGAGACATGCACCGAAAAAAGTACCGGATGTCAAGCGAATGGCACCGAGAAAGGCTACGAATTTAGCGAAAGGGTTGCTGGAAGCTTCCCAAAAGGACGCCTAAACGGGCTTTGCGGATTACGTCCTAAGTTCTGTAGAAGCAGTAACGGTGGCGAGCGGGAGCGAGCCACCATTGGGTTCTCCTTAGGATGTTGTTTTAGCGGAACGTCATGCCAGAGGAGGACATCGAGATGGCTCGCAAGAGACAGCCCTGGGCTATTTTCTATCGCTCCCTACCGGAGCGGAGTTGCGACCGGCTCGCGTCCCTGTTCCCTGATCCCTGACCCCTGATCCCTGTTATCCCGCACTGCCCACCCCGCTAGCAGCAAACTCGGCGCGGCTGCAGGCTCGGTCTCGCGTAACGCGCCTAGAGTCGTACGCAGCACCTGTTGATCCGGCTGCGCGGCGCGCGAGACGACAGCGCACGGCAACTCCGCCGGCAGCCCCTCGGCCATCCACTCCTCGGCCAGCAACTGCAAATCCCGGCCGGGCATGTAGACGACGCGCGTAGCGGCCTCGAGAGCGGGCAACGCCTCGCGGTTGTGCGAACTTGCGTGATGGCCGGCCGAAAAAATCACATGCGAGGCCCAATCGCGATCAGTAAGCGAGCGCCCGATGGCCGCCGCTGCGGCGAACGCAGCCGAGACGCCGGGAACGATCTCGCAGGGCACACCGGCTCCGGCGAGCGCGGCCAGCTCCTCGGCGGCGCGGCCAAACAGCAGCGGATCGCCGCTCTTGAGCCGCACCACGCTGCGCCCTGCGCGCGCGCGCTCGATCATCAGGGCGTTGATCACTTCCTGCGTGACGGTCTTGACGCCGCAGCGCTTGCCCACGTTGACGACCACTGCGTGGGGCGCGGCAAGCGAGAGAATGGCCGGTGCAACAAGATCGTCGTGCAAAATCACATCGGAGCTCTCGATCAACCGCAGCGCCCTGCCGGTGAGCAGCTCGGGATCGCCCGGCCCCGCGCCAACCAGATACACCGTGCCCGCCGCCGCGCGCGCGCCTTCTCTGCCTGTTCGCGCCAACTGCTTTGTCGAGCACAAAGCCGAATCGCAGATTTGCCGTGCGGCGAGCTGGTGCAGCAGCAGACGGCGCTCCTCGCCGCGCGGATGCGTTCGAAGCACCCCGCGCCGCAGCTCGCCAAGTTCCGCAAGCCACGGCCCCAGATCCCCAGGCAATTGCGCATCGATCTCGCGGCGCAGCAGCTGCGCCACCGCCGGACTTTCACCGGAGGTTGAGATGGCGATCTGCAGAGCGCCGCGGCTGACCACCGATCCGAAGAAGAAGTCGCAGTTGGGAATGTCGTCGACGCTGTTGCAGGGAACGCCGCGCGCGGCGGCCTCGCGATAGACGCTCGCGTTCACCTCTGGCATATCGGTCGCCGCGATGACCAGGAAGTTGCCGTCGAGATCGGCGGGCTGGAACGGGCGCCGAATCCACTCGAGCTTGCCCTCGGTGGCCAGTTGCCGCACTTCAGCCCTCGCCTCGGGCGCAACCACGCGCAGGCGCGCGCCGGCTGTGAGCAGCGCGCCGATTTTGTCGAGCGCCACGGTTCCCGCGCCCACCAACAGGCACTGGCGCCCTTCAAGCTTCAGGAAGATCGGCAACAAACTCATGTGTTAGTTCTCAGTTGTCAGTCGTCAGTTCTCAGTTCGTAGTTCTCAGTTCTCAGCGATCCGCTCTTCGTCCCTATTCCCTAATCCCTATTCCCTATTCCCTAGTCCCTAGTCCCTAGTCCCTATTCCCTGCTCTCCTCAATCTGCCACCGCGTGCGGCACGGGAGCGGTTGGCAGGTCGCGCTTCACCGGCTCCAGCTCCTCGCCGGCGAGTTGCGCGCGCAGTTCGTCGTTGGTGTGGCGCGCAAACCAGGAGCGCAGAGTCTCCTCCGGCTCGCGTCCCGCCAGGTAGTGGCGTAGCAGCCTCTCGATGGCCTCGGGCACCAGCGGCGCCGGGCAACGGTAGCCCACTGGCCGCGCCACGCCCGCCTGCCGGCCCACCGCTCCGCCCAGGCAGAAGTAGAACGCGTCAGTAAGCTGGCCTTCGTATTTGATCTTCTTGCCCTCGAGGCCGATGTCAGCGATCCAGTGTTGGCCGCAGCTGTTAGGGCAACCCGTGACGTGCAGTTTGAGCTGCTGATCGAACTGCGGCAGGCGCTCTTCGAGCTCGTCGACCAGCCAGCGCGTGAAACCCTTGGTCTCAGCGATCGCAAGTTTGCAGAACTGGGTGCCGGTGCAGGCAATGGCGCCACGCCAGAAGGTCGATGCCTCCACATGTAGGCCGATCTGTCCGAGTTCGTGCGCAAGCTCGCCGGTTTTGCCGTAAGGCACATCGATGATAACCAGGTTCTGCGAGACGGTGGCGCGCAGCGCGCCGCTGCCGAAGCGCTCGGCCAGCTCGGCGGCTGCTTCCAGTTGCTCTCCTGTGATGCGGCCACGCAGCACGGACGCGCCTACGTAAGCCAGGCCCGGCTGGCGCTGCGGATGGATGCCCACATGATCGCGCAGAATCTCGTCGGGCACCTCCTCCGGCACAGCGGGTTCGAGCTTGAACCCGAGCCGCGCATGCAGCTCGTCGAGAAAGCGCTCTGCGGTCCACCCTTCCCGCAAGAAGAGGTACTTGAGCCGCGCACGCTCGCGGTTCTCTCGCAGCACCTGCTGATCGCGGAATATCTCGGTTACGCCGCGCACCACGCGAACTGCCTGGTCAGGCCGCACAAAGACGTCGAGACGCACAGCGAGGTGCGGCTCGCAGGAAAGGCCTCCGCCCACGCGCAGCGAGTAACCCACTTCGCCATCGCGTTCCACTGCCGTCAGCGCGATATCGTTGATCTCGGGATAGGTGCACCACCAGGGGCAACCGCTCGCTGAGATCTTGAACTTGCGCGGCAGGTTGTAGAACTCGGGATTGGCCGTGAGCTCGTGAGCAATCCCGCGCGCGATTGGCGATGCGTCGATCAGCTCGTCGGCGGCGATGCCGGCAAGCGGGCAGCCGGTTACGTTGCGCACCACGTCGCCACAGGCGCCTTTGGGCGAAAGGCCGATGGCGTCGAGTGTGTCAACCACCTCGGGCAGCGATTCGATGGTCAGCCAGTGAAGCTGAATGTTCTGGCGCACCGTGATGTCGGCCAGGTTGCGTGCGTACTTGCGCGCGATTCCGCCGATGGTGCGAAGCTGGCTGGCCGAGACGATGCCGTTGGGGATTCCGATCCGCATCATGAACCAGTCGGTGGCCAATCCTTCGCCGCCTTTGCCGCCGGTGGCGCCCACGCCGTCGCCTTGCGTATAGATGCCCCACCATTTGAAGTACGCCGATGCCCACTCGGGAACCACGCTCGACCGCCCCGTGCGCGCAAATGCACGAACCTCATCAAAGGCCTCCCAGGGGTTCTTTTCGCGCTTCAGGCGCTCCATCCGTTGGGCTTTGGTTTCTATTTGGGGAAGAGCTTGTGTCATTTTTTCCTTTTCGGGCAAAAATGGAATGCCCGCGAGAGCTTGTGGCTCAATCGCGGGCATCGGGAAGCCGTGGACTTATATTGCGAAGTTCAGACCCGGGTCACCGTTGCCGCGCGAGCAGCATACAGCACCGACAACAGGCCATCCCTTCCATGAGGGCAATACTAGACTAAATTAGTCCGAATTGCAACCCCGCGGCGCAACGACTATTATGCGGGACGGATTTCAGGCTCTCGAAGCGGCGGCACGTAACTCCGCAAGTATCTCGTGAGCGGCAATTTCCGCAGCACGTTGGCACTCAAAAGAGAGATCCATCGGGATCGGCTGTTTGGGATCGATCGCGATGGCGTAAAGCCCACACATGGAATCCCTGGGACGGAGCGCAGAAAATCTCTCATGCGCCGCTCTTGACGGCGGACGCCGTCAAATGACTGGCAGCCTTCGCTCAGGCAAGAGTGAATCGTTGCAAAAGAAACTGAAAGAGGGGGATTCGGCGCCTCTGAGATGCTCAGCCCCGAGATGCGCTCTACGCAGTCAATCAGGTGGTTATAGGCAAGCCTCAAGTACCGGTTTGAATGGCGGTGATTCACTGCCGAGTTCCTTTCGCAGCGTTATGGCCTCATGTCGCGTGCGAGGAAAAACAGGCAGTCCTTCGGAGATTGGTCTAAGAGGCTGTTGCTTACATCTTGGCCGTTCGGAGCGCTGCGTTCACTTGCGCCAGCAGCGCTTTCGGCCACTTCCAATCCTTCCGATGCAGCTTTCGGAGTTAAGGTTCATCGCTCCGGGCCTGAGAAACGGTCCTCTTCAAGTCCCTCTCGCCTGCTCAGGCTGCCCCTTTAAGCAGCAAAAGGCCTGTGCCTCGTCGGCACGGCTTCTTATCAGGTTCAATATAATGGGACTCGGGAACTATGCCGGTTTTGCGACCGTCGCCGAAGCTTTTTTCGGCACCATGGCGCCCTCTGGGTCAAGCCGCGTGGCTGCCAACCAGGTGAGCGCGATACCCGCCAGCACAGCCCCGGCGCTGGCCAGTTGCGCATTCGATAACCCCCAAAGAACCTTGGGGTTGCGGCGGATAAATTCAACCAAAAAGCGAGCTAAGCCGGTCAGCGCCAGATACTGGCCCACAATCACGCCCGTCGCGTGCGGCTTGCCCAGGCGCCACCACAGCCACCCGCCGATCAGCAGCCCCGCCGCCAACTCATAAAGAGGCGTGGGGTAAACAGGAACCAGCGTCGGCTCAATCCCATGCGGGAAGCTCATTCCCCAGGGCCGAAAGGTGAAAAAGAGGAGATGGACTGGTTTGATCGGGATGCCGTAGCAGCCGTCCCCGGAGAGAAAGCATCCGATGCGCCCCACTCCGTATCCGATGGCCGCTGCCGGAGCGCACAAATCCAGCATGCGCAGGGCTCCAATCTTTGCTCGAATGCCCTGCAGGACCAGCGCCGAAATGCCGAAGATCAACCCCCCATACCACGCAAACCCGGCGTTGTCCCACAAAACGCCCCAGCCGATGGCTCGGAATTCCGCCGGCGAGTCGAGAACATGCCAGATTTTTGAGCCCACGATGCCCACCACCAGGGCAATCGCCACCATCCCCACGGCATCTGCAGTGATGCGCGCCCGCTTGAATGCCCGGTCGACCACAATTGCGGCCGTCACGGCGGCCACCCATAGCATCAGCCCGAAGGTGGGCAGGTTGAACGATCCGATGTGCAGGTAGGGAAGCATCCCATCTAGTATAGACGCAAGCTCGCCTGAATCCGCTTCCTTGCCCGTCCGGCCCGCGATTCCACCCCGATTTACACAGGTGATCAAAATTGCGAATCGCGCGATACTGGGGCATGGTTACCATGACCTACCAAGACCTTGACGTTCTTTACTCCCGCCAACAAATCGCTGAACGCGTTGCCGAGATGGGCGCGCAGATCACTCATGACTTGAACGGCGAAAAGCTGGTCATGATCGGCGTGCTCAAGGGAGCGGCGTTCTTTCTGGTGGATCTTTCGCGCGCCATCCAGGCCGATGCCACCTTTGACTTTGTGGCCGTCTCCAGCTACGGCAACGGCCAGCGCTCCTCCGGCGCTGTCAAGGTGATTAAGGATCTCGATCAGCCCATTGAAGGCAAGAATGTTCTTATCGTCGAGGACATTCTCGATACCGGCCTCACGCTGGCCTATCTGCGCAAGCTCTTTCTGCAGCAGCACCCCAAGACACTACGCATCGCTACGCTGCTTGACAAGCCCTCCCGGCGTATCGAGAAGATCAATGCCGACTACGTAGGCTTCTCCATCCCTAACCTGTTTGTCATCGGTTACGGCATGGATTACGGCGAGCGCTACCGCAACTTGCCCGACATCTGCATCCTGGCGCCCGGCCATCCCGAATAGTGCATCGGAATCTCGATTTGCCGAAGGTGCAGCAGTCATTCCGCACGATTTTGCATCGATTCATTTGGTCCCGGGTCCGGCGCCGCCGTATACTCATCTCCCGGAGACCCTACTGGGGTCATGGTTGGCGGACCCCCTTCGAAGAGCGGTTTTCCCTGAGTGCAAGGAGCATATCCCCCATGACAGCTATCGTCCCCGCCCAGGAGTCTGACCTGGAATTTGACAACGGGACCTTCGATTCGGCCGCATTTACTGCTCAGACGCTCGCCGGTTGGCAATCTCTTGCCGCCGTAATCGATCACACACTCCTCAAACCCGATGCTACGCGCCGGCAGGTGGAAGGCCTCTGCGCTGAGGCCGCGCGCTACCGCTTTGCCTGCGCCGTGGTCAACCCCATCTGGACATCCACAGCAGTCAGTCTGCTTGCCGGCTCCGGCGTCCCCGTCGGCGCCGTCATCGGCTTTCCTCTCGGCGCTTCGCTGGTTTCTACTCTGCGCCAGGAGGTGGTCGCCCTCATCCGCCTGGGCGCACGCGAGCTCGACATGGTCCTTCCTATTGGCCAACTGAAGAGCGGTAACCACCACGCCGTCCATCACACCGTCCAAGCCGTCGTCTGCGTGGCCCATCATCACGGAGTGCTCCTCAAGGTGATTCTGGAAACCAGCCTGCTCACCATGGAAGAGAAGCTGCGCGCCTCTGAAATCGCCATCCAGGCCGGCGCCGACTTCATTAAGACCTCGACCGGCTTCGCTCAGGGTGGCGCGACCGAAACCGATGTCGCCTTGCTCCGCGGCGTGGCGGGCGCCCGCTGCGGCGTCAAAGCTTCCGGCGGCATCCGCACTCTCGCCCATGTTCGCGCCATGCTCGAAGCTGGCGCCAACCGCATCGGGTCCTCAGCTTCCGTCGCCATTGTGCGCGAACTCGGAGCGGGTGAATAGCAGTGATCAGTGCTCAGTGAACAGTGGTCAGTCCTTCGGACCAGAGGCTTGCCGCGTGCCGCGAAGTAGCAATATAGGCGTGCAAAACCAGCATTCGAATTCGAGAGCCGAGCCGCCGAGCCACCTGTTCCCAGCCAGAAAATCCTTGATCGCTCACTGCCGACGCTGATCACTGATAACTGATAACTGAACCCTGCGCTCTGCGTTATCATTCCTTCGACCCCCAATGGCTTCGACTCCACCATCGCCGGAAGCACACGAGTTCGAGGGCGATTATCGCCCCGCCGATCCTGCCAACTCGCCGGCTTCCTTCGACCCCATCAACGCCCGCATTGAGCCGGCCGATGTGGCCTACCTGATGCGCCTCACCGACGCCCTCAACACCACCCTTGACCTGCAAACCCTGCTCGCCCGTACCTCCGAGCTGGTTCGCGCCGTCATTCCCTACCGCATCTTCGCCATCTTTCTGCTCAACGACCGCACGCATGAGCTGCGCATGCGCTTCCAGATCGGCCACACGCCCGAGGTCGAGGGCGCCCGCGTTCCCGTTGGCAAAGGAGTGGTCGGCCAGGTCGCGCTCACACGCCAGCCGATCCTTCTCAACGACGTCTCCACCGCGGACTTCTACATCGCCGCCAATCCCGGCGTGCATTCCGAGCTCGCCGTGCCCCTCATTGCAAAGAACCGGCTCATCGGCGTCATGGATCTGGAAAGCGAGGAGCTCAACTTCTTCCGTCCCGAGCATCTTCACGTGCTTACCCTGACGGCCTCGCGCATCGCCCAGTCAATCGAGAACGCCCGTCTGTATTCCCGCGTCTCCCGCCAGGCAGAGACTCTGGAGGTCCTCAATGAGATCTCCGTCGAACTCGTCTCCATCCTCGACCTCAATCCCCTGCTTGAGCGCATCGGCCAACTGCTGCGGCGCCTGATCGACTACCAGATGTTCACCATCATGTTGCTCGACGAGAAAGGCGAGACTCTCATTACGCGCTACGCCTGGCGCTTCGGTTACGCCCACGCGCCCATGCGCCGCATTCCCACGAGCAGCGGCCTCGTGGGCGCCGCAGTGCGCGAGTGGCGTCCCATCAATGTCCCCGACGTCAGCCACGACCCGCGCTATGTGCCCATGAATCCGGAAACCCGTTCGGAGCTCATCGTGCCGCTCTTTTATAAAGGCCGCGTTATCGGCGTGCTCGATCTCGAACACACGCGTCCCGCGTTCTTCAACAAAGAGCACGAGCACATGTTGACTACACTGGCCTCGCAGATCGCCATCGCCATCGAAAATGCCCGCCTTTACCAGGCCGTGCACCAGCAGGAGCGCCAGCTTGAGCGCGATATCGCCATGGCCCGCGAGGTGCAGCTCCGCCTGTTGCCGTCTGACGCTCCGTCGCATCCTCATGCCGAGATGGCCGTGCGCTTCTTGCCTGCGCGCACCATCGGCGGCGACCTCTACGATTTTCTCGATTACGGTCCCAATCGCACGGCCATCGTCCTTGGCGACGTGAGCGGCAAGGCCGCGCCAGCCGCACTTTTCGCCGCCCTTGTCAGCGGAATCATGCGCGCCGCCGCCGCGCAGCACCCTGGGCCGGCCCGGATGCTCGGCCTCCTCAACGACGCTCTCCAAGAACGCAAGCTTGAATCGCAGTACGTCACCATGCTCTTCGCGCTCTGGAACGATGAGAACCAGACCCTCCAGGTTGCCAATTCTGGGGCCGTCCAGCCTGTGTTCTGCCGTGCCGGCGACTCGCTGCCCGTCCGCGCCGAGGGCTTCCCGCTGGGCATGTTTCCCAATGTCACCTACGAAGAGTTCAGCGTCGCCACTCAGCCCGGTGACGCCATCGTTTTCGTCTCCGATGGCATTCTCGACGCCGAAAACGAGAAGGAAGAGATGTACGGCCAGGACCGTCTCGCCGGATTGCTTTGCGCCAGCCGCGATCTTCCCGCCCAGGAGATCGCCGACGCCATCCTCGCCGACGTTTCGCGCTTCCAGGGCAGCAAAGACCGCTTCGACGATGAAACCATCATCGTGCTGCGCGTGCGATAGCCGACAGGCCGGAGCCTGAACTCTGATTCACCGGTAAACGGGCCGGGAATCACCGCTCATGTACACTCGCGCCGCGCAGTTTGATACTCTTGCCGAAGCTGGGGATGGCCGGGAATCACCGCTCATGTACACTCTTACGGCCACGAAGATTACCTACTAGCGGCTGGGGATGGCCGGGAATCACCGCTCATGTACACTCAGCAACAGCGGAGCCTCTTCACCCACCTTGCTGGGGATGGCCGGGAATCACCGCTCATGTACACTTCACGGGGTCCTTCACTCCGGAATATATGAGCTGGGGATGGCCGGGAATCACCGCTCATGTACACTCGATGTCGGTAACAGTGCAGCTTGCCGTGCGCTGGGGATGGCCGGGAATCACCGCTCATGTACACTGCCGTTGGCGCGGATAGCGCGCGGGTCTCGGCTGGGGATGGCCGGGAATCACCGCTCATGTACACTTGCGCGACTATAATAGCCTGCCTGAGTACGGCTGGGGATGGCCGGGAATCACCGCTCATGTACACTGCCTAGAGTTACGGCTGCTGCCATCGCGCAGCTGGGGATGGCCGGGAATCACCGCTCATGTACACTCAGAATGTAGAGATAGCGGGTAAGCACGGAGCTGGGGATGGCCGGGAATCACCGCTCATGTACACTTGTAGACGGCGATTGGGCGCGCGAGGAGTTGCTGGGGATGGCCGGGAATCACCGCTCATGTACACTTATTCGCAAGCTGAAGGCGGCGACAGAGGGGCTGGGGATGGCCGGGAATCACCGCTCATGTACACTTCCAAGCAACATCTAGAGGATGTTTCAGCTGCTGGGGATGGCCGGGAATCACCGCTCATGTACACTTCCTTCACTCTGCGGAGATTCCCATGAAGCGCTGGGGATGGCCGGGAATCACCGCTCATGTACACTATTGGCGATTCTTTAGGAACGGAGATTTACGCTGGGGATGGCCGGGAATCACCGCTCATGTACACTGGATATGCGGGCTTGACGGCTGCTCAAGCGGCTGGGGATGGCCGGGAATCACCGCTCATGTACACTTGATCGCCATAAGGACAGTGACAACGGATGGCTGGGGATGGCCGGGAATCACCGCTCATGTACACTAAATTCATCGCTCCGTGACTCCTTCTGAAAGCTGGGGATGGCCGGGAATCACCGCTCATGTACACTCGTTCATACGCTATACCGTCTGTCAAAGACGCTGGGGATGGCCGGGAATCACCGCTCATGTACACTCATACACAATAAAACCAAGCACTAAGAACGGCTGGGGATGGCCGGGAATCACCGCTCATGTACACTCAACGGATTCTCTTCGTATGATGGTATTTGCTGGGGATGGCCGGGAATCACCGCTCATGTACACTCATACACAATAAAACCAAGCACTAAGAACGGCTGGGGATGGCCGGGAATCACCGCTCATGTACACTTCCGGCAGTCCAATACCATGGCGATGATTGGCTGGGGATGGCCGGGAATCACCGCTCATGTACACTAATCACTACCTCTTCCCCTTTCGCGTGCTGCTGGGGATGGCCGGGAATCACCGCTCATGTACACTGCCAGCACGTGATCGCCATCCTGAGCGCGGGCTGGGGATGGCCGGGAATCACCGCTCATGTACACTCACGTTAATTACTGTACTCCACAAGTATGGCTGGGGATGGCCGGGAATCACCGCTCATGTACACTTAACTCCTCGCCCAGGGCCGGGCCCTTGGCGCTGGGGATGGCCGGGAATCACCGCTCATGTACACTCAATAGGACCGAAGGGCAATGCGGTAATGAGCTGGGGATGGCCGGGAATCACCGCTCATGTACACTTATCAGTGTCCGGCTCTGTTCCTGATTCGAGCTGGGGATGGCCGGGAATCACCGCTCATGTACACTTATAGATCGCAATATCCGCAGCATAATCCGGCTGGGGATGGCCGGGAATCACCGCTCATGTACACTCTCACTGCGCGTCAGTGCGCTACGCCTGTCGCTGGGGATGGCCGGGAATCACCGCTCATGTACACTATGACTTCGAAGAGACCTACACACGGCTGGCTGGGGATGGCCGGGAATCACCGCTCATGTACACTAGGACGCCTGGAACCGTCTGAAAAAAAGCGGCTCCGGGCGCTCCAGCCCTCAAAAAAGCAGAATCTGCTCCGGAATATCCTCCGGAGTTCGCGGTTTTCTGCCATAAAACACCTCCATTTTGGCAAACTGGTGATCGGTAATCGCCAACAACCGCACCTGCCCCAATGGCGGTATGCAGGATTTCACCGTCTTGCGATGCGCTTCGGCCGCTTCCTCGCTGGGAATAAACCGCGCATAAACCGAGAACTGCAACATCATGAAGCCGTCCTTGAGCAGCGCCTTGCGAAAGCGCGTGTAGTCGCGCCGGTTCTCCGTCGTCTCGACGGGCAGGTCGAACATGGCGATCAGCCACATACACCTATAGGCGGAGAGATGGATGCGTCGGGGCACGGCTCCAGTCTGTCGGGAAGGTCGAGCTTTTCCTCGCTGCCGGCCAGGACGGCGGCCAGCGAACCGGCCGCGCGGAGCAGGATGTCGGAGAGCGCCCGCTCTTCCCGGTTGATCCAATATCGCATGGTTACGCCCTCGATGAGCCACTTTTTTGCCGCCGTATCCAGCGGAGCCGATGGCGAGTTGTGTGCAATCCACCCGGCGACGCGGCGATCGATGAGCGGCCGGAACGGCTCCATCAGATCGGCGGCCAAGCAGAACGGATCGTAGCGGTTGTGGTGGCGCAGCCCGATGGAGGGATGCAGCCCGGCGGCGCACACGGCCCGGGCCACCGAGGCGCGCAGAACCGTATACCCGTAGTCGAGATGCCGGTTCTGGTCGGGGCCCGATTCCAGCGGGTCCGCGCCGCGCCGGAACTTTGCATCGCCGAAGATCAGTGCCCAATAGCGGCGCGCGGCCTGAGATTCAACATTCTCCGGGTCGCCGGAGCGGACACGGCCGGCCATGGCAACCAAACCCCCGTCGGACCCCCGCAACTCTTTCAGCAGACCGCCCTGGGCGCGGATCTTGGCCTGAACGATCTGCCGCCACAGGCGTTTCTGTCGAACGGGCCTGAGGCTCGATTGAGCGGCCAGCCGCTCGGTCTGCAGGCTGTGCGCCTGCAGCGGCAGAGTCATCGCCACGGGCAAGTAGCGATGGTCGATGGTGATCACCATGGCACCCGCCTCCGCCAGCCGGGAAACGACGGCCTGCGTCATCGTCACCTGCGGATGGGCCAGCAATAAGGTGCTCACCCCGCTTACCGGAGTAATAAAGGGCAGGAAATCCTCCCGCTCGATCACCAGCTGCGAATCCTTCACGCTCAGCCGCGCCGGGTGCGCGATCTCCAGGATGCGATCGCTCATCGTCTAAACTCCGGCCTGATGAATGCGGCCCAGAGAATCTATGACGACCTTGACCGCATCGAGCCTGCGGAGGGTGTCGGCTGAGGGAAGCAGCCAATCCTTCGCGGTCCTTATTTCATTGAGCAATCTTGCATCGTTGATTCGGACCAGCGTTAACGTGCCCTGCTCCCAGATGCTCCTAACCCTCCAAAATGACGGCACGCAGAGGCCCTTGGCGTGTTCGCAACCCTTATGCAGTAAGAGCGTATCGCCCCACATGAGCGAGAATTTGAAATGGGCCTCCGGAACGCCGGGGAGCATGGATTGAACTATTGGCTGCTTGCGCCGCTTTCTATCCATTGCGTCAAACAACGAAACTATCTCGTACTCCCACCGCCGTTCCCTGCCCCTCTCATCGAGCAATGCAAAGATAGCCACGTGGTGATTGCTGGCGAGCGCCACATGCCGCGCGCGCTCGCCCGCAGCGATTGTTTCCACACTGAGTGCCTTCCTGATGCGCACCCGCTTAATGGGTACAAGGTTGCCAGCCTTTGTCTTGAGTTGCGGCCAGTCCTCCTTGCCCTCGCCGGGAGTCCACTTCTTCAAGTCGCCGCCGTACTCGTCGGCTTTGGCCTTCACGGCATCGCGCACGGTTTGATCCACGATATTCGCGATGTCGCTGGCCGAGAGGCCGGGAACCGGCCTGCGAATGTGGACGATATCCTTGCCGCCCTCTACGCGCGGCCTGCCGTAGTTGGTTTCATCGTGCAGCGCCCCAGTGAGCCGATGCTCGGGCCGGTGAGAGACCAGCATCTGCTCGATGTGCAGGCGGATCGACGGAACGAAATCCTTCCACGGGCATTGGATTTTGGGCGCGGTGCGGCCGTTTTGCGGCCAATACGGGTCCTCTGCGTTGGCGCGGCTCAGCGCCGCGATCGTCTTCGGACGGCTGAGAGCGATGGTGATGGCGTCGATGGCGTGATGGCGATGGTCGGTGCGCGGCTTGCCCTTGTTCCGCCCGTTTGCGGACGGCGCCGCCTCCCGCAAGATCGCCTCCAGGCCCCAGCCTTTGCGGAGGGTCGCCGTGACCATGCCGGAGGAAGCAAATACCACCTGCCTGGAACCGTCTTCCGTTTTCACGTCCCGCCCGCCGTACAGCGTGCCAACCAATTCGCACGCCAACTTGCTGGCGTAGCGAGTGTCGTTGAGCTGGCGCTCCGTGAAGCCCTCCAGCTCCTCCAGCGTGCGCAGCTCAAAACGGCGCTGTTTGCCGGGGTTGGGGGTGCGCCAGTTCCTTACGCGATTTAGGATGGCCTGGTACTGATCGGGGTCCTTATACGCCTCGAAGGGTGTCCGATTCGCCTTGTGCTGATTCTCTTCGTGGTAGCAGAGGGTCTTGTTCTGGAATGAGTCGTCCGGGATGCGGCTAAAGGGGATGATGTGCTCGACCTGTAGAGGAGGGTTTTGCCCGAATAACGATGAGAACGGGAAGCGCAGCCCGGTATAGGGACACTCGCCTTGGCACTCTTCCCAGAGAAGGGCCTTTTCCACATCGGCGCGCGAAGGATGTTCGAATCCCGGACCGAGTTCCCTGAGCATCTTCTCTTTCGCCGCGTTGCGTTGCTTTTCGCGCTCCCGGTTTTGAGCGACGGCCTTGGCCCGCTCTCGGCGCGGCTTCTTCAGGTCGCGGGCCAGTTCGATGCGCACCTCAAGCGGCTTCCCGTGCTCGCGGATCAGCGCGTTCACCACCTTGCGCAGCTCGGTAAGGGCGCGCTCCACGGCTGGGTTGCGCAGGGTCTTCAAAACAGCCCGAACCGGTGGAGTCCGGTTATGTACCTCGCCACCCGTCAGCCGATTGCCGTATATCTCCTTCTCCGCCGCCTTGAGACGCATTCCTTTGGCCATCAGCAGCAGCAGCTTGCGAATGGCCTTGCGGGAGTACATACAGTACCCGCTTGGCGCGGGCTTCGATGCCAGCCACTTGGCCCCCGTCTCGTCCAGCTTCCAGTACTCCATGGCGCGGCGGATGAGCGACTCGTCCTCCGGGATCGTCCGCCAATCCTCAACGACCTTCTTTTTCTCTTCATCGGACATACCCGGCCAGCGCTCGGCAAAGACCTCGGCCATGTGAGCATTCGTCAGGTTGCCCTTGAGCCTCTTCTCGCCGCCGCGTTGCAGATTGAAGCCGGTGTTCTTTTCAAGCTTGAGGGCCTTGCGAATCTTGTCGAAGGTGACCGCCTCGGAGTTTTCGAGCAAATCCAGGACCGTCTGCCGCTGCTCCGCCGTGAGCGGAATGCCTTTCACCTGGCCGGGGAGGACGATTTCCAGGTCGTTGACCTTTTGCAGCACGCGGAATTGTTGCGCTTCAAGCGTGGCCCACGCCGCGCGCCGTTCCCCGGGCTCCAACTCGCAGCCTCCGATCAGATGCGCCTGCGTCTTTACCGGACGCTGATCGAAAAGCAGATGTTTAATCTCGTGGCGCAACTCTTCGGTCAGCAGGGCCGGGTGACACGCCGCCTGCTTCTCCCAGATGGCCGCGAACTCGTCCTCGAACATCTTGCGGCCCGTCCAGCGGCGGCGCACTTTCTGCGTGTGCGGGTCGAGCGAAGCGAAGTACTCACCCAGGGTCCGTGCACCTGCACGGCGCATCTCATCCATCAAATCCTTAATGTCACCCTCGACCTCCCCGAGGTTTTCATCCTTCTTTCCCCTGTCTGCCGAGCCTTTCTTTTCCGCTTGCTCTTTCCGATTCGACTTGTAACCGCGGCGTTGGCTCAGGTGAAAGAAGACCCGGCCCAGCTCAAAGGGCTCCAGCGCGCCATCCAGCGCCGTCTTGCGCAGCAGATAGAGCGGGAGCTCAACGCCCGCCCGCTCCCCAGCGTTCTCCGACCCTGCCCACTTAGCCGTAAGTGCAAGGTCCAGCGCGTTGAGAATGGCATGCCGCCGGTGGGAAGCATTCGCCTCCGCCCCCTCATATTGGGGCAGCAAGCCGCGCCGCTGGAGCAGCCGGAAAAGCTCTCTCTGTCGAGCGACCCTGCGGCGCAACTGGCGCCGAACCAGCCGCGCCGCGCGGCGCGCCACGGCATTGGACTCGTCCTGTCCTTTTTCGACGTCGCCTGTGACCGCGGGATCAAAGATCCGAACGCCCGCCCTCAGCAGCTCGGCTGGCGTGCCGGTTTGGTCCAGGGCGACTGCTGCCCACCCCAGCGAGGCGGAGCCCAGGTCGATGCCCAGAATGTACTGCCGATCTGAGGAGCTTGCTTCGCACATTGTTCTTTCCACCCTCTTGACTTCAAAGTTGGGGAAGGGTAAAAGTATACCAGTGTACATGAGCGGCGATTGCCTGGCTGTTTCTCAGTAAGCTTTCGTCGTACGGTATCGGTTCATCCGTAACCGTTGAACGCCGCAGAAATGCGGCGTTCCTGTTTTCGGCGAAACTTCTCCGCCAGCCAATAAAACACGCACTTCCCAGCCTCGCTCCTCCAATGGGGCCTTTGCGGTCAGCACGCCTCCCGCGCAATAATGCGCACGGACCTCAAGTGACCCATCATGATTCCCAAAACCATCATCGAGCCATTCCGCATCAAGAGCGTCGAGCCCATTCGCTGGACCACCCGCGCCGAGCGCGAGCAGCTTCTCAAGGCCGCGCATTACAACCTCTTTTTGCTGCCTGCCGGCGATGTCCTCATCGACCTGCTCACCGACTCCGGTACCGGAGCCATGTCCACGCACCAGTGGGCCGCCATCATGGAAGGCGATGAAAGCTACGCCGGCAGCCGCAGCTTCGATCTCTTCCGGGACTCCATCCAGGGGATTTTTGGATTTAAGCATGTGATACCGACCCACCAGGGCCGCGCCGCCGAGCGAATTCTGTTCGGCGTCACGTGCAAGAAAGGCGACATCGTCCCGAACAATACGCATTTCGACACCACTCGCGCCAACGTCGAGTTTGCCGGGGCCGAAGCCGTCGATCTGCCCATCCCCGAAGGCCGCCAGCCTTCCTTGCAGCACCCGTTTAAAGGGAATATGGATGTGGCCGCGCTCGAGGCGCTCATTGATCGCGTCGGCCGCAGCCGGGTCCCTCTCGTGATGCTCACCGTCACCAACAACTCGGGCGGCGGGCAGCCGGTTTCCATGGAAAATGTGCGCCAGGTGAGCGCCGTGTGCAAGCGGTACGGTATCCCGCTTTACTTCGATGCCTGCCGCTTCGCCGAAAACGCATGGTTCATCAAACTGCGCGAGCATGGATACGGGCAAAAGACTCCGAAGGAGATCGCGCAGGAGATGTTCCGCATGGCCGATGGATGCACCATGTCGGCCAAAAAAGACGGCATGGCCAACATCGGCGGCTTCCTCTGCACCAACAACGATCTGCTCGCGCAACAGGAGAAGGATCTTCTTATTCTGACCGAAGGCTACCCGACGTACGGCGGCCTGGCCGGCCGCGATCTTGCGGCCATCGCCGTTGGCGTGCAGGAGGCGCTCGAAGAGGACTACCTGCGTTACCGCATTGCGTCCACCGCGTACCTCGGCAATCATATTGCTTCGGCGGGAGTGCCCATTGTCCAGCCGCCCGGAGGTCACGCGGTCTATCTCGACGCCCGCGCTTTCCTTCCGCACATTCCCCTAGACCAATTCCCGGGCGTGGCGTTGGCGTGCGAACTTTATCTCGAAGGCGGCGTGCGCTCCGTTGAAATCGGCACGCTGATGTTTTCCGCCGCGGCGCAAATGGACCTCGTGCGCCTTGCCATTCCACGCCGTGTCTACACCCAAAGCCACATCGACTATCTCGTCGAAGTCATCCTGGAGGTCTGGAAGAACCGCGAGAAGATTCGCGGCATGAGCCTCACCTATGAAGCCCCGTTTCTGCGCCACTTCACGGCGCATCTGGAGCCGATTCCAGTGCAAGCCACTGCCCGCTGAGCTCTCCGGCGTGTTCAACCCACTGCGATCGATTCGATAAACTCAAAGCAACCGCACCGTAGCCCGGAGCTTACTTGGCCCAAGCCGCTCAGGAACGCCTGATCCGCCCCGCGCGAAACATCGTCGGCAGTCTTCGCATGCCCGGCGACAAGTCGATCAGCCATCGCTACGCCATGCTCGGCGGCTTCGCCCAGGGCACCTCGCACTTCACGAATTTCTCCACCGGCGCCGACTGCGCTTCCACGTTGGCCTGCATGTTGGCGCTGGGCGCAAAGGTGAACAGGATCAGTGCGGACTCCGTCGAAATCGCTGGCGTGGGCGGACGCGTCACTCCCTCCGATCAGCCGCTCGACTGCGGAAACTCCGGTTCAACCATGCGCATGGTTTCCGGCCTGCTCGCGCCGCAACAGGGCCGATTCACGCTTATCGGGGACGCCTCGCTTTCCCGCCGCCCCATGGAGCGCATCCGCAAGCCGCTGGAAGCCATGGGCGCGCGCCTAACGCTCAGCGAAGGCCACGCCCCGTTCACCATCGAGGGCGGGCCGCTCAAGTCCATCGACTACACAACGCCGGTTCCCAGCGCGCAGGTCAAAAGTTGCATCCTCTTCGCCGGTTTGCAAACCGGCGGAACCACGACCGTTCGCGAGTCCATCCGCACCCGCGATCACAGCGAATTGGCGTTGCGCGCGTTCGGCGCAAAGCTGACTCGCACTTCCGATTCCGTTTCGATCTCAGGCCCCCGGACGCTGCACGCCATCGATGCCGCCGTTCCCGGCGACCTCTCTTCCGCCGCATTTTTCCTCTGCGCCGCAGCGCTCTTCCCCGGCTCCAGCCTAGTTCTGGATTCGATCGGCCTGAATCCCACGCGCGCCGCGCTGCTCGATGTGCTCACCAGCCTCGGTGCGCGCGTCTCGGTTCTCAACCTCGAAGAAAAGCACGCGGAGCTGGTGGGATTGGTGCAGATTTCGGCTCCGGCGGAGGGGCTTGGCTCAACCGAAGTCAGTGGCGCGCTCGCTGCGCAGCTTATTGACGAACTGCCCGTGCTGGCGGCCATCGCGCCCTACACAAGTGGCGGCATTCGCATCCGCGGCGCACGGGAGTTGCGCGTAAAGGAATCCGACCGCATTGCTCTGGTGGCAAAGAATCTGCGCGCTATGGGCGCCGAGGTCGCGGAGTTTGAAGATGGGCTGGACGTACCCGGCGGCCAGAGCCTGCACGGCGCCACGATCGACTCCGGCGGCGATCACCGCATCGCCATGGCCTTCAGCGTGGCTGCACTCCGGGCCGGTGGCGAGACGCTGGTTCAGGGCGCCGAGTCCGCTGCCATCAGCTTTCCGGAGTTCTTCGACCTGCTGGATCTCGTTGCCGAGCGATAGCACGCGCCAATCGCTGCTCGTCGGCATTCAGGACGGTTCCACAGTTGACGTACCCATCCGTTGGAACATCCAACCCTTGAGGGAAAAAGGAACAACCGCAGATCCTTCGACTCCCTGCCCCTTCGCTCCGCTCAGGGTTCGGTCGCTCAGGATGACAGTGGGGGTACGAAGTCTTGAGTATAGGGGTTCTGGAACCGCTATAAGAATGAGGACCCGGCACGTGGCCGGGCCATCTCAACGCGCGTTGACAGGTTGTGCTATTGCGTGGGCGCTGGCGTGGGCTGCTCCTGCGCCGCCGGCGGAGTCATCGACGGCTCATTACCCGGCTTGGCCGGTTCCACCCCCGGCACCACCGGCGCGGTGGTCACGGTTCCTGCCGCCGCCTCTGTCAAATTGATGTCGTAATGCTGCAGCGTCGAAGCCAGCGTCTGGTACAGTCCCGCGCGGTCCTTCGCATAGCCGGCACGCGCGGCGATCAGATCGTCCTCTGCCTTCGCCAGGCTGCGCTGCTGCTGCAACACGTTGGCTGTCGTCGACGCTCCCAGATGCAGCTTTTTCTCTTCCGCTTCCAGGCTCTGCTGCGAATAGTCTCTCGCCGCGGTGGCCGCCTTTACCTGCGCCCGGTCGTTGGTCAGCGCATACATCGCGTTCACCACATACATTCGGATCTGCGTGTGCAGTTGCTCCAGCCGCAGCTCCGCCTGCCGGTACTCCATCAGCGACCGCTCCTGCTCGCTCTGCGCCTCGCGGTTGCGCAGGTTGATGGTCAGGTTGAAGCCCGCGCCCTTGTTCGGCGAACTGCTGTTCACCAGTTGGTTCAGTGTGGCGCCGTAGCCGACCGTGGGATATAGACCCGGAGCGCACGGCCCCGGAGGGCTGGCAAGAAAGTTGTAGCAATCCGGGCTCTGCGAACCGCCTACCCCGTAGCCGCCATAAAACCCGTAGACGTTCAGTTGCGGCAGCAGCGCATTGCGCGCGCCCTTCAACGTGATCTCGTCGTTGCGCAGCGTCAGCACCGCCTGTTCCAGCTCCGGCCGCTGCTGGAACGCCTCCTGCACCAGCGCCTCCACCGGCTGCGATTCCTCGGGCAACGGCTCCAGGCTCACGCGGTCCGTGGGAATCACAGGAGCAGCCGAAAGCTGCGGATCGTTCAGGTTCCGCGTGATCGCCTGCTTGATGATCTGCTGCTGGTAGTTCAGTGCGGTCTGCGCGCTGATCAGCGACTGCTCGTCGGTGGCTACCGTCGATTCCGCGTTCACCACGTCCAGCGGCGCCATGGTTCCAATTTCAAGCTGCTTCTTATTGTCGCTGAGCAATTGCTGGCTCTGCTCCAGCGCGCGCTCCTTGGCCTGCACATCCTCATACGCTTGCACCAGCCCCCAGTAAATCGTCTCCACCTGGTTCACGGTGTACAGAATCTGCTGGCGGAACGAGGAGTCCGTGATGCGCCGGTCGTTCAGCGCCTGGTACATGAAGCGCTTGTTCACCCAGGTGCCCGCGCCCTGCAACAATTGTTGAGTGACAGTCGCCTGGAAGCTCGAGCTGAACAGCGGGCTGAAATCGTAAAAAGTATTGTTCGTCGTCAGCCGCTGGTTGTTGAAGCCCACCTGCAACGCCGTGCCCGTCACAAAGCCCTGGTTGTAGGTGAAGTTGTACTGGTTGGTATTCGTTGATGCGCGTGGCTCGAAAATGCTCTCCGCCGGCGACTCCTGCCTCTGCAGTTCGATCATGCCGGTCAGTGTCGGATCCAGAGTCTGCGGCACCGGTCCCGCGCCGTTGGTATTCAGCAAGAGCCCGGAGGTTCCAGAGCCCGCGCCGCCCGAGCCCACCGTCGTTCCGCCCGGGCCGCCGCCCGTCGACAGCGTCGAAGTTGATCCACCCAGCGTTCCCATTAGCACGCCCGATGGCGCACCCAGGAGATTCGGTGCGCCGGCCCTCGCCCGCAGGATGTCCGTGTCCGCTATATCCAGGTCGTAGCGTGCAATGGCGATGTCGTAATTGTTCTCAATTGCCAGCGCCAGCGCGTCCGACAGGCTTAGATAAATCTTGCCGTCTTTCATCAGGTCGGCAAGCCGAACGGAGTTGTTGAAGCTCGCCTTGGGAATACTCGTCGGCCGGTAGATGTTGATCGGATTTCCGAACCACGTCGCGAAGGCCTTCGAATAATCGCGGCTCGACGTGCGCAGCGGAATGGGCTGAGTGGGTATCGGCGCCGGCGCTGCCGGCAGTTGCGAAGCCGCCTTCTCAGGCCCTTTGGAGCCCGCCCCAGCCATTCCCTGCTGCGCATAGCCCGGCGGTATCGTCGCCGTCAGAGTCAGCAGGACCGCCGCGACGGCGCGCAACCGCCTGCCCGTTTGACCTCGCGCTCCGCTGTTCTGCTTCGTTCCTCTGCGTTCACTGCCTGCTGCACTCCGCTTCCCAATCCACACACCAGTCCGGTAAAAATGCATGATTTCTCTCCACAATTCGTTGCGCCGCGCGGATCGTTGTGCCTCCGGGCAGCCCTCAGCAGCCTCGGATGCAGATTTCGGGTTGGTCAAGAAGATTATCGCTTGCACACTGGCCCGCAAGTCTCATTCCTGATTACGAAATGGATACCTCTCGCGTTCCCATGCCGGCTCATTCTGTTGCACCCGCGCCACCGCCCTATGCCGAGTGCCGCTCAGAAAGCACCCAGCGGCCCGCCTGGACGTGAGCCGGTCGGCCGTTCTTTTAACTAACTGGTTAGTAAAATACGTCATGCCCTCCCGCTCTGGCAACCATTTCCCGCAGAATTCTTCTGAAAAAGCGCAAAAAGCCTTCCTGTTACGCGAGTTAGCCACGGACGGCGGTTGATATTGGTCCTCTTGAGGATTCCTGCCGAGTCGAGTTTGTCCTCCGCACCTGTGCTCCCTTGGTTCCCTCGGCCCCCTTTGTTCCCTCGTCCCCTGCGCTCCTTGTAACCTGATCTGTAGCGACTCAATCGACCAATCGTGACCATTTGCGTCCAACCCGGCCCCGATCTCCAGAATTGGAAGCTCACGCTCGCCTACGACGGCGCCGATTTCCAGGGCTGGCAGGTGCAGCCAGGTCAACCGACCATTCAGGGTGAATT
Source organism: uncultured Acidobacteriaceae bacterium (assembly GCA_963844905.1). Lineage (GTDB taxonomy): Bacteria > Acidobacteriota > Terriglobia > Terriglobales > Acidobacteriaceae > Telmatobacter. Next base: position 246,790 of record CAWJQD010000001.1, on the reverse strand, counting down.
GCAGGCAGCGCTGGACCGCATCACCGGAGAAGCGCCGTTGCCCCAGGGCTCGGGCCGCACCGACGCCGGAGTCCACGCGCTGGCCCAGGTGGCCAGCTTCACACTGCGCGCACCCATCCCGCCGGAGAACCTGCTGCGTGCGCTCAACCGGACTCTGCCCCCGTCGATTCGCATCTCCGATGCCAAGGTTGTGCCGAGCTCATTTCATGCCCGGCATTCGGCGACCGCCAAGACCTACGAGTACCGGATCTTTCGCGGCGCTGACCCTCCGCCCTTTCTGGCTCGTTACGTCTATGGCTGTCCCTGGCCGCTGAATCTGGACGCGCTCCGGGCATGCGCCCGTCTCTTCGAAGGCGAACACGATTTCCAGAGCTTCGCCGCAACCGACCCCGACCTCGCACAACGCAGTCGAAATTCCGCCGTGAATCTCGTCTCAAACGCAGATGCGCCGACCATAGGGCTGCCCACGCTGTCTTCATCGGAGTCCACCGTGCGAACGATTTTCTCCTCGGTCTGGGAGCAGCGCCCGGCCGAGCCCGGAGAACTCTTGTTCTACCGCGTCCGGGGCAACGGATTCCTGCATCATATGGTGCGCACCCTCGTGGGAACCATGGCCGATGTTGGCCGAGGTCATCTCGCCGCGGAAGAGATTCCCCACATTCTTGCGGCGCGCTGCCGTTCCGCAGCAGGCCCCACCGCGCCCGCGCGCGGTTTGTTCCTCCATTCCGTGGACTACCGTCCGGAATAGCTCCTGCCCTTCGCGGGTTGAGTTTCAGCCCTCCACATTAGAGAATCGCCGCTGGCGTGTTCCGCCGCCTGCTACTCTGAATTCAACTCCATGCCGGTTCTCTCCCCAACCTCGGCATTCTCCCGGATCACGGCGCTCGCCGCGCAGAGGCCGATTCATGCAGCCTTTGCCTGGCTGCACTCCAATCCCAAGATCATCATGGACTGGCAAGTGGAGCTGGCGGCGATTCCCGCGCCCCCTCTCGGTGAACAGGCGCGCGCACAGTGGCTGGCCCAGCGTTTTAGCAACGCCGGCCTCAGCCGCGTCGAGATTGACGCTGCCGGCAACGTCCTGGGAATCTTGCCCGCCTCGCATCTGCCTCCGGACAGCTCTGGACCGATCATCCTTCTCTCCGCACACATCGACACCGTTTTCCCCGCAGGCACGCCAATCGAGCCGGTGCTCAACGGCGACCGTCTCGAAGCTCCCGGCGCAAGCGACAATGCGGTCGGTGTAGCTGGATTGCTGGCCGTCGTTCACTCTCTGCTCTACTCCGGCGTGGATCTGCCGGCGCCGCTTGCCACCCTGGGAAACGTCGGCGAAGAGGGCGAGGGCGATCTGCGCGGCGTTCGCTACGTCTATGAGCACAGTGCGCTGGCGGGCCGCATTGCCGCTCACATTGTTCTGGACGGCCCTGGCGCGGACACAGCCGTGACCCAAGCCCTGGGCAGCCGCCGCTACAAGGTCACCATTACCGGGCCCGGCGGCCACAGCTTTACAGACGCGGGTATACCCAATCCGATCGCCGCGCTGGCATCGGCTCTTGCCGTGCTGGCAGAGACACCGCTCCCCGAGGAGCCGCGTACCACGCTCAATCTGGGCACCATCCACGGCGGCATCAGTGTCAACTCGATCCCTGAATCCGCGCAGGCCGCTGTCGATTTTCGCTCGACGGACCCCAACCAGCTCGCGCGCCTTGAAGCTGCGCTGCACCGCGCCGTTGAGGATGCCGTTGAGCATTGCAATGCAAAATCGAAGGCCCTGGAATCGAACGCCATGGAAACGGGGCCGCGCAGAAGGTTGTCCTTCGCGGTTTCCAAAATCGGCGACCGGCCCACGGCACAATTGCCGGACGACTCCCCGCTGCTCGCCACGTTGCGTGCGGTCGATCGGCATCTCGGCCTGTGCACCGACCTCCGGTTGGGCTCGACCGACGCCAACATTCCGCTGTCGCTCGGCGTTCCGGCCCTGTCGATAGGGGCCGGCGGTGAAGGCGGCGCCGCACACACGCTCCACGAATGGTACTCGCCCAAGAACCGCGAGCTAGCGCTCAAGCGCGTGCTGCTGCTGACCCTTGCCATGCTGGAATGGGCAGCGGAACAGTAGCGCAGGCTTGCCGGGCTGTGCGCGCCCCTTCGCCCCAAGGCGCGGCTCTTTTGCTCAATGCTGCGTCTAATCAGTCAACGCGTTGCTTTGCGTCACCGTTACCCCCGCTGGGTGCGCTCTGCAGCAGGCGCCAGGAAAGCCGGACTGGCTCGCAGATGGCTATACTAAGATGAGGTAGCGCCATCTACATGCCGGCTGTCAGGCTGGGCGCCCTATCGCGGTTCCAGGGTTACGGTAGCCCGGAGCCGCTACACTCAAGTCGATGCGACCACCAGGGAGCAGCGGCCTTGAAGATGCTTGAAAATGGGTATAGCTACCCTGGAACCGCCGTGAGAGGTCATTGAACTCTATGAAATCGCTCTTCGAACGGCTTCGCTCACGCCGTCTTGCCTCCACATTCGTGTTGCTCGCTACGCTCTCGGCGGCCATTGTGGCCGGATCGTTTGCCGCGCACGGGGTCCGCGGCCAGGAAAGTCAGAGTAGCAGCACCGACGCCACTCCGCTGAAGGTCATCACTTCGCCAACCCCGCCCAACGACTTCGTAAGAATCGCCAAGCTCGTGGGACCGGCGGTGGTGAACATCAACACCCAGACCCTGCCCAAGCAGTCGAACAATCGCGGCCACCGCAATTTCCACTTCCGGACCGGGCCCGACCAGCAGAATCCGGGAGATAACGGTCAGGACAACGATCAGCAGGGGCCGGACAATTTCCAGGACTTCTTCAACCGCTTCTTCGGCGGCCAGATTCCTGTGCCCGATGAGGGCGACAACGGCGAGGTACAGGAGTCGCTCGGCTCGGGCTTCATCGTCGATCCCAAGGGGTACATCATCACCAACGATCATGTGATCGACAAAGCCGACAAGATTTACGTCAAGCTCTCGACCGACCCCGACACCACGGATTTGGGCCGTCCCGCTCGCGTCATCGGCGTCGATAAAGCCACCGACCTGGCCGTAATCAAGATCGACACCAGCACACCGCTTCCTACGGTCAAAATGGGCAACTCCGACACGGCGCAGGTCGGTGACTGGGTCGAGGCTATCGGCAGCCCGTTTGCGCTGGCGCAGACCGTCACCGCAGGCATCATCTCCGCCAAGAACCGGACCATCGACCAGGGCGCGCCAGGCCAGTTCCAGCATTTCATTCAAACCGACGCGGCCATCAATCCCGGCAACTCGGGCGGGCCGCTGCTGAACATGAACGGCGAGGTGGTTGGCGTCAACACGGCCATCTACACGCAATCGGCCGGCTATCAGGGTATCGGCTTCGCCATGCCTTCCAACACCGTGGTTTCGGTCTATAACGATCTCATCAGTTCCAGCCACAAGGTGACGCGAGGCTCCATCGGCATCTCGTTCAAAGAGGAGCTTTCCGGAGCCGTCAATCGCGTCTACGGCTTCAAGAATGGCGTGCTGGTGCAGGAAGTTCAGCCGGGCGGTCCCGCGGATAAGGCAGGCCTCAAACCAGGCGACATTATTACCACCGTCGACGGGCGTACCATCAAGGACGGTGACGACCTGGTCAACGAAATCGCCAGCCGCAGGCCGGGGTCTTCCATCCGGCTGGGTTACGTTCGCGACGGCAAGCCGGAAGATACCACGGTGACCATCGGCGATCGCGACAAGGTTTTCGCCGACCTCAATAACCCGCAGCCTGAAAACAATCAGGAAGGCGGAGGCGGCGCCGGCGAAGCTAAGCTGGGCGTTGTGGTGCAGGAAGCTCCACCGGCGATGGTCTCCAAGATTCACGCCTCCGGCGTGGTCATCGAGTCGGTCCGCACCGGCTCCTTCGCCGACTTACAGGGGTTGGAGCCGGGACTGGTAATCACGCATGTTAACAGGCAGCCCACCGCCACCAAGGAGCAGTTCGATGCCGTGGTGAGCAAGCTCAAAAGCGGCGACGACGTGGTCTTCGAGGTAATCGACCCGCACCATCCCGAACTGGGTATTAACTATATCGGCGGGACTTTATAGACACTCGGAAATAGCGCCGGTCGCGACTTCCCGCTGCCGGCGCTCGTTTCCAAAGTAATCCGGCCCCGAGCGCTCGATCAGTTTTTGCCTTGCCGTATTACGATACGTTTGGTTAAACTCTTACGAAGTGTTCCGTAGATCTTAATTGCTGCGTGGTATTTGAGATATGTTCTGTTCTCATGCAAGCCTGGCTTTGTTGATTTCCGCCGCCCTTATTGTGCCGCCCGCATTTGCGACGAACGTGCACCGCTCTCCAACCAGCGGCCAAACCAGCGGCGCTCACAAGCTCACGCACCGCAGGCACAGATCGCGTCGCGTGCGCGGCCAGCAGGCCATCGAGCCGGAGCGGGTAACGCAGATTCAGCAGGCCCTGATCCGCGAGCACTACCTGACAGGCGAGGCGAACGGCAAGTGGGATGCCACCACTGTGGCCGCCATGCAGAAGTATCAGGCCGATCATGGATGGCAAACCAAGCTGATGCCTGACTCGCGCGCCCTCAAGAATCTCGGCCTCGGTCCCGATTACTCCGGGGCGATCAATGCCAACGGATCAAGCTTCGCTGCTCCGCCGCCTTCTGACACTACCCCATCCTCGCAGGTGGCCGGCTTTGCCGCAGTCTCGGGCGTGAAACAGTAGACCGCGGCGTCCATCCCTTGTCAGGGTCTGTCTGCGGGCATTCCTTTGAGCAGAAACTCATAGCGCGGTCGCGCCGTGTCCGGGCCAGCGGCAATCTCGCTGTCCAGATGCAGGATCGCGCCATCCTCGTCGAACCGCGGCCATTCCGGCAGTCCCGGCCCGTTGGGGTTGCCCGTTTTTGCGAAGTTTGTCCAATAATCCATCATCTGCTCGCTCAGCTTGCGGTCCTCGGCGCGCACGGTTTCGCCGGGTCGCGTATCCAGCGTGCCGAAGACATACTCAATATCGTCGGAGTGGAAGGCGAGGCTGGGGTGGTATGTGCTGGGCGGCGCGGCCAACTCGAAGTGATAGCGGTAGACCGGTGCATCCCCTGTCTTCACCTGCGCCTCAACCCACTTCCATGTTCCAAATGCGATAAACACGTCGCCATTGTAATCAGCCGCTGAACGCGCCGCCTGCTCATCGGTATCGCCCGGATACAACTTCAAAAACTCCTCCCCGCGCTCTTTGAAGTGCTCGGCCGCATAGGCCTTCCACTTCTCCGCCGTCATGCCGTCTGACGTGCCCTCGTCACGATTCCAGCCGGCCAAAAGCGGCACGTGGGCCTGCTTTCCGGCGGCATAGGTGTCGGCTACCGGCTCGACGAGCAGTTTGCCGTCAATTACCGGAGGAAAGCCTCCCTTCCGATCCTTGGCCGCACTCAGAATTCTCTCGGCGGGAAGGGCGCGCAGTTCCTGGAGCGACTTGACGCCCAGCGAGGCAACCCACTCCCCATCGCTCTTTTCGCGTTTTTCCAGCGAGTCGGCTGCAAGCACGTTACTGAAGGCCGCTCCACTCTCGCCGATGGCTTTTTGGAAGAGTCCTTGCGCCAGGGGCGAGGCCATCAGCGTGCTCACCGCAAAGGATCCCGCGCTTTCGCCGAAGATGGTTACGTTCCCCGGATCGCCGCCGAATCTCTTGATGTTGGCCTTGACCCACTGAAGCGCAGCCACCATGTCCAGCAGTCCGTAATTCCCTGCTGCGCCGTTGGCCTCCTTAGCCAGATCTGCCGTGGCCAGAAAGCCGAAGACGCCCAACCGGTAGTTGATGGTGACCAGCACCACGCCCTTGGTGGCCAGAAAGTCGCCATTGTGCCGGGGTTCCGAGCCGGCGCCGCCCCTATAGCCGCCGCCGTGGATCCAGAACATCACCGGCAGCTTGCTCTTGGGCGAAGAGCCGGCGGGAGCATAAACATTCAGGAAGAGGCAGTCCTCGCTCTCGACGCCGTCCTGGAAGACCATATCCTTATACACAATGCCCTGGACGCAGTGTGCACCGTAATGCGTTGCATCCCGCACGCCCTTCCACCGGACTGGCGGCTCCGGCGCCTTCCAGCGCAGATCGCCCACCGGCGGCGTAGCATAGGGCAGGCCTAGAAATGCGCGCACCTTGCCATCGTTGATGAGCTTGCCGTGAACTTTCCCCTGTTCGCTCTTCACTTTCAGTGAGTCAGCGCGAGCAGGCGCGAAAAGTCCAAGCGCCAGCCCTGTGCTAACGAGCACGCACACCGTCTGCATTCCAAATTGCATTGAGAATTCCCCCGTGCAACACGATAACAGGGAAGGGATGGAGGGATCATATGACAGGCTGGAGATTGCACTTATATTCTTCCCGGATTGAAGCGATCCGTGGCTTCAGACCATCTCCGGCGCAAACAGATCCGCGATCGTTTCGCGCCGGCGGATGAGTCGCGCTTTTGCGCCCCCCTTAACACTTTCGACCAGCACCTCCGCGGCGCGGGGGCGTGTGTTGTAGTTGGAGCTTTGCGCCATGCCGTAGGCTCCGGCATCGAGCAGAGCCACAAGATCGCCGGGCTCAACGGGCGCAAGTTCGCGGTCGTGCGCGAAAAAGTCCCCCGTTTCGCAGACCGGCCCCACCACATCCACGATGCGCGGCTTCCCTGCCCTCGACCGCACCGGAACAATCTCGTGATACGCCTGGTAAAGTGCCGGGCGAATCAGGTCGTTCATGGCCGCGTCCGTGATGACGAACGTCTTCTTGCCGTTGCGCTTCACTTGCAGCACGCGCGCCACCAGGGCGCCGGCCTGCGCCACCAGAAAGCGGCCCGGCTCGATGATGAGGCAGCCATCGAAATCGCCAAGCGCTCTTTCGAGCGACGCAGCGTACTCATTCGCCTTCGCCGCAGCGTCGAAGGCGCCGCCGTGCGGCCCCACAGCCGAAAACCTGGCTGGGGGAGCCCCGGCGTGATAGTCGATGCCCAGGCCGCCCCCGGCATCGACGGATTTAAGCTCAATTCCCTGGCGCCGCAATTGCCGCACCAGCTTGCTCACCCGCTCGATCGCTGCCCCAAACGGGTCCGCGGAGCGAATCTGCGAGCCGATATGAACGCTGATGCCGTGCGCCTCAAGCCAACGGTTTCCGGCCGCCTTCTTGTAGATCGCAGGCGCGCGTCGAATGTCGACGCCGAATTTGTGCTCGCGCAGGCCAGTAGAGATGTAGGGATGCGTGTCGGCAAAGATGTCGGGGTTGACGCGCAGTGCGAATCGCGCGTGGGCCTTGAGCCTTCGCGCGCGCGCCGCAAGCAGCGCAAGCTCCGCCTCGCTCTCTACGTTGAATTGACGGATTCCGGCCTTCAGCGCCAGGTCGATCTCCGCGGCCGTCTTGCCTACGCCGGAGAAGACCACGCGCCTGGCAGCTTCAGGCGCCGCAGCCAGCACGCGCTCTAACTCGCCGCCGGAAACAATGTCGAAGCCCGCGCCGAGCTCGGCAAGCAGCTTGAGGATCGCCAGCGCGGAGTTGGCTTTTACCGCGTAGCAAACCAGATGATCTCGCCCTGCGAGCGCCTGTTGAAACAAACGCAGCCGGGCGGCAATCGCTTCGGCCGAATAGACGTAAAGCGGCGTGCCGAAGCGCCGGGCCAGCGTTTCCAGCGAGACGCCGTCGCAATGCAGGTCGCCGCCGGGCTGCGGATGGTGAAACGGGCGCGAAGATGGAGATGCCGACTGAGCCACGGGTCGAGTCCAAAACCAGGAGAATACTCTCTTGAGCGTACAGCATGCCGGGCGTCGGCATCTGAGCGCACAACCGCTTTTCCGCTAGCCCATTACAATGGCTCAATGACGGAGTTGCCCCAGGTTGACCTCGTCGGCGTGGGCCTGACCGCCACCGATACCCTCATTCCGCTTCCCGCATACCCCGGAGCGCGGCTCCAAGCTGGGGCCAAAGCACTCTGAAGTTCGAGGTGAAGTGGCCGGCCCGGCCCCTGCACCCTGGAAGCCGAACTGACCGGAGCGGACGGACAACCGGTGCGGAGCCTGCGAGACACCCAGCTGGTGGATGCCAGTTAAGCCCGCTAAAGTTGGCTGGATGATCGCCATCAAATTGACCGGCCCACCTTTGCGTGCCGGGTGCAGCCCCGCTTCCATACAAATGAAATCGCTCTCAAGTTTCACCCGGAGTATAATTTGATCGCTATGCCCGCCAAATCCATGTTACTCACACTGTTATTGCTCCCTCCCTCCATTCTGTCCCTGTGCCAGGCGCCGCCAAGCAACCAGGACCAAATTAATCTTCATTCGCGCATGGCGCAACAATATATCCAGGAGCGACGCCCGGACCTAGCCATTCCAGAGTTGCAGAAACTGGTGGCGCTCAATCCCGACAATGTGGATGCGCGGTCCAATCTGGGCGTGCTGCTTTTCTTCCGCGGCGATTACAAGAACGCAATTCCCCAACTTCGGGCAGCTCTCACCCTGCAGCCGGGCTTATCGAAGACTCAGGCATTATTGGGCCTCGCCGAGGAGCACACGTTCGACCTTGTCGATGCGCGGAAGAACCTGGAAGCATCCTTCTCAGCAATCCAGGATGGGAAGTTCAAGATCGAGGTGGGCTTGGACTTGGTGGGTCTTTATACAGGAACCAGCGACCTGGATCAGGCAGCCGGGGTGATTGCACAGCTAACTAAGGCATACCCTGACGATTCGCGGGTGCTTTATGCCGCTTACCGCGTGTATGGGGATCTTTCCGGAGCGTCGATGCTACGGTTATCGGTGGTAGCTCCCGACTCGCCGCAAATGCACCATCTATTGGCCCACGAGGAGATCCGGGAAGGGAACACGAACGCCGCAGTTGCGCAGTTTCGCAAGGCGATTGCAATCGATTCCCAGCTGCCCGGCGTACATTTCGAATTGGCCGAGTTATTGAACACGTCGCAGGATCCGGTCCTAAAGAAAGAGGCGGAAAAGGAATACCGCGCTGCTTTGGCCATAGATCCCGAGGACGAGGCCGCGCTCTTAAAGTTAGCAGATATCGCTGCACAAAGGGGAGACGTGGAGGAAGCTTATCAAGAGTACACCCAGGCTGTGGCAATGCGGCCCGCTGATTCCGATGCCAAGCTCGGTCTTGCCAAAGTACTTATCGCAATGAATCAGCCCGATAAGGCCCAGACGCTTCTGGAGCAGACGGTTCAGCTTGATCCTACGAATGCGACTGCTCGCTATCGCCTGGCCACGTTTTACCGGGAAAAAGGCCGCATGGACGATGCGAAGCGGCAGTTAGAGCTTTATAAGGATCTGAGGGCAGAGAAGGATAAACTACGAGCCGTTTACAAAGATTTGCTGATACGGCCGGCTGAGCTAAAAGAAGACACACCTGATGAAAAGTAGCGTGGGGTCGGAAATCGTTACTATAGCAAAAACGGCACAGCGCGCAGGGTTGCGCAAATCCTTGTTCGTGCTCGTCATCCTAATCTGGTGGGACAGCCGATGATTCTGCGCCCTGTGGGAGGCCCAACGAACCATTGGATCAGTTTCCAACTGGATGGCGTGAAGTGTAACCGGCTGGCACTGAATGCGCGCATTCGAGCCACCGCGGGAGATTTGGTGCAGCTGGGCGAGGTGCTGAGCGGTGGAATCTATCTTTCGCAGAGCGACCTGCGCATCCACTTCGGGCTGGGCAATCACGATCGCGACGACCAGGCTGAAGTAATGTGGCCAGACGGAAAGAAAGAAACACTGACCAATCTGGCCGCCGACAGGTTTTATGTCGAGCGTGAAGGAATCGGTATTGTTTCGAACAACCCGCCCGAGCACGTACCGAACCTTCCATAAGACCGGGCAGGACACCCGCGCCGCGCCCATCGCAAAGGAGCTTTTCAGGTGGAAAGACGAGATTTTCTTATTCTTCTGCTATCCAGCACTGCTGGATTCTCCCAGAACCTCTCCAATAACGGTTTCCGCTCGCTGCGGGTGGACACAGCCAAAATCACTGGTAACATCCATTCTCTTCAGGGCGTGAACGGCGCGCCATGGCCCGTAATGGCTGGACTTCCCAATCTCGTACGGCGATACAGGGAACTGCGCATCAACCAGGTTCGCACTCACGATCTGATGGGTCCCGCGGATATAGATTCGAAGTTCGTATTCACAAACCAGGAATTGTCCGACCTGATCCCCGATCCCGCGCAGCGCGCCGGGGTGGTGAAAGCGGGCAATGCGAGCATCATCTTCCCCGATATGAGCGCGGATCCCGAAAAGCCTGAGAGCTACAATTTCGGTCCGACCGACACGGTGCTCGCCTCCATTCGAGCCAGCGGCGCAGAAATCTACTATCGTGTGGGTCGCAGTTATGGCGCCGACTTTAGCCCGCCGGCCGATTTCGATAAGTATGCCGATGTGGTGAGACACGTAGCCATGCATTACAACCAGGGCTGGGCAAACGGGTTCCACTACCAGATCCGCTATTGGGAGTTCTGGAATGAGCCGGAGGGTTTCTGGACTGGGACTCCGGAGCAGTTTTATTTGCTGTACGAGAAAACTGCGCGGGCCTTGAAGTCGACCGATCCTACGCTCAAAGTGGGCGGCAATGGTCAGGAAGATCCTTACGGCGATACACCTTACCGCGAGGGATTTTTCGATTACTGCGCCGCACACAAGTTGCCGCTGGATTTTTACTCCTGGCACCACTACGCCAGCACCGGCGACCCCTACGATGCGGTTCGGCTCGCCAGGCAAATACGCGACGTCCTCGATGCGCATGGGTTTCCCAAAGCGGAGAGCATTCTCTCTGAGTGGAATTTAATGGCCGACTATACAAAAGCCGCGAAGGCTGAGCTCGAAAGCGCGCACAACGCAGCTTATATCGGCGCGGTTCTGTGTTACGGTCAGGACGCGCCTCTCGACCAAGCGCATTTTTATCGCGGCGACGCGGCCTGGATGGGACCCTTCGATTTGCAGGGACAGTATTACAAGACTGCTTATGCTTTCGAGGCCATGGGAAGGATGCTGGATACGCCGCAGCGTCTTGCGGTCGAGGGCACAGATACGTTCGGCTTCGCTGCGCTTGCAGGCCGCTCCACGGATGGCAAGACCGTGCAGATCTTCATCGCCAATTACGCGATTCCGGAGAGCATACTTGCGAAGATGCATAAGCCCAGCGTCCAGAAACCCGACCGGCGGGGCCATATATGGCTTCCACACCGCACAGATATCGTTTACCGCGATAACGCCGGTTACGATCTCACGGTGAACAATTTACCCTGGGGCAAAAAGGCGTTCAGTCTCAAGCGTTACCGGCTAAGCGCGACCCAGAACCTGGAGCTGGCCGAGAGGAGGTCCGGTACCGGCGGCAGTGTGAGATTGTCCCATTCCCTGCCCACCGATACTGTCGAGTTGATCGTTCTGGAGCGCCAGTAAGCAAGGCGCGCAGCTCAGCGTCCGGGCCCGGCCTCGGCTCGTACAGATAGCTGGTGCGATCCACACCGAGTACCGGGTCACCGCGGACAGGTCTTCGTCCATGGGGTAGAGCAGCTTGCAAGCCCAACACCCGCTCTGACGCAACTCGACCGAGACGAACGCGACATCCCTTTCTCTGGCCGGCAAGCTTCAGCCGTTTTTCCCGGTTCGGCGCTTTCAGCCGCCAGCCGCCGCGCATACCGCCGCAGGGCTCATCGTGCTCCTCCGAAAAAAGGGTGCCGGTCTAACGGTCTGGGTGATCTCCGAGGACCGAGAAATTGACGCATCGGAAATGGACCTCGAAAGTGCAATGCGGCAAATCTGGGGAGGTTCCATGGGCACCATTCTGTCGTGCACCCCCGGCAAGCTCGCTTTCTTCAGATGTGAAGAAGTGAAAAGGCGGCGTTTGCTCATTCATCCAAAAGGCGTGCCGTCGCTCGATTGAAGCGGCAAACTCGCCGCGACGCCCCCAACGGATTCCTGGCTCCGGATTTAAAATGGAACCAGCGGGTCAGGACTCCTGGACGGGCCTGGCAGTTCCCTTACCTTGGTTTTCGAAGACGGAGAGATCTCAATGGCACTGATTAAGACAGCGAATCCGGCACTCGGTCAGAACACCTTCAGCGACTTTGCCCGCAATCAATACGGCGGCGACCTGGTCGACGCCTCGGCGCGCATGACCCTGAATGGCACGATCAACAAAACCGGCATCCTGCTGCTGTGCGCCGTGGCCACGGCGGCGTGGACGTGGCATTCGTTCCTGCATACGCGCGACATGAGCACCGTGGGTCCGGCGATTATGATTGGCGCGTTCGGCGGCTTGATCGTGGCCTTCGTGACTGTCTTCAAGAAGGAGTGGTCGCCCGTCACAGCGCCGATCTATGCGCTGCTCGAAGGCCTTGTGCTGGGCGGGGTCTCGGCGGTCTTCGAATTGCGCTATCCAGGCATCGCCATGGAGGCCGTCGGCCTCACCTTCGGCACTCTCTTCGTGCTGTTGCTGGCCTATAAGTCGGGGTTGATCAAGGTGACGCAGAAGTTCCGGCTGGGCGTAGTGGCGGCCACCGGCGGCGTCTTTCTCTTTTACATGGCCCAGATGCTGCTTGGCTTTTTCCACATCTCCTTGTTCAGCTCCGTCAATGGCTCAGGCGTCATTGGCATCGGTTTCAGTCTCATCGTGGTGGCCATCGCATCGCTCAACCTGGTGCTCGATTTCGACTTCGTCGAGCAAGGCGTCGCCAGCGGCGTTCCCAAGTACATGGAGTGGTACGCCGCCTTCGGCATCATGGTGACGCTGGTATGGCTGTACCTGGAGATATTGCGCTTGCTGGGAAAGATACGCAGCAGATAGCTACGCGCTTGTCAGCCCGGCAGCGGGCTGACTTCACGCTTCGAATTGCCGCAGCCAGGGAGCCATGAGGGCGGCAACTTTCTTCGGCTGTTCGTAGGCGGCAAAGTGGCCTGCGCCGGCCAGGACGTGAAACTCGCATCCGCCCGGAGCGACCCGGAATGCCTCCATATCCGCGGGAGTAACGCTGGAATCCTCAGCGCCGGCAATAGCCAGCACCGGCACGCGAATGGTGGACACGGTGGGAACCGAATCTGGCCGCGCGGCCAAACCTGCCTGCACCGCAACCTCTGCTTCGGGCGTGAGCGTCATCCGCGCGCGCATCTCGGCCACGAGCTCGGGCCGTTCACGGCGGGCTGAAGGAGCAATCAGGCTCTGCGCCATGCCATCGAAGAGCGCGGCGACACCCTCTGCCCTGGCCCGCGCAATAGTCTCCACCCGCTTAGCCAGGTTCGCCTCTCCATCCGGTTGCGGTTTGGAGCAGATAAAGGCCATGCCGCGCATGCGCTGCGGCGCCTTCCGCCAAAGCTCAAGCAGCACGTAGCCGCCGATCGAACAACCCCCAAATACGCCCTTGGAGACGCCGAGGTGATCGAGCAGCGCAAGAACATCCGCGGCAAGCCGCTCCATGGTGAGCACCGGCGCGCCGGGGATCCGGGCATAGCCGCCAACTGGAAGCGCCGAGCCCAGCTTTGAGAGTCCGTGACCGCGCAAATCGGGAACGATGGCGCGGATGCCGGCAAGCTCCCGCGTGAGAGGATGCCAATACTCGCGATCGAGCGGTGTGGGATGCAGAAGGACAACTGGAAGGCCCGTGCCTGTGTCATTGAAACTCAATCGGGCGCCATCGGAAAGGTATTCGCCGCTCATACGGTTGGAGGATACCCCCCCGGACACGGCGCCGTCTCCTCGGGGATGCCGATCCAGGCAGCCACGTATGCGACGCCGATCAGCCCGCTGGAAAAGAAGAATCCGACGACCGTGAGAATACGGACCAGTGTGACGTCCCAACCGTTGGCTTGCGCCAGCCCCAGGCAGACTCCGCCGATTTGGCGGCCTACGCGCGGCCTGATGAGCGGCCGGCCCGCGATGGGCTGCGTCATGGGCACCGCCGCGCCGCAATTCGAACAGAAGCGTGCGCTGGCGTTCAAAGCATTTCCACAATGTTGACAGTAGGCAGGCATCGTCGGTCCCTCCGATGGAATAAGCCAACTGCTGTGATGATACGAAGATACGCCTTCGGCGGTTCCAACGTCCTCCCCCACCGGCATCGCCGGGCGCCCGCTCATCTGCCCTTATACGCGCTGCGCAGATACCGCCGTGCCTGGTCGGCGCGCGAAGTATTGGGGCCGGCGTCAATCGCGGCTTCGTAATCGCGCACCGCAAGCTGGCGCTCGCCGGCCAGATCGTGACATTTGCCGGCTTCGAGCAACGAGCGGATCTTGAGCTCCGGGCCTACATCGGGCGGCCACGCAGCCTGCTCATACGCTTGCGCCGCCTCATTGTAATGGCGCTGGCCGCGCAGGGCGTCGCCGAGCCCGAAATCGGCCAGTTCCATGCGCGCCTCGGCAAAATAACCCGGCTTGGCGTTTTCGGCTTGAATTCGCCGGTAGGTGTCCACCGCTCTCATGCCCTGGCCGGCATCCTTGCGCAGGTTAGCCTCCTCGAGACAAAAGAGGAAGTCGTGCGGGTACTCGTTCTTCAGTTCCTGCACCACCTGAATGGCTTCCTCATACTTCCCCTCGCGGCGCAGGAAGAGCGCAACGGCCGTGCGCGCTTCCACGCTGGTCAGTACACCGCGATTTCCGTCGTCGCGCAGCATCGCTAGGCCCGTGGCCTTCGATCCGGTGATCCCGGCAAAGCCGATCATCAGCTTGAAAGGCCATGGGAGCGCGCCCACCACGTACTCGTAAACACCCGTGATGAGCTTCGCATCCACATAATTCGGGTCCAACTGGAGCACGCGCTGGGCATCGTCCTTGGCCTTCGTCGCCAGGCGGAAGCCGGTGCCATATGCCCGTTCCACCATGGCCACATAAGTGCACCGCAGGCTGCGCACCCAGGCGCGGGCAAAGAGCGCGTTCACATCGTCTGGATTCTTGCTCAACCGCCAGTCGGCCTCGCGCACCGCCTCGTCGGCCAGCGCGAAGATCTGCTCGCGTTTCTTGGGATCCTCCTCCGTCGCGTGCCGACCGGAGAGAAACCCGTCGTTGGCGTAAAAGGTGGTGTCGAGCAGGTCCTGACGGTAGAGCTCTTGAAAAATAATTGCATTGAGGAGATACGCCGTGGCCTGCGGGTCGCCCGGATGTTCGGCGTGAAATCGTTCGAAGAGCGCAACCGCCCCGCTGTAATCGAGATTGTAGAAATCCTTGTAGGCCGCGCGCACCTGCGAGTCGTAGTTCATGGGGTTGGTATCCACGCCCGCTGCCCAGGCTGAACTGGCCGCATACAGTAGTGCCGCTGCCAAGGCCAACCTGCACTTTCTCTTGCGTCCCAACCGCAACTTCGATCTCCTCCTTCTATCGTATCGCTTGTCGGCATCTCTCAATCCCGTTGCGCCGCATCGTGAAACCCGGCCTGAGAGGCCCTAAGAATGGGAAAGGACTGGAGACCGGCGGCTGCCAGGAGCACCGGCCATCCATTAGGATCGAACTATGCCCATCCGCGAACGGTCGAATCCAACCGCTTCCGCGCCTCCGGCTGCGCCGAACCGGATCGAGCAGGCGCGCAAACGCCTGATCGTCGCGCTCGATGTATCCAGCGCTGCGGCTGCCGCCGATCTGGTCGGTCGGCTCGAAGGAACCTGCCAGTGGTTCAAGGTGGGCTTGGAACTTTTCACCGCTGTCGGCCCCGCTGTCCTGGAGCCGCTCGTTGCGCGCGGGCACTCCGTTTTTCTCGACCTGAAGTTCCACGACATTCCCAATACGGTGGCCGGGGCAGTGCGCACGGCCGCTGCGTGGGGCGTGCGCATGATGACCGTACACGCCGCCGGAGGGCCTGCCATGCTGGCCGCGGCATGCGCGGCGCTCGACGGCGTGGCCAACCCACCGCAACTGCTGGCCGTGACCGTTCTCACCAGCATGAACGCCACGCAGCTAAAGGCGGCCGGAGTGGAACGCACGCCCGAAGAGCAGGTGGAGCTGCTGGCCGGGATGGCCCTGAAGGCGGGGATTCGCGCCTTCGTTTGCTCGCCGCAGGAAGTTGCGGCCTTGCGTGCCCTCACAGGCCCTGAAGGCGTGCTCGTAGTTCCCGGCATTCGTCCCGTCGGCGCTGACATCGGCGACCAGAAACGCATCGCGACGCCGGCCGATGCGCTGCGCCAGGGAGCGAGCTACCTTGTTGTGGGCCGCCCCATCACCCAGGCGCCCGACCCGGCTGCGGCGGCCCAGTCGATCCTGAGGGAGATGGCGAGGGTCATCGAATCGTAGCCGTGCAGAATCGCAACTGCAAAGGCGAAAAAGCCCGGCGCGAAGCCGGGCTCCTGTGTTGATTAAAGCTTAAGTGACGCTTAAAGTTTCTCGTAAAAGTCGCACGCGGAGCAAGAAATATAGACTCCGCCAGGCACTCCGCGCTCGCGGTCCTTTACGCGCTTGACGATGCGCGTGGGCTTGCCACATTTGGGACAGTCAGTCGACTTCGTCGTGTCCATGATCTTCTTGCGGTCGCCTGTTTTGGCAATTTTGGCCATCGGTGAGGGATTTCTCCTTGTAAAGAGTCTCTGCTCGCACGTGCATTCAGCTGCACGCGGCTTCAACGGTGCGGCCGCCGCTCGCTTCGCGCCGCAAAGGTATCATTCACCGCGTCCTATACGCGTGAAGAAAGCGGGACTCGCTCTCTCTAGTCTATATGAGGCTTGCGGGTCCGCTCAGTTCCGCTGGACGGCGTCGTCTGTCGACACAAGCTGGCTCGCAGGAGGCGGCTGCTGGCTGCCGCTGGCCGGCGCCTGGGTATCGCCCGGCGCCTGCGTCTTGGCCGGCGCGGACTGCGGCGCGCTTGCCGGCGGAGACTGCGAACTCTGCGGAGAAGCCTGCCCCTTGCCCGCTTGCGAGCCCTGCTGCGAACCCGCCTGCCCGCTGTTCGTTTGCGAGCCCTGGCCGTTCGCCGGCGGCGTGCTCGGCTGCTCGTCGGGATTGGCGCCCGGCTCCTCATCGGGATGCGGCTTCGGGAACTGCACCGGCCGCATCACGCCGACGCTTTGATTATCGGTAGGCAGCTTCTCGCCGGGATTGCGGAGGCTGGGCGGCGGAGCCGGCGCTTGTTTGTTGGGATCCGTCTCCACGTCGCCCTCATGGACGACCCGCGTGTTCGATTGCGCCGCCAGCTCCGGCGAGCCGCTGGTCATCAACATGGGCGAAACCACATCTTTCGTGAACACCTGCAATGGCTGGCCAACCTTGGCGATTTCCACTCGGATCACGCGGTTGCCGTTGATACGGACAAAGGTCACATCCTCCGGGGGAGTGCCGTAGATCCACACCTCGAACGGCATCTGGCCATCCATCTCGCGCGACTTCGTGTTGGGACGCCCCTTGGCGAAGAGCACCATGTCTGTGCTCATTCCCACCCATACTTTGTGGTTGAGGATGGCGTCTTTCAATGGCAGCGGCAGCGTATCTGTGAAAGCCTGGATCGGCGTCTTCACATCGAAGGAGATGAGCGGCGCCAGCAGCGCCTTCACCTGGGCCGGGGTCAGCTCGGGAATATGATCGCCAAAGGCGAGGGTGAGGCGCGAGCCGCTGGGATCGCCAGATTGATCCAAGAGCGCGGGGTCCATATTGGGGTCGTCGATGTCAGGGCCCACGCCGACCTGGATATGGCGCAGGAACCGATGCTTGGCGTCAGGCCCTCCGTCCAAGTCGAAGACGATCTTCGAGCGGTCGATCTTGATGTCGGTGATCACCACACGCGAACCGGGCTTGGCGGAAAGTCCCTCGTTGATGACCAGGTTCACGTAGCTTTCGCCGACCGGTTCCAGTTTGCCGTTGGCCTGGAGCGTCAGGCCCTTGTGGCCGCGGGGAAACGGGCGCATAGCGAAGCCCTGCTCCGACATCAGCGCGCGAATGAGCATAAGACGCGTCTTGGGGTCCAGCACGGTCTTGGACAATTCCACGCGGGTGGGCACAATCTGCGCATATTGCCGGTCCACCGGCCCATTGCCCGCGACTGTGCCCCTGCCGCTGGTATCGATGGTGATGACCTGTGCTGACCCGGCGACGGCTAGCAGTGCGGCCAACGCGCAGACGGTCACGGCGCACAGCAGGATGCTCCCGCAGTTGCCTTTTGTAGTCGATAGGGGACTTGGGCCAATCCCTTGGGGAAGCATACGCCGCTTCATGGGAGCCTCCCATGCGTGCAAATGCTAATACGCAAACCTTAGCCCCATTCGGGCACAAAAGGCAAATCCCGCCCGAACAGCAATAAACGTTGGATGCATCAACCTTGTTTCTAGTCCCTTAGTCCCTTAGTCCCCTAGTCCCTAGTCCCCAGTCCCTAGTCCCCAGTCCCTAGTCCCTAGTCTCTAGCCCCTCGGTCCCTGCTCCCTGCTCTTTCGTCTCGATCTGTACCAGCGCGGGAACAGTGGGTGCAGCCGAGCTCATCGCCGCTTCGTGCTGCGCGCGCCCTGCCGCTTCCAGATCCACGGGAATCCCGCCCGGCACGATCACCGGCGCATTATAGCGAAAGTTCAGATCGCGCGTGAGGCGGAAGACCACGGGCAGCGCCGCCAGAAGCACGAAGCATGCAAGCCCACTGCCGTCGAGTCCATAAGCCCCGCCGGTGAGCCAGAACGGCCCCATGGGATCGCCTTGCACCACCGGCGAATGGCTGCTGACGCCGCTCACCGCCAGCCCGAAAACCAGAGCCCGGCTGGCCTTCCAGCCAAAGTTGAGGCCCCAGCTCACCCACAGGGCGCGCGTTCGCAGATAAGCCGTGGAGAGCAGAAAGCTGAACGCCAGAGAGACGGCGAAGCTGGTGCGGCTCGAACCCGGCGTGAACGCTTGCACGATCGCGTAGATGGCGGCAAAGCCCAACGTTGCCCCAACAGGCCCCACGGCGCGAATAAAGCATTGGAAGGCGTAGCCGCGATAGGCAACCTCCTCAGCCAGCGCGGCCAGCGAAAAAAATCCCACATCGGCCACAAGCCAGCCCCACGCGGAAGGTCTTGCTGAGACAAACGTCGCAATGCCGCCAAACACCGCCATCGGCAGCACGCAAACCAGAGCGATGCCCCAGCCGGTCGCCAGGCCTAATCCCGCCTCACGCTGCCAGCCCTCGCGTCGCGGCAATCCCTGCTCGTTGATGGGGTGGATTTGGCGGTCAAGCCAGAAGCCCATGGCTGCGAAACCGAGCAACAGCAGAAAGGCCAGCATGGCCTGCTCCACCAGCGGAGACCATGCATCGCTTACCAGTCCGCGCGCTCCGTGGAGCGCCAGCGACCGCGCAAAAAAGAAGTAGAGAATCGCGGCCGGAAACTGCAAATAGGCGCGCAAGCGGCCGCGGTTCGAGACGAGTTCATTCATGCCTGCCTCCGGCTCATGCGCCAGGCACACCGTGCGGCTCGATTGGCCTCATGTCCTGTGCCACACAAATTCACCGAATTGTGCTTCACTCGATCAGGCATCATGGCAATCGTCTGGGCTTTCTTCGGCATTTTAGGAAATAGCGTGTCCTTTCTAAGACCCTTCAAGGTCCCCGCTCGCTTCACCCCACGGACTAAGACCTGTTCGTGGGGGCCCCGGGTTCTGTTGGTCGCGGGGACTCAAGAGTTCAGGCTTCGCATACGAAGTTTCCTGAAATGCTATGGTCGGCCACCGAGGCTCGGGGAGTCAGCCTTCTACGTAAAACTGCGCAATATTGCGGAACTTCTGCTGCCGCGCGACCACCAGATCCTCGACGGACGTTGCCTTCAATTCGGCCAGGTGTTTTCTCAGCACCGACCCCAGCAGTCCGCTTCCGGCCTCGCGGTCGGCATGGATGCCTTGTGGCGGCTCGGCAACGATCTCGTCCACGCAGCCCAGCGCGGCGACTTCGGGTGCGGAGATGCGCATGGCCTCGGCGGCCAACTGCTTGTGCGCCGCGTCGCGCCACATGATGGCCGCGCAGGACTCCGGCGTAATCACAAAATAAAGCGCATTTTCGAGAATCAGAACGCGGTCGCTCACCGCCAGGGCCAGCGCTCCGCCGGATCCGCCCTCACCGCTGATCACTGAGATGGTGGGCACGCGCAGCCGCGCCATCTCGCGCAGGTTGCGGGCAATGGCCTCGGCCTGGCCGCGCTCCTCAGCCCCCAGGCCGGGGTACGCGCCGGGTAGATCGATAAAGCTGATCACCGGTCGCGAGAACTTCTCCGCAAGCTTCATCGCGCGCAGCGCCTTGCGGTAACCCTCGGGATGCGGCATGCCGAAGTTGCGCCGCACCCGCTCCCTGGTGCTGCCGCCCTTGCGGTTGCCGATCACCATCACCTCTTCGCCGCCCAGCCGCGCCATGCCGCACGCCACAGCCTCGTCGTCGCCAAAGGCGCGATCCCCGTGAATCTCGCTGAAATCGGTAAAGATCCGCTCGATCAACTCCATGGGGTAGGGGCGCTGGGGATGCCGCGCCCGCTCGATTCGGTGCCATGCCGGCGAGACGGGCTGCGTCTGGGGATAAACCTCTGTTTCCTGTTCGCTCATCGAATTACTGCGCCGTACGGACACCCCCGCCGGCCCTCTGGTCATTCTACGGGGCGGGAGCGGCTGGGACAAAATGCAGGGAACAAGAGACCAAGGGAACGAGGGAACCATCGAGCGATACGGAACCGACGTTAGCTTGGCGACGTGCGCAAGAGCGCGAAGCGAGGTCAGTATATCGGCTACAATCTGAAGATAACTGACACTCCGGCCGCGACTGGGCCCTCCGCAGATCAGCGCAATGCGTGCGCTTTTTATGGCGCACGGGAATAGGGCCATTCTCCTATGCTTACCGTTTCCGTTGTGATTCCGGTCTTCATGGTGCCGTCGCAGGCCACCAATGCTACCATCGGAGTCGGCTATGACACGCGAATTGCTCCTCCAAGCCAAGCAAAGGCTTCTTCAAATGCACTATGAAAGCGGCGTGGGCCACATTGGGGGTAACCTGTCTTGTCTCGACATACTAATGACGCTCTACCACGAGGTTCTGCAAGTTGAGGATGCGTCTGTGTTGTCGAAAGGCCATGCAGCGGGCGCCCTGTACGTTACCTTGTGGTCATTAGGGGCCCTCAGCGACGTCGATTTGCGATCGTTTCACAAGGACGGAACGCGCCTGAGCGGCCATCCCCCACTACAAGGGATCCCACAGATTCTATTTGCCACTGGCAGTCTCGGGCATGGACTCAGTCTGTCTTGCGGCTTGGCACTTGCCAGGAAACTGAAACAGGAACCGGGCCGCGTCTTCTGCCTCATGTCGGATGGCGAATGGAACGAAGGATCGAATTGGGAGGCGCTCATTTTTCTCAAGCATCATCGTCTCGACAACCTCACCTTGATAGTTGACCTCAACGGGCTGCAGGGCATGGGCCCGACTCGCGACATTGCCGATCTCGCACCTCTAGCCGGCAAGTTTCGCGCTTTCGGCCTACCCACTTTGGAGGTTGACGGCCACGATTGTGCTTCGCTGGAGGCCGCTCTGCGGCAACGCGAATCCGAACCCCTCGCCATCGTGGCGAACACCACCAAAGGAAAGGGAGTATCGTTTATGGAGAATCGCTTCGAGTGGCATTACTTGCCTATCCGCGAAGAGCAGTACCGCCAAGCGATCCTGGAACTGAGCAAAGAATGCGCCAAGAATTCTGTCAGACCCTCCTAGAGTTCTCGGCCCGCCCGGAATTTGTCTTCCTGACTGGCGACCTGGGTTTCAAGGCGCTCGAGCCATTGCGCGAGGCCATGGGACAGCGGTTTATCAATGCCGGCGTTGCGGAGCAGAATATGGTGGGGGTGGCGGCAGGCTTGGCAAAGAGCGGGCTCCGGCCGTGGGCCTATAGCATTGCGCCATTTCTGTACGCCCGCCCCCTCGAGCAGATTCGAAATGACGTGTGTCTGCACAATCTCCCGGTAGTGCTCGTCGGTAATGGGGGTGGATACGGGTATGGCGTCATGGGCAGTACGCATCACGCGCTGGAAGATTATGGCGTGCTCCTGACCCTGCCCAACATGCGAGCATACATACCGGCGTTCGATTCTGACGTGCGCTGCATGATTCAAGAACTCATGACGGTGAAACACCCTGCTTATCTTCGGCTGGGTCTTTCCGAACAGCCTTCTTGGCTGGAGCCGGGCCCTTATGCCGCGTGGCGGCGGATCTTGCCGGGGGACGGTCCCACGGTTGCGTTTGTCGGCCCCCTGGCTGGTGCCGCGCTGGACGCCATCCGGGAGTCCGCGCTTAACGCGGACTGCTGGCTGGTGAGTGAATTGCCGATTCACCGGCCGCCGCCCGAGTTTCTATCGAGCGTCAGGAATTCTGGCTACCTATTAGTCGTGGAGGAGCACGTGTCCGGAGGCGGTTTTGGGCAAAGGGTGGCCTGCGAACTGCTGGCGGCGGGCGTGTGTCCGACGCGCTTTGTGCATCGGCCGGCCTTGGGTTATATCTCCGGCCTATACGGTTCGCAGGGATTTCACCGTAGAGAATGCGGGCTCGACCCCGCCAGCATAGTCTCAGAGCTGAACCACGCTGCCGACTCATGAGAGAATCGTTATCCGTTCAAGAGAAGGTAGAACGCCTCCAGGGGCCGATACTGGTCCTGGGAGGAAGCGGTTTCGTGGGCGCCAACGTGCTTCGTACGCTTTGCCGGTACCGGGATGACGCTTACGGAACCGCCTCGCGTTTGCCTGCCTGGCGCCTAGAGGGGCTGCCCTCCCAGCACGTAAAGGTGACGGACCTGTTGGTCGATTCCAATCTGGATCAATTGCTGGGCGCCGTTCAACCCCGCACGATCATTGACTGTGTGGCCTACGGCGCGTATTCGTTTGAGACCGACAGCCAACTGATCTACCAGACGAACTTCAACCTGGTGTCCCGGTTGTTAGCCCGGCTCAAAGACCGTAGGATCGCGGCGTATTTGCACGCCGGCAGTTCTTCTGAGTATGGATACAACGCCTCTGGCCCCGGCGAAGACACAGTGCTGGCGCCAAACAGCCATTACGCGGTTTCCAAGGCGGCGGCCTCGCACCTGCTTTATTTCTACGGGAAAAGAATCGGGCTGCCTAGTGCCAACCTGCGCTTGTATTCCGTTTACGGCCCGCTGGAGGACGCATCACGGCTCATTCCAAATTTGGTGAGGTGTGGCGTCGAGGGGCGGTATCCCGAGTTCGTTGACCCGGCCATTTCACGGGATTTCCTTTACACCGACGACGCGGTCGAAGCGTTTGTCGATATCGCACTGAATCTCACGGAAGAGGACTACGGCGAGTCATTTAACATCGGAACCGGCCAGAAGACAACCATTCGCGAGTGCGCCGAACTGGCTAAACAATTGTTCTCCATTCCCGCCGACCCGGTTTTCACGATGCCCAGCCGGGAATGGGACCTGCCAGAATGGTACGCAAACATTGAGAAAGTCCGCACCAGGATGGGCTGGAAGCCTCGGACTGCCTTTCGGGAGGGTCTGCTGAATACAGCGGAGTGGTTCAGATCTCTGCCCGACCGCGATCTCTATTTTCGAGCGTCCAAGCGTTTCGGCCTGGACACCAAGCACAGCGTATCTGCAATCATTGCGTGCTACCGGGATAACCGCGCCATTCCGATTATGTATCAGCGTCTGAAGGCCACCTTCACCAAGCTGAACGTCGATCATGAGATCATTTTTGTCAACGACGGCAGCCCGGACGACTCAGAAGAGGTGATCCGGCAAATTTCGCAAAACGACCGCCGCGTGCGCGGCATTTCGCATTCCCGGAACTTCGGATCGCAGGCCGCGTTCCGTAGCGGCATGGAGATCGCAACCAAAAATTGCTGCGTATTGCTTGATGGAGATTTGCAGGACCCTCCCGAACTGATTGAAGCGATGGTGGCCAGGTGGCGCGAGGGATACGACGTGGTTTATGGACACAGGGTCAAGAGGGAGGCTCCTGTACTGATGCAGTTGGCGTACAAGGCCTTCTATCGGCTATTTGATTACTTCTCCTACATCCGGATTCCTCACGATGCCGGCGATTTCTCTCTGATGGACAAGCGCGTGGTGCAAGCCGTGCTGACCTTTCCCGAGCGAGACTTGTTTCTGCGCGGCGTGCGGGCCTACGCCGGTTTCAAACAGACGGGAATCGACTATGTCCGCCCGGAACGAATGTTCGGTGTTACTACGAACAGCCTGTTCAAAAATATTGGCTGGGCGAAAAAGGGCATTCTCTCATTCAGTTACGTTCCGTTGACCATATTGAGCGCGTCCGGATTCATCCTCCTGGCCCTGACGGGGATAGCGATGCTTCTGCAAATCGTCTTGCGGTTGCTGTTTCCACAAATGGCGCCGAGAGGCGTGACCACCCTGCTTATCTCCATCCTTTTCTTCGGGTCATTGAACCTCTTTGCGGTGAGCCTGGTCGGAGAGTACCTGGCAAAAATCTTCGAAGAGGTCAAACGCCGGCCCCACTTTATCCGAAGGAGTGTGATCAAGGATGGCGAGGTTCGCTTTGCGAATGTGGACGAGGCGCCAAAAGTTGAATTGTAGCTCCCCTGATGGTCCCACTTGATATGAAGCTACTGCTGAGTCGGACGAATATGGTGAACCGGCGCGCCGAGGTCTGGCGGCCTCCATTGTTCGAAAGGCCGGATAGTGCCACCCGGAAAGCTTTGGCGGCGTTGCGTCGAATGCTCGATCTGCAGGGGGGCTCCGTTTGGCGGGATTTGCGCGTGCTCTTGCCCCAGGTGCGCGGCGCCGCGCTCGACGTGGGCTGCGGAGCCCAGCCGTACCGTTATTTATTCGGGCCACAAACCAAATATATCGGCATTGATACGCTTGAATCGAAGGCTCATTTCGGCTACAAACTGCCGGATGTCCGCTACTTCAGCGGGGATTCGTGGCCGGTCGAAGATTCCAGTATGGATTTCGTGCTGTGCACCGAGACCATGGAACACGTGCCGGATCCGGAAACGCTCCTCCGGGAAGCATTCCGCTGCCTGGTATCAAAGGGGACGGTCCTTCTCACCGTTCCCTTTGCGGCCCGCTGGCATTTCATTCCCCACGATTATTGGCGCTTCACGCCATCAGGGCTGGAGCGTTTGTTGAGCCGCGCGGGGTTTATTAACGTACGTGTGTATGCCCGCGGGAATGCCGCGACGGTCGCCTGTTATAAAGCGATGGCATTGATTCTCCGCATGGCATTTCCGCAAAACACGTCGTGGCCGGTCCGTTCAATCATCCAGATCATCTCCCTGCCATTTGTGCCGGCGCTGTTGCTGCTGGCGGCGTTGGCAAGAGTGTCACTTTGGGGCAACGGGGGCGATGACTGCCTGGGTTATACGGTGCTGGCAGAAAAAGGGCCCGCATGAAGTTCGAACCGGTGGAGCGCCGGTGCAGCTGTCCGATTCCGGCGACGCAGCGTGGGTCTTCGCGGAGTCGAACATTGCCCTGGCGGAATCACGATCTCGTGCACTTCGAAATGAAGACGTCAAGTGGGATTCTAATTAGATTGAAGCTAAGTGGCACTCTAACTAAATCGTTTCGTAAATGAAATTCCGTTTCGTCGAAGAAGCGAACCAGGAGGTCGCGGTACTCCTGCTCCTCCCGTACGAATTTTCCTCGATCATTATCCAGGAGCCACTTGGCGATGGCGTTCTGGCCCGGGACATAGACGCCATCGATCGTGAACAAGAAGCCGCCCGGCCGCAACGCACTGCGGATTGCTGATACCGTCCCGGCGAACGACCCGTCGTCGAGGTGGTGCAATACACCATTCATCAAAACGCCATCCGCTGGTCCGAACTCCTTCGCGGCAGCCGCATCGAAAACCCGGCAATGGAATTTTCCTAAGTGTCCAAAATGACGATTTGCGAAGCGAATGTATTTCTCGTCGACGTCGAAACCATCGTAGTGCACGCCTCGGGGCAACTTTGGAAGGATATGGCCGGGGCCGCACCCAATGTCGATCAGGCGCTGGCCGGACCGGAGTTCGAGGTATTGATTGATGGCCTTGACGCGAGCCGAAAAGAATCCGCCGCAAACCTGAAGCAGATGGTAGATCGATGGGGCGTTGAGAATGGCTTTCATGACTCCCGCTTTGCAGGCACGCGCCGCGACCTCTGCTGAAGTAGGCTATCATGCGGAATTTACCGCTTCGATTGGCTGTACAGCATAAATCCGCTGACTGGCGGGCCGCTTCGGGACAGTTGGCGGTGCGGTGCACAGGGCCTCAACGGCTTAAACCCTGAACCTCTGCTGCTAAGCTAAGAGGTCCGCCAATGTGAGTTCCGGGGCGCGCACCGAGGTGCAAATTGTCAATGCAGGGAGAAGCGGCAATTTCGACGGTTGGCGGCACGGCCAAGCCGATTTCGGCGGTCGCGGTACTGGCCTGTGCGTGGCCAGCATTGCTCCTCGCCACCGCTTGCCTGCTCCCTTTCCTGAACAAGCCTTTTCTCATCGATGATCCGTATTTCCTCACCATGGCGCAGCAGATCGCGAAGCACCCGGCGCATCCGACAGACTTCACGATTTGCTGGAATGTCGGCCCCGGCTGCATTAAAGTCTCCGCGTGGTTTTCAAACACCCTGATGGGAGAAGTAGCGCAAGGTTACGTGCTCGTGCCCACAGTTCTGACCGGCGCCCACGAGTGGATGGCGCACCTGACGCAGCTCGTGTTCGTCTGGATTGCCATTGTGGCGATGGCTGCCCTGGTCCTGCGGTTCGGATGGGGCCGAAAACATGCCATCGCCGGCGCATTGCTTTTGGTGGCCATCGCGCCTTTTCTCCCCATGGCCAGCACCGCAATGCCCGAGCCCCTTGCCACCGCCCTGGCGCTCGTGGCCATGGAACGTCTTGCCGCGTGGAAGGCCGAGCAGAAATGGACCCAAGGCACAGCCGCCGCCGTCGCGCTGGGCCTCGCGGGCTTTGCGCGTCCACACCTTGTGCTGCTTTTCCCCCTCGCGGCATTTTTTCTGCTGGAAAGCGTCAAGCCGGCGGAGGTTCTGGCGCAGTTGCGGCAGCGGCTCTGGCTGTGGACTCCCGTCCTGGCGGGCTGCGGTTTAGTGCTGGTGATCATCGCCGTAACCCGTGAGCATAACCTGGCCATCAATCCCCCTCCGACTGTCTCGGGGCTGCACTACAACGCGCTGCAGAACCTTCAATCCTACTTCCTGTACTTCGTGTTTCCTTTTCCTCTGGCTGCGTGCTGGGTGGCGAATCGCTTGAGGAGCGGACCGTGGCATGTCGTCATAGTTCTGGCCATGGCGGCGGGCGCAAACTGGTTCTTGCAGGGACCGCTGCACATCGTGGCCATGCGAGTCGCGCCCGCGCACGCCGGCCTGCTTCTGCAGCTTAAGCCGCTCGTCGTATTCCTAGCGGTTGCCGGGTTCGGTACGCTGGCCGATCTGATCGTTGAAACCTGGCAAAGGCGGGATCATACCGGTTTATTCCTGATGCTCTGGATTCTGATTCCTCTCCCCATCGTCTACTACATTCAGCTTCCGGCGAAGTACCTGCTTCCCTGCATGCCGGCGGTCATTCTACTCTGCTTCCGGTTGATGGAGGGTTTCCCGGCCCGGTTCACTCGAGCCGCGGCCGTCGGATTGATTGTTTTGACCACCGGCTATTCTGTTCTGATCCTCCGCTCAGACGCGGAGTTTGCGTGGTTCGGCCGGAATGCCATGTACGCCTTGATTCAACCGCACGTTGCAGCAGGCGAAAAAGTATGGTTCGGCAGTCAATTCTCAGCGTATTGGTACGCACCGCTGGCCGGGGCGACATTGACATTTCCGGGGGGACCTCAGCCAAAGCCCGGGGACCTGTTGGTTGTTGGCCTGTCAGATGGCGGGGAGAAGCTGGTGCTGCCACATTTCCCTCGTCGTACGTTGGTGGATTCGGTAACGCACAAGTACACGTTCGGAAGAACTATGGGGGCGGGAATTGGCCTCTACACAAACCTGCTCGGTTACTGGATGTGGGGGTTTGGCGACAGTCCGGACGACAGATATGAACTTTGGAGAATTGATTGAGAGCTCGCAGGTTTTGCGCGCGGCCTTGTCGGCTAGCTCGCTCCGTTGGTGTGGCCGGCTCGCTGCGCGGCCAAGCGGCTGACCTGATCGCTCTGCTTCACCATCTCGTGGACCGCAAAGCCCTTTTCCGCCAGCGCTCCCGTTGGGCAGGCCTGGACACACTTGCCGCACGCGGTGCAATTGTGCGCCTGGCCCCAGTCGTCCTTCAGGTTGCTGACGATGCGCGAGTAGATGCCGCGCCCGCCGATCTCCCACACGTGTGCCCCCTCCACTTCAGCGCAGACTCGCACGCACCGCGTGCACAGGATGCAGCGGTTGTGGTCGAGGACGAAGCGCGGATGCGTCATGTCGACGGGCAGGCGGGGATTGTTGTAGGCGTAGCGCGCATGTGTAACGCCAAGCGATTGCGCCAGCGCCTGCAACTCGCAGTGGCCGTTGGAGACGCAGGAGGAGCAGATGTGGTTGCGCTCGATTAGGAGCAGCTCCACCGCAAGTCGCCGGTAGAGCGTCAACTTGGTTGAGTCGGTAACGATCGACATGCCTTCCTGCATGGGCGTGGTGCAGGCGGGCAGCAGGCGGTCCGTTCCAGCAAGCTCGACAACGCAGACCCGGCAAGCGCCCACCGCGCTGAGGCCCTTGAGATAACACAGCGACGGGATCTCCCTTCCGTTGGCGCGGGCCACTTCCAGGATGGTTTCCCCCTCCTGTGCGGTCACTAATTCGCCATCGATGCGGACCGAAATCGTTTTGTTCGGCAACGGGTCGCTCCTTTCTCGTTTCAGGCGCTCAACTGGCGCTCACCGTGGATCTGAGATCGCAGCGCAGGCAGCGGCGGCACTCTTCCAAAGCCTCCTGTGGGCTCAGGTCGGCAATCACTTCCTCCTTGGAGTGCACCCGGGCGCTTGCCGGCATGAGACGCGCCGCATGGCGGCGGCTGAGGCGTGGCTCCGGCGGTGTCTGGCTGCCATATTCGAACGCCGGGAACAGCCGTTCCCAGCGCCGGACGAGAACACCAGGCTCGGGCATCAGGCGTTCGTCGATGTTCAGGGCTGCCTGCTTACCGCAACTCATGGCGTTGGAGACGTTGGACGCGCCGGTGATCACGTCGCCGCCGGCGTAGAATCCAGGGCGGCTGGTCTCAAAGGTGTAGCGGTCCACGATCATGGTGCCCGACTCCTTCAGCTCCAGGCCGGAAGCGCGGCAGAAATCCTGATCGAATGTTTCGCCCACCGCCAAAATTACGCTGTCGCACTCGAAGCGCTGCACCTCATCGGTGGGAATCGGCCTTCTGCGGCCTGATTTGTCGTACTCGCCGGGGCGGGTCTTGACAATCTCCATGGCCTTCACGTTGCCCTTCGCGTCGCCCAGGATGCGGTGCGGTGCGGCGAGAAAGACGAAGCGCACACCTTCCTCCTCGGCGGCCTGAATCTCCTCGTCGATGGCAGGCATGTCTTTGCGCTCGCGGCGGTAGAGAATGGTTGGCTGAGCGCCCATGCGCAGCACGGTGCGTGCGGAATCGATGGCCGCGTTGCCGCCGCCCACGATCGCCACCCGCGAACCCACAATGATTTCGTCATGCCGGGCCACTGCCTCAAGAAACTGCAGTGCCGGATAGACGCTCTTCATCTCCGTTCCCGCAAGGTAGAGCCAGGATTCCTTCCAGGTTCCGATAGCAATGAAGACGGCATCGAATTGTTCAGCAAGGTCGTTGAGCGGAAGATCGGCGCCCACGCGCGTGTTGAAATGCATCTTGACGCCGGCAGCTTCGATGAGATCGAGCTCGCGGCGAAGCACGGCTTTGGGCAGCCGGTACTCCGGAATGGCAAAGCGCAACATCCCGCCGGCTTCGCTGTGCTCGTCGAAGACGGTTACGTCGTGGCCTAGCATGGCCAGGTAGAACGCGGCCGTAAGACCCGTAGGCCCGGCGCCAGCCACGGCCACTTTGCGGCCAGTAGGGGCAAGCTTGCGCGCCAGGATCCGTTCCACCAACGGCCCGAAGCGGTCCGATTGGTAGATCGCGTCCGCAATGAAGCGGTGCACCTCGCGCATGTTCACCGCTTCATCGAACGACTGGCGGCGGCAGCGGTTGTCGCAGGGATGCTGGCAGACCCTCCCCGTGGAGGCAGGCAAGGGGTTGTCGAGAATTACCGACACGAACGCATCCTCCAGCCGGCCCTCCTGATAGAGCGTGAGGAAGCGGGGGATGTTCATGTGCAGCGGACAACTGTTCTCGCAGGGAGAGAACGTGAGCTCCTGGCAAACTCCGGCGCGGCAGCGATGGGCCACGATGTGGTCTTCGTACTCCTCGCGGAAATGCCGCATGGTGGTAAGCACGGGATTAGGCGCGGACTGGCCGAGGCCGCAGAGGGAGCACTCGCGAACCATGCGGCACAACTCATCCAGCCGTTCCAGCAGCTCGTGGGTTCCGTGGCCCTTTGTAATGGCTTTCAGGATACGCAGCGCCTTGTCCAGCCCCACCCTGCAGGGCACGCACTTTCCGCAGCACTCCGGATGCGTGAACTCGACGAAGTAGCGCGCTACATCCACCATGCAGTTGTCTTCATCCATCACCACCATGCCGCCGGAGCCCATGATGGAGCCGAGATGGGCTAGGCTTTCATAGTCCACTGGAGTATCGAGCATGCTGGACGGGATGCACCCGCCGGATGGCCCACCGGTCTGCACCGCTTTAATGCGGCGTCCGTTGATGGCGCCCTCGCCGACGTCGTAGATGAAGCTCTTGAGCGGAGTGCCCAGCGGCATCTCGACCAGGCCGGTGTTGTGGATCTTGCCCACCAGCGAGAAGACCTTGGTTCCAGGGCTCTTGGCGCTGCCCGTTTCCGCGAACCACGCGGGGCCGCGGGTGACAATGGGAGCGATGTTGTACCAGGTCTCGACATTGTTGATGTTGGTGGGCTTGCCGTAGAGTCCCTTCTGCGCGGGGTAAGGCGGGCGGGGACGCGGCCGGCCAGCATGGCCTTCCAGCGAAGCGATCATGGCCGTCTCCTCGCCGCAGACAAATGCGCCCGCGCCCTGAACGATCTCAATATCGAAGTTGAAGCCGCGGCCCAGAATGTTGGCCCCAAGCACGCCATATTCCCTTGCCTGCTCGATCGCGCGCTTGAGGCGGCCTACGGCCAACGGGTACTCGGCGCGCACATAAATGATGCCGTCCGTGGCGCCCATGGCATAGGCGCCGATAACCATGCCTTCGAGCAGCGAATGCGGGTCGCCCTCGATCTCGTTGCGGTTCATAAAGGCGCCCGGATCACCCTCGTCGGCATTGCAGATGATGTATTTCGTGTCGCCCTTGGTCTTGGCCAGAAAATCCCACTTGTTGCCGGTCAGGAAGCCTGCCCCGCCGCGCCCGCGCAAGCGTGCGGCCTTCACCTGCTCGATTACTGTCTCGGGGCGTCCGTCGATGAGCACCTTGTAGAGCGCCTGATAGCCGCCAACGCCGATGTATTCCTCGATGTCCGAAGGACTGATGAGACCGCAGTTGCGCAGCACGATCTTCTTTTGCCCTTTGAAAAACGGAATGGCGCTCCAAAGCGGAATCTCCGGGTAGCCCTGGCCGTAGCGGATGTGCCCAGTGATGTGATCCCACTCCTCGATCTTGCAGAAGACCAGATCGGCGGGCATCACGCCGGAGGAGATGCCCTCGAGAATGCGCGTTGCGTCGTTGGACTGCACGCGAGAAAGCACCAAAAGCGGGTATCCCGGCAGGCGCACGTTCACCAGCGGTTCCTGGAAGCAACAGCCGAAGCAGCCCACGCCGGCCAATAGAACATCAAGGCCGCTGTGGTCGATAGCTGCATATAAGGCGTGATACACTTCTTCGGCGTCGTTGCCCTGGCCGCAGGTTCCCATGCTCACTGTGATGCGGGGAATCGCTGGCGTCAGCTTGGCCAGCCCGGCCTCACGGACCGCGTTAAAGACGCCGATGTCCTGAATGCGCGGCATCACTTCCTCCCCTGTGTCAAGGCCTTCACTTCGCGCTGCAAGGTGCGTTCATTTACGTGGCTCAGGATGTGATGGTTCACCTCAACCACCGGGGCCAGCGCGCACTGGCCGAAGCAGGCGACGGTGCGCAGCGTGAACCGGTTGTCGCTGGTCGTAAGAGCCAGCTTCTCGCTCTCTTTGGTCTCGCCCGATTCGTGCTCGCTCAGCCCCAGATCGAGGCAGAGCTTCTCCAGCAAAATGCGCGAGCCGCGCGTGTGGCATGCGGTTCCGCGGCAAACGCAGATCACGTTGTCGCCCTGCGGATCGAGGTTGAAGAGCGAGTAAAACGTCGTGGCGCTGTAGACCGTGGACGGAGGTATGCCGGTTCTCTCAGCGATATAGCGCAACGCCGCCATGGAGAGATACTTATGCGCGTTGCCGGCCTGAACGTCCTCCAGCACTCCCAATAGTGCCCCTGGCCGGTTTCCGTGCTTGATAATCGCCTGGTCGATCAGCAGACGCTGATGATCGTCGAGAACTTCATGGGCGACTTCCTGGGCGGTACTCTGCATGATCCCTCCCTGCCCGGTCCGGCGCGGATCTCGTACTCCGGACCCTCCCGCATGTCGACGAATCCTCAGGGAGAGAGAACAAAAAGAAGGAAAAAGCCTGTACTCTTTGCGCGTCGCAGACCTGCCAAAGGCAAAGCTACTCTCGAAGACGCACCACTGCACACGAGACTTCTCTCCAAAGATCGTCAACTTGCAACTTTGAACCTTGCCAGGGTCCTTGGGATGTGCCTGATGTCACATTCGATTGTGACGGTTGGATTTACGCGCGAAAACAAACCAGATCGCGCAGTCTCCGGTCGACCTGAACCGTCGAGAAAGGACCGGGATGCCTGTAGAAGGAGCGCCCGCACGGCATTAGCTCTTACGCTTTCGCGCAGGCCTTTTTGCCTGTTTCGTTTCCGGCTCCGGCGTGGGCGATTCGCCACTATTGGCAGCCTCGATGGGGCCGAGCAGCGCGTCGATGCGGTAGTCTGCGGCCTCGGCCGAGGCCAAGGCTGCATCCACGGTCTTGCTCAATTCCTTCACCGCGGCGCGGCTCGGCGCAGCCTCACCGGCAAGGCGCAGCAAAGAAGGCATGAGCAGCCACCAGAGCAGTTCCTCATAAAGCTCGCGGATCAGGTAGAAGTGGCCCTCCGACTCATGTACGCCGCAAAGCCAGCGCACGTCGGGATCGAGCCAAAGCGTGGGAGCGAGCGCCACTTTCTCCTGGTGAGCTTGCGCCGTTTCCGCCGCAGCCGCCTGCGCAGATGCTGCTTCGCCAGCGGCCAATCCGCTTGCAGATGGAGGTGCTGGCTCCTGTTCCCTGCCAATGCCGGCGCTGGCCAACAGCAGAACCTTGATGCGCGCCGCCACGCGCCATGCTTCCTCACCCTCGAACCCCAGCGCGGCGAAGGCATGGGCAAATGGCTCGCGAAGACGGAGGCGATCGAAGAGATCGAGAGCGGTGCGCCCCGGCTGTTCCGCATCGATCCACTCGGCGAGCAACGTGAGCGCGCACCATCCTAGCACCGGGCCCCACATCTCCGTAGCCGTGAACTGCGGGCTGGGGCTGGGCAACATACGGCGGGCTGCCGCGGTCCACGGAGCAGGAAACAGCGCCTCGACTTGAGGCATGCGCATGGCCGCGCGCAGGCGTTGCGTGAATGCCTCCGCCTGCCCAGCGGCTTGGCCCGGCTCACCACCTCGCGAAGGCCGATTTTCCTGCCGCAGCCGCGAGGCGTAGACCGATTGGGCCGCTCGCAGATAGGCCTCGCCGTGCGTCCACGCACTTCTCATAAATTCGCTCCGCTGCCGCTCGATCTTTTTCATTCTTTCCGCGCCAACCGCGCGAGGATGCTCGGCCAGATCGGCGAAGTGCCGCACCACGCCAGGATCCAAAAGTTGACGCAGCGCGTCGTGCACGGGCCGCAGCTCCAGGTTGACGAGTTCGTCGGCGAGATCGGGAACGCCCCGCCCGTTGAGCCAATCCGAGAGCCGGTCCCATGGCTGTTGCGCCGTGGGATGGAGTTCGTGCCAATCGAGGAAGACGTGGCATTGGTAGGCGTGAAGATCGAGGGTGAGGCCGCGCTCAAGGAAATCATTCGCGCGCCGCAGATATTCCAGGCTGGTCAAGGAGTCGCGCCAGGCAACCACGGCGCCCCGGTCCCCGCTCAGGCCTAATCCCTCGGCCAGGCGCCGCTGGCGAAGCTGTCCCGATCCCTTGTCCGCATAGGCGGCGGAGAAATCGATGGTCCCATGCGCGCTGGCGTAGCGGTTGTGATAGACGACCAGCCCGCGCTCGCCGCCGTTGCGGTTCGAGTACGCAAAGACATCCTCATTCACCGAGCCGTTGGGATTGAAAAAGTCGTAGAGGAGAAAGTTGCCGCTCTCGGCAAAGAGCCAGCGGCGTTTGAGCAGCGGCGCAATCTCGCGTTCGTGGCGTTCCACCATCCAGTGGTCGGGATTTTCCTCGTAGCGCGGCCAGCGGTACTCCATGCCGTACTTTTCCGTGAATCCCTCGATCTGCCCGTGGCCGAACATGGGCAGGCCGGGGAGCGTAGACATCATGACCGCGACGCCAAAGCATTTGTCGCCCTTGCCGAATTGGTCAATCGCCGTGCGTTCATCGGGATTGCTCATGAAGTTAACGTAGCGCTTCATGATATCGGGATCGAATTCCAGCGTGTTCTTGATGACCGAGCGGTACTTGGCGTTGTCCTCGTCGCGCAGCATGATCATAAAGGCGCTGTTGTACACGCGATGCATGCCCAGCGTGCGTACGAAGTAACCCTCCATGAGCCAGAAAGCTTCGGCCAACAGCAACGTGCCGGGGACCTCCGCAGCCACGCGATCGACCACCTCGCGCCAGAATTCGTGCGGCATGGCCCGGTCGAACTCAGCCTGGTTCATGCCGTACTCGGCGCGGGAGGGGATGGCGCCGCTCGATCCAGGGCCGGGAAACCACAGACGGTGAAAGTGCCGCTTGGTCAGCGTCATGGCGGCATCGAAACGAATCATGGGAAACAAGCGCGCCACATGCAGGATGGTCCGGATCACCTGCTCGCGCACCGCTGGATTCAGGTAGTCGAGTTGCGCGGTGTCGTTCCAGGGAAAGCTGGTGCCGTCGTTGCCATGATAGATGTAGCGCGTCTCGCCGCTGGCTTTGTCGCGGCGCCGGAACACCACGGCCGCATCGGATTGCTCGTAGTAATGATCCTCGATCTTGATCTCCACGCTGCCGTCGTGCGACAAATCGGGCCCATTGAAGCTGTACGCGGGATAAGGCGGATCCCAGCGCGACATGAACCACTCGGGATGTTCGATCACCCAGGGCGAATCGATGCCCATGTGGTTGGGCACCATGTTGCTTGCCAGGCGCAGGCCATGCCGGTACGCGCGGTCGCGCAGGTTGATGTAGGCAGGCTCGCCACCCAGATCTTCGGCGATGCGATAGTCGAAGAGTGAGTAGGCCGAGGCCACCGCATCGCGGTTGCCGCAGAGCTGCTTGATGGTCTTTGACGCGCGGCTGCGCTCCCACACGCCGATAAGCCAGAGAGAATTGATGCCGCGATGAGCCAGCGTGGCCAACTCTTCGTCGGGAATCTCATCGAGCCGCCCGAGATGCCGCCCATACTTCCGGCTCATCTGCGCCAGCCATACATAGGTGCTCTTCGCGATGAGCACAGCGCCGGGCATCCAGGCCGTGTCTTGCGAGAACCTCTCGTATTCGTGGAGCGAATCGCTGAAGTTCGGCACTTCGGAGCGGCTCATGAACGACGGCCACTGTTGCGGTCCGCGCCTTGTCCCCGGCGGGTTGAACTGCGCCCAGATGGCCAGTTCTTCCTCGCGCAGAATCTCGCCGGCCATTAGCAGAAAGCGCTCCAGGCTTTCGCCGAGCAGCGGCTTCCAGACCTGGCGAATGATCTCCAATTGATCGCTGAGCGAGCGGGGCGAGCGCAGCGCCGGCGCGTGTAACAGATCCAGCAGGCTCACCGCCTTTGCGCCCGGCAACGGGATGAGCGGCCGCGTGGCGAAATAATCCGGCATTTGCGCCGTCACTCGCCGGTAAACGGTCTTCTCCGCCAGCGGACGGTCCTCAAAAAGCTCTTCAAACGGCTTGAACGCCTCATTGCGATTGGCCGACCACAGCAGGAGCAGTTCTTCGAGTGCGGCGGCGCGGTGCGGCATTCCCGCGGTCTCGCCCGCGAGCCATTGCGCCGGAGTCTCCAAGCCGCGCATCACGCTCTGTCCCGGAAAATGCTCGACAAATACGAGCAGCATTTTGTCTAGGTTGTCCGCGCCCACCTGCGCCCCGAACCAGTCGAGGGCTGCGGTCATCACCTGCGGATCGAACTGCTGGCGATAGCGGGCCATCAGCACATGGCTGGCTTCGTCGATGAGCCCCACGGCGAACAGCTGCCCTGCGTGCACCGCCAGCTCAGGATGCTTTTCCACGTCGCGCACCTGGTTCATGCGGTGCGCGAACTCGCGGCAGGCGCCAATACTGGCCAGGATAACGTTGCCGTTATAGGAAAAAAGCGACTCCGCAAACCGGTAGCGTTCCCGCGCCTTCTGCGAAATGTGGAACTCCATTCTCAAAAACCACACTCCCTCGTGGTTCTGCTGGCCGTAGCAGCGCATCTCTCCGCCGCAACCGCAACCAAAGCTAAAGGTACATCGATGGGACAGAAACCCACCGGAAACTGTGATTTTAACTTCTCTGAGCCACACACTGCAGGTAGCCTGCTGAGGAAGTTGCCGCCATCCGTGGCCCAGGAATTCCCACGCCCGTGGCCTGGCAATACGCCCCGCGCGGGCAGCTCGCAGCCAGTGCCACTCCTATTCGGTCGTTCGCCGGTAGATCCCGATGATTTGCCCCTCGGCCAGCACATGATCGCTGATCGCAGACTCCAGTTGGCCTCTGGCCGCGCCCGGCGGCAAACTGAGCGGGATATCGAGCGCATAGAGCCGGAACACGTAGTGGTGGGGCTTCCCCGGCGGCGGGCAGGGACCGCCATATCCGAAACGGCCAAAGCTGTTGGTCCCCTCGGCAGAACCCTGGGGCATGGCGCCATGCGCCGACGCGCCTTCGGCCAGTCCGCGGTCGCTGGGAGGAATGTTGTATGCCAGCCAGTGCGTGAAGTCGATCGGGGCATCGGGATCGCTCATCACAATCGCAAAGCTCTTCGTTCCCGCCGGTGCGCTCGCCCATTCCAGGTCGGGCGAACGGTTCTCCCCGTCGCAGGTATACCGCCGTGGAATGGCTCCCCCATTCGAAAAGCTCATGCTCTGAATTCGCAGAGCGGCGTGCGCTTCTTCATGTGCCAAAACCGATTGCCGTCGCCATAGAGCAAAAACCGCCAGCATGCAGACCAGAAACAGGATCGCGGCGGCAGTGATTGGTTTTGTGCGCCTCCCGGCCTTAATCGTCCTTATCTCCGGGTTCATCGCTCCTCCCGCAGTGCACATCGGATTCGGGGGATCAGCCAAGCTTACTCGTCCGAATTCATCTTGTGCAACACGGCCATCGCCGCCCTTGTGCGGTGAGCGGCGCTGAGCGACCGGCTCTGGCTGTCTCGTTCGCCTTCCTGTGGGCGTCATCTTGCCTTCGCCCGCCTGGGAGTTGCTACAAAACTCTCTACCGCGCTTTCCTCGGCTCGGCGAAGCCGGTCTGTCAGCGGCGCGCTGCAATAAGTATCGGTCTACCACGAAACTCGAAACGGCCGGTGTTCTTTTGCCGCTGGTTGCGGAGTTGGACACCCCTTAGCCGCCATTCGAAGTTCCAGCCAGTCCATTGCCTCCGACGGCAACCTCCCCACACCTCAATAAAACTGGAGAGAATGCCGACCGGACACACAACCCATCCCCGATAACCAAATGCGCAAGCCGCGCGGGAAAACCGCAGCCGCTCCCCGGATCAGGAGCCGGCGACGGCGCGGGCGCCGCGGCCGGCAGGTATGTATCCCATGTCCGTTGCAATCCCGCGCACGCACTGCAGCAAATGGTTGGCGATGGAGGGCAGCTTTTGCGCGGTCACGCGGAACGACGGCCCGGAGACGCTCACCGCCGCCACCGGCAACCGCTGTGCGTCCAGCACCGGTACGGCGATGCAGCGCAGCCCTTCCTCCAACTCTTCGTCGTCCACCGCGTAGCCGCGCCGCCGCGTCTTTTCGAGCTCCGTGCGCAGGGCCTCAGGAGTTGCAATGGTCCGGTTCGTCATCCGCTCGAAGCGCAGGCGGCGCAAGATCTCATTGGACCGCTCCGGCGGCAGAAACGCCAGAATCGCCTTGCCCACCGAAGTGCAGTACACGGGGTTGCTGGCCCCGATGCGCGTAATCATGCGCACTGCGCGCGTGGGTTCGATCTTGTCGATATAGATCACGCGCGCAGCTTCCAGCAGAGCCAGATGCGCCGTCTCCTCAGTCTCCGCTACCAGCCGCCGCAGGTGCGGCTGCGCGCGGTCGCGCAGGTCGTACTGCTCGATGGCGCGGTTGCCGAAGTCGAATAACCGCAAGCCCAGGCGGAATTTGCCGTTCGTGGTGCGCTCCACCATTCGGTGCCGCTCCAGAACCATCAGAAAGCGGTGCGCTGTGCTCTTGTGCAGTTGGAGTGAGGCCGCAACTTGCGCCAGGCCCAGCGGCGTTTCGCTTTCACTCAGCAAGTCCAGAACCGCAAAAGCCCGGTCGAGAGCTTGAACTTTGTAGGTGCCTTGGGGAGCTGCGTCTCGCATGTTGATCTCTCGTTCCGTTTCTCGACTTCATCTCCAGCTTCTCAAATAATGGGACGCTCGTCAACAGATGAAACGCTGGCTTCTACTTGGAGCGGAGATGTGACCGATAGAGCGCCTTGAATGCCGCTTCCACGGCGCCCGCCTATTCTTCCGTCTCTTCCACCTTATCCCCCTCGCCCGGCGCCAGAAACAGGTTCGCTTCCAGGCCGTGCTGGCGGGTGTAGAGATCGTAGTAGCGGCCGCCGAGCGCAAACAGCGCCGTGTGATTGCCGCGTTCGACCACGCGGCCCTGCTCGACTACCAGAATCTGGTCGGCCCGCCGGATCGTTGACAGCCGGTGCGCGATCACAAACGTCGTGCGTCCCCGCATCAGCTCGGCAAGCCCGCTCTGGATCATCGCCTCCGACTCGGAATCGAGCGAGCTGGTCGCCTCGTCGAGAATCAGAATCCGCGGTTCGGCCAACAACGCCCGCGCGATCGACAACCGCTGCCGTTGCCCGCCGGAGAGCTTTACCCCGCGTTCGCCCACGATAGTCTCGTAACCCTCCGGAAAGCGCTCGGCGAACTCGTCCACGCACGCCGTGCGGCAGGCCGAGAGGAACTGCTCCTCGCTGGCCTCGGGGCGCGAGAACATCACATTCTCACGGATGGTGCCGTCGAAGAGAAACGATTCCTGCAGCACCACACCCAGTTGCGAGCGGTAAGTGTCCAGGTCCACGGTCGCCAGGTCTATGCCGTCGACCAGCACCCGGCCGCTGACCGGTGTGTGAAATGCGCACACCAGGCTGATGATCGTGGACTTGCCCGACCCCGAAGAACCCACCAGCGCAGTCACTGTTCCCGGTTCGGCCTTGAAGCTGACGTCATGCAGCACAGGCTTCTCCGTCGTGTAAGCGAATTCCACATGTTCGAATCGCACAGCGCCTTCGATGGGCGGCATCTTTACCGTGCGGCCGGGGCTCTTGTTCTCCTCCAGCTCGTCCATGATCTCGCGCGTGCGATCCAGGCCGGCTATCGCCTCCGCCAACTGCGTGCCAATGTTCACCACCTGGAAGACCGGCGCAATCATGAAGGCGAGAAACATGTTGTATTGGAAGTAGGTTCCCACGGTCCAGGTGCGGCTTAGCACATCGTGGCCGCCCAGCCACATCACCAGCGACGAAACCAAACCCAGCATCGTCGTGGATGCCGACGACAATACGCTCGTCATTGTCAGGGTCTTCATCACGTTTCGCAGCAGCTGTTCCACGCCGGCTGAAAACACTCCCGCCTCGCGCTCTTCCGCGTGATAACCCTTGATCACGCGCACTCCGCCAAGCGACTCGGTCAGCCGCCCTGTCACCTCCGCATTGATCTTGCCCCGCTCGCGGAAGATCGGGCGAATCGTTTTCAGTCCGTACCGCAGGACGAAGACGAAAACGCCCAACACCGAAAAAACTGTGAGCGTCACCTTGGGACTCAGATAGAACAAGTAGAAAAAAACCATCACCGCGGTCAGCATGCCGCCGAGGAACTCCACGAGCCCGGTGCCCACCAGGTTGCGCACTCCCTCCACGTCGGTCATGATGCGCGCCACCAGCGTGCCGGTGCGATTCTCGTCGTAATAGGCCACGGGCAGCAACCCCACGTGGCGCTGCACCTTGCGGCGCATCTCGGCAATCAGCCGCTGGCCGGCGACGGAAAGCAGTTGCGTCAGCGAGTAAGACGTGATGGCCTGCACCACCATGGCGGTGAACACGATTGCAATGATGCGCGGCAGGAGCTCGGGGTGCGGATGGAGCGGCGAAAGCACTCGATCGAGCAATGGCCTCGAGGTGTACGGCAACGCGAGGCCGGCCAGGCGGTTGACGGCCATCAACACCAGCCCCACCAGGATCAGGCCCTTGCGTGGCAATACCAGCGCCCAAATCTCGGGCCATACTTTCTTCAGCTTCGCCTTGCGCCTCTTGAGATCCGATTCGCCTGCGCGCGCGCTCCGCCCCTGCGGCGTCCGCTCCGCGCGCGTGCTCATCCCCAATCCGCCGCCCCGAAATCCGCCCATGGATTATTCCTGCCGCGAGCGCCGCGCCGTAATGAAGGAGCGCACGCAAAGGTACACGTAGATGAGTAACAGGCCGGCCATGGTGAGCTTGGCGGCGAGCGCGATTTGGTCGGGCTCAAGCCCATTCGCTCTCGCGCTGGCGTAGCCGCGCAATGCTTCGGCCGCAGAGCCGATCAAGCCCAGCAGTCCGATCGTCACATTGATGTGCATAAACAGCTTGCGCCGGCCCTCGCTGGGGCTGATGGCGAGAATGCCGCCAACGCCGAGCGCCAGGCCAAACCACGCAGGAATCAATGCCGTGTAATGAATGCTCCCCGTGCCGAAGAAACCGATGAGCCCGAGCGCAATCAGCAGAACTCCAAAAACAATGGTCACCTTCGCCATGCATGACCTCCATCTCTCCGCATGGCAAGAATAGCAGTTCAGTGCCGCAGCTCTTCGCTCGCAGCTCGCAGTTCTCCGCAGTGCTTGCAGTCGTCAGGCCGTCAGAGTCGGTTGTCGAGAAACGACCCAGGAATGGGGGTGTTGATTTTCATACCGTGACTGGAGAGCAGAGAACTGTTCCCTATTCCCTATTCCCTATTCCCTCTTCCCTCTTCCCTGTTTACCGCTGTATCCGCGCCGAACTGCCCTTCGCCAAGGCGCGCACCTGCTCTACCGTTGACATGGTCGTGTCGCCGATGAATGTCGTCATCAGCGCGCCGTGCGCCCAGCCCAGCTTCAGCGCATCTTCAGGTTTCTCGCCCGTCAGCAGGCCATAGATGAACCCGGCGGCAAATCCGTCGCCGCCGCCCACGCGATCCACCACGTCCAGCTCCGCCGTCGGCGCTGTATACGTCTTGCCGTCGATCCACGCCACCGCGCTCCAGCTATGCCGGTTCGTGGAGTGCACCTCGCGTAGCGTGGTCGCCACGATCTTTGCCTGCGGATGCTTCTTCACCACCTGGTCGATCATCCCGAAAAAAACTGCGGGATCGAGCTTCGACTTGGCATGGACATCCGGCCCCGGTATGCCCAGGCCCTTTTGCAAATCCTCCTCGTTTCCAATCAGCACGTCGACGTTCTTCACGATCTTGCCGATGGTTTCCACCGCGTGGCCGATGCCGCCCGAAATCTTCCACAACTTCTCGCGGAAGTTCAGATCGAAAGAAGTCACCGCTCCGGCAGCCTTGGCCTCGGTCATCATCTCCGCGGCCAGCGCCGCTGTGGTCGCGGAGAGCGAGGCGAACAACCCGCCGCAGTGCACCCAGCGCACGCCCTGCGCAAAAATCGCCTTCCAGTCGAAGTCCCCCGGCTTCAGCATCGCACCGGCTTCATTCGCGCGGTTATAAAACACCACCGGCGGTCGCACGCCAGCGCCGCGATCGCTGTATACAGTCGCCATGTTCGGGCCCGTCGCGCCGTTGTGCTCAAAGTGCTTGTAGATCGGCAACACGCCCATGGCGCGCACCCGCTCCGCAATCATGTCGCCGATGGGATAATCCACCATCGCCGACACGATGGCCGTCTTCATCCGGAAACAATCGGAAAGATTGGCGGCCACGTTGAACTCGCCGCCGCTCACATGAATCTTGCACTCCGTCGCCTTGCGAAAGGGAATGATTCCCGGATCCAGCCGGTGGATCAACGCCCCCAGCGCCAGAAAATCCAATTCACCATCCTTGCGGATATTCAGCCCGTACTCCATCGTTTTCTCCTAGCGATGTTACAAAATCAAAACTCCAAAATCCGTGCGCGGCTTCTAACCCTTCATCTGCCTGCACCGGTTTCAGGTCCCATGCCTTAACTCAACCGCCAATATCGGCAAGAACGAGCTGAAAGCTAAGAGCTAATAGCTGTCTCTCACCCCTCCAGCTTCTTCACGTCCGCAATCACCTGCTCCGGCGTCCACTCGTTGCCCGGATAAAACTGCGCGACTTTCCCATTTGGATCGATCAACGTCGTCGACAGTGTGTGCGTAATCGTGTCGTCCGGGCCGGGCGTGATGCCCACATCGAAGTACTTCGCCATCTTCAGCAATTCGGGCGTCGTCGGCACCGCAAAATCCCAATGCGCGAATGCGCCCTTCGCGTTGCTGCCGATGTACTCGGCGCCGTAAGCGCGCAGCCTCGCCGGCGTGTCGTGCACCGGATCGAAACTGATGCACAGCAAGTGCGTTTTGGCATAGAGCGCGGGAGCCGCGGCCAACTGGCGATCGATCACGGCGA
This sequence comes from uncultured Acidobacteriaceae bacterium, assembly GCA_963844905.1. Lineage (GTDB taxonomy): Bacteria > Acidobacteriota > Terriglobia > Terriglobales > Acidobacteriaceae > Telmatobacter. The sequence goes on along the minus strand of CAWJQD010000001.1, from coordinate 203,863 downwards.
AATTGTGCGTAATCAAGGGGCAAAAGTTGGGCAGCGGGCAGCGCGTGTAAATAAAAGTCAACAGCAGCGTCTTGCCGCGGAACTCGTCCAGATGAATCGCGCGCCCGTCCTGGTTGCGCAGCTTGAAATCCGGCACCACATCGCCCCGCGCAGGCACGTGATAGAACACCGTCGGCTTGTAATCCGGCTTAGCCTGCGCGATCACCACGATGTGATCCAGCACCACAGTCTCTTCGGCGCTCTTCGACACCAGCACGTCCGCCGTAATTGTGTCGCCGGGGTGCAACTCGCCGGTAATGCCCGGGTCCTTGAGCTGGTAGGGCATCGTCATCGCATCCATGAAGCCCGGTATTGCCTCATGGTCTACGACCACGATCCCGTGCGCAGCATCGGTTGAAACCACTTTCCCGCGCAGATGGTATACCTTGTAGTCGGGATTCGAAGACGCCTGCTGACCGGCTTTTTCGCCGGAATGGCATCCGGCCAGCGCAACCATTGCGAGGAAGCAGCCCGCGAAAAATCTGCGCACCATAAATCCAAGTGTACAACCGGTGAACTGACCACCGTAGAAATCAGTCAGCAGTCCTCAGTTCACAAATCTCGGTTCAGAGCGAATTGCTCGCAGCGGTCGCAGTGCATTCAATACTGGCAGAGGTATCCTTGGGAATAAGGCTGCGAACTGCGAACTGTGAACCGGGAATTGTCATCCGCGTTGGAGATCGATGCGTGGCTGCGCGGCGGTGGACTCGTGGTCACGGCAAGCGAGCGCGCCGCGCGATCCCTTGCGGCGGCCTTCCATCGCGCCCGCCGCGCCGAGGGGCTCACCGCGTGGCTGACTCCTGACATTCAGGATTGGCAGACATTCGTCCGCAACGCCTGGAACGAGCGCAGCTTCGATGGACGAGCCGTCCTGAACTCGCTGCAGGAGCATTCGCTCTGGGCCGGAATTGTCGCCGCCGGCGCGCCAGCGGCTACGCGTCTCACGGGCGCGCGCGATCGCCTGGCAAGTCTGGCCATGGAAGCGCACGCTCTCCTTTGCGCCTGGGCGCCTCGGTTCCTTAAGGAAAGTGCGCGGAGCGCCTGGGACCAGGACGCCGCGGCGTTCAGCGCCTGGCTCGCGACCTTCGACGAGATCTCGCCGCGCCGGCAACCTTCTCAGCGCCGCGCGGCTCCCGCTCAAGTTGATCCCCGCGCTTGAAGCGGATTCGTCCGAACGCGCGCCGCTCCTGCTCGCCGGCTTCGACCGCATTCTGCCCACGCAGCAGCAGCTCTTCGCCGCCTGGGGAAGCTGGACTGAAGCTCCTCTGGGCGAACCGGCAACGCAAATCGAACTTCACCAGTCCGCCGATCCTGCGTCCGAACTCGCCGCCTGCGCCATTTGGTGCAAACGCCGGCTCGCCGCCAATCCAAACGCGCGGCTCCTTGTCGTCACACAGGATGTCCCGAAGCGTCGCGGCGAGATCGAGCGTGCGTTTCTACGGTTCGCGCGCGCCGGCGAAAGTGCCTCTGGCCCCGCTGGCCTCTTCGAGTTCTCGCTCGGCGTGCCGCTGAGCCAAATCGCGTTGGCGCGTGGCGCGAGCCTCCTGCTCCGCTGGCTCGACGGCCCGATCGACGAGCACGAGCTCGACTGGCTGCTCTCTACCGGCCAAACCGCTGCCTCGCTCGAGGAATCGCTCGCTCTCACCGCCTTCGTGCGCGCGCTTCGCCATCGCGGCTTGCAGCGTAGGCGCTGGACATTTGCGCATTTCCATCGTCAGGCGCCCGGGGCCGCATTGCCCGCTCCATGGGTTACTCGCATGAGGCAAGCCCAGCAACGGCTTGCAGAATTTGCACGTCGTCCGCAGTCTCCGCTCGCCTGGGCCGAGCTCGTGCCGCAGTTGCTTCAAATCTCCGGCTGGCCCGGCGCGCGCCCGCTCGCGAGCGCCGAATTTCAGGCCCTTCGCCGCTGGCAGCAAACCGTCGACGATTGCGCCTCGCTTGGCTTCGACGGCCGCCGCATCGAGTGGAAGGAATTCCTCGCAGCTCTCGATCGCGCCGTCAACGAAACGCTCTTCGCTCCCGAGTCTCAGGATGCACCCATTCTGATCGCCGGCGCTGCCGAGTCGGCGGGCCTCACCGCTGACGCCGTCTGGTTCCTGGGCGCCAATGAGGATGCATGGCCGGCCGCCGGGGCCACGCACCCGCTGCTCCCGCTCCGTGTACAGCGCGACGCCAAAATGCCCCACGCCTCGCCGCAGCTCGATTGGGATCTTGCCGCCGCCATGACGCGCCGTTTGCTTGCCTCCGCGCCGGAAGCCCACTTCAGTTACGCGCGCCAATGCGAAGGGGTCGATGCCCGTCCGTCGAGGCTCATCGCTCAGCTCGCCGGTCCGCCGCAGCCGTTGGCGCCCGAATTCATTGCGCCGCCCATCCCCCATCCACTCACTGTTGCCTTTCAAGACGCCAGCCAACTTCCCTTCCCTTCCGGCAACGTCACTGGCGGCTCCCGCGTTCTCACCGCGCAGTCGCAGTGTCCCTTCAAAGCCTTCGCCACGGCGCGTCTCGGCGCGCAACAGTGGGAGCCGGCCGAAGCCGGACTTACCGCCAAGGAGCGTGGCCAGCTTCTCCACGACGTGCTGCACTCGATTTGGGCCGGCCCGCCGAACGGCATCCGCACGCACGAGCAGCTCTTCGCAGTGCCGGATTTCGCTGCCTTCGTCGCGAACCACGTCCACCGTGGTCTCCAGGCGAAGATGCCCTCGCGTGCGCGCGAGTCCATGCCGTCAAGGTATCTCGCGCTCGAAGAATCGCGCCTCGTCAATCTCGTCACCGAGTGGCTTCGTTACGAGTCTGCGCGCGTTCCCTTCACTGTTCTTGAAACCGAACAGAAAGCCCACGCCGCGATCGCCGGCCTCCAGCTCCATCTGCGGCTCGATCGCATCGATCGCCTCATCGACGATACGCTTCTCGTCATCGATTACAAGACGGGCAACGTTTCGCCGAGCGTGTGGGAAGTGCCGCCCCCCGGCGAGGACCGCCCACGTCCCGACGACGTGCAGCTTCCTCTTTACGCCAATTTTGCCCTCGATTGCGATCCGAGTGATATCGGGGGCCTCGTTTTCGCCAAAGTTCGCGTCGGCGAATCGGTATTTGCGGGCTTTGTCCGCAACGCCAGAGCAACCCTCCGCAGCGATCTTCGCTCGAACACCAATCTGGTGAAGAAGCATCTTACTTCAGAGCAGCTTTCTGCGTGGCGAGCGTACATCGAAAAGCTTGCTCGCGATTTTCTCGCCGGCCGCGCCGTCGTCGATCCGCGCGACTACCCCGATACGTGCGAGTTTTGTGGCCTACAAGCACTGTGCCGCGTCCAGGAGCATCCGCCGCAATCGGAAGACGAGGAGGCCGCCGATGCCTAGCGCGCCGCACAATAATCCTCCCGATCAGGCCCAGCGTGATCTGGCGCTCGATACGCGCCGCTCCATCCTGGTGCGCGCGCCCGCGGGCTCCGGCAAAACCGATCTCCTCACGCGCCGCTTTCTGCGCCTGCTCGGCGAAGTCGACGACCCCGGCCAGATCGTCGCCATCACCTTCACCAACGCTGCCGCAGCCGAAATGCGTCACCGCATTCTCTCCGAGCTCGAAAACGCCGCAGCCAGCAGTGCGCCCGGCGCCGATCCATTCTCCATGGAGTCTCTCGCGCAGCGCGCGCTGGCGCGTTCTCAAACTCTCGGCTGGAACCTCCTCGATCTTCCCGCGCAACTGCGCATTTCCACCATTGACTCCTTTTGCCGCGACCTCGCCTTGCAGCAGCCCCTCGTCTCCGGCCTCGGCGGCGGTCTCGACATCAGCGAGCAGCCCACGGAACTTTATCGCCGCGCCGCGCGCCGCACGCTCGAACAGATCGACAGCGGCGATCCGCCCCTGCGCCATGCCATCGAAGCTCTGCTTCTCTGGCGCGACAACAGTTGGCAGGACGTCGAATCGCAGCTCGTCGCCATGCTCGCGAAGCGCGACCAATGGATGCACGGCTTCGTCCTCGGCCGCGATCCGGATTGGGAGACTCTGCGTGCGCGTCTTGAACGCCCCTTCGCACGCGCCGCCGCTTCCGATCCCTCCTCAGTGCGCTACACCGATCAGGAATGGCGGATCGTTCGCGCCTGCTTCACGTTGCTGCGCCACGCCGCGGGCGAATTGAAGGTAGCCTTGGCCGAAGCTGCCGCCGCAGACTTTACCGAAGTTGCGCAGATCGCGCTAAGAGTACTCAAAGGCGAAAATGAGCTTCCCACTGAAGCCACGCTCGCCGCTGTTGACGGCATTCGCCACTTGCTGGTCGACGAATTCCAGGACACCAGCCGCCGTCAGCACCAGTTGCTCGCCCATCTCATCGCCGCCTGGCCCGAGCGCGAGGGCCGCACCTGTTTCGTCGTCGGCGATCCCATGCAGTCCATCTACTTCTTCCGCGACGCCGACGCCGAGCTCTTTCCACGCGTCGAGCAACTCGGCCTCGAAATCCCCGGCGACCTCCCGTTGCGGTTCGAACCCGTGCTGCTCAAAGCCAATTTCCGTACCGCGCCGCCACTCGTTCGAAGCATCAACGGCGCATTTGTTCAGGTCTTCGCCGTCGACGACGGCAGCGGCATAGAGTACGCAGAAGCCCTGCCCGCGCGTGACGACGCCCCGTCGTCCGATCCCACACTGCCCGGCCCTCGCCTCGTCGCCGAATCGGCCCCGCGCTGGCGGCTACACCTCGAATTCGTGCCGGATTCGGCGCGAGGAAGCTCCCGCGGCCCGGCCGCCGATCGAAAGGCGGAGCTCGCAGCCGAGCGCGAAGCGGCTCACGAGAAGCAGACCGAAGAAATCGTCGCTCTCATCCGCAGCCACGGAGACCGGATTGACCAGGCCCGCGCGGCGAAGGAAAAATACCGCATCGCTGTGCTCGGCCGAACACGCAAAGCGCTCACGCCTATAGCCACGGCGTTACGCGAGGCCGCAATTCCTTTCCGTGCCGTGGAACTTGAGAGACTGCAGGATCGCCCCGAAATCATCGACGCCCTTGCCCTGACACGCGCCCTGTTCAATCCGCAAGACCGCGTGGCTTGGCTGGGCGTCCTGCGCGCGCCGTGGTGCGGTCTCTCGCTTGCCGATCTGCACGCGCTCGTCAGCGCAGACGATCCCGCGCTGCTCGCGCGCCCCGTGCCCGAACTCCTGACTGAGCGCAAGCAGCTTTTGAGTGACGAAGGCCAGCTCGCCGCCGAGCGTGTGTTGCAGGCGATTGAATTCGCGGAGCACCTGCGCTCGAGGCAACCCGCTGCCACGCCCGGAACCTGGCTCGAGCAAGTCTGGCTGCATTTGGGCGGCGCGCAATGTGTCGACGCCGCGGCGTGCGCCAATCTCGATCTGCTTTGGAGGAGCCTCGACAGCCTGCCGCAGGGAGAGCCCGATCTCCTCGGTCCCGCGCTCGGTGCGGCGCTCAACAAGCTCACCGCACAGCCCGATCCTGCTGCCGAGAGCGATTATGGCGTGCAATTGATGACCATTCACAAAGCGAAGGGGCTGGAGTTCGAAGTCGTCATTGTGCCCGATCTGCAAGCCGGCGCCGGTGGCGGGAAACCGGAATTGCTCTCCTGGCTGGAGCGTGGTCTGCCGTCCGATGCCGATGAAAGCGGCCCGGAACGTCACGGCGAGATCACGGAATTCCTTGTTGCTCCGCTCCAGTCCAAAGGCGCCGATCGCGGTGCAGCCAGGAAGTGGGTCGATCGTGTCCGCCGCGAACGCGAAACGCAGGAAACGCGCCGCATCCTCTACGTATCCACCACGCGCGCCCGCGACGAATTGCATTTCTTCGCGCGCCCATCCTACAAAACCGCACAGGACGGCTCGCTGACTCTCGTCGAGCCTCGCGACAGTCTGCTCGCCGCAGCCTGGCCCGCGTTCGCAACGGAGATTCGCCGGCGATTTGAAGAGTGGAGCGTCCGTGCGGCCGCCTCCGAGAAGTTCTCCACCATCGAATCCCTCGCCGCCTCAGCCGCTGAAAACTCGTCCCCGGCGCCGTCCACAGCCACGCCTGCCGTGATACGCCGCCTGCCCGCCAGCTACCGTTCTGCACCCTCCCAATTCTCTTCCGCCGCGGAAGAGCCGCTTCTCGGCGCAGGCCGCTTCTACGAGCGCCACCAAGGCGGCCTGCTTTCGCGCGCGCTCGGCAAGTCTGTTCATTTGCTTCTGCAGCAGTTGGCGCAGCTAATCGCCACGCAGACAGATCAAACGGCTCGCGCCTCCCTCGCGCGGCTGCAACCTCGCATTGCCGCCGGCATCCGTGCCGCGGGCATCGAGCCGCAGCACTCCGCCCGCATCGCCGCGCAAGCGCTCGAAATTGCACTCCAGGCAGCCGGCGATCCTTTGGCGCAATGGATTCTTGCGCCGCACGCCGGTGCAGCCAACGAGGTCCGCTGGACCGGAGTCGTCGCCGGCAGCTTGCGCACGGTGCAGGCCGATCGCGTCTTCTGTGCCGGACCTGCGCCGCAGTCGACAGCCGCATCCCCGGCCGATGAGACGTGGTGGATCATCGATTACAAAACTGCCCACGAGGACGGCCTCGACCCTGCCGCAGCACTGCCCCAACTACGCGCCATCTTCGCGCCGCAGATCGAGGCCTATGCAAAGGTCCTCCGCAATCTGCGCGGCGCCGGCATAAACCTGTGCGGAGGCCTTTATTATCCGCGCATGTCGCTGCTCGACTGGTGGCAGTTATAGCCGGGGATCAGGTTCGAGCCTCGCACTGCGCCGGCTCGTAACGCACGGCAGCTTAGACCTTGCAGAGCTCCTCGGCAAATACGTCGCGGTGCGCCAGGATCAATTGCTCGGCATTGCGCAGCAGCAGGGCGTAAGCCAGGGCCGCCGCGGCGGCAAGAGGACCGAAGATCCATGCGGCCAGCCACGGCTCCTCGAAGTACCGGCACAGGATCGTCACGGGAACCTGCAGCGCCATGCTCCCAAACAGGACCAAAAGAATGAGCAGGCCGCTGGTGCGATCGGTTGGCGTGCTGCGCCGCTGCGGCGTTTTGCCGGGGACGAATTTGCGCGGCGCCTGAATGGACCGCAGTGTGCCTATGGCAAGGTTCGCCCCGATCACGAAGACCGTCCAGAGCAATGTCGAAATTTCTGTCGACAGCGCAATCCGGGTTCGCGCCAGCATTGCAACCAGCACCCACGCAAGCCCCGCTTCGGTAACGATGACCGCCAGGCTCAAAATGTTCTTGGCCACCATCACATCGCGCAGGCGAACCGGCGCAAGCAGATAAACCTGCACGCCGAGTCCGTCCGCGCCAAAGACGTTGTATAACCCGGCGAGAACGCCAAAGAGAACGTAGGCAATCGCTCCGGGAAGAAAGTAAGCGGAGTGCCGGGCGAAAATTGTCCGGCTCAGAATCACGACGAAGATCAGCGGAGTCAGCATTCCGATGATCTGCGCCCCGCTGCTGCGCAGCGTCAGCCACTCCTTGCGCAAACACGCGGCGACAATGGGCGGGAAGACCGGGCGGGCAAGTCGCGGCGCCGCAGGCTTTCGAGCGGCAGCTGGCCGCTGCGCAAGCGCCCTCACGCGCGAGGCCAAGCTCGCAGGAGCACGCCGGCTCGGGCCTTCGCTTAGCAGTTCGCCGAGATATTGCTTGTGCAGCCGAATGGCAAAGACTGCCGCGAACAGCGCCGCGCTCGCCACGAGGCCGGCGAACTGCGCCAGCGCGGTCAAAGGATGCCGCGTAAGAAGGATCGCATTCGCAGCGAAACCCGGCGGCAGCCAGTGCAAATACGGGCCGGGGCTGGAGAGAAATCTCAGCAGCCAACTGTGTGAGGCGCCCGGCCTGCGCAACGGAGCCCGCTGAAGATTCAGGAACTGGATTCCAACGACGAATAGCGCCATGAACATCCCGAAGATTTCGCGGAAACGGCGGTTGGCGAGCCAGCGCTCCATCCAGGCGCCGATCATGCGCGTCAGAAAGATGTTCATTAAGGCATAAACCGCCAGAACAACCACGGCGGGCAGAGCCAGCACGGGCTTCGCTGCGCTGATTCCCACAGCTGCCGCCAGCAGAGCGAGACAGCCCACGATGGTGCTGGGCGTCAGAAGGCCGATCAGCGTCCGCAAAACCAGGTAGCGCCCGAAGCGCAGAGGAAACCGCGTCAGCGAGGAGGGATCGAAGCTCGGGATCGCGGCCGCGATGTTCAAGCCATTCATGCTGATGAATTGCCAAAGTAAAGCGATCCCCGCCAGTAAGGGCGCTAGGCTCTGGGGGCGATTTTGGGCAATCGCGATCCATGCCAGGAATCCACTGCCCACGATGGGCCCGATCACTGTAAGCGCCAGAAAAGGCCAGAGGATCATGCGCAAAACGATGGCAAATGCAAGTCCAACTGCCTGGCGTGTGCCGCTTGCCCGCCGCCGGAACATGCTGTTGACAAAAATGCGCCAACGCAACCACGCAACCGCAAGAAGCTGCTGGCTTGCGGGAATTTCTCGCATTGCAGCAGGGAGTGTTTCTCCAGCCGTCACCTCAGCCATGAAAGCTCCTGTTCAGGCGCCGTTGCCGCCGGATTTCCTTCGCGATCGGTCCCGACGATTTCGAGAAAGATCTCTTCCAGGCTGCGATGCTCCGCCGTCGATGTCTTCGCTTCCCTTCCCGAATCCGCATTCCCAGCGCGTCCGGCGCCGGCGCGCAGCTCTTCCAGCGATCCCTGGGCGACCAACTGTCCGCGATGAATAATCGCCACGTGCGTACAGAGCCGCTCCACAATCTCCAGCACTTGCGAGGTGAGAAAGACGGTCGCGCCGCGCGCGATCATTCTCTGCAGCATCGCCTTCAGCGTGCCCGCGGCTACTGCGTCCACGCCTTCAAACGGCTCGTCGAGAAAGAGAACCCTGGGGCCGTGGATGACTGCGGCCGCCAGAGCCAGTTTCTTTTTCATTCCATGTGAGAAGTCGGCGATGAGCTTCTTCTGTTCATCGGCAAGCTGCATGAACTCCAGCAGCTCCTGTGTGCGTTGCAGCGTGGTGGCCCTATCGAGCCCGTACATGCGCCCGACGAATCGGAGGTATTCTTCCGCAGTCAGCCGTCCGAAGAGCGCCATCCCCTCCGGCACAACGCCGATCTGCCCCTTCACCTCCGCCGGGTTGGCCTTCAGGTCTTCGCCAAGAATACAAATGCTTCCTGAAGTCGGCGCCAGCAGACCGGTCAACATCTTAATCGTGGTGGATTTGCCCGCTCCGTTGGGCCCGAGAAAGCCGAAAAATTGACCCGCGGCGACGCGCAGGTTCACATCATGAACCGCGGTGAAGTCACCGAATCGGCGGGTCAGCGCGGTGGTATCGATCGCGGGAGTCATCATGAATGCCTGTTGAAAAGCCGCCGATTGCAGTTGGCGCCGCCTCCAGTGCGCCGGCCGCAGCTTAAGTGTTCTCTGCTTTCACTATATTGTCCACGATATACGGTAGGGCCGCCGGACCTCGAGCAAAGCTCGCTCGCCGCCGATGCAAAGGTGCGTGCGGCAGAGTTTCCGCTCTCGGGTCACAATATGGCGCAATTCTCGGCTTGCACTGTTCGGCCCCGCACAAAATGCCAAAGTGCGATGCAGCAGGCACTTGCGTTCATCGCTCGCGTGAATAGGAATTGAAAAGTTTACGACCATGATTCTTTCGCAACGTTTCCCGCTGAGTGGATCGTCGCAATTCGATATCATAAGAGAAGACGGCCCGCTTGTTGGCCCTAGAGCAATTCGGGAAATCCTGTAAGTTTCAGCTTTGTCCTTAAGTCGGCGTAACCTCCAAGGTGCGGCGGCATTGCGCAATGCAACAACTTCACACAGTTTCCTGAAATGCAGTCACTCACCCAGGAGGATACGTCCATGACAGAGACCGTCAAGAAAGCTGGCAGCCAACCGAAAGCGAACAGCAAAGCAAAGACTCCGGCAAAGCCGGGCGGCAAGAAGACCACCAAAACCAACGGAATTTCCCCAACGAATGGACATCCGTCGAACATCACTGAAATGAAATTTCCTCGCGAACAGGTCGCTCAGCTTGCGCATCGCTTCTGGACTGAGCGCGGCTTTGTGCATGGACATCATGAAGAAGATTGGTTCCGTGCCGAGCAGGAGCTTCGCGGCAAGGCGTCCTGAGAGGACGTCTTCGGCTCGCCTGCAATCGTTCGCCCATCTGTTGGGGAATTCAGCGGCTGCCGCAATTGCGCTGCGCTATTGCAAATTCGCCATCAGACTATCCAGCGCCTGCTTCGGCGGCCGCGTGAGACTCTCGGGCAACGTGGCCAGCGGTTCGTCCACCACATTCAGCTGATCGATGAAGGTCGGCTTCTGCGTGTCGATGTAGAAGACGCCGGTGAGAATCTCGTTCTTTTCATGCGCCTCCATCAGCGTGCGCACCGCGTTCGCCTTGTCGGTCGGATCGTAATCCTCGAGCAGCTTGCGCAAACGCAGTTGCGAGCCGTCGTGCATCTGCACGTCGTAGACTTCGCCTGAATCGTAATCCACTTCGATATCGTCGAAGCTGGCAACAAACCCGATCTCGTTGATCGGTTCGTCGTTCTCCTGCAGGAATTTGTAGCTCTTGGTCGATCCCTCATGGTCGTTGAACGTGACGCAGGGGCTGATCACGTCCAGCATCACTGTCCCCTGGTGCGCAATAGCCGCCTTCAACATCGCCAGCAACTGCTTCTTGTCGCCGGAAAACGACCGGCCCACAAACGTCGCGCCCAATTGGATCGCCAGCGCGCAGGTATCGATGGGCGGCAGTTCGTTGATCACGCCGGTCTTCAGCTTCGACCCGATATCCGCCGTGGCCGAAAACTGGCCCTTGGTCAAACCGTACACGCCGTTGTCTTCGATGATGTAAATCATGGGCAGGTTGCGCCGCATCAGGTGGACAAACTGCCCCATCCCGATTGAAGCCGTATCGCCGTCGCCGGAAACGCCCAGCGCCATCATCGTGCGGTTGGCCAGCACGGCGCCGGTGGTAATGCTCGGCATTCGACCGTGCACGCCGTTGAAGCTGAACGAGCGGTTCATGAAGTACGCGGGGCTCTTCGACGAGCAGCCGATGCCGCTCATCTTCATTACCCGCTCCGGTTCTACGCCCATCTCCCACATGGCGTCGATAATGCGCTCCGAGATCGCGTTGTGGCCGCAGCCGGCGCACAGCGTCGACTTGCCGCCACGATACTCCAGCACCGGAAGGCCGATGTGATTCAGTTTCGGGCCTGTAGACCCATTCGCTGTTGCGGTCGCCATGTTAGAGGCCCTCCTTGGTCGCAAACTCGCTGGTGATAGTGCGTGCGTCGGGCGGCAATCCGTTGTAGTGCAGAATGCTGCGCAGCTTCGCCACCTGCTCGCCGGGAAGATCCAGCTTCAGCAGGCTTGCCATTTGCGCATCGCGGTTTTGCTCCACCACGTACACGCGCTCATGGCTGGCCACAAAGTCGTGAATCTCGTGCGCAAACGGATACGCGCGGATGCGCATGTAGTCCACGCTCAATTCATGTTCCTTCTCGATCTGGTCGATACTCTCGCGCAGTGCGAAATCGGTGGAACCATACGCCAGGAAACCAATCTTCGAAGTCCCGTTCTTCGTCACCACGGGCGCCGGAACCAGCTTGCGCGCCGTTTCAAACTTGCGCGCCAGCCGATCCATCACTTCCTGATACTCATCCGGCCGCTCGGTATAACCCGCATCCTTGTTATGCCCCGAGCCGCGCGTGAAATACGCCGCCTTGGGATGATTCGTCCCCGGCAGCGTGCGCCAGCCGATGGCATCTCCATCCACGTCGCGGTAGCGCGCGAAGCCGCCCAGCCGCTCGAGATCGGCCGCCGTCAGCACTTTGCCGCGATCCAGCGGCTTGTCAGGATACACAAACGGCTCCGACATCCAGTTGTTCATGCCTAAATCGAGATCGGTCAGCACGAACACCGGCGTCTGCAGCTTCTCCGCCAGATCGAACGCCGCGTAGCTCAGCTCGAAGCACTCCTTTACACTCCCCGGCAGCAGAATTACGTGCTTGGTGTCGCCGTGCGAAAGGAACGCCGTCGAAAGCAGATCAGCTTGCGAGGTGCGCGTCGGCATGCCCGTCGACGGCCCGCTGCGCTGCACGTCGAAGATCACTCCCGGAATCTCGGCATAGTAGCCCAACCCGCTAAACTCCGCCATCAGCGAGATGCCCGGCCCGGATGTCGAGGTCATCGCCCTCGCCCCGGCCCAGCCCGCGCCCAGCACCATGCCGATCGCCGCCAGCTCGTCCTCGGCCTGCACCACGGCAAAGGTTGCTTTGCCCTCCGGCGTCACGCGGAACTTCTTCAGCAAATCCGTCGTCGCTTCGATCAGCGACGTCGACGGCGTAATGGGATACCACGCCACCACCGTCACGCCCGCAAACACCGCGCCCATGCCGCAAGCTGCGTTGCCGTCCACAATAATCTTGCCCTTGGTCTGGTCCATCGGCTCGATGAAATATGGGTCCTGCTTGGTAAACGTCGTATTGGCGTAGTCGAAGCCCGCCTGCACCGCCCCGAAGTTCAGATCGAAGACCTTCTGCTTCCTGGCGAACTGCTTGCGCACGCAATCTTCCACCACACTAAGATCGATCTGAAGCAACTGCGCCACCGCGCCCACGTACACCATGTTCTTCACCAGCTTGCGCAGCTTGGCTTCGGGGCAAATTGAAATTGTGATCTTGTCGAACGGCGCCGGATAGCAGACCACATCGTCGCGATACTGCTTCAGATTCAGGTGCTCTTCGTAGATGGCCACGCCGCCCGGCTGCACCGACATCATGTCGTCCCGCGCGGTCTCGGGATTCAACGCTACCAGCACATCGATCTCGTGCTTGCGCGCCACATACCCGTCCTTGCTGGCCCGGATGATGTACCACGTCGGCAGTCCGGCAATGTTCGATGGGAACAGGTTCTTCCCGCTCACGGGAACTCCCATTCCAAAAATCGCCTTCAGCAGCACGCTGTTGGCGGACTGCGACCCCGATCCGTTAACTGTGGCTACGATGATGCTGAAGTCGTTGACGACGTGCGGACGCGCACTACTTTCACCCTGTTCTTGACCCAGGGCCAGGTTTCCTGTCGCCATGTGGCGGGATTCCCTTCGGATAAATTCTGAGCGGTCTACGTGTTCCACGGGCGCCGGCTCATCGCGCCCCAAATGTGATTATAGTCACTTTCGAATGCCAACGTCATACTCCGCGCACCATTGGTAACTCCCCGGGGCGCATCACTCACCCAGCCGTTCGCCTCATCGCGTCGTTGCCTCGCAAGCACTTTGTTTTCAGAGCGCCACGCTAGCCCGTAGCCTGTAGCTCGTAGCCATGGTTTTCTGTCACTGGCGCAAGCGACTTGCGATGAATGAGGCGACCAAGTTTCAACTACTACAACCGGTCTGGCTCTGTTGACATCCCTTGTTTGGGTTTGTTGGCGAGGAGATGGTTAGAGGCGGTATAGGTCAAAGGCCAAGCCGAGCAGGAGGGCTTGACGGGATTGGGTATGGATGGTTCTGCCAGGAGCGCGGCCAGAGAGTTTACGTTTCACGGCCGAAAAGACACTCTCGATCAGGGAGCGCAGGGCATACTTTTGGGCGGGGAAATGTTCTCGCATCTGCAGGCGTACCCCGGATGCCCTGCACGTGGAGCGGCGCTTGGCCGGAATGACGCTATCGGCTTTCAGTTGCTGGCGGCAAAAAGTATGGTTGCATTCCGAATCGAACTCGGCGTCGGCCAACACGCAGCCGATCGGTGTGTGCCGGCGCGCTCTGGTTACCAGCGCCGGCAGCGTGGCGCAGTCGTTCCACGGCGCCTGCCGCGCTTGTTGGGCCAGAATCAGCTGCCGCTTCAGGTCGACCACGGCCAGCCACTTCAGCCAGTGCCGCCATGTGCGCTGCGGCTGGCCAAAATGCTCTACCCGGCGGATGAAGTAACTGCTTACCGCACTCTGCGCCAAACCCGTGGCATCGACGCCTACCGTGGCAGGACTTCGCCACCTCCCAGGCATGCGCCGCACAATCTCATCCATCACGCGGGCTACGTCGTCCACGTTCAAGCGCGCCAAGAAGCGGTACAACGTGGTGTAGTCAGGAACGGATTTCAGTGCCAAGGCGGAACGCAACTCCGTGTGCTCGCTGAGTCTCACCTCCGCCTCGCGGAAGGTCCAGTCTTCATACCGCATCAGGCAGAGCACGGCCAGCAACTGCGGTTGCGTAAACACTCGCTTGCTGAATTTGCTCCGCTGCGCGGGCAACACTTTCCGGCTGACGTCGAGCGCCAGCCGGGCAAATCGCACCAGTCCGACTTCGGCCATGCAAGTTTCGCGAAGGCGCCAGAACAGCTTCAGCTTAACGCCGTTTCTGCCGCCTTCTGCACAGACGTATCGAGGATGTCAACAGAGCCAACCGGTCTCATAAACGCCTCTGCTGATTAGTGCGCAAGTATGGGACCCAACAACAAGGCGGGTCCCATGATCCCAGCGCATTGACAAAGATGGTTTATGAGACCGGTTCTAGCCACCGGCTACCGGCTACAAGCCACAACGAGCCTCTCCGCGTCTCGCTTCCATCGCGCCAGCACCGCCAATGCAATCACCACCAGCGCCAGCGTCAGCCCGATCCAAAGACCGTAAATTCCCCAGCGCAACCCAAAGCAAAGAAAAAATCCGAGCGGCAGCCCCAGCACCCAATACCCCACCAAATTCGCCATCATCGGTGCCCGTGTCTCTCCCAGCCCGCGCAGCGCGCCCGTCGACACCGTCTGAATCCCATCGAACACTTCAAACGCCGCCACAATCCCCAGCAGCCCTGGCCCCACCGCCAGCACCCGCGCGTCGCTCGTGAATAGCTCGATCAGCGGCTTCGGCCACGCCCAAAACGTCATCGCGGCCAGCAGCATAAAGCTTGTTCCCAGTCCCAGCGCCAGCCAGCCCGCGCGCCGCGCCCGCGCCGCATCTCCCGCGCCCACCGCATGTCCCACGCTCACCGCTGCCGCCGCCGAAATCCCCAGCGGCACCATGTACGTGAGGCTCGCGTAGTTCAACACAATCTGGTGCGTCGCCAGCGCCACCGGCGTCAGATACCCGGCGGAAAACGTCGCCAGGTTCCACGCTCCCACCTCGAGCAGAATCTGTCCCGCCGCCGGCGCTCCCAGCCGCAGCAGCTTCTTCAATCGCGCCGTCTGCGGTCCCGCCCAGTGCCGGTACAGCGGATGCCCGCGCCTCCGCTCGTACCTCCACGCAAACCCCATGAGGGCAGCCGCCATCGTCACCCGCGCCAGCACAGTCGAAATCGCCGACCCGTTCACCCCCAGCGCGGGCATCCCCAGCTTGCCGTAGATCAGCACCCAGTTCCCGAACCAGTTCACCAGGTTGGCCAGCACGTAGGTCACGGTAATCACGCGCACCTGGCCCACGCCCTGCAAATACCGCCGCGCCGCGCTGTAGAGCAGCAGCGGCAGCGTGCCCCAATTCAGCAGCCGCAGATATCCGCCCGCCGGCCCGGCCACCTCCACCGCAATCCCTAACCGCGTAACGCCCAGGCTCGCCAGCCAGTTCGCCGCCATCAGCGGCACCGCGGCAAGGCACGCCAGATACACGCCCTGCGCCAGCCAGCGATGGCACTCGTCGTGATCCTTGCGCCCGTAGGCCTGCGCCACCAGCGTGTCCAACCCCAGCATCAATCCCACGCCAAACAGCGTGGGCGTATAGCAAACCGCATTGCCCAGGGCCACTGCGCCAATCGCCACCGGACCCAGCCGTCCCACCATGATGGTGTCCACCACCCCCATGGCCATCCAGCCCAGCTCGCTCAATACCACAGGCACGGCCAGTGCCGCCATCGCGCGCAGCTCATGCCCCCAATCGGCCCGCCCTTGCTCCATCCCTCTACTCTATCTACCGCCCGGCTTCCGGCCGCCGATCCCCGTCCCCTATTCCCTGTTCCCTGTTCCCTGATCTCTGACCCCCGATTCCTGATCCCTGGTCTCCTACCTCTGTTCTCGGATCTTTGTTGTCTCAGTCCGCCGCATACACGTCCCCCTTTTTTAAAAGCAGAGAGCGCGGCGAAGCCGTGCCGGGCTTTGCAGGGTTCCGTCTCTCGTCGCGCAACGCGCAGGAGCCCACGTTCGAACCCCAAAGAAAGAAAAGGCGTCGGCCTCGCACCCGTGAATCTGACCCGAGAGGCCGCCGCCCATACGTTCTCCAGACAAGTCCGGAGGAACAACCCGGAGATTATAGTCGCGGCGACGGCAGAGATGTGACCCGGATCACTCCTCATGGCCCGCGCCCGTCCGATCCTGTGAGTTGCATCACGCGACTGGAAAGCCTAGAATGAATGCACTTCCCGGGCGGTCAATGCCCGTGGGTCGGCGGTCGGGGCTAATCAACAAGAGGCTGCTCTCCCGGATTGGGGGTCAGCCTTGGAATTTGCTGACCGCACCTTAATCTGCATCGCATGTCGAGCCGAGTTCGTTTTCACTGTCGGCGAACAGATCTTTTTCAGCGAAAGAAAATTCACTCACGACCCCACACGCTGCAGGCCGTGCAGGGCCAAGCACGACCGGCTGCGCCAAAGGCCGCCTCCCGAAGTGCGCGTCACCTGCGCCGAGTGCGGCATCGAAACTACGGTCCCATTCAAGCCCCACCTGGGCAGGCCAGTGCTGTGCCGCCTGTGCTTTCAGATAAGCAAGTCTCTTCCAACTCCGGCAGGTACGCCGCCCACCCCTTAGCAGCAAGAAATCGCCGGGTGCCGGGTGCCTTTGGTTTCGATTTTGAGACGTGGGAAAGCACGGCCCCGCCCACGTACCCGGCACCCGCGGAAAATCTCACTCTGCCGCTGACGCCTGACGAAGGTCAAAAATCTTGTGATTTCGATCACTTTCGGCGAGCCAGAATGCCTATAAAGTCCTATCTATGCGTGCCGTCTGCCGGCAAGCCCGGCAGAGAACGGGGATCCCAACGGCCTCGGGGCTCGGCGTGCATCCCGATTTAACGGAGCTGGATCATGGAATCCACTATCCCCAATCTGACGGTTCAAACTCTGAAAGCGCAAATCGAACTGCGCCAGCTCCAATGCAAAATTCTCGCCGACGAAATTGCTGCCGCCGCGACATTCCGGGAGAGAGCGGCGCTTGCCTATCGCTGGGACGAAACGCTGAAAGCTGGCTACACCTTGCGGTTATTGCGGGACCTCCTTGAAAGACAGCAGAAGCAAGGACCCAAAGGCCCCGGTCGAGGACAACGAACCCGCTGAAACTCGTTCCCGCCGGCTCGCTGACCTGCCAGTTCAACATGCCCCGTTATCACTGCCAGCCCCCGCCAACCCCGCCGTCCCCTGATCCCTGATCTCTGCTCCCTGGTCTCTGTTCACGCGCCCCATTTCTTGAAAAACAAAGAGCGCGGCGAAGCCGCGCTCAAACCTCACCCGCTGTCATCCTGAGCGACCGAGTGAGCCGGAACGGCGAAATGAGGGAGTCGAAGGATCTGCGGTTGCCTTTCGCTCGTACCAGGGCACGACCTCAAGACCTTCGGACAACTCAGCGCCCCGTTACACGGAGGGAGCGTGGGGCTTCAGCCCCACGAATACCCGCCCACCCATTTTCGAGAAATAAAGAGCGCGGCGAAGCCGCGATGAAGCCCCGTCCTCCCCTCTTTGGGGTCAGGTGCCGAACCCGCCGCTCCGCCCCGCTCCCATAGGGAGCGAAAAAGTTAGCCCAGGGTGGAGTCCGCCGCAGCGGACGGGAACCCTGGGAAAAGTAGACAAAGATTCCATGCAAGCCCCGTAGGGGCGGCAGAATCAACCCCCGCCCCGCCACACGGAGGGAGCGTGGGGCTTCAGCCCCACGAATACCCGCCCGCCCATTTTCGAGAAATAAAGAGCGCGGCGAAGCCGCGCCCGCCCCTTGACCCCCAAGGTTCGCCTGCTCGCCGCGCTGTCTCCGCTGTGCTACCCTCTACCCAAACCGTGAACACCGAGAAAAACAAGCTCTACTACGGCGATAACCTCGAAGTCCTCCGCATGTACGTCAAGGACGAGTCCGTCGATCTCATCTACCTCGACCCGCCCTTCAACTCCCGCCAGGACTACAACGTCCTCTTCGCCGAGAAAGACGGCTCGCAGTCCAGCTCCCAAATCCACGCATTCGAGGACACATGGGAGTGGAACCCCGAGGCCATGCGCGCCTACGAGCAGATCGTCGAGCAGGGCGGCCGCGTCGCCGACACCATGCGCGCCTTCAAAACCTTCCTCTTCAACACCGACATGATGGCCTACCTCGCCATGATGGCCCCGCGCCTCATCGAGCTCCGCCGCGTCCTCAAAGAAACCGGCTCCATCTACCTCCACTGCGACCCCACAGCCAGCCATTACCTCAAAATTCTTATGGACGCTGTGTTCTGGCCACAGTTTTTCCGGAACGAGATTATCTGGAAGCGGACGACCTCACACTCAGACGCCAAGAGATTCGGAAGCGTGCACGACACCATCCTTTTCTTCGCCAAAGGCGGCACTCCAAAGTGGGAAACCCAATACCAGCCTCACAGCGAAGAGTACATACAGCAGTACTATAGGTACTCTGACCCCGACGGTCGGCGCTTCATGTCGGGCGATCTCAGCGGCGCAGGCCAAGGCCCGGCAAGGTCATTCGGAAAAAGAGGCCAAATAGCACCCCCTAAAGGGCGGCACTGGATGTTCGATCAGGCAGGGATTGACAATGCCCTGGCGAAAAATCGCGTCTTTTGGACGCGCAATGGAATTCCTCGACTGAAGAATTACCTCGATGAAAATAGCGGAATGCCCGCGCAGGATGTTTGGGTAGACGTTCAAGCTTTGCGCTCCTGGCACGAGGAGCTGCTTGGCTACCCCACGCAAAAGCCCGAAGCCCTCCTCGAACGCATCATCAAGGCCAGCTCCAATGAAGGCGATCTCGTTCTCGACCCCTTCTGCGGCTGCGGCACCACAGTCCAGGTCGCGCAGCGACTCAATCGCCGCTGGATCGGCATCGATATTACTCACCTCGCCATCGGCCTTATCAAGAAGCGGCTCTCAGACGCCTTTGGGCCGGAGATTCGCAGCACCTACGATGTGGTCGGCGAGCCTACCGACTACGCCGGGGCCGAAGAATTGGCCGCCGAAGACAAATACCAGTTCCAATGGTGGGCGCTCGGCCAAGTTGGCGCTCGGCCCACCGATCAGAAGAAGGGTGCCGACCGCGGCATCGATGGGCGGCTTTACTTCCACGACGACGAATCGGGCAAATCGAAGCAGATCGTCTTTTCCGTCAAAGCCGGCGGAGTCAACGTCTCCCAGGTCCGCGACCTGCGCGGCGTCCTCGAACGTGAGAAAGCCGAGATTGGCGTCTTTCTCTGCTTCGAGGAACCCACCAGACCCATGAAGCACGAAGCCGCCGAAGCCGGACTCTACAAATCCCCTGACGGCAGCACCTACCCGCGCCTCCAGATTCTGACCATCCAGCAGATTCTCGACGGCAAGCAGCCCGATTATCCCGCTCACCGCCGCGACGCCACCTTCAAGAAGGCCCCGCGCAGCCGCCCTGCCCCCGCCGAAAACCTCACCCTCCCCCTGCTCCCCGGCGAAGATTGAGGCTGAGGCGCCCTGACCCCTGACCCCCGAACCCTGATCCCTGACCCCTGATTTTCTTTGTCAAGCCCCCGCCGCCCAAACTCGCCCCACCATTTTCGGCTTAACTCGTTCCTTTTCTGACCCCTGACCCCTGATCTCTGACCTCTGTCAGCTTTGCATATCATTTCCCCCTTCGGGCGCACAATCATTCCATGATTCGCCTCTGCGCCAAAGCGGCTTCGGAAATGGTGATCTGCATTCGCGGCCGCAAAGTCGTCGCGACCCCACGAACAGGTCTTCGTCCGTGGGGTCGCAACGACCCCGAGTACAGCTTTGATCGGGCCCAGATTTTCCAAAACCGCCGAGGGGCCCCTGTCCGTCTGCAGCCCTTCGCGGACCGGACCGGCACAGACCGAAAAGTTAACCAAAGAGTAATCTTTGGCCCGAAAATGAGGCTTAACCCCTTTGGATGGACGACCTTAAGAGATAAGTCCTCTGGAATCAACGGGTTACAGCAAGTGATCAGGGGTACAAGTGGTTCATAACAAACCACTTAACCCCAAAAAGGGGTATGGGGGGCGGGGGTACCGAAGAGTCAACCCTCCCGCACGCTGCGGAGGCCCGCTTTTACCCCATCTCCGGCGTCGTTAACCAAGTCGAATCCATCGCCCGCACCGAGGCCGGCAAAGCGAACCAGGAGCCCGGCTCCAACGGTAAATGATCCCTGTTTTTCTGTTCCCTGTTCCCTATTCCCTGCTTTTACGCCTCCGCCCGCAGATCCACCGCCTTCGTCGTGATCGTGATCTTCGCCGGCGTCACATTGCCGCCTCTGGTGCTCGCTTCAATTTCAATCGTGCCCGCCGTTTTGGTCGATTGCACGATCGCCTGCGCCAGCCCGTTGAATAGCGAGCGGCGCGGCTCCTTGTCGCTCTGCTGGCAGTTGGGATCGCCGTTGCCCACGCCGATCAATACTCCAACGTCGCCTGCGGCTCCTTGAGCCCCTTCGACTGTCACCTTGAAGCTGATCAGGTTCGACGCTGTCGGAACCGCGCGTCCTGCATTGTCCAGCGCGTCCACCGTCAGAACCGTCACATCTTGGCCGTCGGCATTGATTTCTGTGCGATCTGCTTTCAGCCGCAGCGCCGCAACCGCTCCCGTCGTCTCGCGCTTCTCGGTGAGGACCAGCTTTCCATCCTTCCATCCCTGCGCCTCGATCGCGCCCGGCTCGAAGCGCGCCTTCCACTCCACGTGTCCCAGCCGCGGAACCTTCTGCCTCCCTGCGCTCTTGCCGTTCACCAGCAGCTCCACTTCGTCGAGGTTCGAGTACACCCAAACCGGAATCTCGTCGCCTTCCCTGCCCTCCCAGTTCCAGTGCGGGAACAGATGCAGCACCGGCTCCTTCGTCCACCACGCTTTGTAGTAGTAGAAGTAGTCCTTCGGGAAGCCGCACATGTCCACGATGCCGAACTGCGAGTTGATCGATGGCCATCCGTACGGAGTCGGTTCGCCGCGATAGTCGAAACCCGTCCAGGCAAATCCGCCCGCCTCCCACTCGCGCGTTCCATAGAACGTCCACCATGCTTCCGCAGTCTCTCCCCACGGCACCACGCCGTCGTAGCAGTTCACGATGTTGCGAAGCGGATCGGTTGCATACTCTCCGCGCGTGGAAATGGAACTTGCCGTCTCCGATCCGTACACCGGCCGCGTGGGATGCTTCTTGTGGTAGTCCTCAGGAGACTTCAGGTTGTAGTTGAATCCGATGATGTCCAGCGCCAATGACACGCCCTTCTCGTTATTCCCGTTCACCGCCGCTGAAACCACGCGCGTGGGATCGAGCTCATGGCACTTGTTCACCATGGCAGCGGCGATCTTCGCGCCCTCTTCGGCTTCGCCGTTCTGGAGCTCCCACTCCTCGTTCCCGATCGACCACAAAATGATCGACGGCGAGTTGCGATAGCGCTTGACCATCGCTTCAAGCTGCGCCAGGCCTTCGGGACTGGAGCTCATCTGCCGCGTCTCGCACATCATCATCATTCCCATGCGGTCGCACGCCTCCACCCATTCCGGCGTGGGCATGTTGTGCGATGTGCGCACGGCATTGCAGCCCATCTCCTGGAGCACGCCGATGCGGAATGCCTGCAGCCGGTCCGGCAACGCCGCGCCCACTCCGGCGTGATCCTGATGATTGCACGTTCCCTGAATCTTCATCGATTGACCGTTGAGGAAGAAGCCGTGGTCAGCGTCGAACCGCGCCGTTCGCACGCCGAAGGTGACGCGCTCCGCATCGTGGACCTTGTCACCAGACTTGACCGTCACAATCGCGGTATAGAGATTGGGCGTCTCCACCGACCACAGCATGGGATCCGAAATGACCATTTCCCCCTCATATTTATCGGATTCGCCCTGTTGAAGCGGAGTAGATCGCGACGCCCCGGAGGATCCTGGCACAGGCTTGCCTTTGGGGTCGAGTATTTCCCACTCAACGTCAACAAACTCTGGATCTTTCCCTTCATTGATAACGACAGTGCCAAGCGCGAGTTTGGCCGCGTTGCCCTTGATCTCCGACCGCACCCGGCTCTCCCACCTGCCTAGGTGCAGCGCATCGGTCTTCGTCAGCCACACATGCCGGTAAATGCCCGCGCCCTCGTAGAACCAGGCGTCGCCAAGGCTTGCATCCACGCGGGCCACAATGCAGTTCCTGGCGCCAACCGCCAGGAAGTCGGTGATGTCGAAGCGGAAGGGAGCGTAGCCGTTGTCGTTGCGCCCAATGAAACATCCATTCACGAACACCAGCACGTCGCGCATCGCGCCATCGAACTCCACAGCGATGCGCCGCCCCGCATCGCTGGCCGGAATCTCGAACTCGCGCCGGTACCACCCCACGCTCGTCTCCGGATAGTTCCGCCCCAGCGGCCTGAATCCATGCGACGCCAGTTTCTCGTCCCAGACGAACGGCAACTCCACCGCCCAGTCGTGCGGCAGGTTCAATGTCCGCCATTTCGAGTCGTCATATCCCACCTGCGCCAACTTGAAGTCGCCGGTCTTAGCGAAGGTCTCCTGATTCATCCCGAATCCTAGATCCTTGGCTGGGTCGCATTCGTTACCGAATTGAAACTTCCAGCCAAAGTCGAAGAGCAACCACTGACGTGGCAGCACTGCAGACTGTGCCCCGGGAGCGCCGGCCAGCAGAGCGACAGTGCGTGCCCAGGTCGACCGGGCCAGGAAAGATGAAGTCGAGAGCGCCAGTCCTGAACAAAGCAGATTACGGCGTGAAATGCCAGACATAGAATCCCTCTTTAGGATGAAGTTTCGCCGCGGATGAAGGCGGATCCTTGAACGGCGGGCAACAAGGCACTATAAATCACGCCACACAATGCTGTATACGGTTTCAGCCTCCTCCCAGGAGCCCCTCTCCGGCCGCATCTCGGCCTTAGTGAGCGGCGACCTGTGGAGCGCGACAAAACGCCGAATGACGGCCGGTAGTTCAAACAAGAAATGACAACCTGCAGGTGTGCTAAATTCAATCTGTCACGCTTTCCCGCGGAGAGATGGCCGAGCGGTTTAAGGCGCACGCTTGGAAAGCGTGTGTACTTTAACGAGTACCGTGGGTTCGAATCCCACTCTCTCCGCCATTAGACCTTCCAAGAACATCCAATAACCGTTTCGGCCGCAAGAGCCTGCTCGTCGTCGGAGCCATCGGTACTACCATTTGCCTTTCCGGCGTGGCCTGGGTCTTCTATTCCAACAGCCACCAATCCGCGCTGCTGGCCCTGCTGGTCTCCTTTATCGCCTTCTTTGCTCTTTCCCAGGGCCTGGTCGTCTACGTTTACATCGGCGAAATCTTTCCCAACGCGGTTCGCGCCAAGGGCCAGGGCGTGGGCAATGCGAGCCTCTCCGCGCTCAACGCGACGGTTCTGTTCACGTTTCCCATTCTGGCTTCGAGGTTCAGCCAGGGCACGCCGTTTGTCTTCTTTGCTGCGGCCACTGTGGTCCAACTGATTGTTGTCTCCTTGTTCTGTACCACCTCGTCTAAATGCGCCTGAATGCGCCCTTCATCGATCTGCACCACCGGCCCCAATGCCGGCGTGCTTGGTCCAACTCCCGCTTCCACGGCTGGCTCCATCGTCCCTGCCTCAGAGATCTCGCTCCTCCTGCTTGTACCAACCTCCCAGGCTTCAACTCAAATCAAATGTGCGAAAGAAATCGTACGTTATCCTCTGCCGGCTGATCTGGAAAGTGCTCCACGAACAGATTCGTTACATTGAAGACGGTCTCGCTCTGAATCCCAGGACAGTTCAGAAAAAGCGCTGGCGACTGGTGTCCAAACTTCGGCGGCTGGGCTATAAGGTCGAACTGCTTTCGCTCGATCCCCAAACCTACCCCGATCACCAGAGTCTGATTTTCGACGGTGCGAAAATTAGACTACGTTATCGTTTTTGTCTCCGGCACACAGGCCGAGATTTCCAATATCTTCCGGTCGAGTTTTTCGGGCGGGTCAAAGATTTTCGAGAATCAAGACCTATGGAGCAAAAAAACGCCTGCATCCTGATCATTAGATGCAGGCGATGACTGAAAAACCATTGCGACTTAGAGCAGATTTCGCCGCAGTTTCCTTCGAATCACGGAATCTCCGGCAAACCTGGCTGAGTTATGGGCATTGCTCACCAGCGTTTGCTTGCCGGGGCAAAGTGCGCAAGTTATCGATGCTTATTCCATCTATGGCTGTAGATCACGTAGCGATCCATGGCTTGAAGCTTCGTCTTTTGATCGACATGTTCCATGAAATTCACAAGCTATTGGCACCGGTACCACAGCCAAGGGCTGCTCAAAGCAACAAACAGCTTCCAGACTTAGCCTGCGTCATAGTGGATGCCTAACTCGCGCTCGATCAGCCGGGCCTCACACGCGTACATCCGCTTCCCCGTCGCGAAGCCCACAATCGCCGGTCTCCTAAGTCAGAGAGTGCGCGGTTCGTCCCTGTCTCCGCGCTTAAGCTTCGCTTGTGCCCGGCAAATGCAGCTTTTCTAAAATCATCATCGCTTCCACTCCGGTACCAGCGAAGTCAGACGCACTAAGAGTAGACTCAGGCACGTGCGCTCAGCCGCAAGATTGTAACGTAGGCGGAAATCAACCTTTCTCACAGTCGCGCGGCAGGACCCTCAGTACGCATTCTTGCCCATGAACCCTCCCCATAAGGTCATCAAAATGATCCTGAGGTCGAACAAAAAACTCCAGTGCTGCAGATAATAAAGGTCATATCGCACGCGTCGTTGAATGGATGTATCCCCTCGCAGTCCATTCACTTGCGCCCACCCTGTGATCCCAACGTTAAGATGGTGACGTGTCTGATAAAGAGCAATATCCTTGCGAAACTTATTTACGAAATGCGGGCGTTCCGGTCTTGGACCTACGACGCTCATCTCCCCCTTCAAAACATTGAAGAATTGCGGAAGTTCGTCAAGGCTTGTTTTTCGCAGGAACGTCCCGAATCGCGTGCGCCGCGGATCATTCTCCGCAGTCCAGCGAGTGTCGCCATCAGCGACAGGCTCCATCCGCATGGTCCGGAATTTGTACATCGTGAAAAGCTTGCCATTCCTACGAACCCGCCGCTGCCTGAAGAGAATCGGACCGCAAGAAGTCAGCTTAATCCCAATTGCGATGACCAGCATGGGGACGGCGCACACCACCAGGACGGCGCTGGCAAAAACAAGATCGAATCCGCGCTTGACCATGAAATACGCCACCGACGACTCCGGGCTTGGGTCAAGATCAAGCATCTGAAGAGGGCCAAGCTCGATAATCCGATTCCGAGCCTTCAATCCATTGCCTGAGTTCACGATGATGCGAATGGGCTTACAGAGAATTTCCAGTTTCGAGATGCAACGGCGGAGACAGCTATACTGATCCAGTGAAATCGCGACAAGCACATCGTCGGCATTCAGACTCTCGATAGCCTCCAGTTCATTCAGTTGAAGCACTGGAGCATTCGAGACGTAAATCTCTTCGCCGGGTAACTGGATATAGCCGACCACGCGACAACGAATGAATTCATTGAGTTGAATCTGTCGCCCTATTCTCGCTGCAAGACGGCCAACTCCGACTATGATTACTTTTACCGCGGGCCGATATCCGGCAAGTTGCCGCAGCAGAATCCGAAACAGTGTGCGCACCGAGACGGACAGCGCCAGCAGGATGAACGCGCTAATTATGAAAAACGCTCGCGAATAATTGAATTCGTGAATGAGGAATAGTGCCACAAGGTTCACTATATATGTGGTTCCGCAGGCGGAAAGACATGCGTACAGCCCTGTATTTTCGGCGCTGACCTTGGTGATGCTGGTGACTTCATGCCGTTCCGCGACGATCGACCACACCATCGTGGTAAACAATGCTAGGAACAGATAGTCTGTCCAAGAGAATCCCGGCCTCATCCCGATCCAATGGTCGCATATATAGGCTGCCAGGAGAAATGATGCGAACGGTAGCGCAAAGACGGCGGCTCGTAACATAAGACCATACCGATGAAGCTGGGCAATCATTGTCTGTCTCCGTAATGCAGACGAGAGAATGCTGTGTATTATTGCTCCGGAAGGTATCCCGCCCACTGCTCCCAGGTGGATATTCCCTTGGAACCCACGGCCATCGAATATGTCGCTTTACAGGGTGTGTGCCATTTGACTTTGTGACGACGAGAACAAATGGAGATGAACCCTAATGCCGCGTGCTTTGCCACTCGAAGAAGAGCGAACCGAACCATAGGTAGCATTACGAGCCTTCTCCCAGAGCGCGATCCTTGCTCCGAACAAAGCCGTACAAGACCCACTTAAGGCTGCTAGGGGACAACACGAAAGCAGTTCGCAAGATACTGGATACAACTGCAAAGGGAAGTGAAATGAATCCACATTTAAACATGTTCCACCTGGTTGGCAATTCAGTCTGGACAAGATACGTGATCCCTCCGCGTCGAACCCTTTGTTCTCGATCCGCAGTAACGTCGACCAACGGCTCCTGGCAGGCCGCAAATCGCGCACCTTTTATGACCAATCGAACGTAAAGATCGTAATCTTGCTGCAGCGGAGAATGCGTATCGTAGCCGCCAACCGAAATCACCGTGTCCCTGCGAAACATCACCGTAGGGTGACTGACAATATTGCGCCATTTCAGCCTTTTGACTATTTGCTTATGGTGCTCCGGTAGCTTTTTCATGCGTCCTAAACCAGTGCCGTCTGCACTGCACTCGCGATGCCAGGAGCACAAAACGTCAATGTTCCCGTGGGTCTGGATATATTCCCACTGCCGTTCGAGCCTTTCCGGGACGGCTATATCGTCGCTGTCCAAGCGGGCGACCCACGGGCACGAGCATTCCCTGAGGCCAACATTCATGGCGTGGGCCAAACCCGAGTTAGCCTCGAGCCGGACCACAACAACTGCCACCTGAAGATAACTTTGCGAAAAGCACGTTTCAACAATGTGATCCAGATCCTCCGGAATGTCACCATCGACTACGAGAACCACCTGAGACGGAAGGACGGTTTGCAATCGTATGCTATCGACTGAGCGCCGAAGAAGGTCGGGCCTGTCTCCGCGATATGTGCTCATCAGCACACTTATAGGGGCGACTCGTTCCATTGAAGCTCCTGGCTTTATGGCTGCGAAGACTTATTTATGTATGCTGAACGAGAACAGGCGACTTTCGCAGAATTTCGACGGACCGGCAGAGAACGATCACCGCCAATGTGGCCAGCAGCAGGCTTGGTACACGCTCGAAGACGTAGCCAAGATCTCCTCGGGGGGCGAAGAGCGCCCGTACCAGGCATTCCGCCCAAACTCCGGAAAGGAGTGAACGCTGGCCTAAGTACTCGACAAACCATCGACAACTGGCGCCGAAAAGCGCGGAGCCGACCAGAAGTGCGGCCATGCCTCCGGTCAGGTACAGTTCGAGGAGATAAACGGATCCCGTTCCACTCCCGAAGTCATTACTTTCCTGCCGCGTGAGGACGCTGCTGAGTACCGCCGGTGTATTGTGAACGCTGCCGACGGTCATGGTGCAAACATGAAGTGCGCTATACGGGATCACCTTTGCCGTTAAGGAAACGAGGAGCGGCGGGCATTGCGGTCGAAGATTGCGATATTCCTGAAAGAAAAGCAAAGTACTGCCAGACTGGAAAAAGGCTACAATCTTCGGGCGGCCGAAGGCATCGTTGCCCGCCAGTGTGTCTCCACGTGTGAGGGCGGGAACGAAAACGATAACGGCAGCGAGAAGCGCCAGTTGTAGCCAGCGAACCGCGGAGAGACGTAGCCAACCCCGTGCCATTGCGATGAAAACGATGGCCACAGCGGTCTGGCCAACGAAGAAGCGGCCCCAGTGAAGCGATACCATGAGACGCGGAAAGAGGAGCAGGGCGCAAACCAGCAAAACTCGTCTGCGATTCCTGCCCTCCAAGTCAGGCACGCTCCCGAGGTACATGTAACCGACAAACATGTGGGTATAAAGAACGGCCTGAAACATCAGGGGAATATCGCCGCCCTCGCCATAGGCAAGGCCTGCTCTATAGGCTGCGAAACGCAGGCCGACGACAAAGGCCGGTATCGCGATGACCAATGTGGCCCTGTACGAGAAGGCCTCGCAAAGATTCATCGTGGAACGGGAGATAAAGGCTCTTTTGCCCGCAGTTTGAGGCACCACGTATCCGCTTAGGAAAAAAGCTAGTGCCAGGGTGCTGACAGCGATTGTCCAGCGCTCAATCGGATCCGGAAGCTGCAGCCACGCCAGCAGAACGCTTGGAAGCCACCAAAACAGCACACAGGCAAAGACGAAAGCGGCCATGAAGACCCATCTGAGCGGATTACGTTGCGCGGCATTCACTTCAGGCTTCCGTCGGGCTGCCGCGCTTTCCAGGAGTTGGGACAGCATGCTTGCGACTTATTCGTCTGGACAGATCAAGACGAAGGTAAGCAGCAGCTACGGCTTTCGGAGAGTAGGGAGCTATTTCGATCGGCGCCCTACTGGAAGCCAATGCGCGACAGAGGGAGGAATAAAGGGTATCGCGTTCGAGGGGAAGCGGCGCCAGCTGAACCTGGCTGCCAATGAGATGAGGCGCGATCTCGAGTCCACCGCCGCAGGCCGGCATCACGACACTGCATCCCTGACTGAGGGCTTCAAGGTATGAAATGCCAAATTGCTCCGTTTCATTGGCGGAAATGAATACTGCGGTTTTCCGGAGGCGATCACGAAGGGCATGATCGCTGATCGCACCTGTAAGTTCCACACGTGGATGATTGGCTGCAACCTGTTCAATCCGCTTCCGCTCCGGCCCCACCCCAATGACGCAGGCGTTTAATTCGGGATGCGCATTGAGAAGGTCCATCACAGCAGGCAGAAACAGTGGAATATTCTTCACGGGAGCCAGGCGGCCGGCGTAAGTAATCCAGGTGCGCTGGCTGGTGCGGTCTTCCGGGGATTCTTGGAAAATCCGTTTCACAGGATTGCGGATTACATGTGCGGGAAGATCAAAGACTGTCCGAAAATGGGCGGCGGCATATTCAGACACAGTGACTAGTTGCGCGTTCCGGCAACTGGATGCCAATTTGTCGGCGCAGAGATGCCCAAAGAATCTGATGCGGCCAATCTGGCCCGCGCCTGGGAACCCATGGGCAACACAGAGACTTCGAGCTGCAAAAGGTGCGGCGAAAATCGCAGATGTACTTAGGATCAGGAGTACGCTCGGGTCGCGGACCTCTCGCCACCGGCTTGGGACGGCGCCGGGGGAAATGATCTCCGCCGAAATATTCAGCTCAAGAAAGCCCTCCATCAGGGCCTCGGCAAACGAGCCTACACCGCCCACCTCGTGTCCGCCTGTTATCAGTACCTTGCGCGGCGCTTCGCCGGGTGCTGCGTCGAATTCAGACATCTTGCCGCCCCTTTTCGTATGCACGCTCAGCCGAAAGTACGGACTGCAGTAATTCTGGACAATCCTGGAATATGAGGCGGGAGCCGCGCTGTCGAATCACGCGGGCTGGATTGCCTGCGACCACGGTAAGGGGGGGGACGTCGCGAGTGACGACGCTGCCAGCGCCGATAACGGCTCCTTCGCCAACTACGATGCCGGGTAAAAGAATCGAGTTCGCACCGATCCACACGTCGTCACCTATATATACCGGCTTCCTCTCTCGAACCCCTTGAGAGTGGATGGGAACGTCTGGATTCTCGAACTCGTGGTTCGTCGTGAGGATAGTGACATTTTGCCCCATTAGCACTTCGCGACCGATCTTCACATCGCGATTCAAATATGCGTTAAGGCCAAGTTCCGAATTTTCCCCGATCTCAATGTCGCAACCCGAACCGAAAAAGACGTTCTTGCGCACAACGATCTGACGGCCGCAGCGGAGGAAGATGCGCTCGCAAAGCTTCCTGCGCAGCCAGTTGCCGAGGCCTCCGAAGAAGAACGGAGGCTGGGGAAGCCTAGCCGCGATGCCGTAATACAGCACAATGGCCGCTTTGCTTAAGAGGGATTGCTTCAGGGTTTCGTCTCCGTCAGATGATCTCAGTAACTAATCCGAGCTGACGGGACATCGCGCGCTGGTCGCGATGTCCCCGCATCAACTGGGGTCGAGACACCCAGCTCCCGTTCGCCCGAACCGGCAGCGACCTTCATTGGCTGGAAAACAGGAAATTATGCATGCCGGCCTCAACGCCTCCAGCGCGAATCCATCTCCCGACACTGGCTGGCGTCACGTCTATCTCTTTAGGTCCGAGCGCTGTGCATTGGTAGCCGTGAGACCAGAACACATCGAAAGTCCCCGCAAACTTCTGGCTAATTCCATCTGGAACAACGCTGGAGGTGAGCATGATTTCCAGCATCCAGGTCGGCTTCGGGCAGCGGCCAAGCATGCCGTTTGCGCCCGCCAGGACGTTTAACTCGAAGCCCTCGACGTCCATCTTGACGAAGATCCGCTTTCCGGGAAACCGGTTCGCCATTACGAGATCGAGGGCGGTAACCGGCGCCAAACCGGCTGGATGATCCGACGCCTGCGCCCACCCGGGCACGAATGACGCAATTCCGCCAAACCCATAAATCGGCATCAGTCCGGGGTCCCGTCCAAGGCCAACGGGAAAGACTTCCACTGCAGAGAAGCCATTGGACCATAGATTCCTGTAGAGGAACCTTAGGTTCCGGGGCGCAGGTTCAAACGCAATGACGCGTTTGTCGCGGCTTGCAGCCAGACAGGAATAAAAACCCACGTTGGCGCCGATATCCAGGACTACATCGTGTGTTTCGCAACAGCGAAGAAATGCCTGGA
Organism: uncultured Acidobacteriaceae bacterium; assembly: GCA_963844905.1. Classification (GTDB taxonomy): domain Bacteria; phylum Acidobacteriota; class Terriglobia; order Terriglobales; family Acidobacteriaceae; genus Telmatobacter. Next base: position 172,965 of record CAWJQD010000001.1, on the reverse strand, counting down.
CCTCAGCCGGCTCAAAGTCCGCCCTGGTCATTGGGCCACTGCCTGCAAGGCGAAATCCGTATGCCGTAGTTCTGAGGGTGCGCCAACTCGTCAGATCACGAAACGTCCGATAGGAGTACCCCAGCCAGGGAGTATAGGTATCGACGGGCTTCCGCAGTTTGGTTAGGAGCACCTGTCTTTCTTTCCCTTCTATAGTACGAGCTCAGCAACTACGACTTCGCGTGTTTGGTCTCCAGCTTTGCGCCATTTTTGAAAGATCGCTGTGGCCAGGACGAGTCCGATGAAGCCGGTGCTTACAAAGTATGTGATTGCGCTCCCCAGTAGTCCCCATCGTGGAATCAAGAGATAAACTCCTACTGATGTGAAGAGTGCAACGATAAGTGACTGGAAGAGAAATGGCTCCCGCTTGCGCGCCCGTAAGTAAATGGCCATACTCTGTACAACGAATGTACTCAGCGCGGTGGCCAGGAGCAGGACAAAGAGCGCCGGCGAGAGCATACGAGCTGCCAGCCTTGGGAAGAGATGTTGCACCGCTAAGATACCAACCATACATAACGCCACCAGTGCAACGAGCGCCGCGATCGATTGGCGCAATGTGCGAAAAAAGGACTCGTCCAAGCGTGCGAATTCTCCCCGCGCGATCATCTGGCCAAAGGGCGTGGCTTTGGTGGATGTCCAGGCCAACACTATTGTCCAGAGGTACGCCGTAATAGTGATGGACATGCCCATCCTTCCGGCCTCGGCGGGCCCGCGAAACGCAAACAGGGCGGGAGTGAACACCTGAACAGTGAAATAGGAAAAGATCGAACTGAGTCCGAGCTTCCATTGAAAGGACCACACCTCGGTGCGCCACGAGACCGCATTTGTTCCACTGCGGTATAGGAGCAGACCGAGCAGAAGCCGACGCCTCGTCCAAAGAAAGACCACGGCAACAACGATGTATGCAAGAATCACCAGCGCGGGCGAATAGAGGCCGTGATGAGCGATGAGTCCGCCCCAAGCCGCGATAATGCCCAGCGAAGCTTGCCCAAAACGCATTCCGGCCACTTGCCGCACTTGGCCGCAACCGTCAAGAAAACAATTGAGAGGGTTCAGGAAAAAGAGCATCACGCAGGACGCGGCCGTAAAGATCCAGGGGCACCGCCACGCAATGTGGTCGCCTGCGTGCGAATGTTGCGAGAAAAAAACCAACCCGGCTGGAATCAGTGTTAAGGCCAGCAGCACAGATGCACCGACATACCATCGAACGGTTTTGCGGAAGACCGAGGCCAGCCTCGCGTGCGCGGTAGGATCGCCCTCGATGTGCCCGTCCCGATAGATGCGCAGGTGAGCGGATTCATGAGCCGCAAACTGCTGGATTACAAATGAGAAACCCAGCTCAAAGATGATCTGCAGGCTTACGATGCTCAGCAGCGTGTAGTAATAGCCCTGCTCCACTGGGCTCAGAAAGCGAACGATGAGCAAAACAGTGCCGACGCTGCCAACGATGCTGCATGCCCGCGCCAGCACCGTATAGGCAATCGCACCGTCCACGCCAAGACAGTGCTTCCAGTCGCGAGCTTGCCTAATGAGCCGATTCGGCGCCGTTGCCATCACGATTTGCGACTCATGTGCCCGAAAGACGCCGCAACCTCACTAGCCAAAACTTTTACGGGGTCCGAAGGGTCGATCCTGCACCACACTTCACGGCCCATAATCCACAGGCCGCAGAAAAAGAGGCTGAGAAATGCCCCGGCGGCGATCAAAAGTATCCGAGGTGGAAAAGACTTCTCTTGGGCGATCACCGGTGGATCGAGGATCTTCACGCTTGGGATCTCCTCTGCCTCCTCGATCTTGGCCGCCTCGAACTCCCGGTTCAATAGTTCGTATGCCACTTCCAGCGTCTTTGTGCGCCGATACAGATCGGCATAGGTGACGCCGAGCAACGGCAACTGCCGCAACGACGGATACGCTTGATCCGCATCGGCGCCTGAACTGTCGTTTCCTCGGGCTCCTTCCAACTTTTGTAACTCGCCGCTCAGTGTTGCAACCCGGGCTTTTGCCTGCTTTACGAGTACGCTTTCGTCCGAATATGTGGTCTGTAGTCCATGCAATTCGCTTTGAGCGGCAATAAGCTCTCCCTGCACGCTGGAGATCGCATCCAACATGGCTTTCGACTGGGTATTCTGATCCATTGTCTCTGTGCGGCTTGAAAAATGGCTGAGTTGCTGCTCCGACGATTCCAGATCAGACTGAACATCTTTGAGACGCTGTTCCATAAACAGGCGTTCCCTGTGCGCCGCGGAAGTATCCATTGTTACTACCAGCTTGTCCAGTTCCTCCACATAGGCGGCCGCAAGATCGCGAGCGCGGACCGGATCGTGGTCCGTGACGACGATGGATATGATTCCGGTTGGCTTGTCCTCTTTTGCGTCGGTTCGCCGGCCAAGTATCTTGCGTGCGTCGACGAGGTGTCGGACATGATACACGCGTTGCAGGTCGAAACGGCTGATCAGGTCATCCCGCATCGTGCGGCTGGCGATTATCCCCAGCAGCGGCCCGGCCGAATCGCGCGAATTGAGGAGCCCGGCAAGGCCCGCACCGCCGGCAATGCCCGCACCGCCGGAATCTACCAGCGGAATTGCGGAGATAGACGCCGCGAGTCGGCTGCTGGTGCTTTGCCAGTCCGGCGGCATTAACTGAACGGTCGAATTGTAAGAACTGGGAATGAAAAAGGCAAGCGCAGTCGACAGGATAAGACCGACAATGAAAAACCGGGCAAAGAGGTGGCGATTGCGCCACAGTGTACCCATCACCACGAGCCAAGGTGGCGCGGGGGTTGCAGCTGTTTCAATAGCCGTCAATTCCTCTGTCTGTTTCATGCTTGTTCTGCCCGACCTTGCCAAATCGCAACGGCGGGATGATTCGATCGGTGCTTAGAACGCTCCGGCAACGGCGCCGGTCAGCGCTACCGACGACATGATTTGTGCCGTGCCAATGATATTGCGCCAGAGCTGCGAGCCGCCGATGACCTTCTCAGGGACGATAATTGAGTCGCCCGGATTCATCCGGAGACTGAGGACGCCTGGACCGAAGAGGGTATTCTTGGCATCGCCCACTACGGACCCATCGGCACGGAGGATAAAGATCGATTTCTTGTCGCCGGATCGCGTCGCGCCACCAGCTTGGCGCAGGTACCAGCCCGCGTCTTTGCCGGGGCGATACGCGATGCCCGTGGCGTTGAAGACCTGGCCACCGATGAGCACAAAGTCGGGGTGTTTGGGAATAGTGAGGGTATCCCCGGCGCGCACGACGACGTCCGCAGGCGTGTTCTCCCATTTACTGATGTCCGCCGAGATTTTGATTACAAGGCGACCGCTGGAGGGATGACTGCGCAGGGCCGCCACAACATCCTGCTGTTGCTGTCGCATTGTCTGCAACAAGTTTTGTTGATCCTGCGGAGTTGTAGAAACTCCCGCCGCCACGCTGGGAACGCTGCTTTCTACACGGCGAATCATCTCCTGGCGATTGTTTTCCTCCATTTGACGCACCTCTACCCGCTCGAGCACCGCTCCTTGGGGGTAGGCATCCTCGCGGAAACCGCCCACCCGCTTCAGCACCGAGCTTAAGCGCTCGCCCTCATCGATACCATACGTCCCTGCAAAGGTCACCTCACCGCTAATGGTGATTGAGGCTCCTATGTCTTGCCATCCAGTCAATTGACGAATCCCAACCACATCACCCGGCTTGAGGAGCACATCGGCAGACTTATCTCCATCGAGCGCTTTCTGTACGGCAACGACGCTGTATCCAACCAATACCTTTTGGCCGTTCTGAACCGTGTAGTTGGACAGATCGGCCTCCTGCCGGTATGCGCTGCGCCGGAACCCGCCGGCCATGCGCACTAACTCGGCCACGGTCATACCCTGGGACATGGGATAGTCTCCGGGTCGAAGCACTTCTCCATGAATAGATACCCTTGGAGGATCAATGTCATACCGGCCGTATATTCGCACCGTGTCGAACGGCTGGAGCGTAATGGGATCGTTGCCGATAAGTGCGTCCGGAAGATTAAAGGAGATTGTCTCCGGGTGAAGATCGGGGGGTACTAAACGAATGATCTCGGCATTACCGGCTGGCTCGGGCATCACGTCCTGGTAGGAATGAACAAGTTCGTTCACCGTCATTCCATCCCGCCACGCGTACGGGCCGGGCTTGAAAACATGGCCGTCGAGATAGACGACCTGGTCGTTGTAGGGGAGGATGGGTGAAACTTCAATCGAGTCGCCGTCCTGCACCTGGAAAGGAGGCAATTTGGCGGCTTCGCCATTGGAACTATCGGGGATCTGTACCCGCAGCATAGTGTGGTGCTCGTGGGCTACCACGCGCTCGACCCTGATCTCCTTGAGGTCGGCGGAAACCAGAACGCCGCCGGCAAGATTCAAAACATCCTTCAGATCCGCTTGTTCCTTCAACTCATAAATTGCCTGGCGGCGCACCATCCCTGCCACAGAAACCTGCGGACCCACCGGGGGCACCAAGATGGTATCGCCCGGCAACAGGCGGCCCATGCTGGGAAGGACCCCATGCAGCAGAAAGTCGTACAGATCGACCTCGCGGACCAGCTGGTTGCCCCGGTACTGCTTTAGCGTGCGCAGCGATCCAAGGCTGGTCGGCCCTCCGGCAGCATACAGCGCGTTGAGCGGCGTCGATAGCGAGCTTACATCGTAGGCTCCGGGCCGCTGTACGTCGCCCACGACGTATACGCGCACCATGCGCACACGGCCCAGGGAAATCTCGACGTGCTCATTCTGGAATTGCGTGCCAAGAGCCTGCTGAATCGCACCCTGGGCTTGGGCAATTGTAAGCCCGGCAATCGTGACCGTGCCCGCCTCGGGCAGTGCGATTTGCCCTTGACGATCGATGGCCCGCTCAAGACGTGCCGATTGACCGCCCCACATGTTTAGGATCAGGTTATCCCCAGGGCCAAGAACGTAGTCGGGTCCCACCGGGAGGTCCATCGGCAACTGGTTCACATTTCCCGTGCCAAATAGAAAGGCAGCGCTGCCGAAGCGCCTCAGCCCGCCGTTTGCCGGAACTTCCTGCGAGTAAAGGTCGCGCAGAGAAGGGAGGTTGGGGTAGGGAATGGGCATCTGCCTGCGCACTTCGCTCGGTTGCTCCGCCGGGCGCGTTTGAAGCGGTGGAAAACTGGGTGCAAGGGTTGACTGGCGCATTTCGCCGTTTGCGAGAGGCGTTCTTTGCGCAGTGGTGGCCGTTTCCGGTCTTAGTTGAGGATTTGCGACGTAGCCCCGATTGACGAGTTCCTGGGCTACCTGGCTGCGGAAGTAAGGATCCTGACGAACGCAGTTGAAGATTCCGTTGTCCGAAATGGTCGAGGGATCGACCCCGAATTGCTGGCCCGCAAGGTCCTTAAAGGTTAGGAGAGTGTCCGGGGCCTGTTGGAGAATTGAAATGATCTGCTCCGCAGACATCGTCGGCTGGCTAGGGGCCTGGCCTATGGTCCCTTGATCAGTCTTGTATTGTTCATCTTCCTGTGCTTGATCCAGTGGGTACGGCTCTCCCTGCTGAGTATAGTCTCCTTGCTGGGAATATGTGCCATATGGTCCCTGCGTCTGCACGCCAGAAACCGCGCCAGTCGGCATTTGCGAGTTGTAGCCGCTTGCGCCCGCCGATTGGCCGGCTCCGCCGAGATAACATGCCGGTTGTGCCGACAACGGGTTGCCCGAGAGTGACTGTTGGTAGGGAGCTCCAGGGCTCGCCTCTTGGCCAGCAGCGTATCTCCCGTACAGCACGCAAATAAATGCGGCAAATACGGCGATCCGGACGGGGCTCCATTTGTTGCGATACTTCAACTTGCTCCAGAATTTGTGTATCATTCTTCCGCTTTCACTATGCCCTCTAAAGAATTAGACGATTGATTCGTGTTCCATTTTGGATAGAATCGACACGTTTAAGGCACGTTACGACACGTCTCGGGGGCCCATCATTCGTCCCGGTGACCAGGGAAAGCAGATAGACGCGACGGCCACCGCAAGCCGTTCGGACCGGCCGATGGGCCTGCTCATGCATTCGTACTTCGCCCCGCCGCTAAGGCGCTGCTTCGTCCAGTGTTTGCCGAGCCTTGAACAAGGCGAGCTCCGCGGCTAGCTCCTCCACTTTTCGCTCCAGACTCCTGATTCTGACGCTGTGTTTGTCTTTCTTCGAAGCCGGCACATTCTCTATCTCCCCACCTTCTAGCATGTCCTGCATAGCGCTGCGGGCGAGGTCCGAAACGCTGCGGGCGCCTCTTAATACACACATTCTCCGGAGGGTTGCAAACTCCTCCTCCGAGAGTCGGACACTAATCGCGTGTGATCGCGGTCTCAGGACGGTCAATTGAGTTCTGGACATTAAGCAAAGATGAGGTCGGCGCCGCCAACGACAGGTACCAAACGGCAAGCCCGACAGATTTCCAAGGCACACGCTTCGCCCCTCGGTCCCAGACTCGGGATCGACAATAGATACACTACCCGCCTTCCCGTGCATGGCGAAGGCATGCCAGTAGGGTATCCATTATGTTCGAGGCCCAGCTTACGCAGAACAGGGAAATTTCATCAGTGTGTGTAAAAACCTTAACACGCGGCGAGAGGCGAAGCAAGCGAATATGTACGACAATTGCAAATCACTTGTAAATATCTGGCAACAACCACCGTTTGTGGGCTATATTACGGATGGCGTCTTCCACATTGCGCCAAACGCAGTGCGTCACGTTCGCTCCCGTCGATTCATAGTCCAGATCCTGCCAAACTTACAAAGTCCAAAGACCAGATTCCTAGAACTGGTTGCATAAATGGCTTTGTGAAAGGGCACGACTTTAGTCGTGCCGTAAAGGGCGCATGAAACGCGGGGCTTTAGCCTCTGAGGGATGCGCTTTTACAAGCTGATTGCATTTATGCAACCAGTTCTAGTCTCCCGAGTCATAAATGGCTTGTATATATTGTGGGGATGTTCTATGTTGAATCATGGAACCTGTTCGTGGACGACCCAAGAAGCATGAACTGGTTGTGAGCCCTGCGCAGAGGATGGAATTAGAGCGTATTGCGCGGCAGTCGCGTAGTGCCAGGTCGGCAGCATTTCGTGCCCGGATCGTTCTGGAGTGCGCCGGGGGAGCGAGCAACGCCGCGGTCGCCGCGAAGTTACGCACCAGCCCGGGGACGGTTGGTCTGTGGCGCAACCGTTTCATTGCCGAGGGCGTTGCCGGACTGGGGGATGAGCCGCGCCCGGGAGCGCCGCGCGAGATCGGTGACGAGAAGATCGAACGCGTGGTGCGATTGACGCTGGAGAAAGCCCCGAAGGGCGCTACCCACTGGTCGAGCCGCATGCTGGCGGCCAGGACCGGGTTGAGCCAGTCCACGATCAGCCGCGTCTGGCGGGCCTTCGGACTGAAGCCACATCGTGCGGAGGGTTTTCAACTATCCAGCGATCCGTTGCTGATCGACAAGGTGCGGGATATTGTTGGACTGTATCTGGAACCGCCTCATCACGCGCTGGTGTTATGCGTGGATGAGAAGTCGCAGATCCAGGCTCTGAGCCGTACCCAGCCGGTGCTGCCCATGCGGGTCGGACAGTTGGAGCAACGCACTCACGACTACAAGAGGCATGGCGTTACCAGCCTTTTCGCTGCACTCGATATCGCCACCGGCAACATCCTGGGCAAGTGCTATCGACGCCATCGTTCCGTCGAGTTCCTGGATTTCTTGAAGAGGATCGATGCTGCCGTTCCAGCCGATCTCGATATCCACCTGGTGCTGGATAACTACAGCACCCATAAAACGGCTCTGGTCCGCCGTTGGCTGCAGAGACGGACACGGTACCATCTGCACTTCACTCCTACACACGCCTCATGGCTCAACCAGGTCGAGCGATGGTTCGCACTGCTCACGCAGCGGCAAATTAAGCGCGGCTCGCACGCCAGCGTCCAGGAACTGGAAGATGCTATCCGGGAGTTCATCAAGGTCCACAATCAACAGCCGAAACCCTTTCGATGGGCCAAATCCGCAGACCAGATCCTGGCATCCATCGCCCGATTCGCCACTTCCACTCTGGCTGCTCATGCCCCTGCTGTTTATACAAGAAATCAATGACTCAGGAGACTAGTACCTAGTTGCATAAGTTCGCGCACAATGATTGGGGGTGCTTCTGGAACACCGTCTGTTTTTTCCATTCAAATGGATGGGCGGGTTTGGATGTATGCCGCAAGGGAGTCGTCCCTATGCCTGCGTAACTGGCCGGGGCTGGTGGAACTGGCTCCGGCCGGCGATGGGTGCTCCGGATTACGTCCTTAAAGTTCTGTAGAAGCAGTAACGGTGGCGAGCGGGAGCGAGCCACCGTTGGGTTCTCCTTAGGATGTTGTTTTAGCGGAACGGCATGCCAGAGGAGGACATCGAGATGGCTCGCAAGAGACAGGGTATTGGGATCGTGGAGAGCTGGCAAGGAAGCGGAGAAGAGGATTTTCTACGCGGCCTTGTGGAGCGGGCGGAGCAGCAGGTTCTGGAAGCAGAGGTGACGCGCTTTCTGGGCGCAGGGAGTTACGAGCGCAGCGGGGAGCGGCGGGGCTGGCGGAACGGGTTCAAGCCGCGCGTGCTGAAGACGCGGGTGGGCAAGCTGGAGTTGTGGGTGCCCAAGGATCGGGAAGGCCAGTTCCAGACCGCGTTGTTCGCGCGCTACCCAGGCAGTGAGAAGGCGCTGGTGTTGTCGATGCTGGAGATGAACATCGCCTGGGTATCGACGCGGAAGGTCAGCGCGATCACTGAGGCGGCCAGGCGGGAGACGGCGCGGGAGGCGATCCGTCAGGCCGTGGTGGAGTTCGAGAAGCGGGCGCCGAAGGTGGCCGAACTGCTGGAGGAACATGGCAAGGAGATTCTGGCCCGCGCCTTCGAAAAGGCGCGCAAGGAGAAGACGGTGCGCAAGGCTCTTGAAGCAGGAATGCCATCGAAGGCCGCCTTCGAGAAGTTCGGCATCCTTTAGTCCCGCCGTCCCTCCTTCTCCTGCGCACACGCTATCATCGTAGACAGGATCGCGCATGAATACAGCCCCGAACTCGCGCAGGCCCGCACTCCTCTGCGCCTTCGTGCTTCTTGTGTGCGCTCTCGCCACGTTCCCTGTCGCTGAGGTTGGATTGACTGACGACTGGTCCTACGTCCAATCCGCTCGCGTTCTCGCTCAGACCGGCCACATCGTCTACAACGGATGGGCCACGGCGATGCTAGGCTGGCAACTGTTTCTGGGTGCCCTCTTCGCCAAGCTCTTTGGCCCCTCCTTCACCGCGATCCGCGCGGCCACGGTCTTGGCTTGCGGCACCTTTCGTCCCAAGCCGGCCAGAATAGTCCTGCGAAGATGCGGGGCACGATGACCGAGACGTTTGCATGGGCTCTGGCAAGCTCGGGCAGGACTTCCACTTGTCTACCGAAATCGGATTTCTCGAATCTTGCAACTATTCGCTGCCTCTGTTCGTCCATCAAATGACATGCGCTTGCGTGGAGGGTGGGTTTGTGCCATTTTTTCACTCCGGCCGGCCGTTGCTCCGCACTGAACCTGAGAGAAGAACGCACTTGCGCGTTTGCTTTTTGAGATCCCGCGAGCCTACGGCTGGCGTGATATTTCGTACAATCCGACCCATTTCGTATATGAGAAAATGTATTAATCAAACCGAGTGTTCGTAACGGACATACGAAAAGAAGAAGACAATGGATCAACCTTTGCCTGTTTTGCATTCTGCTCCTGGGCAACCGCCCGCCGATTCCACAAAAAAGCCTCGTCTCCGTTGGATTTGGGCGATTATCCTCCTGCTCTTCGCGCTCTTGTTTTTCTATGTATGGCGGCAGCATAGCGTAAGCGCGTCAGCGCCTGCGGGACGGGGCGGTAGCCGCGGCGCTATGACCGGGGCAGTTCCCGTCACCGTTGCCACTGCCACGAAGGGTAGCATCGGCGTCTATCTGGATGCCATCGGCACGGTGACGCCCGTTTACACCGACGCCATCACTGCACAGGTGACTGGCGTGATTACAGCCGTGCATTACCGCGAGGGACAGTCGGTTCACAAAGGCGATCCTCTGGTCGATATCGATCCCCGGCCCTATCAGGCGCAACTGAACCAGGCACAGGGCGCGCTGGACCGCGACCAGAACATGCTCGCCGAGGCGCAGATGGATATGAAACGCTATCAGGATGCCTGGGCTCGCAATGCCATCCCGCGCCAAACGCTGGAGGACCAGGAAAAGGTGGTGCTCCAGGATCAGGGAACGGTGCAAAATGACCAAGGCACCGTCCAATATGACCAGGTGCAAGTGGAATTCTGTCACATCACTTCACCAATTGACGGGCGGCTGGGGCTGCGTCTTGTCGATCCAGGCAACCTGGTGACGGCCAACTCCAGCACTCCCCTTGTTGTGGTTACACAGATCCAGCCCATCACCGTGATCTTCACGCTGGCCCAGGGCGACTTGTCTCAGGTGCTCGAACAGATACATACCGGCAAGCAGCTTCAGGTCGAAATCTTGAACAATCTCAATGCGAAGATGCTGGCTACGAGCAGGCTGATTATTGTCAATAATCAGATCAACACCGTGACCGGGACCGTGCTGCTGCGCGCGCAATTTGATAACTCGAACGGCATGCTCTTTCCCAATCAGTTCGTGAATACACGCCTATTGGTCAAAACGCTCGATAACCAGACACTCATTCCTTCCTCGGCGATCCAACACAATGGCACCACCGACTTTGTTTATCTCATCAAGAACAACAAAGCCGTGATGAAGACCGTGAAGTCGGGGATCTCGGATCAAGGCAACACCGCGGTGACGGGCATCAATCCAGGAGACGTGGTGGCTAACAGCAGTTTTCAGAAGCTGGTCGATGGATCGGACATTGTCCTCTCGAAGGTTGCCATCCCGTCCACATCTTCCGACACCACCGAGGCCGCTCCATGAGTCCATCTCGGCCATTCATCCTGCGGCCGGTCGCTACCTCGCTGCTGATGGCCGCAATCCTGCTGGCAGGTCTTGTGGCTTTCACGCAGTTGCCTGTGTCGGCGCTGCCGGAGGTCGACTACCCGACGATTCAGGTAGTCACCTTCTATCCCGGAGCCAGCCCTGACGTGATGGCGACCACCGTCACGGCGCCGCTGGAACGTCAGTTTGGCCAGATGCAAGGGTTGAGCCAAATGACTTCGACCAGCGCCGGCGGCGTATCGGTCATTGTTCTTCAGTTCAGTCTCTCGCTCGCGCTCGATGTGGCCGAGGAAGAGGTGCAGTCGGCGATCAACGGAGGGCAGACATTTCTGCCTTCCGATCTGCCGGTGCCGCCGGTGTACAACAAGACGAACCCCGCGGACGCGCCCATCCTCACTTTGGCCATCAGTTCCGACAGCCTTCCTCTGTCGCAGGTCGAGGATATGGTCGACACGCGCCTGGCGCCGAGGCTGTCGCAGTTGAATGGAGTGGGGCTGGTCAGCATCAGCGGCGGCCAGAAGCCTGCGGTGCGCATTCAGGTGAACCCCGTTGAACTCGCCTCCTACGGCCTGAACATGGAGGATGTGCGCACGGCCTTGACCCAGGCCAGCGTAAACTCCGCCAAGGGTAACTTCGACGGCCCGCGCCAGGACTACCAGATCGACGCGAACGACCAAATCACCGAAGCCGGCCAATACCAGGACGTGGTGGTCTCCTTCAGCAATGGCGCGCCGGTATTCGTCAAAGACGTCGCCAATGTGATCAATGGCGTGGAAAACACCAAGCAGGCCGCCTGGATGGGCATGACGAATGGACAGTCCCGGGCCACGGTTACGCCGGCAGTCATTCTCAATATCCAGCGCCAGCCCGGCGCCAACACCATCACAGTTGTCAACGCCATCCAAAAAGTGCTGCCGCAGCTGGAGGCGAATCTTCCCGCATCCATCAAAGTCACGACGATGACCGACATGACGACCAGCATTCAAGCTTCCGTGCACGATGTGGAGTTTGAGCTGATGCTGACTGTCGGACTGGTGGTCATGGTCATCTTTTTCTTTCTGCGCAGCCTGCGCGCCACGATTATTCCCAGCGTGGCCGTCCCGCTTTCGCTCATCGGCACTTTTGCGGTGATGTATCTGCTCGGTTACTCGCTGGATAACCTCTCGCTGATGGCGCTCACCATCTCTACCGGATTTGTCGTCGACGACGCCATCGTGATGATCGAGAACATCAGCCGCTTTTTGGAGGCGGGCATGCCGCCCCTGGAAGCCGCGCTCACCGGGGCGGGCCAGATCGGCTTCACCATTATGTCGCTGACGGTTTCGCTGGTGGCCGTGCTCATTCCACTGCTCTTCATGGGCGATGTTGTGGGCCGATTGTTCCGCGAGTTTGCCGTCACGCTGGCCGTCACCATCGTCATCTCGGCGGTGGTTTCACTTACCCTGACGCCTATGATGTGCTCGCGCATTCTGCGCCACAATCCGGAGAAGCAAGAGAGCCGCTACTACCGCGCGTCGGAACACGCGGTCAACCAGCTGATCGCCTTCTACGGGCGTACCCTGCGCGTCGTCCTGCGTTACCAGCCCATCACCCTGCTGGTGGCGTTGGCCACGCTCGTACTTACCATCGTTCTCTACATCGAGATTCCCAAGGGATTTTTCCCGGTGCAGGATACGGGAGTCATTCAGGGCATCTCGCAGGCATCGCAGTCTATCTCTTTTGCCGCAATGAGCGAAAAACAGCGGGAATTGGCGCAGGTCATCCTTCAGGATCCAGCAGTCGACAGCCTGTCTTCGTTCATCGGCGCCGATGGCATCAACACAACTCTCAACAGCGGCCGGTTTTCCATCAATCTCAAGCCGATCAATCAGCGCATCGGCGCCTCCGACGTAATCCGCCGGCTGCAGACCAGCCTGCAGAAGGTGCAGGGCATCCACCTTTATATGCAGCCGGTGCAGGACATCACGGTGGACGACCGCGTGAGCCGCACGCAGTACCAGTACACACTCGAAGACCCGGACACCGACGAACTGAACTCCTGGACCGACAAGTTTACTGCCCAGCTCCAAAAAATGCCCGAGCTGGAAGACGTGGCCACGGATCAACAGACCGGAGCCCGGGCGATCCAGATGGTCATCGACCGCGTCACTGCATCGCGGCTGGGTATCGCGCCAACCACCATCGACAACACCCTGTACGACGCCTATGGACAACGGGAGATCAGCACCCTGTACACGCAGCTCAATCAATACCACGTGGTGCTGGAGACCGAGCCCGAGTGGCAGCAGAATCCACAGAAGCTGGGCGACCTCTACATTCAGTCGAACGCTTCGTCGGGCGCCAGCGGAGCGGGCGCCGCTACATCGTATTCCTCTTCGGCTTCGGCGGCGGCGGGATCGAACGCCCTGACGGCCTCAGTTCGCTATACGCCGTCCTCACAGGTTGTCAACGCGCCAGCCACGGTTCTTGCCGGTGAGGGAGCCACACCCAACACAGCCACCTCCTCGGTGGGCGCCAACGCCGTTCCGCTCAGTGCGTTCACTCAGGTGCACAACACCACAGAAGCTCTTTCCATCAACCATCAGGGACAGTTCCCATCGGTCACGGTTTCGTTCAACCTTGCTTCCAACGCTTCTCTGGGAACGGCAATCAGCGACATTGAAAGAGTGGCGAAGAACCTTCATTTCCCTGCCAGTTTGCAGTCCGATTTCCAGGGCACCGCTGCCTCTTTCCGCAATTCGCTCTCCAACGAGGCGCTGCTTATTCTTGCCGCTCTGGTCACTGTCTACATCGTTCTCGGCATCCTCTATGAGAGCTTCATCCATCCGGTCACAATCCTCTCCACGCTGCCTTCGGCCGGCGTAGGCGCGCTTCTGGCGCTTATGCTCGGCCGCCAGGACCTGAACGCCGTGGGCATCATCGGCATCATTTTGCTGATCGGCATTGTGAATAAGAACGGCATTTTGATCGTGGACTTCGCCTTGGAGGCCGAGCGCCAGCGTGGCAAGACTTCCACCGACGCGATCTACGAAGCCAGCCTTCTGCGTTTCCGGCCCATCATGATGACCACCATGGCCGCTCTCCTGGCCGGCATTCCTTTGGCGGCCGGAACCGGTCTGGGTTCTGAGCTGCGCCGGCCGCTGGGCATCGCGATGGTTGGCGGTCTGCTGTTGAGCCAGTTGCTCACGCTCTACACCACGCCGGTAATTTACATCTTCTTTGACTGGATCGGCCAGCGCATCACCGGCCGCCACATCTCCCAAGCCGCCGGCGGGGGGCCGCAGGCGGGCGTAGAGAACGCATGAACATTTCTGCTCCATTCATTCGGCGGCCCGTGGGCACCTCTTTGCTCACCATTGCGGTGGCCATCGCCGGCGCCATCGCCTACGCCGTGCTGCCCGTGGCTCCGCTGCCGCAGGTGGACTTCCCTACTATCAGCGTCTTCGCCAGCCTGCCCGGGGCCAGCGCGCAAATCATGGCGGCCTCGGTGGCCACGCCTTTGGAGCGCCAGTTCAGCCACATTGCCGGCATCACCGAAATGACCTCGTCGAGCTCACTGGGTTCGAGCAACGTGGCATTGCAGTTCGACCTGAGCCGAAACATCGACGGCGCGGCCCGGGACGTGCAGGCTGCCATCAACGCCGCGCGCACCTACCTGCCGGCGAATTTGCCCTCCAATCCCTCGTACCGCAAGGTAAACCCCGCCGACGCGCCGATCATGCTCCTCAGCCTCACTTCCGACAAGTACCCGGTGACGAAAGTCTACGACCTTGCTTCCACCATCCTGGAGCAAAAAGTGTCGCAGATCCAGGGTGTCGGGCAGGTAGGTGTCCAGGGCGGCGCCACGCCTTCCGTGCGCGTCGAAATCAATCCCACCAAGCTGGAGAGCTTTGGCCTCACGCTCGGCAATGTGCAGTCGGCGCTCAGCCTGCAAAATTCACACGAACCACGCGGCCAGCTTTCCAACGATCGCATTAACGAAGACATCCTCACCAACGACCAGATTTCCGAGGCGGCCGACTATCGGCCCCTGATCGTCGGATATCACAACGGAGAGGCCGTCCGCCTTTCGGATGTGGCCGATGTCGTGGATTCGACGCAGAACATCCGCCAAGCCGGCTACTCGGACGGAAAACGTGCGATCTTCGTTTTCATCTTCCGTCAGCCCGGCGCCAACATTATTCAGACCGTCGACCGCATCAAGGCGCAACTGCCGTTTCTCGAGGCCGTGCTCCCGGAAGGAATTACAACCACGGTCGTGCTGGATCGCACCACCACCATTCGCGCCTCTGTCGACACCGTGGAAAGAACGCTGATTTTTTCCATTTGTCTGGTCATATTGGTTGTCTTCCTGTTCTTGCGCAGCCCTCGCGCCACGCTCATTCCCAGCGTCGCCGTCCCGGTCTCCCTCATCGGAACCTTTGCCGCGATGTACCTGTTCGGCTACTCGCTCGACAACCTGTCGCTGATGGCGCTCACCATCGCCACGGGGTTTGTGGTGGACGACGCCATCGTGGTCATGGAAAACATCACCCGCCATCTGGAGAGCGGCATGGAGCCCTTCGCCGCCGCTATGAAGGGCGCGCGGGAGATCGGTTTCACGGTCTTTTCCATCAGCATGTCGCTGATCGCCGTCTTTATTCCCATCCTGATGATGGGCGGCATCGTCGGACGCCTCTTCCGCGAATTCGCGGTTACGCTTTCGACGGCCATCGTTATTTCGATGGTTATTTCGCTCACCACCACACCGTGCATGTGCGCGCACGTGCTTAGGTCGCACAAAGAAGGTGAGAAGCATAACTGGTTGTACAGGGCCAGCGAAAAGACATTCAACGGCATGGTCTCGATTTACCGTTATACGCTGCTTTGGGTGCTTGATAACCCTGGCTTGACATTAATCGTGCTGGCTCTGACCATCGCACTCAACGGCTTGGTGATCTATAGGATTCCCAAGGGTTTCTTCCCGCAGCAGGACACCGGAGTGCTCGTGGGTGGCGTACAGGGGCCGCAAGATGCCTCCTTTCCCTTCATGAACTTTTCCATTTTGTCGCTGGTCAACGTTGTCAAAGCCGATCCTGCCATTGCCCACGTGAACGCTTACGCCGGTAGTGGCAATGCCGCCTTCATGTTCATTACTCTCAAGCCGCTGGGGCACGGTTGCAACGAGCGCAGCCCTTCGTGCAGTGTGCGTCAGACTTCGGCCATGGACATAATCAATCGCCTGCGGCCCAAGCTCAACCGCTTGCCCGTCGCCTCAGCTTTCATGCAGCCGGTGCAGGATCTGCGCATCGGCGGCCGCTCCTCGAGCGCCCTGTACCAATACACCATTCAAACCGACAGTATTGAAGACCTGGCGCACTGGGGCCCAATCCTTCTTGAAAACATGCAGAAAATTCCCGATCTGCAGGACGTGAACACCGACCAACAAAACGGAGGCCTGCAGGAACTGCTCACCTACGACCGGGTGACCGCGGCGCGGCTGGGCCAGACGGCGCAGTCGCTCGACAGTTCCCTCTATAGCGCCTTCGGACAGTCTGAAGTTTCGGTGATCTACACGCAGCTTAACCAGTATTACGTGGTGATGGAAGTGGCGCCGCCTTACTGGCAGAATCCGTCGGGGTTGAACAACATCTATTTCGCTCCCGGCAAATCCTCAGCCGCCACGGGGCTCAATGCGGTTTCACCGCTCTTTACCGTCATAAAGCCCCAAACCAACACCACTCCGCTGCAAGTCAATCACACCGGCCTCTTCCCTTCCGTCACCGTCTCGTTCAACCTGAAAAACGGCGTCTCGCTCAGCGACGCGACACGAGAAGTAGCGCAGATGGAGCAGAAGCTGGGTATGCCTCCCTCGATTCAGGGATTCTTTGCCGGAACAGCACAAGCTTACCAGGACTCTTTGACGAGCGAGAAGTACCTGGTGATCACCGCATTGATGGCGGTCTTCATTGTTCTCGGCATTCTCTATGAGAGCCTGGTTCACCCGCTGACCATTATTTCGACTCTGCCTTCGGCCAGCGTTGGCGCCATGCTGGCCCTCATGCTCTTCCACATCGATCTCAACGTGATCTCGATTATCGGGATCATTCTGCTCATCGGCATCGTCAAGAAGAACGCCATTATGATGATCGATTTCGCGTTGCAGGCCGAACGCCTTGAAGGCAAGTCGACGCGCGATGCCATCTTTGAAGCGTGTTTGCTTCGTTTCCGGCCCATCATGATGACCACCATGTCGGCAATTTGCGGGGCCCTGCCGCTGGCCTTTGGAACGGGCATGGGCTCGGAGTTGCGCCGGCCGCTGGGCATCACCATCGTCGGCGGATTGCTTTTGAGTCAGGCGTTGACGCTCTATACCACTCCCGTGATCTACCTGATGATGGACCGCCTTCGCCTTCGTGCGCTCGGCCGGACTCACGACGTGCTCCCCTCGACGGCAGAAGGAGCGATCTCGTAATCCATGAAGGATGCTGACCATGTTTGAGCCAAGAAAGCGAATTCGCATTTCATTCACCGCCTGCGCGCTGGGCCCGCTGGCGCTGCTCTCCGGGTGCCGCGTTGGCCCGCCCTATCATGCGCCCGCGCCGGCGGCGGTCACCGCGCCGAATTACAAGGAGTCCACGGTCAACTTCCATGATGCCGATGGCTGGAAGGTGGCCAGTCCGCAGGACGCTATGATTCGCGGCAACTGGTGGGAGACATTCAACGAACCGGAGCTGAACGCGCTGGAGGAACAGCTCAACATTAACAACGAAAACCTGAGGGAGTATTTCCAGAATTACATGGAAGCGCGCGCCGTGATTGCGGAGGCCCGCTCGCAGTATTGGCCGACGATCACTGCGAATCCAACGTGGCAGCGCGCGCGAACTTCCGCGAACCAGAGCGTCTCCTCCACGGCTACAACCGGCAGAACGTACAGTCTTTGGAACTTGCCGCTCGACGTTTCGTGGAGCCCCGACTTCTGGGGCAAGATTCGCAATGAGGTGCGCGAGGCGCAATATGCCGCTCAAGTGAGCGCGGCCGATCTCGAGGTCGAGAAGCTAACGGAACAAGCCAGTTTGGCCGAGTATTTCTTCGAGATTCGCGGCCAGGATATGCTGCAGCAGATCTTGAATCAGACCGTCGCCGCGGATCAAAGGTCGCTGGATTACAACCAGGCCCAATACGACACCGGCGTCGGCGATTACATATCGGTCGCCGAGGCCAAGGCCACACTCGAGTCCGCGCAGGCGACGGCGGTCAATGTTGGCCTGTTGCGCGCGCAATATGAGCATGCGATCGCGGTACTCCTGGGCAAGATTCCGAGCGATTTTTCCATCCCTGTGAAGCCGATGCTCTACACCGCGCCACCGATTCCCACCGGCGTGCCCTCCGAGCTTGTCGAGCGCCGTCCTGACGTTGCCGCCGCGGAGCGAACACTTGCCGAGGCGAACGCGACGATCGGCATCGGCTACGGCGCGTTCTTTCCCCAGGTTACGATTTCCGCGGATGCCGGTTTTGAATCCGCTCTCTTCAAGCACCTTTTCGACTGGCCCAGCCGCATTTGGTCGGTCGGCCCATCCGTCTCCCAGGTCATTTTCGACGGCAACCTCTATCGCGCCGAGTTACATCAGTACGTTGCCACCTATAACGCGGACCTTGCCACATACCGCCAGGACGTTCTTAATGCATTCCAGCAGGTGGAAGATGCTTTGGCAGCCACGCGAGTTTACTCGCAGCAGATTATCCGGCAGCAGGCGGCAGTGAAAGACGCGCAGGACTATCTCAGCCTGGAATTGGTCCGCTATAACACCGGGGTCGATCCGTATGTCGATGTCGTAATTGCACAGACAACGCTGCTCAACAACCAGGAAACTCTCAACGCCCTGCAAGTTGAGGAGATGACATCGGCAGTGCAGTTAGTACAAGCCTTGGGCGGAGGATGGGACCGCACACAGCTTCCTACGCCGCAGCAAGCCGGCACCAAGACAACCAAGGCGGACTATACGCTGCAGCAGTAGCGCTCATTGCGCAATTCTGTAGCAGATTGTCTCGCCGTCGAGCCGGTACTCTGCCGAGCAGACGTCGCCACCGCAGATCATCGGCTCCGCGCCATAGAGCTGCCGGCGGGTGATCAGCCCCAACGTGCCGCAGCGCGGGCATGACATCACGGCTACATAGGGATTCTGTGCCTGGCCAAGCTTGGCCTGATTCTCCAGCACAAAAACCGTTCCTGGGTCCATTCGTTCGGGGATCCATTCTTCCAGAAACTGCAAGTCGGCTGACATCGTTCCCTCCAGGGTTGATGTAACCGAGCCGCGAACCTGTTCCCGCCCCGGCTCCGTTTTCTAAAGAAAAGCAGGCTGCGAAGGTCATACCGGATTTAGACGCCTCCGGTCAAGCCCAGTGTTGCCGCATGTGCCGCCGAAGTCAATTCGAATCGAGGCCGGGGAGTGGCAAGTAGGGTTCCCCCGGCTCGAGCGCAGGCCATTCAGCCTACCGCGAAGCTGCTGCAGC
The DNA here is from genome assembly GCA_963844905.1 of uncultured Acidobacteriaceae bacterium. Classification (GTDB taxonomy): domain Bacteria; phylum Acidobacteriota; class Terriglobia; order Terriglobales; family Acidobacteriaceae; genus Telmatobacter. Next base: position 153,484 of record CAWJQD010000001.1, on the reverse strand, counting down.
AGAGCCGCTGCGGGCTTGGGCAAAATCGTCGATTGCCTTGTAAGTTTCCTCGTTGCGCAGGATGGCCTCGACGTACTCGCGCGTTTGCGTGAAGGGAATGGATTCCACAAACTCATCGATGCCCGAATAAGGGCCGGCCGCCTGCCAATCCGCCACGCGATTGTCGCCCGCGTTATAGGCAGCCAGCGCATATTCCTGCACGCCGCCGAACCGGTCGAGCATCTGGCGCAGATAGCGCGTTCCCAGGCGGATGTTCATGGCCGGGTCGAGCAGTTGGAAGGTCTGGAAGCGCTCAATGCCCTCTTCGCGGGCCATCTTTCTTCCCACTGACGGCAGCAGTTGCATCAGACCGTAGGCGTCGGCATACGAGATCGCGGCGGGGTTGAACTCCGACTCCTGCCGGATCAACGAAGCCACCAGGTAGGGATCGAGATTGTTCCTGGCCGACTCGGCCTGAATCGTGTCCCACCATGCTTCAGGAAAGAGAATCCGCCAATAAGCCAGCGGAATCGACTGGATGGAGGCCGAAGCCGCACCCGGCAAAGCCCGCTTGAGCGCGCGAACGGCGCGGAAAGTCTCGCCATAGGAAGAGTAAATCTGCGCTTCGGCAAGCGCGCTCCAGGAGGAGGAATTGGGATCGGCCTTGATCTCTTCCGCGATGTACTCATTCAAGCCTGCATTGGCCAGCAGCCTCGCCTTGGCCAAATGGGGGCTGTCTTCGGGAAAAGTGTCGACCAGGGGCGGCAGCGGCAGGGGCTGAAAGCGATCCAATTGCGGGTCCGTTGCCGGCAGGGTAGCGCCCAACGCAGCCAAACGCAGCCGCGCCATCTGCGCATAAAAGAAGTGCTGGTAGGCGCGGACGATGGTGCGGTAGTTGGCTGCGGCCAGCGCGGCATTATGGTCCTGCGTCTCGTAGAGGCGTCCCCGCCAGTAAAGCGCAGAGACCGTTTCCGCGGCTTCGGGATAAAGCCGGATCTGTTCGTCGAAGATTTGCCCAGCGGCGCTGTATTGTCCCAGCCGGTAGCCCAGCCAGCCTGCGCGCCAGTGCGCGGCCGCGGCGTTCTTGTGGCCGGGAAAGCGTTTCGCCAACTCGTCGTAATACTCAATTGCCGTGGGATAGTCGCGCTTGAGCAGGTACATGTTACCGCTGGAAAAGAGCGCGTCGGCCAGCCACAGACTGCGGGGAAACCGGGTCTCCATCTCGGAAACGATCTGCTTTTGATCGGCGGTGTCGTCGCGATCCCGGGCCAGCTCCATCAACAGGTCGAGGCGCCGCACGCCGTTTTCGTCGTCAGTATCGGGCAGGGCGCGAGCCTCGGGCGCGGTCAGCCGCTTCAACTTTAACTGGCAGGCCGCTTCGGACACGGCAAAACCGTCGCGCGTGTAGGCGTCGAGTCCCGGCTCGCGCGCCAGAACGCGAAATTGCTCGGCTGCCTCTTCATAGCGGCCGGCATCGTAGTAGGCGTCGCCCAAGCTGCGCAGGTCGGCAACCGTCAGACGAGTTTCCGCTCCCATTTGCGTCAGCTTGGCGCGCGCTGTGAGCGCCTCCGGGCTTAAAGGATGCGCGAGCAGGAGCTTCTTGAAGGTGTCTTTCGCCGCCTCCTGCTGGCCGAGCGCCTGCTCCACCTGGCCTTCCGCCAGCTGAAAGCCTGGGCGGTCCGCGGCATCGGTGTCTTCTGCCGCAGCAAGCACTTTCCGCGCGCCATCCAAGTTGCCCATGGCTAGCAGGACGTTGGCCTCCAACTCGGGCGCCGCATCGTCGAAGATGCTCTCGGGATGCCGGTCGGTAAAGCCGTGCAGAATGGCCTCGGCAGCGGGATCTTCGCCGGCTTCGTGGCTTGCCTGGGCATCGAGGAATTCCGCGTAGTCTGCCAGCTCTCCATCCGCGTGTCTGGCCTGGGCCAGGGCCGTCTCAGCCTCGGCATAGCGCTTGTCGAGCAGGTACGCGTGGCCCAGCGCCAGGTAAGCCGCAGCCGCGGCATCGCCGGTGTGGCTGTGCGCATAGGCAGCCACGCCAGCATAGGCCTCCGGCGTGCGCATTGTGGCCAACTGCTGGGCCATGGGCTGCAGTTCCCTGGAGGCGACAAAGGCCCGCTTGATCCGCGCCGTGCGCGCCACTCTCGCCGCCCGGCTCGACCGGTGTGCTCGCTTGTGCTTCTGTGCCGTCTTGTTTGCCGCTGTCGTCGTAGTCTTCTTTGCCGTGGTCGCCGCATTTGCCGTCTTCGGCTGGGAAGCCGCGGAGGCGGGCGCGGCCGCAGCGGGCACAGTGGCAGACTGCGGAGCGGCCGGCCGCGAAACCCATAGCAACACAAGCAGTGCCGCCAAAGTCCGAAAGACACGTAAGGGGGAAGAAAAACCAAGCATAATTCCACTCTATGCCGAATTGGACGCAGTGGGGGCAGCCGGGGAACCAACAGCATAACCGGAAATCTGCACTGGCCCGGTTTGGCTCCCTGCCCCTCGGTCCGTTACACTCATCTTTTACCGGCCATCTCAAATCGTCCCCGGCCGGCCAAGCGGATCGCCTGCAGCGAATCCGCCTGCTAGTTTTGCCGTATTTTTCGCATCCAGGTCTCATGTCAACCATCCAATCGTTAGCAGGACAAAACGAGCAGCATCCCGACGTGGCCCTTGTGGAAAGGGTCCGCGGCGGAGATATCTCGGCCTACGATACGCTGGTTCGCAAGTACGAGCGGCAGATTTTCCGGATTGCGCAGCACATCACGCAAAACCGCGAGGATGCCGAGGACGTGATGCAGGATGCGTTTCTGAAAGCGTATGAGAAGCTCGATCAGTTCCAGGGGAACTCGAAGTTTTACACATGGTTGGTGCGAATCGCGGTGAACGAGAGTCTGATGCGGCTGCGCAAGCGCCGCACCGGCAAAATGGTCTCGATCGACGAGGATCTGGAGACCGACGAGGGAACCGTACCCCGCGACCTTGCCGATTGGGCGCCCGATCCGGAACAACAGTTCAACCAGGTCGAGCTCGCCGAGATCCTGCGCAAAACGATTCAGGGCTTGCCGCAGGGCTTTCGCGTGGTTTTTGTGTTGCGCGACGTGGATGGGCTCTCCACCGAAGAGACGGCGGAAACACTTGGCTTGAGCGTTCCCGCCGTCAAGTCGCGTTTGCTGCGCGCCCGGCTGCAGTTGCGCGAACGCCTCACTCGCTACTTTCGCAGGAAAACTCCGGCGCCTTCGCCAGCACACACGCCGTCGCGGGGAGAAGGGGCTGAAAAATGACTTGCACTGAGTTTCTTCAAGTCCTCGACGACGTGATCGATGAATCCATCGCCGCCGAGACGCGCTCCGAGATCGAAGTTCACCTGCGCAAGTGCGGGCACTGCGAGGTGGTCCTGAATACCACGCGGAAGACCATCGAGATTTATCGTTCCCACGAGATCTACGAGCTGCCCACCGAAGTCAGCGAGCGGCTGCACGCGACGATTATGGAGCGGTGCAGGAAAGTCCGCTAGACTCACGCCTCTTTCAGCTTGAACTTTCGGGCCAGACGTGCAATTGTTTCGTGCATGGCCGCTGCGCGTATTGCCGCCATCCTCTCCGCCGTCCTTTCCGCCAGCCTTTGTGCACAACAGCGCCGCAAGGCCATCTGACTGTCCGAGTGGCCGATCAAACCGGCGCTGTGGTTCCGGGAGCGCCGGTGCTGGTCGATCCTTCGCCGACCGGCCCCCAATCTAAATTCAAGACGGGCGGTAGTGGAGAGATCGCCTTTGATTTTCCAGTGGGGAGCCATATTGTATCGATCGCCCTTCTCGGATTTGAGACGTGGACGACCAGGATCGAAGTGACGAACGCTTCTAGTCAAACTGTGGCCGCAGTGCTAAGGCGGTTCTCCAATTTCTATGTAGCGTTTCCGATCTATTCCAAGGTGGCTTTTTCTTGAGGAAAAAGCCACTTAGCTTTTGTGGCTTCGCTCTACACCAATTGGAGAACCGCGTTAATGGTCGCGCCTGGTCCCTGTGACCCTTGTGGCTCTATAGCCGTCGCAGCGCCCGATGTGCCTCTGTTGATCCCAGCTCAACTTTTGATTCCAATCGAAGCCTTGCGCACTCTGGCTCTCACGCCGAGGCCGACTCGCAAAAGGCCATTATGGCCATCAGCGCCGCTGAAGGAGGCGTTCGAGTGCCCGCCCTGGCCGCGACGGCCTCGTGCTGAGGTTCTCCACAGCTTGACAGCCAAAAAAATAAAAAAATGTGGTTAAGTGGTTTGTTTGCAGTCACTTGTACCCTCGATCATTTCCGCTAACCCACTGAAAACATTGGGGTTAGGATCTAAAATAGCCAGAATCAGCAAGTTACAGGCGTTTTTTCGGGCCCTTGCGGCGTCTCGCAGCGATTTTTCACGAAAACCGGCGCAAAAGACGTCTACGCGGCGATGCGACACCGCCGCTTGAAGGGCCTAATTGAACGCTCATGAAACGATTGTGCGCCAAAAGGGGGAAATTATCTGCAAATCCGAGGCACTTTTTTTTAGTCGCCAGATTCGGCCCTTCTAGCCAAATCCCGTCGTGGAAGCCTGGGCGAGCCGGTTGGCAGGCTGCACGCCGCATGATTTAACCTCAAGTACAGAATGAAATTCCAACACAGCCTTGTCATCTCTGCTCTGGCCGCGGCGGGCGCTGCCTGCGTGGCCTTCGCTGTTTTTGCGAAACAGTCCACGCCGCCCGCGAGCCCCGAGATTCCCGAGGCGCCACAGGCGACTGCCGAAGCAACAACCGTCCCCAATGGGCCGTTTGTGGTGATGGACACGTCGATGGGCCGCATCACGTGCCAGTTCTACCAGAGACAGGCGCCCAATGCCGTGGCCAATTTTATTGGGCTGGCCGAGGGCACGAAAGACTGGACTGATCCCACGACGAAGAAGGTCGAGCACCACAAGCGGTACTACGATGGGACCATATTCCATCGCGTGATTCCGGAGTTCATGATTCAGGGCGGCGATCCGACGGGCACGGGGATGGGCGGGCCTGGCTACAGCTTCAATGACGAGTTCGATCCTGGACTGAACTTCGACCGGCCGGGGCGGCTGGCGATGGCCAACAGCGGACCGAACACGAATGGCAGCCAGTTCTTTATCACCGAGCAGGCGTACGACTCAGGCGACCAGCACTACACGCTCTTTGGCCAGTGCGACGACGCCAGCGTGGCCGTGGTGAAGACCATCGCCCGCGTGCCGCGCGACAGCAACGACAAGCCGCTGACACCGGTTGTTCTGGAGAAGGTGACGATTGTTCATGTCGTGCACGTATCCTCCGAACAGCCACCGCCGCCACCACCACCTCCGTCGGAAACAGTAGCGCCCGGAGCAGCGCCCAAACGGATTAGCATTAACGCTGGGACGGCGGTTCGTTTTCTCATTTACAAAACCCCGCCGGTCTATCCGGTTGACGCCAAAAAAGCTCATGTCCAAGGTACGGTCGTCCTCAAGGCAGTCATCGGCACCGATGGCACGATCAAGGAGCTTACTGTGGTGAGCGGGCCAGAGATGCTGCGGCAGGCTGCACTCGACGCGGTCAGGCAATGGCGTTACAAGCCGTACCTGTTGAACGACGAGCCAGTCGAGGTCGGAACGACGATCAACATCATCTTTATGTTGGGCGGTTGAAACGCTGGACATTAGCGTGAGACAGCTGCCACCGATCGGGTTTCGGCTAAACGTTCGGTCATGAGCTGATAGTTGCAAACGTCGACAAACACAAACTGAGAGCTGACAGCTGAATGCTGATGGCTTCTTTAGGAGAATTCATGGCATTAGCAGCAGGAACCTATGCCGTCTTCACGACCACGGAAGGCAAGATTACGGTCCGCCTTTTCGAAACCGAGGCGCCCATCACCGTCAAAAACTTCATCGAGCTGGCCGAAGGCGCGAAGGAGTGGACGCATCCCACCACGCGCGCCAAGTCAAAGGACAGACTCTACGACGGCACGATCTTCCATCGCGTGATTCCCGACTTCATGATTCAGGGCGGCGATCCGGCGGGCAGCGGCATGGGCGGGCCGGGCTACCGCTTTCAGGATGAGACCAAGGGCTCGCCGCACAAGTTCGACAAGCCGGGAAAGCTGGCCATGGCCAACGCCGGGCCGAATACCAATGGCAGCCAGTTCTTCCTCACTGTGGCGGCCACGCCGTGGCTCACCGGCAATCACACCATCTTCGGCGAGGTAGTGGAGGGGCAGGACATCGTCGTCGCCATTTCCAAAGCTGCGCGCAACGCGCAGGATAAGCCGCACAAGCCCGTGGTGCTGGAGTCCGTGATGATCGAGCGCGTAGGCTAGAGCTGGTTGCATAAATACCCCGAGCTCGCTAAAAAACATCCCCCAGGGGCTAAAGCCCGGCGTTTTGTGAGCCTTTTGCGGCCCCCCGACCCGGCCCAGGGGTCGCCCGGTGCCCCGGCCGTGCCCTTTCACAAAGCCATTTAGGCAACCAGTTCTAGAAGTCAGGGAGAAGGGACGCTTTCCGTTGTTCCCGCTCCCGCTGTTGCGCCAAACTCGTCCTTCCAATCTTCGAACTGCGTGTCGGCTTGCTTCATGAGGTCGGAATTGCCGGGATTTGCCACCGGCTGCGGCGGCACCGCCTGCGGAAAGTACACCGCAACCTCCGCCTCGCCGGGACTCCCCGCCACGAAGGGTACCTTCGCCGTGCCATACGGCACCTGCGCCGGCATACCCGATACATCCGAGATCGGAATCAGGCGAATCGGTTCTTTGGTCAGGTTGTCGGCTCCTCCGAATCGCGTCAATGCGGCCATCTTCTGGTAATTGTCGAAGTTCCCCAGTTCCAACACGCCCGATTCTCCTGCCTTGTACGATGGCTTGTTGAACACCGCCGTCGGAGTTCCATCCAACTCTCCTCCGGCAACCGACGCCTGTTCCAATGTTGCGCCGTTGGCATCTTCGGTTTTGATGGTCCAACTGCTGCTGTTGGCCGGGAGCGAGACGTAATCGTCGAGTTGACCAACTTTCTCGCCGCTCGAATTCAGCACCGTGGCATAGGTCTTGTCCGGCGTCCGCGTGACCGTATCGGTGGCGATGGCCGGCGTCTCGAACGGCTGGCTCGATGCCACATACACCGTCGCCTTCCCGCCATTCACGGGAAGCGGGCTGGTTTGATCCGATCCCGCGATCGGCGTTGAACCGACCGTGGCCGTAACCGGCGGCGCGGGCTGTGCCGCGGGCTGCGTCAGGTGATTGATGATCATCCCGACTCCGGTATCAAAGACCATCGAAACCAGGTTGCTCACACTCAGAATATCCCCCGGATTCACGCGCTTCACGCTTTGGACTCCAGCCGACGCCAACACGGCGTAGCCTGGCTGCTGGGCTTGAATCGACTGGCCGGAGGTGACTGGGGCCGAGCAAAAAATCGCACCCGGGGGCAGCGCCTGGGGCGCATTCATGCTGCTCCCTCCCGAGGCAGGATTCGGCGTTTCGGAGGGAGGATTCGGCGGGTTTCCGGTTCCTGTAGCTTGCCTACCGCCGTGATGGGAAGAACCGGACGGCGGAGTTGCAGGGGGAGTTGCGGGCGGAGTCGGGCCCGGAGTTGTCCCCGATCCAGCTTCGTTGCCCGTGCCCTCGGTTCCAGCGGCGCCGGCTTCAGCTTCCGCTTTCTTTTTTTCTTCCGCGGCTTTCTTCTTTTTGTCTGCCGCAATTTCTGCCGGAGTCTTTGCCCTTACGTGAGGAATTCCGTTCACCCAGTCCACCGTTTGAGTCTCGTTATCGTAGGTGGGGCCTGAGGTCACATTGCCGTTCGCATCCACGTAGTTAATCTGACTCACTCCAGGGGTTCCCGTAGGCACGACGACGAATCCTTGCCCTCCGCCCGCATTCGCCTTGGCGCCGGTGGTGTTGCCGTTCTTGTCGTTGGTGACAGATGCGCTCGCCTGCGGATCGGAGGGAGTGGTCACCGTGGTTGTGGTCTGCCCGGTTTGAGGATTTGTTTCCGGCTTCACGGTAAAGGTCTCGGTCTGGCCTCCGTTGGTGACCGTCACCGTGATCGAACCGTCGGGATTGGGAGTCGCGACGACGCTTCCCCCACCTTTGCCTCCATTGCCTCCGATGCCGCCAGCCGGCTTGGGCGGCTTAGCCGGATTGCCGGCCGGTGGTTTGGGCGACGGGTTCTTGGGAAGCGGCTGCTGGGTCTGATTGTCTTTGGCGGTCGTTTCACCGTCCTTGGTGTTGACGGTCGCGGTGGTGTCCGTCTTCGGCAACTGGACGACAATCTCGCCATTATTCGGGTTCACTGTGATCGTGGTGCCGTCGGGAAGCGAGAATCCCTCGGTTGGTTTCGGCTCAGGGGCTGGCTTCTGCCCCCGGACCCCGGCCGAGGTCATCATCAACACCACAGCCAGCAGAGTCCGTGCCAAGCGCCTGTTGCTTGTGAAAAACCGCGTTGCTCCGATGTGAAGAGGCGAAGTGTCTTCGAGGCTGGTGATCATGTTCCTCTCCTTGCTGCTGAGAAATTCCTGGGAGATTCTTATTGCGGCGCCGGCTTTCCTCTTCGGCGCCCACTTCTGCCGACTAGCGGCGAAACGACTGGACCCGCATTTGGAAATGACCTCATCGAATGGTCCTGCCGGCACGGAGCGACTCCGGTTCAAGGACCGGTGGAAGCCAGATCCGATCGCACGAACCGCAACGAACCGTGCTGCGCTTTCAAGGCCTCTGGGGGAAAACGCCACGACGCGGGGTTCATCAGCCAGGTTTGGGTTTTTCCACGCGGGGAAGCGTATGGAACGCGAGTATACCATTGGAAAGCGTGGCCGCGGACTTTTTTTGTTTCTTCCTACCACCTTATTGCGGTGCAAGACCTTCATCGCTCTCCGAGCCGCGCTTGGAAGGCCCGAAAGGATCGGCTATCTGCTGGTTCCCAATCCAAACCTCCGCTGCTCTTCGACAAACCTTAGTCAGGCCGCTGCACTTCACTCCCAATGTCTACCCAAGCCAGTTAAAGTAAGGGGAGCAGACGCTGCTGTTGACCTGGAAGAAGCTGAAAGGACCCCGATTAGGAATCGATCTTGGCTGACACTCGGGAAGCGCCGCCCCCCGTACCTTTCGACCCGCCCGCCGGCGTCAAACCGCGCGTGTCGAGTGGCGCGTCGCATGCATGGCGTGCTTTGCGGCATCGCAACTTCCGGCTCTTTTTCGGCGGGCAGAGCATCTCGCTGATCGGCACGTGGATGACGCGCATTGCGACGGCGTGGCTGGTGTACCGGCTGACGAAGTCGGCGCTACTGCTGGGCACGGTGGGCTTCGCAGGCCAGATTCCCACGTTTCTCATTGCGCCCTTCGCCGGGGTTTGGGTCGACCGGCTCGACCGCAGGCGGGTGCTGGTGTGGACGCAGACGCTGGCCATGATGCAGTCGTTTGCGCTGGCGGCTCTTACGCTCTCAGGCCACATCACCGTCCCCCTGATTCTGGCTTTGGCCGTGATGCAGGGCCTCATCAACGCCTTCGATATGCCGGGACGCCAAGCGTTTATGGTTCAAATGGTCGAGGACCGCGCCGACCTGGGCAACGCCATCGCCATCAATTCATCGATGGTCAACATCGCACGGCTGATCGGTCCTTCGCTGGCCGGGCTGGTGATTGCGGCCTCCAATGAGGGCTGGTGCTTCCTCATCGATGGCATCAGTTATCTGGCCGTGATCGCCTCACTGCTGATGATGCGCCTGAATGTTCCCGCCGCGAGGCGCGCAGCAACGTCGACCTTCCATGAGTTGAAGGAAGGCTGGAGCTATGTTTCAGGATTCCTTCCCATCCGCACCATTCTCACACTGTTTGCCGTTGTCAGCCTGATGGGCATGCCGTTTGTAGTGCTGATGCCGATCTTTGCGGCCAGGGTGCTGCACGGCGGCCCGCACACGCTGGGATTCCTGATGGGCGCCATGGGCGTGGGCGCGCTGGTCTCCGCGGTGTCGCTGGCGGCGCGCAAAAGCGTGCGCGGACTGATCCGCATGATTCCGCTGGCCGCGGCCGTATTCGGATTGGGTCTGATCGGCTTTGGGCTGTCGCATGTCTTCTGGTTGTCGATGCTGATGGTTCTGGTGGCGGGCATGGGGATGATGCAGGGCATGGCGGCGAGCAATACGATCATCCAGACGCTGGTGAGCGAAGACAAGCGCGGCCGCGTAATGAGCTACTACACCATGGCGTTTGTGGGGATGGCGCCATTCGGCAGCCTGCTGGCTGGAACCATGGCGCAGGCCATCCCTACGACACCGATCTGGATTGTTGCGGGAACGGCGCTTTCCGGTGCGCAATGGACGGTGATTATCAACGGACTGGTGGTGGCGCTGGGCGCGGCCTGGTTCTTCACGCGGCTGCCGGCGCTGCGGGGCGTAGTGCGGCCGATCTACGAGGAGATGGGGATCATTCCGGCGGCGAGAGAGATGGCGGCGGAACAGATTCAGTCGTGAAGGCAGCTCCGAGCCTCTACGGCATTTTTCGAAATACTGTGGTCTTTTTGACATCGTGCAAGGTCGCCGCTCCTTTGGGTCACGTCGACTTGAGTGTGTTGGTTTCGGTCTACACCATTTCGAAAAATGCTACAGGTTTCTGACCACGTAAAGAGGTACTTTAGGTTGGTGCTATCCCAGGTCCCAAAATCGGGACCTTGATGGGCACCGAACACTGGCACGAATTCATGCGGTCAAAAACCTAGCTCCTAGCTTTTAAGGCGGTTCTCCAATTCCTATGTGGCGTTTCCGATCTATTCCAAGGTGGCTTTTTCTTGAGGAAAAAGCCACTTAGCTCTTGTGGCTTCGCTCTACACCAATTGGAGAACCGCGTTAGCCTGCAATATTTCAGCAATCAGCGCACGGGCAGGCTAAGGGCCAAAAGCCGAGAGCCGGAGGCTTTACTTCGTGATACCGCAAAGATGGACGCGCACGCCAAGCTCCGCGAACATGGCTGCCTTGGTGGCGAGGGCTTTGTCGGCGACTTCAGTCGACGGCGCATAGGCCACATTCACGTGGTTGGCGCGGTGCCGGGCCATCAATTGATTCTGGCTGACGCCGTGCAGGACCGCGTGTACAATCGGCCATTGCATTGTGGTCTCGCGCCAGCGGCGTTCGGTTTCGGCAGCGGGCAGGCTGACCACCGAACCTCGGCCCAGGTCGGCGTGCAGCGCGCCGCCCTCGACAAAGACGCGGCTCCAGACGATCTCGCCGGGCTTGCCCACGCCTTTCAGCGACCCTCCGCCGAGCGGGAAATACATGGCCGGCTGGCGCTCGGAGCTGGCGCCCGCATAACCGCCCGCATAGTGACTGGCCGGCGCCGCGCCGGAGATTTGCAGCAGCCAGACAAACGCGTCGAGTCCGTCGCCCTTGTAGTGCTCGCCCCAGCGCACATCGTGCAGGGTGGTTGAGGAGTCGAGGCCGAGCGCCTTCCAGCACTTATTGGTAATGAGCGCATCGACGCCGGCGCACTCGTCCACTTCGTTAAAGTGCGGGAGCGGTCCACCGGCGTAGAGCTCTTCCTTTGTGCCCTCGGCAAAGACCGGCGGGCGATCCGAGTTGTTCAGCATTCCTTCGGCGAGGTCCGACGCGGGCACCATGTCTTTCAGTCCCTGCTGATACTGGATGCCGATGGCGTCGCAGCCGAACTCATGCGCGATGCGGACGGCCGCGATGTACATCTTGCACTGGCCGAGCACCTGATCGAGCGTCAGCTCCGTCGCGGCATCCTTGCCAAACGCAAATTTGACGCCTTTCGCAACCAGCCACTGATAAACTGCCTGAGCTTCGCTATCGCTCACCGTGCGCATTTTGGCCACCAAGGCCGACTGGCTCAACCGCTCCTTGTAGATTCCGGCGGGATTCAACAACTCGTCATCGATGATGGCGTTGTACATGCCCATGCAGCCTTCATCGAAGATTCCCATGATGGCCTTGCGATGCTTGAGATCGGAAGCAAGCTGCGCGCCCAATTGCGCGCTCGCGGCGGGCAACTTGCTTTTGTCGAGCGCATGGACATGCGAAAGATCGTGCGTGATTCTACCGTCGCGCAGCCATTCGTCCAGCGCCCGCTGGAAGTAGGCGTCGGTAAAGTCTTTGCTCCAGATCGACGAGAATGGCTTGCCGGCCTTCACCAGCGAGCCGTTCAGATTGAGCAGCCCAACGAGGCCCGGCCATTGTCCCGACCAGTTGGCCACTGTCAGAATCGGCCCCTGGTGGCTGCGCAGGCCGGCCAGAACGTGATGACTGTATTGCCACGCCGCTGTGGCAAAGACGAGCCGGGCCTGGGGATGAATCTTCATGAACACATCCATACCCATGCGCTGCGAAGAGATGAAGCCGTGTTTCTCTCTTTCGTTGTAAGCATGGGCGCGGACGAGCTTGCAGCCATTTCGCGCGAACGCCGCCGTTAGCTTTTCTTCCATGTCCCGCTGTGCGGGCCAACACACCTGATTCGCCGAGAGGCGCAGATCGCCGCTGGTCACCAGCAGAACTTCATTCGCTGCCGGCTTCTTTGTTTCATGAATTCCTGTCGCCATATTGATCTCTTCCCGTAGATGAAATCGTTAACACCAAGGAGAAATATACACCGGGGAGCCGGGCGTGGTTTGCTCACCCGTTGCGGTTAGGATGGAATTGATTCCGCACTTTGGAGCGGAAGATCGGCAAGCTGCAATCATGTCGCGCGAGAAAACACGGCTGCACAATGTGTCGCGCGGGACCGCGCCGGCCGTAAAGGAGGCAGGCGGAGGAGCACACCCACGGTCACAACCGGCCCGCGTGTCAGGGCCGGCCCAGGTCTCGGGACATTGGCTTCTTGGCGCGGTGCCCCTGACGATCGCGGCCGCGGGCCTCTGCGTCTGGTTCGCATTGTGCCTGCTTTTCTGGCAGGGAAGCTGGCAGTTGCTCTATCATCCGGCGGCGGCAGTGGCGCGCACCCCGGCCAGCGCGGGACTGGCCTTCGATTCTGTTGGATTCGCTACAACGGACACAGGCGTGCCGCGGCTGAAGGGCTGGTGGGTTCCCGCTGCGCCCGGAGCCTCTTTCAGCCACATCACGGCGCTTTATTTGCACGGCCAGGACGGCAACCTGGGAGACACGGTGGACGCGCTCGCCCGGCTGCACACAGTGGGCGTGAATGTGCTGGCCTTCGACTTCCGCGGTTATGGGCAAAGCCAATTCGTTCGGCCTAGCGAGGCGCATTGGCGTCAGGATGCCGAGTGGTCGCTGCAATATCTGACAGGGACACGGCACATCTATTCCGGCACGATTGTGCTCGATGGCGCGGGCCTGGGCGCCAACCTGGCCCTCGAAGTTGCCGCTGCGCATCCGGAGCTGGCCGGAGTAATTTTGGACTCGCCGATTGAGATTCCCGCGGACGCGATCTTCAACGATCCGCGGGCCCGCCTGGTTCCTGCTCATCTGCTCTTTCGCGACCGCTACGATTTGGACAAGCCAGCTTCGGCGTTGCACATTCCGTCATTGTGGTTTGAGATCGTTCATTCAGCAGGGTTGGCCGGCTCGCGCCAGGAGTCAGAGACCTATAAGAGGGTTGCGGCGCGCAAGATGTTGGTCCGGCTGGCCCCTTCAACCGACATTGACAAGCAATACAAGGATGCGCTCGCGCCCTGGCTTGACGGTCTTGGCGCTCGCTGATGTGCTGATTCGCGGTGCTGACAGCGTCTTTCAAAAGCGAGCCAACTCGTGTTGCCGTCGCGCCGCAGGGGTCAAAACCCCTCCTTTTTGGGGCATATTTCGCCACGACTGAAGTCGTGCCCTGTTACAAAGCAGGTTATTGGGACACTGTCCCGCCTGCGAATACCTTTACCGCACGATGTCGCGGTGCAGCGCTTTCACCTGGTAGCCGGCCTTCTCGAGCCGCTTACCGATCTCTTCGGCCATCATCACGCTACGGTGCTGGCCGCCGGTACAGCCGAAAGCCACGGTCAGGTAGCTCTTGCCTTCTTCCACGTAGTGCGGGAGCAGGTAAAGCATGAGCTTTGTCACACGATCGAGAAACTCCCTTGTCTGCGGGAATCCGCGCACGTAGGCGGCGACCTTGGGATCGAGCCCGGTTTTCTTGCGAAACTCCGGCACAAAATGCGGATTGGGCAGGAACCGCACATCAAAGACCATGTCCGCGTCCAACGGCACGCCATTCTTGAAGCCGAAGCTCAGGCAGGAAACCAGCAGGCGCTTGGTTTCTTTTTCACGGCCGAAACGGGTCAGAATGTCGGTGCGCAGCTCGTGTACGTTGAAGTCCGAGGTGTCGATGAGCGTATCGGCGACGTTGCGGATGGGATCGAGCAGTTGCCGCTCCTCGACGATTGAGCGCCAGACCGTGTCTGACTGGCCGAGCGGGTGCGGGCGGCGCGTTTCGGAGTAGCGCCGGACCAGCACCGCATCCTGGGCGTCAAGGTAAATCACTCGCGTGCGCAGCAGCTTCTTGATGCTCTTCAGGATTTCGGGCAGGCGGTCGAGGGTCGCCCCCTCGCGGACGTCCACGACGATTGCGGCCCGTTCCACTTCGGCGGACTTGCTGACGAGGCCGGCAAAATGGGGCAGCAATTCGAGCGGCAGATTGTCGACGCAGTGATACCCCAGATCTTCAAAGGCCTTGAGCGCGGAAGCTTTGCCCGCGCCGGAGATTCCAGTGACGATAATCAGTTCCTTGCCTGGTCTGGCGGCCGATTCAGGCTCGCGCGCGGCTGCTCCTGGTTTGGTCGTACTGCGCGGAGGCTTTTGGGGCGTCATGGATTTCATGCTACACCGAAGGTCAAGCCGATCCAGGACGATGGCCCGGCCGAAGTCAGGTTCCCGGCGCGAGTGCCCAGTAGCCCGTCTCCGCAAGTTCGAGCGCCTGCGCCGCATCCAAAGCGGGCGAAAACAGCGGTCCCTGGCCCAAAGCGCAGCCCATGTGGGCGAGCGCCGCGAGCTGTTGCGTTGTCTCGATTCCCTGGGTGACGATCTCGACACCTAGCGTGTTGCCGAGGCGAATCAGCGACTCGAGCACGGCCTGTTGCCGGCCCGGCGAGAGCGCGGCCGCAGTCAGCCTTGGGGCCAGTTTCACCATGCCGATAGGAAGGTGCACCAAGTAATTCAAGGGCGCGAGGTTGCTGCCGAAATCGTCCACGGCCACGCGCACTTGCCAATCTGCCAAACGTTGCAGAATGGCGACGGCCCCGTCAGGGTTCTCGTTGAATGCGTTCTCGGGCGCTTCAAACAGGAGCCGCGAGGGGTCGGCGCCACTGGCCGCAAGAGCCTTCATCAGTTGCGCGATCAGATCAGGATGATAGAGTTGGCTCCGCGTCAGGTTGGCGGTCAGCATCAGCCCCTGCTCTGGAAAACGCTCGCTGCAACTACGCAATTGCGCGCACACGGCGTCGAGCATCTCACGCCCCAGCAAGATGGAAAGACCGCTGTCCTCGGTTACGGACAGCAGGTCGTGAAAACTGTCAACCGACCCGTCTGCACGGTGCAGGCTCAGCAAGGACTCGAATCCCTCCAGCCTGCCGTTGGCGAGGCGGTAGATGGGCTGATACCGGAAGACGAATTGCCGCTTGTCCACCGCGGATCGGAATTCGCGTTCCCGCTCCTGCTGGCTGGTGACGCTGACCTCGAGATGTTTGTCGAAGATTTCGTACCGGCTGCCGCCCGCCTGTTTGGCGCGGTACATGGCCAAGTCGGCGTCGCGGACCAGCAGGTCGGATGTAGTGTGGTCCGGCCCGGCCATGGCCGCGCCAATGCTGGCCCCGGCGCGAACAACGTGCCCAAAGATGTCGAATGGCCGCTCCATCTCCTGCATGATGCGGCCAGCCACAATCTCGAGGTCGTATGCGGTGAGAATGTTCTCCACTAAGACGGCAAACTCGTCCCCTCCCAGCCGCGCCGCCGAGTCCTGGGGACGCAGCGACGTACGCAGCCGTCCGGCAACGGCCACCAGCAGGGCATCGCCCGCGGCGTGACCGAGCCCGTCGTTGATTTCCTTAAAACGGTCAAGATCCAGATAGATTATGCCGGTACCATGGTTGGGATTGCGCAGACGCCGGCTGAGCGACAGGTTGACCCGGTCAAGAAACAGCGCCCGGTTGGGCAAACCGGTGAGCACGTCGTGCATGGCGTCGTGCTCCAGCTGTCTTTCTGTTTGCTTGTGCTCGCCGATATCGCGAAAGGTGAATACGTATCCCGCCTTGGCCCCGCCCACGAGCAGCGGAGCGATTTGCAGACTTACGTCCACGAGCTCTCCGGCCTTATTGACGCGCACCGTCTCCACCATCGCGAAGCCATGGTCGTCGACGGCTTTGAGCAGCGCCGCATTTTCGTTGAATCGCGTCTCCGGCACGATCAATTCGCGCAGGCTGCCGCCGCTGGCCTCCTCAGCGGTGTAGCCAAACATGCGTGTAAACGCCGGATTGGTGTACAACACATGGTTTTCGTGCTCGATGGCGACGGCCTCGGGGAGGCTGGCCAGCACGTCTTCCATCACCCGCGATTTGGGAGCGGGCTCCCGCTCGCTGGGATGGGCCACAATCACGGCCTCGTGCATCTCGGGGTTCAGAATGCTGTAGGCGCCTTCCACGGGAATCAGCCGACCGTTCTTGCCGGGAAGAGTGGCATTAAAAGGGCTGCCGCGCCCGGCGCCGGTCAACAGTGTTTGCGGCTCTGCCGTGCCGGGGAAAAGTCCCCGCAGAACATCCTCGACCGGGCGGGAAGTCCACTCTCCCTCGGTCAGACCCAGCAACTGGCGGGCTTCCGTATTGGCAAAAACAATCTTCCCTGCCCTTTCCAGAAACACCAGAGCCGGCAGGCGGTCGAGAACCTCCCGCTGCGCGTCGGGGTCCGCGTTTTGGTAGAGATTCAATTCCATGACCTCCCCGGGAACTGCCACAATTCCCGTTTGCGATTGCTTTTTCCCAAATTGAACATGACACCCGATGGAGATGCCGCCATAGCTCAGATCGTATGCGGCACGGCGCTTCCTGGCCATACCCAAATTCGGTAGAACCGATGCAACCAAAGTACGGTGCGCAATTGGCGCAAAATTCGCAACGCGTGTTCCCGCATTCGCGCTGGAAAGCGAGGGCGCAGCCGACACCACGCCGCGGCGCGCCGATGAAAAGGGCGCGGGCGCGGTAGCAACGAATCCGAGCGATCGAGCGTATTCGCATTCTACAGCGTATTTGGCTCTGTCGACATGCTCGATACGTCGGTGCGGAAGGCGGCAGAAACCAAGTTAACCTGAAGTTGCCCTGGGGCCTTCGCGAGCCCCGCATGGCCGAGATCGGACTGGTGCGATTTGCGCGCTGGCGCTGGAAGCCGGCCAGGCGGTTTTGCCCGCGCACCGGACCAAGTTCAGCAAGCGGCAGTTTGTTCAGCCGCAACTGCTGGCCGTGCTTTGCCTGATGCGCTTTGAAGATTGGACCTTTCGTGAGGCCGAGGTTCGTTTGCGTGAACATACGGAGCTGCGCTCCGCCCTGCAACTGCAAGCCGCCTTGCAAAGTCCTACGTTGATTCTCCCAAGTGAGGAAGCCCAGGTGGTCTGCCCAGAGAAATCTGTTCAGTTGTTATCAGACAAACTGGTATGGAAGGAGCATGGGATGGGCAAAGCCAAGAAGTACAGCTCGGAGCAGATCGTGAACCTGCTGCGACAGATTGAAGTGGCGATTGCGAACGGTAAGACGCACCAGGCGGCCTGCCGGGAAGCCGGAGTCACTGAACAGACCTATTACCGCCGGCGCAAGGAGTATGGTCGAGCAGATGGAGTCGTTTGCCAAGGACGAGACGGTTGGCTGGCTGCTCTAGGTTGTATCGACATATAGGGATATGTGGCGTTGCGTAGCGAAAACCTGCTCAGGCGAGGCGGAGGACGACGGCTGTGGCGGGTCCACCGCCTAGGACGACAACGAAGTATGAGCGGGTTTTCGCCGCAACCTGCAGGGCTGGGGCCGATTTTCCCGGTTTCGTTGTCGTTCGTCGCTAGCAGACACCCGGTATGCGTCGCTCCTCTCTCCTAGAACCCGAAAAAATCGGCTCCCAGCGCCGCACACCCCTATATGTCGATACAACCTAGTACAACCGGCAACGCTTGCACTCAACGCTGAAATGTGTCAGGCTGATCGAGTTCGAGAACGGCTGGAAGGGCGTTCTGATGGAAGTTGGCGCATGGGAATTGGCGGCGACCGAAGCATGCCGTGGAAATGATGGTTTGATGGAAAGCCCCGGAAAACAGGAACCCTGGGCAGGCGTTTTCGCCGACCCAGTGCCTGCCTGAAATGAATTGCCATGGATAAAGACGATGTCCCCGCCAACGATCCTTTTCGCGAAAAACGCGAAGCTGAAGGTGTGCTCGAAGGCATTTTCCAGGGCAGGAAAATTCCCATGATTTTGGGATACAGCGACGTTCGAGCCGCCGCCGCCGATTGGGAAACTTTCAGCAACGACGCGCCGTTCCGCATTCCCATCCCGTCGGAGGAAGACCTGCGATCCGTGCGTCAATTGCCCATTGAAACGAATCCGCCGGACCACGCCGACTACCGGAAGATCGTCGAGCCGTTTTTCCGCCGGCCCAAGGAGCCGGAGATGGTGCAAAAGGTGGAGGCGCTCATGAACGAACTCCTCCATCAAGCCACCAGCAGGCCGTCCATTGAAATTGTGCGGGAGTTTGCGCTGCCGCTGCAATCGCGCTCGCTGACCTATCTGCTGCGCGTGCCAGAGCAGGAAGCGCAAGAGTGGATCAGTTGGGGAACTCATGTCTTCCGCGACGGCGCCAATGGCCAGGCGAAGGGCGCCGCGCTCGAATGCTACATTCAGCGGCAGTTGGACCGTAGCACCGAAAACCCCGGCGACGATTTTTTTAGCGCGCTGACGCAGGCGACGTTTCGCGGCCGCCCTTTGACGCGCGAAGAGATGATGGGCTTTGCCAATCTGGTCTTCGCCGGTGGACGCGATACCGTCATCCAGACGGTCGCATCCATCATCGGCTATTTCGGCGGACACCCGGAGGCATTGGACGCGTTGCGGGCAAGACCGGAATGGTTGAACAGCGCGGCGGAAGAATTTTTCCGGTTTGTCTCGCCGGTGACTCACATTGGCCGGGTTTGTCCCCGTGCCACCGAAGTAAAAGGCGTGCCGGTTGAAGCCGACCACTTGGTTTCTCTCTGCTGGGCCTCAGCCAACCGCGATGCCTCCGTTTTTGAAAACCCGGACGAGTTGCGTCTGGACAGGAAGACCAATCCGCACATTGCCTTCGGCAGCGGGCCTCACAACTGCATCGGAGCCATGCACTCCCGCCTGCTCACCCGCACGCTGCTGCGCCAGTTGTGCGAAGGCATTGCCGTCATAAAGATTCTCGACGCCAAAGATCACGTCGAACGCGAGTCCACTTACGAGCGCCGTCTCGGTTATGATTCGCTCATCGTGCGAATGACGCCGTATCGCCAACCATGATCACTTCACGCGAACGGGTCTTGACCTTGCTGGTCGAGAAACCGGTGGACCGGCCAGGCGCCATGCCCATCACCACGATATGGGCCGCCGACTTGATCGGCGCCAAATACCACGACCACGCAACGCGCGCCGAAATTGAACCCGCAGCCCAATGGGCTGCCTCACGCCAGTTCAATTTCGACCATGTTTCCGTCTTCTCGGATCCCTGATGCGAAGCAGCGGGTTTGGGTTTAGTTGGAATGTCCAAATTCGGCAACTGGTTCAATGCGGACCGGCATGACTTCACCTCAAAGTTTCAAGAGCGCCTAGCGCGCGTTCGGTTGAGACACCGCTCCTTGACCAGACCACTTTTTCCACATGAGAGGATCGCTCAATACCCGAACGAATATGGCCCCGAGAACGGGACGAGCGTGAAAACCCATCTCCCTGCCCATGCCGGAACTATCTTTCCACGTTATGGCTTTTCCATCGGTGGTGTCATACCAATCAGTAAGGGGGATAAGATCTGGCGTGCGGTCAACGAAGTGATACACAGGCTCCATAAGCGCGTCGAAGTCAGAGGGTGAGTCTGTAAGGCTGGCACTCCAAGTTTCCCAATCCAGTTTCGTATAGGAATGCCGGCTGTCAAGAGGGAAGCCGAAAGGCGTCGACTTCTGCCTGTAATAGGCGACTTCTTTTCTTGCGACCTCCAGGGGGAAGAGATTGAAGCCGAGCAGTCTGTCCCAGACCAGGTTGTACTTCTGACTCCACGTGTCTGGCTGATCAAATGCGAGACGCGTGTGATCATCATCACCCGCCATCTTGATCCATTCTGAGGCATAGGCCTCGGCCGTGTCCCTATATTCCGAAGCGGTCTTCTGGTCACCTCTGAGCCCGCTGAGGTAAGAGTATGCGGCAAGAGCTTCGATGGCCTTGAGTGAGAGATTGGCATTGTGAGCCATCGGACCAGCGAAGTCGTCTGTGCAGAGCTGCTTGTCTGGATCCAACCCGTTCTTCCTAACATATTCGGCCCAACCTGACAGCACTGTCCAATACTTGTTTGTAATGCTCGACGCATCGCCGACCTTGGCCAGAGCCGCGGTCATGATCAGCATATTCGCAGACTCTTCCACCGGCTGCTGATCTTTCTCGGATGTCTCCCCACCCCCATATGTTTGTCCGTTTGCAAGCGGGTATGTTCCTAGTTGGGCCGGTGCGAATGGGAAATACCAGTGACCTGAAGACGCATACTGGAATACTGGCTCGAGTGACGCTCTCATTAGTTCCGGGCTAAAAAGCAGCAAGATTGGTGATTCCGGATAGATCACATCGGGCGTTGCAATACTGCCATCACTAAAATTCTCCTTGGTGAAGAAGAGGGGGCGCCCGTCAACATCCGCAGCCAGCCCGTTGGCAGCAAGAGCCGCTCTATATGCCAAAGCTCCAAGGCTCGCATACTTCGCGCCACCTACTTTCGTAAGATCCTGTTGCACCAATTCATCGAAGCTTTTGCACCGCTTCTCTAAAGAAGAGTACTCTGCCGCTGCTTTACGCAGAAGATCCTCTGGCTGGTCACCGTTTCTCCTCCAGTATGGCCGGAGCCGGCGGTGCAGCAACTCAACGGAATAGATTTCGTCGTATGCCAACAATATATGACGCTCAATTGGGACCGCCCCGACCGCAAAAATACTAAACGTTATCGCTACCGCCGGCATATGGTCATCTACCGGCCTCGGCATGCGGGTGTCGTACGAGTCTGTTACCGCGCCGGACTGGGCAAATTCCTGCTGCGCGCGACTCGCCTCGGTCACTGTCTCGGAGACACCTTCTACATCGATCGCCGCAACATATAAGTAGCCCCAGTTGATGCGAAGATCGTCCCCAGACTTAGCAAGTATCGGTTGTGCTTGTGTGCCGAACTTTTCTACATATAAATTATCGACTTTCTCCCTCGACCAAACGACGATTTCATCAGGCTCATTGACTACGAGTTCTGCGGTGCTGTCATAGTACAGGGAAACCGAATGCTTCTTTGAATCTATCGAATTGACTGCCCAGGTCAGATATGTCACTGGCCTTGAGAACACGTCGAGATCGGAAGGAAGCATAGGAGTCATAAATGTCAGGGTCAGCCGAATTCCTTCTCCCTCAAAACTGTATATACTTCGTGTCGGTGTTACTTCGAGGTCGATTTGAGGCAGTGCCGGAACATCAGTTGGCCGCGTACCCATGAGCCGGTAGGTGCGGCCGTCAATTCTTATCAAACTAGCGAGGCTCTGGCTCATACCCGTCCAGTGTGTGGTGTCCGTCTCTGTCAAGCGACTGCCCGGCGACCAGATGCTGAAGTAGGGATCCGAAACTATCAACGGGACTGACGGCGGTCGCAGGGTATTCGCATGCAACAGAGTCGTAGCGGATTCCAAGAACGAGACGATGAGGAAGATGTAAAGCATGGAAGAGATCAGGCGCGACCTCATTCTCTTGTCATTCTGCATAGGTGTCATGTGCGCTCCTTGGATGTTCGAACGTTGGAAATCCATGTTGACCTGCCCGACCTGAACTCCGCTTCGCGCCTTCTGCCTTCGAGTCCCGGCATGCAAGACCCGCACTGAAAGCCCAAACAGATCCAGTGCCAATTTTCTAGCTTGGTTCGAATGAGCGTATGCCGATCCATTTAGACAACTTCTGGCTCTGTTGACATCCTCGATACGTCTGTGCAGAAGGCGGCAGAAACGGCGTTAAGCTGAAGCTGTTCTGGCGCCTTCGCGAAACTTGCATGGCCGAAGTCGGACTGGTGCGATTTGCCCGGCTGGCGCTCGACGTCAGCCGGAAAGTGTTGCCCGCGCAGCGGACCAAATTCAGCAAGCGAGTGTTTACGCAACCGCAGTTGCTGGCCGTGCTCTGCCTGATGCGGTATGAAGACTGGACCTTCCGCGAGGCGGAGGTGAGACTCAGCGAGCACACGGAGTTGCGTTCCGCCTTGGCACTGAAATCCGTTCCTGACTACACCACGTTGTACCGCTTCTTGGCGCGCTTGAACGTGGACGACGTAGCCCGCGTGATGGATGAGATTGTGCGGCGCATGCCTGGGAGGTGGCGAAGTCCTGCCACGGTAGGCGTCGATGCCACGGGTTTGGCGCAGAGTGCGGTAAGCAGTTACTTCATCCGCCGGGTAGAGCATTTTGGCCAGCCGCAGCGCACATGGCGGCACTGGCTGAAGTGGCTGGCCGTGGTCGACCTGAAGCGGCAGCTGATTCTGGCCCAACAAGCGCGGCAGGCGCCGTGGAACGACTGCGCCACGCTGCCGGCGCTGGTAACCAGAGCGCGCCGGCACACACCGATCGGCTGCGTGTTGGCCGACGCCGAGTTCGATTCGGAATGCAACCATACTTTTTGCCGCCAGCAACTGAAAGCCGATAGCGTCATTCCGGCCAAGCGCCGCTCCACGTGCAGGGCATCCGGGGTACGCCTGCAGATGCGAGAACATTTCCCCGCCCAAAAGTATGCCCTGCGCTCCCTGATCGAGAGTGTCTTTTCGGCCGTGAAACGTAAACTCTCTGGCCGCGCTCCTGGCAGAACCATCCATACCCAATCCCGTCAAGCCCTCCTGCTCGGCTTGGCCTTTGACCTATACCGCCTCTAACCATCTCCTCGCCAACAAACCCAAACAAGGGATGTCAACAGAGCCACAACTTCTCGAATCCGCATCGCGAACGTAGGCGACCAGGGCCTTTAAACCGGGATTTCCATTTTGCCTCCCGGCTGCGAACCAATATACCCCCATTTGTCTTCCCGGCGATCTTTCTTGCATCCGTTCCAAGGCCAAAGATCTGGGCGTGCCCATCTGGGCCGCCTCCGGGGCCAAAGAACCATCCTTTGCCCCATTTCGAAGCGATTTCTAGGACACTTCTCCCTCAACCTCCTCCGTTGTCCAGACCGGTTTCACGGCCCTGCCGCGCCTATCCGGCTGGCAGCGGCAAAGCATCCATCCGCCGGAGCACGCTTCCGAATAGGCGCTGCGTCAGATGGCTCTCCGCCAACAGCAGCCAGTAGTAGCGGGCATGTTTCACCAACCGGCCGCCCGTCTTCACCAACCGCTGTTGCAAGCTGGTGAGCGACCACGTTCCGATTCCCTTCGGCAGTGCCAGCCGCCGCCACAGATTGCCCAGGTTGTATGCGATCACGCTCAGCCACAGCCGAACTTCGTTGGACCGGAATCGATGGCAGCTCAACCGCGTCATCTTTACCGCCTGCTTGCCTTCCTTAATCCACTGCTCAGCCGTCCCGCGCTTGTTGTAGAACCGCACCACCGCTCGGCTCGGCAGGGTTAGGTTCGTCACAACGAACCCGATGCGCGGGAACAACTCTCCGGCATGATGTTCGACCTTCGCCAGCACTCGCCGCGCCGTATTCCAACTTGCCGCCTTGTAGAGAAAGCCTTTGTACCACACGGTCGGTTTGTGACTGGGACGCCCCACCGGTCGCAGCAGCAGTTCCGCCACATCCCGCTCCAGGTTCTCGTTGGCCGGAATACGGATGGCGTACTTCACGCCCCGGCTTTCCAGCGCTTCGTAAATCTCTGGCTTGGCGAAGGCGGCATCGGCGCGAAACGCAACTTCCTTGATCAGCTTCTGTTGCCGTTCAATCTCGGGCAGCAGGAGTTCCTCCCAGCCCTCGGCGCTGTGCAGGTTGCCGGGCCGCAGCTTTGCCGCCAAACAATCGCCGTCTCGGTTGAATAAAAGCAGCGGATGGAAGCAGGTCGATCCGAAATGCCCATTGTAGGCGCTCTGCTCTTGCTCTCCGTACACCGGAATCTCCGTCGAATCCATGTCCAGGACTGTTCGGTACCCTGAATTCAGCGCCTCCGCTTTCGCGATCAATGCCCGGCTGAGGCCCGCCAGCCCGGCAAAGTTCGAGTCCTGGGCCAGCATCTCGGTCTCGAAACTCTGCAACCGCGAGGTAAGAGCGGCGCCGCGATCCCAGATCTTTTCCGAACCGATCAGCCGGAAGGTTGGGTCCTGGGAGAGCCTCTCGGCGTCGTTGAGGTCTTCGTAACCAGCCAGGCGACTGTAGACTGATTGCCGCAGCAGGTCGGCGAAGCCAAGTTGCGCATTCTTCCCACGGGAGTCCGTCAGATGCTGCGCGATCAATTCGCCGAAGCCGAGCCGCTCGTCGAGTTCGCGCACCAGGATCAGGCCGCCGTCGGAAGTGACGCGGGAACCTTGGAAGCCGACCTTGAGAGAGTCATCGAAGGAAAGCTGAAAAGGCCGGTTCTGTATCTCACCCATTGGGTATTCACCTCCTGAACATCTTCATCGCGTTCGCACCCTTATAAACATTGACGATTGCGACGATCGGAGGATTCAGAATTACGACTCAAAATGGAAATATCGGCTTGCTGCGGCTTGCCGGTCCACATGTGGGAAGATCGACTTAAATAGCCGTCGTTTCGAATTTCAGGGCCCATGCATAGTCGCATGGTCTGTTGCTCGGTTGCTGCAAGTTCTCTGGCAAAGTGATAATTGTCCCCCGCGCCGAATCGAATGTCCATGTCAGCCTTGCGTGCGACCCTAATAATGTCACTGTCGACCCAGCCTTAGGCTGCACTGTTTTCAGCACAACCTCTGTTCCCGGCCATTCAGTCAGGATGGCGTAGACGAATCGTGAGTCCTTCGATCGCGTATAGCGGACCGTTTCGCCCTCGGACCAGAGCGTGCCCTGGCGCGGGCGAGTGGCGTAAATTGCCTCGCCATTCACCTTCAACCATGCGCCCGCACCTTTCATCTGACGGATCGCCTCGGGATGAAATTCGCCATTAGGGCTGGGACCGACACCGATCTGCAGGCCGCCGCCCTTAGCCACCGTGTCGACGAGGTTGTGCACGATCCACGCCGTACCTTTATAGTGCGAGGCAACGGGATCGTAGGAGAAGTCGGCGCCCAGCGGATAGATGGTGAGCCACGGTTTGTCGGTGGCTTCGTTCGAGCCGGGGACCACGCGTTCCGGGGTGAAGTAGTCGCCGTAGTTTCCTATGCCGCGCATCCGCAACATCACGTCCGGCTGAAGTTCGCGCACCTTCAGCACGGTCTTGCGAAGCTCGGGCCAGACACGCGGTCCAAGCCACATGTCCAGGCAGATCATGTCGATCTTCCCGTACCTGGTCATGAGTTCCACCAGTTGCGCGCGATGTCTCTCCATCATGCGGCGTACTTCCGCGTCTGTGGGATCGGGAACGATCACGGCATGACTACCCAATCTTTCACCCGTCATTTGTATATCGACCGGGATCATCCACTGCGCCGAGGAGGGTATCTGGAACGGGTGGCACACATAGGGCCTGAAGTCCGCGTCATACCAATCGGGATGCGAAAAATAAAAATCGATCTTGATGTCCTGCTGATGCGCGGCATCGCAGATCTCCTTCACCACATCTCGTCGGAATGGAGTGTCCATGATGGAGTAGGCGAGGTCGCAGGATTCAATCTTCGGGCCACCCGCGGCAGTCCAGTTGGCTCGGTTCTTTACCCTTGTCCTGGTGTCGAACATGCAGAAGCCTTCGTGATGCTTGGTGGTGAAAGCGAGCATCTTAATGCCGCTTTCCTTGAAAACATCCATCCACCCCTCGGCATCGAAGCCAGCAGGATTCCAGGTTTTGTAAAGGTTGTTGTAGGCCTGACGATCTTCGAAGGACATCGTAAGGAACGGCCAGGACTCGGGGCCGCGATGCCATATCGAGTAGATTCCCCAGTGAATCCGGATTCCGAATTTCATATCCCGGAAGGCCTCGTAGGCACTCGCCGAAGCCCAGCGATATTCGGGAACGGGCGTAAGCTCGACATACGGATCGTACCTCGACAACAGCGAGGCTGGAAATCCGCCGGAATGCTCCGGCGCCTGCGCCAGGCCGGGATAGGCGGAGGATGCTGCCAATGCTGCGGTTGATGCAAGAAACTGTCTCCGATTCATGAGTATCGCTCCTGACAAAGTAGTTTCCCTCGGCATAGATTCAGACCAAACCCGATCGGGCGACCGCACACCGCTACAGTTTGAAGCGATGTGTCTATTTCGAGCGCGCATACTTGATATATCAATGTTTCTCCTTCTGTCAAGTACCCCTCTGCCGATGTCTTGCGCTCACGTCGCAAAGCAAACCCGAATACCACGATCGCTTCGCGTCCATTGGCCACGGAGCACAACGCCGCACCGAGATGGAAGCGCAGCCCCAGGAGCAACTGAAATGGATCTCCTGGTTTGGCCGTAAGGGCGATGGCGCCAATGCGGTTGATTACAGAGGATAGCAGCGACAGCGTTCTGGATTCGCAAGCCCCCGGTCACTGAAATGCAGCCTGCCTTACACAATCCCTTCGGGCGCGGGCTTCATCGTCTTTCCAGCAGAAGCGCCCAATCCTGCTGTCCGAGCCATCCGTTGCTAGTGGAAGGATCGGGCGTGTTACCGGGAGGATCGGGCGAGGTCCAGGACGGACCGACAGCGTCCTCGGCAAGCGGAAACCGCTGCCCGCTGGTCGGATTGAACAACTCTGCGCGATAGGTTCCGGGCTCCAGCTTGACGGTCACTTTCCCCCCATGCGGCAGGTAGACCGCATACAGCTTGCCCGGCTCGGCAAGACAATAGTTTCCGTTATCCACCAGCTCATCGTGGGGATTGGTCTTCCACCATTCGAACCCGGTGAAGAAATCCACAATGTGGCCGTACCCCAAAAACATGGTCTGGGTATCGTCGCCGCGGCCATTCATCCAGCCCCCGCCGGTATCGGGCAAGATGTTGGTTCCACGCTTAGCGCTCTCTCCGGTGGTCTGGTAGCCGCCGGCCATGTAAATATCCCATGCGGTCCTGCGCAGCACATCTGCCGAGTCGGAACCGGGGGCAGCCCAGAAAGGATAATGATCCTCGTAACCGTACTCTTCGTTGGTCTGCGGGATAATCCGCCCCGCCTTCTCCTGTAGCTTGCGGGATTCGAGCATCAACGCATGTTGGTTCCGCGACCAATCCTGGTAGGAGGTGAAGCCGAACCAACTGGAGGCGCGGTCCTGGTGAACCGTGTGTACGGGATGGCTTGTTGCAAGATGGTGATACGGATCCCATTGCTCGATCAGCGTGCCGGTTTCGTGCGTCCATTTCTCATCACGGAAATAATCCAGGTCGTCGCCCAAATCCCAGGTGATGTTGGAATAGGCTCCGAAACGGTCGACTGCATAGCGAATGAAGCGCCGCTCATCGTCGCTGCCGGCGGCGGGATGGACTTTGCTATCGTTCATGTCGATGACAAGGGAGATGATCATGTCGCGATCCCTGGCGTACTTCAGCATTCTCTCGAACTTCTGCCAATAGGGCAGATTGAAGCGGGTGTAGTCGAAACCGGGATGCAGGGGATCGTCCGCATTCTGCGCCAGCCAGACTGCGGTATTGGCATTCCAGTAGTTTGTATTCATGACGGGTTCGCCCAAGAACGACCATTCCTGGCGGCCGGCAATCGTCACGCGCATGCGATTCACTTTGAGGCGATGAAGGCGATCGATGCTGTATTGAATCACGTTGTCGTCGCGCCAGCCCACCAGGAAATACGCGGTGGTGCCGTTGAAGAAGTAGTGCTCGCCGGTGCCTTCCCAGATGAAGTGCCAGGGATAGGCCGGATCGTCCCGGATGGGGCCGCGCAGGTGCTGGTCCAGAGCTGTGAACGCGCCGGAGTAGGTCTGGGTCATTGCGCCGGCCTTGAAGGTTACGTGGAAGGTGTACGACCCGCTCTTCGAGGGCATGAATCGGATGCGGTAAACACTGCCATCGGCCGAATCGCAGAATCCCTCCACCACGACTTGTTCCGTGGAGCCTGCTGGTTCAAAGTCCCCGGCAATCGACGCATCCGTGAAGGGATTCTTGACCGCCGGCTCTGCGACCTTGGCCGTGACTTCAATGAAGTCGTAGGCTGCAACGGCCGGCGCGGATTGGGTAAACACAACTGCCGCGGAATTCTCGGCATGGAGTCCGATCCCGGGCACAACCAGCAACGCAGGCAGCACCAGCGCCCGCAAAAGCCAACCTGGCAAGGTATCGCTCTTTCCGCCCATCCTTACCTCTTCGCATCGATTATTCCGAATCATTTGCCTGGATCTCCCTTTCCCTCCGGAACGAACTGAGGCAGGACAGCCGATTCCGCGAGATGAACTCTGTTTATTTGTTGAACCGAATTATAAATCAGGGTTGAAGTACGACCTTCAACAGTCCAGGTTCACGGGCATAGAGACGGCGGAACCACGCCGCTCCCTCATCGAGTGGGGCCACTGCGGAAAGGAGCGGCTCAACGCGGATCGCACCACGCGAGATCAACGAAATGCACGCGGGATATTCGCCAGAAGACGCGCACGATCCCTGCAAGCGAATCTGACGCGTAACAGTGGACTGGAGACCTATTTCCACTTTGGGCGCAACATTGCCAACCAGCGTGACCGCACCGCCTTTGCGCACGGCTTCAATGGCAAGATTTACGGTAGGCGAGATGCCAACGCACTCCAGCGCGATATCTGCTCCGCGATCCGAAGTGAGATTGCGAATTTCGAGAATGGGGTTGCCTTTGCTTGAGTTGAACGTATCGGTTGCGCCCAAGCTGCGCGCAAGTTCAAGGCGCGTATCGTCTACGTCGAAAACAAAGACCCTGCCGGCGCCTGCCAGCAATGCAGCCTGCAATGTGAGGAGACCGATCATGCCCGCTCCGACAACTACGACTGTATCGTCCAGCGCGATTGGAGTAAGAGATATGGCGTGAACCGCAATGGAGACGGCTTCAATGAGCGCTGCACGCGCGAACGGCATGTTGTCTGGCAGCAAATACGCGACACGCGCGGGAACGGTCACGTACTCGGCAAATGCCCCCATGCGGCGGAAATCGGGTGTAGAAACTCCGATGACTTCCCGGTGATCGCACAGGTTGACCAAGCCTCGGCGACAATAGAAACACTTGCCACAGAAGACGGTAGAGTCGAACGTAACGCGGTCGCCAGGATGAAAATCGGTTACCGCGCTGCCGACAGCCTCAACAATTCCAGCGGCTTCATGTCCCATGACGATGGGCGGTAGACGGCGTCCCGTGCTCCCATCGTATCCATGCACGTCACTTCCGCAGATGCCACATGCGTGAACACGAATGAGCAGGTCGTCGTCACCGGGTTGCGGCTTTGGCATGTCTACGAGGTCAAGCTTTTTGTATTCAGAGAGAATGAGCGCCTTCACGAATTCTCCTTGTGGTGCGGGCAGCAGTCCAAAAGCAAAAAAACGGGCTGACGGGCGACCATACATCCAGCCGCAGGCACCTTTTCAACTGACTCAGTCCTAACTATGGTATATCAGTAATTGGCGAGCCGCAACGCGGCTCACGATATTCGTCAACTGAGACCACGGATGCAAGCACTCATCGCGAAAGCCCGCAGAAAGTGGTGGATGCTGGGTTTCGCATTTCTTGCGACGGTAATCAACTACCTCAATCGCCAGACGCTTTCGGTAATGGCGCCGGTGCTGCTCCAGCAATTTCGAATCTCGGCCACTAGCTATTCTCAAATCGTCTTCGCCTTCATGCTGGCCTATACGTTCATGAATGGTGTTTCGGGCAGATTGCTCGATCGGCTGGGAACCAAGATTGGCTATGGCTTAACGATCGCGTTCTGGTCCGGTGCGGAGATTCTGAATGCGTTCTCCGCGGGCGCTCTGAGCCTCGGCATCTTTCAGTTTCTTCTAGGCGTTGGAGAGGCAGGCAATTATCCCGCAGGCGTGAAGTTGATCACCGAGTGGTTTCCCCCCGAGGAGCGCTCCTATGCCTCGGGCATCTTCAACAGCGGCGCATCCATCGGGGCCATTCTTGCTCCTCCATTGCTCGCCTGGATTATGCTCGCGAACGGGTGGAGAACAGCATTTGTTGTGATCGGTCTGCTGGGGTTTTTATGGCTGGCCGGGTGGCTTGCAGTGTACCGGGAGCCGGACGCTAGCAGTGCAAGCAGCCAGACGGATCGCCTTCCGCTGAGAGCGCTGTTGCGGTCAAGGTTTCTTTGGCAGTTCACCCTGTCGAAGGTCTTTAGCGATCCGGTTTGGTATTTCTACGTCTTCTGGTTCCCGCAATACCTTAAAGTCGCTCACTCATTTTCGATGCGGCAGATCGGGGAGACCGCATGGATCCCCTTCTTGACCGCCACGCTCGGCAATCTTGCCGGAGGCGCCGTTTTCAGCGGTCTTTCGCGCGCCGGAGCCGGGCCGGCGACGGCACGGCGAATTGCAATCGCTATCTTTTCAGCATTGATGACGCCAGCGATCTTCGTGGGAGGAATCAGCAGCGCTGCAGGATGCATTGCTCTGATTTCTACTGCAACCTTTGGGTATTGCGGCGCGCTGGCAAATCTGCTGGCCGTTCCCGGAGATGTGTTTCCCAAGGGAGCAGTCGCCTCAATCTGGGGATTTGCCAGTATGGGCTCCGGAATTGGAGGAATGATCTTCAGCCTGGTAACTGGATGGTTGGTCGATCATTACTCGTTCCGGCCGGTTTTTGTACTCTTCGGCGTGATTCCGCTGGTAGCTGCGTGGATGGTCTGGACGCTGCCCCGAACGGTGGAGCATACCGGTCCACCGGCACCCACCGCGCTTGAGTAGCGCGAGCTTCTCCGAAGAGGCCGGATTGCTTTTCAAATTGAGTTCATCGCGAAGAATGCGCGGTTCTTGTTTGAATTTCGGGACAAAGGCAAGACAACAGACGGAAGAAGTGGATTCGACTCGATTGAATTTCGCTTCCACGAAGCGAGAAAAGTCGTCAGCCCGGCACAACATTTCAGAAAAATGGGAAATTGGTCTTTTATGGCAAATCGATCCGCATCCTCGTAGGCTCAAAGTGCGCCTAACTACCCAGGTCGGTTGATTAAAGTGACTGCGCTATTGTTCATCTTTGGGTTTATTACCACCCTGAACATGGCGTTAATCGCAAACTTGAGAGAGATGCTGATTGAATTATGGCTTGAGTACTCCTTTGACGATTGCGCCTGAATGCATCTCCTCAAAGGCCTCACGCCATTCGGCGAGGGGCGAAATCCGGTTGAGTATAAGGCCTAGATTGATTTTGCGGGCGGATAAGAGGGAAAGGACCTTCTCCCAAACCAGCCAGTTGTGGGAAAAGCTGCCCTGAAGCGTGACCGCCTTCTGGACAAGCTGATCGAGCGAAAAGTTGAGCGGCTGCGGTCCCCATCCCACCTTGGTGATTTGACCGGATGGACGAACAATGTCGAGCGCGAGCTTGAGCGACGCGGATACACCTGCAGCGTCGATGACCAAGTCGACCCCAAAGCCGTCGCCGAAATTCTTCACCCACTCGGCAGCGTCCTCGCCTGGCGCGCCAAGAATTGTATCTGCGCCATTCTGCTTTGCGATCTCAAGCCGTTTGGCATCGGCAGGAATGCCAATTACGATGAGCTGCCCGGCTCCAGCAAGCTTTGCCATCGCCGCACAAAGCAAACCGATCGGGCCCGGTCCGATCACCGCGACTGTGTCACCGGGCCGCGGGTGTGAATTGACGCAAACGGCGTTGTAGGCCACGCAACACGGCTCTGTCAGCGCTACTTCTTCGAAAGACAGCGACGCTGGAACGTGATGAAGACACCGCGCTGGAACTTTAACAAAGGGCGCCATCGCTCCGTTGACCCCGTATCCGAAGCCGAGCCTCTTCGGGTCCAGATTGTAAAGACCCCGACGAATAAACGGGGAATCCGGCGGCAGCTGCGCAGCTGTTTCGCTTACGACACGGTCGCCCTCCTTGAAGCCGCTTACGCGGCTGCCAAGTTTGGCGACAGATCCGGCGAACTCGTGACCGAGGACGACTGGATAATTTACCTTCCAGCTCTGATTTCCTGCGTATTGATGCAGATCGCTGCCGCAGATGGCAGCTGCCTGCACCTTCAATAAAACATCGTCTTCGCCAATTTCCGGAACTGGAAGCTCACGAAGCTCTACTGAATGTGGTTCTTTGGCGTAGTTAACAAGCCCAAGCATAGGTGTCGATTGCAGCCTCCCAAGTCAACAACATTAAACTCTGTGACGCTGATATGTCAAATATCGGTAGTGGGTCAGTTTGAAATCTTTGCTTGCTTTTTGTAGGGTCCGCGCTTCACTGCTGGACGATACGCTTCATCCACCAAGGCGGCAAGTTCATCGATTGACCAAACGTGATCGGCAATACCTGCCTCCATTGCTGGCGTAACGCGGTGGGCAGAATGGATGCGGCAAAAATTGTAGTAGGCGAAGTAGAGCGAGATCGCAGCCGCATGATTTTCGATCTTCTTGGAAAACCCGTTGGTAAGGCGCGTGAATCGGCGCATCGACATGCGCATTGTGAGATTTTGCCGTTCCGCGTAAGAGGTACTCACGTACTGATGGTCGGGACTGCCGCTAATTGTTTTCATATCGCAGCCGATACATCTAGCAGGCGAGTACCGGGCCTCCGGCTCATCGGAGGCCCCGTAAATCTTGTGCATCACTGCATAATCCACATCCTCGCCAAAGGCAATCTCGATTGCCGAGAGATAGGGCTTATGTGCGTCAGTCGTGATCTGCGGACGGCCAACAACGCGCTGGCGGATATCCCATACGAACTGCGTGGCCCATCCTGTGTCGCGTCCGCCCACAAGATACGAGATGCAGAGTTTGGAATCAGCGTCAATCGCCGTCCACGTCCATACATCACCCCACCCTGCGGCTTTCTGTTCCGGCGATGTGTTCTTTTGTTTTGCGCCAATGAAACTCCAGATTTCATCGCATTGCAGGCGCTTTGTCTTGATGCCGCGTACCACTCGGTCGTGAAGATCGGCACAAGCGGGCCCGATTTCAGTGAGCAGTTTGACTACGGTGTTCTTTGCCGCGCCAGTGACCCGGACGGTTCCACGGATGCTCATTCCTTCGCAAAGGCATTTGATGATTTGGACTCTTTGCGCTGTGTCAAGCTGATTCATAATGATCATTATGCTTGAACGTGTAGGCAAAGTCAACCATTTTGATCTACAATTAAAGTGTGATGTGCAAGATTTAAAGTGCTATACGCCGATGCGGGCCGAGGAATGCAACAAATTCCTCGAAAGATGCATTATTCAAAGAAAGCTCTTGCCGGTGCCACCGATGAATGTTAGAGTTCCGGGCAAAGGCAAAACAGGAGAATCGCCAATGGTTTACGCGAATACCGCAACTTTGCCTCTGACAGAGGACGTTCTGGAGCTTATGGAAGCACACCGCAAGCTCCTTGGAGACGGCAACGCGCTCCTAGTGCGTGAGGAAGATACTTACAGCCTCGCGCAGCCGTCGCCGCTAAAGTTTGTCCCCTCGATTGCTTCCGGGGACGTTC
Organism: uncultured Acidobacteriaceae bacterium; assembly: GCA_963844905.1. Taxonomy (GTDB): domain Bacteria; phylum Acidobacteriota; class Terriglobia; order Terriglobales; family Acidobacteriaceae; genus Telmatobacter. The sequence goes on along the minus strand of CAWJQD010000001.1, from coordinate 119,711 downwards.
CGGTGAGTTCCACAGGAGAGTGATTGCCAGATTGGGGCCAACTTCTAGTTGAATTTGAGGACGAGCGAAAGAAGGGAATCCCCAACTTCCTTGACACCGTCCGGCGTCGTTACTTGGACAGCCTCTTCAAGTACACCAATCGAAACATAATTGCTTACTATTCTGGGTTCCTATCTAAACCCGGCATTCAGCTCCTCAGTGTCAACGACGAGGACATGACGGGGTTTATGACCACCGTTCACGGTTTGGATAAGTCGAAGGGTTTAGACCTGTTCCTACACACGCCCGGTGGGAGCATTGCGGCCACTGAGAGCTTGGTGAACTATCTCCACTTAATGTTTGGCAAGGACATTCGCGTGATCGTGCCGCAAATCGCAATGTCGGCCGGAACTATGATTGCCTGTTCCTCCAGAGAGATCGTCATGGGCAAGCAATCTAGCTTAGGTCCAATCGATCCACAAATCAGGGACATTCCAGCACAGGGGGTCCTAGATGAATTCAAGCGCGCACTGGATGAAATAAAGAAGGATACGGATGCTATCAACGTCTGGCGCTGGATAATCTCGCAATACCATCCCACCTTTTTGGGGCAGTGCCAGCAAGCGCTGGATTGGACTCAAAAGTTCGTTGGAGATCAGCTAAGGGACGTGATGTTTGAAGGTGCCCCCGATGCGGACGCAAAAGCGCAAAAGGTTGTCGCGGGCCTGAGCGACACAGGTACACATAAATCTCACGAACGGCACATTCCAATTGCAAAATGCTTGGAGTTAGGCCTAAACGTGACGCCTCTTGAAAAGGACGAGAAGCTGCAAGACTTGGTCTTGACGATTCATCACTGCTACAGTCACGCTTTGATGAATACGCCCACTTTCAAGATTATCGAGAATCATACAGGGGCGGCGTTTATGAAGAGTCAGCAAGCCCCGGCGTTGCCAATCCAGTTCTTACAACAATTGCAGCGTCCACCTCAGCCGCCACCCCAGGCACCGCCGCCGGGAACAACGCCTAATTGACTTCGCCTTTGCTACGCGCGGCCCACCGCATATCCGCAGCTTTCTTTGCGATGGCTTTGAGTTTTTTCTTTGACAGCTTTTGCGCGCGTGCGTGTCCACCTTTGGCTCCTCCGAGCTTTCCTAGCGCGACGGCGGCGGGATTCTTTCCGGCATCCGGGTCTTCCAGAGGAGTGCCGTCCATATGCTCCCCGATTGCCTGTTCTACGACCCGGAAAGCGTTGACCGCGAAATCGTGCTCTTTGCCAGAGCGTTTCGGCATGTCTCAAGTGTGAGCTAAACGAACGCGGTGCGCAAGCTCGACAATTTCAAACTGACCCACTACCCAAATATCTGACTCAAAAATTGCCCCCAAAGGGAGCGTTCTATGCGGGAATCGGCTCCGTGCACGGAATAGCAAGAGCATTTCCCGAAATAGTGTAAACTGTTTGTGGCGACTATCCGCGGCGAGCAGAGCATGGCGAGAGCGTATGGGGATGACCTGCGCCGCAAATTCTTGTCGGCTTACGACCGGGGCGCGGGCACACTGGAAGAGTTGGCGGAGCGTTTTGTAGTCAGCCTGGGTTGGGCCAAGAAGATTTCAGCGCAACGGAATCGCACGGGCCAGGCGGAACGTGTGCCTCACCAGCCTGGACGCAAGCCGCACGCTGGAGTGGAGGCGCAAAAGCAGGTCGCCGCCTGGGTCAGAGCGCAGCCCGATCTGACGCTGGCGGAGATATCTGCAAAGCTGCACCGTGAGGCCGCGGTGGTGCTCAGCCGGGGGCGGGTTTGGTACCTGGTGCGAAAGCTGGGCCTGCATCCTGAGAAAAGTCGCTCCACGCCAGAGGGCGCGACACCGAAGCCAACCGCAAGCGCCGCGAGGAGTTCATCGCCAGGATCCGGGCGGTCGCGCCGGAGCAGCTGATCTTCCTTGATGAAAGCGGCGTTACGATCTCGATGACCAGGCTCCGCGCACGTTGCCTGGGAGGCCGGCGCATCCACGAAGCCACGCCCGGAGGTCTCTGCAAGATCCTGACCGTTCTGGGCGCCATGAGCCCCAACGGCATGGTTGCAATCATGACCATCGAAGAGGCCACCGACGCCGATATCTTCCTTGCCTACGTCGAGCAAGTACCGTGCCCCGCGCTCAAGCCCGGCGACGTGGTGGTGATGGACAAACTGAGTGCACACAAGGTCAACGGGGTGCAAGAACTCATTAACAAAGCGGGGGCTGAGATCCTCCACTTGCCGCCCTACTCGCCCGACCTGAACCCCATCGAATGGGCCTGGGCCAAGTTCAAACAGTATCTTCGCGCCGCCAAGGCCCGCACCGCCGAAGCTCTGGATCAGGCCATCACCGAAGCGCTACGATCCATCACCGCACAAAACGCTGCCGCATGGTTCCGCCACTGGGGCTATCAGGGTACAGCTATTATGGAATCGCTCCAAGGCGGAGCGTTGTCCGGCGCAAGGTTCATAAGAGGCTCTAAGGCGGTTCTCCAATTTCCATGCGGAGTTTCTGGTACCGTTCAGGGTGGGTTTCTCTTGAGGAAAAAGCCACTTAGCTGTCTCGACTTCGCTCGATACCAATTGGAGAACCGCGTTAGGGCGACAAAAGAGCCGCAAAGAACGGATTCAACATGCGGCCGCCCGGGTCCGCGGTTCGAACCGCCGCGCTGAATTGGAACCAGCGCTGGCCGTAAGCGGCCTCCACGTGCTTTCGCTCAACAAACGGACTCTGGTTCAGCAAGGGGATGCCGTTGCGCTGAGCGGCGAATTCGTTGAACTGCCGGAGAAAGTTGTGCCAGGCTGTATTGTTGGTGCTCGCGTGAATGGGATCGATCGAGACTATCTCCCGATCGTAGGTGTAGGACAGGAGCGAACTGGCATCCTGGTGAATGTGGTAGGCGCCGAGCGGCAGGTTACAGCGGAAGCCCGTAGCTTTGAAGTACCGGTCCGCGAAGTCGAGATAGGCGCGCAAAGTATCCAGCCATTGAGATCGCGGAAAGGCCCAGAACGTAAAGGCATATCTTGCAGTGTCAGGCGTGTGGCTGTAATCGATGGTCTTGTCGGGAGCAAGCAGCGTGATACCTCCGAAAAGATGAAGAGTCTCGTAGAGCAGCTTCGCCACATCGAAGTCGGCCTGTTGTGCGGCGTCGCGAAGAGCCTTATCGCGAAGGAATCGATCGATAAATTGGCCGATATGCGCCCCCGTATAGCTCCATGCCTCGCGCCGGCCGGCTGCCATAAGCGAAGACAGGATTCCGGGATGGTCAATTCGATAGCGCTGCTGGAATATTGATGTCCTTCCTACGGTCCAGCAAATCAGGCCTTCCGAAGTGTCCAGAAGATGGTCCACCTCAGCTTGTGTGAGTTCGTCCACCGGACGAGGCAGGTAAGTAAAGTGAAGGACCTCAACGGGCTTTACGCGAAAAGTAACTTCATAAACGATGCCGCAAAGGCCATAACTCGACCGCATCGTCCGCAGCAAGTCGAGGTTATCCGCTTCGGATGCTTCGGCGAGGTCGCCGGCCGGCGTAACCCACTTGATTTGGGTAACGTAAGAACTGACCTGGCCGAATTCGATGCCGTCCAGAGCGTCTTTGGTGTGGCAGCATGCGGCCGAGCCAAGCGTCATGTTGCCGATTTCAATGTTCAGCATGAACTGCAGGTTGTGCTCGCGAAGAACCCTAGAAGCCTCGATAATCTGCAGGCCACCCTGGGCGGTGAAAGTGAGATCCGTGCTGTCGATGCTGAGCACCCGAGCCATCTTCGACATGTTAACGATGGTGCCATCGGAAGAAGCGCAGGGAGTCAGAGAGTGGTAACTTCCCATGGCTCGAACGGGGCTGGGATAGCGCACAGAGTCCCGCATGACCGCCTGAATCTCTTCGACGGTTAGGGGGTAGACCAATTGCTGCGGAGAGGTAGTTATGCTTCCGTCATAGTTGCGAATCTCGTTTGACATCTTTGACCTCGCAGGGGCGTAATGCGTGAAAGCATCGAAGAGGACCTGAGCCCGAAACTACCGGTAGTTCAGCGGGGAATTTACGGCATTACCAGGATTGCTATGCCCCTTGGGGATTCTTCATAGCCGCCGTTCCTTCATCGATGACTTATCAATTGGGGTCCGATTCAGGCGGCCGCGCCGACTAAAAGGTCCCGGCTCCCGGGTAAAACAATCCTCAACATGCTATAGCACGGTTTCCCCGACTCTGGCTATGGGAATCTTCCATGCGAGACCGAAAGCAATCGGAGAACTTCGACTCTTCGAGCGCGGGAGCACTTAGCGCAGCGAATCCCTCGCGGCAGATCTAGTGTGGTGAATCCGAAGTTCGTTAAATTACAACCGCAGATCCTTCGGCTCGTTTTGGCGCAAAATCGCGCCAAAACTCGCTCAGGATGACCGTTCACTTACGATGCGAACTTCAGACTCGGGACACTAGCTGGCTTTGAAGCTGTCCTTTTGATCTGCCGTCGCGGTTGCGGCGAAGCTTCTGATATAGTCGCAGTTGTGGCGAGGTGCCCGATGTAGGCGCAAGCCCAACGCGAGGAGGAACATTGTCGAACGAGAAGCGAGTCGCGGTGATTGCGCCACGCTCAGGCGCAGACCGTCCGGTGATGGTTGCGGAGACGGAACTGCGCGCCGGGGCCTTACGATTGTCAGGGGTGCTGATGCAGGGGCTCACGCACATGGCGCCTGCAACCGCCCTGCTTTTCACCATTCAGTTCACAGCGTCGCAGGCTGGTATGGTCGCGCCCCTGGCGTATCTCATTGCATTTCCCCTTGTGCTGGTGCTGGGTGTTTGCCTGATGCAGTTGGCGAGACATTTGCCCTCTGCCGGCGGCTACTACACTTACATCAGCAGGACGGTTCACCCCCGTGTCGGCTTTCTCGCCGCATGGCTCTATTTTTTGTATGATCCGCTGCTCGCGGGATTCATCCTGGCGTATATCGGCTCCGTGCTGGAACAGGCCCTGAAGGCTGCGTATGGCGTCACTTTTCCCTGGTGGCTTTTCTTACTGTTAGCGGGATCGTTCGTAGGGTTCATTACCTACCGGGGCATCAAGGTTTCGGCGAATTGGATGGTGCTCCTGGGGGCCGCTGGAGTGGCGATTGCCGCGGTGCTCGGCGCCTGGGGATTCTTTCGCCCAGGGCCGGGAGGGATCTATTTGGCCGCCTTTAATCCTGCACGCGCCGCGAGCCGAGGCGGCTTGTACCTGGCGGTCATCTTCTCCATCTTTGCCTTCAATGGATGGGAATCGGTTGCGCCGCTGGCCGAGGAGAGCGAAAATCCCCGCCAAAATCTGCCTCGATCGATCCTGATTTCGATCTTGGTGATGGGAGTTTTTCTGGTTATCGGTTCGTGGGGACTCCTGTCGGGGTGGGGCGTGGACAGGCTGCCGGGCTTCATCGCCTCGCGGGAAAACCCTACGTTCGTGCTGGCCCGAGAGTATTGGGGAGGCGCATGGGTGCTGGTGCTCCTGGCCTTACTTAACTCCGTTCTGGCAGCGGCCATCGCCGGCAACAGCGCGGCAACACGCGTGTGGTTCGGCATGGCGCGGTCCGGCTCACTTCCTCGGGCGTTGGCAAAAGTACACCCGAAGTACAAGACGCCGGTTAACGGAGTCAAGCTCCAAATTCTGCTTACCTTCGTCGTAGGGTTGGGGCTAGGCTGGTGGATCGGGCCGGAGATGGAATTCGAATTCATGGGGACGTTGCTCACCTTCGCCCTGATTCTGACCTTCAGCGCCGCGAACCTCGGTGTTTTCCTTTACTACTTCCGGGAGCGGCGGGACGAATTCAATTTTGTTCTCCACGCGATCTTTCCGCTTGTAGGTACGCTTTCCCTGTTTTTCGTGGCTTACAGCTCGCTGCGGCCCTGGCCCGCGCCTCCCGTCGGCTATACTCCCTGCATTGTAGGGATCTGGCTCACCCTGGGTCTTCTGGTGCTGCTGGGGATGAAACTCGCGAACAAAGAAGAATGGTTGATCAAGGCGGGGGGCGTTGTTCAAGAACGAGAGGAGAGCGCTGAAGAGCAGAGCCAGCGACCCCTGTTCTAGCTCGGGGCAGGCACTTACGCGCGCCGGGAGGGGAGGAGAACTGCGATTGCTTGGCGCAGTGCAAAATCCTTCCAGGAACCCCCGATGGACGCCCGCGGGTACCATACCTGAACATTTGACCCATTCCTTGCCATCGACGTCCGATTACCAAGGCAGGAGAACTTATCCAATGATCTTTTCCGCAGGGTTGAACTTTCCTGAAGGCCCAGTGGTATTGCCTGATGGAAGTTGGTTAGTGGTCGAGATGGCGCAACCGGGCTCTGTCACGCACATCAGTCCGGACGGTCGAGATAAGCAAGTGATTGCCAGGACCGGTCGGCCAAATGGTCTGGCGGTCGACAAGAACGGCCATATCTGGGTAGCAGAATCCGCACAGTCTGTGCTGCTTAGGATGACGCTGGAAGGCAAAACCGAGGTTGTTGCCAGTGCCTGCGACGGCCAACCCTTCTTATGGCCGAACGATCTTTGTTTCGGTCCCGATGGCGCTATTTATATGACGGATTCGGGCATCAGGGTTAACGACTACAAGGTCGGCAACGCGCCCCGGCCCGACTTTGAGCAGATACCCCTCGACGGTCGCGTTTTCCGCATTGACCCGGCGACCGGAGAGGCGAGCAAACTGGATAGCGGATTGCGTTTCACCAACGGGATCGCCTTCGGCCCCGACGGCAAACTCTACGTCAACGAAACGAGGACGGGCATGGTTTACCGCTACGCGTGGAGAGACGGGGGAGAAGTGGGTCCGCGGGAGAATTTTGGGCAGAGCAATCCCGATCCTGTCCCCGGCTACAAGGGGCCGGACGGGATGGCTTTCAGCCAGGATGGCAGGTTGTTTGTGGCGATTTTCGGCCGAGGCCGCGTGAACATTATGGATTCAAACGGTCAAGTGGTCGAGCAGATCCCCACCCGAGGCCTGAAACCAACCAATGTTGCCTTCGGTTTGCCGGGGGACAAAAGAATTTACGTCACCGATAACGAATTTGGCGCGGTGGAGGTGTTCGACGTCGGCGTAGACGGCCTTCCTCTCTACAACTGACGGCAGACGTAAAGCCGGAGAGATCTGAAGAAAGGAATAGCAGGCAGTGACCAAACAGGAAATTGAGACCCCGGCCCTTCTGGTTGACCTCGACCGGATGGAAGCCAACTTGGAACGAATGGCGGCCTTTTTTCGCAGCATACCCGCCAAGCTCCGGCCCCACTTCAAAAACCACAAGTGCCTCGCCTTGGCTGATCGGCAACTGAAAGCGGGGGCCATCGGCATTACTTGCGCCACGCTGCGCGAAGCGGAAAGCCTGGTTCAACACGGGATCCGCAGCATCCTGCTGGCGAATGAAGTTGTGGACCCGGTGAAGTTCAAGCGGGTTGTCGAATTGGCTCGACAGGCCGACATCATTTTCTGTGTCGATGATGAGAAAGTGGCGAGCGATATGGCGCGCGCGGGTCGAAACGCCGGGATACAACTGGGCGTGCTCGTGGATGTGGACGTGGGGCTTCACCGCTGCGGGGTGAAACCCGGAGAGCCTGCCGTCCGGCTGGTCCGTGCGGCCGTCGAAAAGGGTTTGCGATTCCGTGGGCTGATGGGATACGAGGGCCATGTCTCGCGCGATCTGCCCGGTCCCGAAAAGGAACAGAAAGCGGCTGCCGCGATGAGTCTCTTGATGGAAACGAAAGCCCATGTGGAAAGGGCTGGGTTTCCGGTTGAGATCGTCAGCGCGAGCGCGACAGGCACGTATTCGCTGTCGGGGCGGTATCCCGGTGTGACCGAGGTCCAGGCGGGCTCCTACCTGCTTATGGATACCAACTACCGTCAATGCTGCACGGATTTTGACTTGGCGCTCACGGTGTTGGCAACCGTGGTCAGTAAATCCCAAGACTACCTGGTGCTCGATTCAGGCGTAAAAGCGCTGAGTTGCGAACGTGGTATCCCTATCTTCAAAGATCGGGAGGGGCTCGCAATCCGCAAAGTCAACGCCGAGCACGTCATCGTCGATCTACAGGCGGATGCGGCTCCGGTGCAAATTGGGGATAAGATCGAAATTTGGGTCCGGTATTCTGACGCCACGGTGAATCTTCACGAACGGATGTACGGAATTCGCAACGGTCAGGTCGAAGAAGTCTTCCAACTCTCCACCGGCGGCTGCCGATAGCCGAACATTCCCTGCCTTCAATTGCGATCCTCGGCTTCCGATTCCGGGGAGGGCTTTTTCGAAACGAAGAGGCCTGGATCAAGAACGTAGTTGGGCTTGAAAGCTTCCCCGGGTGTTCAGCCGAAGAAATGGGTAACAATCAGACCCAGGTGAGAGCGGGTACGGAGGGTTGAGGAGTAATAATGAAAGGGGAAAAAGGCCTAGCTCGTGGATAAACCTTGGACTAATTACTGTTTAATGAGCATCGTTCATTTCATGGCTTTTCCCGCAACGGCTTGGGGAGAAGGACCCATCGTTGAGACCATAACAAAAATTGCCGAGGACCCTTTCTTTGGCGGAATCGAGATCGGGTGCATCAACGATCCGGCCGTCCGCGCCCAGGCGAAAAGATTAATCGAGATGGCCCACCTTCAGGTGTGTCACGTCGCGGGTGCGGTCTTATTGCAACAGAAGCTGAACCTCAACAGCCTTTGCGAAGCGGAACGTATGAAGGCGGTGGAGCAGCTTTACCGCAACGTGGATGAAGCCGCTGAGGTGGGCGCCAAGCGGGTGGGGTTTCTTTCCGGTGCTGATCCCGGCGACGAGGACCGCCCACGGGCGCTGGAAGCGTTTGCCAAATCCGTCAAACAGGCGGCGGCTTATGCGCGGGACAAGGGCATCACGCTGGTGCTGGAGACCTTTGACCGGGCAATTGACAGAAAACGCCTGATAGGTCCTTGTTCGCTGGCGGCGGAATTTTGCGCAGCGATACGCGAGGATTACCCCGATTTTGGCTTGCTCTACGATCAAAGCCACATGCCGCTCCTTTTCGAGACGCCCGCGGTCGCTCTGGAGACATTGAAGGATCACCTCGTGCACGTGCATTTAGGCAATGCTGTGCTGGGACCTCAAACCCCCGGCTATGGGGATTCGCATCCCCGCTTCGGTTGGCCGGGAGGAGCGAATGACACGCCGCAAGTCATTGAGTTCATCCGCGCGTTATTCAAGGTGGGTTACCTGCGCGAGAATAGCCCCACTCGGCCATGGGTTGGTTTTGAAGTCAAGCCCCAATCTGCCGACGAGCCTTCGTCATTGGTGATCGCCAATGCCAAACGAGTTTGGCAAGAAGCGTGGTCCCTGGCTTGAATTTCGCAGAGAAGGTGCTCGCAGGGCATTCGGCCTCAACGCCCAATGAAAGGACAAGATCGCGGACTTCGCCGCTCGAATGGAGGTTTCTATGGCAAGTACCATGAAAGGTGGCATGATCGGGTGTGGCTGGTTTGCGGAGAACCACCGGCAAGCCTGGCTGCGAATACCCGGCGTGGAAATTGTTGCTGCGGCCGACGTGCAGTTCGACCGGGCGCAGAGATTCGCAAAGCGTGCCTACAAGTCAGGCGAGGAACTGCTCGACCGCGAACAACTTGATTTCGTCGATATCGCCACCCACGCGGCTTCCCATCTTCCTCTGGTAAAGTATGCAGCTGGTAAGAAGGTTTCGATCATCTGCCAGAAGCCGATTGCGCCGGACTGGGCAAGTGCAGTGGAACTCGTCAACGCTGCGGAGACCGCCGGGGTCCGGCTCATGATCCATGAGAACTGGCGCTGGCAGCCGTGGTACCGCGTGGCCCATCGGATGATCGCGAACGGAGATATTGGCGCCCCGATCGGTTACGGGTTTCGGTTCCGAAGGTGCGATGGATTGGGAGAGGAACCTTATACCGAACAGGCTTACTTCCGTAAAGAACCCCGGCTCATCATTCAGGTGACTCTTGTCCATCATATGGATACTGCGCGCTTTCTGTTCGGCGAGATTGATTCCGTGTGTGCGGAAACGAGCCGCAGGAATCCGCGCATCGTTGCCGAAGACCAGGCGATCATTGTACTAACGCACAAGAATGGGGTTCACGGTTGGGTGGACGGGCATCGCTTTCTGGATCTCGAGCCCTATGGACCTGCCATGGGCGATGCATTTTTTGAAGGAGAGCAGGGTGTCATCTCGGTTCTCGCAACCGGCGATCTCTACCGAAACAACGTCAAGGTGTGGAAGAACGAGGTCACAGGAGGCCCCTTGGGCGACAGCGTGTGGGCGACGCAAGCCCATTTCATCACTTGTTTGAAGGATGGCTCAGGGTTCGAATCCGATGGACGCTCGTACCTGCGCACTTTCGCTGCGGTTCAGGCTGCCTATCGGAGCGCGGCGGAGCGGCGGTGTGTCTCGCCGGCGGAGATTCTCGGTCAGCCGGAGCTTTCTGGGGAGGGAAGCGATGGAAGAGCCCATTGATAGGAAGGCTGCGCCGAGCGATGGATATTCGCGGCGCAAATTTTTGCGGGATACCGGCGTCGGAATGTCGCTGATGCTGGGCGGGATGAAGGCGCCTGCTCTATCGGACCGTGCAGGCGCCGATGCAGAGAGCGCCGCCACTGCGGCGGGAAGCAATTCCGTTATCAAGGTCCATCCCGACAATCCCCATTATTATCTGTTTCGCGGACGGCCCACGATTTTGATTACCTCGGCGGAGCATTACGGCGCGATAATCAACATGGACTTCGATTATGTCCGTTATCTGGATGCGCTGGCGGCTTATGGACTGAACTATACGCGCATCTGGCCGGGCGAGTGTCTCGAGGCGGTGGGCGAGTTTTACCCCGGCAACACTGCGGGGCCGAGACCGTCCAGAACCATCGTGCCTTGGGCACGAAGCAGCGTTCCCAGTTGTGTATATGGCGGAAACAAGTATGACCTGGACAAATGGAATCCGGAGTTTTTCGCGCGTCTGAAAGATTACATTGTCAAGGCCGGAGAGCGCGGCCTTGTGGTGGAGATAGATTTTTTTAGCTCGCAGTATTCGCATCGCTGGCCACTCAATCCCTTGTATTACGAAAACAATATCCAAGGAGTGGGCAAGTGCGATTTCAAGGACGTCCAGACGCTGAAATACCCTGACCTGGTCCGGCGCCAGAGTGAATACCTGAGCAAGATCGTCGAGGAAGTCAATGCGTACGACAACGTCATTCTGGAGATTTGCGACGAACCATCCAATTTCACGTCGCACGCGGAAGCCGGTCCTTGGGTAGGCCACTTTTTGCAGGTGGTGCACGATACTGAAGCTAGGCTGCCCAAAAAGCACCTGGTGGCGCAGATGGTGGAAGGACCGATTGGAGGTCCAGTCGATTTCTCTGCAAGTCCCCTTCTGTCGATTATTACCGGCCAGTACGTGTGGGGTGGGGAAGCGGATAGCGAGCAGATGGGCGGGATGAAGGGTCTGGATTATGAGTACGGCTACAACAAGCCGATCGAGATGAATGAAACCCCCTATTACCCATTTCAGTACCAGGAAGGGGACCCCATTTTGGACTCGCGCGTGGAAGCCTGGGAGTTCATCGTGGGCGGGGGAGCGGGCTTCAACCATTTGAACTCGCGATACACGGTTGAGGATCCGGCTGGCAACACGCCCGACAATGCCCAAATCCTAAGCGCCCTGCGCAACCTGAAGGAGTTCATCTACAGCTTCGACTTCATCAAGATGCATGCGAACAAGAGCTTCGTGGTCAGCGGCGTGCCGGAGGGGGTTTACTGCCGGGGCATCAGCGAGCCGGGAGAGCAGTATGCGCTCTATCTTCACCATAGCCGGCTTATCCCGGCGCCTAACTTGATGTACTATGTAGCAACACCGGGACATTACAGTGGTGAGGCCCTCGTGTTGGATATGCCTGGAGGGACCTACAAAGAGGAGTGGGTTGCCCCTGCCTCCGGTTCAGTGATCAGTTCCGCCAGGTTCGTCCATCAGGGGGGCAATCACGAGCTTTCGACGCCTGACTATGAATTGGACATTGCGCTGCGAGTCAAGAGCGTTCGCTGATAAAGCGTATGATGGTGGAACGCCGTTCGCCGACCGTGGTTTGTACCTACGCACGTTTGCCGCTATCCAGGCTGCGTATCGAAGTGCAGCGGAGGGGCGTTGTGTCCCGCTTACTGAGATTCTCGACTGGCCGGGCTTTTAGAGGAGGAAAGCAATGGAAGGGCCCATTGATCTGAAGGCTACGCTAAGCCATGGATTTTCACGGCGCAAATTTTTGCGGGATACCGGCGTCGGATTGCCGCTCGTGTTGGGCGGGATGCGGGTATTTGCTCGTAACCCCGCCGCGCTGTTTGCGAATGATTCGCTCTATCCGATCAAGATCGGGCCGACCCGCCGGTACTTTGTCGATCAAAACAATCGTCCGTTTTTGATGCAGGGAGATTCCGCTTGGTCGCTCCTCGTAGCTGCTACCAAGGAGGAAGCCGAGCAGTATCTTGAAAACCGGCGCCGCAAGGGATTCAACACCATCATTGTGAACCTGATCGAGCATAAGTTTCCGGGGCGCACGAATCGCTATGGCGAAGGACCTTTCCTGGTGGAAGGCGACTTCAGCACTCCGAATGAGAAATATTTTGAGCACGCGGATTGGGTGATTCGCAAAGCGGGGGAGAAAGGAATACTGGTTCTGCTCCTCCCCATTTTTCTCGGATACAAAGGGACTGACGAAGGTTGGATAGAGGAAGCCTTGGCCAATGGTCCCGAGAAGTGCCGTACCTGGGGGCGCTTTATCGGCAAACGCTACAAGGACTACGGCAATATCGTTTGGATGATGGGGTCAGATCGCAGGCCGGGCGACGCCCTGAAGGACGTAAGCGCTATCGTGGCTGGCCTTAAGGAGTATGACCAGCGGCATCTTATCACCGCACAGGGGCCGCCCGACGATTCAGCCGTCGACGACTATGGCGACACCGGCTGGTTGGATTTCAACACCACGTATAACTACGAGATAGTTCACCACAAGCTGTTGTCAGATTACAATTACAAGCCCGTAATGCCCTTCGTTCTGGTCGAAGCGACCTACGAAGGCGAGTATAATTCAACCCCGGTCCAGATCCGCCGGCAAGCCTACTGGGCCATGCTGTGTGGAGCGACGGGCCAGTTTGTAGGCAACTATCCGCTCTGGAAGTTCGATCCTGGTTGGCAGGCCGCCATGGATGCGACCGCATCCACGGACATGGAGATCTTGCTGAGGCTATTCGAGTCGCGGGCTTGGTACGACCTCGTGCCGGATCAAAAGGGCCCCAACGTCGGCGGCTCACCCACTGCTCCCATGCACCGCGAAGTGGTTACGGCGGGCTTAGGCGAACTTAACGGGATGGATTACGTTACCGCAGCGCGAACTTCGGATGGCGCAACGGTGATGGCCTACCTGCCCAGCAGCCGCCGCATCACTGTTGATATGTCAAAGATATCCGGCAGCCAGGCCAAGGTGTGGTGGTTCAATCCGCACACAGGGAACGCTACAGCCTCGGGCGAATTTCCTACTCGCGGCTCGCGGGATTTCACTCCACCGGAGGAAGGTGATTGGGTCCTGGTAATAGATAATGCGTCTCGAAAACTGCCTGCACCAGGAGCGGCGGTTCTTCCTCGCTCCTAGGGGAGAGCGCCCGTGCCACACGAAAATTCGCCGCAAAGAGGAGAAAAAGCATGTTAATTGATATGAAGACTGCGCCCAGAGATAGTCTGTCGCGTCGCGAATTCTTGCAGGATACCGGCATTGGACTGTCCCTGACGTTGAGCGGAATGCGAGCATTTGCTCTATCGGGGAGCCAAACTGAATGTTCGAATCGATAGTGGCATTTTTTGCAGGAAAGCATTGTTTGATGCTCATGGAACGCTGAGGCATTTTGCTTTATATTAGTCAGATGGGGAGGTGCCCCGGCTTTGCCGGGGAGGCAGCCATAATTTCACGGTTTCTGAATATGCGCTGGACATTGCCTTGAGAATTAAACGGAGGTAAGCAACTCGACGATTGGGATGGCAACGAAATTCCAGGTGAGTCGCGGCGCTCCCGGCAATCCGCAAAGGCGCCTGTTTGGAGAAGGAACGAGGAGGCTCATCACCTGATTGTGCCCGGAGAGCCGAGCAGCAATCAGGGCCATCTCATGCAAGCAGTTGATCAAAATTGTAAAATCTCTCGCAGCCGTTCGGGCTGAGAAATTACTGAAGGAGTTCCCATGCAACAGCCATATTTTTTGCGCGTAGTCGGTCAAACCCCGACCGAATTCTGGATTAACAATCCGACCCGCGAGCACGCCGATTGGGCCATCGCGAATGGCGCCAGCGGTTGCACCAACAATCCATCCTATACTCAAAAAATGCTGGACCACCCGCAGCAAGGCCCCGAAGCGCTGAGGATTCTCGACGAGGCGATCAGTGAATCTGACAACGACGATGAAGCTGCGGCAATCTTCCAGCGGAAACTCGCGCGTCCAATCGCCGAAAAGTTCATGCCCATGTTCACCGGGTCTTCCGGGGAGCACGGTTACGTGAGTATTCAGGGGGATCCCATTCACGAGGACGACCCTGACGTAGTGATTCGCGAGGCGCTCGAGAACCGTAAGGTTTCGCCAAACATCTGCTGCAAGATTCCCACCACGAAGAGCGGCCTGACGGCGATGGAGTACCTGGTAGGGCAGGATGTGCCGATGAACGCGACTGAAATCTTCGGCATCAGCCAGGCCATCTCGCTGTGTGAAACCTACATGAAATCTTCCCAGCGCACCGGCAAGCGGCCGAAGCTCTATATCTCGCATATCACCGGAATTTATGATGATCATTTCAGAAATGTCGTCAAGACAGAGCATATCGATATCTCGCCCGATGTATTGTGGCAGGCCGGCCTCGCGGTATTTCGCAAACTGTACAAATTGAAGGAACAGCGCGGGTATCCGGGCACGTTCATAGCCGGAGGAGCACGCGGTCTCCACCATTTCACTGAAGTGGTGGGTGGAAAGGTATGCTGCACGATCAACTGGGAAGGCACGGCCGACGCGCTGCTCGAGCAAGATCCTCCCGTGGTGTACCGCCTGTTCAATCCCGTTCCGGAAAAGGTAATCGACGAGCTGATGGAAAAACTGCCGGATTTCAAACGAGGTTATCTGGAGGACGGGTTAGACGTGGAGGAATACGAGGGATTCGGCCCCGTGCAATTGTTCCGCAGTAGTTTCATCAAGAGCTGGACGCGGGTTCTAGGCCTGATCAAGGAACGGCGGAGCGCCCTGGCCACCGCTTGAAACCCGCACCTCGTAGCGCGTCGTTTCCAGGAGCCGTCGCCAGTGGAGGCAGCAGGCCTCTCCGGTTCAGCGGAAGAACCACCAGAACCCGGAAGTGATGATGACGATGGCCACCGCTCAGAGCCGGTAGTCCGTGAGCCCTTCCCATGGATCTCTCGGGCCCACGAACATCAATCCCTGAACGCTCTTCGGCTTGGGTGCAGGTGTGGCCAGGCTGACTGCTACCCGTGTTTCGCCAAAATTCCGCCCGGGTGTAAAAGCGGGCATAGAATCAGGCAAAGTGGCGACGTGATCGGTGAGTCGCACCGCCGACATCGCTCGGTGGAGTTTCGTAGGATGCCGACACTTGCCTGCGGTCTGCAGTGTCACCGCCAATCGGCGCGCAATCGCCGTGTTGCTGCTGCCACCGGCCGCCAGAAGCACCACACGGGAGCGCATCGCCAGCACCTGTGCCGTATTGGGACGCTTGCTCCAAGCCTGTAACTGAACCTGGTCCCCGGCAGTTATGGACAACGGAATGAGCGGGCGCCTCATCGCAGGCGCTCCCCCTCTATGCGACGAGGCACCCCCTATTTTCCCTCAAATTATTTCAGACTCAGGGAACTAAGGCGGTTCTCCAATTTCTATGTAGCGTTTCCGATCTATTCTAAGGTGGCTTTTTCTTGAGGAAAAAGCCACTTAGCTTTTGTGGCTTCGCTCTACACCAGTTGGAGAACCGCGTTAGTGCTCAATTTTGAAAATGTCTTCAACGCATCCATTGCGAATTCCATAGAAACTAGAATAGAGGCTCACTGTCGCATCGCTATAATGGACCCATATCTCGATCTTTTGACCGACTTCTAATTTGGAAGTCAAACCGGCATTCACCTGGACGAGTGCATGCTCGGCATGGAGCGCGGTTATTTGCGCCTCGGGCACGTCCTTCAATGTCGGCAGGCCGCGCTCTCCGCTGATCGCCTTGACACCGCAATCGAGAACTGCATTCCCAGGCCGTGCGCTGATCACTGTGGCAAGAACTGTAAGTGACCTTGTAAATGACGCGCCGCGATTGATATAGATCGTATCCATCAGCAAATAGGATCCCGCCTGAATGTCGGTAATGCCGGGATACTCGCCGGAGACCATATAAGTACCGGTCCCTCCAGTGGTCACAATTGAGACCGGAATCCCGGCGTCCTCGAGCAGGGCGGCGGCATCGACCAGTGTCTTGCTCCCTTGGCGCACCTGTTCGTCGCGTTCCGGGCTCCTGGGCACTGCCTGAAGATGGCCGTCATATCCCATAATGCCGCGAACCGTGAGTCCTTCGCTGGCGGCAAACTTGGCGAGTGCGAGCGCCGCTTCAACAGATTGAACTCCGCATCGGTTTAACCCGATGTCGATATCAACGACTACCTCTATCCGTGAGTTCCGATTTCGTTGCGCACGGGCAAGGTCTCTGGCGGCGCTGCGGTTGTCGAGAGCCACAATAACAGAAGCAAGCCTCGACAGTTCGGCCAATCGCTCTGCCTTCACGTCACCCGCGATTTCGTTGGCGATGAGAACACTGTCAATTCCGTAATTGAGGAGGACCTCGGCCTCGCGCAAGGTCGCGCAAGTCATGCCGATAGCGCCGTTTCGCAACTGCTTCCATGCCAGCAGCGGCGTCTTGTGGTTCTTGAAATGCGGTCGAAGCTTGCAGGGCTTATCGCGAAAGAACGCAGCCATGCGATTCAGGTTGGACTCCATCGCGTCCAGATCGACGAGCAATGCCGGTGTTGGAATCTGCTGAATATCCACGGCTGGCTCCTAAAGAAGTCCTGAAAAACGAGGCCGGTTGCACCTACGGGAGGAATTCATGGTAAAGCGTGACCTTGAAATCGTCAACGAGTTCCGGTCGAACCGTGTCGAAGTAATGCGCGATGTATGGCATGGCGCAATGAGCATCGAACATCTGCTTGTTTTTCCATTTCTCGATGAATGTGATCCAGCGTGGGTCATCGGTACGCTGATTCAACTCATAGCGCAGGCACCCTTCCTCCTGGCGGGTAGGCTTGATAAGAGAATGAAGGGCCGCGATCAGGTCCTCGGTCTTTCCTTCGATCGCATGAAACTCGGCAACGCAGACCACCTGGATGTCGTCGATCTTATGCATGTTCGCCGCTCCTCCGACCGGCTTTGAGTGAAAGGTAAAGTTCGTAGGCCCGTGGAGCGGTCTCGCTGCCGTGAACGACCGACCGCACAGCCTGAATCATCGCGACAGGCTCCTCGCACTGGAAGATGTTTCGGCCCATGTCCACCCCTGCCGCACCTTCCTGGATAGCCCGATGAGCCATTTCGAGCGCTTCCGGCTCCGGCAGTTTTTTCCCCCCGGCGATCACCAGGGGGACAGGACAGCCGGCGGCAACGCGATCAAAGCCCGTCTCGCAGAAATAGGTTTTGACGAAATGAGCGCCCATCTCGGCGCAAATCCGCGTGGCCAGGCCAAGATACCTTGCGTCTCGAGTCAGCTCTTTGCCTACACCCGTCACCGCCAGGGTGGGCACCCCGTATCGATTCCCGGCGTTCGTCACCTGGGAAAGATTGCGGATTGATTCGTGCTCGTAGACGCCTCCGATATAAACCTGCACGGCAAGCGCCGAGACGTTCAGCCGGATCGCGTCGTCGATATCGACGGCCACCAGCTCGTTGGAGAGTTCCTTGAGAATGCTCTGCCCTCCGCTCGACCGCAGAACGATGGCCTTTTGCATTTCGGCAGAGATCGAACTCCGCAACGCTCCCCGCGTCAGCATGAGAGCATCGGCAAACGGGATCAGGGGCGGAATCGCCACGTCGATGCGCTCCAGGCCGGTAGTGGGCCCCTGAAAGTAGCCGTGGTCGATGGCCAGCATCAACGTGCGCCCGTCGCGAGGATCGAAGATGCGAGCCAGGCGATTCTTCATTCCCCACTCGAGCGACCCGCACCCCTTCAGCCCGAACGGCGGATTGCTTTGAGGAACATCGAGATAAAAGTTCTTCCCATCCTGCAGACTTTCAATGTCCGCCATGATGAATCTCCCCCTGCGGTGTAAAGGCTTCGCTGAATCCTTGAAAAAGAAGCGCCATCGATGCCGCGCCTGCATCGGTGTGGCCGAGGGTCTTCTCTCCCTGAAATTTAGCCCGGCCGTAGCGGGCCACAAGCGCCTTGGTCGATTCAGCGCCGGCAAGGGCAGCGGCAGCGGCTTGCTCGAGCGCAGCGGGGACCGGCGCGCCGGATGCGGCCGCTGCACGAAGTGCGCTGACTGCAGGCGCTAACGCATCGACCATCGTCTTGTCCCCGGGTCTAGCCTTAGTCTGTTTCAACACTGCGTTCATGCCTGATTCGAAGATAGCCGCCAAAGCGCCGCAGTCAAAATCGATCTCACCTGCTGCATCGGCCATGCCCGTGAAGAATGTGCCGAAGAGTGCGCTGGAAGCGCCTCCATCGACGCCGAGAACCTTCCATCCGGCATCTTCCAACAATGCCCGGGGACTTGGCGAGGCTGTATCCTGCACCGCAGCTTCCAACTGCTCTGCAGTCCTGAGCATTGCGATTCCGTGGTCCCCATCTCCGGCAACGGAATCCAGCTGCGAAAGAACCTCGTGCTGCTCGCGCAGGCGCCGAGCGGCTTCGGCGAGCATCCTCTTGAGATCGGCCGTGGAGATTCGATCCGTCATCGCTTGATAAAGAATGGCGTGTCGCAAGGAGCATCCCAGAGCCGGACGAGTTCCTGGTCCATGCGGGCTATCATCATCTGAAAACCCGCCTGCTCCTGGGTGGTAATGAACTCGCCGACTGCGCTGCGCGCAAGCCCGATGCCCTTCTTCTGCAGAATCCGGGCGACCCGGCGGAAGACAATCAACAGTTCCATCAACGTTGTGGCTCCAGCTCCGTTGATCAGGACCAGCAGGTCCTCGCCGGCTGAAACTGCGAGGTCGTCGAGCAGCATCTCCAGCATGATTTCCGCAGTCTCGTCGGCGCTCTTGAGCTGCATGCGGCCGGTGCCCGCTTCCCCATGCTGGCCCATGCCGATCTCCATCTCATCTTCGCCGAGTTCGAAGATCGGATTGCCGGTTGAGGGATGGGTTGCGGTGCGAACCGCGACCGCAAGAGTTCTCATATTGCGCTGCATCCGTTCCGCGACCTCGCAGCACTGTTCTAACGAGGCTCCGCGGTCGGCTGCGGCTCCTGCGGTCTTGTAAACCGGCAGGAATCCTACCAGGCCACGCCGGTCGTCCAGATCCGGCCCGCCTGAAATATCCTCGTGGGTCAGCACCATCTTCACCGCCAGGCCCTCGCGCTGGGCTGCCTCCATAGCGATATTGGCGGAAAGCACGTCGCCTGCATGATTCAAAACGATGAGCAGGGCTTTGGCATTGCCGGCGCAAGCCAGGCGCAGGGCCTCGATGACCTTTGGCGCTCCGGGGGCCGCGAATACCTCGCCGGCGACGCTATAGTCGAGCATGCCCTCGCCGACAAAGCCACTCAGCCCGGGTTCGTGTCCGCTTCCGCCAAGCGTCACCAGACGAACCTTATCGGCACTCTTCGGTTTGGCTCGCGCCACGATGCTCTCGCCGGCCAGACAAATCTTGTCAGGAAAGGCCAGCGCAAGCCCTTCCAGAAGTTCAGGAACAATGCGCTTGGGTTCGTTGATGAACTTCTTCATTCGCATGGCGCGATCGTCTCCTCCGTCGGCTATCAACCTCGCCGGAAAGAACCACGGGATCGAAGAAACTGTGGTTGCGTATGAGAATGCCCGCGAAACCACGGCAAAACCGGAGGGTTTCCGGGGCCGTTGCCAAACAGTTCAAATTTGCAGCCCAATTTGCCGGGGCGGCGCTTCGGCCCAGCGCCTTCGGCCGGCCAGGCTTGCGCACACCGGTCCACGCTCGCCGCCGGCGCGGACGCAAACTACACGCTTGCGCTTCCGAGAACCGTCCACCCGAATCGGCGATCCATTACAGAGTACAACAAAGCCCTGGCGGTTGACGCATCGCCGGTATAGATCATAGAACTCCGTTCGCTCAAACCTCTGCTGTCTGTCCGCCATCCACATACAGGAGCGCGCCCGTAACAAAGGAAGCATCGTCCGACGCTAAAAACACGGCAGCCCTGGCAATCTCTTCGGGTTGTCCCAGCCGTCCCATTGGAAACGACAGCGCAAACGCGGCGAGTTGATCGGGCGTCAGCGCCTGGCGAAGCATGGGGGTATCCGTTGGCCCGGGGCAGATTGCGTTCACCCGAATCCCTTGCCGGGCATAGTCAATTCCCATCGACCGGGTCAGCAAGGTAACTCCCCCTTTGGAGCTCACATAGGCGGCGGCGTGCGCGCATGCGTCATGCGCCCCGGTGGTGGAAGCCACGTTAATGATCGAACCACGTCCCTTCTGCACCATGTGAGGAAGCGCCGCCTGGCAGAAGAGAAAAGTACCCGTAAGATTGACCGCAATCAGCCGGTTCCAGACCTCTTCGGGAGTCTCCAAAACGGTTCCATAGGATAGGATTCCTGCGCCATTGAACAGGATGTGCAGGTCGCCGAACCGGTCCATGGTTGAGCTGACGGCAGCCCGCACCTCAGCGGATTTGGAAACATCTACGGTATAGGACTCGGCCTGCCCTCCTCCGCCGCGAATTTCGCGGACGGTTTCAAACAGGCCATCTGCATCGCGGTCCACAGCCATGACCGCGGCGCCCTCCCGAGCGAACTGAATGGCCGTGGCCCGCGCGATTCCGGAAGCAGCACCGGTCACAATTGAGACTCGCCCTTGCAGCTTCATCGGAATCCTCCTGAGGTTTGCGCTGGGAAGAGAATCGGCTTTCAAAGTAGCTCAATTCTTCCGTCGCCGTCAACAACTGGCTATAAGAATCGTCAGAATGCGTACTGAAAAGCTCTCCCTTTTGCGCGGCGTTCGCTCCGGTCGAGCCTAAGCGCCTGTAAGCTGGGGCGAGGGACCGCTCCGGATGCAGCCGCATTTTCACGCCGATTCCGGGAACCTGTCCTGTTGGTTCCGAGGCGTTGGGGAAAGGCGCCGCGGTTGCCGCTCACGATCCCCCTATCGCAGCCATGACGGCCCCAATGAATCCGCACACTCGGGCACGAGAGAAACTGTGGAGGGCCGGGGAAATTCCGTGCTCCTCCAACAGAGAATCCGTCCGATTCTGAATTGCCCGCAGGTTTGCGCCTGTATACTACTTTGCGGGAGACAGATCCATTCCCGCTTCCGGAATGAGTAGTTTTCCATGAAAGCAGATGAAAACCAGATGAGACTCAAAGGCAAAGTTGCAGTTGTAACGGGATCCGCAGTCGGCCTGGGCCGCGCTGTAGCGAGACGGTTTGCCCAGGAGGGCGCGACGGTAGTCGCGGCGGATATTAATGAGCCGGACGGCGCGGCTGCGGTGGATCAGATCAAAGCGAGCGGCCACTCAGCGATATTCGTCCCAACCGACGTATCCGATGAAAAGGCCGTCTCTACGCTCATGCGCACCGCGCTGCAGCAATTCGGTCATATTGACGTTCTTTATAACAATGCGGCCGTCTTGTGCTACGATCGAGAGACCTTTGTGCACGAACTTAGTTTGGAAACCTGGGAATATGTCATAGGAGTGAATTTGCGCGGCGCGTTCCTCTGTGCGAAGTACGCCATTCCAGCCATGCTGGAGCAAGGAGGCGGCTCAGTGATTCATACCGGTTCCCCCACGGGCCTTATCGGTTGTGCGCCTAAACTTACGGCTTACAGCGTGAGCAAGGGGGGCATAGCAGGCCTGACCAAAGTTATGGCCGCGGCATACGCGGCCAACAACATACGAGTGAACTCGATCGTGCCTGGGACTATGGACACACCCATGAACAGCTACATACTTGCGGACCCCAGCAAGCGCGAAGAATTTCGGCGGGCAGTGCCGCTCGGCAGACTGGGACAGCCGGAAGATATTGAAGGTATAGCCGTGTTCCTTGCGTCCGATGAATCCGCGTACTGTACAGGGGGCACCTACATGTGCGACGGGGGATTGACCGCAGTTTAAAGGGGAGGTTCCTTTCTCACGACAGTCGGCGAATCAACGATGCGCATCCATCGCGATCACAGCCGGCGGGGTAGTCAGCTGGAAAAGTGCGGGCGTGGGCTGCGGTGAGCTCAATCTCCTGGCTGCGAACGTTGAAGTGGAACTTGGCGTTCCGTGCGGCTGCGGGTGAAAGTCCTTACGCGAGGTAGGAGGGGGTCATGAAAGCAGCGGTCTGGCACGGCCGGCAGGACGTCCGCATTGAAGATGCGCCCGATCCTCCTCCGCCTTCTCCGGGACAGGTTCAGGTTGAGGTCGCCTGGTGTGGCATCTGCGGCACCGATCTTCACGAGTACGTGGCCGGACCCGTCTATATTCCTCAGAACGCGCCGCATCCGCTGACCAAGGTGAAGGCCCCGGTCATCATTGGGCACGAGATGTCGGGCCAAGTTACCGCGTTGGGGCCGGGCGTTGAAGACTTTTCCGTTGGCGACCGCATTGCAGCTTGTCCGATTATCGGCTGCCTGCAGTGCCGCTGGTGCAAATCCGGATCCATGGCGCAATGCGACAAAGTCGCATTCCTGGGCACGAGTTGGTGGGGCGGGGCGCTGTCGGAGCGGCTGAATCTAAATGCGTACCAATGTTTTCATCTGACAGACAACATTTCCGATGAAGTGGGCGCCTTGGTCGAGCCTTTTTCAGCCGCGGTGCGCGCCGTCGCTCAATCCCGGATTGAACCTGGCGACAACGTGGCGATTGTCGGCGCCGGGCCGATGGGATTAATGACCTTGCTGGCGGCGATCCTCCGCGGCGCAAAGCAAGTTGTCGCCGTGGAAGTCGCCCAGCGGCGCAAGGAAACCGCAAAGGAGCTTGGAGCCAGCGAAGTCATCGACCCATTGCAGGAGGATCCTGAAAAGCGCGCGCTGGACATTACCGACGGCGAAGGATTCGATGTCGTCATCGAATGCGTTGGGCAACCTACCACCGCTCAACTTGCCGGAAGACTTACCAGGACGCGCGGCCGGCTGGTGGTCATGGGAGTCTTTGAGAAACCAGCTCCGCTGGACTTGACGGACCTGGTTTTTCGCGAAAAGACAGTAAGCGGAAGCATGAGCGGATTCGGAATGTATGACGACACGATTCGATTGATGGCCGATCCGAGATTCCGGGGAGAGAAGTTGATTACCGCGCGCATTCCGTTAGCGGATCTGGTGGAGAAGGGCTATCACGGCCTGCTCTACAAGAAGGAAGACAATGTAAAGACGCTGGTTTCGCCGCGCTGAAGCTGTAGCTGTGCTCACCGGCGGCGGTGGCCAGGAATCAGGTATCTGACCGCTTAGAGAGGTATCAATGTTGGGTGCC
The DNA here is from genome assembly GCA_963844905.1 of uncultured Acidobacteriaceae bacterium. Taxonomy (GTDB): domain Bacteria; phylum Acidobacteriota; class Terriglobia; order Terriglobales; family Acidobacteriaceae; genus Telmatobacter. The sequence goes on along the minus strand of CAWJQD010000001.1, from coordinate 96,080 downwards.
CCAGGTCTCGATTTTGAGACCTGGGAAAGCTCGATTTCAAAATAGAAATCACACGGTCAGAGACCTAGGCGCCGAATCGGGAACCTGCACTCGGGAGGAAGTCTTCTGTGGATATGGACGGATGCACATTTCAGCCCATGGCCCAGACCGCGCTTTCCGAGATTAGCGCCGCCCTCGACCGTATAACCGACGAGGTGACGGAGCGAATGTGCGCGGAGATCCTGATTGCGCGCCGGATTGCCTGCTATGGCGTCGGGCGCGAAGGTCTGATGGTGAAAGCCCTGGCCATGCGGCTGATGCACCTCGGCCTGGATGCGCACGTGGTGGGCGATATGACGACACCCCCCATTGGTAAAGGCGATCTTCTCCTTGTGAGCGCCGGACCTGGTTCATTTTCAACCGTGCGGGCGTTGCTCGGCGTAACCCGTGAGGCCGGCGCTCGCACCATGGTCGTCACGGCGCAGCCTGCAGGGCCTGCCCCGCAGAGCGCGGATGTTGTGATCCACCTCCCGGCGCAAACCATGGCCGACGATTGCACGTCATCGCCGGGCCTTCTGCCTATGGGAAGTCTCTACGAGGTCGTCCAACTGGTTTTCTTCGATTTGATCGCCATCCTTCTGCGTGAAAAAATGGGACAATCACCGGACCAAATGCGCGCACGCCACACAAATCTCGAATAATCGGCACAAGGGAATGATATGAACCTCGGAATCAACCTCAGCTTTGCGATTAAGCGGTGGGTAGAGCCTCCGGTTTGGGCGCGGTTCGTTCGTGAAACTCTGGGACTGGAGTTAGTGCAGTTCACCTACGACCTGCTCGACCCGTGGTGGCCCGAAGCCTCACGCCGCCCGATGGCGGCTGAGGTGCGGAGGGCGGCGGAAGACTGGGAACTGCAAATCGAAAGCGCATTCAGCGGGCTCGCCAACTACTGCTTCGACGGCCTGCTCCATCCGGATGCTGCGGGCCGAAGCGCGTCGTTGGAGTGGTGGAAACGGGCTTTCGATGTCGCCGCCGAGGTTGGGGCAAAGGCTTCAGGGGGCCCCCTTGGCGGCATGAGTGTGACGGATGCTTCCGATCCCAAGCGGCGCGAGCTGCGCTACCGTAACCTGCTGGATGCGGTGGCCGAGTTGTCACATCTGGCGCGTGCGGCCGGCTTGGACCGGCTCCAGGTAGAGTGCACCCCGCTGGCGCGGGAGGTTCCGCATACCGTCAGCCAGGCAAAGGCATTCCTGAAGGATCTCGAAGGCCGCTGTGCAGTTGAAGTGAAACTTCTGGTGGATATTGGCCATGCCTTGTATCAGCCGTTGTTTGGACCGGACGCGAAGATGCCCGATTGGCTCAACGGACTCGGCGATTCAATCGGTGCACTCCACTTGCAGAACACAGACTTTCAGAGCGACTCACATTGGGGCTGGCCGGACCGCCGCGGCCTCTTTGATGTTGCGGGCTTCGCAGCCGAAGTGCGCGCAGCAGGATTAGAGGATGTGCCGGCATTCATCGAGATCATTTATCCGTTCGAGCTGGCGGATGAAGCGGTACGCAAGAACATCACGAGTACCGTGATGCATTGCCGTCGCGAATACGCCGGAGAAAAGTTGGACGGCATTCACGTCGTGTGAAGTGAATGGCGCCGGCTACATCGATCAGCCTCTGTCAGGGCCGTGTTCAACACGGTTCGAGAAAACTTTGGCTGGCCCGATATTCTCTTCAATGAGGGTGCATGGCTCCGCCTGGCATGCCGATTGAGGACCTGACGCTAGGGCATTTGAAGACGGCTCCGGATTCCAGTGAAGTGCAGAAGAATCCATCTGGAGGATTCCAACAGATTTTCGTTGTTCTCTTATAGTGCTTCGCCGTTGTTTCAGCGAACGTTGGAGCCGCATCTGGGATTCGGACCGGAGGCTACGGCGGATTAGGAAATACTGTGTCCGCGAAGGATTGAGCAAGGTCACCGCTCCCTGATGGTCGCGTTGACTTTGGGCCTGTGCCCCTCGGATACACTATTTCCTAATCCGGTATACCCCTGCTGAAAGGTGAATGGCCCAGCGGACAGGTAGACCGCAGGAGGAGAGAGTTACTCGCATATGAGCGAACGAATTCCGGGACCGTCGGCCAGCCCTGTCGGTCCGCACCTTCAGCGTGTCCTGTCCCTCGGCGACCTGTTCCTGTATGGAATCGTAGCCGTTACACCGAGCGCCCCGGCAACGGTGTTCGGGCTCGCTGACGCCAAGTCGCAAGGCCATGTCGTGGTGACGATTCTGGCGGGAATGGTCGCCATGGTCCTGACGGCCATCAGTTATGGCAGAATGGCTTCCCTCTACCCTTCTGCCGGTTCTGCTTACACCTACGTCAGCCGCGGAATCCACCCCTTGCTGGGGTTTGCGGCCGGCTGGGCCATGTTGCTCGACTATGTCGTGATTCCCCTGTTCTGCGTGATTTATGGGACGCTTGCACTGCAGCGGGCGCTGCCGTGGCTGCCATTTTTCATAGGGAGCGCTATCTTTGCCGGCGGCATCACGCTGCTGAACCTGCACGGGATTCGCTCCACGGCGCGCACCAATCAACTGCTGCTGGCCGCGATGTTTACTATCCTTGGCGCTTTCATCATCTTCGCCGTACGGTACCTCTGGATTCGACACGGCGCTGCGGGGCTATTCTCCACTACGCCGTTTTACAATCCAGCGACGTTCAGTGTCCCGCGCATCGCGCATGCGACATCTTTCGCCGCCCTCACTTATCTTGGCTTTGACGCGGTGACAACTCTGGCGGAAGAGGTGAAGAACCCCCGCAAAAATGTGCTGTTGGCCGCGGTGGGAGTATGCATCTTCACGGGACTCTTTGGAGGACTGCTGGTGTACTTGGGTCAGCTGGTGTGGCCCGACTACACATCCTTCCCAAACGTGGCCACCGCATTTATTGACGTGACCGGCCGCGTGGGTGGCCCGCTGCTCCTGCAGGCCACGGCGCTGATGCTTGTGCTGGCGAATATCGGCGCGGGGCTCACCTCGCAAGTAGGCGCCGCAAGACTGCTATTCGGAATGGGGCGTGAAAATGTCCTGCCCCCACGCATCTTCGCGCGCCTGCATCCGGTTCACAATACGCCGGATGTGAATGTGATTCTGCTCGGCATCCTCGCGTTTTTGGGAGCTCAGGTTCTCGGCTACGAATTGACGGCCGAGATCCTGAACTTTGGTGCATTTCTCGGTTTCATGGGAGTGAATGTGGCGGTGTTCTGGCAATTCTGGGTGCATCGCCCCGAGGGTCATTCGAGGAACTTCATCACCGACATGGTTTTGCCGCTGCTCGGCTTTCTGGTTTGCGGAGTGATCTGGTGGGGGCTCGCCAGTCCGGCGAAGCTTGCGGGCGCCATCTGGCTTGCGGCTGGACTCGTGGTTGTCGGCATGCGGACGCACTGGTATCGGCGACCGCTGAAGTTACCAGACCCAGCCATATACGAATGAACGACCGGGGAAGAAGCGATGCTGGCAGTGCCCTGTTCGCAAAGTGACAATAAGTCCGCATGCTCTGCAACTGGCGACGGTTCACTTGTCGATAAGGAGTACAAAGCCTGAGCCGTTCACCCTGCTTGTCGAAAGCACAGGGGACTTGCATATCCGCGGTGCGATCCAAGGCCTGAATCCGGCTCTTCTCGTCCACATACAGCACCACAGCGCGCTCGAGAGGGTCTAAGACAGACCCACCATATGCCGCACTTTTTCCTCAAAATGCGGATCGTTGGACAACTTGAACCGCTCCGCTCAATGTGGCCGAACATCGTGACGTTGCCAGACGCGATGCACCATGGTGCGGGAGTTCCGCAACTGCCTGGCAAGCCTGCGCGGCCAACCGGGACAAAGGCGCGTAAAGCGATTTCCGAAACTCACCTGCCTACCACCGGTAATAGCGGTAGGGATTGTCTCCCAGCGGGAAATCCGTGCGATAGTCGGGGTAGTAATAGCCGGCCTGGGCCCCTTCGGGCATGGCGGTCGGAGGCAGGTCCAGCAAGCGTCTGGGAATAGGCGGGTCGTCGCACTGCTGCCCCGCTCGATCCCCATCCGGACCGATCCACATGCGATCCGGGTTGAGAACCGTTTTGCGCGGCTCAAAAATCCTGCCGTCCAGCGCGAAACTGGCGCCCAGATTGGACAACAACTGGGCCACCGCGCGCGTGGCCCGCCAGCGAGTGTAGCGAAAATACGTCGTCTCATCCGCCCCGAAGCCATCCGGGTCCACTTGACAGAAGATCGCCACGCCTTTGCCCACCACTTTGCGGCCCAACAAACCATCCGCCCCCATCTCCACCCCGCCGCTCAGAATCAAAGGCGGCTTGTCCAGATAGCAGCGCCACCGAAGATCCGACGCACTGAGGCCTCTTGCTTCAGGCCAGTCGGGTACCGACAGCGACCCCGCGAAACCGGCTGGCGCCGGCTTCAATGTAGTGCCGAGCCATCCCTCTGCCTGCGCTCGCGGCAAGAAGAATACGTTGCCGCCTTCCTGCAGGTAGGTACTGAGCGCGGTCAAATCGACGGTCGCGTCCGGGCCAACGAGCACCAGCCCCGCGCCGGTGTCCAGCGTCTTGGAACGTTCGTAACCCACTCCGATCTTGTCCAGCCACGCCGCGCCCGCCGCGTTCCCCAGATACACCACCTTGCCGGCCCGCGGCGCCAGTGGTGCGTGCAGCGCATGATCCATCACGCGCCCCGCCATCAGTCGCGCAGCCGGATCCAATGCCACATGATCCTCCAGGTCCAGCGTGCAGACGATCAGCCGTCCCTGGCCGTAGTCCAGTTCCATCAACGGCGTATAGGCCAGGTCAAACTCGCACTCCAGCAGGGGGGTCCAGCCGCTGCGGTGCGGCTTCTCGATGGCCCCGCTGCTGACCCCGCCCCGGTTGCCCCAATGCCACCCGGCGTAGGGCTGGCCGCCTTCGTTCCCCCGGAGGTAGTCTCCTTCGTATTTCGGGTACGCCTCAATCAGCGTGCTGTCGCCCGTCCAGTCGCGCAGGTCGTCGCCATCGATCCCCCGGGCGGCCGGCGAATTGGAAGTGGGAAACACATACCGGCTCACCTTCGGACACACCCGCATACCGAGAGCTTCGGTCATCCATGCCGGGTCTTGCGCAAAGATCAGCGCGCGGCCCCCGGCCCGCACGAAGGGCTCCAGCTTAGCAGCCACCACCGGATCGTCCTTCCATGCATTGCGGCCCACCACCACCAGGGGCGCCGCCCCGCCATTCCAAGTCTGTGGCGTATAGCCCAGGGCCTTCAGCAGCCTGCCGGTCAGGCCTTCCGGGTCAATCGTGGCCATCTCCCCCTTTCGCGGCGATGCCGCGCCAAAAACTCGAAACGCAAAGGCGTCGTCGTGGGTCGCGCTGCCAATTGTCGCGGTGAGCGTGATCAGACCGTCGGCCTTGCCGCCGGCTTCCACCGCCGGCGCGGTGATCTCGATCGGAATCTTGTGAATCTCCGAAACCGCCAGCCTGCCGTGCAGTTCGCCCTTGCCCACCGTATTCCCCCCGGCGCTAGCGATCCAGGTCACCGTAAAATCCTGCGCCTGGCGCGTGTCGTTGATCAGGACAATTTGCTTCTGGAATTTCTGGCCGGAACTGAAGTGGTGGTCCTTGGCCGTGTATGCGCTTGCCGGCCCGGCGATCCAGGCCAGCGTCGGGAAGTTGACCTCCTTGAGCGTATCCTGCGTCGACGACCAAAACTTCAAGCCGCCCGGCAGTCCCGCAGTACGCCAGCTTCTGACGGTGCTCGGGCGGAAGAGAAGCTGGATCTTGCGCATGTTGGCGAATCCGTCAAACTGGTCCTGAGAGCTGCTGTAGAGCATTCCGCCGCGGAACAGCTTATGAATATACTGCCGGTATTCCTGGCCTTCTGAGTTATAAGCGTCGTTACCGAAATAAATGGCGGCGTATTCGGTTAATAAGAGTTCGCTGGTGACGTTGTCGCCTCCGCCGTTATAGCCCTGGTGACCGCGCCGGAACGTACCATCCAGCGGGGTGCCGAACTCGGACATCGTAATCGGCATCTCGCCGCTCTCTGCCCAGGCGCTCAACCACTCCTCGCGCTCCTGGAGCGGCAGCAGGTCCAGATAGCAATTCGCCGAGTAGACATCGCCCGTATAAGAGCCCTCGTGACTGTAATAGACGCGCGTGGGGTCCAGCGTCTTGAGCCCAGCGAACATCTGCCCGGCGTCAACCATAAGCTTCTGCCAAAGCGGGTCGCCATGCACCCAGCCGTGGCGGCCCATGTGACGCGGGTCCAAATCGACCGAGTTGTTGAAGAAGTTTGCACCGGCGACCCACATCACGGCGGACGGATGATTGCGGTAGTAGCGCATCCACACGTCAACGCGCTCAAGGGCGCGTTGCCGGTTCTGTTCCCAGATAAGATTTTTGTTTCGATCCATCATGTACTTGTTGGCGTCGAGGATGAACACCGCCCCCAGGTACCCTTTATGATCCGCCTGGTCGAGTTCCTTTCCGGCGTCTGAATCGTCACCGCGCGTATCCGGGTTCCAGGAGCCGAACTCCGAAAAGTTATCCCCTACCTGGCCAAGTGGGCCTTTGTAAAAGCTAGGCTGCCGTAAGTGAATGACTGTTCCGTTGAGGTAGAACTGCCGGCCTTCAATCCAGAACTCCCGGAAGCCGAATACCTGGTTGTACTGGTCGTCCACCCCCGCCCCTGTCACCGTCAGCCGGAGCGTGTAAAGATTGGGCTGATCCACGTCCCACAGGCGCGGGTTCGTCCAGGGCCAGGAGACGGTAACGGTCTGCGTCGGCTTGGCGTCCACCACCGCCGCCGCCGTGAAGCTCTTCTCCACCTCGCCCTTTTCGTTGAGCATGTCCGCGACGAAATGCACCCGGCCTGCTTGCTTGACGCCGCTAAGGTCCAGGTCCAGCGCAACGTCCTTTTTCCGCGTGGAGGTGCGCACGAATGCATCGCTCACGTGCGCCTCGGAGGACCGGCTCTCCAAGTACACCCTGCCGGTCAGCCCCCGCGTCCTCAGCCTGGCCGCGCTGTAGCTAACATCCAGGAGGGCATTCTGCATGAAGTGCCCCACCATCTGCGAGTCCGCGATGGCGGCCACCAGCACCTGGACATTTGCCTTTTGGCCCGGCGTGACCGAATGTGTAATATCCACCGAGCCCCACGGCCAGGTCACCTGGCCGCATTCCTGGCCGTTCACATAAACAATCGCGTCGGTGCAGACCCGGTCAAAACGCAGGCTGATCGCGCGGCCCTGCCATTGGGCGGGAATCGGCGCCTCGCGCTCGTACCAGGCGCTGGCCACGTGCGATCCATCGTCATAGTGCTCCCATTGCGGACCGCTGCCGCTGGCAATTAAGCTGGAGGACCTCTCCTCATCCTGACGCCTCGCCCGCTGACTCCTCGCCCAAGTGCCCGGCAGGTTGATGAACCCCCAACCCAACTTCGGCGGAGCGGTTTCACCGGCAACCGCAGGCATGAAACGCCAGACGCCGTCGAGCAATGCCCGCGACCGCTTGGCATTCACGGTTTCGATTCCCAATTTGTCCCAATTCAGGCTCATGCCGGCCGGCAGCACGGCGTCTGCCGACTGTGAGTCTGCCAGCGCCAGCGGCGGGAGCAGCGTCGCGCCGGCCAGCGCTGCGGTGGAAGTCTGGAGGAATCGGCGGCGCGTCAGATTATCGCTTGCCCGAGGATGCTTCGGCCTGTGTCTCTGCTTCATGAGTTTCACTCCTGACAAAGCAGCATTCCTGCATAAATTCAGATTGTGCCTCAGCGAGAACATGCCTACAGCTATGGCTGCGGCCATCCTCCCACGTCGAGCGCAGATTGTTGATATATCAGAATAGGCTTGCCTGTCAAGCACCTGTTGCCCGGCCGCATCCGCCGAAGTTTCCGAGTTCCAAGAGCGAGGACCAACGCATACCGGGGCCCCATCGCTTCTTCTTTGCGCTGCGTTGGAACGCCATGCACCCTGATAGCGTGAATAGGCCTTGGTCTGATGACCAACTTCGCAAAGCACCTTTGCCGGGACGAAGTTGTTCTGTTCGCAGGTCTTCAACATCCCTGGAGAACCGGCCCGCTCCGCTCGAAGGGCACACCCAGAGGCTGAAGCTCATCAATGCTCCAGGCATGGCCGTCCCAGCTTCGATCTGCGACGCCTTTCGCGTCTTAAACGCGACCAGCAATTCGGCCTGATGGCAACATGTGGATCGACAATTTTCCCGAGGCTGACAGTTACCTCAATCAACGCCGAGCTTCCCTACGCCGAAACCATTCGTGTCGCCTTCGATCCCCAGAGGCCGTAGTAGGCGATAAAGAGATAGCACAGTACCGGAAGAACGAATGCGTGCTGGATTCCAACCCTGTCAGCCAATGCGCCAATGAGAAAGGGGATGACCGCGGCGCCGACGCAGGCCGACATAATGAGGCCCGAGCCCTTGCTGGTCAAAGGCCCGAGGCCGGCGACGCCCAACGCGAAGATATTGGGGAACATGATGGAGTTGAAGAACCCGCACAGGACCAAGGTCCAGATGGCGACCTGTCCGCTCGAGACCATGGAAGCAGTGAGGAGCAGTGCTGCGGCAACTCCGAAGCCGCCAAGGAGCTTTCCGGACTTGATTTTGGTGAGGACCCAGGAGCCGAGCAGGCGGCCGACAAGAGCGCCAAACCAGTAGAGCGAGACCAGGAAAGAAGCGGTTTTCTCGCTGCTCATGCCTTGGGACTTGAAGTAGTTGACGGCGATCGAAGCCAGTCCAACCTCTACACCGACATAGAGAAAGATACCAAGGGCGCCCAGCACCGTGTGCCGGTAACTCCAGATGCTGCGGCGCAGGAGCGGATCGCCATCCTTACCGGGACGAAAAGCCTGCGTCTGGATAATCTGCGGCAAGTGCATGAAGGCTACGGCCAGGCCAAGCAGCAGAAGTCCCGCGGCGATGAGCATGTAGGGAATGCGCACCGTGGCAGCAATTTGCGCCTTCGAGATGACTTTTGAGGGGTCCGTCAAGATGAAGGCGCCGGCAACAATTGGCGCGAGGGCTGCGCCAATGGAGTTGAAGGCTTGCGCGAGGGTTAGGCGCGCCGGGGCGCTATGTTCGGGCCCGAGAATCGTGACATATGGGTTAGCCGCAGTCTGCAGCGCGGTTACGCCAGCGCCCACGATGAAGACGGCGGAAAGGAAAAGCGGGAAACTGACCAACCTGGCTGCCGGAATGAACAACAGGCAGCCGACCACCTGAATAAAGAGCGAAACGACCATTGTCTGCTTGTATCCAATGGCCTCGATCAGCTTGGCTGTAGGCACGGAAAAGACAAAATAAGCTAAGAAAAACGCCGAATCCGCGAGCATCGCCCACGCGTAGTCGAGGCTGAAGATCGACCGCAAGTGGGGCACAAGCGCCATATTCAGCGTGGTAATGAACCCAAAGATGAAAAACAGCGCGGTGACCGTAATAAACGGGCCGGTATAGCTGGGAGCGCCTGAAACCGTCGGCGGCGTCGATCGTGTTGCCATTAAGGGTAATCCCCCACTTCCTTGAACGTTTTGCACGGCTGAGCCAGTTCCAAAATTTCTGAACACGAGTTTCCATGGAAGCGAACCTTGACCGCAGCAGAGTTCCAAAAGGAAGTCGCTTCCTTCCATCTCTTACAACCGCAGCATGCGGGTCGCGGCAGACCGACCATCGCGAATGCGGTCCTCAATACACTCAGCAGCACAACCCAAGCAATGGCGGAGCGAGAATCGCACCGATGGATATTCCGCTGTTGAGGATACCTGATGCCCGCAAACTGACGTCTGATTACATTGATGTATCATACATAGAATTGTGACTGATGGGAATGGTTGATCCTGGAAAGGCGCACTTTTCTTCGAAGAGGGGAAAAAGTCGTGGTCGAAACCGACGTCCCTGGGGAAAATCTGTTGATTTTTTGTTGCGGGAGACACCTTTGCGCCTGGTACCGCCCTCACCAAGGCTGTCATCCACGACCCGGTGGAAGCCGCGAGACTGGGCAATTCGCTGAATCGATTGTGGTGATGAAGCAGGGTTCTGGAACCGCGCCGCTCAAGGAAGTTTCTTGCAATTGCCAAAGCCGACTAATTCAAATCATCAGAACATTCAGCCAAGAATTAGGGAACTGAGATGAGAAGAGTTCAAGTGAGTTGATCCACGCTCTTTGGTGGCTGTCTATCCTTTAAACTTACCGGCACGGAGTTGATGCCAGGAGGCATGAAATGGACCCTGTTTCAGAGTTGCCCGATTTTCATATCCCAAATCAGCGCAATACTACGCGGCGCGATTTCCTTAAGACAAGTCTCGTGACTTCCGTTGCGGCGACCACAGTTGGGGTGGCCGCAGTGGGGGAGAATTCTGCCGCGATGCCTAACTCGCAAACAGACCGACCGTCCCTCATTACCGTGACCAGCGCCGCGCCTTCCGCGCCGTTGCGAAAGCCCTGGAAAAGCACCATTGCAACGGGGTACGCCCCTTTACACCTACGGGAGGACCTGCAGAGCCACCTGGCGATATTGCAGCGCGCCGTCGGCTATCAATATTGCCGATTCCACGGGTTGTTCCACGACGACATGGCCGTCGTTGCGCGCCGGCAGGACGGGAGCCTGGCCTTCCGCTGGGCGCAGGTGGACAAGGTCTTCGATTCACTGCTACGAGTGGGGCTGCGCCCCCATGTGGAGTTATCCACAATGCCCGTTGCGCTGGCCTCCGGAACCACGACGATCGACGATTGGGGATGGAACACTACACCGCCCCGCGACTACGCTGAATGGGGGCAGCTGGTGGGAGCGTTCGCCAGTCATTGCCTCGACCGCTATGGCTTGGACGAGATAGCGCAGTGGTATTACGAGGTTTGGAATGAGCCCAACATCAATTTTTGGACGGGAACGCAGGGAGATTATTGGCATCTTTACGACGTTTCTGCCGCCGCGCTCAAGGCAGTCAGTCCACGTCTCCGGGTTGGAGGACCAGTTACCGCCCGTGCCGCTTGGATTCCGGAGATGATTTCGCACTGCTCCACAAAGGGCGTGCCGCTGGATTTCATCAGCACCCATATCTACTTGCAGGACGAATGGGTATTATATCCGGGTCTCCGCGGCAGCCCTTACAAGCCCGGTATGTTTATTTCGGATGTTGTGCGGGATGTCCGCGAGACCGTTCGCCGATCGGCGTTTCCCAATTTGGAAATAAAGTGGACGGAGTGGAACAGCCTGGTTCCATTGCCCAACGGAGAGTTGGTATGGGATCACAATCCGAGTATGGATAATGCCTCCGCAGCGGCAACCGTTTGCGATCTCGCCATCGCGGTCGATGGGGACTGTGACACTTTCTGCTGGTGGGATGCCAGCGATGTGTTTGAGGAAGGCGGCATGCCGCAGAGCGAATTTTCCGGCACCTACGGGCTGCTGACGCTGAATGGCCTGCCCAAGTCGACGTTGAACGCCTTCAGCTTTCTCAACCGCCTGCGGGGCGGGCGGCGGGAACTCCAGCACGAGGACCTGGCTCCCGGTTGCGGCCTGGTGGCGACCTCCGAAGGGGAAAGCCTGCAGGTCTTGCTCTGGCACCGGGATCTCTCTGCCTACGGAGTCGGAGAACAGCAGCCGTGGGCAGGCACGTTGAAGATGCCTTGGACTGAATCCGCCAAGCCCATGCTGCTGCAGGAGCGGATCACGGCAGGCGCGGGGAGTTGCTATGAAACCTGGCAGTCCTTGGGCGGTCCGCAAAATCTCTCGCCGAGCGAAACCCGTTTGCTGGAAATTCATTCGGCTCCCGAGGCGCAATTGTTCCAGCCGGAGGCGCAAAACAGCCGGGTGACTCACGATTTCCAGTTAGCTCCCGGGGAGGTGCTTTATTTGGAATTGCGTCCGCAAGGAGCAGTCGCCCTACCCAACGGGCCGTTGCGGCAGGAACTGGCAGCTTGGTATGCAGCAAGGCGCGAAAAATCAAAATGAAGGGAATATCATGAAAGAAATGAATCGGCGCCGGTTCCTGGCTGGATCAAGCACAGCTCTCGGACTAACAGCAGTGAATCCAGGCGTCAGCTCCTTCATTGATGCGCTGGCGACTCGAGCGAATGTCGCCGAGAAACTACCCGGCGCGTTTTCAGGGTCTGATCCCGGCGGGAAATCCGCGCCTCTTTATAACACCAACTTGCGCACCGCGATTGGCCTGGGTGACGAACTGCCTGGAATCGTGGATAAATTCGGGCAGCTCCTGCGGTCACGCAATGCCGCCACGCGGCTCGAGCTGGGCGTGCCGCTCGAATCCGCTGAGAGCGCGGAATGGTCTCAATCCCTGCTGGATGGCTATCTCCCCGTTGTTGAGACGCAACTCAAGTTGTCAAATGCCTTGCTCCGCTGGTCCGTGTTCTCCTCCGATTACAACAATGTGAAGGCCGACTATCTTGAAATCAAGGAAGCGAACCATCCGTACCGCCTGACACTGCTCTTCCCCTACACGACCTCCATCAACACGAAGCGAGACTCGGTGGCCAGCAATGGCAAGTGTCTGGCGCTTTTTCCGCCCGCCAGAAACATGACCATGAGTCAGGCAAAATACAATCTGGTGACGCCAGAAGCCCATAGCGCGAAGGAGGAAGAAATGCCTTTGCCTGCCGGCGTGGACCCTGCGTTCGCCAACAATCGCAACGCCCAGTTGCATCGCTGGGTCGAGTATCACTTTCCCGTGGAGTCCGGCAAAACCTATTACGTTTTTCTGGGTGTTCTCTCGCTAAAACGGGCCCTTGGAGAAAACACTATACAGCTCTCCGTCAACGAGCAGAGCCAATTGATGGACTTTGGCCTGGAAGGTCCCGGCCCGGTCATTCGCAAATTCAAAGTCACCCCAAGCGGAAATGAATTGCGCGTGCGGTCTGCAAACGACCCTTCAGCGACCAGCAATTTCTGCCTCTGCAAGCTCAACGGCATCTGGATCTTCGATGAAGCCGTCGAGGCTCGACAAGTAAAACAGGGCGCCCTCGACCGGAAGGCCCTTTACTACGTTCAGTGCGGAAAGGAACCGGTTAAAGATATTACGAGTTCCGTCACCCTCGATTACGAACCACAAACGAGCGGGGAAAGCCGCTGGATTCGCCTGCCTTATGACTTGAACCCGAGTGACGCGCCCACGGCGGCCGCCATTTCCCCGGAGTTGGCGCGCGCCGCCGTAAAAGAGGGCTGGGACTCTCTCCTGGCGAAGGGCGCTGAGCTGACTACCGGCGCTTCACATCTGGACAATATCTACAAGACGTCGCTGATTAATCTGCTGCTCATGCGCACCAAATACGCCGGCAGCGGCATTGATGGCCAGGACATCTATGTAGTCAAGCCCGGTCCCGACGAATACGATACTTTCTGGTCTCGCGATGGTTCTTATATCACGAGAAGCTTCAATCTGGCAGGTCTTCCCGACGAAGCCGAGAAATCCTTGCGGCTCTTCTGGCAACCCAACCTCGGTGGAACGCTTGCCACGTGGGGACAACAAGCGACAGGGGAGTGGGCGTCGCCAATTCTCGAATGGGACGCCCAAGGCCAGTCCCTCTGGACATTGGTTAGTCACTATGAATTCACTTGCGACAAGGAATGGCTTCGGACCGTTTATGGGAGCATCCGAGGAGGCGCTGCATGGATAAAGAGCGTAACGAAGCAAACCCAGTTTCTGAATGGACGAGGTGAAAAACCAATCTACTATGGCCTTCTGCCAATTGGAGAGGGAGAGGCGATTGTGTATGGGTACAACTACTACCATTGTTTCTGGGCGGTTTTGGGGCTTCGGCTGGCCGTTTTGGCTGCGGAAGCTCTCCGCGAACAAGATGATTTGAAGTGGATGAAACCACTTTACGAGGATTTCAGATCAAACCTCCGCGCCTCGATTGAGCTCGCCTCTCAGCGCGTGGCGAACAACAAGTTTATTCCCGCGACACCGTTCGACCCCAAGCTGCCGATTTGGGGCTCGATGGCGGCTCTCTATCCCTCTCGTTTTCTCGATCCGCACGACCCGCTGATTACCGGCACCATGGCAATTCTCGACGGCGAGAGCGAAGAAAATTGTTACACCTACGGAAAAGGCAATCTCTGGACCTACATCACCATCGAAGGCGCGATGTGTCACCTGCTTCGCGGCGAGTTGCCGATGTTTTACACCTTATACAATGGGTTCGTGTCTCACGTTTCGCCCACGAATGCCTGGGTGGAAGGGATTGACCTCAAGGGGCGGATCGGAAACGGCGATATGCCGCACTGCTGGGCTGCCGCCGAGTATGTGACGATTCACCGGAATTCTCTGGTGTATGAGAATGAAGGGAAATTGGAGTTGTGCTGGGGGGCGCAGCCCGAATGGCTGCTTGACGGCGCGCGGCTTTCGGCCAAGCGGGCTTTGACGAAATTTGGCAGGTGCGAATTCAGCGTCCAGCGCCTTGGATCAACTCTGGAACTGGATTACCATCTTGCACCGGGGGCTGGGTATCCCGCTCCGGAAGCGGTTCGATTTCATATCCCGCAGTTGAAAGAGGCCATTGTTTCCATTCGTGTCAACGGCGAGACACGCCCGTTGTCGCCCGGAGAGTCAGTGATTCAGCTTTCCTAACCTCGCCCACTCGCAGAACTGGCGGCTTGGTATGCGGCCCGGCGCGGCACGAAGAAGTGATCGGATTGCTGATTAGCGATGCCGGACTTCGGCGCGGCATTTTGTGACGGCGCAAACGTACTCGGCAGTTTGAACCATTCATGATTATGCAAAGGAACAACGGTATGAGCAAAATCAACAAACCAAAAAGCGAAGATGGATTTAGCCGGCGTGATTTCCTTCAGAGCGGCTCGGCGGCAACGCTGATGACGGCGCTCGGCACTGTGCCGCTTGCGGGCCAGCCTGCGACCAGTTCAGCCTCTGCCGCGTCCGAAGGGGAAAACGCCTCAAAAGATTCCGGCTCGGATGCCGGCTTTCCCAGGGTTTGGTTGTCAAGCCCTGAGCGTGGCCTCACTGCCGACAGTTTCGAGGATGTTGCCTCCCATGGTGTGCAGGTGATCGAGACCACCGATATTCAGGGCGCCAGAAAGCACGGCCTGCAAGTGATGCTTGCGAGTGATGTTGATGGGATGTTCATGGGAGAAATCATCGGTCCGAGAGGTGTCACGCAGAGGGGTTTGACGCCCGAATATGCGGTGGCGATCGGCGGCACCTATAAGGACCTCAGCATCGATTCGCACACTTTTCCATTTATGAAGGGCAAGCACAGCGTCGAAATCGGCCTTCCTTGGCATTACGCGCCGTATGATTGGAAAGCCAAGAAGTATTTCACCGATAATCGCACGTTCGATAGTCACTTTGATGAAGGTATCTTTTCGACCGACCGGGCATTCAAAGCGGAGATAGTTGTCAAGCGCCAGGCCTATGACGGCAGGCAGCATTTGGCGATTATCCCAGCCGTCATCAGCGGCCGAAGCAGCCTCAGCCTGAACCTCACCTTCGACCTGACCAATGTTGACGGGGATCTGGAACACACGATACTCGCCGTCTATTGGCGCACGAATCAACTGAGTCCTGCCGCTGCTTCAACCCAGGAAACCGCGGCTCGGTCGGTCCGGGCAGTGCTGGACGGGTTCACCCGCAAAAACGGCGGAGTCTTTCCTGACGATGTGATCCGCGCCATGCGGTTTGGCGACGAGTGTTTTCTGCGCACCGGCTTTGTTAACTCACCGAAATGTGCAATACCGCTCTATGACTACTCGGACAGCGGGATTGCCGGATATCGCAAGCTGAATGGCAACGATGAATATCCGCGCGCCTGGGGGTTTCCCGAGTTCTTCGGCGTAAACGCCTACCGCGACTGGCTCTATGCCTTTCACACTTCCACGGCCGAACTGGTTAAGTCCGTGGTGACCGAAGCCCACAAAGTCTCGCCGCGCCTGATGGTCTTCCGCAATACCACGAGGTTCAACCCGACTCCCTTTGCCACGCTGGCCAATGACCACGACGGCTGCAGCGCCCAATTGCTGGCCCAGCAGTTTGACATGCTCAATCCCGATCCCTATCCTGTCGCGCGCACGGGCGATTCACAATCTACGAATTCGGACCGCGATCCGCAGGCACACTATATCGAGTCCATGATCCCGCTGGAAAACGCGTACTGGAGCGGGCTGGTAAGGAGGCTTGGGAAGAAGGTGGTCCCGTGGATGCAGGCGCACACGTTCTCCTTCGACCTGCAGCACCCTATGCCCAACGACGTTTCGCATATGTACGAGCAGGTGGTGGGTTACAACCCAGACGGCATCATGTGGCTGGGATACGATCCGGGCGCTACGGCGGAATTGACGCCGTATGGGATGACGCTGCCCAATGTGAGGCCTGAAACCTGGAAGGCGCTTCGCTGCATCAATGACCGCGCACATCACGACCTGGGGCGGCCTAAGAAGGTTCCAGGCGTAGCCGTGCTGCGGTTTTATGCGGAGCGCTCATTGGTCGATCTGGAACGGCGTCATCTTCACGATCGTTTTCTCACCGAGCAAATACTCACTGGACTGACGATGGACCTCGACATTCCCTACGATGTCTTCGAGTATTACAAGCGCGAAGACGTCGATTGCCGCATGTTGCGCGGCTATCGGTCAGTCATCATGTGTGTCACTGACTTGGAGGGCCTGCCGCTCGATGAATTGAAGAGACAGGGTATTCCGCTCTCCATCGTTTGTTGGAACGCTTCGTCGCTCACCACGCATCCCGAGTTCACTGGCGTTACAGACCTTCGTCAGCTCCCGGGCAAGGCCATCGGTGTTACCGAGCCATCCGGCCCAGGCATCATCGTTCCTGAGAATTACAGCGGAATAACTGAGTGGGACAGCAACCTCGTCGTGACGGGGCCGGCTGGTGTCACCATGCCCGCCGGTCTGGCCTATGGTGCGACGCTTCGGCCCGCCGCAACCAGTATTGCCAAGGCGGGCGACAAGTGTTGTGTCTGGCGCCACCGGAATGCCGTTTTTTCCAGCTTTCTCCCGAAAGATGCCTTCGATGAGGGTGAATATGTTCGCTGGCTTATGAACGGAGATACGACAACTTAGGGG
Source organism: uncultured Acidobacteriaceae bacterium (assembly GCA_963844905.1). Classification (GTDB taxonomy): domain Bacteria; phylum Acidobacteriota; class Terriglobia; order Terriglobales; family Acidobacteriaceae; genus Telmatobacter. The sequence goes on along the minus strand of CAWJQD010000001.1, from coordinate 79,016 downwards.
ACCTCCGAGCGCGCCTGCCGATTGAAGGCAGCGGCAGGATCCCGTAAGCCGCTATGGCTTGCAACGAAGCGTTATTACAGCTAAGGGGTGCAGGCTCTTGAGATAGCGTACTGGCCGGTTCAGAGGGCAACTTAAGGATGATTGGTACGAGTACAACACTTAAGGAGTAAAGGAATGGACCCTTTAACGCGGCGAACCTTCGTCAAATCGCTCGGCCTTGCGGCTGGTCTCGGCTCGATTCCACCCGTCCTGGAAGCAGAAGCGGAAAGCCCCGCACCAGATGTACCAATGCCGACCGTCATTCCGGACCCCAAGGGTTTGCGCTTTCGGCAAGTTCACCTGGATTTTCATACCTCGCCGCTCATCACCGATGTGGCTGTGGACTTCGATCCGCAGGCATTCGTCCAGACGCTCAAGGATGCCCACGTCAGCTCCATCAATATATTTGCCAAGTGTCATCACGGCATGGCCTATTACCCAAGCAAAGTGGGTCCGGTTCATCCTGGCCTGAAGATCGACTTATTGGGAGAGCAGATTGCCGCCTGCCATAAGGCGGACATTCTGACGCCGGTCTACATTACAGTCATGTGGGATCAGTATGCCGCCGAGCAGCACGCCGACTGGCGCGTTCTTGACGAGCATGGAGCATTTGTTCTTCAGAATGGAGCAGTGGGTGGCTCTGCGCCCTTGGAGCCTGGGTGGATTTGGCTGTGTCCGAATACGCCGTATCTGGATTACATCAACGCGCAGGCCGAAGAAGTGGCCAGGAACTACGACGTGGATGGTTTCTGGTTTGATATCGTCTTAACCCCGCCCAATGGGTGCTTCTGTCACTACTGCATGACGGAGCGGGAGAAATTGGGGCTGGACTCCACAAAGCTGGATGATCGCCTCAAGCATTTTGCCATGGTGGTCGAACGCACGATGGATCGCCTGCAAACGACGGTGCGCCAGTACCGGCCCCATGTTCCCACGTTCTTTAACGGTCAGGTGCATGTGGGCATGCGGCCGCTGCTGAAGCACTACACGCAGATCGAGGTGGAATCGCTCCCCGGTGGTGAATGGGGGTACACGCATTTCGCGGTGATGTCGAGGTATGTTCGCAACTTAGGCCTGGAATATCTGGGCATGGACGCGCGGTTTCACCGCGGCTGGGGAGATTTCGGCACGCTGCGCAATCAAGCGGCATTGAACTACGAGTGTTTCCGCATGTTGGCGCAGGGAGCCAAGTGTTCGCTCGGCGACCAGATGCATCCTCGCGGGCGGCTGGAGAAGGCTGTGTATGACCGGATCGGCAGCACCTATAAGAAGGTGGAAGAAAAAGAGCCCTGGTGCATCGGTGCGCACGCGGTCACGGAGATCGGCTTTCTATCCACATGGAAAACCACGACACCGGAGCCGGTCGCTACATCGGACGCCGGCGTTACCAATATGCTGGCCGAGATGCAATATCAATTCGACGTGCTTGACCGCGAATCCGATTTCTCCCGGTACAAAGTCCTCATTCTTCCCGACTCGCATCGATTCGACGAGGACTTGCTGCGGCAGGTGCGGAGCTATCTGGCCGGCGGCGGTAAGCTGATCCTGAGCCACGAATCGGGCTTGGAAATGGACGGCAAGCAGTTTGCGATGGAGGAGATGGGGGTTGAGTACTTTGGCCCCTCCCCGTACCCTGGAGATCTCGGTGATTACTTCGAGGCCCTGGAAGGCGTGAATGACGACATAGATCCCATGGTGCAGTTTACCTACGCTCGGGGTTCTGTGGTTAAGGCCGAGCCTGGCACTGCTGAGTTAGCTCGATTCTGGAAGCCGTACTTCGACCGCACATATGAGCACTTCAGTTCTCATCATCAGACGCCATGGGATGAGCCCACGGATTATACAACTGTCGCGCAACGTGGCAATATCATCTATATTTCATTTCCGATATTTGAGTCCTACGCTAACAACGCCTATCGCTGCCATAAATTGCTGGTGAGAAATTGCCTTCGCCGTTTTCTGCCCGATCCGTTGCTGAAGGCTGAACTGCCCTCGACGGCCGAGGCGACGGTGACCGAGCAAAACGGCAGGCAAATTGTTCACTTGTTGCATTATCCCGCCACCCGTCGGGCTCCGGACCTGGACATTGTCGAGGAAGCGATACCGCTCGCGAATGTGAAGATTGCATTGCGCGCTTCCAAAGAACCCTCCCGTGTGTATCTAGCGCCGCAGCGGCAGAGCTTGAAATTTATTTTCGACGGCAAATACGCGAGGACGGTCTTGCCATTCGTCGAAGGACATCAAATGGTGGTGTACGAGGCTTAAGATCGCGCGTTCAATTAGTGATGACTTTCGGCGCCAACATTGTTTCGCATTGATTCTCGCCCACAGCGAGCCACGAGAATCGAGCGTCGTCAGGACTATTGATTCGAAAACTAACGTAGCACTAATTTTGGACCGAAAGCAATTTCTTTGCATTTACCCTTGTAATCGACTACCGCGTCCGCATGTGATGTGATACCAATACCATTCAGCGTAGGTCTCTCCCGCCTTGGCATGCGGGTCCGCAAAGGCGGGCAAAGAGTAAACCCCCAGTGAATGAAAATGCCGAACTTGGCCCGATCGAACCATTGCGGAATCGGAGGTTTGTTGAGCGAAGCCTGGTCTGCCCGATGTTTTGTACCAGTTGGATTGTTAGTGTAGCGCGACGGGTGATGGATATGACCCGTCGCAGCAGTCGGGGGTGTGGGCCGCGAACGAGGTGCGACGTGGATCTTCTTGAGGAAGGACCCAGCGACAATCTCGTCTTCGCACTATTCGTATCCCGGACAAGCAAGAGTCGATGCGTAGTCGTCTGCTCAATGCTGCCGGGCTGCACCGGGAGATAGCTGATCGATGGCCTTTACACGATCGTAAGATTCGCAGGTGGAGTAAGAAGCTCCCATGTTTGGCTAGACAATACGCATGGTCATGCCGCCGTCGATAGCGATGTTTTCTCCGGTGATGAAGTCGTTCTCAATCAGCGCGACAATGATCCCTGCGACGTCCTCCGCCTTGCCTTCGCGATGCAGCGGAATGCGATTTTGAATATTATTCGCGACCTGCTCCGGCGTGAGGTAGCTCTGAAACGGCGTACGAATAATCCCCGGCGAAACACAATTCACGCGAATGTTCTGGTCGGCTAACTCGCGGGCAAGACTTCTCGTGAACTGAGGAACCGCGCCTTTGGCCACCCCATACGCCAGGGCGCCGAGACAACCGCGCATGCCAGCCGCCGAAGCAAACAGGATGATAGCTCCTTCTCCCTGCCGTGCCATATGCGGAGCCGAGGCCCGTGCGAGATGAAAGATCGCGTGTACATGAACTGCGAAAGCGCTCATCCAGCTTTCGTCGCTCACCTCGTAGAGTCCACCCGGAACAGCTCCTCCAGCCGCATGCATAAGAACATCGAGACGCCCGAACTCGCCGACAACCTGCTCCACGCATTTCCGGCATGCCGCCGGCTCTGCTATTTCAGCAACGAAGGAGCGCCCCTTCACGCCATGCGATTCGATGACAGAAAGAATTTTATTCTCCGACCCAACTAAGCTGATTCTGTCAACGACGGCGATGTGAGCTCCCTTGGCCGCGAGTTTCAGGGCAGTTGCTGCGCCAATGCCGCTAGCTCCTCCGGTAACCAGACATACCTTACCTCTCAGTTCCATCGCATTCGTCATCCTTGATCCGGCCACGCCCATAGCACAATGCATAAAAGCGGGCCCTGAATTAAACTGATAAAATTGCTCAACAACGACTTCTCAATAATGATATATCAGCATAACGCTCTGCGAGAGGGTGGGGAAATGAAAAATTGATGGTATTATATGGATAAGTGGAAGTGGGGCCCTGTCTGTGTTTAGCGTCTGGGGGCGCCCTTAGAGCAGTGGCCAGCAAATCTGAATTGAGACAGGCCGTGCGCACGTCAGCCCGACGAAACGGCGCTGAGGGGTCATTATCCAATCGAGCCTACCAGCAGATTCGCGATGAGATTCTCAGCGGAGAGCTGTCGATAGGCGATGTCCTGTCGCGGAGGCGGCTCGCCAAGAGGCTCAATATGAGTTTCTTGCCCATCACCGAGGCTCTAAAATGCCTGGAGACAGAGGGGTTGGTTGAAAGCCGTCCGCGGATTGGAACGCGGGTGCGCATACCCAGTGAGCAGGACATTCGCGACAGCAATTTCATCCGCGAGGCTCTGGAATCGCAGGCCGCAAGATTATGCGCCCAGAACATCACTGCCGAAGAGAAAGAGCAGCTTCGCACCAGCGCCCACCATCTGGATGAGCTGCATAAGATGTGCGCGCTGGAACCCGGGGACTCACATTTCTTGTTTTCCGTGCACACCTACCATATGCAATTTCATATGCGAATCGCAGAATTGGCTCGCTGCCCGGGTCTTCGCCGTGCCATTGACAAAGAGCAGGTTCTTATCTTCAACTGGCTCTATGATATAGCCGCTCACCGGCGCACTGAGCCGGAGGATTTTCACTCGACTTTAGCCGAAGCTTTGTGCAGCAGCGATCCACTCGTCGCGGATGCCGCCATGCGGGCACATGTCCGGTATGGGCTCGACCAGGTGTTGGAGCGTCTTGGAAACCACGAAAGTGGGGACGCCTGGCGGCTGAAGAGCAAGAATCTCGAGGCGAACGGCAAGAAGTCAGGGGTTAGCTTGGGTAGGCAGGGCAAGCAATCTAGCGCCAAGACGCGGGAAAATGGGGCTCTGTGATTATCCCCGCCTCAGCATAAGTGTGCAGAGGCCTTTTGCGCCGCAGACAGTCGTCGATGCTCAGCATGTGGGGCGCCCCGACAGAGTCGTTCAGACTTAAGCTCTCATACTCGTCCATCCGGGAACTCATTCTCGTGAGGTGGGCGGCTCACGTCTTGGAGTTTCTTGGGTGGACTCTCTGAAATGTCAAACCTCGACTGCCGCCCCGGCAAAGCCCGGGGGCTCCCTTGCTTGGCTAGTCACAACACCATGGTAAGCTCACTTCCTCCTTCGACCTTCAATTCGTCCGGAGCAACCTCGCCAACGTCTGCCAACAACCTCCGTGGTCCCCCTACCACGCCAATGCTGAACAATAAGATCGACGATGTGATTTGCTTCTCATAGTCATCTGTCCTGTTTTTCGCTCTACGTCTATGGGTAGCCTCAAATAGTTAATGCACGCATCGATCCATCGCTTTGCCAGGCAACCCAGGCACACTTGGCGTAATGCCCATCATCGCTCACTCGGAAACTTCGGCAGATGCAGCCGGGCAACAGGTGCTTGACAGGCAAACCTATTCTGATATATCAACAATCTGCGCTCGACGTGGGAGGATGGCCGCAGCCATAGCTGTAGGCATGTTCTCGCTGAGATACAATCTGAATTTATGCAGAAATGCTGCTTTGTCAGGAGTGAAACTCATGAAGCGGAGACACGGGCCGAAGCATCCTCGGGCAAGCGATAATCTGACGCGCCGCCGATTCCTCCAGACTTCCACCACCGCGCTGGCCGGCGCGACGCTGCTCCCGCCGCTGGCGCTGGCAGACTCACAGTCGGCAGACGCCGTGCTGCCGGCCGGCATGAGCCTGAATTGGGACAAATTGGGAATCGAAACCGTGAATGCCAAGCGGTCGCGGGCATTGCTCGACGGCGTCTGGCGTTTCATGCCCGCAGTTGCCGGAGAGGCCATTCCGCCGAAGCAGGGCTGGGGGTTTATCAAGGTGCCTGGCAGTTGGGCGGGGTGGGAAGAAGAGAACAGGTCTGCCAACTTAGTTTTGTCGACCAGGATGCGGGGTCCCCGTGTGGTTCGCGGCAGAGGTCCGCAATGGGAACACTATGATGATGGGTCGCGGGTGGCCAGGACGTGGTACGAACGCCAGGTGCCGATTCCTGCCGAATGGCAGGGCCGGGCGATCAGCCTGCGCTTTGACCGGATCTGCACCGACGCGATTGTCTATGTCAACGGCCAGGAATGCGGCAAGGTGCCTTGGCCGTGGGGATCGGTGGATATTACCCGCGCGGTAACGCCGGGCAAAACGGCGGATATCCGGGTGCTGGTGGCAGCCATCGCGGACTCTGAAATGGTCGGGCACTTCTGGCAAAACGCTTTTATGGCGGTGACCTACAGCGCGGCCGAATTGAAGACGCGGGGCCTGACCGGCAGCGTGTATCTGGAAAGCCGCTCATCCGAGGCGTGCGTAGGCGACGTCTTCATAAGCACTTCCACACGAAAGAACGCCGTTGCACTGGACGTTGACCTTAGTGGTGTCAAACAGGCGGATCAGGTGCATTTCGTCGCGGACATGCTAAACGAAAAAGGGGCGGTGGAAAAGAGCTTCACGGCAGACGCCGCGGTGGAGGCCAGGGACACGCAGACCGTTACCGTTTCGTGGCCCTGGACGGACCCGCACCTCTGGGACGTGGATCAGCCCAACCTCTATAGCCTCCGGCTGAACGTGACAGGGGCGGGGGTGGATGACCAGTATAACCAGGAGTTCGGTTTCCGGGAGTTCTGGATCGAAGGCCGGCAATTTTATCTCAACGGCAGCGTGATCCACCTACGGCAGCCGTGCTTTTACGATGGCCCGCTCGGCCAGGTTGGAGACAATTTTAGGGAGCTCGGAAACTGGAACCCGGATACCCGCGGCGATGACGCAGACGCCGGAGCGGAACTCGACGGGGCGGATCATAAAGGCTACCTGGCAGCGGTATATGTCCTCGACGCCAACAAGTACATGAGGGATCGAAGCGGAAATCTTATCTGGAAACAGAACCAGCAACGCGCCATGGAGCGCGCTGCTGTGTGGATCCGTTACTACCGCAATCATCCGTCCGCGGTGATGTGGATCGCCGGCGCGAATTTCTTCAACAACGCGACGGATATGGATCCACGTCACGTCGGGCGCCACGGCTGGGCTGAGAGTGACCCGCTCTGGCATCAGATCATGGTCGACGCCAAGGAAATGTTCACGGAGATCAGGAAGCTGGACCCTACGCGGGTCTATTACAGCCACGAGGGATCCGATACGGGCGATGTGCATTCGGCAAATTGCTATTTGGACGTCCTGCCGCTTCAAGAGCGTGAAGAATGGTTGAGTGCGTGGGCTGAGAATGGCGCGATGCCCATTACCATGACTGAGTTTGGCACTCCCGTGGAATGCACGTTCCTTCGTGGGCGCGATGGCTTTGACACCAACATCATCAGCGAACCTTTGCTGACGGAATTCACCGCCATTTACTTTGGCACAGGCGCTTATACCTCGGAAGGCCCGGAGTACCGGCAGTATCTTCATAACCAGTTCCGTGGGGGAATGGTCTACAAAAGCTTCCAGGACCATTTGGATCCATTCCCTGACAACCACAAAATCCAGGCTCTTTTCCGCACGAATACCTGGAGAAGTTGGCGCACTGCGGGGCTGCCGGGAGGCCTACGCACGTGGTCGTGGGTACAGGACGAACTTAAGGAGGTTAACTTCCCGACGCTGGCGTGGATCGCCGGTCCGCCAGAGGCATACGCCGCCAAAGACCACCATTTCAGCGCTGGACAGAAGTTTCAGAAGCAGGTCGTCCTGATCAACGATATGCGTCAGCCCCAGGATTTTGAGGCGACCTGGATCGCCACCGTAGGCGGCAATACTGTGGGCCGGGGCGAACTGCGGGGCAGCCTGGCGGTTTCGGAGATCCGCAAAATGCCGATCGAGATCACCGCGCCCGATGTGGAGAACGGCGGCAAGGCCGATGGCCAGATCGCGCTCACCGCAACGATCGGCGGGGCAACCCACAACGATACCTTGGCGTTTCAGGTCTTTGGCGCACACCAAGTGGCAGAGGGAAAAATCGCGATTGTGGATCCGGACGGCCTGACCAGCAAGATGCTGATGAACCTGGGCTATACGCCCCAAGCCTGGAATGGCGCAGCGGCACCGTTGGTAGTTATCGGGCGCAATGGCTTGAAAGACGATCCGGGGTTGGCGGCCAGACTGGAACCCCATGTGCGGGCTGGCGGTCGCGCTCTGATCTTTGCACAAGACCCGACTTGGATGACTGAAGCCCTGGGGTGGCGGGTTTGCCCGAAGGTGAGCCGGCGTGTCTTTCCCATTCCCAATTCCCCGGCCGCCCAGGGGATCGATGCCGACGACCTGCGTGACTGGACGGGCAGCAGCACGCTGATTGCGGCATACCCGGAATACATGGGAAATTACGTTAGAGGGAACGAAGGCGATCAGCCCTATGCCGGATGGCACTGGGGCAACCGCGGTGGGGTCAGCAGCGCGGCTATTGAGAAGCCCCACCGCAGCGGATGGACCCCCCTGCTGGAGTCCGAGTTTGACTTGGCCTATACGCCGTTGATGGAACTGGACTACGGCCAGGGACGGCTGATCGTCTGCACGCTGGACCTGGAGGATCATGTGGCGCTGGACCCGGCGTCGCGGCTTATGGCCGCGCGCGTTATGGATTACGTTCAGCACGCGCCCATGGCGCCACGAGTCAGCAAGGTGGTGTATGTCGGCGGCACCGCTGGCGCGGCGTGGCTCGATCGGATTGGGGTGGATTATCAGCGGTCGGACACGCTGGATGCAGACACCGGGCTGATACTCGTCGGCCCGGATGCGGCCGTTGATACAGCCGCACTCAACGCCTACCTGGAGCAAGGCGGCAGGGCATTCTTCTTGCCGCGTACGCAGGCAAACGGGTGGCTCGGCACCACATTGAAGCCGGCGGTATCCGATTTTGCGGGCTCTCTCTCGGTGCCTGACTGGCCTGAAGCAAAAGGCCTGAGCGCGTCAGATCTTCGGTGGCGCTGCTATTTGGACAGGCCGCCATTGATTCTGAGCGGTGGGGTGGAGATGGGGGCGGACGGTCTGCTGGGCCGCAAAGTGGTGGGCAAGGGCGTGGCGATTTTCTGCCAGGTGGACCCGGATCATTTCGAGGCGGATGAGAAGACGTATCTTCGCTACACGCGCTGGCGGGCCACGCGCGCGGTGGCCCAGTTGCTGGCCAATCTGGGCGCCAGTTTCGCCGTGGACCGCCGGATTTTCGATCCGCGCAAAACGGTTCTCAACCCGGATCGCATGTGGATCGGTCCGGATGGGAATCGATCGGGGCATGATTGCCAGCCGCCCATACCCAGCCGCTTGCTGGGCCTGCCTACGACCGCCATGCCCGAAGGGGCCAAGGCCGGCTATTATCACCCCGACTATCGCACGGACTTCAATATGGGTGACAATCCTTACCGCTATTACCGATTTTAGGTGCGTACTTTTTCGGCAACCGTGGCTCTGACAAAAGCGCCGATCTCCACCGTCTTGCTGGAGACCATCACTTGAGTTACATTAAGGCGGTTCTCCAATTTCTATGTGGCGTTTCCGATCTATTCGAAGGTGGCTTTTTCTTGAGGAAAAAGCCACTTAGCTTTTGTGGCTTCGCTCTGCACCAATTGGAGAACCGCGTTAACCGCGAGCCTACCCGTCAATTGGGCACAAACCGAATCACGCAGGCCGAAATCTCCAATAGCTTTTAGCTCAAGTTTTCTAGGCGGGTCAAAACCTGAGTAACTCCATTTATCAATGGATGAGGAATCGGGCCCAGGCCACTCCTCCCATTTTAGCTTTCATTTTGATTTTTCGCGCCTTGCTGCATACCAACCTGCCAGTTCCTGCCGCAACGGTCCGTTGGGCAGGGCGACTGCTCCTTGCGGACGCAATTCCAAATAAAGCACCTCCCCGGGAGCTAACTGGAAACCGTGAGTCACCCGGCTGTTTTGCGCCTCCGGCTGGAACAATCGCGCCTCGGGGGCGGCGTGAACTTCCAGCAATTGACGCTCGACCGGCGAGAGATTTTGAGGGCCACCCAAGGACTGCCAGGTTTCATAACAACTGCCGGCTCCCGCCGTGATTCGCTCCTGCACCAGCACGGGCTTGGCGGATTCAGTCCAGGGCATCTCCAGCACGCCTGACCATGGTTGCTGCTCTCCGACTCCGTAGGCGGAGAGATCCCGGTGCCAGAGCAAGACCTGCAGGCTTTCCCCTTCTGAGGTCGCCACCAGGCCGCAACCGGGCGCCAGGGCCTCATGCTGGACTTCCAGCCGCCCGCCCCGCAGTCGGTTAAGAAAGCAGAAGGCGTTAAACGTCGCCTTGGGCAAACCGCTCGACGTCAGCAACCCCCACGCGCCGCAAAACTCGCTCTGTGGTAAGCCGCCTTGCTCGACGATGTCGCTCGCGGTCCACCAGCAGAAAGAGTCACAGGCCTCATCCGCCGCCAGAGCCAGATCGCACGCAGTGGCCGCAGCGGACACGTTATCCGCCGAATTCGGATTCTTGTCCCAGAGAAGTTGTCCGTCGGGCAAAGGGACGACGCTGTCCCACTCCGTCATGTGCACTTCCAAATCCGGCATCGCCGACCGACGGACGCTTTGGCGGACATTCCGCACCATGTCCGGCACAAACATACCCGGTTTGTACGGGCTGCCTTTGAGACCCGGATATACTACCCATTCATCCTGCGGGTAGATATGGGTGCTGATGAAATCCAGCGGCACGTCCTTTAAAGAACAATGCGAGATCATCTCCGCGATCCAAGCGCAACGGGCTGTCACCGGCCCGCCCACCCGGAGGCGCGGACTGACCGCCTTGAGCGCCGCAGCCGAAACGTCGTAGAGCTTCCAATAATCTTCCTGCGTGCCCGTCCAAAAATTGATGTTTGGCTCATTCCAAACCTCGTAGTACCACTGCGCAATTTCGTCCAAACCGTAGCGGTCCAGGCAATGCCGGGCGAAGGCCCCCACCAACTGGCCCCATTCGCCGTAGTCGCGGGGCGGCGTGGCGTTCACCCGATCAAAAACTGTCGTGACTCCGGAAGCCAGCGCCACCGGCATGGGAGATAAATTCACAAACGGGCGCAGACCGATCTGCAACAGCGCATCCAGAGCCTTATCCACCTGGTCCCAGCGAAAAGCCAGGCTTCCGTCCTTCCGGCGCGCAACGATGGCCATCTCGTCGTGGAAGAACCCGTAAGTCCGGATGTGACGATAGCCAATGTCGCGCTGTAACTTCGCCAGATGGCTCTGAAGGTCAGCCCGCAGGAGTGTAGCCGGTAAATCCACGGCAATGCAGTTTTGCCAAGGTTTTCGAAGCGGCGGAGCGGATCCTGCATTGGTTACTCTGATGACGGAGGGGCGCCCGGTTTCCGGGTCGGTTGTCGCCCAGGGCATCGCGGCAGAATTTTCCCCCGCCGCGGCCACGCCAACTGTGGTCGCCGCAACGGAAGTCACGAGACTTGTCTTAAGGAAATCGCGCCGCGTAGTATTGCGCTGATTTGGGATATGAAAATCGGGCAACTCTGAAACAGGGTCCATTTCATGCCTCCTGGCATCAACTCCGTGCCGGAAACTTTGAAGGAATAACAGACACCGGCGGCCATAGACCTACTCGTGCTCTTTGCAATGTGCAACCGGCTTGCGCCGCGGGCCAGTTGCGCCTCAAACGCGAACACCACCGACACCCCAACTACAAAAACGAAGGTAGGAACAACCAGGTCCGCTGGTGTCGGCCCGTTCCACTAGGTATGGGTCGCGAAATGCCACGATCCGGGCCCCGCCGTTGTTGTTGATCATGAATGCGATCGTGATACCCCGCACCACATCGAACGACATGAGCCGCGATCTTCGTCTCGCACCCGGCGCCGTGATCTCCCGCGTCCTCGTCGGCCGTTCCGCGCCGACTTGCTCGCCTCCACTCAACCGCACAGTTTCCATGCGCCCTCCTCCTCATCCTTCCTTGCCGGGCTCGGCACTGTCCTACCGGCCGGCATCCGAAGACACGTGCTATCAATCCGCAAACGTTCCCGTCCCCAACTCCACATGCATGGTGACGGTTCCGATAGTCTGACCATCCGCGTCGCCGGTTACTACCAGATTCTGCCCGCCCGAAATCTTCCCTTGAGGCGCCACCGCTTCGACCAGGAGGTAGCGCTTGGAGTGCGCTTCGATATGCACCAGATGAAGCGCATTCACCTGCCAGCCATCCGGTGCCTGCACCGCAAGTTTCAAATCAAATCCACCATCGCGCGGATCCTCCACGACGAGAGGAATCTTGAGGACGCTGCCAGGAGGAATCGAGATCTCCAACGGAACCAGATTCATGAGCTGGTCGAGGCCATGGGCGCGCCAGAACAGGTGATAGAACGCCCAAGGATCGCCGATCTCCATACGTGCTTTCCGCGCGGGCGACGCAGGTGCTGCAATGGGTGCCTGGTACTCGATTCCGTCAGGCTGAATGCCCGCGAACACGTCGTCCGTGACGCCGGATTTCACCAGCGATTTACCCAGAGTCAGTTGAATGGGAGCCAGCAAGGAGTCCGGGCCCTGCACGCTGCTCAAAGTCCCGTTTTTGATCATTGCTTCTACTTGTAGCCCGCCCTGCGTCTGGTGAAAGGTGAGCTCCTGCGCGGCAATCATCCCGTAGCTGACGTGACGGGAAGGAGAAACCTCCGTCGACGAGTACACTGGCCCCCAGCCGCTTGGCAGCCTGTCGTATCGGTTGTCGAAGAAATAAAGCTTTTCGGGCTGCCAAGGGCGGAGCACGCCGGTATGCGGTGGATAATAGGCGCCATCGCGTGCAGGCGCAAGCTGCTCAGGAAATGCCGTCGGATCCCCCGCCTGGTCGAAGGCTTCCGTGGCCAGCACGCCTGAGGCTTGATGGTCGCCGTGATTCTCCCCGGTCACAAAATCCGGTAACCAGGTCAGGATCACCGAAGGACGCGTCAGGCGCACCAGGCGAACCAACTGATCCAGGCACTGGCCATGCCCCCACGCACCCAGCGACTGCAACAGGTTCTGCCCGGGCGTGTCCTGCCCGCTCAGAAACCACACGTTCGCGATTCCGAGCGAAGCAACCGCCGTCCTGCCTTCGATCTCCCGGACATCCGCGAGGGCATCCGCCTGTTCGGGGCCCACGGCGTTATCGCCGGCATTCCCGCGAGTTGCGTAGACCACCGCAACCCGCTTGTGGTGGTCGTAAATTTCCCGAGCCAGGAAAGCAGCAACAAGCGATTCATCGTCAGGATGCGCCACCACCAGCAGAATATCGGCCTTGAACCGTGGGTCCGGTTCCCCGTTGTTGGCCGCATACTGGTCCCGTTCCTGTGCGCGCAGAAAAGCCCCGCTGCCAGAAGTCCAAATCGCCGCTTGAAAAACAATTGCAATCGAACCGACCCACCCGGCCAGCTTCATCTTTCTCCCTCTTTCCCCGGGTTGTACCCACGGATTTCGAATTTCCTACTATTTCTATCCCATGCCTCGCGGCTGAATCTCCTGACGGATCAAGGTCGTCTGCCATGGTGACCCCCATGAAATCGCTTGCGCCGATACGGCCTGAGTTCCACTTTTCATTACAGTTATTGACGCATTGTGTGAGTTTTCTCCCGAAGCTCTTGTTTTGTCGCCAACCGAACTGATCGCCCGAACCCTCAGGATACCCGGAGCGCACACTACCTCGACCAACAATTCCATGGGTGCGGCGCGAGTGACTTTTACTCTTTTCCTAAGTCATCCTATTTCTTGCTTGAGTTGAAGCCCACTTCAATTGTCGTTGTTGGCGTGCTTTGTTCAACTTGGCGCGATGGCAGGGGAATCATGACTCGGTTGCCAGCCGAATCGATCACCCAGCCTGCCGGCGTCGCGTCAGGATTGGCTGCCACCACGGCTCGGCAACGCGTTCCCATTTACTGTTATGGAGGATGCTGCCGTCGCCCCGTAAACCATCAGATAACTCATTTCAGGAAGGTTCTCGAGCGTCCAAATAAAGCCGCCCGCCTTGGGCTGCACGGTCACTTTTGCATCCTCGCCCAGTGCGTTGAGCAATGTTACGGTCTCACTCCCGTTGGGACAAGTTACGACCAGAGCATCGACACGACTGCTCGTCATGCTCTTACCGAATTGCAATTCTTCATTGAGTTGCACCGGCACGACGGCACCGGGCTTCAGATAGACGGGAATGGTATCCAGAGGCGCGCTAACCTTGAGCTGGGCCGGTCCGGAGACCGTTTTGCCATCCCATAAGCTCGTCCAAACGCCGGATGGAAACGAAATTGTCCTGAAAGTGTCTTCGTTGACCACCGGCGCAACGAGCAAATCCGGCCCGAACATGTATTGATCCCCCACGGCGGCCAACTGCTCTTCATCAGGAAACGACACCGGCATCGAACGCATCATGGAAATACCCGTTTCATGCGCAATGGCGGCGGAATTGTAGTTATAGTTCAATAAATTTTCCCGCGTCCAGGCCAGGAACTTATAGTTCTTCACCGCGTCTTCGCTGAAATACCACGGGTCGCGCGGAGCCGTGCCATGCGGGCGCATCAAGGGGCTGAAGCAGCCGAATTGGAACCAGCGCATATACACCGCCGGCTGCGGATAACCGAAGTATCCACATATGTTGCTGCCCCAGAGGGAATAACCGCAGGCGCATAAGTTCAGCGCCCCGGTCAAAACGTGCCTAAGCCCGTTAAAGTTAGCCGGGTGATCGCCGGCGAATTGGCCCACCCATCTTTGCGTGCCGGGCGCGGCCCCTCTGGCATATAAGATGAAATCATTGCCGCGTTTCTCCTGATAGACTTCGCTGACCGTTCGTTGATAGTCGTAGTAGTAAAAATTGTGCATCTCGGCTCCGCGCCGGCCGTCGTAAAAGACCGCGCCATCCGGTGTCATGTCGCCGTAGTCCGCCATGCTTCCGGCCTGGCCAAGGTCCAGGGCCTCTCTCAACGCGCGCCGGCAAAGCTCCAAGGCGTTGGGGCTGGTGAAATCGATGTAATTGTCATCGGGGTCGGGGACGATGGTTCCGCTTGCGTTGCGTAAAATAGGGAGTTTATCTGGCTTCAGTTCCGGCATGAGCCGTTGCTGCTCAGCGAGCGGAATCACGGGATAAAAATAGCCCAATACCCTGATCCCCCGGTCCGCCATGAAATGGTTCAATTCCGGTGAAAGGGCAGAAGGGCCCTCCGCGTAGATCGCCGAATGCGGGATGTCCAGTTCCGCGTAATGGAGGGTGACTCTTTCTTCCTCCGACACCGCGTACGTGACGTCTTCCCAATTGCCCTCTGCCCAAGCCCCGCCGCCGCGGCCCATCCACGGCTCGAAAACCCATTTGGGCGGCAGCGGAACCCTGCCGGTCAGGGCCGTATACGATGGCAATGTCTTTTCGGGCGCGCCAAGCAAGAAGTAATAGTCGAAGATCGGACCTTGTTGCGTAATTCGATATTGGCTTGGATCCGCCTTCCCGACGTCAGCCCGTAGACGATAGGAGGAATTGTCGAAAACCATATAACCCCTGGAACTGTGAAAAATGGGCAGAGCCTTGTAGGTCGTATTCGCCAAGCCCTCCCCATTGCCGAGCCAGTCATCTGATCCCCAAAGAGTCAACACACTTCCATTTTGATTAAAGCGTTCGTATTTCTCCCCGAAGCCATAAATAACTTCGTCCGGGGCAAGACGATTTCTGAAATCTATTGCCAATATCTTGCCATCCGGGTCAAACCGGAAAGCCAGGCTGCCGGTGCCGATTTGCGTCACTTGATTTCCCGCGGCGTCATGGAAAGAAACCGAAAATGGTTTTTGGCTGATCACAACCTTGACATCGGCGGTTTCGATGGAACATGAGCCTGGGGTTTGAGTGGCCTTTAGCGGCAGCAGATCGGCCGGCCTCCAGTACCCTTCCTCGCTGCCGTAGATTCTTACGCCGCCCGTTGCCGGCAGGACCAGGCGCAGATCAACTTTATGGTCGCCCGCCTTGCACCGCATGAGCAGCGTGCTGCCCTGCACTTCCAGGCTCTCCGCGCTTGTGACCGGCGTCCATGCGTCCGCCAGAATGTCGCCGGGAGAGCCATCGGCGTACCACCACCTGGACATCTTGTCGAGCTGGCTCAGGTAAGTGTCCAGCAGTTGATGTGCCTGCCCCGGATCGTTCTTCTGCAAAGCGGCGTTCACCTTTTGCCGGAGGAGCGTCAGCATCAGGTTGTTCTCCAGCAGACTATCCCAGGCGCCAGGGAGGGGAGTGAACCCTTCGAGCATCATCAAGTCCATCCAGCGTTGCGTGAGATAAAGCCGTTGCCCCAGATTGTTCTTGTCCGTTGGCGTGGTTAATGACGACTCCATCTGCCAAATTTGCCGGCACGTGTCGACGTTGGGATAGGTCAGCACTGCCGGCCTTTGCCAGCGCAGGATGCCGGAAGGCAACCGGCACAGGCTGCTTTGAGAATCCTGAACCTGGGCATCGCCCGAAAAGTAAGTTTCGATGAACAGGTCAACCGGCAATGCTTCATTGATATCAAACGCCACAGGGCTGCTAAACTCGCCATCGCGCCAGCGAGTCCGCATGGGCAGAAAACTAAAATAGGACTTCGGCTTTCCCCCCAGTGTTTGCCACGGTATCTCAAAGAACACCAGCCATCCGCCGGTTTTCCTGGTAACGATCGCTTCGAAACCTTCCACTTTGCTGACGCGAACTGAAGAAGAGGGAGCGTCCGCGCCAGCGGCTTCATCGGCAGACACAGCGGAATTGGAACTCAACAACCGTTCGCAGCCAAATTTCAAGCCTTGCGGTGTAGCCGCAAATTGGTAATAGGACGGGACGGCCGGGTCGGGCTGAATCAAAAAGTCCACTTCATCGGGATAAGGAGGCCAGTTATTTGCTGCGGAAGGCAAACCATGCAGCGAATGCCAATTCGCCTCTCGCCACGAATCTGCATCCAGATTGGCGTAAGGGAAGGACATGTTGCTTTCCCCGCAACGGAAAACCGCAAAAAGCGCATCGCTGGTGTAAGCAACGCGACATTCGGTCGGCGTCGCGGGACGTTCAAAACCGCCGACGCGATAAAACCGGTCCAATGCAAGAGTATGATCACTGTCCGCAAGCAGGTCATCGGCGGAAGGAACCCTGTCCCAGGGCGACTTGAGAACAACTGCGTTGGTTCCCCAGGCAAGTGCACTCTCTTCTTCCCTCCCTACAAACCCTTGGCCACCGGAATGTGCTGGCAGGACGGGCTGTTGATTGCGGCTCTCTCCCCGTACTTTCAAGACTCCGCCATACACTCCGGCAAGAGTCCCGATCCCAATTGCTGACTTCTTTAAGAATGTGCGTCTCTGCATTTCATCTCCCGCCTTCGAGTTTACCGCCTTGGTTAACGCATGAATCTCGCAAAATGGTGTTTTTGCTAAGTGCACGCTTTCTGTCCATTGATTGATGACTTGTGACTCACAGTATTGCCAGTCTGCGGTAAATTGCGGCGTTACATTGAGTGCCCCATCCGCGATAACCCAGCGCACAATACTGTCCCCCGATATTTCCATGCGCGCGGCGCGATTGACTTTTACTCTTCTCCTTAGTCGTCCTATTGTTTGCCCGGGTTGAAGTCTACTTCAATTTCCGTTGTTGGCGCGCCTTGTTCAACTTGGCGCGATGGCAGGCTAATAACCAGCCGGTTGCCGGCCAGGTCGGATTCCCAGCCGATCGGCATCGAGCCAGGTTCGCTTGTCGTCACCTTCGCTAAGACTTTGCCATCCACCCTTACCGCGGAGGCGGCGGTTGCGCCATAAACGAGCAAATAACTCATTTCGGGAAGGTTCTTGAGTGTCCAACCAAAACCGCCAGGCTTGGATTGCACAGCCACTTTTGCAGCCTCGCCCCGTGCATTTAGCAGGGACACGCTCTCATCTCCATTTGGACAAGTTACGACCAGAGCGTCGACCCGACTGCTGGTCATGCTCCTACCGAATTGCAATTCTCGGCTCAGTTGCACCGGCATGACGGCGCCCGGCTTTAAGTACACAGGAATCGTGTCCAAAGGCGCGCTAACCTTAAGCTGGGCCGGTCCGGAGACCGTTTTGCCGTCCCATAAGCCCGTCCAGACGCCGGATGGGAACAATACAGTCCTAAAAGTATCTTCGTTGACCACTGGCGCAACGAGGAGATCAGGTCCGAACATATATTGATCCTGGACAGCAGCTATTTGCGGCTCGTTGGGAAAGGCCACCGGCATGGAACGGATCATGGAAAGGCCCGTCTGATGCGCAATTGCAGCAGCATTGTAGGTATAATTCAGTATATTTTCCCGGGTCCAGGCAAGTAACTTATAGTTCGTCACCGCTGCTTCGCCGAAATACCATGGCTCGCGCGGCGCGGTGCCATGAGGGCGCATCAAAGGGCTGAAAAGGCCGAATTGGAACCAGCGCATGTACACCGCCGGCTGCGGATAACCAAAATATCCGCCGATGTCGCTGCCCCAGAGAGAATAACCGCAGGCGCATAAGTTCAGCGCTCCGGTCAAAACGTGCTTCAACCCGTCAAAGTTAGCCGGGTGATCGCCGGCAAATTGGCCCATCCATCTTTGCGTGCCCGGCGCGGCCCCTCTGCCATACAAGATGAAATCGTTCCCGCGTTTCTCCTGGTACACCTCGCCAACTGTCCGTTGATATTGGTAGTAGTAAAAGTTGTGCATCTCGGCCCCGCGCTGGCCGTCGTAAAAGACCGCGCCATCCGGCGTCATATCGCCGTAGTCCGCCATGCCTCCGGCCTGGCCAAGGTCCAGGGCCTCCCTCAACGCCCGCCGGCAGAGTTCCAGCGCGTTGGGGTTGGTGAAATCGATGTAATTGTCATCGGGGTCCGGGACGATGGTCCCGCTTGCGTTGCGTAAAATAGGGAGTTCAGACTGCTTCAGTTCCGGCATGAGCCGTTGCTGCTCAACGAGCGGAATCACGGGATAAAAATAGCCCAACATCCTGATCCCGCGTGCCGCCAGGAATTGATTCAAACCCGGGGAACCGGTTCGCGCCGGGGCTGCGGAGTGAGGAATGTCCAGTCTCGCGAAACGAGTGACGCTTTCTTCCAGCGCCATTGCGTGTTGCTCCTGGTCGGTTTCAAATGCACCCTCGCGTCCGCCCATCCACGGCTCGAAAACCCATTTGGGCGGCAGCGGAACCCTGCCCGTCAGAGCTGTATAGGACTGCAATATCTTCTCGGGCGCACCAGTCCAGAAGTAAAAGTCGAATATCGGGCCTTGTTGTGTAATTCGGTATTGGCTTGGATCCGCCTTCCCGACGTCAGCCCGTAGACGATAGGAGGAATTGTCGAAAACCATATAGCCTTTGGAACTGTGAAAGATTGGAAGGGGCTTGTAGGTCGTATTCGCCAATCCCTCCCCATTGCCGAGCCAGTCATCTGCTCCCCAAAGAGTCAACACACTTCCATTTTGATTAAAGCGTTCGTACTTCTCTCCGAAGCCGTAAATCACCTCGTCTGGAGCAAGACGGTTCTTGAAATCTATTGCCAATATCCCGCCATCAGGGCCAAACTGGAAGGCCAGGTCGCCGGCGCCGATTTGCGTCACCGTATTTCCCGCGGCGTCATGGAAGGAAACCGAAAATGGTTTTTGGCTGATCACAACCCTGCCCTCGGCGGTTTCGATGGAACATGAGCCTGGGGTTTGAGTGGCCTTTAGCGGCAGCAGATCGGCCGGCCTCCAGTACCCTTCCTCGCTGCCGTAGATTCTTACGCCGCCCGTTGACGGCAGGACCAGGCGCAGCTCAACTTTATGGTCGCCCGCCTTGCACCGCATGAGCAGCGTACTGCCCTGCACTTCCAGGCTTTCTGCGCTTGTGACCGGCGTCCATGCATCCTTCAGAATGTCCCCCGGAGAGCCATCCGCATACCACCAGCGCGACATCTTATCCATCTGGCCCAGGTAAGTGTCCATGAGTCGATACGCCTGCCCCGAGTCATTTTTCTGCAAAGCGGCGTTCACTCTTTGCCGGATGAGCGTCAGCGTCAGGTTGTTCTCCAGCAGACTATCCCAGGCGCCAGGGAGGGGAGTGAACCCTTCGAGCATCATCAAGTCCATCCAGCGTTGCGTGAGATATAGCCGCTGCGCCAGATTGTCCTTATCCGTCGGAGTGGTTAAGGATGACTCCATCTGCCAAATTTGCCGGCACGTGTCGGCACCAGGGTAGGTCAGCAGCGCCGGACTTTGCCAGCGCAGGATGCCGGAAGGCAACTGGCACAGGCTGCTTTGAGCATCCTTGACTTCTGCGGCGCCCGAAAAGTGGGTTTCGATCAGGAGGTCAATCGGCATCGCTTCGTTGATATCAAACGCCACCGGACTGCTGAACTGGCCATCGCGCCAGCGAGTACGCATGGGCAAAAAACCAAAATAGGACTTCGGCTTTCCGCCCAGTGCCTGCCACGGTATCTCAAAGAAAACCAGCCACTCATTGGCTCCCCTGGTAACAATCGCTTCGAACTCTTCGACTTCGCTGACGACTTCGGAAGAATCGCGAGCGGCCACGGCGGCGTCGGCAGCCACGTCCGTTCTGAGACTCAATTGCCGTTCGCAGCCAAACCTCAAGCCCTGTGGCGTCGCCGCAAAATGGAAATACGAGGGAGTGCTCGGGTCGGGCTGAATCAAAAAGTCCACTTCATCCGGATTGGGAGGCCAGTTATTTGCCGCGGAGGGCAAGCCATGCAGCGAATGCCAATCCGCCACCGGCCACAAACTCTTATCCAAATCGTGATAAGGGAAGGACATGTCGCTTTCCCCGCAGCGAAAAACGACAAAGATCGCATCGCTATTGTAGGCAACGCGGCATTCGGTCGGCGTCGCGGGACGGTCAAAACCGCCGACACGATAAAACCGGTCCAATGCAAGAGTATGATCACTGTCCGCAAGCAGGTCATCGGCGGAAGGAACCCTGTCCCAGGGCGACTTGAGAACAACTGCGTTGGTTCCCCAGGCAAGTGCACTCTCTTCTTCCATTCCTACAAACCCATGGCCACCGGAATGCGCTGTCAGGACGGGCTGTTGCTTGGCGCTCTCTCCCCGTACTTTCAAGACTCCACCATATATTCCGGCAAGAGTCCCGATCCCAATTGCTGAGTCCTTTAGAAATGTGCGTCTCTGCATTTCATCTCCTGCTTTCGGTTATGCCGCCCTGGTCAACGCGGAACTGCATGGAGGACCGGCGGCATGATGCGATGGCTACAGCGGTCAGCTTGTAAAAGCGCATCCCTCAGGGGCTAAACCCCGCGTTTTATGCGCCCTTTACGGCACCCTTCGGCAAGCTCAGGGCAGGCTAAAAGTCGTGCCCTTTCACAAAGCCATTTATGCAACCAGTTCCAGAGCCGGTCTCATAAACCATCTTCGTCAGCTCGTTGGAATCATGGGACCCGCCTTGTTGTCGGGTCCCACACGTGCTCACTATGCAGCAGAGGCATTTATGAGACCGGTTGTAGTGTGGTGAATCCGAAGTTCGTTAAATTACAACCGCAGAGCCTTCGGCTCGTTTTGGCGCAAAATCGCGCCAAAACTCGCTCAGGATGACCGTTCACTTACGATGCGAACTGCAGCCAGAACCCCACAACCTCAGAAAGCCCGTCAAACGGTGGAGCCTGCAGATTCTCGCTCAGAGCTCCAATAACAAATGGGCGCGTCTTGACTGAGATAACTCAACGCTCGTAGAAGCTGGAACCGTTGCGTGGATACAATCGCCCGCAAAAATACACTCTTCCCAGACTGAGTTGCCGGCGAGTGACGTTCACACGGCTTACATCCTGCCAGCGGGAGAATCCTCCCTGCTGTTAACAATCGGGAACCAGAAATTAAGCGGGCTCCCGGGGTACAAACCCCGAGAGCCCGTAAGTCTACAACAGCCCCCCAAGTTTAGAAGGTGAACTTAAGGGTAAGCGTAACCTGCCTAGGATCCATGAAGCTTGGGCTCATAGCTCCGGTAACACTTGAATTTTCGCCGATCGCGCCGCCCACAGGCAGCGAAGAAACGCTTACGAGCGAACCAACCCCATTTGAGACTGCGCCCGGAAGCAGGTTTTGGTGGTTCAAGAAGTTGGTGAACTCGCCGAGAAGCTGGAACTTGTACCGCTCCGTGATATTGAAGTCGCGGGTGATATTGAAGTTCGCATTTTGAATACCGGGCTCGCGGAGGTTGGTGTCGTAGGTTGGTGTGTTTCCGTAATAAAATTGATCCTGGCCATACTTGCCATTCGGGAACTGAACGACCTGGTTCGCGAAAGCATCTGGGTTGAACTTCAGATACTGGTACGGACCAACTTGAATCTGGTGGCCGTCTGGAAGTGTAACGTTAGTCAGGCTTTTATACCAACCCTGCATTGACTTAGGAACCTGCAGATTCTGACCGGTCTCGATGCATTTTCCATCGATGGGACCGACGCTGGCCTGGCCGCTGTTGCAAGAGACACCAAATGGCTCGCCCGTTTGCAGGTTAACCACGGTTCCCAATGTCCATCCACCTGCCAGGGCCCTGGAAACCGGATTCCCAAGTTCCCACTTCCCGCCGCTGCCCCATTGACTCTGGTACGTCACCACACCAATGAAGCGGTGCGGAACATCGTATCCCAGAAGTCCATAGTTGCCCTGGAGGTTCGAATAGTTGAACCCACCATTGCTGTTCGTGTTTCCCGATACCGCTTGCGATTCGGCGTAGGTCGCGTAATCCGCCCCCTCCGAAATGCCTGTCGCATGGGAGAAAGTGTAAGAAAATTGTGCCGTCAATCCACTCGAGAAGGAATGGTTCAACGACAGTTGCATGGAATGGTACAGCGACGAGCCTGTGTCGTTGATCACTGTTTGCGTCAGCAAACCGAGATAACCCTCCTGAGATTGCAAGGCTGAGATCGTTCCCTGACCAATGGGGCCTGCTGCATAATTCTGCAGAGCGGGCATTGGATTGGGAACCTGCTCCGTCGACTCATCAACGCTGGCACTCGTGGCGTACCACACGCTTCGCCAAGCCTGCAGGGTGGTTTGCGGAACCTGGAAAGTGCCGCTCAGAGGCCAGAGGCGCCAGGGAATAGCTCCGCCCCTCGATCCGACATACCCTGCCGACGCGAGCCAACTACCGAAGCGGCGCTCCACGAAGACGTTCCACTGATCTACATAGGTGTTTTTCATGGTGCGGATGAAGTTGTCGGCACCCGCATTGGCGTTCGCCGAGCCATATATCAACGGGCTTTGCCCAGCCTTATACGTACCCTGGAACGGAGCGGGAAGCAGCGTGGTGTCTGCAATATCCTCAAAGCGCCCTTGAGACGGATTGCCGGGTTCTAACTGGTCGTAAACACCACCCGGATACCCATTAGTGCTTATCCCGTAAGGGGTAAATTCCGATCCGCCCGACCATGCGCCAGCGCCATAGACCGTGCCATTGGCATTATAGCCACTGTTGCTGGGCGCATAAATTCGCCCATAGCCGCCGCGGATTACGGTCTTATCGTTCAGCCTAAACGCCGCGCCAAGGCGAGGCGCTACGTCGCCCAATTCCATGTTCCACTCATTCCGGGAATAGCCGTCTGTTCCAGGGAAAGCGAAGTATCCCAATGCCGCCTGTGGACTCGGATACCCACCATAGGGAGTGGAAACGCTCAGGCCTGAAGCGTATGGATTCTCCTTGTACAGATCGACACTATATAACTGGTTGTGCCGTTCCGTTGGCCCAGGCTGTATCTCATAGCGAAGGCCCAGATTGATGGTCAGCCTGTTGGTTGCCTTCCAGTCGTTCTGGGTGTAAATGGCAAACCATTTGAAGGACAGCGCCGGTATGAGTCCGCTGCCAGGATCATCCCTATAGCCCATGATGCCCATCGATCCTTGAGCCCTGTCGGTGCCGTTCTGCACCGGGTTGGAGTTGTACGCACCATTGGAGCTGCCATCTGTGTTGTAATACTGCTCGCAGTAGCACTCATCGGAGTAGGCTCCGAGAGAGGGAGTCATCCATTCTATGTCTCTCCAATTGCCCTGATCGATGCGCTGGTCGGCACCTTCTTTCAGTGTCCATCTGCCGATCACCTTGGTGATACTGCCGTTAAAATCATAGTTATTCTGATGTTCGTTCTTCCAATTCCATTGCGTGTTATTCAGCGAATAGCCATAATTACCAGGCTCATAGCCGAGGTTGTAGACAGACGGAGCCACCGTGGGAATAACGATCAAAGGTTGCAGCGCGGCCGGCATGCCCCAGGCCGTGTACGTGTTCCCCGAGGTGGAACTGCCGTTGCTCCATCCCCCATTTGTGGCGAAAGAGCTTGCACTTCCGATCCGCTGATAACCAACGTGAAGGTCGATAAAGGTGCTCGGATTCAGCGTAATGATGTCGCCAACCGCATAGTAGGGATCGTCGTCCTGAACGATGGCTTGCGACAGGTTTTGCCAGGGGCTCGTGGGGCCCCACTCGTTCACTCCAGACGCGGTGCCATTCTGAATCCCCCCAGAAACATAGAAGGAGTTCTTCCCAAAATGAATGTCCATCCGCGCATCGAGATTGTTGCGCTTTAAGGGAGCAGTACCTTGATGAAAATAGTTGTCAGAGCCATAAGGATCGGCGGCCGTGCGGTTTGGCCCCCCAGTAACTTGCTCCCAGGCCCCAAGATACTTCAGGCCATAGGAGTCCGCTCCTTCCACTCCATCCTTCACCTTTGCACTGTCAATTTGCGTCCTTGCAAAGAGGCCCGAACCAAGAGCTGTCACATTATATGGGTCATAGAGTTGGACAGGCACCGCCGTACTGCCAGATTGAACGAACGAGGAGCTGAAGTCCCCCACCGCCTCGAGAGCCGTCGGAATTGCGTTGAGAAAGCTGGCGGGGGTAACGTTCCAGAGACGATCGAAGGAGGCAAAGAAAAATACTTTGTTTTTCCCGTTGAAGATCTTGGGAAGAATGACCGGCCCCCCCACGCTGCCACCGGCTTCGTCTACGCGGTATTTTCCGCGCGGAATATCCTTCATGTCGTTGGCAAGCCCGTTAGCGTTTAATTGCTCATTGCGCAAGTTGTAAAAGGCATCACCGTGAAATTGATTCGTGCCGCTCTTGGTGACCATCTCGATTACGGCCTGGCCCCCACCCAGATCGGCAGAGAGATCATTCGCAGCGACGGTGACTTCCTGCAAGGCGTCCCGATTGGGCATGACAGCTACGGAATGCCAGCCAGAGTCCTGCACCGGAACCCCATCAAGCTGTACGTCATCCATTCCGATCGCGCCGCCGTTCACTCTGATCTCGGAATACCCAATACGATTCTCAAAGCCCACACCCAGATTTTCGTCGTTGTACATGCCCGGGGCCGGCACCACGCCCGCCGACAGGGTTGCGTAGTACAACGGATCGTCGTTGATATTGGGCAAGTTGGCAATTTGTTGTGTTCCGACCGTTCCCGTCACCGACGAGGTTTCGGTCTGCAGCTCCGCAGTAGTGCCCGTAACTTGCACCACCTGACTTGCCGCACCCACTGTGAGCCTAACGTTCTGCTGCACCGTGACACCCAAATCAATCGCAATGTTGCTTACACGGTAGGTTCTGAATCCCGGCGCATCCACTGCCACTGCATATTTACCGGGCGCGAGATACGGTACGGCGTATTCGCCCGTGGGCCCGGACTGCGTCTTTACTGCTTCGTTCGTGAGCTGGTTCGTTATTGTGATCATCGCCTTGGGAACAACCGCACCGGTCGGGTCGGTTACAGTGCCGGTAATGGTGCTATTTCTGAGCTGCCCCCAGGCCACACCTATGGTGAGCGAACAAACGAGAAGGGCGAGTGAAATCCTGACAATTTGTGTCATTCCCGCCCAGTGCGTCCGAACTGCTCTTCCTTTCATTCTGGTCCTCCTCAGAGTTCACTGGTGAACTCGCATTTGAAGCCGGTAACTGACAGAACAGCTACCAACCGTTAGGTTCAAGTCATTGCGGCCGGCTATGAGCGGAATTATGCGACGGGAATCGCTTCGCAGAGTCAAGTCTCTGCTCCGTCGCCGCCCTCGTGCCTTGGCCGCCTTCCTCGCGTTCAACCTCACTTCCCCTTGGTCGTCGCCGGTTTTTAAGCTTCGCTCGGTATGGCGACCGTACCGAGCAAATTCTCACACGGGCAGAGGCGAAGCAAATTTAGAGCACTCCTCCGCCCGGCTTTTTGAGGTTAAGAAGTGATATATCAAGTTTGGGTGAACTGTCAAGAAGAAAATGAAACGTTTATTGCAAAAAAGGAAATGTCTTTTGCATCGCGTACGATTCCCTGGAAAAATCCGTGGAAGTGCTGATATTGCAGCACTTTATGAAAGATGATTTTCTGGTTGGCGACAACGGTGGGCGTGCCGCTCATACGGCCGGCAGCTTCACCACCCTGTTCCTGAAATCAAAGAGGGGACGATGCGCACGGGTTTCCTGGCGCGATAGCCGCAGTTCCGCTTTGCCCGATCAAAAGGGGTCCTTTTGCCAACGCCGGCTGTTTGGATGCCATGCTGCTGCGGGCACGAAGCGAGAAGCCCGCGATGAGCTCGAACGATCAGAATCACGGAGAAGGACCGCGGGCTCGCGGTAGTGTCTCAGTTTGATGGGACCATCCCTCAGGGGCTGAAGCCCAGCACGTTTTCATAGCCGTTTGCGGCACCCTTCGGCAAGCTCAGGGCAGGCTAAAAGTCGTGCCCTTTCAAAGCGACTTCAAACTGAGACACTACCGGGCTCGCCTGTGATTTGCCGGCCGCAAAGCCGCGCGATTATACTCGACAGTTAACATCTCCGCTCCGGATCTGTGCTGCGGCGAACCCTGCTTCACGCCGGTATGCGGAGCGCGGCCGGGAGCATTCCACGTATCGGGGTCTCGCCAGAATCGGATTCGCGATTGCAGCCTGCCTGAGCGCGGGGGGCTTGGCCGTGTGCCCCGGCGCATGGGCGGCGTGCACGGGCCCGGCTTCGCTGGAGGCGCGGATTCATGCCCATCCCGATGCCGGCGCCTATGCCGAATTGGGCGTCTGGTTCGTCGAGAATCACCAGGCGGGATGCGCGGCGGAGGCCTACCGGTCAGGGCTGAAGCTGGCGCCGGACTCGGCGCGGCTCAACTATCTGCTGGGCGGCAGCCTGTATGCTGCGGGCCGTCTCGAAGAAGCCGTTGCGCCGCTCAGGAAAGCTGTCCGTCTTAATCCCGAAGAGTTGCAAGCACATCTGCTGCTGGGCGCAGCGTTGGCCCAACTGGGCCGCAACCAGGAAGCAGCTTCAGAGTGGGGCGCCGCCCTGAAGATCGATCCCAACTCGAAGGCCGCGCTCGACGGCCAGGCCAAAAGCTGGATCGCCGCCGGGAATTACGCATCCGTGATCCGCAATTTGCGCAGCGCGGCGCGCGATGACAACCTGACCCTCGATCTGGCCATCGCGTACAGAGACTCGGGCATGCTGGACGAAGCCGAGCAGACGCTGCAGCAAGGCCTGGACGCCGATCCGGACTCTGACGCTTTGACCGCGGCTCTGGTCTCTCTCTACGATGCAACGAACCATGCGGCCGCGGCAAACGAGCTGGCGGAAAAGATCGCTCGCGAGAAACCCAGCGATCTGGAAGCGCAGCGGATTTATCTCCGGGCTCTGGTGATCCTCGGCGACAGCGATCACGCCGTGCCGCTTGGGCAAAAACTGCTGGCGATGGCCCCGCATGACGCCGATCTGCTCAATCTGAATGGCGTGCTGGAGAAGAAGGCGGGAGACTATCAGGCCGCCCGTAAGCATCTTGAAGAAGCGGTGGCGCTTAACCCCAACGACTATAACCCGCGCGTGAACCTGGGCCTTGTTCTGGCGGAGCTGAACGATCCCGCCGGGGCAAAGATTCAGTTGGAAAAGGCCCTCGCGCTGGGCAAGGACGAACCGCAGGTCCACTTCGAGCTGGCCAAGGTACTGCGCACTCTGGGTGAGACGGAGGCGGCGCAGCAGCAGCTCGCGCTGTTCCAGCAAAAGCTGAAGCAGAGTTCGGACCGGTCTATTGCCGAAACCAAGGCGGTCCAGGCCGTAGACGCCGTGAAGGCGGGAGATAACCAGAAGGCCGCCGAGCTGTATCGGGAGGCCTGCGCCGCCGATCCGCAAAACGCCGGGCTGGCCTACAAGTTGGCACTCGTTCTGGATAACCTGGGCGACCGGGCGGGTGAGCGAGCCGCGCTGGAGCAGGCGGTCAAGGCCAATCCCCATTTTGTTCCGGCGCAGTACCAGCTCGGCTCCGTGGATCTCGAGGCCGGCGACAACGCCGGCGCCGAGCGGCAGTTCCGCCTGACTGTCGCGGAGGTCCCGGACAATGCCCAGGCGTGGACCGCGCTGGCATCTGCGCTGGGCGCCGAATCCCGCTTTGAGGAAGCGCGCAAGGCCGTGGCCACCGCGCTCCGGCTCGACCCGAGCAACGCCGCCCCTCTCACTGCACTGGGCGGCAGCCTGTATGCTGCGGGCCGTTTCGAAGAGGCCGTTACGCCGCTCAGGAAAGCTGTCCGTCTTAATCCCGAAGAGTTGCAAGCCCATCTCCTGCTGGGCGCGACGCTGGCCCAACTGGGCCGCAACCAGGAAGCAGCATCCGAGTGGGGCGCCGCCCTGAAGATCGATCCCAACTCGAAGGCCGCGCTCGGCGGCCAGGCCAAAAGCCTCATCGCCGTCGGGGATTACGAAGCCGTGATCCGCAATTTGAGCGGCGTGGCGCGCGATGACAACCTGACCCTCGATCTGGCCTTCGCGTACAAAAATGCGGGCATGCTGGACGAAGCCGAGCAGACGCTGCAGCAAGGCATGGATGCCGATCCCGGCTCCGACGCTTTGCCCGCGGCTCTGGCTTCTCTCTACGACGAAACGAACTTTGCGGCCGCGCTCAAGCTGGCGGAAAAGATCGCCCACGAGAAACCCGGCGACCTGGATGCGCAGCGGATCTATTTACGGACTCTGGTGGTCATCGGCGACAGAGATCGCGCCGTGCCGCTCGGGAAAGAACTGCTGGCGCTGGCCCCGCATGACGCCGATCTGCTCAATCTGAATGGCGAGCTGGAGAAGAATGCGGGAGACTATCAGGCCGCCCGCAAGCATCTTGAAGAAGCGGTGGCGCTTAACCCCAACGACTCTGACCCGCGCATGAACCTGGGCCTTGTTCTGGCGGAGCTGAACGATCCCGCCGGGGCAAAGATTCAGTTGGAAAAGGCCATCGCGCTGGGCAAGGACGACCAGCAGGTCCACTTCGAGCTGGCCAAGGTACTGCGCACTCTGGGTGAGACGGAGGCGGCGCAGCAGCAGCTCGCGCTCTTCCAGCAAAAGCAGAAGCAGGAGTCGGACCGGTCTGTTGCCATAATCAAGGCAGGCCAGGCCGCGGAGGCCGTGAAGGCGGGAGATAACCAGAAGGCCGCCGGGCTGTATCGGGAGGCCTGCGCCGCCGAACCGCAAAACGCCGGGCTGGCCTACAAGTTGGCACTCGTTCTGGATAACCTGGGCGACCGGGCGGGTGCGCGAGCCGCGCTGGAGCAGGCGGTCAAGGCCAATCCCCACTTTATTACGGCGCAGTACCAGCTCGGCACCGTGGATCTGGAGGCCGGCGACAACGCCGGCGCCGAGCGGCAGTTCCGCCTGACCGTGGCGGATGTCCCGGACAATGCCCAGGCGTGGACCGCGCTGGCAACCGCGTTGGGCGCCGAATCCCGCTTTGAGGAAGCGCGCACGGCCGTGGCCACCGCGCTCCGGCTCGACCCGAGCAACGTGGCCGCTCTCAACCTCAGCCGGGAATTGGCTGCCAGCCAGAATCAGCACTAAAACAAGTCAGGATTTCGCGCGGGAATATGCCGTTCATGAGGAACAAAAGGGAGGCCAGTCTTTGGACGCGCCGACAGCTACTGAGGGCCGCTCCCGCGGCTCTGGCTCCGGCGCTCCTTCCCGGCGGACTTTCCGGCGGACTGGGGGCCGCGGCCCCCGCGCAAAAAGCCGCAGCGCCCTTCTCCCGCTTTGTGGATGTGGCAGAAGCCGCAGGGCTCACCTCGACGATCATCTTCGGCGAGCCCGACAGCTGCACCTACATCTTTGAGTCCATGGCCACCGGCTGCGCTTTTTTCGATTACGACAACGACGGCTGGATGGACATCTTCATTCTCGGCGGACGCACGCTCAAGGGAACGCCTCCCGGGTCCGGCAACCGGCTCTACCACAACAATCGCGACGGCACATTTACTGACGTGACGGCCAAATCCGGGCTGGCCGATCGAGAGGGCGAACAGGGCTGGGCGCAGGGCGTCTGCGTCGGCGACTATAACAACGACGGCTGGGAGGATCTGTTTCTCACCTACTACGGCCAGAATCGCCTCTACCGCAACAACGGCGACGGGACATTCACCAACGTGACCGCAGAGGCCGGTCTGCTCTATCCCAAGACCCGCTACGGCACCGGCTGCACGTTTGTGGATTATAACCGCGACGGCCACCTCGATCTCTTTGTCTCGAACTATCTGGAGATCGATCTGGCCACCGCGCCCGGGCCCTCGCTCGACGTGCCCGACTGCAATTACGCCGGCGTGGCCACCTTTTGCGGCCCGCGGGGCTTGCCCTATGCGCACCAATACCTCTACCGCAACAACGGCGACGGCACCTTTACCGACGTTTCCGTGGAGTCCGGCGTCAGCGCCCTGCGCGGATCGTATGCCCTGACGGCGTTGAGCATCGATGCCGACGAGGACGGCTGGCCCGACATCTTCGTGGCCTGCGATATGACGCCTTCCCTACTGCTGATGAACAACCACGACGGCACCTTCCGCGAAGAGGGCCTGTTTCGCGGCGTCGCTCTCAGCAGCGAGGGCCAAGAGATAGGGGGTATGGGCGCGGGCGTGGGTGACTACAATCTCGACGGCCACACCGATATCGTGAAGACGCACTTCTATAACCAGGCCCCGGGCCTTTACCGCAACAACGGCAAAGGCTACTTCGAAGATGTGACCGTGGAAGCCGGGATGAACAGGGAGACACGCTTTGTCTGCTACGGCGCCGGTATCGTGGACCTGGACAACGACGGCTGGCCCGATATCCTGCTCACCTCGGGCGCCTTGTATCCGGAGGTGGCCCGCGTGTACCCACTCTTTCCGGTGCGCACTCCGCGCGTACTGTTTCGCAACCAGGGCGACGGAACTTTTGTTGAGATGGGCGCTGACGCCGGCCCTGGCATCGCAGCCCGGCATTGCAGCCGCGGCGCATCCTTCGGCGACTTCGACAATGACGGCGACATGGATGTGCTCATCATGAATTTGAATGAGCCGCCCACGCTGCTACGCAACGACGCTCCCACTGGCAACCATTGGATCAAGGTCCGGCTCGAAGGCGTCAAAAGCAATCGCAGCGCCATCGGAGCGCGCGTAGTGGTGCGCTATGGCGGCAAGGTGCAGGTACAGGAGGTCACGAGCGGGTGCAGCTTTCTCTCTTCCAACGATCCGCGCCTGCACTTCGGACTGGGCGCGGCTACCACAGCAGATATTGAGGTTCGCTGGCCGTCGGGACTGGTTGAGCACGTGCGCAGTGCGGCCAGCAACCAGTTGCTCACGTTGCGCGAGGGCGAGGGACAGGTCAAAGGCCGGCCGTTCCGGTAAAGCGCCTTTCGCGCCGGAGACGGACGGCGGATCAGAATAGGGCAGAATGCTCACGATGACCGCCGCTACCCGCGGCAGCATCCTCGGGTCCATTCCAAAGCCGAGCGCCGGGGCGCCTTGCCACAGGGCTATCAGGATTGCCATTTGATCGCCCGACTGCTATTGTTCAGGACTCGCCCGGAAAGCCTCCGGAGCCCCTTCAAGATGATCGCAGCTCGGTTCGCTTCTCGCCGCGCGCGGTCACATCTCTCCCTTTCAATGGAAGATTGATGCGGTTGCTCGGCTGAACTGACCATTCTCACTGGATCGTGACACTGCGGTGTAGCGGCAAATCTCGCGACGATGTCCCGACCAGAATCTCGTAGGTCCCGGGCCGGATTGTCCAATGATGCGTTGCAGGATCATAAGTCGAGAATGATTGGCGATCCAGCATGAGGCTCACAGGTTTCGTCTCACCCGGCTTGAGCTGGACCTTGGCGAAGGCACGCAGTTGATGAGGCGGTTCACCGTTGGCGGGCGGATCGGCGACGTAAACCTGGACCACTTCGGCGCCGGCGCGGTTGCCGGTGTTTGTGACGTCGACTTTGACAGTGACCTTTGCAGGCGCGGCTAGTGTCACCGTGGAAGGGTCAACGGCGAGCTTGGCGACTTTGAAGGTGGTGTAGGAGAGGCCGAAGCCGAATGGGAAGAGAGGTTGCGTGTTGGTGGCGTCGTACCAGCGATAGCCCACGTTGAGCTTTTCGGTGTACTGCGAGCGGCCATCGACGCCGGGCCACTGCTCCATTGTCGCAGTCGGGATTTCGGTCGCGGTACGTGGGAAGGTTAAGGGCAGCTTGGCTGACGGATTGACGTCGCCATAAAGGATGGCGGCGATGGCGTTGCCGTCTTCCTGACCGGGATACCAGGCTTGAATGACTCCGGCGACCTGGTCGATCCAGGGCATAAGAACCGGGCCACCCGTGTTGAGAACGACGATGGTTTTCTTGTTGGCGGCGGCAACGGCGGAGATGAGCGCGTCCTGGTTGTTGGGGAGCTTGAGATCGGGGCGGTCTTTGCCTTCGGTTTCGTTTGTGTTGACGAAGACAATGGCGGCATCGGCGGCGCGCGCGACCGCCGCGGCCTGGTCAAGGTCGGCGCCGTCGGCAGATGTGACTTTGCCTTTGCCGCGTCTGCCGATGCCGTCCAACGGACTGATGACATAGGGCGCAACAACTTCAGAACTGCCGCCGCCCTCGGCCTTGGGCTTTGAGGCGCCTGCCGCACCGATGATGGCGATAGAAGTTGTGGCAGGAAGGGGAAGAAGCGCTCTCTCATTCTTAAGTAGAACACTGCTCTGTTCAGAGGCCGTGCGCGAGAAGGCATCGTGCTTGGGGTCACGGACATTTGAGGTCCACATGCCGGTCTGGACCTTATCGAAAAGGCCTTGACGGAACATGGGCACCAGAATGTGGTGAACATGTTCATCGATGGTTGACATGCTGACCTGGCCGGCTTCTACCGCCTTCTTCAAGGCCTCGCCATAAAACGCACTGTCTGGCTGCTCCTGGTCGAAGCCGTTGTTTACGGCGTTGATGGTGGAATGGGTTGCTCCCCAATCGCTCATGACCCATCCGTCAAACTTGATCTGATCTCGTAAGAAGGTGCGCAGGATTTGGGCGTTTTCGCAGGAGTAGACGCCGTTCAACTTCACGTACGCGCACATGAATGAACCGACGTGGCCTTCCTGCACCGCCGCAGCGTAAGGAGGGAGATAGATCTCTTCGAGCGTGCGTTCGTCGACCACCGAGTCGCTGCGGGAGCGATCAGTCTCCTGGTTCATGGTGAGGTACATGTTGGCGTTGGCGATGGAGCCCTGGCTTTGGATTCCGCGAATTTCGGCGGCGGCCATTTTACCGTTCAGGTAGGGATCCTCGCCGTAGGTTTCAAAGATGCGGCCCCACTCGGGCACGCGCACCACGTCGATGGTTGGCGCGAGCGTGACGCTGACCCCCTTGCCCCATTCCTCCTTGCCGAGGACCCGTCCAAACTGGTTCATCAGATCAACGTCCCAACTGGAGGCGACGGCAATAGGCGCGGGCAGCAGGGTTACCTGGGTTGCCTTATAGCCGACTCCAGCTCGCCCGTCGGAGGTGGTCAAGTGCGGAATGCCAAGGCGCGGATTGGGAAGAACGTAACCGCCGTAGCCCCCCTTGACCGGCAGCGGGCATTTCGGTGTCCAGACCGCGACGCAGGGCGCTGCTCCGTGCATCATGGTGAGTTTCTCGTCGAGGGTCATGGCCTTGATGAGAAGAGCGGCGCGCTGTTCAGGCGAGAGCGATCTGTTTGTCCAAGGCCGCGC
The DNA here is from genome assembly GCA_963844905.1 of uncultured Acidobacteriaceae bacterium. GTDB lineage: Bacteria > Acidobacteriota > Terriglobia > Terriglobales > Acidobacteriaceae > Telmatobacter. The sequence goes on along the minus strand of CAWJQD010000001.1, from coordinate 45,266 downwards.
AACCTGCCTCTTCGCGGCGTTATCCGGATCACCCGCCCGCGATTGCCCTGCAGCGGCGAGAAGCGCGCTCCCGGCGATCATGAGAAGCCCAATATTGCGTACGTTGTTGCGCATTTTTCCTCCAAGACTTTCGTACATTGCTTTCACACCATCTTCCACCCAGAAGATTTAACCGCACTGGCCAACGCCGCGCCGCGTGCCGGCATGAGTTTCTTCGGACCTTTTTTATGCGTGGCTACTTTCTGCAAAGTCTTTCCAGGAGCGACTCCCATTGCGGTCTTGGCGCCCTTAACGCTTGTTGCCGACAGACGGCTGTTCCGCTCAAATCTTCATACACGATATTACGACCAGACCGGAAGCTTAAAGAACCGCCCTCTTCTGGCCGGAGGAGACAAGAGAAACATTCTGTTGAATGCGTGGGAACGATCACGCAGCCACAACCTTGAAAGTCCCGGGATCCTCCGAAAAGATCGTCGGATTGCGCGCCTCGTTCCGCCACCACTACAGAGCGCTCTCCGCAGTCTGGTCCACACCGTCCAACTACTTCATCCCCTCGCGGATGTGAAAGGTGAGTGCGCGAAAGTCCGGGGTCGCAGTGACAACGTCGCACAGGTGCGGACGGATCACGCGGCCCTGGTTGTCGGCCTCCTGCGCGGCCACAATGAGCGTGCCATCCAGATGGAACCGGCCTCCGAGGCTCTCCGCTTGGTCGTATGCGGCTCATGACGTCAGAGCCAAAGGCGGCTTGCGGATTGAGCAGGGTTTCGACGCCGAGGACGGCGCCCGAGGCGAGGTCGAGGATCTACGCTGCGATGGTGGCGGTGCCGAGGTCCACAGCAATGCTGAGGCCGTGTTTGATTGCGGCGGTCGGTTGGGCGGCAGGGACCGTGGCGTTATCGGCGAGAATCTCCATGCGCCACTGGGCGCACTCGAGGACGAGGGGCGACGATGCGCGCGCCTGGCAGGCGAAACGCCATCCGGCGTCAAGTTGACCGGGCGTGAGGATGCCGCTGTCCGCATCAGTGACCGGTAGTGAGCCTGAGAGCAGGCGCACGCCGCAGCCGCCGCACTCGCCGACGCCACCGCAGGGGAATTCGACACCGTGCGTGGCGAGGCTGGCGGCCAGCGAGCCGGCGCTGGGGACGTCGAACTCAACGGCGACGGGCTCGAGGCGGATGCGCACACGATCGGATGGCATCGGATCGGGGGTGCCGGGATCGGGAGTCATAGGGCTTCCACGATGCCGTCGCCGAGATTCGCGCGGATGGTTGCGCCAGGAGGAACAAGGAGAAAATTGGCGGCGTCCCACGTGCCGTCGATGAGGCGTTCCAGGAGCGAAAGTGAGCCAATGACCTCGTCGAAGACCCAGCCTTGCTTTAAGGCTTCAGCGCGAGCCCGGGTGCGGGAAGCGCCGTCAGAAGCGATGCCGGCAGAGATGTAGGTGAGGCCGGAATAGCGGCTGCGGAAGGAAGAAAACTGCTCGTAGAGATAGCGGCCGTTGTCCTCGCCGTATTTGGCGATGAATTCTTCGAGAGAGCTTTGCTCGCCGAAGGCGTTTTTTTGCGAGGGGAAGGCGGGCTGGAGTTTGAGATCGGGAGTTTGAAACTCGACCCAGCCGGGCGAGCGATAGTAGACGCCGGGGTGGTCTTCAAAGTAGTCCTGGTAGCGATGGCGGTCGCCCATGAGCACACCGAGGCAATCGTGGGCGCGAGGCAGAACGAGCTGCGTGCGGCCTGCGCGCAGGCCTTCGGTTCCGCGGCCGCAGAGGGCATAACCGAGGAGGATGGCGTCGTAGCCGAGGGGATCGGCGGCATCGATGCGCTCCTGCAGATGGGGACGCATGTCGACGCCGAACGTATGCAGGCCCATGGGGATGAGTTCGAGGTCGACGGTGTACGGAGAGCGGGCGAGGATGTGCTCGAACTCGCGCGTGAAGACCTGACAAGCGATGGCTTTAAGGCGCATGGCGTCACTCGATGACACGCTTCCGGCTAGCCCGAATGCCTTCCAGGTGGCTTCTGTTCGCGGAGGGCCGAGGAGGCAATCGCTTCAACCTGTCACCCTGCATGAAGCCGTCATGTCCCGAGGATAGCTTTTCAGACACGCCAGCATTGCGCGGATATTCTCCGAAGGTGTATCGGGTGGAAGCGCACAGCCGCTATTGAGCACAAATCGCGGAGTATCTGCAAACGTGTGCAAAAGCTCTTCCGTTTTGAGTTTAACTAAATCAGGAGTCCCGCGGGCCAGAACTTCGGAGGGGTCGATGTTGCCGACGAAGGTGACCTTATCTTTCAGGGTGTCGTGCGCCAACTGAGAGTTGGTTTTGAAGTCGATCTCCAGTGCTTCGGCTCCAACGTCCACCATTTGCTTGAGAATCCGGTCGGTTTTCCCGCAAATGTGCAGAAGATAGGGTAATCCTTCTTTATGTGAGCACTCGGCAACGCGCTGCTCATACGGCAAGGCATAGGTGCTGTACAAGCGCGGCGACAACATGTCCGGTCCGGCCGGGCTATCGCCATTGGAAAGCATGTGGGCGCCGGTTCCGGCCATGAGCTTGAGGAATTGGCACGTTATACCCGTGCAATAGTCGAGCAGGCGGTGAACCAGTTCATCGTCTTGCCGGGACGCGACATCCATGAGCCACTGATCCAGGCCGCGCATGCTCCCCGCCAGGGAGAAGGGGGATTGGTCGCAATTGCCTCGAATGAAAATTTCATTCCCATACTCGCGCACTAGGATCGCAACTGCTTCGATCCATATTTGTATTCTTGGATTGCGGGATATGTCGATCGGCCCCAAGTCTCGCACCGAATCCAGTACAGGCAAACATGAGCCGTGGCAGCGGGCGGGGCAGTCTTCGGGAAAGTCGACCGGAACTCCGACAGCGCCGGCAAGAGTTGCCGTATCGACGTCGACTAAGATACCGTCGACCTGGTAGCGTTCGGCCGCCTCTCCGAAGCATCGGGCGATCTGCTTTGGGTCCTCGCGAAACTGGTGCATCGTAATGCCAGCCTCGCGGGCCGCCATCATGAAATTATGCAGCATCACCGGCGTGCGGTCGGGCCAGTCGCCATTCAAGGCTGCGTCGATTCTTTGCCGCCCGTTCAATTCTTTGCGTCCGTTCCCCGGGTGAGAACCCCGGCTTTGACCTCACAGAGGTGAATGGCGTCATCTTGTAAAGGTTCTAAAGCAGGGCGCACCCTGGCTCTAAAGCCGCCGATCGATTTTGCTTCGGGCAAGAGCCAAGCTCCGCTATAGGCCATAACTCGCTTTGTCATATAACGTACCGCCTCACCTGCCGATCTGTGCCACCTGCCACACAAACGGCTGGGCTGGCAGCCGCTGCTCCACGGGGGGCAGCTTCCCAGCGGCCACCCGCGCGGCCAGCATGGGAGCCTCTCGATACTTCCCGCCCGCCGGCGGCTGCACCGCCGCCCGCGGGTGGGGCTTCGCATCGGCACCCGCGGGCATGATCGACATCGCCACCGAAGACACGGCGGTAGCGCACCGCAGAAACGTGGGTCGGCTGAGTCTATCTTCCATCGCCCTGCCATTTGAAGGTAACCGAGGTGTTCATTGGCAGGATGGTGTAAAGCGCCCGGCCATGCCAGACGATCTTGAACTGTTGCGGTTCCGCGGTGTCGTTGTAGGCGATCAGCACCAGCGAGCCATCGGGATTCTGGAAGGCAACGTTCAGCACCTTCTTGTTATCGTCTGATTCGATGCGAAATGCGCCGTTGATCACGAACTTCGTGAACTGCCCCATGGTGTAGTACTCCGTGGTGTACTCCACCGCGCCTGCCTCTTTGTCGTCGGTGTGGACCATCACGAGGCCAGTGCAGGTGTCGCATCCTCCGCGATTAGGCCCCAGTTTCTCGTCGGTCGCCACCGGCCACTTCACGAAGGTCTTGCCCCAGTTGCGGAAGACCTGCACCATGTCCTGCATATCCTGCTTCTGCTGCTTGCTCCCCTCGCCAAAGCCGGAGCGCTCGGTAAAGAACATCTCCACTCCATAGCGGTCGTGCAGCTCCGATTGAATCTCCGGAGACCCGGAGTATCCGTGCCAGGCAACGCCGCCCACGAACGGCGAGTTGCGGATCGCCGGATCGGCAAGGAGCGGCAGAACCAGGTTCGCGTTGCCCCAGTTGTAGTCCAGCAGCAGGATTTTCGTGGTCAGATGGTTTTTCTCGAAGGCCGGGAACCAGTAATCTTTGAGCATCGCCGCCATCTCTGCCGGAGTGACCGTGAGCAGCGAAGGATAGTTGATGGAGTCGCAGCAGGTGGGTTCGTTGTTGAGGCTCACGTAATTCACGTGCAGTCCGTGCGCCTCGTACGCCTGGATCGCTTTGACGAAGTAGTTGGCATGATGGTCGTAGTACTGAGGCAGCACGTCGCCGGCCACCAGCGATCCGCTCGACTTCATCCAGGCCGGCGGACTCCAGGCGTTGATCATCAGCGTAAGCTTCGGATTCAGCTTGCGCGCTGTCAGCGTCAGGGGAATGATGTCGGCCAGGTCGTGCTCAATGCTGAAGTGAGGCAGGCTCGGGTCGTTGCGGTCCGCCTCATTGTCGTCGAGCGTGTACCAGCCCCGCGTCAGGTTGCTCGAGCCGATCGGGTTGCGAAGGAAGCTTACGCCGATTCCTTCCGCTGGATCGAAGAGCCGCTTCATTACCTCGTCGCGCTGGACGGGCGAGAGCTTTTGATTGATCAGCCACGCAGCGCCGTCGGTAAACGCGGCGCCGCCGCCTTCCATGCGCTGATATCTTATCTTTTCGTCGACATGAATGGCTGATGCCGAATCCGTAACGTTGTCCGTGAAGAATAGGTCCTTCTGTTGCTCCAGCCCTACAACAATTCCGTGCTCATCCGTCGTTGTTACCCACGATTGGACCGGTACTTGTTGTACCTGGGCGGCTAGGGAAGAACAACCAAAGAACGCCAAGAATGTTAATGAGAGCTTGAATGGACGCATAGTGTTGCACTCCTTGTTCATCGATCGACCGCAATTGGTGGAAAGAACATCCAATTCAACAGCGGATACGATCACCTAATCCATCAAAAGGGCCGCGCTCGCTTCTTGATGTTCCTTCACGGCCCGTGCGTATGGTGGAACGAGAATGACCTCTCGACAAACGATTGTGCGAGATATTGGCGAATTATATTCGCACTTCCGGAAGATCGTCAAGCGAGATCCTCCAGTTCTAGCTGGCTGAGTTTTCCGGCAGCAGGTCATCGCAAACCTCGCACATATACGAAAGAAATGGACGACGCCGTCAGACGCACTTCGACCATCCTGTGTAATTCACCCCGGCACTGACCGCTGACTGGAGTATTCACCACGACCTGAGCGGCACGATCTCAACCAACGCGGGCTTGGTTGAGAGTAGTACTGCAATTCGTGTCTCAATACCACGCTCTGGGTGCTTAATAATCAGTTGCCTGAATCCTCTGTTTGGATTCTCGGGCGCATTGCGACAAGCGGTGTTCACCTCGAAGCGCGCACCACAAGGTGACAAGATTCGAGCGTAGAAGACCTGGCCGGCTTTAGTTAAGGTCGCATCGCGTCCGTCGAGTGAAATGTCTGCATCAGTCATGAGTTGCCAGCGCAAATCACGTCTTTCATTGGTTGCTGACCAGACAACTTCATCCTGGACGAGAACGGAACAATCGCTGATGAGGGCAACTCCGCGCTGCAAAGATTCAACATCGCGTCTATAAGCCGCGCCCAGGTCCATAATCGAGAACTGTGACGGCCCCACGAGTCTCGTTCGGGAAGCAGTAGTCTTCGCCATGGGATCCTGCAGATGATCATTCAAGACCAGAGTGTTGTGGGACAGGTTATTGAGACGGTAATAGTCCCATCGCCCTCCTCCGACTCCCGAATCCCAATAGTTGTCTAAATCATAGTCGTCCGCCCCCAGGTCACATGCCCAACGAACTCCCAACGCGTCAATTACAAACGACCCGAGGTCGAGATGACCATGGTCCGCTTGTCCGGAGCCGGCCTTTACCCCAACGAACACCGTCTGTGGGTTATCCCAAGAACCTCGCATGAAGATCACTTCGGTATTCGCGAATTTAGCTCCGGTAGCAATCTCGGGAACGTCGGCGGGAGGGGACTGATACCAAATCAAATCGAACGGATGTGGGCCTTCTGGTTGCAACCGAAGCAACCGGTGATTCTCTGCAATACAGTTGGGGAGAAGATACCGCGGCCCAAGCCAAAAGAGCGTAGGCTTGGCTTGGCAAGACGTCTCAGCATCGGCAAAATTAAAGTACTGCCCGCTGCTACCGACACAATAGAGTGGAAACAGGCCCGCGCGATCAAGTCCAGGTTGCCTTGAAATTCCAAAATCGGTGCCTAAGGCCGTCATCAGAGCATCGACGGTCAAAGCACTGTACCATGCGGAGTATTCCCAGTAGTGCGGACCGGCATCCCATGCCCCATCCGGAGCGAAAGATTCCAATGCCAAGGGAAAGTTCGCCAAAGTGACTTCGAGAATGCGCGACGCCAATTCTGGCTGCTCGTCGGCTACAGCCAATGCACCAATAGCTAATCCTCCATTACACACAATGTTCCAGTTATGGCGATCCCTAACCCACCATTCCGGTTTCGATTGGAGCTCTAGTCCGGGGAGAAGCCCCTTATTAACTAGTGTCGAAGAGATATATTGGCGCTCCACTTCCGAAAAATGACCATACAACCAGTCGTAGCCTATCGCAAACGCCGTACATAGTTCCGCGGTATCAAGGAAGTGGCTAGGGTTCCAATGAGGGAAGGCGCCTGCGGCGTATAGCTCTTCTTTAGCCCTAACTAAGTACCCCTGATGATCGCTTATCCGAAAAGCCAAGGCGAGGGTCGAAACGCGCAACAGTATCTGTTGACACCGCTCCAGCATTCTTGGCCCCGATATTCGAAACTCCATGGGGTCCAGTCTAAGAATCCTGTCAGCTTGCCTTAACAACGCTGCCCTTAGTTTGCCTAGAACCGCATTGCCGGCTGTTTCGCCTTGCAGCCTCGAAAAACGCTCGCTATTCAAGAACAGTCGCGGATGCCGGACATTGAGCGAGGAGAGATCTACGGCACTCATCAGGAAGTCTTCGTTTTTCGGATAAGGATCTTATCGATCCGGTTAAGCTCATCCTCAGAAAACTGAGGATTCTGGAGGGCCGAAATGTTCTGTTCGAGTTGTTCAACTTTACTAGCGCCAACGATGACACTTGTCACACGAGAGTCTCTAAGCGTCCACGCAAGCGCCATCTGCGCTAATGTCTGGCCACGCTCTTCTGCCAACTTGTGGAGACTTTGGAGGCAGTTGATGGTGCTATCCGTGACATCGCTCGTCTTCAAGAAAACGCCCGATCTAACAGCCCTCGAGTCACCCGGTAGTCCATGCAAGTAGCGGTCGGTTAGAAGTCCTTGAGCCAAGGGGCTAAACGCAATGCAACCAACACCCTCTTCTCCGAGCGCCTCCAGCAGGCCTTCTTCCGGTTCGCGCCTAAACATCGAATACTGAACCTGATGAATCAAACAGGGTGTTCCCATTGAGCGCAGCATCTTAATAGCTTCTCTAGTTTGATCAACTGAGTAGTTCGATATTCCGGCATACAGCGCCCTTCCGGAATGGACGGCTTGATGAAGCGCCGACATGGTTTCTTCCAACGGCGTGCGCGGATCCGGGCGGTGCGAATAAAAGATGTCCACATACGCCAACTTCATTCGCCGCAAACTCTGGTCCAGGCTTGCGAGGAGATACTTTCGTGAACCCCATTCGCCATACGGTCCAGGCCACATGTCGTAACCGGCCTTGGTGGATACAATCAGTTCATCCCGGTAAGGTCTAAGGTCCGATTCCAACACACGTCCGAACGTCTCCTCAGCAGACCCCGGAGGAGGCCCATAGTTATTAGCCAGATCTATGTGTGTAACGCCGAGATCAAAGCCCCGCAGCAGTATGTCCCGGCTTGTTATGAAACTATCAACGTCGCCGAAGTTATGCCAAAGGCCTAAAGAGAAGGCGGGCAGACGCAGCCCACTGTTCCCGCTGCGCCTGTACGGCATCGCATCGTATCGTTCATTGCACGCTGAATACACGGCAATATCTCCTAATGCTCACACTCGCTCGGCGTCAACTTGATCTCGCAATTGGCGCAGGAAATGCAATGTCTTCGCCGACTCTGCGTTGTAGTTAAACGGTCCCCCTCCGGTGCTGATCCAAGGGTGCGCAGATGACACTGTGCGCTCGAATCCGATATCCCGCAACACACGAAAAATGCGCAAAATCTTCGCGGTTGAGTTACCGAAGTTCGGTTGATATGTATCCCCCTGAATGTGGACATGCAGACAATAATCAGGGGCGATCGCGATGTCTTCAAACGGCTCGTTAACAGCAACGAAGTAGTTCAAATCAGCCATCACCCTGATGCTGGGAAGCTTCAACCGTTGAACGAATGCAAGGCCATCCGTGTATTTTGGAAAGACAGTATCGGGATTGGCAGTTGGCTCAAGCGCAATAAGAATTCCGCTCCGCGAGGCGTACTTGGCCACCATCTCGCAATAAGCCAACGCTTGATCCATCGCTTTGGTGCGCGAGAAGCCGAGGGGCACGGCAAAGAAGTTGCCCCAAATTCCGGCCACGATTCCGGTAGCTAATTCAGCGAGGCGCCGGCTGCTCCGTTCAGCTTGCCTCTCCAACTCTTCAAACGGCGTTGCATGATCACCCGTAATTCTCTCATCTTTTAGCCAGTGGCTCGCCGCGGTAAATGGAGGCTGGCGCCAAGTTCTAATCTCAGCCAAATTCCTTTGCCATGCCTCATCATCGTCATAGGGCAGCACCAATTCCGTGATCGGAATCTCAGCAGCCTCCCATCCAGCGGCTAATTGAAGCGGAGGCTTTTCCGCGATGTTGTCTATATTCAAGCCTAACTTGAATTTCGTCATCTTAGAGAATCCTCTCTGCTATTCGCTGTAGACTTCAACGCGGAGTTGTTTAAGGTAAGCCATAGTTTTTGCTGTCTCGGCAGTCAGATCGAATTCTCCTGGCTGCGTACTGACCCAAGGGCATGCGCAGGAAACGCCGCGCTCGTATCCGATATCTCGAAGGACGCGGAAAAACGCTCGATCGGTTTCTTTGAGATCGCCCACCCCTGGCTGCCCGTGGTCGCCCGCAATATGACAGTGCAGGCAAAGCTCGGGAGCCAATTTGATGTCCTCGAAGGGCTGGTTCAGTTTCAGAAAATAGTTCATATCAGCCATAATCTGGACGTTGGGATGATCGACGCGACGGACAAATTCCAGTCCTTCTTTATAACTCGGCCACAGGGTACCCAAATCCGCCATGGGCTCAAGCATTATGTTCATCTTGTGAGAACGGGCAACGTCGCCCATGAAATTCGCATAGCGGATTGCCTGATCCATCTGCCGAGTCGGAGAATATCCCTCTACCTTTGGGAACCACAGTCCGTAGACCCCCGCACTTTCAACACCAATCTCGGACAGGCGCCGGAGCGCGCGCCGGGTCCAAAACTCAAGCAACTCCCAATCCACGCTCGGCGTGGTACAGGGTTTATTCAGCCAGTGACTTGCCACGCGAATCGGCGACAGCCCGTAGCTTCGCAGTTCGTTCTTGCGATGCTCCCACTCGCTATCTGTGAGGTATGGCGATACCAACACCTCAGCCGGAATCTCGAACATCTCAAAACCCGGCGCAACCTTCGCCGGATCCATCTTTGGACCATCACCGAAAAGTACAGACAACTTAAACATGAATCTCCCTTTCAACGATTTCAAATCGAGTTCACTTATGCGCCAGTGAGCTTCAGATCGAAGTGGCAGGCCACAGTCTGCCCAGGTGCGACCTGACGCAGATCCGGCGCCTCCCGCGCACAGATGTCTTCGAATTCGCAACGATTGAACAAGCTGCTTGCTGATCCTGGATCCCCAAGAAATGTCGCTCGATGCATGGAGCTCTTAGCTTGATGCGTGAGACGAAAACCCATTCACTCGTCTCGACCGTCTGAAGCCGTGCATGCGCCTAGTCAATCGATTGTTTCCACGGTGCTGATTATATGCAGGCGTCTCGAAGGCGTCAAGGGTAAAGAAGTGAAAGCGACGTATAGACCTTGTAGACAACTCATGCGCGGAGGTGGTTGTCAGGAAGGAATGTGCCGTATAGCGCTCCCGCATCGCTGGCCGCCTTGCGATCGGCTATGTCTCGCAGTCGATCCACATGAAGGGGTGAATCAAGCAAAATCCGTGGCGCTCTTCCGCGCCGCGAAGGAAATGAAGAGAGGAAAGACGAGCGCATCTGGGATTACGGTCAGTCCCACGCGTCTCATTCTCCAAATCGCATCGTTCTCTTTGGCGAAGCTATAATCAAAAAGCGAACGCAGGTCCTCCTTTCAACGATTTCAAATCGAGTCCATTTATGCGCCAGTCAGCTTCAGATCGAAGTGACAGGCCACAGTTTGCTCACGTGCGACCTGACGCAGATCCGGCGCCTCCCGCGCACAGATGTCTTGACGATATCGGCAGCGATCACAGTACGGGCATCCATCTGTCGAACCTGTCGGAGCTTGAGCCAAGTTAGAAAGCGGCAACTGAACAGATCTGAGTCCGGGCTCAGGCCGCGGTGCGGAAGCAAGGAGCGCCTCCGTATATGGGTGTCGGGGTGTGCGAAATAGCGACCCCTTATCGGCCACCTCAACGAGCCTGCCCTTATACATCACTCCAACAACATCGCAGAGATGTCGAACCACCCCCAGATCGTGAGCAATGAACAGATAAGTCAGATCCAGCCGCTTTTGGAGGTCACTCATCAGAGTTAGGATTTGCGCTTGTACTGAAACGTCCAATGCAGAGACTGCCTCGTCGGCCACGATCAATCGCGGTTCAGTGGCCAAAGCGCGGGCAATTCCGATCCGTTGACGCTGCCCACCGCTGAATGCGTGAGGATACCTGTTTAGGTAGTCAGTTCTCAGGCCAACTAGTTCGAGAACTTCCGCGACCCTATCGCGAATTGCCTCTGCATTCATACGACCAGCCGCTCTCAAAGGTTCGCTAACGATCCGAAATATCGTCATCCGCGGATCAAGCGATCTGTACGGATCTTGAAAAATCATTTGAATCTTCGGGCGAAACGTCCGCATGTCACGGTTCGACAAGCGCGCGAGATTGATGCGGCCTGACTCCCGATCCCAGAAGACAATTTCGCCGGAATCGGGCTCCAATACTCGAACAATCATTCGGCTAATTGTCGTCTTACCAGAGCCGCTTTCGCCCACCAGCCCAAATGTATGACCGCGCATTATCGAGAAGCTAGCGCGATCTACTGCAGTCACGGAGCCTCTCGCAATATCAAAGAAGCCTCCACGCAAGGCGAACGACTTCGTCAAGTTCGTGACTTCCAGCAACGGAGCGGGCTTAGTCATGTGTGCCTTCGCTATAAAGGTGGCAAGATACTTCGGAGCCATCCTCCAGCCGGCCAAGAACTGGAGCATGCTTATCGCAGAGGCCCTCCATGCGGTTAGCGCAACGCGGAAAAAAGCTGCAGCCTGTGGATTGAGTGAACGGGTCTGGAGGGCCTCCACTAAGGACGATAAGCGGGTCGGAGCAATCGCGATCCACACGAGGAATGGAGCTAAGAAGTGCCTGCGTATAGGGATGCTTGGGCGAAGCGAACAATGTCTTCACTGGGGCACGCTCTACGATGCGTCCCAAGTACATCACCGCCACATCGTGAGCGATTTGTGCCACCACGCCCAAGTTATGCGAAATATATAAAACACTCATCCCAAGGGCTGCCTGCCGCTCGCGCAGGAGTTCGAGGATTTGACTTTCTGTAGAAACATCCAAAGCAGTGGTGGGCTCGTCGGCAATCAGAATCCTGGGGAAACAGCTGAGCGCCATTGCGATCATAGCTCGTTGACACATTCCACCGCTTAGCTGATGGGGGTATTGTTTTGCGCTCTCCTCCGGTCGCGGCATGCGAACCGACTCAAGCACCCGAATTACCTCCATTTGCAGCTCCCGGCCCTTCGCAATTCCGTGCACTTCCATGGCCTCTCCGATTTGGAAACCGATTGTGTGCTGTGGCCCAAAAGATGCCGACGGTTCCTGGAATACCATAGCGATTTCTTTCCAGCGGATACGGCGAATAGTTTCGCCATTTGGATTGAGGGATTCCAGCGCCGTCGCTTGCGCTTTGTCTCCAAAATAGCGAATATGGCCGGCTTCTATTCGCCCCGGCGCCTCAATTCTGAGTAGGCCACGAGAAAGCACGGTCTTACCACATCCGGTTTCACCCACCAGGCCCAAAACTCGGCCGCGCGTCATCGACAGAGTTAAATCATTCACGGCGGTGAGAAGCCCTTGCCGCGTATGAAACCTGATAGTGAGGTTCTGGATCTCAAGAATCGTGTCTGTCACTGTCAGTTCTACTCCTTGTATGGATCGGCGGCGTCTCGCAATCCATCGCCCAGGAAGTTGAAGGCCAACACACACACGACCACCATAATTCCGGGAAACATGAGCCACGGGTAGATTGAAATCGCAGCGAGGTTCTGCGCATCCTGAAGCAGCACTCCCCAACTTACAGTTGGGGGCCGCAGGCCCAATCCGAAGAAGCTTAAGGTGGTCTCGCCCAGAATCATGCGCGGGATCTCCAGCGTGAGGCTAACGATAAGGTAGCTTGCAAAACCCGGCAAGAGATGTGTGAGAATGATCCCCCAGTCGGATGTGCCAGCGACTCGAGCGGCCGTGACATAATCCTCCTCCTTAAGCTCAAGGAGCTTCGACCTAACCTGTCGAGACAATCCCGTCCAGCTACGAAGAGCTAGTATGATTGTGATTGCAAAGTACACGTTCAGGTTGCTCCACGTCGATGGGATCGCCGCGCCCAACGCCATCCACATCGGAATCGTCGGAATACATGTTACAAACTCCGTGAAGCGCTGCACAATATTATCGACTATCCCGCCGTAATACCCGGAGACTCCTCCAATCAGGCATCCAAGCACAAACGTAATAAAAACACCTACCAATCCGACGGTACAAGATATCTGCGTGGCCACCAGATCGCGTGAAAAGCAGTCACGGCCCAAGATATCTGTTCCCATGATTGCGATCTGCCCACTGGAATCAACACCGAATAGATGTACATTGCACGGTACCAGGCCGAGCCATCGGTATTCGGCTCCGCGAACAAAGAACCGTATCGGCAATATCGTCGTTTTATCCGGAACAATCCGACGTTCGAACGTTTTCGGATCTAACTCAATCTTCGTTGCATATACCATCGGCGCCACCAGGTGACCATCATGGAAGAAATGAATTCGCGTCGGGGGCGCAAATGGGAACGGAGACGGCTGCCAGGTTCCATAAGGGGCCAGAATTTGTCCCAAGAGGGCAATCGTGTAGAAGGCGCCCAACACCCACAGGCTAGCCATTGCCAGTTTGTGATCGCTAAACTTGGCCCGCATCAACTGCCATTGCGATGCGGAATACCTGTTTGCCAACAAATCCGTCATCTCAACCCCGAGTGATTCAACTCAAGCGAATTCGAGGATCCGTGAGGGCCAGCACGATGTCGGAGATGAGAAATCCGACTACGGTCAAAACGCTCATGATCATTACGCAGGCGGCGGCCAAGTACATATCTTCTGCAAGAAGAGCGCGATACATAACCGGACCGATCGTCGGCAGACCAAGCACAATGCCCGCCACTGTGTCTCCTGAAAACAATTCCGCCAAAAGCCAGCCACCAGCACTGATGAGAGGGTTCAGCGCTGCCCTCACCGGATATCTCCAGATGAGTACGCCATCTTTCAGGCCTTTGGCGCGAGCGGTCGTTACATATGGCTTCCCAAGTTCGTCTAACAACGTTCCCCGAATGATGCGCATGTAATTCGCCATCCCAGCGACTCCGATTACAACCAGCGGGATGGGTAGATGCTCAATCAAATCCCATGCCTTAGCCCAGCTCATCGGGGCCAGCATGAACCGGGGCGACTGCAATCCTCCCAGGGTCACACCGAACAGGATATACTCGAGCCACATTAATGCCAGCGCCAATAGAAACCCGGGCGTTGCCATACCCACGAAGGCAAGAAAGGAAAACGCGAAGTCCCCAACCGAATACTGCCGTCGGGCGCTATAGATTCCGATTGGTATGGCGATCGCATATGTCAGCAGCATCGATCCGAATGTAAGCAGCAGTGTCCACGGCAAGCGCTCGCGAATTATGGCACTGACCTTCTTTGCATATAGGAGCGATACTCCCATATCACCATGCAAAAAGCGGGTTACCCACTCCCAGTATTGGACTATCATGGGGCGATCCAGACCATACGCATGGCGTAAGGCGATCAGCGTGGCTGAATCAACTCCCATTCCGGAACGGCTTAGCTGCTCGATATAGGAATCCAAGAAATCGCCCGGCGGAAGCTGGATTACCAGGAAGGCGAAGAAGGAGATAAATATAAGGACAATCGTCGCGTAGCAGAGACGCTTAAGCACATACCGCGCCAGCACAGTGTTAAATATGGGTTTACTAGACATGCTTCTCCGGAGATTCCCAATAATATGTCTGAACCCAGTAGCACTTTGCCCAAAGTGTCCCGTAGCCGACCGTCAGCGAGTCGCTCACGTTCTGCAATCCGTTCTTGACCACTATTGGCTGAGGCGCGTACCCCACGGTTCCGATGCACACCAATTCGCGGCTGAAGAAATCCCAGGCCTCGTGCCCAAGTCGGCGGTAGTCTTCCTCACTTGCCGAGCAGTACCAGTTGGACATTCGATTGAACTGATCTTTCCACCGCTTCGGGGGTTCGGTTCCCGATTGGCCGTTACTATAGAACCAGAGCCACCAGTCTACTGCGTAATACAAGACCTCTTGAGGGTTCCACTTTGTGACCCAAGGTAAGTAAGCAGCAATCTCTTCAACCATATCTCCGTTCCAGCAAGTGCAATCTTGGTTCCCGGCAAGGCAGAGCCATTCACGGTACCTGAAGTCTGTCTCCTTCATGATGACATCAATCCCAACTCGAGCCCAATCTTGCCGCACGAATTCGAGCAGTTCATCGGGGAAGGCCTGCTTATTGAATACGACCACCGAAATGAACGGATTTCCATCTGGCCCGAGGCGGGATTGGTGGTCTGCGTCCCAATGCAGTCCAGCCCGATCCAGTAACTGATTTGCGAGCGCCGGATCATACTTTGCACAGTACTCCGTCCAGGCTGGATCGAAGTACGATACTTTGGGGCTAATTGTAGCTTGCCACTCCTTTGCCTGGCCGAAATACAAGGTCTCGTTGATACGGTGTCTATTTATCGCACAGGAAAGAGCCTGACGGAAATTCAGATCGTTATAAACACGGCGTTTAATCGCGTCTTTATGATTTAAGTTAAAGGCAAACATGCACTCAGAACCATCTGCTAAGCGCCAATGGCGGATGCTGTAATCAGCTCGGTTTGCATTCCGAATAAAAATCGAGACTTCGGACATATCGCAAAAGCCTTCAGAGACGGCGCCGGTCGCGCGGCGTGCTGTTTGAAGCCTCTCATCTTCCACGACCTGCACGTAGATGCGATCAATATACGGAAGCTGATTTCCCTCTTGATCAACTTCGAAGTAGTAGGGGTTGCGCTCGTAGATGTCGTGGGTAGTAGTCGATACAACACGAATCCACGGCCCGACATAGGGCTTATCCACGATTGGATGCATGTAGTCACGGACCATCATGTAGTACTGGTACCAAGAACCGAAGCCCTTCTCACGGGCTAACTCGTTGGCTCTTGGATTAAAGTCAATATGGAATTGCTTCATCCAATGGGCAGGTTGAGCAAAGTAACTTCCGAATGACATATATTCAGACACAGAGAGGTTCAGGCACGGGCGAAACGGTTTAGGGAAGGTGATCCTGAACGTCCAGTCGTCGAGCTGACTGAAGTCCGCATAGTCGTCGCCGATCTTGAAGGTTCTGGGGCCTTGTGGAAAGATTGTGGTATTGCGTGCCTCATTCCACCACCACCAAAGGACGTCACTAGCTGTTACTGCCACACCGTCTGACCATTTCAGACCTTCCCTTATGTGGAATGTGAACTCTTTAAAATCTGCCGCGCTTTCGACACGGTCACAAAGATGAGGACGAATGAGTTTGCCCTCGTTATCAGTTTCCTGCGGTGTAACTATCAGTGCACCATCGAAATGAAAGCGCCCACCAGGACTCTCAGCCTGGTCGTAGAGGGTTCCCCCGTATTCCCCGATCTTTGGTACATACCGCACAAAGGGATTCTTAGGCAGGCGCTCTTCCACAGGGGGCAATTCACCCGACGCCACACGCGCGGCGAGCATCGGAGACTCTCTGTACCGGTTCAGATTTGATTGGGGCAACGCAGATTGGCCCATACCGTTTGCAAGGCCGCACTTCGTATTTCTGCCGGAATCAGAGATTATCGCCGCGGATGCGAATGACGCCGCACACGTCTGCCGCAGGAAAAGCCGCCGGGATATTCTAATTGCCATCGTCTCGCCGGCGGAACGTTGCGATGGTATTCACAGGCAGCACGTAATAGAAAGTTTCCCCATGCCATTCAACTGTGAAAGTCTGCGGCTCGGGAGTGTTGTTGCATGCGATGAGCATAAACGCCCCATCAGGATCATTCGCTGAGACACCATTGTCTCATCAACTCTGATCGCCTGTACAGAATCGCCTGCGTTCGGCAGAAGATGAAGCACTGGCTGCTCCTCAAGACCGACGACCACACCAGCCTGGTCCGAAGTTGTGACCGACAAGCGAACAGCCGACGGCTGAGCCTGAATTGCGGCGCCGATGAATATACGGCTTATACATATAGTGAACGACCGAGCAGACACTTTCACAGGCTAGCCGCCTCGTTCCCGGAGGAGTTCCAGACCAGGGTTACCAATGAATCTGCGGGTAGTTCGATCTCTGCCTCATGACTTGACTCAAGACATACCTTGAGTGTCCTGCTTCGTCCAGGGTTGGTTAGAACCATCGCACAACTTTGATCGGGGTTTCGGAATGCAACGTGAGACACGCTTCTCACGCTACCGCTAGACTGAATCCGATGCGCGCCCCTTCGGACCGCACTGGAAAAGTGCGCTAATGCCCAGTATTGTCCGCTTCGCCTAATCTCTTGCGATTGCGAGTCGATGGTCACTAACCCAGCACAGGAAAATGGGCCAATATTCGGTTTGCCTTTCTCATCTAGAGCCAAATTCCATGCAATGATGCATTCGGACCAGTTCCTCATGATTGCGGTGAAGCGAGCGCCCCAGTGCGCCCAGTTCGTTTCAAGATTCGGATCATGTAGGTCCTCCGGACCGCCCTCGGTCCAGTACATATGCTTATCAGGATGCGAGTTGTGAACCACGGTCATGGCTGAAGGATGACCGAAATAGCCGTGCCAGGCCACACCGTCGACAAGTTGATGAAGTGACGAGTCATCTAATTGACCGAGCACTCTGCCCCACAGGTCGTAGTTGTGGTCGAGAATCCATATTTTCGTATCGAGTCCGAGCTTCCTCAAGCGCGGACCCAGGTGTTCCACAATGAATCGCGTTTCATTCCCCTGTCCCCAAAAGCAGGCTGGCATTCGACCTTCCTGATCTGTGTCAACCTCATTCTGTACTGTTAACGCGTCGACGCTTACCCCTTCCTCAGAATAGGACCTAAGAAACTTCAACAAATATCCTGCATAGGTTGCAAAGTGCTTTCTTCGGATCATGCCGCCACACATTGATCCACCAACTTTCATCCATCCCGGCGGGCTCCATGGGGAGGCGAGCAAAAAGAGCTCCGGGCAAATAATACGTGCATGCTTGATGAGCGGTAATATGTAAGCTTTGTCGTGGTCTATTGAAAAGTGCTCCAGCGTGGGATCTGGTCCGTCGTCGTCGTAGCTGTATGCCTTGGTGGCATAATCGCTAGCACCTACACACACTCGGCAACAGTTGAGCCCGATCAAGCCAGGATTGAACAGTTCATTCAGGAACTGTTTCTGAGTTAATGGTGGAAGGCGGTCTAGCAGGTAGCACGCGGCATCCGTGAATGCTGCGCCGAACCCTAGCACTGTTTGAAATGACTTCTTTGGACTTACGACAACTCCGCCATCTCTTTTAGGGCTCTGCGCCCGCCAGGAAACACTATGCGTCAATTCAAGACGCTTATCTTTGTGCGTGACATGCACTCTGATCTTACCTGGCAAATCAGCTATCATTGCCTTCGTGGACTCGGGTAAAATCATGCAGTCAATCGATTGTTTCATCATGCACCGATTATATTTGTGACCTTCTATGGGGTCAACCATGTAGAAGCTTTTGACAAGCCATTTCTTCGTAGTCAGATTACTGGTACCGGTACCGTGTGATTTAGTCGGCGCCTGGATGTAACGCCGGCCTCCGGACCGGCTGTCGTGCGGGCGTCCACGCCCACACTTCCCCGAGGAATGATTACCGAATCACGAAGGCCCCAAGGGGCCTGCAAGGCAAAGCAACCGAAACCAACAACCTTCCTATGTTCCAAGGAAGATCGAAAGTGCAAAAAACTCTAGACACTACCGCCGCGTTCGATGAACCAAGATCCACCTGCGCGGCACTCAGATCATGCTGAGCAACAAAACGCCCGATGTGGCGTGCCAGGAGTTCCACGGCCTGACGATGGCCCAATGCGCCGTCCGCCGGCTGATGCACGAGGCCGCGCTCCAGGCCGAGGAAGATCCCACACGTATCTCGCTCCTACACGCCGTGCGCACGATCCGTCGCAAAATGGCATCCTGCGGCGCTATCGCGCGCACGGCAGAAGAGAGCATTTCCTAAAGCCACTCTCAACGAAATACCGGAAGAGCACGTCGCTCTAAGTCGTCCCAGGAAGACCGGTACCGTTATCTTCAGGCGTAACAGTACCGGTATTCAGCCATTTGGCGCGCAGGTCAAGGAGCCGATGGTAAATCTCCTTGGGCGTGAGGCCATCCTCCCGGAGGAATCCGTCGTGGCCACGGCCGTTAAAGTCCCACCAGGTGATTGCCTCCACCCATGGCTTGCTATAAGCAAGTGTGTATAGATACTCGAGATAGTCGGCCTGGGTTGTTTCGGTGAAGTCGTTGTGCCAGGCCAAGCCCTCGCCGCCTTCTCCGCCGCCCCAAAGGGCGTATTGGCCCTCATCCGGGGTTGGAACGAGGGAGGACGGGAAACCTATCTCGGTAATGTGGATTGCCTTACCGAAATGGTTGAATGACTCGAGGTCGCGTTCCCATTCCAGAAAATCGCGGCCGGAATGGTAGTACTGCAAGCCGATCACCTCGTATTTGGCGTCGGCATCGCGCATCATGGTGAGGTAGTCATAAGGGCTTTGCTGCCAAGGGGCGGGGTTGCGGCTCATGTAATAGTCCGCCCACGTTCCTGTGATGTTGACGCAGCGGAAGCATGTAGGATCGGCGGCATGAGCAGTCACCAGAGCTGAGACCGTGAGATCCACGTTCTGCTCGCGGGTGAAACCTGCCATGCCCCGCTTGGTCTCCGGCTGCACCTCGGCCTCGTTGATCGCGTCCCAGATGTGAACGCGGTGGCGGTAGCGCGAAATCGCCTGCTGCACATGCTGCAGGCAGTACTTTTTGGTCTCCTCATAGGAAATGTTCTGAAGCCATTTCGGGGTATTCTCCGGTTCAAGCCAAATCGCGGGATGACCCTTGGGAAGGATTGTGGTGTTGATAAGGGTGTCAAGAGCTCCCTCAAAGAAAGAGTAATCCGGATGCCCCTTCTCTTTTTCGACCCATCCTTCGTAGATCGGAATCGTTGTGTAGTTGAATGCCGCCTGGAACAGATGACGAACTTCAGGAGAGCCAGATGCCAGCCCGAAGCCATTGCAACCGAATAGGAAGCCGGGGCGTGCGAGCTGGGTGGCGATAGCATGTTGGGCTCGGGCCATGACGAGCATTTCGCCGGCGTAGAGCGAGTCGCGGAAAGATTCCATCGACTCCTGCACCTGAGTGGTGTGATCGGCGCCTGCCTTCTCCGCGCGGTCGAGAGCGGCTTGCGCGGAGTCGATGCGGCGCTGCGTCCCAGGCGATATGTCGACGCCCAGCTGTTTACAGTCCGCGGCCACCCGGCGCACTGTGGCCATACGATCCTGGGCGAAGGCATAATTCAGCACCAGCGGCGATGCTTGCGCCAGGGAGCGGGCAGTCCACCCGCGCCCGCCATCGTCCGCATAGGAAAAGACCGTGCCGAAGCCCGGAACCTCAAGCGGCATTGCGATTCGGAAGGGACGATCCGTGGGCGGCGTGAAGCGTACGGACCCGACCGCCTCGTCGACATCGGGCGTCGTAAACGGTCGCATCAGCAGGTCGCACAGGTGAAAGCGGTCGAGTCCGTGCACTTCCAACGCCGATGGCGGCAGGGGTTGGCCCTTTGCGTCGTACACGAGGCATTGGACGGCTGCCGGCACGTCGCCCGCGCCAACTGAAGGGACGACGTTCCGCGCAGGAGCGCCCGACAGCAGATTGGGCTCGGCTGCAATCGCGGGGACCGCCGAAACCGCAGGGGCTGCAAGTGCGAGGCTTGCTAAAGAAATAAAATCACGACGGCTGCAATTAATTTCAGACATGACTTTTCCTCAGATCCAAATCGAGGTTGGAATTGGCTGCTGGTGAGAATGCTTGAAGCTGCGGCTTGGCATTGATTTGCACATTGAGGGAGCCACTGACTTCTCATCCGAACGGCGTTTTCGCCTTAAGACAATCGGTTGTGTTCGCAACGTTTGAACGAAACTTTAAAGTCGCAGATATGGTAGCGATATTCATCAACCATGTCAAGAAGAAATATCCTCTGACGGAATAACGGGCGGAGTAAAAGTAGGCCGGATTGGAGGCAGCATTCGCATTTGCCAGGTGCTCCAGGAACTTTTCGCCCCGGGCAGATTGGGGAGCGACCTTCGCAAGCCAGATAGCCGTTTCAGCCGCCTGTGCTTGGCAAAAGGAGGGGCGCGCCCGGGGAGTCTCGACTGCGCCAATGCCGGAGGAGCCGCGCAGTCTCAGGTGTCACTTGCCACTGCGATGGTCCAAGCAGCTTCCGCCACACGTCGGTGCACTCGTCGGATTTTGAAAAGGCTAGACTGCCGAAAGCCCGCCTTCATGACCACTGAAGGGTGTAAATGGAGTCCGCTGCAAGGTCGATATCCAAAGCATTCATTCCCAATACTAGTTGGGCTCGAGCCGCCTGCCCTGTATTGACCAGCACAACAACTAAGCTGCCATCGGGATTGCGGAATCCTACATGGGATACCGGGTTTTGCGCGCCTTGCGGAGTCTGAGCGAGGTACTCGCCAGCGCCGTTCGTCTCAAATACCTTGGCGCCGCGCCGCACGTGCTTGGAATAGTGTGCGAACGTCCAGAAACGGGCGCTACGTTCGACCTTATGCGTATCGTTCCATACAGTGATGAGTCCTCGCCCCACCGGCGGCCCGTATCCTCCTTGATGCTCCGGGTCCGGAAGACTGATATTAGGAGTACCGTTTTCATCCAATGCAAGATTCCAAATCGTGATCGATCTCGCCCAGTTTCTCATTACGCTGTTGGCCCACTCTCCCCATACCGCCCAATCGGTCATTGGGTCCGTCGGTGGCAGTCCTGGAACTCCGGTCTGGGCCAGGAATTCTTCCAACGGTCCGCCTTCCGTAAAATAGGTGTCCTTCTCTGGAAACGCATCGTGGGCCTGCGTCATACCGGTCGGATCGCCCGCATAGCCGTGCCAGGCCACGCCGTCGGCATATTCGTAGAGCAGCGGATTGCTCAATTCATTGATTACGCGACCCCAGAGATTGAAGTTGTGGTCGAGAATCCAGATCTTGGTCTTGATCCCGGACTTGCGCAGGAGCGGACCAAGGTATTTGCTTACATATAAAATCTCGTCTTCCTGCGCAAAAAGGCAGGCCGGATACCGGCCGTCCACGGTCGTATCAACTTCGTTCTGCACAGTGACGGCGTTCACCTCGACGCCTTCCGCCTTGTACGCATCCAGGAACATTTTGATATAGCGCGAGTAGGGCTCCAGGCTGGATTTACGGATTGTTCCTCCTCGCATCGAATTATTGAATTTCATCCATGCTGGAGGACTCCATGGAGATGAGAACAAGAACAGGTCGGGATTGAGTGCTCGTGCCGCTCTCAGCGTGGGCAAGATATAAGCTCTGTCGTGGTCGATGGAGAACTTCGTTAAGCCGGGATCCGGCTCTTCGCTCTCGTCGAAGCTATACACGGAACGCGAAAAATCGCTCGAGCCGGTGCACGTTCGACACACATTTAAAGCCATTTCATCGGGCGAGAATAATTCCTGCATGAGCTCAGCCCTTGGAGCGTCCGGGATCTGGCTCAACACCCAGCAGGAAGCATCCGTGAAAGCAGCGCCGAAACCGAGTACCTCCTGTCGCGTCGCTGTAGGGTCCAGCACGATCGCATTCGAGGCAATCTGTGTCGCTGGCTTCCAATTCGCGGCCGGCTCGGAAGCGTGCCGCCGATCGCGAAACGTGCTCCAGATTTTCACCGGCCCAGACGAGGCCATAGTCGAAGCCTCATTCTCCGCAAAGACCGGGAGCCCTTTTGCTACTGCGAAAACAGTAGCAGTTGCCGAAACACCTTTCAAAAATCCCCTGCGTGATGATGCAATCATCCTACTCCTCCTCATTTCGGTTAAAGAAACGAAAGATTGGACTCTACGCTCAAGTCCCTAATCTGCTGCGTGAAAATCGAAATAGGCAAAGTTCATGTTGCCTTCTTTCAGCACGTGAACGGTCAATACATTCTTACCCGCGGGAAGATGGGGCCTGAACAGATCCTTCGCGAGATTCCAGTGATGCCATTGTCGCCAAGCGATGGGATCGGCGGACTTGTAGGTGGTGGGAACGTTCACCGGTCCCGTCGCACCCTTGCCGTTGACGTCCAGCGAAATGGCTCCACTCCGATTGGAAGTGTAGAACAGATCGGCATCGTAGCTACAGGCATGTTTCACGTCGACTGTGATGATGAACCATTCTCCGGGCACGGTCCGGCCAACGTAGAGCATGTACTTCGGGGGCAGGCCACCCGGCTCATGGTTCAACAACCGGCAAGGCTTGAGGAGCAGTGTGTCTGAACGATGGTTGCAGGGCGCCGGGATAGACTCCCGGACACCCGCAAAGACCCATGAACACCAGCCAAACATACCGTTCATACACATTCTTACCACGTCACGACGACACTCTTTAGGAAGCCCGCTGCTGCGCAGCGAATTTCAACAAGCTCCTAAGACCATTGGAGAGTGTACATAGAGTCCGCCGCAAGGTCGATATCCAAAGCATTCGTTCCCAGTACCAGTTGGGCTCGAGCCGCCTGCCCTGTGTTGACCAGCACAACAACCAAGCTGCCATCGGGATTACGGAATCCTACATGGGATACCGGGTTTTGCGTGCCTTGCGGAGTCTGAGCGAGGTACTCGCCAGCGCCGTTCGTCCCAAATACCTTGGCGCCGCGCCGCACGTGCTTGGAATAGTGTGCGAACGCCCAGAAGCGGCCGCTACGTTCGACCTTATGCGTATCGTTCCATACAGTGATGACTCCTTGCCCTCCCAGGCGATGTGATGGTGGCCCCTCCGCCGGATCCCGATGGCCGATATAGGGAGTGCCATGTTCATCCAGCGCAAGATTCCAAACGGTGATCGATCTTGCCCAGTTTCTCATCACGCTGTTGGCCCACTCTCCCCATACCGCCCAATTGGTCATGGGGTCTGTGGGTCGCGTTCCAGGAGTTCTCAACGGTCCGCCTTCCGTAAAATAGGTGCTCTTCTCCGGAAACGCGTCGTGTACCAGCGTCATCCCTGTCGGCTCGCCCGCATAGCCGTGCCATGCGACGCCCTCAGCATATTCGTAAAGCAGCGGATTGCTCAATTCTCCAATTACGCGACCCCAGAGATTGAAGTTGTGATCGAGAATCCAGATTTTGGTCTCGCTCCCAGCCATACGGAGGAGCGGGCCCAGGTATTTGCTCACAAACAGGATCTCGTCTTCCTGCGCCCACAGGCAGGCTGGGTATCGACCGTCCACTGTGGTGTCAACTTCGTTATTCACAGTGACGGCGTTCACCAGGACGCCTTCCGCCTTGTATCCATCCAGGAACATTTTGAAAAAGCGCGAGTAGGGCTCCAGGCTGGATTTACGGATTGTTCCTCCCAGCATCGAATTATTGAACTTCATCCATCCTGGCGGACTCCATGCAGACGAGAACAAGAACAGGTCGGGATTGAGTGCTCGTGCCGCTCTCAGCGTGGGCAAGATATAAGCTCTGTCGTGGTCGATGGAGAACTTCGTCAAGCCGGGATCCGGTTCTGCGCTTTCGTCAAAGCTATACACGGAACGCGAATAATCGCTCGATCCGATGCACGTTCGACACACATTAAAAGCCATTTCGTCGGG
Organism: uncultured Acidobacteriaceae bacterium; assembly: GCA_963844905.1. Classification (GTDB taxonomy): domain Bacteria; phylum Acidobacteriota; class Terriglobia; order Terriglobales; family Acidobacteriaceae; genus Telmatobacter. The sequence continues at coordinate 20,803 of CAWJQD010000001.1, read as the reverse complement.
CGAAAATATTTCGTGCATAAGCTCAGCTCTTGGAGCGTCCGGGATCTGGCTCAACACCCAGCAGGAAGCATCTGTTAAAGCCGCGCCGAAACCGAGTATCTCTTGTCGTGTCGCTGTAGGGTCCAGCATGATCGCATTCGAGGCAATCTGTGTCGCTGGCTTCCAATTCGCGGCCGGCTCGGAAGCGTGCCGCCGATCGCGAAACGTGCTCCAAACCTGCACCGGCCCTGCGGCGGCTGTGCCCTCCGCGAGCACCGGCAGTCCCTTCGCTACCGCCAGCACAGCCGCAGTGGCCGATGCGCCCTTCAGAAAACCTCTGCGTGAACTCTCCATCATGATTTCCGTCCCTTTCCGTTTTTGCGGCAGAACTCGCATCATTCTTGCCGGTTCCTCCGCGCGGAGATCTGCTCTCCGCACAGCGTGTTGTTGATCTGCCGCTCATGGCGGCTAGAGCAAGTGCTTCTGTCTCTCATGTGGGCCCTGCGGACGTAGCAGTTCCTTCGCGCCCGTCATGGCAGGCACATAGGACTCTCCAGCCGTTCCATTTTAGTGCGTCGTTGACCCAATGCTCGCTCAGGAGCGCGTGAATGGAAGAACAATACGAAAGGGCGGGGGTTTGGACCACCGCCCTTTCGTTTACTGCGGATAACCATCCGCTGCATCTCAGAAGGAGAATCGACCCGAGAGCTGAATCGTTCGACCGCCTATCACGGTTCCTGTGATGTTGCCGACGCTTGGGCTAGGAGTCATGGTGCTCAGCGCGGTTGGAATGAGAGCGTTGTTGGGATCGGAGAAGCTTGGATGGTCGAAGATGTTGAACGCATCCATCCGAAGCTGCACTTTACCTGACTCCCATCCGGGCAGACTCCAGCTCTTGGCCAATGAGAAATCCTCATCCTGGAAACCAGGTCCAGAGATCGTATTTCTCTTCTCGTTGCCAAAGGTATCCACTGCCGGCACTGCGTAAGCGAGTTGATTGAACCACGACTTGATTGAATGGCCGCCGGAATTCGGATTCCCAACCACGTTAGGATAGAGCGCCGCGGCAGAATTGCCATCGCTTGCACCCAGGTCCCCATCCGGAATACCGCTGTTCATAACCGGCGTAAATGGAGTTCCCTGTTCGGCTATGACGACGCCTGACATTTGCCAACCGCCCAGCACCGCATCGCCTAGAGCCGAGCTTAGGTATCGGTGTCCTTTCCCGAGCGGCACCGCATAGATGATCGTCCCCTTGAGGGTGTTTGGACTGTTGAAATTCGAGGGCCCATAGTTGGCCGAGGGAGTAAAAGCGTCCTGATAGCTCACATTGCCGAACTGGTTCCCCCAGCCGGAATCGTCCATGTCGTCATACAGCCGCGACCATGAGTAAGAGACATCGCCACTTACGCCATGGTTGGGTGCCACGTGAAGCATGAACTGGGCCGACTGGTAGTTCGAAATGCCATTGTACGAGCCGGTACGCGAGCCGCCTGAACCAACACCGATGCCGGAAAACTGCGGGTACGGCCGTGCGTCCTGGCCATCGCCGAGTTTACTGGCGGGAAGCTGGTTGATATCGGACTCGAACATCATGTTGCCCCAGTGGCTGCCGACGTACTGCGCCTCTGCCACCATATTGCCGGGCAAACGCCGCTGCACGCCTGCGGTCCACTGCCAGCCGTTCTGAATTGGGAGGTTGTAAGGGGTATAGGGGATGGTCCCCCCGCTTCCCTGGGGGGTTGCAGGGGTAATGTAATTAAGAGGTGTGCGGGCTACAGTGCCTGTAACCACGGGCAGGGCCGATCCGCTCCCCGATAGCTGCACCACCGGTGTGGTAATGGAAGTGGTTGTCGTACTGCCCACAGCGCCACACAAGCCGGGAACGCCGCAGCCCGACCCAAAGCCCATCACTCCGCCCACGGTGTCCTCGCTCCACAGCGCAGAGTATTGCCCCACGCCGCCCCGCACCACCCAATTATTCGAGGCCTGCCAGGCGAATCCGAGGCGAGGCATCACGAGGGTCTTCGTCGCGTAGCTCTGAGTCCGCGCTCCGTTCTCTCCGGCGAACCAAATCGAGCCCAAGGCGTTGATAAAAGGATAGAGGGTGGCACTAGCAGGATCGGTAAGGGTCGGGTCAAACCCACCCGCATTGTTTTTCTTTTCGATCGATCCGCCATGCGTTTCCGAGCGCAACCCGAGATTGATGGTGAGGCTCGGCCGTAGCTTGATGTCGTCCTGAACAAAGAACGAAGGATTCTTGGCTCGCATGTAGTGTTTCGGTTGAGTCGATGTATTCCATCCCTGCACATCTCCCAACAGGAAGTCGGCATAGCCTACCTCGACAGTGGGGTCGCTGGTGGTGAACTGGCCAGAGAACGACATGGTTGCGCCATTAATGCCGCCCCATGGAGTCGAGTTATCTTCCTCCATCAGCACCTCACCGCCAAAGTGCAGGATATTCTTGCCTAACACCCAGGTCACCATATCCGAGGGATCGAAGGTGTTCTGGATGAAAAGTGCCTCCGTGCCGGGGGTAATACTCGAGGGAGCGCCGGTTCCACCGATATTTATCGTCGGCAAGACATCCGCGTAATCGATAGTGGACGACAGTCCAATCTTGGTCCGGATACCCTGGTTTAAAGACGCTTGAGCAAAGTAATTCGCCTCCCGGTTAAACGAAAAACGGAATTCGTTGACCACTCTCTGGGTGATAGTCCACACATCCGAGAGCTCCCCGTTCCCACCGTCGACCGAACCATTGTGGCAACTGACCGGGCAATTTGGAGCATTAGAACCGTCATTTAAACTCTCCACTAGCGGGTTCCAGCGCTCGATGATCGAAAAGTCGATGCGGTTCTTCGGAGTAATATCGTAGTCCAGTCGCCCAAGCATCTTGGTTAGGTCGCCGTTGCCTGGCGCCAGATAGCTGTAATTGTTTGATAAGACACCGTTTCCTTGTTGGGAGGTAAGCCAGTAATCGGTCTGGATGTTATTGGCTACCGGATCGAAATCAGCCGTCGGAATCGCCAAATCCGTAGCAGGTTCAAAGGCCGCGCACTGCGTGGGATTGGTTGTTAAAGCCGTGCCGCCATGGGCGGCGTCGAGGGTCAGACTCGTTCCAAAAAGCGTGGGATTAAAGCAACCCGCCTTCATGGCTGCAGTTGGCTCCGAAGCGACACTGTACGAGCTGTTCGGGTTTTTCAACGCCTGATAGTTGTAATAGAAGAACATTTTGTTCTTCACGATCGGCCCGCCTACCGCCCCGCCGTAGTAGTTGTAACGCTGCTTCGCTTTGGCGCCACGGTTGAAGTAGGATCTCGCATTCAGGTCGTCGTTCTGGAAATAATCGTAGAGGGAGCCGTGAAATTGTTCAGTCCCGGTCTTGGTGAGCACGTTGAAGACCGAGCCGCCGCCGCCGTATTGGGCGGGAGCGTCTGTGGCAATCACGTTGAGCTCGGACACCGCTTCGCTGATGCCCTGGTCGGTGTTGGCGCTGTGCGGCAACCAGATCGAGCCACCGTCAACCAGGTAGCTGGAGAAGTAGGGCATGGTTCCACCGATGGCCTGATCGAACGCGGGTTCCGTATCGCCACCACCACCGCCGCCGCCTCCGCCCGTCGGTGCCGTGCTGGTAGAGCCGGGAAGCAGCTTCAGCAGATACTCATAGCCGCCCGACGGATCGACGTTGGGAAGGTTGGCCAACTGGGTCGTCGATATAGTGGTTGACACCTCGGCACTCTCCGTTTTGAGCAACGGCGCCTCGGAACTCACCTGGATCACTGTGTTGGCCGCCCCAACTTTTAGTTGGGCATCAACGGTAAAGCTTCCGATTTGAAGCGTGACCGGACCGCGCTTGAACGTTTCGAAGCCTTGCTTGGTGAATACAAGCGTGTAGCTTCCGGGCAGAATCGAATTGGTGTCGTATAAGCCGTCGCTATCCGTCACGTACTTCGTGACGACGCCGGTATCGTTGTTCGTGACGGTGACGTTTACGCCTGGCACCAGTGCCCCGCTTGAATCGGTCACAGTGCCGCGAATATCACCGGAGTTTGAATTTTGCGCGTAAGCGAACCCTGAAAAAAGGGCCAGACTGAGCGCGCAGACAACGACCGCCCAACTGTGTCGAATCATCATTGCCTCCAAGACTGCCTGTGTGCGCCAAATGGGCTATTTACCATCGTTTGGCTTCGGTGAGACTTCAAAACCGCCCCTGAAAGTTAATAACAGGATCTGGGAGTCTATCTCCGACAGACTCCTCCACCCCGATATCACTTTCTCCTCCAGCCCGACATATTTGCGCGTTCCGCTTAAGACAATCGGTTGTTCCCGCAACATTTGAGCGGAACTTGAAAGTCCGACACATGGTAGCCATATTCATCAACCCTGTCAAGAAAAAAATATTCCCATGTTCTCAGGGAAGAGGCGGCCCATCAGAAATTGTCATTAAAGGGAAACCTGTGAGCTTGTGTTTTGTGCCAGACATGCTCCGCTTCCACCGTTCAGAATTGAGCTGACGAGAAGAACGACGGGCAGGTTCCACGGCATTCCATTTCACATGAAAGTGCCTCCTGAACCGCTACGATTGCCGCGGTTTGAGCTACAGCAGTTCGTCGAAAGTCTTAGTAAACCGGGACACTACCGTTAGTAAACTGCTTCACCGTAGTGAACTGGTTTACTACGGCCAGAATTAAAACTCATATTGAGAACATTTGTCAACAAAAAAAAGCGCGATGTGATACGATAGCGTGTAATGCGACCGAAAGTTAAGAAGTTGGCTGCATCTAAACGCGCGTCAAAGGGCGATTCAGGATCCCGAATCACGTTGAGAAAGTTCGCCGAAGACCTCGGTCTGTCGCGGACGACGATCTCCATGATTCTTAATGATGTTCCCGAGGCGACACGCTTCCCAGAGGAAACTCGGCGACGTGTCGTGGAATCCGCAAAGAAACTTGGATATCGTCCCAACTATTTCGCCCGTTCGCTCGGCAGAAAGCGCAGCTACCTGATCGGAGTCATCGCGCCCGATTTGGGCAACGGCTACGAGGCCGCGCTACTCAGCGGCTTCGAGCGCCGTCTGTTGAACACGGGGTACACATCCTTTGTTTCCAACCACTTCTGGTCCACGTCCCTTCTCAAACGGCATGTTGAAACCCTCTGCGATCGCGGCGCCGAGGGCCTGCTGCTGATTGATTCCACGCCGAGCAAATCGCCGGGAATCCCCGCCGTGACGATCTGCACCAACCGCTCGCCCGTATGGAGCACGCGGGTTTCCATCGACAATGCCTTTGGCATTCGGGAAGCCATCAATCACCTCGCCGGCCTTGGCCATAAAGAGATCGCCTTCTTTAAAGGACCTGAGTGGAGCGGCGACACGGAAGATCGCTGGAAAGCAGTCCTTGCAACATCCAAGAATCTCGGCGTTCGAGTCGATCCTCGTCTTACGGTTCAACTGGAGCGACTGGAGCCCACTGGAATGCGCCATGCCGAAGAGGGCCGCATCGCTGCGCAGAAGTTACTCCGCCGCGGCAAGCGCTTCACCGCGCTCGTTGCTTACAATGACATCTCCGCCCTCGGCGCCATGACCGCGTTACGAGAAGCCGGCCGCAAAGTGCCTGAAGACGTCTCGGTCACGGGTTTCGACGATATCGAGTTCGCAAGCATCGCATACCCGCCGCTAACGACCGTTCGCCAACCGCTCCGTGAGATGGGTGCGAGGGCGGCGGAACTCCTTATGCGCAAGATCGCGAAGGATGAGGTTGTAGAAAACATTCGTGTTCGTCCCGAATTGATCGTGCGATCGTCCACATGCCCGCCCTCCTTGGCTGGCTCGAACGGCGCACTGAGGCTCACGTCCAAACGTGCCTGACAAGCGAGAGTTTTAGAATGTTGATCAGGCGCCAAGTCAGCCGCCGTTAGCGCGGCATGGGCCGGAAAAAAGAGCGGTGCTTTGCAATGGGTTCTACCCTGGCTTCCAGAGTAGCCATCTGAGCTTGGCTCAACGGGGTAAAGGAACGGGCGAGTTCCGCACATTCTTCCACCTGCTCGACAGAGTCACACCCAATAATTGCTGTGCTGATAGGTAGCGAGAGGTTGTAGAACAACGTTTCTCGCTTTGTTAGCGTACCTGGAGTCATCGCGTTTGCGCCCTTGCCTCCCCACGAATGCTTTTGCTCTTCCGCGGGAGGCGGTGTCCAACTGGAGAGAATGCGGCCGCGTGTCATGACCTTCATTCTGATGATTCCCATCCGCTTTTCGACGGCGAGCGGAAGTAGGTCCCTTTGAAATGAATAATAGTATCTGTCTGCCGCATTGACAGCCATTAGGACCGTATCGAAGGGAAAGCGGCGGATGCTTTCCATGAGCGCCTGGGGGGTATTCGCGCTCTGCGCTGCCGCATAGCTCATGATACTGCTTCTTCCATTGAGTTTTCGCCGGGTGCCAGCCGATCTTCCCGCCGGCGCCCGGTATCCTTGAATCGCGGCTTTCGTCCCGTGAGACAATTCTCTGCTCTTGGCGAGTGGCAGAGAGTCGGCGGCGCATCAATCCTGCCAGGCTTTCGGATGACCAGGCAAGCCAGGTTACGAAGGTCGGGGCGGCGCTGCGAATTTGAGCTGTTTTAAAGCTTGCCTCTTACTGGGCCAGTCGAATCACGGATAATGAGTTGCGGCTCCACGGTAATCTCATCGCGGGGCTGCATCGTGTTATGGATCCGGTTGAGAAGACTCTGGGTGGCAATTCTGCCGATTTCTTCCAGCGGCTGGTTAATCGTCGTAAGGCGCGGCACAGTAAATGCGGCTACCTTGATGTCATCGAAGCCGATGACGGAAACATCTTCCGGGACACGCAGATCGGCGTCCTGCAGGGCGCGGATGGCCCCGATCGCCGAGAGATCGTTGAATGCAATCAGCGCCGTGAATGGCTTTTTGACTGCGAGCAGTTGTTGCACAACCGGATATCCAAGCTCCGGTGAGATCATATCGCGGTCGAGGCGGACAACGAGCTCGGGCTTGATCTCAAGTCCGAGGCTTTGTGCAACCTCCGTCAGTGCTTTCCAGCGCTCCTCCGAGTCCGAACTGAACGGCTGCCCGTGCATGAATGCAATCTCCCGGTGTCCAAGGGAGTAAAGATGGGTCAGAACAAGCTCCGCGGCGCGTCGATGATCGAGCAGGACGTTAGTCACACCCTCAATGTGACGATGTCCGGCGACGGCAACTACAGGCACGCTGACCGGATGTTCCAGATGTGTATCAAGGGCGATGATACCCTGTGCGCCTCTGCCAATGAGCATGCGCGTGTAATCTTCTATCAGACTCTTCTTGTGCCGGTGATGCGCCGTGAAGTAGAAGTACCCTGATTTGATGAGTTGATCGCCAATCCCGCTCATCACCTGTGTGTGATATCCATCGCCCAGCTCAGGAACTAAGATTCCAATGGTCAGGGTCCGCCGGCTGCGCAAGGAGCGCGCCAGCAGGTTGGGGTGGTAATTCAACTGCTTGGCTGCGGCTTTGATGCGATCTCGGGTAGCCTGCGGGATCGACCGACCTGGGACATCGTTGAGGACCACGGACACGGTCGCCGGATTCAGCCCAAGATGGTCAGCCAATTGTTTCAGACTGACAGGTCTATGGGTCGCCGGATGCCCGCTTCGCCTGCCGGTGCTGGAATCTTTCATTGACGCATCTCGACGAATGATATCAGTAGACTACGTGACTAATGTTACCTTGAAGGCTACTCCTTCCACAAGAAAAAACAGGGAGTATAACGATTTAGTTGACGGTCGCGCGTGTCACACGTGCCTCGCGCCAAATTCGCACCTGCAAATCCGATCTTCCTAGGGAAGTCTGGCCTGCTGTGCCGGAAGCTGAACGGCAACAATTCCCTGGCCTTCCCGCACCGTATAAAAGCGGTCAGCGGCCAGATGCGTCAGCGTTTCCTTCGTTCCATCTGGCCACAAGATTTCGGCTTGATCCAGGCTCTCATGGCTACCCAGTCCAAAGTGTACGCGCAGGTCGCTCTGCGAAAGATAGCTTCCCCCGCTCAGCACCTCGCCAAGCTGCACCAAATCTCCCGCAGTGGCTCGTATTCGCGCATTCAGAGCCAGCCGGTTACATTTCACGCCTTCCAGTTGAAAGCTGATCCAATGGTTTTTCGGACCTCCCACAGGGCGCAGAATCATTGGCTGGCCCACCAGATTCTCTACCACCGCTTCGATTTTACCGTCGTTGAAGAGATCGCCAAAGGCGACTCCGCGGCTGACCTGCGGGACTTGGATTGCCTCTCCCACCCGCCGGCTGACATTCAGGAAGGTTCCGTCGCGCTGATTCAGAAAAAGCAGTTTCGGCTCACGAAACTTGGCAGGCAGATGCAGGCTATCGATCTGCGGGTACACATGCCCGGTGGCCACAAAGTAGTCTTGCCATCCGTCGTTGGCGAAATCGACAAAGCCGTCGCCCCAGCCGACATAGCCCTGCGTTCCTCTGGCAATACCGGAAGCGATCGATACGTCGGTGAAGTTCATCCCTCCGTCGTTGCGATAGAGAGCAGCGTACTCAACGTCGAAATGCGAGATAAGCAGGGACATGAGGCCCGTGTGCAGATAGTCGCCCACAGCCACACCCATATTGGCCTGCTCCACTCCGTCCTCGTTCGCGGCCACGCCGGCCAGCAGCCCCATGTCCTCGAACTTCCCCGCGCCGTCGCCCTGGTAAAGATAGTTAGCCTCGCCGTCGTTGGCAACAAAAAGATCGAGCTTCCCGTCATTGTTGAAGTCCGACCAGATTGCGGTCAGTCCGTAGCGCCCTTCCGCATCGTCCACTCCGGCCTGTTTCGACACATCGGTAAAGGTTCCGTCGCCGTTGTTATGGTAGAGATTGTCGGGAAGCCCCTTCAGCCCGCGCGGGCCGCACTGCACATCAAATCCGAGGTACTTACATGGCTTGGTCGTAGAGCCGAATCCGGGTAGGTCGTCGAGATGAAAATCTACATAATGAGATACAAACAGGTCGGCCCAGCCATCATGGTCGTAGTCGCCGAAGGCCGCTCCTGTTGCCCACCCGTGATCGCTGCCCAGCCCGCTGCTCTTGGTTACATCGGTAAATGTTCCGTCGCCGTTGTTGCGGTAGAGCACCACGCCGTCAAGACAGGTCACCAGCAAATCCGGACGGCCGTCGTTGTTATAGTCGCCGACGGATGCGCCCATGGCCCAACACGGATAACCCACGCCGGCCTTGTCTGTAACATCAGTAAAAGTGCCGTCGTGGTTGTTATGGTACAAAGCGCCTCGAGCTTTGACCCCGTGAAGGGCCATGTCTACGTTCTGCGCGCCGGTGAAATAGATGTCTGGCCAGCCATCGCCGTCATAGTCGATAATCGCCACGCCTCCGCTCATCGACTCCGCGATGAATCTCGCCGCGGGGCTGGATAAGTGATCGAAATGAATTCCGGTTAAGCCGGTAATATCCACTAACTGCGGATAGTCAGGGAGGGGTCCGGTAGCGAGCCTTTCCGCTTCCGCCTTTTGCCGCTCCGCAGGAGAAAGCGGTGTAGGCGTTCCCATGCCCGCCTGCGCTCGGGCCGCACCGGTCAGGCACAGCAGGCAAATCGCCGCGCAGCATCGCAGAAGGATGGCGCGCAGCCCCGCGAGTGCACAGGCGCTGCTTTGCATTGCAGAGTTATTTGTCATCCTGATCGTCGGCACGGATTTCCTTGGGCTGGATGAGCAGATCCTTATAGACCGCGCGAAGTTTCTCCTTCATATCCTTGTATTGTTTGTAGAGCTCTACTTGACGCCGGGCATCGTCCATGCGCCCCAGCTTCCGATACAGCGTGCTCAAGCGATAGTGCACGGTGGGATCTGTCGGCTCCAGCCGCACCGCCTCCTCGAGCAGCGGCAGGGCCTTGTCGTCCTGATTCATTGCGATCAGGCTCTTGGCCAGCCCCAGCTTGGCGTCCGCATCTGCAGGCTGTAACGCAACCGCCTTCGAGTAATCCCGGTACGCCTCCTGAACATCACCTTGCTGCGCAGCAATTTCCGCCAGGCTCAATATCGCCTTTTCATCCTGGGGATTCTGCTGCAAAGCTATGCGATACTCCGCGATCGCCTCCTTCTTGACGGCCGGATCCGATGCGGTATTCAAGAGCTCGCCCAGTTCATAGTGAACCCCCGGCAGGCGCGGATCGATGGCAATAGCCTGGCGATACTGGGCAATGGCGCGATTAGTATTCCCTTCCTTGATCTCTTCGTGCGCCAGCAGCTGATGCATCTGCGCGGAATCCGGCGCCGCCAGCGAAAGCGCAAGCCTCGCCTCTCCGGAGAGATCGGAATAGGTCCGATACTCCGCATAGAGAACTTCGGGATTGCCAGGCGCCGCTTTCTTCAACTGCGCCAGCACGCCCGCGGCCTGATCCAGATCCCCGGTCTCTGTATACGATCCCACCAGTTCCAGGCCAACCTGGATTTTGAACTTCCCGTCCGTGATCAACGGAAATGCCGTTTCAAGATCCTGGCGTCCCTGCTCAACCTCCTGCGTCCGCAGTTCGGCGATTCCCAGAACGCCCTGAATCTTGTTGAGCGACGGCTCTTCCGCAACGGCAACGCGCAAGTGCGGGATCGCTTCAGCCGCTTTGCCCTGAAAAAACAGCAGCACGCCCAGATTGCCCTGCGTGTTGACGTCTTCGGGATGGATTGCCGCCGCCGCCTGCAGTTCCGGAATGGCCAGGTCAGGGCGCTGCTCACGCAGGTACGTTTCCGCCGTGCTCGTGTGAGCGGCAAACTCCGCCTGCTTGTCTGCGCCCGCTTGCGCCAAGCACAACCCCGTTCCCAACAGCGGAACCAAGCATGCGCGTAGGCTCGCGAATTTCGTGTGCATACACTCCGGATTATAGAACGCAGTTCCTTTTTTCGATGGATATCACGCGCAATTGATGAGCGGAATCGGCGACCAGCTGCTTCAAGCCGGGCACTTCTACTTCACGGCGCATCACCGGCACAAAAAGAGTCTCATAGAAGATTACACGCGCATGTTGATCGGACGCAGCGCACAGGGACTCATTGCGATCGACACGCGGCTCGAACATCAGGTTTCCATCCCGGTGGTGGCTGTCGCAGTTCGCCGGCATATCGAAGGTGTAACGAATGTGCTCCTCGATCATGCGCGCGCCGCCGAGTTGGCATTGAGGCATCTTCACGGACTTTTGCACCGGAGGATTGCATTCATGCGCGGGCATCCGTTCCGCTCCGACTCGGACGAATGCTGGACAAGCCGTCGTGGACGTCATTGAGAATCAGCGAAATCGTGGCTCGCGAGAAACCGAGATGTTCGGCCAACTTTCTCAATGCGATCGGTTGGTCTGAACGGGCCACCGGCGCGCGCACCTTAGGCTCCGGTTGCATCCCTAATCAACGTATCACGTCCGTTTTTTGCCTTGACAACGATGATCAACATGAATTTAAATTGAGGCTGATTGCGGTAAACCGGTTCACCACGACTAGTGTCTCGGTTTACCATTTTCAACGTGAGGATTGAATGCACCGCCTTTATACTGCTCAATCTCGCGGTCGGTGGACAGTGGCCGAAGGATCTAGACGCTACCACTCAAATCCCGCAAGAAATGTTGGTAGATTATGTGCGCGTTTACAGCCATGTGTAATGGGCGCGCATAGTTATCGCCCAAAACGTTTGACCTAGCAAGAGGCACCAAATCGGTCCTGGGGAGGATGTAAATGAAGTGTAGCGTGTTGCCTATTAGTTTCATAGCCGTATCAGCTCTGTCGACAGTGGCGCGTGCGCAAGCATTCCTGAGTCGCTATGCAGGTGTTCCATTTCATGACAGCGTGTATCACGACGGTCCACAAGAAATACCGGGACGAGTATTGTGCGCTTATTACGATCTCGGCGGCGAAGGAGTCGCGTATCACGACAGCGATCCGCAAAATCACGGCAGCGGAGAGTTGAATCCGCCCGATGGAACCTACCTCAATGAATTCCGCATGCATGAAGGTGTTGACACCTCGTACACGAAGTTTCACCGGCAGCCCACACCGATTGATGACAACCCCTTCAACAAGATCGTTCCTCCTGCGAACCTTCTTTATGTTGGCTGGACCGAGCCTGGGGAGTGGTTCAACATCACCGTGGATGTGAAGCGATCCGGATGGTACAATGCCGACCTTCTCTATACCTCGAACCGCGGTGGAACAATCTCACTCGACGTGAATGGTAAGCCTGCAACCAGTCCACTGAAGATCGAGTCTACATTTGATGCTTCTGATCCGGTGGCCTGGCGGCAGTGGCACCACTGGAATATTGCGCCGGGGATCCTAAAGGTAAAGCTTGGCCGCGGAACCAACGTGCTTACCGTGCACATTCTCACCCAAGGCCAAATGAATCTGTGCTACTTCGATTTCAAGAAGGCAGGCTAAGAGTGCTGCTAGGACCACCGGTCCGTCCTGAAGACTTGGGCCAAACTACGAGCCGATCGAAAGAGCGAGGAAGCATGCACCACTGAATCTTTACACCGCCACAGGAGCACTCAAAATGGACATAATGGCCAGTGCGAATGGAGATTGGAGCAGGAGGAGAACTCGCGCAAGCCGGCGATCAACCGATCATCGGCAGAGGATCAAGTCGTTTCATTGAGGAGGGAAACAACTGAGCAGGATTGCTATGGACGGGGTGTCCATTTTGAAAGAGCGTGGGCACAAAAATGGGCACAATTTGAAAAATTGGCGGATTTCTGGCTGCTCTGATCTGCTCTAAGTTGTTGATTTAATTGGCTCCTCAGGTAGGACTCGAACCTACAACCCTTCGGTTAACAGCCGAATGCTCTGCCATTGAGCTACTGAGGAGTGTGTGGCGTTGGATTGTCCACTACTTAAGTTAGCAGAGCTCGCGAAGTGCGTCAAAGGCCCCTCCCGCACCGCCCGCCCGGTTAGATGCCCTTTCCCGGAAAGGCTGCGGACAAGGCTCCGGGACGGTACCATGAAGATGTACCTGAAGGAGGCGCAATGTCCCGAATCTCCCGCCTTGACCGCAGCGAAGTGACGCCCGAGATCGCCGCTCTCTACGACAAGGTCTTTGCGCAGCGCGGCAATGTGCCCAACATGTTCCGCGCGATGGCCCACCGGCCCGAGATCTTTTCCACTATGCAGGCGCACTTCGCCGCAGTGCTCTCGACCGGAACGGTTCGCGCCAGGCTCAAGGAGCTGAGCTTTTCTTATCGTAACGAACATCCCGACTATCAAGCAGCCTGAAAAGACTCACCACCCGACCGTCACGAATTCTGATCTTAGGCATGTGGCGTGATAGTACTTTACGCCGCTCCTCTTTATCGAGCGTACTCCACCTGTCGAATAGGACTCCAAAGAGTTCGTAGAACATCTCTTTCGTTATCACTTTCGGCGCCGACTCTAAGCGGGACAGCTCCTCTTCGATCCCGGCGAGTTGCTCAGTGATCTTGGCGATTCTCTCTTCTCTTTCGGTCTTGTTGATCGTTCCATCTGCATACATATCGACCACCCGGCTCCGCTTCCGTTCAATCGACGACTGCTGAGACTTCAATCCCTTGATTCGTTCCGTGACTTTGATTGCTTCCTTGTCTTTATCACGTCCGAAGATTTGACCGAAGAAGCGAGGGTCGCGCAACTGTTCCCCGATGAGTTTGTCAACCTGTTGTTCTAGCTCGGGAATGCGGGTGTACCCCTGAGAGCAACTATGCTTATCCCGGTAGTGGCCGAGGCAGACGTAGTAGCCGACTCGCTCCGGGTGATTCCTGGCGCTGCCGCGGACTGGGGTCAGAGTCTTGCCACATTCATCGCAGAAGAGGAATCCGTTATATGCGGCTAGACCTCCACGACCCTTCTGGTGATTACGTCGGCTCGCCTCGCTCTTGATGTCGAGAATCCGGCAAGCGTGCTCCCATTTTTCAGGCGAGATCAGAGGCTCGTCGATCACCTTGACGCGGATCACTTTGTCGGCAGCTCGTTTCTTGAGAGGTCGGTACCGCGGCTGTCGCCCGCTCGCTCCAGGCCGACTCTCTCCGACCTCACGCTCATAGATACGCCATCCTTTATAAATGGGGTTGTGGATGAGGTATCGCGCGCCCATCGCGCTCATACCGAGGAGCCTGGCAACATCATTAAGTGATTCGCCGGCCAGCACTGCTTCGTATGCTCTTTTCACTTGCTCCGACTCGGCCGTATAGAACCAGCCGCGCTCTTTCGTGTATCCAACCCCCCTGGGAAGGTGCGATGCGAAGCGCCCGCCGCTCTTCCGATTCTCCTCATTGCCTCTATGCAACCTCTCGCGGATCGTTGATCGCTCGAATCCGGCTATCGCCGCTTGCATGGATGCCATGAGGCGGCCCATCTTTTCGTTGAGGTCTATCGGGCCCTCGGGAAGATACAGGATTGTGTTCGTTTTCTGGAACGCCCCCAATAGAACGTAATCACCGAAGTCATCCGGCCGCATTAAGCGGGAGAACTCACGGGCGACCACGCCCTGTATCCGGCCTGAGTGCATTAGCTCGATCAGCTCGTGCGTCTCCGGCGCTAGCATAATGTCCTTACCGGACACATCCTCGACCTGGAACGTCTTAACAATCTCCAGACTGTAACGCTTGCATGTCTCTCGATTCACTGTCCGCTGAGCCGGAATCCCAAAGCGTTCCGGTGCTGCCTGACTCTCATCACTGACTCTAACCCATTCAGCGACACGGATCATTACCTTACCTCTTCCAATGCCTCATAAGGCCGGAGTACGCCAAGTTTTCGTCCGTAAGCCTCGATGTCTACGTCTTTGCTCACCACACCACTTGTGCCGACGTCGACGACGTAGTAGTCTCCCAGCTCTGTTGCCCACCGACCTCGTGAACGCTTCAGGATTTCATCGTTCGCTTTCAGTTTCCGGTTGATCCGCTGATAGAGCGCCTTCTCCGTGATTTTGACCTTCTCCGGTTCGCGTTTCATGTTGTGGGAGCCCCTAACTCCCACAGTGATTATATGAGACTTTGATCTGATAAGTAAATGAGTCTGAGATGCCTCAGTTTAGAAGTCAGGGACGGTACCATGAAGACGTACCCGGAGGAGATCCCATGTCCCGCATTTCCCGGCTCAATCGCGACCAGGTAAGCCCTGAGATCGCCGCTGGCTTTGACAAGGTTTTTGCCCAGCGCGGCAACGTACCCAACATGTTCCGCGTCATGGCTCACCGGCCTGAGATCTTCACCACCATGCAGGCGCATTTCGCCGCTGTGCTCTCGACCGGCACCCTTTCTCCCAAACTGAAAGAACTTATCATCATTCGCACCAGCCAGATCAACGACACGCCCTACTGCCTGGCCAGCCACACCATCCTGGCCCGCAACCTGGGCTGGAGCGACGACCAGCTCGCGCACCTGGCCGAATGGCGCACCTGCAACGACTTTACCCCGGCCGAGAAAGCCGCGCTGCGCCTGGCCGAGACGGTTACCCGCGACGCCCACGCCGTGAGCGACGAGCAGTTCGACGAGCTGCGCAGCTTCTACTCCGAAGGCGAAATTGTGGAGCTGCTCTGCGCCATCGGCCTCTTCAACTACTTCAACCGCTTCAACAACGCGCTCCAGATGAAGCCGACCAAACCCGGCGAAGGCGGCTGCCGAGGGGCCGATAGCGGTGAGCTTGGGACCGGGCAGTGAGCTTTAGGTTTTCCATGGGCGAGATACCAAAGCACACTGCCCTCTTTTTTGTCTACGCGCCGTCGCCGCGGGCCACTGAACTGCGTTGACCTTCCTTCGGTCGTCCACCGTCATCCAGATTCTTCAATTGCTCGATGGTGTAAAGGTGCTTCGCTTCGATGGCAGGTTGAGGCTTCCAGGGATAAGGAAGCGGAGGTTGTGGATATTCGTGCCAGACTCGGCCGAGTGCATTGACGCCCTTTCCAGAGCGGGGACTTGTAACCTGTTTGAAGATGAAAGGCAACTGCGCGCCTTTCACCTTGTCCCGGATGCGCGCTGCCCATTCCAGCTTCATCGTGCGCCGTCCAGCGGTTTGCTTGAGTTCTGCTTTCCGGTTCCCCCCTGGATTCCAGAGGTATTCGTCTCCGCTGCCGGACTCTCCCCCAACAGCGACCCAGCCGAATCCCTCGAGGTTCAACTCTTGCGAGATGTCCTCCAGGAGCGGTTCGCAACTCACTGCACGAACAGCCTTCGGGTGGATTGGGACCTTGCGAAGCATATCCATGTTGACGAGATCAGTCTTGCAACAAACCGAGACGCCGAGCCAGACGTTTGGGTAGCCTTCGCCCCAATCATCCGGCAGATGGCTCATGATTTGGGTTGGGCGTTTGGTCAATAAGAAGAACACCACGTTCGGTGCTCGTTTGATGATCCTCCACGCTTCATCTCGCAAATCATCACAATCGACGTGGAAGAAGTCAGAATGGGAGCAGGCAAAGGCGCGCACGCATTGCCGTGCCTCTTCCGCTTCCCTCTGCCACTTGATAGGATGACCCACGGTTTTTGTTGGATAGAGCTTGCCCCACGGCTGTCGCCCCTGCCTAATCATCATTCGATGGATATAACAATGGGCACAGCCGGGAGCAATCTTGTCGCATCCCATCCAAGGGTTCCAACTATAGTGCGTCCAGGAGATTCCGCTTTTCATCTCAGGCATGGAGCACCCCTAATGAAGCAGCGGAAATATGCTTTCGTGATGCTGGTGGTGTGCTCTGCTTTGATGCACGAGCACTCGCGGATGCGGAGCTAGTCTCCCGCACCCCATCAGACGCGCCTTTGCCTTTTGCAGACATAGTCGCTCCTTAAATTGAGATGTCGCGGAAGGTTTGATCCGGGACGCTGGGCCTCACGCCACTGCTACCCGCGCCTATGCTATTGGATGAGAGCTTTTGGGGGCTCCTTTATTGAGACTATCAAAAAGTCCAAGGCGGTGCAAACTGTCCGCCCATTACCATAGTCATACGGCTTTACGATGGGGACGCATGCCGTATAGCTGCCCACCGATCACCGCTTCACCATTGACGATGACCGTGGGATACAGATTGAACTGACCCCCTGGACGGATGTAGACGATACCGAATCCCTGGAGCCAGGTGTTCGCTTTGCCTCGTCCATACGTGGGCGCCGTCGTCGACAAGCAGGGCAACACGGTTGCCGTCCAGCGGTCTGTCTGCGCAACCGGCGAGCTTCTCGTATGGACCTGCAGCGTGTGGAGATGACCGAGCACAACAGACGAGCCTGCGTAGACCTCTGCAGCCTTTCCGTGCGCTGTAGACTCCGCCTCCGACTGTATCGCCGTGAATCACGACAAGATGACCGAGCTTGGTGAAGCCGCCTTGTGGGATCACGAGCCAGCCGCGTTCCTCGAGGTCGAGATACTCGCATAGATCGAGCATCCCGTCGAGTTCGGGAATCAACAGACACAAGAAAGGCGTGGGCTTAATTCCCCACGCCTTTTCTGTGTCTAGAGACTCTATGGGCTAAGCCGCGGCTAGAGAGACCTGCTGTTGCCAACGGCGGGCTGATCGTAGCGATGCGTGATCCAACTTTGAATCCAGCTTCACGTTAGGATTGAATAAGTGAACGTTACGGAAATCCCATTCACAATCGGGATCGTCGATTTGCTTCAGGATGTACCCAATTCCACCCTGCGATGGATCAAATGGTTTAATGATTGCTAAATCGCTATTCGAGGCTTTGGCGTCGGCCGTCGTGTTCTTATTTCGCGGGGCGAGCTAGTACGGTTCGCGCGCGCTGACCACTTCGGATCCCTGACAGGGCCCAGGGAACTCCCGACGCCAGCCTAACCAACGGGACAAGGAGCCGAGCTATTCCGGCTCCCGTATCCCTTCCCCATGACGGCAAGCGATTGAATATAAGTGACTTTGTAGTGATTCTGCAGACGAGACACAAAATGCCTATATTAGTAGTAGTGTAGGGGTAAGAAAGGTCTTATCACATTAATGTGTGATAGCCCCTCGTCATTACTCCGGCGCCACTAGCCTTCACAACCGGGCGCCGGCTGACCGATCTGGCCTTGTGTCTTTGGCGAATCAAGCAGCTCGGTTAGGATTGAATTAGACGCGGCACCACTAGCCTTCACATCGGTACCGCAGTGACCGACCGCCAAACATAGCCAACATGACGACGGGTCGGGACCTAGCTCAATTACACAATTTAGTAGTACTCGGCTGGCCCCTCCCTACGGGGCAATGGGGTTGCAAGCTGCCTTACAACTTGCGGACCGGCCCACCTCACGGGCCAGCGCGCTGTTCCAGCATCAGTAATCAGCCCTGGGCTGCAATCTCTTCGGCTGAGGTAAGCGTAAGCAGTGCGGGAATGGGTAAGCAGGCCCATCGTCGTGGGAAGCTGGTTGCACTCTTCTGGGAATTACCAGAACTGAGGTCGGACGGGCCGGAGGGCCATTCGACAGGAAACCATCTGGCAGCGGCGTGACAGCGAATTAGCGTGACTCTCAGCGTCTGAGTGGAGCGCGGCCGTAGTCCCTGAGAATTTGCCGTATTGTGATCTTGGCGGCAGCTACGGAGTGCCAGAAAACCAGTGCGGTCTCTTACCGGAGAGCTGGGTGACGCCAGATGGCCGGATGCACTCTAGACCTGCGCAAGCGTCAGTCTCGTATCCGAGGCTGGAAGCAATCTACCCTCCGGAATCTATCTCATGGGAAGCATTAGGGATTTTGTGCGTCTACCCTGCGAAGCGTATTTTACTTAGTTTCCAATGAAACTGAGTTAAGACTAACTGAGTTGAATAGCTGCGATCCGGTGCTTACAGCAGCCGGTCGCATTACTGAGGCATACAAGGTGCGTGAGACTCCTCCGATCATCGTTCAATACCTTGCTGACCTGAATGCAGCGGATCAGCCGTTAGTTCGGGTTATCCGTTTCGGCAGAGTGGTTCGGCCGTGCTTTCTGCTCGAAGGCAGACGCCCCATTCTCGAAGAACTCTTTCTGCCAGCAATAGAAGACCGTCGGCCGCAGGCCCGTTTCCTCACACAGATCCGAGACTGGCACTTTGTCCAACTGAATGCTTCGCAACGCAAAGCGGAACCGTTCACACTTTAAGATTGCGGAGATACTCGGCGTCGATGCGCAGCGCCTGCATGGGATCGATGTCAAACTCTTCCTGTTCGATGAAGTACTGCTTGAGCCCGGTGGCAGCCCGCAGGATAGGCGCGTAGTCAATCTTGCCGCGCCCCATCTCAGTGGAGTGCATTTGTCCGTTGGCGCCCGGGATCATGTCCTTGACATGCATCAACGGGAAGCGCTCAGGAGTCTTGCTCAGGTAGTCGACTGGGTTGTACCCTGCCGCGTAGACCCAGCCGCAATCCATTTCGAAGGCGACCAGCTTGGGATCGGTAAGCCGCAGCAGTTCGCCGTACACCAGCACGCCATCGATCACGGCAAACTCGGGCACATGATTGTGCACGCCGAGAGTCATTCCCGCCGCCTTCACTTTTTCGCCGATGCGGTTAAGCTCGCCCGCGATCCAGCGCCAATCGTCGAGCGTTGGCGGCCCTTTCACCGCAGGATCGCGATGCATACCTCCTGACGACGAGCAGACGATGTACTCGAGCCCTATGGTGTGGCCGTAGTCAAGCCACTGGTCGAGTTGCGTCTCAAGCACGTTGAGCGGATGGTGGGTGCTGACGCAGCGCAGACCGGCCGCGTCCATGGCATGGCGAAAATCCGCGGCTGAGCGATCGTAGTAGCCCGCTGCTTCAACCACCGTGTACCCTGCCGAGCGCAGCTCTGCCAACGTGCCGGCGAAATCCTTGGGCAGTTGGTTGCGCACGCTATAGAGTTGCAGGCCGATGGGCAGCCGCAGCCGCTTAGCCTCGAGGCGCGAGGCGGCGGCACATGCCGCAACCGCTCCAGTTGCTTTCAGGAAACTTCTGCGTGACGTCGTGCTCATGTGCAGTCTCTCCCGTGGGAATCAAGGCTCAGCCTGTGATGGTTTTGGTGTCAGAGTCCCAAGTTGCCGCGCTGCGATGGAAGTAAGAGTAGTTGGCCATGTGGCAGGCGATGGCTGCATGATTCCCGAAGATTTCGTTTTCCACCACCGATTCGCGCGTGTCCACGGCGCTGAAGAAGTTTGCGAGATGGTCAGCGGTGTCGTCATAGCCCCGCGTAGCCGAATACGTTTCGACCTCAGCGAGAGCGGGCGGCGGCGCTGGATGCGCGTCATTCCACTCGTCCAGATACTGTTTCTTCGCCGCAGCGGTCCATCCGTTCAACGAATAGCCCTCGGGTTGCGGACGTGTATCCTGCGGCGCGACGGTGAGCGTGTTGCCGCTGATGGTCATGGTGGCTTCCTTGCCGTAGAAGATGATCGGCTCGCCCTGCGCGCTGTTCTGGTTGCAGTGCAGGTTCACGGTCACACTGTCGTATTCGTAGAGCGTCGCCAGCAGATCTGGGAAGTCGCGCCCATCCTTGAAATATGTGAGGCTGCCGATTGACTGCGCTCGCTTTGGCGCTGCGTTGATCCCGCTTACGCACTGGATTCCCGACAGCAAATGCACAAAAAGATCACCGGCCACGCCTTCGCCGTAATCAGCGAAACACCGCCAGCGGAAGAAGCGCACCGCGTCGAATGGACGCTCCGGAGCATCACGCAGGAAAGCCCTCCAATCGATGTTCTGCTCGCTCGCGTCAGGCGGAATGGGATAGACCCATGCGCCTGAGGGCGAGTTGCGGTCGGAATGACCCTCGATATAGGTGACCTGGCCCAGCCGGCCCGACGCGTAAATCTCCTGCGCTTTCCTGTAGACGATGTTGCTCACGCGCTGACTGCCCGCTTGAAAGATGCGCTG